>OY970282.1:0-3834914 GCA_963715925.1 uncultured Solirubrobacterales bacterium | reverse complement strand
GAGGTTCGACGGTCTTTGAAAACTCAACAGCATGCGCACCGACGATCGATGATCGATCGTGGTGTGCGTCCAGGTTCGACCCGCCGCCGCGCGGCGCCACCGAGAAGATCGGCCGGCCTGCGGGGGGCGGTCAAGAGTCAAGTAGGAGCAGTACCCCGTCGTGGTGTCGGGGCCCTACGTGTATAGGTCCCGGCCCGCCGGTCCTCGCCCTCACGGGCGCTGCCCGGCACTCCATGACAGCTTTTCGTGAAGTTCTTCACGGAGAGTTTGATCCTGGCTCAGGACGAACGCTGGCGGCGTGCTTAACACATGCAAGTGGAGCGACGAACCAGGGCTTGCCCTGGGGCAGAGCCGCGAACGGGTGAGTAACACGTGGGTTACCTGCCTCGATGACCGGGACAACCCGAGGAAACTCGGGCTAATACCGGATGTGCCCGCAAGGGGAAAGGAAGCTTCGGCCTCCGCATCGAGATGGGCCCGCGGCCCATTAGCTTGTTGGTGAGGTAACGGCTCACCAAGGCTTCGATGGGTAGCTGGTCTGAGAGGACGATCAGCCACACTGGGACTGAGACACGGCCCAGACTCCTACGGGAGGCAGCAGTGGGGAATCTTGCGCAATGCGCGAAAGCGTGACGCAGCAACGCCGCGTGGGGGAAGAAGGCTTTCGGGTTGTAAACCCCTTTCAGTTGGGACGAAGCTTCTCCGGTGAATAGCCGGACGGAGTGACGGTACCTTCACAAGAAGCACCGGCTAACTACGTGCCAGCAGCCGCGGTAATACGTAGGGTGCAAGCGTTGTCCGGAATTATTGGGCGTAAAGAGCGTGTAGGCGGCTTGATAAGTCTGCTGTGAAAGTCCAGGGCTCAACCCTGGAAAGCCGGTGGATACTGTCAAGCTAGAGTCCGGAAGGGGCGAGTGGAATTCCTGGTGTAGCGGTGAAATGCGCAGATATCAGGAGGAACACCAATGGCGAAGGCAGCTCGCTGGGACGTGACTGACGCTGAGACGCGAAAGCGTGGGGAGCAAACAGGATTAGATACCCTGGTAGTCCACGCTGTAAACGATGGCAACTAGATGTGGGGGGTGTCGACTCCCCCCGTGTCGAAGCTAACGCATTAAGTTGCCCGCCTGGGGAGTACGGCCGCAAGGCTAAAACTCAAAGGAATTGACGGGGGCCCGCACAAGCAGCGGAGCATGTGGTTTAATTCGACGCGACGCGAAGAACCTTACCTGGGCTTGACATGTGAGTGACCGGTGTGGAAACACACCTTCCCTTCGGGGCACTTTCACAGGTGGTGCATGGCTGTCGTCAGCTCGTGTCGTGAGATGTTGGGTTAAGTCCCGCAACGAGCGCAACCCCCGTCGCATGTTGCCAGCATTTAGTTGGGGACTCATGCGAGACTGCCGGTGACAAACCGGAGGAAGGTGGGGATGACGTCAAGTCATCATGCCCCTTATGTTCAGGGCTACACACGTGCTACATTGGCGCGTACAGAGGGTTGCGATACCGCGAGGTGGAGCGAATCCCTTAAAGCGCGTCTCGGTTCGGATTGCAGGCTGAAACTCGCCTGCATGAAGGCGGAGTTGCTAGTAATCGCGGATCAGCACTGCCGCGGTGAATACGTTCCCGGGCCTTGTACACACCGCCCGTCACACCACGGGAGTGAGCAACACCCGAAGCCGGTGGCCTAACCCGCAAGGGAGGGAGCCGTCGAAGGTGGGGCTCGTGACTGGGGTGAAGTCGTAAGCAAGTTGCGACCCGTGTCGGTAACGACACGTGAAAAACTCGGCTGTATGCTGGAAACTCCGAGTATCCCTCGCTACTCGCCGTTCCGTCCGGAGCGGCAGTGATAATGCAAGGGTGCGGACAATCAGCAGGGAAGTCGTGTCCCCGCCCAACCTGGCGGGTTCATTGACCCCTCAGAGACTACACGCCGAGCTCCTGGCGACAAGTATTTTCAGGTGCTTGGAGCTATCTGTTCGGAGCAGCACACGGATCAGAGGCACCCAAGGAAAATACGGTCTGTTGAGGGCCCGTTTGGGTCTTCGGCAACCAGGATGAAGATATAGTCCACGCCCCATGGCGACATGGGGAACCACGTGAACAAGGTAGCCGTAGCGGAAGCTGCGGCTGGATCACCTCCTTTCTAGGGAGCACATAACAGTGCCCCGGTCCAAGCGGCCGCTCGATCTCAACTGGGACCTTCGGGTCTCGGACGAGCGCGGGCGGCGACAGAGCAGACCGGGCCTAGCATGTCGACCGAACCTGGCTGGCGCGCCGTCGCCTCCATTGGAGTTCCCCACCTACTGGGGGCCCCGTGGCGGTGCGGCATCCAACCCGCCATCATGCTGTTGAGTTTTGAGAGACCGGCGCTCGTTTGCGTCGGGTGCAGCCGCGATATAGAGATCGCGTCCGCATTTAGCCCGGTGCAGGCCGGCGTTACAGCCTCTCCACGGTCCTTGAAAACTGCACAGAAGCCACATCAGCCGCCATCGATAAGCGGCGGCTGAAAACGGGTATCACCGGGCCGCTCGCGATCATTCTCATCCGCGCCTGCTTGTTCAGGGGTGCGGGGGATCACGATCGGTCTGATCACCGTCAAGATAGTAAGGGCACATGGTGGATGCCTTGGCACCAAGAGTCGATGAAGGGCGTGAACGGCTGCGATAAGCCACGGTTAGGCGCTGAATAGCCTTTGACCCGTGGATTCCCGAATGGGGAAACCCAGCGCTGGTAATGCGGCGTTATCCCCGGCTGAACACATAGGCCGGCGGAAGACAAGCGGGGGAAGTGAAACATCTCAGTACCCCGAGGAAAGTAAATCAACAGAGACTCCCTGAGTAGTGGCGAGCGAAAAGGGATCAGCCCAAACCTGCTGCGTGTAAGCGGCCACGCGTTGCGTAGCGGGGGTTGTAGGGCGCTTGTTCCGAGCCGTGGCCGGCTCGGCGGAAGTTACAAAATCATGTGGTAGTCGAAGCGTGTGGAACCACGCACCATAGAGGGCAACCGTCCCGTAGACGAAACTGCATGATCTTCCGTCAAGCGTTCCTGAGTAAGTCCGTGCCCGTGAAACGCGGACTGAACCTGGGGGGACCACCCTCCAAGGCTAAGTACTCCTTGGTGACCGATAGCGGACAAGTACCGTGAGGGAAAGGTGAAAAGTACCCCGGAAGGGGAGTGAAATAGTACCTGAAACCGCGTGCCTACAAGCGGTGGGAGCAGGCTTGTCCTGTGACCGCGTGCTTTTTGCATAACGAGCCGGCGAGTTACTCGTCTGCGGCAAGGTTAAGCGATGAGCGGAGCCGTAGCGAAAGCGAGTCCTAATAGGGCGACATAGTCGTAGGCGGTATACCCGAAACTGAGCGAGCTACCCATGGGCAGGCTGAAGCGGGGGTAAGACCTCGTGGAGGGCCGAACCGACCTAGGTTGAAAACTGGGCGGATGACCTGTGGGTCGGAGTGAAAGGCTAATCAAGCTCAGTGATATCTGGTTCTCTCCGAAATATATTTAGGTATAGCCTCGGATAAATTGCGTGTTGGCCGTAGAGCACTGTTTGGACTAGGGGCCCTACCAGGTTACCGACTTCAGGCAAACTCCGAAGACCATCACGTCTACTCCGGGAGTCAGTTGCTGGGGGATAAACTTCAGCGTCGAAAGGGAAACAGCCCAGACCGCCAGCTAAGGTCCCTAAGTGCTAGCTAAGTGGGAAACGATGTTCGAGTGCATAGACAACCAGGAGGTTGGCTTAGAGGCAGCCACCCTTGAAAGAGTGCGTAACAGCTCACTGGTCAAGTGTTCGAGCGCGGACAATGTAACGGGGCTCAAGCTAGTCACCGAAGCTGCGGGTGCGTGATTTATCACGCGCGGTAGGAGAGCGTTCCCATGCCAGTAAAGCGGCGGCGTAAGCCAGCCGTGGAGGCCTGGGAAGTGAGAATGCCGGCATGAGTAACGAAAGAGAGGTGAGAATCCTCTCCACCGATTGCCCAAGGATTCCTTAGTAAAGTTCGTCTACTAAGGGTTAGTCGGGACCTAAGGCGAGGCCGAAAGGCGTAGTCGATGGCCAACAGGTTGATATTCCTGTACCACGTCGCTTCCATTGACCGATGGGGAGACGAGGAAGGCTAAGGGAACCCAGGCGATGGTTGTCCTGGGACAAGCATGTAGGGGTGGCCCTAGTTAAATGCGGGGCTGCATAACCTGAGGTGCGATGTCAGCTGGCACTAAGCCGGCGAGTCCCCGACGCCATACCTCCAAGAAAATCCTCTAGAGAGGGAGCGCGTGCCCGTACCAAAACCGACACAGGTGGGCAAGTAGAGAATACTAAGGTGATCGAGATAACCCTCGTTAAGGAACTCGGCAAAATTGCCCCGTAACTTCGGGATAAGGGGCGCCCCAGTAGGGTGAAGCTCTTCGCGAGTGGAGCCCGAGGGGGCCGCAGTGAATAGGCTGAAGCGACTGTTTACCAAAAACACAGGTCTCTGCTAAGTCGAAAGACGACGTATAGGGGCTGACGCCTGCCCGGTGCCGGAAGGTTACGTGGAGTTGTTAGGGCTTGACCCGAAGCAGCGAAGCTAAGCCCCGGTAAACGGCGGCCGTAACTATCAGCTGACCGAGGTAGTTGTAAAACTTGGCTATATGCTGGAATATCCGTGTATCCCGCGCTACTCGTGCGCACCGTTCTGTCTGATCGGCGCGCTACAGTGACAATGTGTCGGGTGCGGACAATCAGCAGGAAAGGCCATTCATCGAGGCCATATCGGTCTCGCTCGGTAGCTTCTTGTCCGGGTTCGCGCTGGGAGAGGGAAGCTTCATGATCGTCTGTCGCAAACGCGGCGACTATCGTAGGAGCTTCAAGCTCTCAGCTGCCTTCAACGTCTCGCAGCACGACCGTGTGCCGCTGGATCTCTTTCGGGAGACCCTAGGATGCGGAACGCTGCGGAGGGCAGGTAACGGCGGCTGGTATTGGGAGGTCAATCGACTTCCCGATCTTGTCCACCGAATCGTGCCCTTCTTTGATCGGTTTCCGATCGTGGGACAGAAGGCGGAGGACTATCGGCTATGGAGAAGCGCAGTTATGCTTCTTTCGGCCGACGGTCTAAGCGACCATGACTACCACCAGGTTCTTGCTCTCCGGGAACGGATGAACCGCGGTGGGAAGAGACGCTATCGGATGGATGGAATCCTCAGAGACTATACGCCAAGCCCATCGACCTAGAGCGGTTGTGGGATGATATAGTCCGCACTCATGGGCGACCATGAGAGTCCGTCAGAAATGAGCGGGCCGCTCGGGATTTAGTTTCCCGAGTAGTAACATAAGGAACGGTCCTAAGGTTTCGTGAATTCGTTGCCTTAGTAAAACCTGGCTGTATGCTGGAATATCCGAGTATCCGGCGCTACTCGCCGCGAAGTGCGGCAGTGACAATGCGTTCGGTGCGGACAATCAGCAGGGAAGTCGCCCACTTGTGGGTTGACCCCTCAGAGACCACACGCCAGGGCCCATTTTTGGTGGGCAAGATATGGTCCGGCCTGCATGGCGACATGCAGAGGTCGACAGAAATGATCGACCCGCTGGGGCTCTAGGGCTCCAGTTAATCCCAGGTAGTGCATACCAAGGGCCTGGGAAGTAACAGTTCAAGCGAAATTCCTTGTCGGGTAAGTTCCGACCTGCACGAATGGCGTAACGACTTCAGCACTGTCTCAACGAGGGGCTCGGTGAAATTGCAGTCTCGGTGAAGATGCCGAGTACCCGCGGCTAGACGGAAAGACCCCGTGAACCTTTACTACAACCTGGTATTGGGATTCGGTGCATCTCGCTCAGGATAGGTGGGAGGCTTTGAAGCGCCGGTTGCGGCCGGCGTGGAGCCAACCTTTAGATACCACCCTTGGTGTATTGGGTTTCTAACAGCATTCCGTGAATCCGGGTGCTGGACAGTGCCAGGCGGGTAGTTTGACTGGGGCGGTCGCCTCCCAAAATGTAACGGAGGCGCACAAAGGTTCCCTCAGCACGGTTGGAAATCGTGCGTAGAGCGCAAAGGTAGCAAGGGAGCTTGACTGCGAGACTGACAGGTCGAGCAGGTGCGAAAGCAGGTCTTAGTGATCCGGCGGTAGCAAGTGGAAGTGCCGTCGCTCAACGGATAAAAGGTACTCCGGGGATAACAGGCTTATCGGGCCCAAGAGTCCACATCGACGGCCCGGTTTGGCACCTCGATGTCGGCTCGTCGCATCCTGGGGGTGGAGTCGCTCCCAAGGGTTGGGCTGTTCGCCCATTAAAGCGGTACGCGAGCTGGGTTCAGAACGTCGTGAGACAGTTCGGTCCCTATCTGCCGTGGGCGTTGGAGAATTGCGAGGATTTGTCCCTAGTACGAGAGGACCGGGATGAACGCACCTCTGGTGTATCTGTTGTCCTGCCAAGGGCATTGCAGGCTAGCTACGTGTGGATCGGATAACCGCTGAAAGCATCTAAGCGGGAAGCCGGCCTCAAGATGAGTTCTCCCATCCCCTAGAGGGAGTAAGACCCCTGGTAGACCACCAGGTTGATAGGCCGGATCTGGAAGGGCGGTAACGCCCGTAGGAGACCGGTACTAATGGTTCGAGGGCTTGACGGATTTTTGATTTCAGGTGGTACCCGTGTGGCGCTGTGCAGTTTTGAAGGACCGGGAGGCTGGTCTCTCGCCTTTTTCCGGTGGCCTTGGCGAGGGGGAGACACCTCTTCCCATTCCGAACAGAGCAGTTAAGCCCCTCAGCGCCGATGGTACTTGGCTCGCAAGGGCCTGGGAGAGTAGGACGCCGCCGGTTCTTTACCAACGAGCCGCCCTTCGGGGCGGCTCGTGGTGTTGGGGCGCCGCGGGATGGCGTAGATGGCCGACTGGGTGGGCGTGTCGTCGGGTGGGCGTGTGGTCGGGGAGTGCGTGGTCGGCATAGGGCTCACGACCGAGTAATGCCGGATCGCTCCACGTGAGATCCGCATTGAATAGGACTTGGCCACGATCGAGGCCCGCGGATACAAAGTCGAGAGCCATGAGTCCCGTCGGGTACGCTTGCTTCATGTCCCGTGTGGCCGACGTCTACGCTCGTATCAGCCCCCACCTCGCGCACCGGCCCGGCTCTGCTCTCGCCACGCAGGCGCACGCTTGGCTTGTGCGGTGCACTGGAGGGCGGCTCGGCGGCCGAGCGCTTGGGGCGGACATCCTCGTGCTGCGCACCGTGGGGCGGCGCAGCGGCCAGTCCCGCGACGCTCCCATGTTCTTCGTCCGCCACGGCGACGGGTTCGCCGTCGTCGCCTCCAACGCCGCGTCCGCCCGCACACCCGCGTGGTGGTTCAACCTACAGGACCACCCCGAGGCCGATGCCCTGGTGCACGGGCACACCCATCCTGTTCGTGCTCGTGCTGCCGCCGAGCAAGAGGTCGCAGAGCTGTGGCCGCGGCTCGTGGAGCTCTACAGCGGCTACGACCACTACAAGTCGATCGCCAGGCGGGAGCTGCCCGTCGTGATCCTCGAGCCGCGCTGAGCGCTACGCACGTCGTCGCCTTCCCGGTGTCCGCCGGCGGGGCGGGCACACGGCCCCGAGGGCTGGGTCGGGCAGAGGCATGGCTGCGGCTGCGGCGGGAGCGCCGGTTGGCCCCCCCGCCGCGGTTTCCGCCGCCGGCTCAGCGGCGCGCGGTGCGCGTGAGCCCACGTGGGCTCGTGGCCTGCTGGTGCACGCTCCTCCTGGCCGACCTCCCAGTCGACCTGGTCATCGTCCTCGAGCAGGAGGAACGCGCGGGTCAGCGATAGCGCATCCCGGGCGCGCTGTGCGAGTGTTGTTGTCCGAGTGGAACAGAACACGTGTTCGTAAGATACGAGACCCGTCGGACGGAATCGACCGAACATACGTGCGCCTGCTCTCGCCGGGTGCGGGAATGGCTCAACGGAGCCACATCGGGCCGTTTTAGCCTGCAACGAAAGTTGCATATCGGGGGCGTGGAGCCACCAACGACCGGGCGAGTGCCGCGGCCGGTGCGCGTGCCGTGGCGTCCCACGCGAACGCCTGCGCGTGCGCGTCCTGGTGCGGCGCCGCCGCCCGTGCAGGTACCCGGTCGCCGTGCGCGAACTCCCTGCACATGGCTGTTACCCTTGACGGACGACGCCGCTACGGCCCGATCGTGGGCCGGCGGGTGCGCGCGAAGCCCATGGAGAAGTTCCTCATCGAAGGCGGCGTCCCGCTCTCCGGCACGCTCACCCCGGCCGGCAACAAGAACGCGGCGCTTCCCGCCCTCGCCGCTTGCGTCCTCACCGAGGACGAGGTGGTTGTGCGCAACGTGCCCCGCATCCGAGACGTTGAGGCGATGGTCGCGATCCTCGAGCACTTGGGGGTGCGGGTCGCCTGGCTCGGCCCCAACGAGCTTTCGCTGTGTGCGTCCGGGGTTGACTCGGTCGAAGTCGATCCGGCCCTCGCCGAGCAAATTCGTGCCTCCTTCCTGCTCGCGGGTCCGCTGCTCGCGCGCTTCGGGCGCGCCGTCATGCCCCCGCCCGGCGGCGACGTGATCGGCCGCCGGCGCCTGGACCCGCACCTGGATGCCTTCCGCGCGATGGGCGCTCGCGCCGACTGTGGGCGCGACATCGTCCTGTCTGCCCCCCGCGGCCTGCGGCCCACCGACGTGTTCATGGATGAGCCCTCCGTGATGGCCACCGAGAACGCGCTGCTGGCCGCCGCGCTCACCCCCGGCCCCACCGTGATCGGCAACGCCGCCGGCGAGCCGCACGTGCAGGACCTCGCGCGGATGCTCGTCGCGATGGGCGCCCGCATCGATGGGATCGGCTCCAACCTGCTCACGGTCGAGGGATGCGCCGCGCTGCACGGCTGCACCCACCGCATCGCCCCCGACCACATCGAGATCGGCTCCTTCGTCGCGCTCGCCGGCGTCACCGGCGGGGAGCTGCTCGTCAAGGACACGGTCCCCTCCGACCTGCGCATGATCCGCCTCGTCTTCGAACGCCTCGGCCTGCGCACCGAGCTGCACGGCGCCGACGTGCTCGTGCCCGGCGGCCAACGGCTCGTCGTCCAGGCCGACGTGGGGGAGTACAAGAGCAAGGTCCAGGATGGGCCCTGGCCCGCCTTCCCGGCCGACCTCACCTCGATCGTGCTGGCGCTCGCCACCCAGGCCGAGGGCTCGATCCTGGTGCACGAGTGGATGTTCGAGAACCGCCTCGTGTTCACCGACAAACTGATCCTGATGGGGGCCGACATCGTCCTCTGCGACCCCCACCGCGCGATCGTCACCGGCCCGCGACGCCTGCGCGGGGAGCGCGTGGAGTCCCCCGACATCCGCGCGGGGATGGCGATGCTGCTGGCCGCCCTCTGCGCCGACGGGCGCTCGGAAATCGGCAACATCCGCCAGATCGACCGCGGCTACGAGCGGATCGACGAGCGCCTGCGCGAGCTCGGCGCCAACATCGAGCGCGTCGCCGTGGAGCCCTCGCCCGTCGTCCACGTGTAGTCGCCCGCGCCGCGGCTGGTGGTGCCGGGCCGCGTACCGTCCCCGCTCCGTCGTATACATGTCTTCGCCATGATCCACCCGATCCCCTCCGGCACGCGCGACGTGCTGCCCGACGAGATGCGCGAGATGCGCCTCATCACCGAGGCCCTGCGCGGGGTCTTCGACGCCCACGGCTACGGCGAGGTCTACACCCCCGCGCTCGAGTACGAGGCGGTGCTCGCCCGCGCGGCTCTCACCTCTCCCGCCCAACCACCGGTGTACCGCATGTTCGACGAGACGGGGGCGCTGCTGGTGCTGCGCTCGGACATGACCGTGCCGATCGCGCGCGTCGTGGCCACCCGCTACCCGCAGTCCCCGCCTCCCCTGCGCTTCTGCTACCTCGCGCACTGCTACCGCGCGGTGCGCCCCTCCCGGGGCCAACCCCGCGAGCTGCTGCAGGCCGGCATCGAGCTGATCGGCTCACCCGCGCCGCAGGGCACGGCGGAGGCGCTCACGGTGCTCTGCCGCGCGCTGGACGCCACGGGCCTCGAGGGCTACCGGGTGGGCCTCGGCGACGCCGCGCTGTTCCCCGCGCTGATGGCCGGCCTCGCGGTCCCCGAGGCGCTGCGCCCCGCTCTGCTGGAGGCACTCGCGCGCCGGGACTTCGTGGAGCTCGAGCGCTGCCTGGGCGAGGCGGGGCTGCCGGCGCACGATGCGGAGCTGCTGCTGAGCGTCCCCCAACGCCGCGGGGGACCGGAGGCGCTGGCCGACCTCCCCGGCCCGGCGGCCGACGCCGCGGCGGGGATGCGCGCGGTGCACGCGCTGCTCGACCCCGCGGTGGCGGCCCGCGTGATCTTCGACCTCGGCCTGGTGCGCTCCCTGGGCTACTACACCGGCGCGGTGTTCGAGGTCTACGACCCCGCACTCGGCGCCCCCCTCGGCGGCGGTGGGCGCTACGACGAGCTGTTGGGGCGCTTCGGGCGCTCGCTGCCCGCGGTCGGCTTCGCGCTGGGCGTCGACCGCCTGCACATCGCGCTCGCGGGGGAGCAGCGGGGCCGGGGAGCGGGGCTGACGCGGTGAGCACGCCGCTCGGCCTGACCGTCGCGGTGCCCCGCGGGGCGTTGTTCGAGGACACCGTCGCGCTGCTCGCGTCGCTCGGGCTGGCGACCGGCGAGCTGCGCTCCAACGACCGCCGGCTGTTGTTCGAGGACATCGGGGTGATCACGATGCGCCCCTCCGACGTACCCACCTACGTGGAGGCCGGCGCCGCCGACCTCGGCGTCACCGGCAAGGACGTGCTGGCCGAGCGCGCGCTCGGCGGAGCCGGCGGGGCCGGGCGCTCGGTGATCGGGCGCGAGGTGTACGAGCTGCTCGACCTCGGCTACGGGCGCTGCACGATGGTGCTCGCCACGATCGCCGGCGAGCCCGACCCCGCGGCCGAGGCGTTGCGCCGCCTGGGGGTGGTGCGGGTCGCCACCAAGTACCCGCTGCTCGCCGCGCGCCACTTCGAGGAGACCGGCCGTCAAGCGGAGATCGTGGAGGTCAAGGGCTCCGTCGAGTTGGCGCCGCTGACGGGGCTGGTCGAGGCGATCGTGGACCTCACCGCGACCGGCACCACACTGCGGGAGAACAACCTCGAGATCCGCGAGTCGCTGTTCGAGTGCACCGCCCGGCTGATTGCCAACCCGGTCGCGCACAAGCTGAAGGCGGCGGCGATCGACGCGCTGCTGGAGCGGCTTCGTGCGGGTTGAGGGTGGGGCGGGCGTGCGCGGTCCCAGCCGCGCGGTCCCGGCTAGGACACGCTGCCCGCGGGAGGGTGTAGATGCGAGTTGAGCGCCTCACCGTGCGCGAGCTGCTGGATGCCAAGCGCGCGCTCGTGGATGCCTACGCGCAGAGGGGGTTTCCAAGCCGCCTCGCCGTTGCGGTGGAACACCTGCGCAAACTTGCTCCGGGGCACGGATTCGACTCCGAGGTGGTGAGCGAGATCCTCGCCGTGGTGTACCACGAGGGTGACGAGGCGGTGCTCGACTACACCCGCGAGCTCGACACCGGCGGCGCGCAGCCGCGCCCGCTGCTCGTCCCACCGGAGGAGCTCGACGAGGCGATCAAGCTGTTGCCCCTGGACGTCGTGGCCGGCCTCCAGGTGGCGATCGCCAACGTCGCCGAGGTCGCGCAGGCCGGCGTCGGGGAAGATGTCTCCCTGCGGTTGCCACAGGACCAGCGCATCGTCGTGCGCGAGCTCCCGGTTCACTCTGCCGCCGTGTACGTGCCCGGAGGACGAGCGCCCTACCCCAGCACCGCCGTGATGGGCGTCGTCACCGCCCGCGCCGCCGGTGTGCTGGACGTCGCCGTCTGCTCTCCGCCCGCGCGGGACGGACAGACCGACCCCGTGATCCTCGGCGCCTGCCGCCTGTTGGGGGTGGAGCGGGTGTACCGCATGGGCGGCGCGCAGGCGATCGCCGCGCTCGCCTACGGAACGGCAAGCGTGCGGCGGGTCGACGTGATCGTGGGCCCCGGCAACCTCTACGTGCAGGAGGCCAAGCGCCAGCTCTCCGACGTGGTGGGGATCGACTCGTTCGCCGGGCCCTCCGACCTGCTGGTGGTGTTTGGCGAGGACGCCGACGCGCGGCTGGTCGCGCTCGACCTGCTTGCCCAGGGCGAGCACGGCGACGGCACCTTCGTCGGCGCGCTCTCCTGCTCACGTAGCGCCCTCGACGCGCTCGCGGGCGAGCTGGAGCGGCTGGCGGCCGAGCACCCTGTGGAGTCGGCGGCATGCGTGCTCGTGCAGAGCGCCGACGCGCGCGAGGCGATCGAGCTCGCCAACGAGTTCGCGCCGGAGCACCTCCAGTTGATCGGCGCCGAGCCCGAGGCGCTCGCCTCGCTGGTGCGCTCAGCCGGCTGCCTGTTCGTCGGCGCCGCCGCGGCCACCGCGTTCGGGGACTACGTGGCGGGCTCCAACCACATCCTCCCGACTGCGGGCGCCGCGCGCTTCGCCTCCGGCCTCTCCCCGCGCCACTTCCGCCGGCGGATGGCCGAGGTGCGGCTCGGCGAGGTGGGCGGGGACACGGTCGGCAAACTGGCCGCCGCGGGCGCCCCGATCGCGCGCGCGGAGGGCTTCGAGTGGCACGCCCGGTCGATGGAGGCCCGAGTGCGCGAGAATCCACAGTCATGACGGCGCGAGCACTGCGACCCGGGAGCGAGCGATGAGCCGCACCGCCACGATTGCGCGCAAGACCGGCGAGACCGACGTCGCGCTGACGCTCGCCCTCGACGGCACCGGCGCGGGGGCGCGCGCGACGGGGGTGGGCTTCCTCGACCACATGCTCGACCTGCTCGCCCGCCACGGGCGCCTGGACCTGGACGTGAACGTCAGCGGGGACCTGCAGACGGGCGCGCACCACACCGTCGAGGACACCGCGATCGTGCTGGGCCAGGCGCTCCACAAGGCGTTGGGCGACCGCGCGGGGATCGTGCGCTACGGCTCGGCGACGGTGCCGATGGACGAGGCGCGCGCGAGCTGCGCGCTCGACATCTCCGGCCGTCCGTACACGCTGTTCGAGGCCGCGCTGCCCCCGGGCTCCACGGGGGGCTTCGAGCATGAGCTGACGGAGGAGTTCTTCCGCGCGCTCGCCTCGGCGGCGAAGCTGACGGTGCACCTGCGCGTGGAGGCGGGCGCCAACGCGCACCACATGATCGAGGCCGCCTTCAAGGCGTTCGCGCGCGCGCTGCGGGCCGCGGTCGCGCTCGACCCCACCGAGACGGGCGTGCCGAGCACGAAGGGAACGCTGACCGCATGAGCCCCCCCGACGCAAGCTCCGGGCCCGCGGCGGGATGGGCCCCAGCGTCCGCCGATCGGCCGCGGGCTGCCGGCGGTGCCCGGGCGGGCCGAGCGGACCGGCCCTCGATTGCGGTCGTGGACTACGGGATGGGCAACCGCCGCTCGGTCGAGAAGGCGCTGGAGCGCGTGGGCGCGCGGGCGTTCGTGAGCCGCGACCACGACGAGCTGCGGGCCGCGGACGGGCTGGTGCTCCCCGGCGTGGGGGCCTTCCCGGCGGCGATGGCCACGATCCGCGAGCTCGGCCTCGACGAGCTGCTGCGCGAGCGCGCCGCCGCGGGCACGCCGCTGTTCGGGTCGTGCATGGGGATGCAGTTGCTGTTCGAGCGCTCCACCGAGCACGGCGGCGCGGAGGGGTTGGGGCTGCTGCGCGGGGAGGTGCGCGAGCTGGCCGCTCCGGGCCTGAAGCTGCCGCACATCGGCTGGTCGGAGGTGCGCTGGCGGGCGCGTTCGCCGCTCCTGGAGGGCCTGCCCGACCCCGCGTACCTTTACCACGTGCACACGTTCGTCGCGCACCCGGCCGACGAGGCCGTGGTCCTGGGGACCGCGGAGTACGGGGAGCGCTTCCCGGCTGTGGTGGGGCGGGGCAACGTGTACGGCGCGCAGTCGCACCCCGAGAAGTCCTCCACCCACGGGCTGGCGCTGCTGGGCAACTTCGTGGGGATCTGCGCGGCCGTCGCACGGCCCGTGCCGGCCCAGCCCCTCGGGCTGTGTGCCCCGTGACGCCGCGTCCCTACCGCGCCCCTGCCGCGCCCCGGGCTGTGTGCCCCATCGCGATGTCGCGCTCCTACCGTGCCCTGGTGTTTGCCCCGGTGATGCCGCGCCCCTACCGCGTCCTACCGCCCCTCGGGCTGTGCCCCGTGACGCCGCGTCCCCGTACCTCGCCCGCGCGCGCGACACCGACAGCCGCGTGATCCTCTACCCGGCGATCGACATCCTCGGCGGCCACGCGGTGCGCCTGACGAAGGGGGACTTCGGGGCGAGCAAGGTCTACGACGAGGACCCGTGGTCGGCGGCACGCGCATGGGTGCGCGACGGCGCGAGCCATCTGCATGTCGTGGACCTCGACGGCGCGCGCGCGGGGGAGCCGGTGAACCTCGAGCACCTGAGCCGGATCGCGGGCGAGGCGGGGGTCCCGGTCCAGTACGGCGGCGGTCTGCGCACGCTGGCGGGGGTCAACCGGGCGCTCGCCGCCGGGGCCCAGCGCGTGATCCTCGGCACGGCCGCGTTCACCGACCCGGCCCTGTTGGAGCAGGCGCTCGCCGAGCACGGCCCGGAGCGCGTGGTGGTCTCGGTGGACGTGCGCGGGACCCACGTGACCACCGAGGGTTGGACGAAGACCACGGAGATCAGCGTCATGCGAGTCTTCGCGGACCTGCTGGCCCAGGGGGTCCGGGAGCTCGTCTACACCAACGTGGACCGCGACGGGATGCTGGGGGGAATCAACCTCGACAACGTTTTCTGGGCGGCGCAGGCCGCCGAGCAGGGCCACCTCGTCTACTCCGGAGGCATCGGCGAGCTCGACGACCTGCGGGGCCTGGCCCGCCTGCGCGAGCCGAACCTGGCCGGGGTGATCGTCGGCAAGGCGCTGTACGAGCGGCGCTTCACGGTGGCCGAGGCTCAGGAGGCCCTTGGCGGGTGAGGGGGAGGGGGCGGCAGGGCCGCGTGCGGGCCTCGGCGGGTGAGGTTGAGGGTGCCATTGCCGCATACGGAATGGCGGCAGGGCGCTGTACGAGCGGCGCTTCACGGTGGCTGAGGCTCGGGAGGCCCTCGGCGGGTGAGGTTGGGGTTGCCATTGCCGTATGCGGCAATGGCGGCGGGGCCACATGTGGCCCCGCCTGGACCGGCCACATGTGGCCGGTCCCCGACCGCACATGTGCGGTCGGTCGGTCGGCGCATGCGCCGACCGCACAGCAAACTTGACGCTACCGTGAGCGCGTGCACCTCAAGCGCGTGATCCCCTGCCTGGACGTGGACGGTGGCCGCGTCGTCAAGGGCGTCGAATTCCTCGACATCCGCGACGCGGGCGACCCCGTCGAGCTGGCTGCGCACTACGACCGCGCGGGCGCCGACGAGCTGGTGTTCCTCGACATCACCGCCACCCACGAGCGGCGCGAGACGATCGTCGCGCTCGCGCGGCGCACCGCGGACGAGGTGTTCGTGCCGTTCACGATCGGCGGCGGCATCCGCTCCGTGCAGGACGCCCAGGCGGTGTTGGACGCCGGCGCGGACAAGGTCGCGGTGAACTCCGCGGCGCTCGCGCGCCCGGAGCTGATCGACGAGCTCGCGCGGGTGTTCGGCGCGCAGTGCGTGGTGCTGGCGATCGACGCGAAGGCGCGCACCGTTCGGGTCGGTGAGGTCCCCGGCTCCCCCGGCTGGGAGGCGTACGTCGCGGGCGGGCGCACCCCCACCGGCCGCGACGTGGTCGAGTGGGCGCGCGAGGCGGCCGCCCGGGGGGCGGGGGAGATCCTGCTCACCAGCATGGACCGCGACGGCACCTCCGACGGCTACGACCTGCCGCTGACCGCTGCCGTGAGCGAGGCGGTGGGGGTGCCCGTGATCGCCTCCGGCGGGGCGGGCGAGCTCTCGCACCTGGCGGACGCCCTCACCGCGGGCGCCGACGCGGCGCTGTGCGCGTCGATCTTCCACTACGACCGCCACACCGTCGGGGAAGCCAAGGAGTACCTGGCCGCTGCCGGCATCCCGGTACGCGAGCTCTGATGCCAAGCCGGGGGGCGACGCCACTCGTCACCGGTGTGCAGGTGCTGGGTGCGCTGCAGGCGCTCCCGGGAGGCTCAGAGGTGCTCGCGCTTGGCCAGGGTCCGGGAGACCTGGTGCTCATCGGCGGTGCCGTGCGCGATCTGCTGTTGGGTCACCGCCCACGCGAGCTCGACGTAGTAGTCGCCGGCGAGGCCGCAAAGCTGGCCGGCGAGCTGGCCACACGCATCCAGGGGGCCAGCCCCCGCGTGACCCTCCATGAGCGCTTTGGGACCGCCCTGGTGGAGTGGGACGGCGCCCGTGTGGACATCGCCGAGCGGCGCGCCGAGTCCTACCCTGTCCCCGGCGCGTTGCCCGAGGTGCGCCCAGGCAGCCTCGAGGAGGACCTGCGGCGCAGAGACTTCACGGTCAACGCGATCGCGGTGCCGCTCGGCGGCCCTGAGCTGGGCGAACTGCTGTACGAGGGCTCTGCGTTGGACGATCTCGCCGAAGGGCAACTGCGCGTGCTGCACGAGCGTAGTTTCATCGACGACCCCACCCGTCTGCTGCGCCTGGCGCGCTATAGCGCCCGCCTCGGTTTCCAAGTTGAGCCCTTCACCGATGAGCTGGCTGCCGCGGCGGTCGCTGTGGATGCGCTTGCGAGGGTGTCGTTCGGGCGTGTAGGTGCCGAGTTGCGCCTTGCGCTGGCTGAGCCCGATCCGCTCGCTGCCCTCGCCGAGCTGGAACGCCTCGGGCTGCTCGCGGCGCTGCATCCCCGCTTGCGCTTCGAGGCGCCCCCGGTGCGCCGTGCGCTGGAGCTACTGGCTGCGGGCGGTCCTCGGGCAGGCGGTGCTGAGGTGGGCCGCCCCGACCTCCTGCTGCTCAGCGCGCTCGCTTTACCCCTCGCGCTCCGTGCGGACGGCGACTGCCGCGCTGAGGTCGCCGCGTTGCTCGATCGCCTCGAGTTCCCCGCCGCCGAGCGTGACCGTGTGGCGTCCGCGGCCGTCGCCGTTGCGCGCTTGGCCGAGGATCTGCCTCGTGCCGGCCGCCCCTCTGAGCTGCGTGCCGTCGCGCTGTCGGTCCCGCCCGAGGGGGTCGCGCTGGCCGGCGGGGTGAGCGCGCCAGCCGCTCCCGCGGCGCGCCGCTGGCTGGAGGAGGTGCGCCACGTGCGCCTGGCGATCACCGGCGAGGACCTGCTCGCCGCCGGAGTGCCGCAGGGTCCGGAGATCGGCCGCCGGCTGGAGGAGACCCTGCGTATGCGCCTCGACGGCGAGCTTCCCGACGAGCGCGAGGCACAGCTGCGGGCGACCCTCCGGCCACGGTAAACGGCTGGCCCGGTTGCGGTCGCTCCAGCGACGATGACCGCGGTCGCGTTGACGCCCGTGGCGCCAAAATGGCGCTATGCTGCTGCACATGCCCAGTGTGCAGATCAAGAACGTGCCGCCGGCCATCCACGAGGTGCTGCGTAGCCGCGCTCAGCGGGCGGGCCAGTCACTGCAGGCCTATCTGCTCGCCGAGCTGGAAGCGCAGGCGAGCAGGCCCACGAACAGGGAGCTGTTCGACCGGATCAACCGAGAGTGCAGCGGTGGGCGCGTGTCCCCCGCATACGCTGCGGAGCTGATCAGGGCTGACCGTGACGCCCGCTCGGAATGATTGTTGTCGACGCGTCGGTTCTGGCACCCGCGCTGGCGTACGACAATCCCGAAGGTGACGGCGCCCGCGAGCGCCTTGCCGATGTGGAGATCCTCTACGCCCCTGAGATCGTCGATCTCGAGCTCGCCGCGGTGTGGCGAGGCGCGCAGCGTGTGGGGCGGCTCGACGAGGATCGCGCCCAGCGCGCGTTCGAGGACCTCGCGCGCATGAGCCTGCTGCGTGCGCCACACCAACCGCTCATGGGTCGCATCTGGGAGTTGCGGCACAACGTCAGTCCCTATGACGCCGCCTACGTGGCCCTGGCGGAGGCCCTTGCTGCGCCCCTCCTGACCTACGACGGGAGATTGACACGCGCTCCCTCGCTGCGGTGCGAAGTTGAGTTGCTGCGATGAGCGGGACGACCGATCCCCCTGGGGTCCACCTGACCTCCGCTGCGCTGCGCGGTCGAGCTGCTGCAATGACCGAGCCGGCCGGTGCCGGAGCGGCCCTGCCAACGCTGCGCTTCGAGCTCCCCGGCGGTGGCCACGCGCTGTTCACGACCCGCGCCGACGGCAACCTCTCGACGATGCGCGGCCCCGCACACGAGCGCGGGCGCAGTGAACGCGACCGCCTCTGCTCAGAGCTCGGGCTGCGGTGGCTGTGCGCTGGCCGCCAGGTCCACGGGGCGGTCGTGCAGTGCGTGCGCGCACAGGATAGCCGCGGCGGGCAGGTCGCGCTGGCCGAAACGGGGACCGATTGGGGAGACACTCGCTTCGCTCGCATCCCCAAATCGGCCAGCGGCGAAGCCGCGTGTCTCCCGGCTTCGGTCGACGCCGATGGCCATGCCACCGCGCTGCGCGGGGTCGGTGCGATGGTGCTGGTGGCTGACTGCCTGCCCGTGATCCTCGGGTCCGAGGGGGCCGTCGCGGCGCTGCACGCCGGCTGGCGGGGGCTCGCCGCGGGGGTGCTCGAGGAGGGGGTGCGCGCGCTGCGCGAGGTCGGCGGCGATGGCGAGATCGCTGCCGTGATCGGGCCCGGCGCCGGTCCGTGCTGCTACGAGGTCGGCGCGGAGGTCCACGCCGCGTTCGAGGGTGGCGCAGGTCCGAGGCCAGCCAGCCGTGCCCCGGCAGACCTCGGCGCCCTCCACCGAGGCCGTCACCTCGACCTCCCCAGCCTCGCCCGCGAGCGCCTGCAGGCGGCCGGGGTGGCGCGCGTCGAGGACGTGGGGGTGTGCACGATCTGCGACGCCCGCCTCTTCTCCCACCGCCGCGAAGGTCTCGCCGCCGGGCGTCAGGCCGGGGTCGCGTGGCTGAGCTGATCGGGGGCATCCGCGCGGAGCGTGTGCGCGCAAGCCTCGCCCGGGCGCGCGAGCAGATCGCGCTCGCCGCCGCCCGCGCCGGGCGCGATCCCGCCGCGGTGCAGGTGCTGGCCGCCACCAAGTACGTGCGCATTGAGGACCTGCCCGAGCTCGCTCGCGCCGGAGTGGGGCTCGTGGGGGAGAACCGCGCCCAGGACCTCCAGGCGAAGGTCGCCGCGCACGGCGAGTTGTTCACGTGGGACTTCATCGGCCGCCTCCAAAGCCGCCGCGTGCCGCTGATCGTGCCCCACGTGCGCCGCATCCACTCGCTCGCCACCGAGTCGGCCCTGCAAGCGCTCGAGCGCCACCGCGACGAGGCGCGCTCGGGCCTCGAGGTCCTGATCCAGGTCAACGTCGCCCGCGAGCCCGGGAAGGGGGGCGTGCTCCCCGAGGAGCTGCCCCGCTACCTCGAGCGCTCTCCGTTCCCCGTCGCCGGTCTCATGACGATGCCACCGCTCGCCCCCGCCCCCGAGGCGAGCCGCCCGTGGTTCGCGGCGCTGCGGGCGCTCGCCGAGACCCACGGCCTGCGCGAACTGTCGATGGGGACCACGCAGGACCACCTCGTCGCAGTCGAGGAGGGCGCCACGATCGTCCGGCTTGGCGCGGCTCTCTATGAGCCGATGGCACCTGTGTAAGGGGAGGGGGGGATTGGAGCCCGCCCACCCAGGGCCTGCCCTCCCCCAGCTCAGCAGGGCGCCAGGGCCTGCCCTCCCCCAGCTCAGCAGGGCGCCAGGGCCTGCCCTCCCCCAGCTCAGCAGGGCGCCAGGGCCTGCCCTCCCCCAGCTCAGCAGGGCGCCACGATCGTCCGGCTCGGCGTGCGGCTGTACGATCGAAATGGCTAGGATAAGCAGGGAAAATCACACCTTTAGCGAACACCCACCCCTAGAATGGCCTTCCGTGACTCCTGGCACCGCGCGCTCGTGTACTTCGGCCTCGCCGAGGAGTACCACGACGAGTACGACGAGGACCCACCCCAGGAGGCGGCGCTCGAGGAGCACTACCGCGAGCGCCCGAACGTCCGGCGCCTGCGCCGCCGCCGCGACGACTTCGATGAGATTTTCGCCGAGGACGACCCGCCCGCGCGGGGAGGGGGACGCCGGGCGGGCGGCAGTCCGACCACCGTCCTACGCTCCGTCGGCACCCGCTCCAACGGCGACGTCCGCGTCCACCTCGTCGTCCCCAAGTCCTTCAACGACGCCCAGCAGGTGGCGGACCGCTTCAAGGACTCGATCCCGGTGATCCTCAACCTCCAGGGCACCGAAACCGATCTCGCCAAGCGCCTGATCGACTTCGCTTCCGGCCTCACCTACGCGCTCGACGGCGGGATGCAGCGGATCGCCGACAAGGTCTTCATGCTCACTCCGCGCAACGTCGAGATCTCCGCGGAGGAGCGGGCTCGACTTATAGAGAAGGGCTTCTTCAATCAGTCCTGAGGCGGCATCTCCGGCGCCTGGCGGCGTCCTCAGTCGCTCGCGTGCTCAGCACGCCACGCTCCTTGCGTCCTGGCCATGCTTGGATCTGGCGCCTCAGGAGGCGCCCGTTCGAGGTCGCGCCTTGACCGGGCCGGACGCCCGCTAGCCTAAGCGCGCAATGCAGATAGGTCTGATCGGCTCTGGCAACATGGCGCGCGCGCTCGCCCGCGGGTGGGGGCGACCGGTGCTCTGCTTCGATCCCGTCGTCGCCCGCGCTCGGGCGCTGGCCGAGGAGACCGGGGGGGAGGCCCTTGCAAGCAACGCCGAGGTGGCCCAGCGTGCGGAGTTGGTCGTGCTCTGCCACAAGCCGGCGCAGCTACACGCCATCGCCGAGGAGGTCGCCCTCCACGCGCGCGCGGTCGCCTCGATCCTCGCCGCCACCCCGCTCGCCGCGGTCAGGGATGCGTACCCCGAGCGGCCCGTCTACCGCTTCATGCCCTCCCTGCCGGTCGAGGTCCGCCAGGGCGCGGTCGTGCAGGCGGCCGACCCGCAGCGTGAAGTGCAGGCGGCCGGCCCGCGTGAAGTGCAGGCGCCCGGCGGGGAGGCGGGTGGGGACCTCGACATCCAGGTCCGCGAGCTGTTCGCCGAGCTCGGCTCGCTCGTCGTGCTCGACGACGCGCTGCTCGACGTGGCCACCGGCCTGATGTCCTGCGCGCCGGCCTACGTCGCGCTCGTCGCCGAGGCCCAGGTCGACGCCGGCGTGCGCCGCGGGATTCCCGCCGCCGAGGGCGCGCGGCTCGTCGTGCAGACCCTCGCCGGGACGGCCGAGCTCCTGCGCCGCCGGGACTACGACACGCTCGCGCTGCGCCGTGAGGTCTGCTCCCCCGGAGGCCTCACCGCGCGCGGGGTCGACGCCCTGGAGCGCGGGGGGGTGCGCGCCGCGTTCAGCGACGCGCTCGACGCTGTGCTGCGCCGGCGCGGGCGGGGGTTCGACAGCCGCGGCGGGCCGCGGCCGGGGCGGTGAGCGGTCGATGATCCTGATCGCCTCTGCTCGCGCCGAGGTCGCTAACTACGTCTCGACGTTGATCTACGTCTACATCCTGCTGATCTTCGCCCACATCGTCGTGGGGTGGCTCTTCGCCTTCGGGCTGCGCCCGCCCTACTCGCGGGTCTCCTCCGCCGTGATCGGCTTCCTGCGCGACGTGTGCGAACCCTTCCTGCGGATCTTCCGCCGCGTGCTACCCAGCTTCGGCGGCTTCGACTTCAGCCCGATCGTCGCGATCGTCGTGCTCGAGATCGTCAACAGCGTCGTGGTCCAGGGCATCATCCACGGTTGAGCGCCACCCCCGACCCTCACCCCGACTCGGACTCCGGCGCTGCGCCTGCGCCCCCGGTCCACAGGCGCTCGCCGGCCGGTCTTCGATTGGTCGCCTCTCCCTGGGCTCGCGCCGCGCTCGTCGCCCTCGCCGTCGTTGCCGTCGACCAGCTCTCCAAGCGCGCCGTCCGGCACTCGATCGTCCCCGGCGAAGAACGCAAGGTGCTGCCAGGGATCGAGCTGGTGGACACTCGCAACCACGGAGTCGCCTTCGGCTTTCTCCCCGGCGACCACCTCGCCGTCACGATCGTCATCGGCTTCGCGCTGCTCGCGCTGCTCGCCTACTTCGCGCGCCACGCCGCGCGGCCGCTGATCTGGCTGCCCACCGGGATGCTCCTCGGCGGGGCGCTCGGAAACATCCTCGACCGCTTGCGGGCGGGGTCCGTCACCGATTTCATCAAGCTCCCGCTCGGCTGGCCCCCCTTCAACCTCGCCGACGTCTCCATCACACTGGGGGTCCTGATTCTGCTGCTCGTGGCCGAGCGCCCCCGGGGCGACCGTCCTTGAGCGGCACGGGACCCGATGGCCGCGTGGACGGGATGCGATTCGAGATCGCCTACGAAGACGAGCACCTGCTCGTCGTCGACAAGCCCGCCGGCCTCGTCGTGCACCCCGCCCGCGGGCACCGCGAGGGCACGCTCTCCCAGCTGCTCGCCGGGGTCGCGGGCGGCGGCGGGGTGGGCGGGGACCCCAATCGACCCGGGATCGTGCACCGCCTGGACCGCGACACCTCCGGCCTGCTCGTCGTCGCCCGCTCCGAGGAGGCCCACCGCCTGCTCCAGCGCGCGCTCGCCGAGCGGCGCATCGAGCGCGAGTACCTGGCGCTCGTGGAGGGCCGGCCCCCCGCGCGCAGCGGCACGATCGAGGCCCCGATCGGGCGCGACCCGCGCGTGCGCACGCGGATGGCCGTCGGCGGCAACTTCCCCCGCGAGGCCCGTACCCATTTCGCGCTGCAGCGCGCGCTGCCCGAGCACTCGCTCCTGCGCCTGCGCCTGGACACCGGTCGCACCCACCAAATCCGCGTGCACCTCCAGGCGATCGGCCACCCCGTCGCCGGGGACCCCGAGTACGGGACCGCCGGGATGCTCGGCCTGGAGCGCCAGTTCCTGCACGCCGCCCGGCTCGCGCTCGAGCACCCCTTCACGGGGGAGCCGTTGGAGCTGCGCTCGCCGCTGCCGGCTGACCTCGCCGCCGCTTTAGCCCGCGCCGAGGGCTGAGTCGTCCCTGCCTTCACAGGCGCAGCGGACGGCCGCCGTCCCCGGACGGAGGGGGTGAAGGCTGCTCTGGTCCGCGCTGAGCTATCCTGAGCGGTCAATTCGGACCCTCGACCCGTATGGATCACGGATCGCGGCCCTGCTCCAGGATGACGGCCTGCGCCGTCACCTTCCTGTGAGTCCGCGCTCGCCGTACGGACGTAAGCACCACTCCAAGGCATACACATAAGGGAGCGACACCGTGGCTCAGGTAGGAATCGCGGAACTGCTGGAGGCCGGCGTCCACTTCGGCCACCAGACGCGCCGCTGGAACCCCAAGATGCGCCGCTTCATCCATGGCGAGCGCGAAGGCATCTACATCATCGACCTGCTCAAGACCGCCGTGCTGCTCGAGCAGGCCCGCCAGTTCGCCGGCACGCTCGCCCACCGCGGCGGGACAGTGCTGTTCGTCGGCACCAAGAAGCAGGCGCGCGACACCGTCCGCGACGTCGCCACGGCCGCCGGGATGCCCTACGTCAACCACCGCTGGCTCGGCGGCCTGTTGACCAACTTCCAGACGATCGGCCTGCGCATCCGCCGCCTGCACGACCTCGAACGCTTCGAGGCCGAGGGTCAGCTCGCGCTGTTGCCCACCCGCGAGCGGATGGCCCGCCAGGCCGATCTGGCTAAGCTCCGCGCCAACCTCGGCGGGGTCAAAGACATGCAGCGCGTCCCCGACGCGATGTTCGTGATCGACCTCAAAACCGAGGCGATCGCCGTGCGCGAGGCGCAGCGGCTGCGAATCCCGATCATCGGCCTCGTCGACACCAACTGCGACCCCGACGGGATCGACTTCGTGGTCCCCGGCAACGACGACGCGATCCGCTCCTGCTCGCTGATCACCCGCGCGATCGGAGACGTCGTCGCCGAAGGCCGCAACGTGTTCCGCGCCGAGGAGGAACGCGCCCGCCAGGAAGCCGAGGAGCGCGCCCGCATCGAGGCTGAGGCCCGCGCGCGCCGCGAAGCCGAGGAAGACGCCGCCCGCCGCGAAGCCGAGGAGCAGGCCGCGCGTGAGGCCCAGGAGCGGCTCGCCGCGCAGGCCGCTGCCGCCGCCGCGGCGCCCGCGCAGACGGCGCCCTCGCCGCAGGCTCCGGTCGCGGCAGAGTCCGCGCAGGCTGTGGCTAACCCGGGACCGACGGCGCCGCCAACCCCAGGACCGACGGCGCCGCCAACCCCAGGACCGACGGCGCCGCCAACTTCAGGACCGACGGCGCCGCCAACCCCGGGACCGATGGCGCCACCGACCCCCGAGCCCACTGCGGCGCCGACTCCCGCGGCGGAGGCTCCACCCGCGCCCGCGGCGCCCGCCGAGCCGGTTTCGCCGGATGGGGATGCCACGGCCGTCGAGACTCCCGGCGAGGCCAGCGCGCAGGAGGCCAGCGCGCCATGAGCACTGCTGAGATCGGCGCCAAGGATGTGAAGGCCCTGCGCGACCGCACCGGCGCGGGGATGATGGACTGCAAGAAGGCTCTCACCGAGGCCGCGGGGGACATCGAGAAGGCGATCGAGATCCTGCGCCTGCGCCAGGGCAAGAAGATCCAGGACCTCGGCGAGCGCACCGCCACCGAGGGCACAGTGCAGGCCTACATCCACCCCGGCGCCAAGGTCGGGGTGCTGGTCGAGGTCGACTGCAACACCGACTTCGTCGCCACCAACGAGGACTTCACCGGCTTCGCCCGCGACGTGGCCATGCAGATCGCCGCCACGCCCACCGTCGCCTACGTCAGCCGCGAGGACGTCCCGGCCGACGCGCGCGACGCGGAGGCGAGCCTCTATGAGCGGGAGGCACCGGCAGACAAGCCGGAGAACGTGCGCGAGCGGATCGTCTCCGGCAAGCTCGACGCGTGGTATCAGACGATTGTGCTGCTCGAGCAGGAGCTACACAACCCCAAGTTCGAAGGCAAGACCGTCCAGCAGCTGCGCGACGAGCTCACCGCCAAGACTGGCGAGAACATTGTGATCCGCCGGTTCGTGCGTTTCGCAGTAGGTCAGTAAGGCCGCCACGGATGGCCGGCCTTACAATCTGAGCAGGGATCGTCCGGGATGGGTAGGGGTTTGGTCCACGACTCCCCGGACGGGGTGGTGGTTCAGGTGGACGGTGGGGATCGCACCGGACGGGTAGGCTCTCGCCAGATGGCCCCCGCGTTCAGACGCATCCTCCTGAAGCTCTCCGGCGAGGCGCTGATGGGGGAGCTCGAGTTCGGTACCGACCCCGCGCGCGTGGCCGCCGTCGCGCGGCAGGTAGGGGCGGTGCGCGACCAGGGGGTCGAGGTCGCGATCGTGGTGGGGGCCGGCAACATCTACCGCGGTATGAAGGGCGCCGCCGCCGGGATGGACCGCTCGACCGCCGACTACATGGGGATGCTCGCCACCGTGCTGAACGCCCTGCCGCTCCAAGACGCCCTGGAGAAGAACGGCACCGACACGCGCGTGCAGTCCGCCCTGGCGATCTCCGAGGTCGCCGAGCCCTACATCCGCCGCCGCGCGATGCGCCACCTGGAGAAGGGGCGCGTCGTGATCTTCGCCGCCGGCACCGGCAACCCGTTCTTCACGACCGACACCGCCGCCGCCCTGCGCGCCGCCGAGGTCCACGCCGAGATCATCCTGATGGCCAAGAACGGCGTCCAGGGCGTCTACACCGCCGACCCCGCGCTCGACCCCGCCGCACAGTTCATCCCCACGATCACCCACATGGAGGCGCTGGAGCGCCGCCTGCGCGTGATGGACTCCACCGCGCTGGCGCTCTGCATGGAGAACGGGATGCCGCTCAACGTCTTCAACATGGACGACGAGCACAACATCTCGCGGATAATCTCCGGGGAGCGCGTGGGCACCCTGGTATCGACAACGCCGAGCGAGGAGGAGGGCAGCGGCCGTGGCTGAGATGATCGACGAGCTGATCGAGGATGCTCGCGGGCGGATGGCGAAGTCCGTGGAGGCCACTCAGCACGAGCTCGCCACCGTGCGCACCGGCCGCGCCAGCCCCGCGCTGCTGGAGCGCATCGTGGTCGACTACTACGGCGCCCCCACCCCGCTGAACCAGCTCGCCACGATCTCCGCCCCCGAGGCGCGCCTACTCACCGTGCAGCCCTACGACAAGTCCTCGATCAAGTTCATCGAGAAGGCCATCAACGAGTCCGACGTCGGCCTCAACCCCTCCAACGACGGCAACATTGTGCGCCTCGCCGTGCCCGAGCTCACCGAGGAACGCCGCCGCGAGCTGGTCAAGGTCGTGCGCCACCTGATTGAGGAGGGGCGCGTGAAGATCCGCAACGTGCGCCGCGACGTGATGCACGACCTGCGCGAGCTCAAGGAGGCAGGGGAGGCCGGCTCCGACGACGAGCACCGCGCCGAGGCCGCGCTGCAGAAGCTCACCGACGCCCGCATCGCCGACCTCGACGGGGTGCTGAAGGCCAAGGAAGAGGAGATCCTCGAAGTCTGATGGCGGGCGCCGAGCCTCCCGCGGCGCCCGAGCCCCCCGGCCGCCCTGCGACATCCGGGCTCCCCACGGGGTCCCGGGCTCCCAGGACGCCCGAGCCATCCACGGCGCGGTACATCGCGATCATCACCGACGGCAACGGCCGTTGGGCGCGCGCCCACGGCGTGCCCGTCAACGAGGGACACGATGCCGGCGCCGACACCGTCAAGGCGCGCCTGCGCGACGCGGTGGAGTTCGGGATCAAGGAGTTCACGGTGTACTCCTTCTCCACCGAGAACTGGTCGCGCCCCGCCGCCGAGATCCAGGGGCTGTTCGAGATGTTCTCCCGGCGGATCGCGGGCGAGACCCCCGAGCTGCACCAGGAGGGCGTGCGGATGCGCTTCATCGGCCGCCGCGAGGGGATCCCCGAGAGCCTGGTTGAGCAGATGCGCTGGGCCGAAGAGCTGACCGCCGCCAACGCGACGATCACCCTGTTCGTCGCCTTCAACTACGGCGGGCGCGCCGAGATCCTCGACGCCGCGCGGCGCTTCGAGGCCAAGAGGGTGGCGCAGGCCGCCGAAGGCGGGCGAGCTGGGCCCCTCGCTCTCCAATCTGACGAGGAGGAGTTCCGCCGCTGCCTGTACGCGCCGGAGATGCACGACCCCGACATCATCATCCGCACCAGCGGCGAGCGGCGCCTATCCAACTACCTGCTGTGGCAGTCTGCCTACTCCGAGCTGATCTTCCGCGACGAGCTGTGGCCCGACTTCACGCGCGCGGCGCTCGAGCAGTCGCTCGCCGAGTTCAGCGCGCGGCGGCGGCGCTTCGGCGGGCGATGAGCGGTGGGTGGACGACGAGCCGCGGGGGCGCGACGAGCCGTAGGGGCGCGACGAGCCACGGGGGCGCGGTGAGCCGCGAACGCTCGGATCTCGCCGCGCGGGTCCTCGCCGCGCTGCCCGCGATCGCGTTCGCGCTGTTCATCGTGATCGAGGGCGGCGCCGTCTTTGCACTCGGGCTGTTCGCGCTCGGGGCGGTGTGCATGCACGAGCTTTTCTCGATGTACGAGCGTGTGCACCCCGTGCGCCTCGCGGGCCTGATCGCGCTCGCCGGGCTGCTCGCGGGCGCCCTCTACGGCGGGCCGCCACAGGTGCTGCTCGCCGCGGTCGCCTCGCTGCCCGTGCTGTTCGGGCTGACCCTGCTGCAGCCCCGCCCCACCGTCGGGGGGCTGGCGATCACGCTGCTCGGGATCTTCTGGATCGGCTTCGCGCTCGCCTACGCCGTGCTGCTGCGCGGCCTGCCCCACGGCGAGGGCATCGTCATCGACGTGCTCGTCGGCACGTTCCTCGGCGACACCGGCGCCTACCTTGGCGGGCGCCTCTTCGGCCGCCGCCCGCTCGCGCCCGCGATCTCGCCCAACAAGACCGTCGAGGGCCTTGTGATCGGAATGGCCTGCACCGTCGCCGCGGTGTGGTTCGCCGGGCGCTACCAGGAATGGCTGCCCGGCACGCACGCGCTCGTGCTGGGGGTCGGCGTGGCGCTCGCCGCGCCCGTCGGCGACCTGTTCGAGTCGTTCATCAAGCGCCACGCCGGCGCCAAGGACGCCGGGCGGCTGTTCGGCGCGCACGGCGGGGCGCTCGACCGCCTCGACGCGGTGCTGTTCACCGCCGTCGTCGGCTACTACATCTGGCTGGCGTATGTGTAGCGCCTGCGCTCGTGCGCACCGCCGGCCCGCCGCGCTCCCGCCGTGCCACTACCCTCGGTGCCCGTGCCCAAGCGCCTGCTGATCCTCGGCTCCACCGGCTCGATCGGCACGCAGGCGCTCGACATCGTCCGGGGCAGCGGGGAGTTCGAGCTGGTCGGCCTCTCCGCCGAGCGCTCCTGGGAGACCCTGATCGAGCAGGCCCACGCCCACGGCGTGCGACGGATCGCGCTCGTCGAGCCCGCCGCCGCTGCCCGCGCCGCCGAGGCGTGGGGGGAGGGAGAGGTGCTCGGCGGGGCCGAGGGCCTTGTGCGGCTGGTCGTGGAGTCAGGCGCCGAGCTCGTGCTCAACGCGCTCGTCGGCTCCGCCGGCCTCGGGCCCACGGTGGCGACGCTCGGCGAGGGCATCGACCTCGCGCTCGCCAACAAGGAGTCGCTCGTCGTCGGAGGCGAGCTTGTGACCGCGCTCGCCGAGGCCACCGGCGCGCAGATCGTGCCCGTGGACTCCGAGCACACCGCCCTGCACCAACTGCTCTGCGGGCAGCCCCCCGGCGCCGTGGAGCGCCTTACGATCACCGCCTCCGGCGGGCCCTTCCGCGGGCGCACGCGCGCGCAGCTTGAGGACGTGAGCGTCGCCGATGCGCTCGCCCACCCCACGTGGGCGATGGGGAGCATGAACACGATCGGCTCGGCGACGCTGATGAACAAGGGCCTGGAGCTGATGGAGGCTCACCACCTGTTCGGCACCCCGTACGAGCGGATCGACGTGGTCGTCCACCCGCAATCGCTGGTGCACGGGCTGATCGGGCTTGCCGACGGCGCGATGCTCGCCCACATCGGCCCGCGCGACATGCGCGTGGCGATCTCCTACGCGCTGCACGGTGGGGAGAGCGTCGAGCTCCCGATCGCGCCCCTGGACCTGGTGGAGGTCGGAGAGCTCACGTTCGAGGCCGTCGATCTCGACGCCTTCCCCTGCCTGCGCCTCGCGCGCGCGGCGGCCCTCGCCGGCGGCACCGCGCCCTGCGTGCTGAACGCCGCCAACGAGGTCGCCGTCCACGCTTTCCTTTCAGAGCGCCTGCCCTTCACCGGCATCCCCGCCGTGATCGAGGCGACCTTGGAACGGCTCCCCGGTACTCCCATCCGTGCGTTCGAGTCGCTGTACGAGGCCGACCGCGAGGCGCGGGCCCTCGCCGCGGAGGCCGTCGCGGCGCTGGGGTGAGGGTTTCCGGGCCGGGTCGCGCGCGGCTTGCAGGTTCTGCGGGCTCGTCCCATTCGGACGGGAGTGTCGGAGTAGAGGAGTATGCCCCTACATCAACTGCCCCATCACGAAGCTCCTCTCCTGGCGCCTGCCCCCAGGTTGCGGCGTCCGGAGAGTTGGTATGATCTTGGTATGACCAAGGTCGCGAAGATCACGGTGTCCCTGCCCCAGGGGCAGGTCAAGCAGGTGCGGGACGCCGTCGCTCGCGGCGAGGCCGCGAGCGTCTCCGGCTATATCTCCGCCGCGCTCGCCGAGGTCTTCGCGGGGCCCGTCCCCGAAAAGGATGAGAACAGCCTCGCCGAGCTCGTCGCAGAGCTGATCGCCGAGTATGGCGAGCCCAGCGCTGAGGCCTACGCCTGGGCGGACGCCGCCCTCGCCCTTTCTGATCCGAATTGAAAGGACTCACCCTCGACGCTGGCGCCCTGATTGCGCTGGAGCGTGGCGACGAGCGAGTGCGCGCGCTGCTTCAGCGCGTTGTGGCCGATCCCGAGGCAGCCCTCTGCATTCCCGCCGGCGTGCTCGCGCAGGTGCTCAGGGACCCACGCCGCCAAACGCGCCTGGCGCGACTGTTGAAGCACGATCATACGAACGTGGTGTCCCTCGATGACGCGACCGCGCGCGTGGTGGGCCTGTTGCTTGGGCTGCGCCGCTGCAGCGACGCGATCGACGCAAGCGTCGTGGTGTGCGCCCGTCGCCACAGGCAGGGTGTCGTGACAAGCGACCCCGACGATCTGCGGCGGCTGGATCCCAAGCTTGCGCTGACGGTCGTCTGATCGTCGCCGCGCTGGCGTGATCGTGAGGCCTGCGTGAAGTCTCGCCGGCGCCTGCCACACTGAGACGCATGAGCTGGGTACTCGTCATCCTGGGCCTCTCCGCCCTGATCATGCTGCACGAGTTCGGGCACTTCGCCGTCGCCAAGGCGGTCGGGATGCGCGTCGAGCGCTTCTCGCTGTTCTTCCCGCCGAAGCTCTTCGGTGTCCGTCGCGGCGAAACCGAATACATGATCGGCGCGATCCCCGCGGGGGGCTTCGTGAAGATCACCGGCATGAGCCCGCAGGAACTCGAGGGGCTGGAGCCGGAGGTCGCGCGGCGCGCCTACTACAACCAGCCGCCGTGGAAGCGCATCGTCGTGATCCTCGCCGGCCCCGGCGTGAACCTGCTGATCGCATTCCTGTTGTTCTGGGCGATTCTCTTCGCCGGCAGCCTCGATGGTGTCGCCACGCTCGAAAACCTTAACCCCTCGATCCAGACGCGCGTACCGAGCACCACGGTGGCGGTGATCGAGAAGCGTGAGCCTGCCCACGGCGCGCTCGCGCTCGGCGATCGGATCCTCGCCGTCGATGGGCGGCCCGTGACCGTCGCCTCCGCGATCCGGGCGATCTCCGCCCACCGTTGCGCCGGGGCGCTGCGCGCGGGCTGTCGCGCCGCCACGCCCGTGCAGCTGACCGTCAGACGCGCCGGGCGCGTGGTCGGGCTCTCGGTGTACCCCCGCTACAGCGCGGCCGTCCACCGGATGCTGATCGGCTTCGGCTTCGGCGCCACCGCCAAGCACTTCGGTGCGCTCGGCGCCGCCGGGACGGCCCTCGGTGAGATGTGGGGCATCACCGCCCAGACGCTCACCAACATCGGCCACGCCTTCACCTCCGCGAAGGTGCGCCACCAGTTCTCGAGCATCGTGGGGATCACCGTGGACGCTCAGGAAGCCGTCGTCGCAGGGGCTGGCTACGCGCTCGTGTTCCTCGGCTTCATCTCGCTCGTGCTCGCCGTGATCAACCTCTTCCCGTTCTTGCCCCTCGACGGCGGCCACGTGCTGTGGTCGGTCGCCGAGAAGGTCCGCGGGCGCCGGGTCTCGCTCGCCGCCATGTGGCGCTTCAGCTCGGTCGGGATCGTGCTGCTTGCGTTCTTGGTCATCAACGGCTTCAGTAATGACATCAGCCGGTTGGGGGGCTAGGGGTCGGGGGGGCGGGAGATGTGGGGCCGTGGGGTGCGGGGGTGCGGGTCGTGTGGGGTGCGGGGGGTGCGGGTCGTGGGGGTGCGGGTCGTGGGGGTGCGGGTCGTGGGGGTGCGGGTCGTGTGGGGTGCGGGGGGTGCGGGTCGTGGGGGTGCGGGTCGTGGGGGTGCGGGTCGTGGGGGTGCGGGTCGTGTGGGGTGCGGGGGGTGCGGGTCGTGGGGGTGCGGGTCGTGGGGGTGCGGGTCGTGGGGGTGCGGGTCGTGTGGGGTGCGGGGGGTGCGGGTCGTGGGGGTGCGGGTCGTGGGGGTGCGGGTCGTGGGGGTGCGGGTCGTGTGGGGTGCGGGGGGTGCGGGTCGTGGGGGTGCGGGTCGTGGGGGTGCGGGTCGTGGGGGTGCGGGTCGTGTGGGGTGCGGGGGGTGCGGGTCGTGGGGGTGCGGGTCGTGGGGGTGCGGGTCGTGGGGGTGCGGGTCGTGTGGGGTGCGGGGGGTGCGGGTCGTGGGGGTGCGGGTCGTGGGGGTGCGGGTCGTGGGGGTGCGGGTCGTGTGGGGTGCGGGGGGTGCGGGTCGTGGGGGTGCGGGTCGTGGGGGGGCGGGGGGTTGTGGAGTCGTGGGTGCGGGGGGTGCGCCGCAGTGTGGGGGTACGGGGGCTGCGACACTACGCTGGGTGGATCGCCGTGGTGAGTGGGGCTTGCCGGCCGATGTTGTTGGCGCCTCCGCGCCAGCCCGAGTAACCGAGTCATTGAGAGCGCGTGGGTGGGATGTCCGGCGCTTGCACGGAGACCCAGCTCTTGGCCAGTGGGCCCCACCGCTCGGGCAACGCGGGGCCGAACAGTGCCTCTATCTCTCCCCGGCGCAGCAGCTCGATCTCCTCCCACGCGCCGGCTGCCCCCAGGTGCCAGTAAGGGCGGCGCAGCCTGGGGGGGAGCCAGTGTGCGGCCGGCAGCAGCGCGTGCGGCTCGATCGGGAACGACCATGCCGGCGTCTGTACGAGCCAGCCGCGCCCCACGCGGCGCAGCTCCGCGGCGAACGCCTCCCGCCGCGGGGGCGGGACGTGCTCGACCACGCTGCTGCAGTACACGAGGTCGAACGCTCCGTCGGCGAACGGCAGCCCCTCCGCTGCGTCGACTTGCACGAAGGGGCCGGGGTACTCCGGCCGCGGCGCCATGTCCACGCCCGTGATGTCGAGCTCCGGCTCCCACGCCCGCAGGCCGATCGCACCGCAGCCCACATCCACCACGCGCGCGCCCTCGTGCAGGCCGGTCAGTGCGAAGAAGCGCTCGTGGCGGCGCCTGCGCGCGCGCGCTGCGAGGGGCGATGCCAGACGCGCCAGTGGGCCGCGGGCGGTGGCGTATACCTCGGAGGCGGGGCGGGGCATCGTAGAATCACGGTATAGAGGGTGGCGCAGCCGGCTGCAGGCCGGCGAGCCGGCCCCTCTTCTTTCATTGAGATGGCTTCCGAGCGGCAGATAACTGTGGGGGGCGTGCCCATTGGCGGCGGGGCGCCTGTCGCCGTGCAGACGATGACCAAGACCGAGACCGCCAACCTCGCGGCGACGATGGCTCAGATCCGCACCGTCGCTGAGGCCGGCGCCGACATCGTGCGCGTCGCCGTGCCCCGCGAGCAGGACGTGCAGGCGCTGCGCTCGATCGTTGAGCAGTCGCCGATCCCCGTGATCGCCGACATCCACTTCAACCACACGCTCGCGCTGAAGGCGATCGAGGCCGGCGCGCACTGCGTGCGGATCAACCCCGGCAACATCGGCGGGCCCGACAAGGTCGCCGAGGTCGTCGCGCGCGCCCGCGAGCGCGGGGTGCCGCTGCGCGTCGGCGTCAACTCCGGCTCGCTGCCCCGGCACCTGCGTCAGCTCGAGTACGACGATCCCGTGCAGGCGCTCGTCACCGCGGCGCTCGAGACGGTCGCGCTGATGGAGTCGCTGGACTTCCGCGACTTCAAGGTGTCGATGAAGTCGACCTCCGTGCCCAACACGATCGCCTCCAACCGCCTGCTCGCCGAGCGCATCCCCTACCCCCTGCACCTCGGGATCACGGAGGCCGGCACGAAGTGGTCGGGGTCGCTGAAGTCCGCGGTTGGTCTTGGCACGCTGCTCGCCGACGGCGTCGGCGACACGATCCGCATCTCGCTCTCCACGTTCCACGCCGAGGAGGAGGTCAAGGTCGCGTGGGAGATCCTGAAGGCGCTGAAGCTGCGCGAGCGCGGCCCGGACCTGATCGCGTGCCCTACGTGCGGGCGGCTGCAGTTCGACATGGACACTGTCGTCGCCGAGGTCGAGCGCCGCCTGGAAGCGTACGAGGACCCGATCGAGGTGTCCGTGCTCGGCTGCGCCGTCAACGGCATCGGCGAGGCCCGCCACGCCGACTTCGGCATCACCGGCGCGAAGGACATGGGGATGATCTACTCCAAGGGCGAGCCGCTGAAGAAGGTCCCCACCGAGCAGCTCGTCGAGGAGCTGTTCAAGGAGATCGACCGCTACTACGCCGCCGGGAAGACCGTCCAGCGCGACGAGGCCGCCGCCGCCGAGGCGCGCGAGTGGCTCGCCGCCAACGAGGACGACACGCAGATGACCCCCGAGCGCATGGCCGCGCTGGAGGCCGCCGCGGCCGCGAGCGACGAGGAGGCCGACGCCGTGCTCGAGTCGATGCTCGCACCGGCCGCGGGGAACGGCGGCTCCACTGCTGCGCCGACCCAACTCGACGAGGCCGTCTCGCCCGTCGCTGGCCGGCGCTTCAGCCGTAGCTGACAGCCCGCGGTAGACCGCCTTCCCGGTCTTGGGCCGGCTGCAAGGCGGGCCGGACGCGCCGACCCGCCCGTTCCTGCTTTCAGCCCGCCGCGCTGAAGCGCTCCGCCACCGTCGCCCAATCGACCGTGTTCCACCACGCGTCGAGGTAGTCCGGGCGGCGGTTCTGGTACTTCAGGTAGTACGCGTGCTCCCACACGTCGACCCCCAGCAGCGGAGTCTTGCCTACGGAGATCGGGTTGTCCTGGTTGGCGCTGCCCACGACCGCTAGGCCTGAGCCGTCGTGCACCAGCCACGACCAACCCGAGCCGAACTGGTTGACGCCCGTTTCCTTCAGCTTGGCCTGGAAGTCCGCGAATGAGCCGAACGCGGAGTCGATCGCCTGCGCGAGCGCGCCGTCGGGGGCGCCGCCGCCGCCCGGGCCCATGCTCTCCCAGAACAGCGTGTGGTTGTAGTGGCCGCCGCCGTTGTTTTTGACCGCGCCGCGCTTGTCCTCGGGGACCTGGCCGAGGTCCTTCAGCACGTCCTCGATTGCGGCGTTCTCCAGCGGGGTGCCCGCGAGCGCCGCGTTGACCTTGTCCACGTACGCCTGGTGGTGCTTGTCGTGGTGGATTTCCATCGTCGTCTTGTCGATGTGCGGCTCCAGCGCGTCGTATGCGTAGGGGAGCGGCGGGACTGTGTAGGCCATTGGGGAGGCTCCTTCTCTTGTCTTCGGATTGACGCTCGGCTTGGACGCTGTTCTATCAAAGGCGGGCATCGGCGCTGATGTGCAGTGCTGGCGGTGAGGCATCCAGGATGGGGTATCCAGAACTGGGTACCCGGAACTGGGTATCCGGAAAGAGGTATCCAGAACTGGATAGTCCGTAGGATGTGCCCGCGATGACCCGCCTCTCCGAGTACCTGCTGCCCACCGAGAAGGAGGCTCCGGCCGACGCGGAGGCGATCTCGCACAAGCTGATGGTGCGCGCCGGGCTCGTCCGCCAGATGGGGGCCGGCATGTGGACGTGGCTGCCGGCCGGGTGGCGCGTGCACCAGCGCGTCGTCGCAATCATCCGCGAGGAGATGGACGCGATCGGCACGCAGGAGATGCTGATGCCGGTGTTGCAGCCAGCCGAGCCGTGGCGCAAGACGGGGCGCCTGGAGATCGAGGAGCTGTTCAAGCTCACCGACCGCAAGGGCTCCGAGCTCGTGCTCGCGATGACCCACGAGGAGGCCGTCACCTTCCACGTCGCCCAGCTTGTGCGCTCCTACCGCGACCTGCCCCTCGCCGTTTACCACTTCCAGGTCAAGGAGCGCGACGAGCCCCGCCCGCGCGCCGGGGTGCTGCGCACGCGCGAGTTCGTGATGAAGGACGCCTACACCTTCGACCGCGACGCCGCGGGGCTGGCGGTGAGCTACGACCGGCAGGTGGGCGCCTACGACCGCATCATGGAGCGCACCGGCCTGCGCTTCTACCGCGTCGAGGGCGACGTCGGGATGATGGGCGGGCTCGGCGCCCACGAGTACATGGCGCCCTGCCCCGCCGGCGAGGACCGCGTGGCGCTCGCTGAGGGCTACGCCGCCAACCTCGAGGTCGCGCTGCGCCACCCCGACATCCGGGCGATCGGCGCCCACCCGCCAGATGCCCACTCGACCCCGGCCCGTCCCCCTGGCGACCCAGAGGACTCCCCGCGCTACGCGCTCGGCGAGCAGGAGCTCACGATCGAGCCCGCGATCGAGATCGCCAACATCTTCAAGCTCGGCACCCGCTACTCCGAGCCGCTCGGTGCTCGCTACCTCGACGAGCACGGCCACGAGCACCCGATCTGGATGGGCTCCTACGGGATCGGCCCCGCGCGCATCGTGGCCGCCGCCGTCGAGCAGTACGCCGACGAGCACGGCATCTCCTGGCCGCGCGCGCTGGCGCCCTTCGCGGTGCATCTGGTGGCCCTCGGCAAGCCTGGGACTCCCGAGCGCGACGCGGCCGACGGACTGTATGAGACCCTGCGCGCCGGCGGGGTGGAGGTCCTCTACGACGACCGCGACCTGGGGACGGGGGAGAAGTTCGCCGACGCGGAGCTGCTCGGCTGCCCGCTGCGGCTCACCGTGGGGCGCCGGTCGCTGGAGTCGGGCGAGGTGGAGGTGCAGCGCCGCCGCGGCCGCCAGGACGCTCCCGTCCTGCCCCTGGGCGGCGACCCGGAGGCGCTGCTGCGGGCGGTGGACGAGCTGTGCCAGAGCCTCCCCTAGAGCCGGGCGGCAGCGGTGGGGGCACCGGCGCTCGGGTAGGCGGCTCCGCGCATGGCGCTGGGGGGGGGTCTCCGGGCGGGGGGGGCGAGGGGGGCCGTCCGCGCCTGACCTTCCGCCGTCTCTCCGGCCTCGACCGCTCGGGTCCCCCCCCGCCGCAAACCGCCGCCGGCCAGCCGCTGCGGCCGTGGACGGTCCCCAACGCGATCGGCTTCCTGCGGTTGGCGCTGATCCCGGTGTTCCTTGTGGTAGCGCTCTCCAGCGCCGATGGCACCGGCGCGCCGGCCGCGATCCTGTTCGCGGTGATCGGGTGGGGGGATTACGCCGATGGGATCGCCGCGCGCGTCAGCGGCCAGTACAGCCGCCTGGGGGCGCTGATGGACCCGCTCACCGACCGTCTGCTGGTGATCTCCGCGGTGGTGGTGTGCTGGCACTTCGGGCTGCTGCCACGGTGGGCGCTCGCGGTGCTCCTAGCGCGCGAGCTGGTGATGGTGGCGCTCGGCCGCTACGGCCTCGCGCGGGGCGTGGAGCTGCGCATCAACTGGCCCGGGCGCATCTCCGTGGCGCCGCTGATGGGCGCCTTCTTCTTCGCGATGGTGGGCCTGGAAGGGGTGGGGGAGGTGCTGCTGTACGTCGGCCTCGCGCTCGCGCTCGCCGCGTCGGTCCTGTATGTGCGCGACGGCCTCGTGCAGCTGCGGCGCGGGGCGCCGGCGAGTACGGATAAGCCCTCAAGCTCAGCTTGACGTTTGGGCTATAGTTCAGGAGTCCCACCGACCCGGTCAGCCCGGCGCCGCCCGCACAGGCGCGAACACATCCCCGAGAGGAGCACGTACCCCGCATGGACACCTTTCCCGACCTCGGCTCGCTCTCGGACGTAGAGCTGAAGGACCTGATCCGCGAGCTCACCGACGAGGAGACCGACATCTCCTACCGACGGCGGATCTTGCACGGCAAGATCGACATCCTGCGCGCCGAGCTCGTCAACCGCCTGCAGGTCAAACACGGCAACGGCGAGCAGCTGATCACCGGCGCGGACGTGCAGCAGCTCACCGACATCCTCGCCCGGCGTCAAACCAACGGCGCGTAGATGAGTCGCGCCGTGGACACCGAGCGCCGCCCCGACGCGCCGCGGGCCGCCTAGCGGAGGCCGGGTCGATGGCTGTGCACTGCCCCGAGTGCGGCTTCGCCGGCGGTGAGGGCGCGAACTTCTGCCAGAACTGCGGTGCCTCCCTGCGTGGGGATCTGGACCCCACCCGGGCCCCTCTTCATCGGTCGACCGAGCCCCCCGTTCCCGATCAGGGCCCGGGCGAGCCGGTGACCGCGACCTACCGCATCGACGAGAGCGGGGAGCTCGTGCCGGTCGAGCTCGGCGAGGTCACCGCGCACGGGCCCGCGCTCGTGATCCGCGCCGGCGGGGGGCGTGTGGGGGAGAGCTTCCCGATCGCGGGCGAGCGCATGAGCGTCGGCCGCCGGCCCGAATCGGAGGTGTTCCTCGACGATGTCACCGTGTCCCGCGACCACGCTCTGCTGATCCCCCGCGGCGACCACTGGCACATCGACGACTGCGGCTCGCTGAACGGCACGTACGTCAACCGCGAGCGGATCGAGTCCCACCGCCTCGAGGACGGCGACGAGCTGCAGATCGGCAAGTACAAGCTGACCTTCCACGCGCGCTGATGGCCTCCGCGACAACCACCACCCCTGGCGGCGCCTCCTACGGACGCGCGCCCGTGCAGGACGGCGCCCGCCCGAAGTCGATCACGATCGGCGCGGTGTGCAAGGCGCTCGCCCAGGAGTTCCCCGACATCTCGATCTCCAAGATCCGCTACCTGGAGGACCAGCGGCTGCTCGCTCCGCGCCGCACCCCCGGCGGCTACCGCCTCTACACCCAGGGGGACGTCGCGCGCCTGCGCACGATCCTGCGGATGCAGCGCGACGAGTTCCTGCCGCTGCGCGTGATCCGCCAGGAGCTCGCGGCGGGCCGCAGCGCCGAGACCCCGATCGATGGGTCCCCCGCCAACCCCGGGGACCCCGCGCGGCCCCCCGCCGGCGCCCGGCCGCGGCGCGCTAGCGTCTCCGTGCGCGAGGACAGCGGGGCGCTGTACTCGCTGGAGGAAGTGACGGAGGAGACCCACGCCGAGCCCAAGCTGGTGCGCGAGCTCGAGGAGTACGGGGTCGTCCGCGGTGAGCAGCGCGGAGGGGTGCGCTACTACGACGAAACCGAGCGCGAGATCGTCCGCGCCGTCGCCGAACTGGCGCGCTACGGGGTTGGCGGGCGCAACCTCAGAGCCTTCCGCTCCTCCGCCGACCGCGAGGCGAGCCTCCTGCAGCAGATCCTCGCCCCCGCGCTGCGCTCCCGCAACCCTCAGCGGCGCAAAGAGGCGCTGGAGGCGCTCGAGAACCTCGCGGCGGTCACCTCCAACCTGCGCCACCTCCTGCTCGTGCGCGACCTGCGCAAGATCGCCAACTGAAGGCGCGGCGGGTCGCGTGCCCACCACGCAGCGCACCCGCACGATCGCCGCGCCCGCGGGGGAGGTGTGGGAGCTGATCCGCGACCCCCACCACCTGCCGCGCTGGTGGCCGCGGGTGGCGCGTGTGGAGGCGGTCGAGCGGGATGCCTTCACCGAGGTCCTCGCGAGCCCCCGGGGGCGCATGGTGCGCGCCGACTTCCACGTGCTCGCGGCCGACGAGCGTGAGCTCGTGCTGCGCTGGGACCAGCAGGTCGAGGGCACCCCGTTCGCCCGCGTGCTCGCCGCCGCGCAGACCGAGCTGCGCCTGCGGCCCAACGGGCGGGCGACCGACGTGACGATCGAGCTGCGCCAGGCGCTCAGGGGCCTCTTCCCCCGCCTGGGGGCGCGCCGTGTGCGGCGCGCGGCGCACGCCACCCTGGAGGAAGCGTTGGATGGCCTGGAGCGCGTCGTTGGGTGAGACGCGCAGCCGGCGCTCACCTGGAGCCCCCGGCGGGGGGCTCACGCGGGTGCGTCAGTGGCGTCAGTGGCGGGTAGGTGGGTCCGGTGAGTGAGGTTCCGGCGATGCGGTGGTGGGGGTGGGGCGACCCCCCGGCGGGAGGGCTCACGCGGGTGCGTCAGTGGCGTCAGTGGCGTCAGTGGCGGGTAGGAGGGTCCGGTGAGTGAGGTTCCGGCGATGCGGTGGTGGGGGTGGGGCGACCCGGGTGGGCAGGGTGGGCGGGGTGAGCGAGGTGGGCGGGGTGGGCGGGGACCCAATCAACCAGCGCTCGGACCGAAGGCGTTGGAGCTCGTGCGCGAGACGGTGGGGACCACTGGCCGCCCGCGCCCGCCCGTGGCGCTCGCGCGGGTGCGGCTGGAGCCCGCGGCGCTGCCGCAGGCCGCCCGCGCGGAGCTGCGCGCGTTGCTCGGTGGCGAGGAGGCATCGGTGCGCGGGGACCACGCCGAGCGCGTCGCGCACGCCGCCGGCAGGGGCTACCCCGACCTCGTGCGCCTGCGCGCCGGGGAGCCGCAGGGGGCGCCCGACGCGGTGGTGTACCCCACCCGCCCGGAGCAGGTACGCGCGATCCTGGAGTGCTGCGCGCGGCGCTCGCTCGCGGTGGTGCCGTTCGGGGGCGGCACCTCCGTGGTCGGGGGCGTGGCGCCCCTGCGCGGCGAGCACGCCGCGGTCATCGCGCTGGACATGCGCGGCCTCGGGGAGCTTGTGCACCTGGACCGGGAGTCGCAGATCGTCACCGTGCAGGCCGGTATGCGCGCCCCGGCGCTCGAGCGACGCCTGGCGGCGCGGGGGCTGACGCTGGGTCACTTCCCCCAGTCCTACGAGCACGTCTCGTTGGGCGGCTGCGCGGCGACACGCTCGGCCGGCCAGGCGTCGACCGGCTACGGGCGCTTCGAGGAGATGGTGCTCGGCCTGCGCATGAGCGCGCCGGCGGGGGAGATCGAGCTTCAGGCGCAGCCCGCGAGCGCGGCGGGCCCGGACCTGCGCCGCCTGGTGGTGGGCTCGGAGGGCACGCTCGGGGTGATCCACGAGCTCGACCTGCGCGTGCGCCCCGCGCCGCTCGCCCACCGCTACGAGGGGGTCTTCTTCGAGGACTTCCAGGCGGGCGTGGACGCGCTGCGGGCGCTCGCCCAGGAGCGCGTGGCGCCGGCGGTGGCGCGGCTCTCCGACGAGGCGGAGACGCGCATGTCGCTCGCGCAGGCGGCCGCGGCCGCGGAGGGGCGCAGCGCCCTGAAGGGCCGCCTCGGGCAGGCCTACCTCGGCCTGCGCGGCTACCGCCCGGGGTGCCTGGCGATCTTCGGCTTCGAGGGCGCCCCGGCCGAGGTGGAGCGCCGCCGCGAGCGGGCGCTGGCGCTGGCGCGCGGCCACGGCGGCCTGCCGGTGGGCGCCTCACCCGGGGAGGCGTGGCGCGCGCAGCGCTTCGCGGCGCCGTACCTGCGCGACGAGCTGCTGACGCACGGGGTGATGGCGGAGACGTTGGAGACGGCGAGCAGGTGGTCGAACCTCCAGCGGCTGCACCGCGCGACGGCCCGCGCGATCACCGACTCGCTGCGCGCCCAGGGGACCCCGGGCACCGTGATGTGCCACGTCTCGCACCTGTACGAGACGGGCGCGTCGCTGTACTTCACGCTGCTGGCGGCGCAGCGCGAGGGCCAGGAGATCGAGCAGTGGCGGGCCGTGAAGCGCGCGGCGAGCGGCGCGATCGCACTGCACGGGGGCACGATCACCCACCACCACGCGGTGGGACGCGACCACGTCCCGTGGATCGCCGGCGAGCTCGGCGAGCAGGGCGTGGGCGCGCTGCGCGCGCTGAAGGCCCAGCTGGACCCGGCCGGGGTCATGAACCCGGGGAAGCTCCTGCCCTGAGCGGGTCATTCGGGATCGTCCGCGTGGGCGAGATCGTCCCCGGGCGCCTGTGCGCGGGGCCTCCGTGCCCCTCGACCTGGCGGCCGGCCCAAAGGTTTAACGCCTGTTTAGGTGGTTTGAGGACGGGCGCAGAGGGAGTCGTTTGACAGGGTGCCGCGGCGGTGGTAGCGATCGGGGTCTCACCCCGTGGGCTCAATGCCGGCGCCAGTTTGCGGCGTGGGCCGCGATCTCCTGGGAGTCAGGGGGAGCCGTACCGGTGGCCCTGATCAGAAACATTTTTCGCCTACTCAGGCGACTGCTTGCGAGTCAGAAACAGCCCTATCCTTTTTCTTGCTACTCGTGTAACGTGACACTTGCAGTCTAGGGTTGAATGCACTGCGACTGGTCATACTTACAACAGTGGAGGGGAAGTAAATGAGCGTTATTCGTCGGTGGATCGCGATGGGTGTGGTGGGGTTTGGTGTGCTGGGCGGTGGTCTGGCGCTCGGTGGCGCCTCGGCGCTGGCGGCTCCGGAAGTCCCGCGCGTCCAGGATCCCACGTCGGTCACGGGCACCTCCGCGGTCCTCAACGGCAAGCTGAACCCGAGCGCCAGCGGCACCGCCGGCTACTACTTCTCCTACAACGTGGGCACCTCCTGCGAAGGGGGGCTCACGACGCCTCCCGGTGGCCCAGTAACGGGCGAGGGCGTCATAGTCCACGAACATGTCGAAGCTCTGGAGGCGCTGACTGAATACACGTTCTGTGTGATCGCGACGTCACCGTCACCGCCGGAAGAAGCGCGGAGTGCGTCCAAGAGGTTCCTGACAGCCGCCAGCAAGCCGTTGGTTGGCGGTGAGAGCGTGCAGGGGTTGACGCCGTACGCGGTCACGCTCGAAGCTCAGGTGAACCCCGAGAACGAGCTGAGCACCTGCGTCTTTGAGTACGGCAAGCCGACGAAAGTCTCCGAACACAGCGTGCCGTGCGCGCCCCCGACGGTGGAAGGCTCCGGCGAGGCGACCGTCATGGCGTCGCTCACCGGCCTGGAAGTGAACACATCCTACGAATACCGTGTTGTCGTTGCCAACGCGACTGGCAAAGTTGAAGGCAAAGAAGAAGCGTTCAAAACGCTTCTCGCGGTGAACGGGGGCGAACCGGAAGTCGAAAGCGAGAGCAGCTCGCCCTCGCCGTTCGAAACGGAAGTCAAAGCGCAGGTGAATCCGGAGTACCGGGAAACCCTGTGCAAGTTCGAATACGCGAGCGCAAAATCGGTCGTGACCGAAGGCAAAGGCATGAAAGTTCCGTGTAACCCGGAAAACCTGGGGAGTGGCGGCAGCGTCACGGGCGCCTCGGCGAACCTGACGGGACTCTCGCCGGTAGGTACCTACTACTACCGTGCCGTCGTCGAAAACACAACGAACAAAAAAGCTGTCGACGGCGAAATTGAATCCTTCAGCAACCCGGCGTTGGCGGCCCCCAAAATCGAAAGCGAGAGCAGCAACCCCTTCTCGCCGTTCGAAGCGAATCTCGAAGCGCGGGTGAACCCGGAGTATCAGGAAACCAAATGCGAAGAGTTCGAATACACCACCGAAGCCGAAGCAGCGAAACTGACCAAACACGAAGGCACGAAAGTCCCGTGCAGCCCGGAAAAGCTGGGGAACGGCGGGAGCCCCGTGAGCGTCACGGCCACGGTCGCAGGCCTGAGTCAGAACACGTCCTACTCCTACCACGTGGTCGTCAAAAACGCGACGGGCGAAGCCGATCTCCCGATCGAAACGTTCAAAACGCGGATCGCGAGGTCGCCCGAAGTCGAAGCATATCAGTCCATCGGGGTAGTGACACCGTTCGAAGCGACGCTGGGGGGTTATATCGAACCCGAGTATCAGGAAACCTCGTGCGAAATCGAATACGCCACCGAAGAATCGGTGGTCGAAAACGGGACCGGCGAAAAAGCTCATTGCAGCAAGGAAAAATTGGGGGATGGCAATAGCCTAATAGAAGTCTTCGCCACGCTGACGAAGCTCACGCCGAATACGACTTACTATTTCCGTTTTGTGGCGACGAACGCGTCTGGGACAAAGAGAGCTCCCCATATCGAACAGTTCACGACCGAAACGGCGCAGCCGCCCACCATCGAAAGCGAGGGCACCTCGGAAGTGACCGCGCTTCACGCGAAGATCGAGGCGTCAATCAACCCCGACTATCAGAAAACAAAAGTTACGTTCGAATACTCAAGCGAAGGATCCGCCTTCTTTGACGGCACGGCCACGAAAGTCTCTGGCGGGACGATCCCGGCGGGCCTCGGCGGCGGTCAGGGCGCGAGCATCCAGCTCGGCGCAGAAGTCCTGCAGCCGGGCAAGACCTACTACTACCGTGTCATCGCTGAAAACGAAACGAGCGAAAAAGAAGGCGAACCAGTCGAAGGCAATGGGATCGAACACTTCACGGTGTCGCCCGCGCCGGTCCTCACGACCGCCGCTGCGCAGAATGTCGCCCCCGGCAGCGTGACGCTGTCGGGCACGGTGAACCCGGAAGGCGGCGAAAAAACGAAATATTACTACGCCTACATCTCCCAGACGAGCTATGCGGAAGCGCTCAAATTCGGGGGCACCTTGCGCGAAATCAACCCGACGTTCAACCCCTACACCGGTGGCTCCAGCACCCCCGAAGTGGAAATCGAAGGCACCCCCAAGACGGTCCTCGTCGCCCAGCCGGTCACGCTCACCGGGCTGACACCCGGCGCCGAATACCACTACGCGCTCGTGGCGACGAATTCGAAGCTAGTGGGATTCAACGAAAACAACGAACCGATCTACGCCGTGGCCAGCACCGTGATCAGCGAAGGCGCGACGTTCAAGGTCGAAGGGACGCTCACCAAAGAAGAAAGCCCCGAACCCCCACCGGCATACCCGACTGGCCCGTTGGGAGCGCCGGCCGCGATAACCCCCATCCCGCTGCTCACAGTCCCCAGCGTCATATTCCCAGGAGAAGTGACATCGAGGAAGGCGACCAACGCCGAAAAGCTCAAAAGCGCGCTCAAGGCATGCAAGAAGAAGCACCCCAAGAGCAAGCGGACCACATGCGAAAAGCAGGCTCGCAAACGGTATGCCGCCAAACCAAAGAAGAAGAAAAAGAAGTAGAAAGAGGCTCTAGGAGATCGGCGGCAACTGCAGATCTACCACCGCCAAATCCGCCCACCCAAAGCTCGTGAGCGTCCGCCGATTCGGCGGGCGCTCGCTGAGACCCCCGAGTGCGTGACATTCCTCTCCACGCGTTCTCGGACCTCGCTGAGTGGGGGCGCCGGAAACCGACCCAGGCCGGCGCCCCCGCCAGCATCGATCCAGCCTCCACTCACTGCTGACCGTGCATCCCCCAGCTGTCTGGGGGCGGGGGGAGCCCCGGTGCTGTGGCCTGGTCCCCATCGCATCCCCCAGCTGTCTGGGGGCGGGGGGAGCCCCGGTGCTGTGGCCTGGTCCCCATCGCATCCCCCAGCTGTCTGGGGGCGGGGGGAGCCCCGGTGCTGTGGCCTGGTCCCCATCGCATCCCCCAGCTGTCTGGGGGCGGGGGGAGCCCCGGTGCTGTGGCCTGGTCCCCATCGCATCCCCCAGCTGTCTGGGGGCGGGGGGAGCCCCGGTGCTGTGCCTGGTCCCCACCCAACCCACGGGCAGTGCTCAGTGGGGCTCGGCCTACCCGACCTTGAACGCGCCGCTGAGCACGATCGGCCCCGGCCGGGTCGGCTTTTCGCTGCGCTCCTCGGTGAGGATGATCTTGTGGAAGCGGCTCGCATCCGCCGGCAGGCCGCCGGCGGCCTTGAGGATGCCGTTCGACCCCACCTGCGGGCCGCTGCCGAGCGCCAGCGCGTCGCTGGGGGAGTTGTACAGCCAGGCGGCGTAGCGGAACCCCGTTGTCGGCGGCAGGTGTTCGGCGACCACCAGGAAGGCGAGCACGCTGCCCCGGGAGACGACCTCCACGATCCCCAATGCTTTGCTGGTGGCGGGGTTGGGCGAGGTGAGTGGGAGGGTCGCGTCGACCCGGGGTTCGCCGGCCGCGGTGGTGGAGGTGGAGGCCGTCGAGCTCGTCGTGGCAGTAGAGCTGCTCGCGGTGGCGGTCGCGCCCGGGTGGGAGCTGCCAGAGCTGCCGGAGCCGCCGCTGCCGACGCCGACGATCAGCACCACTGCGGCGATCACGACCGCGGCGGTCACGCCCAGCACGACCATGCCCCCCACGCGCGAGCTGCGCGCCGCGGGCGTGGTGGCCGGCGGCTCATGCTCCGCAGCTGCCCCCGTCGGGGGCGGCTCGAGGACCGGTGCAGTGGCGCTCGGTGCCCGGCTGCCCTGTGTTCCAACCCGCGCGGCGGTGTCCTGCGCTGCGGTGCCGTCCCCGGCGGCGCCTGCCGCGGGAACCTCCGGCAGCGGCTCGCTCGCGAGCGGGGCGAGCTCGGCGGCGAGCGCCTGCGCCCACTCCCTCGCGGGGGCCGCATCCTCTAGCTGGGCTAGGATCTCGCCGCGGCCGGCGGGGGTCGCTTGGCCGAGCAGATACTCGCCGACCTGCTCGCGCTGGGCGGCCGTCAGCTCGCGGGCCCGACGCGGGTCGAGCATCGCGAGCGCGGCGTGCGCGCGGTCGTGCACCGCGCGCTCCTCGATGCCCAGCACCCCGGCGATCTCGGCGTAGGTCTTGTGCTGGCGTAGCAGCAGCGAGAGCACCGCGTGCAAATCGGGGGGCAGGTCCTCCAGGCGGCTCACTCGGTCAGGGCTCTCGGGGTTTGGTGTGGCATGGCCCATAAGCTATCGTGGCGCGTCGATGGGCACCCCCGGCGTGGAGCAGATCAACGAGGCGCTGCTGGGGTTCGACCGCCTCTACGGCCTTGAGCTGCTGACGTTCTCGGACTCCGAGGCGCGCGCCCGGGTGCAGGTGCGCGAGCAGCTCAAGCAGGCCGCCGGCCTCGTGCACGGCGGGGTGTACGCCGCGATCGCGGAGTCGCTCACCTCGCTGGCCACGGGGTTCACGGTGTTCCCCGAAGGCTCCGTCTCGATGGGCCTCTCCAACAGCACGAGCTTCCTGCGCCCGATCACCGCGGGCACGATCCACGCGCGCGCCACCCGCCTGCACCGGGGGCGCACCACGTGGGTGTGGGACGTGTTCTTCAGCGACGACGCCGACCGTCTCTGCGCGGTGACGCGGATGACGATCGCCGTACGGCCCCTGCCGGGGGACTCGCCGCTGGCAGAGATCGTGGCCTCGATCGAGTCGCCCGCATAGGGATCCGCCCGCCGGGACGCGAGGCACGGAGGCCTCGCGCGCGTGCGCTTTGTGGGACCCCCGACCCGCGTGGACGATCTCAAAATGCCTACTGCACGAGGCGCCCGCGTAGCACTGAGGTCCAGCCCATCGGCGCGGCCGTCGGCTGCTGGGAGATCAGCGGCCGCTCAGCGAAGCCGGTGTTTGGCAGCGGCCGGGGCAGCGGGGTGCCCGGCGCGTCCGGGGCGCCGATCGTTACCATCGCCGCGGCCGCCGCCCGCGCGAGCGCGGGGCTGTTTGCGTAGAGGTCGACCACGACGCCCCCGGTCGCCACCACGAGCGTCTCGCCGCCGCTGCTCGCGATGCCCGGCACCCCCCTGATCGGTACCTGCCGCTGCGGCGCGCCGCCCCCGGGGATGAAGCTGTTGTCGGGCGAGGTGACGATCTGCAGCGGGGTCGCGCACGCGCTCTCGCCGCCCACCGTGCAGTTGCCGTACTGGATCTGGTAGGCCCCGCTCGGGTCGCGCGCGACGCGGGTGATCCCGAGCCCCCGGAAGGCACCCCCGAGCCAGTACACCGGGAACTGCTCCTGCGCTACCAGCGGCTCGAGGCTGCTCGGCGCCACCGGCTGGTCCTGCAGGGTGTTCCCGCACGCGCCCACTGCGAGCGCGCAGCCGAGCGCTACCGCGGCGAGGATCGGCAGGCGGGTGAGCGTCGGCCGACGGGTGCGCATCGACCAGCTGGTGAGCGGGCGGCGGGTGCGCATCGACCAGCTGGTGAGCGGCCGGCGGGTGCGCATCGACCAGCGGGCGGGGGCTGGAGACCCACCCGCCCGGGCGGGCTTCGTTGCGGTCAATTCCGGTACCTGTTGGTGATCGGCATCCGCCGGTCGCGGCCGAACGCGCGCGTGGTGATCTTGATGCCGGGGGGCGCCTGGCGGCGCTTGTACTCGGCGAGATCCACGAGGCGGATCGTGCGGTCCACCTCCGCTGCGGGCAGCCCCTCGGCGATCAGCTGCTCACGGCTGCGGTCGCGCTCGATGTATCCGTGCAGGATGCGGTCGAGTAGGGTGTAGGGGGGCAGCGAGTCCTCGTCGCGCTGGTTCTCGCGCAGCTCGGCGGAGGGCGCGCGCGCGATGATCGAGGCGGGGATCGGTCCCCTGCCTCCGCTCGCGCCTCCGGCCTCGGAGTTGCGCCACTCGCAGAGGCGGTACACGAGCGTCTTGGGGACGTCCTTGATGACCGCGAACCCCCCCGCGAGGTCGCCGTACAGGGTGGTGTAGCCGACCGACATCTCGGACTTGTTGCCCGTGGTGAGCACGAGCCACCCGAACCTGTTGGAGAGCGCCATCAGGAGGTTGCCGCGGATGCGGGCCTGCAGGTTCTCCTGCGTGAGGTCGGCGCCGGTCGTGCCGGCTGCTCCTCGATCGGCGGTGGCCAGCTCCCCGCGCAGCGTCTGCGCGTAGGCGTCCATCACGCCCTCGATCGGCAGCTCGTGGACTTTCACGCCGAGCGCTGTGGCCGTCGCGCGCGCGTCGGCCTGGGTGGCGGCCGAGGAGTACGGGGAGGGCATCACCGCCGCGCTCACCCGCTCGGGGCCGAGCGCGTCCGCGGCGAGGCACGCCACGAGCGCGGAGTCGATCCCGCCGGAGAGGCCGAGCACCACGTGGGTGAAGCCGTTCTTCTGCACGTAGTCGCGCAGCCCGAGGCACAGTGCCGTGTATATCTCAGCCTCCGCTGGCGCGAGCGGCGCGGGCAGGGGTCGCTGCGGCTGCAGCTCGAGGTCGCACACCAGCAGCTGCTCCTCGAACTGCGCGGCGCGGGCGATGGTCGCGCCGCTCGGGTCGAGGACGAAGGAGTGGCCGTCGAAGAGCAGCTCGTCCTGGCCGCCGACCATCCCGCAGAAGGCGATGTGGGCGTTGTGCTCGTGGGCGCGCTCGGCGAACAGGCGCTCGCGCTCGACGCCCTTGCCCGCGTGGTAAGGCGAGGCGGAGATGTTGACGATCAGCCTCGCGCCCGCCTGCGCCTCCTCGGCGGCGGGGTTCCCTGCCCGCCACAGGTCCTCGCACACGCTCAGCCCGACGGGGCGCCCGCCCACGTCGATCACCGCGCCCGCGTGCCCCGCCGTGAAGTAGCGCTGCTCGTCGAACACGCCGTAGTTGGGGAGGTGGACCTTGTGGTAAGTCGAGCGCACCGTTCCCTGCGCGAGCACCGCCGCGGCGTTGTGGAGCACCGACGCCTGCCTGCCGCGCTCGGGGAACCCGACGACGGCGACGATCCCCTCCGTCTGGGCCGCCACCTGCTCGAGCGCGGCGCGGGCATCGTCGAGGAAGTGCTCGCGCAGCAGCAGGTCCTCCGGCGGGTACCCGGTTACGGCGAGCTCGGGGCACAACACGAGCTCCGCGCCGGCCGCGCGCGCGGCGTCGATGCCCGCCAGGATGCGCTGAGCGTTGCCGGCGATGTCGCCGACGGTGGCGTTCATCTGGCAGATCGCCAGGCGCACTATCGCTTGGCGGCGGGCTTGGCGGGGGCCTTGGTCTTCGGCGCGCCGCTGCCCCGCCGGGGAGTGGCGGTCTTGGCGGAGGCCCCGCCGGCGGGGGGAGCCTGTCCGCTGGCCTTCCCTGCGCGGCCGTTGGCCTTCGCGCGCGCGGGCGCCTGCTTCGCGGGGGCGCGCACACCCGCGGCGCGGGCGAGCTGGCGGATCGCGTGCTCGAGGTCCAGCGCGATCGCGTCGAGGTCGGGCAGCGCGTCGTAGTCGGCGAGCAGCCCGAAGCCGAGGTGGCCGTTGTAGCTCATCACCGCGATCCCCAGTGCCTGGCGGCGCGCGAGCGGCACCACCGGGTACAGCGAGCGCAGCCGGCGGCCGAGCAGGTACAGCGGGAACTGGGGTCCAGGCACGTTCGTGACGACGAGGTTGAAGTACCGCTGGCGGGCCTGCAGGCGCGCGGCCTGGCTGAGGATCGTGGGCGGGGCGAAGCCCGCGAGGTTGGTCAACACCTGGGCGCCCACCGCCTGGCCGGAGTGCTTGAGGTCCTCCATCGCCGCGCGCAACAGCGCGAGCGACTCGGCGGGGTCCTCGACGCCGACCGGCAGCGGCGCCCACATCGCGGCGACGCGGTTGCCGAGCGGGGGCGGGTGGGCCTTCCGATCCCTGTCGGCGCGCACGGAAACCGGCACCATCGCCTTCAACACCAGCCCCTCGGTCGCGTGGTCGTGTGCGCGCAGCCACCGCCCCAAGGCGAGGCTGACGGCGGCGAGCACGACGTCGTTGAGGGTCCCCCCGAGCGAGTCCTTGATCGCCTTGAACAGCGCGAGGTCCGCGTCCACCCACGTGTAGCGGCGGTGCGGGCCGATGTCGACGTTCAGCGGGGAGGGGGGCGCGGGCGCGCTGATCCCCGCCAGCGTGCTGGCGCCGACGCTCGCGAGGCTCTCCCGCAGCTGTGCCACGGCGCGGCGCGGGGCGCGCACGATCCGCCGCGCTCCACGCGCGATCTCGCCCGGCGCGGTGGCGCGCTCCAGCAGCGCCTCCCCGAGCAGCTTCGCGGAGCCGGGCAGCGGGCGGGGGCTCCAGGGCTCGGATGCCCGCCCACCCGGCCGCGCCGTAGGCGCCGGCTCTGGCGCGGTGTCGAACAGGACGGTGGTTATGTCGACCCCGGAGATCCCGTCCACCAGCGCGTGGTGGGTCTTGGCGATCAACGCGAAGCGTTTGCCCGCCATCCGCTCCACCAGCCAAATCTCCCACAGGGGCTTGGAGCGGTCCAGGCGCTGGGAGAACAGCCGCCCCGCGAGCCGCCTGAGCGCCGCCTCGTCACCGGGCCGCGGCAGCGCGGTGTGGCGGATGTGGTAGTGGGGGTTGAAGTGCGGGTCGTCGGTCCACACCGGCCGTCCCTGGTCGAGCGGCACGTACGCCAGCCGCTGGCGGTAGCGAGGTACCAGGTGCAGGCGGCTCTGCACATGGTCCACGAGCTCCTGCGGCGTCGGCGCGGTCCCCTCGAAGATCATCACTGACGCGACATGCATATGCGCTGTCGAGTGGTTCTCCAGGTGCAGGAAGGCGGTGTCGAGGCCCGTCAGGCGGTCGGAGTTGGCCATGGGCTGAATTGTCGCAGGTAGCTCTGTAGCTCCTGGAGACATTTCTCGGCAACTCGCAGCGCCGCAGACGCCCGCCCCGCTTGGGATCTGGCTCCGTACCCCCGGCCTGTGTGACCGCGCGCACATCCGTCCCGTGGGAGCTCTCTATCCTCCCCGCTCTTGATCTGCCGAGTCGTCTCCGTCGTTGGAGGCGAGCGGGGGACCCACTGCCGGACCGCGAGAGGGCGGTCTGGATGGGGCGAATCGGCCGCTGATGCGGCGGTAACGCCCTGCTGGCGCACGCGATCGTGCGTTCGGCGGCGCGTGAGCCCGACAGCTAACCCCGTAGGCGGCGAGCAAGGAGGACTATATGTACGTACCGGCGACACCTGCGCTGGCTGCGCCGCCCCTGGCCCCGGCCGGGCCACCCGCGCCGGCTGTACCCGACGCGCTCCTCGCGACCGTCCTGAGGGTCTGGCGTGCCGATCTCAACGTGCTCGACGGCCGCGGAGCGACCGTCGCCGGATCGCTGCTGGCCGCCCCCCGAACGAGCGCAGGCCCACGGACCCCGCTGGCCGGTGCGGCCGTCGCCCTCCAGGCCCGCGGACGCCACGGCTGGCGGACGCTCGCCACGACGCGCACCGGCGCCCGCGGGCGCTACCGGCTGCGCTACGTGACCCGCCGCCTCGGCAGCGAGCGTCTGCGGGTGAGCTTCACGGGCGCCGCCGGCGAGCGCGGCTCGCACCGCGCGGTTGGCCGCCTGAACGTCTACCGCCTCGCCGAGGTCTCCTGGTACGGAGGCGGCGGCAGCCTCGCCTGCGGGGGCTGGCTGACGAGCGCGACGCTGGGAGTCGCCAACAAGACCCTGCCGTGCGGCACGCTCGTGACGCTGCGCTACGGGGCCCACACCGTGCGGGTACCCGTGATCGACCGCGGCCCCTATGTGGAAGGCCGTGAATTCGACCTCACTGAAGCGACCAAGCGCGCGCTCGGGTTCGAAGCGGGCGTGGGGGAGGTGTGGGCGACGAGCTGAGGGTCCTGGTCATGTGCCGCGGGACATCCTCGCGTACTGTCGTGCGTTTTGGTTAGCTGGTACCATATATGGCATGGTCAAGACCACGGTATATCTTGAGGAGCGCGACGCTGCTGCGCTCCGGCGTCTTGCCGCCACCACGGGCCGCTCGCAGGCCGAACTGATGCGCGAGGCGATCGCTGAGAAGGCGCGCACGGCTGGTCCTCGCGACCTCGGCTTCATCGGTGCGGGCCGGGGTTCCGGCGAGCCGATCGGGCGCCACGCCGACGAGCTCATCCGCAGGGAGTTGGGGCGATCCCGACACTGATTGTCGACGCGGGCGTCCTCTACAGCGCCGCGGACGCCGAGGATCCCGATCACCGGGAGGCGTCCCAGACGCTGCAAGGATGGGAGGGCGAGCTCATCTCATCTGCCTTCACCGTCGCGGAGGCGGATCACCTGATCCTCACACGACTGGGGGTGACGGCAGAGCTCAGGTTTATCGACAGCCTTGCGAGCAGCTTCGTCGTCCCGACGCTTGATTCACACGAACTGCGCGCAGCCGCCAAGCTCTGCTCTCGATATCGCGATCAGGAGATCGGACTCGCGGACGCCTCGATCGTGGTGCTCGCCGCCCGTTTCTCGACACGCCACCTCGCCACGTTCGACGAACGCCACTTCCGTGCCGTGCGGCCGCTGGACGACGACGCCGGGACCTTCACGCTGCTGCCCGCCGACGCCAGCTGACAGCCAGCACTCGACGCCGCCGTCAAACGATCCGCGAGAGGCCGTGCGGCACCTTGATGTGGTGCTACACTTCGGTTGATGCCGACTACCCGCCCACGTCACACGCTCACGGAGACAGAGGACCTGGTCGCTGCGCTCGAGCTGGCAGCACAGCGCTGGCCAGAGGACGCCAGCCGGCCAAGCCGACTGCTGCTGCGGCTGGTGAAGGCCGGCGAGCGCGCAATCGCACCCCAGCAGCAGCGAGCCCGTGAACGTCGGCGGCGCGCGATCGAGCGTCACCACGGCCAGTTCACGGGGATATATCCGCCTGACTACCTTGAGAAGTTGCGCAGCGAGTGGCCCAACTGACCGTCTTGGATGCGAGCATCCTGCTCGCCTACTTCAACAAGAGAGACGCTCACACGGAGACGGCCAAGGCGATCCTCGACGACGCGGACGGCCTGGCCGCATCGGTTCTCACAGTGGCGGAGTCGCTCGTCGGCGCGGCCGCTGCGGGCCGGCTGGATGAGCAGCTCGACGCGCTCGCCGACCTCGACATTCGCCGCGTACCCATCGGCAGCGACGCTGCGCCGACACTCGCACGCCTGCGGTCGAACACGGGGTTGAAGCTGCCCGACTGCTGCGTACTGCACGCCGCGGCCACGGTCAGCGCCGACGCGATCGCTACGCGAGACGCGTCACTGACGAAAGCAGCGCAAGAGCGCGGATACGAAACACCGTAACGCAGCGCGCCGCCCACCCTCTCATATACGCGGTCCATTACTCGGGGACCAGACCACCCCCGAGGAGAAGCACATCATCAAGACCGTCATCGAGAGCATCCTCCTCAAACACGAGGCCACACGCTGGGCCGCATAGAAGACGAACCCCCCGGATCCACCGGACACCGACCAGCCCGACCCCCAGCCAGCCGGCGCCCGGCCAGCCTCCCGGCCCTACCCCACCGCACCGACGATCACGGCAGCCACTCCTTGGAGGACTAGAGGCGCCGACTCTACCTATAGTTCAGAGAGCACGTACACCACGCCAACAAGTATGGCTATAGTCCCGATAATTCCGGGCATACGCATGAATCGTTCCACACTTGAACGGTTCATTATGCTGTCGTAACGCTCGCGCCCCTCACTTGACGCACGCTGCCGCACTTTTGGCAACTGCTTAATTGTGAGCCATCGGCCCCACGCGATGGTCACAACACCAATGCCAATCAAGAGAACGCCAACTAGCATGTGCGTCTCCAATGTGGCGGCATCACTATCCTGCCCATCACGGCGTATGTTCCCATACTGCGACTGTCGTACGGCCGGCAGCCAGCGTGAACGTACCGCCAAACGCAGCGATCTTGTAGCCCCACGAGAACAACACCCCACCGTGTTGTGCGCCAGATGAGCTTATTCAAGGTCACGCTCGTCAGCAACTCGCTCAGACCGTTCCACTAATCACTTTGCCCAGAGCCCCGGTAAGTGGGGTAGCTTCTGGAAATGGCGTCACGAGCGTTGAAAAGCCCACGACTTCGCAAGTATTGGCGGTGTTCCCAATACTATTACACCCAGCTCCACCGGGTGTCATTTTCTCGCACTCCTCCTTCCTCGCCCAATTCCAAAGTTTCACTGCCTTGTGAACAGCACTCGATCCGATATGCTTGATCGCACCCCAGGCTTTGTGCAGGCCTGCGGCAATTTCGCCAAGGCGCCAAGACCGTCCCTTCTTCCTTGCTGTGGTGGTCGGACACGTATTCGTAGCCGCCTTCTTCTCGAGGATACGCACTGGGTCGTTCGACTTCAACATCAGCTGCCATGGCGATCTCGATGCCACGCCAAGAACCGAGAGATCTGCGATTCATTCGGGAGGGCTTTGTGCCGCGCTCGTGGCCCCAACAAGACATATACAAGCAGACGGCAAGCACTTCCGAAACCAGTGATCGCGAGGAGATACGAACCGCTAGTGATGCTTCCTACGCCGAGAGCCACACCGCCAATTACTCCGAGGATAGCCAGGGTACGATATGTCGAGCGGAGCCTCATCTAGTGATGTTCTGCGTAGTATTTAGCTGAGCCACCTGCTGCGCATCCTCCTGCCAACCACGGATTGACCCACCAGAATGTCGCACAGAAGGCTTCCGCCGGTTCCCACGGGTTCGATTCAATTTCATGGCAGAGCTTAGGATGTTCTTTTTTGTACCGCTTGGAGTCAGTGTTACCTTCGCATCGTGCGCCAGGCGGTAGTCCGGGATCTCCGTGAATTTCTGAGAAAGTTGGATAGGCCTCCGCCTTCTTCTTCCCATTCTTCGAAGTATTCTTCTTCTCCGCCGGAAGTCCATTGATATTGAGGTCCGGCGGCTGCGGCCGCGAATTCTGCGGCTGCGCGGGCGGCTGCTTCTGCGGCTGTGCGGGCGGCGGCTTCTTCTGCCGCTTTGATTTCTGCCATGGTAGTTTGCGATCGATTGTCGCTGGCTTCGTAAAGCCAGCCTGGTATTTCGACCACGCGTTCGCCACTCGGGTCGCTGCTGTTGACGGGGTCGCCGAAGGTGTAGCTGTAGGCGTTTGCTGAGCCGCCGGGGATGGGGTCTGGTTGTAGGAAGCGTCCGAGCTCTGGTACGTAGGAGCGGGCGCCCATCGCGATGACCCCGGAGGGGAGTTCGGTTGGGAGCTCGAGGGCTCCGAGCCAGGAGTACTTGGGTGGCAGGCTCGTTGTTGGTACGCCGAACTCGCTGGTATCGGCTTTCGAGGCTAGTTCTGTCGCGGTTTCGGACAGGTAGGCGGTGGCGATGATGTCGCCGTGGAGGTTGGTGAGCTGTAGCACTGGGGTTTCGCTGTTGTTCTGGATTGCTGCAAGGTTACCATCGATGCCGGGGATGTTGCGCGTCGTTTCGGCGGCGGTGTTGGTCGTCCAGGCGGGGGAGTTGCTGGGTGCGGCGTAGTGGAGGGTGGTGGTCGCGACTTTTTTGCCGGTGGCGATCGTTTCGAGGGTTCGTCCGGCGGGGTCGAGGTTGTAGCCGATCGTCTCGCCGTTTTGTGTCTGACTCGCGATCTGGTTGTCGGTGTAGTAGGTGTTGGTGAGTTCTTCGGAGGGTTCTTTGCCGCCGGCGTCTGTGGCGGGTAGCGCGGTGATGTCGCCGAATTCGTTGTATTTGACGCCGGTGTCGGTGAGGCGGTCGGCTTCGTCGTAGGTGTGTTTTTCTTCGGTGCCTTTTTCGGTGGCGCATTCGCCTTTGGAGTTCGGTTCGTCGGTCGTGAGGCTCGTGCGGTTGGTGTCCGCTTCGTAGGTGTAGATCCGTGTGGTGCATTTGCCGCCCGCGGGGGTGTTTTGGACCTGGGTGAGCCTGCCTGCGGCGTCGTAGGTGTATGCCTGGTGTGAGAGGGTGCTGGTCTGTTCAAGCCACTGGCCGTGGATCGAGGGGACGACGGTGTCGCTGAACCACGTGCAGTTTTCGGTGCAGTGCGTCGTCTTCTTGTATTCCAATGCGGTCGGCTTGCCCGTCGAGTTGTATGTGTAGGTGGCAGTCATGCCGTTGGGGTAGCCCTCGGTGAGCATGTTCCCTTCGACGTCGTAGGTCGCGGTGAATTTCATGCCTTCGTGGGAGGAGTCCACGAGTTCGCTCAGCAGCCCCGTTGTCGCGTTGTATGTGTAGGTCTGGGTGCCCTTCCCGTCGTTGGCTTTGATCAGACGGTAGTCCTTTTCTTTTTCGTATTCGTACGTGGCGGTGTTTTCGCCTGCGTCGGTGTAGCTGGTGAGCTGCCCGAGGGTGTTATAGATGCTCGTGATCGTCTTGGTTTTGCCTTCGGTCGTGGTGCTCTGCTTTTCCAGAGCCCCCGTTTCTTTGTTGTATTCATCGGTCACCGTCGGCAGCGCCGTACCCACAGTGGAGCTGACCGCGTTCTTTTCCAAGCGCCCGGAAGCTTCATAGGTCGCGGTCTTTGTGCGGGTCGTGGAGCCGACGGTTTCGGTCGTGGTTTCCGGCTCGTCCCACACGTTGTATGCGTTGTACGTGGTGGTGGCGAGCTTTGGCAGTCCGCTGGTTTCCGGCTGTTTCGAGGGCTGGGTCTGACACGGGAGGTTCGCCCATTCGGGGTGGTTGCGGCAGCCTGCGATTGCGGCTTCTTCTTTGGCGGTGTAGTAGATCGTTTCGGTCGCGTGCGGGGATTTTTCTTTGGAGTTCGCCGGCATCCGCGTTTCGCTCACCGCACCCGTGCTCGCTTCATACAAGATGGTGTGCGTGAGTTTCAACCCGTTCGGGTCCGTCGCGACCGATGTCGGCTTGCGTAGTTTCCACCCGAGGTTTTCCTGACCCGAGTAGGACGTTGTGGTTTCGCGCACGTCGAATTCTTCTTTGCTCGCCGTCTGCGCGCCATCGGTCTGCTTTGTAACCAGATCGTAGGGGCCGCCTTCGGAGGGAGCTCCTTCGTTGTAGTAGTACTTCACGTGGTCGCGCGCGAGCACTTCTTCACCGGCTTTTTCCTTTCCTTTAGCGAGCTTCACGGTGTGCTGCGGACCAAGCGTTTCGAGTAGCCGCGTGCCGGGTTCCGAGCCCGTTTCTTCGTATACGCTCTCGCTGTCGAGCAGTTTCGATGCTTCAGCTGTTTTGCCGGTTTCTTTGAGCGCCGCCACCCGGTTGTCAGGGCTCAGCGTCCGCACGACATCGTTGTACGTGTTGTATTCGGTAGTCGATATCCCGCCGGTGCGTGAGGACGTGTTGACCGTCCGGCCCTTTTCGTCCAGGTAGTCGATCGTCGCGCCTTCGTAGCTGCTGGCGGGCCAGCCCTGCGGCTTATCCGGCGGGAAGATCGCCATGCCTTCCGTCGGGTCGTCTTTCTGCCCCCACTTTTCGACTTCTTCTTTGCTGAGGTTCGGCGCGTCTGCGCCGGCGCCGGAGACCGGCACGTTGTACTCGATCGTCGAGCCGGGACCGGGCGAAGTTTCGGCGCCTTCGGTGCCGTGGTTGGCACTCCACTTCTCGACGCCGTTTTCTGACGCGACACTGGATGTATTTGTGACCCAGGCGTTCCCTTTGCTGTCCAGGAACAAGCCCATGGGCCTCTTGAACGCGCCGGTTCCGCTCGCCCCGAACTGGCCTATGTATTCACCTGTCTTCGTCAAGATCTGGACCCGGCCTTCTACTTTGGGGCTTTCTTTAGCGTCCACGACCCCACCCCACAGCCCCCGACGCGACGGCCCCGCCGTCGACGCGTCTCCCTGCGCCACGAGCAGGCCCCGACGCAACAGAACGGCCGTATAGACCAGATGCACAACCCTCCGGGCGCTGTGCGATCACTGTGCCACCCACGACCCGACCAGCGCCCAAGACGAGGGGGCGGCAACGCTCCCGCGCATACAAAGGGCGCCAACGATCAAAGCGCCGCACCCAAGGCCGCCCGATGGGCGGCCAATCCCCATTATCTGCCCCAAAGAGTCAAGCGCCGCCGGCGTCAAGACCAAGCCCTACGGGCGGCCTCCGGCCGGCCTTGACCCCGGCTCCCACCATCACCTTCAGCGCAGCCACACCACCCCCAACGAAAAAAGTCCCCCCCAGCCCTTGACTTTTCATCCGTAGAAGCATCGGGCCAGCGCGGACACAGCAATTGCTGTGTCCCGGCCGGGCCGCGGGCGGGCGAACACGGCCCAGGATCGGCGCCGATCGGGGGAGCCGGCACCGTTTGTGAGGGCCTGGGGCCTGCTTGGCCCGGTGCGCTGTGGAGGGCGACGAGGGGGGCCTTCTGCGGTGCTTCAGGCGGCTGCGCGGGCGAGCTGGTGCACGTCTGCCTGTCGCGCGTTTTGGGTGCTCCAGCCGGCGGCACGAAGCGTCTCGGTGAGTTGCTGGGAGAGCTCACCGACCTCGACGGCGAGTTTGCGTCGGTCCTCGCTGGCGTCCTGGTAGTCGCAGAAGGCGCGGTGGATGCTCCAGTGGGCTTGCTGCAACGCTGTGAGCATCGCGGTATCGGCGTCGGGCCGGCCGTCGCTCACCAGCGCGGCGATCGCGCTCGACCCGCTCGCGCCGACGCCGTCGTAGAGCAGGCCGATCGCGTCGGGGTGGGACCCCGACCACAGCTGGTCGTTGGTGCTGCGCAGTCGCCGTTGCGCGTCGTTGAGCCGCGCGAGGATCGCGGCATCGCGCGTGAACAGCGCGGAGATCGCGCTGGCCAGCTCACGCGCACGCGCGGGCACGGCACGCTCGCTCGCGGCGGGCGGCGTGACCGTCGAGCACACGACGTTCTGTGTGAGCGCACCGCAGCGACGGGTGCTCATGAGCTGCCCCGCGGTCGAGGAGGGCGGACGTGGTCTTGCTGCTCGTCTTGGGCTTCAGCGTCGAGGGCGTCCTGAAGGGCCTCGGCGGCGTCCTGGCCGCCGGCTGGCGCGCCGGGCATGAGGTCTCTGGCGGGACGCAGGACCGCGCCCCGGCGCTCGTGCTCGTCGGCGCCGTGGCGGGTGCTGCGTGGCTGGTTGGAGGCAGCGGGGTGCGTGGCGGCGTGCACCGCCGTGAGGGCGGCGAGCGAGACCTGCGTGTAGATTTGCGTGGAGGAGATGTCGGCATGGCCGAGCATCTGCTGGATGAAGCGGATATCCGCGCCGCCTTCGAGCATCAGCGTCGCCATCGTGTGGCGGAACAGGTGGCACGCGCCGGGCTTGCCGACACCCGAGCGCCGGACGTAGAGGCCGGCGAGATTGGTCAGGCGATCGACCGTGAACGGCTCGCCCTCCAGCGTCAAGAACAGCGTCCCGTCATCCGGCGCCCTGGCCAGCCGCGGCCGGGCATCCACGAGATACCGCCTGGTCCACGCTGCCGCCCTGGCGCCGGTCGGGATCATGCGGTCCTTTTTGCCCTTCCCCTGGCGCACCATCAGCGTCTGGCGCTCCACGTCCACGTCGAAAATCTTGAGGTTCGCGAGCTCCGAGCGGCGCACGCCGGTCGCGTAAAGCAGCTCAAGCATCGTGCGGTCCCGCAGGCCCAACGGCTCACCGATCGGCGGCAGCGACAGGATGCGCTCGGCCTCGGTAGCGCTCAGCACCGCGCGGGGTAGGCGGTGCTCGCGCTTGGGCAGTTCAAGCTCTGACGCGGGGTTGTAGAGGATGCGGTTCGCCCGCGCGAGATAACGGAAGAACGTGCGCACCGGGACCAGCCGCACGACCTGCGCGCGGAACGTGATCGGCGAGCCGTCGGGCTTGCGGCGGTAGTAGAGCGAGCGCTGATAGGAGTCGAGCATCGGCTTAGAGCGCCTAACAAAAGTGTTGTAGTTGTTTGAGGCAGATGCGTGCGCAGGCGAGGGTGAGCATTGCTTCGTGGATGTCGGCGCGACGGGCGTGGCGGCGGGCGAGGTAGCGGTGGGCGTGTAGCCAGGAGATGGTGCGCTCCACGACCCAACGGTCACGTCCCAGCCCCGATCCGTGTTGGCCGTTGCGTTTGGCGATCTTGGGCGTGATTCCGCGCTCGCGCAGCTCTCGGCGGTGGTGTTTGGAGTCATACGCTCGGTCGGCGTATAGGCGCCGTGGCCGGAACTTGCCGTGACGGCCGGTCGGCGGGACACGATCGACCAGCTCGGTCAGCTGCGTGATGTCGTGGCGGTGCCCGCCAGTAAGCGTGAACGCGAGCGGCGTGCCGTTGCCGTCGACGATCAGATGGTGCTTGCTGCCAAGGCGGGCGCGGTCGACCGGCGAGGGGCCGGTTTGCTCGCCCCCCCTTTGGCCCGCACGTGCGAGCTGTCAACGACTGCCCTTGACCAGTCGAGCTGGTCGGCGTCGTGAAGCTCGTCCAACAGCACCTGGTGCAGCCGGCTCCAGACGCCGGCTTCGTTCCATTCGTGCAGCCGCCGCCAACACGTCATCCCTGACCCACAGCCCATCTCTTGGGGGAGATCCTCCCATGGGGTCCCCGTTTTCAAAACGAAGATGATCCCTGTCAGCGCCGCCCGGTCAGGCACCCGCGGGCGCCCCGTGACCTGCGGCTCACGCACCGGCAGAAGCGGCTCGATCCGAGCCCACAACCCATCAGGAAGCAAAGGTTTCGCCATGACACAGGACTTCGACAGCCCCACCACGAACCCTACCTTTTGTTAGGCACTCTTAGTCACATCACACGGCCGGGTGATCGAACGCTCCTTCAGCCACTCGGCGAGGTAGACGAGCGCCAGATGGTTGTTCTCGATCGTCCGCGGGCTGTAACCACGCACCGCCATCCACTCACAGAACTCGCCGGCGAGCACCGGAAAACCCTGGCTGTCATGCGGGTCGCCGGGGATCGCTTTCAGCGTGCGTCCACGCTTCGGTGTCACCCCGCGCCCCCCACACCCGCCGCCGCGTGGCGCCGATCAACGGCCTCCTCCTCAGCCACGAGGCCAAACGCTTGGCAGCGTAGAAAACGAACCGTCCGCTAGAGCCACCGGACACAGATCAGCCAGCCGCAGCGGCCAGGGCCGTCCAGCCCAGTCACCGACCGGCGCCGCCCACAGCGCCCGGAACTGGCTATCCCTCCGATGCCGCGCCCCCCACGGCGTGCGATATCCGCTCGACGGCCTCACTGGGCACAGGGTCGCGCCCAGCGTTCAGTGCCGCAGCGACTTCCTCGATCACACGAGCCGATCGCCGCCAGCCGCCCACCCGCCACGTCAAGACCTGCCCGTCGCCATCGACCGGGACGGCCTGGACAACCCACGGGCGGCCAAGCAACGTCCGTCCGACGATTCCCGCCGCGATGACCAGACCCAGGATGATCAGCTCGACGCCGAACAGCAACAGTGGGATTACCACAAGCGCGATCACCGTGATAGCGACGACAACGAGCACCGCTGCGCCAAGATCGTCAACACTGCCGATATCGGGAAGCGTCAATGCCGCCGCTTCGGCGGCTTCTCCTGCGCGCGGCTTGCCAAACCGCACCTTGCGCCAGTGAGGCAACCCACGGCCGATCCAGCGACGACCAACCCACCACTCCGTGCCCGCCGGCGTCCGCGCCACACAAGAGCCATGCCGACGACGCCCAGCTGCTATCCGAGGCGTTCCGCATAGCCGATCGCCTAGGGCTCGAGCTGCTCGGCACAGTCGCACGCTAGTGTCGTGTCTGGTTGATTCGTTGGCAGTATCGTCTGATGGAGTCGAGGATTTGGTCGGCGGTCTTGGTCCAGACGTAGGGGCGGGGGTTTTCGTTCCAGGTGTCGATCCATTGGCGGATGTCGGTGTTCAGCGCGTGGACGGAGCGGTGCGCGCCGCGGCGTAGAAGCTTGGTGGTGAGCTCGCCGAACCAACGCTCGACGAGGTTGATCCATGAGCTGCTGGTTGGGGTGAAGTGCAGATGAAACCGGGGGTGCGCAGCGAGCCAACTTTGGATCTTGGGGGTCTTGTGGCTGGAGGCGTTGTCGAGCACGAGGTGCACGTCGAGATGGCCGGGCACGTTCTGGTCGATCGTCCGCAGGAACTTCAGGAACTCGATCGCGCGGTGGCGCTGGTGCAGCGAGCCGATCACCTGCCCGCTCCCGACGTTCAGGGCGGCGTAGAGGCTGGAGGTGCCGTGCCGCTCATAGTCGTGCGTCGCTCGCTCGGGCGTGCCGGGAAGCATCGGCAACGTCGGCGCGGTGCGGTCGAGTGCTTGGATCTGGCTCTTCTCGTCCACGCAGAGCACAACGGCACGCTCGGGCGGATTCAAGTACAGGCCGCAAATATCGTGGACCTTCTCGATGAGCAAGGGATCCTTGGAGAGCTTCCAGGTCTCTTGGCGGTGGGGCTGCAACCCGAAGGCGTGCCAGATCCGCATCACCGCGTCCGGGGTCATCCCCACCTCCCTGGCCATCGACCGGGTCGACCAATGCGTCGCGTTCTTCGGCGCGCTCTCCAAGGTCTTGGTCACGACCCGCTCGACCTGCTCATCGGTGATCGTCCGCGGTTTGCCGGGCCGCGGCTCATCCGCAAGACCTTCAAGCCGGCGCTGCGCGAACCGGTTGCGCCACTTCGTGACCGTCGGCCGCGAAACCCCAAGCGCTTCGGCGATCTCACCGTTGGACCACAACCCCTCAGCGGCCATCAGCACGATACGTGCCCGCAGCGCCAGCGCCTGAGCGCTCGTCCGGCGCCGCGTCCAGCTCTCCAGCACCGACCGCTCGTCGTCGGTCAACTCGATTGAAACGGCAGTAGGAATAGGCATAACCACCACCTACCCTAACCGCAAACGAATTAAACAAGCACGACACTAGGTCCCTACAAGTCGTCCTTCGGATTCCATCCCTACCGCCCATCTCCGGCGGACAATCACCGCCACAGGCGGAACAATTCGAGAAACGTATCAACGATGCTGCCGCGCACCGTTCTCGGCTTCGGCGGCCCAAATCTCGCGAGCCTATAGAGCGCCGAGTAGACGCGTAACCGTGCCGCCCCTTGCCGGTTGCGCCCATTTCCGACGCTTCGGCGCACAAGCCTCCGGCTGACGCCACGCCGTTTTCTTACCGTTCTCGACTGCCACATCATAATTCATCGTGGGGTGAATTGTACTTCCTCGCACGAGCCATATGCGTGAGCCGTCGCCCGAGCACATACGCTAGGAGCACAGCCCCGGCCGCGAGTACGCCCAATATGACCACCGTCGGCCAAAAATAGCGACCATGCGTCTGCCCCGACGCAATGGCAACGACTACTGCCACGCACGTATAGATGGCAAATACCGTGAGTAGTGAGATGACAATCATCCAACCCACTCGGCTGCTCATCGTTGGCCTCGTCACAACCGCCGTACCGAGACGTTTCTGATCAAGCCAATGAAGGCGTGAAAGCTACGCGCTACCACAGTTCGGGGCCGCCTCCCAGATTTCATATGCACATTTGAAGATGCCGACTGTTTCTTTGGCCACTTCCACAAATTCTTTCCAGTTGCCCTTGGGTCCAAAGCATTTCCCTCCTCGTGACTTGTTACTCCCCGCCTTCTCGAGGCACTTTTCCTGCGCTGGCGTAACGTGGCATCCGCCCGCGCAGTCCCCATTGTCCGCGATGAGTCTTGCGAGGCTCCCACCGCCATACCCGCCTTCTTCTTCCCATTCTTCGAAGTATTCTTCTTCTCCGCCGGAAGTCCATTGATATTGAGGTCCGGCGGCTGCAGCCGCGAATTCTGCGGCTGCCCGGGCGGCGGCTTCCGCGGCCGTGCGGGCGGCGGCTTCTTCTGCCGCTTTGATTTCTGCCATGGTAGTTTGCGATCGATTGTCGCTGGCTTCGTAAAGCCAGCCTGGTATTTCGACCACGCGTTCGCCACTCGGGTCGGATCGGCCGTGATAGCAGCGCTGGCCGCACATCCAGTCGTGGCCAGAGCAGTGGCGCCCAAAGCCACCACTGTCCCAATCGCTCCAACGCCAGCGGCAACCAGTTTGTGTATGTGATGCGTAACCCAATGCCAAGCCTTCCCGAAGATGCTCGCGTACCGCGCACACGGTTCGGCGTTCCTCCCACCTTGCGCCACGTCCTTGCAGAGCCGCACCACACCGCGAGCGCCCGGCTTACCTTCGGCTTCGCCCGCTCCTGCTTCTAGCGGCTGAACAAGCAATCCTTCTTCTAGCCCGGATCGTGCATGAAGTCGTGTGATGTGAGTGTTTGGCGGGCTGGTTGGGGGGTGGGGACGGTTGGGGCTGTTGTGGGCGTGGGTCGTGGGTGTCGCGGGGGGATTCCGGGGTGTTTGTGGTGGTCGAGTGCTGGTTTGCGGGCAGGCTTCGCGGGGCGGTAGCGCCGGGGGCCGGCTGGTTGTCGTGTGGCCCGGTGTTGTGTCAGCCTGCGGGCGTGGGGAGCGCTCTGAGGCGGGCAAACGCGATGGTGAGGTCACTTGCCCAGGGCCAGGTTGCTTGTATTCGAAGCGTGGCGGTGCGGGCGTGGAAGGAGAGGCGCCCGGCGACGTGCAGCAGTCGGTAGCGCAGGCGCTTGGGCTCTGATTTCGCGAGTTCGCCGGTGAGTAGTAGGCGCTGGGTCCACACGAGGAGGTCGTGGGCGACGCGCACGAGCTCCAGCCAGACACGGTTGTGCTCGAAGTCGCGGAAAGGGAGGTTGCGCAGGCCGGTGTCCTTGTCGTTGCGGATGTGATCCTCGACGCGGGCGCGGCCGCGGTGATCGCGCTCGACGTGCGCGATATCACCGGGCTGGTCTGTGAGGATCGCTTGGAAGCGGTGTCCGTCGTGGTCGGTGAACGTGAGTTGCGCGCCGGGGTGCGCGCGCTCGCGTCTGACGATCACCCTTGAGCGCTCCGGCCAGCCCGACAGGTCGAGGTGGCTGGTGATCTCACAGACCTGCCCGTTGGGGCGCGGGCTGCCGTCCTGGTCGAGCGCTGGTACCCAGTCGCTGTCAGGGATCTGGAGGATCGCGGTGCGTACCGCCTCGTTCAGTTCGTAGCCGACGGAGAACTCGATCCGGCCCTCGCGAGCCCAGTCCAACAGCTCGTGGCTGGCGCCCGCGGTATCCACGCGCAATAGCAGCTTGATGCTCTCTATGGACTCGGCGGGGATTTGTTCGATCGCCTGCTCGGCGACCTTGATCTGGTCAGCGGCGGTATTCGCACCGGCGTTCCCCGACCGCAGTTCGCCGGCCAGCGCTTCGCTGGTCTCATCCGCGTAGGCGAGCATCGGGTGGAACCCGTAGCCGCCCTTGAAGTTCCCCGCTGCTCCCTCCTTCTCCGAGTGCGAGCCGATGAGCGTGGCATCCAGGTCGATCGTCAGACGCTCCAGAGCACCGGTCAGCTTCCACACCCGTGCCCGCGCCTTCGCGTGAGCCCCGCGCAACCGCCCCAAGCCATCTGGGTTCCGGGCGATCCGATCAACGAGCCGGAACGCCGTCGAGGCCGACGCGACACTCCCAAACAGCGACTCCTGATCGCCGAGTGCCCCCAGGTCAGCCAGACAGTCCCCACCGTCGGCGAGCATCACCGCGAGGTCGCGGATCACGTGGCCCTGGTCGTGCCCGGATCGCCGCTGCTTCAAGCCAGCAAGCTCCAACGACAGGGCGCCCGTCAGCCCCGTCTTGTCGGCCACCCAGGCCAGCAGCGCGCTACCCGCGTGCGAAACCAGCCCCTCTCCGTCCGACACGACATCTACTCTGAAATTGCGCCCATCGCGTGTCACCTTCAAGGTGATCCTCCCAAGCTCGATTCCAAGGTCTCAGCAACCCCAGAATCCCAGCTCAGGCGGACAGTTCAGCGGCCCCGACCATCGGGGCCGCAACTGCTTCATGCACGATCCGGGCTAGTGTCGTGTCTGGTTGATTCGTTGGCAGTATCGTCTGATGGAGTCGAGGATTTGGTCGGCGGTCTTGGTCCAGACGTAGGGGCGGGGGTTTTCGTTCCAGGTGTCGATCCATTGGCGGATGTCGGTGTTCAGCGCGTGGACGGAGCGGTGCGCGCCGCGGCGTAGAAGCTTGGTGGTGAGCTCGCCGAACCAACGCTCGACGAGGTTGATCCATGAGCTGCTGGTTGGGGTGAAGTGCAGATGAAACCGGGGGTGCGCAGCGAGCCAACTTTGGATCTTGGGGGTCTTGTGGCTGGAGGCGTTGTCGAGCACGAGGTGCACGTCGAGATGGCCGGGCACGTTCTGGTCGATCGTCCGCAGGAACTTCAGGAACTCGATCGCGCGGTGGCGCTGGTGCAGCGAGCCGATCACCTGCCCGCTCCCGACGTTCAGGGCGGCGTAGAGGCTGGAGGTGCCGTGCCGCTCATAGTCGTGCGTCGCTCGCTCGGGCGTGCCGGGAAGCATCGGCAACGTCGGCGCGGTGCGGTCGAGTGCTTGGATCTGGCTCTTCTCGTCCACGCAGAGCACAACGGCACGCTCGGGCGGATTCAAGTACAGGCCGCAAATATCGTGGACCTTCTCGATGAGCAAGGGATCCTTGGAGAGCTTCCAGGTCTCTTGGCGGTGGGGCTGCAACCCGAAGGCGTGCCAGATCCGCATCACCGCGTCCGGGGTCATCCCCACCTCCCTGGCCATCGACCGGGTCGACCAATGCGTCGCGTTCTTCGGCGCGCTCTCCAAGGTCTTGGTCACGACCCGCTCGACCTGCTCATCGGTGATCGTCCGCGGTTTGCCGGGCCGCGGCTCATCCGCAAGACCTTCAAGCCGGCGCTGCGCGAACCGGTTGCGCCACTTCGTGACCGTCGGCCGCGAAACCCCAAGCGCTTCGGCGATCTCACCGTTGGACCACAACCCCTCAGCGGCCATCAGCACGATACGTGCCCGCAGCGCCAGCGCCTGAGCGCTCGTCCGGCGCCGCGTCCAGCTCTCCAGCACCGACCGCTCGTCGTCGGTCAACTCGATTGAAACGGCAGTAGGAATAGGCATAACCACCACCTACCCTAACCGCAAACGAATTAAACAAGCACGACACTAGGTGCGCTTCTTCCTGACCGTTCGCTCCTGGGTGGTAGGCGGCTTCTTCATACCCGCCTTCTTCTTGAAAAATGGCTGAGCTAGGTCGTACACGCATGAGGGCGTTGCTGGTGTCCGCGCTCACCGCGCGTAAGCAATGACGATCGTTGCGACGACGCTCAGAGCCAGCAGACCGGCGACGATCGCCAGGAAGCGCCGCCGATCCCGATGAGAGCGCTGCTGCATCGCGCCGATGCACGCCGCGATTCCCAGCGACACCACGAAGCAGCTCGCGATGCCGCGCACGCTCGCTTCGCCGGCGAGCACGACGAACACGACGCCCACGCCGAAGGCGGCGAGGAATGCCTTGCCTGCGTTCACGCTCCACTCGGGCATTGCTCTCAATCTACCCGGCACTCCCGCTCACGAATGATCGCACGCATACTTGACAGCCCTGTCGGTCAACGAGCCCAAAGCCGCACCGCCAACCGCCCCTAGCCCGTCCGTGAACGTCGTCGAGCCCACACCCACGAGCACGCCGGCGCCGAACGCATTGATTTCACACGAGATGTCCTTATAGGTCGCGTAGTTGGTCCTGATCCAATGCACAACCGCATGAGCCGCCTTCACGATCGCGTGTGCCGCCCCCTTTGCCAGGTGTTTGATTTCTCCCACCACTTCACCGAGAAAGCTCACGTACCTGATGCAAGGCCGGCCCGCCGTCTTTGACGACTCCGAGCAGATGATGACGATGTGCTTGCCGCCGCTCTTTCCGATCCCGCCTTCGGGACGGAACAGCAGACCTCCTTGCAGCTGTGGGCTCGCCTGCCCTTCTTCGCCGCTACTGACCAGCGTCGCGGATTCGATGTTCGCGCCCATGCTCGGTTTAGGTTCGTAGGAGGCGTATTCGTATTCGCCTTCTTCTTTCCCGACCCGCGTCATTCTTTAGCGAGCGCCCTGCCGTAGAGGCGTAGAAACGCCCCAATCAAAATGACAGTCCCCGCTGCGGCCAGCAAGTAACGGTGACTAGCGAATCCGGTGGTGGCAAATGACGCTCCTATGATGCCAGCGAGAACAAATGAGCGTCGCTGCCGCTTCTGATCGCTGTTGCCTACCATAACCACACGGTCTTGACTGAGCCCGTAGATCGACCCGATGACGAGAATGCCGCCCAGAGCAGCGGCCGGATATTCGTCGTTTAGCACCCCGGCAATCAGGAAGCAAAGGCCAGGCACGCCGACAACTAGAAAGTGCATAAGCATGCGTTTCATAGGGCTTCAACGATCGCTTCTACCGCCTTGTAGACACCGTATCCTGCACACCCTACCTCCGCCGGTGCGCCGAAAATGTCGACGCCCGGGGTGAGAGCCGCTCCCCCGACGATGCCGCAATAAGTCTCAAAGACCTTGGTCCAACTGCCGTTCGTGGCACGAATTCGCACGTTGTAACCGCTGTGGCGCCGTTTGCGACAAGACTTGCACGTGCCCTCTCCGCCCCTCGCAGAACGAGCGCACGGCCCTTCCGAGCTTGCTACGCACAGCGGTACCACGGACCCAAGCGTGCTACCAGCTTCGCTTTCGCCCGCCGCTTCCCCTAGCGGCTGGACGAGGATCGCCGGTTCGATCCGCGGTTCTTCTCCGCCCGAGCTGCCGTGCCGGTCAGCGACTTCTTCATAGCCGCCTTCTTCTTGAACACATTGCCCGCCACGATCCTGGCCTCTGAGTGGATCCGACCCCGGCGCTTGCAGGGACTTCTGGCAGTCCGACCACCGGCGCGAGCGCCGAGCGCCATACTGAAACGCCCGGCGCGATCCTGAGCTTTCAACGCTGGGGCGGCGGCTAGGAGAAGAAGCCGGGTGGTGGGCGTGTTTGGTCTGCTGGGCCATGAGCGGAACGATAGAGCGTGGCCGCCACGGACGCGAGCTGCGTTTCTCGGCTCCCGCTCGGGGATTGCTTCGTTCGCCGCCGGCGTGGCGCTGCTGTTCAGCGTGAGCCGGTGGGCGGGGGGACCTGTAGGTCGCGGCAGATCTTGCGGGCGAGGGGCCAGGCGATCTCGTTGTGGCGGGGCAGCACGGACGCCCGGTCGGTCGGGCCGCGCCACTTCTCGTGCTTGGTGCCGCCGACGACGCGGCAGCCGTGCTCGCGTAGGTGTGCTTCCAGCGCGCGGCGCTTCACGCCGGCTGGGCGGTGAAGATCAGCGCCTCGCGGTCTGAGGGCTCCTGTAGCTCCTCGTCGGGCGTGAGCATCGTCTGCAGCGCGTCGATCACGTTCTCGCGGGCCTCCTGGCGGGTGTGGCCCTGGCTGTGCGCGCCGGGGACCTCCGGGATCGACGCGACGATCCAGCCATCGCCGCCGTCCTCGTAGACGATCGTCAAACGCAGCGTCTCGCTCACCCTGCACACGGTAGCCCCTGCGCCTGCCGGACGCCACCCCTCGCGGCTCCCTGAGCGAGCCACGACCCGCGCTTCCAAGGCGTCCCTGCGGCGCCGCTGCGCTCGCGCTGCGCGTCGCCGCACACAGTTGCACCAGCAGGTGCCCGAGCTGCCAGCACCGCCGCCGCTCGCGTTCTCCCGCTGCGCCTGCTGGCCCTCGGAAAGTCTGCACAGACTACGGGTATGAAATACCGGGTGGGCCTGCTGTCCGGTGGCGATCGTAGGGTCGCGTGACCGGGACAGGGGCTTGTGGGAAGGACGCTGTGGGCAGGCCGCCGTGCATTTGGGCTGCGAGCCCGTCAATGACTAGATGGCCGCCCCTGCGACTCACCCGGTTGGGCTGAGAGCCCGTATCCGTAGTTGTCGCTGCCCGCGGTGCCTTCCATCTCATATGTCGATTTCTTGGAGGGAGGCGGTTTCTCGTGCGGTCGTTTGGTTTGGATGTTCACCTTGATTTCTGCGAGGTCGCGGTCGCCGAGGGCGGCCGGGTCTCGCGGGTCGGGCGGATCGCGAGTACCCCGGAGGCGATCCGAGAGTTCGCGGCCGATCTGGGGAGCGGCGACCAGGTGGTGTTGGAGGCCAGCTGCGGCGCGATGATGATCGCCCGACTGCTCGAGGAGGGCTCGGTTGGGCGGGTGGTGGTGTGCAACGCGGCCGAGACGCGAGCGATCTCTCACGCGCGTGTGAAGTCCGATCGCTTTGACGCGGCGATGCTCGCCAAGCTGCTCTCGGCGGGGATGCTCAAAGCGGTGTGGGTGCCCGACGAGGCGACGAGCTCGTTGCGCCGGCGGGTCGCTCGCCGCGCGGGGCTCGTGCGGGCGCGCACGCGCGTGAAGAACGAGGTGCACGCTGTCCTCGCGAGGTGTCTGCTCGGCCGCCCGCCCGTGAGTGATCTGTTCGGCAAGCAGGGTCGGGTTTGGCTCACAGAGCAGCGGCTGCCCGAGGAGGAGGCGGAGACCGTGAAGAGCTGTCTGCGCCACATCGACTTCCTGACCGGTGAGATCACCGGCCTTGACCGGCGGATCGCCCAGCAGGCCCTCGCGTTCCCGGGGTTCCAGCGGCTTTTGACGATCCCCGGCGTTGATGTCGGCACGGCCGCGGCGGTGATCGCCGCGATCGGGGACATCACGCGCTTTCACAGCCCGGGCCAGCTCGTCGCTTATCTCGGCCTGGACCCGAAGGTTCGCCAGTCCGGGTCAGAGCCGGCGCGCTATGGGCACATCTCAAAGCGCGGTGACCCGCAGGCCCGCTCGATGCTGGTCGAGGCCGCGTGGATCTCGATCCGCAGCCCCGGCCCGCTGAAGGCGTTCGGCGAGCGCGTGCGTGCCCGCCGCGGCGCGCAGATCGCCGCGGTCGCTGTCGCGCGCAAGCTCGTCGTGCTTTGCTGGCATCTCCTCACGAAGGATCAGGACTACGCGTTCGCGCGCCCGTCGCTGACCCGGCAGAAGACCCGTCGCCTGGAATTGCTCGCCGGCGCCCCACCGTTGCCGCGTCGTCACGGCGGGCCGCCCGTCAGCCCAACGAGCAGCCAGCGCGCAGCCGAGCGCGAGCTGCAAGCCCAGGCCGAGCAGGCATACCGGCGGCTAGTCGCTGACTGGCGCACGACAGCACCGAAGGGTGGTGCGGGTGCGACACCGGGGCGCGCATCTCAAAGGCCCTCGAAGGGCAAAGCCGCGCGGCAGGCCACAAGCCCCTGACGCCTGCGCTTCGCTACGTCAGTCACCCGCACCACCCGAAATCATCCCACCACCACGCGCTCGACGCGGTCCCGCCGGTCGACGCGTCTGGTTGCGCCACGACACGCCCCCGGCGCAACCAAAAGCCCGTATAGACCATATGCACGACCCTCCGGGTGCTGTGCGATCGCTGTGCCGCGAAGTGGCACCGCAAAGCGTCGAGCAGCGCCCTCAGCAATCCCAAAGAAAAGCTCGCGCAGCCCTTGACTTTTCATCCGTAGATGCACGGGCCAGCAACGGCACAGCAATCGCTGTGTCCCGGCCGGGCCGCGAGCGGGCGAACACGGCCCCCGAATCGACGTCGGTCAGGGCGCTGGCACCGTTTGGTGCCTATCCCGGTCCCGGAATAGTGGTGCAAGTGCGTCCGCTCTGGAGGGCCTTCTGCGGAGCTCACGCGGCCGTTCGGGCGAGTTGGTGCACGTCTGCCTGTCGCGCGTTTTGCGTGCTCCAGCCGGCGGCGCGTAGCGTCTCGGTGAGCTGCTGGGAGAGCTCGCCGACCTCAACGGCGAGTTTGCGTCGGTCCTCGCTGGCGTCCTGGTAGTCGTTGAAGGCGCGGTGGATGCTCCAGTGGGCTTGCTGGCAGGCTGCGAGCAGCGCAGTATCGGCGTCGGGCTGTCCGTCGCTTTTGAGCGCGGCGATCGCGCTCGACCCCCCGGCCGCGCCGATGCCGTCGTAGAGCAGGCCGATCGCGTCGGGGTGCAACCCCGACCAGAGCCGCTCGTTGGCGCGGCGCAGTCGCTGTTGCGCGTCGTTGAGCCGCGCGACGATCGCGGCATCGCGCGTGAACAGCGCGGAGATCGCACCGGCCAGCTCACGCGCGTGCGCGGGCACGACACGCTCTCCTGTCGCGGGCGGCGTGACGGTCGAGCACACCGCGCTGTCTGTGAGTGCATCGCAGCGATGGGTGTTCACGGGTTGGCCTGCAATCGAGGATCGCGGCCGTGGAGGGTCTGCTGCTCGTCTTGGGCTTCAGCGTCGAGCGCGTCCTGCAGGGCCTCGGCGGCGTCCTGGCCGCCGCTGCGCGGGGCGCCGGGCACGAGCTCGCTGGCGGGGCGCAGGACCGCGCTCTCGCGCCCGCTGGCGTCGGCGTGGTGGCGGGTGCTGTGTGGCTGGTTTGCGGCGGCGGGGTGCGTGGCGGCGTGGACCGCCGTGAGCGCGGCGAGCGAGACTTGGGTGTAGATCTGCGTCGAGGAGATGTCGGCGTGGCCGAGCATCTGCTGGATGAAGCGGATGTCCGCGCCACCTTCGAGCATCAGCGTCGCCATCGTGTGCCGGAACAGGTGGCAAGCGCCCGGCTTGCCGATGCCCGAGCGGCGCACGTAGAGGCTCGCCAAGTCGGTGAGACGGTCGGGCGTGAACGGTTCGCCCTCGACCGTCAAGAACATCGCCCCCTCATCCGGTGCCCTCGCCAGCCGTGGGCGCGCGTCTGCGAGGTAGCGCCTCACCCACGCCGCCGCGCGCTCACCGGTCGGGACCATGCGGTCCTTGCGGCCCTTGCCCTGGCGCACCATCAACGTCTGCCGCTCCACGTCGAGGTCGAAAATCTTGAGGTAGGCGAGCTCGGAGCGGCGCACGCCGGTCGCATAAAGCAGCTCCAGCATCGTGCGGTCACGCAACCCCAGCGGCTCGCCGATCGGCGGCAGCGACAGGATCAGCTCGGCCTCCGAAGCGCTCAGGACCGCGCGGGGTAGACGGTGCTCGCGCTTGGGCAGCTCAAGCTCTGACGCGGGGTTGTAGAGGATGCGGTTTTGCTTGGCGAGGTAGCGGAAGAACGTCCGCACCGGCACCAGCCGCACGACCTGCGCACGGAAGGTGATCGGCGAGCCGTCCGGCTTGCGGCGGTAGTAGAGCGAGCGCTGATACGAATCGAGCATCGGCTTTGTCACATCGCACGGCCGCGTGATCGAGCGCTCCGCCAACCATTCCGTGAGGTAGACGAGCGCCAGGTGGTTGTTCTCGATCGTGCGCGGGCTGTAGCCGCGCACGCCCATCCACTCGCAAAAGTCGCGGGCGAGCACCGGAAAACCCTGGCTGTCAGCGGGATCGCCAGGGATCGCTCTCAGCGTGCGCCCACGCTTCGGCGTCACCTTCCACCGCCCACGACCGCCTTAAGCGACACACGACCGGCGGGCGACCGGGCACCGACACCCCGCCGACCGGCCCCCGCCCGATCACTCATCTGCCCCGACCGATTCTCGTCATAGTCACACGCGGCGTCCAGCTCGTCAGGGTCGATCAGCCCCGACAGGTGCGGCTCCTGCTCGCCGGCCTGGCCGTCCCACGCCAAGGCGTAGGCGTAGGCACCGTGCACACCACGCTCACACCACACGAGCTCAAGCGACGCCAGCCGGCCAAGATGAACCTTCAACTGCGTGTCACCCCACCCCAGCGCTTCGCGCAGCTCGCGGCGGGTAAAGCGGACACGCTCACGCGCCTGGGCCTGCTCCTGCGCCTGGTGGGAGACGTGCGCCTCGATCAACGCCAGCAGCCGCCGCGTGCCGGGTGGCAGCTCGTCCAGCGAGCGGCCGAGTACCGCGTGCGCGAGCCGGTTCGCCAGCCGCACATCATCCGCGCTGGCCTCGATGTAGCGCAGCTCCCGACCGCCCACCATCGCCGAGCGGATCGGCCGCTGGTGTTGGTGAAGCAGCGCGATCGCGCGAATCAGCGTCAGATACTTCATGTGATCCCGGCGGGTGCGCGTCCGCGCATCAGAGAACGTCAACCGCTTGGCATAGGGGTTAACGACCGCAAGCGGCTCCAACAGACGCTGTGCGTTGTTGTGAAGCGCGAGCACCCCCTCGCGCTCCTCCCGTGCCAGCAAGCCCTCCAACGTCTCGCGCTCGCGCTGGCGATCATGGATCGCACGGGTTTGCTCGCGCTCCTCATCCACCGACAGGACAACACAGCGGTTCAACAGCTCCTCATCAACGTCGATCGTGGTCGTCGTCAAGAAGATCGCCACCGGCCCGCGCACCGTGTAGGTGTGAGTCACAAGCCGCCCCGTCTGCCCCTCCTTGCCCGTCGAAGCGATCCGCAGCTCACCCTCAGATTGCAGGAGCTTGAGCGCGTAGGCCGCGCGCTCGGCGCCCTCCTCCTCAGCGACCGCCAAAACCTTGTGCTGCAAATCGGTCTCGCCCATGTAAAACAGTGACTGGCCGGTCATCGCCGAGAACGACACGCGCTCCTCCTCCGGCACCAACGCCAGCACCGCCTCCTGCAACGCCGACTTCCCCGCCGCAGAGGTTGACTGGATCATCACCGCCAACGGCCGGTCCAGCTTCCTTGACACCGCCGCCAGATACCCGACCAGACAGTTGCTCTGCTCGCCGACGACGCCGACGCGCTCAAAGTCGGCCACGACGCGCTGCACGAGCTCCGGGTCGCGCAACAACTCAAGCGCCTGCTCGCGCTCCGTGTCGCTCAGCTCGACCTGCCCCTCGCCCGGCGCCTGCGCGGCGCGCACCGCCGCCTCGGACTGCTGCTCGCACGCCAACAGCACCCGCCCAAGATCACGCGCGATCAGCTCCGCCGCCAGCCCCAGCTCCTCACCCGCTTGGCGCGCGAACACACCGCGCGCCCGCGCCGAATACAGGTCAAGCGAATCGACGTGAAACAGCTCGCCACGCGCCGGATGCTCCCTGGCCACCAGCACGTTCACGCGCAACGCCTCAAAGCTCGACGCCTTCCCCAACCCCCGCACCCGCCAGCGCCGCCCATCAACTTGGACGTGAAGCTCATCGCCCGCCAGCTCCACCACCGGACCCGCCGCGCCCGGCGCCAGCCTCGCCGGCAGGACTGGCGCTGGCGGCTGCGCAACCGCCGCTTGGGCGGCTAGGAAAAGATCACCCCCGGCCGGCTTCACCGCCACCATCTCCCCGCCGCCCAGCTCGTGCGCCGTGCCCTCCGCCTCGCCGTCCAGCTCCTGCCCGTCCGCCTGCTCCTCGCTGGCTGGCTGCGCGGGTGCGTTCTCGAGCGCGGCCGGCGCCGCCGCGCAGGCGGGCGCCGGCGCTGGCCGGGAGGGTGCGGCGCCGGCGCCCATCCAGACCGAGTTGCGCAGCAGCAGCGCGAGCTCGCCGGCAGGGTCATCGACCTGGCAGGCGAACGAGTTGGCGTCCCGCTCGAACGGGAACAGCACCCGAAAGCACTCGATCCCTTCCTTTCCTAGCCGCTCTGCCAGCCGCTGCGCGCCACGATCGCCTGCCTCGTCACGGTCATAGGCGATCAGCACACGCTCCACGCTCGCCTGCTTGAACGCCCGCTTGTGCTCATCGGTGAACCCGTCAGCGCTCCACGTCGCCGTGACCCCCCGGAAGCCGTGCGCCCAAAACGTCAGCGCGTCGATCAACGACTCACACACCACCAGCTCCCCGCCCGCCGCCGCCAGCGCCTCAAGGTTGAACACGCCACGACGCGGACCCGGCAAATACAAATGACGTGACGCGCCCGCGCGCAGCCCGCCGCCGATCTTGCGCCCATAGAGCTGCACCGGCGCCCCATGCTCATCAAACACCGGGACCACCAACGACCCCGACAGATGCTCGTGCCCGGACTCGCGCAGCACACCGAGCCGTTGCAGCGCGCCGCGCAGCTCCTCGCCCGCCTTGCGGTTTTTCGCCGGCAGCCGATAGCCCAACGTGCGATTCGCGTAACCCAGCCGGAAGCGCTCCAAAAGCTCCCCGTGAGCTAGGCCGCGCAGCTTGAGATAGTCAAGCGCCTGCGGCGACTCCTTCAAGGTCTGCGCGTAGAAACCGACGACGCGCTCCATCAGCTCCCGGTCATTCGCGCCCGCCGGCAAAGGGGAGGCAAGCCGCGTGACCGTCGAGCGCACCGCCCGCCGCGCGTTCACCGGCGTCGGCGCCACACCATCACGCAACAGCTCGACCGCGTGCGGGAACGACACGCCCTCCCGGCGCATCGTCCAGTCGAGCACCGACCCACCCGCCTGGCACGCCCCCAAGCAATGCCACAAGTTGCTCTCCGGTGAGATGACCAGCGAAGGCGTACGATCCTCATGGAACGGGCAGCGGCCCACAAAGTCTTTGCCCTGGCGCCCCAGCTCGATCCCCGCGAGCTCCACCAGCCGCACCAGCGACACCTCCCGCTTCAACCGCTCGATGACCTCCTCTGGAATCCGCGCCATGCCTTCCTCAGCCACACCCTGTCAAGACGAAATTATAGAAGCTCTGCGCTAGCATATATGCGTGCGCGGACAAATGCTCCCCCAAGGCGGCCATATCCTCCCGCGACCAGGACTGGACCTGACCGCGATGGACTTCCCCGAACGCCTAACCACCCTGCGCAACGAGCGCGGAATGACCCAAGGCGCGCTCGCCGAGCACGTCGGCATCCACGTCTCCCAGCTCCGCCGCTACGAGGCCGCCAGCTCCTCGCCAACCCTCGACGTGCTGCGCAAGCTCGCCATCGCTCTGTCCGTCAGCTCAGATACGCTCGTATTCGATGCTGAGCGAAACCCCGATGAGGAGCTACGCCTTCAACTCGAAGCCACCCAACGCCTAACAGACCAAGACAAAGAACTCGTCAAGCGCTTCATCAACGGCCTGCTCCTCAGCCACGAGGCCAAACGCCTCGCAGCCTAAACGCTCCCCCGCCGAGCGCATCGGCAGCACAGCCATTATCTCGTTGTCGTCGCCTCGCTGACCACGCCGCTGAGTTGCCGGCTGCTCGCGGTGGCGCGCGGCCTGGAACCCCGGACGAGCAGCAGCACCCCGAGGCAAAGGAAGCTGCCGAGCACGATCAGATCATTGCCCGTCAACGACACATCAATCGAGCTCGCGTCAACGAACGAATGCAAGGCGATCCCCGGCAGCAGCGAGCCGGTGCGCTCGTAGAGCAGGCACGCGATCACACCGAAAGCTGCCTTAACAGGCAGCGTGTCCAACGGGTAGCTCGTGATGTGCACCAAGCCGAACAACGCACCGGCAATGAGCACAGCGGGCAAGACTGAGAGCCTGTTTCGCAAACTCCGATATAGAAGCCCACGGAAGAAAATCTCCTCAACAACCGGGGCGCTCACGGCAACCGCGAACACCGCAAGCACAACACTGATAGTGCTCTGATGCCGAACGTCGGCGAGCGCGTTCGCCCCTCCCCGCGGCTGCACCACCGCAACCCACAAGACAGCGATCAGGACGTAAACAACGAGAGCCACGATCACGAGCCCAACCGATCGCGCAGCCGGCGCTGCACGCAGGCCGAGATCCTGACGTGTGAGCCCGCGCCTGCGCCTCAGCGGCACCAACGCCCCAAGCAGCGCAGCGTCCACGACCAGCACGCCAGCACCCACGTGCAACTGCACGCCGACCCCGAAGTAGAGCACCGCCGCCACGACGGTCACTCCCACAAACGTGACCACATACGCAATCAGCGCGTAACGCACCGACCATTGCCGCGACCGCGCGGTCGGCTCTGGCCACGGAACACGCTCACGCACACGTCCGCCGACGCGGCGCTCGTATCCAGGGCGGATCATGAACGACGCTATCGCGCCGCCCATCCACGCCACAACAATCAGCACCGCACCAACACCTTCGGTGTGACTTTCAGGTGACGCAACCGCAGTAACGACCCATCCGGCAAGCGCGAGCGCCGACCACAACACCCCCAGGACCGTCCACCACCGCACCCCGCAGCGGACACCCCCCACAACCGGAACCCACGCACCAAGCCCGAACGGCAGCAACGACAACCACGGCCAAAGTGCCCGCCGCCCAGCAACCACGCGTGCGTCCTCAGCCAGGCGATCAGATATCCGCCGCTCATACACGGATCGGATCGCAAACGAAGTGATAGCCCCACCTATCCACGCCACAACCAGCAACACAACAGCCAGCACTTCCTCGACGCTCGTAGCTGGTTCGATCGAAGCGAGCACCCACCCGCCAACCGCGAGCACCGACCACAACACTCCAAGCACGGTCCAACGGCGCGTGCCAGATCGCACCCCAGCCACAACCGGAGCCCACGCACCAAGCCCGAACGGCAGCAACGACAACCACGGCCAACGACTCCGGTAACGCCGTCGCCGCCGACCGCCCGCCTTACGCGCTTCGGCCTCCTGAGCGCACATTAACGAAGCGAACGCATCACGGCATCAAACACACGCTACGAGCGCAAGATCGCGTCGATGATGTTCCCGATGCGGTTAAACGTCTTACTTTCAAGAACCCTCAACAGAAATCGCCCAACCGTACGGCGAACGCTATGGTCGCGTGCCGTTGATTCCGCCGACTCCCTTATCACGGTGGCGGCCCTCCATCTTCAAAGTACCCTCGAACGCCAGCTTCGATGCCTGTCCTCATCGCACTAAAGGAGGACCCGCTCGCCTTCCAAGCTTCCTTCGCACCCGTCTCGATATCGCTTCCCACGGTATTCCAGAAATGTTTGACCACATGAATCAGATGCTCCAGATGGATGTGAATACCAAGGAACGCATCCCGCGCGCACGGCTGACCCTGAGCCTGGCCGCTCCCACCCTGCCCCCGGCTCTGTGGTCCCACCGGACAAAGCGGCACCGCCGACTTGTCATCCGGCCCGCCTTCGTCATTGCTCGCCGCTTCCGGCAGTGACTGGTAGAGCACGCCTTCTTCTACATGCGCTTCTTCATGCCCCGGGCCTGCGCCGTGGTGGTCGGAGATGTATTCATAGCTGCCTTCTTCTTCCCATTCTTCCCATTCTTCGAAGTATTCTTCTTCGCCGCCGGCGTATTGGGGGCCGGCGGCTGCAGCCGCGAATTCTGCGGCTGCCCGGGCGGCGGCTTCCGCGGCCGTGCGGGCGGCGGCTTCTTCTGCCGCTTTGATTTCTGCCATGGTAGTTTGCGATCGATTGTCGCTGGCTTCGTAAAGCCAGCCTGGTATTTCGACCACGCGTTCGCCACTCGGGTCGCTGCTGTTGACGGGGTCGCCGAAGGTGTAGCTGTAGGCGTTTGCTGAGCCGCCGGGGATGGGGTCTGGTTGTAGGAAGCGTCCGAGCTCTGGTACGTAGGAGCGGGCGCCCATCGCGATGACCCCGGAGGGGAGTTCGGTTGGGAGCTCGAGGGCTCCGAGCCAGGAGTACTTGGGTGGCAGGCTCGTTGTTGGTACGCCGAACTCGCTGGTATCGGCTTTCGAGGCTAGTTCTGTCGCGGTTTCGGACAGGTAGGCGGTGGCGATGATGTCGCCGTGGAGGTTGGTGAGCTGTAGCACTGGGGTTTCGCTGTTGTTCTGGATTGCTGCAAGGTTACCATCGATGCCGGGGATGTTGCGCGTCGTTTCGGCGGCGGTGTTGGTCGTCCAGGCGGGGGAGTTGCTGGGTGCGGCGTAGTGGAGGGTGGTGGTCGCGACTTTTTTGCCGGTGGCGATCGTTTCGAGGGTTCGTCCGGCGGGGTCGAGGTTGTAGCCGATCGTCTCGCCGTTTTGTGTCTGACTCGCGATCTGGTTGTCGGTGTAGTAGGTGTTGGTGAGTTCTTCGGAGGGTTCTTTGCCGCCGGCGTCTGTGGCGGGTAGCGCGGTGATGTCGCCGAATTCGTTGTATTTGACGCCGGTGTCGGTGAGGCGGTCAGCTTCGTCGTAGGTGTGTTTTTCTTCGGTGCCTTTTTCGGTGGCGCATTCGCCTTTGGAGTTCGGTTCGTCGGTCGTGAGGCTCGTGCGGTTGGTGTCCGCTTCGTAGGTGTAGATCCGTGTGGTGCATTTGCCGCCCGCGGGGGTGTTTTGGACCTGGGTGAGCCTGCCTGCGGCGTCGTAGGTGTATGCCTGGTGTGAGAGGGTGCTGGTCTGTTCAAGCCACTGGCCGTGGATCGAGGGGACGACGGTGTCGCTGAACCACGTGCAGTTTTCGGTGCAGTGCGTCGTCTTCTTGTATTCCAATGCGGTCGGCTTGCCCGTCGAGTTGTATGTGTAGGTGGCAGTCATGCCGTTGGGGTAGCCCTCGGTGAGCATGTTCCCTTCGACGTCGTAGGTCGCGGTGAATTTCATGCCTTCGTGGGAGGAGTCTACGAGTTCGCTCAGCAGCCCCGTTGTCGCGTTGTATGTGTAGGTCTGGGTGCCCTTCCCGTCGTTGGCTTTGATCAGACGGTAGTCCTTTTCTTTTTCGTATTCGTACGTGGCGGTGTTTTCGCCTGCGTCGGTGTAGCTGGTGAGCTGCCCGAGGGTGTTATAGATGCTCGTGATCGTCTTGGTTTTGCCTTCGGTCGTGGTGCTCTGCTTTTCCAGAGCCCCCGTTTCTTTGTTGTATTCATCGGTCACCGTCGGCAGCGCCGTACCCACAGTGGAGCTGACCGCGTTCTTTTCCAAGCGCCCGGAAGCTTCATAGGTCGCGGTCTTTGTGCGGGTCGTGGAGCCGACGGTTTCGGTCGTGGTTTCCGGCTCGTCCCACACGTTGTATGCGTTGTACGTGGTGGTGGCGAGCTTTGGCAGTCCGCTGGTTTCCGGCTGTTTCGAGGGCTGGGTCTGACACGGGAGGTTCGCCCATTCGGGGTGGTTGCGGCAGCCTGCGATTGCGGCTTCTTCTTTGGCGGTGTAGTAGATCGTTTCGGTCGCGTGCGGGGATTTTTCTTTGGAGTTCGCCGGCATCCGCGTTTCGCTCACCGCACCCGTGCTCGCTTCATACAAGATGGTGTGCGTGAGTTTCAACCCGTTCGGGTCCGTCGCGACCGATGTCGGCTTGCGTAGTTTCCACCCGAGGTTTTCCTGACCCGAGTAGGACGTTGTGGTTTCGCGCACGTCGAATTCTTCTTTGCTCGCCGTCTGCGCGCCATCGGTCTGCTTTGTAACCAGATCGTAGGGGCCGCCTTCGGAGGGAGCTCCTTCGTTGTAGTAGTACTTCACGTGGTCGCGCGCGAGCACTTCTTCACCGGCTTTTTCCTTTCCTTTAGCGAGCTTCACGGTGTGCTGCGGACCAAGCGTTTCGAGTAGCCGCGTGCCGGGTTCCGAGCCCGTTTCTTCGTATACGCTCTCGCTGTCGAGCAGTTTCGATGCTTCAGCTGTTTTGCCGGTTTCTTTGAGCGCCGCCACCCGGTTGTCAGGGCTCAGCGTCCGCACGACATCGTTGTACGTGTTGTATTCGGTAGTCGATATCCCGCCGGTGCGTGAGGACGTGTTGACCGTCCGGCCCTTTTCGTCCAGGTAGTCGATCGTCGCGCCTTCGTAGCTGCTGGCGGGCCAGCCCTGCGGCTTATCCGGCGGGAAGATCGCCATGCCTTCCGTCGGGTCGTCTTTCTGCCCCCACTTTTCGACTTCTTCTTTGCTGAGGTTCGGCGCGTCTGCGCCGGCGCCGGAGACCGGCACGTTGTACTCGATCGTCGAGCCGGGACCGGGCGAAGTTTCGGCGCCTTCGGTGCCGTGGTTGGCACTCCACTTCTCGACGCCGTTTTCTGACGCGACACTGGATGTATTTGTGACCCAGGCGTTCCCTTTGCTGTCCAGGAACAAGCCCATGGGCCTCTTGAACGCGCCGGTTCCGCTCGCCCCGAACTGGCCTATGTATTCACCTGTCTTCGTCAAGATCTGGACCCGGCCTTCTACTTTGGGGCTTTCTTTAGCGTCCACGACCCACAGGTCTTCGTTGCTATCCATCGCGACCCCCTCGGGTTCGGTGAACTGGCCGTTCCCCGTCCCTTCTTTATTGAATCCCGATCCGCATTCGGGCTCGCGAGCGCCGTGATAGAGGCGTTTGAAGAGAACCTGTTCCGGCGCTTTCTGTGTTTCCGTGGCCCACAGCGAGCCATCCGCGTCCGTGAGCTGCGAGGGAAACATTTCGTTTTCGTGTTCTTCGTGGCACCCCATCGTGCGGTGCGCTAGTTCTGTTCCCGATGTGCTGTACTCCCGGATCTCGTGTTCGCTACTCAACGCGATCCAGAGGTCGCCTTCGCTGTTCAGGGCGATACCTTGGGCGCCCTGTCCTACTTTGAATTCTTTACTGTATTTCCCGGTTTCTTCGTTGTACTCCTCGACGCGTTCACCGTCGGTGACCCAGACATCGCCGTTGGCGACCGCCACCCCGAACGCGTTTTCCAGCTCGCCTGCGCTCGTGCCGTGCCCGCCGACGCTCTGAATGAATTTGCCGGTTTCACCGTTGAACTCATCAACTCGGGTTTCGGCGTCCACCATCCATACGTTGCCTTTTGAGCTCACTGCTACGTCTGTCGGCCTGAATTCGTCTCCGCCTGGTCCGTAGACGCCGTACTTCGATTCGTATCTCGCTTCTTCCCCTTTCGGATCGTAGTAAGTCTCGAAACGGTTGTTGCCCGTATCGCCGACGGTCAAGGTACCCGGTGATGGTGTGCTCGTAGCATAGGCCAATCCCTCGGGTTCGTCAAATTCTTGCGTACCCGAGCCACGTTTGCCGAATTCAAGGTTGACATTTCCGGGCGTGCCCCCTATCAGAATCTTCATCGATTGCACGCGGCTGTTGCCCGTGTCAGCGACGATTACATAACGTTCGTAGCCGTACTCCCCGACGACGACCCCCGTCGGATCTTTGAACTGGGGTTCTTTGCCTGCGTCTTTTTCTGAGCCGCTTTTACCAAAGTTGCTCCAGTTGCCACATTTTTCTCCGAACGACGCCAACCGATTGTTGCCGCTATCGGTAACGAGCAAGTACCCTTCGGAGTAGGCGATCCCCACTGGCGCTTTGAACTCTTTTTCGCCGGTGCCGGCCGCGCCGCACGATTTTACGAATTCCCCGGCTTCCGTGAACTCCTCCACACGATTGTTGCCTGTGTCGACGACCCATAGGTCTTTTTCGCTGCCGACAGTAATGCCACTGGGGCCTTTGAACTTGCCTTCGGTCGTCCCTTCGCTCCCAAAATGCTTGCTGAGGTATGTGCCGCTTTCGTTGTACTCCTTGACTTCATTGGTCCCGGATTCGACGACCCAAAGATCACCGCTTGAGTTCACGGCGATCCCCTTGGGTTTTTCGGCGTAGAAGCTTCGTAGCGGAACGCCCTGGCGCGTGAACTCCTCGACGCGGTTGCTCGCGGTATCGGCGGCCCACACATGATCTTCCAGGCCACTTGCCAGGAACGACGGATGTTCGTAATGTTCAAAGGGTTCCCGGGCCGGGATCGTGAAGCTATAGGTCGGCGCGAGCACGCTCGCGATCGGGCCCACTTCCGCGCTTGAGACGCTAACAGAGCCTCCGCCGCTGATCGCCGTAACTTCTACAGCCAGCTTCCGCCCGATGTCAGACTTAACTGGCGTGTAACTCGCGTTGGTTGCCCCCGGGATCGGCGTATTGCCTCCGTGAGTCCACTGGTAGGCGTAGGCGACCGGACTGCCGCTCCATTTCCCATGCGAGACACTCAGGCGGGTCCCGACGACCGGCGTTCCCGAGATCACCGGCGCTTCTTCCTCTGCCACATCTTTCCCATCCCACAGTTCCGCCGAAGCTGGCGCCTGCGTGACCTTCAAGAGTCGCCCAGAACTGGAATCGTTCGGGATTGTCCCGTAGGTAAACGCCCACGACTCCTGCCCCGGCGGGGTGAGCGCGGTCACATGCCCTTCGGCGTCATATCCGTAGGTCGTCTTCAGTGCCGGCGAGATCTGTGGATCCCACTCGGCACGCAACCTGCCCTGTTTATCGTAGGTGTATTGCGCCACCGGAGTGGCCACGGTTTCTTTAGAGGGATTGGAAGGGTTATGCGCGATGAACACGATTTCCTTGAGGCGACCCTTGTATTCGTTCCATTCGCTCTGGTTTTCGCCTGTCGCCTTCGTTTCTTTGCCATAGACGAATTCCAGCGCACGGCAGCCCTTCGAGAGTTCTTCGTGTTTTTCAAGCTTTGAGTAGCACAAAGACACGCCAGCCGGTTCGGGCGCAAGCGCCCCCGTCGGCTCGGTCACGCCTTCGACCGTCTGGTAGATGTATCTCAGCGTCTGTGAAGTCAGCGGGCCTTCCTGCTTCGTCGGCTTCCACAGGCTCGCCGCGGACCCGCTTGTGGAAGTAAAGCGCGTGGTAGCGCTGTCAGCCGCATCTTTGAGCACGTATTCCGTCGGTTCTTTTTTTTCGTTCTCGACTTCCGAAAGCGTCAAGTTGACATCGCCCGCAGGCGAAGCAAATTTTCCGCTCCCGCTGCTCGTGAATGTCGACTGCCCCCCGTTCACCGCGGTCAACGTCACATTACCGTTAGGGAGTTTTGTGATGCTTTCCTGACCGCCCACGCTCAGGCCCCACTGCGGCCCAAGCGGCCCTTCCGAACCCGCGGTCAAATGGCGAGAGCGGTAATACCGCGAAACCATCAAGCTCGAGCCCGCAGCGCCCACCGACACATCCGTCGCACCTAGACTGAACTCGCCCGACAACGGGTTCACAGCACCCGGACCCAAAGCCACAGGCGCGGCGTGATGAACCTTGACCGTAAATTCTTCCAAGGCGACATTACCCGCGTTATCGGTCGCCGTCACCTTGAGCTTGTGTTCTCCAGCCCCGTAGTTATCGCCGTTGATTTCCCATTCCCCGCTAGCCGTACACGGCCCTTCCGAGCAAGACCCCTGCGGTTTACCGATTTCGCGTCCGTCGACGGCGACAGCGATCGATCTCATTCCCGAGCTCTTCGTCGAGCCTTCCCCATCCGTTGCTTGCACAGTGAAATGATAGGTTCCTTCATCAATTTCGTTACCACTGGGCAAACCTCTCAAAGTGATGCTGCGAGGCGGCGCATCATCGATTTTGATTGTGCCCGTCGCAGTACCGTACAACCCGACGGAGTCGTACGCCTTCGCTTCAATGGTGTCTTCGCCATTGGGAAGTTTATAAGAACCACCTAGCCTACTCAGCCCACCATCCATTTCTTTTGGGCACATCACGCCTTCACAGATCAAGTGACTCTGTTTGTCGACCCATTTAAATTCCGAGTCATTTGGCGAAGTAAACACCATTTCATCGACGCCCACACCAGGATCACTGGCCTTTGCTTCGAATGCGCTTTCGAGTTCAGAAACAGCCCCGATCCAGCCACCATACAAAGCATTACGTTTGCCACCATAGATCGTAGATTCGGTCGTATTATACGCGACCGATGGACCATTGCTCTGCGTGACATAGACCGACGCGGCAGTGATCTTATTTTCGCCATTGGTGCCCCCCGAAGCCGTCGCTTCCTGTCGATACACGGCAGAATTTCCCGACGAGCCACCGCTGGCTTCGCAGACTTTAGCGCACACAGTCTTCGGAGTCTTGCTATAGCTAGCAGGCATCGGTTCTTCACCTTCGGCTTCCCATTTTTCGGATGCTTTCAGGATCGCTAGCCTGTTCTGCACATTTGAGCCAGAGTCCGCGGCCGACGTTTCCGAAGTGAACTCAAAGATCCGCGCTTCGCCCGGCGTTGGGTAGACAAGCTCCCCCCAAGCTGTCGCGGTATGACCACCAACGATTTCTATCAACCACCCCAGACCCGCTTCGCCGAGATCAGTCCCGCTAAAACCCGAATATTCGCCCGTATTGATATACCGCCAGTTGGTTGGTTCCCCTCCCAGCTTCTGTAGTGCTTTATCTACCACCCACGGGTCGACCTCAACCGGGTACTCGTATTCGCGCGTATCACCACCGACCGTCAGAACAAGCGTATTGCCCGACACGCTCATCGACACCGGCACCGACGTCCCCGCGGCGTCCTGCGCAGTGGGAGGCAATACCGAGGCCAGCGTTTGACCATAGGCGACAATCTGTGCCACACCCGACCCATCCTTGGCCTGCTCGAGGCTCGCACCTTCCGGCAACCCAACCCGGAAGTAGAGCTGCTGCGGGCTGTCAATCGAGCGCAGCAGCGAGTCGGCCTCAAGGCCAAGCGTCGTCGGCTTGACCACCGTATCAGTGTCAGTCTGCGTATTCGCGTAAAACACACTCGCGCCATCCAAAGAGCCTTCCGAGCCCCCGAGAGGATCACCCTGCGCATCCACCGGCGTCAACGACACACCACTACTCGCCAGCGCCACCCCTTCCCCTAGCCGCTTCGGAATCCGAACCCCCACCACCGGCGTCCTCGGTTCAAACACACCACCAACTTCAGCCAGACCAAGATCGACTGGCACCCGCTGACCCGACGAAGTTTCGACCGCCATCGGTTCGCTCGATTCGATCACCCCACGCCTGCCTTCGCCGAGATTGACCTGCGCGGAATCATCGCTCGGATAATCCGCGATGCTCTGTCCCGCCGGCAGCTTCGGCGGCCCACCCGCCGGCTTTTCAATCACCCCCGGAAACACTTCCCCAGCGAGCCGCGCGGCTTCTTCGCCATCAAGCCCCTCATACTTGGTCTCCGACGCTTCACGCGCCGCCACCGCTTCCGGACTGCTCAACCGCGCTTCTTCGGCATCGCGCACACCTTCACCACCCAGCAGCGGCTGCGCTCCCGGCACCACCAGCTGGCTTTCAAGCGGCGAGGCGCCAGCGCCGCCCAGCGCCGGCAGGCCTTCAGCCGATGCGGCAGACGACCATGCCCACAACCCTGTCATACAGCAGACCAGGCACCCCAACAGCAGCCGGCGTGTAGCGCGCATCCCCCCGCTCCTTTGGCTTAGACGGGACAGTTTCATGCAACCGTATCCGGTGCCCCGCCAGCCCGTCTATCCCCCATCGGGTGATCTTCGGGTGAGAAAACGGGTGATTTAAGAGCCGATGCGACGTTGCTTCTATGGGTATTTCATCGAATCGGTCGGAAGAGGAAGGTCGATAAGCTCTCGGCGTGTGTGTACCCCAAGCTTGCGGAGGATGTGCCCGACGTGCGTTCGCGCTGTCTCGATACCGATGTGCAGCTTCAGCGCGATCTCCGCGTTGGCCTTACCCAGGCTGAGCAGCTTCAGCACCTCCAGCTCCCGAGACGTCAGCGAGGTGATGCTCGCGATATGCGCGGCCCGAGCGGAGCGATCGGGCGTGGGGGTGAGCACTTGCTTGCCGTCGGCCGCGAGGCGGATCGCGCCCAGGATGTCGGACGCGGAGGCGTCGATCGGCACGCAGGCCGCGACGCCGGACGCAAGCAGTCGTGCACCGTATGCGCGGGTGGGCCGGTGGGCGAGCACGACGAGTCCGACGTTCGGCTGGATGGCCCACAGGCGCTTGCGGACATATCCCCCAGCAAGACTGGCCTCGCTCAGCACGGCGACTCGCGGCGCCAATTGGGCGACGGTGACCTCCAACGCGGCGTGATCGAGGCATTCGCCCACGACGTGCAAACCACGATCCTCGCCGAGCACGTGACGCAGCCCGCAATCGATCACCGTCCCGAACTGACCTAACACCACGCTGATACGCCCGTCGTCGTCAGACGCCACGCGCTGACCCGACCTGGTCCTCGCCGTTCCTGAGCTCACCGGCTGCCGCCTACTCGTCGAGCCGGTGTCGTCGCACTCTTGCTACGGGGCACGAGGTCCCCGTGCTGCGCGTATGTGCACGCGGGCGGCCCGCCGCTCCTCCTTCGGCGGGCACCCGCGCGGCCCCCTTCCCTCGGCGCGCCAGGGCGGCGCCAAGCTGCTCAGCCGTGCCGTACACGCGGTGGTCCGTGGCGCGCAGACGGGGCGGAGGCGCAAGGGGTCACCCTCGCCGGAGATTGAGCAGAGCTCCCAACGCCTCATCACAAGCCGGATAATGCAGAAAATTCGGTGTGGTGATAAGGCAAGGCCGGAGGGTTCTTGCCTTGTAGTACCGAGCGGCGAGTTGGAAACGCTGCTTTTTGACGGCGCGAACTTCGACTAAGGTGTATCGTTCAATGGAGGCGCGAGCGCGAAAGGAGGGCGCTGAGGGGACCACGGCGGTGAAGCCGATGACCTCGCAGGTCAACTGGGCGATATTGGGTCTGCTGATCGAGCGTCCGGGCTATGGGTCTCAGCTGCAGCAGCGGCTCGCACAGGACTACGCGGATGTGTTGTCGCTCAACAGCGAATCGCACGTCTACACGGCGCTCAACGAACTGGAGCGCAGAGGGTTGATCGAGGAGGTTCCCGGCACGTGGGCGAAGCGGTCCGGTACGCGGCGCCAGCCGAAGGTGGAGTATCGGGCCGCTGCCGAGGGCGTAGGCGCCTACCGGGATTGGATGTTCACACAGGCGTGGGAGGATCGCCGCAATTCGCGGCTGTTCGCGCGGCTGCTTGCGGTCCTCGCCCGCGAGCCGCAGGTCGCGCTGGAAATCCTCGCGCGCTACGAGGCCGCGTGCTTGAGAGAGACCCGCCGTGCCGGTGGATCGGGTGACTCCCCGCGTAGACTGGCGGATCGGCTGGTCGCCGAGGATAGCCGTCTTGCGGTGGAGGGCAGGCTTCCGTGGGCTCAGTTCGCGCGGCAGGCGTTCGAGACCATCATGGGCGGGGGGCTGCGTCGGTGACGCTGCTCGAGCTCGAGCACGTCAGCAGGCGCCACGGCCGTGGGGCACACGAGCGCATCGCGCTGGATGACGTGTCGCTCGCGATCGAGACCGGCGAACTGGTGGCGGTGTGGGGTATGCGGCGCTCTGGCCGCTCCACGCTGCTGCGCATCGCGGCGGGGCTCGAGGCTCCCGATGAAGGTGTCGTGCGCTTCCAGGGGCGTGATCCGGCCGGATATGGCGGCGAGGGGCCGCGCGGCGGCGTCCGCTACTGCCGCAAAACGTTTCGTCCCGCCGATGGGCGGCTCGTTCTCGACCAGCTGATCACCGGCCAGCTCACGCATGGGGTATCGCTGCCGGTCGCGCGATCGCGCGCGCGGGACACGCTAAAGCGCGCGGGCGCTGAGCGGTACGCGGCGCTCAGGCCAGACGAGCTGAACGGCGCTGAAGCGACGCGCGTCGTGATCGCCAGGGCGCTCGCGCATCGGCCGGGGCTGCTCGTGATCGACGAGCCCACGCTCGGCGTGACGCTGCTCGAGCGCGACCAGATCCTCGTGTTGCTGCGCTCGATCGCGAATGAGGGTGTCGCCGTGCTGATGAGCGTCGGGGAGACGCCGTGTCTTTCGGGCTCCGACCGAGCGCTCGCGCTCGACCGTGGGCAGCTGCGCGGCGAGCAGACGCATGAGGAGCCGCAGCTCGCACCGGTCATTCCCTTGCGTCCCGCGGCCCGGCGGGCGGCGACCGCGTGAGGCGCCGACCAGTGGCCGCCCCGGAGTAGCTTACGGACATGCTCGAGCTCGAGGGTGTCGTCAGGCACTACCGCGGCGCGGGGGAGGAAGTTCGCGCCGTGGATGGGGTGAGCCTCCGGATCGCGCCGGGCGAGATGGTCGCGCTGCAGGGGCCGAGCGGCTCGGGCAAGACCACGCTGCTGTTGCTGATCGCCGCGCTGCTGAAACCCGATGCGGGCGTGATCCGCTTCGGCGAGCTCGAGCTGACCTCGCTCTCTGAGGATCAGGCGTGCGAGTACCAGTTGCGGGACCTCGGGTTCATCTACCAGCGCTTCCGGCTGATGCCCAGGGTCTCCGCGGTCGAGAACGCCGCTCGCAAGCTGCTGTTGGGCGGGATCGGGATGCGCGAGGCGCAGGCCCTCGCGATCCCCTGGCTCGAGCGCGTCGGCCTGGGGGACCGCTTGGAGCATCCTCCGGAGCGGCTCTCCGGCGGGGAGTGCCAGCGGGTGGCGATCGCGCGCGCGCTCGCGGGTGAGCCGCGGCTGATCCTCGCGGATGAGCCGACCGGGAACCTCGACAGCGCCCGCAGCCGCGAGATCGTGGAGCTGCTGGGCTCGATCGCGCACGAGCGGCAGGCCGCTGTGCTGCTCGTCACCCACGACCCCGAGGCGGCAGCCGCCGCCGACCGGTGCTGCGCGCTACGCGACGGCAAGCTGATCGACGGCTACCAGCCGGCCGATGATGCGCGTAACCCTCCCGCGGTGCGCCCGCGCGCCTCCACCGCACGGGGGTGAGCGGAGCTGACGCGCATTGAGACCCCCGATCTCAAGGCGCGGGCCTTGATGCGGCCGTATGCCCTCTTCTACCTCTACCGCAACTGGCTGCGCGTCCACACCGTCCAGGAGCTGCTCGCGGGTCTCGGGGTGGCGGTGGCCGTCGCGCTCGTCTTTGCGACGCTGATAGCTAACGGCAGCATCGCGGGCTCGGCTGACGAAGTGGTTCACACTGTCATCGGTCCCGCGAGCCTGCAGTTGCGCGCACGTGGCAGCGAAGGCTTTGATGAACGCCTGCTCGCGTCCGTGGAACACCTCGCGGGGGTCAAGCAGGCAGCCCCACTGCTGGAGCAGACCGCGACGATCCTCGGCCCACACGCCCGCCGTGTCACCGTCGACATCGCCGGCGCCGATTTTGCCCTTGCAACGCTTGACGGCCTCGCTCACACACTTCCGATTGCGATCCTCTCGACCGACGGGATCGGTCTGAGCAGGGCGACCGCCAACGAGTTGGGGGTAGCGTCACCTGATAATCCGAACGGGGAACGGCACGAAGTATTGCTACAGCTACGTGGGCGGGCCTATCCACTGAAGGTGAGCGCCGTGCTGGGCCACGAAGCGGCCGGCGCACTCTCAGGGGCGCAGGTGGCAGTCATGCCGCTCGGACGCCTGCAGCGTCTCGCCGGCTTGCAGAGGCGCATCTCGCGCATCCTGGTAGAGGCACAGCCTGGGCGCGAAGCGGCCGTGCGCAGCGAGCTGGAGGCGCTGTCCGGTGGGCGACTTACGGTCGCACCTGCCGATCAGGACGTGGCGCTGCTGCGCCAGGCGCTTGGTCCGAGCGGTCAGGCGAGCGCGCTGTTCGCCGCGATCAGCGCGCTGCTCGGTTTCCTGTTCGCGTTCAACGCCATGCTGCTGACCGTCCCCGAGCGACGCCAGGCGATCGCCGACCTGCGCGTCGATGGCACCAAGCGCACAGCGATCATGCAGATGGTCCTCTTCCAGGGCCTCTGCCTGGGGATCGTCGCCTCGCTGATAGGGCTGCTCGCCGGTTATGCGCTCTCGGTAGAGGTCTTCCACCAGTCACCGGGCTATCTCGCTCAGGCGTTCACGCTCGGTACGAGTACCGTCATCAGCGCCCAGTCACTACTGCTGGCCCTCGCTGGCGGGGTTCTGGCGACATGTCTTGCATCAACGGTTCCACTGCTCGACCTTCGCCGGGGACGCGCGCTGGACGCCGTGTACTTCGAGGATGGCGTACCGGGCAACGAGCTTGGTAACGACACACAACGATGGCTGTCCGTCGTCGCCCTCGGCCTGCTGCTGCTGGCCAGCGTACTGTTCGCACTCGCACCCTCGGCAGCGCTCATCGTGTGCGTCATGCTCGCACTGGCGACCGTGCTCGCGGTCCCGGTGGTGCTCGCAGGTATCCTGCGCACCGTCGCTGCGATCGCAGACCGCTATCAGAAACTGACGCTCCTGCCGGTAGCCCTTACATCGCTCCGGGCGACGACAATGCGCTCACTCGCGCTCGCCGCGACTGGCGCGGTCGCGCTCTTTGGCAGTGTCGCACTGGGCGGCGCCCGCGGGGATCTGCTGCGGGGACTAAACAACTTCGCAACAGCGTACGTCGCCGACGCAGACATCTGGGTCTTGAACCCGGGAGACACGGCTGGCGCGAACAGCTTCCAGCCTGACCACTATGCATCGCGCATTGCCCGCATACACGGAGTCACCAGCGTCCGCGCGTTCCAGAGTGAGTTTATGAACGTGGGAAACCGGCGGGTGTGGATCATTGCGAGACCGCCCACCACCAGCGCTGATCTGTTGAGAAGCCAGCTTGTCACGGGAAACGTCGCCGTTGCCACCAACCGGCTAGACGAGGGAGGTTGGGTTGCCGCTTCTAGACAGATTGCGGAAGCGCAGCACGTCAGACTCGGAGAAGCATTGATTCTGCCGACTCCGACGGGGACTGCCAGGTTCAGGCTCGCAGCAATAACCACGAACTTCGGCTGGACCGCCGGGGCAGTGCTGATGAACACTGTCGACTACAGCCGCCGATGGAGAACTCAAGAGCCGACCGCGCTTGGTATCGAGCTCAGCCCGAGCGCCAACATTGCGCAGGTGCAGCTCGCTGTTGATGCAGTGCTGGGCTCAACGAGTAGCCTGGAAGCAGTAACCTCGCGTATACGCTCAGAACGCTTCGACGCCATCGCCGGTGAAGGCCTGAGCCAGCTCGGGGATATCTCGACGTTGCTGGTTATCGCCGCGATTCTCGCGATGGTCGCGGCGCTGGGGTCGAGTATCTGGCAGCGGCGTATTTCAATCGCCGGGCTACGCGTCGAAGGCGCAAAGCCATCTCGGCTGCGGCGCGTGCTGCTGATCGAAGCCATACTGATGCTCGGTGCGGGCTGCTTGACTGGAGCGCTAGCTGGTGTATATGGCCAGGTCGTGATCGACGGATATCTCAAGCAGGTCACAGGCTTTCCGGTCGCGAGCCTTGCCACCGGCCGACGTCCATTTGAGGTCTTCGCACTCGTGGTCATCACCGTCCTGGTGGTCACGGCCGTCCCTGGCTGGTTCGCTTCGCGTGTCTCCCCGGTCCTCGCCCTTGATGAGTAGGCCACGTAACCCACGCCGCGGCCACCATGCTGCGCGAGACAAGGCGCGTCGGTGAAGTGCAGCACGCAGTGCTAGGGCCCGCACTAGCTGATCGTCAACTCACGGCACGAGCGGGCGTGGCCCTCGCGCTCGCCAATGCTCGTTACTGGTCAACCGTAGCACCCGCCGTACGCGCGCAGCTACACCGCTGGGAGCAGTACGCTCAGGCGATTCCGGACCCCCTCCTCCAAGCGCTCGCGCTTGACAATCTGCATGAGGAGAGCTTCAACGCCGAGGTCGCCGCGACACTCGCGACGCTCGCTCCACGCGCACACCGCCGGCACGCCGTGGAGGCGATCGTGGCCCTCGAGGTCCTGTACGACTACCTCGATGGGCTGGTAGAGAAGCCCACACCCAACCCCCTGCGCAACGGCCGCCGATTGTTCCAAGCGTTCACCGACGCGGTGACTGTAGACACCGAGCTTGGCCAAGATTACTACCGGGTCAACCCAAGAGCAAACGATGGCGGTTATCTGAAAGAGCTGGCAAGCGTAGTGAGGTCTGCGCTGGCGCAGCTGCCCGCCGCACCCGCGATCGCCGAGGTCCTGCGGTCAACCGCAGCCCGTTGCGCCGAGGCACAGGTCCGGGTCCACGCGGTCCCCCAGCTCGGAGCTGCCCAGCTTGAGCGCTGGGCAACGCGTGAGGCGATAGGCACTGCGCTTGAGTGGCGAGAGTTCCTCGCCGGCGCGGTGGCATCCGTGCTCGCCGTACACGCGCTGATCGCCGCTGCTGCCGATCAGCGCACCACCCCCGAGCAGGCGGCAGCAATTGTCGCGGTTTACCTGCCCATCAGTGCCCTCAGCACGATGCTCGACAGTCTCGTCGACTACGAGCTCGACGCGAGCATGGGCATACCTTGGTATCTCCAGCACTACGCGGATCACACGCTCCTTGCACAACCGCTCGAAGACGTCGCCCGGCACGCAGCAACGCAAGCCCGCGGGCTCCCCAACGGACCGCACCACATAATGACTCTCGTCGGCGTAGTCGCCTACTACACCTCGGCACCCACCGCGACCAGCCAGTTCGCCGCCCCGGTCACCGCCCGCATCCATCAAGAGCTCAAGCCTCTCATCACGCCGACGCTCGCAGTGATGCGCACCTGGAGGCTCGCGAAGCGGCTGCGCGAGCGGCGGCACGGCAGCTCGACCGCGGTTGGCGATGGGCCCCACCGTCCCGGAGCGATCCCTCGGCACCGGACTGAAGGCCGATAGAGTTCGCGCCGGGTGGGTGGATCAGCGCCCCACACCGTGTTCAGGCGCAGTGAGTGCGGCGATGTCGGCCAGATCCACGGGCCGGCCGGTGGCCCGCTTCATCTTGATGAGATCGTCGCGCCCGGCGATCGGGATCGGGTGACCGCCGAGTGGAATGGCGCGGCGCCGGGCGCGTCGTGCAGCACGTCCATGTCTCCGTGGCGTGTTGAGAGTTGCCACAGCGTCGCCCGGGGGAACATCAGCGCGTTGATCTGGAGGTGCTCGCTGCCGGGGTTCAACACACGTGCGTCGAGCTCTGTGAGCGCCTCCGCTAGGCGATTGAGGTTCTCGGGGGTAGGAGATGGGATCAGATCGACGTCGTTGGTCATCCGCACGTGGCCGTGCACCTGCACGGCGAGGCCGCCGATCACCACGTACTCGACTTCATGAGCGTCGAGAGTGGCGAAGATGCGCTCGGCGTCGAGTGGCGTTGCCTCAGCCATGTGTGCGTGCCGTACGCCCAGCGGCGGCCATGCGCCCGGCCATCCTGTTCCACGAGATTGCCAGCGCGAGCCGTGCCTCGGGTGTTCGTGCCAGGGCAACGATGACCGTGATTCTCGCTGTCGCGTGGTCGCTGGTGCAGTTGACGTAGACGTTCAGCGACGCGCTGTATCTGCCCGGCATCCTATAGCGGTGAGACAGCCGCCAAGTATTGTGCGCGGGGCGTGGCGCTGCAAGGCAGAACTGAGGAAGCACGCTCGGAGGGGTAGCGGTCCCGTCACCGTAGATGAGTCGGTAGCCGACGGCTCCCTGGGCATGGCGCTCATACGCGGTGGCGTCGAACTCAACCAGAGAGCCAGCCTTTGACCGCGCCGGTGTGGCCGTCAGCGTGACAGTCAGGCCACCGGAGCGCACGGTGGCCGTCACGGAAGCCGGCTTCTTCCTGGCCCCGTCGGACGTCGTGGCGTGCTCTGTCTGGGCCGTGCTCACGGAGGTGCCACACCCAGCCATCGGGATCCCGAGAACAAGCACCGCAAGCCACGACGGCGAACGGCTCCGCTTACCGTTGCCCACCACAGGCGCCCTTCGACGCGGAGCACGCACGGGAGCGTCGAGGCTGCTGGTATCGAGCGGTTACGGTCTCGCTCGCGGTCCTCGGCGCGCCGCTACGTGGGTGGAAGACCACCGTGACCGCTACGCGCAGCGTATGCGAACTCTTCAGGGCGCTGAGCGCGCTCTTGGTTGGCTTGATCGTGACCGTCATGATGCCCGGGGCGGGCGTAGAGGTCGAGCCGGTCCCATATGTGATCTTGTGAGCGCGTCCGGTCTCGTGTTTGGTCTTCTTGCGCGATTCGGCTGTCGCCTTGCCGATGGCCGCGGTAGCCAGAATGTTGAACGCCCCGGCGCCAGGAGCCCTGAGCGTGAGCACGATCTGACCGTTGCCCTTGATCTTGATGCGCAAGATTTTGAACACGCCGGGGGTCAGGGCGGGCGGTGGTGTTGATGGTGTCGATGGCGAGGTCCCAGTCGATTTGGTGGTTCCTTCGGTCTGGCTACTCCCAGGTTCGCTACCGCCATTCTGGCTGCTCCCGGTCTGTGCCGAGAAGGTGCTGACCACCGCGTAGCCCGCGTTATCGACGGCTACGCACAGGCCTGCGGCGGCAGGCGTGCACGACACGCTGGTGAGAGCATGGCCTGGGTCCACGGCGGCGACACTCCAAGCGCCGGAGCCACCCGCCGGGTCGGTCGAGGAGAGCACGTTCCCGGCGGCGTCGACGGCTACGCACAGCGATTCCGAGGCGCAGGAGACGCCTGTCAGACGGTTGCTGCCGTCCACGTTGGTCATGCTCCAGGCATCTGCGCCGCCCGTCGGGTCGGTGGAGGCGAGCATGTTTCCTCTGCTATCGACCGCGACACAAAGCGACGCCGACGGGCAGGAGATGCCCAACAAAGGCCCGGGGTCCAGGGGCGCAACCGTCCCGACGCCTTTGCCGCTCCCAGGTTCGCTGGAGGTGAACACGTTCCCGGCGAGATCGACAGCCGCACACAGCGACACCGGCGCACACGACACGCTCAGGACCGGGTCTTCGTCGTGCGGAGGAGGTTTGTTTTCACTGCCCACCCCGTTGAAGCCGGGGTGCTGTGTCCATGGCTCTGCACCGCCGAGCGGATCGGTCGAGAATCGCAGCGCGTCGTATTCGTCGTACGTGTCGAGGCTTGCGAGGCACAGCGACGCCGATCCACACGACACGCTGGCGAAGGGACCAAAGATTTCCTCGCCTTCTCCATAGTCAGGCGCCGGGAAGTACCATTCTATCTCTTTGGTCCAAGTGCCAGCGGGGCTGGTTGGGTTGGTCGAGGCATAGACTGTGGCTTCGCCGCCGGCTACGCACAGTACGGTCGATGGGCACGAGATTCCGAGCAGGGGGCCTTCTTCGGCGCCCAGCAATCTGGTGCTCCACGCCTCTTCTCCACCCGTCGGGTTGGTTGAGCTCACGACGTCGTTCTCATTGTCTACTGCGACACACAAGCCCGTCGATGGACAGGAGACGCTCAATAGCACCGGATTGGCGCTGTCCACATGTGCGGTCGACCAGCTCGCGGCTCCCGTTGTAGGATTCGTGGAGCTCAATGCGTTTCCGTACCCGTTCACCGCGACGCACAGGCCGATCGCGCAAGACACGCCCCCGAGATATTCGCCTGGGTCTATACGGCCGACAATCCACGCGTTGTCGCCCTTGGTTGGTTCCGTCGCGATGATGACGTTGCCCTTGCCGTCGAACGCCACACACAATGATGCAGAGGAGCACGACACGCCATCGAGCGGGTGTTCATCAACCTGTGTAGCGCTCCACGCGCTCACCCCGCCCCCGGGGTCGGTTGAGTGGAGGACGTTCCCTGCCGAATCCACCGCGACACACAACCCTGCAGATGGGCAGGAGACGCCAGAGATGGCGTTTTCGCCGTCGACATTACTGACTGTCCAGGCGCCGCTGCCACCGGTGGGGTTGGTCGAGCTGACCACATCGCCGTCATCGTCGACCGCGACGCATAGCGAGCTCGATGCGCACGACACACCAAGTAGCTCGTGTCCGTTCACGGGGATGTCAGTCCAAGCCTCCTCGCCGCCCGTCGGATCGGTCGAGGTGAGGATGTCCCCGTCGGTGTCAACAGCGACGCACAGCGGTCCCGACACGCACGAGATGCCTGACAGGTACCCACCATCAAAATGAGCCACGCTCCACTGGCTCGCGCCGCCCGTGGGATTGGTCGAGGCAAGAACATCATCGGCGCCATCAACGGCCACGCACAACGATCCCGAGACGCACGAGACACCCGTGAGGTCGCGATTGCTGTCTATGTTGGCTGCGCTCCACGCGGCCGCGTCACCCGTCGGATCGGTCGAGGTGACTACATCACCGAAGGCATCGACGGCCACGCACAGGCGAGAGGACGGGCATGATACGCCGTCGAGCTTGGGTTCCGGCGCGTGACTATCGATCAGCGTTGGTGAGGACCAGCTCAGCTGCGAGGCGGCCAGTGCCGGCCCGGCGATGGCCAGAAGGCTGCCTGAGAGCACAAGCACCAAGAGGCCGGTGAGCCAGAACGATCTCCGTTTCCGACGCTGGACAGGGCGCCGGCAGGGTGCTTGACACTCACGCTTCCCAGGTTGCTCGACTGTAACGCGCAGTCCCATACTCAGAATTGTACTGCGTCTCGCGGCCCTTTTGCATCTGCTCACCGTGGCTGCCGATGGAGCGAGATGACCCCCGAGGGATGCCCGATCCTCGGGGGTCATCCACTGCGAGGTCCTTCTACGGCGTGATCTTCCCGATCTTCCGCGAGCTGTAGTCCGTGAACCACAGGTTGTCGTCCGGGCCGGACGTGATCCTCAATGGATAGCTTTCTTTGGGGAGGGCGTATTCGGTGATCGTGCCCGACGGTGTCACCCTCCCGATCTTGTTGGTGTTGCTCTCCGTGAACCACAGGTTGCCGTCGGCGCCCGCGACGATCGCGTTCGGTTCGCTGTATTCGGGCAGCGAGTATTCGGTGACCGTACCCGATGTGGTGATCTTCCCGACTGATGCGCTTGTGCCAGAGATACCCTGACGCACGAACCACAATGCGTTTTCCTGCGCTGGGCCGGCGGTGATGCCCTTCGCCCCACCTTCTTTGAGCAGGGTGTATTCGGTGACTGTGCCCGATGTCGTAATCTTGCCGACTTTCGCCTTCGGACTCGTGCCATAGTATGTGAACCACAGGTTGCCGTCAGGTCCAGCGGTGATCAGTTCCGGCGACGCGCGCAGGGGCCCATATTCTTCGATGACCGTGCCCGATGTTGTAATCTTCCCGATCTTGGTGGTGCCAAGCTCTGTGAACCAGAGGTTGCCGTCCGGGCCAGCAGTAATCCCTATTGGCTCACTCCCTGATGGTAGGGAGTATTCGGTGATCGTGCCCGATGTGGTGATCTTCCCAATCTTGTTGCTGAGCTCGTCGGTGAACCATAGGTTGCCGTCAGGACCTGCTGCAATCGCGTCCGGGTAGCTTTCTTTGGGTACGGCGTATTCGGTGACGACGCCTGAGGTTGTGATCTTCCCGATCTCGTTCGTGAGGGGGTCTGCGAACCACAGGTTGCCGTCGGGCCCCGCGGCTATCCCCTCCGGCCGGCCGGACAGCGAGTATTCGGTGATCTGCCCAGTCGCCTTCGCCTGATTGGTGGCTGTCGAGAATGCAGAGTTGGACCCTCCGCTGTTTTTTGCCGTAACCTTCACGCGAAGCGTAAGTCCCACGTCCGCTTCGACCGGCACATACGTCGAGCTGGTCGCGCCAGAGATTTCTTTGCATTCGCCACCGGTGGCATTGCAGAGTTCCCACTGGTAGGCGTAGCTGGTGGGGCTGTTGATCCATGTACCCGTAGTCGTGGACTCAGGGACTGCCTGGTCAGGCGTTGCCGGCGAGGCGACGGGCGGCACGATGTTTTCAGGTGGGGACGCTGTCGTGGTAAACACCTGATCCAACCCGTAGGTTATTCCATGGCTGCTGAGCGTGACGAGCCGGAAGTGGTATTGCGTGCTCCCCGTCAGGCCGGTGATGGCATTGCTCTCTTCTACGTTTTTCGTGCCTGAGCCAGCACTCGCTTCACTCGTTCTTTCCCCGTACGATTTCGTGGTTCCGTATTCCCAGAAGTAATACGCCGCCACGCCGTTTGGATTGACGATGCCATTCAGTGTGGCTCCTTTTGGTTCCACTTTTGTTGGCAGACCCGTGGCCGCCGCAGATGCGATGGATTCAAACACGTTATCAGGTGTGCCCTCTCCCGTAGGACCGTCATCGCCCACAACAGCAGTACAAAGATATTCGTCTTCAGCAGGTGGAGTGCAGGTACCGTTGCTTCCTTTAGTGATATCAAACAACATGCTCGGTTTCTTATAGAAAGCGTCGGCGCCCAAGAGTTGTGTAGCGCTGGTCGCAAGGGCATCTATCCCAGCGATGATCGGCGTGGATGCGCTCGTGCCCGTACGGGGCGTCCAACGTTCTTCCCCGGTCCGTTCGTAGCTGTCGTAGGCGGAGAGGTGGTACGCGACCGCGGATACGTCATTCTCGGTACGCATGGAGCAGCCTTTATCGGTCTGCCACGGTGGCTTCAACTCGTACGCGCTGCAACCGCTACCGGTACTATCGCCTACTTCGGGCTCGTTATGCCACACTTCCTCAGACCATTTGCGACCACTTGACGATTCTTTTTCTTTGGTAAGCTGCGTACCCCCAGCCGAGATTACGTACGGCGAGGTGGCGGGATATTTTGGGCCGTAGCCTCTATCTCCGCCAGCAAACACGATCTGGATGCCCGGATGATCGAAGTACAGGTCTTCTTCGGTCTCTGACGAATACTCTCCCGAGCTGCCCCAGCTATTGCTGATCACATTTGTGCCTGGGAACTTTGTGCCTTCTTTGAACGTGGCGGCCTCATCCTCGGCGATGTCCAGTGCATTGTCGTGGCCGCTAAAGTTGTTATTCGCCTCGACTAGCAGCAGTTTGCATTCCGGACAGACGGCGGAAACCATGTCCAAGTCAAGTGACATCTCGGTGGACCAGCCGACTGCTTCTTTCTTTTCTTCGGCGTCTTCTGCTTTTGGATAGATCGCTGCCGTTTCTTCTTTGGAGGATTCGCCTTTCTGGTTAATCTTCTGGAAGCATTCATTTGCTCTGGTACACGCAGTTTCAGTGCTGTTGTAGTAGAGTTTGTAGTGTTCGCGATAGACTTTTAGGTTCGCTTCTGCATCCGGGTAGTTCCACGCATCCACGATCGCGACGGTCTCGCCTTTACCGCCTTTTGCGGGCAGCTTGTAGGCAGATTTCAGATTTTCCGGAGACCATCCCCCGAGTTCTCCAGTTCCTTCTTCTTCCGGGCTGATCTGCCCCAATGCCGACTTCGCCTCAACATATGCGGCGGGTTCGACGATCTCTTCACACTCAAGGTACCCGGGCGTGGGGGCGGGACACGCACGATACGGTTCCGAACTCGAAGGCGTCGAGGAGGTCGTGGCGGCAGCGGCTGGCTGCCCGCCCATGAGTCCCAGCGGAGCAGCAACGAGAACCACCAACCAGGCCAAGCGGCCCATGCCACGATTGCGCATCGACAGGAAACTCCTCATGATTCCTCCTCGGTTTTGGATTGCATAAGAACTCGGAATCGGCTGCTCACTGCTCGTGAAGCCTCTGCTTCCCACTATCTCCGAGCTGTCAGCCACGGTGCCAGCGGGGTTGCGGGTCAGGGCGTGGGGTCGGTCTCCCGCCGATGGCGAGATGGCCGGGCTGGGCGTGGGCGAGGGTGCATAGATCCCGCGGGCGGCCCGCCGCCTCCTCAACGGCGGGCACCCGTGCGGACCCGAGCCCCGAGGGCGTGCGCCAGGGCGATGTCAGGCTGCGCGTGGTGCCCCTGCCTTTGGATGGCAAGTCGGAAACATTTCTGGCGAACTCGCTGGGAGACTTCCGCGAGTGCATGCTTGCCGCGTGCGCGAGCGTCAGGGCAGGAACTCTGCACCGCGTCGGCCGGGTGCGGCCACCGAGTGTCCGACCACGGTTGGCACCTCTCCAGTCCTCCTCCGGTGAATGCGCTGCGCTCATGCAGATAGATGGTGCCTGACGCCGCGCGCATAGGTCAATACCTTTAAGTAAGCATTTCTACTGACCGATCCACGCCTCAGTCGCCGCGGCTCTCACGGCGAGCATCCGGTCTCGGCTCCGGGTTTTTCCCTGCTTCTGCGCGGTTATTGAGTGGACCCAGGGCTGTTCTCGCCCGGCTGGAGGAGTTCGGGGAGTTGGGTGCCGAGGCCCTTTAAGTAAGTGTTTCTTCGACGGGCAAAGGGCATTATTCGAACGGGTTGACGCCGGTCGGCCGCTTGGTGTAAGGTTTGCCCATCGGGATACTTCCATTCGAGGGATGGGCGATGTCGGGTTGGCCAAGAGGCGGCTGAGTGTCCGCCAAGCATGCGCTGCTGGGGCTGCTGCTCCAAAGACCGGCCTACCGCTACCAGCTCGGTGACCGCCTGCAGAAACGGCTCGGACCGGCTTGGAGAATCAACTCTGGCCAGCTGTATCAGACGATCAAGCAACTGGCGACGGATGGGCTGATCGAGCGCGTCGACAGCGCCCCGGACGACCAGGACGAGAGGCACGTCTTTGCGATCACCGCGGCCGGTGCCGAGGAGTTCGAGCGCTGGTTTGAGGAGGGCGCGAGTGGGACTCGGCTGCTGCGCCGGCCGCTGCTGGTCAAGATCACGCTCGCCGGCCCTGAGCGCCTGGAGAGCGCGCTGAAGCAGATCGACGCCTACGAGAAGGAATGTACAGCGCGTTTGAAGGAGCTCGCACGCGAACAGGAGGAGATTCCCGTAGGGGGATTGCAGGTGCGGGCCGATCACGAGCTGCTGAGATTTGCGCTGAGCGGCGACGTCTCGTATGTGGAAGGAGAGCTGAAATACGCCAGATACATGCATGAGAGGGTTTCCTGGTTGAAAAACCAGGATGTGGTCTGGCCCTCAATGCACCGCTCAGAGCTGACCAAGAGGACGCGCGATCGCCAGAGCGCCCGAGCAGACCTGTTCGGGAGGATCGCCGGGCGACGGCGATCCGCGCGCGGCGAGCCGGAGCAGGACGGCAATGGCTGACGGGCTCGCACCCGCGCAGAGCCGGACCGCGAGTCCGGGTGCAGCTCGAGGGGTACGCTGAGACGATGCTTCGTCTGGAGCGGATATCCAAGCTCTACAGCAGGCCCGACGGGGGCAAGGTCGGGCTGGACGATGTCTCGATCGAGCTCAATCGCGGCCAGCTCATGGGCATCTTCGGTCCGAGCGGCGCGGGCAAGACGACGCTCCTGCGGATCGCCGCTGGCCTGTGCAGACCGGACAGCGGCACGGTTACCTACAACGGGGAGCGCCTTGACCGGATGTCGGCGGGGGAGCGGACGCGCTTCCGACGGCGCGAGATCGCCTGCGTATGGGCCGTTCAGCCCTGGCAGGAGCATCTCGGGGTGCTCGACCACGTAGCGCTGCCGCTGCTTGTGGATCGCTGTGGTCATCGCAGCGCCGAGCGGCGGGTGCGCGAGGCGCTACTTGCCTGCGAGGCCGAGCAGTGCGTAGACATGGAGCTGCACCAGATATCTGATGGCGAGCGCCAGCGTGTTGCGATCGCTCGCGCACTCGTCAGCGAACCCCAACTGCTGCTGGCCGACGGCCCGGCGTCGAACCTCTCGCTGGCCGAGCGGGAGGGGATCATGGCGCTGCTCTCAGAGCTCGCGCGGAAGGCACGGGTTGCCGTGCTCATCACTGCCAGCGATGCGCAGACCCTGCTGCGGGCGGAGCCACTCCACTACCTGCGCGACGGCAAGCTCATCGATCCCGAGCCGATGAGCGAGCGCGGCAAGGTCTATCGCTTCCCGCCGGCCGGATCACGCCGAGCCGCGGCCGATGCTTGAGCTGGAGCGCGCGCGCAAGTACTACGCGAGTCCCGGCGGTGCCGTTCACGCCGTCGATGACGTGAGCATGAGCGTCTGCGAGGGAGAGCTCGTTGCGATCTTCGGACCGAGCGGCTCGGGCAAGACCACGCTGCTGCTGCTCGCGGCGGGGCTTCTGCGGGCAGATGCCGGCAGCGTGCGCTTCGAGGGCAGCGACCTCGCCAGGCTCTCGAAGCGCGAGATGCTCTCCTACCGCCGTACAAAGCTGGGCTTCGTTTTTCAGGGCTTCAATTTGGTCGCGGGTCTCACCGCCGAGGAGAACGTCGCGATACCCCTCCTGTTGCGTGGGGTGCATCACCGCGAGGCAGGCGAGCGGGCGCTCGTCGCACTCGATGAGGTGGGACTCCGGCATCGGTCGGGCCATATCCCTGCCAAGCTCTCCGGGGGCGAGCAGCAGCGCGTCGCAATCGCACGGGCGCTCGTCGGCGAGCCGAAGCTGATCCTTGCGGATGAGCCGACGGGCAACCTCGACACCGAGACCGGAGATGCCGTGCTCGATCTGATCAGCGCGCTGCCCCGCGAGCGCCGCGCGGCCACGGTCCTGGTCACGCACGACGCGCGCGTGGCGCGTTACGCCGATCGCGTGCTGACGATGCGCGACGGCCGGATGACAGAAGCCGATCTGCAGGCGCGGGCGGCGCTCGGCGGATGATCGGCTACCTGCGGACTCTGCTTCTCTTCTACAGGCGCCACCTGCGCGTTCAGCCGCTGCGCGAGCTGATGGCGGTCGTGGGGGTGGCTGCCGGGGTGGCGCTGCTGTTCGCCGTCCAGATCGCGCACCGCAGCGTCACGGGCTCCTTTGAAGAGATCGCGCACGGCGTCGCCGGTCGGGCGACGCTCGAACTGGCCGCACGAGGACCCGAGGGCTTCGACGAGCGCATCTCCGAAGAAGTCGAACACATGCCCGATGTGAAGGCCACAGCGCCGATCTTCGAGCAGCCGATCATCGCGGTCGGGCCGAAGGGCCGCAGAGCCCTCACCTTGGTGGGCGCAACCGAACAGATCGCGGCCCTCGGGGGCAGGCTCTCCCTGCAGTTTCAGCGGGCAGGCGAAGCCTCCCGACAAGGAGCGCTGGTCTTGACCGAACCGACAGCTCACGCAATCGGAGCCAGACCCGGCGGTGTGCTCGCCATCCTGGTCGGAGGGCGCACCGAACACCTCGCGCTCGACGCCACCGTGCCGAGCGACAAGATCGGCGCCGTAGCCGAAAGCCCGGTCGCCGCCGCCCCCCTGCCGATTGTGCAGAGCATCGCTGGAGCGCAGGGCCACGTGACGCGCATCCTGATCGAGCCCGAGGCCGGACGCGAAGCCGCGCTGCTCCATGCGCTCACCGATCGCTTCGGGGCGACCTTGAACGCCCGTCCGGTCGAGACCGAAGCGAGGCTCCTGGGGAACGCCGCCGGACCCGAAAAGCAGGTCACGCTGCTGTTCAGCGCGATCAGCCTCGTCGCCGGCGTCATTCTCGCCTACAACGCCCTGCTGCTCGCAAGCGACGAGCGCCGACGCTTCATCGTCTATCTGATCGAGACGGGGACCCCGGACTCGATGATCGTCGCCTCGCTGGCCTTCGACGCGCTCATCCTCGGTGTAGTCGGTTCCCTGCTCGGCCTGCTCGCCGGTGATGTCATCTCGCTCATCGCCTACCGGACGGTCCCCGGCTACATAGCGGCCGCATTCGCGATCGGTGGCCAGCGAGTCGTCGGGGCACCGACGATCTTGATCGCGCTCGCCGGCGGAATGCTCGCAGCCTTCGCCGCGGCCGCCCTGCCATCGATTGTGGCTCTACGCGCGGGCGCTGTCGCTGAGCCCGACGCAGTCGGTCGTACGCTTTCGTTCGCGCGCAGACTACGGCTCTCAGACGCGATCGTCTTCGCCTGCGGATCCCTGCTCGTGTGCCTCTCGATAGCCGCGTCCGCGCTGAAGCCAGCAACAACGGTTGCGGCGCTCGTCGGGCTCGCAGCCGGCCTCGTGATCTGTCTGCCCATGATCCTGCGCTACCTGCTCAACCTCGCACGCACGGCATCACGGCACTCAGACGACCCCGCCGCTCGCCTCGCCGTCGCAGAGCTTCGCGGCTCCCCCACTCGATCGGTCGCCCTCCTGGCCACGGGGATGATCGCGGCCTTCTTGTTGGTTCTAATCGGCGGCTCGGTCTCAGACGTACAGCAGGCCGTGCGCAGAGGAGCAACGGACCTGCTGTCGAGCGCCGGCCTCTGGATCAGGCCCGGCGGGCCCGAGAATGTTTACACGACGCAGCCCTTCTCATACACCGAAACCCAACGTCGCCTGCAGCGCCTCGGCGTCGTGAGCTCAGTGCTGCCCTGGCGCGACTCGTTCCTCGACCTGCCCGGAAGGCGAGTGTGGGTCCTCGGCGTACCAGCACAGCTCCCAGCGCAGATCGCTCCGAGCCAGCTCGTAGAAGGGTCGCTCAGCGCAGCCGACAGACACCTGCGCGAAGGCGGCTGGGCGGCGATCAGTCAGCCGATTGCCCGCGAAGATCACCTGCGCCTCGGCGAGCGCTTCACCATTCCCACTCCCACAGGCTACGCCAGTCTACGGCTCGCCGCGATCATCGCAAACTACGGTTGGCTATCTGGGGCCATCGTCATGAACAGTGATGACCACGCGAGACTGTGGCATAGCGATGCAGCCAGCCTACTCTCAGTCGCGCTCAAGGGAGGCGTCTCGACCAAGCGGGGCAAGCACGCCGTTGAAGGGGCCCTTCCAAGCGGCTCTGCGCTCACGGTTAAGACCGTCGACGAACGGCGATCGGAAGTCAGCGCCGTGCTCGGCAGCACCCTCTCGAGACTGAGCGACACCACGATCGTCGTGCTGATCGCCACCGTCGCATCGATCATCGCCCTGATGATTGCTGCGATCTGGCAGCAGCGAGGCAGGCTCGAATCGCTGATGTCGATCGGCATGGGCTTCGGCCAGTTCGTAAGACTCATCTTCTACGAGAGCGGCCTGGTGCTGCTCTCGGGCTGCCTCATCGGCACTGTCGCCGGTCTCGCCGGCCAGGATCTCATCGATGGCTGGCTTCACCAGACCACCGGCTCCCCGGTCAAGTTCACGCCAGCGTGGCAACTCGGACTGCGCACCGTGGCGATCGTCGCCGGAATCTCGCTTCTGGCCTCGATGATCGCAGTCGTACAGACCCGTCGATTCCAGCCGCGAGCAGCTCTCTCAACAGAATGACCAAACCTTCACCGCCAAGCCATATCTCAATGCGTTAAAGACGTGGAATGGTGCTCCTGTCAACCACCTGCAGTCCTATGCCCTCACGAGCCACCACCCACACGACGGCAGAGCAGCGAGGCGACATGGCGTCGGCTCTGGACTCGAGTACGTTCAGCGCAGGTATCCGTCTGCTGCCTGACGATCTCCAGGCGGCTGCCAGTCAGCTCTACCGGGTGCTGCGCACGATAGATGATCTGGTCGACGAGGATCTACCGCAAGCGGCGCGGCGGGTCGATGCGGTCGAGCGCTGGACGCGCGGCGAAACGGTCGAAACCCCCGAGACTCGTATCCTCACAGATCTCTCACGACGATATCCACTACCGCCTCAAGCAATGCTGGAATTCTGTGAAGGTATGCGACACGACCTAGCGCGCGCCGTGATCGAGACCGAGGAGGACTTCGAACTCTACAGCCAGCGTACGGGCGGCACGGTGGGAGTGATGCTCGGTGCGCTCTTCGGCACATCGCATACTGAGGCCGAGACGAAGTTGGCCACTCTCGGTCGAGCGACGCAGCGGACCAACATCCTGCGCGACATCGACGAGGACCACGCGCACGGCCACCTCTACATCGCCCGCACCACGATCGAGCGCTTCGGGTTCCCCTCACCAGGCGCACGCGAAGCGCTCTTGCGTGACCAGATCCCCCGCGCCGACCGGCTATACGAAGAAGGACTCGGCGCGATACCGCTCCTCTCCCGCGGACGGCGAGGTATGGCTCTCTCCGCGGAGCTCTATCGCGAGATCCTGCGCCAGATCGAACGAGAGGGCTACGGACGCACACCCGGCCGCGTCACAGTGCCGGCCTGGCGCAGGCGCCTGCTCACCGCCAAGCACCGCTTCGGGCGGTACTGAGGATCGTCAGCGCCTGCGCATGGTGGCCGCGGCCACGGCCATCGTGCCAGTGGCGCTGCCGCGGGCAGCCGCCTATCCGGAGCTGCTCGATCGGCGATTTTGACCCAACCAGGGCTCAATGGATATGGCTGCCCGGTAGGATCTATTCGAGATGAGAATATTATTTTGAGAGATCCACTCGGGCTGGAAGGGTCGTCGTCGGGCCAACGGGAGTCAGCATGAAGCGTAACCGCAGTCATCGTCATCGCCTTGTAGGCGTAGCTGCACTTGTACTCCTCTCCATCGGGGGAGCGACGCTGATGAGCGCAGCCGAATCTTCCGCCGCCGGACACCGGGCGACTGGGCGCGCTGCGCGTTCGCTGAACGGCACCGCGACCGCGCACCTGCATCTGGTCAGGCCGAACGGCAGGCAGCTATACGAGGAAGGGCCCGTCACCGGAGCCCTTCCGGGCTCGATGCGCGCCGTGGTCGACACGGGAGACACCTTCACCGGCAGCTTCACGATCCGCACCGACGGAGGCTCGATCGAAGGCCGCGGACGAGCGATCTCGCACGGCGTGGGGCGCTACCAGAGCTTCAGTGGCACGATCACGCTGACCGGCGGCACCGGCCGCTACAGCCACGCCCACGGGACCGCCGGGCTGTACGGCACCTTCGATCGCCGAACCTACGCCCTGGTCATTCAGACGACAGGCAGGTTCTCGTACTGATCCGGGGGCGAGAAGGAGGCGCCGCGCGCCCAGCCCGCAACGTTCTCGCCCCGCTCTTGGCCTGTGCGTGCCTGTCAACGACCGCGCACGCCGCGCAGTCGGCCAGACTCCACGTCACGTTCACGCCTGAGCGGCTGGGCCAGCCCACGACGGTCGAAATCAACGTCCAGATCGCCGAGACCACTGGCAACGTCCCTTCTCCATTGACTTCTCTTGACGTGCGCTATCCGGGCGACCTTGGCATCGCCGACAGCGGCCTCGGACTGGCCACCTGCTCCCAGACTCGGCTCGAAGTCTTCGGTCCCGAAGGCTGCCCAGCCGACTCCCGTATGGGGCGGGGCAGCGCCCTCGCTGAGATCCCCATCGGATCAGCAGAGGTTCCCATCGGACCAGACATACTCCACGAGCCCGCCGCAGTGACGATTGTCCGCGCCCCGGAACAGGACGGGCACATCGCGCTGCTTCTCTACACCAGCGCCGAAACGCCCGTCAATGCCCAGATCGTGCTCTCCGGCCTACTGCTCCCAGCGCCAAACGGCGAACTCATCCACATCGACGTGCCGCTGGTCCCGAGCCTCCCGGGAGCGCCCAACGTCGCCGTAGTGCGACTCCACGCCACGCTCGGCCCACGCGGGCTCACCTACTACGAACATGTCCACGGCAAGGTCATCGGCTACCACCCCACGGGTGTGCTCCTGCCAGATCACTGCCCCCGCGGAGGCTTCCCCTTCGCCGCCACCCTCACCTTCCTCGACGGCAGCCAGACACACGCTCGCACCACCGTGCCCTGCCCACGCAGGCCATGACGTTGCGCGCATCCTGAGCTGCGGATAAGTGCTTGCCGCTCACCGCCGGGGGTTGTGGCTGGCTGAGCGACTGGAGTGATGTGCTATAAGTAGCACATGCAGACGATCGGGATTAGGGAGCTGCGCCAGGGCGCCAGTCGCTACCTGCGCGCGGTTGAGGAGGGTGAGACGTTCGAGGTGACCGATCGCGGTCGTCCGATTGCGATGCTTGTGCCGATCCCGGGTGGAGGCCGCATCGACCGACTTGCCGCGAGTGGGCGCCTCACCAGAGCCGTCGGCGATGCACTCGAGTTGGGTGCTCCAGTGGCGCCCGTTCCGGGGGCTGAGACCCCGAGTCGCGCGCTCGAGAGGTTGCGCGCCGAGGAGCGCTGAGATCGCGGTCTACCTCGATTCCTCTGCGCTCGTTAAGTTGGTCGTGTGGGAGGAGGAGTCCGGCGCCTTGGCGCGTCATCTCGCGGACCACCCCGAGCGGGTGTCATGCGCTCTTGCGCGCGTAGAGGTGGTGCACGCCGTTCACGCGCACGGTGCGCCCGCGCTTGCCAGGGCGCGAGGATTGCTGGAGCGGATTGGGCTGCTGCGCGTGGATGAGGGCCTGCTCGACGCCGCGGGGGCGCTCGCCGGTGCGACGCTGCGCAGTCTCGATGCGATTCACCTGGCAGCTGCTCAAGCGGTCGGTCCGGAGCTCACCGAGGTCATCACCTACGACAGGCGTATGACGGATGCCGCCGCGGTGCTCGGTATGCCGGTCGTGGCTCCCGCGCCCCCACCGTCCCGGAGCGATCCCTTGGCACCGGACTGAAGGCCGATAGAGTTCGCGCGCCGGGTGGGTGGGTCGAATAGAAAGGCTGTGAGGATGAGCGAGCAGGTCCCCTTCGCTAACTATCAGTACGAGATCTACCTGCGCGGCCTGGGGGGCCAGCGGCCCGCGCGTCCGCTCGATTGGAGGATGTTGGAGCGCGACGCCTACCACCTGCTCGCCGAGGGCCCGCGCGGCTATATCGCCGGCGGGGCCGGCCGGGGGGAGACGATGCGCGCCAACCGTGAGGCGTTCGACCACTGGCGGATCGCGCCGCGGATGCTGCGCGACGTGTCCGAGCGCACGCTCGCGCGTACGCTGCTCGGGACGCCGCTGCCGGCGCCGGTGTTGCTCGCCCCGATCGGGGTGCAGACGCTCGCCCACCCCGAGGGGGAGCTCGCGATGGCGCGCGCCGCCGCGGAGGTGGGGGTGCCGTTCGTGGCGAGCACCGCGGCCGCGCACACGATCGAGCAGATCGCCGACGCCGCCGGGGAGCTGCCGCGCTGGTACCAGCTCTACTGGCCGCGCGACCGCGAGCTCGCCCGCAGCTTCGTGGAGCGCGCCGAGCGGGCCGGCTACAGCGCGATCGTGCTCACGCTCGACACGTGGCTGCTCGGCTGGCGCCCCGCCGACCTGACGCAGGGGTTCCTGCCGTTCCTATGGGGCGAGGGCAACCGCAACTACCTGGAGGACCCCGTCTTCCGCGCCGCGCTGCCCGCCCCGCCGGAGGAGAACATGCAGGCCGCGATCGGCCACTGGGCGTGGCAGTTCGCCAACCCCGCTGTCACCTGGGAGGACCTCGCGTTCCTGCGCGAGTGCACCGAGCTGCCGATCGTGCTGAAGGGCATCCTGCGCGCCGACGACGCGCGTCTGGCCATCGAGCACGGGGTGCAGGGGGTGCTCGTCTCAAACCACGGCGGGCGCCAGGTCGACGGCGCCGTCGGGGCGCTCGACGCGCTGGGCGAGGTGGTCGCGGCCGTCGACGGCCGCTGCGAGGTGCTCTTCGACAGCGGCATCCGCTCCGGCTCGGACGCGCTGAAGGCGCTCGCGCTCGGCGCCCGCGCGGTGCTGCTCGGCCGCCCCTACATCTGGGGTCTCGCGTTGGGCGGCGCCCAGGGGGTCGTCGAGGTGCTGCGCTCGTTCCTCGCCGACCTCGACCTCGCGATGGCGCTGAGCGGCCACGCCTCGATCGACGAGGTCGGCCCCGGCGCGCTGGTCGAACAGCCCCGCTGAGCGATGCCTGGCGTCGTCGATCAGGAACCACACTCTGCCCGCGCCGGTGACCTCGTACTGCCACTGCTCGAGCTCTTGGCCGTCGTGGCGAGCAGTGCCCAGCTCACCCTTGAGCCTGTGATGACGGTCGGGGTTGACGCGGCGCCTTGGGTCTTCGCTGAGGCGTTTGTGCATCTCCGCGCAGTTGCCCGCCGCGATGTTGCAGAGCTTGCCCCAATGCTCGGCTGCGTTCCTGGTGGCGAAGCGCAGGTCCCACTCAGGCGCGACCGGCGGGCGCGGTACACGATCCCCGCGGCGGCTCACTGTGGCGGGATGACGGGCTCATCGAAGTCCTCGCTTGCGTGGTCGGTCCGCAGTACCTGAAGCGCCTGCGGGCGTGACCATGCGTAGGCGGTATTACGCCACTCCGTGAGCAGCAGGCCGAGCCGGTCGAACGAGCCAAGCGATCCGCACGCCTCGGCGACCTCCACGAACTCCCGCGTGAACTCTTCGAGATCGCTCTCGGGGAGCATCCGCAGCCACGGCATCGCCTCCGGCAGGCCCTTCGCCATGTCCGCCAAGTGCCGTGCAACCATGCGCGCGAGCACGCTCGATGCGACGCCCACTGCGTCACGAACGCTCTCCTCGCGGTCTGCCCTGACGAGCAGCAGGTCGTGGCCGTCCCGGCGTCGCAGCAGCACGTCCTGTCGGTCGACATCCTCCAGCACCTCGCCCGACCTGCGCAGCAGGTCCGAGAAGTTGCGCTCCAGAGCAATGGTAGCCATGCGAGCCATCATACAACACTAGCTCAGAACTGTGCGTCTTCATCGACTACGTGCCAGCGGCAGCCTTGGAGGCCTTGAGGTGCCGAATCTGCCGCAGCCAGCGCTAGATTCGTCGGACAGTGTCCGCAGCGACCGACCAGCTACGTGTCGCGCACCTTGATGCCGACGCCTTCTACGTCTCGATCGAGCTGCAGCGCCGGCCCGAGCTACGCGGGCTGCCCGTGGTCGTCGCGGGGAGCGGGCCGCGGGCGGTCGTCACGACCGCTAGCTACGAGGCGCGGCGCTTCGGGGTCGGCTCCGCGATGCCCGCCTCGCGCGCGCGGCGGCTATGCCCGCAAGCGGTGTTCCTGGCGCCGGACTTCCCCACCTACAGGGAGGTCTCCGGGCGCGTCATGGGGATCGTGCGCGCGCATGTCGAGCGGGTCGAGGTCGTCGGGCTCGACGAGGCCTACCTCGACGTGGGCGGCCTGCTCTCCCCGCGCGCGGCGCTGCGCCGGCTCGTGGTGGAGATCCTCCAGGAGACCGGGATCACCTGCTCGGTGGGGATCGGCCCCAACAAGCTCGTCGCGAAGGTCGCCTCCGACGCCGAGAAGCCCGCGGGCTTCGTCGTGCTCAGCCGCGAGCAGGCGTGCGCGCGCTTCGCCGGCGCCTCCCCTGGGCTCGTGCCCGGGATCGGGCCGAAGACCGTCGCGCGGCTGGCCGAGCTGGAGCTCACGACGCTCGCCGCGCTCGCCGACGCTCCCGAGCGCGTGCTGGTCGAGCGCTTCGGGCCTAACCTCGGGCGCGAGCTTGGCCGCCGCGCGCGCTTTGAGCACGACGGCGAGGTCGGCGCCGCGCGCAAGGTCGTCTCCGAGTCGCGCGAGCGCACCTTCGACCGCGACGTCCACGACTTCGAGCAGCTGCGCGCCGAGCTGCAGCGCATGTCCGGGGAGCTCTGCGCCAGCCTCGCCGCGCACGGCCGCTGCGGACGCACCGTCGGGATCAAGGTGCGCCTCGACGATTTCACCACCCTCACCCGCGCCCACACCCTTACGGAGCCCACGTGCGATCCCCGGCTGGTCGACGCCGTCGCCCAGCGGCTGCTGCGCGAGTACGCCCCCGCGCGGCCAGTGCGGCTGCTGGGGGTGCGCGTCGCCGGCCTCGGCGCAGGGGGACGCTCCGGTGCTCCCGCACTGGACGACGGCCCCGGTCGCGAGCACGCCGACCAGCTCGCCCTGCCGGTGTGAGTGCCCGCGCGGGCGTTTAGTTGACGAGCAGGTAGGTGAAACCCACCGCGCTCGGGCTCGCCACGCGCGAGCCCGCGTAGGAGGCCTTGGCGCGCCAGTTGCCCACCGCGGGGGGCGTGAACGGGATTTCCGCTGAGCCTTCGCTCACCTGCGCTTCGATCTCGCGGTAGAACTGCCACCCGAACACCGGGTCGAAGCGCTGCACTTCGACCTTCACCGGCCCCGAGGCTCCCGGCGAGACGCGGACCTCGATCGGGACCGCCTGGCCCGCGCTCCCGTGCGCGGCGCCGAAGGCGATCTTGGTGTGCGTGATCGTGCGCGACTCGCGCGTCAACGTGAAGTTCCCGGAGGTGTGGTTGCGCACCGACACCTCCGCGTAGTAACGGCCTTTGCGTAGCTGGTGCTGCAGCTTCTGCGAGCCGCTCCCGTTGCAGCTACATTCGATGATGTTGCCGTTCTGGTCGCGCAACGCGAGGTTGAATTCGGCGCTCGCCGGCGCGCTCAGCCTCAGCGTCAGGTTGGAGTAGCTGGTCACTTCCATCCGGTACAGGCGCACGACCTGGATGCTCGTGCCCTCCAGGCGCCCGCTCGCGCGCCCGTAGTTGCCGAGCGGGAGGCCCGGCGCCATCTGCGTGCCGTTCGCCGGGGCGACCTCCAGGTGGAAGCGCTGCTCGCCCTTGTGGGTGGAGCTCGGCGTCACCTCGAAGCTGTACAGCCCGCCCTTGCCGGGGCCGGGGGTGAACAGCGTGTAGCCGCCACAATTCACGCGCAGGCGCGCGGAGGCCCCTTCGAAGGTGCTCGTGCCCGGTGCGAACAGCGCGCCGTTCACGCACGCCCCCCGCGTCTCGTTGGCGAGGTTGATCAGGTAGCTGACCCCGGCGTGCAGGGTGACCGAGTACGCCGCGTTGATGTTCTGGATGCGGTCCACCTGCCCGCTCACGCCACCCGCGGGCAGCCGCGGCCCCGGCGGGCCGATCGCGGGCGTCGGCTGGAAGACGTTCAGCGTGAAGCTCGCCAGCTGTGAGTTAGCCAGCGCCGCCACGCGGATGTCGTACAGCGTGTTCTTCTGCGCCTTGAACGTCAGCGACGCCTTGCCTTCTTCTTCGGTCTGCGCGCACGCGACCGGCTGTAGCTGCGAGCGCACCGCCTTGTACACGTCGATCGTGCCGTCCAACTTGCCCCCCGCGGCCAGTTCGACAGCGAGCCGCTCGGCCCCCGTGGTCTGCAGGCTGTACCACACCGAGGCGCTCGTCTCACCGACGCACCCCGACCCCGGTTCGCTCGTCACGGTCGTAGCTCCCACCGTCGTGCCTTCGATGCTCGCCGGCACCGAGTGGATCGGCTGGGCGTTCGCGATTTCGTCGTTCGCGGGCGGCGCGGGCGCTTCGCTGACCGCGCCCGCAGCGGCGGGCCACAGCGCCGACCCCGCCGTCAGGGCGAGTGCGAGAACCGCTGCTCGTGCGAATCGTGCCACCGTCGGAATCGTATGGCGGGGTCCGGATGGATCGAGGGCCACACTCAGGTGGGCCGGCGTCGGCTCAGCGAATGCGCAGGTGCACGCCGCAGTGGTCGGACATGTCGGCGCCGAGCAGCGTCGGCACGTAGACCCCGGGAACCGGTGGCACGTAGCCGAACGGCCATGGCCCGACGGGTTCCCGGTTGGAGTACCAGTAGTCGTAGAGGTTCCCGTTGACCGTCGTGCCGCCCGCCACGACGCCGGGCGGCGCCGGGGCTGGGATGCCCGCCGCATAGGGCGTGTACTTACCGTACGTGGTGCTTTTGCGGACGAGCGGCGGGACGTTGAAGTCTCCTCCGAGGTACACCGGGCCACCGCCCGCCATCGCCGGGTTGGAGGCCATCAGGGCGCCGAAGCGGGGGATCTGCTGGGCGATCAGCGCGCGCTGCTCGGTGAAGGTGTACATGTTGTGCATGAAACCCACCGCGATGTTGGTGGCGCCGACCGTGACGACGAGGTAGACGACGCCGCGGTAGTCGTAGGCGGTGTTCGCGGGCACCGTGGTGCACCACGCGGGCGTCACCGGGATTGGCGCGATGTCGTGGATGAGGGTCAGCGACACGTTGGCTTCGATCATGATGCGCCCGACCGACACCACGTGCGCGGAGCTCGCCACCGCGATGAACTCAGGGCCGTTTGCCAGCGCCGTCTGTCCGCAGGCGACCGGGACAACTCCCGGCAGGCCGATGACTGCGCCGAGCTGCGCCAGCACCGGACCGGCGGTTGCGTAGTTCATGATCTCGGTGAAGCCGCACACGACGATCGCGTTGGCGGGCCCGAGTTCCGCGGCCATCGTGGTGAACGCCGCGCCGTAGGCCTGATTGCGCAACGGTGTCCCGCCGCCGAAGACCCTCATGTTCTGGTGAAAGAGGAAGTCCATCGCCGTGCTACACCCCCGTCGCGGCGGCCGCATCGAGGATGCCCGCCCACTCGTGGGCGATCTCCCCCCACGAGCTGTGGGGGCGCCGCGCGCGCTCGTGCGCCGCCAGGGTCCAGCGCCACAGCTCCCGCGGGGAGGCGTACAGCCGCTCGAGCAGCTCGGCGAGCACGCTGGGATCGGGCGCCCGCCAGCCGCGCGCGTCGCGCGCGAGGCCGATCAGGCCGGCCCGCTCGCGCCAGATCTCGCGGCAGCTCGGCAGCGCGGGCACGAGCTGCGCGGCGCCCGCGGCGGCGTGCTCGAGCGCGACCAGCCCCCAGCCCTCTTTGGCCGCCGTGTTGACGCCGACGTCGCAGGCGTTGTAGAGGCAGTTCAGCTCGCGGTCGCCGATCGGCCGATGGAGGTCCTCGCCGCCGGTGAGCAGCACGCGATCGCCGATGCCGAGCTCGCGCGCGAGCTGTACGACGTCCACACCCTGGTCGCGTGCGCCCATGTGCAGCGCCAGGAACACGTCCTGCTTGCCGCGGGCGAACCGGGCGAAGCCGGCCAGCGTCAGATCGATGCGCTTGCGCAGCGTGTTGCGGTTGGCGTTGAGCACCACGAAGCCATCCCGCAGCTCAGGCCGAGCGGGGAACAGGCGCGCGCGGGCGATGCGCCGGTTGTGGTGCAGGTCGGCGGGGCCGCGCAACGCGCGCAGCGGCCGAAAGACGAGCCGGTCGACGCCGTGCGGGAGGACCGACACCGCCGGGGCGCGCGCGCCCGCGGGCAGCTCGCAGAGCAGGCGCTCGACCCGAGCCCGGGCGTGGTCGGTGTAGAGCACCAGGTGCTCGAGCCCCGCCAGCAGCTGCGGCACGTCGGGCTCGTGCTCGCCGCCGTCCAGCGGCGTGAACAGCACCACCCGCGGCCGCGGCCGCGCGCTGCGCAGCGCCGGGGCGAGCGCCCGCCAGAGCCACAGGTCGTGGCAGATCCACACGACGCGCGGGCGGTGTCGCTCGAGGATGGCGGGAAGCTGCTCGATGCCGCCGAGATCGCCGGCGAGCCGGTTCGGCTCGATCCGCCAGCCCTCCCCGGCGGGGGGATCGCGGAGGTCGACCGTGAAGTGGACGACGTCGAGCCCCCGGCCGACCCTCGGCAGCAGGCTGCGCAGGACGCGGCCGTAGCCGGTGGCGGGCGAGCCGTTGCCGATCGCCAGCAGTGCATGGCGTGAGTGCACGCTCATCGCGGGGCCTTGGCTAGGAGCCCAGCCCGATCGTGTAGGAGCCGTCGTAGCTGCGGCGGTAGAACTCCACGTCGACCGACAGCGATCGGCTTTCCTTCCAGCCGCACCGGACGTACTGCTCGATCGCATCGCCGGGGCGGCTGGCGCCGATGCCGACCAGCGCATACGCGAAGGAGTTGGCGATCCACACCGCATCGTTGCCGATCTCGCTGCCGGGGTCGCAGTGCTGTGACCAGTAGTCGAGTACCGGGCCCGCGCCGGCCGAGCGCATGACCTGCTGCATACTCGGGGTCGGGAGCATGTTCTGGTCGATCGCGAAGCTGACGAGCACGATGATGTACCGCGCGGAGAGGTAGGGCGTCAGGACGCTCGCCAGCTCGTCGTACATGGTCTTGTAGGTCGAGATCCAGACGTTCTGCGGGGGCAGCGCGTGGTAGGCGTCGTAGACGACCGCGTCGGCCGTGGCGAGCTTGGTGGCGTCGAGCACCAGCACCTGCCACCCCGCCGCACTGGCCGGCGGGGCGGCCGGGCGCAGGGGGCCGGGGATCGAGCTCAGAATGACGATCGGCGGGACCGGCGGCGGCGTCGGCCAGGGCAGGAAGGTCGCGGAGGTATTCAGTGTCAGCGAGGGGTGCATGAGGTCTCGAAACGACTCCCACGCCTCGCGCACGGCCTGCGACTTGGCGCCGCAGAGGTTCCAGATGCCGGCGAGCGAGAGGTCCACGATGGCGGGGTCGCTGTCCACGCTCCCGAGCCACGCCCGATAGGCGCCGACGCTATCCGATGAGGGTTTGAGCGGATCAACGGCCGTCAGCGCCGCGACCGCGCCGGAGCTCCCGCCGAAGGCGCGGATGGTGCACGAGGCGTCCTGCGAGTAGCGCTGCCATTCGGAGCTCGCCGCGACTTTGGCGTCGATCGAGCCGCTGGAGGTGAGGGCTTCGTACTGCGCGGCGATCATCGCCGAGAGCTCGAGCGATGTGAGCTCGCTGGCGAGCTTGACCGAGGAGCAGAGATCGAGGCCGCCTCCCAGAACCACCTTCTGCACGTAGTACACGCCGAACTCGCTGAAGAACTGGTAGAAGAGGTCGAGGTTCGCGGGGGTGACCTGGTCGGGCAGCTGTGAGATGCGCGTGGCGAACTCATCCGTGACGTATGCCCCCGCGTCGCCGAGCTCCACGTAGGCGATCTGGCTGTAGAATTTCCGGTACACGTAAGCGAACTGCGAACTCTGCTCGAAGGCGGCGGCGAAGTCCGCCTGCATCTCCCCGCTGAAGGCGCCGGCCGAGATTTCCACGCCGGCGTGTACGGACAGATCGTTCTGCAGCTGCTCGCGGGTCTGGGCGCTGGTGTCGTCGAAGTACGCGTCGGGGTCCTCGATGGCCGTCACGCAGGAGGGGATCAGGTACTCATGGCCGAGCATCGTGAACGTCTTGGTGCCGGAGCTCTCGAGGTCGAACAGCGGGATCTTGAGGCTGGCGGTCGAGAACGCTCCGTAGATGTCGAACCCCTGCCCCACGGCGTTTGCCTGAGAGAGCACGGGTGTGGTCAGGTCGGCCTCCATGAGATGCCCCTTTCCGGTCGCGCGGACGGCGATGGCGCAGACGGCGCTTACCAATTATTTGGATTGTCTATCTAGACGAGCGGCCCAGCCTAGGCGGCGGCAGCGGCGCCCTCAACGCCGGCCCGGCGCGCCGGCCGTCCGTCGGGGCGAGCCGGCGCAACGACGTTTCCCATTGCCCGCTCAGCGCACGACATCGCCTCCGCTTGACCGTCCGGTTAGGATCTACCGATGCCCCCCGCGCGCGTTGGCGAGATCGAGCTTGCCTACGAGCGCACCGGCTCCGGGCCCCCGCTGCTTGCCATCAACGGTATGAGCGGCACGCTGCTGAGCTGGGGCGAGCCGTTCCTCGCGCCGCTGCGCGAGAGCTTCGAGGTGATCGTCTACGACCACCGTGGCGTGGGCGAGAGCAGCCGCATGCAGGCGCCGTTCACAATCGCCGAGCTCGCCCGGGACGCCGCCGGGCTGCTCGATGCGCTGGAGGTCGAATCCGCGCACGTGCTGGGCATCTCGATGGGCGGGATGGTCGCTCAGGAGCTCGCGCTGGCGGGGCGGGCGGGCACCAATCGTGTGCGCACGCTGACCCTCGGCTGCACCTACTGCGGGGGGCAGGGCGCCACGTTCGCCGCGCCCGCCGTCATCCACCGGCTGGTCGAGTCGCTGCGCTCCGGCGACCGCGAGCTCGCCCTGCGCACCGGCTGGGAGATCTGTGTCTCTCCCCGCCACGTCGACGACGCCGAGCTGTACGCCGCCTACCGCGCGATTGCGCTTGCTCGGCGTGCCCCCCAGGCGGCGATCGTGGCCCAGATGCAGGCCATCGCCGCCCACGACACCTCCGCCCGCCTGCCCGGGCTGGAGCTGCCCACGCTGATCGTGCACGGCACGGCCGACGAGCTGATCCCCGTCCAGAACGCGCACGCGATCGCGGGGCACATGCCCGATGCGCGGCTGGAGCTCCTGGAAGGGGCCGGCCACCTCTTCTTCTGGGAGGAGCCCTTGCGCTCCGCCGAGCTCGTTCGGGACCACGCCTTGGTACATGCGTAGGCGCGTCGTCGCTCGATGGCCGCGCGCGAGCTGAGCGTCCTCACCGACGACGGGGTTTCGCTCTCAGTAGAGGAGGCAGGCGATGGGACGGGCAGGGTTCCAATCGTCCTGCTGCACGGGCTCACCGCCACCCGCCGCTACGTCGTGATGGGCTCCCGCCTGCTGGAGCGCTCCGGTTACCGCGTTGCCGCCTACGACGCCCGTGGCCACGGGCGCTCGAGCCCCGCGCCGGACCCCACCGCCTACGGCTACGAGCGGCTCGCCCGCGACCTCGGAGCTGTGCTCGACGCGCTTGGGGCCTCTCGCGCCGCGCTCGCCGGCGCCTCGATGGGGGCCCACACGGCGCTGCGCTTCGCTCTGGAGCACCCTGAGCGCGTGGCCGCGCTGGGGCTCGTGACGCCGGCCTTCGACCCCGCCGCTGGCGCGGCCGACGCCCCCGAAGGCGACCGCGACGCCCTCGCGCGCGCGCTGCGCGAGGGTGGGGTGGAGGGGTTCGTGCGCGCCTACGACTTCTCCACCGTGCCGCCCGCCTGGCGGGAGACCGTCGAGCGGGTCGTGCGCCAGCGGCTCTGCGCCCACGAGCACCCCGCGGCCGTCGCCGACGCGCTGGAAGCGGTGTCCCGCTCGCGGCCCTTCGAGGACTTCGCGCAGCTGGGGGTGCTCGCCGTCCCCACCGCGGTCGTCGCCTCCCGCGACGAGGTCGATCCCGGGCATCCGCTGGCCGTGGCCGAGCGCTACGCGCAGGCGATCCCGGGTGCGACGCTCACCGTCGAGGACGACGCGGCCGGCGGGGCTCCACGCTCCCCGATTGCGTGGCAGGGGGGGCAGCTATCGAAAGCGCTCTTGGAGTTGGTGGGCCGCGTGCGTTATATCTAGGGCCATGACCGTACGCGAGTGGGACGGCGGCGTGTACGACCGCATCTCCGCGCCGATGGAGGCGTTGGGGCGCGCGGTGCTCGACCGCCTGGAGCTGAACGGCAACGAGACGGTGCTCGACGCCGGCTGCGGTTCGGGGCGCGTGACCGAGGCGCTGCTGGAGCGTCTGCCGAACGGGAGGGTGATCGCGGTGGACGCCTCCCACTCGATGGTGAAGGCCGCCCGCGAGCGACTGGCGGGCCGCGATCGGGTGGAGGTGCGCGAGGGGGACCTGCTGGAGCTGGAGCTGCGAGCGCCGGTGGACGCGATCCTCTCGACCGCCACGTTCCACTGGATCCTCGACCACGAGCGGCTGTTCGGGCGGCTGCGCGCCGCGCTGCGCCCCGGCGGCCGGCTGGTGGCGCAGTGCGGGGGGAGGGGCAACATCGACGTGCTGCGCGGCGTCGCCAACGAGATCCTCGCGCGCGAACCGTACGCCGCCCACTTCCGTGACTGGCGCGCGCCGTGGAACTACGCGGGGCCCGAGGCCACCGAGGAGCGCCTGCTGGGCGCGGGCTTCGCGAGCGCGGAGTGCTGGCTGGCACCGGCCCCCACGCAGCCCGAACACCCGCGCGAGTTCCTCTCCTCGATCGTGCTCGGCCCCCACTACCAGCAGCTGCCGGAGGACCTGCGCGAGCCGTTCATGGACACCGTGCTCGCCGAGGCGGGGGAGCCCGTGGTGGTGGACTACATCCGGCTCAACATCGACGCCGTGGCGTAGCGGCGCGGAGGTCGGTCGCGCTCCGGCCTGCCGGTCGGGGCCTTACGCATCGTCGCTGGGCATGGAGGCCCAGCGCCCGCGCGCGTGTGGAGGAGCGTGCCCGCGCGGACGATCCCAAAAAAGACCCCATATGAACGAGGGTGGCGTGGGATCAGGCCAGCGCCGCGGAGTCCGTCGCCGCGCGGCCAGTGAGCGCCGCGTAGCGCCCGCCCAGCGCGAGCAGCTCCTCGTGGGTGCCGCGCTCCACGATGTGCCCGGCGTCGAGCACCAGGATCTGCTCGGCGTCGCGGACTGTCGAGAGGCGGTGGGCGATCGCGATCGTCGTGCGTCCGCGAGAGAGGTCGTCCAGGGCGAGCTGCACCGCGCGCTCGGTCTCGGTGTCGAGCGCCGAGGTGGCCTCGTCGAGGATCAGCACCGGGGGGTTGCGCAGGACGGTGCGGGCGATCGCGATGCGCTGCTTCTCCCCGCCGGAGAAGCGGTAGCCGCGCTCGCCGACGGGGGTGTCGTAGCCCTCGGGCAGCGAGGCGATCAGCTCGTGGATCTGCGCCGCGCGCGCGGCCGCTTCGATCTGCTCGTCGGTGGCGTCCGGGCACGCGAAGCGGAGGTTCTCGCGGATCGAGGCGTGGAACAGGTAGGTCTCCTGGGAGACCAGCCCGACGGTGGCCGCGAGCGAGGCGAGCGTCATGTCGCGGATGTCCACGCCGTCGATGCTCACGCACCCGCGCTGGGGCTCGTACAGCCGCGCGACCAGGTACGCGAGCGTCGTCTTGCCCGCGCCGGTCTCGCCGACCAGCGCGGTGCGCGTCCCCGCCGGGATCTCCGCCTCGATCTCCTGCAGCGTCCACGGCGCGCCGGGGGCGTAGCGGAACCACACGTCCTCCAGGCGCACGTCCCCGCGCACGCCGCTCAGCGCCCGCGCGTCGGGGCGCTCCTCGATGTCCACGGGCAGGTCGAGGTACTCGAAGATGCGCCCGAACAGCGCCAGCGAGGTCTGCACTTCGACGCCCACCCCGAGCAGGGACTGCATCGGGAACAGCAGGCGCGTCTGCAGCGTCGTAAACGCGACGACCGTGCCGATCGAGATCACGGCGTGGCCGTGGGTGGTCGTGTAGCCGGCGAACCAGTACACCGCGGCGGGCATCACGGCGAAGGAGATCTGCACCGAGGCCATCCGCCAGCGCCCCGCCATCCGCGCGCGCACCTCGAGGTCGGCGAGCTCGCTCGACTCCGAGGAGAAGCGGTCGACGAGCTCGTGCGAGCGACCCATTGTTTTCCCGAGCAGGATGCCCGACACCGACAGCGACTCCTCGACCAGCGTGGACATGTCGGCGAGGCGGCCCTGGCGCACCGACTGGATGCGCCGGCGCTCGTTGCCCACGCGGCGCGTCAGCCACACGAAGAACGGCAGCAGGATCAGCGAGAACACCGTCAGCTGCCAGCTCAGCGCGAACATCGCGACGACCGTCGCGGTGACGGTGGCGACCGTGGAGACGGTCGAGGTGGCGGTGGAGGTGACGACGTCGTCGATGCCGCCGATGTCGTACGCGATCCGCGCCTGCACCTCGCCCGAGCGCGTGCGCGTGAAGAACGCCAGCGACATGCGCTGCAGGTGCGCGTACACGGCCGCGCGCAGGTCGTGCATCACGCGCTGGCCGACCTGGTTTGAGATCCAGGTCTGCGCGACGCTGATCACGCCGTTGATCACCGCCAGCGCGATCATGCCGCCGACCAGCCACGTCAGCAGCGTCAGGTCGTGTTCGAGGAGCCCCTTGTCGACGGCTTCGCGCAGCAGAAACGGCGAGGCGACGCTCAGGATCGAGCCGAGCACGATCAGCCCCAGCAGCAGGCCGAGCCGCACGCGGTAGGGCACGAACAGCCGCCCGATGCGCCGCAGCGACACCGGCCGGTCGGGGATGTCCTCGGGACGGAGCGGCTTGGGCGTCCGCGGTGGGCCGCCCCCCTGCCCGCCGCGCCCCTCGCCGTGGAAGCTCACCGTTGGCCCGCCGCTGGGTGTGGGTGGGCATTCCGATAACGCATCTCGATGACTGTAGCCACCGGCCCGACCCGGGCTCTATATGGATAGGACTCCGGCTCTAAAGAGCCTCCGTCGGGCGGCGTTCGCGTGGCGAGGCCACGGTCGCTGGCTGCCGTTGAAGCCCGTGCTGGCGAGGGCGCACTAGGGTTAAGACATGAACTTGTCCGCCTCCGAGCTCCGCGTGCTTGGGTGTCTGCTGGAAAAGCAGCGCACGACCCCGGACGCCTACCCGCTGAGCCTCAATGCGCTGCGGCTGGCGTGCAACCAGTCTACGAACCGCGACCCGGTGGTGGAGTACGACGACGCCGTACTCCGGGACGCGCTGCATAGGTTGGAGCGCCGCGGGTATACGCGCCTGGCCAGCGGAGCTGGCAGCCGCGCGCCGAAGTACCGACACCTGCTCGTCGAAGCGCTGCCGATGGCCGACGACGAGCAGGCCGTGGTGTGCGTGCTGATGCTGCGCGGCCCCCAGACACCCGGGGAGCTCAAGCAGCGCACCGAGCGGATGCACGCCTTCGCCGACCTCGGCGGTGTGCACGAGACGCTGCACAAGCTGATCGGCCGTGGGCTGGTGGCCGTCCTCGAGCGCCGGCCGGGGCAGAAGGAGGAGCGCTACGCCCAGTTGCTGGGAGAGGACGGCGAGACCTCAGACGGGGAGGCGCCCGCTCCTATGCCGGCAGCCGGGGCCGTAGGCGCCATGGACACCCTGGAGGAGCGGGTGGCCCGCCTGGAGCGGGAAGTGGCGCGGCTGCGCGCGGCGCTGGGAGAGCCGCCCGAGGAGGAGGGGGAGCTGCCTGAGGAAGGGGAGGGGGAGCCGCCTGAGGAGGAGGCGCAGGAAGCAGCCCAGCCCGAGGAGACGCTCGAATGGACGTGATCCACGCCACGGCGATCCTCGCCAGCTCCTCCGGCGACACCGCCACGGGGGTGGGCATCCCGCTGGCGCTCGCGGCGGGCCTGGTGTCGTTCCTCTCGCCGTGCGTGTTGCCGTTGGTGCCTGGCTACCTCTCGACGGTGATCGGGGTGGCGCCCGCGGACATCCAGGGGGCGGGGGCGCGGCGGGTGCTGGGGCCGAGCTTGCTGTTCATCGCGAGCTTCTCGCTGATCTTCATCCTGCTGGGGCTGACCGCCACGCAGGTGGGCTCGCTGCTCACCACGCACATCGGCACGCTGCGCACGGTGGGGGGGGCACTGATCGTGGCGATGGGGGTGTTCTTCCTCGCCACGCCGTTCGTGGACGCGCTCAACTTCCAGTGGCACTCGGAGCGGCTGATGCGCCTGGCCGGCCGCGGCGGGCCGCTGCTTGCGGGGGCGGCGTTCGCGATCGCGTGGACGCCCTGCACGAGCATCACCCTGGGGGCGATCCTCACCCAGGCCGCGGTGTCGAGCTCCGCCGCGCACGGGGCGCTGCTGCTCGCCTTCTACTCCGCGGGCCTTGCGATCCCGTTCCTGCTGATCGCGCTCGCGTTCGAGCGGATGACCGGCGCGCTCGCGGTGGTCAAGCGCCACTTCCCGGTGATCGTGGGGATCGGCGGGGCGGTGATGATCGCGCTGGGCCTGCTGATCCTCACGGGCGAGTTCACGGTGCTGAACGCCCAGGCGAACTCGCTGCTTCAGGGCACCGGCCTGGACGTCTCGGGGATCTGACCCGATCCACAGGCTAGGAGGCTGGCGCTCCGCGGTCTAGCGCCCGCGTAAGCGAACGTCTGTTCGTTTCTATGGATAGTCGAAAATAACTATGCATATGGACTTGACGAATGGTTCCATTTAAGGTTGTATTCCAAGTCAGAAACAAAAAAGGCCGGCTGAGCGTCGTAGAGCGGACGACCGGAGGACTGATACGGATGAAGGAGCCAATCATGCAGGGCCTCGAGGGTGGAACGGCCAATGACGAGTTCGCGCTCCGAGAGGCCTACAAACATGCGGTTGCGGGTCTTATGAAGGCGGCTGAGGTGGACGGTCTCGACGACGTCGAGCGGGCATTCCTGGTTTGGACGCAGCGGCGGTTCGCTCGGATTGGTGGGCTCGCTTCGCGGTCTCGCGAGGAGGACCGTCTCTCCAAGTCGCGCCCCAATCCGGCCGCGAGGTCGCGCCCGCGCTCGATCGTGACCTCCCTGCGCCTCAGCCCAGCGCAGCACGAGGCTCTGCGCAGCCTGGCCGCGCGCGAACACCGCAGCATCGCTCAGCAGCTCCGGCACCTCATCGATGAGCGTGCAGCCGAAGCCGACGAGCACCTGAGGAGCGCTCAGGCAGCGCCCTACGTCGTTGCCTGTGCCTGTGCGGCTCCTCCGCGCCTGAGCTCGCGGTAGCGCCGTTCCCAGGCCTCTTGGTTGCGTTTGGCGTCCCTGATGAAGGGGGAGATCCCGATCGCCTTCACGATCAGCCGGTTGATCGCGGACTCGGGGAAGGGAAGGGGGCGCAGCACGTCCACGAACAGCACCACCCGGGTCTCGTCGGTGTCGTTCCAGACCTCGTGGTTGAAGGTGTCGTCGAAGATCATGCTGGCGCCCTCCTTCCAGTGCTGGATCTCCTCACCCACGCGGATCCGGCACGCCGGCGCGTCGCGGGGGACGATCAGGCCGAGGTGGTAGCGCAGCACGCCCTTGTAGGGGCCGCGGTGGTCGAGGATGTGCTTGCGGGGGGAGAGGATCGAGAACATCGCGGTGGTCATCCCCGGGATTTCGCGCATCAGCGCCGCCGTGCGCGGGCACATCTCCACGCCTAACTTCGCCTCGAAGCCGTACCCGTACAGGAAGAACGTCTTCCAGCGGTCGTCGTCAGTGATCTCGATTTGGTCCTTGGAGATGTCTTGGAAGTTGGGCAGCGCCTCATGGTCCTCGAGCACCTGCCCGAGCTCCTCGCGGATCGTCTCCCAGCTCTGCTCGACGTGCGCCACCCACGGGAAGCGCTCGAGCTCGAGGAAGGCGCCGTCGCCCACCAGCGAGCGCCGCCCGATGAAGCGCTCGATGGGGGCGAGGATCCGTTCACCTACGGCGATCGTCCATTGGACGACACGGTCCCACATGCGGCTTTAGATGTTACGCGGCCTCGCGCAAAGCCGCTAGCTCGGGCGACTCGGCGAGCTTCTTCAGCGCGCGCTGCTCCAGCTGGGAGGCCCGCTCCGCGGAGAACCCGAGGCGCTTGCCGATCGCGGTCAGCGTCTGGGGCGCCTCGTGGCCGGTGCCGAAGCGCAGCGTCAGCACGGTGCGCTCGGTTTCGGGCAGCTGCGAGATCGCGAGGTGCACGAGGCGCTCGCGCTCGTTCTCATACGCGGTCTCCTCGGGGGGCTCCTGGTCGGAGGGCAGCAAGTCGCCGAGGGCGGTGTCGCCGTCCTCGCCCACCTGCTGGTCGAGGCTCACCAGCGCGGCACGCTGGTGGCGCACTTCCTCGACCTGCTCGATCTCCAGGCCGGTCTCCAGCGCGATCTCCTCGGTCGTCGGCTCGCGCCCGAGGCGCACGGAGAGCTCGCGCTCGACGCGCCCGACCTTGCGGGTGCGCTGGGCGACGTGCACCGGCAGGCGGATCGTGCGGCCGGAGTTCTCGAGGCCGCGCTGGATCGCCTGGCGGATCCAGAGGGTGGCGTAAGTGGAGAAGCGGAAGCCCTTGCGCCAGTCGAACTTCTCGGAGGCGCGGATCAGGCCGAGCATCCCCTCCTGCACGAGGTCGGCGAGGGGCAACCCCTGGTTCTGGTAGCGCCGCGCGTTGGAGGCGACCAGGCGCAGGTTGGAGTTGATCATCAGTTCCTTCGCGCGCAGATCCCCGCGCTCGATCCGCTGGGCCAGTTCGATCTCCTGGTCGGGGCGGAGCAGGGGGTAGCGCCGCGAGTGCGCGAGCAGCTGGTCGACGGACTCGGGGATGAAGCTTTCCGGCTCGGCGGCCACCGGACGCGGGCGGCTGGCGGGTGCCGTGCGGGCCTCGTCGTAGCCGGGATCCAGGGCAACGGTGCTCGTCGCCGGGCGCTCGGTGGTCTCGAGCGTGTCTAGTGTGGTGATCTGGCGTTTATCGTCTGACATGGTGCTCGGTCCTTCTGATTGAAAACGAGGGGCCCGGCTTACCGGCCTGCGGCCGGTTGGGCTGCCCTCGACTGGAGAGAGGAGCCTGGCCCGCCGGCCTGCGACGGCGGTGCCACCCTTCACCCCTCTATGTCCGATGGCTGGAGTCGGAATTATAGGGCATAGTAGTTGCGTTGTCAATTATTCTCGGTGGAGCGGCGCGACGAGAGCGATCCTCCAGCTTGTATAGGCGGCGGTACCCCCTCTTGAGCCCTTCAGCACCCCAGAAGTTGCTATACCCGGAAAGCTGATCTACCCACCGGGCCAGTGGGTTATGCGGTTGTTATGCGGCTGCCATGAGCTTCTTATTCGCGCACAGGATCGAGAAACCTGCGATGCGTGGTGTTCCGCTCATCGGACGGACGTGCCGTCCGCCCAAGTCCTGCACTTCCCATTGGCCGGGTTGACGGCTGCGCTTAGGCCGATCCCTCTCCTGGGGCAGCCGAGCTAGGGCAGCCGAGCCGCTTCGCCGCCGGTTGTCGTCGTGAGGACGGTGGCACCGCCGCGTGTGAGCGTGCGGCGCACGAGGCCGGGCAGCAACAGCCGAGCGACGGCGGCGAGGAAGTAGGGACGGGGCACGTAGCGCTCGGGGCGCCGGCGCAGGCCGGTGTCGAGGATCGCCTCCGCCACGCGATCGGGCGTGGAGACGATCCACGCGGTGCGCCGCCGTGCGATCAGCTCGCGCGCGGGGAAGCCCTCGGTGGCGATGAAGCCGGGAAACACCACGCCCACGTGCACACCGTGGGCGTGCTCCTCGGCGTAGAGCGCGTCGCTCCAGCCGGTCAGCGCGAACTTACTTGCGGAGTAGGCGCCCGTGCCGGGGCGGGTGACGCGCGCGGCGGTGCTCGACACGTTGACGACTGCGCTCGGCGCGCAGGCCCGCAGCAGCGGCAGCAGCGCCTCGGTGAGCCGCACTGGGGCGTCGAAGTTGAGCGCCATCGTCTGGCGCACGTTGGCGTAGCCGACCTCCGCGAACGTCCCGCGCCAGGCGGCCCCGGCGTTGTTGACCAGCAGCATCAGACGGCCGTCGCAGTGCTCGCGCAGGTGCGCCAGCACGCGCGCGGGCGCATCGTCCTCGGTCAGATCGAGCGCCAGGCAGGCGCACGGCGCGGGCAGCGTCTCCGCGAGGCTGCGCAGGCGCTCCTCGCGGCGCGCCACGAGCACCAGCCGCGCGTCGGGCTCGCGCGCGAGGCGTCGCGCGGTCGCTTCGCCGATGCCGCTGGAGGCGCCCGTGATCACCGCGACGAGTCCGCTCACGGCCGCGACCTTACACCAGCCACGCCGGTGCCTGCCGAGCCGGCCGACCACGCATCGCAACCGCAGCGCCACCATGCAGGCCGGCGCCGAGCGGGCCGGCGTGGTCAGTGCCTGCGCCGATTGTGCCGGCACCAGTCACGCCGGAGCCCGGTAGGCTGTGGTTATGGAGCCCTCGGGCCAGATGCTGCCGGTGGAGGGCCACCGCCTGACGGGCATCTCTCCGCGCGCCTTCCAGCACCCCGCGGACCGCGCCGCGACGGCGGCGCTGAAGTCGATCCCGTATCTGGACACGGTGGTGCGCAAGCTGATCGAGCTCGGTTACGAGCGCGCGCTGCGCCAGAGCTACTTGGGCTCCGCGGTGCGGCTCGGCGAAGATCAGCTGGGCGAGGTGTGGCGTGAGCACGCAATCGCCTACGCCACGCTGGACATGGCCGAGGTGCCCGACCTGTACCTGACGCAGTACCCCTCGCCGAACGCGATGGCGATCGGCGCTAAGCGCCCGATCGTCGTGGTGCAGTCGGAGCTTGTGGGCCTGCTCGACGTCGGGCAGCGCCGCGCTGTTTTCGCCCACGAGGCCGCCCACATCCTCGCCGACCACCAGCTGTACCGCACCGCGCTGTACATCCTGATGCTGCTGACGCGCACCTCGCGGCTGCTGCTCCCGCTGGCCCCGATCCGCACCGCGCTGATGGAGTGGGAGCGCGCCACCGAGCTGAGCGCCGACCGCGCCGCGGCGCTCGTTACGCGCGACCCGCTGACGGTCTGCCGCACGCTGATGTGCCTCTCGGCCGGCGCGATGGTCGAGCAGCTCGACCTCGACGTGTTCATGCGCCAGGGCCTCGACTACACCGAGAAGGGGGGCGGCCTGGAGCGCCTGACGCGCCTGCTGATCGACCTGGGCGTCAGCCATCCGATGCCCGTGAAGCGCACCCACGAGCTGATGGCGTGGGTGCGCTCAGGTGAGTTCGACCGAATCGTCGGCGGCGAGTACCCGACCCGCGACGAACCCGTCGATGCCCGCGCTGAGGGCAGCGAGGCTGTCTCGCACTACTCCGAGCGCTTTCGCGACGCCTTCCGCGACGCCGGGGAGTCGGTCAACTCCGTCGGCCAGCAGCTCGCGGACTGGCTGCGGGGATCGGGCGGAGAGGATGGGGAGGATGGGGAGGATGGGGAGGATGGGGACTACGGGGAAGAGGGCGAGAGGGGCGGATGACAGACAATGAGCTTAGTATCACGATAGTAGATATGATGCCCAGGGAGGGTGGGTGTAGGTAGTAGTAAAAATTCGAGTTGTGTATAACGATTGTTGGACAAGGTTTGAAAAGTTATATACACACCACCCGGCCCTCATCGACTGCTGCTCCACTTCCCCTGCCCGTAGCGCGCGAGCTCCAGGCGCGCGACCACGCCGCGGTGGACCTCGTCGGGCCCGTCGGCTAGGCGCAGCGCACGGGCCACCGTCCAGGCGGCGCCCAGGGGGAAGTCGTCGCTGAGGCCGGCGCCGCCGTGCAACTGGATCGCCATGTCCACCACCCGCTGGGCCATGTTCGGCACGGCGACCTTGATCTGCGAGACGGCGCCGAGAAAAGGCCGCCCGTCCGCCCCGGCGGTGTCGATCAGCCACGCGGCGTGCAGCACGTGCAGGCGCGCCTGGTCGATCGCGATCCGGGCGTCCGCGATCCGCTCGCGGTTGCCGCCGAGGTTGGCCAGCGGCTTGCCGAACGCCACCCGCTCGGTGGCGCGGCGGCAGGCGAGTTCCAGGGCCAGCTCGGCGAGGCCGATCAGCCGCATACAGTGGTGCACCCGCCCGGGGCCGAGGCGGGCCTGGGCGATCGCGAACGCCTGGCCGGGCCCGCCGACGATCGCGCTCGCGGGGAGGCGCACGTCGGTGAAGGAGACCTCGCCGTGCCCGCCGGGGGCGTCGGCGAAGCCCATCGTAGAGAGCATCCGCTGCACCTTCACCCCGGGCGCGTCGAGCGGGACGAGCACCATCGAGTGCTGGTGGTAGCGGTCGGCGGCGGGGTCGGTGAGCCCCATGAAGATCGCCACCTTGCAGTTGGGGTGCCCCACGCCGGTGCTCCACCACTTGCGCCCGTTGAGCACCACCTCCTCGCCCTCAAGCGTCGCGGTGGCCACCATGTTGGTGGCGTCCGAGGAGGCCACGTCGGGCTCGGTCATGCAGAAGGCAGAGCGGATCTCGCCCTTCAGCAGGGGCTCCAGCCAGCGCGCCTGCTGCTCGGGGGAGCCGAAGTGCAGCAGCACCTCCATGTTGCCGGTGTCCGGGGCGTTGCAGTTGCACACCTCGCTTGAGATCAACGAGCGGCCCATGCGCTCCGCCAGCGGGGCGTACTCGACGTTGGTGAGCCCCGCGCCCTGAGGTACACCGCCGACCTCGGGGCTGCCGGGCAGGAAGAGGTTCCACAGCCCCTCCGCGCGTGCCTTGCGCTTCAGCTCCTCGACCACGGGGTGGACGACCCACGGGTCCGCGTGCTCGAGTAGCTCACGGTGGTAGGGCTCCTCGCGGGGGGTGACCTCGCGCTCGATGAACGTGTCCAGGCGCTCCAACAGCTCGCGCGCGCGGGGGGAGTGCTCGAAGTCCATCACCGCACCTCGAGGACGACCTTGCCCACGGCCCGCCGCTCGTCGATCGCCTGCAGGGCCTCGGCGGCGCGCTCCAGCGGGAAGCGCGCTCCGACGACGGGGCGCACGAAGCCCTGCTCGATCAGCCGCTCGAGCCGTTCGCCGATCTCGCGGCAGAGCTGGGGCCTGGCGAGCGCGTAGGCGCCCCACCCGGCGCCGACCACCTCGACGTTGCCGAGCAGCAGCCGGTTGACCCGCACCTCGGGGATCGACCCGCCCGTGAATCCCACCACGACGAGGCGGCCGTCCGGGCGCAGCGAGCGCAGGCTGTCGGTGAAGCGATCGCCGCCGACGGGGTCGAGCACCACGTCGACGCCGCCACCGGAGAGCTCCTTCGCCGCGTCCTTCCAGGGGCCGTCGGAGCGCAACACCTCACCGGCGCCGGCCGCCCGCGCGACCCGCTCCTTCGCATCGCTTGAGACGACTGCGATCGTGCGCGCGCCGAGGCCGGCGGCGACCTGCAGCGCGGCAGTGCCCACTCCACCTGCCGCCCCGTGCACGAGCACGGTCTCGCCCTCCCGCAGGCGCCCGCGCAGGGCGAGCGCGAAGTAGGCGGTGTGGTAGTTGAGGATCAGCCCGGCGCCCTGCGCGAAGTCCAGGGCAGCGGGCAGGGGGAATGTAAGGAAGGGGGGCGCGACGGCGACCTCGGCGAAGGCGCCAAGCACGCAGAACGCGGCCACGCGCTCGCCCACGCGGAAGTCCGGCGCCCGGGGCGGGCCGGCACCGGTTCCGGTGGGCGCGTTGCGCACCACCCCGGCGACCTCGCTGCCCGGGACGAACGGCAGCGGCGGCTTGTGTTGGTACTCCCCGCGCGTTTGGAGTACCTCCGGGAAGGAGACCCCGGCGGCGTGCACGTCGATCGCGACGCCCCCGTCCGGGCTCAGAGGGTGCGATGAGCCGTTGGGCTCGGGCAGATCGACGAGCGCCAGCGCGTCGGCGGGGCCGCTGAGCTCCACGATCTGAATCGCTCTCATCCGCATCTCTCCTGTCGTGCCTGTGAGGGGGGCCACATTCAACACGCTTTGAGCGCGCGGCGGCGTTGGAGCTCTCGCCGGGATGGTGCCGGGCGACCGGAATGCGCCGAGCGCCGAGCGCCGCGGCCGAGGTCGGGCGCGCCCGACCCGCCGCCACGGGCACCCGAGGTCCCCTCACCGCGGGCGGGGTGCCTTCACCGCGGGCAGGGCACGGTGGTGCGGGCGCTGGCGTGGGTGGTGTCCTGGAAGGTGAAGTCGGCGGCGAACTGAAAGCCGCCGTGGGGGCAGGCGCGGGGCAGGACGATGCCCTGGGGGTGGTAGGGGAAGTACTTGCCGCGGACGCGTTCGTAGTAGGTGAGGTGCTCGGGGCCGATCGTGGTGGAGAGTTTGACGACGGCGGCGTCGGGCGCCCCGGGGAGGGTGGGTACGAGCGGGATGGTGGTAGAGAGCTCGCCGCCGTAGGGGCCTGGGGCGGGGAGCACGAGCCCGGGGAACACGATCTGCGCGGCGACGGGGCTCCTGCCGACGGCCCAGAAGACGAGCCCGAGGTGCCCCTGGTTGAGGTGGGCCATAAAGACTCTGGTGGTCGCGGCCTCCCGCAGGACCTCGGGGCCGAAGGGGACCTCCACGAGCCCGGAGCCGTAGCCCATCTGGGACTCGGAGGGGCAGCCTTCGGGGCCGAATTCTTCGAGAGTGAAGGCGGTGCAGGTGGCGAGGCCGAGGCCGCTGGTCGCGATCCCGAGGTTCGCGGGGTACAGCAGGTCGACGCCGGTGAGCGGCGAGGGCACCTGGCCGGTGGTGGTGGAGACGGTGAAGGAGAACCCGATCGTGGTGCCCGCGCCGAGCCGCTCGGGCGTGAGCGACGCGCCGAGCTTCACCGTCTGCGTCGCGCCCGCCGTGGCTGGCAGACACGCGCAGGCGAGGAGCGCGAGGGCCCAGGCGGGCAGCGTGAGGGCGCGGGTGAGGAGCCCGAGGGTGCGGAAGAGGGGGAGCGTTCGGATTTCGGAGATCGTTCCCCGCATGTTCACAACGATACAGTTCCGACCAGTCGTTCGCCACCTGCGTTTCTGACTTCTGTCTGCTGGCTACGAACGCTCCCAGGAGGCGAGGCGCACCAGCGTCCGGGCGTCGACGGCGCGCGCGGTGAGGATGCACGTGTGACCCGCTTCGCGCCAGGTCACGACGGTCGGGCCCGCGGCCTTGACGACGTGGAAGCGCACCCCGTGACGCTCGATCGCGGCGCTCCCAGCCGGCACCGGGAGGGCGTCGCCGGAGACGATCGAGTACCCGATGCGCCGGGCGTGGCGGTCGGTGTAGAAGACCGTGGTGACGGTGCGCCCGCCGACGGTGTCGGTACGGGTGCCGACCGCCTGCCAGCCGAGCTCGCCGCCCCAGTAGGGGTAGGAGATTCCCGCGGCGGAGGCCGCGAGCAGGCGTGAGTTGTGCGGGCTCTCCGCGGGCGCGGCCTGCGTCGAGGGTCCGAGCGCCGCGCTCGAGGCCTGCAGCACCGTGGGTGGGGCAGGAGGGGCGCTCGGGCCACCTGTGGTGAGCGCCAGGGTCACCGCCACCGCTGCGACGAGCGCCAACGCCACCGCCGCCTGCAGCCGCAGCCCTACAGGGCGTCGCCCGCGGCGAGCGCTCGCGGAGGGGGCACTCTCGGGCCGGCCGTCGCCGGCCGTCAGCGTCTCGATCGAGCGGCGCAGCAGACTGGGCGCCTCGACGTGCTCGAGCGAGCGCACGAGCGCCAGGGCGTGGCGTTGGCGCTCGAGCTCGGCCGCCAGCTCGGGGGAGTCCGCGATCTGCGCGAGCAGCTGCTCGCGCCGCTGCGCGGGCAGCGTGCCGTCGGCGAACGCCGCCAGCTCGGTCTCGATGTTCTCGGGTCCGCTACTCATGTGTGACCTCATTGGACAAGACTCCGCCGGAGCGGCCGACCTTCCCGCTGTGCGGAGGTGCTTTGGGTACGGGCTCGTCCTCGGGTGCGGGCTGCGCGCCGGGTGCGGGTTTGCCTTCGAGTCCGGCCTCCGCGTCGGGCTGGAGCTCGTCCCCGAGCGCGGCCTCCGCGTCGGGCGCGAGCCTGCGGGCGACCTGCTGGCGCGCCCGGAAGACCCGTGTGGCGATCGTCGCCTCCTTGGTCTCCAGGACGGCGGCGGCCTCGCGGTAGGAAAGCCCGGCGATGTCCACGGCGATCAGCGCGAGGCGGTAGCGCTCGGGCAGGGCGGCGATCACGGCGAAGACCTCCCTGGCCTGCAGGGCCTCCTCGGGGCGCTCCCCGGTGCGGAGGTCCGGGGGGTCGACTTCCTCGAGCGCCGCTGCGCCGGTGCGCGGTCGGCGCGCGGCGGTGCGGTGCTGGGTGAGGAAGGTGTTGCGCAACACTGTCATCAGGTAGGCGAGCTCGTCCTGACCGCGCAGCAGCCGCGGGCGCGCGAGCACGCGCGCGCACGTCTCCTGCACAAGGTCCTCCGCGTCGTGAGGCGAGCCGCACAGTGCCCACGCCGCGCGGTAGAGCCGGTCGAGATGGCGCGGCAGCGACTCGGGATCGAGCGCGGGCATCAAGCTCGACTGTAGCGGTCGCTGAGCTGTGTGGTGAAAGGTTTCCCCCACAGCGGAGTCTTCGAACAACAGAGCGTCAATTAGGCGCTCGGGCAACTCAGCTCAGGCAACTCGAATCCAGGAGATCAGCGTGCGACACCCTTCTGCTCTTGCAGCAACCACCCTCGCGCTCGCCGGGCTGGCGGTCGCGGGCTGCGGATCCAGCGGCAGCTCCAGCTCAGGCAAGACGGAAGCGGGAGGGTACCCATCAGCGAGCGCGTCCACGGCGAGCGGTGCAGCCCCCTCCGGGGCGGCCGCCCCGACGGCCGGCACCGCTGTGACCACGATGCACACGAGCCTCGGCACGATCCTCGCGGCGGGCCCGAAGCGGCTGACGGTGTACCTGTTCGCGGCGGACACCGGCTCGAGCTCCACCTGCTCGGAAGCGTGCGCGCAGGCGTGGCCGCCGGTGACCACGACGGGCGCCCCGAAGGCTGAAGGGGGCGCGGTGGCAGCGGACCTGGGGACCACCACGCGCTCGGACGGGACCAAACAAGTCACCTACAGGGGCCACCCGCTCTACTACTACGTGAGCGACTCGCAGGCCGGGGAAACCACGGGACAGGGCGTCAACAGCTTCGGGGCCCCGTGGTGGGTGCTGGCCCCGGCGGGGAGCGAGGTCCACTGACTCCTGGAGGGATCTCCCGCGCGGGGCGGAAGGGAGTGACCACATGCGAAAGACAGGAAGGGAGGAACAGATGAACACCATGAAGATGCGCATGGCACTCGCGCTGCTCGCGATCGTCGCGGTTGGGGCTCCGGCGGCTGCGGTCGTGAGCCCGCTCGCCCAGGCGGGGTCGGGTCCCCGCCCACCCGCGGGCTCGCCGGGAGTGGCGGCGCGCGGCGCGAGCTCACACACCGTGGTGCTCAAAGGGCTGCGCTTCCACCCGAGCACGGTCACGATCGACCCTGGTGAAAGCGTGACGTGGGTGTGGCAGGACGGCGCGATCGAGCACAACGTGACCGCTCGCGGCTTCCACTCGCGCACGCAGGCGCACGGCACGTTCACGGTGCGGTTCACGCACGCGGGGACGTTCAGCTACCACTGCACGATCCACGAAGGGATGGTGGGCAAGGTGGTCGTCCGCTGAAAGGCAACTGGCCTCCGGGAAGGATCGGGCGGGCCGTGGAGTCACAGGAGTGGAAGGAACCCCTGCCAGGGGTACCCCCGATGAGCGGTCGCCACGGATCGGCGACCGCTCGTTCTTAGGGCGCCTCACTCTCGTGGGCGCTCAATCCCTGCGCCGCTCCACGAGCAGGGCGAAGGTGGGGCAGGCGTGGGCGGCGCGGCGCGCGAGGGTGAGCAGCTCGGGGGGCAGCGGGCGGCCGTCGAGGATCGGGTAGCCCCACTCGTCGAGCGCGATGCGCTCGGGCAGCAGCTCGGCGCACATGCCGTGGGCCTCGCAGGCGATGGGGTCGACGCGCAGGCGGTGGGTGGGGCTCATTGCGAGGTCCGGCGGTGGGTGGGGCTCATTGCGAGTCAGGCGGTGGGTGGGCGCTCGGAGGGCGGGTGGCGGCTGAGCGGGCTGAAGCGGGTCACGGCGCTCAGCGGCTCCGGTCGCGGGTCGAGGGGCACCGGCTCACGAGACCGTCGTCAGGCGATGCGCGGCGCGCGCGGCCGGCTGAGCGGCGCGGCCGGCCGCCGTGGTGCGGGGGCGGGGCAGCTCGGAGGGTCGGGCACAGGCGTCGCAGGGGCCGTGGCGGGCGTGGTCAGCGAGCTCCCCGGCGAACACCTCCAGTGCGCTCGCGACGAGGCGGGCGGCGCCGTCGGGGTGGGTGCAGGCGCCGCGGCCGTTGACGAGGCCGGCGAGGCTCGCCAGGCGGTGTGACGGTCCGTCCGAGGGGGTGGTCCCGGTCCCCCGCTCACCCTCGGAGCCACCGAGCACAAGCCGCTCGAAGACCCGGGCGAGCGCGTCGAGGCCGAACACGCAGGGCCCGCACTGGCGGGCGCTTTGGGCGGCGAGCCAGCGGGTGATGCGGGCGAGCTCGGCGACGGGGCAGGCGTCGGTGGAGAGCAGCACGAGGACCCCGGCACCGAGCGTGGGCGGGTGGGACCCGATCTGGGCGAGGTGCTCGTCGGAGAGCGCGAGGCCGCGGGAATCGGCTCCCACGTCGATCCAGGTGCCGGAGTAGCCGCCCACCAGCACGGCGCGTAGCCGCGCAGTGGCGCCCCCGGCGGCGTCGAGCAGCGCGGAGAGGGGGGAGCCGTGCTCGATCTCATACACCCCGGGGTACGCGACGGGCCCGGAGAGCGTGACGAGCGCCGACCCGGGCTGCGCGCGGGTGCCGAGCTCGCGAAACCACGCGGGCCCGTGCCGGGCGATCAGCGCGAGGTGGGCGAGCGTCTCCGCGTTGGCGAGGAGCGTGGGGCGCCCGCGCACGCCGCGTTCGAAGGGCCGCGGCGGAGTGAAGGTGGGCAGCGGGGGGCCGCCGCCGAGGAAGTTGACGAGCGCAGACTCCTGTCCGGCCACGTAGCGGTTGGGCACGGCGAGCACCTGGACGCTCGGCTGCCCGCGGCGGGGCCGGCCGCGTTCGTCGAGCGCCCGCGCACACGCGCCGAGGGCGCCGGGGGCGGACTCACAAACCCCGAGCAGTACCTCCCGTGCGCCCACCGCGGCGGCGGCGAGCAGCGCGCCGTCGAGCACGAGGTGGGGGAGGGAGCGCAACAGCGTGCGGTCCTTGGAGCTCGCGGGCTCGCCCTCGGCGCCGTTGACGACCACAAGCGGGCGCCCGCCGGCGGAACCCACGCGGCCGGACCCAGCGATCCAGGCTGTGTACCCGCCCGCCCGGCCGGCGGAGGCGACGGCGCGCAGCTTGGCGGCGGTGGGGAAGCCCGCTCCGCCGCGGCCGCGCAGGCCGGACGCCTCGACGAGGTCGATCAGCGCGGAGGCCCCGCGCCGGCCGCGCCCTTCGAGCGCAGGGAGTGCGCCGTGCACGGCGAGGTGCTCGCCGAGACCGAGCGCGCCGTGGGCGGGGATACCGGCGAGCAGCCGGGGCAGGCCGGTGGGAGCGTCGCCGCGGGCACCCATCCCGGGAGCGGGGAGTTCGAGCGTCGGCTCGCCGCGGCTCATGGGCTCACCACGGTGTGCGAGCGGGCCGCGGAGGCGTGGCCAAGCAGCGCGGCGGGGGTGCCGGAGCGCCGAGCCCATTCGGAGCCGAGCGGCCCGGAGGGCAGCCACAGCAAGAGGCCCAGCGTGAACGCGGCGGTGCCGCCGAGCGCGAGGCCGCGGACGCGCGCGCTCGCCGCGGACCAGGAGCCGAACGTGCGCGCGAGCACGGCCGCGACGACGAGGGCCAGGCAGGCGAGGCAGAGCGCGAGCAGCCAGGCGCTTTTCACGTCCGAGCCGGTGCCGAGCGTGTGCAGCAGCGCGAGCGGCCAGCAGGCGTAGACGAGCCAGTGCACGGCGCGCCACGCGGCGGGACCCACGCGGGCGCGCAGGAGGCTCGTGAGGATCACCGCGAGCAGCAGGTCGAGCGCGACGGCGCCGAGGCCCAGCCAGAACGGGCGGTAGGAGCCGGCGAAGGGCACGAGCGCGGCGAGCAGCGAGATCGAGGCAAAAGAGTCGAGCACGGCAGTGAGGACGTGCAGGGCGAGAAACGCGAGCGCGAGCAGCGAGACGTTGCGGTGCAGCGCGTCGAGGACAAAGCGCGGCCACGAAGGCGCGCTCCAGCGCTGCACGTCGGCAACTCCGAGCGCGACGGCGACGCTCAGCAGCAACAGTGCGACGGCGCCGGTGGACCGAGTCAGGTACCAGTCGAAGCTCGGCCCGGCCGTAGCGAGCGGGAAGCGGGGAGTGGTCATGGGAGATCGTCCACGCGAGGCAGTTGGGCCACGAGCGCGTGGGCGCGGGGCGTCCTACCCCGCGGCGGCGCGTTGCGCGGGGGCGACGGCTCGTTTGCAGACGGACTTTCGAGCGGCGCGCGGATCGTACGGGTGAGCGTTGAGGGCCGGGCCGGCTCGTCGTCGAGACCATCCCTCGGTGGCCCCGGCAGGCGGGCTGCCGGCGCGGGCGAGTCGGGCCAGTCGCCGACCGTGAGCACCTCGCCGTCGTGGGCGACCAGGCGCGCGGGCAGGCCGATCTGTCGCAGCCACCCCGGGGCGCGGGCCCCGCGCACGAGCGCGGCGGTGGAGGCGATGTTGGCGTCGGCACAGTCGGCCGCGGCGACGCTGACGGTGCGCCACGGTCCCTGCACGGGCGCCCCGGTGCAGGGGTCGATGATGTGGTGCGCCGTGGCGGCGCCCCGGCGCCAGCGGCGCACGGCTGTTGAGGAGGTGGCGAGGCCGCCCGAGACGATCGAGACGGTCTGCCCGGGCGCGTCGGGGCCGGAGCGGTGGTCGTCGGTGACGTGGATGCGCCAGCCGCCCGCGGGAGCGGGTCCGGCTGTGGCGAGGTCCCCGCCGAGGCTCACGAGCACCCCACAGCGCGCGGCCTCGTGCACGGCGCGCGCGCCGCGGTCGGCCGCCCACGCTTTGGCGGTGGCGCCGAGGTCGAGCGCGATCCCACGGGGGACGCGGACGGTCGCGCGGAGTGGGTCGAGCTCGACGGTCGTGTAGCCGCTGCGCAGCCGTGCCGTGAGGGCGGGAGGGGGCGCCGCGCCGCGTACCTCGCAGGGCGTTTCGAGGCGCCCGCTGGCCTGCGGTGGGTCGTCGGCTCGCCGTGAGCCGGCCACCCGGGGTGGGTAGCCGGCCTGCTCCAACAGCCGCCAGTCGCGGTCGTAGCCCGCCGAAGCCGGGGGACATGCGCCTCCAGCTCGCATCCCCGTTTCGACCGAAGCCGGTCGACACTCGCCTCCAGCTCGCATCCCCGTTTCGGCCAGCACGAGCGCGGCGCCCACCGTGGGGTCGACGTCGCCGTCGGTAAGCTCGGCGGCGCGTAGGGCAACCTGTAGCGCCTCGACCAGCAGCGGGGTGACCCGCACGGGCCGGCCCCCCGCAAGGGCGTTGAGGTGAGTGAGATCGGAGTCGGCGCGAAAGCGGCTGCAGGCGCGGTCGATCGCCGCGAGCTCGCGCGTGAGGATCGCGCTCGCGCGGGGCAGCCACAGGGGGTCGGTGACGCGCAACACGACGCTCGTGCCGAGCGCCTCCCACCGCGCGGTCGCCAGGCCCCCGCCGCGTGTGGAGGGTGCGCTGTGTGGGTCGCGCCGCATGGCGGGGGCACGCCTCACGATCCGCCGGAGGTCACAGGGCCCGACCCACCCGCTTCCACGGATTCCGTGGGGGTGCTCGATTCCCGCGTCGTCCCCGGACCCTGCGCAGAGGCGCTGGATTCGCCCGCCGAGGAGGAGGACCCCTGCGCCGAGGAGGAGGACCCCTGCGCCGAAGAGGGGGACCCCTGCGCTGAGGAGGGGGACCCCTGCGCCGAGGACGAGGGTTCAGCCGCGGAGGACGAGGGTGAGGATTCCTGCGCGGAGGCGCTCGATTCCTGCGCGGGCGCGGCGGCCGGGGCTTCCGAAGCGGACGTGGATTCGGGGGCCGTCGTCGATTCCTGGGTGGGGTCCGATTCCTGGGTGCCGCTCGACTGGGGGGCCTGCGCGGGCGCCCGCAGCCCCGGGGAGCCGCTGGAGGACCCCGAGGAAGCACCGGAGCGCTGCCGGCGCGCGGTGGAGCGGTGCGCGCCGCTCGCAGCTCCGCCGGCGCGCGGTTTGAGGGTTTTGCCAGGGAAGGCGGAGGCGGCGACCGCGGTGAGCGCCCCGGTGAGGGTCACGCTGCCCGCGATCAGCCAGCGGTTGCAGCGGGCCAGCCGCCGCAGGGCGGCGTCGCGAGAGCGGGGTGTGTGCAGGTTGTCGGGCATCTCGATCGAGGAGTCGATGCTGCAAGCCCAGTGTGTCCAGGTTGACAAGCTGCGGTTAAAGGCAAGGTGAGAAGTTCCATAGGGTTTCGTGTACGTGGCGTAAGGGTCCTCGCCGACTGATCGAGGCTCCGGTAAGTAGGAGCTTGGTCAAGCACGGACCAGCGGTTCGATTTCGCTCAGGGTGAGTGCGAGCCGGTCGCGTTCGACCTCCAGGTCGTAGCGATCCTGGAGGTTCAGCCAGAAGCGCTCGGTGGTCCCGAAGTACCGCGCGAGTCGCAGGGCCGTGTCGGTGCTGATGCGTCGCTTGCCGTGGACGATCTCGTTGATGCGCCGCGGTGGGACGCCGATCGCCACAGCCAGCCGGTGCTGGGTGACGTTGAGCGGCTCCAGGTACTCCTGCATCAGCACCTCGCCGGGGTGGATTGGGGACATGATCGGGTCGGTGTTCACGGGGGAGCTCCTTTCTCGTTTCAGTGGTAGTCGACGATCTCGACGTCCTGGGGTCCGGCCGCGGTCCAACGGAAACAGATGCGCCATTGCCGGTTGACACGGATGCTGTAGGTGCCGGCCCGGTCGCCCTTGAGCTTCTCCAGTCGATTTCCCGGTGGCACCCGAAGATCGCCGAGCGCATCGGCGGCGTCAAGGATCAGGAGCTTTCGCAACGCGATGCGCTGCGTGCCCTGGTCGAGCTTGCGCACTGGTTTTCGCTGCCAGACACGCTCGGTGTCGTTGTCGGCAAACGAGCGCAGCACCTACCCAATGATAACGCGCCGCGTTATGAACGTCAAGCGTTATGCTGGCCCGCTTGTACGCCTCAGTGGCCACCGACTATGCGGTGGTAGCTCAGCCACGGCCCGTACTGCGGGATCAGCGCCACCGCCAGGCCCAGCCCCAGGGCCAGTCCCCCGGCTAGCGTGAGCGCGCGGCCCGCGCGGCCCGCGCGCAGCTCCTGCATCTGCGAGGTGTGTGTTGGTCCGCCCGCCGCGGTGGCGAGCACCGCGCCGCGTAGTGCCCGCCCGCCGCTCAGCGTCCGCTGGACCTCGGGCAGGTGGCCGAGCACGTGCAGGCCGGTGAACGCGAGCCACACGAAGAAGCTCACCTTGTGGATCGGCAGCAGCGTCGGGCGCGAGCTGGGGCCGGCCAACAGCAGCGCCACGCCGCTGGCGAACACGACGATCGTGGTGAGCACCACGATTGGGGCAAGCGCCCGCAGGTGGGCCGGCGGCGGGCCCTTGCGGCGGTAGCGCGGGTTGTGCGTGTAGTAGCGCACGAAGCGGTAGCCGGTGCTGCCCAGCTTCACGAGGACCGGCCCCACGAGCAGCAGTCCCACGAACAGGTGCACGGAGAGCAGCGTCGAGTGCAGGCGCAGGATCGTCACGCCGATCACCGCGAGCAGCACGATCAGGACGACGCCGGTCCACACAGTAAGCCGCTCGTTGCCCTCGCTTCCTCCAGCGGCAAGACGCCGCAGCACGGTGGAGCGAGCGGCGCGGTGTGGCGCGGTCGTCTCGGGCGGGGCCGTCCCCGAGTGCGCCGCGCCCCGTGGCGCGCTGCTCGGCGGGGCGGGGGCGCGCAGCCCGGTCTGTTGGGGGCTGGTCTCCATCGAGACGAGTGTCGGCACGGGCGTTAAGAGCCGCGTAATCGCTGGATGAGAGAGCTCATAGGATCGTGGCCGTCCCGGGAGCGCCCCTATCCTGGGCTGCGTGCAGCGTTCCACGGAGTCCTCTCGGGAGGCGGCGATGCGACCGTCGATCCTGCTGGTCGAGGACGAGCCGGGGATCGTCGACTTCGTGCGGCGCGGGCTCGAGGCCGAGGGCTTCGCCGTCGCGGCCGAGCACGACGGGGTGCAGGGGGAGCGCCGCGCGCTCGCCGAGAGCTTCGACGCGGTCGTGCTCGACCTGATGCTCCCGGGCAAGGGCGGCATGGAGGTGCTCGCCGCGCTGCGCGCCGTCAAGCCGAACCTGCCGGTGATCGTGCTGACCGCCCGCGGGGAGGTCGAGGATCGCGTGGCGGGCCTCGACGCGGGGGCGGTGGACTACCTCGTCAAGCCCTTCTCGCTGGCGGAGCTGCTCGCGCGGGTGCGCGCTCACCTGCGCGCCGCCGCGCAGGGCTCCACCACCACGCTGCGGGCGGCGGACATCGAGGTGGACCTGCTCAGCCGCCGGGTGCTGCGCGCCGGGGAGCCGGTGCTGCTCTCGACGACCGAGTTCGAGCTGCTCGTGCACCTGCTGCGCCACCGCGGCACGGTGCGCTCGCGCGAGCAGCTCCTGAGCGCGGTGTGGGGCTACCAGCACGATCCGGCGACCAACATCGTGGACGTGTACATCGGGTACCTGCGCCGCAAGCTGCGCGGGGTGGGCGGGAACCAATCCCCGGCGCCGATCCACACCGTGCGCGCGGTCGGCTACCGCCTGGGATGAGCGGCAGCGGGGCTCTGGGCTCGCTGCGCCGCCGCGCGCTCGGGAGCGGGACGCTCGGGTCGCTGCGCTGGCGGCTGGCCGGGTGGGTGGCGCTGGTGGTGGTGCTCTCCACGGGGGTCGCCTTCGTGGCGGTCTACCGCGGCACCGGCACCCAGCTGCACCGCCAGATCGACAGCGAGATCGCCGGCGACGCGGACGAGCTCGCCCACGCGCTCACCTCCTCGGGCGCGCGCACCCCCCGCGGGGCGCTCGCGGCGGCGCGCGGCTACATCCGCGGGCAGCCCTTCGATGCGAGCTCGACGTTGCTGTTCGTGCTCGTCCCCGGAGCCGGCACCGCCACCAACACGCCCGAGCTGTTTGGCAACCCCCCGCCCGACGACGGCGAGAGCGCCGCCGTGCAGGCACAGGAGAACGGGCTCTCCCGCAGGCTGCTCAGCGCGGGTGACGGGTACACCACCCTGAGCCTCCCCGACGTCGGCCACCTGCGCGTGCTCAAGCGCTCCCTGCGCATCCCGGGCGGGCGAGTGGGAGGGGGGCGGTCGGGAGGCCAGCTGGTGACGATCGGCGTGGGGGAGTCGCTGGCGAGCGTGGCCCACGCGCAGCGCGGGGTCGCGCGGGCGTTCATCTTTGCGGGCCTGCTCACGTTCGTCGGAGCGCTCCTCGCCTCGCTGCTGATCGGCGCGCGCTTCTCGCGCCCGCTGCGGCGGATGGCCGCGGTCGCGGCGCAGGTCGACGCGGGGGACCTGCACCCGCGCATCCACGACGTCGCCCGCGAGGGCCAGGAGGTGCGGGTGCTCGCGGACGCCTTCAACCACATGCTCGACCGTCTCACTGACGCGTTCGCGGGCCAGCGCGCGTTCGTGGCCGACGCCTCGCACGAGCTGCGTACCCCGCTGACGGTGATCCGCGGGCAGCTGGAGGTGCTCGCCGCCCAACAGCGGCCCTCCGGCGAGGAGGTGCGGCGCGTGGAGCGCCTCGTGCAGGCGGAGATCGCCCGCGTCACCCGCCTCGTCGACGACCTCCTGCTGCTCGCCAAGGCCGAGCACACGCAGTTCCTGCGGTTGGAGCCGGTCGCCCTGGAGACCTTCGTCGAGGAGCTGTGGGACGGGATCACGCTGGCCGGAACGGGGATGCCGGCCGAAACGGGGATGCTGGCCGAAACGGGGATGCTGGCCGAAACGGGGATGCTGGCCGAAACGGGGATGCGAGCCGAAGGTGAGTGTCCCCCGGCTTCGGTCGAAGGTGAGTGTCCCCCGGCTTCGGTCGAAGGTGAGTGTCCCCCGGCTTCGGTCGAAGGTGAGTGTCCCCCGGCTGCGGTCGGAGGTGAGTGTCCCCCGGCTGCGGTCGGAGGTGAGTGTCCCCCGGCTGCGGCCCCGCCGCGGCGCTTCGAGCTCGGCGAGGTTCCCGCGGGCACGCTGCGCGCCGACCCCGACCGGCTCGCGCAGGCGCTGCGCAACCTGCTCGGCAACGCGATCGCCCACACGGGCGGGCGGGGCTGCCGGTCATCAGGCCTCGTGCGCCTGGACGTCGAGCGGCTGGCGCCCGGGGATGGGCGTACGCGCCCGGAGGCCCGGAGTCCCGGCGATCGGGCGCACCCACCCGGTGGCGGGTCTGCGCACCTGGAGGCCGAAGGGGAGCGGGGCCGCGAGTGGGTGCGCTTCGTCGTCCAGGACGACGGACCCGGCATCCCCGCCGCGCAGCGCGAGCGGGTGTTCGACCGCTTCTACCGCACCGACGCCGCCCGCGACCGCGCCTCCGGCGGGACCGGCCTCGGCCTTGCGATCGTGCGCGCGATCGCCGAGGCCCACGGCGGGCGGGTGGCCGCGTCGCAGAGCGCCGCCGGGGGCGCCCGCATCGAGCTCGAGCTGCCCGGCTTCACGCCCGCGCCCGTCGAGTCGCCGGCCGGGGCGGGGCGCGCCCCCGTGCCTAGCGCCGCGCACGCCTCTCAGCGCAGGTAGACGGCGAAGAAGTCGCGGTCGTCGGGGCTCAAGTAGCGTTCGGCCGGACGTTCCATCCCTTCCAGCAGCTTGGAGGGCTGGCGCGCGCCGGGTTTGGCGTAGGCGTTGAAGCTGACCCAGTAGGAGTTGATGTCGAGCTCCATCGCCCTTACCGCCCCCGCGTGGATCAGGATGCTCGCGAGGCTGGCGACCGTCTGGTAGTCCGCGGCGGCGTAGATCAAGTTGCCGTGGCGGTCCACGCCGATGCCCGAGCGCCACACCTGCACGGCGTTGCCGAGCGTCGCGCCCCATTCGGGGCCGTCGTTGAGGTTCGGGTTGGGCCGCCCGCCGGTGACGATCAGCGGCAGGTTCTGGCGCGCGAACACCACGTCCCTCGGCACCCCCGAGCCGCCGTGCCAGGCGATCACGTCGTAGTGCCCGTCGGTGTAGCGCACGAACGTCGCCTGGCCGTCGCGCATCGGGGCGTAGGCGCGCCCGTCCAGCGCCCACCCTCCCCCTGCGTCGAGGAGCTTGAAGCCGCTGTTGAAGGTCGCCAGCAGCCTGTGGCGGTCGCGCACCGGCACCTCCATCGGGCCGCGCGCGGGCAGTTCCACCGAGGGCTCCAGGCGCCCTGCGTACAGCGCAGTCGTTGTGCGCGAGGTGTTGATCCACGCTACCCCCGCCACCAGGCGGGGGTATTCGGCTGGGTCGCTGCGGAAGGTGCTCACCAGCAGCGGCGGGTCGCTCGCGCTCTCGCCCACCTGCGTGGGGTGCCACACGCCCTCGCCGGGGAGTGGGGGGTACGCCAGCGGCCTGATGCGTGGCGGGCGGTCGGCGATCTGAGTCGCCCCCCTGCCACCTCCGCCTGGGGCGCCGCCCGCCGAGGCGACGCCGACCTTCGGCAGCGCGTGCAGCCGCGGCCCGCCCTTGGCGGGGGTCTCGAGGGTGTAGTAGATCGACTCGACCTTCGTCACCACCCCGGCGGCGCCGTGGTCACGCAGCCACTCCACCGAGCGGATTCCGAGGCTCGAGTTGGAGGGTTCGAGCATCGTCGTCGCGTAGGAGGCTAGCGCCGGGACCATCGCCACCACGCAGGCCGCCGCCACCACCCGCCGCACGCGCCGCACGCGGGCAGGAGGACGTCTCGGCGGTACGCCGGGCGGCGCGGTACGTGGCAGCCGGGGTACCGGGGTATGCAGCTCCATCGCCGAGGATCGTAGGCTCCCGCGCTTTGCGCGCTCCTAAAAAGCGCTGCACCTATGAGCATTCTCACCCACTGCTGAGCTGCCCCGAAGTTAGATGTACTGCCATAGCACGCATCGGCCCGACACCACCAGCCATCTGCGGCGAGGCCGCCGCGGACCTCGACGCGGATCTCGCCCTCGCCCCGGGCGAGCGCATCGTCCGTACGGCCAGTCTCGCCCACGATCGGCGCGCCCGGGAGCGGGGTGGCGCCCCCCGCTCACCCCGGGGCTCGCGCGAGCAGGCGGGCGACGTGCGCACCCACCTCCCGCTCGGCGCGCTCGTGCGCGCCTGCCGGCCCCGGCAGTGGGTCAAGAACGTGCTCGTCGTGGCTGCTCCCGGCGCCGCCGGGATCCTCGCCCGCCCCGACGTCGCCAGCAAGGTGGTGCTCGCGTTTGTGTGCTTCTGCCTGCTCTCCAGCGCCACCTACCTGCTCAACGACGTGCACGACCTCGCCGAGGACCGCCACAGCCCGCGCAGACGCACGCGGCCGATCGCAGCCGGCGAGCTCTCCGTGCGGGCCGCCCTCCTGGCCGCGCTGGCGCTCGCGGCGGGCGGCCTCGCGCTCGCCGCCGCCGTGCGCCCCGCGCTGGCCGGCGTCGGCGCTGGGTACCTGGCGCTCACCGCCGCCTACACCCTGTGGTGGCGCTCCGTCGCGGTGGCCGACATCGCGGCCGTCGCGGGCGGGTTCGTGCTGCGCGCGCTGGCCGGCGGCGTGGCGACCTCGGTGCCGGTCTCCCGCTGGTTCATGCTCGTCACCTCCTTCGGCGCCCTCTTCCTGGTCGCGGGCAAGCGCTACGCCGAGCTCGGCGGCGAGCGCGGCGCGGTGGCGCGGGCCTCGCTGGGCGCTTACTCGGAGCGCTACCTACGGTTCGTGCTCGCGCTCGCCGCCACCGTCACCACCACCGGGTACTGCCTGTGGGCCTTCCAGCGCGCCCACACCGCGAAGCTCTCCTGGTACGAGCTGACGGTGATCCCGTTCGTGCTGTGGCTGCTGCGCTACGCGCTACTGCTCGACGGCGGCGCGGGCCAGGCCCCCGAGGAGCTGGTGCTGCACGACGGCTTCCTGCGGAGCATGGCCGCCGCGTGGCTGGCGGTGTTCGTGGTCGGGGTGTATGTCGCCGGTTGACCTCGCCGCGGCCGCGCAGGCCGGGCGCCCGCCCGCTGCGCTGGCCTGCGGCGAGCGGCTGCTGTGCGGCTGGGGGCGCACCGCCCCCACGCGGGCTCTGCTGCTGCGCCCCCGTGCGCCCGAGGAGGTCGTGGCTGCGCTCGCCGCCTCGCCGGCCGGGCGCGGCGGCGCGATCGCGCGCGGGGCCGGCCGCAGCTATGGAGACGCAGCCCAAAACGGAGGCGGCACGGTGCTCGACGTCACCGCCCTGCGGGGAACGCTCGAGCTGGACGCCGCGCGCGGCCTCCTCCGCGCCGGCGCGGGGCGGACGTTCGCGGAGCTCCTGCTGCACCTCGCCGCGCGCGGGCTCACGCTGCCGGTTGTGCCCGGCACGCGCCACCTGACAGTCGGCGGGGCGATCGCGGCCGACGTGCACGGCAAGAACCACCTCCACGACGGCTCGCTCGCGCGGCACGTGGAGTCCCTCACGCTGTGCACCCCCGCGGACGGGCTGCGCTCCCTTGCGGCCGCGCGCGAGCGCGACCGCGACCTCTTCGCCGCGACCCTCGGCGGGATGGGCCTGACGGGAGTCGTCGTGGACGCCGCGCTGCGCGTGGTGCCGATGCGCTCCACGTGCGCGGTAAGCGACATCGACCGCCTCGACTCGCTCGAGCGGGCGGTTGCGCTGATGACGGGCGCTCAGCCCCGCCGTTACGCGATCGCGTGGGTCGACCTGCTCGCCCAGGGCGCCGCGTTCGGCCGCTCGGTGCTCACCCGCTCCGAGGAAGGCCCGCCTGCTCCGGAGGGCGCCGCCGAGGCGGCGCCGTTCTCGATGCGACCCGCTCTCACCGTCCCGCGCGGCTTCCCGGGAGGTGTGCTGTACCCCGCCGCCATGCGGGCGTTCAACGCGCTGCACTGGCGCGCCGCACCGCGCCGCGCGCGCGGACGCTCCCTGAGCATGAGCGCGCAGCTGTTCCCCCTCGACATGCTCGGTGAGTGGAGCCGGCTGTACGGGCCCGCGGGCCTCCTGCAGTACCAGTTCGCGGTGCCCTCCGGGGAGGAGGAAACGCTGCTGCGCGTCGTCCACCGGCTGCGCGCGCGCCGCCAGCCGATGTACCTCGCGGTCCTCAAGCGCTTCGGGCCGGGTGGGCTCGATAAAAGCGGCCCGCTCTCCTTCCCGCTCGAGGGCCTCACGCTCGCGATCGACCTCCCCGCCGGGGCGCCCGGGCTGTACGGCGCGCTGGAGGAGGCCGACGAGCTGGTGGCGAGCGCGGGCGGGCGGGTGTACCTCGCTAAGGACGCCCGCCTACGGCCCTCGACGCTAGCCGCCATGTACCCCGAGCTGAAGCGCTTCCGGGAGCTACGCGGCGCGTGCGACCCCGACGGGGTCCTGCGCTCGGACATGGGCCGGCGGCTGGGGCTGTGCGGGTGAGGGCGCCGCGGGGCGCCGTGGGGATGAGCGATGCCTTCCGGCGCGTGCTCGTACTCGGTGGCACCCGGCGGCTGGGGGCTGTGCGGGTGAGGGCGCCGCGGGGCGCCGTGGGGATGAGCGATGCCTTCCGGCGCGTGCTCGTACTCGGCGGCACCTCCGAGATCGCTGCCGCGATCGTGCGCGAGCTGGCCGCGCGGGGAGCGTGTGAAGTGGCGCTCGCCGGCCGCGACCATGCGGGCCTGCGCGGCGTGGCCGAGCAGTTGCGCGCCGCCGGCTGCGTGCGCGTGGAGACGCTCGCGCTGGAGGCCACCGAGCCGGAGAGCCACCGCGCGGTGCTCGCGCGTGCGATCGAGCTGCTTGGCGGCCTCGACCTCGCGATCCTCGCCGTTGGCCTGCTCGGGGAGCGCGGCGGCTGGGGTGGGCGGGCTCCCATCGACCTGCGCGGCGCCGTCGAGGTGCTTCGCGTGAACGTGCTTGGCGCCGGCTCGCTGCTGCTGGAAAGCGCCCGCGCGCTGCGCGCCGCGGGGCACGGGACGATCGTGGTGCTCTCCTCCGTCGCCGCCGTCCGCCCCCGCGCCGCGAACGCCGTCTACTGCGCCTCTAAGGCCGGCCTGGACGCGCTCGCGCAGGGCCTCGGCGACGCGCTCGCGTCCACCGGCGTGCGGGTGCTGGTCGTGCGCCCCGGGTTCGTCAGCACCCGCATGACCCGGGGTCTGCCCGTCCCGCCGCTGGCCACCGACCCCGGCACCGTCGCGCGCGCCACCGTGCGCGGCCTGGAACGCGGCTCCCACACCGTGTGGGTGCCCGGAGCGTTGCGCTGGGTGATGGCGCTCGTCCGGCTGCTGCCCCGCCCGCTGTTCAGGAGACTGCCGCTGTGAGCTTCCGCCCACCGGACCCCGCGGCGGGCCGGCGGGCGCCGCTTCAGGGCCGCTCCTCGGCGGACCGCATGGCGGAGGGCTGGACGCCGGTCGAGTACAACTCCGCCCACCGCCGTGGGAGCACGCGCGGGCACTCGGGTTCGGTCCAGCGCCGCCGTGCCGCCGCTGCGCGCGCCCGCCGCCGTCGCCTGCTGGCGATCGACCTCCTGCTTGGCTTTGCGCTCGCGCTCCTCGCCATCGCGGTTGCGCCAGGGCTCGCGCTCCTCGCGCTCTTCGCTCTGCTCGGGCTGCTCGCCTGCGCGGTCTCGCTCGCCTACGGGTGGCTGCGCCCCGCCCCGCGCCGCCGTGGCGCCGGGCGCCCGTGGCCCGGGGTGGGTGGAGACCGGGCCGGTGGAGAAGGCGTCCGTGGCTCGGGGGTCGGCGGAGATGGGGTCGGTGGAGGCAGCGCCCGTGGCGCTGGGGTAGGCGGAGACCGGGTCGGTGGAGACTGATCCGAGGCCCGCGCTCGGGCCGTCTGCGCTCGAACGCGAAACTGTGGCATGGGCGCTGCGCCTTCGAGGCCTGCGCCGCCCATGGATCCCGTACGCTCGGGTGGCCCCCGTCCATTCCTTAAAATCCTTTGCCACTGCGCACCCTGAGTGCGTGCGCGTTGTTCTGAGCTCTCAGTGCCTTTCGACCCGATCGACATCCCTGGTATGGGCGCCTCCGACCGGCGCACCTTCCTCAAGCGGGGGGCGCTCGCCGCCGGGTCGCTCGCGCTCGGCTCCCGCCGCGGGCCGGCAGGCGGGCGGGCGGGCTCTCATCGCTCCCACCGGCCGCCCAACATCCTTGTGATCCTCGTAGACCAACTGCGTACCCCCGTGTGGATGCCGGCTGCCGCGCTGCCCGCTGCGCTCACGCCCAACCTGCTCGCGCTGCGCGCCGGGGCGGTCAGCTTCGAACGTCACTACACCGCCGCCAACGACTGCACCCCCTCGCGCGGCGCGCTCCTCACCGGCCTGCACGCCCAACAGACCGGCTGCCTCATCACCGGCGACTCTCGCCTGGACCCCGGCTTTCCCACTTGGGGGACGCTGTTGCGCGAGCTCGGCTACTCCACCTCCTGGTGGGGCAAGTGGCACCTCAACCCCAACCCCGACGCCTCGCTCGAGCCCTACGGGTTCTCCGGGGGCACCTACCCCTCGCCCAACGGCGCCCCCGGGCAGGGCACCGAAGTGGACCCCGCGATCGCCGCGCAGTTCGCCGAATGGCTGGGCGAAGCGGGCGGCGAGGAGCCGTGGTGTGCGACCGTCTCCTTCGTCAACCCCCACGACATCGCCTGGTGGTACCGCTTCACCTCTGCGCTTGCCTTGGAGAGCGCGCCGCCCGCGCTCGCCGCGGGTTTACCCCCCAACTTCGAGACTCCCGAAACGCTTGAAGCCCAGCGCAAGCCCCGCCTGCAACGCTCGTTGCAGGACACCGCCGCGCGCTCCTTCGGCGCCGTTCCCTTCGCCGGCCCCGAAGCGGTGGAGGCGTGGACCGGGCTGATGGACACCTACCTGCTGCTGCAATCCTATGTCGACGCCCATGTCGGCACCGTGCTTTCCGCGCTCGCCGCGCAGCCCGCGGTGCAGGCCAACACCGTGGTGCTCTTCACCTCCGACCACGGCGAGTACGGCGGCTCGCACGGGCTGCGCGGCAAGGGCGCCTCAGCCTACGAGGAGGCGATTCGCGTGCCGCTCTACGTGCGCGACTTCCGTGGGGTGGGCGGGACTCCGATCACACGCGCGCCCGCTGTGGGGCGCACCCAACTGACCTCCTCGGTGGACGTGCTCGCGCTGCTGCTGACGCTCGCCACCGGCTCGCGGGAGTGGCGGCGCCAAGAGCGCTACCGCCACCTTGCTACCCGCCACGACCTCGCCGCGATCTGCGCCCACCCCTCGGCTCCCGGGCGCCGGTGGGTCCTGCACGCCACCGACGAGGACGTCACCGAGTTCGCCCTCGAACCGTACGCCGCCGAAGCGCCCCGCCACGTCGTCGCGCTGTGCACCCCGCGCGGCAAGCTTGCGCTCTACTCCAACTGGCGGGGCGGGCAGGGTTCTGATCTCCTCGCGGTCGAAGGAGCCGGCGCGGAATTCGAGTTCTACGACTACTCCACCCCCGCCGGACGCGCCGAGCTGGAAAACTCCGCCGGCGCCGCGAGCGCGCTGGAAGAGGAACTGTGGGCCACCCTCGAAGAAGAAGCGATCCCGCACGAGCTGCGCGCGCCGCTGCCCGCCGCGCTGCGCGGCGCCCAGCGGCGTGGGCTGGCCGACTACCAGGCGGTCGAGGAATTCCAGAGCCTCAAGGCCTACGCCTTCCACCAAACCACCCCCGCGACGACCCCCGAACCGTCCGCGAGCACCTCGGAACCGTCCGCGAGCACCTCGGAACCGCCCGCCACGCCCGGGTGACGTCCCCGCCTCAGCTGACTCGACGCATTTGTTTCCAAAGACCCGGTCTGGGGTAAGAGTTCACCAACCGGATTCGAGGGGAGCCGCAATGCCGCGCACAGCGCCGCCTGAAAACGAGTGGACGGTCCCGAGCCTGCGCGAGCCGCGCTACTCGCAGTCGCTGGAGCGCGGCCTGGCGATTCTGGCGTGTTTCACGCCCGAGCGCCCCGTGCTCGGGATCGCCGACATCGCCGACTCGCTCGGCATGAGCCGCTCGACCACGCACCGCTACGTGATCACGCTCGTCGCGCTGGGCTACCTGGAACAGGGCGCCTCGCGCAAGTACCGTCTCGGCCTGCACGTCACCGACCTGGGGATGTCCGCGCTGAACTCCACTTCGCTGCGTGAGCACGCCCTTCCCTACCTGGACGAACTGCGCCGGCGGACGGGGTACACGATCAACGTCGCGGTGCTCGACGGTCCCGAGATCGTTTACATCGCGCGCTCGCGCTCCCACCGCCGCGCCCAGCAGCGGATCGACCTGGGCCTCGCCCTCGGCTCGCGCCTGCCCACCTACTGCACCGCGATGGGCAAGCTCCTGCTCGCGTACCTTCCCGACCGCGAGCGGCGCGAGCTGCTGCGCGAGATCCGCCTGGAGCGGCGCACCCCCAACACGATCACCAACCGCCGCCTGCTGGCGCTCGAGTTCGAGCGCATCTGCGAGGAAGGCTTCGCGGTCAACGACGAAGAGCTCACCCCTGGCCTGCACTCGATCGCCGCGCCGATCCGCTCGGAGTCGCGCGAGGTGGTCGCCGCCGCCAACATGGCCGCGCACTCCTCGATGATCTCCCTGCAGGACCTCATCGACCACCTCGGCCCGCACCTGATCGCCACCGCCGACCGCGTCTCCGCGCGCCTCGGTTACCGCCGCGACGACGAGCTCGCCGCCGCGGGCGGGGGTTGAGCTCGGCGCGCGCAGGCGGGGGCGGGTGTTTGGTTGAGGGCCGGCGGCCGTGGGGCTGTCATCTAAAGAATTGGGCTGATATACCGGCTACTGGACCCTTCATCGGGTCAGGCCCCACAAGTCCAGTTGGTGGTATACCCTCAAAACTGGGACATGGCCTCCCCGGGCGGGGCGGGTAGCTGAACACGCCCCCTGGCGTCGCACGGGGGTTCCCCGGGCTCTCTGACGGCGCACGGTGGACGCCCGCGTGCTGGTGGCACGTGGGCGGGCGCCGGAGGACGTCAGCGGCGTTTGGGGCTCGGTTGGAGGGCTTGGGAGGACGTGGCGACCCGTAACAGCACAGTCGCGTCCGCGGGTACGCTTGCCGCGATCACTCCCGTGGTGTTGGTGACCGCCCCCGTCCACACGTTGCGCACGTCGTAGCCGCTCGCCTTCGGCATCCCCACGGCCGCGGCGCTGGTCGTCAGCTCGATCGATTTCCCCGAGCGGTTGAGCAGCGCCACCGCGCGCGTGCCGTTGCTGAGCGGCTTCACCCACACCTGCCCGTTGCTGTTGGCGGACAACAACCGCGCCTGCACGCCCGCGGGGTCTTGGTCGATCGCGATCGCTTCGCGGTTGGTGACCGTGGTTTGGGTGGCGCTCGACATTGAGACGAGGTCCTCGCTGATCATCAACGGGGCCGCGAGCATCGCCCACATGCTGAACTGCGTGCGGAACTGCGTCGCCGACATGCCCTGGTCGGGGCCCAGGTAGTCGGGGTCGTTCCAGTGCCCCGGCCCCGCCGCTTGGGGCTGCGCGGCGTCCGCGTCGAGGTTGCGCAGCACCGAGGTGAATTCCACGTCCCCCGGCACCCCCACGTCGGTGTCCGTGCGCCAGCTGTTGCCGACGCTCGGCCCGAACGTGTAGGAGGCGAAGGCCGACCCCGCCTCCGCGGGGACTTCGCCTTCGTACTGGCCTGGCTGCAGGTAGTTGCACACCGACAACAGCATCGGGCGGTGGCTGGAGTTGTGCACGATCGCTTCGTGGAACGCCCCGTACGCCGCTGCCGGTTCGAGGTGCTGTTGGATGCCCCCGCAGTAATCGACCTTGACCGCGTCGAACCCCCACGCCGCGAACGTGTTCACGTCCTGCTGGTAGTGGCCGTAGCTGCCCTGCCCCGTCCCGCCGCAGCCGTTGGTGCCCGCGTCGGTGTACAGCCCCACTTTCAGCCCCGCCGCGTGCAGTGTGCGCGTCAGCCACGCCATCCCGTGCGGCCACTGCGTGGGGCTGACGGTGATTTCCCCTGCCGCGCCCCGCGTCCCCTGCCACCACCCCACGTCCAGCCACAGGTAGTTGTAGCCGCCGCGCACAAGACCCCGTGTGACCATCTGGCTGGCCTGCTCGAGCACGGTGGCCTCGTCGTAGTGCGAACCGAACGCGAAGTACGTGTCCCATCCCATGTAGGGGGTCGGCGCGAGCACGCTGGTCGGCGTCGCCCCGCCGCTGGCCTTGCTGGCGCTCGGGTGGTACGCCGTCCGCGGGTGGGCGGGCGCCCGGGCGAGCGCTGTGCTCGGCGCCACGAGCAACAGCACGAGGATTCCCAGGCAAGCACGGACCTTGACCGTGGCGCTCATTGAGTCTGTAGGTTTTTGCTTTGGGATCGTCCGCGTGGGCCAGTTGCGCGCAACGGACGTGGGCGCTGGACCTCCGTGTCCAGCGGCGGGGGAGAGTGGCCCACCCGCCCGCTCATCGCCTGCGGCGCGAGGCCTTGTGGGAGGAGGCCTTGTGGGAGGAGGCCTTGCCCGTGCCGCCGAGCGTGACCGTGGCGCTCCGCAGCTGGGCGCTGAGCGCGCCGACCACAGTGCCGCTCACGGAGAGCCTCGCCGCCAGGCGGTGCAGCCGCGCGAGCAGCCGCTTGCCGGTCGCGTTCAGGGCGACGGTGACCGTGCGCCGCTGGCCCGCCGGTACGTGCACGGTGCTCGCGCCGATCGTCACCGTCACGCGCCGCGAGCGCCGCGCCGCGACCGCGATCGCGTGGCCGCCGCGCAGCGTCTCCACGACCGTGAGGCGCACCGTGATTGTGCAGCTCCCCGCGGCCTGCGCCGAGCACGTCACGGGCACGCTCACCGTGGCGCCCGACACGCGCGGGGCCCCGACCTGGGTCTCGGAGATCGAGCCGAGGCCCCCAGCCGGCACGGTCACGAACGCGCTGCTCGCGCTGGCGCTGCCGGCCGCGTTGGTCGCGGTCACGCGGCACTGCAGGTGGTGGGAGACGTCCGCGCTGGAGACCGTGTAAGTCGAGCCGTTCGCGCCGGCGATCCCCTGCGTGTCGCGCAGCCATGCGTACGCGATCGTCACGCCGTTCCCGCTCCCGCTCACGCCGGACTTGCAGGTGAGCCGCTGCCCGCGCGCAGGCAGCCCGCTGATCGAAGGATGCGGCTGGGCGAGTGGGGGCGCGGTCGTCTTGAACGTCGCGTCCAGGCTCACCTCCGTGCCGCTCGCGCTGCTGACCACCAGCCGGTAGTGGTAGGTCGTGTTGGCCACCAGTTCGCTGACCGTCCCGCTCACCGCCTGCGTCGCGCCGCCCGCGATCCCCCCGGCGCCCGCGCAGGGCGCGCTCTGCCCGTAGGACTCGGTCAGGCCGTATTCGAAGCGGCAGGCTGTCAGCGCCGCATCCTCGGGGTTCACCGTGCCGGTCAGGGTCGCCGAGGTTTCGCCCACCGCGCTAGGCGTGCCAATGGCGACGGTTGGCGGAGGGACCTGCGTGAGGAGCACACGGCCAGCCCTGTCGACCGCTGCGCACAGCCCTTCGGCCACGCACGACACCCCCGACAGCGGCGTGCCGGGATCGATGCCTGCGAAGGTCCACGACGGCGCCGCCGCGGTGGGGTCGTCGCCGATGAAGGCGCCGCCGCCGCTGTCCACCGACACGCACAAACCGGCTGCGGTGCAGGAGACGGCCGTCGGAGAGCCGGGCGCGAACGTGGGAGTCGAACTCCAGGTGGGTGCTTCCACGGTCGGGTCTTCGCTCGCCAGGGTGTAGCCGTTGCCGTCAACCGCCACGCAGCGACCGGCGGGCGTCGGGGCGCAGGAGACCGAGGCGAGGTCTAGGCTCAGGTCGATCGGGCTCGGGTGCCACTTGGATGCGCCCCCGGCCGGTTCGCTGCTCGCGAGCGCGAGGCCGGCGCCGTCCACCGCCACGCACAGCGAGGTCGAGGCGCACGAGACCGAGCTCAGCGAGTTGCCTTTGTCGATTTCCACGGGTGCCGACCACGACCCCGTGCTGGCGGCGGCCGGGTCGGTGCTGACGAGCGCGTCACCGTTCTTTGCGACCGCCACGCAGAGGGTGTTGGAGGCACAGGAGACCGAGTTCAGCGCCTGCCCTTTGTCGATTGGCAGGGGGGCCGACCAGGAGGCGGGGTTGGCCACGGCGGGGCTGGTGCTGACGAGCGCGTCGCCTTCCCCGTTGACGGCCACGCACAGGGTGTTGGAGGGACAGGAGATCCCCGTCAGGGCCACCGCGCTGTGGGTTTTGACGGAGCTCCACGTCGCGCCCGCCCCTGCGCCTGGGTCGGTGGCGACGAACGCGTCACCGACTTCGTCGACGGCTACGCAGAGGGTCTCGGAGGCACACGAGATCCCGGTCAAGGCCGCCGCGCCGGGGATGCGGGCTGTGCTCCAGCTCAGCGCGGGCACCGCTGCGGCGGGCGCGGCCGCGACGCATGCGGACAGGGCAGCGCACACCAGCGCCGCGAGCGCGGGCGGGCGACGGGACGAGCGGGGGCGGGCCGAGAGACGGTCCAAACGCACGTTGCCTCTTAACACCGGCAGTGCCCCGTGGTTGCGCAGAGCTTGTGGAAATGGTTCGATAGACGGCAAGCGCGCCGGGATTTGGTGTACGGTCTCAGACAAATGTCACGCAAGCGAACGGTTGGCCTATCAGCCGGGGAGGCCGTCCTCGGGCTCGTGATCGAACAGCCCGACAGCGCCTCGCGGCTCGGCCAGCGCCTGGTCGAGCGCTTCCGCTCCGCGCAATTCACCCGCTCCACCGCTCACAACGCGCTGCACAGGCTTGCCCGGCAGGGGCTCGTCCGGGTGGTCGCGGACGGGGGAGAGCCCACCGAGGATCACCGCTACGAGGCGACGTCGCTGGGTGTCGAGCACTTCCGCGCGTGGCTGCGGGCCGGTAGCGCCGCGGCCCCGGCCCTGCGCGAGGAGCTGCAGGCGAAGGTCGAGTTCTGCGCCCCGGAGGACCTGCCGCAGCTGATCGAGGCGATTTGCGCCGAGGAACGGGCCTGCGCGAGTATGTTCGCGGCCGCGCAGGGGCGTCTGAGCGAGGCGGAGCTCGTCGCTCCGCGGCGCTCCACCGCGGCGGATCGGTGGTCGGCGTTGGTGCGCGGAGCGGTGTTGCGCGACGAAGCGGCGATGTGGGGCATGAGATTCAAGCGCCTGGAGCGCCTGCGTGCGCGCCTTGAAGAGATGCGCGACGTAGCCGGAGCGCCGGGGTGAGCGCGCTGCTGTCGCTGCAGGGCGTCGGCAAGCGCTACCGGCGCGGGGAGTCCACGCGGTGGCTGCTGCGGGGAGCGGCGCTCCACCTCGACGCGGGCGAGGTGGTCTCGGTGGTGGCGATGCGCAGCCAGGGCAAGACCACGCTGCTGCGGATCGCCGCCGGCATGGTGGCGCCGGACGAGGGACGGGTGCTGCTGGGGCGGGAGGACCTCAGCGGCCTCTCGGACTCCGCGCACTCGCGGCTGCTGCGCGAGCAGGTCGGCTGGGCGGGCCGCGGAGGCCCGGGGATCGGTGTGCGGATGCTGGACTACGTGGCGATGCGGCTGGCGCTCGGTGGGCGTGCTCGCCGGCGCGAGGTGCGCTCGCTCGCCCTCGAAGCGCTCGAACGGGTGGGCATGGAGCACAGCGCCGAGCGGCGCTGGGAGGACCTCTCCGATTGGGAGCGAGCGCTTGTGGAGCTCGCCCAAGCGCTCGCGGCTGGCCCGCGGGTGCTGCTGATCGACGATCTGATCGACGGCCTCGGGATGCGCGAGACCGAGGAGGTAGCGCTGCTCGTGCGCTCGCTTGCGCAGGAGCTCGGGATGGGCGTGCTGATGACCGTGTCCGATCCCGAGGCGGCGCTCTGCTCGCACCGCGTCCTCTCGCTCGCCGCCGGCCGCCTGACGGTGATGGCGGGCGCGGGCGAGGAGGAGCCCGGGAACGTGATCGACTTTCCGCGCCACCGCCATCCGGGCGCACGCGGCGCGCGCGGCGGGTGAGCAGCGTGCAGGAGCTGCGAGCTCGTCAAGCACTGCCACGTCGACGGCGGCGAGCCGGTCCGCGCCGTGGACGGCGTGTCCACCACGGTCGCCGCGGGCGAGCTGGTGGGGTCCTGGGCGGATGATGGCTCCGTGGCAGGTCCTCTTTATCTACCGCGCTCGCCTGCGCGCGCGGCTGGTGCTCGTGCAGGAGCTCCTCGCGGTGTTGGGGATCGCCGTCGGGGTGGCGCTGCTGTTCGCCTCCCAAGTCGCCTCCACGAGCCTCAACGGCTCGATCCGCCAGCTCACGAGCGGGGTCCTCGGCGGCGCCAGCCTGCAGTTGGTCGCGCGCGATCCGCAGGGCTTCGACGAGCGGCTGCTGAGCCGGGTGCGCAGTCTGCCCGGGGTGCGCGGAGGGGAGCCCGTGCTCGAGCAGCGCGTCACCGTGATCGGCCCGAGGGGGCAGCGCTCGGTCGACCTGCTCGCCGGCGAACCACGCGACATGCACCTTGGCGGCGGGCTGCTGCGGCGCTTCACCGCCGCCCAGCTCGCCGCGCTGCGCGTACTCGCGCTGCCCGCGCCGGTGGCGCAGGCGATCGGAGTGGACTCGCTGCAGACGGTCACGCTCGTCCTCGGCGCGCGCCGGCTCACGGCGCTGATGGGGGCCAAGCTCGACGCGGGCAACATCGGCGCGCTCGTGAACAGCCCGGTCGCGATCGCGCCGCTTCAGTACGCGCAGGCGGTGACCGGTATGCGCGACAGGGTGACGCGCATCCTCGTGCTCACCCTCCCCGGGCGCGAGCCCCAGGTGCGCCGCGAGCTCGGCGCGGTGGCGGCGAAGGCGGACGTCAACGTGGAGGGGGCCGACTACGACGCGCAGCTGTTCGCCACGGCCGCGGCGCCGGCCGACCAGAGCGAGGAGCTGTTCTCGGCGATCAGCGCGCTCGTGGGGTTCATGTTCGCGTTCAACGCGATGCTGGTCACCGTGCACCTGCGCCGCGGCCTGGTGGAGAGTCTGCGCCAGCGGGGTGCGACCCGCGCGATGACGGTGCAGGTGCTGCTGTTCGACGCGCTGGTGCTCGGCGTGCTCGGCTCGCTGCTCGGCCTCGCACTGGGCGAGGCGCTCTCGATCGCGGTCTTCCGCGCCAACCCCGGCTACCTCGCGTTCGCGTTCGCCGTCGGCTCGCAGCGGATCGTGACCTGGCAGAGCGTCACGCTGGCGGCCGGGACGGGGGTGGCGGCAGCGTGCGTCGGTGTGCTGGTGCCGCTTTACGGCGCGTTGGCTGGGCGCCTGCGCGCGCCGTCGAGCACGCGCACCGATGGTGAGGGCGGTCGTGGTCGCCGATCGGTCCTACACAGCCTGACCCAGCCCTTCGGGCTGTGTGCCCGTCGGGGCCGCCGCCGCCGCGGTCGGGGCGGCCGCGACCGGGAGCGGAGGGCACTGCTCCTGGCGCTCGGGGCGGGCTGCCTGACGATCACCACGGCGATCCTGCTCGCGCGCCCGCAGTCCGCGGTCCTCGGGAGCGTCACCCTCGTGGTGGCCCTGCTGGTCCTGCTGCCGCTCTGCTTCGACGCGCTCCTCGCGGGCTTCGAGCGGCTCCAGCGCCCGCTCTACGCGGCCTCGACCCGCATCGCGCTGGTCGAACTGCACAGCCCTGTGAACCGCATGCGCTCGCTGGCGATCGCCGCGACGGGGGCGATCGCGGTGTTCGGCTCCGTGGCGATCGAGGGCGCGCGGAGCAACCTGCAGCGCGGCCTGGACGCATCGGTGCGGGCGATCGACGCCAACGCGGCGGTTTGGGTGAGCCCCGCGGGGGAAGCCGACGCGTTCACGACGATCCCCTTCAGGGGTCCGCCGACCCGGGAGCTGGCCGGTCTGCGGGGAGTGAGCGCGGTCCGGGTGTACCGCGGAGGGTTCCTGGATTGGGGCGAGCGCCGTGTGTGGGTGCTCGCGCCGCCGCGCGCGGCCCCGTACCCGGTGCCGGCCGGCCAGCTCGTCCAGGGTGGGCTCGGGCCGGCGAGCACCGCGCTGCGCGCAAGCGGCTGGGCGGTGCTCTCGCAGGCGCTGGCGGCTGCGCACCACCTACGGATCGGCGAGCGCTTCACGCTGCCCTCGCCGCGCCCCACCGCATTCCGGGTGGCGGCGCTGAGCACCAACCTCGGCTGGCCGCCCGGGGCGATCGTCCTCAACGCGGCCGACTACGCGCGCGCCTGGGGCAGCGCCGACGCAAGCGCCTACCAGGTCCGGATCGACAGGGGTGCCTCGCCGGGGGCGGTGCGTGCGGAGATCGAGCGCGCCCTGGGGCCGGGAACGGGGCTGAACGTGGCAACCGCCTCCCAGTGGGCGCGCCGGCACTATGCGACCACGCGCCAAGCGCTCTCCCGCCTGACCCAAATCGGCACGCTCGTGCTGATCGCCTCGGTGCTCGCGATGGCGGGGGCGATGGGCTCGATGATCTGGCAGCGCCGGCCGCAGCTGGCGTACATCAAGCGTCAGGGCTACAAGCGGGGCGTGCTGTGGCGGGCGCTGCTGTGTGAGAGCGCGCTGCTGCTCGGCGCGGGCTGCCTGCTGGGGGCGGGTTTCGGGATCTACGGCCAGCTGTTGCTGAGCCATGCGCTGGCGAGCGTCACCGGCTTTCCGATCGTCTTCTCGGTGGGCACCGTGGCGGCGATCTCGAGCTTTGCGCTGGTGAGCGCGGCCGCGGTGGCGATCCTCGCGGTTCCGGGGTATCTTGCGGTACGTGTTCGTCCGACAACTATCAGCACTGCGTAGCCTGAGCTCGATGCGCCTTCAAGCCCTTCGTCGCTGAGGAGCCGGACCCGACGGCCCTCTCGTTCGCTCAAGGGCGGGCGCTTGTGCTCGCCACGACGCGCGAGCTGGTGTGGGGCCTGCGCGAGGTCTCCCACGAGGTCCGCCGCTGGCGCTCGCGGGCGGTGGCGATCCCGGACGCGGCGCTGCGCGTCGATGCGCTGGAGTCGCTCACGAGCAAGCGCGCGAGCACCGACGGCGCCGCGCTCTTCTGGACGCTTCCCGGCGGGCGCCACCCCAACCTGCTGCGCCTGCTTGTGGCGTTCGAGGTGATGGCGGACTTCCTGGACAGCGCGAGCGAGCGAGGCGTGCGCGCGAGCGCGCGGGGTGCCCACGCGCGCACCGTGAGCGAGGTCCAGTCTCATCGTGCGATGGCGAGCGGCGTCCAGTTGCACTGTGCGATGGCGAGTGGCGCCCAGTCTCATCGTGCGATGGCGAGCGAGGCCCAGTCTCATCGTGCGATGGCGAGCGAGGCCCAGTCTCATCGTGCGATGGCGAGCGAGGCCCAGTCTCATCGTGCGATGGCGAGCGAGGCCCAGTCTCATCGTGCGATGGCGAGCGAGGCCCAGTCTCATCGTGCGATGGCGAGCGAGGCCCAGTCTCATCGTGCGATGGCGAGCGAGGCCCAGTCTCATCGTGCGATGGCGAGCGAGGCCCAGTCTCATCGTGCGATGGCGAGCGGCGTCCAGTTGCACTATGCAACGGCGAGCGGCGTCCAGCTGCATCGCGCCCTCAGCGAGGCGCTCGATCCGGGAGCGCCGGTGTCGGCCTACTACAGCCACCACCCGTGGAGCGCAGACGGCGGCTACCTGCGGGCGCTGGTCGCCGCCTGTCGGGGACGTTGCGCGCGACTTCCCTCCTACGCGCGGGTGCGCGCGCACGCGATCCGCGCGGCGACCCTCACGCGGGTGCTGGGCCTCAACCACGAGCCCGACCCCGCCGCGCGCGACGCAGCCCTCGGGGAGTGGGCGCGGCGCGAGGCTCGCGGCTGGGGGGAGCTTGCGTGGTTCGAGTCCACCGCGGCGGCCTCCGGCTGGCTGACGGTGCTGGCGCTGCTCGCGCTGGCCGCGGGGGGCGAGCTGGAGGAGCGTCGCGTGCACGACACCTGTGCCGCGTACCTGCCTTGGATATCGCTTGCGGGCACGATGCTCGACAGCTATGCCGACCAGCCCCAGGACGCGGCGGGCGGCGAGCACAACTACATCGCGCACTACCCCTGCGCCGAGGAGGCGGTGCGGCGGGTGGGGGAGCTGGTGCGCGAGGCGGCGCTACGGGCACGCGCCCTCCCGGACGGCGCTCGGCACGGGGTGATCGTGGGGTGCATGGTCGCGATGTACCTCTCCAAGGACTCCGCCCGCACGCCGGAGATGCGCGCGGGCACGCGCCGACTCGCCCGCGCGGGCGGCACGCTGGCGAGGCTGCTGCTGCCGGTGCTGCGCGGGTGGCGCGTGGCCTACGCGCTGTGCGGCGACTAGTGCGGGGTTCCTGAATGGGTTGCCGTGAGGCCGTTTTGGCGAGCATCTGCTCGGAGGTCTTGATCCAAACGAAGGGGTAAGGCACTATTGGAACGCTGCCCCACCCGCTGCTGCTTTTTGTCTGCGCGATTATCGTTTTATGAAAACAGTCGGTGGGCTCCCGAGGCAGCGCTTGCGCGACGATCGGCGGCGTGAGTCCACGCATGAGCGCAACCCCGAGCACCGGCGGCGAGTGGCGCCAGTCGGTACCCCACCTGCGCGAGCCGCGTTACTCACAGTCGTTGGAGCGCGGCCTGGCGATCCTCGAGTGCTTCACCCCGGAGCGTCCGGTGTGGGGGATCGCCGACCTCGCGGAGGAGCTCGGGATGAGCCGCAGCACCACCCACCGCTACGCGCTCACGTTAACCGCGCTGGGCTACCTGGTGCAGGGCGCGCGCCGCAAGTACCGGCTGGGGCTGCGGGTCACCGACCTGGGGCTCTCGGCACTGAGCTCGACGAGCTTGCGCGAGCACGCGCGGCCGCACCTGGAGGAGCTGGCCAGACGGGCTCCCTGCACGCTCGCGCTAGCGGTGCTGGACGGCCCGGAGGTGGTATGCGTGGATCGCATCCGCGACCGGCGTCGGGGCCGGCACCCGGTCGCGGGCGGGTTGGGCGAGGGCGTGCGCCTGCCGGCGCACTGCACCGCGATGGGCAAGCTGCTGGTGGCCAACTTGCCGGCGTGGGAGCAGCGCGAGTTGATCGCGGAACTTACGTTGGAGCGGTGGGGACCGCGCACGATCACAAGCAAGACCGCACTGCGCCACGAGCTCGCCCTGATCCTCGAAGAGGGACTGGCCAGGGGCGATGAGGAGCTCGCGCCGGAGCTATGCGAGCTCGCGGCGCCGGTGCGCTCGCACACGCGTGAGGTGCTCGCCGCGGTGGGCATGGTGGCGCACCGCCCGACGATCTCCCTGGAGCAGCTCGCCGAGCACCTCGGTCCCCATCTCGTGTCGACCGCCGATCGCATCTCCGCGCAGGTCGGCTACCGCCGCGACGACGAGCGCGGCGGGGGGTAGGGGAGGGGAGGGCGCGGGAGGGGAAGGAGGAGCGCGGGAAGGGAGGGGAGGGAGGAGCGCGGGAAGGGAGGGGAGGGAGGAGCGCGGGAAGGGAGGGGAGGGAGGAGCGCGGGAAGGGAGGGGAGGGAGGAGCGCGGGAAGGGAGGGGAGGGAGGAGCGCGGGAAGGGAGGGGAGGGCGCGCGCCGCCGGGGATGGTGGCAGGGCGCGCGGCCTTCCGAGCGCCCGGTCTGGCAAGGCGGGCTCTGACTATGTGGTGCTCAGGTCGGGTTATCGGCGCGGTAGTACTCGATCGCGCCGGTGGCCCGGAGGTCCGCATCGAGGATCGCCTCGACGTCGAGTGTCACCTCGATCTCGTTGCTGACGACCACGCCTCCGCCTGGGATCTTGTCCTGCCAGGAGACGCCGAAGTCGTGACGGTTGATGCGGGTCTTGGCCTCGAAGCCGATGCGGGTCAGCAGCCCCTTGTTCTCGTCGCCCACCCAGAACGGCGTTTTCCACTGGCCCATGTAGGTGACGTCCATGCTCACCGGATGTGTCGCTCCGCGGATGGTGAGGTCGGCCACGGCCTTGAAAGCGGTGTCGCCCGTGCGCTCGACGAGCCGTCCCATGAAGGCGATCTTGGGGTGGTTCTCCACATCGAAGAAGTCGGCGCTGCGCAGGTGGGCGTCGCGATCGGGCTCCCCGGTCCACAGCCTGGCGGCGTCGATCTCGCCCGCGAAGGTCGCCTCCAGCGGGCGCTCCCAGTCCAGGTAGAGCTTGCCGTGGACGTCCTTGAAGAGACCGTGCACCCAGGTGACCATCATGTGGCGCGCGCGAAAGCCCGCCTCGGTATGGCCGGGCTCGAACGTCCAGCCCGGCAGCTGTCCCGGTGCGGTCGGTCGGTCTCCCTGCGGCTCAGGTGTGGCCATGGTTCGTTCCTCCGGGGTCCGTGGTTTGCTCGGCGGAGTCCTGCTTGCTCTGAGAGTAGCTCCTCGGCCCTACGGGCAGGTGACCATCAGCGAGAACGGATTTTCGGCGAGGGCGGGGCCGGTGTACGTCAGCACCGTGATCTGGTGTGGACCTGTCGCCGTGGCCTGAGCCGTGCGCGCGGTTCCGGCTTCCACGTCGTTGACCGTCACCACGATCGCGCATTCTTTCAGCACCGGTTCTCCGTCGCCATCTGATAGTTCGTATTCGCCTGTCGCGACGGGCTTTGCGCTGAGATGGCCCACCAGGGCGGTCCCGGTCCCACTGGATGTCACGGTCTCCACCTCCGTCAGGCCGGCTCCCGTCGCCCCGGTCGCGCCAGTGGCGCCGGTCGGGCCGGTTTCGCCGGTCACACCAATACCGGGCATACCGGTCACACCAGGCGCACCCGTGACCCCACGGGGCCCTTCGAGCCCTTTTTCGCCCTGAGGGCCGGTTGCCCCTATGGCTCCAGGCTTCCCTTCGATCCCAGCTGGGCCTTCGTCGCCGGTCGCGCCCGTTGGGCCGGCTGCGCCAGGCGCTCCGGGGACTCCCTGTGGTCCTTCGAGTCCTTTTTCTCCCGCGCCGGTCGCACCAGTGCCACCGGTAGCGCCGGTGGCTCCGATTTCGCCACTCATACCTGTAGCGCCGGTCGGCCCAGCCGCGCCGGTAGACCCTGTCACACCCGCGGCACCTGTTGCACCAGTCGCCCCGGTGGCTCCGGTCGCACCGGTTGGGCCGGTTTCGCCTTTCATGCCTGGGATCCCTTCGTGCCCTAGTTCGCCTTCGCCTTTTTCGCCTTTTTCGCCCGTCGCGCCGGTCGCGCCGGTAGCACCAGCCCCGGGGCCGATCGGGCCGGTCGCGCCGCGCGGGCCGGGTGGACCTGGCGGGCCGGCTTCGCCGCTCAGTCCTTCGGCACCGTTCGCACCGGGGGCGCCGGTAGCGCCCGCGACTCCCCTGAGACCTTCGGGCCCCGGAGCGCCGGTCAGTCCGTTCACGCCGTTCGGTCCGTTGGCACCCGTCGCACCGGGAGAGCCGGCCGGGCCGGGAGAGCCGGTCGCGCCGCGCGAAGTGGTGCTGTGACCGCCCTTCGCCTTCGACGGCTTCGCCTTGGACTTGCCCGCGAATCGAGCCTTGGCGGCGTCGGCCGGGGTGGTGGCGGCGCCCAATGCGAGTACGCCGAGCAAGCCGCCGCTGAATAGCCTTCGACCCGCCCTGAGACTCCACTGACGCACGCTGTGCATATACATATAACGTTTCCCCGGCACCGATTTTGCTGCTGCCTACCAAGCTCTCCAAGGCGTTCGATGAGGGAGTGGAGCGCGTCCCGGAACGGGGACTGCTGCCGAGCTCGAAGCCAATTAGTATACATGTTACACGATGACAGCCGGCCGGCCGTCAATCTGCCTGTGCATGATCGTCAGAGACGAGGTTGGCGTCCTGCCGCGCTGCTTTAACTCGTGCCGTGAGCTGATCGACCGCTGGGTGATCTGCGACACCGGGTCCACCGATGGCACGCAGGGGCTGATTCGCCGCGAGCTCGCGGGGATCCCCGGCGAGCTGCACGAGCACAGGTGGATCGACTTCGGCCACAATCGCAGCGAGCTGATGAAGCTCGCCCGTGGCAAGGGTGATTATCTGCTACTCCTCGACGCCGACTGGACGGTCGCGGTCGAGCCCGGCGCGCTCGAGGGCCTGCGGGCGGACTCCTACCTGATCCGTCATGCGGGTGCGGTCGAGTTTCACAACAAGCGGCTGGTGAGCGGTCGCCTGGAGTGGTGCTACATCGGAGCTGCGCACGAGTACATCTCAAGCGACGCGGAGCGCACCTGCGAGCGCTTGGAGGGAGTGACGATCCACGTGCAGTCGGTGGGCGGGTCGCGCACCGGTCGCTGGCAGCGCGACGCCGAGCTGCTGGAGGCTGAGCTCGCACGCGATCCCGGCGACGCTCGCGCGGTGTTCTACCTCGCGCAGACCTACCGCGACATCGGCAACGAGCGCAACGACGACGCCAAGCTCGAGCTCGCGCTGGAGCACTACCGGCGCCGCGCGGAGATGGATGGCTGGGCGGAGGAGAGGTACTGCGCTCGCTATCAGGTCGGCGTTCTTAGCGCCCGGCTGGGCGACTGGCCCGGGGCCGTCGACGCGTTCCTCACAGCCTGGGAGCAGCGCCCTGCCCGCCTTGAGGCGGTGCACGATCTCGCGGTCGGCCTGCGCGAGCGCGGCCTGTATCGCGCTGCGCATCAGTTCACACAGCTCGGCGCGAGCCGGCGCCCGCTGCTGGCGCCCGAGGACATCCTGTTCGTGGCCCCGTGGATCTACGAGTGGGGAATGCTGTTCGAGTACTCTATCACCGCCTACTGGTGCGGGGAGTACAACGCCTCGATCCTCGCGTGCAAGCGGCTGCTCGAGATCGACTCCCTGCCTGAGTCCCACCGCCTGCAAACCCGCACCAACCTGCAGCACGCCTTCAGAGAGAGGGCTCGCCAAGCGGCCGCGCAGCCGCCCGCACCACCGCGCAGGCTGCCGCACACCGGAACTGCGACCAAGGGCCGTCCTATCGAGTAGCCCTTAACGACCGAGGGCCCGCACAAGGCGGGCCCTCGGTACTCACTGCTGCGCCGTCTTACTTCTTCTTGCCCTTCTTGCTGCTCTTCTTGCCCTTTTTCTTCTTGGAGGCCGCGTGGGCCTTCTTGCCCTTCTTGGTCTTGCTGGTGACCTTGGGCGAGGCGGTGAGTGCTCCTGGGAGCGTGGTCACCAGTGGCTGGGTGGTGGCCGCAGGCTTGACCTGCGCTTCCACTGCTGCCTTGTGTTCCGCTACTTCTTTTTCGCGCCTTGCTTTTTCTTCTGATGCTTCGTTTTCGCGCCTTGTCTTTTCAGTGGCTTCTTCTTCGGCGCGCTTTTCGTCTGCTTTCGTGATTTCTTCGGCGGTTCGCTTTTCGAATTCTTCTTTCGCCTTTTCTTTTTCGTTCCGCGCTTTTTCAGCGGCTTCTTCCCGCTTGTTCCGCGCTTCTTCGGTGGCCTGTTCCCTTTTGTCCCTTTCTTCTTCGGCCTTGACTTCTTTTGCTTCTTTTGCTTCCTGCGCTTCTTTTGCCTCCTGCTTTTCTTTTGCGGCTTTTGCTTCTGCCGCTTCTTTTTCTGCCTTTGCTGTTTCTTCCGCTGCCTTCTTTTCCTTGGCCCCGAGGTTCGTCGGGAATTCGACGAGGTGATCGCGGACGATCTCCTCGTTTTCGTACCGGGCGGTCAGGTCGACCGACGCGAACGAGCTGTCGACCAGATCGATCGCTGCCAGGCCTTCGTCGTTGGTGGTCACGCAGAGGTGGTTGGAACCCACATCGTACGGGTCCCTCACCCAGCTGCTACCGAGGTAGACCTGAGTGCCCTTGCCCAGCAGCTGCCCCGGATCGCTCAGCTCATCCCCGTTGGTGGGATTGCTGAACGGGTAGAGCCCGGCTTCCTGCTGTGCGTGGAAGCACACCGTCTCATCGACGATCGGACGGCCATCGATGTCCTGCGCCTTGGCGACGACGATCCGAACGTTCTGTTCTTCTTTGCCGTTGCCCTTGGGGAACTCGAAGAATTCCTTTTCCCACTTCGACCTGACTTTCTTGACCAGCGACCCTTCCGAGCTCTGCTGCTTGTAATCGACCGGCTGGTACGGATACACAGCCGTCGCAGAGATCGACGATTCGCCGATGACTTCGTTGTACAGGCCTTTCAGGTCGCAGCCGCCGTCGGCATTCTTGACGATCTTGCCGGCTTCGGTTTCGCCTTCGGCTCCTTCGAACACGGGGATGTGGTTCAGGTAGAACCCATCACCCGGCGTGTACGTCACGAGCACTTCGCCCCGCTCGTCCGTGTAGAACGTTTCGTTCAACGAACCGCTCGGGGTCTGGTAGTAGGTCGAGCCGTCCTCCTCGTCCTCGCCACCGCCGGTGCGCTGCAGGCAGCCCGTCGATTCCGCGGAGCGCTCTCCGGTGCTGAGCACCGATGTCCAGAACGTGTACGGTTCGGGGTGTTTGTTCAGGAACCCGGGGAAGTCGCCCCCGGGGCTCGGCCCGTCGATCCCGGATGCCTGGGATACAGGACGATCGGTGGCCGGGATGTACGCGCTGTAATAGGGGTTGTTATCCGAGTAGAACGCGGCCTTGCTCGCGCCCGAGATATCACCTACGCCACCCAGGCTCGAGCCGCCTTCGTTCGCCGCGAGGTGGACGTCGACCCGCATCGCCGGCATCGGAGTGTCGTCAGCGTTGAGGCTTCCGTTGCTGAGGAGCGTTTCGGTTACCTCCGGATCGAACGGTCCGGATGCGCTCGAACTCGGACTGTCGTACGGGGATCCGTGGATGTCCCACAGGCCCGGATTGCTGCCTGGCGGTTCCGTTTCTCCCGAGCTGCTCGCCAGTTCATCGGCCAGCGTTTCCCAACTTTCAGGCAGGGTATAGCTCGCGGCGGGGAGGAGTCCGTGCAGCGGAGAGCCTGCTTCGACCGGGAAGCTGCCCGTCACCTTGACCTGAACGAGGCCCTGGTCGGAGCTGGCTCCGGGTTCCGAGAGCGGCGACGGCACGAATTCGCCATCGCCCGAGGGGTCGCCCCCGTAGGGGAGCTCCGTCAGCGTCGGCTTGTTGACCGTCAGCCAGATCACCAGGAACTGATGCGAGAACACGACGGCTCCCGCTCCGTTGGTGACGACCGCCCTGATCCGCGCGAGGCCGGGAATCAGCGACTTGTAGTCGATCTTCACGCAGCCGTCGCCGCTTTCGGCCTGACTGCTGCCCGCGCTCGGAGCGAAGAACGCCTGGGATCCGGATTCGGATTCCGGGATCTCGGCCGGGTTCGGGTCGCCGGACCAGTCCTCGAGATGGAAGTTGACGCGCTGGCCGTCTTCTTCGCTGGTGTTGATGGACGGGTCGCACGCCACGAGGCGCACGTGCTCGCCGACCCACGCCACATACGGGATGTTGGCGCTCTGCGGGCCGTCGGATGTGGGCGTGAACGTTCCGCTGGGAGCGGCAACGGCGCCTGCCGTGAGCGTGCCGAGGGCCAGCACAGCCGCTCCTGCCGCGGAGACGAGTCCCGCGATCATTTTCCTTTTGACATGTGGTCGCATTTGTGTGCGGCCTCCTCCTTGAGTGAAGTGGACTAAGTGCCTTCCAATTGAAAGGACATGAGCGCCTTCCAATCGCACGACAGACGTCACGACGGACCCGGTGCGGGCATAGTCGCGGCGCGGATCCTATGGCTCTTGCCAGCCCTCCACAATCATCAAGTGGGGTAGTCTTTAACCCCTGCCAAATGGGTAGGTAGGTCACTACCCCAAGCGACATGCCAGGCGAGGATCCTTAGTGCTGAAGCGGGAAACTCCACGGCGGGACGGAGGTGGTCAGCCTGCGGGAGTCAATCCGACTGAGCTGCGAGCTCGTCGCTGTTGGACGTATTCGAGCAATCTGGCGGCTCTTCCTGCCGCCGGTCGATGGCCTGCATCGCCTGCACACGGTTGCGCACGCCCAGCTTGGCGTAGATCGTGCGCAGATGGAACTTGACAGTGTTGGCGGAGATCGTCAGATGCGTGGCGATCTCCTTGTTGCTCATCCCGCAGGCGAGCAGATCGAGGACCTCGCGCTCGCGCCCGCTCAACGCGGCGAGCGGGGCGTCCTCCTGGAGCGACGCCGCCTGCCAGCCGACGGGCATCACGGCGCGGCCCTCGAGCACGTGGCGCAGGGCGAGGACCATCTCCTCAACGGTGTCGGACGTGAGCACGACCCCCTCCGCCTGCTCGTCGATCGCGCAGCGGACCACGGCCGGCGTGGCGACCTCGCAGAGCAGCACGATCTTCAGCTCCGGATGCGCGCGCTTGAGCTCGGCCACCGCCTCCGGACCGGCCTCCGGGTCGTCGGTGTAGACGATCGCGGCCTGTAGATTCAGCCTGTCTGCGCGCGATAAGCTCTCAAGCTCCCGGGAGCTCGAGTAGGAGCCCACCACCCGGTTGCCGCTTTTCGTGAGCATCCAGGCGAGCGCCTCGGTGGCAAGCGCGCCGGTGCCACCGACGATCGCGATCCTGGGCTCAAGCGCCGCCACTGGTCGTCTGGGCATGCTGGTTGGCCGCCTCGACGCGATTGCGCACCCCCATTCTCGAGTACAGGGCGCGGATGTGGAACTTGATCGTGTTCGGGCTGAGGTCGAGGTCTCTAGCGATCTCCTCGTTGCTGCGACCCCTGGCGATGAGGGCGAGGATCTGACGATGACGCGGGCTCAGTCCCGGCTGCCGACCCGAATGCGGGGCAACCACCTGCTGCCAGCCGGCCGGCATCACGGTGCGCCCGGTGGCCGTGTACGCGATCGCAGTCTGGATGTCCTCCGTCGAGTAGCTCTTGAGCAGGACTCCACTCACTCGATGCTCGATCGCGCAGCGAATCACCTCCTCGCAGAGCTCCCGGCAGAGCATCACGATCCTGGACTGGACCTGCGGCGAGCTCAGCGCCTGGACGGCGCTCCAGCAGTCACCGGGGTCGCCTCCATCGCAGTCGAGCAGGAGCACCGCCGGCGGGCTCTGCCACCTGGCGGCCAGGAACTGGGCGGCGGACTCGAAGGTTCCCAGCACGTTGAACCCGTCCTGCGCTGTCAACAGGGTTGCGGTGGCTTCTCGCAGCAGGCGTTGCCCGCCGATCAGCGCAAGCGTTACGGCTGGGCCGGGGCGAACGAGCGGCGATCTGGAGGGCGACCAGCCATCCCACCTGGCAGGTGTGCGCGCGCCGCGTGGCGGCGCATAAGCGACGGCGTCCGAGCGCAAGGCTCGATCTCTGCTCAGCTCGTTCGTCCCAGACGGCATGGTCAGCATTTCTGTAGCTATAGGCCTGTTACCGCCCGACGTCCGTTGGGCTCAGGCATCCACGAAGGCGGGATAGTATAGGTCCTTGGGCTTCAGCGCAAGTCAGGAGTATTTTCTCAGTCGGAAAATTTTTCTGGAGACCATCCACGAGTAGAGAGATGTTTGTGACTAGGCGCTGGTCGCACGCGCAGCCATGGCATGATCGTTCTCGCGATGAAGAGCTTCAAGAGCTGGGATCGGGTCGAGATCGCCTACCAGGAATGGGGCGAGCGGTCGCCCTTGCCGCCGGTCGTGCTCCACCACGGCTTCGTCGCCGACGCCAACGCCAACTGGGTGGCCACCGGGGTGCTCGACGCGCTGCTCGCCGCCGGGCGCCGGGTGATCGCCCCCGACGCCAGAGGCCACGGCTCCTCCGAGAAGCCACATGACTCCGCCCGCTATGGCGAGCAGCGCATGGCGCGCGACCTCGCGGTCCTGCTCGAGGTGTCCGGCGAGCCGCAGATCGACCTCGTCGGCTACTCGATGGGAGCGATCGTCTCGCTGATCTTCGCGAGCGAGGATCAGCGGGTGCGGCGGCTTGTCGTGGGCGGTGTCGGCTCGGGCGTGATCGAGTGCGGGGGAGTCGACAGGCGCGCGGTCCCCAACGACGCGATCATCGACGCGCTGCTCGTCGATGATCCCGCGAGCATCAACATGCCGGAGGCGGCGGCCTTCCGCATGTTGGCGGACGCTCTGGGGGCCGACCGCAAGGCGTTGGCCGCGCAGGCCGCGTCGATCTACAGGGGCGACATCGCGCTGGATCGCATCTCAGCGCCGGCGCTCGTCCTGGCCGGCGATGCCGACCCGCTTGCGATCAGGCCCGAGGTTCTGAGCGAGGCGATCCCGGGTGCGACGCTGCGGATCCTCTCGGGGGACCACATCGGCGCGATCGCCGACCCCCGCTTCACACAGTCGATCGTGGACTTCCTTGCCTGAGCCTGGGCGGGGTCTCCCTTGCGGCCCATTGGACGCGGGCGTAACCTGCCGGGAGTGTCGCCTGCCGCCTCCACCCGGACGTCGCGCCGTCCGACGCCGTCGACGCCTGGGGACTCCACAGCGCTCCCGTGGATAGGGCGTGCTCCCGTGGATAGGGCGTGCTCCCGTGGATAGGGCGTGCTCCCGTGGATAGGGCGTGCTCCCGTGGATAGAGCGCCCGCCGTGGATAGGGCGTGCTCCCACGGATAGAGCGCCCGCCGCGGTCGATCCGATCAGGTCAGCGCCGCTCGGTGCCGAACATCGCAAGTGCATGGACGCCGGCAGGGTGCGTGCGCAATTCGCGTACGACCTCGGCGGCGTAGGCGGGCAGCTCCTCGGGCTGTGGCAGCGGCACGCCGTAGCCGGATGGCATCAGCATCGGCGCGGCCAATGCCGAGAACGTCAGGTCGGCGGCGGTGAACTGATCGCCGCATAGGTAGGGCCGACCATCGGTCAGGCGCTCGCCGATCGCGTCGAACGTGGCTCGCACCTCGACCTCGGACTTGACGGCCGCGGCGGGCGTGACACTGAGGACATGCGCCACGATTGCGATCAACACCGGGTAGCCGAGCTGCAGGCTCGCACGCTCCCAAGCCGGGACGCCGGCGCAGCCGTAGGAGAGCGCGAGATCGCGGCGCTTGCGCAGCTGCTGGTACATCCAACACCGCGAATGCGGACCCAAGCGTGCGTTGAAGTCGGCCTCGAGCAGACGCACCTCGGCAGCCCGATCGGGGTGCTCCGGATACAGCGCGCGGCCTGGCGGGGCCTGCGTGTCAGCCCAGGCGAGGATGTCTCCAGAATCGGCCAATACGCCGGCTGCGCACACGAATACGGGCACGGTGAGGCCACCGCCTGCGCGCAGCGTCGCGGCGCGGTGGATCGCCTGGATGTGGGGGCGCTCCCGATACGCCACGCCGGTGCGCTCGAGCGCCCACCGCGCCTTCTCGCAGTAGTGGCTGATCGGGATCGTCACCAGCACGTTGTCGGTCGTCGTTATGCGCATGGCTCGAACTAAGCCTACTGCGCGGCAGCGAGCGATCGCGGGCGATCCTCTCTCAGCGTGGCGTTGGGCTCAGCGTGGCAGCCTGAGTCGCGCGCACTCGCGGGTCATTGCTGAGGCTTCATGAGGGCTGCTCGATCGCGACCGGCGGGGCGTCGGGGGCAAGCGCCAGGCCCGGCTTGACGAGGTCTTTGATGTCGGCGCTGACGAGCGTCCAGCCGTGCGTGCGTGCGGCGGCCACATAGGCGGCGTCGTAGGCGGTGAGTTGGTGCTTGGCGGCGAGCTCAATCGTCTGCTCCGCGAGCGCCGGGGAGATACGAACGAGGCTGCCCTCGCTGCGCCTGAAGATCGCGTGGCATATACGCCCGGCGAGCTCGCGCTGGCCCTTGACGGAACCGACTACGTTTGACACCTCGTACAGGGTTAGGTCAAGCGCACCAAGTGAGTGCGCCGTAGACAGGACGAGCGTGCGGGCGGGGGAGTGGTAAGGATCATCGGGGTCGACGGCGGCGACCCATACGCTTGCGTCGAGCAGCAGCACTAGCGCGAGCGGCGGTCTTGTCGGATCAACTTGGCCGTGTCGCCGCCGAGATGTACGGGATCGCCGAGCAGGGCTTCGATCTCTTGCTGGGCCCGCTCCGCGTCCGCGGCCAGCTCGCGCTCGGCGAGCTCTCGCAAGAAGCCGCTGCGCGTGGAATGTCGCGTCCGCGCACGCGCGTCGATGCGCTCGAGCAGCTCATCGGGGAGGGACACCATGACCTTCGCCATCTGCCTAGTATAGCCAGTATTGCCTCTGCCCTGTATGAGGGCTGGTTGCGGCGGCGTCTCACCGATCTGAGACTGCGCACTCACTGATATGAGACTGTTGGCGGCGACCTTTGGAGCGCCACAGCGGTTCGGGTACTGGGCATGTTAGGTCCGGGGCATCCTATATGGTGCTGGTGTTCATAAGAAGGAGAGGGGAAGGGGGGGTGCATGAGTGCACGTCGGGCGCAACGATAGGTGTTGGCTGGGGGCATCGCTGCAGTACCGGATGCGCGCTTGTGTCGTTCCATGGGACCGGCTGGCACGACCGAGGTTCTCTCATCGTCCGACGATCCTGCCTCACGCTCGACCAAGAGGTTCAACTCAACGAGGGAAGGTGACTGCGTGTGATTCTCGCGACTAGCTATCCGTTTCTTGAAGTCGTCTGGACGATGTTCGTGTTCTTCGCGTTCATCGTCTGGCTCTGGATCCTGTTCACCGTGCTGGCGGACATCTTCCGTCGCCACGACACGACGGGCCTACACAAGGTTCTGTGGATCATCTTCATCATCATTCTGCCCTACATCGGAGTGTTCGTCTACCTGATCTCTCAGCACGACGGCATGACCAAACGCGCGGTCAAGCAGCAGGAAAAGGTCAAGACGGAAGTCGATGACTACGTTCGGTCTGTGAGCACGCAGGCAGATCCCGCGGAGCAGATCGCCAAGGCGAAGGACCTGCTCGACCGCGGCGCGATCAACCAAACGGAGTTCGAGCAGATCAAGCAGAAGGCGCTCGCGAGCTAGCCGGAGCGCGGATGCGCCCGAGCGCAGCACCGGGCCGAGCAGGCCGCAGACACAGTCTGCTCGGCCCCCGCGTGTTGATCGGGTCTGAGTTGCAATGCCATGCGTCCTCGGGGTGCCTGTGGATCGTGGCTGAAGTCAGTGACCCAGATTCTGGTCGAGATTGAGCGTGGCTTGGCGGGACGTGCTCTCGGTAGGCGCCGCTCGAGGTTTTTGCGTCAGTCAGACGTCTCGGGCGATGGCTCCATGACCCGCAGGAGCGCCTCGTCGGCAACGTGCGGCGCGCGCCGGTTGCTCTGCACGTCGCGCTGGGTGATCGCAAGATAGGCCACCAGGCAGAAGATGATGATTGTGAGCGCGAGGGCTACTGGTCCGTCGCCCAAGCCAAGTCCTCGGACGCTTTGAGGCTTGCCCAGCCAGTCGGCGAAAGACGCGCCGAGTGGTCGGGTGGCGACGTAGGCGAACCAGAAGGAGAAGATCGCGTTCCACCTGAACCGCCAGTAGCCGATGGCGGGTACCGCGATCACGGCGGCGAAGAGCAGCCCGGAAGCGAAGTACCCCAAGTTGAAGGTCGTCGCGGTCAGGTCTCCGACTGCTGTGCCCATCGCGAAGGTCGCCACCACGGCGGCCCAGTAGAACGCCTCTCGACGAGGGGTGTCGACGCTGTGGATCGAGAGCGTCCTCTCGGTCTTCTGCCAGCTGGCAAACACAGCCAGCAGCACGACGCCGTAAAGGATGCTCGATGCTGCGTACGGGACCCCGAAGCGAACATGCAGCACGTCGGCGGCCATGGTGCCGAACACGCCGACCCCGACCACGGCCGCCCAATAGCTCCACGCCGCGTAGCGGCGAACCGAGAACTGCCACGACAGGGCGGCGACGAAGCCAAGGAACCCCAGAGCGACGGCAAGCTCGGGGTTCATCGCGTGGACGAGGTAGTCGGAGGTCGACTCGCCCATCGCCGTGGAAAGGGCCTTGAGCGCCCAGAAGTAGACGGTGATCTCGGGGACCCTGAGAGCGCCGCGAATCGTCAGCCGTCTGAGGAGAGCGTGATCGGCCACGCCGGTAGTCTCTCACGACGAGCTCTTGGGCTTCCTGCCGATGGAGGACGGGGGCGAGCGGGAGAGCTCGTCGTTGCCGGCCCCCGCATCGACCCCGGGTCGCTCCCCTGCGAGCCGCCGACGCTTGACGCCTCAGGCTCACCGAAGGCGAGAAGCTCGGCTGGCCAATTGAGCCCGATAGAACTCGTCTCGGTGTTCGCGAGGGCGTCGGTCAGGTGCCGACGTAGGCTGCGAGGTGCTCGCCGGTGAGGGATGGGATTCCCGCCCGGGGGGGTTGGTCCCGATCGTACGCCCGCCCGGCGACGAGGTCGGCGGGCGGGCCCTCGAAGACGATCCGGCCGCCGTCGTGGCCGGCGCCGGGGCCGAGGTCGATAATCCAGTCGGCGTGCGCCATGACCGCCTGGTGGTGCTCGATGACGATGACCGACTTGCCGGAGTCGACGAGCCGGTCGAGCAGGCCGAGCAGGTTCTTCACGTCGGCGAGGTGCAGACCGGTGGTTGGCTCGTCGAGGACGTAAACCGTGCCTTTCTCACCCATGTGGGTGGCCAGCTTGATCCGCTGGCGCTCACCTCCGGACAACGTAGTGAGCGGCTGGCCGAGCGTGAGGTAGCCGAGCCCGACATCGGCGAGACGTTCGAGGATCTTGTGGGCCGCCGGCACCGTAGCCTCGCCGGAGCCGAAGAACTCGTTGGCCTCGGCCACTGGCATCGCGAGCACCTCACTGATGTCCTTGCCACCGAGCTTGTACTCCAGCACCTCGGCCTGGAACCGCTTTCCCTCGCACACCTCGCAGGGGGTAGCGACACCGGCCATGATCGCCAGGTCGATGTAGGTGACGCCGGCGCCGTTGCAGTTGGGGCAAGCGCCCTCGGAGTTGGCGCTGAACAAAGCCGGCTTCACGCCGTTCTCCTTCGCGAACGCCTTGCGGATCGGGTCGAGCAGCCCTGTGTACGTCGCCGGGTTGCTCCGTCGCGAGCCGCGGATCGCGGCCTGGTCGACCGTCACCACGCCATCCCGGCCGGAGACCGAGCCGCGGATCAGCGAGCTCTTGCCCGAGCCGGCCACCCCGGTGATGACCACGAGCACGCCGAGCGGGATGTCGACGTCGACGTCCCGCAGGTTGTGGGTGCTGGCGCGGCGCACCTCCAGGGACTCTGATGAGGTTCGGGTCTGATCCTTGAGGGCCGCCCGGTCATCGAGGTGGCGGCCCGTGATCGTGTCGCTCCCCCGCAGGCCCTCGACGGTCCCCTCGAATACCACCTCGCCACCCTCGGTTCCGGCCTTCGGGCCGAGGTCGACGACATGGTCGGCGATCGCGATCGCCTCGGGCTTGTGCTCGACGACGAGCACGGTGTTGCCCTTGTCGCGCAACTGCAGCAGCAGGTCGTTCATCCGCTCGATGTCGTGCGGGTGCAGCCCGATCGTCGGCTCGTCGAAGACGTAGGTGACGTCGGTGAGTGACGATCCCAGGTGGCGGATCATCTTGGTGCGCTGCGCCTCGCCGCCCGAGAGCGTGCCCGATGGCCGCTCGAGCGAGAGGTAGCCCAGCCCGATGTCGACGAACGACTCGAGGGTCTCGCCCAGCGCCTCAAGCAGCGGCGCCACTGACGGCTCCTCAAGCCCGCGCACCCAGTCGGCCAGGTCGCTGATCTGCATTGCACATGCGTCGGCGATGTTGGTCCCCTTGATCTTCGAGGACCGAGCCTCGTTGCTGAGGCGGGTGCCGTCACATTCGGGACAGGTGGTGAAGGTGACCGCCCGCTCCACGAAGGCCCGGACGTGCGGCTGCAGCGCGTCGAGGTCCTTGGACAGCATCGACTTCTGGATCTTCGGGATCAGGCCCTCGTAGGTCAGGTTGATGCCGTCTACCTTGATCTTGGTCGGCTCCTTGTAGAGCAGGTCCTGGAGCTCAATCTTTGAGAACTTCTTGATGGGCTTGTCCGGGTCGAAGAAGCCACAGCCAGTGAAGATCCGCCCGTACCAGCCGTCCATGCTGTAGCCGGGGATCGTGAGCGCACCCTCGCTGAGCGACTTGCCCTCGTCGTAGAGCTGGGTGAGGTCGATGTCGTTCACCGAACCCCGGCCCTCGCAGCGTGGGCACATGCCGCCGAGGATGCTGAAGCTTCGCCTCTCTTTGGTCGTGCGGCCGCCGCGCTCGAAGGTGACCGCGCCGGCGCCGGAGATCGAGGCGACGTTGAACGAGAACGCCTGGGGCGAGCCGACATGCGGCTTCCCGAGCCGGCTGAAGAGGATGCGTAGCATCGCGCCCGAGTCGGTGACGGTGCCGACCGTGGAACGAGGATCCCCGCCCATCCGCTCCTGGTCAACGATGATCGCGGTCGTCAGCCCGTCGAGCACGTCGACGTCGGGCCGCGCGAGCGTCGGCATGAAGCCCTGCACGAAGGCGCTGTAGGTCTCGTTGATCAGCCGCTGGGACTCCGCGGCGATCGTGCCGAACACCAGCGAGCTCTTGCCCGAGCCGGAGACACCGGTGAATACCGTCAGCCGGCGCTTCGGGAGCTCGACGCTGACGTCCTTGAGGTTGTTGACGCGCGCGCCGTGCACGCGGATCAGATCGTGGCTGTCGGCACCCTGCGGCGCAGGCGACCGCGTGTCCGTCCTCGTGGCCATGCTCAGCGTGTCACGATGTCGTGGGTGAGCCGATGCTCGGTGTCACGAGGGCACCGAGCGCGGCACGGGGGTCGGCACTCATGGGTCCTGAAGCAGCCCCAGGACGTTGCCATCGGGGTCGGTGACGGTGGCCACCAGGCGCCCGCCACCGACGTCGTGCGCGGGTTCCTTCACGGTGGCGCCCGCGGCGGTCACCTCGGCCAGCTTCGCCTCGATGTCCGGCACGTGCCAGAACGCCACCGGTGAGGTCATGCCCTGCGGTCCACCGCCCGGCACCAGCCCGATGTGCTGACCCGCGGTATCGAAGCCGACGTAGTAGGGCGAGTCGGCCTGCGGTGGTACGCCGAGCAGGGCGGCGTACACCGCCTTGGCGCTCGCCAGGTCGGACACGGGATGCAGCACGGTTTTGATGCCCTGGGTGGAAGAGCCGGTCATGGTCACTCCTGAAGTCGTGGGTCTGGTCAGGATAGTCTGGCTTAAAGACGAACTGGCAGTCCGGAAATCGACAGCCCGATCGCCTCGGATGGCGACTTCGCCTGGGGCCTGGAGGAGATCGCGGGCCTGCTCGATTGAGCCCGCAGGACTACTCCTGCTGAGGGCCGGGGATTTGGCTTTCCAATACCTTCTGCGCGAAGCGAAGCATCCCGAGTGTGACCCACGGAAGCTGGCCCGCCCGAACGCGCAGGCTGACTTCCTCATTGGGTCGGATGACCTCAACAACGGTGATGACCCGGCCGATCTGGTAGTCGTCGCCGAAGGTCGCTTCGATCTGGTCCATCTCATCGGCCACTTCCTGCATGAGCCGTGCCCGTGGGTCGGGCTGCTCCCCCTCGGTTCCCGTACCTCCACTTCCGCTGCTTGCCATCTAAGAGCCCCCCAATCGAGAGAAAGAAAAGCATCATGCTAACCATCGAGCCCGCCGAACGATCGGTCGTGGTCGGCGCCTTCCATAGCTGGGGTGTCGGCGCCGGGACCACCCCGAGGCCCAGCCCCCGCACCATGTGCGGGGTGCCGGCCGATCTTGCCTCAACCGCCGGAAAGCCGACGCTCCGTAGGTCTAAAGCGGCGGGACCTGGTTATTGACCTGCGGTCCGTGGTACAGGTGGTCGTGGTCCCTGCAGGCGGCTGGGAAGATGAACTGGACGCTGTCGCTGCGCACGCCGTTGTAGCTTGCGAACAGGGTCACGCGGCCGAGGGTGCCGACCTTGCACCGCGGGTCGGTGCTGCTCTGCACGCGGACGATGATCTTCATGATGTTCCCGGGGAACCCCCACATCACCGCGTAGTGCGAGTGGTAGACCAAGTGGCGCTCGACCGTCATGATGATCAGGCGGTCGGGCTCGTCGCGGACACGGTCGACCTGGCAGAGGATTCCGGAGACGGTGTTGGCGGCTAGGTTGATGTCACCGTGGCCGCGGGCGTAACTGCCGGTCGCCTCCGTGATCGGTGCACCTGTGTGGAAGCCCCATGGCGGAATCCCGCCGACGATCGGGATCTGGGCGCAGTACTGAATCGGGGATCCGGCGGCCGAGCTGGCCATGCCGACGAGCGCCAGCAGCGGCGTTAGCACCAAAACTGCGAGCCCAATGCGCCGGGCGATGTGGTTCCTCCGCATCTCGGGGCCGACTATAGCCTCCGCAGCCAGGGCCCCGGAACCGGTCGGAGAGCCAGGTCGATCCGAGCGAGGACGAGAGCGACTGCCCAAGACGGCTACATCGGCCTGGGTCAGGAGAGCCGCACACCGCCGTCGGCGGTAAGGCTCCAGTGCGGATTGTGCGCGATCTCCCACGGATGGCCGTCGGGATCGATGAAGATGGCGCTGTACCCGCCCCAGAACGTTTGTGCGGGCTCGCGACCGATCGTCGCGCCGGCAGCGCGGGCCTGCTCGGTGACCTCATCGACCTCGGTCGGTGAGCCGAGGTTGAGGGCAACCGTCACGCCGCCCCAGCCACCGGCGTCCTGTACGCAGTTGTCCTCGGCGAGCCTCGCCCGGTCCCACAGCGAGACGACCATGTCGCCGGCTTGGAAGAACACGACGTCGTCCGCCGGTGCCGCAGCGCTCCGCCAGCCAAGCGCTTCGTAGAACCCGCGCGAGCGGTTGAGGTCGCGCACGCCAAGTGTGATGACGGTGACCCGCTGTCGCATCGCGAGAAGTCTGTCATCAGAGGCGCGCCAGCGCGGCCCGGTAGGTGACGTGGCGTTGATCGCCGAGATACGCTGGGGAAGCTGACATGGCTACGCCCTGGGACGCACGAACGTACGATCGCACGAGTGCGCCCCAGCAGTCCTGGGCCGCCGACGTGCTGGCGCGACTTGAGGGGATCGCACCGGACTCGGTGGTACTCGACGTCGGGTGCGGGACTGGCCGGGTGACGGAGGCTCTCATTGAGTTGGTGCCGCGAGGGCGGGTGCTCGCGATCGACGCCTCGCAGGAGATGGTTGCTCTCGCGCGGGAGCGACTCGGTGACCGCGCCGAGGTGTGGTGCCAAAGCGCCCTCGATCTAGATCTGCGCGAAGAGGTCGACGCGGTGGTTTCGACGGCGACGCTCCACTGGGTGCCCGAACACGACCGCCTCTGGTTGACCTTGGCGCGGGCGCTGCGATCAGACGGAGTACTCGAGGCGCAGTGCGGCGGCGCGGGAAACATCGCTCGGGTCCGTGAGGCGATCTGGTACGCCGCACAGGCGCACGCTCCGGAGCTGATCAGCTTCTCCCCGTGGGTCTTCGCCACGCCCGAGGAGACCGAGACGCGCCTAGTGAAGGCCGGCTTCGGCGCGATTCGATGCTGGCTGGAGGAGCGCCCGACGTTCCCCGACGACGTTGGCGAGTTTGTGCGCACGTCGATCCTGGCCGCTCACCTGGAGCGGCTGTCCCCAGCACACCGCGACGCGTTCGCACAGGCAGTCGCCGAGCGGGTGCGCCCGCCACTGGACTACGTCCGCCTGAACATCTCAGCCGTGCGCCAGGACGCCTAACCCGCTGTTTCAGAAGGGTTGGGTTTTCTTGTGTCGAACTGTGGGGCTGGATTTCATAACCCCGACTATGGAGTGTTCGATGGGCGGGTTCGCTGCTCGTGGAGGATGAGTTCTGGGCGGTGCTCGAGCCGCTACTTCCAGAGCATCCACCGAAAATCACAGTTCATCGCCTGCTGTTGGGGCGGGCTCGCGTGTGCGCTCGCGCCAGACGCTCTCCATCTCTCGCAGCAGCGGGGGGTAGATCAGGTACCGGAACGGCTTGATCGCGGCCATGTAGGCGGTCCCGAACAGTCCGTTTGGCCTGACGAGAACGGCCATCTGAGCGCGGTAGCCGCCGGTGCCGTCTGCGACCAGTCCGATGTGCATGACGCCGTGCATGGTCTCGTTGGCGATCTCCGCCGCAAACTCATCGTCGAGCAGGTACAGCGACGTGAAAGGAAGTGCGTCGAACTCTGGGCCTGGGCGCTCGCGCAGATCCGCCGGCAACCGGTCGCGGAGCGTCGGCACCCTGGTGCCAACGCCGGTGTCCGGACCATCCCAGCCGAGCAACTCCCCGATTTTCCAGCGAATCGCAAACAGCATGCGAGCGGCGCGGGAGGAGCTTTGAGAGGGGTCGAACGACGCAATCAGCTCCGCCGCCGCAGGGAAGTCGTCGGGAACGCCCGCCGCAGGTATCCCCCACACGTCCTCGAGCCGGAACTCGGCCGTGAGTTCGTGGATTCGCCAGGGGCGTGAGGTGTGCGCGGTGTCAGGGAGCCTCATTGGGGACCTCAGTGTATACGGTACCGTATAAATGGAGACTAGCATCATGCAGGCAATGACGATCCCGATCCGAACGCCGTAGACGTTGGTGTTGGCCCGCACGCCTCGCAGCAGGTGGATCGACGAGGGGCTGCGAGCCCTCGCCGCCGGCGGCCCCGACGCTGTCCGGATCGAGCTGCTGGCGGAGGCGCTGGGCGTCACGAAGGGCGGCTTCTATGGGTACTTCGAGGATCGGCGCACCCTGCTCGAGGAGATGCTCGACACGTGGGAGCGGGCGGTGATCGACGAGGTGATCGAGCGCGTCGAGAGCCAGGGCGGAGACGCGAGGACGAAGCTGCGTCGACTGTTCGCCCTCGCCGCATCCAGTGAGGCCTGGGAATGGCAACTACTGAGGACCGACCTGGCAATTCGCGACTGGGCCCGACGCGAGGAGGCGGTCGCCATGCGTCTCAGGCGCATCGACAACCGGCGAATGGAATACATGCGCTCGCTGTTCGGCGCCTTCTGCCCGGACGAGGACGACGTCGAGGCCCGCTGCCTGCTCGTCTTCGCGCTGTTCATAGGCAGCAACTTCGTCGCCGCCGATCACGGCGCGCGCGGCCGCGCGGACGTGCTAAGGCTGGCGCTCAGCCGGCTGTTGGCGTAGTCGCTCAACTGGAGCGGCACGCACTGACGCTGGCGAGGCGGTTGGCGGCCGGCCGGAGCCCTCAGCCGATCTGCTCCGCCAGCTCGACAATGATCCCCTCCGGGCCGCGGACGTAGCAGAGCCGATAGCTGTCTTTGTAGCGCTCCACCTCGCCAACGAGCTCCGCGCCGCGGGCTCGCAAGCTAGCGACGACGGCGTCGATGTCATCGACTGCGAATGCGACATGGCGGATGCCCGGGGTGTTCGCCGGCGCGTGCCGGTCGCCGCCCCGGCCCGACGGGGCGTGAAACTTCGCCAGCTCGAGCCGTCCGTGGCCGTCCGGGGTCTCCACCATCGCGATCTCCACCCGGACACCCTCGAGCCCCACCACGCGATCCACCCAACCACCCTCAACCGGCCGCTCGCCCCGCAGTTCGAGTCCGAGCTCGACGAAGAACGCCGTCGCGGCCGCGAGGTCGTCGACCACGATGCCGACGTGCTCCATGCGTTGGATCGTCATGCGCTCGACGGTAGCGGATCGACCGCCCCAGCTACAGCGTCTCTCGGTTGCCGATCGGCTGGTGGGAACCTAGCTGCTTGTGCTGGCAACGGTGATCGCAGCCACTCCCGTCCCTCTCCTCCACCTCCAACTTATACCAAAAAAGGGACTCTCATGAGGCCCTGATTTGTGCCTCATAATCGCCCGCCACACGCTGGAACCAAAGAACAGGAGTGGAGTTGACCGGGTCAACTCTGCGGGAGGTGAGCGGATGGGCTGCTACGTGTTGGATTTCCAGGAGATCAACCAGACCCAGGTTGCGATCGTTGGCGGCAAGGGCGCGCTGCTGGGGGAGCTTTCGCGGATCGAAGGCATCTGTGTGCCGGCTGGCTTTTGTGTGACGACGGATGCCTTCCAGCGGATCCTGGCGCAAGCGCCGTCGATCGACGATCGGCTCGATCGGTGCTCGCGCCTGAAGCCGGAGGACCGGGAGGCGATATGCGCGCTCAGCGCGGAGATCCGCCGGGTCCTCGAAGGGATCGCCATCCCAGAGGATCTCGCGTCGGCGATCACGCTCCCGCTCGCCCGGCTCGGCGAGCAAGCCGCCTACGCCGTTCGATCGAGCGCGACGGCGGAGGACTTGCCGAGGGCATCCTTCGCGGGCCAGTACGACACGTACCTGAACGTCGTTGGCCCGGCGGCGATCCTCCAGCACGTCAGCCGGTGCTGGGCCTCGCTTTTCACCGAGCGAGCCGTGACCTACCGCCTGCGGAACGGCTTCGACCACCGGCGGGTCCAAATGGCCGTGGTTGTGCAGCAGATGGTCTTCCCGCATGCGGCCGGCATCCTGTTCACTGCCGACCCCATCACATCCAGCCGGAAGGTCGCCTCCGTGGAGGCCAGCTTCGGCCTCGGCGAGACCCTGGTCTCAGGCCTGGTGAACCCGGACATCTACAAGGGTGCGGGACGGCGACATCCTCGCCAAGGCGCTCGCCACCAAGCAGCTCGCCATCCACGCCCTGCCGGCTGGCGGGACGCAGGAACAGGCGATCGACCCGGAGCGCCAGGAGCAGCCGGCGCTGACGGATGCGCAGGTCGTGCGGCTCGCGCAGCTGGGCCGGCGGATCGAAGCGCACTTCGGCCGCCCCCAGGACATCGAGTGGTGCCTGGTCGATGACGGCTTCCAGATCGTCCAGAGCCGGCCGATCACCACGCTGTTCCCGATCCCGGAGGCCGGCGACCGAGCCAACCACGTCTACGTCTCGGTCGGTCATCAGCAGATGATGACCGACCCCATGAAGCCCCTGGGGCTCTCCCTGTGGCAGCTGACGGCGCTGCGGCCGATGTACGAGGCCGGCGGGAGGCTGTTCGTCGACGTCACCCAGGGTCTGGCGTCGCCAGCGAGCCGCACCGGCCTGCTCGAGGCCCTGGGGAAGTCCGACCCGCTGATCGGGGACGCGCTGCAGACCATCCTCGACCGCGGCGACTTCATCCCGTCGCTCCCCGATGAAGACCCCACCCGCCCCGGCGAGCCGGCCCCTGGCGGCGCACCAGACCCGATCGAGACCGATCCGGCGATCGTCACCGAGCTGATCGGGCGCAGCCAGGCGTCCATCGCCGCCTGCAAGCGCGACATCGCGACGTTGTCCGGATCGGCGCTCCTCGACTTCATCCTGGCGGACATCCAGGAGCTGAAGCGGATCCTGTTCGATCCGCAAAGCCACCAGGTGTTCATGTCGGCGATGGAAGCGACGTGGTGGCTCAACGAGCACCTGCAGGAGTGGCTGGGCGAGAAGAACGCGGCCGACACGCTCACACAGTCCGTCCCCCACAACGTCACGTCGGAGATGGGGCTGGCGCTCCTGGCCGTCGCGGACGTGATCCGCCCGCATCCGGATGTGGTGGCTTTTCTGCAACACGTCGAGGACGAGGGCTTCCTGGACGAGCTGGCCAAGCTCGCGGGCGGGCTGGAAGCGCGGGACGCCATCCGGGCCTACCTCGACAAGTACGGCATGCGCTGCGTCGGCGAGATCGACATCACGAGGCCGCGTTGGAGCGAACGACCCACCACGCTCGTACCCATGATCCTCGCCAACATCAAGAGCTTCGAGCCGGGCGCCGGCGAGCGCCGCTTCGAGCAGGGGCGGCAGGAGGCGTGGAAGTCCGAACAGGAGCTGCTGGGGCGCTTGCGGGCCTTGCCGGACGGAGAGCGGAAAGCCGAAGAGGCCAAGCGGATGATGGACCGCGTCCGGACCTTCATCGGGTACCGGGAGTATCCGAAGTACGGCATTGTCAGCCGCTACTTCGTCTACAAGCAAGCCTTGCTGAAAGAGTCCGAGCGCCTCGTGCGGGCCCACGTGCTTGCAGAGACGGAAGACATCTTCTACCTCACGTTCCAGGAGCTCCACGTGCTCGCGCGCACGAATCAGGTCGATGAGGAGCTCATCCGCCGGCGCAAGGACGCGTTCAGGTCATACCAAGCGCTCACGCCGCCCCGGGTGCTCACCTCAGATGGCGAGGTCATCGCCGGGGCATACCGACGCGACGATTTGCCGGCCGGCGCGCTGGTCGGCTTACCGGTTTCCGCCGGGACCATCGAGGGGCGGGCCCGCGTCATCCTGGACATAGAGGAGGCCGATCTGGAAGCGGGCGACATCCTGGTCACGGCCTACACGGATCCCAGCTGGGCGCCCCTGTTCGTCGCGATCAAGGGCCTGGTGACGGAGGTGGGGGGCCTGATGACCCATGGCGCGGTGATCGCACGGGAGTACGGCTTGCCGGCCGTCGTGGGGGTGGAGCATGCTACCCGGCTGATCCGGGATGGGCAGCGGATCCGCGTGCATGGAACGGACGGGCACGTCGAGATCCTGCCCTAGCCGGGCCAGAACCTGACAGGTAGCCGGGCTGCACGCGGTCGACGTGCCCAGCAGGGAGCTGAGTTCCTCAGCGGTGTGCTCGATCGGCGTGGGTACCGCGGCGATCTGGGCGTCGTCGAACAGGCGGGCGGTATAGGCGCGCGCCACGTCGTAGCTGCCAAGCCAGGCCCAGACCCCGCAGGCCCGACGGGCCTGGACGGCGAGCTATTGCGGCGACTGCAGGAGTTCCTACCGGGCGCTAGTCAGCCCACCAGTCGCGTTGACCCTCCACGTCTTCGCGCGGATCCTCACCGAGATTGGGCGCGCCGACCACGATGATCTCGAGGCCCTCCGGCCCGGCCTCGTAGCCTCGCCAAGTACCGGGTGGGACGCGCACCACGTCCCACTCCTTGACCTCGACGATCTCGTCGTCGAGCTTCATCCGCCCGCTCCCACGCACGACCACGTACACCTCCTCCTGCTCCTTATGCGTGTGGCCGTATGGGAAGCGATAGTCGGGCGGGACGCGCTGGTAGCTCAGGCCGGACTGCTCGAGCTCAAGCGCCTCGGTTGCCAAGCGGAACTCCAAGTCCGGCGCGCCGGCGAAGTTGGACCCGAGATCCTCTAGGTCCTCCTTGAGGTTCCTGAGCGTGTACGGCACGGCCGCAGTTTTACTACAGGGCAGCTGGCCGACGGCTCTGTGAGACGTGCTCCGCGCGGGTTGCGTAACCTGCTTGGATCGTTGACCGAGCACAACGTGAACGAGGAGGGTGGCATGAATATCGAGTTCCTCTCGACCGTGGCGTTGATCGCGCCCGATCCGCCTGTCAGTCGCAAGCTGTACGTCGACGTGCTTGGGCTACCGCTGGAGAGCCAGGGCGGCGACTATCACCACAGCGAGCAGATCGTCGGTTGCGAGTCCTTCGGGATCTGGCCGCTGTCACAGGCCGCCGAGGCGTGCTTCGGGACGCCGCAGTGGCCGACGGAGCGGCCAGTGCCGCAGGTCAGCATTGAGTTCGACGTCGCGGACGCCGCAGCGGTGGGGCCGGCGGCGCGGGAGCTCGAGCAAGCTGGCTACGAGCTGCTGCACCCACCGCGCAAAGAGCCGTGGGGTCAGACGGTGGCCAGGCTGTAGTCGCCAGAGGGCGCGGTGGTCGGGATCTCCTACGCGCCTGTGCTACACGAACAAGACTGACCACGAGCTCGAGCAGCCACGCCGCAGGGCTGGGCGTGGCGCTCCGCTCGGCATCTCGTCAGTTGACTCGGCCGACGATCTGGACCATGCGGATGGGCGGTCAGTGCTCGAGCTCTGCGAGGAGATTGCTGACGCGGCTGGCGATCTCGTCTCGTGTGGCTCGGACCTCGGCGAGCGGGCGGCCCTTGGGGTCGGGGAAGTCCCAGTTGATGAAGCGCTTGCCGGGGATGTACGGGCACTCGTCGCCGCAGCCCATCGTGACGACGACGTCCGCTTGCTCGGCGAGTTCGCGGGTCAGCAACTGGGGTCGACGGTCGGCGAGCTCGATGTCGAGCTCGTGCATGACTTCGATCACCTCGGGGTGGACGTGCTCGGCCGGTGTGGTGCCCGCGGACAGCGCGGTGTGCTTGCCGGCGGCGGCGCGCTCGAAGAGCGCTTGGCTCATCTGCGAGCGCCCGGCGTTGTGGAGACAAACGAACAGGACGGTCGCCATCTGAGCTCTAACCTCGCGCTGCGCCGCTGGCCGCGCCTGCCGGCTGCGTGGTATGCGGCAGAACGACGTCGGCGGCCTCGTCCGCCGTCACATCGGGGTAGAGGACTCTGAGCGCGAGGATCGCGCACGCGGTGCCGACGAGTTGGGCCAGGATGAAGGTGGGCACCGAGGCGGGTGCGATACCGGCGAACGTGTTGGAGAACATCCGGCCGATGCTGATCGCGGGGTTCGCGAAGCTAGCTGAGCTGGTGAAGAAGTAGGCGGCACCGATGTACGCGCCGACGGCCGCTGGCGCCGTGCGTGCGCGCCCGCTGCGCGCGAGCGCGAAGATCACGAGCAGGAGGCCTCCGGTCGCGATCGCCTCGGAGAAGAGGTGGGCGGGCGAGGCGCGGTGGTGGGTTGAGATGCTGATCGCGGCCAGGCTGAACATCGTGTTGGCGGTGATCGCGCCCAGGATGCAGCCGGCGATCTGGGCGGGGATGTAGGCGAGCGCGTCACGCCAGCTGATGCCGCCGAAGCGGGCGTCGGCGAGCGAGACGGCAGGGTTGAAGTGCCCACCGGAGATGGGCCCGAACATGAGGATGATCGCGAACAGGCCGGCCGCCGTGGCGGCGGCGTTCTCATACAGCTGCAGCCCGACGTCGCCCGGGGAGAGTGTCTGCGCGGCGATCCCCGAGCCGATCACGAGCGCTGCGAGGAAGGCGGAGCCAAGCAGCTCGGCGAGCAGCCGGCGGAGAAGCGGAGGGGGCATCGCCGCCATCGTATTGCATTGACAAACATCACTTCAATAGATATATGTAGATTGATGGCTGTCGATCTGGAACTCGCCCCGAAGACCAAGCGTGCGGCAGGGGAGAGGTGCTGCGAGCCAGTCGTCTACCCCGACGTTCAGCGCGAGCAGGCGACGCGAATGGCCGAGGTAGCCAAAGCGCTCGGGGATCCGATCCGCCTGCAGCTGGTCGACGTTCTCCGAAAGCACGCCGGCAAGGTGTGCGTGTGCGAGCTCGTGCCGCTGTTCGACATCTCCCAGCCCACCCTCTCGCATCACCTCGGCAAGCTGCGCGCTGCCGGGATCGTCGACTCCGAGCGCCGCGGCTTGTGGGCCTACTACTACGTCATTCCCGATGCGCTCAAGGAGCTCTCCGCATGGCTGAGCTAGAGACCGATTGCTATAGCTACCGGGAAGGAACGATGAGCAAGCTCAGATGTCACATCGCGATCTCGCTTGACGGGTTCGTCGCCGGCGCGAACCAGAGCCAGGAGAACCCGCTCGGCGAGGGCGGCGAGCAGCTCCACAGCTGGATGGTTTCGCTGGCGGCCTGGCGCGAGTCCCACGGCCACCAGGGCGGCGAGGTCAACGAGAGCGCACGGATAGTCGAGGAAGCGCGCGAGAACGTCGGCGCTGGGGTGATGGGCCGGAACATGTTCGGCCCGATCGGCGGCGGCCCCTGGGGCGATGAGTGGTGGACGGGCTGGTGGGGCGAGGACCCTCCCTACCACCACCCGGTGTTCATCCTCACCCATTACCCGCGTGATCCGGTGCAGATGAATGGAGGGACCACGTTCCACTTCGTGACCGACGGGATCGAGTCCGCGCTCGAACAGGCAAGGGACGCGGCCGGCGGCAAGGACGTCCGGCTTTGGGGCGGCGCCGAGGTCGTTAACCAGTACCTGGCAGCGGGACGACTGGACGAGCTTGAGCTCCACGTCGTTCCCGTACTGCTCGGCGACGGTGCTCGCCTCTTCGACGACCTCGGGGCCGCGGAGGTGCAGCTCGAGCAGGTCCGAGCGGTCGAGGCGCCTGGAGTCGCGCACCTCAAGTACACGGTGGTGAGATAACCCAGGGCTCATCAACGACGACCCCACGCATCGTCTCGGCCGGATCCCGACCGATCGTCACCCCTCAAGCCGGCCGATCAGATGCTCGCGCTACGGCCGGAGCAGGTGCTTCCTGGCCGCCGCGTTGCGGTGAGGGTCAGACGCTCACGCGGTAGTGGAGGTGAACGACACCGCTCTTGAAGCGGCGCTCGTCGAGGAGCTCGAGCGGCGCTCGAACGTCGTCCGGTAGTGCGGGCTTGCCGCCACCCACCACGATCGGCGTGAGGAATAGATGGCACTCGTCGACAAGCCCCGCCCCGATCGCCTTCCCAGCGAGCTCGGCACCGCCGATCGTAATGTCGGGTCCCGAGGTCTGCTTGAGCCGCCGAATCGCATCGATGTCGAAGTCGTGCTCGATCCGCGTCCTCGCACTGCACACCGTCTGAAGTGTTCGCGAGTACACGATCTTCTCGGCCGACCGCCAGATATCCGCGTAGTCCCGTATCACCGCCGTCTGGTCCTTGCCGGTGCTCACGGTCTCCCAGAAGATCATCGTTTCGTACATCCGGCGTCCGTAAAGGTAGGTGCCGATCGGCCTCTCAAGGTCGTTGACGAACGCATGCAGTTCGTGACCCGGCGCTCCCCAGTCGAACTTGCCTTCTGCGTCCTCGACGTACCCGTCGAGTGAGGTGATCGCCGAATAGATGAGTTTGGCCATCGGTATCGTCTCTCCTCTCTCGCGGCATGCGGACCAGCAATTGCAGCTTGCAACCGCTCGGCACCGTAACGCAAACCGGTTGTAGTCTGCAGGCAGTGGCCGGACTCGAGGGCATCGAGGTGAGCCTCGATCTGCCCCTCGCTAAACAGGCCACGTGACTGGCTGCTTGGGCGAAGAGAGCAGGTCGAGCGGGCGCAGCGTCTCTCCGTTGACGCCGTCGACGGGCGCCGGAGTGTGGGCCTGACTCCGGGCACCTATGCCCGGAGTCGGCGGCGGTCGATCGCTTCGGAGTGGTTTGCTTATCCGATGGCGAGCCCCAGCACGAAAGGCACATCGGTGGGCGATGGGGTGTTGTGCATCAGTCTCCTCGGGGTGTTCTCGATCAGCGTCGGCGACAGTGTCATCGCCGACGACGCCTGGCGGCTGCGTAAGGCGAAGACGCTGATCAAGTTGCTTGCCCTCGCGCCCGAGCGCCGCCTCCACGTCGAGCAGGCCGCCGAGCTGCTGTGGGCGGAGCGGGACCCGGACTCCGCCCGCAACAACCTCCATCAGGCGATATTCACGGCCCGGCGCGCGCTCGACTCGATCGGGCTGGACGGCAGTCGCTACCTGGAGCTGCGCGAAGAACTGATCCTGCTCAGCCCTAAGGACCCGGTCCGGATCGACGCGGTCGCCTTCGAAGAGCTCGGCGCCGTAGCGCGCGAGCAGGGCGAGCCCGCCGCCTATCGCTCGGCCCTCGAAGGCTTCGACGCCGAACTGCTGCCAGCGGACCGCTACGAGGACTGGAGCCGGGAGCGGCGCGACTCCCTCGATCAGCTCCGTCTCGCCCTAGAGGCCGAGCTGGCCGAGCTGGAGCGGGATTCCGAGCCGCACCGGGTGGGTGCCGCTCGTCCCGAGCTGCCTTCGCAACTGACGAGCTTCATCGGCCGCGAGCGCGAGCTGGCCGAGGCCGCGACGCTGCTGCGCGACGCGAGGCTCCTCACCCTGAGCGGAGCCGGCGGCTGCGGCAAGACCCGGCTGGCGCTGCAACTCGCTGGGCAGCGGGCCGAGGATTTTGAGGACGGGGTCTGGCCGGTCGAGCTGGCGGCGCTCGGAGAGCCCGACCTGGTCGGCCCGGCGATCGCTCAGGCGCTGGACACACGGCTGGCCTCCGACCGGGCGCCGGAGATCGCGCTCGCCGGGCACATCGGCGATCGCCGACTGCTGCTCCTGCTCGACAACTGCGAGCACCTGGTCGAGCCGGTCGCGCGCCTCGCCGAGGCTCTGCTGAGCCACTGCCCCAACCTGACGGTGCTGGCGACCAGTCGCGAGCCGCTTCGCATCCCTGGCGAGGTGACCTGGCGCGTCCCGTCGCTCTCCCTCCCCAGGCTGGTCCCCGGAGCGCTCGCGGAAGAGTCGCTGGAGGCGGAGTCGGTGCGGCTGTTCGCCACCCGGGCCGCGCAGGCTGCGCCCGGATTCGAGCTCGACGGCGAGAACGCGGACGCCGTCGTCTCTCTATGCCACCGCCTCGACGGGATGCCGCTGGCGATCGAGCTGGCGGCGGCGCGGGTGAGCGTCCTCACTCCGGCTCAGATCGTCGAGCGCCTCGATGACTCGCTCGACCTGCTCACGGCCGGGCCCCGCACGGCAATGACCCGGCAGCAGACCCTACGGGCGACGCTCGCCTGGAGCTTCGAGCTGCTCGAGGCCGACGAGCAGGTGCTGCTGCGTCGGCTCGCCGTGTTTGCCGGCGGCTTCGGGCTGGAGGCGGCTGAGGACGTCGCCGCCGAGGATCCGCTGCGGCGCAGTGACGCCGTCGCCGTGCTCGGCCGGCTGATCGACAAGTCGCTGGTTCACGTCGAGGAGGGATCTGAGAACCGCCGCTACCGGCTGCTGGAGACCGTGCGCCAGTACGCGATCGAGCGTCTGCAGGAGGCGGGCGAGCGCTCCGCTTTCGAGCGCCGCCACCGCGACTGGTACCTCGCGCTCGCCGAGAGCGACCCGACGCCGGCGGGCGACCTGCCGGCCCGGACCTCGCTGCGTGGCCTCGATCGAGAGCGCGACAACCTCCGCGCCGTCCTTGCCTCGGCGCTCCTCGCCGATCCTCAGGCGGCGCTGCGTCTTGCTGCCGCCCTCTGGCGCTTCTGGCTGATGCGCGGATACCTCGCCGAGGGGTACCGGTGGCTCACCGCCGCCCTGGCGGCGGCGCCCGAGTCGACGGCGGTGCGCGCCCGCGCGCTGCTCGCCGCCTGCGTGATCGGGCTGCGCCGCGGCGTTGACGGGCGGATCCACGAGTTCGCGGCCGAGAGCGTGGCGATCTTCCGCGAGCTCGAGGACCGGGCCGGGATGTTCGATGCGGTCGAGGTCTCGGCGGCTTACCGGGCGATCGTCAGTCCGGCGCAGGACGTCGAGCTGCTCGTGCGCGAACACGAGGCGCTCCTCGCCGACGACCTGCCAGCCGCCCGGCCGGCGATGTGGGCGGCGCACACGCGCGGCATCGCCGCCTGGTTCCGGCGTGAATACGTCCTCGCACGGGAGCACCTGAAAGCCGCGCTGGAGCACGCCGGCGCTCTCAGCGCCGAGCCGCGGCCGGCACTTTGGCTGCTCAGTTACGGGATGATCTCGATCGAGCCCGAGACCGGCTACCCACTGTTCCTGCAAGAGGACACCGGGATCGTTGGTCGCCGCGTTGGCGGCGCCGCGGCCGCCGCTTACATCCTCGTCAACCTCGCCGCGGTGGATCGCGCCGAGGCAGATTTCGCCCACGCGGAAGGGCTGATCGAGGAGAGTCTCGCCCGTTGCCAGCAGCTTGGCGACCAGCAGGGCGAGGCCTTCGCGCTCAACGCCTTCGGCAACCTGGCCCGCTCCGGCGGCGACTTCGAACGAGGCCGGTCGCTGCTCGAGCGCAGTCTCACCCTGCGGCAGGAGATCGGCGACCGCCGCGGCGCCGGGCTCACCCTCGGCTGCCTGGCGATGCTCCTGGCCCGCTCCGGCGACGCAGACGGCGCCCGCATCTCGGGCGGGCAGAGCCGAACCTGGTTCGCCGAAAACGACGACCTGATCGGCATCGGAGCCGCCGAGCTGAGCCTGACGAACGTGGCGCTCTGCGCCGGCGACCGCGCCGAGGCCCGGGCTCACCTCGAGGCCGCCGCCTCGGTCTTCGCAGGGATCGAGACGACGCACCAGGGGGGGTGGGCGCTGGCGGTACTGGCCGCGATCTGCGCGGAGGACGGCGAGGCGGCGACGGGGCGCCGCTGGCTGGAGCGGGCGAGCCAGCACTTCGAGCTGCTCGGCGCCGGCGCCGGCATCGCGTACTGCCAGGAACTGGAGGCTAAGACGCTGCAAAGTGAGCGCTAAGAGGCGGCCTCTAGCCTCGCTGTGAGTCGTCGAAACGCGATGACAACAACCGAACCGAAAAGGAGGCCGGCATGGCTACGCAAGGGGTGCTTGGAGCGGCAACGCTGAAGGAGTTCGAGGACGGGCTGCAGGGAGACATGATCCGGCCCGGCGACGGCGCCTACGACGAGGCTCGTTCGATCTGGAACGGCGCCCATGACGCCCGCCCGGCGGTAGTCGCCCGCTGCGCCGATTCCTCCGACGTGCGCCACGCGATCGCCTTCGCGCGCAGCGAGGGGCTCGTTGTCGCCGTGCGTGGCGGCAGCCACAGCATTCCCGGCTTCTCGACCTGCGATGACGGCATCGTCATCGACCTCTCGCCGATGAAGGGCATCACGGTGGATGTGAGCGGCGGCACCGCCACCGCCGAGGGGGGCCTCACCTGGGGGGAGTTCGACGCCGCCACCCAGGAGCACGGGCTCGCCACCACCGGGGGGCTGATCTCGACCACGGGCGTCGCCGGCTTTACGCTGGGCGGCGGGATCGGCTGGCTGATGCGCAAGCACGGCCTGGCCTGCGACAACCTGCGCTCGGCCGAGGTGGTCACCGCCGACGGCCAGATCCTCACCGCGAGCGCGACGGAGAACCCCGACCTCTTCTGGGGCCTGCGCGGGGGAGGCGGCAACTTCGGCGTCGTCACCTCCTTCGAGCTCGATCTGCACCCGGTCGGCCCGACCGTGGCCGCCGGGCCGGTCTTCTATCCGGGCGACCGCGCCGAGGAGATCATGCGCTTCTACCGCGATTTCGCGCGCGAGCTGCCGGATGAGCTGAGCACCCTGGTCAATCTGATCACCGCGCCGCCCGCCCCGTTTCTGCCCGAGGATTGGCACGGCAAGAAGCTCATCGCCCTGGTCGGCTGCTACTCCGGCAACCCCGAGGAGGGGATGAAGACGATTCAGCCGATCCGCGACCTGGGCGACCCTGTGGCCGACCTGGTCGGCCCGATGCCCTACGTGCAGATGCAGAGCCTGCTCGACGGGCTCTGGCCGAAGGGCACCAGGGCCTACATGAAGGCGGGCTACTTCCGCGAGCTCGACGACCACGCGATCGAGACGATGGCCCGCTTCCATCAGAGCGCGACCTCCCCGTCCTCGGAGATCCACATCCAGCACTTCGGCGGCGCGATCGCCCGTGTCGGTGAGGACGAGACCGCCCACCGCGAGCGCCGGGCGCCGTTCGTGCTCAACGCGATCGCCACCACGCACGAGCCGGGCGGGGGTCTGGAGAGCCACATCGATTGGGCGCAGCGTTTCTATGCCGAGATCGAGCCGTCGCTGACCGGTGGCGCCTACATCAACTTCCTCTCCGCCGAGGGGGAGGAGCGCGTGCGGGCTGCCTACGGGGCGGAGAAGTTCGACCGGCTGCGGGCGCTCAAGGACCGCTACGACCCGACCAACCTGTTTCACCTGAACCAGAACATCCCGCCGTCGGAGGCGCGCTGAGCAGGGCGAGCTTGAGCGATTTGCGGCGTCTCACTGATCTGAGACTGCCAGTCTTATCCTTCTGAGACTGTCGGCGTCTCATCCATATGAGACTGGTGGCCGCTGCGCCTGACCGGAGGCGTCTCCTATGCCTGCTGCGCCCCGCCTCCGGTGATGTGGTCGATCACTCGGCGGAACTCCTCGGTGGGGGAGAAGTCGACGTACTCGGAGTCCTCGAGCGCCTCCGGAGCATGGCCGGGCGCCCAGTAGAACGCTTCGCCGGCCGCGAAGTCCTGATGCCCGTTGGTCGTGTGCATGCGCACGCGACCCTTGATCATGTAGCCCCAGTGCGGGCAGGGGCAGAGGTCATCCGGCAGTCCCTTGGTGGCCGGGCGCAGATCCGCGCCGGCCGGTAGGCGGACGTAGCCGACGGACATGCCGTCCTCGTCGCGGAGACGGAGCTGCACGCCGTCGTCGATAACGATTGGCAGGCCCTCGAGCGTGATCGCCTTCATGGTGTGTCCTCCTCGTGTGTGGGTGCTTGTTCGGTTCAGGAGTCCCCGCCCCCTCTTCGAACCAGTAGGTGACGAAGCGCACGCCGAATCCGTCCTGAACCTCGAGATCGCGCATGTGGGCAGCGGCGACATCGGCAGCGGTCGCGTCCGCGAGATCGTGGCGGTCGATGTAGAGGGGCATCGTGATCAGGCTTTGCCGGTGTCAGCGCCTCGATCCCTACGCCTGCGGCTGGATGTTCTGGTTCACCCGAAAGAGGTTGTCGGGGTCGTAGGTGCTCTTGATCTGCGCCAGGCGATCGTAGTTCTCGCGGTAGCTCGCCCGTACCCGCTCCTGGCCCTCGTCCATCATCATGTTCACGTAGGCGCCGCCGGCGGAGTAGGGGTGCAGAGCCTCGAAGTAATCCACGCACCAGCGGCGGATGACCTCCGCGTTGGCGGGGTCGTGATCGACACCGGCGAAGACCGAGCCCCAGACCGCGTCGCGGTAGCTCCACGGCGTGTCGGACGGGCCGACGTCGTGGGCCGCACCGTCGATCGGGTACAGGTGCATGGTCGACTGCCACGTCGGCATCTCAGCGCCGAACTTGGCGTGCGCCGCGACCGCGGCGTCGGGGATCTCCTTGACGAAATCGGCACGCCAGTACCACTGGTCTCCGGCGGGGTACACAGGGTCAAAGGCGCTCTGGAGCGCGGGGTGGGGCATCGGCTGAACTGCGTGTAGCAAAGGCTCCGGCAGGGCATCGAGCAACGGGGTCATCGCCGCGGCGGCGTCCTCGGGGCCGCCTGCGTAACACCACACGACCCCGCAGACCTTGCGGAGATGGAGCTCCTCGGGGAAGGGCGGCGCCGGCGGGACCGAAGCGAAGGCGAAGAAGCCGTTCAGCTCGCGCGGGGCGTTCGGCAGGAAATCTCGGTAGGCGCCCAGCACCTCGGCGCCCAGCTCGACCGGCCAGAAGGTCGGGCCGCCGATCACCGTTCCCACCTCGTGCAGCCTGAAGAGGAAGGAGGTGATGACGCCGAAGTTGCCACCGCCACCCCGGATCGCCCAGTAGAGGTCGGGGTTCTCATCCGCGGCGGCACGAACCGTCTCGCCGCTGGCGAGCACGACCTCTGCCTCGAGCAGGTTGTCGATCGTGAGGCCACACTTGCGAGTCAGGTGCCCGATACCGCCACCCAGCGTGAGACCGCCGACGCCGGTGGTGGAGATGATTCCGCTCGGTGTCGCCAGGCCGTGCGCGTTCGTCGCCGCATCCACTTCGCCCCAGGTGCAACCACCGCCGACCCTCGCCGTCCGGGCGCCCGGGTCCACCTCGACTCCCCTCAGGCCGGAGAGGTCAAGCACAACGCCCCCGTCGCACGTTCCCAGCCCGGCGCCGTTATGGCCGCCGCCCCGCACGGCCAGCAAAAGCTCGTGGTTGCCGGCGAACGAGACGACCTTCGCGACGTCCCCGGAGTCGGCGCAGCTCGCGATCAGGGCAGGCTGCCGGTCGATCATCGCGTTGTAGACCTTGCGGGCCTCGTCGAAGCCGGGGTCCTCGGGGGCTGTAAGCCGTCCCCGGAATCCAGGCATCCCGCTGCGGGCCGCCTGTATCAAAACGTTGGTGGTGCTCATGCGTTCCTCCCTGGCCGGTCGTCTCAACTTGTCTCGGTCGAACCTAGGGCATTCGTATCCCTCCTGTGATGACCTGACCTGACCCAATTCGAGTGCCGCTGAGCTCCATCGATCCCAGGCGGCATGGTCAAGACTGACTAGTGTCTTTGCATGGACGCAGAGCTCTCGGACCTTCCGGGCCCGCTTCGCCCGACCTCGACTTCCCCGTTCGTCGGGCGCGCGGCCGAGCTGGAGAAGCTGCAAACCCTGCTGCCGCGAGCGGAAGGCGAGAGGCGCCGCGTCGTGCTGCTCGCGGGCGAGCCCGGCGCCGGGAAGAGCCGCCTAGCGCGCGAGTTCGCCAGCCAGGCCGCGATCGAAGGGGCGCTTGTTCTCTACGGTGCCTGCGACGCGGTGGTGCGCACGCCCTACGGGCCTTTCGTCGAGGCGCTCGAACGCCTGGTGCGCGTAACCGAGGTGGCGGAGTTGCGCGCCGCGCTCGGCGCCGGCGGCGGCGAGCTGACCCGGCTGCTGCCCGATCTGCCCGCCCAGGTCGGTGAGCTGCCGAGGCCGGTTGAGGCCGATCCCGATACCGAGCGCCATCGCCTCCACACGTCGGTTGCCGACCTGCTCGCGAACGTCAGCCGCGGACGACCGATACTGCTTGTGCTCGAGGACGGGCATTGGGCGGACGCAACGACGCTTCTCCTCCTGCGCCACCTGGCGCGCTCCGCCTGGAGCGCCCGCCTGCTGATCCTCGCAACCTTCCGCGACAGCGAGGCCGACGTGCCGGTGGAGCTCTCAGAGACGCTTGCCGACCTGCGCCGCTCCGACGACGTCGTGCGAATGCGTCTGGGGGGGCTCTCCGGCGCGGAGGTCTCTGACCTGGTCAGTCGTGCCGCCGGAAGCGACCCCGACCCCGAGCTACGCGAGCTTGCAACCACGATCCACGATCTCACCGGGGGCAACGCCTTCCTCGTCTGCGAGCTCTGGCGCGCCCTGGTTGAGACGGGGATCGTCGAGGTCACCTCCGGGCAGGTCAGGGTGACCCGGCCACTGACCGAGCTCGGCACGCCCGAAAGCGTCCGCGAGGTGGTCAGCCAGCGGCTATCGCGCCTGGCGGCGAGAACCATCGACCTGCTCGAGCTGGCTGCCGTGGCCGGGCCGGAGTTCGAGTTGGAGCCGGTTCGCTGCGCCGCCGGTCTTGCCGAGCCCGAGCTGCTCGCCTCCGTCGAGGAGGCGATGGGGGCCGGGATGATCGAGGAGCTCCCGTCTCAGAGGCTGGCCTGTCGCTTCACCCACGAGATCGTGCGGCGGGCGCTTTACGACCGGCTCTCGCGGTTGCGGCGGGCCGAGCTGCATCTCCGCATCGGGGAGGCCCTCGAGAGCGCCGGCGCGGGCTCGGACCGCGCACTCGCGGACCTCGCGCATCACTTTGGCGCGGCCGCCCCGTTCGGCGGGGCCGAGCGGGCGATCGACTACAACCTGCGTGCGGCGCGTGCGGCGAGAGCCGCCCTGGCCTTCGACGATGCCGCAATGCGGTTGCGCACCGCCATCCAGATCGGGATCCAGGGCGAGCCCGAGCGCGCCAACGCCCTGCTCGAGCTCGGCTCGGTCAGCCATCGGGCGGGCAAGGCGACCGATGCGCTGGAGTCCTTCGCGTCAGCGGCCGAGATTGCCCGTTCGCTGGACAGCGCGGAGCTACTCGCCCGAGCGGCGATCGGCTATGAGGACGCCAGCTGGCGCCCCGTGGTAGCGATACGGGACGCGGTCGAGCTGCTCGAAGAGGCGCTCGCGGCGGTCGATGACAAGAGCGAGGAGCTGCGAATCGGCCTACTGGCGGGACTCGCGCGAGCGCTCGACTTCGAGGGGGAACGCGAGCGTGGGGCGCTCGTGCGTGAAAACGCCGTCGCGCTGGCAAGGCGACACGAGGACCGCGCGGGGCTCGCGAAGGTGCTGGTTCGCTCCTACTGGGCGCGCGGCACGACCCCGCTGGAGGAGATCCTCTCGATGCTAACCGAGGCGAGGGACCTGGCACAGGAGCTGGAGGACGCCGAGACCAACGCGGAGGCGATGGCCTGGCGCGTACCGACATTCGTCGCGCTAGGCGACCTCGACTCCGCCAGGGCCGAGATCGTTGTCCTGCGCGAGATGGCCGAGCGTACCGCGCAGCCGGTCATGAACCACATAGCCGAGCACTACGGGTCAGCGATCGCTCTCTGTGACGGAAACCTCGCGGACGCAGAGGCGATGGCGGGGCGCTCGCACGATTGGGGCCGGCTACTGACCGGTCGCGACGCATCGGGCACCCACGGCATCCAGATGTTCGGCGTGCGCCGCGAGCAGGGGCGCCTGGCAGAGCTCGCGCCCGTGGTCAGGATCCTCGCCGGCCAAGTCGACCGAGAGGGGCCATGGCATCCCGGGCTCGTCGCCGTGCTCGCCGAGCTGGGCATGCAGAGCGAGGCGAGGCGAGAGCTCTCGAGGCTTGCAGCCCAGGGCATCGACGGCTTCCAGGCATCGCTGTGGCTGGCGACGCTCACCTACCTGACCGACGCCTGCGCCGCGCTGGGCGACGAGGCGATGGCGGCGATCGTCTATCCCGAGTTGGAGCCGCTCGCGGGGACCACAGTGATGATCGGTCACCTGGTCGCGTGCTATGGAGCCGCCGATCGCTATCTGGGGATGCTCGCCGCGACGCTGGGGGAGCCGGGGCGAGCCGAGGAGCACTTCGAGCGGGCCATGGAGCAGAACAAGCGGATGGGAGCGTCGACTTGGCTGGCTCACACGGGCTACGAGTACGGGCGCTTCCTACTCGGCCGGGGGCCAGGGGTCCGCGACCGCGCGCAGGCCCTACTCGGTGAGGCCGCCAGCCTGGCCGAGCAGATCAGCATGGAAGGACTGCTCGGAAAGATCCGCTTGCTCGGCGTGTCCGCACCAGACGGCGGTCTCCCGGGCGGGCTCTCCCCACGCGAGGCGCAAATCCTGAAGCTGGTCGCCACCGGGCTCAGCAACCGCGAGATCGGCGAAGAGCTGACGATCAGCGAACACACCGCGGCCAACCACATCCGGAGCATCCTGCGCAAGACCGATTGCGCGAACCGCACCGAGGCCGCGTCCTACGCTCACCGGCACGGGCTCGTCCCGGGATGAGCGGAAATCCTAGCTACGATTAGTCGATGGCCCTGTACGTGATCGAGCGCAGCTTCGCTGATCAGCTCGACCTCACCGACGACGACGTCGAGCTGATCGAGGAGGTCAACAGCGACGAGGGAGTCCGCTGGCTTTTCTCGTTCCTGAGTGCCGACCGGCGACGCACGTATTGCCTCTACGAGGCGCCGTCGCCCGACGCGATCCTCGCCGCCGCCCGTAAGGCGAACGTCCCGGCCGACGTCGTCGTCGAGGTAAGCGCAGCCACACCGCAGTTCTCAAACCGCCTGCGCGACTGGGCCGACGCCGTCCACTGAGCTGCCCGTCAGGGGACAGCCCCGAAAGGGAGGAAGCGATGTCCTGGTGCTCACGCTGCACTGACTGCATCGAGAGCGCCGGTGACCAAACGCTCGGCTGTCTCGACGACCTCATCGCGAAGGACGTTTGGGCTCTCGAGCCACCAGAGCGCCACGCCGACGATCGCCGAGCGCAGGAACTCGGCCGTCTAGGGAGCACTGCCGGGCTCGAGGGCAAAATGGTCGGTGAGCACGCTCTGGAGGACTTGGCGGGCGTTGGCGCGCATCTCGCGGTGATGTTCCTCGAGCTCGGCGATCCCGGTGGTGTCGCGGAACAACAGCCGCCACGCGAACGGGTGGCTGTGCACATAGGTGAACCAAGCGTGAAGGCCGGCATGGCCGGCTAGCGCCGCGATGACGCCGAGCCCGGGCGGCGCCCACTCGCAATGACTGTACTTCGACTGCTTTGCTGCTAAACTGCCTGCAATGAGTGTGGCGATCACAGTCCGGGGCGTGCCCGACGAGGTTCGAGACGAGCTTGCGGCACGCGCCGCTAGGGCAGGAAAGTCACTGCAGGAGTACCTCCGCGGAATGCTGCTCGAGGCTGCCACACGTCCGTCGGTGGGAGATGTCATCCTCCGTGCACGTGCTCGCGTGGACAGGACGGGGGTGAGCATCGACGCTGAGTCGATCCTTGCCGCGCGCGACGCAGATCGGCGGTGATCGCCCGCGCCGTTTGTGATGCCTCAGCGCTTGTCGCGTTGCTGTTGGATAGCGGCTCGGACGGCCGGTGGGTCACTTCGACAATCGCAGGATCGGACCTCGCCGCTCCGAGTCTCGTTGCGTTCGAGTCCGCCAACATCATCCGTCGCCACGAGCTTGCGGGGATCGTCAGCGCCGACCAGGCTGCGCAGGCTCACGCCGACCTGCTCGATCTCGCGATCGAACCATGGCCCTACGAGCTCTTGGCCGGTCGAGCATGGGAGCTGCGCCACAACCTGTCCAGCTACGACGCGAGCTATGTGGCGGTGGCCGAGTTGATCGGTTCGATGCTCGTGACGCTCGACATGCGCATCAGCGGTGCGCCCGGACTGCGGTGCACCGTCACGACGCCACCGACGTCCGGCCATGGATGAGTTCTGAGCAAGCCAGCGATTCGATGATCGCCGTGTCACTCGAGCTGCGGCGTCCCGCCGATCTGAGACGGCCCAGTCCCATTCATCTGAGACCTGACCGTCTCATCCATGTGAGACCGAAGAGAGGACCTCAATGGGGCGGTCCGCGAGACGACGACGTGCGAGGACGCTCGCTGCGCTTCCGCCCGGGCGGCGCTTCTTGCGAGCGATTCGAGCATGAGGTCGGGTACGGCCTTGAAGATGGTGTCGTTGGAGACGAGCGGGATCCCGAGGCGGAGCGCGGTCGCGGCGATCCACCGGTCAGCGTTGTGCTCGCGCTGCGCGAGAGCGTGGCCGATCGCGGCGCAGTCGGCGCGCAGCTGGGCGCATATCGCCACGAGCTCGGGGCCGGTGTGGACGACCTCCGCGCGCTGGATCTTGCTGTCGAGCTTCAGCATCCGCGCCTCGCCCCAGCTGCGGCGGATCGCCCCGTAGCGCAGCTCCGTGGCCGTCTGGAAGGAGATGAACGCTGGGCGGCCAGTGATGATGGGCGCGTAGCGTTGAGCGAGCAGTGAGGTCGGGACCAGGTCGGCGCTGAAGACGTCGGTGTCGATCACGATCGCGCCGCGCGATCCGGGTGCGGTTACGACTGGACGGCTACGAGGAAGGCCTCGCCCTCCTCTTCGCTGAGACCCTCGATCACCATCTCATCGTGGTCAGGCAGCGGACGCGCCCGTCGCAGCAGCTCCTCGACCGGGAGCTCCAAGTGCTCGGGTTCGCTCTGGCTAGCAGGATGTGTCGACATGGCCCTTGAAGTGTAGGGGCATCGCCGTTGGCGTTCCAGTGCAGCGTCTCACCGCCGCCGAGGTCGTAGCAGCCGCTCTAGGTCAGTCCTCGGTACCCATCGCCAGGGAACCTCCGGACGTCGTGTAGCGGAAGGGCCGCCAGTCTCCTACAAAACGTGCATCCCCAGGTGATGCTCGCAGTCGCCGGCGTAGAAGCCCTTGGTAGCTCCGTAGAAGTTGAACGGCTCGACGCCCCACGCTGCACGAATGTTGGCGGTCATCTCCTCATTACGAAGCTCGGCATTGGTGCAGACGATCCGGGGAGCGATGTGCAGCCGGCCCTCGAGCTGCTCGACCGCCAGCAGTGACGCGATCGACGGGTAGGAGACGAGATTCTCGGGGCGATGCTTGTTGAGTGCCGCGACGAGCTCGCCGAGTGATGTGTGCGCGTCGAGCCGTAGCAGGGCGTACAGGCCCAGGTCGATGCTCAGGCCAAAGCGCGTCGACATGTGCAGTGGGCTGCTGGCGCCAACAATGGCGACGCGCGGTCGGCGGCCAAATCGTGGGCGCACTCCCGTGAGCTCACTCCAGCGCAGTGACGCGGACAGCCAGCCCTCGCAGAATGAGGCGCGCGAACCTCATGGTCATCGTCGGGTGTCATGTGGGTATCTGCGGCCGGGTCATCCCCTCGCAAGCCCGCGCTGATCACGTTCGCGTCACCTGTTCGGTCACCCGACGCTGAGCGACGGCGACTCCCTGCCGCGCTACCCCGGGGTACCGGACCGCGAGCGGCCTCATCCATGTGCGTGGGCGACGACACGTCAAGCGTTGGTAGGGTCCGCTGGCGAGTGCGCCGCGTGGCGCGGGCGCAAGGGATGCTCGAGTAAGCACCGCTGTTGAACGGGGCGAGGGTGAGCGAGGACCTAGAGACAATGTCGATGGTCGCGGCTTGGCGGATGCACGCCGAGGAGCGTCCGGATGCTCCTGCTCTCACGGTGAGTGAGCATCCGACCGTAAGCTGGGGTGAGCTTGATGCCCGTACGAACCGGCTCGCTCGCGCGTATGCGGAGCTGGGAGTGGGGGAGGGAGACTTCGTGACGATCGGGCTGCCGACGAGCGTGGCGTTCGTGGAGTCGATGATCGCCGCGCTGAAGCTGGGGGCGGTGCCGCAGCCGGTTTCATCGCGCCTGCCGGCCGGTGAGCTCGCACAGATCGTCGCGCTCGCTCAGCCCAGCCTCGTCATTGGCTTTGACCTCGCTGTCCATCCTGGCCATCGGGTGCTCGGGAGCAACCCTTCGATCGACGGTCACGACGATGCGCCGCTGCCCGAGAGGGTGGCGCCGGCGTACAAGGCACCCACGTCGGGAGGAAGCACAGGCCGGCCGAAGATCATCCTGTCCGGCACCCCGGCTGTGCTCCCGGTCGTTGGTGGCAGACCAACCCCGGCCGGTATCCCGGCCGATAGCGTCGTGATGTTTCCCAGCCCGCTGTATCACAACATGGGAGCCATGGGGACCCTGCTCGGTTTGGGCGGTGGAAGTCACGTCGTGCTCCAGGAGCGCTTCGACGCCGAGCTGACACTCCGCTTGATCGACCGCCACCGGGTGGCATCTGCGTGGGTCGTTCCGACGCACATGAACAGGATCTGGCGTCTGCCCGCGGCCGTGCGTGAGCGCTTTGACATGTCGAGTCTCGGGGTGCTTCTACACGGCGGCGGGCCGTGCCCCGCGGAGCTCAAGCGGGCCTGGATTGACTGGCTTGGCCCCGACCGGATCGTCGAGATGTACACCGCAACCGAGGCGGCGGCCGTCACGCTGTGCAGCGGACGCGAGTGGCTGCAGCGACCGGGCACGGTCGGCCGCTGCATCATCGGCGAGATGGCGATCTTCGACGATGACGGCGCGGCGATGGGGGCGGGTGGGATTGGGACGATCTGGATGCGTCGCCCGCCGGGGTCCGATCGCACCTACAGCTACATCGGCGAGGAGTCCAAGGAACGCGACGACGGCTGGGATACGGCCGGCGACCTCGGATGGATGGACGAGGAGGGCTACCTCTTCCTGGCAGACCGCCGAACTGACATGATCGTCTCAGGCGGCGCGAACGTGTACCCCGCCGAGGTCGAGGCGGCCCTTGCGGCACATCCAAGCGTGATCGACTGCGTCGCGATCGGACTGCCCGACGAGGACCTCGGACAGCGAGTGCACGCGATCGTCCAGACCGACGCGGATACGCTAGACGAGCAGACCCTACGAGAGCACGTCACCGCCCGGCTCGTGCGTTACAAGACACCCAGAACATACGAGTTCACGACACTTCCCCTGCGTGATGACGCCGGCAAGGTCCGGCGGTCCGCGCTACGCGACCAACGCGCCCCGTCACGTCGCCGGTGAGACTGGCGGCTCTCAGCGGAACAAGCGAAAGCCTCGAGGCCGATCAGACTTGCGGCGCGCTGGCGGTGGTGAGGTCGAGCTCGTTGAGGATGACCTGGCCGGGCTTGCGGTTCGCATCGGAGTGCGGATCGGCGCGATCGCCGGTGCCGCGGAGGTGCTGGGTCTCAAACATGGTCAAGGACTTGGTGGTTGGCTCGGGCTTGGGCTTCACGGTTCGCGGTGTGAGCACGAGCTGCGAGGCGCCCGGCGAGCGGCGAATATGAGCGCTGTCCGAATTGTTCGCGAGGACGGTCGCTCGCGCCCTGACACGATGGTGCATCGGGCGTGACGGTGCTGACGCGCGTCGGGACCCTGCAGCGGGATGACGGGCCCACGATTGCCTACGACGTCGCGGGCCACGGCCCTCTGGTCGTGTTCGTGCATGGCCTCACTTCCGTCCGGCAGGCCTGGGATCCGGTCAGCACGCTGCTTGCCGAGGAGTTCACGTGCGTGCGACTGGATCTACGTGGTCACGGGGCTTCCTCCCGCACCGCGGATTACTCGATGGTGTCGCTAGTCGGTGACGTGCGGGCCCTCGTCGAGGAGGTGGCGCTTGGGGAGCCCGCGATCGTCGGTCACTCCCTGGGTGCGAGCATCGCCGCCGTATACGCCGCGGCGCACAGTGTGCGTGCCGTCGTCTGCGTCGACCAATTGCTGAGGTTCGGCGAGTTCGCCGGGCTCGTGCAGGCGCATGCCGAAGACCTGCGCAGCCAGCGCACGATGGAGGCCGTGCTGTCGATCGACCGCGCTCTGGGGCTCGAGCCCTACGCGGGGGTCGAGAACATCGAACGCAGGGTGCTGGCGTTTCCGCGCGAGGTCGTCCTCGGAATCTGGGACGCGCTGCTGAGCACCCCTCCAGGGCAACTGACCGCGATCGCCGAGGCAATCCTGCCCCGAATCGCAGCGCCACTCCTATCGCTGCACGGCTCGCCGCCACCACCGGACTACGCGGCCTGGCTTACAGGCCTCGCGCGCGGCGCACACGTCGAGATCTGGGACGGGACCGGCCACATGCTTCACCTCGTCGAGCCGGAACAGTTTGCGGCACGCGTGCAGCCGCTACTCGCCAGATCGTCGCTGCCGCACACCAATATGGGCGCGGCGGCGACCCCCACCAGAGGCGCGGCGTCCCCACAGCCAGGTCGCAACTGATCGCTGTGCAGCTCGCGTGCCTGCAAGAGTCCCCGACTGCTCCAGCGGGTCAGGGTCTGTGCGTCGACGCCGAGCGTCCGTGGGGTCGGTTTCGGCACCGTCATCTTCCCGACAGGATAGGGGCGCCTGTGGCGGTTGCGGGGGAGGACGTGCAACGTTCTCGGCTACGGCTCGAGTGCGCCGAGTAGCCGGTGGGTGGGGTGACGGTTCAGGCTATTTCGGTTCTTGTCATAACGCCGTGTCGTGCGGGGATCGGCGTGCCGTGCGGCGTCCTGCACGTCTCGCAGCGATGCTCCTTCGTCGAGCGACAGCGTTACGAAGCCGTGGCGCAGGGTGCGGCGTCTCACCGATCTGAGACAGCCCAATCTCACTCATATGAGACCGTGGCGTCTCATTCATGTGAGACAGGGAAGCAATTCGGCCGCGACGCGGGCACGGACAGGGATTCTTCGAAGCGAGCGGGCGTCGCCGGTCTGGCCGGCTCTGACGGCGAATAGGCCATCTGGCCGATGTAGTCCACCGTATGGCACGGCAGGCTGGGATGATGGACGAGGAGATCATGATTCCTGTGGGCGGAGTTGACCAGGACGCGGTGGCGATCGTCCCGACCGGGACGGTGACGTTCGTGCTGACCGATGTCGAGCGCTCGACCTTGTTGTGGGAAGAGCGGGGCGAGGTGATGGCGGGGGTGATGGCGCGCTGTCACGACCTGCTCGCCGAGACTATGCGGGCACGTGGCGGGGTGCTGCCGGAGGAGCAGGGCGAGGGTGATAGTGCGGTCGGCGTGTTCGTACGAGCGTCGGATGCGGTTGCGTGCGCACTCGATCTGCAGCGGGCGCTACGAAGCGAGCCGTGGCCTGAGGGCGTGGATCTACGCGTGCGTGTCGCGCTGCACACCGGTGAGGCCGTGCTGCGCGATGCGCGCAACTACACCGGCCCCTCGATCCATCGCTGTGCTCGGCTGCGGGCGATCGGACATGGCGGGCAGACGCTGCTGTCGCGTTCGACGTATGAGCTGGTGGCAGGCGGCCTGCCCGACGGGGCCAGCGTGCGTGACCTCGGTGCGCATCGGTTGCGCGACCTGGCGCGGCCGGAGCAGGTGTACCAGCTGTGCCATGCGGATCTACACGACGACTTCCCGGCGCTGCGCTCGCTGTCAGCCCTCCCGAACAACCTGCCCGTCCAGCTAACCAGCTTCGTTGGTCGCGAGGCCGAGATCGCGGAGGTTCGTGAGCTGCTCGGAGGATCGCGCCTGCTCACTCTGACCGGTGCGGGCGGGAGCGGCAAGACACGGCTGGCGTTGCAGGTGGCGGCCGAGACGCTTGACGATCACCCTGACGGTGTGTGGTGGGTGGATCTGGCGCCAATCAGCGATTCGGCGCTGGTGGCCAGCGCGGTTGCAGGCGCGCTTTCGATTCGCGAGTTCCCGTCGCAGCCGGTGATCGACACGTTGACGGCACAGCTTGCCGAGCGCCGGTTGTTGATCGCGCTCGACAACTGCGAGCACCTGCTGGGCGCGTGCGCCGAGTTGGCGACCACGCTGCTCGAGGCGTGTCCCGGCGTTGTGATTCTGGCGACGAGCCGCGAGTCGATCGGAGTCGAGGGAGAGCAGAGCTGGCGGGTTCCCTCGCTGCAGGTTCCGGAGGCCGAGCTGGCGCCGGCCGCGCTCGCTGAAGTCGAAGCGATCCAACTGTTCTGCGATCGGGCGCGCCACGTGCGACCAAATTTCCGTTTGCTGGACGCAAACGCGCAGGCGGTGGCGACGATCTGTCAGCGCCTGGACGGAATCCCCCTGGCGATCGAGCTGGCGGCGGCACGCGTGCGGCTGCTAACGCCGCAGGAGATCGCCGACGCGATGCGCGAGCGCTTCGTGCTGCTGACGGGGGGCTCACGCACGGCGATGCCGCGGCAGCGCACACTCGAGGCCTCGGTCGATTGGAGCCACGACCTGCTCAGCGCGGCGGAGCAGACACTGTTCCGGCGCATTTCCGTGTTCGCCGGCGGCTGGACGCTCGATGGGGTCGAGGCGGTTTGCGCCGGCGGTGACCTGGAGGCCGTTGAGATCCTCGACTTGCTCGCGAGCCTCGTCGACAAGTCGCTGGTGCAGGTCGAGGAGCAGGGCGTCAGGACTCGCTATGCGCTGCTGGAGACGGTTCGTGCGTACGCGCGGCAGAAGCTCAGCGACGCCGCCGAGGCGGCGCTCGTGCGCAACCAGCACCTCGACTACCACGTGCGGCTTGCCGAGTCCGCAGAGCCGGACCTGTTCGGGGCGCGCCTGGAGCAGTGGCTCGGGCCGCTCACGACAGAGCTGGACAACTTCCGCGGCGCACTCGGGTGGGCGGTCGATGCGGGACGCGTCGAGGAGGCTCTGCGCCTCGCCTCTGCCCTGTGGTTGTTCTTCGAGGCGCGTGGCCATTGGCGCGAGGGCCGGGGGCACCTCGAGTCGGCGCTCGCCGGGGAGGGTGCAAGCGCGCTCCCGCGGGCAAAGGCGCTGATCGCCGTGGGCCACATCGGGACGATCGCAACCGACTGGGTGGCGGCGCGGCGCTTTGCCGAGGAGGCGCTCGCGATCGGCCGTGAAGTGGGTGACGAGCGCACGGTTGGTCGAGCGCTCGATCTGAAGGGGTGGGCTCTGATCTCACTCGAGCCGAAGGCGGCCATGCCCGTGCTCGAGGAGAGCATCGCCATCACCCGCCCGCTCGGGGACGCGTGGTTCCTGGCCGATGGGCTCTACGGGGCCGGCTTTCTTGCAACGGTTGGCGGGTGGCTGAAGGCAGCGCCGCCGCTACTCGAGGACGCCCTGGCGGTGTCGCGTGCGGCGGGCAACCTGCTCGGTATCCGAGAGTCGCTCACCTGGCTCGGCTTCAACGCGGCTGGGCAGTGTCGCTTCGCGGAGGCGGAGGCGATGCTCCAGGAGGCGCTCGCGCAGTCGCGCTCGCTTGGCGACCCGCTGTTCGCGATGGTCGATCTCGGGGCCCTCGGCTTCATCAAGACCCGCACCGGGGAGTGGGCGGCCGCGCGAGCGCACATCGAGGAGTCGATCGCTCTGGGCGTGCGTATGGCCCACGACGCCACGCCACTGATGCAGTGGCAGCTGGGGCTGCTGGAGTACGCCACCGGCGAACTCGAGCGCGCGCAGGCGCTGATGAGTGAAGCGTTGCCGGCGGCGCGGGCCAGCAATTACGCGTCCTTCACCGTACCCGCGCTGCTCATCACAGCAGCCGCCCAGCTGGCGCGCGGAGAGACGCCACCGGCCGTGGCCGCGATCGAAGAAGCGGTGCTCGTGGCGCGCGAGAGCGGGAACCCGCTGGCGATCGGGGCCGCGCTCGAGGCGCAGGCGCAGCTTGCACGCGAGACGGGAGAGGTATCGCGTGCTGAGGAACTGCTGCACGAGGCGCTGCGAGCGTTCCACGACGCCGGCGATCTTGGCGGTGTCGCAGACGTCCTCGAGTCGCTCGCCGCGCTCGTGCATGAACTGCACAGCGACGAGCAGGGGGTTCGGCTACTGGGCGCAGCGGACGCCGCGCGCGCCGCGCTCGGCTGCCTGCGCTTCCCGGTGCGTCAGGCGGACTACGAAGCGCAACTCAGCGCGCTGCGCGAAGCGCTCGGCGAGGAGGCGTTCGCGGCGGCGTGGTCGGCCGGCGCCTCGCTCTCGCTCGATGATGCCGTCGCCTACGCAGAGCGTGGCCGCGGAGAGCGCAAACGGCCCTTGCGCGGCTGGGATAGCCTGAGCCCCGCCGAGCTGCGTGTCGTGGTGCTCGTCGCCGAGGGCCTGACCAACCCGCAGATCGGCGAGCGCCTGTTCATCTCGCCCCGTACCGTCCAGGCTCACCTGTCCCATGTGTTCGCCAAGCTGGCCGTGTCATCGCGCGCCGAGCTCGCAGCGCAAGCGGCGCGACGAGAGCTGTAGCGCGCCACCGCCCCGAATACGCCGCTGCTGCCGGCTCGAATACGCCGTCTGGCCGATGTACCACGAGCCTCTGCCGGTCAGTCTCGGTGGCAATGAGGCCAGGCCTCGCAGCCAACAGAGAGATCGGAGGACGCATGAGCCAGGAATTCGATGTGATCGTCGTGGGTGGGCGCTGCTCGGGGTCGCCGCTGGCGGCGCTGCTCGCACGCCGGGGCGTCAAGGTCGCGCTCCTGGAGCAGGCCACCTTCCCGAGCGACACCCTCTCGACGCACATCCTCGAGGCCCAGGCGCTGGCGTTCCTGGACCGCCTCGGGGTGATCGAGAAGATACGCGCGACCGGTGCGCCATTCGTCGACCGCGTCGACCTGCGCCAGGAGAACCTCGAGTTCGTGACCCCGATTCAGCTGCATTCAGGTGAGATCGGAGGTACGGCGTCGGTGCGTCGGCTGTTGCTCGATCCGATCCTCGCTCGGACCGCCGCCGAGGCGGGCGCCGAGCTGCGGATGGGCAGCAAGGTGGTCGGGCTCGTCGAGGATCGCGGTCGAGTGGCCGGCGTGCGGGTCGCACAGGACGGCTCGGAGACGACGCTCCGGGCACGGCTGGTTGTCGGCGCCGACGGTCGCAACTCGACGATTGCGAGCCTCGTGGGGGCTCGCAAGTACAACCTCACACCGAACGAGCGATTCCTCTATTGGTCCTTCTTCGAGGGAGTCGAGCCCGACTCCGATCCGGCATTCGTGTTCCACAGGTGGGGCAATCGACTGGTGACCGCGACGCACGCTGACAGCGGCCTCTATCAGGTCATCCTGATCCCGGATCTGGTCGATCTCCCTCGCTTCCGGGAGGATCTGGAGGGCAGCTTCATGGAGTACGCATGCAGCTGCCGGCCCGTGGCACAGGCGCTCTCGAGCGCGCGGCGGACGGGGAAGCTGTTCGGGATGCTGCGCTGGGAGGGGTTCTTCCGGGAGGCCTCCGGCTCCGGGTGGGTGCTGGTCGGCGACGCGGGCAACTTCAAGGACCCAACACCCGGCCAGGGCATACAGGACGCGTTCAGGCAGGTCGACGCGCTCGTGCTAGCGATCGCAACCGCGCTGGATCGCTCCAACGCGGACATCGATCGCGAGATGGCCGCCTGGGGCGGCTGGCGAGACGAGGACGCGGCCGAGCACTACTGGCTCGCGACCGACATGGGCAAGGCTGGGTCGACGCCTGCGGTGCTACCGGAGATCACGAGGCGACTGCTCGATCAGGGCAGGATCGGCACGTTCCTGGATCTTTTCTACAGCCACCGGTCGCGGCCCTCGCAAGTCTTCACCCCGGCTCGCCTGTTGGGCGCCACCGCCAGGCTGTTGGCGCGTCGGGGATGCGCTCGGCGCGCGCTGCTCGGGGAGGTGGGCACGCTCCTGGCTGAGGACTTCCAGCGAAAACGCCTGAACCGCAAGCCGGTGTACGCCGCGGGCACTGTGCTCGACGCTGGCCTCTCCGACGTAGACGACGGTGTCCTGCAGACCGCGACGTGAAGGCTCGATGGCCGACATCACTGCCAAGGCACGCGCGCCCGCCGACGCGCAACGCTGCGGCGTCCCGTCGTGCTCGTCGCGTTCCGCCCCGGGCAGCCATCCGACGCAGGGGACCGGCCGTTGGACGACGGGATCGCGTACATGGTCGTGACAATTAGTGACGGCACGATCATCGAGTTGAAGGGGTGCGCCGACCGTGCCACAGCCCAGGCATACGAGACAGGCCAATCTCATCCACGTGAGATAGTGGGCATCTCATTCATATGAGACTGACCCAAGTCCTCATAAAATGAGGCTTATGATGGGACAACGCCGCTCAAACAACGCAACAGCCGGCTATAGATGGAAGTCATCTTAGCAGGCGCGGCGCGTTGCTACCACCATGCGGCGAACGGCGTGCGCGCGGCGGCCGTCGGGGGCAGTCCGGTGGCGCGGTGGAAGAACGCGAGCTCCTGGTTGTCTCGGGTGGCGTTGGTCGCCGCCGAGCGGCAGGCCACCCCCGCGAGCTGGCGTTCGAAGGCGCGTCGACCGATTGGCTGGCAGGTGGCGTGGGTGACCGGTCGGCCGTTGCGGTGTCGCGGGTAGCTGGTGGGGAGCGCCACAGCGGCGAGCCCGTCGTCGGAGATGCAGTCCAGGTGCGTCAGGGTCGGCACCTCTACGGTGACGAGGTCGTGCTGCTCTGACGGTTCGAGGTCCTCCGGCCCGTAGGGCAGGCCGACGAGCTTGTGCAGCACCTGCAGGCGACTGGTGGGCACGCTGTCGTTGAGATAGAGAACGGCGAACGCGCCGGGCGGGTTCCACCGGCCGCCCGTTCGCTGGCTGTAGCTGGTGTCGAGCGGGTCGACCCAGCCAGGCTCGGCAAGGCGGAAATACGTCCCGCCGCGACGCAGGGTGCGCATCGCGCCCGCGGCAGGCGCGGATGGCATTACGCCGCGGTCGCCCAGTCGAACGAGCGGCGGGTGATCTCAAGGAGCTCGTCGTGGCGATCTTCGGCGATCAGCTCGAGCATCGTCTTGCCGCCATAGGCGGGGGCGGCGCGTCGGGCGATCCCGGCGACCCGCCCGGGCTTCAGCTTGCGCTCGAGCAGGTCGGTGATGGAGGAGATGGTGGCCACCTTCGCTTGGCGCTCGCCGGGGACGCCGCTCTCGATCCAGTCGCTGATCGCCTGGCGGCTGACACCGAACAGGTGCGCCAGCTCGGTGCGCGAGAGGTCAAAGATGGTCTGGATGCGCTCAAGCGCAGGCTCCTCGACATCGAGGTCGCGGCGTACGCTGCGCAGAAAGCGCCGTAGCTGGAGCTCATCGAGGCGAAAGACCCGCGCCCCGGCGGGCGGCTGCAACGCCGTGGCGTCGGGGACCAGCCCTCGCAGCGAGGCGAGCGCGTGCAGCGCCACCCCGTCGTCGACGCCGAGCACCGCCGTCCAGCGGGAGAACGGCGCACCGGCGGCGCTCTGGTCAAGCGCCGTCTCCAGCCACGAGACGTGTGCGCCCGAGGGCTCCGCCAGCTCAACATGGCCGCTCGCGCCGACCACGAGCGCCTGGGGGCGTCGCGCCGCGGCCGCGCTGAGCAGCGCTCGGGCGAGGCGCCTGTAGTGGTACACGTAGCGCGCTGCGCCGTGCGCGTCGCCTGCCAGCGCCTCGCGCAGCGCACGCGCGACTTGGGCTATTTCGTCGCCCGCGATCTCGTTGACCAACTCGCGCATCTGCGCGTCGTAGGGTGCGTCAAGCAGTTGATCGCCGCGATCCTTGAAAGCCATACGATCACCATAGCGCAGCCAAAACGCAACCGCAAGGAAAACGCAGGCTGGAGGTGCGGCGTCCCGCCGATCTGAGACGGTCTAGGTGTAGGACCCGAGTAGGTTGTTCAGCTCGTTGAGGCGAGCTGCCGGGGGTTGATTCCGGCCTCAGATGAATGAGACGTCGCTATGGGCGGCACTGAGGGCCTGGCCGACGACGGCCGCGTGGGGCACGTCTGGCTCCGCGCCACGGGTAGTGTCTCAGTTTGAGAATGCGTGTCAGCTCGGGCATCGCAGCGTCTACGCTGCTGGGCATCCATAACCAGCGGTCCCGGCGCGGGCGTGAACCCAACGCCGGGACCTAGGAGGGGTTGGCGAAACGGTTGGCGAAAGGGGTTGCGGGCATCGCTGAAGGAGTCTAGCTTCGGCTGATCCCTACAGATTGGCCCCGGCGGTGCGCTAACACCCCGGGGCCGCGGCAAAGGAGAGTTACCTCCCATGCACGACGAAGATACCCCTGATCCCGCTGCCGTGTTCGACGCGCTCGAACGCGACGCGCTGTACTTGATGACCGATGGCGAGCAGCCGATCTGGTCGGTCGATGATCTCGGCCGCGCCCTCGAACAGCCCACCCGGGCAGTGGACGCCGTACGGTGCCTTCGCGCCGCCGGGCTGCTCCACCAGACCACGGATGGCTACGTCTTCGCTACGCGGGCCGGTGCCCGCATGGTGGAGATCGTCGGCAAGGCGATCTGAATGGGCGAGCAAGAGCCGGAGTCGGAGCTGGTGGCGTTCGGCCGGCGGCTCCGTGCCGTACGCAAGGAGCAGGGTGTCTCCCGACGCGATCTCGCGTTTCGGACGGGCATGTACGAAACGGAGATCGGCCGCTATGAGCGCGGCGGCCGCGACCCCCGGCTCGCCACGATCCTCCGCCTCGCTCGCGGCCTCGGCGTGCCACCGGGTGCGTTGCTGGACCCGCTGGCCTGACGACCGCAGGGGCGCCACGCCGCAGGGCTGGGCGTGGCGCCCTCCACCGCGATTCACGCAAAACGGCCGCAAGTCAAAAGGTTAAAAAGATCCGACCGACCCGCGCGAAATGATCCGGCGATCCCGCTTCGGCGGGGTGATAGCCCCTGGACTGCCGCTCCAAACGACAGCCCAGGGGGTCACACCGATTACAAAGGAGGGCAGATCGAATGCCCATCCGCAGGTACGAACCGGGAGAGACAGTCCCGTTTCGCGGTAAGTATGTTCTGGTCGGCCATTACGGCGAACCCGCCGGGGTAGCGGTATGGCTCGACGCAGGCGACCGGCTGCCGTTTGCGACGGCTGCCATTGAAGGCCCGCTCTGGTTTGTTCTCGTAAGCATCTTCGGCGAGGAGGCCATCGCGGCTTAGTACACTGGTGGCGGCCTCGAACTCACGTCCGGGGTCGCCACTGATTCCCACGGCCACACGGCCGGGGGAAGGCCGATGGAACCCTGATGCACAAAGGGGCATCATCGGTATGTTACGCCGCTTCCCGGACGGACTCCTGCATGGATTCGTGCATCTGCACGGACCGCTCCCGGTTCAACGCGCACGAAAGCTGCGAGAGGATCGTCAGGTCGGCATGAAGCCGGACGCGCTCGATCCGACGGACACGAAGCGGCGCGAGGCCCCATTCGTTCTTGGCGCGCCCGAACGCGCGCTCGACGGACGCACGACCCCGATAGAGGCCCTTCCAGCGCAGCGTCTCGCGCGGGATCAACGGATGCAGCCTGTCGGCCTTGACCCACCGGGACGCGGGCTTGCACTCGCCCGTAGGACACCGCCACTTGGTGGCCTTCCGGTCGTAGTCGGCCCCGGCGAACCTCCACTCCCCGTGCTCGCACTTCGGCGGCTTGTGATCGCCGCGCTTCACGCGCGCGGTCTCCTTGAGGCAGATCACGGGCCGTATGTCCCGGTCCTCGCAGGCGTCGTAGACGGCCTTGCCGTCGTAGCCCTTGTCGAGCGCGCAGGTCTCCGGGTTGATGCCGAGTCCGTGGAGCTTGTCGAGGAGCGGCGCGACGGTCGGGGATTCGTTCATCTTGGCCGTCTCGACCTTCCACGCCAGCGGCAGATCGGTCCGGGCGCACACGGCCATGTGCAGGCGGTAGCCGTAGAAGCCGCCGCCCTTGCGCGTCGAGACTGCCGAGCGGTGGCCCCACGATGCGTCCGGGTCGCTGTACTTCTTGCGTTCCGGGCCGTTGTGGTATTTGAAGCGCTGCCCGTTCGCGTAGGCCGGCATGTCGCTGGCGTCGATGGCGACGTTCCAGCCGAGGAGCGGGTTGGCCTTCTTCAGCGCGCCGACCACGGACGCGATGCACTCCTCCAGCATGGTCGTGTGGGCGCGGAGCTTCGCCGCGAAGCGGTAGCACGCCCAATGGGACGGCACCTTGCCATCCGGGGCGATCACGGCCGCAAGGTCACGATGCTCCCGCACGAGCGCCACCGTGCGAGTCCATGTCGGGAGCGCGTAGAGGCTCTTGGCGAGCATCATCGCCACCATGCTGCGGATCGGGTAGCCGGGTCGGCCCGTCAAACGGGTCTCCTGAAGCTCATCGATGAGGCGGGCGACCTCCGGCGAGTCGAGGATGTTCGAGAGGTCAGCGACGACGGAGCGCCGTGATACGTTTTGGGTGGTCATCGGAGCCGCAATCTCCTTGATCCAGACCCCCGGACGTTCCACCGTCGCGGGGGTCCTTTTTGTTTGTAGGACAAGGGAAACTACAGGTCCGGTCGGACGGAAAAGTAGGCGCTAAGGGGCCGTGAAGCTGACCCCGCAGTCGTTCCATCCGAGGCGTACTTCAAGATGCTGCCGATGACCAACGGCCAGCGAACGGGGAGGTTGCAGATGTCAGCAGCGGAGCAACAAGCGATGCTCTCAGTGCGCATTCCAGCCGGTCTGCTCAGGGAGCTTGAGCAGGTCGCCGTCGAGGAGGATCGCAGCGTCGCAGCGGAGGTCCGCCGTCTGATTCGCCGTCACGTCGAGAAGTTCCGCGAGGGCTTGGAGGGCAGCATGGCAACGTAGCCGTAGCGTCCGATACAGTCCGCATTGAAGGGCTGGCGTCTTGCAACCCCTTGGGGCCGCAAGAGTCGGTTAGAGGAGCCCGCTACGGCGGGCTCCTCTCCGTTAAGGCGCTACTCTGATCGGGTCTCCGTTCGCGCCTCAATCGGCGCGTTCTGAGCGGGGTGGGGTAAGGATCGGCTGATCCTGGGGTATCAGCTCGATGGCCGGTCTACGATCCCCTGCGAGGAAGCGGCCTAGCGGGTTTCGCCAATCCCTCCTAGACAAAGGAGAGTTGACCTCCAATGCCTGACCCGAACCCTACATCCGATCCTGTCGCCGAAGCCAACGCGATCGAGCGCGACGTGCTCTACCTGCTCACCGGGGATGACTCCCCGCTCTGGTCCGTCTGGGACCTCGCGCGTGCCACCGACCGCGGGAAGCTCGTCAAAGACACGATCCGCTCCCTGCGCGTCAACGGCCTCGTCAACCAGACCAGCGACGGCCATGTGTTCGCTACCCGCGCCGCGTACCGCATGGTGCAGATCGTCGGCGTCACCAACTGACGACCCCGAGCGGGCGCCGCGCTGCTATCCGGGCGCGGCGCCCCCTTCGCTGGTACCCTCGAAGCGTGCCCGAGCGCTCACGCAAACGCCCGCGCGACCCAAACCAGCTCGCCAAGCTCATCGTGGACATCGCCACGGGTGAGGTCGAGGACACACCCCCCGATGACGGCAAGGACCCCGCAGCGGTCGCGCTGGGCCGCAAAGGTGGCCTCAAGGGCGGGAAGGCGCGCGCCGAGAAGATGACTGCGGGGGAGCGCAGCGAGGCGGCCAGGAAGGCTGCGCGGGCGCGCTGGGGCCGAAAGGGCTCCTGATCTCACTCGCCGATGCTTGCCGGGTAAAGCACACTCAAAGCTGCCAGGCTCAACGGAAACCGGTCTTTGCCATGTGCTACCCAGCCATCGCATTGCCAACTGCGACTGCTTGAACAAATGCTACGCCTCGGTCATTCTCGATCAGCTTGACCGTATTGCTTTCCCCGAGAGTGTGCATACACAAATGGTGAACGGTAAGGATTGCGTCTTGAAGTTTATCGTCGTCCTCTAGCGCTTTGACTTTTAGACCAATTGAATGCGCCCGATCGAAGTCAATGTGACGTGCGTGAGAAAGCGTCATTGCGTGATCGGCAAGCTCGTCAACGACCTTCTTTACTGTCGCGTCACGAACACTATTTGGCTTGAGATCCTCGAACATGCCGGTCTTTAGCCAGTCAGTAACTATTTCCTGTGACCATTTCATCGCCTTCTGACACTCACCGATAAGCGTAGGGTGGTATTTAGCGATGATTGGCTGCCATAGTGGGATCGTCGCCGGAGTTTTCGTGATTTCCCTACGCGCGGTATCGAACTCCTCCACAATCCCATGCGCGGGGAGGCCTTTCATTTGCGGATCGATCGGCCCGAGACTGGAATGCTTTCCCATAAGGATCTCGTTGCAGGCACAGGCGATCATTGTCCCAGCCGACATTGCAAGTTGCGGCACGATCGCTCGAATGTCCGTACCAAACATCGAGCGCAGATAGCCGACAAGCGACTCAGTCGCTGCTACGTCGCCGCCCGGCGTGTGTAAAAAAAGGTCCAGACCCTTGGAACGATCCATACCGTGGATCATGGTCATAAAGCCGTTCTTGTCTGTATCGTTGACAGAAAACGGCAAAGGCTGCTGAGCCGAGATCCCCGGCTTCTGTAGCCAGCCAGAGTAGTACAGGATTGTATTGCGACCCGTGCGTTTACTGAGCCGCTTGAGATACTTTCGTCGGATGAGGTCGTGCGACGACCCGGCCTCTTGCAACTCCCCCGCAATCTCGCGCCAGTTTGGCACGAGCTACCAGGTGATCGGCTGATCTGCCGGCGTGCTTGTAGATAGCGGAAAATAGAGCACAGGTTGAGGCTCAGTATTCAGGTGGTCGAGCCTGCTGATATCTTGGTTACTAAGACGCAGCACTTTAAAGACATCGTGGATCTCGCGATCACTTAGGCTGGCTCGTCCGGATGCCTTGGGCTTGGGTCGCCGATTCACCGGGGCTGACTTCCTTCCTGGTTCTGCTCGCTTTTTCGGCATCATGATCCTCTTTGCTCTGGCCCGCTCCCAGAGCTACGGAGCTTAGCATGGAGGCTCAGCGAGGGATTGTATCTCCGCATAGACGAGTTGAGGCTTGCGCGAGCGTCCGAGACTATTCTGTCCGACCGCTCCCGCATAATGTTCAGTATGAACAGGTTGCCGGTCGAGAAGCGCGCGCAGATCCTCGGGATGCTGGTCGAGGGGAACAGCCTCCGCGCGACTACCCGCATGGCCGGATGCTCGATCAACACCGTCTCGAAGCTCCTCCTCGACGGCGGCGACGCCTGCACCGAGTACCAAGACCGGACGCTTCGGGACCTGCCGTGCAAGACGATCCAGGCAGACGAGATCTGGGCGTTCTGCTACGCGAAGGCCAAAAACGTGCCGGAGGAGCACAAAGGCGAGTTCGGCTACGGCGACGTGTGGACGTGGACCGCGATCTGCGCGGACACGAAGCTGGTCCCGTCATGGCAGGTCGGGGAACGCAACCTGGAGGACTGCTGGGCGTTCATCGAAGACCTCAAGGGCCGCGTGCGCGGGCGCATCCAGTTGAGCACGGACGGTCTCGTCACCTACCGGAGCACGGTGGGCCTGATCTTCGGGAGCGACATCGACTGGGCGCAGCAGGTCAAGGAATACCGGACGGAGTACCTGGGGGAGCGCCGCTACAGCCCGCCCGTCTGCGTCGGCACGAGCACAAAGGTCCGCATCGGCTACCCGGACCCCGCGAAGATCAGCACCAGCTACGTGGAGCGCCAGAACCTCACCATGCGGATGAGTATGCGCCGGTTCACGCGCCTCACCAACGCCTTCTCCAAGAAGGTCGAGAACCACGCCGCCGCCGTCGCGATCCACTTCATGCATTACAACTTCGCCCGGCCGCACACCAGCCTCAAGAACCCGTACCCGCGTACTCCCGCGATGGCGGCAGGGGTCTCGGATCACGTCTGGACCCTGCGCGAGATCGCCGAACTTTCAAACTGAGACACTACCGCGCCACGCTCGATAATGGATGTTATGTAAACCTATGGAGGAAACTGCTAACCCTGCACAACGTTGAGCACCGGAACGTCGTAGCGCCGAATCTCCGTGTCGGCACTCGCTAGCGTCAGTCCCTCGACACGCGCCTGCGCGACGAGTATCCGGTCGAACGGATCGCCGTGCAGCAGTGGCAGCCTGCCCGCCTCGCGGGCGTGCTCGAATGTGATCGGAAGGCGTTCGTACCCGGACTTGTCGACGCGTTCGATGATGTCGCCGGGCGCTTGCAGCCGGCCCAGTGCTTGCTTGATCTCGATCTCCCAGATCGTCGCGGCGCTGACGAATACCGAATCGGCGACCTCCTCGATCATTTTATGAGCGTCGTCGCGCAGCTCTTCTTTGGCGGCCCATATCAGCGTATGGGTGTCAAGCAAGAGCCTCAATCGCCCTCGCTCTGGAAGTGTCGCTGGATCTCCCATGGCAGTGGGTCATCGAAAGCGTCGCTGACCCACACTTCCTCGTCCTTCCAGAACCCCAGCTTGCGTCGCTTGCGAGGCTCCTCGATCGGGACCAGCCTCGCGAGCGCGTGGCCGTTGCGCGCGATCACGATCTCCTCGCCCTGAGCCGCGCGTTCGGCGAGCCGCGACAGGTGCGTCTTGGCCTCGTGCATGTTGTAGGTTGCCGCCATGGCTTAGTCCAGCTTAGCAGCCCAGGCCCTGCGCTATCTGTGGAGGTGGGTGTGGGGTTGGCTTGTGGCTCACCCCGCGCTCGCGTAGCGCAGCGACCCGGGTGTCGTGAGCGTCTCGCCCGTCTCCAACAGCGTCTTCAGGCCCGAGAGGATCATCGGCCAGCCGCCGTACAGTTCGGCGTTGGCGCCCTCGCGCAGCTGGTCGTGGGTGACGGTCAGCTGGCAGGAGTCCTCGACCTGCTCGATCTCCCACGTGACCCGTGAGGTACCCTCGCGCTTGACGTCCTCGCCCCACAGGGCCGTGAAGCTCTGCACGAGCCGCCGCGGCGGGTCCACCTCGAGGTTCTCGCCCTCCAACAGCGCGGCGGGCGCCATCGGGTGGACGCCCTCGTAGTGGGAGCCCGGCGTCCAGTCGGTGTCGACGCCGACCCCGAAGTTGTACTTGCGCCGCAACTCGCTGTCGGTGATTGCCTCCCACAGGCGCTCCGGGGTCGTCTTGATGTAGATCTCGTACACCTTCTCCATCGTTCTGTCCTCCAGTTCGTGCTTGAGGTCGCTCAGGCCGGCGATGATCCCCTAATCGTAGGTAGATATGGTGTCTGATGGAGGACCTACGCTGGCCCCGTCCAGTCAAATAATTGGCCCCGGCGACAGGGCCACCATTTCTACCTGCTGTGGTGGGACCCCAAGCACACCGTCTGTCCGCCTGGCCCCCGCAAGGGAGTTGCTAAGCACCGCTGAGTGGCTCAAGACCCCTCTGCGCGGTCGACCGCCGCACCGAACTCCCCGAGGCTCACCCCGAGCGCGCCCGCGATCCGCTCGACCGTCGTCCACGCAGGGTTCGTCAGACCCCGTTCGATCTTCGACAGCGTCCCCGTCGTGACGCCCGCCTCGTACGCCAGGTCTTCCTGGGTGAGGCCGTTCTCCTCCCGCAACCGTCGGATGACGGCCGCGAGTGCCGGGCTCGCCTCCTCCAACGGTGACATCCGGCAACCATCCCATGCGACCAGCAGCCCAGTCCATGCACATCTGAACAAGTCTTTTAACGCTAGCCGAGATCGGCTGGTAGGCTGCCAGCGCACCGGGTCCGCTCACCCCCACAGGAGAGCGCCTGGCATCGGGCCGGCGCCGGCATCCCTACCCGCTGGCGCCGGCCACCTAATCAAAGGGGCCACCACGACCACCCGCACACCCAGGACCCCCCGCTTGACCCGCGACGGCAACTACATCGTACCCGTCGACGAACTGCAAGTCGGCGACCGACTCCGGTACCTCCACCACAAGAGAACACAATGGCAGCTCATCCTCGGGTTCGAAGAGCTACCGCAAAGCCGCCGTATCGGTACAGACCTGAACGGCGAGAGCTGGCGACTACGACGACGCAAGACCCAGGTGATACGTGCGGCGCGAGAGGGAGAGGCCCCTTAAACGCGAAAGGACTCCAGGGCCGAAGCCGAGGGGTCCTCAAGTATGTCGGGCGTGCTCGATAAGGTCAGAGGGTGGCCGGGAACGACGACAACGGGATCGAGGTCGAGGGCCTCGTCCGCGACTTCAAGGGCGGCGTGCGCGCCGTCGACGGGATCGACCTGCGCGTGGCGCCCGGGGAGATCTACGGGTTTCTCGGCCCCAACGGCGCGGGCAAGTCCACCACGGTGTTCGTGCTCACCACGCTGCTGCCCCCCACCGCCGGCACCGCGCGCGTCGCCGGCCTCGACGTCGTGCGCCAGGGCGCCGAGGTGCGCCGCGCGATCGGCGCCTCGCTGCAGGAATCCGCGCTCGACCCGTTCCTCACCGGCAGCGAGCACATGCGCCTGCAGAGCTCCCTGCACGGGCTGCCCAAGGGCGAGCGCGAAGTGCGCGGGCGCGAGCTGCTCGCGCGGGTTGGGCTCACCGACGCCGCCGCGCGCAAGGTCGGGGGCTACTCCGGCGGCATGAAGCGCCGGCTCGACCTAGCGCTCGCGCTCGTGCACCGCCCGCGCCTGCTGTTCCTCGACGAGCCCACCACCGGCCTCGACCCGCAGAGCCGCGCCGCCCTGTGGGACGAGGTGCGCCGGCTCGCCGGCGACGGCGTGACCGTGTTCCTCACCACGCAGTACCTCGAGGAGGCCGACGTGCTCGCCGACCGCGTCGGGATCATCGACCACGGCAAGATCGTCGCCGAGGGTACCCCCGCGGAGCTGAAGGCCGCGATCGGGCGCCCCTCCGTCGAAGCGGTCCCGCAGGACCCCGGCGACCGCGAGCGGTTGGCCGGCGCGCTGCACCGCTTCGGCGAGCCCGCCGCCGCCGCGAGCAACGGCGTCGCGGTGCGGCTGCCCGAGGGGGCCGGGGACCTCGCGGAGGTCGTGCGTGCGCTGGACTCCGAGGGCCTGCGGGTCGCCGATCTGCGCCTGCACTCCCCCACTCTCGACGACGTCTTCCTTGCCAAGACCGGGCGCTCGCTGGAGGGCGCCGCGGATGAGGACGAGGGTGTGGAGGGCGGTGGGGGCTCGCCCGGTGGTCCAGATGGCGGGGGCCAGGAGGGCGGCTCGGACCCGTCCGGGGCTGGAGTGAACCCACCCGGCGAGGGCGGGGCCAACGCGCAGCAGGACGAGCGGGCTGCCGGCGCGCCGATCTCCGCATGAGCGCCGGCCTGCTCACCCAGGTGGGCGCCCTCGCGCAGCGCTCGGTGCTCAAGACGCTGCGCCAACCCTTCCAGATGTTCCCGATCCTCTTCTTCCCCGCGATCCTGCTCGTGATCAACTCCAGCGGGCTGCACGCCGCCACGCTCCTGCCGGGCTTCCCGACACACTCCTACGTGTCCTTCGCGATCGCCGTCGCGTTCATCCAGGGCGCGATGTTCTCGCTCATCAACACCGGCACCAACCTCGCCGAGGACATCGAGAGTGGCTTCTTCAACCGCCTCGCGCTCACCCCGCTGCGGCGCGTCTCGCTGATCGCCGGGCTGCTCGTCGGGGTCGCCGCGTTGGGCGCGCTGCAGTCCGCGGCGTACATCCTTTTCGGCCTGGTCGTCGGCGCCCACCTCGATGCCGGCTTCGGCGGCGCGCTCGTCGTGATCGTGCTCGGGTCGCTGTCCGCGCTCGCCTTCGCCTCCTTCGGCTGCGTCGCCGCGCTGCGCACCGGCTCCTCCGAAGCCGTCCAGGGCCTGTTCCCGCTGTTCTTCGTGTTCATCTTCCTGTCCTCCTCCAACCTCCCCCGCCAGCTGCTGCGGACCGGCTGGTTTCACACCGTCGCCACCTGGAACCCGATCTCCTACCTGATCGAGGGCTTTCGCAGCCTGTACATCTTCGGCTGGGACTCCACGGCGCTGCTGCGCGGCTTCGGCGTCGCCACCGCGCTGCTGGCGATCGGTCTGCTCGCCATCCAGGGCGCGATGCGCACGAGGTTGCAGCGCACATGAGCGCCGCCGCGCCGAAGACCCCGCCGCACGGCGGCCTGTGGGACGTCGCCCTCGCGATCGCGTGGCGCAGCCTGCACACCTACGTGCGCCGGGCCGACCTCGTGATCCCCTCGCTCGTGTTCCCGCTGATCTTCCTCGCCAGCTTCGCCGGCGGCCTCTCCGCTTTGGGCTCGGCACCCGGCTTTGACTTTCCCGCCGGCTACACCGCGTTCCAGTTCGTGTTCGTGCTGTTGCAGGCCTCGATGTTCTCGGGGCTGTTCACCGGCTTCACGATCGCCGTCGACTTCGAGAACGGGTTCGCGCGGCGCCTGATGCTCGCCGCCGGCAACCGCCGCGGCATCGCCGTGGGCTACGCGCTCGTCGCGCTCACACGCGCCGCGATCACCCTCACCGTCGTCACCGCGGTCGCGCTGCTCGCGGGGATGCAAGTCACCGGCGACGGGGTCGACGTCTTCGGGCTGTACGGCCTCGCCGCGCTGCTCGTGCTCGTCGGCTTCGGGTGGGCCGCCGGCGTGGCGTTCCGCTTCCGCACGATCCAAGCCGGTCCGCTGATGCAAACGCCGGTCTTCCTGGTCCTGTTCCTCGCGCCCGTCTTCGTCCCGCTGCCGCTGCTCAAGGGCTGGATTCACGCCGTCGCCTCCGTCAACCCCGCGACCGCTTTCCTCGACGCCGGCCGGGGGCTGATCTCGGGCGTGCACAACCACACCCTGCTGGCCTACCTCTGCGCGGTGGCGCTGGTCGCCGTGTTCGCGGCATGGACGCTTGGCGGGCTGCGCGCAGCCGAGCGCTCGCCGTAGGCACACGCCGCGCATCGCTCCGTACGCAGGACGCAGCGCTGAGCGACCCGTTGTCGCGCTCAGCGGCGCTGGGCAAGCGACAGGTTCGCTCTCAGCCCAACTGGTAGACCAGCGCGACCTGTGTGGAGAGCGTGCAGGATTCCACGGCTGACTTCTTGGCCGAGTGTCGTTTGGGGCGCTTGACGTGCGCTTTGTGGACCGTCGGAGTCGCGCGGCCGGCAGCGGGCGCAGCCGTCGCCGCGAACACCGGTCCCCGGTTGGACCCGAAGTCGGGCTGGCCGCCTTCGTATTCCACTCCCGCGGGACACCCGATGTAGCCGCCTCCTTCGCCGACGCTCTGCACCGGCCCGAGCGTGGCGCCCGCCTTTTCGGCGAGGAACTGCGCCTTGGCCTGGCCGTCGGCGATCGCGGCCGCCATCGCCTGCCGATAGACCGCGGTGGCGGCTTCGGCGCTCGCCGAGGCCCCGACCGGCTCGGTCGCAACGCCTTCCACGCTCACCGTGCGCAGCGGCGCGCTCGCCGCTGGGGTCGAGGTCCCGGTCGTTTCGGCCTCCGCCGCGATCACGAGCACACCGGCGGCCACCAGTCCGGTTGCCGCTACCCCTGCCGCTACGAACGCGATCCTCATAGGTCTCCTTCGCCTTTGTCGCGGTAACGCTGCCACCCGTAGCGTAGCGCCGCGCCACCCGGCGACGCGCCACCACCGCGGGGCGGACGCTACGGAGCCGCGGGCACGACGACGAGCGGGCCCTACGGAGCCGCGGGCACCACCACCAGCGGGCCCTCCGCGGCGGGCAACTCGTCGGTCTCGAACGCCGGGCCGTCAAGGTGGTGCGCGCCGGGGTGGTGCTCCAGGAAGGCCTCGGCGGTGTCCAGGAAGCCGATGCGGGGCGTGCGGTAGTGCATCGGTACCACCCACCGCGGTGCAAGCCGCTGCACGATCGCCGCGGCGCCCTCGGCGCCGATCGTGGGTCCGGCGCCGACCGGGAGGATCAACAGGTCCACGCCCGCGCCGATCGCCTCGGCCTGTTCGGGCCGCAGCGTGCTCTGCCCGAAGTCGCCGAAGTGGCACACCCGCACGCCCGGGAGCTCGAACACGAAGATCGTGTTGGGCCCGCGCGCGGTGCCCGCCTGCTCGTCGTGCTCGGAGGCCACCGCCACCACCTCGCCGAGCGGGGACTGCAGGCGCCCCGCGGTGGAGCGCAGCACCGCCGGGTCGCCGCCGATCGCCTCGACCCCATTGTGGTCGGCGTGCTCGTGGGTGACCAGCAGCAGGTCGGCCGTTACGCCCTCGATCTGCGGGTAGTCGAACTGGATGTCGCGGCCGGCCATCGCCGCGGAGAGATCGCCGAAGGGGTCGATGAACACCGACGCCTCGGGCGTACTCAGGTGAAAGGCCGACTGTCCGTACCACTCAACGCGCATGTGGCTCCTCTCTTGTGATGGCATGGTGCGGGGCCGGTCACGTGCGACCCGCGTGCTCCCGGGCGGCCTCGCCGCCGGCGATGACTTGTTCGCGCAGCGGGCGCGAATCTCCTGTTGTGTCCGTGCCCCCCGGACCCTCGGCGTGATAGCGCCCACCCCGCATCAGCGACGCCGCCGCGGCGATCAGGCAGGCGACGATCGCGAACGCGAACGTCTCGCGCAGCCCGGCCCGAAACGGCGCCGAGATCAGGTGGGGAAAGAACGAGCGGCCGACCAGCGTCGCGTGGTTGTGCGCGGAGAGCGCGCCCAACACGTGCGCTCCCACGAGGTGTTGGACCGGGTTGTAGCCGAGGAAGGCCGCGAACAGGATCGACACGGGCGGCAGGTGCGAGACGGTGGCGGCCGTCGCGAGCGGGACGCCGTGTGCGTGCAGCCCGGCGGTCAGCGTCGCGGGCAGGTGCGTGGAGAGGCCGAGGATCATCAACGTGAAGAACACCCCGATCGACAGCACCTGCGCGGAGTTCTGGAAGGTCTGGTTCATGCCGCCGCCAGCCCCGCGGTCGCCGGCCGGCAGGGAGTTCATCACCGCGGCGCGGTTGGGGGAGGCGAACATGCCCATCGAGACGCCGTTGAGGAACAACACGGCGGCGAACGGCGGGTAGGGGAAGTCGGTCGGCAGCAGCGCGAGCAGGAAGAAGGAGAGCGCCGCGCCGAGCATCCCGCCGGTCGCAAACCAGCGCGCGCCGAAGCGGTCCGACAGGTAGCCGGAGGTCGGCCCCGCCAGCAACATGCCGACGATCAGCGGCAGCATGTAAATCCCCGCCCACAGGGGCGTGTCGGCGAAGTCGTAGCCGTGCTGGGGCAGCCATATGCCCTGCAGCCAGATGATCAACATGAACATCAGCCCGCCGCGCGCGACAGCGGACAGGAACGTGGAGAGCGTGCCGAACGTGAACGCGCGGATGCGAAACAGCGGCAGGCGGAACATCGGCGCGGCGACGCGCCGCTCGATCGCCGCGAACGCCATAAGGCAGGCCGCTCCGACGCACAGCAGCGCGATCACGCGCGGGCTGCTCCAGCCGGTGGCGTGGCCGCCGTAGGGCCGGATGCCGTAGGTCACGGACACCATGATCGCCACCAGCCCCACCGCAAACGTGAGGTTGCCGGCCCAGTCCACCGGCGCGCGTTTGGGCGTGGAGCGCTCCTCGAGCTTCAGGTAGGCCCACACAGTGCCGAACAGCCCGATCGGCACGGAGATCAGGAACACCGCGCGCCAGTCGACCGGCGCCAGCAGGCCGCCGAGGATCAGCCCGACGAACACGCCGCTGACGCCGACGATGTTGTTGATACCGAGCGCCATCCCGCGCTGGTTGGCCGGGAACGCGTCGGTCAGGATCGCCGCCGAGTTGGCCAGCAGGAACGCCGCGCCGACGCCCTGCACGACGCGGAAGGCGATCAGGTACAGCGCCCCCGAGCGCCCCGTCAGCCAGTCCACCGTGAGCAGCAGCGAGGCGATGGTGTAGACGACGAAGCCGAGGTTGTACATGCGCACCCGCCCGTACATGTCCCCCAGCCGGCCGAGGCTGACGATCAGCACGCTCGTGACGACCAGGAAGCCGAGGATCATCCACAGCAGGTAGAAGCTGTTGGCTGGGACGAGCGGGTCGAGGTGGATGCCGCGGAAGATCGAGGGCATCGCGATCAGCACGATCGAGCCGTCCAGCGTCGCCAGCAGCACGCCGAGCGTCACATTGGACAGCGCGATCCACTTGTAGGAGTCCCGTGCGCCCGCGGCGGGCAGAGGGGCGGTTGCGGTGGCCACGCCCCCACGCTAGCAACCTTACGATCACGTAAGGATCAGTTTGGCGGCGCGAGCGCTTTTTATTTGGATGGGCCGGCAAGCCGGCCGGGGGGCGGCGGCAGCTCGTTCGAGGACGCACGCACGTGGCGCTCGGACGCCGAGCTCGGGTCCGGCGGCAGCTCCGAGGGCGACTCGCTGAAGGCGGCGCGGCGCCGTAGTAGCATCGGAAGCGTGCACACGTGGATGTGGTTGGTGCTGTTGGGCATCGGGCTGATCAAGATCCCGATCGCCGGGCTGATGTTGTGGCTCCCGTTTCGCTCCGACGCCGCGCTGCAGTCGCTCCCGCCCGCCGAGTCCGCCGCCGCCGACTCCTCCGGCGAGGACGACGGCGGCAGCAAGACCCTGCCCGGGGCCGGCCGCGTGGGTCCCCACCGTCCACGCGCGCCGCTCGGTGGCCGCGGACCCCGTCGCGGGCCGCATGACTGCCCGGCTGGCGGACGGGCCGCGCCACCCGCGCGGGTGCGCACCGCGCGCCGCGGCGTCACGCGCGTCACGGTCCGCCGGTAGCGCGACTCTCGCTGGCGTCATAGCGTCACGCGCGTCACGGTCCGCCGGTAGCGCGACTCTCGCTGGCGTCATAGCGCCACGCGCGTGCGTCCTCGAACGTACTGCTGCCGCCCCCCGGCCGGCGGAGCCGGCTCATCAAATCTTTTCTCTTCCTGACCTTCTAGGACGTTCGCTGGGCAAGCGAGGCAAGGACGCAGTGAGCGTGGTGTGCTTGGCACACGAGCGATCGAGGACGCAGCATCGCGCCGACCGAAGCCGGTAGACACGCGCCTCCGGCGCTGGCCGATTCGGGGATGCGAGCGAAGCGAGTGTCTCCCTAATCGGTCCCCGTTTCGGCCAGCGGGCGTCCTAGCGCTTGCGGTGGCGCTTGCGCTGGAGTCGTGCCGCCTTCGCCTGTGCGCGGCGCCTGCGCAGGCGCCCCTCCGGGTTGCGCGTGCCGCCCGCCGCCGCACCCTCCACGACCGGCGCCACCGAGCGGGCGTCGCGCAGGATCATGAACGCGATCCCCCCGAGCACCAGGAAGCCCGCGATCAGCGCCAGGATCTCCGACGTGCTTGTCCCCGAGGTCGATTCCCGCGTGCTCGCGGTGCTCGCGGTCGTGACGGTCGGTGCGGTCGTCACCTGCGATGGGATTTTTACGGCGCTGGTGGCCGGTTTGACCGCGGACACCTTCCCGGCCGGGAGGGCTTTGGAGGCCCGTCCACCGGTGCCCGCGCTCGCGCCCTGCGCCGGCGTGGCCGCCGACGGCGAGACGGGCGAGGGTGCCAACGGGCTGCCGGCTGCGCTCGCTCCCGCCGAGGCGGCGGGCAACGTGAGCAGCAGCGCCACCAGCGCCGCGGTCGCACGCGCCGCTGGCCGACCCAACCGTCCCGGCTGTGTGCCTCTGATCGGTCGTGTCGCCGTGATCGGGAGTAGGGGACGCATCGAGCTCGCTTTCTCGCTGCGAGCATAGCGCCCGCGCGGTGCTCGCGCGCGTGCTTGGCCCCCGCTGACGGCCGCCTCGCGCAGGCCCTAGAATGCTCACCCGATGCCGCCCAAGCAGCGCCAGATCCGGATCGAGCAGCGCGGTGCAGCCGAGGCCATCCAGGCGCTCGAGCAGCGCACCGACGAGGAGCTCGAGGCCGAGACCAAGTTCAAGTCCGCCGCCCTCTCGATCCTCGGGGCGCGCGCGGCCGAGCGCTTCGACGCCGAGTCCGCCCGCGCCTACTTCCAGCGCGCGATCGCCGCCGCCCGCCCCCAGGAGCGCATGCAGATCCGGCGCATGGCCGACGCCTCCCTCGCGCTCGCCGAGCGCCGCCCCGGCGACCTGCGCGAGGCCGTGCAGCGCCTCGGCCAGGAGCCCCCCACCGGCCGGCAGATGTTCGCGCTGCGCGCCATGGGGCTGCTGATTCCCCCCGCCTCCGCCGGCGCACTCGCGCGCGTGCGCGGGGTCCTGCTGATCGTCCTGCTCGTCATCCTCCTGCTCGCCTTGGGGCTCGGCATCGTGGAGCTCGTCTCGCTCCCCTTCGGCGGCCTCGGCCTCGCCCCCGGCATCCTGCTCGGGCTGTTCCTCGTGATCGCTGTGCTCGCCGTCGTCGCGCTCATCGGCCGGCGGCGGCGCGACCGCGCCCGTGAGGCCGCCCGCGGGGCGCCGCCCGGTTGAGCAGGGCGAGGCGCCGCCCGGTTGAGCAGGGCCGCCGACGCTCGACGTCCTGTCGTCGCCTGCAGCCTCGGCCGAGGTCGCCGAGGGCGCACGGCCCGCTGAGGTCATCCCTGGTAGGGCCGACGTGTGCTGGGGCGAGCCCTACGCTTCGGACAGCGTCGCCCGGCTGATCACCACCGGGTGGATCGGCTCCCCGTCCTGCGGGGGAACCGTCGGGAGCTCGGAGATCGCGTTCACCCCGGCCATGCTCCCCACCACTCTTCCGAGGAGCGCGTACTGCGGCGGCAGTTCGGTTTCCTGCGCTGTGACGATGAAGAACTGGCTCCCCGACGCCCCCGCCGGGTCGGTGCTCGTCTTCGCCATCGCCACCGTCCCCCGCGTGTACCGCAGGTTCGCCGGAGGGGGCTCCACGATCGTGTAGCCCGGGCCTCCCGAGCCGTCTCCGTTGGGGTCTCCCCCCTGGATCACGAAGTTCGCCGCCACCCGGTGGAAGGTGAGGTCGTTGTAGAAGCCCCGTCTCACCAGGTACGCGAACGACGCCGTCGTCCGCGGCGCCCGCTTCACATCGAGCTGAATCACGATCGTCCCGCAGTTCGTCGCTAGCGCCACCACGTAGCGCTTCGTCGGGTCCAGCCTGCGCGTCGGCGGCGGCACGTGCTGAATGCCTCGCGGCACCGGCGCGCTCACCCTCCGGCAGGCCCCGGAGGGGTCGCTCGCCGATGTGGAGGCGGCATTCGCGCGCGAGCTGGCCGCGGCATTCGTATGGCTGACGCTGGTGCCGCACGCCGCCAGCGCGAGCACCATCAAGGACGACGCCGTCGCGACCGCCGCGAGGCCGCCAGCATTGCGCGCGACTCCAACAATGCGTGCGGCTGGAGATCGAGCGGCGGGCACCTCGCCAGCTTAGATGCGCCCCACCTGGGCTGTGCGCGCCCTTCGCACAATCTTAAGGAACTCTTATCCGACCCCCACGGGCGCAGATGACAGGTGGGTGGGCTCCGGGGCGGGTACTCAATACCCTAACGCGGTGCCCGCTCCCGTGCGCCTGATCGTCAACCCCGCCGCCGGCGGCGGGCGCGCCGGGCGTGTCGCGCCCGCCGTGGTGCGCGCCCTGAGTGGGCATGGGCTGCAGGTGCAACGCTCCGACACCCGTGACCTCCCCCACGCCCGCGAGCTGGCGCTCGAGGCCGCGCACGGCGGGGAGACCGCTGTGACCCTTGGCGGCGACGGCCTCGCGGGAGCTGCCGCCGACGCGCTGCGCAGCGTCCCCGGCGCCGTTCTTGGGTTGCTGCCCGGCGGGCGCGGGAACGACCTCGCGCGCGTGCTGGGCATCCCGCTCGACCCGCTCGCGGCGTGTGCCACGATCGCCCACGGGACCCCCCGGCCGATGGACGTCGGTGAGATCGACGGCGTCGCCTTTGTCGGGATCGCCTCCGTCGGCTTCGACTCCGACGCTAACCGCATCGCCAACCTCGCGCCCGCACGCCTCGGCAACCTCGTCTACGCCTACGGCGCCCTGCGCGCGCTGTGGTCGTGGCGGCCCGCCCGCTTCGAGGTGACGCTGCATCCCTCCGGCGAGCGCGTGTCCTTCACCGGCTACACCGTCGCCGTCGCCAACTCCCGCGCGTACGGCGGCGGGATGCTGCTCGCGCCCGACGCGCTCCTCGACGACGGCCTGCTCGACATCGTCCTGATCGAGGCGGTCTCCAAGCCGCGCTTCCTCGCCAACCTCCCGAAGGTCTTCAAAGGCGCCCACGTACGGCTGCCCGAGGTGCGCGTGCTGCGCGCCGCGGCGCTCGCCGTCGCAGCGGATCGCCCCTTCACGATGTACGCCGACGGCGACCCCATCGGCGAGCTGCCGCTAAGCGTGCGTACGGTACCCGGCGCGGTACGGGTGCTCGTCCCCGCGGGCAGCCTGCTGGGTGGGTCCCGACGGTCCAGCACGGAGAGCTCGCCGGGTGTAGGGGCTGCTCGCGCCGACGGCCCACCGAGCAGTGGCCCTTGAGCGGCCTGCTCGCCCCCAAGCTCGCGCTCGCCCGCGCCGCGGGCGCGCTCTCCCGCCTGCGCGGCGGCGGCGCCACCAGTGTGCCCGGGAAGGTCCTGATCCGGCTGGAGCCCGGCGCGATCGGCCTCCTCGGCGCGCGCCTACGCCGCGGCAGCGTGCTGATCTCCGCCACCAACGGCAAGACGACCACCGCCGCGATGGCCGCCGCGATCCTCGCGCAGGAGGGCGTGGAGCTCGTGCACAACCGCGCCGGGGCCAACATGGCCGGGGGCATCGCCTCCACCCTGCTCGCCGCGGCCGGCCCCCGCGACTCGATCGCCGGGGAGCTCGGGCTGTTCGAGGTCGACGAGCTGTGGCTGGCGCAGATCGCAGCGCAGCTGCGCCCCCGCGCGATCCTGCTCGGCAACCTCTTCCGCGACCAACTCGACCGTTACGGGGAGCTCGAGACGATCGCCGAGCGCTGGGCGCACACCGTTGACCGAATGCCCACCCAGGTCGGTGGGTCCCGAGCCGAAGCTCAGCTGGTGCTGGGCGCCGACGATCCGATGGTCGCCGACCTCGGCCGCGGCCGCGACGGCGTTCTGTACTTCGGCGTGGACGACGACTCGCTCGCGCTTCCCCACATGGGCCACGCCGCCGACGCGAAGCACTGCCGCAACTGCGGCGCGCCCTACGTATTCGAGGCCGTCTACCTCGGGCACCTCGGCCGCTACCGCTGCCCGGCCTGCGGGCAAGCTCGTCCCGAGCTCGCGGTGCGCGCCACCGACGTGCGCCTGGAAGGGGTACGGGCCGCGCGCTTTCAGCTGCACACCCCCGCCGGCGAGGCTCCGGTCGCGCTGCCGCTGCCCGGCCTCTACAACGTCTACAACGCGCTCGCCGCCGCCGCGCTCGCCCACGCGCTGGGAATCCCGCTGGAGCGCATCGTCGCCGGTCTGCAGAGCACCCGCGCGGCGTTCGGGCGCGCTGAGAGCGTCACGATTGGAGATCCCACCCACCCACGCGAGCTGCGCATCCTGCTCGTCAAGAACCCCGCCGGCGCCAACGAGGTGCTGCGCACGCTCGCCCTGGAGCCCGGGGAGCACGACCTGCTGGGCGTGCTCAACGACAACATCGCCGACGGCCGCGACGTCTCCTGGATTTGGGACGCCGACTTCGAGCTGCTGGCCGGCCGCGTGCGGCGCGCCACGTGCAGCGGCACCCGCGCCGCGGAGCTCGCGGTGCGCCTGAAGTACGCAGGTGTAGAGCCGGGCCGCATCCGCGTACAGCCGGACCTCGCCGCCGCCCTGGCCGCCGCACAGGCCGACACGCCACCCGCCGGAGCGCCGCTCTACGCGCTCCCCACCTACACCGCCATGCTGGCGCTGCGCGAGCTTCTGAGCGCCGGCGGCCACACGCGGAGCGCGCTCTCGTGAGCTTCGCGCACGCCCCCTCCCCCGCTCCGCGGGGCGCCCTGCGCGTGTGTGCGCTGTACCCCGACCTGATGAACATCTACGCCGACCGCGGCAACCTGCTCGTCCTGGAGCGCCGCTGCGCATGGCGTGGGATCGGCTTCGAGCTGGTCCCCTGCGGGTTGGGCGAGCCCTTGGACGGCGACGCTCACAACCTGTTCTACCTCGGTGGCGGCCAGGACCGCGACCAGCGCCTCTGCGCGGAGGACCTTGTCGCGACCAAGCGTGAAGCGCTACACGCCGCCGCGGCGCGCGGCGCGGTGGTGCTGGGGGTCTGCGGCGGCTACCAGCTGCTGGGGCGCTCCTACGAGCTGGGCCCCGGCGAGGAGCTGCCGGGGGTTGGGCTGCTGGACGTACACACGGTGCGCGAGGACGGTCCGCGCCTAATCGGCAACGTCGCGATCGAGGTCCCGCTCAACGGCGGCGGCGAAAGCCGCGTCCTCGCGGGCTTCGAGAACCACGGCGGGCGTACCCGCCTCGGAGCCGGCCAGCCCCCGCTCGGGCGTGTGCTGAAGGGTCACGGCAACGACGGCCGCAGCGGCTTGGAGGGAGCGCGCAGCGGCAGCGTGATCGGTACCTACCTGCACGGGCCGCTGCTGCCGAAGAATGCGTGGTTCGCCGACTGGTTGATCGCCACGGCGCTGGGGATGGAGGCAGGCGAACTTGAGCCGCTTAACGACGCGCTGGAGACGCAGGCCCACCGCGGCGCCTGCCATGCCGCGGGTCTCTGAGCGAGAGAACCGTCCCCACCCGCAGGTACGATTGTCTGCGACGGCGGGTGTAGCGTCGAGGTCGTCGCAAGTGACTGTCAATCACGAATTCGGGGTCGCTCCCGGATGGGGTTCGAGTCCTCCGCCCGCCGCCCATAGGACTGAGCCGGGTTGAGCAGAGCGCGATATGACATGTGCTCGTGGGTAGCGTCCACCATGTGCATCGACCCGGCTTGTTATGCTTTGCTTCGATTGGCAGTCGCTTGGAGGTAGCTCCTCCTACACCCGCACCCGACCCGCTCCGGCGGGTCGAGGTCTTTAAGCCACTGCGAACTAAGCCACCGCGAACCGCGCGTAGCGCGAGGCCAGGCGCGCGGGGACCAGGGCGCGTACGCGTACGCCCTCGGGGGTGTCGCGGCGGGCCAGCTCGCCCGCTACCTCGTGCAGCTCGGCGAGGCTCGAGCCGTTGGCGTAGGGAACCAGCAGCTCCAGCGGGCAGAGCGTGTGAAGCAGCTCGCGCTCGATCCGCTCGCCCAGGGCGTCCAGGCCCGCGCCGGTGACGCCGCTGACGAGCACCGCGTCGGGGTGGCGTAGACGCAGCTCTTGGCGCGCGGGCTCGTCGAGCAGGTCGACCTTGTTGAGGACCAGCACACGGGGGGAGGCGTCGGCGCCGATCTCCTCGAGCACCGCCTCGACGGCGTGGCGCATCGCCTCCATCTCGCTCTCCGCCGCCGAGGCGTCGAGCACGTGCAGCAGCAGGTCCGCGCGGATCGTCTCCTCCAGGGTGGCGCCGAAGGCGTCCACGAGCTGGTGGGGGAGCTTGCGGATGAAGCCGACCGTGTCGGTCAGCAGGTGGGGCCGGCCGCCGAGGCGCAGCGTGCGGGTGGTGGGGTCGAGCGTGTGGAAGAGGCGGTCACGGACCTCCACGGCCGCGCCCGCGCCGCGGCCGTGGGCGGCGGTGAGGGCGTTCAGCAGCGTGGACTTGCCGGCGTTGGTGTACCCGGCGAGCGCGATCGTCGGCAGCGCGGCGCGCTCGCGCTCGGCGCGCATCACCGCGCGGGTGCCGCGCACGTGCTCCAGGCGCCGGCGCAGCGCGGCGATGCGGTTGCGCGCGAGGCGGCGGTCGGTCTCGATCTGGCTCTCGCCCGGGCCCCTCGTGCCGATCCCGCCGCCGAGGCGCTCGAGATGGCTCCAGAGGCCGCGCATCCGCGCGAGGTTGTACTCCAGCTGGGCGAGCTCGACCTGGAGCTTGCCCTCCGCGGAGGCGGCGTGCGCGGCGAAGATGTCGAGAATTACGGTAGTACGATCCACCACCGGTAGGCCCAACTCGGCCTCCAGGTTGCGCTCCTGGCGGGGCGTGAGCTCGTCGTCGCAGGCGACCACGTTCGCGTCGCACTGGAGGGCGGCGCGCTTGGCCTCAGCGACCTTGCCGGGCCCGAGGTAGGTGTTGGGGTGGGGCTGCTCGCGGCGCTGGCACAACTCCCCCGCCACCGCCACGCCGGCGGTGCGCAGCAGCTCCCCCAGCTCCCGCACGCTGCTCTCGCCGCCGTCCGGGAGCGCCGCGATGCAGAGGGCGCGCTGGCGCGCGCGCGAAGCTGGCTGATTCATCCACCCCGGAGTCTAGGACAGCGAGGAGAGGCGCTCCACCGCCTCGGCGAGGCGGTCATCGGGGGTGGTGAGTGCGATGCGAAACCACCCCTCGCCGCTGGGGCCGTAGGCGCTGCCCGGGGAGATCACGACGGCGGTGCGCTCGAGCACGTGCTCGCAGTAGGCGACGGAACTGGCAAAGCCCGTGGGGACGGGGGCCCACACGTAGATCGTGCCCTTCGGCGGCGTGACGTGCACGCCGGCGCGGGCGAGCGCGTCGCAGACGAGGTCGCGGCGGATGCGGTACAGCTCGTTCATCGATGCGACCTCGGCGTCGGCGTCCGGGGAGAGCGCGGCGACGCCCGCGAGTTGCACGGCCTCGAACAACCCCGAGTCGATGTTGGTCTTCAGCCGCCAGTAGGTCTCCAGAGCCTGCGCGTTTCCGACTGCCGCCGCGCAGCGCCAGCCGGTCATGTTGTAGCCCTTGGAGAGCGAGAACACCTCGATCCCCACTTCCTTCGCGCCGGGGGTCGCGAGGAACGAGGGGGGCCGGTGGCCGTCGTAGGCGATCTCCGAGTAAGAGTTGTCGTGCACGACGAGGACCTCGTGCTCGTGGGCGAACGCCACGACGCGCTCGAAGAACCGCTCAGGGACGACGGCGCCGGTGGGGTTGTTGGGGTAGTTGAGGTACATCAGCTTCGCCCGCTTGCAGTCGGCGGGGGCGATCGCGTCGAGGTCGGGCACGAAGCCGAGCTCGGGCACGAGCGGCATCGCGACGGGGTCGGCGCCGGCGAGCAGCGGCCCGGCGGTGTAAACGGGGTACCCGGGGTCCGAGGCGAGCGCGGCGTCGCCGGGGTCGAGGAAGGCCAGGTTGAGGTTGAAGATCGCCTCCTTGGCGCCGAGCGCGGGGATGATCTCGCTCGCGGGGTCCAGGCGCACGTCGAAGCGGCGCGCGTAGAAGTCGCCGACGGCTTCGCGGAAGTCCGCGCGGCCGCGGTTGGAGGGGTAGCGGTGGGTCTCGGGCTCGGTGACGGCCTCCTGCATCGCCTCCACGATCAGCGGCGGGGTCGGCCGGTCGGGGTCGCCGATGCCGAGGCTGATGACGTCCACCCCCTCCGCCTGCTTGGCGGCGATCTTGCGCTCCAGCTCGGCGAACAGGTACGGCGGGATGCGGTCCAGGCGTTTACTCGGCTTCATCGATCTCCTGTTACACGGCTTTTTCGGGAGGGGGTTTGAAGGCCCGCCCACCCGGGCCTGCCCTTCCCCAGCTGGCTGATGCGGTCCAGGCGTTTACTCGGTCTCATGCAGCTCCTTCAGGAAGTCGTCGCTCAGGCGGCCCTCGTGCACGGGCCGTGCCCAGCCTGTCAGATGCACCTGCAGCTGCGCTCCCACCTCGACCTGCAGCTCGCCGCCGTCGAGGGCGACGGTGACGTTACTCGTCTCGTGGGCCCCGCCGGATTTGTGCCCTGTGTGCACAGCGGCGCCCGCCGGCAGACGTGGCGTGTCAATGTCGTGCACCGGGGGGGAGCGGCGGTGGGCCAGCACGTGGGCGACCGCCGCGCCGGTGGCGCCGGTGCCGGAGGCGAGCGTCTCCCCCACGCCGCGCTCGAAGATCCGCGCGCGGATGCGAAACGGTTCGGTCTCGGTGTACCAGGAGACGTTGGTGCGGTGCGGGAACAGCTCGTGGTCTTCGATCGCGGGACCGATCGCGGCCAGGTCGAGCGCCAGCAGCGCGTCTAGGTCCTCGACGTGGATCGCGCACTGGGGGTTGCCGATCGAGACGTGCTGGAAGCGCCAGCGCCGCCCGCCGGCGCTCAGTTCGCCGTGGCCGTCGGGGGGGCCGCTCGGGAAGCTCCGCGAGGCCAGCGACGCGGCGCCCATGTCGATGCGGCAGCTGTGGGGGCTGAGGATCGTCGGCGTGATCGCCCCCGCGGCGGTCTGGATCGAGAACACATCCGCCTCGGTCCAGCCGTGGCGGCGCAGGTAGAGCACGGCCTCGCGCGCGCCGTTGCCCGACAGCTCCGCCTCCGACCCGTCGGGGTTGTAGATCGACAGCCGCGCGACGAACTGGGGATCGTCGCTGGGGGCGAGCAGCAGCACCCCGTCGGCGCCGACCCCGAAGTGCGGGGCGCAGAGCTTGCGGATGCGCGGCGAGGTGAGCTCGAACGGCAGCTGCTCGCGCTCCAGGATCAAGTAGTCGTTGCCGAGCGCCTGCCACTTCTCGAACCGCATCGGGCGTATCTCTGCGGAGGCGGTCATACGCTGCCCCGAGTTTATGCGCTCACCCGGCTGGAACGGTGTCATCAGCCAGCATCCGGGCGGACGGCGCGCCCACGCGGAGAGGCTGCCCAGGAGCCGACCTCAACCCTCGCGGGCGGGGGGCGTGGCGGCGTCCCCCACCGTGACGGAGTTTACGATCTCCGCGGCGACCTCCTCCGGCGCGCGGCCGGTGACGTCGATCAAGCGCACGCCGGCGAGCTTGCGCATCCAGGTGAGCTGGCGGCGGGCGTAGTTGCGGGTGTGGCGCTGCATCGCCTCGACGTCGCCGGCCAGCAGCTCCTCGAACCCGAGCGCCTTGCGCGCGGTGAGCGAGGCCCCAGCGGCGTGCGCGCGCAGCACCTCCTCGCGGGCCCCCGCGTCGAGGATCCGCCGCACGCGCGCGTCGATCCGCTCATACAGCCGCTCGCGGTCCATCGTCAGCCCGACGAGCAGCGTGGGCCGGCGCGTCTCGGCGGTCCACAGCTGGGAGGGGCCCTCGGGCGGCTCGAGCTCCCCGGCGTCGAGCAGCTCCATCGCGCGAACGAGCCGCTGGCGATCGGCGGGGTCGATCCGCGCGGCGGCCCACGGCGCGTGGCGGGCGAGGCGGGCGTGCAGGGCGCCCGGCCCGTGGCGCTCGAGCTCGGCCATCCAACGCTCGCGCACGCCCTCGGGCGGCGGCGGGCGCATCCGCAGCTCGGTGAGCGCGGCGCGCAGGTAGAGGCCGGTGCCGCCGACGACGATCGGCCGGCGGCCCTGCGCCAGCAGCCCGTCGATCTCAGCGTGGGCGAGCTCGGCGTACTGCCCGGCGGAGAAGCTCGCGTCGAGCGGCAGGAAGGAGACCAGGCGGTGCTCCAGCGCGGCCCGCTCGGCGGCGGAGGCGACGCCGGTGAGGGTCTCCAGGCCCGTGTACACCTGCAGCGCGTCGGCGGACACGGCGACGGGGTCCTCCCCCGCGGCGCGCAGCCGCGCGGCGAGCGCGACCGCGACCGCGGTCTTGCCTACGCCGGTGGGGCCGAAGAGCGCGCATACCTCCATCGGCGTAGCCTTGCAGCAGGTCTCCCAAGTCAGAATCTCGACGGCGCCCATGCACTCAGCAAAACACACACCCGAATACTGACTTGGGACACGTCAAGCTCTCTGGATCGAGGGTGCTGCTCACCGGCGCCACGGGCGGCATCGGCCATGCGATCGCGCGCGAGCTGCACGGGCGCGGCGCGCGGCTGGTGCTGACGGGTAGGCGCGCGGAGGTGTTGGAGCCCCTTGCCGCGGAGCTCGGCGCCACCGCGCTCGCGGCGGACCTGGGCGAGCGGACGGCGGTCGAGCGTCTGCTGAGCGAGGCGGGCGAGGTGGACGTCCTGGTCGCCAACGCCGCCCTCTCCGGGACGGGGCGGCTGGAGGACTTCGACATGGAGGAGGTCGACCGCGTGCTCGACGTGAACCTGCGCGCCCCGATCGCGCTGGCACATGCGCTAGCGCCGGCGATGGCAGGACGCGGCGGGGGGCATCTGCTGTTCGTGTCCTCGCTGTCGGGCAAGGTGGCGTCGCCGCTCAGCGCCCTGTACAACGCGACGAAGTTCGGCCTGCGCGGCTTCGCGCTGGGGCTGCGCCCGGACCTGCGCTCCCAGAACGTGGGCGTGTCGGTGGTGTGCCCCGGGTTCATCCGCGACGCGGGGATGTTTGCGGACTCGGGCGTGAAGCTCCCGCCGGGCGTCGGTACGCGCAGCCCGCAGGACGTGGCGCGCGCGGTGGCGGAGGCGATCGAGCGCAACCGCGCAGAGGTGGACGTCGCGCCGCTCCCGCTACGGGCGGGCGCGATCGTCGCGAGCGTTGCCCCCGGCCTCGCGGCGACCTTCACCCGCGTGACGGGCAGCGACGAGCTCGCCGTCTCGATCGACGCAGCTCATCGCGACAAGCGCTGAGGGCGTCGCGAGGCCCACAGCGCCCCCCCGGGCCCATAAGACCTTCTCCTACACACTCCTTCGGCGAGCTTTAGGGCAGCGTTGCGGCCCGCTTAGGAGCGGCTCGCAGAATGGCCGGCGTAAACAAGAGCCCTCACGACCACAGGAGGTTCGCATGACAAGGGCAAGCACGATCAGGGCCGTACTCGTGGTGGGCGCGCTGGCAACGGGAGGCGCGGTGGCCGGCATCGCCGGCGCGGCCGCGTCTCCGGGTGGATCAAGCGGCACGGCGACGGGTACCACGCAGACCCAGTCGACGCCGAGCACGACGACCACCCCGTCTACCCCGTCCAAAACGACCCCGGCGCCGAACACGATGGGGCCTGGCCACCACTGCCCGCACATGGGCAAGGGGTCAAGCTCCGGATCGAGCTCGGAATCCGAATCGGGATCGAGCCCTGGCGCCAGCTACTCGGGCGGACCGTCGGGGGGGAGCTCCACCTACCAGTAGTCCAAGGGCCTCACGCCCCTCAGGTCAGCAGGTCGAGCAGCGGCGGGCCGTCGCCCGGTTGGGACGGCCCGCCGCCACCTCGAAGCGAGTGCGAGCGCCGCCGGGCTCCTCGGGCGGACATCGGATCGCGCTCGTCGGAAACACGCTCGTCTCAATCGCGCGGAGCTACCCGGCGACGCGTTTACGGCGAGCCGCGGCCGCAGCGCAGTGTTTGCGGGGCATTCCGGCCGTGAGCGTCAGTCCGGGACACGCGAGCCCGGGTGTTGGGGGAACGGGCTCGCCGGCGACGTGGTCGCGGATTGGATAATCGGCACGCAAACCGACGATCCACGAAGGAGTGTCATGTCCCGTATCAGCACTAGTACCAAGAACCGCGTACCGACGGCGATCGCGCTGCTGGTCGCCTCGCTCGCCTGCCTCGGTCTGGGTGCGTGTGGCAGCTCCTCCAGCGGGTCCTCCTCCAGCGCCTCGACTCCGACGGCCGCCCACACGACCGCGGAAGCGACTGCCACGACCCCGACGAGCACCGCTCCTGCGAGCACTGCTCCCGCAAGCACTACCCCGGCGAGCACCACCCCGACGAAAACGGAACCCAGCATCACTAACCACCGTCAGTTCATGCTCGTGTATGAATGTGTGCGCCGGAATGGGATCGACCTGCCCCCATTTAAGACGCTCAAATCCTTGAACCAGATCAAGGTCAATACGAGCAGCCCGCAGTACACGGCGGCGCTGGCAAAGTGCAGGCACGAAGTGCTCGGCTAGGGCTACTGAGCGTGAATGGATTCTCAGCCTGAACGGCTCTGAACTGGCGAGGACGGTTGGAAGTCAGCCGGCGCGCGCGACCGCTCGCAGGGCGGCCGGCAGCTCCTCGCCGGCGAGCGTCTGGCTGGTGGCGGAGTCGATCCGCACCCGGGTCAGCTCGCCGGGGGCGGCGAGGCCGGTGAAGTTGACGACCTTGTTGTGGCGGGTGCGCCCACGCAGGCGCTCCGGGTCGGTGCGGGAGGCGCCCTCGACGAGCACCTCCTGCTCGCGTCCGACGAAGCGCTCGGCGCGCGCGCGGGCATGGCGCTGGACGGCCTCCACGAGGCGCTCCATGCGCTCCACCTTCACGGTGTGGGGGACGAGGCCCTCGGCGATCGAGGCGGCCTCGGTACCGCGGCGGGGGGAGAAGAGGAACGTGAAGGCGCCGTCGTAGCGGACCTGCTCGACTACCTCGAGCGTCTGCGCGAAGTCCTCCTCGCACTCGCCGGGAAAGCCGACGATGATGTCGGTGGTGAGCGCCACGTCGGGGACGTGCTCGCGGATCAGCGCGACCCGGTCGAGGTAGCGGGCGCGGTCGTAGGTGCGGCGCATCGCCTTGAGGATGCGGGTGCAGCCCGACTGCAGCGGCAGGTGGATGTGCTCGCATACGCTGGGCAACTCGGCGTGCGCTCGGATCACGTCCTCGCGCATGTCCTTGGGGTGAGGGGAGGTGTAGCGGATGCGCTCGATGCCCTCCACCGCGTCGAGCGCTCCCAGCAGCTCGGCGAAGGTGCGCGCTCGGCGTCCGCCTACCCTCCCCCCCGCCGGCGGACGCGCGGAGACTGGGACGCCGGGCAGGTCGCGCCCGTAGGAGTTGACGTTCTGCCCGAGCAACGTGACCTCGCGCACCCCATCCGCCGCCATTGCGCGCACCTCGGCCACGAGCTCCTCGAAGGGGCGGCTGACCTCGCGCCCGCGGGTGGAGGGCACGATGCAGTAGGAGCAGCGGCAGTTGCACCCCACGGAGACCTGCACCCACCCCTGGAAGCGGCGCTCGCGGCGGGCGGGCAGGCGGCCGGTGAAGCCCTCGAACTCGAAGTACCCCTGGGCGGTGAGCGAGTCGGAGGTGAGGAACTCGGCGAGGCGGTGCACCTGCCCGGGGCCAAACGCGACGTCGACGAACGGGAAGCGCTCGAAGACCTCGTCCTTGACCGACTGCGCCCAGCACCCCCCCACGCCCACGATCCGCTCGGGGTGTTCGCGCTTCAAGCGCTTGGCCTCGCCGAGGTGCGCGAGGAAGCGCGAGTCGGCGGACTCGCGGATCGAGCAGGTGTTGAAAAGAATCAGGTCGGCCTCCGCGCGCGCGGAGGCCTCGCGGTAGCCGAGCGACTCGAGCATCCCCTTCATGCGCTCGGAGTCGTGCTCGTTCATCTGGCAGCCGAAGGTCGTCACGTGGTAGCGCGGCATGACCCCCTAGATTAGAGCCCCACGGGGAGCGGTCAAGCGGCTACCGGCTCGCGCTCTCGCTCCGGGACAGGCGCGACCTCCGGGGGCGTGGGTGCGGCGGGACCGTCCGCGACGGACTCGGGCGCCACAGCGGGGCCATCAGGTGAGAGGCCCCGCGCGGCGAAGATCTTCTCGCGCAACTCCTTGGCCAGTGCGGGGTGCTCGTCCAGATAGGCCTTCGCGTTGCCGCGGCCCTGGCCGAGGCGCTCGGAGCCGTAGGAGAAGAACGAGCCGGACTTGGTGACGAGGTTGTCCTCGATGCCGAGGTCGACCAGGCAGCCGGCCGAGGAGATCCCCTTGCCGAACTCGATGTCGAACTCGGCCTGGCGGAAGGGGGCGGCGAGCTTGTTCTTGACGACCTTCACGCGCACGCGGTTGCCGACCGCTTCGGCGCCATCCTTGAGCGTCTCGATGCGCCTGATGTCCAGGCGTTGAGAGGCGTAGAACTTCAGCGCCCGCCCACCGGGCTGGGTCTCGGGCGAGCCGAACATGACGCCGACCTTTTCGCGGATCTGGTTGGTGAGGATGCAGAGGGTCTGCGTGCGGTTGAGGTTGCCGGCGAGCTTGCGCATCGCCTGGGACATCATGCGCGCCTGCGAGCCGACCGTCTGGTCGCCCATCTGCCCCTCGAGCTCCACGCGCGGGGTGAGCGCGGCGACGGAATCGATCGCGACCACGTCGACGGCGCCGGAGCGCACGAGCATGTCGGCGACCTCCAGGGCCTGCTCGCCGTAGTCGGGCTGAGAGACGAGCAACTCGTCGATGTCGCATCCGATCTCCCGCGCGTACAGCGGGTCCATCGCGTGCTCGGCGTCGATGAACGCGCACACCCCCCCCAGCCGCTGCGCTTCGGCGATCACGTGATAGATCAGCGTGGTCTTGCCGGAGGACTCGGGCCCGAAAACCTCGACGATGCGCCCGCGCGGAACGCCCCCAATCCCGAGTGCGAGGTCGAGCGACAGCGCCCCGGTAGGAATTGCGGCCACGCGCACCTGCGCGCCCTCGTCGCCCATGCGCATGACCGTGCCCTTGCCGAACTCGCGCTCGATCTGCGTGAGCGCGCCCTTCAATGCGGCGTCACGGGCCTTGGCGGCCTTCTCCTGGTCGGTAACGGGCATCGAAAGCTCCTCCTGAATCGAGTTGGGCCGCACACGCTAGAGACCGCTCCGGACAGAACAGTTGTTCGATTGGGGACAGGTGGGAAAGACCTCTATGGATAGGTCTTCGCGGGCAGTGGTGGGCGGGCTTCTAATCCATCGAGGGGGCCACGAGAGCGTGGGTTGCGAGCTCTTCGTATACGGCCCCTGTGGGCGTGAGCCACGACCGATAGAGCGTCACCGACTGCGGGGAGAACGACAGCGGCGGCGTCGCGGGGAGGCCCCGCTCGCTCGGAGCGTCCCGTGGATGCAGGCGCGCGACGGTGACGTGGGGGCGGAAGCGCCGGCGCTCGGGAGCGTGCTCGCAAGTGGCGGCGAGCGCGCGCGCGAGGGCGTCGCGCAGGGCTTCGAGGGCGCCCTCGGCGTCGTCGCGCAGCTCGACGGCGAGCGCGTGCGGGCGGCGCTTGGGCAGCCACAGGGGGGCGCCCAGCGAAAGCTCGCCGACCGGCGCCGGGCAGACGCTAGCGAGCGATCGTGCGACGGACTCGATCCGGCCGGTGGGCTGCTCGCCGAGGAAGCAGAGCGTGACGTGCAGCAGCTCGGGGTCGAGCAGCCGCAGGCGCCCGCCGCTCGAGCGCGAGCTCAGCGCGGCGGTGCGCGCCCAGCGCGCGAGCTCGGCGCGCACGGGCGCGGGAAGATCGACGGCCACGAACAGCCTGGCTGTGGCGCCGCGGGTCATTGAGGGGATGATCGCAACTACAGGCGCAGCCCGAGGACGAGCGCGAGCGCTTCATCCAGTGCTTGTCTCGCCGCCGCTAACGGGCCTGCGTGCGTGGCTGCCTGAAGTCTCTAATCAGGGCACAAGGCGAGCGCCAACGCTCCGCGTGACCCAGCTATGCCTCCTCGTCGCCCCCCGCCGCTCGAAGATTGACTGGCGGATCGGTCGAGGCAAGATCGACCAGCACACGGCGCACCATGTGCAGCGCAACCGTCGTGGCGCGGTCGCGCACGTCAGCGCGAGCGCCTGGGAGGGTGACCGAGCGCGTGAGCGAGGCGCCACCGGGGCCGGCGACGCTGAGGCAGACGAGGCCCACCGGCTTCTCGGGGGTGCCGCCACCGGGGCCTGCGATCCCCGTGACACCCACGCCCACGTCTGCTTGCAGGCGCGCGCGGGCGCCCTCGGCCAGCGCCTGTGCGACCTCCGGGGAGACCGCGCCGTGGCGTTCGATCAGCTCCGCGGGGACCCCCGCCTGGGCGCTCTTCACGTCGTTGGAGTACGCCACGATCGCGCCGCGCACGTACTCCGAGGCGCCCGCGAGCTCGGTTAGGCGCGCGACGAGCAGGCCGCCTGTGCAGGACTCCGCGGTGGCGATTGTGTAGCGGGTCGAGGCGCCTGCCCTCCCGCTGCCAGCGCCGGGTTCGCCGGCGCGCCCCGGCGGCTGCTCCGCCGGTCGAGGCTCACCCCGCAGCAGCGCCGCGACCTGCTCGTCCACGGTGCTGCCGTCCTCGGAGAACAGGGTGTCCGCGTGGCGTGTGCGCACGAGCGCCGCGAAGGCTTCGTAGGCGCCCTCCGCGTCGGGCTCGTAGCGGGTCACCACCTCGACCTCGCTCCGTTTCAGGCAGGTCGTGATCTCCAGGTGGTCCAACTCGATGCCCTCGCGCTCGGCCGCCCGCAGCGTCTGCGCGATCTCCGACTCGGGGATGCCGAACATGCGCAGCGTCCGCCTGCGGTAGGTCGTCGCGCCCGCGAGTGCCGCGCGCAGCGGTCCCCCCGCTAGGCCGGCTGCGGCCTCCCACATCGCCTGCAGCTCCCGCGGGGGACCCGGCAGCACCACCACCGTCGGGCCTCGGTTGGGGGCGCTCTGAGTTGGTGGACTCTGATCCTCGCCGGGTGCCACCACCAGACCGGGGGCGGTGCCGACCGGCTCGAGGATCGCCGCTCCCGCGGGGACGGTCGCCTGTTTGCGCGCGGCCTCGCGCAGCGCCCCGGGGTCGATATTGCGCCACCGTTTGCGAAGCGGCGCCGTGATCGCTTCGATGCGGGCCTGCAACGCTTCGTCGAGCACCATCGCACGGCCCTGGAACTCGCCCACCACCTCCGCCGTGAGGTCGTCCGCGGTCGGGCCGAGGCCGCCGCTGGTCAGCACCACGTCCAGGCGCTGCGCCGCCATGAAGCGCAGCGCGGCGACCATGTCCTCGCGGCGGTCCCCGACGATCATGACGTGCGCGAGGTCGACCCCCTCCTCCTCCAGGCGGTCCGCAAGCCACGGCCCGTTGCGATCAGCCACGCGGCCGCTCAACACCTCCGTGCCGGTCACCACGATGCCCGCGCGTACGCTCATCCGTTCGTCCTTGTGAGGTCCATTTTATGAATGGAGTGGGTGGGGATCACAATCGATGCCCGCGCGCACGCTCACATTCACTTGCACGTCGGCTGTTCGTTTGCCGCCAACGTTTTCATCCCCGCCCTAGTGATCGTGTACCCGATCGCCTGCGCCGACGCCGGCACCGTGTGCGGTGTTCCGTTCACCACCAACGTCACCGCGTTGTTGCCCAGGGTCAGTTCGAAGCGCCGCGCGTGGTAGGTCGGGAGCGTCGAGGTCGGGGTGAGGATCAGGCCCGGTATCCGCTTGCGCCCGTCGCCGATCAGGCACACGTACACTTCCGCCGAGGGTTCCACCTTCAGCGACGCCAGGGTCGCCGTCGCGTTGCCCGCGGCGCCGCTGTTGCGCGCGGCGTGACCGCTCCCCGTCGCCTTGCGCGGAGCGCTCGCCGCTGGGGTGCCCGCGGGCGGGCTCTGGGTGCTGCCGCCGCCCGAGAGCAGCGCGTACACCAGCACCACGATCACCACGCCTACCGCGCTCACCGTCGCGATGTATGCCCGCGAGGGGCCCTGGCGCGGTGGTCGGGGCGGGGGGGCTCCGGCTTTCCCCGCGCCGCCTCGGCGGCGTGTCGCCGGGCCGCCCGCTCGCCTGCGCGTCCACCGCTGGGCCGAGGCCGCCGGCTGCTGGGCCATCTCCACCCCCTCCCCTGGGTGCTCGTAGTGCAGCTTGTACTCCTCGACTACCGCCCGCCCGTCGAGGCCCAGCGCCTGCGCGTAGGTGCGCAGAAAGCTCTTCACGAACGTCGGGCCCGGGAGCAGATCCCACTCTTCATTCTCCAGTGCCCGCAGGTACTTCGCGCGGATCTTCGTCTGCGCCTCGATCTCCGACACATCGATCCGCGCGCGCATCCGCGCCTCGCGTAGGGTTGCTCCGATCTCGGCCATCGGCTCAGAAGGCTAGTGGTTGCTGGGTCATGCGCCTCTCCCGCATGTTCGCTTGCGTTATTGCCCTTTTCGCGAAGCGCCACGCCGCTCGTCTGCGCACTGCGAACGCCGCCCTCGACCCCCCTTGTGGGGGTCCCGCTTAAATCAGGTCTCCGCCCGCTCCGCGGTCATCGCGCGCGCGGGTGGGTGGGATTCCAATCCGGCCACCACCCGCGGTACGTCGGCTTCGGTGATCAACACCTGCCGGGGCTTGGAGCCCTCGTAGCCGGAGATCACGCCCCTGCGCTCCAGCATGTCGATCAGGCGGCCCGCGCGCGTGTACCCCAGGCGCAGGCGGCGCTGCAACATCGAGGTCGAGGCCGTCTGCATCTCGGCTACCAGCGTGATCGCGTCGCGCAGCAGCGGGTCCTCGTCGGGGCTGAACTCGTCCGGCTGCCCTTCGGTCTGCTCGGCTGGCTCCACCTCCTCCAGCAGCTCCTCGCGCAGCTCCGGCTCGCCCTGCCTGCGCCAGAAGTCCGTCAGCTTCGCGATCTGCGGCTCGTCGATGTACGCGCCCTGGATGCGCTGCAGGCGCGAGCTGCCGACCGGGCTGAACAGCATGTCGCCCTGGCCCAGTAGCGACTCCGCGCCGTTCTGGTCGAGGATCACCCGCGAGTCCGTCTGCGATGAGACGGAGAACGCGATGCGCGAGGGCACGTTTGCCTTGATCATCCCCGTGATCACATCCACCCTAGGGCTCTGCGTCGCCAGTACGAGGTGGATGCCCACCGCTCTGGCCTTCTGCGCGAGGCGGATGATCGAGTCCTCCACGTCCGCCGGCGCCACCATCATCAGGTCCGCGAGCTCGTCGATCACGCACAGGATGTACGGCAGCGGCGTCTCGCCGCGGCCTGCGCGGGCCTTGTTGAGCTCCGGCAGGCTGCGCGTGCGCGCCAGCGACATCGTCCCGTACCGCTGCTCCATCTCCCGCACCAGGTTCTGCAGCGCGTTCGCCGCCATCCTGGGGCTCGTGATCACCGGGGTCAGCAGGTGCGGGATCGACTCGTAGTGGTTGAGCTCGACCTGCTTGGGGTCCACCAGCACGAGGCGCAGCTCGTGTGGGCTCGCCCGCAGCAGCACGCTCGCGAGCATCGCGTTGATCGCCCCCGACTTGCCCGCGCCCGTCGTGCCCGCCACCAGCAGATGGGGCATCTTCGCGAGGTCTGCCCCGATCGCCTTGCCCGCCACGTCCTTGCCCAGCCACACCGTCAGCGGCGACCACTCCGCGGGGGGCTCCTGGTACACGTCGCCGAGCCTCACGATCTTTCTGCGCGCGTTCGGCACCTCCACCCCCACCGCCTGCTTGCCCGGGATCGGCGCGAGGATGCGGATGTCGGTCGCCGCCAAGGCGTACGCGAGGTCGTCCTTCAACTGCGCCACCTTCGCGACCTTCGTCCCCGGGGCGAGCCTCAACTCGTAGCGAGTTATGTGGGGCCCCGCCACCGTCCCGATCACCTTCGCCTGCACCCCGAAGTGGCCGAGCGCCTCCACCAGGCTCGCCGCCGTGCGCTCCTGGCCGGCGGTGTCCGGGCGCGCCTGCTCGGCGCTGGAGCGCGACAGCACCTTCGTCGGCTCAGGCAGCCTCCACACGAAGTCCGGGTCGTCGGTCACCACATCGCGCAGGCGGCCCTGCGGGGTGAGCTTGTCCGGATCCGTCGCCGCCACCCCGGCGACGGACTCCTCCTCGGGCTCGTCCCTCCCCTCCTCCTCCTCCTCCTCGAAGTATTCGTCGTCCACTGAGGGCGCCTCCACATGCGTCGCCCGCACCACCAGCTCCTCCGGCTCCGGCTCGGGCGGCAGCAGGGACTCCGGCGGACGACTTTCGACCGGCTGCGGCGGATCATTCCGCGCCATTCGGGCTTTCAGCATCCGCGTGCTGTCGAGGACTCCGGCGCCGGTCGCACGTAGCACCGTCGCCAGCGAGGCGCCCGTGAGCAGGACCAGGCCAACGAGACACAGGAAGACTACGAGAATGTCCACCCCGACCTGCTGCACCAGCCTGTGCGTCGCTTCGTAGAGCGTCTCGCCCACCGCGCCGCCGTGTGCCTGCAGGAACTGCGACGACCAGTGCGCACCGTTGCCGTCACTGGCCAGCGCCAACACGATGCCAGCGAACAGCGAGACGCTTCCCGTACGCAGCGGCCGCAAGGCGGGCACTACTGGACGTATCAGCACCGCCGCTCCGCCTCCTACCAGGGCAACGGGCGCCACGATCTTGGCGCGCCCCACGCTCCAACCGAGCGCCGTCGCCAGCGCGTGCCCGACGTGGCCGCCGTCGCTGCCGCCGTATATGACGACACCGATGAACACCCCGAGTGCAATCAACGCCAAGGCCAGCACATCGCGCTGACGCTCATCCAGCCGTGGAACATGCAGCGGCCAGCGCGGCAGCGCCCAGCGCGCTCGACGCTGGGATCGTGAGCGCCGCCTGCTGCGCTTGCGGGTCCCTGCCATACACGGGCACTTCGACGCTTGCGCCCGAGACCCTGCCTGAAGGCCTTACCATCGCTTTAGTGGAGATCGATACACAGGAGCCCACATGAACGATTTCTCCCGCGCACCCAGGGTCCTGGTCGTCGAGGACGACGAGGACATCGCCCAGGTGCTCCAGCGCTCGCTGCGCATGGAGGGCTACGAGGTCCGCACCGCCGCCGACGGGGCCCAGGGTCTCGAGCAGGCGCATGAGTTCGCCCCCGACCTCGTGATCCTCGACCTTGGCCTCCCCCACATCGACGGCATCGACGTCGCCGTGGGCCTGCGCGAGCAGGGCGACGTGCCGATCCTGATCCTCACCGCCCGCGACGCCCTGGAGTCCCGCGTCGAGGGGCTCGACGTGGGCGCCGACGACTACCTCGTCAAGCCCTTCGAGCGCCAGGAGCTGCTCGCACGGATGCGCGCGCTGCTGCGCCGCCGCCCTCCGCGGGGCTCCGCGCCGCTGCGCGTCGGCGACCTCTCGCTGAACGCCGACACCCACGAAGTTGCCCGCGGCGAGCGCGCCATCGAGCTCACCCAGCGTGAGTTCGAACTGCTCGAGTACCTGATGCGCAACGAGCGGATCGTCATCTCCCGCCAGCGCCTGCTCGACGAGGTCTGGGGTTATGACCCCTTCTCCACCACCAACACCATCGAGGTGTTCGTCTCCAACCTCCGCCGCAAGCTCGAGGCCGATGGCGAGCCCCGCCTGCTGCACACGATCCGGGGAGCGGGCTACGTCATCCGCGCGTGAGCTCCCCACGCCGCGAGCCGGATGGGCGGGCTCTGGCCTTCCGGCGACCGACTGCCATGCCTGAGCGCCCCGCTCTCGCCCGTCTTCTGGCACTCCCCGGGCGCACCGGCGCGCGGATCTCGACCGCCTTCGACCGGCTGCCTAGAGGGTGGCGCAGCCCGCCGGAGGCGGGCGAGCCGGGCCCCTCTTCTTCCCATCTGGGGAGGCGGCTCGCGGCGGCCTTCGACCGCCTCCCCATCCGCACCCGCCTGGCGGGCGTCTCTGCGCTGCTCACGTTCGTGATCCTGTGCGCCTTCGCGCTGATCGTCGGCTCGCTCACCGTGCACCGCATCCGCTCGGACTTCAACCGCGAAGTCACCGCCGACGCCGCCGACCTCGCCGGGCTGCTGCAGATCGGGGTGGCCGGCAACTACTCCCAGGGCTTCGCCATCACCGTGCACCCCAACCTCAACGAATACGCAGCCCCCGGCCACGCCGCCATCAAGGTGCTCTTCCCGATCAGCGGCCGCGTGATCGCTCAGACCGCCGGTGCTCCCCACCTCGGCCTCAAGAGCCGCGCCAACGTCGACGGCTACCGCGTCGAAGCGATCCTCAAGGAGCTTCCGCCGCCGATCGGCGGCGACGTCGTCATTCAGTACGCGCGCCCGCTCTCCGACGTGCAGGACACGATCGCGCGCGTCGAGTTGCTGCTCGTGCTCGGCACGCTCGCCGGCTCCGGCCTCGCGCTGCTCGCCGGCGCGATGATCGCCCGCCGCGCGATGCAGCCGATCACCACGCTCACCACCACCGCCGCCGAGATCGCCCGCACGCGCGACCCCTCCGCCACCGTGCCCCTCTCGGAGGCCGACGACGAGGTCGCGGAGCTCGCGCGCACCCTCCAGGGGATGCTCCGCTCGCTCGACGACGCCCACGCCGAGACCGAGGCGATGCTCGCCCGCCAGCGCCGCTTCGTGGCCGACGCCTCGCACGAGCTGCGCACGCCGCTGACCTCCGTGCTCGCCAACCTCGAGCTGCTGGCGGAATCCCTGCACGGCGATCAGGGTGACGCCGCGCGCTCGGCGCTGCGCTCCTCCCGGCGTATGCGCCGGCTCGTCGCCGACCTGCTGCTGCTCGCCCGCTCCGACGTCCCGCGCGAGGTCGCGCACGAGCCCGTCGATGTCGCGCAGGTTGCCCTGGAGGCCGCCGCCGAGCTCGGGCCGCTCAGCGCCGAGCACGATGTCTCCGTCGACGCCCGGCCCGCGGTCGTGCAGGGCGACCACGACGAGCTCTTCCGACTCACCCTCAACCTGATCGAGAACGCGCTGCGCCACACCCCGCCCGGGACCGCCGTCCGCGTCTCCACTGGCGCCGATGGCACCGGTGCCGTGCTCGTTGTCGAGGACGACGGCCCTGGTGTGCCGCCCGAGCTTGCTCCCACGCTGTTCGAGCGCTTCGTCCGCGGCGCCGGCGGGGCACCGCGCCGGGACGGCGCGGTCGGTGGCTCCTTCGGCCTCGGCCTCGCGATCGTCCGCGCCGTCGCCGTCTCCCACGGCGGCGCGGTCACGCTGCGGGACGTCGCTCCCCACGGCGCGCGCTTCGTCGTGCAGCTGCCGCTGGCCTCAGACCTCGACGACGACGGGCAGGACCATTGGCCGGCGCTTGAGACGGTCGTAGACTAGTTTCGCCAGATCATCGTGCAGCGTCTGCTGGATCAGGTCCACCTCGCGGTTCTCCTCCTCCGCGGCGCGGCGCAGGGACTCCTCGACGGTGGCGCGGATCTCCTCGACCAGCTTGCCCGCCTCGTCGAGGAACGGCACGCCGCGGAAGATCACCTCTGGGTCGGCCACCGAACGCCCGTCCTGCTCGGCGATCGTGGCCACCACGATGAAGATCCCGTCGGCGGACAGCATCCGCCGATCGCGCAGCGCCACGTCGGCCATGTCGCCGATCTCCACGCCGTCCACGAACACCATCCCCGACTGCTCGTGCTCGCCGAAGCGCGCCCCGCGGCCGTCCACCTCCAGGGGCAGGCCGTTCTCCCCCTGGAAGACGTCCTCCGGCGCGATCCCCACCGCCTCCGCGAGCTGGGAGTGCAGGCGCAGCCGCTTGAAGTCGCCGTGGAAGGGCATTACGTAGCGCGGCTGCACTAGGTTCAGCATCAACTTCACCTCCTCCGCGTAGCCGTGGCCGGAGGCGTGCACTGGTGCGTCGCGGGGGGTCACCACGTGGCAGCCGATGTGGTACAGCCGGTCGATCGTCTCGTTCACGGCGCGCTCGTTGCCCGGCACCGGGGTGGCCGAGAAGACGACAGTGTCGCCGCTACGCAGCTGCACCTGCGGGTGGTCGCGGTAGGCCATCCGTCGCAGCGCCGAGAGCGGCTCGCCCTGCGAGCCCGTCGAGATGATCACGATCCGCTCGTCCGGGAAGTCTTCGATCTCTCGTGGGCCGACCATCAGCCCCTCGGGCACCTCGATGTGCCCCAGCGTGCGACCGATGCCGACGTTCTTGCGCATCGAGCGCCCCACCAGCGTGACCTTGCGCCCCAACGCCTCGGCCGCGTCCACCACCTGCTGCACGCGGTGGATGTTCGAGGCGAAGCTCGTCACCACGATTCGCCCCTCGCAGCGTGCGAACACCTCCAGCAGGCGTGGGCCCACAACCGACTCCGACGGGGAGAAGCCCTCACGGTCCACGTTCGTGGAGTCGCCGCACAACAACAGCACCCCCTCGCGCCCCAGTTCAGCCAGGCGCGAAACGTCTGCGGGCGGTCCGTCCACCGGCGTCTGGTCGAACTTGTAGTCGCCGGTGATCAACACCGTCCCGAGCTCTGTGCCCAGCGCCACCGCGCTCGAGTCGGGGATCGAGTGGGTCATGTGCACCATCTCCATCGAGAACGGCCCCATCTCAAGCACCTCCCCCGGCGCCACGTCGATCAGCTCGATGTCACGCAGCTTGTGCTCCTCGAGCTTCGAGCGCGCCATCGCCATCGTCAGCGCCCCCCCGTACACCGGCGGCGGCTCGCCGTCCTGCTCGGCCAGCTCGCGCAGCACCCACGGCAGCGCCCCGAGGTGGTCCTCGTGGCCGTGCGTCACCACGATCGCCTCGATCTCCCGTGCGCGCTCGCGCAGGTAGGAGAAATCCGGCAGCACCAGGTCGATGCCGACCATCTCCGGGGTCGGGAAGCGCAGGCCGACGTCGACCACGACGATCCGTCCGTCGTGCTCCACGACGGTCATGTTCTTGCCGATCTCGCCCAGCCCGCCGAGCGGCAGGACGCGCAGCGCCGCGCTCACGCGTGTTGCTGCGCCCGCGCCGGTGGCGCGGTGCTCTCGCTGGCCAGGAGACCGTGGCGGACGAGCATCTCCCGCACCGCCCGCAACTCATCCGCGCTCGCCTCGATCAGCGGCAGCCGCAGCCCTCCGGTGTTGTGGCCCAGGAGGTTCAGCGCGGCCTTCGTGCACGTCGGGCTGGCGGTTATGAACAGCGTCTCGTACACGTCGCGCAGCGAGGCGTCGATCTCCGCGCGGCGCTCCGGCTCATCGACCATCCGGCGCATCGCGTCTCCCACTATGTGGCTGGCGACGGCGATGCCCCCGGCGCCGCCCATCTCCAGCGTGCGCGCGAACAGCGTGTCGTCGCCCGAGTACACGTCCAGCCCGTCGATCGGCTGCAGCTCTGCCGCGTTGGCCTGCTTGACGCCACTCACGTGCTCGATCTGCGCCAACTCCGCGAGCAGCTCGGGGCCAATGTTGAGGGCGGTGCGCCCGGGGATGTTGTAGAGCAGGATCGGCCTGTCGGTCGCCTGCGCGATCGCTTCGTAGTGGCGCTTGAGCCCGCGTGGGCTCGGCTTGTTGTAGTAGGGGGTCACGCTCAGGTGCGCGTCGGCCCCCAATTCGGTCGCGCGTTCGGTCAGGTGCACCGCGTGGCGGGTGTCGTTGGTGCCGGTGCCCGCCACGATGCTCGTGCCCGGCGGGCGCTCCCGCGCGGCCAGGCCGATCAGCCCGAGCTGCTCCTCGTCGCTCAGCGTCGAGGCCTCCCCCGTCGTGCCCGCCACCACGAACCCGTCCGAGCCGTGCGCGGCCAGGTGGTGCATCAGCGCCACGAACGCCTCCTCGTCGACGCGTAGCTGCTCGTCGAAGGGCGTCACGATTGCCGTCAGGATTGTCCCCAGGTTCCCCATGCCGGCCATTCAATCACACGCTGCCGCTCGCATCGAATAGCAGGGTCTCCAGCCCGACGGTCAGCGGCTGTGTCAGGTTCCCCACGCGACGCACCGCCAGCAGCACCCCGGGCATGAACGACCGCCGGTCGATCGAGTCGTGGCGGATCGTGAGCGTCTGGCCGAGATCGCCGAGGATCACCTCCTGGTGGGCGACCAGCCCGGGCAGGCGCACCGAGTGGATCGGCGGCTCGGCCCCCCCGCTAGCCGCCGCCATCAGCTGCGCGGTGCGTGCCGCGGTGCCGCTGGGGGCGTCGAGCTTGCGGTCGTGGTGCAGCTCGACGATCTCCGCCTTGGCCATGTGGCGCGCCGCCTCGGCGGCGAAGCGCATCATCAGCACCGCCCCGATTGCGAAGTTGGAGGCCACCACCACGTTCGCGTGGTCGCCCGCCGGCCCATCGAAGGCGGGCGTGACACCGTTGGAGCCCTCACTGGCCCGTTCCGCCGCCCCTGCCGCTCGCTCGCTCTCGCACACGCGGCGCAGCTCCTCCAGATCGAATCCGGTCGTGCCGATCACCGCGTGCACCCCCGAGCGCACGCACGTCCCCGCGTTATCCACGGCGTTATCCGGCCGCGTGAAGTCCACGACCACGTCGGGTACGTCTGCCAATACCTCAACGAGCGCCGTGCCGAGCACTGGGTCGGCGCGGCCGATCAGCTCCATGTCCTGCGCCTCGTTCACCGCGGCGCACACCGCCTCGCCCATGCGGCCCGCTGCGCCCGCCACCCCGACGCGAATCGTCCCGCCTGCGGTCACGTTGCCTTTCCGATCGCCGGGCGGGTGGGCTCCAATGCCGCGGGCTCCGATTCGAGCGGCGCGAGCGCCGCGCGCAGCGTCTGCTCGTCGGGGCCGATCGCCGCGACTGACAGCTCCGGCCCGCGGAACATCTCCGCGGCGAGCTCCCGCAGGTCCTCGACCGTGACCGCGTCGATCCGCGCGACGAGCTCCTCCACCGAGAGGATCGGCAGATCGTTCAGTACCGAGCTGCCCAGCCGGTTCATGCGCGCCGCGGTGGACTCCAGCGAGAGCACGAGGCGGCCCTTGGCGTTCTCCCGCGAGCGCTCGAGCTCCTGCTCGTCGGCCGGTTCGCGCACGAAGCGCTCGAGCTCCGCCGCGATCACCCCGACCGCCTGCGCGAGGTTCTCCGGGCGCGTGCCCACGTACAGCCCGACCTCGCCGGTGGCGGAGTACAGGTTGGAGAAGGAGAACACCGAGTACGCGAGGCCGCGGCGCTCGCGCACCTCCTGGAAGAGCCGCGAGGAGGCGCCGCCGCCGAGCACGTTGTCGAGCACCCGCAGCGCGAAGCGGCGCTCGTCGTCGTGGGCCATCCCCCGGCCGCCCAGGCACAGGTGGTACTGCTCGGTCTCCTTGCGCAGAAAACGCACCCGCCGTTCGAACGCCGGCTCGCCCGGCGGTGGCCCCGCTCCGGCCTCTGCGCCGGCCGAAGCGCTGCTCGGCGGCGCCGCCTGTCTCGGCGAGGCCCCATCCAGGCTCGCTCGCTCGCTCGGGCGCGCAGGGCACGCCGCCCGGGCCATCTCCACGAGCGCGTCGTGGTCGACCGAGCCGGCCGCCGAGATCACCACGTCCGCGGGGGTGTAGCGCTCGGCGTGGAACGCCTGCAGCTGCTCGCGCGCGACCGACCTGATCACCTCGGCGCGCCCGATCACCGCGCGGCCGAGCGGATGCTCGCCGAAAACCGCCTCGCCGAGCGCGTCGAACACGCGGTCCTGGGGGTCGTCCTCGTACATCGCGATCTCTTCCAACACCACCTCGCGCTCAGCCTCGAGCTCCGCCATGCGCGGGCGCCACACCATGTCGGCGATCACGTCGAACGCGCGCTCGAGGTGCACGTCGAGCACCCGCGTGTACACCGACGTCGCCTCCTTGTCGGTGCCGGCGTTGAGCTCGGCGCCCATCGCGTCGAAGAGCTGGTCGATCTCCTCCGAGCCGTAGCGCTCCGAGCCGCGGAACAGCATGTGCTCGAGCAGGTGCGAAATCCCCGCCTGCGCGTCGCTCTCAAGCGCCGAGCCCGTGCCGATCCAGAACCCGAGCGCGACGGAGCGCACCGCTCCCATCGGTTCGCTCACCACCCGGACGCCGGAGTCCAGGGTGGTGACGCGATGCGCCTCAGTTGTGCTCAATAGCGGTCGCGGCCGGAGTCGTGGCGGGGACGGCCGGAGCCGCGGTCTTCACGCGGGGTGGGTGGGCTCTGATCCCTGCGCGAGCGGTCGCGATCGCCGGGACCGCGGCCTTCGCGGCCGTTGCGCGAGGATGAAGGCCCTCCGCGTCCCCCGCCGCCTCCGCCGGCGCCGACTGTCGCGAGCTCCTCCACCGACTTGCCCGCGATCTCCGGGTCATCAGCGAGACGCAGGCCGATGCGCCCACGCTCGCGGTCGACCTCGACCACGCGCACGTTGATCTCGTCGCCCTTGTTGAGCACGTCCTCGACGGTCGCGATGCGCTCGCCGGGCGACACGTTGGAGATGTGCAGCAGGCCGTCGGTGCCCTTCGCCAGCTCGACGAACGCGCCGAAGGTGGTCGTCTTGACGACCTTGCCGAGGAACTCGTCGCCGACCTCGACCTCCTTCATCATCATCCGGATGCGCTCCGCGAGCTCGTCGGCGAGCTCGCCGTTGGCCGAGTAGATCAGCACCTGGCCCTCGTCGTTGACGTCGATCTGGGATTCGAACTCCTCCGAGAGGCCGCGGATCGTTTCCCCGCCCTTGCCGATCAACAGGCCGATCTGGGAGGGGTCGATCTGGATCGTCTGGATGCGCGGCGCGAACTGGGACAGCTGCGAGCGCGGGCCCTCGATCGTCTCGGCCATCCGCCCGAGGATGTAGGTGCGGGCCTTGTGCGCCCGGGTCAGCGCGTCGCGCAGGATCTCGAACGTGACGCCCGAGATCTTGATGTCCATCTGCAGCGCGGTGATGCCCCGCTCGGTGCCCGCCACCTTGAAGTCCATGTCACCCAGGTGGTCCTCGACGCCGGCGATGTCGGTCAGCACGACGTACTCCTCGCCCTCCTTGATCAGACCCATCGCGATCCCCGCCACGGGGCGCTTGAGCGGCACGCCCGCGTCCATCAGCGACAGCGAGGAGCCGCACACCGAGGCCATCGAGGAGGAGCCGTTGGACTCGAAGATGTCCGACACCACACGGACCGTGTAGGGGAACTCCTCGATCGAGGGCACCATCGGCACGAGCGCCCGCTCGGCCAGCGCGCCATGGCCGATGTCGCGGCGCTTGGGGCCGAGGCGGCCGGCCTCCCCGACCGAGAACGGCGGGAAGTTGTAGTGGTGGAAGTAATACTTTTTGCTCTGCAACCCGAGCGTGTCCAGGCGCATCTCCTCCTTGAGCGTGCCGAGCGCGGCGACGCTCAGAGCCTGGGTCTGCCCGCGGGTGAACAGCGCCGAGCCGTGTGTTCTCGGCGTGACGCCCACCTCGATCGAGATGTCGCGGATCTCGTCCTCGCCGCGGCCGTCGGGGCGCTTCTTGTGTACCGCGATGCGCTCGCGGATGATCGCCTTCTCGAGCTTGGCGAAGGCGAGCTGCGCCGCGGCCCGCTTGGTCTTTGCCTGCTCCAGCGCCTCATCGCCGGCCCCCTCGCCCGCCGCCGGGGCGTACTGCTCGAGGATCGCCTGCTCGACCGCGTCGGTCGCGTCCTGGCGCTCGAGCTTGTCCACCACCTGGGTGGCCGCGTCCAGCGCGCTCCCGTGGGAGCCACGGATCGCCGCGAGCAGCGACTCGTCCACGACGGGTGGCGCCACGGCGACCTTCTCCTTGCCGACCCGCTGGGCGAGCTCGCGCTGCAGCGCACAAATCTTCTTGATCTCCGAGTGCGCGATGTCGAGCGCGTCGAGGATCTCGGCCTCGGAGATCTCGTTCGCGCCGGCCTCCACCATCAGGATCGCGTCTTCGGAGCCCGCGACCACCAGGTCGAGGTCGGAGGCGACCTCGCCCCCGGCGCCGGGCAGCTGATCCTCGCTGGGGTTGACCACGAAGTTGCCGTCGACCTTGCCGATCCGCACCGCGCCCACCGGGCCCGCGAACGGCACCTCGGAGATCATCAGCGCCGCCGAGGCGCCGTTCATCGCGAGGATGTCATAAGGGTGCACGTGGTCCACCGAGAGCGGGATCGCCACCAGATGGGTCTCGCGGTTCCACCCCTTCGTGAACAGCGGCCGCAGCGGGCGATCGATCATGCGCGCCGTCAGCGTCCCCTTCTCGCCCGAGCGCCCCTCGCGCTTGAAGAACGAGCCGGGGATCTTCCCGGCCGCGTACATCCGCTCCTCTACGTCCACCGTCAGCGGGAGAAAATCTACGTCGCGGGGGTTGCCCGCGGTTGCGGTCGCAAGGACCATCGTGTCGCCCTGGCGGACGACGACTGCGCCGGAGGCCTGCTTGGCCATCCTGCCGGTCTCGAAGGAGATTTCGCTGCCTGCGATCTCCACGGAGACCCGTGTCACGGCGTCACTGCTCATATGTCCTACCTTCCTCCTCCGCCCGTCGGTTTGGCGAAGCTGTCTCTTTTATCTCTGTTCCGAACGTACGCAGCTTAGCGGCTAAATATTTTTAAGGCCTCCGAGGATCATGTGCACGCCGGGAAGGTCAGCGGGCGAGGGCGCCTGGTAGCTCCAGCGCACGACTCCGTCGGGGCCGGCGATCACCAGGGCGCGCTGGGGAAAGCCGCCGTCGTGGAGCACCCCGAAGGCGCTGCACGCCGCGCCCTTGGGCTCGAAGTCCGAGAGCTGCGGGATGCTCACGCCGAGCTTTTCGCGGAAGGCTTTCTGTGCCCACGTGCTATCGCAGGAGACGCCGTACACAGCCGCTCCGTCCGCGGTGATCTGCTCGAGCTCCCGCTCGTACAGCTGCAGCTGGTCGGTGCACACGGGGCTGAAGGCGAAGGGGTAGAAGACCAACACGGTCGTCCGGCCGTGCAACTCCTTCTCGGTGAAGCGCTCGCCACCTTCGGTGGTGAGCGAGAAGCTCGGGACCTCGGTGCCTGGGTCGAGGACGCTCACCCGGGGCTCCTACTTACGTAGGCCCAGCTCTTTGATCAGGGCGCGGTAGCCCTCGAGGTCCTTGCGCTGCAGGTAGTCCAGGAAGCGCCGGCGGCGGCCCACCAGCATCAGCAGGCCGCGACGGGAGTGGTGGTCTTTCTTCTGCTCGCGCAGGTGCTCGGTGAGGTGGTTGATGCGCTCGGTCAGGAGCGCCACCTGCACCCGGGTGTTGCCGGTGTCGCGCTCGTTGGCGCCGAACTTCGCGGCGAGCTCGCGCTTTCTCTCAGTCGTCATCGTCATCGGCGGTGGCACACGGTAGCAGCATCACCTGCTCATCACCGGAAGGTGAGCGCGTTGGCCGCTCAGAGCTGGGTGAGAGCCTGCTCGCACTCACAGTGGAGTGAGTTCCATGCCTCCTCATAGCTCGGCGATGACCTCGCGGGTGCGCTCGACGTCGTGGCGCATCTGCTCGACCAGCGCCTCGGGGGTGGCGAAGCGCCGCTCGCCGCGCAGGCGGCGCAGGAAGTCGATGCGCATCTCGCTGCCGTACAGGTCGCCGTCGAAGTCCAGCACGTACGTCTCGATCAGCTCGCCGCGGCCGGTGGTGAAGGTCGGGCGCACGCCGATGCTGACCGCGGCCGGCCGACCGTTGGCCAGACAGGCGTAGATGCCGTGGCCGGGGCACACGAGCGCCTCGTCGGGGATCAGGTTCGCGGTCGGGTAGCCCAGCGTGCGCCCCCGTTCGTCGCCGCGCACCACCTCACCCCGCAGCTGGAAGGGGGCGCCGAGGAAGTGCGTCGCCTGATCGACCTCGCCCGCCAGCACCAGGCCGCGGATGTGGCTGGAGGAGACCACCTCGCCGTCCACCTCCAACAGCGGGTGCACGCTCGTCTGAAAGCGCCCGTCCGCGGCCAGCAGCTGCGGGTCGCCCTGCGCGCGGTGCCCGAAGCGGAAGTTCTCGCCGATCGACACCCGCACCGCCCCCAGCGCCCCGACGAGCACCTCGTCGATGAACTCCTGCGCGCTGCGCGCGGCGAACGCGGCGTCGAAGGGGATCACGATCAGCTCCTGCACGCCCAGCGCGGCGATCAGCTCGGCCTTCATCGGCAGGGGAGTGAGCAGCTTCGGCGCGTGCTGCGGCGCCACCACCGAGACGGGGTGGGGGTCGAACGTGAGCACGCTGTCGGAGCCGCGGATCACCTCGCGGTGGCCGAGGTGCACGCCGTCGAAGGTTCCCACCGCCACCTGGCGCTCGCGGCGCTGTACGTCGGGTAGGTGTGTGATTTGCACGCTCGAAAGCCTATTGGAGGCGACGTGGCCGACCGGCGACGGCCAGGGTTCCGGCCCCGCGACGGGGGTTGTGTGGCCCGGCGACGGGGGTTGTGTGTTTACTTTTCAGACCCCATACCCTTCATTTTGTGAAGTGGTGGGGTCCTTTTGGATGACATCTCCACTAGTGCGAGCGCCTGCGCGATCGCCAGCGGCTGCGGCGGCCGCCACTCCTCGCCACGCCTCGGCGGTGTAACCGCATCCTCGACCCCGAACGGACCGATCGCCGTACGACGCAGCTCCACGCAGTAGGCGTCGTGCAGGTCGGCGATCAGCGAACGTACGTATGTGCCCGAGGAGCACTCGATCAGAAAGGCGGCGCGCGGGTGGGTGGGGTCCCCATCCCTCCACAGCTGCTCGAAGCGGTGGATGGTTATGGAGCGCTCGGGCAGCTCGAAGCGCTCGCCGCGACGCGCACGCTTATAGGCGCGCTCGCCGCCGACCTTCACGGCCGAGTAGGCGGGCGGGCGCTGGCGTACGGACCCGGTTGGCAGCAGCGGCGGGTCGGGCGGCAGTCGCCCGGTCTCGGTGATCTCGCCCTCGGGGTCTCCCGTGGTGGACACCGCGCCGAGCCGCGCGACGGTCTCATACGTCTTCGGCAGCCCCATCAGCTGCTGCTGGATACGCGTCGCACGGCCTACCATCACGAGTAGCAGGCCGCTCGCGAACGGGTCGAGCGTCCCCGCGTGGCCGGTCTTGACGCCCCCCAGCGCGCGGCGTACGGCGGCGACCACGTCGTGCGAGGTCACCCCCACCGGCTTGTCGATCAGCAGAACCCCGTTGGACTGGGGCAGGGCAGGCTCGGGTGGGCGGGCCTGCAAACCCCCTCTCCCTCCCCCAGGGAGGCGGTTCACGCCGGCGCCGGCGTGGGGTGCAGCTGCGCGGCGATCTCGTCTCGCAGGAACTGAGTCAGCTCCTCTGGCTGCAGCGCGGTGGAGAACCCCGCGGCGCGGCGGTGCCCGCCTCCCCCTAGCGCGCGCGCGATCGCCGAGACGTCCACGTCGTCGTCCACGGCTCGCAGCGAGACCTTGCGCTCGCCGCGGCGCTCGGAGGCGGTGAGCTCGCGCACGAGCGCCGCGACCTTGGTTCCCTGCACGGCGCGCAGGTGGTCGACAATGCCCTCCGAGTAGCCGTCCTCGGCCTCGGCGCGGCGGAAGTCCTCCGCGCTGAGCATCGCCAGCGTGAGCTCTCCCGAGTCGAAGCGGCGCACCTGTCCGAGCGCGAGCGCGAGCAACGTCAGCTTGGGGTAGGGCGTCTCCTCGTAGAGCCTGCGGTACACCGCCTGCACGTCCACGCCGGCCTCGATCAGCTCGGCTGCCATCCGGTGCGCCTGCGGCCCGGTGTTCTCGTACATGAAGCGCCCCGTGTCCGTGACGAGCCCGACGTACAGCGCTTCCGCAACCGCCGCCGTGGGTGGCACCTCCAGCCCCCGCATCAAGTCCCAGATGATCTCCGCGGTGCATGAAGCGCCCGCCACCACGTGGTTGAGCGTGCCGAAGCGGGTGTTGTCGTGGTGGTGGTCGATGTTCAGCAGGTGCGCGCCGTCGCGCAGCACCTCGGCGGAGTTGCGGTCGATGTTGCCGCAGTCCAGCAGCACCACGGTGCGCTGCGCGATGTCCGCCGGCGGCGCCTCGATCACGCGGTTGACCGAAGAAGAGGGGCCCGACCGAAGCCGGGAGACACTCGCCTTCGGCTCGCATCCCCGTTTCGGCCAGCCGGCCTGCCGGCCGGCTGCGCCACCCTCTAGGTCGAAGCAGCGGTACTCGAGCGGCAGCGGCAGCTCACCCGCGGGGATGAACATGAGCGAGTCCTTGCGCAGCGCGGTAAGCAGCCCCTGCATCGCTACCAGCGAGCCGATCGCGTCGCCGTCCATGTTTTCGTGCGTGGCCAGCACGAAGCTGCGGTCGCCGCGGATGCGCTCCAGCACCAGCTCGCGGGTCTCCGCCGTGCTCAGCTCGCTCACCGCGCCGTTCTCACTCATCGGCGCCGGTCTCCGACGGGGGGGTGGGGCCGATCAATTCCTCCAGCCGCATCGCGCGGTCCGTGGTGTCGTCGTAGAGGAAGTCCAGCGTGGGGGTGCGCTTGAGGCGCAGCTCGGAGGCGATCCGCCGCTGTATGTAGCCGTGCGCGCTGCGCAGCCCCTCCAGGGTTGCCTCGCGCTGAGCGTCGCCTGCGGCCGCAGCGGTGCCCCCGGTCCGGCTCTCCGAGCTGTGTGCCCCGAGGCGCTCGTCGGCGAGCACGCTCACGTACACGCGGGCGTGGCTGAGGTCGGCGCTTGTCCTTACATCGGTAACGGTCACGAAGCCCACTCGCGGATCCTTCAACTCGCCTGCCACCACCCCTCCGATCACCTGTCTGATCGCCTCGTCGACGCGGCGCATGCGGCCTGAGGTCATCCTACTCTCCCCACACGTCGGGTCTGCAACCCCGACAGCAACGTCCTTGCCTTAGGAAAGTTCGCGCTCGAGGAGGCGGGTCTCATACGTCTCGAGCACGTCGCCCTCGCGCAGGTCCTGGAAGTTGGTGAGCACGATCCCGCACTCGTAGCCGGCGGCGACCTCGCGCGCGTCCTCGTTGAAGCGGCGCAGGCTCGCGATCGTCGTGTCGTAGATGACGGTGCCCTCACGTACCACCCGCACGCGCGCGCCGCGTGTGATCTTGCCCTCGGTCACGTGCGAGCCCGCGATCACCCCGATGCGCGAGGCGCGGAACAGCTGGCGCACCTCCGCCTGGCCGAGCGTGGACTCGACCTCCTCGGGCTCCAGCAGGCCCTGCATCGCGGCGCGCAACTCCTCGATCGCGCGGTAAATGACGGCGTAGGAGCGGATCTCCACGCCCTCGCGCTCGGCGATCTGGCGGGCGTCGCCGACCGGGCGCACGTTGAAGGCCAGGATCAGTCCCTCGGAGGCGGCGGCGAGCATCACGTCGGACTCGTTGATGCCGCCGACCCCGCGGTGGATGATGTTGACCTTCACCTCCTCCTGAGGGAGCTTTGCGATCTCGTCCTCGATCGCCTCCAGCGACCCGGCCACGTCCGCCTTGATGACCAGGCCTAGCTCCTTGACGGCGCCCTCGCGGGCGAGTTTGAAGACATCCTCGAGCGACAGCTTGCGCCCGGAGCGCCGGGCCAGCGCCTCGGTCTTCAGGCGGTTGGCGCGTTCGCCGGCGAGCTGGCGCGCGCGGCGCTCGTTCTCGACGACCCGCACGAGCTCGCCGGCCTCGGGGACGCCGTCGAAGCCGAGCACCTCGACCGGGTCGCCGGGCTGCGCGCGCTTTACGCGCGCCCCGGTGAAGTCGTGCATCGCGCGTACCCGCCCGAAGTGCGCCCCCGCCACCAGCGCGTCGCCGACGTGCAGCGTGCCGCGCTGGATCAGGACGCTCACGACCGGGCCGCGGCCGGGGTCGAGCTTGGACTCGATCACCGTGCCGGATGCCTGCGCCTCGCGGTTGGCGCGCAGCTCCTCGAGGTCGGTGACCACCTGGATCGTGTCGAGCAGCTCGTCGAGGCCCTGGCGGGTCTTGGCGGAGACGTCCACGAACTCGGTCTCTCCGCCCCACTCTGAGGGCTGCAGGCCGTGCTGGGCCATTTCGGTGCGCACCCGGTCGGGCTGGGCGCCCTCCTTGTCGACCTTGTTGACCGCCACCACGATCGGCACGTCGGCGGCGCGGGCGTGGTCGATCGCCTCCTCGGTCTGCGGCTTGACGCCGTCGTCGGCGGCGACCACGACCACGGCGAGGTCGGTCACGCGCGCGCCGCGGGCGCGCATCGCGGTGAACGCCTCGTGGCCGGGGGTGTCCAGGAAGGTCACCTGCTTGCCGGCGTGGTGCACCTGGTAGGCGCCGATGTGCTGGGTGATGCCGCCGGCCTCCCCCGCGGCGACCTCGGTCTGGCGGATCGCGTCCAGCAGCGAGGTCTTGCCGTGGTCGACGTGGCCCATCACGGTCACCACCGGCGGGCGCTCGACGAGGTCCTCCTCGGCGTCCTCGAAGACCGGCTCCACTTCCACGTCGTCGGCGGCGTGGACGATCTCGATCTCCTTGCCGAACTCCTCGGCGACCACTGCGATCGCGTCGTCGGAGAGCGTCTGGGTGAGCGTGGCCATCTCCCCCAGGCTCATCAGCTTCTTGATCACCTCGGGCACCGGCACGCCGAGGTACTCGGCGACGTCCTTGACGGTCGCGCCGGAGTTGATGCGCACGAGGTTGGCGTCCCTGATCGCGGCGGTGTTGTCGATCGGGGCGATCGTGTCGTCGTAGGTCCCGCGCCGCCGCCGCCCACGGCGCGGGCGGCGCTGGGGCTGGTTGGCGGGCCCGGCCTGCTGGCGGCGCGATGCCTGCGAGTCGATCACCACGCGCCGGCGCCCAGGTGGGCCGGCGCCCGCGGGCGCGCGCTCGCCGGTGCGCGAGTCGCGCGTGGGACGCACCCGCTCGGATTGGACCCCGCCCGGGGAGGCGGGTCCCGGTCCCGCGGCCGCGGCGGCTGGGTCGACTGGTGTGGGCGCTCCGGCGTCCGCGCGGTGCTCCGGAGTTACGCTTGCAGCGGCAACCGGCGGCGTGGGTGCGGCAACCTCCCTAGCGGGCGCGGCGGCCTCCCGGACGGGCGCAGCGGCTTGAGCGATCGGCGCCGGCGGGGAGGGCGCCGGTACCGGCTGCTCCACGATCGGCGCAGCGGGAGGCTTCACCACCGGTGGCGCGGCTGTGGCCGTGGCGACCGAGCCTGCCGCCTCGGAGGCGCCGTCCATCCCGAGCGCGCGCAGCGCGAGCGACTCCTCGACCGAGGAGGATGCGGTCTTGACCTCGACACCCGCGGCCTGCAGCCGCTCGATCAGCTCCTTGTTGGCGAGTCCCCGCTCCTTGGCGATCTCGTGGATGCGCTTCTTGCTCATAATCAGATTAAAGACGAGGGGCTCGGCTCGCCCACCTTTTGGTGGGCTGCGCCACCCTCGTGGACCGATTCTACGAGTTCGGGACCGAGGGTCACAGCGCAGCGCAGCGTGCGCGCGATTCCCCGCCGGCGCTCGGCGAGCTGCAGGCAGTCTGGGTTTGGCCAATCTCCTGTGCGGCAGAGGTAGGCGCCGCGGCCGGGCAGCGTGCCGGCTGTGTCGATCACCGCCCGCCGGGAGCGCCGGGCGGGCGGGCGGGCGGGCGGGCTCCAATCTTCAGGAGCGACCGCGAGGCGCACGAGCTCAGACTTCGGCGCGATCTGCCCACAGCCGACGCAGCGGCGTCGGGGCGCGTGGCCCGCTATGGCGCTTGCCCCCCTGCGCTCTCCACTTCGGTGGGCTGATCCTGCGGGACTCCGGGCATGCCTTCGGTGGCCGGGGCGTCTTGTGCGGCGGGGCGCCCGTCCTGTCCCTGCGCCGCCTCGGAGGCGAGCTGCGTCGTGGTCTCGGCCGCCGGCGCACCGCCGCCGTTGGGATTGAGGTCGGCGACCTTGTCGCCCGCGATGCCCGCCAGCGCTTGGTGGCTCTCCAGTCCGCAGTAGCGCGAGCCGGGCAGCGCCGCGTTGGGGCAGCGGCGGCCGTTTGAGAGGATCGCGGAGCAGCGGCCGGAGACCTCCTCCTCCTCGTAGCCGTGCTCGGCCTCCTCGGCGGCGAACTCGGTCTCCGAGCGGATGTCCACGCGCCAGCCGGTGAGGCGGGCGGCGAGGCGCGCGTTTTGGCCCTCGCGGCCGATCGCCAGCGAGAGCTGGTCGTCGGGCACGATCACCGTGGCCTGTTTGGCCTCGTCGTCGACCAGTACCTCGCGTACGCGCGCCGGCGAGAGCGCCTTGGCGACGAAGCGGGCGGGCTCTTCGTTGAAGGGGATGATGTCGATCTTCTCGCCGCGCAGCTCGGAGACGACCATCCGCACGCGCGAGCCGCGCGGGCCGACGCAGGCGCCGACGGGGTCCACGCCGTCGGCGTGGGAGACCACCGCGATCTTCGAGCGGTAGCCGGGCTCGCGCGCGACGTTGGCGATTTCCACGAGGCCGTCGGCGATCTCGGGGACCTCGAGCTCGAACAGCTTCTTGATCAGCTCCGGGTCGCGCCGGGAGACAATGATCGAGGGGCCCTTGGTCGAGGCCGAGACCTCCTTGATGACGGCCTTGATCCGCTGCGAGTGGTCGTAGCGCTCGCCGTCGACTTGCTCGGACTTGGGCAGCAGCGCCTCGACGCGCTCACGCAGCTGCACGAGCGTGTAGCGGGAGTCCGACTGCTGCACGATGCCGGTGATCAGCTCGCCCACGCGGTCGCGGTACTCCTCGAACATCATGTCCCGCTCGGCCTCGCGGATGCGCTGCAGGATCACCTGCTTGGCGGTCTGCGCCGCGATCCGGCCGAAGTCGTCGGGGGTGACGTCCTGTTCGCCGATCTCCTCGCGGTACTGCTCGAACTTGGCCGGGTCGATTTCGGGCTCCTCCGGTTCGCGCAGCTCGCCCGTCTCGGGGTCGACGGTGGTGCCCTCGTCGATCGTCTCCACGATCAAATGGGCCTCCAGGCGCTCGGGGACGATCAGTTCGATCACGCGGAAGTCGGCGGTCTCGCGGTCCATTTCCACGCGCGCGTACTTGGCGGAGCCCGGCTGCTTCTTGTAGGCGGAGAGCAGGGCGTCCTCCAGCGCGAGCATCAGCTTCTCGGGCTCGATGCCCTTCTCGCGGGCCAGCGCGTGCATTGCTTCAAGGATTTCGCGTGACATGGGTGCTTACTCCTCGACCAGATTCGAGCGGCGGATCTGCGTGTAGGGGATCGTGACGAGCGCGCCGTCGGCGGCGAGCGTGATCTCAGTGTCGGAGGCGCCCACGAGCTCCCCGGTGTAGCTGCGGCGATTCTGAGAGGACGGCTGACGACCGACCGAAGATCGGCCAGCCGTCCCCCTGCCCGGCTGGTCCCCGCTAGCCGAAACGGGGATTCTCGGCGAAGCCGAGTGTCTCCCGGCTTCGGCGCGCACACGCGCGCGGCGGCCGACGAAGCGGCGGAAGTGCTCGGGCTTGCTCAGCGGGCGCTCGGGGCCTGGGGAGGAGACCTCCAGGGTGTAGCGCTCGCGCAGCTCCGTGAGCGCTGCCGTGACCCGCTCGCACAGCGCGAGCGTGACGCCGTCGGGATGGTCGATGAAGACCCGCAGGGTCCCGCCGCCGATGACCTCGGCGAGCAGCACCTCGACCTCGGGCTCGCGCTCGGCCAGCTGCTCTTCGATCTCTCTCTGCAGTGTGGGCATATCTCCTCCAGAAATGAAAAAAGCGGGCGATCCGCCCACTTTCGGTGCGACTGCCGGCGGGTGGTCCAGGGTGGGTGGGCCTCCAATCACCAGCACGAAAGCTGTCGGTCGAGAATAGCATCGAGCTTCGCTAGGAGCCATGGGCGGCACGGCGAGCGCGATCGCGGTATACGCGGTAGTCGCGGCGCTCGGGGCGCAGCGAGCAGGCGAGCGCGAGCGGGTGGCGGGCCTCCTCGTGGCGGCCGAGCTGCTGCATCGCGCGCCCCAAGCAGAAGAGCGCGTAGTCGTTGGTGGGTGCCTGGGCGGCTATGCGTGAGAACTCCGCGGCGGCATCCTCGTAGCGCTGCGCCCCGAACAGCGCGCGGCCGAGCGCCTCGCGGATCGATGCCTTGTCCGGTTCCTGCTCGCGGGCGCGGGTGAGCGGCACGACCGCGGCCTGGTAGTCGCCGTGGCGCAGCAGCTCGCATCCGCTCCGGTAAAGGTCGTACACGCTGTCCATGGTGGCCTCACTCACTGTAGAAGGCGTGTGTTGGTCGGGGTTGGGGGCGTGGGTTGGTCGGGGTTGGGGGCGTGGGTTGGGCGCGGTTGGGCTCCCCGCGGGGCGGGCGGCCGCCGCTCGGTGGCGACGAGCGGAGTGGGTGGGCGTGGGGCGTACGTCGAACTTTTCAGCGTTTGTCCAACAATTGTTATACGCCCGCGCGCAGGCGCTCCACGGCGTCGAGGATCGCCTCGGCGACCTGCTGCTTGGAGGCGCGCGGAACGTGCTCCTCACTCGCGGCGGTGACGATCGTGACCTCGTTGCTATCCACCTCGAAGCCGATGTCCGGCCGGGAGATGTCGTTGACCACGACCGCGTCTAGGCGCTTGGCTTGAAGCTTTCCGCGCCCGCACTCGAGTGCCCGCTCCCCGTGCTCGGCGGCGAACCCGACGAGCGTCTGGCCGCCGGTGCGGCGCGAGGCCAGCTCGCAGAGCACATCGGCGGTTGGTTCGAGCTCCAGGCGCAGGCGCTCGCGGGTGGACTTCTTGATCTTGCCGTCTTGCACCTCGGAGGGACGGAAGTCGGCTACGGCGGCGGCCATCAGCAGGACGTCGCACGCCGAGAACTCCCGCGCACACGCCTCTTGGAGTTGCGCGGCGGTCCCCACCTCCCGCCAGGCCACCCCCGCGGGACGGGGCAGCGACACGTTGGCCGCGACCACGGTCACCTCGGCTCCTCGCGCGCGCGCGGCCTGCGCGAGCGCGAGGCCCATCCGCCCGGAGGAGCTGTTGCCGAGGAATCGAACGCTGTCGATCGGCTCGCGGGTGCCGCCCGCGGTGACTAGCACGCGCAGCCCGCGCCATGCACCCTCCAGTAGCGCCTCACAGATCTCAAGCAGCTGTGCGGGATCGGGCAGGCGCCCCACCCCCTCCTCCCCCTTTGAGGCCAAACGGCCGCTGTCGGGCTCGACGACGCTCACGCCGCGCGCGCGCAGCGTGTCGAGGTTGGCCTGCACGGCGGGGTGCTCGTACATGTGGTTGTTCATCGCGGGCGCCACCACGAGCGGGCAGGTGGCGGCGAGCGCGGCGCTCGAGAGCAGGTTGTCCGCGAGACCGTGGGCAAGCTTGGCGATCGTGTTCGCGGAGGCGGGGGCGATCAGGTAGAGGTCGGCGTTGCGCACGAGCTCCAGGTGACCGATCGGCTCGTGCTCTGGGAGTTGCTGGCCGGGGAACGCCCCCCGGGCGGGGTCGCGCTCGAACTCGCCGATCAGCACTGGCGCCCCGGTGAGCGCGGCGAAGGAGGCGCGGCCCACGAAGCGGCGGCTGGCGGGGGTCTGCACGACCCGCACCGCGTGGCCAGCGGCGGTCGCCAGGCGCACGAGCTCGAGCGCCTTGTACGCGGCGATCCCGCCGCTCACCCCGAGCAGGATTCTGGACATACCGAGGTTTTAGAGTGCGCGAGGGCTCCCGGCAAGCCCTGGTCGGTGGCTTGCCGGCATGAACTCAGCTGCTAGGGCGTTCGCTGGGCAAGCGAGGCGATTGATCGATGCCCTCCCACCCGCGTGGTGTACTCAGTACACGAGCGACCGAGGACAATGCATCGCGTGGGCGGGCGGGCGTCTATACCTGTCCTAGCGGTAGTGGTACTTGATCTTCCCCTGAGCTACCTCCTCGAGGGCGATCGTGAGGTAGTTCTTGGAAGTGGTTTCGATCATCGGGGGCGGGAACTCGTCGAAGGTGCCCTCGCCGAGGTTGTGGTAGTAGCTGTTGATCTGACGCGCGCGCTTGGCTGCCACTAGGACGGAGGCGTAGTTGGAGTCGACGTTCTCCAGCAGACGGTCGATGCGGGGGGAGATCACGGTGAGGGTGCCCTTTCGTGGTTGGACGCCAAGTGTAGAGGCTTATCGGTCCAGCTCGGCGGCGACGATCGCGACAAGCTGCTCGAGGGCGCCTTCGAGACGGTCGTTGACAACCACGTGGGCGAACTCGGACTGCGCCTGCAGCTCCTGCTCGGCCACGCGCAGGCGGCGCTCGACCTCCTCGGGTCCGTCGGCCCCGCGCCCGATGAGGCGGGTGCGCAGGGCATCCAGGGAGGGGGGCGCGATGAAGACCTGCAGCGCCTCGGGTAGCGCGGCGCGAACCTGGCGGGCGCCCTGCACCTCGATCTCCAAGACGACCGGCGCGCCGGCGCGCACGCGCCCGTCGAGCTCGCTGCGCAGCGTCCCATACCGGCGCTCGGCGTAAGCGGCGTGCTCGACGAACTCCCCCGCCTGCACCCGCCGCTCGAACTCCTCAGGGGTGAGGAAGTGGTAGTCGATGCCGTCCTGCTCGCCCGGCCGCGCGGGGCGGGTGGTCGCGGACACCGACAGCTCGAGCTGCGGCAGGCGCTCCATGAGGCCGCGGATGAGCGTGCCCTTGCCCACGCCCGAGGGGCCGGTGATGACGAAGACGCGCGCCACGCCGCCTACCCTAATGCCGCTGCCGGTGGAAGCGTGAGCGACGGCCGGATCAGCGGTGCATCAGGGAGATCAGCTCCGACCGCTGGCGTTGGGAGAGTCCGCCTATGGTCTTGCTGGGGGCGATGCGGCAGTGGGTGAGGATCTTGTTGACCTTGACGCGCCCGTACTTGGGGACGGCGAGCAGCAGGTCGACCACCTTGGCGGTCTCGATGTACTCGGGGGGCTTGAGCAGGAGGGTGTGGATCGAGAGCCGCCCGGCCTTGAGGTCGCGCTTGAGGCGGGCGCGTTCGGTGCGGATCAGGTTGGCCCTGGCGAGGGCGTCCATCCGCTGGTTGAGTGAGCGCTCGGGAGCCGCCGAGTGCTTGGTGGGCGTCACGCCCGTCGCCATCGCCATGGGCGGCGAGTCTACACACCCGCGGCTGGCGATCAAGGTGCGAGGCGCCAATTCACCTGAAGCTCAACTTGAGGTCCAGGTATGTGGAGGCTAGTGGATGGTGTGACTGCGTGTTTGCAGGGATTCTTGTCTACGATTTTGCGGCGAATTTGCTGGCTGTTCAGCCAATCACCTGGCGAGGGCGCGCGCGATGCGCCCGCCCGCGGCGGGGTCGCGGAAGCTCTCGGTGCCGACCGCCACGAGCGTGGCGCCGACGTCGAGCAGGTCGCGGGCGTGGGCCGCGCTCTGCACCCCTCCCATGCCCACGACGGGGATCGAGACGACCGCCGCCGCGGCGGCCACCTGGGCGAGCGCAACCGCGCGGATCGCAGGGCCGGAGAGGCCGCCGGTGGCGCCCCCCAGCCACGGCTCGCGCTGGCTCGCGCCCGATTCGGACCCCCACCCGCCCAGCGCGGTGGCGCGCAGCGTGTTGATCAGCGAGACCGCGTCAGCGCCGCCTTCCTGGGCGGCCCGGGCACAGAGCGCGACGTCGGACGTGTTGGGGGTCAGCTTGACGATCAGCGGCTTGGAGGTCCGAGGGCGCACCTCACGCACCACCGCCTCCAGGGCCGCGGGATCGGCGCCGATGTCGAGCCCTGTCGCGACGTTGGGGCACGAGACGTTCAGCTCGAGCCCCGCGATCTCCGGGCGCTCGTCGCAGCGCTCCAGCAGCGCCGCGATCTCGGCGGCCGTCGAGCCCATGACGTTGGTGATCAGCGGGACCGGGAGCCTCGCCAGCACGGGAAGGTCGTGGGCCAAGTAGCCCTCCAGGCCCTTGTTGGGCAAGCCGATCGAGTTGATCAACCCGGCGGGCGCCTCGTACAGTCGCCGTGGGGCGTTGCCGCGGCGGGGCTCCAGGGTGATCGTCTTGGACACGAAAGCCGCGAATGGGAAGTTCGCCTCCAGCGCCTCGCCGAACGCCTCCCGGGCGGCGGGCACGTCGAATGTGCCCGAGGCGTTGATGACCGGATGGACGAGCTCCAGTCCGCAGAAGCTGACGCTCACGCTGGCGCCCCCGCGTGGGCGTCGACGTGGTCGAGTTCGGCGGCGTCGATCACGGGGCCATCGACGCACACGCGCAGGTAGCCCCCGTCGCGGTGGGGGACGACACAGCCGAAGCAGGCGCCGAAGCCGCAGGCCATCCCGGACTCCAGGGCGAGCTGGGCGGGCACGGAGCGCTCCGCGCAGAGCGCGCGGACGGCCTCGAGCATCGGTGCGGGGCCGCAGGCGTAAACGGTCGCGTGAGGGTCGTGCGCCAGCTCGGATGCGAGCATCTCGGTGACGAGCCCGTGGCGACCCACGGAGCCGTCGTCGGTGGCCAGCCGCGCGTCTTTGAGCAGTGCGGCCCCCTCGGCGTGGGCGCGGTCGCGAAAGCCGAGCAGCACGGTGGGTCCGCGCTGGCCGTCCGATCGGGGGCGCACACTCCGGAGGGCTGGGTCGGGAGGATTGGCAGAGGTGCGGCCCTCGAGCGAGCCGCCTCCCAGGAGCACGTCCTGCCAGATCGCGAGCGGCGCGATTCCGGCGCCGCCGCCGACGAGGATTGCGCGGCGGCCGTCGGCGGGCGCCGCGAAGCCGACACCGAGTGGCCCGAGCGCCCACACCCCGTCTCCCGGGTGCAGCTCACACAATCGGTGCGTGCCCGGTCCCACGTCCTCCAGCAGAAAATGGGCCTCGCCCGCTTGCCATCTGGCGATCGAGAAGGCGCGGGGCAGGTAGGGCCGCTCGTCCTGGCCTCCCCCCCACCGCTCGGCAGCTGCGAGCATCGCGAACTGTCCGGGGTCCGGTGGGGAGGATTCGTTGCCCCACCCACCCACGGCCACGCGCAGCACCCGGTAGGCGCCCACCTCCTCGTTGCCGGTTACGCGCAGCCACCGGCGCCCGAACGGGGCCGTTTGCCGAGTCACGCCACCCCGGCTCCGGGGGGGCACCGCGCCGGGACGGCGTGGTCGGGGGAGTCACCACGCGACGCGGGGGTTGCGTGCGCGGTGGGCGACCGATCGGGGGCACACAGTCCGGAAGACTGGGTCTCGGAGGGCTGGGTCGGCTGGCGCCCGCGGTGGAGCTCCTGCAGGCACAGCACCGGCGGGGGGCCGTGCTGGCGCGCGCTCGAGATCGCGCGCGCGGCGGACACGCCGGCGGCGAGCGTGGTCAGGCAGGGCACGCCGCGGGTCACGGCGGCGCGGCGGATGCGCCACCCGTCGGTGCGCGCGCCGGAGCCGGTGGGGGTGTTGACGACGAGGTCGACGTCGCCGCGCTCGATCCAGTCGAGCACGTGGGACCCACCCTCGGAGACCTTGTTGAGCGGCTGTACGGGGATCCCCATGCGCGCGATCGTCTCGGCGGTGCCGCGGGTGGCGAGGATCCGAAAACCGTTGTCGTGCAGCGACTGGGCGATCGCGAAGGCCCCCGTCTTGTCGGCGTCGGTGACGGAGATGAACACGGTGCCGCGCAGCGGCAGCGGGCAGCCCGCGGCGGCTTGAGCCTTGGCGAAGGCGGTGGGGAAGTCGCGGGCGATCCCCATGACCTCCCCGGTGGAGCGCATCTCGGGGCCGAGCACCGCGTCGGCGCCCTCGAAGCGGTCGAACGGGAGCACCGCCTCCTTGACCGAGACGTGGTCGCCGAAGCCGAGTCCTTCGCGCTCGCGGGGCAGCCCGAGCGCGGCGAGCGGCTCGCCGAGCATCACGCGGCAGGCGAGCTTCGCCAGCGCCAGCCCGACGGCCTTGGAGACGAACGGCACGGTGCGCGACGCGCGCGGGTTGGCCTCCAGCACGTACAGCTCCCCCGCGACTACCGCGTACTGCACGTTGAGCAGTCCCACCACGCCGATGTGCAGCGCCAGCTCGCGCGTGGCGGCGCGGATCTGCTCGAGCATCTCCCCGCCCAGCGAGTGCGGGGGCAGCACGCACGCGGAGTCGCCGGAGTGCACGCCGGCCTCCTCGACGTGCTGCATGATCCCGCCGATCCACACCTCCCGCCCGTCGCACAGCGCATCGACGTCGACCTCGATCGCGTTCTCGAGGAAGCGGTCGAGGAAGATCGTGGGGCGTGTCGGGGATTTTTTAAGGGGATCGGGATGGGTCGCGCCGTTCGTGGCCGGGGCCGGCGAGGCGTCAGCGGTGGGTGGTGTGCCGGGAGCGTTGTGGGCGCGTTCGCCGGGCGGACCCTCGGGGGGTGGCTCCCGACGTAGATAGTCGGCCAGGCCCTCCTGCGAGTACACGATCTCCATCGCCCGGCCACCCAGCACGTAGGAGGGGCGCACGATCAGCGGGTATCCGACCTCCCCGCCGCGGCGCAGGGCCTCCTCCACCGAGGATGCGGTCGCGTACGGGGGAGCCTTGTAGCCGAGGCGGCCGAGCAGCTCGCCGAAGCGCCCGCGGTCCTCGGCGAGGTCGATCGCCTCGACACTCGTGCCGAGCAGCGGCACCCCGGCGGCGGCGAGTCCGGCGGCGAGCTTCAGGGGGGTCTGCCCGCCGAACTGCACGATCACGCCCTCCGGCCGCTCGACCTCGACCACGCCCAGCACGTCCTCGAGGGTCAGCGGCTCGAAGTACAGGCGGTCGGAGGTGTCGTAGTCGGTGGACACGGTCTCGGGGTTGCAGTTGACCATCACCGCGTCGCGGCCGGACGCGCGCACGGTCAGCGCGGCGTGCACGCAGCAGTAGTCGAACTCGATCCCCTGGCCGATGCGGTTGGGGCCGGAGCCGAGGATCACCACGGAGGGGCGCTCGCCGCGCTCCACCTCGTGCGCGGGGCCGCGCCCGGAGGTTGAGTGGCTCTCTCCGGCGTACGGACGCTTCCCCGCGGGCGCAGATGTGGAGTCCTCGCCGGTCGAGGGATTGGCGGATGCCGAAGCGCTTCTATTGGGGGACCCGCCCGCCCACCCGCCCGCCCACCCGCCCGCCCACCCGCCCGCCTGCCCGCCCGGAGCGGGCGTGTCATACGCTGGCGGGCGCTCCCACGCGGAGTAGTAGTAGGGGGTGCTCGCGGGGAACTCCGCGGCGCACGTGTCCACCGCCTTGAACGTGCGCTCCCCCGCGAAGGGCGCCTCGGGGTCCAGCGCGTACGCGCGCAGCTCGCGCAGGAACCACGGGTCGATCGCCGTGCGCTCGTGGACTGCCTCGATCTCCGCGCCGCGGCGGAAGAGCTCGAGGATCGCCTCGAAGCGCTCCGATGTGGGGGTGCCGAGGCCCTCGAGCAGCTCCGCCTCGCCGGCCTCGCCCAGGCGCGGGGGCTTGTCGAGCTCGCGCGAGCGCAGCGCCTTCGCGAACGCCTGGCCGAACGTGCGCCCGATTGCCATCGCCTCCCCCACCGACTTCATGTGCGTGGTGAGCGTGTGGTCCACGCCGGGGAACTTCTCGAAGGCGAACCGCGGCCACTTGACCACGACGTAGTCGATCGTCGGCTCGAAGCTCGCGGGGGTCAGCTTGGTGATGTCGTTGGGGATCTCCTCCAGCAGGTACCCCACCGCCAGGCGCGCGGCAATCTTCGCGATCGGGAAGCCGGTCGCCTTGGAGGCCAGCGCGGAGGAGCGCGACACGCGGGGGTTCATCTCGATCACCACCACCTCCTCGGTCTGCGGGTTGACCGCGAACTGCACGTTCGACCCTCCCGTCTCCACGCCGACCGCGCGGATCACCGCGATCGCCTGGTCGCGCAAGCGCTGGTACATGCGATCGGAGAGCGTCTGCTGGGGGGCGACGGTGACCGAGTCGCCCGTGTGCACGCCCATCGGGTCGACGTTCTCGATCGAGCACACGATCACCACGTTGTCCGCGCGGTCGCGCATCACCTCCAGCTCGAACTCGCCCCACCCCAACACCGACTGGTCGAGCAGCACCTGCCCGATCGGCGAGGCTTCGAGGCCCCTTGCGACGATTGCGCGAAACTCCTCGGCGGTGCGGGCGATCCCGCCGCCGCGGCCCCCCAGGGTGTAGGCGGGGCGTACGACGCACGGCAGGCCGATGTCAGGGAGTGCATCCAGCGCCTCGGCCAGCCCCTGCTTCACGTCCACCCTGCGTAGCTCCTCATCCCACCCGGAGGCGACTGCGCAGACCGGCATCCGCAGGCCCGCCCCCGCCATCGCGGCCCCGAACAGCTCGCGGTCCTCCGCGCAGGCGATCGCTTTGTAGTCGGCCCCGATCAACTCCACCCCGCAGCGCTCCAGCGTGCCGTCGTCGTGCAGCGCCTTCGCGAGGTTCAGCGCGGTCTGCCCGCCGAGCGTGGGCAGCAGCGCGTCGGGGTGCTCGCGCTCGATCACCTGCGCCGCCGGGCCCGGCAGCAGCGGCTCGATGTACGTCGCGTCCGCCATCTCCGGGTCGGTCATGATCGTCGCCGGGTTGGAGTTCATCAGGACCACCTCGTAGCCCTCCTCACGCAGCACCTTGCACGCCTGCACGCCGGAGTAGTCGAACTCCGCAGCCTGCCCGATCACGATCGGCCCCGAGCCGAGAATCAGGATCTTGTGGATGTCCTCGCGGCGGGGCATCGCTCAGACCGCCTCCGCGATTCGCTCCAGGAATCGGTCGAACAGGTACACGCTGTCGTGCGGGCCCGGCCCCGCCTCGGGGTGGTACTGGACCGCGCCGCCGGGCACGTCCAGCAGCTCGAAGCCCTCCACCGTGCGGTCGTACAGGTTCACATGCGTCAGCTGCGCCGCGCCGAAGTCGGTGTGCCAGCGCACCGGTTTGGAGCCCTCGATCGTGCCCGACCCGCCCGGGCCGAGCACCGCGAAGCCGTGGTTCTGGGAGGTGATCTCCACGCGGCCGGTCTGCAGGTCCTTCACCGGGTGGTTGGCGCCGCGGTGGCCGAACGGGAGCTTGAACGTGTGCAGGCCGAGCGCCCGGCACAGCAGCTGGTGGCCGAGGCATATCCCCCAAACCGGCTTGCGGCCGACCACTTCGCGGACGGTCTGCGTTATGTACTCCAGCGCGGCCGGGTCGCCCGGGCCATTGGCGAGCAGGATCGCGTCGGGATTCGTGGCCATCAGGTCCGCCGCGCTGCTCGCGCACGGGTGGAGCGCCACCTGCGCCCCCCGCGCCACGAGGTTGCGCACGATCGAGCTCTTGATCCCCGTGTCGATGACTGCGATCCGCGGCCCCGGCCCGTCGCCGTGGTGGCTCACCTCGCTGGGGCTCACCGTTGCCGCGAGATCCTGCCCGTCCATCGGCGGCTCCGCCTCGATCAGCTTCCGCGCCTGCGCCTGCGCGACGCTCGCCGGGAAGATCCCCCCGCGCATCGAGCCCGCCTCGCGGATGTGGCGCACCAGCGCACGTGTGTCCACCCCGCTGATCGCCGGCACGCCGCAGTCGGTCAGCCACTGCAGCCACCCCCCCTCCGCGCTCGGGGCGTCCTCGCGGTCGCACGCCTCGCGCATGATCGCCGCGCGCGCCCACGGGCGCTCGGACTCCATCGCCTCCGCACTCACCCCGTAGTTGCCGATGTGGGGGTACGTGAACGCGATCAGCTGTCCCGCGAAGGAGGGGTCGCTGATCGACTCCTGGTAACCCGACATCCCCGTCGTGAACACGACCTCCCCCACCGCGTGGCTCTTCGCCGCGCACGCCTCGCCGTCGAAGCGCGCGCCGTCCTCCAGCAGCACGTATGCCGGCGGGCTGGCCGAAACGGTCACAGGATCAACCTCTGCACGGCCTTGAACTCCGGCGTGCCGGCCCGCTCCAGCAGCTCGAACAGGGCCGCCTCGACCGTGGTGACGACCGCGCCCGCGCGCTCCATGCGCTCCAGGCCCCGCTCGTAGTCGATCGCGTGGCGCGAGCCCACCGCGTCCGCCGGCACGTGCACCTGCACGCCCTGCTCCAGGAGGTCGTGGACGGTCTGCGCCACGCACACATGGGTCTCGATCCCGCACACCACCGCCTGCTCGCGTCCCGCGAGGTCGAAGCCCTCCGCGCGGGCCGCCGAGAACACGCTCTTCTCGATGCGCTTCTCGTCCTCCAAACCCACCTCCTTTGCGGTGTGCCCGAGGCCCTTTGGGTACTGCTCGCTCACCAGCGCGGGGAGTCCGAGGATGCGCGCCCCCTGCACGAGCTTCGCGCACGCTCGCGCCACGCCCGCGAAGGACTCGTACGGGCGGAACGCCTCTTGCACGTCCACCACCACCAGCGCCGCGCGCTCGCGGGAGAGCAGGCTCATCGGGGGCTCCTCATGCCGCCACCGCCGCAGGGGTCACTGCGCGGTAGGACACCGCGCCGGCGGCGATTGTCAACAGGACCTTCCCGCGCAGGCGCCGGCCCGCGAAGCAGCAGCTCTCCGAGCGGCTCTCCCACCCGTGCTCGCCCGCGACCCATTCGGCATCGAGGTCGACGAGCGCGAGGTTGGCCTCCGCGCCTCGCGCGATCGTCGGGACCGGCAGCTCGAACAGCTCGGCGCCCGCGGTCATCCGCTCGATCAGCACCCCGAGGCTGAGCACGCCGGGCAGCACCAACTCTGTGTGCAGCGCCGCGAACGCCGTCTCCAGTCCCGTGGTGCCCATCGGCGCCTCTGTGAACGGCAGCGCCTTCTCGGCGCGGGCGTGCGGAGCGTGATCGGTGGCGACGCAGTCGATCGTGCCCATCCTCAACCCCTCCACCAGCGCCAGTCGATCGGTCTCGGTGGCGAGCGGGGGGTTCATCTTCGCGCGGGTGTCCAGGTGCGCGTCCTGGCCGCGCACCGCCTCCTCGGTCAGCAGTAGGTGGTGTGGTGTCGCCTCCGCGCTCACCGCCGCGCCGTTGGCCTTGGCGGCCGCGAGTGCCCGCACCGAGGCGGCGCAGCTCAGGTGCTGGAAGTGCACGCGCCCGCCCTCGCACCCGGCGAGGATCGCGTCGCGCGCGACCATCGTCGCCTCGCTCGCGCCCGGGATGCCCGGGATGCCGAGCGCCGCGCTGAGCGCCCCCTCGTGCATGGCGCCCCCGCGCGAGAGCGAGCGGTCCTCCTCGTGCAGCGCGATCGTCCCGCCGCAGGTCCGCTGACGTTGGAGCGCTTCGCGCAGCACCCCCGCGCTCGCCACCGGATGCCCGTCGTCGGTGAAGCCCACGGCGCCCTGCTCGCGCAGCGCGGCCCCCTCCGTCAGCTGCTCGCCGTCGAGGCCCCGTGTGAGCGCCGCCAAGAACCCGACCGGTACGTGCGCCTGCTGCGCGGCCGTCTCCCGCACGGAGCGCAGCAGCTCCGGGGTGTCGATCGGCGGCTCGGTGTTAGGCATCGCGAGCACCGCCCCGAACCCCCCCGCGGCGGCTGCGCGGGTGCCGCTCTCGATGTCCTCCTTGTGCTCCTGGCCGGGGCTGCGCAGGTGCACGTGGGGGTCGAAGAAGGCCGGCACCGCGCGCAGGCGTCCGCCGCCCTCCACTACCTCCACCGTTCCCTCCGCCGCGAGTGTTCCCGGCGCGCCCCACTGCGTGATCGCGCCGCCCCGCACGAGCAGGTCGTGGCGGGCGTCCAGGCCGGTGCGGGGATCGAACAGGTGGACGTCCCGCAGCAGCATTTCGGCGGGGCGGACGGGAGAACGGACGAGCGCTGGCGAGCTCGGGGAGCTCCCCCGACGGGGACTCGGTTCTGTGCTGGTCGACAAGCTCATCGGATTATCGAGGACGCCACTGCCTGCGTGTCCTGCGGGGTGTGCTTGGCGCCATCCGACCCCTTGCCAGGCTCGGGCTCCCGGCTCCGCTTGTGCTCCTCGCTGCCTTCCGTGCCGCTCGCTCCAGGACTCCCATCGACGGGCACCGGCCGGTTGGACCACCGGATCAGCTTGGCCGGGCCGCGCTCGGGGAAGGGGATCTCGACAGTGTCGAAGTCCCGCGGAACCTCTGCGGAGGGAAAGACCGCCCGGGCCTCGCCCTGCACCTCCCCGCCGGAGTAGCGCGTCGAGAGGTGGGTGAGGGCGAGCATCCTGACCTCCGCGTCGCGCGCCAGCTCCGCTGCCTGGCGCGCGGTGCTGTGACCCGTCTGGCGCGCCCGCTCGGCCTCCTCCTCGACGAACGTCGCCTCGTGGACAAGCACGTCCGCCTGGTGGGCCGCGATCGCCAGCGCCTCGCACGGCGAGGTGTCGCCGGAGATCACCACCTTGCGGCCCTCCCGCGTCGGGCCCACGACCTGCTCGGGGGCGACCCCGTTGACGGTCTCCCCGCGCACCAGCCGCCCGAAGTCCGGCCCCGGTCTCACACCGAACTGCTCCGCGAGCGCCGGGTCGAGCTGCCCCGGGCGGGAGTCCTCCACGAGCGCGTACCCCACCGCAGAGGGGGCCCGGTGGCGCACCGGGATGCTCGTCACCCGGTAGCCCTCGCGCTCCGCGGCCTGCGCGGGCTCGAGCTCCACGACGCTGAGCTCGTATGGCAGCCGCCGCCCGTAGATGAAGCGCGTGTTGGCCATCAGCTCCCTCAGCCCCGCTGGCCCGTAAATCGTCAGCGGCTGCTCGCGGTCGCGCAGCGCAAAGGACTTCAGCATCCCCGGCAGCCCCAGCCAGTGGTCGGCGTGGAAGTGGGTTATGAACACGCACTCCACGTCCGCCAGCCCCACCGAGCGCAGCAACTGGCGCTGGGTCCCCTCCCCGCAGTCGAACAGCAGCCGATCGCCCCCGCGGCGCACCAGCACCGCAGGCAGCCCCCGCCGAGCGCTCGGCACCGATCCGCCGGTTCCCACGAAGAACAGCGACATGTCCATGTCGGCAACGGTAGCGGCGCGTCCGATCCGGAGCCCGCCCGCCCGGCTCGCGCGGGAGCCCCCCACGTCCTCAGAGCGCCGGCTGGATCGGCCTGCTGCCGCTAAGCTCCGCAGGTGCAGGGTGCCGTCCCCACCACGGCATCTGCGCCCGTAGCTCAGTGGATAGAGCGCTCGCCTCCGGAGCGAGAGGTCGCAAGTTCGAATCTTGCCGGGCGCGTGGCTTGATCCCGTGCAGCCGTGGGGGATTCGCTTGTTAGGCGGCTCTCCGGTTGATCGTCTCCGAAGCCTCCATATCGCTTCGTTCGCCCATATTCGCCCAAACGGCGCCCTCGACCAGCGCCCGCATCTGCGCCTTCTCGTCCTCGCCGCGGCGCATCGACTGGCGGTAGACCCTGAGCGCGAGCACAGGGTCGGTGTGGCCCATTTCGTCCATGACCGTTCCGGGGTCCTCGCCGAGCGCGTACAGCAGCGAGCAGAACGTGCGGCGCAGCGAGTGCGGCGTGAGCTTGTCCGGAAGCGGCGGCAGATCCGCGCTCCCCAGGTTCTCGTTTGCGCGCCGGACAACCGCGCGGAGCACCCGGGAGCGGAAGTTGTCGTCGCTCATGCGTCCGCCGCGGCCGGTGGCGAACACGTAGGCGTCCTGGTCGATCAATCCGCGGCCCGCGCGGAGCGCCAGCAGATCGTCCCTGAGCGCGCCGCGGATCTTCACGTCCCGGTCTCGGCCCGCGTCGGTCTTGGAGCCTGTATGCAGCCATCCGGCCGCGAGGTCCACATCACGCCAGCGCAGTGCACACAGCTCGTTGATCCGCAGACCGGCGAACACGAGCACGGTAAGCATCGCGCGCCGCTTGATGTGCCGGCGGTTCGACGCCGCGCCGCGGTCCAGCTCGCCGGCCGCGTCCAAGAGCGGAGGCGCCACCAGCTCAAATCGCCGGAAACGCTCGAAGCCAACCGGATTCGAAGCAGCGGCAACCACCACGCTAGCGTCGATGACGAGCTTCAACGCCCGAGCCGCGACAACGCCACAGCCGCAACCCAATTTGGTGCCGGCGTCCCATCCTCCAGCTTCTGCTACTCAGGCGGCAAGGGCAGCATCGTATACATCTCATCCCGCACCTCATCGACGGCGTCTGGATCGATCGGGTGCTGCCCACCTACCGTCTCAGCCTGCAGCCGGCCCTCGCGTATCCACCGACGGACCGTCCCGGGACTCCGGCCCACCCGCTGCGCTGCCTTAGAGTGCCTAACAAAAGGTAGGGTTCGTGGTGGGGCTGTCGAAGTCCTGTGTCATGGCGAAACCTTTGCTTCCTGATGGGTTGTGGGCTCGGATCGAGCCGCTTCTGCCGGTGCGTGAGCCGCAGGTCACGGGGCGCCCGCGGGTGCCTGACCGGGCGGCGCTGACAGGGATCATCTTCGTTTTGAAAACGGGGACCCCATGGGAGGATCTCCCCCAAGAGATGGGCTGTGGGTCAGGGATGACGTGTTGGCGGCGGCTGCACGAATGGAACGAAGCCGGCGTCTGGAGCCGGCTGCACCAGGTGCTGTTGGACGAGCTTCACGACGCCGACCAGCTCGACTGGTCAAGGGCAGTCGTTGACAGCTCGCACGTGCGGGCCAAAGGGGGGGCGAGCAAACCGGCCCCTCGCCGGTCGACCGCGCCCGCCTTGGCAGCAAGCACCATCTGATCGTCGACGGCAACGGCACGCCGCTCGCGTTCACGCTTACTGGCGGGCACCGCCACGACATCACGCAGCTGACCGAGCTGGTCGATCGTGTCCCGCCGACCGGCCGTCACGGCAAGTTCCGGCCACGGCGCCTATACGCCGACCGAGCGTATGACTCCAAACACCACCGCCGAGAGCTGCGCGAGCGCGGAATCACGCCCAAGATCGCCAAACGCAACGGCCAACACGGATCGGGGCTGGGACGTGACCGTTGGGTCGTGGAGCGCACCATCTCCTGGCTACACGCCCACCGCTACCTCGCCCGCCGCCACGCCCGTCGCGCCGACATCCACGAAGCAATGCTCACCCTCGCCTGCGCACGCATCTGCCTCAAACAACTACAACACTTTTGTTAGGCGCTCTTAGTAACCGTAAGCACAAGTCGATGATACGCACCCGACCCGACGAAGCTCTGGAGCAGAGCTTGCCGGCCGGCTACGGGCGGGGCAAGCCAATCTTGGAGGTCGGGCGATTGGAGCCGCGGCGCCAGCTTCAGACGCCTGGGTCGAGGCGGGCCACGGCGTTGATCGCGCCGCGCGCTTGCTTGACTCGCACCGTGAGCCCGTGATACCTGGACGGAACATCGACCGGCCCGGTCGCTCCGACATCGAGGAACCACGCGTCTCGCCGCTCAGGATCGCGCCGCACTGCCACCGAGGAAAAGCAGGCCTGCTCACGATGCGTACGGTAGAAGTCCACACGGATCTGCTCGCGTTCGCCGGAACCGATGTCGATCAGGCTGCTCACACGCTTCATGGTAGCCGTCTTATCGGCGCCGATGTGATGCGTTCAGCGGCGAAACGCCCCCTCGGCGCCTCCGGGACGAGAGGCCGCCAGTTCGAATCTTGCGGAGCGCATGGTCGAATCCCGTACAATCGTAGCCTTTACGAGCTACTCAAATGCCTCCAGATGGTCGTCTTCCCACCGCATCTGGCGACAGATCCTCGCGTACCCCGATATCCTCGCCAATCGCCATGCCTCCGCGACGTCCCCGGACCACATCTCCGCATCCACCGGATCTTTCGTCGGTTGCCGACCTACTGACCGCTCTTCGCACGTCGTTCACCGACGACGATGCTGTCTGGTATCGCGGGCATGGAGACGCCACCTGGCAACTTGTCCCCTCTCTCGCTCGCCCGCCCCACACCGTGGATGCTGAGCGTACACTTGTAAAGCGGTTCAAGCAGAATGCGTTTCGCTTCCTAAGCTCTGCGCCCCCGGACGAGTGGGCGTGGCTTTTCCTGATGCAACATCACGGTGTACCGACCCGGCTGCTCGACTGGACAGAAAGTCCGCTCGTAGGCCTCTGGTTCGCCGTTGCTAATCCCGACCGTGACAACGTTGACGGGTGTCTATGGGCCCTTCAACCGCTTAAGCTGAATGAGATTGCGCGCTTCAAACCCGCCTTCCCGAAGGACATCCCATTCTTTGGCGAGGACGATGAGCTAGTGTCGTGTCTGGTTGATTCGTTGGCAGTATCGTCTGATGGAGTCGAGGATTTGGTCGGCGGTCTTGGTCCAGACGTAGGGGCGGGGGTTTTCGTTCCAGGTGTCGATCCATTGGCGGATGTCGGTGTTCAGCGCGTGGACGGAGCGGTGCGCGCCGCGGCGTAGAAGCTTGGTGGTGAGCTCGCCGAACCAACGCTCGACGAGGTTGATCCATGAGCTGCTGGTTGGGGTGAAGTGCAGATGAAACCGGGGGTGCGCAGCGAGCCAACTTTGGATCTTGGGGGTCTTGTGGCTGGAGGCGTTGTCGAGCACGAGGTGCACGTCGAGATGGCCGGGCACGTTCTGGTCGATCGTCCGCAGGAACTTCAGGAACTCGATCGCGCGGTGGCGCTGGTGCAGCGAGCCGATCACCTGCCCGCTCCCGACGTTCAGGGCGGCGTAGAGGCTGGAGGTGCCGTGCCGCTCATAGTCGTGCGTCGCTCGCTCGGGCGTGCCGGGAAGCATCGGCAACGTCGGCGCGGTGCGGTCGAGTGCTTGGATCTGGCTCTTCTCGTCCACGCAGAGCACAACGGCACGCTCGGGCGGATTCAAGTACAGGCCGCAAATATCGTGGACCTTCTCGATGAGCAAGGGATCCTTGGAGAGCTTCCAGGTCTCTTGGCGGTGGGGCTGCAACCCGAAGGCGTGCCAGATCCGCATCACCGCGTCCGGGGTCATCCCCACCTCCCTGGCCATCGACCGGGTCGACCAATGCGTCGCGTTCTTCGGCGCGCTCTCCAAGGTCTTGGTCACGACCCGCTCGACCTGCTCATCGGTGATCGTCCGCGGTTTGCCGGGCCGCGGCTCATCCGCAAGACCTTCAAGCCGGCGCTGCGCGAACCGGTTGCGCCACTTCGTGACCGTCGGCCGCGAAACCCCAAGCGCTTCGGCGATCTCACCGTTGGACCACAACCCCTCAGCGGCCATCAGCACGATACGTGCCCGCAGCGCCAGCGCCTGAGCGCTCGTCCGGCGCCGCGTCCAGCTCTCCAGCACCGACCGCTCGTCGTCGGTCAACTCGATTGAAACGGCAGTAGGAATAGGCATAACCACCACCTACCCTAACCGCAAACGAATTAAACAAGCACGACACTAGAGCCGTATTTGCCCACGCGCGTCACAATCGGAAGCGCAGCCAACACGCCGGCTGCCGCGATGGGGTCAAGACAGTTCGCTCGCGTCGCCGCTCAATTCGGCGTCTTCACGATCACGCACCGAGAACAGAGCGACCTCGCCATGCTGGATTCCGGTAGCTGTGTCAAGAAGTTCCGCGTTCCGTCCGACCGCAAGGCCGAGATTAGGGCAGAGCTTGGCTATCTGCGCCTCACGCGGAACGTGATCTTTCCCGAACTCGACAACGTGGCAAGGGAAGCACAGGAGGGCCTATGGTGAACTTTCGTGTCGCCCCTGTCCAGAATAGTTCCATCCTCAACCTCTATCTCCAGCGAGATGAAATCTGGCTCGACCCGCCATACCAGCGCGCGGCGGACATCTGGTCTCTGGAGAAGCGCCAGTTGCTCATCGATTCGCTGCTAAACGGATTCGATATTCCGAAGTTCTATTTCCACGACTTCTATCCATCAGCAACCGTTGAGGGCACGGAGTATCGGTACGCGATTATCGATGGCAAGCAGCGCCTCTCGGCTATCTGGGGGTTCATTGATGGCAGTTACGGTCTTGATCCTGACGCTAAGTTGATCAACAACCCAAATGCTAACATTGGTGGACTCACCTACGCAGAACTCGGCGAACAGTATCCGCGCATACGAGCGGAATTTGACTCGGCGAGTCTTGCCGTGGTCGGAATTCAAACAGAGGATGGCGAGCTGATCGAGGAGATGTTTTCCCGCCTCAACGAGGCGGTTGCACTGAGTGCCGCCGAGAAGCGGAATGCTCTTCGCGGACCGCTTCCGCCAGCAATCCGCATGCTAGCCAAAGCGCGCTTTTTTACCAAACGACTCCCGTTTGGTAACTCGCGATACCGGCACTTCGATCTGGCCTGCAAGTTTCTCCTTCTCGTGGATGTCGTATCGCAGGCAGACGCGTCCGATCGCGTACCCGACCTAAAGAAGGCATATCTAGATGACTTTGTAATAACGTTTCGCGAAGACAAACTAGATGACCGAACAGCGGCGATACTGGGGGACGCTAAAAGAGTCGTCGGTATGATGACACGCCTCTTTATTGACAGTGACTGGCTGCTCCGTCAAGTCGGAATGGTGACGCTTTACTTCATCTTGATTAGGGACTATCCAGATGCTACCGGCGACGGGAGGATCACGCGGCGACGACTTGAAGAGTTCAACGAAGCGCGATCTAGGAACCGAGAACTTGCCGAACACGACGAACCGCACGCGCGGTTCGAGCTACTTGAGTTTGACAGGCTCGCCCAGAGCCCCAACGACGCAATAGCTTTGACTTACCGCCTCGGTGTGATGAGGGAATACTTGGCGCTCGACTCAGCTCGCGGCGGGCGCCCGCTGCACGGGTGAGACCTGCTAGCGTATCTCTAGAAAGAGATACCGCTGTAGGTATCAATGCCACTCAGAAAGCAGGCAAGGCTCATGCCCGAGCGCGATTTCCTCGACAAGATGATCGGCAAGCGCACGGCGCGCAACTCCGAGTTCCCGCGGTTGCTCGACGCGGCTCGCCGGCGCCGCGATCTGCTGCGTGCCCTGGCCGCCCAACGCGAGGAGCAGGGGCGCTCGCAGACCGCTGTCGCCGCGGCAATGGAGACCTCGCAGTCCTTCGTCGCGCGCTTGGAGACCACCGCAGCCGACGCGAAGATATCGACCGTCGATCGCTACGCAGAGAGCCTCGGCTACGTCGTGCAGTACCACTTGATCCCGACGGCTCAGGCGGACAGCGCCCCGTCAGTCGTGGTACACGCACCATAAGCCGGGCGTCGAGGTCCTTGTACAGCTCGCGGGCGAGGTTCCCTTTGAGCGCCCGATCGACTCCCGCCCAGTGCTCACGCGGCGATTCGCCCATTCCCCCGCCTCGTCTTGGACGCCTCCGAAGTGAGATATCGGCCGTTCGAATCGGCCCTGGCGCGTGTTGGATTCCTTGCGGGAATCAGGCTGTCGGCGCTGCCTCGTAGGATCGGCGCATGATCGACAGGCAGACAGCCGTATGAGCTCAGGCAGGGCGCGCTCTACTGCCGCCGGCGAGAGTTGGCACGTCGCCGTCTACCAGACGGACGACGGGAAGCGCCCGGCGCTCGAATACCTCGGCGGAGTCAAGGTCCCGGATCAGCCGCGACGTGAGTTGCTCCTGACCGTTCTTGCGGTCGTGCAGATGGGGCCTTTGGAGTTCCCGACCGGCACCAAGCGGTGGCGGCTGATGCATAAGCCGGCCAAGAAGGGCGATGTGGACATGAGCGGCATTTTCGAGGCGCGCGACGAGCACAACCGTGTCCTCTACCGTCTGTTCTGCCTGCTCGACCGCAAGGCGCTCGCCCACGGCCCGGCGGTTGTGCTGCTCGGCGGCGGCACCAAGCCTGGCCGCACCGAGATGCCACAACGCGTATACAGGATGATCGACCGCTGCCGGGAGGACTATCTGGCGACCCGCCGCGTCGCCGAGCTCAAGACCTGGCCGGAGTGGTGGCCGCAGCCGCGCAGTTGAGCCCAGTGCCCATCTTGCGTAGCCTCCATGCTACGCTCTGGGAGACCTGCAAGGAGATGACGATGAAGCAAACCGATCAGAGTGCCGTCTTCGCCGACTTCCTCGGCAAGACCTACGCCGGCAAAGAGGAGCGCGCGTCCTTCGAGCGCGACCTGGCGAAGCTGATCGCCTCCGCCAAGCTTCTCAAGCAGTTGGAGGACATCCGCGAGGCCAAGCAGATGACCAAGGCCGAGGTGGCACGGCGCCTCGGCGTCAAGCGACCCGTCGTCTCCCGGCTGCTCACAGGCAAGGGCACCGTCCCCAACCTCGGAACCATCGCCGACGTCGCAGAGGCCCTCGACGTCTACATCGACGTGCGCATCAAGCCCCAGCCCCGCAGCGGCAAGCGCCACACCGCCATCGAGGTCCACGAAGCCGCGACCTGAGCGGCCTGACGCGCTCTTCGCCTCATGCGAGAGTCCGCAGACGTGGCGTCCGGGCTTGGCAGTCGGGTCAAACCCCTCGAAATCGCTGCCGCTATCCGTGACTTCGTTCGGCCGTGCCCGCCTCAGCGGGTCCCGAGCACGCCGCGTGCGACCTCTTGCCTCACGACGATGAGGGGAAGTCGCCCAATCGGAATGGGCACATACGCCCAAACCCCCTGAAATCGCCCGTAAAACGGCGCTATTCGCCCGCTCGCGCCCGCAGCGACAGCGGGGCGAATCCCTAGCATTCAAGCGGTGAAACGCCCAATATCGCCCCTCGCCTCCCGACGCCTCCGGAGCGAGAGGTCGCATGTTCGAATCTTGCCGGGCGCGTCCTCAATCCCGTGTATCGACGAGCAGCAGCGCCAGGTCTTGGGCGATAGTGCGGAGCTGCACCTCGATCGGGTGGCCCTGGCGCTGCACGATGAGATGCAGCGCGATCCGGCCCCTACGCTATGCCAGCCTTGCATCGACGCCGGGCAGCGCCGCCTGGCGCTCATCGGCGGTGAGGAGTACGAGCCCGTGTGCGATCGCCGTCGCGGCAATCCACAGGTCGTTATGCGGCTTGCGTCCAGTCTGGGCGCGTAACCTGCCGTAGGGGGCGGCGAGGCAAGTAAGGACGCTAGGCTCGACGAGGCCCGGGGACGCCGCGAAACTTGAACGGCGCGGACTCGCGGCCGGGCTGGATGAACCAGCACTCGCCTGCCGCGTCGCCGGCGAAGAGGTGCAGCACGGTCTCCGCGACGGTCTCGGCCGGGATGATGTCCAGTCCGGACTCGATCAGCGAGTCGCGGATCGGGGCGATTATCGCCGTCTCGGCGAAGCCCGGGCAGATCGCGTTCAGGCGGATGCCCTCGGCCTCGAGTGCCGGACCGAGGGCGCGCACCAGGCCGACCACCGCGTGCTTGTTGGCCGTGTATATCGGCTCCAACGGCACGCCGACCAGGCCCGCCAGGGAGGCGCTCGCCACGATCGCGCCGCCGCCCCGGGCGCGCAGCGCGGGCAGCACGGCGTGGATCCCGAACGCCACGCCATCGAGGTTGACGCCCATCGCCCGGCGGTAAAGCGCGAGGTCGAACTCCTCGCCGAGGCCGCACCCGCTCGTCACGCCGGCGTTGAGGAACGCCAGGTCGACTCCGCCGCAGCGCTCGGTGGCGAACGCCACGGCGCGCAGGTCGTTGTCCAGGTCGGACACGTCGGTCTCGACGAAGTGCCCGCCCAGCCGCTCTGCGAGCTCCGGGCCCGCCTCGGTGTCGAGGTCGGCGATCACAACTGCGGCGCCCGCCTCGGCGAGCGCGATGCTGCTCGCCCGCCCCAGGCCGTTGGCCCCGCCGGTGACGAGGGCTACCTTGTCGCGCAGGCTGGAGAAGTCGGTTGATGCAAGGGGGTCGGTCACTGCGCGGTGGCTGGGCGTCGCTCAGCGTAGGGGGCTTGATCGCCGGTGAAATATACGCTGCGGACCGCGTCACCCCAAGTGCAGCCCTGCCGGGCGCGAGGTGCCGCGAACCGCGAGGACGCGGCGCGAGCGCTGAGCGCCGCGGCGCCGACGTGCCCCTGCGGCTTGCGAAGATAGCCGGGATGCAGTCTCCGAGTACCCAACCGCACAGCTCCCTGCGAGCTCTGAAAGGGGTCTTCCGCGACGCGCGACGGGACCCCGAGCTGGCGGTGCTCGAGGGCCTGCACGCGCTCAAGCACGCGCTGCGGTTCGGAGCGCAGGTGGAGCGCGTTGCGATCACCGGGCCGGATGAGGTGCGCCGGCTCGGGCAGACCCTCGCGCCCGATGTGCTGGAGCGCATCCTCGCCGACGCGCAGGTCGTCTCCCCCGAGGTGTTCGCAACCCTTGCGCCCCAGGCTCCTTCTACGGGTGTGATCGCGATTGCGCGGCGTCCGCGGATCGACCTCGATGCGCTCCTCGCCGAGGAGCGTCCCGCGCCGATCGTGCTGCTGGAGCGACCCCGCGACCTGGGGAACCTCGGTGCGTGCGTGCGCGTCGCCGCCGCTGCCGACGTCGCCGGAGTGCTCACTACTGGGGTGCACGACCCGTGGGACCCCACCGCGCTGCGCGGCAGCGCCGGCTTGCACTTCGCGCTGCCCGTCGCGCACCTCCGCGAGCACGCGCTCGCGCGGCTGGGTACAGGCGGGAGCGGCTTGCGGGCGCTCGTCGCGATCGACCCCGACGGTGAGGAGCTGCGCCCCGGGCGGCTCCCCGCCCGTGCGATCCTCGCGTTCGGCGGCGAGCGCTACGGCCTCTCCGAGGAGGTGCTGGGCCGCGCCGACGCGCTGGTGCGCCTGCCGATGCGCGAAGGGGTGTCGAGCCTCAATCTCGCCACCTCGGTGGCCGCGCTGCTCTACGCCTGGCGCTTGGCCCTACCGGGGTAGGCCCTTGTCCTGACGCTGGCCCACCCGCTTGGTGCTCCACCAGCCCCAGCCGCCGACGGCCAGCACCGGCGCCACGAACATCGCGGATGTGTACCAGTGGTATAGGCAAGCGAACACCGCCATTGCGCAAAAGGTAGCACCCCCGCTCCCGGCTCCAAGCCGGTGGCCCCGCCGTGTTCAGCCGCAACCGTCGGCCTCGGCCGTGTATAGGCTGAGAGGTAGTGATCCCCCCGACCCCCACTTTCGCCGTCTCCACCGAGCTGCTGGCCGTCACGCAGCTCGGGCCGCTGACGATCCTCGGCCTGCTCTACGCGCGGCGCGTGCGCACGCTCGCCCTGAGCGGCCACCCCGTGCCGGGCTGGCGGCAGGGGTGCTTCTACTCCGGGTTCGTCGTGATCGGCGCCGCACTCACCTCGCTTGGGAAGGCCAGCCAGGAACTGCTGTTCGTGCACATGATCGAGCACCTGCTGCTGGGCGACATCGCCGCGCTTTTGATCGTGCTCGGCCTCACCGGCCCGCTGATCGCACCGATCCTGAAGATCCGCGTGTTCGACCGCCTGCGGGTGCTCGCCAACCCGCTGATCGCGTTCCCCCTGTGGGTGATCGACTTCTATGGGTGGCACCTGCCGGTGTTCTACGAAGCGGCGCTTGAGAGCTCGTGGGTTCACGCGCTCGAGCACACGATGTTCCTCGGCTTCGGAATCAACATGTGGATGTGCCTGTTCGGGCCGCTGCCGATGCCCGCCTGGTTCGGCAACCTCGGCAAGCTCCTCTACATCGTCGCCGTGCGGCTCGCCGGCACCGCGCTCGGCAACATCTTCCTGTGGTCGGGCACCGTCTTCTACCCCTACTACCTGCACAGCGACGCCCTGCACCACATCTCCCCGCTCGCCGACCAGAACCTCGCGGGGGCGGTCATGATGATCGAGGAGAGCCTGCTGACGATCGGCCTCTTCTGCTGGCTGTTCCTGCGCACCGCGCGCGAGGCCGAGGAGCGCCAGGAGCTGCTCGACTTCGCGCGCACCCACGGCATTCCGCTAAGCGACACGCGCGTCGCCCGCGCCGTCTCCGCCGGGCGGGGGGCGGAGCTGCGCCGGCGCCTGGAAAGCCGCATGGAGGCCGCGGAGGGGCTGCCCCCGCCGGACCCGGCGGGTACACAGGCCGGGGAGCTGGGCAGGGCTGTATCCCCCCAGGCTTCGATCGGTCGCGAGGGCCTTGTGAGCGATCAGAGATCGGCCAGCACTCCCTGACTACCGCTGACCGCGCGAAGGGAGGCGGCGAACCGCGCCAGCCGACGGCCTGGTGCTCTATCCTCGAAGTATGTGCGTCGGTTGTGCGATGGCAGCGGCGTCCGCAGCGAGCGGCTTTCGGACCTGGCTGCAGACCCACCACATGGGCTGGCTGACTCCCCGCCGTATGCGCGCGCTGACGGTCACTGCGATGTGCGCCGCCGGGCTGGTCTCGACGATCGGGGTCAGCGGCTCCTCGATGCCGACCGCGGCCCCCGTCGCCGCACATCACCTCGCCGGCTCGCGGTAGGGCCCTGCCGCAAGACTCTCAGCCGCCGGCTACCGCCGGTAGGATCGTCAGCTCCGCGCCGTCGGCGACCGGGGTCGCCAGGCCGTCCAGGAAGCGGATGTCCTCGCCGCCGAGGTACACGTTCACGAAGCGCCGTAGCGAGCCGTCCTCGTCGGAGATCCGCTCGCGCAGCTCCCCGAAGCGGTCGAACAGGCCGTTCAGCACCTCCTGGACCGTCTCGCCCTGCAGCTGCGCCTCGCTCGCTCCGCCCGCCGCGGCGCGCAGCTGGGTGGGGATCTTCACCGTCACGGACATTGGCTCAGCCACTCACGCCGTTTGGGGCGCGAGTGCCACATCCCTCGCGGCCGTCTGGAAGCGAGACTCCACCTTGGCCTCGAACTCCTCCACGCTGGGGGCGATCGTGTGGGTCTCGAAGGTGTCCCGCACCGCGTCGAGCGTCTTCAGGCCCTCGCCCGTGATGAGGAGCACCACGCGCTCGGAGGGGTCGATCTCCCCGCGCTCGGCCAGCTTGGAGAGCACCGCGGTGGTGACTCCGCCGGCGGTCTCGGTGAAGATGCCGGTGGTCTGTGCCAGCAGTGCGATGCCCTCCTTGATCTCCTCGTCGCTGACCGCGTCGATCGAGCCGCCGCTGCGGCGCGCCTCCTCCAGCGCGTAGGGGCCGTCCGCGGGGTTGCCGATCGCTAGGGACTTGGCGATCGTGTCGGGCTTCACCGGCCTGCACACCTCCTGACCGTCCGCGAACGCGCTCGCGACCGGCGCGCAGCCCTCTGCCTGGGCGCCGCTCATCCTCGGCAGCTCGCCGCTCAGGAGCCCGAGCTCGCGCCACTCCTGAAAGCCCTTCGCGATCTTCGTGAACAGCGAGCCCGAGGCGATCGGCACCACGCAGCGGTCCGGCAGCTCCCAGCCGAGCTGCTCGGCGATCTCGAACGCCAGCGTCTTGGAGCCCTCGGCGTAGTAGGGGCGCAGGTTGATGTTCACGAACGCCCACTCCCGCTCCGCGGAGAGCTCGGTGCAGAGGCGGTTGACGTCGTCGTAGCCTCCCTTTACGGCTACCAGTCGCGTCCCATAGACGCCCGTGGCGAGCACCTTCTGCTCCTCCAGGTCCGCCGGGATGAACACGTAGGACTCCAGGCCCAACGCCGCCCCGTGCGCCGCCACCGAATTGGCGAGGTTGCCCGTGGAGGCGCACGCGATCGTCTGGTAGCCGAGCTCCCGCGCCCGCGCTACCGCGACCGACACCACACGGTCCTTGAAGGAGTGGGTCGGGTTGGCCGCATCGTTCTTGACCCACACCTCCCCCAGCCCCAGCCGCTGCGCGAGACGATCGGCGCGGATCAGCGGGGTGCAGCCCGCCGGCAGGCCCACCCGCGAGGCCAGCCGCCCCGAGGGGCCCGGCGGTCCGCCGGCCAGGGGCAGGAAGTCCGCGTAGCGCCAGATGTTCTGCGGCCCCCCCTGGATGCGGCGGCGCAGCTCGCCCACGCCGTCGTCGGCCACGCGGCTGTGGTCATAGGCCACCTCCAGCGGGCCGAAGCACCGGTCGCACACGTACAACGCCTCCAGCGGGTACTCCGCCTTGCACTCCCTGCACTGAAGATGACTGACAGCCATTTGGGCTCCTTCGCTCTAGCCTTCGCCTTGTCACGTGTGGCGAAGAGCGCGAAGCCCGGCCACACATCACCTGGAATTGGCACCGTTCCCGCCTGTGACTTGGCGGTGGTTGCCGGGGTTTCGCAGGGCCAGGCCCTCCACCCCTCTGGATGTGTACATCTGCAAGGCAGTATATCGGATGTGCGGCGGAAAAGCATAAGATCCACGCGCGCGGTGGTAACGCTCTTGCGCGCGCGGTGTACGCAGGTCGATGAGCACCATCGTGTCCGACGCTCAGCGGCGCCCGGAGCAGGGCGAGGAGTCCCTGGATCGGGTGGGCGGGATCGAACCCCCCAAGAAGCGCATGTTGATCATCGTCAACCCCTACGCCTCCACGGTCTCCGAGGGCCTGCGCCATCTCGTCGTCCACGCGCTGCAGGGTCGTTTCGAGGTCGACGCCGTCGACACCGAGGCCCGCGGTCACGCCACCGAGCTCTGCCGCGAGGCCGCCCACGAGGGCTACGACGTGGTCGTCGCGTTCGGTGGGGACGGCACCGTCAACGAGGCCGCCAACGGCCTGCTCGGCTCCCCCACCCCGCTCACCTGCTTGCCCGGCGGCTCGGCCAACGTGTTCGCCAAGATGCTCGGCATCCCCGGCGAGCTGGTGGACGCCACCGAGCACCTGCTGGGCATGGCCGACGATTGGCGCGTCCACAAGGTCGACCTCGGCGTCGTCAACGGGCGCTGCTTCACGTTCGCCTCCGGCCTCGGCCTCGACGCCTCCGTCGTGCAACGCGTGGACGCCAAGCCGCGGTTGAAGGCCCGGCTCGGGCCGTGGTTCTTCACGTGGGTCGCGCTCACCACGTTCTGGCGGCGCTACCTGCTGCGCCCGCCGCGCCTCACCACGCTCCTTGGGGGCGAGGAGCATTCCGGCGTCACGGCGATCGTGCAGAACGGCTCCCCGTTCACCTACTTCCGCAACCGCCCGATCAAGATCGCCGACGACGCCGTGCTCGACTCCGGCACGCTCGCCACCTCCGTCCTGCGCCGCGCGCGGCCGCTCGACATGCCGTTCATCGCCTGGCGCGCCTTCTCCAGGCACGCGCGCCTCTCTCGCCACCGCCAGATCACTCCCCTGGAGCCCGCTACCGAGCTGACGGTCCGCAGCGCCAACGGCAAGCCGCTGCCGCTGCAGGTGGACGGCGACTACCTCGGCGAGGTCGACGAGGCCCGTTACTCGATCAAGCCGCGGGCGCTGAACGTGGTGGCATGATCGGCAGCCCCACTCAAATGTCGTGCGAGGTGAGCACCACCCACAGTTGTTGTTTGAGGTGAGCACCACCCACATCCTCCCCCGTTAGGGCCGGCTTGGCCGGCCCGCCCCCCGTCTCGCCACAAGTGGGAGGGGGTACTGGGGGAGGGCCTGCCCTCCCCCAGCTTTACCCCGCCGCGCCCGGCGTGACGCGGTAGGCGTCGAACACTGACTCGGTGTTGCGCAGGCGGTTGATCGCGCCCTTCAGCGAGTGCGTGTCCGCGACCTCGACGACGAAGCGGTTCTTGACCATCGGCGGGTTCGACAGGCACCGCGCTTCCACGATGTTCGCGCCCGACTCCGAGAACACCCGCGAGAGGTCCTCCAGCAGCCGGTGGCGGTCCCATGCGTCGATCTGGATTTCCACCACGAACGCGCTCGACTGCTCGCCCTCCCAGTACACGTGGGTGAAGCGTTCGGGGTTCTTGCGCAGCACCGTCGCGTTCGGGCAGTCCTCGCGGTGGATCGTGATGCCGCGGCCGAGGGAGATGTAGCCGACGATCGGGTCCCCCGGCACCGGCCGGCAGCACTTCGCCAGGCGCAACATCACGTCCTCCACGCCCTCCACCTGGATCCCGTACTGGCCCGAGGAGCGCGTCGGGCGGCGGTTGGAGCGCCCCACCCTGAGCAGGTCGCTCGCCGCCGTCGCCCCGCCGTCGGCCGCCTCGCCCCGCTTGAGGCGCTGCATCACCTTGTTGACGACGATCTTCGGCGACACCTTCGCGGCGCCCAGGGCCATGTAGAAGTCGTCCGCCTTGCGGAAGCCCATCTCGCGGATCACGTCGGCCAGGAGCGCCGAGCCGGTGATCCGCTGCGCCGGCAGTCCCTGTTTCTTGAGGTGCTCTTGCAGCACCTCGCGGCCGGTGTGCTCGGTGTCCTGGCGGGACTCCGCTTTGAACCACGCCCTGATCTTGTTGCGCGCGCGTGTCGTCTTCACCATCGCCAGCCAGTCCCGCGAGGGGCCGCGCTCGCGCTTGGTGGTCTGGATCTCCACGATGTCCCCGCTGCGCAGCTCGTAGTGCAGCGGCACCATCTTGCCGTTCACGCGCGCGCCGACGCAGCGGTGGCCGATCTCGGTGTGCACCTCGTAGGCGAAGTCCAGCGGCGTCGCCCCCGACGCCAGCGACTTGACCTCCCCCTTGGGGGTGAACACGTACACCTCGTCCTCGAACAGGTCGTCCTTCAGGCTCTTCATGAACTCCTGCGGGTCCGAGGCGTCCTGCTGCCAGTCGAGCATCGAGCGCAGCCACTTCAGCTTCGCCTCGTCCGGCCACGCGGCGGCTTCCTCACGGCGCTGCTTGTACATCCAGTGCGCCGCCACCCCGAACTCCGCCATTTCGTGCATCTCGCCCGTGCGGATCTGGATCTCAAGCGGCCGCCCCTCGGGCCCGATCACGGTGGTGTGCAGCGACTGGTACATGTTGAACTTCGGCATCGCGATGAAGTCCTTGAAGCGGCCCGGCAGCGGCTTCCACAGCGAGTGGATCACACCCACCGCGCCGTAGCAGTCCTTCACCGACTCCACGATCACGCGCATCGCCGTGAGGTCGTAGATCTCGTTGAACTCCTTACCCTTCTTGGTCATCTTCGAGTAGATCGAGTAGAAGTGCTTCGCGCGCCCCGCGATCTGCGCTTCGATCCCGACCTGGCGCAGCTCGCCCGCCAGGTATTCGCCGGCCCCGCTGACGTAGTGCTCGCGATCGTCGCGCTGCTGGGCGACGAGACCCTTGATCTCCTGGTACTTGCGGGGATGCAGCGTCGCGAACGCGAGGTCCTCGAGCTCCCACTTGATCGCGTGGATCCCCAGGCGGTGGGCGATCGGCGCGTAGATCTCGAGCGTCTCGCGCGCCTTCTCGATCTGCTTCTGCTTGGGCATCGCGTCGATCGTGCGCATGTTGTGCAGCCGGTCGGCGAGCTTGATCAGGATGACCCGCACGTCGGTGGCCATCGCCACCATCATCTTGCGGTAGTTCTCCGCCTGCGCCTCGTCGCGCGAGTGGAACGTGATGCCCGTCAGCTTCGTGACGCCGTCCACCACGTTCGCGATCTCCTCGCCGAAGCGCTCGCGCACCTCCTCGATCGAGGCCGAGGTGTCCTCCACCGTGTCGTGCAGCAGCGCCGCGCACAACGTCTCGGTGTCCAGGCGCATCCCCGCGCAGATCCGCGCCACGCCCACGGGGTGCACGATGAACTCCTCGCCCGACTTACGCCGCTGCGCGGCGTGGTGCTCGCAGGCGAACACGAACGCCTCCTCCACCCGCGCGCGGTCGACGTGCACGGCGGAGTCCTCCGCGTGCTCGGAGACGATCGCGAACAGGTCGCCCAGCAGCCGCCGCTCGAGCTCGCTCAGCTGCTGGAGGGGCTCCCTCACCGGGGTCCTCTGATCCTGGGGTGTGGCCATTCGCTTAAGGGTAGGGCCTTCCTGGCAGGGGCGGTGGCTTTACCGGGACAGGCCTGAGAGGACCGGCAGCGTCAGCCTGGTCCACCGTCCAGGCTCAGGCGAAGAGGACCAGCTCCGCGGGTTCGAGCTCGCCCGTCCCCGACTCCGACTCGCGCTCGCCCAACTCGGGGTCGAGTCCCTCCGCGGGCTGGGCGTGGCGCAGCACCAGCCGCGGCTCGCTCACTCCTCTCCACTCGTTGACCTCCAGCGCGAAGGTCGCGTCCGCGGGAGCTCCGTCGGGCACCGGCAGGCTCGCGCCGGAGCCGAACGCCACCGCGCGGGCGCGTGCGCCGTCGGCGAGCACCGTGAAGCGCACGTGCCTGCCCTCCCCCATCGCCCTGCGGTCGGCGAACTTTGCGTCACGCACCAGCAGCGCCACCGCTGGGTTGGCGCACCCGAACGGGGCCAGCGCCTGCAGCTCCTCCGCGAGCTCCATCCCTAGCTCCCCGCCCCGCACGAGGGCGTCCACGCGCTCGGTCCGCACGAGCGCCTCCGCGCTCAGGACGCGCTCGGCGTGAGCTGCGAACGCCTCTGCAAATCCATCGACTCTTCCGCGCTCGATCTCCAGGCCCGCCGCCGCTTGATGGCCGCCGTGGCGCACCAGGTCTCCCGCGCAGGCATCCAGCGCACCGAGCAGATCGAACCCGGCGATACTGCGACCCGACCCCCGGCCGCTCTCGCCGTCGAGCGCGATGAGCACGAACGGGCGGTGGTGGCGCTCGGCCAGGCGCGAGGCGACGATCCCGATCACGCCCGCGTGCCACCCCTCGCCCGCGAGCACGTACCCCGCGCGCTCGCCGATCTCCGCCACCTGGCGCTCGGCGTCGAACACGATCCGCGTCTCCACGTGCCGGCGCTCGTGGTTGGCGCGGTCGAGCTCCGCCGCGATCCGCTGCGCGCGTGCGGGGTCCTCGGTCAGGATCAGCTCCAGGCCCGCATCGGCCCGGTACATCCGCCCCGCCGCGTTCAACCGGGGCGCCAGCGCGAAGCCCACGGTGCGCTCGTTCACCTCGCCGGCGGAGGCCCGCGCCACCGCCAGCAGCGCGCGCAGGCCCGGCTTGGCCGTGCCCGCCAATGCCCGCAGCCCACGGCGCACCAGCGCGCGGTTCTCGCCCAGCAGCGGCACCACATCCGCGATGCTCGCCAGCGCCACCAGGTCGAGGTCCTCACGCGGGTCGTAGCCGACGCCGTCGCACAGGCCGAGCGCCAGCTTGTACGCCACCGCGGTCGCGCACAGGTTCGGGCACGGGTACCCGCACACCGCGGGGTGCACGATCGGCGCCTGCGGCAGCGCGCCGTCCGCGCGCGGGGCGTGGTGGTCGCTGACCACGACCTCCATTCCCAGCGCCTGCGCCAGGCGCACCTCCTCGACGGCGGCGATCCCGCAGTCGGCGGTGAGCAGCAGGCGCGTGCCGCGTGCCGCTAAGCGCTTCACCGTCCTCGCGTTCAGCCCGTAGCCGTCGCGCGCACGGTCGGGCAGGTACCAGTCCACGTCGGCTCGGAGCGCCCGCAGCGCCCGCACGAGCACCGCGGTGGAGCAGATCCCGTCCACGTCGTAGTCGCCGTGCACCGTGATCCGCGTGCCGGCGCGCACATGGGCGAGGATCGCCGCGAGCGCCTCCTCGATGCCCGCGAACGCCGCCGGCGGATGCTCCTCGTCGGCCGCCAGGAACGCCTGCGCCCGCTCGGGGTCGGCCAGGCCACGGCGCACCAGGACCTGCGCGACCGCCTCGCTGCACCCGAGTGCCCGCTGCAGTGCGCGCAGCTGCGGCTCCGGGCACGGCGCGATCTCGAAGCGGTGGGGTTGGTGGGCAGCCATTCCAGGGTCACCCTACGGATGGCCCTGGACGGAAGACCGGTCAGGCGCTCGCGCTGGCCGATCTGCGATTGGCCTGTTCCCGGCGCATCCCCTCGAGGTAGACCGCGGCGATCCCCAGCAGCGCGCCCGGCACGGCGTACAGCACCACGGCGATGTCAGTCGCCTTCTCCCCCGGGATCCGCAGGCCCGAGACTTTGACGCTGTAGATCAGCGTGCCGATCGCGACCGCGCCGAGCAGTGAGCCGACGAACGCGCCCACGATCCCGCCCCAGAAGCGGTCCGGCAGGAAGATCGTGAAGTGCCAGATCGCAAGGCCCATCATCACCCAGCCGAGCATTCCCATCAGCGTGCCCTCCCGTGGCGTTTGTTGCGCGGCCGTTTCTGGCGCTTGGGCTGGTCCTTCATCACCAGGTCCTCGGGGGTCAGGTCCGCGGTGGGGTCCTGCGGCGCGCGAGGCGCCTGCGGCTCTGCGGCCGGTGGAGCGGAAGGGCCCTGCGGGGCGCTCGTCCTGGCCGGCATCGTGTCAGTGCCCGCGCCGTCCGATGGAGGACGACCGATCGGGGGCACACGGCCCGAAGGGCTGGGTCGGCCAGCCCGGCTGCGTCGTCCGTTGCCCCTCGCACTCCGGGGGTTGGACCCCCGGGTGGGCCGCTGCGCACCGTCCCGCTCGATGTCCAGGTCGCGCACCATCTTGTCGAACTCCTCCTGGGAGACCGCGTCTCCGGCGCCCCCCTGAGCGGCGACCCCTGCGCCGCCCCAGACTCCGCCGGCCCCCGGCTCGACGCGCGCGCGCTCCCTACGCTTACGCGCGGGCTCCACGTCGATCGGCGTGCCGTCGAGCGCGGTGGCGTAGGCGGGCACGGCACCGAGGTCGCGCACCAGGCGCGCGCGGCGGTTGCGGTAGGAGCCCTCGCGTTCCTTCCAGTGGGTCAGCACCGGCGAGGCGATGAAGATCGAGGAGTACGCGCCCGAGGCGATCCCGACCATCAGCGCGAACGCGAAGTCCTTCAGCGTTTCTCCGCCGAAGAAGAGCAGCGCGAGCACCGGCAGCAGCGTGCAGAAGCTCGTCGCCAGCGAGCGGGTGATCACCTCCGACATCGAGCGGTTGACGATCTGCGAGAACGCCGCGCGCGGCATCCGCGGCACGTTCTCGCGCACGCGGTCGAACACGATGATCGTGTCGTACAGCGAGTACCCGAGGATCGTCAGCAGCGCCGCGACCGTCGAGGTCGTCACTTCGCGGCCGGTGAGCGAGTACACGCCCGCCGTGATCAGCAGGTCGTGCATCAACGCGATCAGCACCGGCACCGCGTACTTCCACTCAAAGCGCAGCGCGATGTACACGGAGATCACCAGCAGCGAGGCGATGATCGCGATCACCGCGCTGTTGGCGACCGACTGCCCGAAGGTCGGCCCGATCTCGGTGTCGGAGGTGTCGCGCAGGGTGTAGGCCTTGTTGAGCGCTTCCTCGACCGCCACCACTTCAGTCGGCTTGAGGTGCTTGAGCGAGATCTGGTAGCCGCTGCCGCCGACGTCCTTGTCGCCCGTGAGCTTCTGGACCTGGGTGCCGGTCAGTTTCTGCGCGCGCAGCACCGTGCGGATCTGTTCCTCGGAGACAGGCTTGACGAACCCCGTCAGGATGCGGGTGCCCGACTTGAAGTCGATGCCGAAGTGCACCCCTTTGCCGCCGATCGCCAGCGCGCCGATCAGCAGGATCGTGCCCGACAGCGAGAAGAACCAGCGCGAGGCGCCCATGAAGTCGAAGCGCAGCGCGCGCCGCCGGCGGGCGGCGCCGAGCAGCGCGGGGTGCCCGACCAGCCGCGAGCGACTCATCGTGCCGAGCGCCGCCTGCGTGGCGAGCACGGCGGTGAACAGCGACAGCAGGGTGCCGATGCCGAGCGTGAAAGCGAAGCCCTGGACTTCGGCGGTCGCCAGCGCGAACAGGATGAACGCGGTCATGAACGTCACCACGTTGGCGTCCACGATCGCCGCGAACCCGCGTTTGTAGCCAGCGGCGATCCCCGCGGGGATCGAGCGTCCGGAGCGAATCTCCTCCTTGACGCGCTCGAAGATCACGATGTTCGCGTCCGCGGCGATGCCGATCGTCAGGATCAGGCCGGCGATGCCCGGCAGCGTCATCGTGATCGGGATCGCCTTGATCAGCGCGAAGTAGTAGATGCTGTAGACGGCGAGGCCGAGGACGGCGATCATCCCCAGCACGCGGTAGAAGGTCAGCAGGAACAGGCACACGATCAAGAGGCCCGCCGCCATCGCGAGCAGGCCCTGGCTCAGCGCCCGTTTGCCGAGCGTCGCGGAGACTTTCGATTTGGCGATCAGTTCCAGCTTGATCGGCAGCGCGCCCGACTGCAGCTCGTCCGCGAGGTTCTGCGCGGAGGTGAGCGTGAAGCCGCCGGTGATCTCCGAACCGTTGCTGGCGTCGATCCCGTTGGGGTACTGCAAGTAGTCGATCTGCGGCGCGGTGATCACCTGTTCGTCGAGCACGATCGCGAAGTGCTGCACGGCCTGTTCTTTGGAGATGCCCGGCAGCTGGGCGTTCAGGCCGCGCTGGGCGATTTCCTTGGTGACGCGTTCGAAGACGGTCTTGCCGTGGGAGGAGAAGTCGAACGTCACATCCGGCAGGCCCGAGCCGCTGCCTTCGCTCTGCGTGCTCTGCGTGGGGTTGTTGATGTCTTCGCCGTTCAGCACCGGGTTGTCGTTGAGCACGTAGAAGCTGTTCGGTTCGGCCTTCACGACCTTGTTGTTGAATTCTTCGGAGTGCGCCTCGGCGAGCACCGTGCCGGGGTTGACGTGCACCGCCTTCACCTTCGCGCCGGCCGGCGGCCGGTAGTTGTCGCCGTAGAGTTCGGCCTGCGTGTTCGCCGGGCCGCAGATCGGCTTGCCGTCGGTGCAGAGGACCTTTTCGTGCTTGGTGTCGAGCAGGTACCACGCGCCGTAGAGGCAGCCGTGGAGCTGCGCCGGCGTGCAGCCCGGCGCGTACGTCGTGTCGTTCGAGCGGATGATCGCCGGGCGTTTGGCGGCGCGCAGGATCGCCTGGTACTCGGGCACTCCGGAGGTCACCCCGCCCGCCCCATCCACGCTCCCGTCGCCGGTGGCGGCGCGGCTGCTCGGCGCAGGCTGGCCTTCGGGGCCGATCACGTTCGGCTCCCAGTCGTAGAAGTGCAGCTGCGCGACCTTGCCGACCTGTTCCTGGGCGCGCCTGGCGTTGCTCACCGCGGGCAGCGAGACGTCGATTTCGTCGTGCCCGGTGCGCTGGATTTCGGGCTCGGAGACGCCGAGCTGGTCGACGCGTTTGCGCATGATGTTGATCGAGCGGTCGAGCGATTCTTCGTTGACCTTCGCCTGGGCGGTCGGGATGCCCTTGTAGATGAGTGACACTCCGCCCTTCAAGTCGAGGCCCAGGCGGGTCGGCTTGGTCGCGATCACGACCGCCGAGGCCACCAGCAGAGCGGCGACGATCAGCAGAACCAGCCCGTTGCGGCGGCGGTCGCTCATCTCAGGAGGAGCGTGGGGCCGGGGTCGATGGCGAGGTGGTCACCATTGAAGCCTACCTGTCGGGGGTAAGCACAAGCAAAAGACCGCCCTCGTCGTCGTAGGCGGGGAACATGTCAGCGCGGGCGCTCGCGGGCATGTCGCGGTCGCCGTTGACGCGCACGGGCTTGCCGAGCGCGCGCACCCCCCACTCCAGCACTGTCCCCACCGGGTCGTCCCCGTTGGCGAACTCCAGGCCGAGCGCTTGCGCGACGGGCCGGCCGATCACCGCTTCCTCCTCGAGGCCGGTGAGCGCGAAGGAGTTCTTGCCGCAGCCGATCACCCGCCCCTCGCGGTCGCACACGAAGAACGCGGCGTCCGGAGCGGGGTAGTAGTCGTCGAGCAGTTCGAACAGGAACGCGAACCCGCACCTCGAGCAGCCCTTCGGTTGGCGGGTGAAGCCGAGGTTGCGGTCGAGCTCGCTGTAGCGGTGGCCGCAGTTGGGGCAGATAAACGGATGGGTCATGGGCGCTTGAAGGAAGAGGGCCCGCTCGCCGGCCGGCCGGCTGCGCGACTCTCTAGCCACTAAGAGTAGGGGAGGCGCCAATTGGAGGCCCCGCTCGGCGGAACGCCCTCCGAGCGGGCTAGAAGAGGGCTGGACCGGCGCTGTGCTCTGTGTTCGCTCGCCCTGTCTGGAGGGCCGACCACCCCTGCGGCGCCTCCAGTCCGAGGTGGGCGAACGCCGCCGCGGTCGCGGCACGGCCCCGTGGGGTGCGCTTGATCAGGCCCTCCCGCAGCAGGTGGGGCTCGTAGACGTCTTCGATCGTGTCCTGCTCCTCGCCCACCGCCACCGCGAGCGTGGAGAGCCCGACGGGACCGCCGTCGAACTTCTCGCAGATCGCGCGCAGGATCTCCCGGTCGAGGCGGTCCAGGCCGCGCTCGTCGACCTCCAGCAGCTCGAGCGCTGCGCGCGCGGCGTCCGCGCTGAGGACACCCTCCATGCGCACCTCCGCGTAGTCGCGCACGCGCCGCAGCAGGCGGTTGGCCACGCGCGGGGTGCCCCGGCTGCGCGCGGCGATCGCCTCGGCGCCGCCCCGCTGCAGCGGAACGTCGAGGATCCCGGCGGAGCGCTCGACAATCGCCGCGAGCTCCTCGACGGAGTAGGGCTCCAGGCGCGCCTGGATGCCGAAGCGGTCGCGCAGCGGGGTGGTGAGCAGGCCGCTGCGCGTGGTTGCCCCCACGAGCGTGAACGGGGGCAGATCGAGTGTCACCACGCGCGCCCCCGCCCCCTGGCCGACGGTGATCGGCAGGCGGCGGTCCTCCATCGCGGGGTAGAAGGTCTCCTCCAGGGCGCGCGGCAAGCGGTGGATCTCATCGACGAAGAACACCGAGCGCGGCTCCAGCGCGGTGAGGAACGCCGCGATGTCTCCCTTTCGCTCAAGCGCGGGCCCCGCGGTCTGCACGAACGGCACCCCGAGCTCGCCCGCGACGATCTGCGCGAGCGAGGTCTTGCCGAGGCCCGGCGGCCCGGCGAGCAGCAGGTGGTCGAGCGCCTCCCCGCGCGCCCCCGCGGCCTCGATCGCGACCGCGAGCTGCTCGCACAGGGCGCGTTGACCGACGAACTCGCTCAGCCGGCGCGGACGCAGCGAGCGCTCGAGCTCCTCCTCGAGCTCGTCGTGCTCGTCGAGATGCGGGGTCTGAATACGAGTCATCGAACCGGAGCCCGCCATCACCCCGCCCGAGCCGTGCGCAGCGCCTGCGCGATCAGCTCCTCGGCGCTCTCGCCCGTCGCGTCGCCCAGCAGCTCCTCGGCCTCGCCGTGGGTGTAGCCGAGCTCCAGCAGCCCGTCGCGGGCGAGCGTGCGCGGGCTCTCGACACGGCGCGCTTTGATCGCGCCGCCATTGGCGCCGGCCACTTCGAGATCGGCGGCCACGCCGACCTTCTCGCGCAGCTCGACGACGATCCGCTCCGCCGTGCGCTTGCCGATCCCGGGCACCGCCTGCAGGCGCGCCGCGTCGCCGGCGGCGAGCGTGGCGATCAACTCGCGCGGGGTGCCGCCGGAGAGCACCGCGAGCGCGACCTTGGGGCCGACGGCCTGCACGGAGAGCAGCATCAGGAAGAGGTCGCGCTCGGACTCGGAGTGAAAGCCGTACAGCGCGAGCGCGTCGTCGCGCACGATCAGATGGGTGTGCAGCGTCGCCTCGGCGCCGACGGCGGGGACGTGGCGCAGCGTCTCCGCGGAGACCGCGGCGCGGTGGCCGATCCCGCCGCAGAGGATCACGACGTGGTCTGCGCGGCGCACCGCGACTTCGCCTCGCAGCAGCGCGATCACGGGCGCGCTCTCGGGCCGGTGATATAGGTCGCAAAAGAAGACATATATATAGGCCGCAAAAGAAGACGTACACCCCGCCTATATAGGCCCCAAAAAAAGACGTACACCCCGCCTATATAGGCCGCAAAAAAAGACACGTTCACCGCGCACCCACCGCCTCGGCGACGGCGTTGGCGAACGGCGCGCCGTTCAGGTGGCAGACCGCGACGGCGAGCGCGTCGGAGGCGTGGTCTGGCGTCGGCAGCTCGGGGAGGCTGAGCAGCGTCTGGACCATCCGCGCGACCTGGTCCTTGGGGGCGCGGCCGTTGCCGCAGACGGCGGACTTCACGCGCTGAGGGGTGTAGGAGAAGCACGGCACCCCGCGCTGCCCGGCGGCGAGCATCGCGACGCCGCGGGCGTGGCCGACAGCGAACGCGGTCTGCACGTTCTGGCCGAAGTACAGCTGCTCCACCGCCATCGCCGTGCAGCCGTGCTCGTCGATCAGCTCCAGCGCACGCGCGTAGATCGTCGCCAGCCGCCGCTCGATGGAGAGGCCGGCGGGCGTGTCGATCACGCCGCCGTCGAGCGCGGCCAGCCCCCGGCCGCGGCGGGCCACCACGCCGTAGCCGGCGTTCGCGAGGCCGGGGTCGATCCCGAGGACGATCATGGGGAGTGATTCTGCGCAGGGGGTCGGACGCCTCTAAAGGACCCGCCAGGGCGCGTCCCCGGAGGCCCACAGGTCGTTGAGCGCGACGGCGTCCTTGTAGGTGTCCATGCACTTCCAGAAGCCCTCGTGGCGGTAAGCTCGCAGCTGGCCCGCGGCGGCAAGCTGCTGTAAGGGCTCGCGCTCGAGCACGGAGTCGGCCTGCAGGTAGGCGAGCGCGCCGGGGCGCAGGCAGAGGAACCCGCCGTTGACCCAGTGCTCGGAGCGGGGCTTCTCGCGGAAGCCGAGCACGCGCCCGTCGGGCCCGTCGAGCTCGGCCACCCCGAACTGCAGCTCGGGGCGCACGACGGTGATCGTGGCGAGCGCCCCGTGGGACTCGTGGAAGGCGAGCAGCCGCGCGAGGTCGATGTCGGCGAGGCCGTCGGCGTAGGTCACGCAGAGCGCGCCGTCGGGCTCCAGCAGCTTGATGCGCCCGCCGGTGGGAGTGTCAAGGCCGGTGTCCACGCACCGCACCTGCACCCCCTCCGGCCAGCGGTGCGCGGCGGCGAAGCGTTCGATCAGCTCGCCGCGGTAGCCGGTGGCGAGCAGAAAGCGGCGAAAGCCTTGCGCGGCGTACAGCTCGACGACGTGCTGGACAATTGGCCGGCCCCCGATCTCCACGAGCGGCTTAGGGATCTCCAGGGTGCGCTCGCGCAGGCGTGCCCCGCGGCCGCCGCAGAGGATCGCCACGGGTGGCAGGGCAGTGGTGGTCATTGGGGATCGTCCGCGTGAGCAGGTGTCGTCACCGGGCGCGTGGGGGCTGGGCCTCCTACCCAGCCGCGGTCGCGGGCGTGAGCACCCCGGCGCGCTCGGCCGGCGCGCACGAGCCCATGGGCGAGCGGGTCCCCGCAAAAGAGGGGCCCGGCTCGGCTGCGCCACCCTCTAGCCAACGGCCCGCGCGAGGACCTCTGCGGGCGCGTCGAAGTTGGCGTGCACCGCCGCGACGTCGTCATTCTCTTCGAGGCCGTCGATCAGCTTCATCAGCTTCACGATCTGCCCCTCGTGCTCGACTGGCACGAGGCTGGAGGGCCGGTAGGTGAGCTCGGCGCTCTCCAGCTCGATCCCGGCCTCCTCCAGCGCGCGGCGCACCGCGGTGAAGTCCGCCAGGGCGGTGATCACCTCGAAGACGTCCTCGTCCGCGGAGATGTCCTCCGCACCGGCCTCGACCGCGACGAGCAGGTCGTCCTCGGTGTAGCGCGAGGCGTCCACGACGATCACGCCCTTCTTCTCGAACAGGTACGCCACCGAGCCGGGCTCGCCGAGCGAGCCCCCGTATTTCGTGAAGAGGTTGCGCACGTCGGGCCCCGTGCGGTTGCGGTTGTCGGTGACCGTCTCGACCAGCAGCGCGACTCCGGCGGGGCCGTAGCCCTCGTAGATCACGGTCTCCAGGGCCTCTGCGTCGCCGCCCTCGCCGGTGCCCTTGGCGATCGCGCGCTCGATGTTGTCCTTCGGCATCGACGCCGCTTTGGCCTTGCGGATCGCGTTCTCGAGCGCCGCATTTGCATCGGGGTCCCCACCACCTTCTCTTGCCGCGACCGTGACGGCGCGTGCCAGCTTCGTGAACGCCGCCCCCCGCCGGGAGTCAACGATCGCCTTCTTATGCTTGATGCTCGACCACTTGGAGTGCCCAGACATGACCTAGAGCTTAGGATGCAAGGCGCTGTGCGTGCTCTCTCCCCCGAGGTCTTCAAGGCCTACGACATCCGCGGCCTGTACGGCGAGCAACTCGACGGCGAGATCGCCGAGCAGATCGGCAGGGCGTTCGCGCGGGTTCTCTCTAGCCTCGAAGGCAAGCCAACCGGCGATCTGCGTGTGGGATTGGGCCGTGACATGCGCCTGACAGCGCCGGAGCTCGCGGCGCGCTACCGGGAGGGCCTGATAGCCGAGGGCGCGCACGTGCTCGACGCGGGCGAAGTGGGGACGGAGATGCTCTACTACCTCGTCGGATCGCGCGGCCTGGACGGGGGGCTGATGTGCACTGCCTCGCACAACCCGAAGGCGTATACGGGCGCGAAGCTCGTGCGCGCGGGGGCGCTGGCGCTCTCCGGCGACAGCGGCATCCAGGACATCCGCCGGCTGATCGAGGCGGGGCTACCGATCGGAGATCGGCCAGCGCCCGCAGCCGCCCGCGGCACGATCGAGGAGGTGGACGTGAGCGCCGAGTTCCAAGAGGTGGCGCTGCGCTTCATCGACCCGGCGGCGATCAGGCCGCTGAAGGTGGTGGTGGACGGCGGCAACGGGATGGCTGGGCCGATGGTCGGCCCGCTGTTGGAGCGCCTGGGGCTCGAACCGATCGAGACGTACTGGACCCCGGACGGCAACTTCCCCGACCACGAGCCAAATCCGCTGCTGCCCGAGAACAGGCAGTTCGTAATCGACAGGGTGCGCGCAACCGGCGCCGATCTCGGGATCGCGTGGGACGGAGACGCGGACCGCTGCTTCTTCATCGACGACGAAGGGTCTTTCGTGGACGGCGACTTCCTCACCGCGCTGCTCGCGGAGTCGCTGCTGAGCAAGGGGCACGGCCACACAGACCGAGGGTCTGAGCCCGGAGCGGAGAGATCGGACCCCGCCCGCCCCGAGGCGATCCTCTACGACGTGCGTGCCTCGCGAGCCGTGCCCGATACCGTGCGCCGGGCGGGTGGGACCCCATACATAAACCGCGTGGGCCACGCCTTCTTCAAGACGCGGATGCGCGCGGAGGGTTCGCTGTTCGGGGGCGAGGTGTCCGGGCACTACTACTTCCGCGACTTCTACTGCGCCGACTCCGGCACGCTGCCGGCGCTACTGATCCTCGAGCATCTATCGAAGACAGGCAAGCGCATGTCCGAGCTGCTCCGGCCATACCGCGAGCACTACTTCATCTCCGGAGAGATCAACTCCGAGGTGGCCGACCAGGACGCCAAGATGGAGGAGATCGCGGCGCACTACGCCGACGCCGAGCAGAGCCGCCTCGACGGGATCTCGATCGACTACGACGACTGGCACTTCAACGTGCGACCCTCCAACACCGAGCCGCTGCTGCGCCTCTGCCTGGAGTCGCTGCGCTCCCACGAGGACATGGAGCGCCGCCGCGACGAGGTGCTGGCGCTGATCCGCACATGAGCCCTCGCCACCAGGCATCCGCTGGCAAGTCAGGGGGCGCCAAGCCCACCGGCAAGCGCACCAAGGCGCCGGCCGGGCAGACGAAGCCCGCGCCCGAGCGAGCCAAGCCGTCGGCCAAACAGGCCCAACGGTCCTCGCCGCGCGCGAGGAAGCCCAAGGAGGGAGCGTCCAAGCCGCCGTCGTCCGAGGACCGCGCCAAGCGGGACGGTGCTGCCGAGGAGGCCGCTGCGTTGGCGCGCGCCGCGCAGGAGGGGATCCACCGCCTGGCGGTCCCGACGCCGTTCGCGGTAGGGCGCGTCAACGCCTATCTGATCGAGGACGAGCCGCTGACGCTGATCGACTCCGGGCCCAACTCCGCGAAGGCGCTCGACGAGCTCGAACAGGCGCTCGCCGCACGTGGCCACGCGATCGAGGACCTGGAGCTGCTGGTCGTCACCCACCAGCACATCGACCACTTCGGCCTCGCCGCGATCCTCGCGCGGCGCTCTGGGGCGCCCGTCGTGGCACTGCAGGGCCTTGACCGCTGCCTGGGCGACTTTCGCACCGAGGCCGAGCTCGACGACCGCTTCGCCGCGCGGATCATGCTCCGCAACGGGGTTCCCACCGACGTCGTCACCGCGCTGCGCGCCGTCTCCGCGAGCTTTCGCGCGTGGGGCTGCACCGTGGAGGTTGACCGCACGCTCGCCGAGGGCGACGAGCTCGAACTGCGCGACCGCACGCTGCGGGTCCTGCACCGCCCCGGCCACAGCCCCTCGGACACCGTCTTCTGGGACGAGCAGCGCAAGCAGCTGATCGCCGGAGACCACCTGCTCGCGCGGATCTCCTCAAACCCCCTGATCGCGCGGCCGCTTCAGGCGCAGGGCGACTACGACGGCCCCCGCCCGCAGGCGCTGCTCACCTACATCGACTCCCTGCAGAAGACCCGCGCGATGGACCTCGACCTCGTGCTCTCAGGCCACGGCGCCCCGATCGCCGACCACGCCACCCTGATCGACGAGCGTATGCGCCTGCACGAGCGCCGCGCCGAGCGCATCCACCGCCTGATCGCCGATCGCCCCCGCACCGCCTACGAGCTGGCGTATGAGATGTGGGGCAACGTCGCGGTCACACAGGCGTACCTGACGATCTCAGAGGTCCTCGGCCACATCGACCTGCTGCTGCGGGACGGCCGCGTCGTGGAGCAGGAGGAGGATGGGATCGCGCGGTTCGAGGCTTCGTAGTGGGCAGGCGGAGCTGCTCAACTCTCATCCGATCCCAGGCCCCGCCCGCCAGGCGGCACCGCGACAATGTCGAGCAGGTCCTCGAGTCCGAGGAAGTCGCCGGGGTTGTGCGTGTAGAGCGGCAGCCCGTTCGCCAGGGCGGTGGCCGCGATCAGCAGGTCGATGGCTCGTCGGCCCCGCGCCTTGCGGCCGATTGCGACCACGGCTGCGTGAATCCGTCCGTAGACGCGTGCCGCTGCGAGATCGAACGGGAGTTGGTCGAACGTGTCTTCGGCATGTTGGAGGAGCGCGATTCGCCGAGCGCGCTCCTGCGGATCGGCCGTCGCCGCTGGACCGGTTGCCAGCTCGGCCATGGTGAGCGCGGACACGGCCAGCTCGATCGGGAGATCTTCAAAGCCGAGCAGCTCGAGATCGATCACCACCGAGGTGTCGAGCAGGCCGCGGGGGGGCCTCTCCCGTTCAGGCACGACGCTTTGTATCCCAGACCCGCGGTGTCGGATCCTGGTCTACGTAACGATCGATGTCTGCTCGAAACTGTTTGTGGTCGATATGGCCCATACCCTTGAACGCCGCGATCGCAACCTCGGCCGGCACGAACTGGCGGCGCCGGATCGGCCGCAGCTCGCCCACGGGGTTGCCGTTGCGAGTCACGAGGAACGATTCGCCGCGGTCCAGCTCCCGCATGATCTCGCCGCTCTGATTGCGCAGCTGCCGCTGTGTGATCTCACGCATCTCCGCATAGCGTAGCACACGTGCGACAGGGCGACTCCCCACCCGTTCGTCTGCTGACACCGCGATGCGCACCGAGAGATCGTCTCAGATCGGTGCTTACGATTTCCAGGAACGCAAACGTGCGCTAAAGTCTTTGACAGTTCGCTGGTCGTCTGTACAGGATCTACACAGTTGGCGGGAGTGGGAAGCGCGAGGGTCGTCATGGGGTCGCACAGAACGGGTGGGGGGCCACGGAGGAGGGGCGTCGAGAAGAACCATTGGGGGGAGGGGCATCTGTGGACAGCGCCACCGCCAACCCGCACCTGAACGTCTTCGACCCCTACCGCGACCTCGTGCGCACGCACGAGGACCAGCTCACGCGCGCCGCGATGATCGTCCTGCGGCTCGTGCCGATGGCCCGCGAGACGCTGCTACGCGCGATCGGCGAGCCCTCCCAGAGCGAGCTGCCCGACTGCGCGGTGGACATGCAGGCGACGAACATCGTCGACGCCTCCGAGGAGTCGGCCGCCGGCGGGGAGGTCAAACGCGGGCGCCTCGTGTCCGTGTTCCTCACGCCTGACACCGAACCGGCCGAGCCCGACGGGGAGGTCCGCGACACCTCCCGCGGGCAGCGCTTCGACGGGGTGCTGCGCTTCGACCCTGAGCTCGTCGTGCTGTTGGAGAGCAAGGTCTGCACCCGCTGGGCGCGGCGCAACGGCCACCGTGTCGGCGAGCTCAACCTCGGCAGCGCCCGCTTCGCGCAGCGCCGCACGTGCGTGCTGCGCTGGCACGACCTGCTGGAGTCGTGGTGGCGGCTGGTCGAGCTCGGGGTGCTCTCCCCCGCCGAGCGTGCGCTCGTGCAGGATCTGCTCGTCTACGCCCACCAGGACTTCGCGCACCTGCTGCCGTTCGGCTCCCTGCGCCGTGTCGGCGCCGACCCGGTGCGGCGCAAGTGGCGCCTGCGCTCGCTGCTGCGCGAAGCGACCGGCCTGCAGCCCGAGCGCATCGGCCTGGCCCACGTGCGCCTGGACACCTCGCTCGGGGTCGTCTCCCTGCAGCGCGCGGCGCTCGACTTCGACGGGCAGGAGCTCGTCCTGCACATGTGGCCCGGCGAGCTCAAGCGCCAGGCCGAGCACCTCTACGGCGCGGGCCACGCCGAGCGCCTCGCAGAGCTCGAGGTGGACTCGGGGCCGTGGCACGTGGAACCCCAGCCCCAGCTCGGCTTCCGCAACGCCCCCGCGCGCACCCGCGTGTACCTCACGTGCCGCCTGGACGCCCCCACCTACATACGCCGTTGGCAGGGCGAGGACTGGGCGCAGGTGGGCGCCCACAACCCCGACACGATCCCCACCGAGCTGTGGCCCTGGCTGTTGCGCCGCCGCTACGCCTCCGCCCGCGACAGGACGCGCCTGGAGTCCTTCCTGCGCACGCTCGGCCGCCGCGCGGCGCACCTGCGCCCCAGCCTCCACGTGTGGCGCTCCTGGCCCTTCGAGGAGGCCGTCCTGCTCGACGACGACGGCCTGCTCGCGGGTCAGATCCACGACGCGATCAACCGCGTGCTCGACCTGCTCGAAGAGCCGATCATCCTGCTGTCATCCGAGAGGGTGGCGCAGCCAGCCGAAGGCTGGCTGGCCGAAACGGGGACCGATTAGGGAGATACTCGCTCCGCCGAAGCCGGGGGACGCTCGGAGCATCCCCGTTTGGCCAGCATCCCCGAATCGGCCAGCGCCGAAGGCGCGTGTCACCCGGCGTCGGTCGGGCCCCTCGCTCTCTAATCAGACCGAACGGCATCCAGAAACAGCCGGTGCACCCGCTCATCCTCGGTGAGCTCGCAGTGGAAGGCCACGACCAGCCGGTCCCCTTCGCGGGCCGCCACCGCGTGGCCGTCCACCTCCGCGAGGATCTCCACCCCGGGGCCATGGTCGGCGATCCACGGGGCGCGGATGAAGACCCCCCGCAGCGGCGGGCCGTCAACTCCGCGCATCCGCACGTCCGTCTCGAAGCTGTGTAGCTGGCGGCCGAACGCGTTGCGCTGCGCGCGCATGTCCATCAGCCCCAGGTGCTCGCGGTCGAGCATGATCAGTCCCGCGCACGAACCCAGCACCGGCACCCCCCGACCGCTCGGAGCCGGGCGGGCCAGCTCCCGCAGCGGCCCTCCAAGGCCCTCCCGCTCGATCCCGAGCGTCATCGTCGTCGACTCCCCGCCGGGGATCACAAGCCCCTCCAGGCCCTCCAGGTCAGCCGGCGTGCGCACCTCGCGCACCTTGGCGCCCAAGCCGCGCAGCACCCGCGCGTGCGCCTCGAAGCCGCCCTGCAACGCGAGCACTCCCACCACCGGCGCGTCGTCTCTCACTTTTGGCCCCTGTTAGAAAACGACGTCGTAGGACGGTCGAGGGTCAAGCTGGCCCAGGACGCAGTGAGCGAAATGTACTGTGCACACGAGCGATCGATGACAACGGCCAGCGCAGGCCATCGGCCGTCCTACCACTACCAGCCGCGCTGAGCCAAGAGCTGCTGATCCTCCAGCTTCGAGCTCTCAAGGCTCGCCATCGCGGTGCCGAGGCCGCGCGAGGCCCCCGCGACGCGCTCCGGGTCCTGCCAGTGTGTGGTCGCCTCGACGATCGCCCGCGCGCGGCCTGGCGGGTCCTCGGACTTGAAGATCCCCGAGCCGACGAACACCCCTTCGGCGCCGAGCGCCATCATCAGCGCGGCGTCGGCCGGCGTCGCGATCCCGCCCGCGCAGAACAGCACCACCGGCAGGCGGCCCTCCGCGGCCACGGCCTGCACCAGATCGAGCGGCGCACCGTGCTGCTTGGCGGCGCTCGGGAGCTCGCTCTCCTGAAGGGAGGTCAGGCGGCGAATCTCGCCTGTTATGAGGCGCATGTGGCGCACCGCCTCCACGATGTCCCCGGTGCCCGCCTCGCCCTTGGAGCGGATCATCGCCGCGCCCTCGCCGATGCGGCGCAGCGCCTCGCCGAGGTTCGTGGCGCCGCACACGAACGGCACCTTGAACGCCCACTTGTCGATGTGGTTGGCCTCGTCGGCGGGGGTCAGCACCTCCGACTCGTCGACGTAGTCCACCTCCAGCGCTGCGAGCACCTGCGCCTCGACGAAGTGGCCGATGCGTGCCTTCGCCATCACCGGGATGCTCACGGCCTCCTGGATCCCCACGATCATCTCCGGGTCCGACATCCGCGCCACCCCGCCGTCGCGGCGGATGTCCGCCGGCACGCGCTCGAGCGCCATCACCGCCGCGGCGCCCGCGTCCTCGGCGACCTTCGCCTGCTCGGGGGTCACCACGTCCATGATCACCCCGCCCTTGAGCATCTCCGCCAAGCCGGCCTTGACCCTGAACGTCGCCTCGTCGCGCATACAGGGGAGTCTAGCTTGACTACTTCAGCCGGAAGGCCTTGATGCGGTCTTCGTAGGAGGCGCTGTCGCGCGAGTACACCCCGTACGCGAGCGCTTGGATGAGACTCAGGAGCGCCACGTGTGAACGCACGTACGCGGGGCTGTTGGAGGAGTAGTACAGCTTGATCTGCGCGAGCTTCGCGACCTCCGAGAGGGTCGCGTCGGTGACCGCCGCGGTACGCGCCTTGCGGTGGCGCGCGAGCTTCATCGCGCGCACCACTAGGGGGTGCGGGCGGCCCGCGGAGAGCCCGATCACGAGCGTCCCCTCATCGATCCGCCCCAGGCGGCTCAACGCCTCCTGGGAGGGGCTCGCGACCACGTCGACGCGCAGGTCGAGCAACATCAGCAGGTGGCGCAGGTAGCTCGCGAAGAACGCCATCTGGTCGGTGCCCGCCACGAGCACCTTCTCAGCACTCACGATCGCGTCGATCAGCGCGTCCACCGAGGCTCTCGAGACCTTGCGCGCGGTCTCCTCCACGTTCAGGTGGTCCGCCGCCAACGCCGCCTCGAACTCGGTCTGGTCGAGCGAGAACAACGGGGTCGAGCCCCCGTTCGCCGCCTGATCGGACCCCCGCCCGCTCGTGTGCACGCGGCGGTACTCCTCGCGCGCGGCCGCCTGCAGCTCCGGGAAGCCCTCGAAACCCAGCGCCTGGGAGAAGCGCACCACAGTCGAGCTCGAGGTGTTCGCGCGGCGCGCCAACTCCTCCGCCGTCTGAAAGGCCGCCTCATCGAGGTGGTCCACGATGTACTGCGCGACGTCCTTCTGGGAGCGGGAGCACCCCTCGAAGCGCACCTGGATGTACTTGGAGAGACTCTGGTGCTCGTCTGTCCCATTCAGGGGCTCGACTGTGGGGGCTGAGGTCGTGCGCTTCACGGCCCCCTTGTTCGACGTGTCTGGCTCGGACTCCTCCCGCGCGGGCTGGAACTTCAGCTCAGGCGTTGCGCGAGGCGCACGAAGTAATCGAGCGCTCCAGGGTTCGCCAACGAGTCCACACTCGCCGCCTCACCCGGCGCCGCGCCCATCAGGATCCGCTTCACCGGTACCTCGAGCGCCTTGCCGGAGAGCGTGCGCGGCACCTCGTCGATCTGCATGATCTCGTCGGGCACGTGACGCGGCGAGCAGTCCTCGCGAATGCGTCGTTTGATCGTACCCGCCAACTCCTCGTCCAACTCCAGCCCCGGGTTCAACACCACGAACAGCCACATCTGAAGCTCGGGTGGGTGGGTATCGGCGGGTGAGTGGGCTCCGATTCTGGACGGAATGTCCACCACGAGCGCGTCCACCACCTCCTCCACCGCGCTCGCCGCCCGGTAGATCTCGCTCGTGCCCATCCGTACCCCTTGGCGGTTGATCGTCGCGTCCGAGCGGCCGTAAATCATCGCGCCTCCGCGCGGGGTGATTCTGACCCAGTCCCCGTGGCGCCAGATGCCCGGGTACATCGAGAAGTAGCTCTCCTGGTAGCGCTTTCCCACCGGCGCCCGGTGATCTGGCGCACCAGTCGATCGATCGGCCGGCCGGTTGGCAGACGGGTCCGCGGGCGAGGCGGGCGGGTCGGTGGGTTGGTCTCCCCAGAAAAACAGCGGCATCGAGGGCAGCGGCTCGGTCAGTACCAACTCCCCCACCTCGTCGCTCAGGCTGCGCCCTTGCTCGTCCCACGACTCCACCGCGCACCCCAGCGCGCGGCACTGCAGCTCTCCTTCGTATACCGGCAGCAGCGGGCAGCCCCCGACGAACGCCGTGCACACGTCCGTGCCGCCGCTCGTCGAGAACAGCCACACGTCCGGCTTGACCTGGTCGTACACCCACGCGAAGCTCTCCGGCGCCAGCGGCGAGCCGGTCGAGCCGATGCCGCGCAGCGCGCTCAGGTCGAAGTCCCTGCTGGGCTTGACCTCCGCCTTCTCGCACGCCGCGAGCAGGCCCGCACTCAAGCCCATGCACGTCATCCCCGTGCGCTCCGCCAGCGCCCACATGGCGCCCAGATCGGGGTGCCCGGGGCTGCCGTCGTAGAGCACGATCGCCGCCTCGGTGAACAGACAGCCGATCAGGAAGTTCCACATCATCCACCCGGTCGTCGTGAACCAGAACATCCGGTCCCCGCTGCGCAGGTCCAGGTGCAGGTAGCTCTTCTTCAACTGCTCCACGAGGATGCCCCCGTGGCCGTGCACGATCGCCTTCGGCAGGCCCGTCGTGCCCGAGGAGTACAACACCCACAACGGGTGTTCGAAGGGCACCTGCTCGTAGTAGGGCTCACACCCCGCGCCGCGCTCGCACAGCTCGCTCCAGGTGAGGCCGCCCGGCCAGTTGGTGGGTACGTCGGGCGCGCTCGATTCGCTCTCGAACAGGTAGGGCACCATCACCGCGTGGCGCACCGTGGGCAGCTCCGCGAGGATCTCCCCCACTACCGCCCTGCGGTCGAAGTCCTTGCCCCCGTGGCGGTAGCCGTCGACCGCCAGCATCACCTTCGGCTCGATCTGCCCGAAGCGGTCGATCACGCTGCGCGCCCCGAACTCCGGCGCCGCGCTCGAGAAGATCGCGCCCAGGCTCGCGGTGGCCAGGAACGCGATCAACGTCTCCGGGATGTTCGGCAAGTACGCCACCACCCGGTCTCCCCGCCCCACGCCCAGTGCGCGCAGGCCGCCGGCCACCGCGGCCACCTGCGCGGAGAGCTCGCCCCACGTCAGCTGGGCGGGTGGGTCCTGATTACGCAGCTCGGAGGTGTGGAGCACCGCGGTTTGACTGGGATCCCGCCCGCCCTCACGGTCCCGCAGCAGCATGTTCTCCGCGTAGTTGAGCTCCGCCCCCGCAAACCACCTCGCGCCCGGCATCGCGCGCGAGGAGAGCACCCGCTCGTAGGGGCGTGAGCTGCGCACCCCGCAGAACTCCCAGATCGCCGCCCAGAACCGCTCCAGCTCCCCGACCGACCACTGTCGCAGCTGCTCGTAGTCCTCGAACACCCGGCCCTCGCGCTCCCCCGCCCAGCGCATGAAGCGGGTCATGCTCGCGCGCTCGCGCTGCTCCGGGGCCGGCTCCCACAGCGGCGCCTGCGGGCCTGGAGGAGGCATCCGGGTATTCTCGCGGTTTGTGGACCTCCCCGGGCTGCGCGCCGAGTTTCCCGTTCTCAGTGGCGTCGCGTACTTCAACGCGGGCACCGACGGGCCGCTGCCCCACGGCGCTGTGCACGCCGCCGCCGAGGAGCTGCGGCGCGAGGCGCAGGACGGCCGTACCAGCCGTCACTTCGAGCGTCGTGGGGAGTTGAACCGCTCACTACGGACCGCCTACGCCTCCATCCTCGGGTGCGCCGCGGAGGATATCGCGCTCACCACCTGCACCTCCGAGGGCCTCGCGCTGGTGCTCGGCGGCCTGCAGCTCGCCCGCGGCGAGGAGATCCTCACGAGCGACGAGGAGCACCCCGGCCTACTCGGCGCGCTCGCCGCCGAGCGCGAGTTGCACGGCGTCGTGATCCGCACCGTGCCGTGGTCGCAGCTGCCCGCGGCCGTCGGCCCCCGCACCCGGCTGGTTGCCTGCTCGCACGTGAGCTGGATGACCGGGCGTATCGCTCCCGTCGCGGAGCTCGTCGCCACCGGGGTCCCCGTGCTGCTCGACGGCGCCCAGGGCGTCGGCGCGATCCCCACCGACGTGCGCGCGCTGGGCTGCGCCGCCTACGCCGGCGCGGGCCAGAAGTGGCTGTGCGGCCCCGACGGGACCGGGATGCTCTACGTCGCGCCCGAGCTGCGCGAGCGGCTCGCCGTCGCCCGCCGCGGCTACGCCAACCTCGCCAACCCCGGCGCGGGACTGGAGGCCCGTCTGCACGAGGACGCCCGGCGCCTGGACACCCTCTCGCTGGGCGCCGAGACCGTTGCCTGCGCGGTGGCCGCGTTCGCGGTGCTCGAACGCTTCGGTGGGGGTGGGTGGGACCCCATCTACGAGCGCGCCCGCCTGCTCGCCGCGGAGCTCGTCGAGCGGCTCGCCGCCCGCGGGCGCGAGGTCGTCGGCCGCGATGACACCACCCTCGTCACCTTCTCCAGCCCCGACTCCCTCGCCGAGCGCGAACGCTTGGCGGAGCTAGGGGTCGTGCTACGCGACATCCCCGGGCGCCCCTGGCTGCGGGCCTCGGTGGGGGCATGGAACGACGAGGGCGACCTCGACCGGCTGCTGGGAGCGCTGGCGGGGTGAGGAGTCTGGCAGGCGCTGCATGAGGTGGGGTGCAGTGGGGTGAGCAAGCGCCCGGGGAGACGAGTCTGGCAGGCGCTGCATGGGGCGGCGGGGGGTGCAGGCGGGGGTGAGCAAGCGCCCGGAGGGGTGAGCGCCCGGCCTGGCTCTTACGGGCCTCTTAGGTCTTAATGCTCTCTTAGCACGGTTTCCGCTTTGCTTTCCGGGCGCCGCGGCGCGCTGGCCGACCTTCGATCGGCGCCGCGAGCTCACCCTCGACGGGCACCCATGAGCGCATCCCCTCCCCACACCTCGACTCCCCTCCCCCCCGCGCTCCCACGCACGGACGCCGCCGCGACTGCCCAGCCGCCGCCACCCGCCGCCCCGCGCGCGCGCCGCGCGATCCCGCGGCCGAGCCTGCACGCGACGCTCGGCTGGCTGGCGCTCGTGCCGGTGCTCGTGCTCTCCGCGGTGCTCGACACCCACCGGCTCGCCCAGAACGGCTACGCCAACGTCTTCTACTCCGCCGGCGTCAAGTCGATGCTCGGCTCCTTCCACGACTTCCTCTTCAACTCGTTCGACCCCGGGGGCCTCATCACTGTCGACAAGCCTCCGCTCTCGCTGTGGGTGCAGGTCGCGAGCGCCAAGCTGTTCGGCTTCTCGCCCCTCTCGCTGCTGCTGCCCGAGGCGCTCGTCGGGGTGCTCACCGTGGCGGTGCTCTACACGGTGATGCGCCGGCCCTTCGGCCGGCCCGCCGCGCTCGCGGGCGCGCTCGCGCTGGCGGTCTTCCCCTCCTTCGTCGCGGTCTCGCGCGACAACGGCGTCGACCCCGTGCTGGTCCTGCTGATGCTGCTCGCCTGCGGTGCCGGTCTGCGCGCGATCCGCTCCGGGCGCTGGCCCGCGCTGCTCGGCTGCGCGGTGCTGGTCGGGCTCGCGTTCAACGCCAAGACCCTCGCCGCCTTCCCCGTGGTCCCCGGGATCGCGCTCGCCTACCTGCTCTGCGCGCCGGACCCGCCGCTGCGACGCCTGCTCAAGTTGCTCGTCGCGGGCGTGCTGCTCGCCGCCGTCGCCTGCTCGTGGACCGCCTTCGTCGAATCCACCCCCGCCTCCCAGCGCCCCTACGTCGGAGGGTCCACCGACAACACCGAGCTTAACCTCACCTTCGGCTACAACGGCTTCGGCCGGGTCGAAGGACAGATTGGCGGACCCGATCAGATCTTCGTGCGCCTCGGCGCGGTGGCGCCCTTCTCCCCACGCGTCCACACCACCCTCAAAGCCAAGCGGACCGCCGCCCCGAAGAGCGTGCCCAACCCGATCCTGCCCGACGGCCACTTCACCAACCCCACCCCCTTCGGCGGCGCCGTCGGGCCGCTGCGCCTCTTCCACTACGGCCTCGGCGGCCAGGCCGCCTGGATGCTGCCGTTCGCGCTGCTCGGTTTGATCGCGCTCGCGCTGAGCATCCTCTGGCCCCCGCGGGTTGCCGCGCGCGGGAAGGCCGCGCCGCTCACCACCACTGACTCCGACATTCGCGCGGCTTCCGCTGCCACGACGGACGGCGGGCCGCCCTCGATCGACGAGGCTCAGGCCCACGACCCGCTCGGCCCGGAAACCGCTGGCGCGCTGGAGGGCGCCAGCGAGGCCGGTGAGGCGAGCACGGCGAACAGCGCGGGCGGAGCCTCACCGGGCGACGCGGGTGCCCAGGGCGACCGAAGCCGGGAGACACTCGCCTACGGCGAGAATCCCCGTTTCGGCCAGCGGTGGGAGCGCCTGCGCCGCGACGAGCGCACCGCCGGGCTGCTCGTGTTCGGCGGCTGGTTCCTCATCGAGGTCGTGCTGTTGAGCTTCTCCCAGGGCATCGTGCACCCCTACTACGTCTCCGCCCTTGCCCCCGGGGCCAGCGCGATGGTCGGCGCCGGCGCCGTCGCCTTCGCGCGGTTCGGCCGCGGCCGCGACTGGCGCGTCGTGCTCCTGGCGCTTGCGGTCGCCGCGACCGTCGCGGCGCAGCTCGTGCTGCTGCGCCGCGAACACTACGCCCACTGGCTGCCCCCTCTGTTGATCGCCGCCACCGTCGCCGGCGTGCTCGCGCTGCTGGCCGTCCGTCGCCTCGCGGCCCCCGCGACGGCGCTGATCCTCGCGGCGCTGCTGCTCGGCCCCGCGGCGTTCGCCACCACCACCTGGTCGGTCCCGGTCGAGGGGACCTTCCCGGCCGCCGGCCCGCGTGTGGCGGGGGGGCTCGGCCCGTACGGCATCACTGCTCACAACGTGCGCGTTGACCGCGACCTGATGCGCTTTATCGACGCTCGCCACCCCACCCGGCGCTGGGAAGTGCTGACGGTCTCCTCCAACACCGCCGCCTCGCTGATCCTGCTCGGCTGGCGCGCCGGCGCGGTCGGCGGCTACAGCGGCACCGACCCCGCGCTCGACGGGCCCAGCCTCGCGCGCCTGGTGGCCCGCCGCGAAGCGCGCTACGTGGTGCTCGGCGGCGCCTACTCCTCCCGCGGCGGCAACCTGGCTACGCAGGCGGTGATCCGCGCCTGCCGCCTGATCCCCTCCGAAGTTTGGTTGCACTCCCCGCGCTACTCGATCTACTCCCTCTCGCTGTACGACTGCGCCGGGGCTGAGCGCCGCCTCACATCCTCCTGAGGCGGGGTGGCGCCGTTTCGACCAGCTCGCCCGCGGATGCGCCTGCACGCGGGCGAGGAGCGCAAGCGGGAGCTCCTGTGGGCGGCGTGCCTGTTGCCGGGCTGCACGCTGACCGGATCGCATGAGCCGCAGGGTTTGCGCGCCCGCGCCGCGGCGGGACAGGGAGGTCCCGCCCCCCGCACGCCGGTTGCGCCACCTCCCCGCGCGGACGATCCCAAGGCCCCACTACCGCATCCCGTGCGCTGCGTCCTACGCCACCACCGCGAGGTCGCGGTGGAAGGCGCGCGCGAACAGCTCGCTCTCCCGGCCGGCTGCCCACCGCGGCACCGCCGCCCCGCCCTCGGCCACCAACTGCAGCCGCACCTCGCCGTTGCGGGCGCTCATCACCGTGTCGCGCACCAACTGGTCGCGCGGGCGCTCCAAGTCCTCCGCCAGGCGCAGCAGCACGGCGCAGCGGTCCAACCGCGCGGCGTCCCCCTCCCCGAACAGCGCCTGTAGCGGCCCCGGCTCGGGCATTCCCTTGCGGTGGTACCGCGCCGCCTGCGCCACGATCGCTACCTCCGTCGGGGAGAACCCCGGCAGGCCCGCGTTGAGGATCAGGTACCGCGAGTGCTTGTGGTGGTCGTCGTACGCCACCGACATCCCGATGTCGTGCAACATGCACGCCGCCCACAGGAGCTCGCGCTCGCGCTCCTCGCCCGCGTGCAGGCGCATCCGGGCGAGCTGGTCGAACATCCCGAGCGCGAGCGCCGCGACGTGGCGGGTGTGGGCCCGGTCCACGTTGTAGCGGGCCGCGAGGTTCGTCACCGAGGCCCTGCGCACGTCCTCGAACAGGGGCGGGGGCACACAGCCCGACCCGCCGCTACGCGCTGTGTGCCCGCTGGGTCGGGGGTGGGTGGGATCGCGGGGCCGGGCGGGATCGGGATCGCCTAGAGGGTGGCGCAGCCGGCCGGAGGCCGGCGAGCTGGGCCCCTCTTTTTCAGATAGATGGCGCTCGAAGAACACACCCTCGCGCAGGCCCGCCTCGGTCGCCTCCAGCTCCTCGAAGCCGCCGGCCTCCATCGCCCCCTGCACGACCACCGCCCCCGCCAGGATCAAGTCCGCGCGCGCCGGCTTGACCCCGGGCACGCTCGCGCGCTCCGGCGGCGCCAGCGCCGCCAGGCGCGCCACGATCTCCTCCAGCGCCTCCCGCGTCACGCTCGCGCCCTGCACGCCGTTGCTCGGCAGCCCCTCCGCGCGCTGGGCGACCGCGGCGAGAGTGCGCACCGTCCCGCCGATCCCCACCATGCGCCGGCCCGTCCCCGCCAGCCACGGCGCGTCGGCGAGCTCGCCCGCCACGTGCTCGCGCAGCTCCTGCAACTGCCTGCGCTTGGCGGGGCCTCCGTTGGGCAGGAACCGCTCGGTCATCCGCACCGCGCCCAGCGGCCACGAGGCCGACTCCCGCGCGAGCCGGTCCTCCACTCCCACCAACTGCATCGAGCCGCCACCGAGGTCGAGCACGCACCCCTCCCGCAGCGTCGTGGAGTTGACCGCCGCCAAGTACCCGTACCGCGCCTCCTGCTCGCGGCTCAGCACCCGGATCGGCAGGCTCGTCCGGGCGCGCGCCCGCGCGAGGAACGCCGCCGCGTTCTCGGCGTCGCGGATCGCGCTCGTGGCCACTGCGTCGATCGCCCCCGCCCCCTTCGTGTCCTGCGCCTCCAGCCCCGCCGCCTGGCAGAAGTGGCCGAACACGTCGAGCGTCGCCAGCGCGCGACTGATCGGCTCCTCGCCCAACCTCCCGGTGGCCGCCATCCCTTCGCCGATCCTGACCACCTGGTAAATCTCGTCCGTGCGCTGCCACCACCCCTCCGCTGCGGAGAACACCACGAGCCGGAAGGAGTTCGAGCCGAGGTCGATCACGGCTAAGCGCTTGCTTGACTGCACCCTCTGAGCGTAATCCGTGTGGCGGCTGGCTCCGCGTTGCACCGCGCCGTCTGCCGGTCCGCGGCTCACCCGGGGGTGTGTGTCGAGCGCGCTCGCCTTGTGCCGGGCGGCCGGCTACTGCCCGGCGTTGCGTTGCGCCAGCCGCTCAGCTCTCCTCGCCGGCCAGCGCGTCCTGCACGTTGCGCTCGTCGGAGAATATCTGCGCTGCGACCACCTTCCCGTCCCTGAACTTGACCACCCACGTCGTCGGCGCGTTCTCGAACGCCCCTCCGCGGCCGCGGCCGCTGACCATCCCGAGCACCACCACGGCGTGGCCGGCCGCGCGGATCTGCACGGGTTGGATCGTCAACTCGTCCCAGTGCTCCTCGACGTCCTGCGCGTAGCGGCGGATGCCCTCGTGGCCGCGGTAGGGCTCGCCCGCCCGGGTCACCGCCGCGGTCATCGGTTGGAAGACGACCTCGGGGTGCACCAGCGCGAGTGCGTTCGTCAGGTCGCGGCGGCTGAAGGCCTCGAACAGGCGCACCACCACCTCCTCCTCGTGCGTCTGGGAGGGCCTCCGGTGAGACTCTCGAAGAGCGGCGCCTTGGACCACCTCTGGAGGCTACCCGGGCACAAGGCGCGTCAAACGAGCTACGCCGCCCTCCGATCTCAAGACGCTGCGCCATCGCCACCGTCGAAACCCGCTGCAAATCGGGACCTATGGGCCCGGCAGGACTCGAACCTGCGACCTACCGATTATGAGTCGCGGCTGGGCCGGGGCCCCGCCCCACTCTGACACGCATTAGGCCGGGCGGAATGTGGCACAGACGCGGGCAAAATGCCACGTTTCTACGGGTGGTGCTACGTTTGCGCCGGCGAGCATAACATGGCACTATGTCGCCCTAAGTGCTATGTTGTTGGGGGTGGTGACAGGTTCTCTGATACGCACAACTCGATGCACACCTTCCGCTCACTCGATCGCCAGCTCGGCCTGATTCCAGCCTCGATGGCGCTCGCGCTCGCCGGCGTCGACCTCGGCCGGGGCCGCGAGGAGGTCTACCGCCAGCAGCACCCCGAGGCATTGAAGGCACTCGTTGAGATCGCGCGAATCCAGAGCACCGAGGCGTCCAACGCGATCGAGCAGATCACAGCCCCGCGCAAGCGGATCGAGGCGCTTGTGGCTGAGAAGACGACGCCCGCCAACCGCTCCGAGGAGGAGATCGCCGGCTACCGAGCCGTGCTCGACACGATCCACGCAAGTGCCGCACACATCCCGTTCAAGCCGTCGGTCGTCGAGCAGCTCCACCGCGATCTCTACCAATTCACCAACGCACCCGCCGGCCGCTGGAAGACGGTCGAGAACGCAATCGAAGAGGAACGCGCGGACGGAACCAAGATCGTTCGCTTCCGCACCGTCCCGGCCGCCGAGACCCCGGCTGCGATGGACGAGCTTCACACCCGCTTCGCCGCCGCGCTTCGCGAACGCGACCACCACCCGCTGCTGCTGATCGGCTCCTACGTATTCGACTTTCTCGCTATCCATCCGTTCCGCGACGGCAACGGACGGATGGGCCGCCTGCTCACGCTGCTTGCGCTCTACCAGTCCGGCTATGAGGTCGGGCGATTCATCAGCCTAGAGCGCCTCATCAACGACAGCAAGGAGACCTACTACGACGCGCTTGCGGCCTCCGGCCACGGCTGGCACGACGACGCTCACGACATCGAGCCATGGCTCAGCTACTTCCTCGGCATCCTGAACGCCGCCCACAAGGAGTTCGAGAGCCGCGTGGGAGTCCTCGCGGGGAAGGGCGCCAAGGAAGAAGCAGTCAGGCAGTTCATCCGCTTTTCGGTCACCGACGAGTTCACCGTCGCCGAGATCCGCCAGTTCGCTGCGGGCGTCAGCCAGTCGCACTTGAGCAAGACACTCGCGAAGCTGCGCGACGAAGGCATAATCGAACCTGTAGGTGCAGGTCGCGGGGCCAGGTGGCGCCGGCTACGCAGGGAGTTCTGAGTTCGCGGTCGGCGCTCGGGGTTTTGACGATGGGCCCGGCAGGACTCGAACCTGCGACCTACCGATTATGAGTTGCAGCTGAGAAGCGAGGTTTGGCTTGGTAATGCGGTCTTTGGCCCGGTTGGCAGGGGTTGTCTCGGGTTGGTTCTGCCCGCCTCGGGAAGTCCTGGGAAACACAGCCGGGGGCCGGAGCAAAATCCGTTGGCCGGTCGTGGCGGCTGAGGGTCTATACGCGCATGAGCACTCTACGTCGCCCCTCGGGGCACCTCCAAATCCGATCCCACCGCGGCGGTCGCGGACGCTCCTATGTGGCCTACTGGCGAGACGCCGACGGCCACAAGTTCGGCCGGACGCTCGGCCCAGCACACGTCCGGGACACCGGCCGGCGCACGGTCAGAGGCGCGATCATCTGGCGTGCCGGAGACGGACCCCTCCCCACCCCGCAGCACCTGACGCCCTAGGATGCTGAGGATCGCCTGGATGCGATTCTGCGCAAACTTGCTGCTGAGGAGAGCAAGCCCGCGTCTGGGAACTGGACGTTGCGCGATGCCACGCAGGGGTGGGTGGCGGAGCGCAAGGTCGACAAAGACCTGAAGCGCACCACGCTCGCCGGGTATGAGCTGATGTTCGAGCGGCTCTACCGCGACCTCGGCGCCGACACTCTCCTGACCGAGTTCGAGGACGGCCGACTCCAAGCGTATTTCCAGGACTTCAAGTCCTACCGGGTCGTCAACGCGAAGACTGCAGAGAGAGCCCGGACGGAAGGCAAGAACGTCAAACACCGCGACAAACCGGCCGCCGACAAGCCGCTCCGCGAAGCCTTCCGGGCTGCCCGCGAGGCGGCCGGCCTGAAGCCGATCAAGATGTACAACCTGCGGCATTCCTTCGGGACGACACTCGCCGCGAACAACATCAACATCCGCACGATCCAGGCCCTCATGCGCCACACCCGCATCACGACGACCGAACAGTACCTCGCCTATCAGCCTCAGCCGCACCTCACCGCACAGATCACTCGGGCGCTGGAACCAGCAGTGCGCGACGCCGATCCAGTAGTCACTGCGCCAGCACGGTCCTGACGAACTCGGCTGGCGTGAGGATCGGGATGCCCTGGAACGAGCCGAGTGTCAGCAGGTGCTCGTCCCCTGAGACGATGTAGTCGACGCTCGCGGCGATGGCCGCCTCGAGCACGCGGTTATCGCTCTCGTCCTCGACGACGTGGAACACGGCGAGCGGCTCGACGATGACACTGGCCATCTCCACGAGATCCGCGAGCCTCGGACCATCGGGGATCGCCTTAGCGAGCTTCGGATAGGCGAGAACGCGGCGAAGCTCCGCCAACAACGGCGAACTCGTCACCAGCACGAGTTGGCCGGCGAGCGCAGCCTCCACAATGCTTGCCGGGGCGCCCGACCAGCCAAGCCCCGAGACGATGACGTTGGAGTCGAGAACAGTCCGGCGGGTCACGCGGCCGCTCGCGCAGCCTCGATGGCCTCGTCAACGACCGAGACATCCAGGCCAGCGGATGCGACGCTCGCACGGACCGCCGCAAGCCTCGCCTGCAGTTCCTCGCGCGCCAACCTACGCCGCAGCTCAAGCAGCGCCTCGTACTCAGCCGGGCTAATCAGAACCGCCACGGCCTGCCCACGGCGCGTCAAGACCACGGCCTCGTCCTCCGCCCCGATCTCATCGGCTAGCTGCCCTAGCCGCGCCCGAGCCTTATCTACGCCAATCATGCGCTCCATCATGTTCTCCTATCGGACAACCGTACCGTGAACCTTACCGCAATGCTTCGGGACGTTGTTTCGCCCGCCCCGCAGGTGCATCTAAGCCACCCCCAAAGCCTCCGTTGAACCCGGGAGAGGGCTCACAACGGCTGTCGGAGTTGAGGACCGGGGCCGGGAGGCGCCCATGACTGGCCGACGGCCCTATGTCGGGTAGATGAGCCGGCTCGTCGCAGGGCCCTTGATCGGCGGTCCGGTGTAGGTTGCCAGCTCGACGTCACTCAACGCGTCACCTGGCGGCCAGGTGAACATCCCGGTGATTGGCCAGATCCGGCGGTCGCGGCCGATTTGCGGGTATTCTCATGGGCCCGCCTGGATTCGAACCAGGGACCTACCGATTATGAGTCGGCAGCTCTAACCAACTGAGCTACGGGCCCGCCCCGCGCGGGGGGGTGCGCGGTGGTGCAGACGGTATCAGCGCTGTCCGCGGCAGCGGGCTCGCTTCCGTCCCTGCGCACGCGGTCCTGCATGGGGCGCGTGGGCCTTTGGACCGCGCGGACGGGCTGCACCGACGCCCGGATGCGGGCAGTCAACGACGGGACGGTGGTGCCAACTACGCGCACGAAGTCTGAGGATGGTTTGATTGCGCCTGTCAACGACCACGAGGGAGTGCGCAGATGGCGGAACGGGCGGCGATCGTTACGGGGGCTTCGAGCGGGATCGGGCTTGCGATCGCGCGGGTGCTCGGGCAGGAGGGGTATGGGGTCACGATGGCGGCGCGGCGCGCGGAGAAGCTGGAGGGCGCGGTGGCGGAGCTCGCCGGGGAGGGGCTCGACGTGCACGGGGTGGCGGCGAATGTCTCCCACGAGGAGGAGGTCCAGCAGGTGGTCGCGGCGCACCGCGAGCGCTATGGGCGCCTGGACGTGCTCGTCAACAATGCGGGTGTCGGCTTCGCCGCTCCGGTCGGGGACATCCAGACCAAGCGGCTGGACATGCAGCTCGACATCAACCTCCGCTCGATCGTCCTCTTCTACCGCGAATGCGTGGAGCTGCTGAAGGCCGCCGGCGCCGAGCACCGCGGCGCGCTGGTGGTCAACACCGCGTCGATCGCGGGCAAGCACGGGGCCGGCGGGAACGCCGTGTACTCGGCCACCAAGCACGGCGTGGTCGGCTGGAGCGCGTCGATGAACGCCGAGCTGAGCCACCTCGGCATCAAGTCGACGGCGCTGTGCCCCGCGTGGGTGGACACGCCGATGACCGACTTCATCAAGGAGCACGTGAAGGCCGAGGAGATGATCCGCCCCGAGGACGTCGCCGAGGCGGTGCGCTACCTGCTGCGCGTCTCCCCCGCGTGCATCGTCCCCGAGATGATGTTTATCCGCCCGGGCGACTCGCTGTAGCCACCTCTGCGCTGGGGCCGGTGCGCGGGCCGTGGCCCAGCCGGCCGCACTCCCGACCAGCCCAAGCTCGCCCGGAGCTGCTCTACGCCGACACGCGCTCGCGCCGGCGGCTCCGCCAGCGCGGGGCACGCAGGCGACGGGCGAGGATCTCGCCAGTGGCCTCGGCGGTGGGGTCGGCGACCCGTGCGCGCCGGTGGCGCGCGAGCAGCTCGGTGTGCTCCTCGATCGCCCGCGCGAGGTCGCGCGTCTCCTCGTCCATCAGGCTCGCGCGCAGCAGGCCGACGAGGATCGACAGCTCGCGCTCGGTGGCCTTGCGGGCGGGGCGTCGGGCGCGGGTGAAGCGGTCCCAGGAACGCGCGAAGGAGAGGAAGCTGGTGCGCCCGCCGCGGCGGTGGGCGGCGAGCATCGGACACACGCCGCCCTCGCGGTCGGTGTAGGCGCCGACGATGATGCGCGGGCTGCTTAGCACCCCTTCGAGCATCGCCTCGCGGGTCTTCACGGGCAGGCACTCGACCGCGAGGCGCAGCTCCTCGATCGGCTTGGCATTGCGGCGGCGGGCGGTTGGCATAATCTGTGTCCCACCTGCGGCCACGTGGTCGCGACGGGCGCGCCCCAGCGTAAGACATGGGCTCGCGCTTGGCAAAGCATTCCCTTCCGCTGAAAGGAAACTTGCGCATGAAGCTCGGAGTCCACATCGGCTACTGGGGCCTCGGCCTCACCTCGGAGGACCAACTGCACATAGTGCAGGAGGCGGAGCGGCTCGGCTACGACTCGGTGTGGGCCGCGGAGGCGTACGGCTCAGACGCCGCCACCGTGCTGGGGTGGCTGGCGGGGCAGACCTCAAAGATCCGCCTGGGTTCGGGGATCTTCCAGATGCCGGGGCGCTCCGCGGCGATGACCGCGATGACCGCCGCCACGATCGACCAGCTCTCCGGGGGGCGCATGATCCTCGGGATCGGCTCCTCCGGCCCGCAGGTCGCCGAGGGCTGGCACGGGCAGCGCTTCGCCCGCCAGCTGCAGCGCACGCGCGAGTACGTCGCGGTGGTGCGGATGGCCCTGGCGCGCGAGCGGGTGGACTACCACGGGGAGACGCTCGAGCTGCCGCTCCCCGACGGCCCCGGCAAGGCGCTGAAGCTCACGATTGGCCCGGTGCAGGAGCGCATCCCGATCTACCTCGCCGCGATCGGCCCGAAGAACACCGCGCTCGCGGGGGAGATCGCGGACGGCTGGATCCCCACGCTCTTCTCACCCGAGCACGTCTCCGAGCTGCGCCCGCTGCTCCAGGAGGGCGCCGCGCGCTCGGGCCGCTCCCTGGAGGGCTTCGACATCGCGCCCACCGTCAACGCGTTCGTCACCGACGACCTCGAGGGCGCGCGCAACCTGGCCCGGCCGTTCATCGCGCTGTACGTCGGCGGGATGGGCTCGCGCAAGCAGAACTTCTACAACAACCTCGTGCAGCGCTACGGCTTCGAGGCGGAGGCCAAAGTGATCCAGGACCTCTATCTGGAAGGCAAGCGCGAGGAGGCGATGGCCGCGATTCCGGACAAGCTGATCGACACCGTCTCCCTCTGCGGCCCCCCGGACGTGGTGCGCGAGCGCCTCGCTGTCTACCGCGACGCGGGCGTTGGCACTTTGGGGATCACCCCGCTCGCGTTCACCGCCGAGGACCGCCTCACGCAGCTGCGCCTGATGGCGGAGCTCGCCGCGGCGTAGGGGTGGTCGCAGAGTGGCGGCACGCGTGAGCGGGATCTTTTTTGGCTTTGGGGGAGGGGCACCGTGACTCGGACCGCGGCCGGTGTGAGGCATCCGAGCGCGTGAGCGACGACGCCATCCACTCCCGGCGGGTTCTCCTCGGCGCCTTCGGAGACCCGGGCCACGCCTTCCCGATGATCGCGCTGGGCCGCGCGCTCGCGGCGCGCGGACACGACGTCACCCTGCAGACGTGGGCCCGCTGGCGTGCCGACGTGGAGGCCGAGGGCTTGCGCTTCGCCCCCGCCCCGGAGTACCACGTCTTCCCCAACGGGGGTGTGGGCTCCCCACCCCTCGACTTCTACGAGGCGGTTGTGCACGCCACGCGCGACACGCTCCCGCTCGTGCGCGCCCTGGAGCCGGAGGTGGTGGTCGCGGACATCCTCACGCTCGCCCCCGCGCTCGCCGGGGAGCTTCAGGGCATCCCCGTCGCGACGCTGATCCCCCACGTGCACCCCCACCCTCCCCCCGGCGCCCCGATCTACTCGATCGGCGCCCGCCTGCCGCGCACCGCGTTCGGCCGCGCCTTCTGGCAACGCGCCACGCGGCCGGTCGAGAACGGCCTGGAGCGCGGCCGACGCGACCTCAACTCCGTCCGCGCACGCCTCGGCCTGCCGCCGCTCGCCCACGTCCACGGCGGCCTCAGCCGCGAGCTCACGCTGGTCGGTACCTTCCCCCAGCTTGAGTACCCCCGCGCGCCGGGTGGGTGGGGTCCTAACACCCACGTGGTCGGTCCGCTGATGTGGGAGCCCCCCACCGCGGACGTTGAGCTGCCGCCCGGCGACGATCCGCTGGTGCTGATCGCCCCCTCGACCGCCCAGGACCCCGAGCACCGCCTGCTGGGAGCCGCGCTGCGTGGCCTCGCCGGCGCCCCTGTGCGCGTCCTGGCCACCTGGAACCGCCGCCTCCCCTCCTGGCCGCTGCCGGTCCCCGCCAACGCGCGTGTGGTCGATTGGGTCTCCTACGCCCGGACGATGTCCCGCTGCGACGTGGTTGTCTGCCACGCCGGCCACGGCACCCTGGTCCGCGCGCTCTCCTGTGGCTGCGCGGTGGTCGCCTGTCCGGTTGCCGGCGACATGAACGAGAACGCCGCGCGCCTGGACTGGGGCGGCGCCGGTGTGCGCCTGCCCCGGCGCTTCATCTCCCCCCGGCCGTTGCGGCTGGCTGTGGAGCGGGCGCTCGGTGATCCCGCGATCCGTGCTCGCGCCCGGGAGCTTGCCGCCTGGGCGGCCACACACGATCCTGGGGATACGGCGGCCACGCTGGTGGAGCAACTGGCCGCGGGGACACCCAAGGCCGAGGGCACGAGAGCGCCGCTTGAGCCTATGCGTGCCTGAAAGAGACTCCGGGGGTGGGACTCGAACCCACAACCCTTCGGTTAACAGCCGAATGCTCTGCCAATTGAGCTACCCCGGATCGGGCTACAACGGAACGTCGGTTGCGCTCACCGCACTTTAGTAGCGTTTCTGTCGCCAAATTTGCGATTTCCGCAACTTTACGCGAGCAGGTACGCGCCTGCACGCACAACCCTGTAGCCAGTGCCCGGCGCGCCTACCCCCCAGTCTCCGCCAGCGCCCGCTCGTACGCCTGCTCGAAGGATCGCTTCACCTCCGCGCGGCGGTGGGCGAGATCGCTGACCTCGCCGCTGCCCTGGGCACGGGCGGTGAGGATGCGGCGGTCCAGGCGCGCGAGGTCCAGCTGCATCCGCTGTACCTCCAGCATCGCGGGCGCTGCGGAGGCGGGCCAGCGGCCTGCCTGCACCACGAGCTCCGCCAGCACGCCGGTCAGCTCGGGGTCCTCGTCGCTGATGCCCTCCATCGGTTCGGCGAGGCGCCCTGCACGCAGGTGCGCGGCGGCGCGGCGCAGCCGCTCGCTGGTGAAGTGCTCCTCCGGGTCGAGCTCCTTCAGCGCCTGCGCGCCCTCCGCCGGGGAGGCTACGCACAGCGCCAGGAACGTCCGCTCGGTCTCTGCGCGCCGCGACAGCTCCCCCCCTGCGAGACGATCGGCTGCCCGCCCTCCCCTCGCCGTCCCGGCGGAGGCCCTCATCCGATCCTCTCCCCCCTCCTCCCTGCCCGCGCGCTGTCCTTCGCCGCCCGTGGCGCGGGGCGGGTGGGCATCGGATCTCGCGGGTGCCGACAGCAGCCGCTCGGCGAGGCTCTCCGGCAGCTCCAGTCGCCCCGCCACCAGGCGCGTCAGCTCCATCCGCATCGCGCTCGCCGGCAGCGTTGCGAACACCGGGCGCAGCTCCTCGACCATGTGGTCGCGGCCCTCGGGGCTTGAGTGGTCGCCCGCGGTGAGCACGCGGTCCACGCGGAAGCGCACGAACGGCACCGACTCCTCCACCGCCGCCGCGATCGCTGCTGGTCCCTGGCGCTGGATCAGCTCCGCGGGGTCCATCCCGCCGGGGAGGCTCACTACGCGCAGCTCCAGGCGCCTGCGTGCGGCGAGCTGGGAGGCGCGCAGCATCGCCTCCTGGCCGGCAGTGTCGGCGTCGAGCGCTAGCAGCACCGTGGAGGCCATCCGCGCGAGCTCCCCCACCTGCTCCACCGTCAACGCCGTGCCCATCAGCCCCACGGTGTTCTCCATCCCCGCCTGGTGCATCGCGATCACGTCGGTGTAGCCCTCGCACAGGATCGCCCTGCCTGCGCGCGCCGCGTGCGCCCGGGCCAGGTCCGCGCCGTAGAGGTGGCGGCCCTTGTGATACACCTCGTTGTCTGAGGTGTTCAAGTACTTCGGTTTCTGCTCCTCCCTGAGCGCCCGCGCCCCGAAACCCAACACACGCCCCCGCACGTCCGCCAGCGGGAACATGATCCGCGCGCGGAAGCGGTCGTACACGCGCCCGTTCTCGCTGGCCGAGCGTTGCACGAGGCCGGTCGCGTAGAGCTCCTGCTCGGAGAAGCCTCCTTTGCGCGAGGCCATCAACACGCGGTCCCACGCGCTCGGCGCGTAGCCCACGCCAAACGCCCTCAGCGACTCCTCGCGCAGGCCGCGGCCCTCCAGGTACTCGCGCGCGCGCTGCGCCTCCTTGGACTCCCACAGACACCGCTCGTAGTAGGCGCTCGTGCGCGCCAGCAACTCCATGAGACGCTCGCGGTGGCGACGGCGCTCGGCTTCGCGGGGGTCCTCCGCCTCGCGCTCCAGCTCCACTGCGCAGCGGTCCGCGAGCAACTCCAGCGCCCCTTTGAAGTCCACCCCCTCGCTCTCCTGCACGAACGTGAACACGTCCCCCTTCGCCTGGCAGCCGAAGCAGTAGTACACCTTGCGCGTTGGGTCGATCCCGAATGAGGGGCTGCGCTCGTCGTGAAAGGGGCACAGGCCCTCATAGCTGCTCGGGCCCGCGCGGCGCAGGTCGGTGCGGGCGGACACCAACTCGATGAAGTCGATCGCGTCGCGCACCCTGTCCTTGGACGCCTGTGTGTAGCGGGCCATCGACCCAACTTACTAGCGTGCGAACGCGCGGGGCACCTGCAGGTCGGTGTACACCCTGATGCAGTAGCGGTCGGTCATCCCGGCGATGTAGTCGGTCACGCGCTGGGCGAGGTTCGACTGCTCGTCCTCCCCGGGTGGGGATGGGTACCCGGACAACTGCTCGGCGGGCAACTGCTCGGGGTGCTCAACGTAGTGCTCGAACAGCCTTCGGACCACCGCCTCGATGCGCTCGCGCTCCGCGCGCACCTCCGGGCCGAGGTAGACGCGCTCGAACATGAAGTCTCGCAGCTGCCCCATCGCCTGCGCGGCAACCTGCCCCTGGGCGATCTTCCCGGCGCGCTCGGAGCGCTCCACCATGTCGTGCACCAGCGCGTCGATCCGCTCCGAGCCCGTGCGCCCGAGCGCCGCGATCGGCTTCGCGGGGAGGTCGCGCTCGCGCAGGAGGCCCGCGCGCACCGCGTCGTCGATGTCGTGGTTTATGTAAGCCACGCGGTCCATCACGCGCACGATCCGCCCCTCCAGCGTTGCGGGCTCGGGGGCGCGGCTGGAGTGACGGGCGATCCCATCGCGTACCTGCTCGGTCAGGTTCAGGCCCGCACCGTCGCGCTCCAGGCGCTCCACCACGCGCAGCGAGTGCTCGTAGTGGCGAAAGCCCCCGCCGAAGCGCTCGCGCAGGCAGGCGTCCAGGACCTCCTCGCCGATGTGCCCGAACGGGGGGTGCCCGAGGTCGTGGCCCATCCCGATCGCCTCCACCAGGTCCTCGTTGAGGCGCAGCGCGCGTGCCACCGTCCGCGAGATCCCGGTCACCTCCAGCGTGTGCGTGAGCCGCGTGCGGTAGTGGTCGCCCATCGGCGCCACGAACACCTGCGTCTTGTGCTTCAGGCGGCGGAACGCCTTGCAGTGCACGATCCTGTCGCGGTCGCGCTGGAAGGGGGTGCGCAGCGAGCAGTCGGGCTCGACGTGCGCGCGCCGCGCGGGGTAGGAGCGCGCCGCGCGCGGCGCGAGCGTCAGCTCCTCGAGCTCCTCTCGGCGCGCCGCGAAGGCCGCCGCCACCGTGTCCTCGTGCGTCGCAACGCGCATCGCTCGATTGTGGCACCGCCCGGCGACGGCATACGGCTTCCTGCGGACGGCGCGGCGCAGGCAGGGTTTCGGTGCAGGCCGGTACTCAGCGCGAGCGCCCCACCGCGCGCAGCGGCGCCGCCGCGGGCGGGCGCTCAGCGCTCGCGTTTCCAGTCGCTGCGCCCCGTGATGTGGTGGACCCAGTGGCTCCACTTCTGCTGCTGCTCACCTGGATCCTCGTGGTACACCGGCGCGTTGTGCTCGGGCCCCGGGAGACCCTGCGCCGCTGCCGAGTCGATGCGCAGGTCGACGCCACGTTCGTGGATCGACGCGACGCTGTCGGCCTCGACGAAGCGGACGCCGCCGTGGGGGGTGTCGATCAGCAGCCCGTGGAATACATCCTCGCCCGCGTCGGCCAGCACGCTGCCCACCGTCCCCACCTGCTGGCCGTCGCAGGAGAGCACGGGAACTCCTTTGTCGAGCAGCTCATAGGCGATCGGCATTCCCTCGTCCACGGCGGGCACGATACAGGCAACCCTCACCGTGAGCGACCGAAGCCGGGAGACACTCGCCCCTGGTTCGCATCCCCGTTGCGGCCAACGGCGGGTATCAGCCGCAGGTGGGCGTGGTGCTCCAGGGTCTCGGAGATCGCGCGCTCGACCTGGCCGAGCGCCTGTTCGAGCGCCTCGGGAGTGTCGGCGAGCGCGCAGCTCAGGGCCTGCACCATGAAGCCGTGGGCGTCCTCGCCCAGCGGGAACGACCCAGCCTCACACGCGCCGCACACCACGCCCCCCGCGGCGCCGGAGAAGCCGACGAGGTGCTCGGGCTCCCCACACTGCGCGCACGCCCCCAACTGGGGCGCGAGACCGGCAGCGTGCAGCAGCTTCAGGCGAAACTGCAGCGCCCCTGCGCGCGTGGCGCCCGCGGCCCGCTCGTCGAGCAGCGCGAGCTTGCGGCAGAGCAGGTTGAACACTCCGGGGTGGGGCTCTGCGGTCTCGAACAGCCGCCCCACCGCGTCGCACGCGCGCGCGGCTGCGTCGAGCGCGCGGGCGTCTTCGCGCAGGCGCGGGTGGCCGTCGATCGTGTGGGCGCCGGTGACCGTCAGGATCTCCCCGCGCCCCTCGTGCAGCTCCAGGCGCAGGCGAAAGAACGGCTCCAGTCGCCCCCCGAAGCGGCTGCGCGCGCGACGCACCCCCTTGGCGATCGCGCTCACCCGCCCGCGGTGGGGGGTGTACACGTGCAGGATCCGATCCGCCTCCCCGAAGCGGATCGAGCGCAGTACCACCGCCTCGGTCTTGACCGGCCCCGGCATCGGTGGCGAGTGTAGGGTCGGCGGCGGCGGCGAGCCGGTGGCGGCCACCGGACCCCGATCCCGCAGAGGTCGGTTGGGGCGGCGGGCCAAACGGCATCTATACTTTATGAAGTAATGAGCGTAATCACCGTGTACACGACCGAGCCGTGCGGGTACTGCGCGCGCGTGAAGGGGCTGTTGCGCTCCCGCGGCCTGGGGTACTCCGAGGTGAACCTCTCCAAGGACCCGGAGGGGCGCATGGAGTTGGTGGCCAAAACGGGGATGCTGACCTTCCCCCAGGTGCTCGTCGAGGACCAGTTGGTGGGCGGCTTCAGCGAGGTGCAGGCGGCTGTGGAGAGCGGCCGCTTGCAGGAGATGCTCGCAGCCTGAGCCCCACGGCGACTGGCGGCAGCGCTCGCCATACCTTCCGACTCGCGCCCAGCTCAACGCTGAGGTCGGCGGCGGGCCCGCGGCCGCGGCTGGCAGCGCTCGCACACGTAGGTGCCGCGGCCGGCGACGACCATCTTCACGATCGTCCGTCCACACCGCGGGCAGGGCTCCCCCTCGCGGCGGTGCACTAGAAAGCGGTCCTGGAAGGAGCCGCGCACGCCGTCGACGTGGCGGAAGTCGTCGATCGTGGCCCCGCGCGCGTCGATCCCATCGAGCAGCACATCGACCACCGCGTCGCGCAGACGGGCGTGCTGGGCGAGCGAGAGCCGCCCGGTGGGGCGCAGCGGGTGGATGCCCGCGCGGAAGAGCGCCTCGTCGGCATAGATGTTGCCCACGCCGGCCACGCGGCGCTGGTCGAGCAGGAACGCCTTGATCGGGGCGCTGCGCCCGCGCGCCAGCGCCCGCAGGTGCTCGGCGGTGAAGCGCTCGTCCAGCGGCTCGAGCCCCAGACGGGCGGCGAAGAAGCGCTCCAGGGCGTCCTGCCCTAACAGCAGCTCGCCGGTGCCGAAGCGGCGCGGGTCGACGATCACCAGGCGCCGGCGGCGAGGTCCCCCTCCCCCAGATGCCCCGCCCGCCCCCGAAGCGCCCACAGCCGCGGGGGCCCTCCGCGGGGCGCCGAGCTCAATACGCACGCGCACGTGGTCGGGCTCAGGCCGTGGCTCGCACAGGACGGCCCCGGTCATGCGCAGGTGCTGGACGAGGAAGACCTCGTCCTGGAGACACCACACCAGGTACTTGCCGCGCCGCTGCAGGCGCTCGACACGCCGCCCCACGAGCGCATCGGCGAGCTCCAGGGGGTCGAGCGGGCGCGACCAGCGGGGGTCGAGGATCTCGATGCGCGCGAGGCGCCGCCCCTCGACGAGCGGGGCGAGCTGGCGGCGGATGGTCTCGACCTCGGGAAGCTCGGGCAAGACGCCCAGCTTACGAGGCTCACCGCGAGCGGGGTGCTCCCCACAGGGCCGCCACCATCAGCGACGTGCGCGGCCGGCCGGGCGGGCCTCACCGCTGCGCGCGGGGGTGGGCCTTGAAGTAGACGCCCTTCAGGCGCTCGGCGGAGAGGTGGGTGTACACCTGGGTGGTGGCGAGGTCGGCGTGGCCGAGCATGTCCTGCAGCGAGCGCAGGTCGCAGCCGCCCGCGAGCAGGTGGGTGGCGAAGGTGTGGCGCAGCGTGTGGGGGCTCATGCGCTCGGCGAGGCCGGCGCGGCGGGCGTGGCCCTGGACGATCTTGTAGAGGCCCTGGCGGGTGAGGGGCCGGCCGCGGTGGTTGAGCATGAGCTTGGTGAAGCCACCCCCACCACCTCCGTCGACGCGGCCGGCGACCGAAGCCGGGAGACGCTCGCCTTTGACCGAAGCGGGGAGACACTCGCCTCCGACCGATCCGGGGAGACACTCGCCTCCGGCTCGCATCCCCCGTTCGGCCAGCATCCCCCGTTCGGCCAGCATCCCCGTTTCGACCAGCAGGGCGGGGCGCCCGCGCTCGCACCACGCGCGCAGGGCGCCGACGGCGTGGCGCCCGACGGGAACGACTCGCTCCTTGGCGCCCTTGCCGCGGGCGCGCAGCATCCCCTCCTCGAGGTCCACGTCGCCGAGTTCCAGGGCAATCGCCTCGGAGGCGCGCAGCCCGCAGGCGTACATGACCTCCAGCAGCGCGCGGTCGCGCAGCGCGAGCGGCTCGGTGCCGGCGGGCTGGCGCAGCAGCAGCGCGACCTCCTCGCGGGTGAGGACGGAGGGCAGGCGCTGCAGGCGCGGGGGTCCGCGCAGCTCCGCGGTGGGGTCGCGCTCGAGCAGTCCCTCGCGGCGCAGGTGACGGTAGAAGGAGCGCAGGCACGCGGCCTTGCGCTGCAGCGTGGCGGGTGCGACTCCCGGACGCTCCTCACTGCCCTCGGCGAGCTCGGAGAGGAACGCGGCGAGGTCGCGGTGGCCGGCGTCGAGCGCGCTCACGCCGCGGCGGCGTAGGAACTCCGCGAGCTGGAGCAGGTCGACGCGGTAGGCCTCCAGGGTGTTGCGCGAGAGCCCGCGCTCGAGCTCCAGGTAGGCGAGGAAGTCGAGCGCGAGGGGCTCCATCTCCCTCCCCCCGGTAGCGGTCTGTGTGCTCACGGCTGGGCTGTTCGCCCTCCGCCCGGCTACTCCTGCAAGATGGCGGCTACGGCTTCGGGCAGCGCGAGCGCGACCTCCAGCGTCGCCTCCAGCGCGGCGGCGGCGACGCGCTCGCCGGGCTCGTGGTTGCGCTCGGTGCCGTTGGCGAGGTTGACCACGGGCAGGCCGGCCGCAATCAGGGCATTGGCGTCGGAGGCGCCGCCGCTTGCGATCCGCACGGGCTCGTGGCCGCAGGCGCGCAGCGCGCGCTCGGCGGCGCGCACCGCGGGGGTGGAGGGCGAGGTGCGGTACCCGGAGAAGGTGCGCTCGACGGTGACGTCGACGTCGCATTCGCACTCCGGGAGGTTGGCGGCCTCGTGCACGCAGTCCAAGAGCTCGGCGAGGATCTCCTCTGCGCGCTCCTCGCGGTGGGAGCGGACCTCGGCGAGCAGGGTGCAGCGCTCGGGGATCACGTTGATGGCCGAGCCGCCTGAGATCGTGCCGACGTTGGCGGTGGTGTGGGCGTCGATCCGGCCGAGGCGCATGTCGGCGACGGCGCGCGCGGCGGCGAGGATCGCGCTGCGTCCCTCCTCGGGGCGGACGCCAGCGTGGGCGGCGAGGCCGCGGAAGACGGCCTGCAGGCGGTGGTGGGTCGGCGAGGAGAGGACCACCTCGCCGACGGGGGAGGAGTGGTCGAAGACGTAGCCGAAGCGGCTGCGCAGGCGCGTCGCGTCGAAGGCCCGCGCGCCCGCGAGGGAGCGCTCCTCGCCGACGGTGAAGAGCAGCTCGATGTCGATCGGAACGCCCGGGTGGGGCGAGCCCTTCAATCTTTCGCGATGGACGCGGCGGGCGAGCGCGAGCAGCACGGCGACGGCGGCCTTGTTGTCGGCCCCAAGGATCCCCTCGTTGGCGTTCTCCCAGAAGCCCTCGCGCAGCACGGGCTCCACGGGGGCCTGGAGGGGGACGGTGTCCATGTGTGCGCACAACAGCACGCACGGGCGAGTGGACGAGGCGGGGGTGGGCGGGCCTGCTCCATCGCCCGCCCCGCGGGGAGTGCCCACCCCATCGCCCGCGGTCGCCCCTCCGGGGATGCGCGCGAGCAGGTTGCCGCAGTCCGAGCCGGCGGCGGGCCCCGCGTCGTCCTCGTGGACCTCGATCCCGAGCGCCCGCAGCTCCGCGGCGATCCGCTGCGCGCAGGCGCGCTCGCGGCCGGAGGGGCTCTCGGTCCGGCAGAGTTCGGCGAAGATGTCGTGGAGGTAGCGGCGCTCCAGCTCGTCGGACCGGCTGGGCGCGCTCACCGTCCGCGGGAGAGTGTCCGGCCGCTGCCCTGCACCGCGGCGGTCTCGGTCTCCGAGCGGCCACCGCCCGCGGCTTCAGCGCTCTCCATCGCACCCTCCCCGCCGGGTGGGTGGGGGCTCGAATCCGGTGCGTGCGCGAGGGCGGCGGCCACGAGCTCGCGGAACAGCGGCGCGGGGCGCTCGGGGCGGGACTTGAACTCGGGGTGGAACTGGGAGGCGAGGAAGAATGGATGCCCACCCTCCCCGCCGGGCAGCTCGATCGTCTCGACGAGGCGCTCATCGGGGGAGGTGCCGGAGATGCCGAGGCCCGCGGCCTGCAGGCGCTTGCGCAGCAGGTTGTTGACCTCGTAGCGGTGGCGGTGGCGCTCGTAGATGACCGCCTCGCCGTAGATCGCCCGCGCGCGGGAGCCCTCGTGGAGCTTGATCGGGTCGGCCCCCAGACGCATCGTGCCGCCGAGGTCGGCGATCTCCTTTTGCTCGGGCAGCAAGTCGATCACGGGGAAGGGGGTCTCGAGGTCGAACTCGGTCGAGTTGGCACCCTCCATGCCGGCGACGTGGCGGGCGAACTCGGCGACGGCGACCTGCATCCCGAGGCAGATCCCCAGGTAGGGGATGCGCTGCTCGCGCGCGATGCGGGCGGCGGCGATCTTGCCCTCGATCCCGCGCCCGCCGAAGCCGCCGGGGATCAGGATGCCGTCGGCGCCGCTCAAGAGCTCCTGCGTGCGCTCGCGCTGGCCGAAACGGGGATTCTCGCCGGAGGCGAGTGTCTCCCGGCTTCGGTCGCTGTCGCGCCTGGCGCCCGCGCCGGCGACCTCCAGCCACTCGGAGTCCACCCACTCGATCTGCACCCGCGCGTCCTGCAGCGCGGCGGCGTGGCGCAGCGCCTCGGAGACCGACAGGTAGGCGTCCTCGAGCTGCACGTACTTGCCGACGATCGCGATTCGCACGGTATTGATCGCCCGCCCACCCGTCCGCCCACCGATCCCCCGACCGAAGCCGGTAGACACTGACCCTTGGCCAGCATCCCCGTTTCGGCCAGCCCGCTCGGCGCGCTCGATCGGCTCCTGCCAGCTGGAGAGGTCGGGCTCGGAGGCCGCGACGCCGAAGTGCTCGAGGATGAAGTCGTCGACCCCCTGCTCGCGGAAGGTGAGGGGGACCTTGTAGATGTTGTCGACGTCGCACGCGGACACGATCGCGCTCGGGGGGAGGCTCGCGAACAGCGCGATCTTCTTGCGGATCTCCTGCGAGAGCGAGCCCTCCGAGCGGCACATCAGCATGTCGGGCGCGATCCCGATGCCGCGCAGCTCGTTGACGGAGTGCTGGGTGGGCTTGGTCTTCAGCTCGCCGGCGTGGCCGATGTAGGGGACGAGCGTCAGGTGAATGAACATGCAGCGCCGCCGCCCCACGTCCACGGGGAACTGGCGGATCGCCTCGAGGAACGGCAGCGACTCGATGTCCCCGACGGTGCCGCCGATCTCCGTGATCACGAAGTCCACGTCGGAGGACTGCGCGATCAGCGCGATGCGCTGCTTGATCTCGTCGGTGATGTGGGGCACCACCTGGACGGTCCCGCCGAGGTAGTCCCCGCGGCGCTCGCGGCGGATCACCGTGTCGTAGATCCCCCCCGCGGTGACGTTCGAGGCACGGGAGGTGTTGGAGTCGGTGAAGCGCTCGTAGTGGCCGAGGTCGAGGTCGGTCTCGGCACCGTCCTCGGTGACGAACACCTCGCCGTGCTGATAGGGCGACATCGTGCCGGGGTCGACGTTGATGTAGGGGTCGAACTTCTGCAACCCCACGGTCAACCCACGCGCGACCAGCAGGCGCCCGATCGACGCGGCGGCGATGCCCTTCCCGAGCGAGGACACGACGCCGCCGGTGATGAAGATGAACCGGGTCTTGGCCGGCGGGTCGACGTGGCGGTCTGGCGCGGGGCGGTTCATGTACCTGTTCGAGGAGTCTAGCCCCCGCTCCCCCGGAAGCCAGGCGCACTCCCTCCTCTAGCAGATTAATCGATTAAACGTTGAATCGCATAAACGAATAAGAGCAGAATCTGATGTTGCAGGCGGCCATGGCGCCGGCCATCGCTGGGCGGCTGCCTCAGGGCCTCCCCGAAGGCGTGCGTTAGGAGCTCAAGCCGCCCGGCGCAGCTCCCGCGCGTGGCGGCGGGCGGCGGTGTCGCGCTCGGGGGCGCCGAGCATCCGCACGAGCTCGGAGAGGACCTCGGGCTCGGCGAGCTGCAGCACAGTGGTGCGGGTGTCCCCCGAGGCCGACTCCTTGACGACCGAGAAGTGGCGGGCGGCGAGCGAGGCGATTTGGGGGAGGTGGGTGATGCACAGCACCTGGCGCGCGGAGGCCAGGGCGCGCAGACGCTCACCCACGGCGCGCGCGGTGTGCCCACCGATTCCCGCGTCGACCTCGTCGAAGACGAGCGTCGCGTCGGAGCCCAGGTTGGCGACGGTCATCAACGCGAGCATCACACGCGAGAGCTCCCCGCCGGAGGCGATCTCGCGCAGCGGACCGGCGGCGACGCCGGGGTTGGGCGCGATCTGAAACTCGACCGCGTCCCCGCCGCTCGGGCCGGGCTCGCGTGAAGAGAGCTCCACGGCGAAGGCGGCCTCGGGCATCGCCAGCGCGGTCAACTGCTCACGCACCGCCTCGGCGAGGCGCGGCGCAGCCTCCGCGCGCGCGGCGCGCAGCGCGTCCACGTGCTCCCGTAGCGTCGACTGCGCGGTATGCAGCTCGGCGGTGGTGTGCTCCAGCGCGACGGCAGCTCCCAGCAGCTGCTCGCGGCGCGCGCGCGCGCGCTCGGCGTACTCCAGCACCGCGGCGGTCGTGGGGCCGTGCTTGCGCAGCAGGCGCTCTAGTGCGGCCAGGCGCTCTTCGAGCGCCTGGAGCCCTCCAGGTCCCTCCTCGGCGCCCTCGGCCTCAGCCTGCAGGCGCTCGCCGTAGCCGTGCAGCTCACCCGCGAGGTCACCGGCCTCGATCGTAAGCGCGCGAGCGCGCTCGGCCAACGCATCAAGCTGCGCATCGACGCCCGCCACCACGTCCAGGCGTGCCGCGGCGTCGGCGCTCAGCGCAGTGGCCCCGGGCGAATCGGAATCCAGCCGACCGTCGAGCGCCTCGGCCGCCCCACCGGCGGCGGCGAACAGCGCATCGCGGCGACGCAGCCGCTCGCGCTCGGAGCGCAGCCGCTCGAGCTCGCCCTCCTGCGGCGCGGCGTCGTCGATCTCGGCGAGCTCGTGCTCGAGCAGGTCGAGCTCCCGCTCGCGCGCGCCATCGAGCTCGCGCAGCTCATCCAGTCGCGCGCTTAGCTCCCGCACCTCGCGGTGGGCGTCAGCGCAGGCGGCACGCCGCGCGGCCTGGGCGGGTCCGAGGAAGCCGTCAAGGATCTCAAGCTGCGCGGCGGCGAGCGTCAGCTTGCGGTGCTCGTGCTGGCCGTAGAAGGTCAGCAGCGGCTCGCCAAGGCGGCGCAGATCAGCCACGGCGGCGGTCCGCCCGTTGACGTAGGCGCGGGTGCGCCCGTCGGCCCCAACGCGGCGCGCAAGCACGACCTCCTCGGCATCCTCGGGCAGCAGCTCCCCAAGCTCGCCGGCCAAAGCAGCGGGCAGCGCAAAAACCCCCTCCACATACGCCTCCGCGGCGCCCGGCCGCACAATTCCGGCGCGAGCGCGCCCCCCGAGCAGCAGGTCGAGCGCGTGCGCGAGCACGGTCTTGCCGGCGCCGGTCTCGCCGGTTAGCACGTTCAACCCGCCCGCCAGCCGCAGCTCGGCCCGCTCGATCAGCAGCAGATTCTCGACGCGCAGCTCAAGCAACACGCCCGCAGGTGTATCAGTGGGCACCGACGGATCGATGGGGCGCGCGTCGAGGACGGCAACGACAGCCACGATTTGGGTTTGGCCTTGGGATCGTCCGAGCGACGCAGTTGGGTATAACGCGCAAGGGCGCGGGGCCTCCGTGCCCCGCGACAGAGCTCGTGCTACTTTGCCACAGCTTGACCAGTGTCGATAACTGAACGTGCCGTGGAGGCCAGATGATCGATCCACTTTCGCTGAGCGTGGCGGCGTTGCTCGCCAGGGTGCTGGGAGGTGCCGCGGAGGAGGTCGGCCGCGGGGCGAGCGACGCACTCGGTCGGCTCGTGGTGGCGGTCCGCGGGAGGTTTGCCGGCGACGAGCAGGCCGAGTTGGCCCTCGCCGCGGTCGAGCGCTCCCCTGCGGATGAGGCCAGGGCAGAGGCGCTCGCCGTGGCGATCGCCGAGCACATGAGCGCAGCCCCTGCATTCCGAGAAGAAGTGGAAGAGTTGGTGGCCGAGGCCGAGCGCGACCCGCGCATCAACCAGTTCGTGACTGAGGTTCGCGACAACGCGCAGGTCGGCAAGATCGTCAACATCGGCCAAGCCGGCGACGTCAGCTTTTAGAGGACGCGAAGCCGGTGAGCGACAAGCGGCCGGGCGAGCAACCACGGCGGCGATCCAAGCCGATGCTCGCCACCGCCGTCACCGGGCAGGCCCGTGTCGAGAAGCTGGTCAACGTGGCAGAGGCGGAGAACGTTTTCCTCGACTCGCACATGGCACCCCACGCGTTGTTTCAGCTCCCAGCAGACATTCCGGACTTCGTCGGCCGCAACGAGTTGCTGGCCGAACTTGTGGCACGTCTCCAGAAAGCGCCCGTGCAAGCGCAGGGCGCCGGAGTCCGGGTGGCCCTCCATGGTCCCCCCGGCGTGGGGAAGTCGGCCCTCGCCATCCGCCTGGCCCATGCCGCCAAGGGGTCGTTCCCGGATGCCCAGCTCTACGTCAACCTGGGGGCCGGTGCCGGGATGCCGCTCGAGCCGGCCGAGGCGCTAGCCGGCTTTCTACGCGCGCTCGGAGTCGAGGGGCCGTATCCCGAGTCCGAGGATCAGCGCGCCGGTTTCTACCGCGCACAGCTCGATGGCAGGCGCGCGCTCATCGTGCTCGACAACGCTCGTGACCTCGCTCAGATCCGCCCGCTGCTGCCGGGCTCGCCAGAGTGCGCGGTGATCGTCACCAGCCGCAGTCCGCTCGGCATGTTGGAGGGTGCCCACTCGCACAAAGTCGATGTGTTGGCGCCCGATGCGGCAGTGGAGTTGCTCGGGGAGATCGTAGGCTCGCAGCGGATCGAAGCCGAACGCAAGGCCGCATTGAGCATCGCCCGTCGGTGCGGGGAGCTGCCACTCGCTGTGAGGATCGCCGGCGGCCGGTTGAAGAACAAAACGCACCGCACGCTGGCGTGGATGGCCGACCGGCTGGAGGACGAGCGCGACCGGCTCGGCGAGCTGGAATCCGAGGACCAGGCCGTGCGAGCGTCCTTCACGGTCAGCTATGAAGAGCTCGCTCCGGAGGAGGCGCGGCTGTTCTGCCTGCTCGCGGCGCTGCCCGGCACCGATTTCTCCACCGGGCTGGCCGCCGGGGCCGGGGAGGCCCATCCGCGGGAGACAGAGCGGCTGCTGGACGGCCTCGTAGAAGCCCAGATGCTCGAGGCAGATGCGGATCGCTACCGCTTCCACGACCTGGTCCGGCTGTTCGCCGACGAGCGCCTTGACGCCAAACCGGACCTGGATCGACAGGCCATCACCGACCAAGCCACAAACTGGCTGTGCGAGCGCGCCCAGGCAGCCGACTTTGCGCTCGGCACCGGCGACTCCCGCCACGCCGACGCGCTCGCGTGGCTTGAAGCCGAACGCAAAAGCATGGTCGCGGTCATCGAGGCAGGCGATGCTGCCAACCGGAGCACGGTCCTGGACCTGACCTTTGCACTCGTCAATTTCTTCTCGCTTAGGAGCCATTGGGACGACTGGACCCGGACGCACGAGCTGGCTCTGCGGTTCGCTCGTGAGGCCGGCGACCGCCGGATAGAGGGACATATCCTCAACAACCTCGCCGTCGTCTACCGCAGCCTGGGCCGCTGGGAGGAGGCGATCACCAACTACGAACAGGACCTGGCAATCTGCCGCGAGCTCCACGACCGCCACGGCGAGGGACAGACCCTCAACAACCTCGCCAACGTCTACAGCAGCCTGGGCCACTGGGAGGAGGCGATCACCAATTACGACCAGGACCTGGCAATCTGCCGCGAGCTCCACGACCGCCACGGTGAGGGACAGACCCTCAACAACCTCGCCAACGCCTTCCGCGGCCAGGGCCGTTGGGAGGAGGCAATCGCAAACTGTGAACAGGCGCTGGCAATCTGCCGCGAGCTCCACGACCGCCACGGCGAGGGACAGGCTCTTGGCAGCCTCGCCAACGTCTACAGCAGCCTGGGCCACTGGGAGGAGGCGATCACCAACTACGAGCAGACGCTCGCGATCTTCCGCGAGCTCAGCGACCGCAATGGCGAGGCGATGACCCTCAACAACCTCGCCAAAGTCTACATCGGCCAGAGCCGTTGGGAGGAGGCGATCACCAACTGCGAGCAGGCACTGGCGATTCGTCGCGAATACGCCGACTTCTACGGCGAGGGAAGGACCCTTGGCAATCTTGGGCTGGCTGAGCGGGCATTGGGCGACGCTGCCACCGGCGAGCGGCACATCCGCGAGGCGATCGGGCTGCTCGACGCGCTGGGAGCACCCGAGGCCGATCAAATGCGGGCCTGGCTGGACGAGGCGGACGAGCCACCGCAGTGACCCCAACTCCCGCGCAACGCTCCTCCGCGGGGCACGGAGGCCCCACGCCCACCACCGTGATGGACCGTTGCGCCGCGCGGACGATCCCAAATGACTCCAACCGGACCCCACTCGCTGGGGCCGGCGGCGAAATGTCCGAATCGCCCGCGCGAGGCTAGCCCGTGCATTTACGTTAATCGGGTGACCACGATGGTTGTCCCTCTCCCCCACCCATGGCATGGCTGCCGCCGACTTCGATGAGCACGAGCGCCTCCTGTGGGGGTCGACGGAGTACCTCTCCGCGTCCGCCCTGCACGAGCGCCTTGAGGAGGAGGTCAACCGCGCGGGGCGCCACGGCACGGCGCTGAGTTGCCTGCTGCTGGACGTCGAGGACCTGCGGGAGGTGCAGCGCGCGCACGGGCCCCACCTGGCGGAGCAGGCGCTCGCCTACATCGAGCTCGCGCTGCGCTGCGAGCTGCGCCGCTTCGACCGTGTCGGGCGCGCCTCCGAGGGCGAGCTGCTGGTCCTGCTCCCGGGCGCCGACGGCCCACGCGGGGAGGTCGTCGCCCGGCGGATGCTCGCCAGGCTGCGCTCGATCAAGCTCGAGGCGGGCGGGGCCCGCCGGCCGCTGCGGTTCGCGATCGGCCTGGCCCCGTGGCGCGAGGGGATGAGCGTGGCCGCGCTGCTGTCCGATCTGCGGTCGGTCGGGGTGCGCACGGCGACCGATTGGAGCACCGCCCGCTAGGTTTCCCGGATGCTTTCCGGCTCGGAGCTGTGGCTGCTGCGCCTGATGGCCGATCGCGGCCTGGCGCTGCTCGACGCGAGCACGCTGCTGATGGTGATCGAGGAGCGCGGCGAGCTGCGCGTGGCGGCGGCCTCCGGCGAGGGGACGCCGCGGGTGCGGATCATGCCGGTGGAGGGCTCCGCGCTGGGGGCGGTGTACCGCGCGGGGCTACCGCTGGCGCTCGAGCGCCCGCGGGGGGCCGAGGCGGCGTGGCTGCACGAGCTGGGCCTGGAGGCACGGGCGGCGCTGGTGGAGCCGCTGTCGATGGAGGGCTCCGGGGGTGGCCTGGTGGTCGCGCTGCGCCGCGACGGCGGCTTCAGGGGCCCCGACCGGCAGGCGTTGGGAGCGTTTGCGACGAGCGTGGCGCAGCGGCTGGTGGCGGAGCGCTCGGTGGAGATCGAGCGGCTGCGCTACGGGATGGAGGCGCGCGAGCGCGAGCGCACGCGCTGGGCGCGGGAGATCCACGACGAGACGGTGCAGGGTCTGGGGGCGCTGCGCCTGAAGCTGGCCACCGCGCGCGACCAACGCGAGCGGGAGCGGGAGCGGATCGACCGCTCGCAGGTGGACCGGCCGCCGGCGGCGGGGCACACCGCTGGGACGACCGGGTCCGAGCCGCAGGCCGGGGGCGCCGCGGCCGCAGGCGGCAGTCGGGAGCTCGACGCGGCCGTGGACGAGGTGCTGGAGGGTTTGGGCCGGGAGATCGAAGGGCTGCGCCACCTGATCACCGAGCTGCGCCCGGCGGCGCTCGACGACCTTGGCTTGGTGCCGGCCTTGCAGGCGCTGGCGCGCCGCGCGCAAGCGATCGACGGCTTGGAGGTGCAGACCGAGATCGACCTGGACTCCGAGCACGAGCGGATGGACGCGGAGCTCGAGAGCACGATCTACCGCGTGGTGCAAGAGGCGCTGACGAACGTCAGCCGCCACGCGCAGGCCACGCGCGCGGTGGTGCACGTGACGACGGGCGCGGGCTCCTCGATGCGTGTAACCGTCGCCGACGATGGGCGGGGGCTGCCGGCGGACGGCGCGGGGCTCGGCCCCCGCGGCGACGGCCTGGAGGGGGGCTTCGGTATGGCGGGGATGCGCGAGCGCGCGGAGCTGGTGGGCGGCGAGCTGGAGCTCGGGGCGGGCGGATGCGGGGACGGGGGCGGGGGTACCACGGTGCGCCTCACGGTCCCGCTGGTGGGCCGCCCAACGGCGCCCCACACCTAGTCGACCAGCCCGAGGCGCCGCGCGTAGGCGGTGATCTCCGCGCGCGAGGAGAAGCCGAGCTTCTCGATCGCGCGGGCACGGTAGGTCTTGACGGTGCGCTCGGCGACGTGCAACTGCTCGGCGATCTGGGGGTTGGTGTGGCCCATCGCGATCAGCCGCACCACCTCGCGCTCGCGCTCTGAGAGCGCGATGCCCTCCTGGGCGGACTCGCCGCCGGTGGCCATCAGCGCGCCGAGCCGGGGGTGCAGGTAGTTGCTGCCGGCGACGGCGAGGCGAAAGGCCTGCAGCAGCTCCGCGGGCTCGGCCTCCTTGAGCACGTAGCTGCGCGCGCCGGCCCTGAGCGCCTGGCGGGCGTACTCGGGGTCCTCGCGCATCGTGAGGATCGCCACGGCGAGCGGGGGGTGGGCGACGAAGCATTGGGGCAGCGCAGCGAGGCTGGAGCCACCGGGCATCGTGAGGTCGAGCGTGAGCAGATCGGGCTTGTGGGCTCGTACTTCGCGGATCGTGGTGGGCACGTCGGCGGCCTCGGCGACCACCCGGAACTCGTCGGCCTCGCGTTCGAGCACGGTGCGGATGCCGTCGCGCACGACGCCGTGGTCGTCGGCGATGATCACATCGATCGGGCGGTCGCGCCCGGGGATGTCCTCTTGCATCCTGCACACCGTAGCGGCCGCAGGGGCGGGAGCACCGCGAGAACCGCACGTCCTGCCTGACCCGAATCCTCAGGCTCAGACACCCTGTACAAACCATCTCAAAGTAGTTGGACGAACCATCCAAGAGCTCTTGGATCCCGCCGGGTCGCTGGCAGCGATCCGAGCAGCCCAGATGGGTTGCTGTCATCCAAGGCGCGGGGAGGTCCCCCCGGGACGACATAGATCGGCACCTTTGGGACGACACGATCGGCACCGTCCGGACGGCAGACAAACACCCGCGCGGGGCGCAAGATGTCGGGTGCAGTGATCTATCCAAACGGCCCCCACCCCCGGAGATGCGCCAAGAGCCGCGGGGAGGGCGTCGCAGAGCAGAGTCGAGGCAAGACCATGCACACGTCACGGATGACACACACGCTGAGTTGGGGTGAGTCGCGATGACCCTCGTGGGCGTCGTACTCATCTGGCTGACGATCGCGGCGGTCGCCTTCCTCGCGCTGTCGGCGCTCGCGCGCTTCGCGGCGCGCGGGGGTGCGGAGCTGGGGATCGTCGGCGAGACCGAATTGATCGACACGAGCTACATGACATGAGCCCTGCAACCCTCACCACAGAGCCGCGCTCGCGCATTCTGATCGCGGGCGCGCCCGCGCAGCGCGCGGCCGTGCTGCACGACCTCAGCGAGGCGCTGCCGCCGGACACCCTGATCGGGGAGGCCGGCGCGGTCGCGGAGGTGTTGGCGCAGGCGCCCTCCTCCTCCGTGGTGATGCTCGCCGGCGACCTCGGCGAGGTGACCGCGGAATCGCTGATGCACGAGCTGGGCAGCCGCCACCCGAGCCTGCCGGTGATCGCGCTCCCCGAGTCCTACGGCAGCCGCGGCGACGACGCCGCAGCGGCCGGGTAGCGCCGCCGACCCGGGCGCGCCCGTGCAAGCCCTACGCGCAGCGAGCGTCCCCGCCCTGCGCCAGCAGGGTGGGCTGCACGAAATCCTCCACTCGGCCAGCCGCACCCGGTTGCGTCACGCGCAGGCGTTAGCGTGCTCGCAGCGTGCCGTCATCACCGCTTCACTCTCCCCGGCTGCGGCGGATCGTCGCGGCGTACACCGTCAACCGGCTCGGCACCTGGTTCGGGTTCATCGCGCTGTCGATCGCGGTGTTCGACCACACCCACTCCGCGGTGGCGGTCGCCGCGCTACTCGTCACCGGCCAGCTCGTGCCGGCGTTACTGGCCCCGGCGCTGGTCGCCGCCGTCGAGACATCATCCCGCCGCGGGGAGCTCAGCGCGCTGTACCTGTTGGAGGCGGTTGCGACCGCCGCGCTCGCGGGGCTGCTGCTGTGGGACTTCTCGCTGCCCGGCGTGCTGCTGCTGGTCGCGCTGGACGAGACCGCGGCGCTGGGGGCCAGCGCGCTGCTGCGCGCCGCGGCCGCGCGGGCCGCGCGCGAGTGGGCCCACGCTCACCACGAGTACGCACCGTCCGCGCAGGAGCACCACCCGGCCCCCGCCTACGCCGGGCAGCCCGGCATCGCCCTGGCGGCCGGCGAGAACCTGCCCGGCGGCGGCGAGCTGGCCGCGAACGACTCCGGCGCGAGTGCGCCCGGTGCGCGCGAGGCGGGCGCGGTGGAGGCCGAGCGCCGGGCGAACGCGGCGCTGAACGTCGGCTTCGCGGGCACGTTCATGGTGGGGCCGGCGCTCGCCGGTCTCGTCGTAGCCGCCTTCGGGGCCCCGACTGCGCTGCTGATCGACGCCGCCTCGTTCGCGCTGTGCGGCGCGATGCTGCTCGACCTGCGCCCGCACGTCGAGGAGGCCGAGGGCGACTCGATAGGGGCGCGGCTGCGCGCCGCATGGGAGCACATCGTGGCGGCCCCCACGCTGCGCGCGCTGCTGCTCGCGGAGGGCATCGCGCTCGTCTTCTTCGCGAGCGACGGGGCGATCGAGGTCCCCTATGCGAAAGTGACCCTGCTCGCCGGCGACCGCGGCTACGGCCTGATCGTGACGATCTGGGGAGTGGGCGCGGTGGTGGGGAGCCTCGTGTTCGCGCGCGCGGTGCGGCGGCCGCTGGGAGCGATGCTGAGCGCCGGCGCGCTCGCGGTGGGGCTCGCCTACCTCGGCTGGGCCGCCGCGCCATCCCTGGCGGTGGCGTGCGCGGTGGGGCTGCTCGGCGGGGTCGGCAACGGCGTGCAGTGGGCGGCGTTCATCAGCGCCGTGCAACGGCTCACGCCTCCCAACCTGCAAGGCCGGCTGATGGGCGCCGTTGAATCGCTCGGCGCCGTCTCGCCCGCGGTCGGCCTCGCGCTCGGGGGCGCCCTGGTCGCGCTCAGCTCGCCGCGGGTGGCGTTCGTCGTCGTGGGGCTCGGTGCCGCCCTGAGCACCGTCGCGTTCGTGCGCCTGCGGTTCGGAGCGCTCACGCAGGCAGAGCCCGCGCCGCCCAGCGCAGAGGCCCCCGGCTGGCCGCGGGCACCTCACTCCGCGCAGGCCCCGAGCTCCGGCACGGCGACCGCCCAGCCCGCGCAGGCGAACGGCCTCGTGGACGCCGGACGCCCAGGCGCGCAGGCGTCGTCCAACACGCCCTCCGCACCTTAAGGACCACCTCGGATCGGTCGTTAAGAACGACAGGACCAAAGCTATGACTGACTCCAAGCTGACCCTCCGCATTCTCTACGTGGCCGAGGCGCTGTTGCTCCTCGGCGCGGTCGGCGCCGCCGTGTTGCTGTCGAGCGCTCAGGAATGGAGCCCACTGCCACTTGCCGGCCTGCTCTTGGTCCTCGCGCTGGTGGCGGAGCGGTTCGAGTTCAAAGTGCGCGGCGAGTACCTGTCGGCGTCGCTGGTCGTGCTCGTGCTGGCGATGAGCCTGCTCGGTCCCGTGCCCGCCGTTGCGTTCGGCATCGTCGTGACTGTGCCCAACTCGGTCGGAAGACGTGTTTCTGCAACGGTCTGGCTCAACAACCTGTCAGCGTTCGCAGCGTTCCCGCTGGTCGGAGGTCTGATCGTTCGAGGGCTGATCGGCGACGTCCACAGTCCAAGCACTCAACACCTCACCCAAAGCATCACGTTCGCGTTGGTCGTCTTCGGCGTGTTCATGATCACCAACGCGCTCAACTTCGCGCTGATCGCCATAGATTCGCGTGTGATCGGTGCAGCGCCATCGCTGAGCCGCCAGATCCGTGAGTTGTTCCTGCCGATCCAACCGGGCCAGATGGCGTTGGGCGCGCTTACCGCACTGCTCGCGATCGCCTACACCAACCTCGGCTGGACGGCGCTGTTCGGCCTGATCCTGGTGCTGGCGCTCTTCCAGTACCTGATCGCCGCGCTGCTGCGCTCCGAGGACCGCGCCGACCAGTTGGAAGCGCGGTCGGTGCACCTCGCCTCGCTGCAGCTCGGGGTGCTGACGACGCTCGTCGAGACGCTCGCGCTGCGCGATCGCGTGACTGCCCGGCACGCCGCGGCGACCGCGCGCTATGCGCGGGCCCTGGCCAAAGAGATCGGCTGCTCGGAGGAGGACCAGGACCTGGCGCACACGGCGGGGCTGCTGCACGACATCGGCAAGTTCGCGCTGCCCGACCGGATCCTCAAAGCGGAGGTGCTCTCCGACGAGGACTGGGCGGTGATCCGCCGTCACCCGCAGGATGGGGCGACGCTCGTCGGGCGGCTCGACGGCTACGGGCCGGTCGCGGACGCGATCCTCTACCACCACGAGCACGTCGACGGCAGCGGCTACCCGGCAGGGCTGATCGGCAACGAGATCCCGCTGCCGTCGCGCATCATCGCGGTGTGCTCGACGTACGACACGCTGACCGCGCGCGAGACGTACCGCTCGCCGATGACCCCGCAGGACGCGATTACCGAGCTCAGGCGGGTGGCCGGCCGCCAGCTCGACTCCGAGCTGGTCAAGAGTTTTGTCGCAATGCTCGAGCGCGAAGGCCCCGTCACGCTTGCGCACGGCGACGATGCCGACTTCGAGGCCGAGCTCGCGTTCGAGCGGCGCGCGCGCAAGATCGCCCAGCCGGCGCTCGGCTGACGGCAAGCATCCAACAGCGGTGAGGACGTCGCTCTGACAGATATACCGGCTATACGACGCCTCACCGAAGCCTGGTCGCTTGGCGACCTCTCCTTCGCCACGGTGGCCGGAAGCACCCGGCCACCGTGGCAGGAGCTACGACTACGAGACTTAGCCTTTTTTCCAAAGCACGATAGCTCTCCTCTCGCCAGGGGCCCAGGGCTTTCTTGCGAGGCGGCCCAATCTGTCTCCATCCACAGGACAACCGCAGCTACCCATATGAGTAGGTTTGCGCAGGATAGTACCAGGACTAGACGAATTGTCCAGGTTGGACAACGTATTCGTAACTTGGTGCAGGATTTCTTGCACTTGCAGGCCTTCCAGGCCTTCCGAATAGCCCGGGTCGGCGACCCAAACGTCCACAAAGGTGTGCCGCGCTCAACTTCTGCGCTCATCGAGCCGAAACTCGACGCAAGGCCCCCTCCGGGCCGCTCCCGACGCACTCCCGAGATCGAGAGGACGCCAATGCCCTTCGCACCGAGCACCGCCCACCACGACCGCCAGTTGGTCTTCACGAGCTCCCAGGCCGCGCGCTACCTGGGGGTCTCCCTAGCCACGATCCGCCGCTGGGCGGACGCGGGCCACCTCAACTGCTACCGCACCCCGGGCGGGCAGCGACGCTTCTCGCGCGAGCAGCTCGATGGCTTCGTGGACTCGCTGCAGCGTACGAGCGACGTCGGCATACACCACGCCGAGCGGGCCGCCTGAGCCTCAGCCGCGCAGCGCCTCCCCCAGGCCGTCTTGGGCCTCCGGCGGGTTCTAACGCGCGAGGCGCCCGAACTTCTCGCGCAGCCGCCGGTAAAAGGAGGAGCCGGGCAGCTGCGCGATCGTGCCGATGTCGTTGACGAAGTGCGCGCGGATGCGCGCGTCCGGGGCGAGATCGCACACGGGGCGGCCGTCGACGGAGACGTCGAGCGCCTCGCGGGAGCGGTTGTGGATCGTGATCGGGTCCCCCGGAGCGGCGACGAGCGCGCGTGCGGTGAGCGAGTGGGGGGCGATGAAGGAGACCACGAACCCCTCGACCCCCCACGCCATCACGGGGCCGCCGTTGGCGAGGTTGTAGCCGGTGGAGCCCGCGGGGGTCGCGAGCACCAGCCCGTCGCAGCGCACCGAGCCGACCTCCTCGCCGTCGAGCGTGTACGCGAGCTCGGCGACGCGCTCCCCCACACGGCGGTGGATGGCGATGTCGTTGATCGCGGTCTCCACCCCGCCCGCGGGCGTGTGCAGCGCGATCCCGGGCAGGCGCAGCAGCTCGAAGCGGCCGCTCAGCGCACGCGCGACCCCCTCGCGCGCATCCTCGGGCTCGACGGTCGCGAGGAACCCAATCTCCCCGAAGTTGATCGCGAACACGGGCACGTCCACGCCGGCGTAAAGCCGCAGCGCGTTGAGGATGGTGCCGTCGCCGCCGAGCACTACGCACAGATCCTCGGCGCCCGCACCGACGGTCGCGTCCACCTCCACGCCGGGCCCTGCGGCGAGACCGTGCTTGCGGGTCTCCTCCGCGTCGAAGCGCAGCGTGGCCCCCGCGGCGCGCGCCAGCTCGAGCAACGTGCGCAGCGCCTCGCTGGTGTCCTCGGTGCGCCGGTGGGTCAGCACCGCGATGCTCTTCGCGGGCGGCCGGAGAGCAACATCGTCTTTTTGATGAGCGCCCTCCGGGCGCCCGCGGGTCGGTGTGTGGCTTGCCACGGTCAGCGCTCGCGCCACAGTAGAGGGGTCGGTGGGATGCGGGGCCCTCATGGCTCCTCCCGGAGCGCCATGCGCTCGATCTCCCCGGCGCTCTGCGCGGCGCCAGCCCGCCCGGGCTCGGCGAGCCAGATGAACGTCTCGCGGTTGCCCTTGGGCCCCGGCAGACCGGAGGAGCAGAAGCCGAGGACAGCGGGCGGGCCAGGCGCGCCACTCGCAACCGGTGTGGTAGGCGCGCGCTCGATCCGTCCGGCGGGATGGGCGGGAGCGCTTTCGATCCGCGCGGCGGCGAGCCCGACGGCCACAAGCGCGGCGCGACGGGCGGCGGAGTCGCGCACGACGCCCCCTTTGCCGATCAGCTCGCGGGGCGCCTCGAACTGGGGCTTGACGAGCGCGAGCACGTCGTAGGGCTCGGCGAGGCACGCCACCACGGCGGGCAGGACCTTCGCGAGCGAGATGAACGAGACGTCCACCACCGCGAGGTCGGGGGGCACGGCCGGGGAGCGCGGGCGGACAGACCCCTCGATTCGACTCTCCCCCAGCTGCTCGCCAAAGCGCAGCTCCGTCCCGTCGCGCCGGGGGGGCGGACTCGCGCTGCGGGCGGCGGCCACCACCGCGGGGGTGAGGGAGCGCGCGTTGGTGCGCTCGAGCACACGCACGCGAGCGTCGATGCGCAGGCGGTGGTGGAGCTCTCCATAACCCACGTCCACCGCAACGACCTCGGCCGCGCCGTGCTGGAGCAGGCAGTCGGTGAACCCGCCGGTGGAGGCCCCCACGTCCAACGCCCTGCGCCCGGTCACCGGAAGGCCGGTGCGGCGCAGCGCGTTCTCCAGCTTCGTTCCCCCGCGCGAGACGTACCGCGGGCGCTCGTCAACGCTCAGGAGCGCGTCCAGCGCAACCATCTCCCCCGGCTTCTCCGCGCGCCGGCCGCCCGACCCGACGCGCACCTCCCCCGCCATCACCGACGCGGCAGCGCGGCTGCGCGAGTCGAACAGGCCGCGCTCGGCGAGGAGTGTGTCGAGACGCTGCTTGGCCATCGGCCTTGAACGGTACCCGCTCCGTCCCGCGTTGCGGCGCGGCGCTCTCCTCGCGCGCCTATATATAGGGCCTTAAATGAAACGACCCGCCTGGGGAGACGGGCCGTTTCGAGGGAGGAGGGATGCTGCTGTACTTCGGGTCTGGTGACATCTTGCCCACTCCGCTCGTCTTTGTGTGTGAGAGTGGGCACACATGGCAAGGCGCTGTATAAGCGACAAGCTCTCAGACTCCTCGCTCCAACTCATCCAGCAGCGCCCCGGGCGGTACGCCCAGTCCACGTGCAACGCGAAGGATCGTCGTCAGCCGAGGCTCACGTGAGCCTCGCTCAAGACGTCCAATTGCCGTCGAGCGCATCTCCGTTCGGTCGGCGAGATCGTCCTGGGACAGGCCGTGTTCAGTCCGTAGCTTGCGGAGCCGCTGCCCGAACGCGACGCTTGCGGCGGGAGGGTCGCGGTCGAGGTGCTCCGCCGGTTCGTGCTCGGCGCTGGATACCGGACTGCCCAGGCCAGTTTGGTAGGGACCGATTTGGTGTGGTAGTCTCTTTCGAGGTGCAGACATTTGTCTGCATAGACTAAGCCACGAATCGGAGGAAAGCATGAAGAGGCTACTCGGCCCCACGATAGTCATCGCCCTAATGGCGGTCTCTGGCTGCGCAAGCAGCCCCAACTGCTCGAGCGGCAGCGTCTTCAGAGAAGGGCAGTGCATCAATCACCACGCAGTCGAGCACTCGGAAGCTCACACCCGACGCGCTGAAGAAGTCACGAGGGACGAGCACGAAGTTGAAGCAGTCATCAAGCACCGCACCACCGAAGAAGCCGCGAACGCGCTCGAACGCGCTGGCAACAGCACGTCGCCCTAACTCGACCAACTCGAGTGGGTCACGTTTCTACGGCCGCGGAGTCGCGGTCGAGGATCGCGGCCTCGATGCGCTTGGCGATCCGCTCGCCGGTGAAGCCGACCTCCTCGTGCAGCAGCGCGGGCTTGCCGTGCGTTATGTAGCGGTCGGGCAGGCCGACTCGCATGATCCGCGGGACTCTCATCGAGCCGGCCTCGTTCAGCGTCTCCCACACCGCCGAGCCGAACCCGCCCGCCAGCACGCCCTCCTCGACGGTCACGAGCAGGTCGTGCTCAGCCGCCAGCTGCGCCAACAGGCCCGCGTCGAGCGGCTTGGCGAACCGCGCGTCGGCGACCGTCGCCTCCAGCCCGTGCGCGCTCAGCTCGCGCGCTGCCTGCAGCGCCTTGCCGACGCCGCTGCCGTACCCGATCAGTGCGACCCTGCGGCCCGCCGCTGCGCTCGCGCCACCCTCCTGGAGGATCTCCCCCGTGCCGATCCCGATCGCCCGCGGCTGGCGCGGCAGCTCCACGCCGACCCCCTCCCCGCGCGGGTAGCGCAGCGCGATCGGCCCGTCGTCGTACTCGAGCGCCGTGCGCAGCATCTGCACGAGCATCGCCTCGTCGCGCGGGGCCATCAGCACGATGTTCGGCAGGCACCGCAGGTAGGCGATGTCGAACGCCCCGTGGTGGGTGGGGCCGTCGTCGCCGACGAGGCCCGCGCGGTCCATCGCGAACACCACGTTCAGTTTCTGCAGGCACACGTCGTGCACGATCTGGTCGTACGCGCGCTGCAGGAAGGTCGAGTAGATCGCCGCCACCGGCTTGCAACCCTGGAGGGCGAGGCCCGCCGCGAACAGCACCGCCTGCTGCTCGGCGATCCCCACGTCGAAGTAGCGCTCCGGCAGCGTCTTCTGCAGGATGTTCAGGCCCGTCCCCGAGTTCATCGCCGCGGTAATCCCGACCACGCGGGGGTCCCGTTCGCACTCCCGCACGAGCGCCTCCCCGAAGACCTGCGTGTACTGCGGCGCCGCCACCGCGCTGCGCTGCGTACTGCTCGTCGGCGGCTTGGGGGTGGGGGATCCGTTGAGGATCGACTTCGGCTTCGCCGCGTGCCACTGCTCCATCCCCTCCAGGCCCCCATCCTCGGCCGGGGCGAAGCCCTTGCCCTTGACCGTCGCGATGTGCACGACCACCGGGCGTTGCGCCGCCAGCGCCTCGCGTAGCGCCTCGCGTAGCGCGCGCACGTCGTGGCCGTCGATCACCCCCATGTAGGCCCAGTCGAGCTCCTCCCACCACAGCCCCGGCGCCCAGAACGCCTTCAGGGACTCCTTCAGCTGCGGGCCGAGGCGCTCGAACCTCGCGCCGATCCCCCCCGGCAGGCGTGCCAGGCCGCCCTCCACGCCCTCGCGGGCGTGCCACAGCTTCGGGTGCAGGCGCACCCGGTTGAAGTACCGCGACAGCGCCCCCACGTTCGGAGCGATCGACATCCCGTTGTCGTTCAGCACCACCACGATCGGCGTCCCCATCCCGCCGGCCTGACCGATCGCCTCGAACGCCACTCCGCCCGTCATCGCTCCGTCGCCGATCACCGCCACGACCTTGCCCTCGGGATCGGAATCCCCACCCGCCCCCGCGTGGCGCATCCCCTCCTTGATCCCGACCGCGTACCCGATCGACGTCGATGCGTGCCCCGCGCCCATGATGTCGTGCGGAGACTCCGCGATCGAGCAGAACGGCGCGAGACCACCGTATTGACGGATCGTGTGCAGCCGATCACGCCGGCCCGTGAGGATCTTGTGCGGGTACGCCTGGTGGCCCACATCCCAGAGGATCTTGTCGCGCGGGGAGTCGAGCAGCGAGTGCAGCGCCACCGCCAGCTCGCAGGTTCCGAGGTTCGCCCCGAAGTGCCCGCCGATCTCCCCCACCGTGTCGATGATGTGCTCGCGCACCTCCTGCGCCAGACGCTGTAGCTCCTCCTCGGAGAGGCCGTGCAGATCCTCTGGTCCCTCCATCCCGCTCAGCAGCGAGCTCTGCTCCCGCGCGGCGCCGGCGCCGTTCTCGTCCGCTGGGATTTGGTCGCTCGTCATGAGGTGCGGGTGTAGATGAAGTCCGTGATCTGCTCGAGCTCCACCGTGTCCCGTGGCGCGGGGCGGGCAGGCCTGGGGTGGGCGGGGTTGGTGGGCCACAAATCCACGAGCGCCGCCTGCGCCAGCTCCGAGCGCGCCATCCGGTGGGATTCTCCGGCGAGATCCTTCGCTTGGTCGATTCCGAACTCGCTCACGTAGGTGCGCTTGCCGTGCCGCTCGTCGCTGCCCCGCGGCTTGCCGAGCGCATCCTCGGTCCCGGTCACATCGAGTATGTCGTCGACGATTTGGAACAACACGCCCAACTCCGCCGCGAAGCGGCTGAACGCCATTGTCGCAGGTCCGTCGACCCCGCCCAGTCTCAGCACGCACAGCACCGACGCCCCGATCAGCCGTCCCGTCTTCAGCTCGTGCAGGCGACGCAGCCCCGCCGGCCCCCGCGGCGCGGTGTCGCGGACGTCCGCGTACTGGCCCCCAACCATCCCTCCCGCCCCCGTCGCGGCCGCCAACTCCGCAGCGGCCGCCAGCACCCGCTCCGGCTCCGAGCGCGGGTTGCTCAGCAGGTGGCGGAACGCCTCCGCGTACAGCCCGTCGCCGGCGAGGATCGCCACGTCCTCGCCGAATGCCACGTGGCAGGTCGGCTGGCCGCGGCGCAGCGCGTCGTCGTCCATCGCGGGCAGGTCGTCGTGGATCAGCGAGTAGGTGTGGATCAGCTCGATCGCCCCCGCCAGCGGCAGCACCTCGGCTCGCTCGAGGCCCACCGCCCGCGCGCACGCCAGCGCCAGCACCGGGCGGATCCGCTTGCCTCCCGCCAGCAGCGAGTAGCGCATCGCCTCATCCAGGCCCGCCGTGAGCTGCTCCTCGGAGAAGCGCATCCGCTCCAGGTAGCGCTCCACCTCCACCCGCAGATGCTCCGGGTAGGCCACTACAGCAACGAGTCCTGGCCTGGCGGCGGCGCGAACGGCTCCGCGCGCGCGCGCCGCTCGAGCTCCGCCCCGGCGCGGTTGGCCAGCGCCGCGCACTCGTCCACCAGCGTCGCGGCTGCATCGGTGGAGAGCTCGCCCGAGCGCAGCTGCTCCGCCGCGCCTTCCAGGCGTGCGATCAAATCGTCGAGGGAGTCCGTCGCGTCGGTCATGAGATCGAGGCATTCTCCCGCACCTCGCGTAGCGCCGCGGCCAGCACCCCGTTGACGAACCCCGGAGCGTCCGCTCCGCAGAACGTCTTCGCGCTCGCCACGGCCTCCTCGATCGCCCCCTCCGGCGGTATCGGAGTCTCGCTGGGGGCTGCGTCCGGGTGCAGGATCTCGATCAGCGCCACCCGCAGGATGCTGCGCTCCAGCGGCTGGATGCGCTCCACTGACCACCCGTGCGCGTGACGGTCGATCACCGCGTCCAGCTCCGGCGCCCGGTCAGCGGCGGCGTGCGCGAGGGCGCGCGTGAGCAGCGAGGACCCCGGTGGCAGTGCGCTCGCGAGCGGCTGCCCGGTGAGGTCGTGCTGGTAGAGGGCGAACACCGCCGCCCGTCGCTGCTCGGAGCGGCGCACGCTAAGCCCTCGGGTCGCTGTTTGCGCGGAGAGCCGCGGAGGATGACCGCGTCGCGGGAGGGAGCCGCATGTCTAGGAGGTATATACCCGCGCAGGACGACCGCTTTCCGCCCACCCCACGCCTCGCGGCGGGCCACTCACGCGCGGGAGACATATTCGCCTGAGCGCGTGTCCACCCGCACCCGCTCGCCGACGTTCACAAACAGCGGCACCTGGATCGTGGCGCCCGTCTCCAGGGTCGCCGGCTTGGTGCCGCCGCCCGAGGCGGTGTCTCCGCGCAGGCCCGGTTCGGTCTCCGTGACCTCGAGGTCCACGGAGCTCGGCAGCTGCACATCCGCGGGCCGCTCGTCGATGAACAGCACGTCCACCTCGCTGGATGGCTTGGTCCAGCGCAGCGCCTCGCTCACGCTCCCTTCGGGCACCTCCAGCTGCTCATAGGACTCCATGTCCATGAAGTGCGCGTCCGTCCCGTCCGCGTACAGGAACTGCATCCGCCGCGCCTCCGTGCGCACCGGGCGGAACTTCTCTCCCGCCCTGAACGTGCGGTCGATCACCGCCCCATCGGAGGCCCTGCGCAGCTTGGTGCGAACGAACGCCCCCCCCTTGCCCGGCTTCACGTGCTGGAACTCGACGATCTTGAAGACCGTGCCCTCCACCTCGATGTGGCTTCCATTGCGGAACTGATTGGTTGTGATGATGGTCGATCAGCCCTTTCTGAGCCAAATCTCAATGTGGTTCGGCTGCCGTTCGGCGCCCGTTACGACGGGCTCACGATAGCTGCCCTCCAGCGAGCGCCTCCGCCTCGGCTTCAGCTTCAGGATCGGGCCCGGTCGCCTGCGCCTCCTCCTGTACCCCTGATCGCAGGCCAAGCAATCCCGCGATCGTCGCTGCCGCCATGATCGCGGCCATCAAATAGAGCACCGAGCGCGTGGCGTAGGCGAAGTCGAGCCGCACGAAGTGCGGGATCGATGCGACCCCGCCGCCTCCCCGGGACTGGGAGATGCTCGAGGCCTCGGCGTGCGCGCGTGTGCCGGACACGCCCATGGCGATCAGCGAGGAGGCGATGTGGGAGCGCAGCTGCGAGACGAGGATCGTGCCGAGGATCGCGAGCCCCAGGCTGGCGGCGTAGTTGCGGACGGTCTGGGTGATGCCCGAGGCCTCGCCGTAGGAGAGCCGCGAGGCTCGATTGACGGCGTCGGTGTTGGCGGGGCCGAGCATCAGCCCCATGCCGGCTCCCGCGAGGACGATGTACGGCTGTTGGGCGCCGAAGTCGAGCCCTGTGACCTTGCCGGCCCACAGCCAGAACCCGACGGCGGCGAGCGCGCAGCCGAGCACGACGGGGCGCTTGGCGCCGATCCGGTCGAGCATCCGCCCGCCGACCTGTGCCGCGACGACGAAGCCGATGAAGAAGTAGAGCAGGAACAGGCCGGCTTCGGAGGGCGTCTTGCCCAGCGCGATCTGAGCGTACTCGCTGGCGAAGAAGAAGACGGGAATGAACACGAGCATGGCGATGCCGAGCACGACGTTCTCGACGAGGAACGGGCGGATGCGAAAGATGCGCACTTCGATCAGCGGCGAGGCGGTGCGCAGCTCGACGAAGTAGAAGACGACGAGCAGCGTGGCGCCCACGACGATGCAGGCCCAGGTGCCGGGGTTGCTCCATCCCCACAGCGAGGACTGCTGGAATCCGAAGACGCTGAGCGCCACGCCGGAGGCGATCAGGACCAGCCCCCGGTAGTCCATGCGAGCGGGCCGGTGCAGCGTGGTGGGCTTGGAGATGACGATCAGCGCGAGAGCGATCAGGGCGACGGGGATGTTCACCCAGAAGATCGCCCGCCAGGTCCACTGCGTGAGGTAGCCCCCGAGGATCGGGCCGATCGCCGTCAGGCCGCCGGCGATGCCGAAGAAGATCGCCAGCGCTCGCCCGCGTTCCCGCAGGGCGAAGGTCTGCACCACGATGGCGAGGGCGGCTGGGAACATGATCGCTCCACCCGCCCCCTGGATCACGCGGAACGCCACGATCCAAGCCTCGGCGAAGCTCCCCTTGGGGGTGAGCCCGCACATCGCGGAGGACCCGGCGAAGAGGATCACCCCGAGCGTGACCATCCGGCGGTGCCCGACCGTGTCGGCCAGCCGGCCGCCGAACGCAAAGAGCGCCGCCAGCGAGAGCAGGTAGGCGTTGACGACCCACTGCACGCCGGTGTTGGTCAGGTGTAGCTCCCGCTGGATCTGGGGTGCCGCGATCGAGACGATCGTCTGGTCGATGAAGGTCATCGCGACGGCGAAGATCATCGCCGCCAGGACCAGGTTCCTCGATTGTCCGCCCGTCGTCTCGCCGGCTGTCATAGCTCGCCTCAGGCTAGCTTGCCGCCGACCCGACTCGCAGTGCCGCACCTAATCGATAGGTGCTACACTGATCGCGTGCCGACGACCCGCCCCCGCTACACGATCACCGACACGGGCCCCGTGCGCAGCCTGCTCGACGACGCGGAGCGCCAATGGCCAGAGGTTGTGGATCGCAAGGAGCTGCTGTTGCGTTTGGCGCAGGCCGGGCACGATTCGCTGAGTCTGGATCGAGCCGAGGAGGAGGCCAGTCGCCGCCGGGAGCACCAGCGCTCAGCGCTTGCCGATCTGCAGCGCCTTGTCGACTGGAGCGCGATCAGCGATGACCAGGCGTGGCGCTGAGTCGCCTGTTGCTCGCCGATAAGTCGGCGCTAGAACGGGCCACCCCTGAGACGCTCGAGCTCGGGGAGATCTGCGTGTGCGCAGTCGTGCGGATCGAGATGCTCTACAGCGCCCGCAACCCCAGCGACTACGTCGACATAGAGGAGAGGCTGTCCCTCTTCCGCGATCTGCGCATGAACGCGGAGACGATTCAAATCGCGGTGACAGCTCACCAGGAGCTCGGGCAGAAAGGCCACCACCGGCTCCCGATCCCCGATCTGCTGATAGCCGCATGCGCCCAGCAACACCAGGCCGCCGTGCTCCACGTGGACCGCCATTACGACGTGCTCGCCGCGGTACTTGCCTTCGAGCCCATGCGACTGAATCCCGACGCCCAACGCCGGGCTGCCGGCCCCCGACTCCTGGAGGCCTCCGATATGCCCGTTCCCAAGCCCCGGGAGCTACGTGCCGAGCTCGATGCGCTGCACGACCGTCATGCATGATCCTCCTCGATACGACGTCGCCACAAGCGTGGGACACGCGCTCGGTATCACGACACCACGGTCAGCTCCTTCGGCAGCCCGCTCAGCACATCGCACCCAGCCTCGGTGACGACGGCCAGATCCTCGATGCGTACGCCGTAGCGACCGGGGATGTAGACGCCGGGCTCGACGGTCACGACGTTGCCGGCGCGCAGCGGCTGCTCGCCGGCGGTGCGGGAGAGGCGGGGGGACTCGTGGACCTCCATGCCCACGCCGTGGCCGAGGCCGTGGCCGAAGTGCTCGCCGTGGCCGGCCTGCTCGATGACCTCGCGGGCGACCGCGTCGAGCACTTTGCCGTTCGGGCCCGCGCGCACCGCGGCGAGGCCGGCGAGCTGGGCTTCCAGCACGAGCTCGTAGACCTCGCGCGCCTCGGGTGCCAGCCCCTCGCCTGTGGCGTAGGTGCGGGTGCAGTCCGAGCAGTAGCCCTCGTGCGAGGCGCCCCAGTCGACGATCAGCAGGGTATCCGGGGGAATCGGTACGTCGCGGGGCTCGGCGTGGGGCAGCGCGGAGTGAGCTCCAGCTGCAACGATCGACGGGAAGCTCGGAGCCTGCGCGCCGAGGCGGCGCATCCGCAGCTCCAGGTCGATCGCGACCTCGCGCTCGGTGCGACCGACGAGCCCGCCTTCGAGCACCTCGCGCAGCGCCTCGTCGGCGAGCTCGGCGGCGGCGCGGATGCGCGCGAGCTCCGCGGGCTCCTTGACCTCGCGCAGCCCCTCCACGAGGCCCCCGCAGGGGACGAGCTCCCACTCCTCGCCCAGTAGCTCGCAGAGCTTGGTGTGTTGCTTGACGGTGAGCGCGCCCTCTTCGAAGCCGAGGCGCCCGCCCTGCCCCTCTGCGAGCTCCTCGGCGGCGGCCTCGAACAGGTCGACCTGGACGGTTCGCCGCTCGAACAGCACGGGCACCTGCTCGGCGGACTGGGTGTCGTAGCGGAAGTCGGTCAGGAACCGCTGGCAGTGATCCTCCCGGGCGTCGATCAGGGCAAGCCCGTTGGTGCCGCTGAAGCCGGTGAGGTAGCGCAGGTTGACGAGGTGCGCGACGAGCAGCAGGTCGACCTTGCGCTCGGGCAGCAGCGCGGTGAGACGCACAGTCCGGGCGACCTCGGGGGCTTCCGTCACGTGCCGGCCTCGTCGAGCGCGGCGCGCAGGCGCTCCAGTGCGACGCGATACCCCTCGACCCCCTGCCCACAGATGGAGGCGACGCAGAGGTCTTCGATCACCGACACCCGCCGCCAGGGCTCGCGCGCCTTGACGTCGGAGAGGTGGACCTCGACGGCGGGCAGCGCGGCGATCTCCAAAGCGTCGTGGATCGCCCAGGCATAGTGGGTCCAGGCGCCGGGGTTGATGAGGATCCCGTCGGCGTCCTCGCGCAGCAGGTGCAGGCGCTCGACGAGCTCGCCCTCGGAGTTGGTCTGGAAGCAGCGAGCGCGCAGGCCGAGCTCGGCGGCGAACCCCTCGACGCGCAGCTCGAGCTCGGAGAGGGTCAGCGTGCCATAGAGCGCGGGGTCGCGGTGCCCGAGCATGTCGAGGTTGACCCCGTGCACGACCTCGATGCGGTGGGAGGCGCCGGCCATGAGGGGAAACCTAGCGGGCCGAGTGGATGAGCCGCGCGCTCGGGCCTCTGGCCGAACAGTGTCCGTGGCGAGGGCGTGCTGGGCACCCGAACTTTTACGCGCTATGGGACGACCTCTTGAGCCTTGTGGGTCATGCCATCCGTCAAATCAAGTCGGAGACATTCTCCAGGCATAGACGCCCACGGCGTTGGACCCAACACGCCCACCCTTGACGGGGCCGGGCTTGGACGCGTAGAACATCTCAGCGTCTCGCAGTAACCAACCTTAGAGTCAGGAGTTGACGATGCTACTCAACATGAAACACCTGAAGATCGCGGGGCTCTGGCTTGCGTCGATGCTCGTAATGGGCATGGCGCTGGCGGGGACCGCCGCAGCAACGCCAGCATGGTTAGTTTGCAAAGAAGGCACGGGCTCCACAAAATACTCGAGCAACCAGTGCACCGAAGCGGAAGCCACCGGAAAATGGCAGTGGTCTGGACTATCAGCCGGCGAAAAGGAGACTGTCAAGATCGTCGGCTTCACGTTGACGCTCAAGGATACAAAAACACTACTAGGAGAAGTAGAAGTTCAGTGCTTTGGCAAAGGATTCAGAGGCGAAGGGATCGCAGAGGCCGCAGGCAAGGGGGAGATAACCGTCGCCGAAGTAGAAAAACCCAAAGAAAACTGCGTCGGCAGGAAAATCTGCAAAGAAAAAGAAGTAGAAGAAGTCAAAGGCGCACATCTCCCGTGGAATACCGAAGTCGTTGGCGATGAAACCACGCTCGCCAACAGCGGCGCCGGTGAACCGGGTTGGACCATCAAATGCGATACCTCGCTCGGGTCACAGACGGATACGTGCGAAAGCGAAGGCAAAGAATATGAAGAGGTAGCCCTCCTAGACGAGGTCTCGGCCGGCGTCTCATTAGTAGCAGGCCTACTCGAGAACGTACATAAAGCAAAATGCTCCGTAGGTGGCGCCGGCGCGGGAGAAGATGTGGGCAGCCTCGCGATCTTAGACCAGAAAGGAATGGGACTGACCGTCGCGAATATGGTTCCTCCAATTACCCTGACCCCGAGGGAAAAAGAAAACTTTGGAAGTCTCGAAATAAAAATACAGACAAAGAAGACGACATTTACATTTAAAAATCCAAACGGCTCAGGTGTGGGGATGTGGACACCCGGCGCACCTACGTCGCTCCTAGAGTACCCAGCAGGTGGTGCGGGCGGCATCAAAGCCTTGAACAACACATGTAACGTTGATATCGCTGAAGGAGGGATGTGCACAGTAGAAATGGAATTCGCACCTGACGTCTTGGGTGAATACATAACAGGGTGGAAGTTGTATCGCGCGCCATTCCTGATCCTTGAAGGCAAGGGCGTCTAGCCTCGATTCTCTTCAGCAGCACTTCGGCAGGTTGGGCTCGGAGAAGCCTGAAACGTCTGTCCTGGCGGGGAGGATTGCGGTTACCACGACCTGCAATCCACCCGCCCAGGAGGCCACCTTGAAGGTAGGGTCCCGACATGGTGGCTGCAGAGCCTAGTCCAGCTCGGCCACCGCGGCGCGGATCTCCTCCTCGGGCACCTCGCAGCCGACCCGCAGGTCGCCGGGGGCGCGCAGGAGGACGAACGGCGTACGCGCGCCAACGCGCTTCTTGTCGCGCGCGAGCGCGCTCACGACCTCGTCGATTGTGGTCCCATCGAGGTTTGTGGGCAAGTCGTGAGCCCTCAACAGCTCACGTACCTGGGCACGCAGCTCGCCCTGGCCGGACAGGCGCAGCGCGGCGAGCAGCCCCAGACCCACGGCCTCGCCGTGGCGGTAGCGGGAGTAGCCGGTGGCGGTCTCGACGGCGTGGCCGACGGTGTGACCCAGGTTGAGCACCTGGCGGCGGCCGCCGTCGCGCTCGTCCTCGGCGACCACGGCGAGCTTGACGCGCGCGCACGCGAGGATCGTGCGCTCGTCCACGGGCTCGTCGGCCGCGACGCGCTCCCACAGAGCACCCCCCGCGATCAACGCGGTCTTCAGCACCTCGACCCAGCCGGCATGCATCTCGGCGGCGGGCAGTGTGAGTAGCGCGTCGGGGTCCACGAGCACGCCCGCCGGCTGGTGGTAGACGCCGACGTAGTTCTTGGCCTCGGGGAGGTCAACGCCGGTCTTGCCGCCGTAGGCGGAGTCCACCTGCGCCACGAGCGTGGTGGGGATCTGCACGACGGGAACACCCCGCTGGTAGGTGGCGGCGCAGAAGCCCGCAAGGTCGCCGACGACCCCACCGCCGAGCGCGACGAGGTGGTCGGCTCGGGTCATGCCAGCAAGGGCGAGCTCGCGCCAGACGCGCTCGGCGGTGGCCAGCGTCTTGTGCGACTCCCCGGGTGCAATCGCGATCAGCGCGGCGAGCTTTCCCAGGTGCCGAGCGTAAAGCTCGCCGACCGTCTCGTCGGTGACGCAGAAGGGCCGCGAAGCGCCACGGTCGAGTGGCCAGCCCCCGGGCTCGCCAAGCCTGTGGAGCAGCCCACGGCCGACGAGCACGGGGTACTCCCCGGAGGCAGCCGCGGCCCACAGCAGGCGTGCGCGCGCATCGTCTCCCCCACCTCGCTCGCGACCTTCACTCCCACCACCCTCGTGTTCCCTGCCTTGATCGCCTCCGCCGGCTGCACCCGCTTGCGTCCTCCCACTCTCCGACGCGGCCGGCACAGCAACCGAAGCCGGTAGACACTCGCCTTCGACCGAAGCGGGGAGACACTCGCCTTCGGCTCGCATCCCCCGTTCGGCCAGCATCCCCGTTTCGGCCAGCATCCGCAGCGCGGGCAGCGCCCGCCGCGCGACGCCGGGGAGGTGCGCCGGCAGAAAGGCGTCGGCCAGCCCCTCGTACAGCCCCCGGCGCTTAGCGTGCAGCGCCGCGAACGCGGCGGGGTCGCGCGCCAAAGGCCGCTCAGCGGCTTGCGCACGGACGCGCTCCCAGGCCAGCGCCGGCTCGACCTCGAGCAGGACGGTCACATGCGGAGCAAGCGCGGCGCGCACCCGCGCGGATAGCACCGCGCCGCCGCCGAGCGCGATCACGGCGCCGGCGCCGGCCTGAGTAAGCAGCTCGCAAACAAGCTCCTCCTCGTGCGCGCGAAACGCGGCCTCGCCGTGGAGCTCGAACTCCCGCGCGATCGAATGCCCGAAGTGGGCTTCGAGCAGCCGGTCGGTATCAAGCGCCTCCATGTCCAGCGCACGCGCAACCTCCGCCGCGGCGGTGGACTTGCCGGAGCCCATGAAGCCGATGAAGACCAGGGCGCGGGCGGGCGGGCCGCCGATCAGCGGCGCCAATCGATCCGCTCCTCGTAGGCGCGCAGCGCGAGGCACACGTCGTCGATGTGGTCACCCCCGAACTTGCGGCGGTAGGCGTCGGCGAGCACGAGCGCGACCATCGCCTCGCCGACGACGGCGGCGGCGGGGACCGTGCAGGAGTCGGTGCGCTCGCGCAGCGCCTCGGCCGGCTCGTGGGTCGCGATGTCCACCGAGCGCAGCGGCTTGGTGAGCGTCGGCAGCGGCTTCATCGCACCGCGCACAAGCAGGGGCTCGCCGGTGCTCATCCCGCCCTCCAGGCCCCCCGCGTGGTTGGTCTCGCGGTAGTAGCCACGGGCGGGCGAGTAGAAGATCTCGTCGTGGGCCTCAGAGCCGGGGACCCCGGCGAGGTCGAAGCCGTCGCCGATCGAGACACCCTTGAGCGCCTGGATCGAGAGGATCGCCAGCGCGAGGCGCCCGCCGAGGCGCTCCTCCCAGGAGACGTGCGAGCCGAGGCCGGGGGTGAGCCCGAAGGCGAGCACCTCGAAGACCCCGCCGAGTGACTCGTTGGCCTTGCGCAGCTTGTCGATCTCGGCGACCATCGCGCGGGAGGCCTCGGCGTCCAGGCAGCGCACCGGCGAGGCGTCGACCGCGGCGAAGTCCTCGACGGTGAGCGCAGCCCGCCCGCCCTCGCGCGCGGGCGCCACAACGGAGGCGATGCGCACGACGTGCGAGCGGATCTCGACGCCGAGCGCGCGCAGGAACGCCTTGGCGAGCGCCCCGCCGGCCACACGCGCGGCGGTCTCACGCGCGGAGGCGCGCTCGAGGATGTTGCGCACGTCGGTCTGCTTGTACTTCCAGGTGCCCACGAGGTCGGCGTGGCCGGGGCGGGGCAGGTGGACCTCGGGGATCGGGTGGGCGGGATCCGATACCGGCCAGGGGCTCATGCGCGCCTCCCAGTTGGCGTAGTCGCGGTTGGCGACCTGCAGCGCGACGGGGCCGCCGAGCGTGCGGCCGTGGCGGACCCCGCCGGTGACGAGTGCCGCGTCGCGCTCGATCTTCATGCGCCCCCCGCGCCCGTGGCCGAGCTGGCGGCGGGCGAGGTCGGCGTCGATGTCCTCCGAGCGCAGCTCCAGGCCCGCGGGCAGCCCCTCGACGATCGCGGTGAGGCCGGGCCCGTGGGACTCCCCGGCGGTGACAAGACGGATGGTCATCCCGCCTAGCTTATGCGTCGTGGCGGGGTCGCCGGCTCCTGCAGAGTCAGTGGGAGGTGTTGGGGGGAGATCGTCCGCGTGAGCGTGTTGGGCACCGGGCGCGTGGGCGCGGAGCCTCCATGCCCCGCGACGGGGGGCCTACTACCGGTGGCGGTGGTGATGGCGGCGCCGCGCGATCCGGGCGGCCGAGGCCCCTTCGGGCCTGGCGATGCTGATGACCTTCAGTTCGTAGACGACGCTCTGCCCGGTCGGTTCGAGGTATTCGAGCTGCTCGCTCTTGTTTGGCGAGAGTTCGATCGATTCGCACTGGGAGGCGCTCGGTATGCAGGTCCCCTGGCTGGTGGGCTTGGGAATCACTTCGCTGGTGAGCGCGAAGATCGCCTCGGAGGGGCTTCCGTGGATGCCGGTGAAGATGATCCGAGGATCGCTCGCGGAGGGCAGTTGCTTGCGTGCACGCAGTTCGTAGGGGATCAACTGAACCGGCGTCCCGGGGGTGGTGGGCAGCGGCCCGAATTCCAGCTTCACGATGTAGGTCGGTTTGGGCTTGGGTTTCTTCGTGGGCGTGGCCGGCTTAGTGGGCTGGGAGGGCGTGGTGCCCCCGCCGCTGGGGGGAGTCGAGGAGCTGGATTTGGTTTCGGAGGAGGAGAGCGTTGAGGTTTTCGAGGTGGACGAGCTGCTCGTGGTGACGGTCGTCAGCTTGGGCGAGGGCAGCGGGGTGAAGGGGTTGTGCGAGCCGCCCTTGTGCTGGTAGCGCGCGCCTTCGGTGGTCTCGGCGACGGCCGCGTTGGGGTTCGCGGCGGCTTCGCTGACCGCAAGCGAGGGGCCCTTGATCGAAGGCCCGCCCGCCCCCGGCGCTGCGGCGACCACCGCGGCCACGGGCTTCGCGGAGCCCCCGCCGGCGAGCACGACGTACGCGATGGCGCCCACGAGGGCGGCGGCGAGCAGCAGCACGACTGGCAGCAGCCGCCGGTCGAGCAGGTCGGACTTCAGCGATTGCAGGATCTCGTTCATGGGGTCACCCGGATGACGGCGGGGGTGTTCGATGAGCTGGAGGAGGAGGGGCTCGCGGAGGCCGGGACGCTCGGCGTGGCGCCGCCGGTCAGGCCCTGGCTGGCGGGCAGCACGTACGCGGTGGCGGTGATCGTCGCGGTGAGCGGCGGGGCGCTGAGCTTGGAGCTCGCGCTCGAGCTGCCGGCGCCGGTGGGGCCCGAGGTCGAGCCGCTCGCGTTTTCGATCGTGATGTCGGCGCCCTGGATCGTGAGCAGCCGCCCGTTGACCAACACCTGGCCGGCGGTGTTGCGCTGGACGAAGCCGTCGACCTCGCCGAGCAGGTGGGCGAGCCCCTGGAAGGTTCCTTTGAAGACGAACGTGAACGGCATCTGCGTGAAGCCCGCGGGCGTCGCCGAGGCCGTGGCGGTGGCGGCGGACGCGGCGGAGGAGGGGCTGGAGCCGCTGGTGCTGGCGGTGATCGAGCTGAAGTCGACGTCGCGCTGGTTGGAGGCCTGGTCAAGCTCGTAAATCAGCGAGGGCACTTCCGTCGCGGGCGGCACCGCTTTGCCGAGGCTGACAACGGAGTCGTAGGCGGCGGTGTAGCGCCGCTCGGCGGCCCGCGCGCCGGCGGCCGCGGTCTCGGCGGTTTCGAGCTGCTGGCGGGCGCTCTGCACCTGCGTTTGTGCCTGAGCGGCCTGCTTGCGCTCCGGTGAGACCACCAGCAGGTAGCCGCCGGCGAGCACGACGAGCACGACCACGCCGATCAGCACGAGACGGTCGCGCGTGGTCATCGGGCCACTCCCGTGGAGATGGTCGCTGCGGAGTGCTGCCCACTCGTGCCCGTGCCGCCGGAGGAGACGGTGGACTCGAGCGCCTGGACGCTCGAGCTGGGCGCGGCGGGCAGCGCGTTGAAGCTGACATCCGTGGTGAAGAGGGGGTCGCCGGCGGGGCATGAGCCGCTGCCGCCGCCGCTGGTGGACTTGATGGAGCTCTGCAGCGTGACGACGCTGACGCCGCTGACGAGGCGCAGGCGCACGAGCGTCTGCGCGACCACCGACTGGCTGGTGGCGCAGCCGGTGAGCGTGAAATCGGGGACCGTGCCCGGGGGCGTGGCGGAGCTGACCGGGGTGGCGGCCGCGGCGGAGGAGCTCGTGGAGGTCGAAGAGGTCGAGGGGGCTTTGGAGCCGGTGAGGCTGCCGGTGGTGGAGCCGACCGTGCCCTGGATCGAGTTGAGCGAGACGTCGCTCGGCAGCACGCGACTCAGTTCACCCATCGCGCCGGCCCAGTCGAAGCGGGAGCCGACCAGTTGGGAGATCGCTTCCAGGCGCTGTTCGCGCAGCGCCACGAAGCTCGTGTAGGAGGCCAGCTGGGTAGCCTGCGCCTGGAACTGCTGCGCGCGGGCCGTGAGCGCCGCCGCTTCGGCGCGGCGGCTGGCCGCTGTGTGGTGGGCCATCCCGTACATGAACGTGAGGATTGCGAAGCCCGCGAGCAGCGCGAGCACGGCGAACGCCGCGCCCTCGGAGCGGACGCCGACGGCGCCCCCGGAGCGCTGCTCGGTGGGGATCAGGTTGACGGCCCTCATCGGGACGCCTCCTCGGTCGCGAGCCCGGTGGCGATCGCCAGGCGGTGGGCGGAGATCGGATGGGCGGGGCTCGAATCGCCGTCGGCGAAGCGCACGGCCTCGCGGCGCACGGCGATCCCCAGATCCGCTTCGAGCGCCTCCGGGAAGCCGCGCAGCTCGAGCGCCGGACCGCTGAGCACGACGCTCTGCACCTCCCCCCCGCCCTCCTGGGAGCGGTGGAAGTCGAGCGAGTTGCGGACCTCCCCGACGATCTCGCGGATGCCGTTCTCGAGCACCATGCGCACCTCCGGGTCGGAGGCCAGCGCGGGCGAGGAATCGGTGGCCCGCCCACTCGCCTCGGGCGCGGGCTCCGCGGTCCGGCTGCTCGCCGCGCTCGCGCTGAGGCCCTGGGCGAGCTCCCACGTCTCGATCTGCTCCACGGCGGCCTCCACGGGGACCGCGTCGGGGTCGAGGTCGCCGTCGTGGGACTCCTCGGCGCTGCGCTCCGCCTTGGCCACGGTCGCCTCGGGCGCGGTCGGAGCTGGCTCGGCGAGTACGGGTGCGGGAGCGTTCAGCTCGAAGGCAGCGAGCAGTGCGCGGGCCTCGACGAGCGGGATGCCGCGCCGCTCGGCGATCTCGCTGGCCATCGCCTCCAGGCCCCCGCCGACGACGCGGGTGAAGCGGCAGAGGGTGCCCTCGGCGATCGCCATGTTGGTGAGCCCGCCGACGTTCAAGTACAGCACGCGCTCCTGCGCGGTGCCAGCGTCTCCGTCCCCGGGGCGGGCGGGGCTCCCATCCCTCGACGCCGAGCCGGGACGGTAGAGCGAGCGGATCAGCGCGAACGCGGAGAGGTCCACGCCTTCGGGCCGCAGGCCGGCGTGGCGCACGGCGCGCAGCAAGCGCTCGACCATCTCGCGCTGGGCGGCGACCACGATCACCCGCTGGCGCGGTCCGTTGGGGGTGTCGAAGACGCCGAGCGAGTGGAAGTCCAGCACGGCGCTGGCGAGCGGCATCGGCACCTGGTCCTCGGCCTGGAAGCGCACCGCGGCGGCGAGCTCCTTGCGGTCGTTGACGGGCGGCAGCTCCAGCGTACGCAGGACGGTGCGCTGGTTGGCGAGGCCGACGCGCACGCGCTTGCCGAGGCCGGCATCGCGGAAGAGCTCCTGCAGCGCCTCGCCGAGCGCGCGCTCGTCGAACACCTCGCCCTCGCGCACGGTGTCGGGCGGCAGCGGGGCGCCGGCGGCCTGCTCGACGACGATCCCGCCGTTGACGTGCGCCTGCACGGCGGCGACGTATCCGGGCTGGATGTCCAGGCCGACGAGGTCCGGAGCGCGGCGACGGCCGAACGGAAGACTGAGGTTTGGAATCAGTGCGCTGAGGCTGGGCATGGGGAGGGCTTACCTACTTACCTACGTCCACCGGCGCGTTTGGCGGGAGCGCCGCGCCGCGGTGGTCTGTGCTGCATGACCCGTCATCGGCCCAGCGCGCCGATCGCTATAGAGGCAATTCGAGTCGGCTGCCAATTCGTCCAGAGCCATGGACGGGTGCAAGCGATCGTGCTATGCCCGTGTCGAGCGTGAGACTGGTCGGCGCTGGTCGCCTGCATGAGACCGTGATCGGCGTCGCGGCAGGATCGCTTGAGCCGCTGCGCGGTACAGCACATGCGGCTGCGAGATTCGAGGTGTCTCCGACCGTGGCCTAACGCCGGTAAGCGCGGCCACGTGGCCTGACCGCAAGAACATCAATCACGCGCTCCACATCCCGACGGTCGAAGATCACCCGCCACTCCCCGACGCGCAGCCGCCACAAGCGCTCAGGGCCACGCAATAGCTTGACGTCGCCCTCGGGCAGCGCGCCGATCGCTGCACTGATCCGCTCTCGGTCCCGCCGGCCGAGCCGACGCATCGACTTCAACGCAGCCGGGCGGATCTCGATCCGCCATCCACCCGGATCAACCAGCGTCGAGCTCCGCCACGGCCTCAGACCAAGAAATGCCGAGTTCGCTCCGTGCTTCCCGAACTGCCCGCAGATCCGCCTCGCTCAGATCCTCGTCGTCATACGGCGCCGCATCGAGCTTGGCGACAACCGGGTCCTGGGCGCGGCGAAGCAGGACGGCGGCCGCAGGCAGCGACTCCTCGGGCAGGGCATCGACCAACTCGTATAGCTCAGTCTTGGTCATGCCAGAAACCGTAGCAGCGGCTTGGAGTTCGACTTGAGATCGGTTGGCCACTCGTTGATGCGCTATGATGCGATGCCATGGAGCGGCGGCGGAGAGCACCACATCGCGAGGGACACAGGACCACTCTCACTGTGCCCCGCTCGGTTCTCGATGCGGCCGACCTGCTGGCGCGCGAGCTGGGCACGACTACGAATGACGCGATTGTGCGTCTGGCGCAGGAGGGAGCCGCAGCTCGTGAGCGCCACGAGCAGATCGCCGCTCTGGCGTCCGAGCGCCGTGCAGCAGTCGAGCGCATCGGCTCGACGGGTACAAGGACGTTCCCATCCGAAGATGAGTTCCGTGAGGCGATGCTCGCAGGCCGCCGCGAGCCTTGACGGCGACCTGGGACACGACGCTCGTCTCTCGGCTCTATCCAGGCGGGGAGCGGGAGCGATATCTACTCGAATGCGCTCATGCAGGCGAGCCGGTCGGCGTAACTGCGCCAACAGTGATGGAGGTCGTCCGCGGCATTCAAGCGAGCGCAGCTGGCCGCCCACGACCGCTCGGAGATCGACTGGCTTCGGCACTGACGTGGTTCACCGAACTTGTCGCGAGTGATTTGGTGGAGGTGCTATCGCTTGACCGTCCCGCGGCGATCGTCGCCGGAGGACTTCGCGCGATGCAGCCGGCGCCACCCACCGGAGCTCGGCGTAGGGGCACCAAGCCCGAGCAGCGCGCCGGCTGGGTGCTGGACATCCAGATCGCGGCCTGCGCCTGGACCCATGGCCGTCAGATCGCCACCGAGAATCGCCACGACTTCGAGATTCTGCGCGACCTGATCACCAAGCTCTACCCCGACACCCCGCCCCTCGATGTCACTCCGCCGCCGCTGACCTGAGCCTTTTGAGGCTACCATTGGGATCCATGGCTCCGTCCCCCGTTTGCGATCGAGCATTATGACGCCCGCCGTACCGCCCCAATGACCACGCCCACATCCTCCGCATGGAGCCCCAGATGAAGCTTCCACGCTGTCGGCGGTCTCCAACGACGGATTTGGCCCAGCGAGTCATCCAGGATGCCACCGCCATCGCCACCCTATGCTTCGGGAAGCTGCATCGCGTAGGAGCCTGTCAAGGTCGGTCGCATTCCGTGGAGGGCCACTGGAATCAATGTCCAGGTGACACCAGCCACATAGCGTTACGGGATGCGCCGAAAGATATTCGTCCTCCTCGGGAGGACAATCCTCCAGACCTTCATAGTGACCACCGATTTCCAGCCATCCAGCCCGTCGCCCGCAGGCATCGCATGGACCGTTAGGTGCCGGAGGGGCTTTCTGACCTTTCCAATATCCAGTCTGCCAGCGATCATCAAGTTTTATCGAAAGATGAGCGAGCTGGCAACACCAGAACCACGGCAAACGCCTTGTAAGCGCTACAAACGCTGGCCGATATGCTATCTCGTCAACAAGCTCACAGATCGCATTCAGTAATCTAACGGCTGCTAGCCTGGCTCGATTACCCACGGCTAATTTCGGCTCCGGGGCGGTGGGCCGCCATATTTTCTATAGAGGCGGCGCTCGCCTTTGCTTAGTTTGTCATACCATTCCTGCCATCTTTCCCTCGCTGCCGGCGAATGTTTACGGCCTAGCAGTTCTTCTCCTTCCCGCGCAAGTTCCTTACCGCATTCTGACGCTTCTCGTTCGCGGTCTTCCCGAAGTGCCGATTCACCTTCGTCGGTGGCTTCTTCGTTTTCGTTGATCGCATGCCATACGTTTTCAGCGCCGCGTTCGATCGCTTCAACGCCTGGCCTGAGGAGTTCTTCGCCGGCGTGTTCCCATTCACTCCAGGGGGTCGGGATGCCTGGTCCTTCAAAGGCTTCTTCCCATCCCAGCCCGCTACGATCCCGATACCGCAGTGGGTTATCATCAGCGTAGGCGTAGGGCGCCTTCGTCGTCGCGACGAGCGGATCGACGCTCAGGAACTGCGCCGTGGCAGGGTCGTACTCCCGCGCCCCCATATAGATCAGTCCGGTATCGGTACTGGTGTATTGGGCGTCGTAGCCGAGCGGTGTGCTGGCGGTTCCTTCGCAGGTAGGGGTGCCGTAGGCGCTGTAGCTACATTTGCCTTCGACCGTGCCAGTGCTCCCAGTGATCAGTCGTGTGCTGCCGGCCTGGTCGTGGTGTAGATACTGAACTTTTCCACTGCTGTTGTTGATTTGCTCGATCGGGAGGCCGCCGGGGCCGTAGATGTAGCTGTTGGTGCCGTCGCTGAGGGTCAGCGGGAGTTCTTCTGTTGTGTCCCAGGCGAGGTAGTTGGTGGTGCCTGAGATGGTTTGGGAGACGCGCAGTCCTTCGCCGTTATAGGCGTAGCTGTCGTTGATTTCCGATGTTTCGCCTTCTTTGGGTCGTTCCACCGTGATGAGGTTGCCGGCCTGGTCGTAGCCGTAGGTCGTCGCGGGACCTTTTTCGGGGGTCGTTTTGGTGCGCTCTCCGAGTTCGTTGTAGGAGTAGCTGACGCCCGTGCCTTTTTCGAGCTCGTCGCCTTCGTTGTAGGTGTTTGTGCTCGATTCATCCTTGGTGGGGTTGTTGGCGGCGTCGTATTTGTATTCGGCCGAGCCGGATTTTGTGAGTCGGTTGTTTTCGTCGTAGGTGCTTTCCGTGACTTCCGTCCCGGGCAGCCCTTTGGAGGTGGTCTTTTTGACCTGGCCATCACTGTCCCGCGTGTAGGCCAGCGACGCAAGCGTTTCCGAGCTTTTGACCATCTTGACTTCACTTATCCGGTCTGCGTCGTTGTATGTGTACTTGTCTTCGTCTTTCGTTTCGCTCGGGAATGTTATCGTTTTCAGGTCGGAGTCCTGATCGTAGGCAAATTTCGTTGCGTGTTCCAACCAGTCGGTGACCTTTTCCAGCCGCCCGTCTTTGTTGAACGCGCGTGTTATTGCTTTCCCGTTGGGGTAGGTTATCTTGGTCTGGTCGTTGGCGAGGTCGTATTCGTATTTGGTGATTTCTTTGTGCCCGTTTTCGGCTTCGGTCAGACGGCCCAGCTGGTCGTAGGTGTAGGTCGTCGTGCCCGTCCCGTCGATCATCTTCGTGCGCTGACCATCTTCGTTGTATTCGTATGTAGCCGTCGCGGGGTTGCCGCTGGAGTAGCTGACTTCGACGAGGTGGTCGTCCGCATCATATGTGTACGTCGTCGTGCGTTTCGCCGGGTCGGTGAGCTTGATGAGGCTTCCTACGCCGTTATATTCCTTGGTCGTCACGTGTCCAAGGGGGTTGGTTTCTTCTGTGACCTCCTCGAGCGCGTTGCGCGTGTATTTGGTCTTGTGTTTGTTGCCGTCGATCTGGGCGATCACCTGGCCGGCGTTGTCGTATTCGGTTTCGGTGACTGCTTTGTTGGGTTCTTCGGTCTTGGTCAGCTCGTTGTCGGCGTCGTAGGTGTAGGTCGTTTTGTGTTTGTTGCCGTCGGTCATCTTTTCGACGTTGCCGTCAGCGTCGTATTTGTATTCCGTGGTGTGGCTAAGCGGGTCGGTGATCTTTACCGGCCAACCACGCGCGTTGCGTTCGATTTTAGTCGTGAATTTCGATGCTTCCCCTTCTTTGACGTTACCGCGCGGGCTGACCGTGGCGATCTCCTGGGAGTCTTCGTTGTATTCCCATGTCCGCTTGTTGCCTTCGGGATCGATTTCAGCGGTGCGATCGCCTTTGGAGTCGTATTCATATTTCCATGTGTGTTCGAGCGGATTGGTGACGCTTTCCAGGTCGCCGTGGGAGCTATATTTGTATTTGGTCACCTGTGTTTTGCCACTCGGGGCGGGGCGTTCGATCGCTTCCGGGTTGCCGTGGCTTTCGCGTTTGATTGTGGTCGTCTCGCCGCTGGGCATCGTGGTCGAGATCACGTCATGGGTGCTGTTGTATTCCCATTTTGTTTCGTGGTTCAAGGGGTCGGTTTCGCTGGTACGGTCGCCGGTCGCTTCGTTGTATCCGTATGTGGTCTTGTGTTTGTCGGGGTCAGTGACCGCGATGAGATCGCCGTTACCATCATATTCATAGAGAGTCGTCGCAGCGATACTGGTGCCAGAGGCCCGCGTCACGCTCGCTAGCTGGCCTTCGTTGTTGTAGACCTCCACGGTCTTTGCCCCCGACGGCTCGGTGATAGTGGTTTCGCTGCCCGTCGCAGTTTCGAGGTATTCCCATTTACGTGTGCGTTCCAACGGGTCGGTCTGAGCGATCACGCGGTAGGAACCGTTGTATTCCGTGGTGGTCGTATGCCCGCGTCCATCTGTCTCGCTCGTCATCTCGTGCGAGGAATTGTATTTGAATTTCCAGCTCGCGGCGCTTTCACCGGGAAGCGTCACCGACACTAGATTACCGCTTTCATAGGTATATTTCACAACATGACCCATCGGATCTTGGGCCGATTCCACCTCTCCTGAGCCGTTATATGTAAAGCTCAGGCTGCGCCCGCTCGCATCGCTGACGGATTCCAGCCGGCCTTCGCCGTTGCGATGCATCGTCACAGCATTGCCGTTGCGGTCGGTAATACTGGTCAGCAGGCCCGTGCTTTCCGCAAACCGAAGCACCGTCTGGTCGACGGGAGTATAGATATATTCTTCATGTTCCTGAACCAGCTTACCGTGTACTAGCCCATCCCCAAGTGGTTCCCACGCACCGGTGAGATTGATGAACCGCACGGCGCTCCCGTCCTGTTGATGGATGGTGACAACCGTGTAGCCGTAGAGACTGCTCGTCGTTATGTGTGCGCTGTAGGGACCGGCCCACCCGTAGCCGAAAGGACCATGTTCTGCAGCGGTTACCGCCTGCTGCGAGTTGTACGTCCGCGTCAGCGCCAACCCCGGACCCCTGCCACCCACCGACAGATCCGTCTGGCTCTCGACCTCGTTGCCAGTCGCACAATTCACCGGATCGCCTTCGTGACAGCCGGTTTTTTTAGGTTCGGTCCCCATCCCATATTCTTCTTCAGGGGAGAGCGTCGCGAATGGAAGGACTTCCGTGATCCATTCGCGCAGCCCACCTTCTTCTTCCAGCAGGCGCTTGAGTTCTTTTTCAAGCGTAGCCAGACTGGCTTCTTCGCCCCCCAGCGTTCCGACGTTATAAGCGAATTCACCTTCCAATTTCTGACCTTCCCACGGGTGCACAATCCCAAATACCAGCGGAACATAGAAAACCTGCGCCGTTGTCGGCGCGTCTACTTCACTACCTTTATAGTGACCCTCGTAGCACTCGCTCCAGATCCATTCCTGTTTGCTCCATCCAAAGATTTCAGCTCCATTGGCACCGCAGTTACGACCCGGTTCTTCGGGATTGTCCGCCGGCGCCAGCTGACCCACGATTTCACCAGTCCCGCATCCGTTCAGATACCACGCATTTTCAGGGGCAAATACTTCTTCAAAAAAGGTTGGACCGACTTTTTCGCCCTTTGGCACAATATTTACCCTCCACTCTGTGCAAGGAGACGGAGGGCTGGACCCAGGAGCCGCTGGCCCGACGATGCGCATCCATTTATTACCCATACTCCAGCCAACTTCCAAACCACTGCTGCCCGTCTGCACCGCCAGGAGACTCCTGGCCAGTTCCTTCACAGACCCCCACTGACCAGTCCCCATCTCCAATTCCGCGATCCCTTTCGCCAAGCTGGAGTATTTCGGCGAGCTAGTCGGGAGAGACTCCTCGATGCTCCACAGACGCTCACAAACAAACCCGCAGCTGGATTTAGTCGATTGACCAGCATTGTGATATGCCCACTGAACCAGTTCGGGGAAATGCTCTTCCATGGCGTGGGACAGTTTTTCAGCGCGAGCCACAGTACAAAAGAGCACCAGCGAAGAAGCGCACGCCAAGCACAACGACACGACACCCACGACCCTCGACAGCTGGGCCGTCCGAAGACCCCAACCTCCACTTGACGAGCCTATCTTGCCGAGCTGCACGGTGTCCACGAAGTCCTCCTATCCCTCCTGCACGGATGAGTGGTGTGCGTTCTATCAGATGGGGCAGACCTCATGTCGTGCCACCTCAACAACCGTATGAGCCCTCAGACTCCCGCCCGCGTTGAGCGATCAATGCAGGAAGTGGTGCGCGTACCAGCTGACGAGCGGCTGCCCCGCGAAGATCGCGACAACTCCCCCCAAGGCGAGGAAGGGGCCGAACGGCACCGCTGTCTTGCGCCCCGCGTGGGACCCCTTGCGCGCGATGATGAGCGCGCCGACCAACACCCCTGAGAGCAGCGCAATCAGGATCGCGGGAGCTACCGCGGAGCCGAGGAAGAGCCCCATCATCCCAGCGAGCTTGACATCGCCCATCCCCATACCTCCGGGATAGGCGAGCGCCGCGATCAGTAGGAAGCCGCCCGCGGCCGCCCCCGCGATCAGCCGCGTGGGCTCGCCGGACAGGTCCAGGGCAGTTCCCAGCGCGAGCGCGAGCAGCGTGCCGGCTCCCGTGAGACGGTTGGGGATGATGCGGTGCTCCAAGTCGATCGATGCTGCGGGCACAAGCAGCAGGATCAGCGTCACCGACAGTGCGATCGAGGCCGCGGCGTCGTTGCTCAATACGGCGCCTGCGCATAGCAGCGCGGTGGCGGCCTCAACCAGCGGGTAGCGTGAAGAGATGCGCGCCTTGCAGCTGCGGCAGCGGCCGCGCAGCAATAGCCAGGAGAGCACCGGAACGTTGTCGTACGGTTGGATATTCGCCCCGCAGGCGGGACAGCGCGAGCGGGGCTTGGCGAGCGATTCGTGCCGGGGCAGGCGGTAGGCGACGACGTTCAGGAAGGAGCCGAAGACCGCGCCCAGCACGCCGGCGAAGGTTGCCTCCATGAGAGGATGATCGGCGCTCGGGCGAGGTCGCTTGAGCGCGCTGGGGCTAGGAACTTGTGATGCGATGATGCGCTAACATCATTTTGTGCGGACAACCCTGAACATCGATGAGGATGTGGTCGCGGCCGCGCGGGAGCTCGCCGCTGGTGAGCACCGCTCGCTCGGCTCTGTCATCTCCGAGCTGGCGCGCCAAGGGCTGACGCCCGCGCGGGTCGAGGCCGACGACGGGATGCCTGTGATCCGTGTGCCGGCGGGTACGCCGCCAATCACGCCCGAGATGGTGCGGCGGGCACTCGACGAGGACTGAGCCTCCCTCCATGGCGCTGCTGGACGTCAACGCGCTCGTGGCGCTGGCTTGGGACTCGCACGTGCATCATGCGCGGATGCGCGCCTGGTTCGTGGCCAACAGCTCAGCCGGATGGGCGACGTGTCCGATCACAGAGAGCGGCTTCGTACGAGTGTCGTCCAACCCAAAGGTGCTGCCGAGCGCGATCGGCGTCGGCGCGGCACGGGGGGTGCTTTCGGCGCTGCGCGCACGCCCCGGCCACCACTTCCTCACCGACGACGTCTCGGTGAGCGACAGCGACATGCCGGCAATCACCGGCTACCGACAGGTGACCGACGCGCACCTGCTGGCACTGGCCCGCCGCCGCGGCGTGCGCCTGGTCACCTTCGATGCGAGCATCCTGGCCATGGGCGATGGACACGACGTCGAGGTGTTGACCTCACTGCGAGGTGGATCCGGCTGACGGGCACTGGGTGCCAACCTGGAGCACTCTTTGTGCTCACCCCTGCATCAAGTGCTACATTGTCGCACATGGACGTCGGAGTCCGCGATCTGCGTAACCAGACGGGCCGCGTGATCGACGCCGTCAAGGCGGGCGAGCGCGTGACCCTCACCGTGCACGGCGAGCCGGTTGCCGACATCGTGCCTCACGAACGCCGCGCACGCTGGCTCTCTGGGCCCGAGTTGCGCCGGCAGCTCGCCGACCGTGCTGCCGATGCTGCTCTCCGGCAAGAGCTCGACGAGCTCGCGGGCCAGACGCTCGGGGAGCTTTGAGCGCACCCGACAAGGGCCTGCTGGACACCTCGGTGTTCATCGCGCGCGAGACCGGGCGGCCGCTGGGTGATCTCCCGCCACACGTCGCCGTGTCCGTCAACACGATCGGCGAGCTTCAACTCGGCGTGCTGGCCACCGCGGACGACGACACAAGAGCACGCCGCGCCGACACCCTCGCTCTCGCCAGAGCCGCCGACCCGATACCGATCAGCGAGGCGGCGATGGTCGCATGGGCACGGCTCGTATCCGACTGCCGCAGTGCGGGCATCCACCGAACCATCAGGCTCACCGACGCATTGATCGCCGCGACCGCGATTGATTCTGGACTCCCAATCATCACTCAAGACGGCGATTACACGCGTATCGCGGAGGCCCACGCCGCGCTGAAGGTGGTTACGGTCTGAGGCTTTACTCGTTGATGCGCTATGATGCGCTGCCATGGAGCGGCGGCGGAGAGCACCACATCGCGAGGGACACAGGACCACTCTCACTGTGCCCCGCTCGGTTCTCGATGCGGCCGACCGGCTGGCGCGCGAGCTGGGCACGACTACGAATGACGCGATTGTGCGCCTGGCGCAGGAGGGAGCGGCAGCTCGTGAGCGCCACGAGCAGATCGCCGCTCTGGCGTCCGAGCGCCGTGCTGCGGTCGAGCGCATCGGCTCGACGGGTACAAGGACGTTCCCATCCGAAGATGAGTTCCGTGAGGCGATGCTCGCAGGCCGCCGCGAGCCTTGACGGCGACCTGGGACACGACGCTCGTCTCGCGGCTTTATCCAGGCGGGGACCGGGAGCGCTATCTACTCGAATGCGCTCATGCAGGCGAGCCGATTGGCGTAACTGCGCCAACGGTGATGGAGGTCGTCCGCGGCATTCAAGCGAGCGCAGCCGGCCGCCCACGACCGCTCGCAGATCGACTGGCTTCGGCGCTGACGTGGTTCACCGAGCTTGTCGCGAGCGATTTGGTTGAGGTGCTGTCGCTCGACCGTCCCGCGGCCATCGTCGCCGGACGACTTCGCGCGATGCAGCCGGCACCACCCACCGGAGCTCGGCGTAGGGGCACCAAGCCCGAGCAGCGCGCCGGCTGGGTGCTGGACATCCAGATCGCGGCCTGCGCCTGGACCCATGGCCGTCAGATCGCCACCGAGAACCGCCACGACTTCGATGTTCTGCGCAATCTGATCACCAAGCTCTACCCCAATACCCCGCCCCTCGATGTAATTCCGCCGCCTCTGACCTGAGCTGTGGTTTGTAATTGAGCACACGACACTACAGAACACGGCGCAACCGGTTCATGATCTACCCTTTTGGCGGCATCGGAGTACTCGTCGGTCTTATTGTTACGCTCCAACCACGAGGCCCGCTTGCGCTCCATCTGATGACAGCAGTTGGCACAGCGATCCTTGTCTGGCTTACAAGAAATGCACGAAGAATAGGTATAGAAACCGACGAGGGCGGTGTTGTTTTCTATGGCGCTGTGAGCACGCGACGTGTAGGTTGGGGCGAAGTCGCGAGCCTTGGCGTCCATCGATGGGGTATCAATAAGGAAGTGGTTCACCTTGAACTCGTGGATGGTCGCAAGCTCGAAACGAACCTCATTCAGGGCGCGACCGTTACCTGGCAGGGCGGTAAGACTCGTGACATACTTGCCGTTCTCCGAGCGGAGTTGCAAGGACATGGGGTCCCGACTTGAGTTCACAACCCACTACTAGTGCAGGAAGTGCTGCGCGTACCAGCTGACGAGCGGCTGACCCGCGAAGATCGCGACAATCCCCCCAGCGCGAGGAATGGCCGAAGCACCCTGCTCGTGTGACGGCTACGCCCGTCGTTGTCCTGATGTCCCCAACGGCGAGCCGTCCGGTGTCTCGGTGCCGTCTCTTGCCACAGCGATGGTGGCACCGAATGCCACAAAAATACCCGCGACTCCGCCAAAAAGTCGGAATCGCCCCATCGTTAGGTCTCGATATTCAGAGCGAGAAATATACCGGACTACGTGTCCGTAGCGAGTCGTGACGTAGTGACCGTCGCGAACCGCTGGCGTGTCGAGTGTCACATGATCGCCAATTGCAATAACCGCTGCGCCCCAGACAGCACAAACTATTAGGAAGATACGCCAAGCGCGCGGCGCGCGTCGCCATACCACAGGGACGTCGACTCGTACCGTGCGTCGTCCGACAACCTGCACATATCGACCAAGTTGGTACACAAACGTGGCAATCGCCGACCCGACAAAGATCCACGTCAGAAGCCCGGCATACTCGACGTATAGCCCAAGGCTCACCGTCGTCAACACCAACACTGCGATGGCGAATGATACCGCGATCATCGCCTCGGCCGCGTTTCGGGTTATGCGCTGTCTAAAAGCCGGTCGCAATGGTTCCCGTCTCTGAGGTAGAGCCATACGCGTCAGCGCCAGCCCCAATCCCTAGAGATCCTTCGCCTCCAGTGATCCGGCCACCGCACCCGTTGTCACCACCATAGAACGTATCTGCGGATACTCCACCGCCAGCATCAATCGACCCCCCAAGGTGCTCGAACGGACCACCGAGTTCTCCAATATGTTCCGCATTTGAACCCTGCAGACCGATCCCACCAGACGCGCCAGCCCCAGAAGCGATACCACCGCTTATTGTTCCGGTGGCGCCGACTTCGCCCGACGAACTCACTTGTCCGCACGCACTGATGCTGACTCGGATACCTAGTGTCGTGCTTGTTTAATTCGTTTGCGGTTAGGGTAGGTGGTGGTTATGCCTATTCCTACTGCCGTTTCAATCGAGTTGACCGACGACGAGCGGTCGGTGCTGGAGAGCTGGACGCGGCGCCGGACGAGCGCTCAGGCGCTGGCGCTGCGGGCACGTATCGTGCTGATGGCCGCTGAGGGGTTGTGGTCCAACGGTGAGATCGCCGAAGCGCTTGGGGTTTCGCGGCCGACGGTCACGAAGTGGCGCAACCGGTTCGCGCAGCGCCGGCTTGAAGGTCTTGCGGATGAGCCGCGGCCCGGCAAACCGCGGACGATCACCGATGAGCAGGTCGAGCGGGTCGTGACCAAGACCTTGGAGAGCGCGCCGAAGAACGCGACGCATTGGTCGACCCGGTCGATGGCCAGGGAGGTGGGGATGACCCCGGACGCGGTGATGCGGATCTGGCACGCCTTCGGGTTGCAGCCCCACCGCCAAGAGACCTGGAAGCTCTCCAAGGATCCCTTGCTCATCGAGAAGGTCCACGATATTTGCGGCCTGTACTTGAATCCGCCCGAGCGTGCCGTTGTGCTCTGCGTGGACGAGAAGAGCCAGATCCAAGCACTCGACCGCACCGCGCCGACGTTGCCGATGCTTCCCGGCACGCCCGAGCGAGCGACGCACGACTATGAGCGGCACGGCACCTCCAGCCTCTACGCCGCCCTGAACGTCGGGAGCGGGCAGGTGATCGGCTCGCTGCACCAGCGCCACCGCGCGATCGAGTTCCTGAAGTTCCTGCGGACGATCGACCAGAACGTGCCCGGCCATCTCGACGTGCACCTCGTGCTCGACAACGCCTCCAGCCACAAGACCCCCAAGATCCAAAGTTGGCTCGCTGCGCACCCCCGGTTTCATCTGCACTTCACCCCAACCAGCAGCTCATGGATCAACCTCGTCGAGCGTTGGTTCGGCGAGCTCACCACCAAGCTTCTACGCCGCGGCGCGCACCGCTCCGTCCACGCGCTGAACACCGACATCCGCCAATGGATCGACACCTGGAACGAAAACCCCCGCCCCTACGTCTGGACCAAGACCGCCGACCAAATCCTCGACTCCATCAGACGATACTGCCAACGAATCAACCAGACACGACACTAGCGCAATTTCCCCACCTACACAGATCCCAACTGTGATGAGCCCGCTTGGATCGTGCTTGTTCAGCGGGTTGTCGCCTGCGTAGGTGTAGGGCGCCCGCGTGATCACCCCTAGCGGGTCGACACTCATAAACTGGGCGGTGGCCGGGTCGTAGACACGGGCACGCATATAGATCAGGCCCGTGTCAGTGTTGGTGTATTGGCCATCGTAGCTGAGCGGTGTCGTAGCCGCACCTTCGCAGGTGGGGACGCCATATGGGACGTAGCTGCATTTGCCTTCGACTTTGCCCGTGCTGCCGGTCAGCAGGCGCGTTGAGCCCTGCTGGTCGTGGTGCAGGTAGAGCACGGCTCCTGTGCTGTTGTTGATTTGCTCAATGGGGAGACCGCCGGGGCCGTAGATGTAGCTGTTGGTGCCATCGCTTAGGAGCAGCGGGAGTTCTTCGGTCGTATCCCAGGCGAGGTAGTTGGTGGTGCCTGAGATGGTTTGGGAGACGCGCAGTCCTTCGCCGTTATAGGCGTAGCTGTCGTTGATTTCGGATGTTTCGCCTTCTTTGGGTCGTTCCACCGTGATGAGGTTGCCGGCCTGGTCGTAGCCGTAGGTCGTCGCGGGACCTTTTTCGGTGGTCGTTTTGGTGCGCTCTCCGAGTTCGTTGTAGGAGTAGCTGACGCCCGTGCCTTTTTCGAGCTCGTCGCCTTCGTTGTAGGTGTTTGTGCTCGATTCATCCTTGGTGGGGTTGTTGGCGGCGTCGTATTTGTATTCGGCCGAGCCGGATTTCGTGAGTCGGTTGTTTTCGTCGTAGGTGTTTTCCGTGACTTCCGCCCCGGGCAGTCCTTTGGAGGTGGTCTTTTTGACCTGGCCATCACTGTCCCGCGTGTAGGCCAGCGACGCAAGCGTTTCCGAGCTTTTGACCATCTTGACTTCACTTATCCGGTCTGCGTCGTTGTATGTGTACTTGTCTTCGTCTTTCGTTTCGCTCGGGAATGTTATCGTTTTCAGGTCGGAGTCCTGATCGTAGGCAAATTTCGTTGCGTGTTCCAACCAGTCGGTGACCTTTTCCAGTCGCCCGTCTTTGTCGAACGCGCGTGTTATTGCTTTCCCGTTGGGGTAGGTTATCTTGGTCTGGTCGTTGGCGAGGTCGTATTCGTATTTGGTGATTTCTTTGTGCCCGTTTTCGGCTTCGGTCAGACGGCCCAGCTGGTCGTAGGTGTAGGTCGTCGTGCCCGTCCCGTCGATCATCTTCGTGCGCTGACCGTCTTCGTTGTATTCGTATGTAGCCGTCGGGGGGTTGCCGCTGGAGTAGCTGACTTCGACGAGGTGGTCGTCCGCATCGTATGTGTACGTCGTCGTGCGTTTCGTCGGGTCGGTGAGCTTGATGAGGTTCCCCACGCCGTTGTATTCCTTGGTCGCTACGTGCCCAAGGGGATTAGTTTCTTCGGTGACCTCCTCGAGCGCGTTGCGTGTGTATTTGGTCTTGTGTTTGTTGCCGTCGATCTGGGCGATCACCTGGCCGGCGTTGTCGTATTCGGTTTCGGTGACTGCTTTGTTGGGTTCTTCGGTCTTGGTCAGCTCGTTGTCGGCGTCGTAGGTGTAGGTCGTTTTGTGTTTGTTGCCGTCGGTCATCTTTTCGACGTTGCCGTCAGCGTCGTATTTGTATTCCGTGGTGTGGCCAAGCGGGTCGGTGATCTTTACCGGCCAACCACGCGCGTTCCGTTCGATTTTAGTCGTGAATTTCGATGCTTCCGCTTCTTTGACGTTACCGCGCGGGCTGACCGTGGCGGTCTCCTGTGAATCTTCGTTGTATTCCCACGTCCGCTTGTTGCCTTCGGGGTCTATTTCAGCGGTGCGGTCGCCTTTGGAGTCGTATTCATATTTCCATGTGTGTTCGAGCGGATTGGTGACGCTTTCCAGTTCGCTGTGGGAGCTATATTTGTATTTGGTCACCTGTGTTTTGCCACTCGGGGCGGGGCGTTCGATCGCTTCCGGGTTGCCGTGGCTTTCGCGTTTGATCGTGGTCGTCTCGCCGCTGGGCGTCGTGGTCGAGATCACGTCATGGGTGCTGTTGTATTCCCATTTCGTTTCGTGGTTCAAGGGGTCGGTTTCGCTGGTGCGGTCACCGGTCGCTTCGTTGTATCCGTACGTGGTCTTGTGTTTGTCGGGGTCGGTGACCGCGATGAGATCGCCGTTGCCGTCATATTCATAGAGCGTCGTCGCAGCGATACTGGTGCCAGAGGCCCGCGTCACGCTCGCTAGCTGGCCTTCGCTGTTGAAGACCTCCACGGTCTTCGCCCCCGACGGCTCGGTGATAGTGGTTTCGCTGCCCGTCGCGGTTTCGAGGTATTCCCATTTGCGTGTGCGTTCCAACGGATCGGTCTGAGCGATCACGCGGTAAGAGCCGTCGTATTCCGTGGTGGTCGTATGCCCGCGCCCATCTGTCTCGCTCGTCATCTCATGCGAGGAATTGTATTTGAATTTCCAGCTCGCAGCGCTTTCGCCGGGAAGCGTCACCGACGCGAGATTACCGCTTTCATAGGTATATTTCACAACATGACCCATCGGATCTTGGGCCGATTCCACCTCGCCAGAGCTGTTATACGTAAAGCTCAGGCTGCGCCCGCTCGCATCACTGACTGATTCCAGGCGACCTTCACTGTTGCGATGCATCGTCACAGCATTGCCGTTGCGGTCGGTAATACTGGTCAGCAGGCCCGTGCTTTCCGCAAACCGAAGCACCGTCTGGTCGACGGGAGTATAGATGTATTCTTCGTGTTCCTGAACCAGCTTACCGTGTACGAGCCCATCCCCAAGTGATTCCCACGCACCGGTGAGATTGATGAAACGCACGGCGCTCCCGTCCTGTTGATGGATCGTGACAACCGTGTAGCCGTAGAGACTGCTCGTCGTTATGTGTGCGCTGTAGGGACCGGCCCACCCGTAGCCGAAAGGACCGTGTTCTGCAGCGGTTACCGCCTGCTGCGAGTTGTACGTCCGCGTCAGCGCCAACCCCGGACCCCTGCCACCCACCGACAGATCCGTCTGGCTCTCGACCTCGTTGCCAGTCGCACAATTCACCGGATCGCCTTCGTGACAGCCGGTTTTTTTAGGTTCGGTCCCCATCCCATATTCTTCTTCAGGGGAGAGCGTCGCGAATGGAAGGACTTCCGTGATCCATTCGCGCAGCCCACCTTCTTCTTCCAGCAGGCGCTTGAGTTCTTTTTCAAGCGTAGCCAGACTGGCTTCTTCGCCCCCCAGCGTTCCGACGTTATAAGCGAATTCACCTTCCAATTTCTGACCTTCCCACGGGTGCACAATCCCAAATACCAGCGGAACATAGAAAGCCTGCGCCGTTGTCGGCGCGTCTACTTCACTACCTTTATAGTGACCCTCGTAGCACTCGCTCCAGATCCATTCCTGTTTGCTCCATCCAAAGATTTCAGCTCCATTGGCACCGCAGTTACGACCCGGTTCTTCGGGATTGTCCGCCGGCGCCAGCTGACCCACGATTTCACCAGTCCCGCATCCGTTCAGATACCACGCATTTTCAGGGGCAAATACTTCTTCAAAAAAGGTTGGACCGACTTTTTCGCCCTTTGGCACAATATTTACCCTCCACTCTGTGCAAGGAGACGGAGGGCTGGACCCAGGAGCCGCTGGCCCGACGATGCGCATCCATTTATTACCCATACTCCAGCCAACTTCCAAACCACTGCTGCCCGTCTGCACCGCCAGGAGACTCCTGGCCAGTTCCTTCACAGACCCCCACTGACCAGTCCCCATCTCCAATTCCGCGATCCCTTTCGCCAAGCTGGAGTATTTCGGCGAGCTAGTCGGGAGAGACTCCTCGATGCTCCACAGACGCTCACAAACAAACCCGCAGCTGGATTTAGTCGATTGACCAGCATTGTGATATGCCCACTGAACCAGTTCGGGGAAATGCTCTTCCATGGCGTGGGACAGTTTTTCAGCGCGAGCCACAGTACAAAAGAGCACCAGCGAAGAAGCGCACGCCAAGCACAACGACACGACACCCACGACCCTCGACAGCTGGGCCGTCCGAAGACCCCAACCTCCACTTGACGAGCCTATCTTGCCGAGCTGCACGGTGTCCACGAAGTCCTCCTATCCCTCCTGCACGGATGAGTGGTGTGCGTTCTATCAGATGGGGCAGACCTCATGTCGTGCCACCTCGACAATCGTATGAGCCCTCAGACTCCCGCCCGCGTCTAGCCGGACTCTCGTAGGGCGTCCATGCCGCGCTTGCTCGCAAGGCGCGGCAGGTGGCGGGCGATCTCCTCGGCGACGCCTTGGGTAGCCAGGCACTTCGGCTCCTGCGACGACGCGATGACGAGACGTGCACGTCCGCCGATGAGAGCGGAGAGGACTACATTCGCGTCAGCGATGACCGCGCGAGGCAGAGAAATCGTCGAGAACCTCCGCCTCGCTGACGCCCTTGGCGGCCAGTTGCGTGCCGATCTGCTCGGATAGCCGCAGGAAGACCTCGCGGCGCACCTCAATCGGTAGCTCAGGGGTCTTCCAGGGCAGGAAGAAGCCCGCTGGCGCCCCTTCGCGCGTGACGAGGATCACGTCGTCGGAGCGAAACATCTCGGTCGCGTGGTCGCGGAAGTCTCGGACGGTCACGACCTTCATGTGGGCACCCTCGTGGTCACGCTATCAGCCTAGCAGCCCACTGCTTAAGAGACTCATCCGCCCACCGAGTGCTACATTGTCGCACATGGACGTCGGAGTCCGCGATCTGCGTAACCAGACGGGCCGAGTGATCGACGCCGTCAAGGCGGGCGAGCGCGTGACCCTCACCGTGCACGGCGAGCCGGTTGCCGACATCGTGCCTCACGAACGCCGCGCACGCTGGCTCTCTGGGCCTGAGTTGCGCCGGCAGCTCGCCGACCGTGCTGCCGATGCTGCTCTCCGGCGAGAGCTCGACGAGCTCGCGGGCCAGACGCTTGGGGAGCTTTGAGCGCACCCGACAAGGGTCTGCTGGACACCTCGGTGTTCATCGCGCGCGAGACCGGGCGGCCGCTGGGTGATCTCCCGCCACACGTCGCCGTGTCCGTCGTCACGATCGGCGAGCTTCAACTCGGCGTGCTGGCCGCCGCGGACGACGACACAAGAGCACGCCGCGCCGACACCCTCGCCCTCGCCAGAGCCGCCGACCCGATACCGATCAGCGAAGCGGCGATGGTCGCATGGGCACGGCTCGTATCCGACTGCCGCAGCGCCGGCATCCACCGAACCATCAGGCTCACCGACGCGCTGATCGCCGCGACCGCGATTGATTCTGGACTCCCAATCGTCACTCAAGACGGCGACTACGCTCGCATCGCGGAGGCCCACGCCGCGCTGAAGGTGGTTACGGTCTGACCCATCCCGCTGACTGTTGGCCGCGAACGGCTCGGCCGCCAGACAACCGAGCGCAGCGGTTCGACTTGAGAGCGGTTGACTCCTTCGGGATTTCTCAGGCCGCGTGATTCAATCATTGACGAGGCCCATGGGTAACGACAACGAACAACGGTCCCTCGCGAGTCTTGCGATTTATAGTCGAACGCTGTCTCTGGACGAACTAAGAGCGCCTAACAAAAGTGTTGTAGTTGTTTGAGGCAGATGCGTGCGCAGGCGAGGGTGAGCATTGCTTCGTGGATGTCGGCGCGACGGGCGTGGCGGCGGGCGAGGTAGCGGTGGGCGTGTAGCCAGGAGATGGTGCGCTCCACGACCCAACGGTCACGTCCCAGCCCCGATCCGTGTTGGCCGTTGCGTTTGGCGATCTTGGGCGTGATTCCGCGCTCGCGCAGCTCTCGGCGGTGGTGTTTGGAGTCATACGCTCGGTCGGCGTATAGGCGCCGTGGCCGGAACTTGCCGTGACGGCCGGTCGGCGGGACACGATCGACCAGCTCGGTCAGCTGCGTGATGTCGTGGCGGTGCCCGCCAGTAAGCGTGAACGCGAGCGGCGTGCCGTTGCCGTCGACGATCAGATGGTGCTTGCTGCCAAGGCGGGCGCGGTCGACCGGCGAGGGGCCGGTTTGCTCGCCCCCCCTTTGGCCCGCACGTGCGAGCTGTCAACGACTGCCCTTGACCAGTCGAGCTGGTCGGCGTCGTGAAGCTCGTCCAACAGCACCTGGTGCAGCCGGCTCCAGACGCCGGCTTCGTTCCATTCGTGCAGCCGCCGCCAACACGTCATCCCTGACCCACAGCCCATCTCTTGGGGGAGATCCTCCCATGGGGTCCCCGTTTTCAAAACGAAGATGATCCCTGTCAGCGCCGCCCGGTCAGGCACCCGCGGGCGCCCCGTGACCTGCGGCTCACGCACCGGCAGAAGCGGCTCGATCCGAGCCCACAACCCATCAGGAAGCAAAGGTTTCGCCATGACACAGGACTTCGACAGCCCCACCACGAACCCTACCTTTTGTTAGGCACTCTAAGACAGCTCGCTCCCTTTCCTCCAGAGCGATCGCGGGAAAAGGGGGCGCCGCGTGGGAGACAGCCCGGTAATGTGCATCCCCACAACGTTGTGGTTTTTGAGTCTCATGCAAACCGATCCGAGAGCTTGGGAGTTCATCTCGAGGACTTGCTGACTCGCCTCGCACCGGCAAAGGATGCAATAGGTGCGTTTGCTGAACATGCCCGCTCGGAAGCTTTCCAATCCCCCACCGGGCTTCCGTTTGCTCCAGTGATGCTTCGGCTCTATACTAGGAACGCCGAGGGAATGGTTGGCCTTGACGTATCCAACGATGAGCTAAAAGCGATCTTCGATCTCGGCGCCGCTCTTGTTGTGGAACTCGAGACGGGAGACGAGATCGACTGCGAGTAGCCTTCGCATCAGCGATGCCTTGCGGATGAGGGTGCCGACACGTCAACGCAGGAAGTGCTGCGCGTACCAGCTGACGAGCGGCTGCCCCGCGAAGATCGCGACAGCTCCTCCCAGCGCGAGGAAGGGGCCGAACGGCACCGCTGTCTTGCGCCCCGCGTGGGATCCCTTGCGCGCGATGATGACCGCGCCGGCGAGCACCCCTGAGAGCAGCGCAATCAGGATCGCGGGCGCGACTGCGGAGCCGAGGAAGAGCCCCATCATCCCGGCGAGCTTGACATCGCCCATCCCCATACCTCCGGGATAGGCGAGCGCCGCGATCAGCAGGAAGCCGCCCGCAGCCGCCCCCGCGATCAGCCGCGTGGGCTCGCCGGACGGGTCCAGCGCGGTCCCCAGCGCGAGCGCGAGCAGTGCTCCGGCTCCCGTGAGGCGGTTGGGGATGATGCGGTGCTCCAAATCGATCAGTGCCGCGGGCACGAGCAGCAGGATCAGCGTCACCGACAGTGCGATCGAGGCCGCGGCGTCGTTGCTCAATACGGCGCCGGCGCAGAGCAGTGCGGTGGCGGCCTCGACCAGCGGGTAGCGGGGGGAGATATGCGCCTTGCAGCTGCGGCAGCGGCCGCGCAGCAGTAGCCAGGAGAGCACCGGCACGTTGTCGTACGGCTGGATATTCGCCCCGCAGGCGGGACAGCGCGAGCGCGGCTTGGCGAGCGATTCGTGCCGGGGCAGGCGGTAGGCGACGACGTTCAGGAACGAGCCGAAGACCGCGCCGAGCACACCGGCGAAGGTTGCCTCCATAAGGCTTAGAGTGCCTAACAAAAGGTAGGGTTCGTGGTGGGGCTGTCGAAGTCCTGTGTCATGGCGAAACCTTTGCTTCCTGATGGGTTGTGGGCTCGGATCGAGCCGCTTCTGCCGGTGCGTGAGCCGCAGGTCACGGGGCGCCCGCGGGTGCCTGACCGGGCGGCGCTGACAGGGATCATCTTCGTTTTGAAAACGGGGACCCCATGGGAGGATCTCCCCCAAGAGATGGGCTGTGGGTCAGGGATGACGTGTTGGCGGCGGCTGCACGAATGGAACGAAGCCGGCGTCTGGAGCCGGCTGCACCAGGTGCTGTTGGACGAGCTTCACGACGCCGACCAGCTCGACTGGTCAAGGGCAGTCGTTGACAGCTCGCACGTGCGGGCCAAAGGGGGGGCGAGCAAACCGGCCCCTCGCCGGTCGACCGCGCCCGCCTTGGCAGCAAGCACCATCTGATCGTCGACGGCAACGGCACGCCGCTCGCGTTCACGCTTACTGGCGGGCACCGCCACGACATCACGCAGCTGACCGAGCTGGTCGATCGTGTCCCGCCGACCGGCCGTCACGGCAAGTTCCGGCCACGGCGCCTATACGCCGACCGAGCGTATGACTCCAAACACCACCGCCGAGAGCTGCGCGAGCGCGGAATCACGCCCAAGATCGCCAAACGCAACGGCCAACACGGATCGGGGCTGGGACGTGACCGTTGGGTCGTGGAGCGCACCATCTCCTGGCTACACGCCCACCGCTACCTCGCCCGCCGCCACGCCCGTCGCGCCGACATCCACGAAGCAATGCTCACCCTCGCCTGCGCACGCATCTGCCTCAAACAACTACAACACTTTTGTTAGGCGCTCTTAGATCGGCGTCTGGGCGAGACCGCTTGAGGCTCGTCTCCTACCCGTGGCAGTCGACGGCAGCCTCTAGCGCCGCGCAGACCTCGCGCATTTGATCGTCGCTGAGCCGTCCGAGACGCTCCACGAGAACGGCGATGGACACACTCTCAACGGAGTCAAGGTTGACCCCGGACCGGCGAGGGATTGGATCGTCGCCCGGTTCCAAGACGACCTCACTGGCCAGACCGCGGATCGTGGTCGTGCAAGGCGCGATCAGGGTGCGCTTCAGCCGTGGAATAGCGGCGTCACGCGATAGCACTACTACGGGCCGGCGCCCGATCTCTGGCAGTTCGCACCACCACACCTCCCCCCGTGCGGGGGATTGGCTCACGCTCACGATGCCGCTGCCGCCTTACGGAACGAGGCAAGATCACCCCACGCATCGGGCTCCTCCAGCGGGTGCTCGTCGTAGGCGGCGTAAGCGGCGTCGATCTCGGCGCCACGATGCCGATCGAGGAGCGCTGTGAGCGCCCGGTCCAGGAGCGCGGCGTCCGTCAAAGTCGAGAGCGTCCGACGAGCGCTCGCCAGGAGATCCTCGTCCACGGTCGTGCTCACCCTGGTTCTAGCCATGCCAATATTATGCCATGAATATGCCACGTCGGTCAAGCCGGGCCCCGTGTGAGTCGATGCCTGTCAGATGAGGCGAGTCTCGGATGGCCGCGCGCTGCGCCGATCTCAGACAATCTCCGCCGCGCCCGCGGGCGGCCGGATGCCGTTCGCGCTGCCCAGAGTGGCCCCCGCTGGTCGAATCGGCCGCCCCCTACTGACGATCGCGCTCGCGTTCGTGCTGTGCGCGGCCGGACTGTGGGTCCTGCATCGGCAGACCAGGCCGCAATATCGCCTCGGCAGCGCCGCCGCGATCGCCGCGGCGCGCGCGAACCCGAGCGATCGCGAATTCCTGGCCCATCACCCGGCCGACGACGCTCGGGTGATACCCCTCGACGCCACGACGCAGCGCGTCACGTTCTTCGACGGCGCGCGGGTCGTATTGGATGTGGCGGTCGGCGAGCACGGGGAAGTGGTGGCCAGCGAGGAGCACGTCCCCGGGGTGCCCGCCTCCGGCGCCGCGCTCGCCAACTCGCCGTGGGTCCTCGCCCTCCTGAGCGTGCTGTTCCTGCTCGCCACGCTCGTCGTCCCATTGCGGCGCGTGCGCAACCTCGACGCGCTCGCGCTCGCGAGCCTCACGCTCACCATTCCGCTGATCAACGCGCGCCTGGTCGCCGCGAGCGTGATCTGCGCGGAGCCGGCGCTCTGCTACCTGATGGTCAGGTGCCTGTTGGTCGGCCTGCGATCCGGGGGCGCGCCCGCCGCGCCTCCGGACATCTCCCTGCTCGACCGGCTGTGGGCAGGGTGGGAGCCGCGGCAGCGCACGCGGATGCTGCGCCTGCTCGTAATCGCCACGATCCTCGCGTTCCTGATGATCACGCTCAGCTCGAGCGGCTACACCGACGTGGCGGCGGCCTCGCTCCAGGGCGCCACCCTCGTGCTGCACGGGGTGCTGCCCTACGGACACATCACGCTGGCGTTCCACGGCGACACCTATCCGCTGCTGAACTACCTGCTCTATGTGCCCGCGGCGCTGTGGTGGCCGGTGAGCGAAGCCTTCAGCGACCTGTCGGGCTCACTGGTGACCACTGCCGTCGCGAGCCTGCTCGTGGGCTGGGCGCTGTATCGGATCGCGGGCAGCCGCGAGCTCGATGGCGCGGGCGCGGCGGAGGATGCGAGCGGGCCGCAGACTGACCGCCGCCTGCGGGCGGTACTCGCGTGGTTTGCCTTTCCGCCCGTGCTGCTGGCCGCGTCGGGCGGCGCGAACGACCTGGTGCTGGCGGCCTGCCTCGCGTGGATGCTCGCGCTCCGCTCACGTTCCGCCGCGTCGCTGCTGGCGCTGGCGATGGGTGTGTGGGTCAAGCTCGTGCCGCTGATCCTGCTGGCGATCTGGATGCCCTACCGCCGTCGCAGGCTGGCGCGCTCCTGCGCCCCGGCGCTCGCACTGTCCGTCGCCCTGACGGGGCTCCTGCTGCTCCTCGGCGGCGGCGCGGGCGCGATCTCCGCGATGGTGCACGCGATCGCCTTCCAATTCCAGCGCGGCTCCTTCTACGCACCGTGGTACACGTTCCACGTTCAGTGGCTGCAGCCGCTGGCGCAGGCTGGGGTGCTCGCGATCGTGGTGGCCTCGATCCTGCGCCTGCGAGCCGACCGGTCCATCCGCCGGGACCCCGTCCGCCTCAGCGCGCTTGCGGCCGCCCTGCTGCTGGCCGTGCAACTCGCGGCCAACTACTGGACATGGTCCTACCTGCCGTGGGTCTTCCCGTTCCTCCTCGCAGCCCTGTTCATGGGCCGGCGTGGAGCGCCAGTCGCTGAGGGCGAGGCAGGTGCCGTGAGGGAACAGGGCGTCGGCTAACCAAGAGGGGCGGCCCGCAGGCCGCCCCCAGTGAATGCCATCGAAGCGTCGCCCGATCCAGATCGAGCGGGTCGCTTCTACCAGGTTCCTTTTGCGGGACAGCCACCGTGAAGTTCCGGTGTGCAGGTACGTTTGATTTCACCTTTGTTGTTGACGAGTTTGAATGAGTCTTTGGTCGCGACCGATACGGATTCGATTTCGTATCCTTCCGCTTCGACTTTGACGACTTTCGGGGTCGCGTTGGACACGTCCTTCAACGTCGGCTCGATCGCTTCCAGCAGGGGGAGCGTGGCTTTTTCGTAGCTGCCGCTGTTTTCGGTCGAGTAGGTCGCGATCGCGGTCTGCAGCGTCCCGACCTGCGTCTTGGCCGCTGCGTCGTTGGCCTTGCTTGACTGGCTCAGGAACGCCGGAATCGCTATAGCGGCAAGGATGCCGATTATGAGAATAACGACCAGCAATTCGATGAGCGTGAAACCACTTTCATCGGCTGTATCTTTGCGCAATTGACAAGACATCTGTGCCTCCGTGGATCAAGGGGAGGGGCGGCACGCAGGCCGCCCCTCCCCAATGCTGTCCTAGCCTAGCTCGAGCCCATCGAGCAGGCCCTACCTACCAGGTTCCTTTTGCGGGACAGCCACCGTGAAGTTCCGGTGTGCAGGTACGTTTGATTTCACCTTTGTTGTTGACGAGTTTGAATGAGTCTTTGGTCGCGACCGATACGGATTCGATTTCGTATCCTTCCGCTTCGGTTTTGACGACTTTCGGGGTCGCGTTGGACACGTCCTTCAACGTCGGCTCGATCGCTTCCAGCAGGGGGAGCGTGGCTTTTTCGTAGCTGCCGCTGTTTTCGGTCGAATACGTCTCGATCGCCGTCTGCAACGTCCCAACCTGCGTCTTGGCGGCCGCGTCGTTGGCCTTGCTCTTCTGGCTCAGGAACGCGGGAATGGCAATCGCGGCGAGAATGCCGATAATGAGGATAACGACCAGCAATTCGATGAGTGTGAAACCACCCTCATCCTGGGTGCGCTGGCGCAGTCGATACAGCATTTTGATCCTCCTATGGATCCGGGTATAGGGCGCCAGCCCTGGTCCCACCGCCACATATGGCGATACTCCCCCGTGGGTCGATCTTCGATCGGCCTCCGAGGTCGCCGGCTTTGCTACGCACCCGATGGGCGCTCTGCCCTGACACCTCGGCTGGCTCTTGTTGGGCTCAGCATCGGCATCAGCGCGCACCGCTTGAGCGACGCAAGCGCCTCTGGACACACATCGGCCCTGGGGCCGGACGCTACGCGACCACGTCGGCGGCCGGCTCCGCGGGGGCCTCGCCGCCGGACCCCTCGCCATCCAGCCACGCGGCCTGCGCGTCGACGCCGGAGGTGCGCTCGCCGCTGCCCTGGCACCACGGGCAATTCAGGAGCTGTGATTCCCCGCCGAGGTTGGAGATCACCTTGCCGGTTCCCCGGCAGGGCATGCACGCTTCGGGCTCGCGTTTGGCCATCGAACGGCGAGAATAGCCGTTATGGGGATGAGAGCAGCGACGCGGGGGGCCGGCTGGGCGGTGCTCGCCGCGATCACGGCGCTTGCCGCGGCGCTGCGCTTCGCGCATCTGGGGCAGGTCGTCAGCGACCCCTTCTACGACGGCGCGGTGCGGAGCATGGGGCTCTCCTGGCACAACTTCTTCTTCGGCGCAGTCGAGCCCTCGGGGGCGGTCGCGATCGACAAGCCGCCGGTAGACCTGTGGCTGCAGGTGGCGAGCGTGAAGCTGTTCGGCTTCGGCTCGGCCGCCCTGAAGGCGCCGGAGGCGCTCGCGGGCACGCTCGCCGTGCCGCTCCTGTTCGCAGCGGTGGCGCCGGTGTTCGGCGTGCGCGCCGGCCTCGCCTCCGCGCTCGCGCTGGCGGTGCTGCCGATCGAGGTGATCACCGCGCGCAGCGACACGATGGACGCGGTGATGATGGCGCTGACGGTGCTTGCGCTCGCGCTGCTGGTACGCGCCGCACGGAGCGGGCGCACAGCTTGGCTGCTCGGGGCCGCCGCCGCGCTCGGGGTGGCGTTCGACGTCAAGCTGCTGGAGTCGATCGTGGCGCTGCCGGGGCTCGTGCTGCTCGCCTGGCTCGGCCTGCCGGGAAGTTGGCGGCGGCGGGCGGCGCAGCTGGCGGCGGCGGGCGGCGTGTTCGTCGTGGTGGCGCTCGCGTGGCTGACCGCGACGCTGCTGTACCCCGCCCACGACCGCCCCTGGGCGTACGGCTCCACCAACGGCAGCGCGTGGAACGCGGCGTTCGTCTTCAACGGCCTCGAACGCCTCGAGGGCAAGGTGACCGAAGGGGCACAGGCCGACTACCGGGCGGGCTACCCCTACCCCGAGGCCACCCAGGCCGAGCGCGACGCGATCCCGATCCTCCCCCCCTCCGCCACCCGTCTGCTCGCCCGCGTTGGCCCGCTCTCCGGTGAGCGCCTCGGCCTCGAGGTCCTCGCGGGCCTGCTGCTGGGAGGGGCGGCGCTCGGGGCGCTGCTGTGGGAGCGGCACGGCGGCGGTGGGAGCGGTGGGCCTCCCGCCGGGCGCAAGCCCATCGACGACGGGGACCCCGACCGATCCTCCCGCGCGGGGACAAGCGCCGCGCCCATCCCGGCATCCGCGGAGCAACGCGTGCGCCTGGCGTTGGCGGCCGGCCTGATGGTGTGGCTGCTCACCGGCATCGCGCTGTTCAGCGACATGGGCCGCCTGCACCCCCGATACATCGAGGGCTTCACGCCCGCCGTCGCCGCCACACTGGGGATCGGCGTCGCCTGGGCGACGGCCAAACGCGACACCGTGCGCCTGCTCGCGCTGAGCGTGACGCTGCTCGCGGTGGTGGTCTACGCCGAGCCGCTGCTGTTCGGAACGAGCGCCGTGTGGTGGCTCACCGCCGCCGGGGCCGCCGGGGCGCTCGCGCTCGCCTGGAGCGTTCGCCCGCGCGGCGACACACTGCTGGCCGATCCTCGATCGGCGGGCGTGCTCGCGCTAGCGCTCGTGTGCCTGCTCGCGATCCCGTTGTGGGCCTCGCTGGGGGGGGTGCGCGAAAACACCTCCGACACCAACCGCCTCGGCGTGCTGCACCCCGGGGAGCTCGCGCCGCTCAGCGCCTACCTGCGCGCCCACCAGGGCTCCGCCTACTACGAGGCCGCGTTCGACTCCGGCACAAAGATGGGCGAACTGGTCGTGCGCGACGCCCGCCCGATCCTCGTGCTCACCACGCTGGGCGGCCGCGTCTTTACTCCCGTGGCCCGCCTGCGCGCGCTCGCGGCCGCGGGCAAGGTCCGCTACGCCTTCCTCGATGAAGGCTGCGGGCCGCACTCCCCCCCCACCGACGCGGACTGCTCGCCGCCGGCCCGCTGGGTCCTCGCACACGGCACCGACGTCTCCAAGCAGGCGGGGATGCCGCGCGCCGGGATGTTGTGGCGGCTGCCTGGTTAGGCTCTCCAGTGCATGAGCACGATCGAGGCGCCCCCATCCCTGAAGATCCTCGTCGTCGACGACGAGGAGACGCTGCGCGAGACGCTCACGCGCTCCTTCTCGCGCGAGGGGCACACCGTCGAGGCGGTGGCATCCGGCGCCGAGGCGATCGAGCGGGCGAGCTCCGAGCAGTTCGACGTGGTCCTGCTCGACGTGGCGCTCGGCGCGGGCCCGAACGGGTACGAGGTGTGCCGTGCGCTGCGCGAGCGGCGCAACGTGGTGCCGATCATCATGCTCACAGCGCTTGACACCGAGGCCGACGCGGTGCAGGGCCTTGAGGCGGGAGCCGACGACTACGTCACCAAGCCGTTCGGCCTCGCCGAGCTGCGCAGCCGGGTGCGCGCTGTGCTGCGCCGCTCCGGGCCACGGGCGCTGGGGCACGAGGTCCTGAGCGTCGGCCCCGTGGCGCTCGACCGCAGCCGGCGGGAGGTGACCGTGGACGGCCGGACGGTGCGCCTGACCTTCTCCGAGTTCGAGCTGCTCGCGCGGCTGATGTCCGAACCCGGCCGCCTGCTCAACCGCCAGGAGTTGCTGCGCGCGATCTGGGGGGACTCCGCCTACCGCGACCCCCGCGCGATCGACGTGCACATCCGCCACTTGCGCGAGAAGCTCGAGCAGCGCCCCGAGGAGCCCACGCTGATCCTGACAGTGCGCGGGGCCGGCTACCGCTTCGCCGAGCTGTGATGGGCCCCCCTGCCCAGGGTGAGGCGACGCGTCGCCGCGCGCGGCCGACCTGGCTGCTCGGGCTGCGTCCGCGGCTGCTGGCGGCGCTGCTACTGACCAGCGCGGTGACGCTCGCCGTGGCGGCGCTCGCGCTGCTCTCGCCGCTGGAGCAGCGCCTGCGCGAAGACGGCGAAGCGACCGTGAAAACGGTGCTCGGCGCATCCCGCCCGGAGTTCGCCGAGATCGTGATCGACCCCTCCACCGGACAGCTCGACACGCAGGAACTGCGTAAGGCGGTGAGCGTCCTGCGCCGTCGCTCCGACGCGACGGTGGCGGTCCTCGACAGCCAGCTCGACGTGGTGGCCCCCGCCCCGAGCACGAGTGAGAACGTGCCCGACTACTACGGCCAAGTGCGCCGCGCCCTGCGCACGCACCAGCCCGTCCACACCCTGATCGGCAACGAGCTGGTGGTGGCCGAGCCGATCCAGATCTCCGGCAGGCGCTACGTGGTCGTACTGACCAAGCGCCTGGACTACGTCGCCTCGGCGGTGGCGGTGGTGCGCAAGGCCTTCTTCGAGGCCGCCGCGGCGGGGTTCCTGATCGCCCTGCTGCTGGGGGTCTGGCTGACGACCACGCTGCTGCGTCGCCTGCAGCGGCTGCGCGACGCCACCCGCGAGCTCGAGCGCCGGGGGCTGGAGGCGAGCCCGCTGCCGGACGACCGTGGCTCCGACGAGGTCGGTGAGCTCACGCGGGCGTTCGCGCGTATGCAGTCGCAGCTGCGCAGCCAGGAGGCCTCCCGGCGAGCGTTTGTCGCGACCGCCTCGCATGAGCTGCGCACGCCGCTGGCCTCGCTCGACGGGATGCTGGAGCTGCTCGAGGACGACTTGGACCCCGAGCAGCTCGACCTGCAGGACGCTCGCGAGCGCACCGCGAGCGCACGCGAGCAGGCGCACACGCTCTCCCAGCTGGCCTCCGACCTGCTCGACCTCTCCCGGCTGGACGCCGAGGTGGGGCTGCGCAGCGAGCCGCTGGAGCTCGGCGAGCTCTGCCGGGCGGTGGCCGCCGAGCTCGAGCTCGACGCCGCCAAGCGCGAGGTGGCGCTGCTCGTGGCGCAGCCACCGGAGCCCTGCTGGGCGCAGGCCGACCCCGGGGCGGTGGCGCGCATCGTGCGTATCCTGCTCGACAACGCCCTGCGCGTCGCCCCGCCGCGGTCGAGCATCGAGGTGGGGTCCTCTACCGACGGGCCATGGGTGGGGCTCACCGTCTGTGACTTTGGCCCCGGAATCGCCCCCGCCGAGCGGGAGCTGATCTTCGAGCGCTTCCAGCGCGGTTCCGCCACGGGCGGGCGCAGCGGCTTCGGCCTCGGCCTCGCGATCGGCCGGGAGCTCGCCGCGCGCATGGGCGGGGCACTCGAGCTGGACGAAACGGGAGCTGGCGGCGAGTGTCCCCCGGCTTCGATCGACCGCGACCAGGGCGCGTGCTTTCAGCTGCGCCTGCCGGCCGCCCAGGAGGATTGAGTGTCCGCCGACCGAGTGCTCGCGGAGATCGCCGCGCAGGCGCAGCGCAGCGGGCGCCTCGCGCTCGACACCGAGTTCATGGGCGAGGGTCGCTACCGCACGCTGCTATGCCTCGTGCAGCTCGCGGTCCCCGACGACACCGCCGGCCTGCGCATCGAGCTGATCGACCCGCTGGGCGAGCGCCTCGACGGGGCGCCGTTTGCGCGCGTGCTCGCCGATCCCGAGGTCGAGGTGGTGGTGCACGCCGGCCGCCAGGATGTGGCGCTGCTGCGCCGGCGTCTGCAGACCCCGGTGCGCAACGTCTTCGACACGCAGGTCGCCGCGGGCTTCGCGGGGATGGCCGCGCAGGCCTCCTACGAGACGCTGCTGGCGGAGCTGCTCGGCGTGCGGCTGGCCAAGAGCGCGAGCTTCACCCGCTGGGACGCGCGGCCGCTCTCACGCGAGCAGTTGGCCTACGCGCGCGAGGACGTCGTGCACCTGCTGGAGCTCGCCGCGGAGCTCAAGCGGCGGCTCACCGCCTCCGGGCGCCTGCAGTGGGCGCGTGAGGAGTGCCGCGCGCTCGAGCAGTCCAGCGACGAGCGCGACGAGCAGGAGATCTTCGCGCGCCTGCCGCGCGTGCGCAGCCTGAACGCTGCCTCGCAGGCGGTCGCCCGCGAGCTCGTGGCCTGGCGCGAGCGCACCGCGGCCGCCCAGGACCGCACCGTGCAGAGCGTGCTCGCCGACGCGGCGCTGGTCGAGATCGCCAAGCGGCGCCCCTCCACCACGCACGCGCTCGAACAGATCCGCGGGCTCGCCCAGGGCAGTCTGCGCCGCTCCGGCCCGCAGCTGCTGGAGGCGATGCGAGCCGTGGCCGAGCGCCCGCACGTACCGCTCGAGCGCCTCCCCCGCCACGAGGCGCCGGACCCAGCCGACGCCCCGCTGGTCGCGCTCTGCGAAGCGCTCGTCCGCGCCCGCGCGCGCGAATCAGACCTCGCCTACGAGCTGATCGCCGCCCGCGCCGATCTGCAGGCGATCGTCGCCGCCCAGCGCTCTGGCGGCTCCGAGCCCGAGGTGCGCACGTTGCGCGGCTGGCGGCGCGAGCTGGTCGGAGCGGAGCTCCTGGAGCTGCTCGACGGCCGCGTCTCGCTGTCCGTGCGCGAGGGAAAGCTTCGGATCGGCTAGTGGCTATTCGATGCGTACACCGTGAGCAGCGGTGTCGCCCTTGGGCTCCGGCCCGCCTTGGCGGGCCGTGGGTTCTCCGAGGCTAGTTGCCGATGTTGTTGTACACCGTGAACAGCGGCAGGTACATCGAAATCACGATGAAGCCGACGATCGCGCCGATCACGATGATCATGATCGGCTCCATGATCGAGGTGAGCGCTTTCACGGACGCCGACACGCGGTCCTCGTAGAAGTCCGCGACCTTGTTGAGCATCGCGTCGAGCGCGCCCGTTTCCTCGCCGACGCCGACCATGTGCGAGACCATCATCGGGAAGATCGGGGCCTGCGCCAGTGGCGCGGCGATCGTGCCGCCGCGCTTGACCGAGGCGATCACCCCGTCCATCGCCTCCTCGACCGCGATGTTGCCGCCGGTTTTGCCGGTGATCTCCAGGGCCTGCAGCAGCGGCACGCCCGCGCTCGTCAGCGAGGCCAGCGTGCGCGACCAGCGCGCGATCGCCACCTCCTGCACGATCGTCCCGATCTTCATCGGGATGTGCAGGCGGAAGCGGTCCCACTGCGGGCGCCCCCATGAGCTGCTCTTCCATTTCAGGAACGCCACGACCACGGCGGCCACCACCCCGAACATCAGCCACCACTCGTGGGTGACGATGTAGGAGAGTTTCACCGTGAACTGGGTGAGCTTCGGCAGTTCGCCCCCGAATTCCTTGAACACATTCTTGAACACCGGCACGAGGAAGGCGACCAGCGCGAGCATCACCACGACCGCAAACACGATCACGAGCGTCGGGTAGATCATCGCCGCTTTGATCTGGCGGCGTAGCGAGGCGTCCTTCTCGAGCTGGTCGGCGACGCGCAGCAGCGCGCCCTCGAGCACGCCGCCGGTCTCCCCCGCGCGCGTCATCGACACGAACAGCGGGTTGAACACCTTCGGGTGGCGCTCCATCGCATCGCTCAGCGGCAGGCCCGCCTCGACGTCCTTGCGCACCGCCACGATCGTTTCCTTGAGGAGCTTGTTCTCGGTCTGCTCCTCCAGCACGTACAGCGCGCGCAGGATGCTCATGCCCGAGGAGGTCATCGTCGAGAGCTGGCGCGAGAACACGGCGAGGTCGCCCGCCTTCACGCTGTTGAAGAAGCTGATGTTGATCTCGCGCGAGGAGTGCTTGTCGGCGATCTCCAAGACGATCATCCCGCGCGCCTTGAGCTGGTCGGAGACCGCCTGCTTGGAGTCGGCGTCCACCTCTCCCTTGGCCTTCACGCCGGCGAGGTCCATCGCCTTGAAGACGTAGGTGCTCATTTGACCGTGAGGGAGCAGGGGTTGGAGACGTGGGTCTTTATTTGAGATCGTCCACGTGTGCGGGCCCAGCCCCCGGGCGTGTGGGCGGCGGGCCTCCTACCCGCCGTCGGGGCGTTGGGCGTCTGAGAGGTCGTGCGCATCGCTACGCAGCCAGCGAGCCCGCGCCCAGCAGGCGCCGCAGCTCCTCGGGGGTGGACGAGCGCGATTCGGCCATTTTCTGGGAGATCGTGTTGGCGCGCACGAGCGTCGCCAGCGAGGCGTCCATCGTCTGCATCCCGTGCGCCGTGCCCGTCTGCAGCGCCGAGTAGATTTGGTGGGTCTTGCCCTCGCGGATCAGGTTGCGCACCGCCGGCGTCGGCACGAGCACCTCGCACGCGACCGCGCGGCCCGAGCCGTCCGCGGTCGGGATCAGCTGCTGGGTGACGATCCCCTGCAGGCACACCGACAGCTGCACCCGCACCTGGCCCTGCTGGTGGGGCGGGAACACGTCGATCACGCGGTCGACGGTCTGCGCGGAGTCCTGCGTGTGCAGCGTGGCGAACACGAGGTGGCCGGTCTCCGCGGCGGTCAGCGCGGTGGAGATCGTCTCCAGGTCGCGCATCTCGCCGACGAGGATCACGTCGGGGTCCTGGCGCAGCGCGGCCTTCAGCGCGTCGGAGAAGGTCTGCGCGTCGGCGCCCAGCTCGCGCTGGTTGACCAGGCAGCGCTTGTGCGGGTGCAAAAACTCGATCGGGTCCTCGATCGTCATGATGTGCTCGTCGCGCGAGCCGTTGATCTGGTCGATCATCGCCGCCAGCGAGGTCGACTTGCCCGAGCCCGTCGGGCCCGTCACGAGCACGAACCCGCGCGGCTTGCGCGTGAACTCGTGAACCGTCGCCGGCAGCCCCAGCTCGTCGATCGAGGTCAGGTCGACCGGGATCAGGCGGAACGCTGCGCCGATCGCGCCGCGCTGGTAGTAGGCGTTCACCCGGAAGCGCGCGTGGCCGGGCACCGAGTAGGCGAAGTCGATCTGCCAGTCGGTCTCCAGGCGCTGGCGCTGGTCGGCGGTGAGGATCGAGTACACGATCTCGCGGGTGTCCGTGCCCGACAGCTTCGGGTACTCCTCCAGCGGCGTGAGGTGCCCGCGCACGCGGATCGTCGGGTGCGCCCCGGCCGCCAGGTGCAGGTCCGAGGCGCGGCGCGAGACGACGTCCATCAGGACATCTGCGAAGTCGATTCCCATCGCCTGCCCATCGACCCCGCCCCACCCGTTTCGCGGTCATCTGGAGCCCAGTGGACGAAAATACGAGTGGCCCGCGCCCCTGCACGGAATCTTGCAGGTCAGCCACTCCCAAGCACGCGCGAGAGCTCCGCGATCGAGGTGCGGCCCTGGCGGACCTTGTCCATGCCGTCCTCGCGCAGACCGCGCATACCCTGCTGGACCGCCACCTCGCGCAGATCCTCCGCGGCCCGGCGTTCGAGCGCCAGACGGCGGATCTCGGGGGTGACGTTCATCACCTCGTAGATGCCCCCGCGGCCGCGGTAGCCCGAACCACCGCAGCGCCGGCAGCCTCCGGGCTCGTAGGCCTCGAGGTCCACGAGCGCCTTGTAGCCGTTCTGGCGCAGCACCTCCGCGGTGATGATCGTGCGCTTCTTGCAGTGCGAGCACAGCGTGCGCACGAGTCGCTGCGCGAGCACGCAGTCCAGGGCCGAGGCCACCAGGAACGGCTCGATGCCCATCTCGATCAGGCGCGTGATGGCAGACGGCGCGTCGTTGGTGTGCAGCGTGGAGAGCACGAGGTGCCCCGTGAGCGCCGACTCGACCGCGATCTGCGCGGTCTCCTTGTCGCGAATCTCACCGACCATGATCACGTCGGGGTCCGCGCGCACCATCGCGCGCAGGCCGGTCGCGAACGTCAGGCCGGCCTTCGGGGAGACCTGCACCTGGGTGATGCCCTCGACCTGGTACTCCACCGGGTCCTCGACGGTGATGATGTTCTTCTCCGGCGTGTTCAGCGCCTGCAGCGCCGCGTACAGCGAGGTCGACTTGCCCGAGCCCGTGGGGCCCGTCACGAGCACCGCGCCGTGGGTCTGGTGGACGGCGTGCTCGAAGCGCTCGCGCTCCTCGTCGCTCATGCCAAGTTTCTCGAGGTTCATCACCACCGAGTCCTTGTCGAGGATGCGCATCACGATCGACTCGCCGTGCACGCTCGGGAGCGTCACCACGCGCAGGTCGACGTGGCGCCCGTCGACGGTCAGCCCCACGCGCCCGTCCTGAGGGACGCGCCGCTCGGAGATGTCCAGTTCGGCCATGATCTTCACGCGCGAGACCACGCCCGGCCCCATCCGTTTCGGCACGGTGGTGACATCCGCCAGCACCCCGTCCACGCGGAAGCGCACCCGCGTCTCCCTGCCATCAGGGGTTATGTGCACATCGGAGGCGTGCTGCTCGACCGCCTGCGCGACGATCTGGTTGACGAGCTTGATGATCGGCGCGTCGTCGTCGGTCTCGTGCAGTTCCACGACCTCCGCCTGCTCCACCTCGCTCTCGCCGAGCTCGCCGGTGGCGACGACGTCCTCCAGGCGGTCCAGGCGCGAGATCAACGCGACGATGTCCTCCGGCGCGGCGACCGCCACGCGCACCTCGTAGCCGGTCATGATCGCGATGTCGTCCACGGCGAGCACGTTCGAGGGGTCGGTCATCGCCACCAGCAGCGTGCGCTTGTCCACGAACGCCACCGGCACCGCCTGGTAGCGCTTGGCGGCCGCGGTCGTCACGAGATTGGCGGCGCCCATCTCCACCTGGAAGACGCCGAGGTCGAGGTGGTCGAGGCCGTAACGCTCCGCCAGCGCGCGCGCGAGGCCGTCGTTGCTCAGCGCCCCGTCGTCGACCAACACCCGCTCGGGCGTCGTCCCCGAGCTGCGCGAGGTCGCGATCGCCTCGTCCACGCGCTCGCGCGCGACGAGGCCCATGTCCACGATCACGTCGGTCAGGAACCGCGAGGAGGAGCCGCGGCGCGTCGGCGAGGTGATGCCCACCCGGCCCTCGCCGGGGCCGGGGGGGGCGGGCATCCGATCGGCTCGATCGGTGGGCGCCTCGGCCTCGCCGCCCTCGATCTCGACCGCGTGCTCAGCCTGGCCGCCCTCGCCTTCGCCCTTGTCCGCGCTGGCCGATCTTCGATTGGTCGCCTCGGAGTCGCCGTCGCCGCGCGGGCGCTCCGGGAGCGCGACGACGACCGGCGGGCCCTCGGAGTCCATGCCGAAGATCTCGCGCAGATCGGTGCTCTCCTCGGGGTGCCGGGCGCTCACGGCGCCCACCTTCTCCTGGGCGTCGGGCGCAGAACGAGCAGCCTCAGGCACGGGGCGGGCCGCGTCGCCGCGATCCGGGACCTGCGCGCGATCCGCGGGTTCCTATCCTCCCGTGCCACCGGCGGGTGGATCAGGGCTCGGCTCCCGCACGGCGCGGCGCATGACATCGACCAGCGCTGGCAGATCTGGCGATCGCATCTGATCGTCGATCGGCCGGCCGGTCCATTGTTCGAGGCTGAGCGCGCCCTGGGCGACGAGCACCTCCAGGCCGTCGAGGGTCGGCACCCCCTGCTCCCGCGCGGCCGCGAGCAGCGGTGTGATGCCTTCTCTATAGACCAAGTCGACGACATACGAGTACCTACCGACCAGATCGTGCTTAAGGCTCAGCAGGTTGAGGTCGCTCTCCCCCCCGGTAGCCGGGCGTACTAGTCGAGGGTGGCGCAGGCGGCCGCTTGCGGTCGCCGAGCCGGGTCCCTCGTTTTTCAATCCCACCGACGTGCAGTTGATCAGAATGTCGGCCCTTTCGGGCAACGCGACCGGACGAGCCCCCAGCGACCGTCCGAGCTCCTGCGCACGATCGGCGGTGCGATTCCACACCGACACCTCGCGCGCCCCCGCCTCGCGCAGCGCCCACACCGCCGCGCGCGCGCTGCCCCCCGCGCCGAGCACGAGCGCGGTGAGGCCTCGCGGGGAGCGCCCCGCACGCTCCATCGCCGCGATCAGCCCCGGGGCGTCGGTGTTCTCCGCGGCGATCTCCCCGCCGGCGCCGAAGCTCAGCGTGTTCGCCGCCCCGATCACGCGCGCCGCCTCGCTCGCCTCGTCGGCCAGCGCTAGCGCGGCCTGCTTGTGGGGGATCGTCACGTTGGCACCCGCGAAACCCGCGGCCCCGAGTGCGCGCGTGGTCTCGTCGAACAGCTCCGGGGGCACCGGCAGCCGCTGGTAGCTCCACTCCTGAAGACCCAGCGCCGCCAGCGCCGCACTGTGCATCGCCGGCGAGCGGCTGTGCGCCACGGGCCAGCCGAGCACGCCAAGGCGCGGCATCACTGCCTCCTACTAAAGGGCGACGCCACACCGCGTGGCGCCATCGACCTCCCGCAGGCCCTCATCGGCTCCTCCGGCGGACGCTCATCGATGCCTCTTGCAGGTCGGCACGCGCCCCCCGTTGCGGGCCAGCGCTTCCCGGTAGGCCGCGGCGTTGCGTTCGAACGTGGCTTCGCTCGTGGAGAACATCAGCTCGCCGCAGCCGTCCGCGCCGTTGACGTAGTAGAGGTAGGGCACGTGCGCGGGGTGCGCGGCTGCCTCGATCGAGGCCACCCCGGGGTTGCTGATCGGCGTCGGCGGCAGGCCGCGGTGGGTACGCGTGTTGTAGGGGGTGTTCGTCTGCAGCTGCGCCTCGGTCAACGGCGCCGAGAAGTCATTCAGCGCGTAGCGAATCGTCGCGTCGATCCCCAGCGGCATCCCCAGGCGCAGACGGTTGTAGATCACCGCCGCCACGCGCGGGCGGTCGCGCTCCAGCAGCGCCTCGCGTTCGACCATCGAGGCGACCGTCAGCAGCTGGTAGGGAGTTATGTGAAGCGCGTGCGCCCGGCGGACCTCGGCGGGGCCGAAGTTTTCTTCGAACGCGGTCAGCTGCTCGGCCACCAGTCGGCGGGCCGGCGAGCTGGCGTACAGTTCGTAGGTGGCGGGGAACAGGAAGCCTTCGAGGCTCGGCGTCACCCGCGGCGCCCCGTAGTGCGTCGGGTCCAGCAGTTGCGAGCGCCGCGACGCCGCCAGGTAGCTGCCCGTCAGCCCCTTCGCCGCGGCGATCTGCGCGATCTGCGCGCGCGTCTCGCCCTCGGGGATCGTGATCTTCACGATCTGCAGTTGATTAAGGCCCGCCCGCCCCGGCGGGGCGGGTTTGGAGCTATGGATCGCCAGCACCAGCGCGAACGCCACCACTGCCACGAGCGCCACGGCGACGAGCGCCACGCGCCCGCGCCTCACCCTGACAGCCATGTCTCCAGCATGTGCGCGGCCGCGCGGGAGTCCTCCGCGGAGGGGGCGGGTAGGTGGGCTCCCATCCGCTGGGCCATGCGGGTGGTGAAGCGCTCGTCGTGCAGCTCCACGGGCACCGCCTCCCCCAGCCGCCGGGTGAGGCGGGCGGCGAACTTCCTGGTCTCGCGGGTCTGCTCGCTGTCCTCACCGCTCAGCGACAGCGGCAAGCCGACGACGACGCGCTCGACCTCGCGCTCGGCGACGAGCGCCGTGAGCGCCTCCATCCCGCGGCGGCTCGCGGGACGCGCAATCGTCTCGATCGGGGTGACGATCGTCCCCGTCGGATCGGCCAGCGCGCAGCCGCAGCGGGCGCTGCCGTAGTCGAGGCCGAGCACGCGCATATATCTACAACCCACCGGCAAGCGCGGCCTCGATCGCGGCCCTGGCAGCGGCCAGCGCGTCGTCGAGCTTGTCCACCTCGCGCCCCCCGGCCTGGGCGAGTGTGTCGCGTCCCCCTCCCCCGCCGCCGGCGATCTCAGCGGCGACCTTGACGATCGCGCCGGCCTTGACCCCGCGCGCGACCAGCGACGGGGCGACGCCGACGATCAGGTGCACACGCCCGTCGAGCGCCCCACCGAGCACGATCGCGGCGTCGGGGAGCCGGCCCTTGAGGCGGTCCACGAGCTCAGGCAGCCCCTTCGGGTCGGGGGCATCGATCGTGGCGATCAGCACGCGCGCGCCGTCGAGCACGACGGCCTGCGAGACGAGCACATCGACGTCGACACCGGCGCTGCTCGCCGTTCCCTGCCCGCCGCCGCCCGCCTTCAACTCCTTCTCCAGGCGCCTGCGCTCCAGCTCCCGCTCGCGCACGGCCTCGGGCGCCCCCTCCGGGCGGGTGCGCAGCGTCGCCGCGACCTCTTCGAGCAGGCGGTCGTGCAGGCGCAGCCGCTCCACCGCCACCGGCCCCGTCACCGCCTCGATGCGGCGCACGTTGGCGGCGCTGGAGGTCTCGGCAAGGACGCGGAAGAGTCCGATCTCGGCAGTGGAGCGCACGTGCGTGCCGCCGCACAACTCGCGTGAGTACTCGCCCTCGCCGATCTGGACCATGCGCACCACGTCGCCGTACTTCTCGCCGAACAGGGCCATCGCGCCGAGCCGCTTGGCCTCGTCGAGCGTCGTCACGATCGGGCGCACCGGGTCGTTGGCGAGAATCCACTCGTTTACGCGGTCCTCGACGTCGCGCAGCTCATCGGGGCTCAGGGCCTGGGAGTGGCTGAAGTCGAAGCGCAGCTTGTCGGGGCCGACATAGGAGCCGGCCTGGCGCACGTGGGCGCCGAGGCGCTCGCGCAGCGCGGCGTGCAGCAAGTGGGTCGCCGTGTGGTTGCACTCGGTGGCGTGGCGGGCGGCGTGGTCCACGCGCGCGAGCACGGGCTCCTCCGGGTTCAGCGACCCCTGTTCCAGCACCACCGCGAGCGCCTGGTCGTCGCCGAGGCGGAAGACGCCCTCCACGCGCGCGCGGCAGTCGCCGTGCTCGCACTCGATCGTGCCGACGTCGGAGACCTGGCCGCCGCCCGCGGGGTAGAAGGGGGACTCGGCGAGCTTGAGGAGGTAGCGCTCGCCGGCCCGGCCGCCCGAGGCGCCTCCGCCCGCGCCCGCGCCACCGTCGCCCGAGGAGCTCTCGCCCCCGCCACCGTCGCCCGAGGCGCTCTCGGCACTCGCAACTCCCTCGCCGCTCGCCGCGGAGCCGTTGGCGGAGACCGGCGCCAGCGCCCCGACGGTGGTGCGCTGCAGCTCGGTCTCATAGCCGGTGAAGCGCGTAGCGAAGCCGGCGCTCGCGGCCAGCTCACGTGCTCGTTCGCGGGGGTCATCGCCAGCCTGGCCCCGTATGAGCTTCGGGTCCATCTCCGCCTTCAAGCCCAGCCCGGCGCGACTGCGGACGCGCTGCTCCCCCATGAGAGCTTCAAAGCCCTCGGCATCGACGCCGAGGCCGCATTCGGCGAGCAGCTCGCGCGTCAGGTCGAAGGGGAAGCCGTAGGTGTCGTGCAGGGTGAAGGCGTCGGCCGCGGCGATCCCCTCCTGCCCCGCGTCGACCGCGCGCTCGATCAGCTCATCCAGGAGCCGTGTGCCCTGCTCCAGCGTGCGCCCGAAGGACTCCTCCTCGGAGGCGAGCCACTTCTCGATCGCCTCGCGCTGCTCGCCGAGCTCGGGGTAGGCCCCACCCATCAGCTCGCGCACCACCGCGGCGTAGCGCACGAGGAAGCCGGCCTCGATGCCGAGGCCGCGGGCCTGCTGGATCGCGCGGCGCATCACGCGCCGCAGCACGTAGCCGCGCTCCTCGTTGGAGGGGACGACGCCGTCGGCGACCATGAACGACATGCCGCGCGCGTGGTCGGCGAGGATCCGTAGCGCGCGGTCGGTGGGGTGCTCCGCGCCGTAGCGCCGCCCCGAGAGCTCCTGGCCAAGGTCGATCAGCGGCTGGAACTGGTCGGTCTCGAACACCGACTCCCTGCCCTGGAGGATCGCGGCCATGCGGTTGAGCCCGAGGCCGGTGTCGATGTTGCGCGCCGGCAGCGGCGTCAGGGTGTCGTGCGGCTCCTGGTTGTACTGCATGAACACGAGGTTCCAAAACTCCAGGAAGCGCTCGTTCTCGCCGCCGGGGAGGTCCTCAGCCGCGCCGAAGCCGAGGCCGCGATCGAGGTAGAGCTCCGAGCACGGCCCCGAGGGGCCGACCGGCCCCGCTTCCCAGAAGTTCTCCGAGCGGGGGCACCCGACGATCCGCTCACGGGGCACGCCGACCGCCTGCCACAGCTCGATCGCCTCCTCGTCGGGACCGAGCCCAAGCGCGTCGTCACCCTCGAACACGGTGACCCAGATGTCCTCCCCCCGGAAGCCGAAGACCTCCCGCGAGAGCTCCCACGCGAGCTCAATCGCGCCCTGCTTGAAGTACTCGCCGATCGAGAAGTTGCCGAGCATCTCGAAGAACGTCAGGTGGCGCAGCGTGGTGCCGACCTTCTCGATATCCACCGCGCGAAAGCACTTCTGGCAGCTCGTCAGCTTCGGCGCGGGCGGGGCCTCGCGACCGAGGAAGTAGGGCACGAGCGGCTGCATCCCGGCGGTCGTGAGCAGCACGGAGCGATCGGCGGCGGGCGGCACGAGCGAGGCAGAGGGCAGCCGCCGGTGGCCGCGCTCCTCGAAGAAGGCCAGGTAGCGCTCGCGGATCTCGTCCGAGGTCATGGTCGGATGATCTTAGAGTCCCCCGGGCGTCCGGTTCGCGCCGCCGCCCGACGCAGGCACGGATGGCCGGTGGCGGACGCAGACACCGATGGCCGCCACCCGACGCAGGCACCGATGGCCGGTCCCGGATGCTGAGGGCGTCGAATGGGCGCGGCGTTGGAGCGCTACGCGGCGATCGTGCCGTAACCGAGGATCACGTCCCCCTCGTAGAGGCACGCGATCTGCCCTGGCGCGGTGCGCTCGATCGGCTCTTGCAGCTGCACTTCGACGGCGGCGTGCGCGCCGGGCCCGGGCTCATGGGCGAGGCGGCAGGGGTACCGGCGCCCGCGGGAGCGAACCTTGACCCCGTCCACGCGTGCGCCCGCGCGGCGCAGGGTCACGTCGCGGACGGCGACCGTGCTCGTGAGTAGCGCCTCGCGGGGGCCGACGGTAACCGTGTTGGCGCGGGGGTCGGTGCGCAGGACGTACAGCGGCTCGGGGCCGCCGATGCCGAGGCCGTGGCGCTGGCCGACGGTGAAAGCGTGCGCGCCGCGGTGGGTGCCGAGCCGCCTGCCCTCGAGGTCAAAGACGCTGCCCCCGTCGGAGTTGGCGGAGCCGCCCTCCTCGCAGACGACGCTGCCACGACGCCCCTCGCCAGCGGGGTGGGTGGGTCCCAATCGGTCGCCGTGGCGCGTGAGGAAGCGTGACAGGTCGGTGCCCGCGAGGAAGCAGAGGTCCTGGGAGTCCGGCTTGCGCGCCACGGCGAGCCCCTCACGCGCGGCGATCTCGCGAACCTGCGTCTTGGTCATGCCCCCCAGGGGAAAGCGCAGGCGCGCGAGGGAATCCGGATCGAGGCCGGCGAGCACGTAACTCTGGTCCTTGACGGGGTCGAGGGCCATGCGCAGCAGCGTCGCTCCGCGGTCGTGCCCGGCGCCGCCCCCGCCGTCCCGCGCTCCGCCGACCCCCACGCAATCGTCGTCCACGTGCACGCGCGCGTAGTGCCCGGTCACCAGCTGCTCGCCGCCGAGGCGACGGGCGAGGTCGAGCATCGCGTCGAGGCGGACGGAGCCGTTGCAGCGCACGCAGGGGTTGGGGGTGTGCCCGCGGGCGTAGCCGGCGAGCCAGCCATCGACGACGCCGGCGCGGAACTCCTCGCGCAGGTCGATCGACAGGTGGGGCAGCCCCAGCCGGTGGGCGAGCGCGCGGGCGCCGCGGACGGCCTGCGCGGAGCAACAGCTGCGCTCCCCGTCGTTCTCGGGGTCGGCCCACAGCTCCAGCGTGACGGCGACGACCTCCCCGCCCTCGCGCGCGGTGAGCAACGCGGCGACCGCGGAGTCCACGCCGCCGCTCATCGCAACGAGTACGCGCTGGGGGGGTGGGGCCTGGGTAGATGGGCCTTGGGTGGATAGGGCCTGAGTGGGTGGGGCATGAGTGGGAGCCTGGGTGGATGGGGCTCCTGATCCCGGCGGCGCGAGCGCGGGGCGGGCGGGGCGGGCGGGTCCGAATCCCCGCGCGGCGGCTCCCAATGCGCGGTGCAGTGCGTCTGCGGCGAGCTCGGCGACGTGGCGCTTGGTGGAGCTGAGCCCCCCCAACTCCATGGCGATCTCGTCGGGCCCGACGCGCGCGGCCTCCAGCAGGGGCACGCCGCGCACGAGCGCCACGGCGGCGCTGCCGGCGGCGAGGATGGCCCCGCAGCCGGAGGCGTCGAAGCCGGCGTCGGCGACGATGCCCTCGGGGGAATCGATCCCCTCCCGCCCGAGCGCGAGCGAGACGCGCACGAGGTCCCCGCAGGCGGCCCCCCCCGCGGCGCCGGTGAACGAGCCCGCGGGTGTGTGCCCGCGCCCGGTGGGGCGCTCCAGGTGGGCAGTTAGCGATTCGGCGAGCACCTCGCCCAGTTTACGGCGCGGCGAGCGATCCCTGGGCGGCCGATTCGTGGGTGGAAGTCGACCACGTGGCCAGGCCGGCGTTCGGCCTCGTGCGGGCGGCGCGGTAGCAGCCTGGACTACTTGCGCGCTTCGGTGACGGTCTGCGTGATCGCGTAAGCGTCGGTGAGCCCGGTGAGCGTGGTCACCTGGCGCTTGGGAGTGACGATCAGCAGCGTCGGCGTCTGGTAGACCTGGATGTCCCGGGTAATCGAGCCGAAGGAGTTGACCTGGTTGGCCTGCGCGAAGTGCACCACGACGGTGTGACCGATTGTGTGGGCGGCATCCACGGTTTCGATCGCGGTTGCGTCGTCGTCGTAGGAGCTAGGGTTCAAGAACAACAGCATCACAGTCTTGCCGTGTTGCAGCTCGGCCGCGACCGTCGCCTGTGAGGCGGGCTTCAAATCGGACTTCATTGCTGCGATGAAGACGCCCTCTGCGCCTGTGATCCTGGCCTTCAGCGCGGGGTTGAGCAGGTTGAGCACGGCGTTCAGATGCGTCGCCGCAGTGAGGTGGTGCAGGATCGACGCGGCCGTCGCACCCGTGGCAGGAGCCGCATGAGACGCCGGCGCCTTGGCGTGCCGCCCGGCCTGGGCATGGCCGGCAGCACTCGCGTGACTCGCGGCCGCGGTGCCTCCTGCGACGGCGGCTTCACCGGGTTGCTGAGCAGCCTTGCTCTGGACCTCCCGCGCGTTGCTTTCGGTCTGGGCGACCGCGCCGTGGGCCCGCCTGATGTCGCGCGTCAGGCCTTCCACGCCGGGGGCGGAGCCGTGGTAGACGGAGCTGGTGCCGCCGGCCGCGGAGGACCTGGACGCGGACCCGCTGGACGAGGAGGAGACGCTCGGGGTCGAGGAACTGGTCGATGCCGCGCCGGGGCGGTGCAGCACGAAGAACCACGCGAGCGCGAGCGTCGCGAACACGAGCGCTGCGATCTGAACGGGACGCGACAACTGGGCCATCCCCCCCAACTTCGGCATTCGCGCCGCGCGAGTTGAGCCCCGCATCGAGCCTTGGACGGCAACGCCCCGGCCAAGGGGTCCCCAGGGCGTCGATGGCCGGGCTCGCTCTCAAAGGTCGCGCAGGCCCCGCAGGACCGCGTGGACCACGGTCTCCGTGGGGATCTCGTCCTGCGTGCGTGCCTGCATGTCCTCGAGCACGGTCTCCTCGACGCCGTCTGCGCCGCCGACGATCGCCACGTAGCGGGCTCCGAGGCGCTCCGCGTGGCCGAGCTGGTTCTTCAGGGAGCGGCCCGCGAGCTCCATTTGCGCTGTGAGGCCCGCGCTACGCGCCTCATGGAGCAGCCCGAACGCCGCCCTTGCCGCCGGCCTGCGCGCCGGCTCGCCGCCAGTTTCGGCTTGCTGCTCGGACTGTGCACTCCGCGTGTCAGCCCGCCCACCGGCCATGCTGGGACCGGCGGATTCTGTAGATAGCGTTGCGGCCGGCTTGCCGGGTGGGCGGGCACTCATACGAACGCCCACCCGACCCCCCTTGTGGGGGTCCTCATCCAAATCCTTATACGCGATGTAAAGGTCGATCGCTGCGGGCCCCGTCGCCGGCTTAGCCCCTGCCAGGAGGATCCGCTCGATCCCCGCGGCCCACCCCATGCCCGGGGTCGGTGGGCCTGGGGTGGGTGGGCCTGGGGTGGGTGGGCCCTTAATCATCTCCACGAGGCCGTCGTAGCGACCTCCGCCCCCCACTCCGCTCTGCGCGCCCAGGGCGTCGGATGTCAGCTCGAAGACCGTGCGGGTGTAGTAGTCGAGGCCCCTGACGAGCGTCGCGTCGATCTCGTAGGCCACGCCCGCCTCGTCTAGGAGGGCTCGGACCTCGGCGAAATGGGCAGCGTCCTCGGGGCTCAGGTGGTCGAGCAGGTGGGGGGCGCTCGCCATCGCCGCGCGGGTGCCCTCGTGCTCTGAGTCCCACGCGCGCAGGGGGTTCAGATCGATCCGCTCGCGCACCTCCGGGGCGAGCTCTGCCTCGTGCGCGCGCAGGTGGGCCTGCAGGCGCTCGCGGTACTCCGCGCGGGCGTCTGGGCCCCCGAGGCTCGACAGGCGCAGGCGCGTGTTTGCGACGCCTAGGTCGTCGAGCAGCGTCGTGAGCAGCACGATCGACTCGGCGTCCACCGCCGGGTCCTCGGAGCCGAGCGCCTCCGCGCCGACCTGCCAGAACTGCCGCTGGCGGCCCGCCTGGGCGCGCTCGTAGCGGAAGAAGCTCGACATGTACCACCACTTCACCGGCTGGCGCTGCTTGTGCATCCCGTGTTCCACGTACGCCCTGCACACCGGCGCGGTGCCCTCGGGGCGCAGCGTCAGCGAGCGGCCGCTGGCGTCTTCGAAGGTGTACATCTCCTTGCGCACGATGTCCGTCGAGGCGCCCACCCCGCGCGCGAACAGCTCGGTCGCCTCGAACGTCGGCGTCTCGATGCGCTCGTACCCCGCTCCCTCCAGCAGCGCTCGCGCACGCTCCTCCACGCGCGCGCGCGCTCTGGCCTGCTCCCCGAGCACGTCGTGGGTGCCCCTGGGGGCCGTCAGCTTGGGGGCGCTCACGCGACCGTCGCGCGGAGCTCTGCCAAGAAGGGGTTGGTCTGCAACTCGCGCCCGAGGGTCGTTGTGCCCATATGGCCCGGGTACACCACGGTGTCCTCGGGGAAGCGCTCCACGAGCGTCCCGATCGAGCGCTCCAAGACGCTCCAGTCGCCGCCGGGAAGATCCACGCGGCCGACGCTGCCCTGAAAGAGCACGTCGCCGGACAGCAGCGCCCTGTCCTGCGCCGGCGGCCCGCCCTCCGTGGGGGCCTGCACGTGCGGGGCGCCCTCCGCCGGAGCCGCGCTGGCAGGCTGAACCACCGCCGATCCATCGGTTGCGGGGGCAATCGCGTACGTCACGTGCCCCGGGCTGTGGCCCGGCGTTGCCAGCACCTCGATGTCGAGGCCTGCGAGCGTGAGGCGCTCGCCCCCTTTGACGGTGTGCTCGGACTCCCAACTCTCGAACGGGCCGAACCCCGCTGGCACCCACGTCATGATGTCGCTCAACAGCGGCCGCTCGCCCTCCGGGCAGTACACCGGCGCCCCCGTCGCCTTCGCTACCGGGGCGACCGCGCCGATGTGATCGAAATGGCAGTGCGTCACCAGGATCGCCTCGATCTCCACCCCCAAAGCCTTCGCCGCCGCCAGCAGCCGCTCGGGCTCCTCGCCGGGGTCGACCATCACCGCCCGCCCGCTCTCCCTGTCGGCCATCGCGATATACGCGTTCTCCTGCACGGGGCCCACCGTGAACATCCGCACATCTAGGCTCACTGCGCCCCCGCTCCCGCCTTCGCCTTCTGGCGCATTCGGCGCTTGTACAGCCACATGTCTGTGTAGTAACTGATCGGCAAGTACATCAGGAGCACGAGCGGGAACAGCTCGATCGCCTCGCTGGAGTTCTTGATCAAGATGATGCCGATCAACAGCATCAACACCGCGGCGGCCGCCGCGCGGTAGAACGCCCCCAGCCACGTCGGCGGGCGGTCGTACTTGCTCAGGCGCTGCTCCTTGGCCTTCGCCTTCTCGCGCCCGGCCACGCTGCGCTCCGCCGCGGTCGGCGGGCGCCCCGTGCGCCCGCGCGACTCCACCATCCCTGCCGCGTTGCCGCGATGCTTGGTCTTGCGCTTGGTCTGAGCCATCCCGCTACAAGCCTAGTGCGTTCTCGATCGTGTGGCGCGCGGGGTCAAAGCCGGGGATCGGCACGTCCTCCGGGAAGCCCTCCATTGCCGCCGCGGGGGCCAGCCCCACGAGCTCCGCGCACGCCACCTGCGCGTGCCTGCGCACCGCCTCGACCACTGTGCGCAGTGGCGTCTGCGCTGGGTGCTCGACGTTCATCGAGACCTGCGCGGTGACGTGCGGCGCCGAGCCCGCGCGTCCCCTCTCCCCCTCTCTCGCCTCGCTGTACGCTCCGCCCGGGCCGTCCTCGCCACCGCCGCCGATCGGAGATCCGCCAGCGGGCCCCCGGCGCAGCGCCACCCCGATCGCGCGCACGCCCGGCAGGCCCTCCGCGCCGCCCTCGCGGATCAAGCCTGCGATCCGCCGCGCGTCCTCCACGGTGTTGGGGGGCGCCAGCTCGAGGTTGAACGCCACCAACGGCCCCCTCGCCGCCACGAGCGTGGCCCCGGCGGTGGGGTGCACCGCGCTGGGGCCGAAGTCGGGGCGCAGCTCCCCGGCGCGCATCCGCTCCGCCAGGCCCTGCACGCCGCCGCGGCGCAGCTCTGCGCGCGTGCGCCCGTCCGCAAGCTCGCCGTAGAGGAACACCGGCACCCCGAGCTGCCCCCCGATCAGCTCCGCCGCCACCAGCGCCTCCGCGCACGCTGCCCCGCGCTGGGCGGGGTCCAGGTACACCACCGGCACCACGTCTGTCGCTCCCACATGTGGATGGCTTCCGCGGCCGTCGCTGACGTCGACGCGCCGTACCGCCTCCGCCGCGCCGGCCCATAGGGCCTCCGCCAACATCCCGGGTCTGCCCGCGAGCGTGATGACCGCGCGGTGGTGGTCTCCGTCGCTGTGCACGTCGAGCAGTCGCGCTCCCCCGCCTGCGGTGAAGGCTGTGGCGATCGCCTCCACGCCTGCGTGGTCGCGGCCCTCCGAGACGTTGGGGGCCGCGAGTAGAGGGACGAGCGGGGTCGGGGGGTGTGTTGTGTGTTTAACTTTTTAAACCTTGTCTTACATCTGTAATACGGCGCTCAGATTTGTTATACGCCACGCGGGTCTTCAGAGCCGCGCCACCACGAGCCCGATCGCGAGCAGCACGACCCCGATCGCCCACGCTCCCAGGGCGCCCTCCAGCGGGGCGGCCAGATGGGCGGCGTCGAGCGGCACGACCGTGCCGTCCGCCAAGCGCTGCTCGCCGCTGAGCGCGACGGTGCGCCGCCGCAGCTCGCGCACGGGCGTGCTGAGCCGCCGTTGTGCGAGGGTCAGCATGAAACAGGCGACCGCCGCGAGCGCCGCCGGCGCGCGCAGTTCCACCGCGTTGACCCAGTATCCCGTCAGCGCGGGGAACGCGCCCCACGAGGCCGCCAGCCAGAAGGCCGTGTGAAAGCGCCCGCCGAACCACTCCAGGTTGTACGCGAGCACGATGAACGCCCCCGCGACCACGAACGGGATCAGCGTCAGCGAGATCGTCACGGCCCCCACGACCCCGATCGCCACCGCGCCCGCCAGCGAGAGCCCCGCCATCGCCACCAGCGCGCGGTCGGAGAGGCGCGTGCCCAGCGGTCTGCCGTTGAGCTCGTCCAGCGCGTGCGCGCACACGCCGACCCCGAGCAGGAACGCGCCGAGCGTCGCCAGCAGGCGACCGCCGTACAGGTGCGGCGCGACCGCCGCCCCGATCGCGACGTTCGCGAGGTTCCACGCGGTGTAGGGCGGGTGCAGCACCGTCACGAGGTCGCGCCACCCGCCCGGGCGCAGGGCGTAGAACGCCGGGCGCTGCAGCGGCGCGGACTCCGTCATCGCTCCCTCGCGGCGCCCTTTTCGCCCCACATCACCACGCCGCCGCCGAGGCTCATGCGACGGACCTGCACATGCTCGATCCCGGCGGCGCGCCACAGCTCCACGATCCGCTCCAGCGGGTAGCGCGCGTAAAAGTCCGGGATGCTGTGCGCCAGGAACGCCCCCGTCGCGGCCCACTCGCGCGAGACAAGGCGCCCGAGCGCGGGCAGCCCCACGCGCGTGTAGAGCCGCCACGCGGCGCGCCACAGCGGGTTGGGTGGCACCCCGAACTCAAGCGTTGCGATCCGGCCCCCGGGCCGCACGACCCGCGCCAGCTCCGCCAACGTCGCGCCGGGATCCTCGACGTAGCGCAGCAGGTAGGTGAACGTGAGGTGGTCGAACTCCGCCTCGGCGAACGGCAGTCGCTCGGCCTCGCCCTCGATCAGCGTCACCCGCGCCGCGAGCGCCGGATCGTGCGCCACACGTGCCCGCGCGCCCGCGAGCATCTCCGGGCTCTGGTCGAGGCCCACCACCGCGCACCCGTAGCGGCGCACCAACGCCTGCGCGACCATCCCGGTGCCGGTCGCCACATCCAGCACGCGCTCCGCGGGGTGGGCGGGCCTCGCATCGATCGCCGCCACCATCGCCTGCCGCCAGCGGGGGTCCTGGCCGAAGCTCAACACGGTCGCGACACGATCGTAGTGGCGCCCCAGCGGCGCGAACAGCTCGCGCGCGTGGGGTTTGCGGCCAAGCTCGCGCTGCGCGGCCCACTCGCTCTCGTGCTCCACGCTGGCTTTCACGACGTGCGCGACGTGGTCGTAGTCTGCTCGACGAAGTGCTTGCTGAGCGTCGTCTCCTGCCCCTGGTAGTTGGAGCCGACTTCGGCGCCGTACAGCTTGTCGGGCCGTTCCAGCATGGTCTCGAACGAAAGCTTGCAGATCGGCTGTCGGTGCTCGACCATGAACGGTACGTCGCGCGCGCGCACCTCGAGGGCGGCGCGGGAGCCGAGCTTGCGCCCGGTTGCGTCGTAGCCGAAGCCGGGGTCGAAGAACCCGGCGTAGTGGGTGCGAAGCTCGCCGGCCGTGGGATCGTAGGCCATCATCTCCGCGGCGTAGTCGGGCGGCACGCACACACCCTCCGCGGATAGCAGCAGGTAAAAGACCTCGGGGTCGAGGACGATGCGCCCGCCGGCCTCCGGGTAGACCGGCTCCCAGTAATCGCGCCACTTGTAGTGGCCGAGCAGCGACATGTCGAGGCGGTTGCTGTTCTTCTTCGCGCGATAGCCGACCACCCGGTTGTGGGGGCCGCTGAGGTCGACGCTCAGGAACAACCCGTCGGCGATCGCCAGGTCGCTGGCCCCCACCGCGTGCATGTCCATGTAGAGCAGCGGGCACTCCTTGTGAATCCGGATCAGCCCGGAATCGCCGACCCGGGGATCGCCAGCAGCCAACCGCAGCTGGTTCAAGCTGAGCAACGGTTTCACGCGCACGGCGAACGAGCGCGGCACCACCTCCAGGTACAGCTTGCCCCGGTAGCCAGCCGGGATCTCGTCGAAGCGGTGGTTGCCGTCTGTGATCACGCGCGTAAAAACGTCGAGGCGCCCCGTCGAGCTCTTCGGATTGGCCTTTGCGCGCACATCGCGCGGAAGCTCGAGCTCCTCCAGGAGTGGGATCAGATACGGCCGGTCGCGCTCGAGTGTCGCCCCGTCGCGCAGGTCGAGCCGATCAAGGGCCAGATCCTCGACACGGTCCATCACCGCCGCTCCCGCGCTCGGCAGGAAGCTGCAGCGCAGCGCCCACGCGTGATCGGCGAGCCGCAGGTCGATGCTCGCCGGCTGGATGCTCTCGGGGCGGATCCGGAAGTCGCCAGATGAAATCCAGCCCGCTTGCACCGCTCGCCAAAGCCCCTGGCTGGGGAGTACGCCGCGCGGCGCGGTCGGGGCCAGCTCGGCGCTTGCCTCAGCTGTCTGCTGGAGTTCCCAGGTCACGTCGTTGCTCAAAGTAGTTCCATGCCAGAGGAGGGACTCGAACCCCCGACACGCGGATTATGATTCCGCTGCTCTAACCAGCTGAGCTACTCTGGCGGGAGGGCGAGTGTAGCCGTCAGGGCTGCAAATCGAGCGCGTCGAGGATCTGGGTGTAGTCCGCAACGGCGTTGGCTTCGGCTTCGGCGAGGGGGGCTTCGAGCTGCTTGGTGCGGTGCACCAGCGACGCCTCGCTGGCGCTCTCGTAGGGCGCGAGCAGCCGCAGGGGGACCTCTTCGGCTTCGATGTCGACGGCGTAGTAGCGCTGGTCGAACTGCGATGTGCTCGCGGGGAGCGTCTGGAAGCCGCCGGCGGTCCACGCCTTGACGTCGCCGCACACCTCGGGCGTCGCGAGCGCGGCGAGCCCCTGCAGCTGGGCAGCGTAGGTCTTGACTGTGCGCGTGAGCCCACGATTGCTCCAGTGCAGGCCCTCGACCGCGCGGGCGAAGGCGGCTATCGCAGCGGCGTCGGGGCGGTAGGCGAGGACTGTCAACCCGCCCGCGACCTCGTTGGAGAGCTGTTCAGAGTCGTGGTTCTCCGGCGACGCGGCGGCCGCGAGGGGACATTCGCCGGTGATCTGGCGCGCGAGGCCCCTGAGCGCCGCTTCCCCGGCGGCGAGGTTGGAGCGGGCGGCACGCACGAGGACGTAGTTCGCATGGATGTAGGCCCGCGTGGCGTTCGCATTCTCCGAGCGCGCGAGCGCGGCAGGCGGCGCCGCGGCGAGCGCCAGCGCCAGCGCGGCGAGGAGGATCCAAACGCGCCTCACTGGTCGAACGCCAGGACGGTGAGGATGATCGAAACGAGCCGCGTGGCCATCGATACATAGTATGCCCTCCGACCGCGCCCGAGGATGCGTTAGCCTGTGTCTCCATGGGCGCGCGTCCTGATCGTGGGCGAGTCGCGGGTAGACGCTTCGCGGGCCGCGGCCGTGGCCGCTTCGCGGGCGGCGACGCGGCGGATTGGAAGCCCGCCCACCCGCGGCGCGGGCGGTCGATCCCGACGGGCGTACTGCTGATGGCCGCGGTGGTGGTGGCGGTCGCGGTCGGGGCGATGCTGGCGCGCCATCACACCGTGGGTAGCCTGCTGGGCTCAGGCTCCGCCGGCGCCTCAGCGCCGCCGCCGCTGCCCCCGACGCGTCTGGTGAGGGCGCCCGGGCGGACGATCGCCAACGGGACGGACCCGCTGAGCGTGACGCTCTCGGCGCCCCCCGCGTACCGCTCGCCGCGCCCGACGCTCTTCCCGGCGGTGGCGGGCACGTGGAGCACGGTGGGCGACACGGAGGTGTTCACGCCGGCCGCGACGCTCGCGCCGTGCTCGACATACACGTTGACGGTGTGGGCACACACGTTCGCCACGGGCCACGCGCCGATCGGACACCGGCACGTCCTCACCCTGGACGTGAAGTGCCCGTCGATCACGGGCCTACAGCAGGCGCTCGCGCGGCTGGATTACCTGGGGGCGAAGCTGCGCCCGCGCTACCTCGTGCACATCCCCCACGGCCCGGAGACGCTGAAGGAAGCGGCCGAACACGCCTACCACCCGCCCCGCGGCAGGCTCGCGCCGGACCCGGAGGACGCGCCCCCGGTCGAAGCGGGCCAGCTCGACGAGACCACGAAAGGCGGGCTCGAGGTGTTCCAGTCCGACCACAACCTCGAACCGACCGGCGAACCGGACGCGGCGACGTGGCGCCTCTTGCTGATCGTGGAGTCCCTCTACCACCGCAACCCGCACCCGTACACGTGGGTGACGGTCTCCGAGTCGATCCCCGAGACCCTGGAAGTGCACCGCGGCGACCGCGTGGCGCTGAGCACCCCCGCGAACACCGGGGTAGCGGGCGCAGAAACCGCGCAGGGAATCTTCCCGATCTTCGCCCGTTATGTATCCACGACAATGACCGGGACGGACCCCGACGGCGTCCACTACGTGGCGCCGGACGTCCCGTGGGTCAACTACTTCAACGGCGGCGATGCGGTGCACGGCTACCCGCGCGCCTCCTACGGCTCCCCGCAGTCCAACGGCTGCGTGGAGCTGCCGATCGAAACGGCCGCGGCGGTCTACCCGATGCTGCAGATCGGCGACATCGTGTGGGTCACCTGAGCCTCGACGCGAGCCGTCATACCGACTCCGCGGGAGGCGCATCGGCCATCCCCCCTGCCGGCAGCGCGTCGGCGGCGGCCTCGGCCGCGGCGCGGTTCTCCTCCTTGACGGCGAGCCAGATCTCCTCGCGGTAGATGGGCAGCCCCTGGGGCGCGGCGATCCCGAGGCGGACGGTCTGCCCGCTGACCTCCATGACGGTGACGAGCACATCCTCGCCGATCACGACGCGCTCCCCGGCGCGGCGCGTAAGTATCAGCATGGGGTAGGAGTATGAACGACTCCCAGGAAGACCGGCTCACCGCCTCTCGAAAGCCCCTATGCAGCATCCACCGCCCGAGCCCCCGTGGAGCGGTCGGGCGCGGCGAACAGCGGCACGCGCAGCTCGGCGCCAGGCGCGGTGTTGAGCACCTGGTGGCCGCGGCGCTCCCACACGACGAGCGGGGCACGAAGGTTGACGAGCGTGTCGGCGGGGTTGGGGGCAGTGCGCACGGTGACGTACACCTCCGCGGCGGCGGGGTCGGGAGCGCCGATCCGCTCGCGGTCCTCCTCGGAGAGCTCCAAGGCGAAGGGGCGGAAGCACCGACGGGGGTCCACGACGGGGAGCGCAAGAGCGGGGTCTTCGAGCGAGTGCAGCCAGTGAAAGCCCGAGCCAGGGTTGCGCTCGAGCAGCACATAGCGCAGACCCCCAAGGCCGATCAAGCCGAGCGGGAACTCGATCTCCTCGTCGGCGGGGATCTCCAAGGTCCCGAAGCGGGAGCTCTCGATAGTGACGGTCACAGACATGAAGTTAATGCTTGGTGGTGAGGTGGGCTCAGGAGGTTGGTGGGAGTGGCGATCGACACGGGGGGTGGTCGGGAGGGGGGCCTGCCAAGCCCCCTCCCGCTAACTAATGCAGGAATTCGAGCAGGGACTCCTGCACGATCGAGGCGCCGGCCTTCAGAGCGGCTTCGAAGCCGGCGTGCTCGTTGGAGTATTCGATCGAGACCTTGGCGATGTTGGCGTCCTGCACATTGGAGAGCTGCTCGGTGTTGGTGCTCTGTAGCGAGGAGATGCGGGAGAGGGCGAGGTTGAGCTGGTCGGTGGTGGCGCCCGCTTCGGCCTGGAGGGTGGTGAGGGAGGTGAGGTTGGCGTCGAGATTGTGCAGATCGCCGCCCCCGAGCGCTTCGACGGCAGCGGGGGTCCCTTCGCGGAGGTGCTGGGCGATCGTGCGCAGCGTGTCGAGCAGCTTGCCGTCGGCGGCGCCCTGGCCGTCGCCGAGCGCGGAGGCGAGGTTGACGGCGACGTTGACGGTGGCGCCAGGGCCGAGCGCGCAGGCGATGGCGGCGGCGTTGCCCGCATATTTGTCTTCCGGGCCCTGCTGGTAGGGGGGGGTGCTCGTAAGGGTGCCGGAGAAGACGTACTGGCCGTCGTACTGGGTGTCGGCGTCCTGCTTGACCCCTTCGGTGAGCTGTTCGACCTCCTCGGCGACGTCGGCGAGGTCAGAGGGGCTGTTGGTGGCGTTGGCTGACTGCAGGACGAGTTCGCGCACGCGCTGCACCTGGGTGTCGATCGAGGCGAGCGCGGAGGAGGCGGTGTTCATCCGGGTGACCCCGTTTTGGGCGCTTTTTTCATAGGAGGTGAGCCCGTCGAGAGCGCTCTGCAGGTCGATTACCTGGGAGGTGCCGTAGGGGTTGTCGGAGGGTTCGAGGATCGTCTTGCCGGAGGAGAGTTCGCCCTCCGTGCGGTCCATCGCGGCCTGGGCGGCGTTGAGGTTGGCGAGCGTCGAGCCGATCACCATGTCGTTGGTTATGCGATTGCTCACGGGGCTCACAGTCCGGTCTGGTTGATGAGGGTGTTGAGCATTTCGTCCATCACGTTGAGCGCCTGCGCGGAGGCTTGGTAGCCGCGCTGAAAGGTGACGAGGTTGGTCATTTCTTCGTCGAGCGACACGCCCGAGACGGCCTGGCGCTGACCGGAGACGGCCGTGAGGACGGCTTGGGAGTTGGTTTGGTTGACCTTGGCGTTCTGTACGCCGGCGCCCACCTGCTCGACGAGCGCGGCGTAGCGCTGGTCGGCGGCGCCGCCGCGCAGCCCGGCGATTTCCAGCGCGACGTTGTTGGCGCCGGGGGCCCCTTCGGTGGAGGTTTGAACTTCGGCCGGGGTGACGGCGACTTCGAGGGTGGCGGCGGTCGCGCCCTTGAAGAAGGGGGTCGCGGTGTGCAGTTCGTTGACTGAAGTGGCGAGCGTCGCGGCGACTTCGTTAAGCGAGCTCTGGTAGGAGGCGAGCGTGCCGGTGAGTCCGAGGAGCGCCCCGAGCTGCCCGCCGGCGGCGGCGGTGAGCGCCTGGGGCCAGTTGACGGTGGCGCCTTCGACGAGCGGGAGGGCGGCGTTGCCGAACGTGACGGTGTCGGTGCCGTCGGCTTCCTTCGTGACGGTGACGGAGGCGAGCGAGGAGAGCTTGTCGATCAGCAGATCGCGGCTGTCTTCGAGCTCGTTGGGCTGTTGGTGGGCCTGCAGGGAGAGCTTGATCTGGTGGTTGAGCTTGGCGAGTTGTTCGGCGTCGGAGGCGACTTCGCCGGAGGGCCCGGTGATCGCGGCGTACTGGGCGGTGGCCTGGCCTTCGACGCTCTGTAGTTGAGCGGCGAGCTGGTGGAGGGTGTCGGTGAGCCCGGTGGCAGCTGAGACGACGCCGACCTTGCCTTCTTCGGAGGGCGACTCGGCGAGCTCCCCCCAGGCGCTCCAGAAGGCGGAGAGCCGCGAGGCCAGGCCGGAGGAGGAGGGTTCCTGGAAGACAGACTGGGCTTGCTGGAGCTCTTCGGCCTGCGCATTGGCGGCCCCCAGAGCGGTGTTCTGGTTGCGGTACTCGGCGTCGAGGTAGGTGTTGCGGATGCGGGTGTAGCCGGCGACGCTGACGCCGGTGGGAAGCTGGCCGCCCTCGCCGGTGACGGAGGAGAGCGCGGCGATGTGCAGCGGTTCGCTGGTCTGCAGGACGGCGGTCTCGCGGGAGTAGCCTTCGGTGTTGGCGTTGGTGATGTTGTTGCCGGTGACGTCGATCGCCTGCTGCTCGGCGAGCAGCCCGGAGAGGGCCGTCTGGATTCCCTGGAGGGTGGGGATCGACATGGCTGGTGGGTGGGGTCGTCAGACCTGCAGGTCGAGCACGCGCAGCGCGTGGACGGGAGCCCGCCCACCCGCGCTCGTGCGACCGATTGAGGAGTGGCCGGCCGTCGAGCCGCGGGGGTCGTAGCCGTCCACGGAGTGCTCGAGCGCGAGCGAGCGCATCAGGTGGTCGAGGAAGGAGAGCTCGATTTGCATCAGGGCGCGGTTGCAGGAGTGTTCGCGGCGGAGCTCTTCAACCAGGCCCCGCAGCCGCGCGGAGCGCTCGGCGGCGAGCGCCGCGTGAGCGGGGTCCATGAGAACCGACAGACGGGTGAGCGTGACGGCCTGCGCGGGAATCCCAAGCAGCGCGCCGGCCCGCTGCAGCAGCTCGGAGCGGGTGTCCTCGATCGCGCCGCGGCGAGCGAGCTCGCCGTGCAGCAGCCCGGCGAAGCGCACGACGGTGTGCACGTCGCGCGCACGGATCGCGGCCCCCTGTTCGAGCACGACCTCCAGCAGCCGCCCGACGGAGGCGAGCTGCGCGTCGAGATGGGTGAGCACGTCCGCTGCCAGGGGATCGGTTTCCACGATGGCGGGCATTTGAGGATCGTCCGCGTGGGTGAGTGGAGCAAGAAGCGTGTGAGCGCGGGGCCTCCTACCCCGCGGCCCGGCGTAGGGCGCAGGCGTGAGGGCGCTCATGCCGACGCACCTCCGGTGTGCTGGACTGTGCCTTTCGCAACGCCGGCGGAGGGAGCAAGCGCGCCCATCAGCTGCGTGGCGAGGCCGAGGCCGCCCTCGCGCATGACGCTTTCGGTGAGGGTTTGAGGCAGCAGCGAGGAGAGCATCCCGCCCCCCGCTTCACCGCCTTCGGAGGAGCCTTCTTCGCCGCCGCCTTCGCCGCCGCCTTCGCCTTCACCGGAGAGGCCGGAGCTCTGCGCGAGCGAGGAGGAGAGCTGCTGCAGCAGCATCTCTTCGAAGCTCTCGGCGGTCGCGTAGTCCTGTTTGACGGCCGCGGACCCGTTGCGCACGGAGGCCGGCGCGCGCGCTTCGTTGACGACGGGCAGAGCGGCGGAGGCGAGCGGGGCGAGCGGGCTCATGAGGTGACCAGCTGGTTGGCGATCGAGAGCATCTGGTTTTCGGTTTGGATGGCGCTGCTCTCCAGCTGGTAGCCGCGCTGGGCGCTCATCATCTGCACCATGTCGGTGGACATGTCCACGTTGGAGCTCTCCAGCGCCCCCTGGCGGATCGTGGCGGCAGCGGTGGGCCGGGTGGCGCCGGAGGCGGCGGTCGTGGTGAAGAGGTTGCCCCCGGCGGCGAGCAGGTGGTCGGGCGCGGCGACGGTGACGAGCGCGAGCTTGCCGACGGTGCGTGTCCCGACGCGGACAGTGCCGTCGGGGCCGATCGAGACTTCGCTGGGGGAGGTGCCCTTGGGCAGCGTGAGCGGCGGGTCGAGCCGGTCGCCTTCGGCGGTGGTGAGCTGCCCGCCCGAGTTGACCTGAAAGGAGCCGTCGCGCGTGAGCGCGAGCGTGCCGTCGGGGCGCTTGACGGTGAAGAACCCAGGCCCTTCGATCGCGAGGTCGAGGGGGTCTTCGGTGCTCTGGATCGCCCCCTGGGACTGGTCGCGGCCGACCACTTCCGCGGCGGCGCCGGCGCCGACGGAGGTCGTGGTGCCGGCGATGTTGACCTCGTTGTAGAGCAGGTCGCGGAAGCCCACCTGTTCGGCCTTGTAGCCGGTGGTCGAGGCGTTGGCGAGGTCGTTGCCGATCGAGTCGAGCTGCTGCTGCTGGGCTTCCATCCCGGATGCGGCGGCGTACATTCCTTCGAGCATCGTGTGCCTCCTCGCTAGCTTGACCCGTCGAGGGAGCCGACCTGGGTGGAGGCGGCCTGCAGTGTCTGATCGATCGCCTGGATCGCCTGCTGGCCGGACTGGAAGGTGCGCAGGGAGCCCATCATGTCGACCATCGTGCGGGCGGGGTTGACGCCCGATTCCTCGAGCACCCCGGAGCGGACGGTCCCTTCGGCGTGCCCGGAGGCGGTGCCGGTGTAGAGGTTTTCGCCCTGCTTGACCGCGCCGGGGACGTTGAAGACGCCGAGCGAGCCGGCGGGCACGGTGCCGTCGGCTGCGACCGTGAGCGGGGCGCCGCTCTGGCTGAGCACGGCGTCCCCCGCGCTGTCCACGAGCTGCCCCGAGGCGGAGGCGGTGAACTGCCCGTCGCGTGTGTAGCGCACCCCCTGGGGAGTCCGCACGGCGAAGAAGCCGGTGCCGAGGATCCCGAAGTCGAGCGGCTGGCCGGTGGTCTGCATCCCCGCGGGGGTCATGTCGACGAAGCTCTTGCCGAGCTGCACCCCGGTGTTCATCGAGCCGATCGGCTGCCCGGTGGCGGTGTTCGAGAGCAGCATCTCCCCGAAGGAGTGCTGGGGGGATTCTTCGGGCTTGTAGCCAGGGGTGGAGGCGTTGGCGAGGTCGTTTGAGAGCTGCGCCTGGCGGGTCTGCTCAGCGACCATCCCGGAGGCAGCGATGTAGAGGCCGAGGTCCATCTCAGTGCGGGTGATCGCCCGGGGTCGAGATTTCTTGAATCAGACGGCGGAAAAGAGCGACTCGTCGCTGGAGAGACGCTCGCGCAGACGGCGACGCAGCTCGGTGTGGATCTGCGAGACGCGGCTCTCGGAGACCCCGAGGCGGGTGCCGATGTCGCGCAGCGTGCACCCCTCCACGTAAAGCAGCACCGCGACCTGACGCTCGCGAGCCGGCAGCTCGGCGAAGGCGGCGCGGAAGCGCTCCTTGGCCTCGTGGCGCTCAGCGCAGAGGGCGGGGTCGGAGCCCTCGTCCTCGCTCTCGAGCGTGTCGATCCGCTCGATCGTGGTGGAGTCCTCGGAGCGGATCGTCTTGTTCAGCGAGCCGACCTCCGCGAGCGCGAGCTCGTCGAGGCGACGGCTCACCTCCGCGGCGCTCATGCCGGTGGCGGCGGCGAGCTCTTCGCGGCTGGGCTGGCGCTCGTGTTCGGAGGCGAAGCTTTCGCGGGCGCCGTTGAGCGCACGCTCGGCGCGGCGCAACGAACGGGGCGCCCAGTCGTGGCGGCGCAGCTCATCGAGCACGGCGCCGTGGATGCGCGTCCACGCGAACTGCTCCAGGGTGGCGCCCTTCGCGGGGTCGTAGCGCTCGATCGAGTGGATCAGCGCCTCCAGGCCGCAGGAGAGGAAGTCCTCCACGTCGCACTGCGCGGGGACCTCGCGGACCTTGCGGTACACGATGTAGCGGACCATCGGCGTGAACGTGAAGATCAGGCGGTCCCGCAGCCTGAGATCCCCGGTGCGCTGGTACTCCTGCCACAGCGCCAGCACCTCGGTGGCCGAGATCCTGGCGGCACGCTGGTCCATCGTTCTCATTGGGTGCTCCGACTCTCGAGGGAAAGTGGTGCGTCTTCGAGAGCGGCCCCTCGCCCTCCATGCGGAGGATCGAGGCGGTCAATCGCGAAGACCCCGCCCTAATCGGTGCCATGGCCCGCCGGCTTGAGCCCCGAATCGAAACTGTCAGAAAATGGGGTGCGTTTGGATATCCGAACCAGCGCCAGGCCGGGACAGCGTCACTCACAGCCTCAGGGATCGGCGGGCGCGGTCGATGACCGTGGCTGCGTCAATGGCCGCAGTCGCAGGCAGATGCCTAAAGTTTTTCGACCACCAGCCGATCAGGATGCAGACACCCAAGAGCCAAGCGGCCCACGGACGGGACCGTAACGAATGCTTTCAGGAGGAAAACAGCATGAGCTCGCCGATGACGCCGCCCCATGAGGTGCTAGAGGAGATGGCAAGCGCCGCGCAGATCCACAGCGAGCTGAGCTCCCAGGGCCGCGAACTGCGCTTCGCGCGGGATGCGCAGAGCGGGCGCACGCGGATCGAGGTGCGCGACCGCCGCGGCAACGTGCTGCGGACCCTCTCGCCCGCGCAGGCGCTCGAAGTCGCGGCCGGGGCGCCGCTGGAGTAGGAGGAGCAGGCCGTGACCACCGTGAACTCATCTACGGCGGGTGCGCCGATCAGCTTCAGCGGCCTCTCCTCCGGGTTGAACACCAGCGAAATCATCACGGCGCTGCTGGGCATGGAAAAGGCGCCGATCACGCATTTCACCGACGAGCAAACCACCCTGGAAGGGCAGCACAAGGAGCTGCAGACGCTCCAGAGCAGCTTCACCCAGCTCAGCTACGACGCCCAGGAACTGGGCTCGCCGACGCTGTTCAACGCCGCCCAGACGGTGGTCTCAAGCGAACCCACGCGGGTCTCCGCCACCGCCAACGCAGGCGCGGCCATCGGCGGCTACGAGGTCGAAGTCACCCAGCTGGCGAACTCGGGGCAGCGCACGTTCACGTTCAAAAGCCCCGCGGCCGCCGAAACGCTGACGGTCGACGGCAAGGAAATCGAAGTGGCGGCGGGGGCCACCGTCCAGGACCTGGTGGACAAGATCAACTCGGACTCCACCGCGACGGTGTACGCAGCGGCGGTGGGCGGCGAAACGGTCGTGCTATCCACTCGCGAAACGGGCGCCACGGGCGCGGGCTTCATCGCGGTGACCGACCCCGGGGGCACGCTCGTCGAACAGGCGGGCACCGCCAAGGAAGGCAAGAACGCCGAATACACGATCGACGGGGTGGCGGGCAGCTCGGCGTCGAACAAGCTCACGAGCGCGATCCCAGGGGTGACCCTGGAACTCAAAGCGCTGACCACCACGACGGGGCCGGTGACGGTCGACGTGCAGCCCCCGGCGGCCAATACAAGCGCGATCGTCGCGCAGGTGCAGGCGTTCGTGACCCTCTACAACTCGACGATCGCAGCGGTCAATACGCAGCTGACCACCAAGCCGCCGACGTCTGCGACCACCACTGCCGAACTGCAGACGGGCACGCTGTTCGGTGACTTCGAACTGACGAACCTGCTCAACCAGATGCGCCAGGCGATCTACGAACCGGGCAAGGAACTGCCGGCGGGGATGTCGAGCCTCGCCGACATCGGGATCAACACGGGCGCCCCGTCGGCCAGCGCGACCCCCTCGCAGGCCTCGGTGGAAGGACAGCTGACGGTCAACACCGCGCAGCTTGAAAGCGCGATCCAGTCCAACCCGGCGGGCGTGGAAAAAATGCTGGAGAGCTTCTCGAAAAGCTTCTCGAAGCTGGTCAACGTCGACGCGGGCCCAGGGGGCACGTTGGAAATGCGGGCCACCAACGACGTCGAACAGACCACCGAACTGGGTAACAGGATCACGGCGATGAACGAAATGCTCGCGGTACGCCAGAAAACGCTCGAGGCCGAATTCGCGGCGATGGAACAGGTGGTGAGCAAAAACCAGTCCCAGGCCTCGTGGCTGAGCGCCCAGATGGCCTCGCTGCTCGCCGACAGCTCGAGCTCGAGCAGCAGCTCCTCCTCCAGCAGCTCCAGTTCCTCCAGCGGGTAGTCCCCCTCCGCGCCGCGGGTCCCGTGCGGACCCATGACCTGCACGGCCGAGCGGCCCGAGCGTGTAGGCGTGGGTCGCCAAGCGCGACAGGGATGCGCAGCGACCGACCCTGCGGGAATCCGGTGACCGCCTCAACTTTGGCGGCACCCGACCGATCACCAGGGGCGCCCGCAGGCACCCGAGCGAAGGAGCGAGCGAAGCGCGCATGACCCCTCTCACCGCATCACCACAGGCATACCGCGAGAACACCGTGCTCTCGGCCAGCCCGGCGCAGCTGGTGGTGATGCTGTATGACGGCACGCGGCGCTTCCTGCGCCAGGCAGCCACGGCGATGCGCGCGGGCGAAGTGGAGCGCGCCCACAACGCGCTGCGCAGCGCCGAACAGATCGTCGCGCACCTCGACGGGGTCCTAGACCACGAGCAGGGGGGCGAGCTCGCCGAGCAGTTGCACTCGATTTACCAGTTCTGCCTGGCCTACCTCAACCGCGCGCGCATGGGTCTGGAGGCCGACAAGCTCGAGCAGGTCGGAGAGATGTTGGGCGAGCTGCGCGAGTCCTGGGCGGAGATCGCCCGCCGGTGAGCGCCATGGCAACCGAGCGCGACACCTAGACCACCACGGCCGCCACCATGGACACCGAGCGCGACACCCACACCACCACAACCGGCCTCGCGCCCGACCCCTACGCGGCGATCCTCGAGTTCGCCGAGCGCGAGCTGGAGCTCGCCAGAGACGGCCGGATCGAAGACCTGCGCTCGCTGGCGCCACAGTGGGATGCGCTGACGGCGGGCCTCCCCGAGCGGCCCCCCTCCTCCGCGCGCACGCCCCTGGAACGCGCCGCGGCCCTGCACGAGCGCACGAGCGCAACGCTGCAGTGCCTGCGCGAGGCACTGCTGTGCGACCTGCGCACAACGGTACGCGCGAGCCGCGCCGCCCACGGTTACGCCGGCCATGCGCCCCGGCGCGTGCACCGCGTGGACCACAGCGCGTAGCTAAGGGTCCCGCCGGCGAACAGGCCCTCAAGCTCCTCGTCCGCCTGCCGATGACGGGGTGGACCCGGGCCCTGCTCGGGGGGCGGCTCACATGGATGAGAGTCGGGTTTGGCCCACGGAGGGCGAGCGCAATCTTCGCAGCCACCTCACGCCACCCCACCACCGCCGGATGTCCCTCATCGACACCACCCAGCTCACACTCGAAAGCGCGATGCGCGGCGCGTGGGCGCGCCAGACGCTGCTCACCAACAACATCTCCAACGCCAACACCCCCGGCTACCGGCGCGAGGATCTCAACTTCCAGGGCGCCCTGCGCGCGGCGCTCGCCAGCGGAGAGTCCCCCGCGCAGGTGTCCTTCCAGCCCGAAGTCAGCTCGCAGGTCGTGGGACCCGAAGGCAACGGGGTGGACGTCGACCAGGAATCCGCGCAGCTAGCCGAGAACGGCCTCGAATACGAGGCGATGGTGCAGGTGATGGGGACCCGCAACGAAATCATGCGCTCCGCGATGGGGGTCAGCTGATGAGCTCCCGCGACGCGACCTCGACGGGTGCCCGCTGATGGGCCTCTTCGACGCGATCGAAATCGCCGGCTCCGGCCTCAGCGCCGAACGCGTGCGCATGGACGTCACCTCCGAGAACCTCGCCAACGCCCAGACCACCAAAGCAGCCAACGGGCAGCCCTACCAGCGCCAGGAGGTTGAGCTCCAGCAGACCGGCACACCGTCGTCGAACTTCGAAGCCACGCTCTCCGAAGCGCTCGCACCGAGCGCCGCGGCCGCAGGCCCCGCCGCGGGCAGCATGGCGGCAGACGGCGGGGCGCTCACCCACCCGCCCGCGGGCGGCGTGGAGGTCGCGGGGATCGTCGCCGACAAGACCCCCGACCAGGTCGTCTACGACCCCGGCAACCCCGAAGCCAACGCGCAGGGCTACGTGAAGATGCCCAACGTCAACACGGTCACCGAAATGGTCGACCTGATCTCTGAGTCGCGCTCCTACCAGTCCGACGTGACCGCGATGCAGACCGCCAAGTCGATGTTCACCGCGACCCTCGGGATCCTCAAGTGATTGTGCCCGCGATCGGCGCGGTAATCCCGCCGAGCGTACTCACTGAAACAGGGAGCGCCACGGGAGTCGGCGCGACCGGGGTCGGCGGGGCTGCCCCCGGCGTCGAAGGCGGCGTCCAAGGCTCCGCCGGGGTCGAAGGCTCCAGCGGCGTCGAAGGCGCCAGCGGCGGCGAATCCGGCGGCTTCGGTGGAGCGCTCACCCAGGCCATCTCCTCGTTGGAGCAAACACAGACAAGCGCCGACGGCGCCGCGCAGGCGCTCGCCACCGGCACCGCCGCCAACCCCGAGAGCGCTGTGACCACCGTCGAGGACGCGCAGCTCGCGATGCAACTCGCCTCGCAGATACGCACCAAGGCCGTCGAAGCCGCCCAGCAGATCTTCCAGACGCAGGTGTAGGGGCGGGAAGGGGGCAGGCCCCACTCCCGACCTCCCCCCATCCAAACCGACTCCCCACAACTTCACCGTCCCACCTCACACCTCACACCTCAGTCCGCTCGGCTCTCCCCCCACTCCTCTCCCCCTCGATCCATGCCCGTCAAACAGCTCGCCACCAGACTCACCCCCCGCGGATGGGCGATCCTTGGCGCCGGCGCGATCGCCGGCATCCTCTTCATCTACCTGTTCGTGCACATGGTCTCCCGACCCTCCTACGCCACACTCGCCACCGGCCTCGAACCGGCGCAGACCGGGAAGATGACGAGCACGCTCGACCAGCAGGGGATTAGCTACGAACTGCAGAACAACGGCACCGCGCTGGCCGTGCAGTCCAACGAGACCGCTCGCGCCCGCGTCGCCCTCGCGGGTGCCGGGCTGCTCGGCAACACCCAGCCCGGCTTCTCGCTGTTTGAAAAATCGAGCCTCGGCGAAAGCAACTTCCAGCAGCAGGTCACCTACCAACGCGCGCTCCAAGGCCAGCTCGAGCAGACGATCGACAACATCCAGGGGGTCTCCGGCGCGCAGGTCGAGCTCGTCCTCCCCAACCCCCAGAACCAGCTCTTCGGCGAAGCCCAGAACGCGTCCTCCGCCGCCGTCCTACTCAGCGGGACCAGCTCGCTGAGCTCCACCTCCGTGCGCGGCATCGCCCAGCTCGTCGCCTCCTCCGTGCCCGGCCTGCAGCTACAGAAGGTCACGATCACCGACGGCACCGGCCAGCTGCTGTGGCCATCCCAGAACGGCGAAGCCGGCGGCGGCGCGAGCGGCAAGCAGGCCGCCGAGGAACGCTACGACGACGGGATGGAGGCCAGCCTCGACGAGATGCTCGCCCAGACGATCGGCCCCGGCAAGGCCGTGGTCCAGGTGTACGCCAACCTCAACACCAACCAAACCACCCAGGAATCGCTCACCTACGGCAAGGCCGGCGTGCCGCTGCAGCAGAGCAAGAACCTCGAAACCCTCACCGGCTCCGGCGCAGGAGCCGGCGCGACCGGTACCGCCAACATCCCCGCCTACGCCCAAACCGGAACCTCCGGCAAGTCCAACTACAAGCACGAAATCACCGGCTCCACGCTCGGGGTCGCAAAGACGGTCACTCACTCCACGGTCGCCCCCGGCGAAGTCGAAAGCGAGCACGTCTCCGTGCTGCTCGACCACACCGTCCCCGCCACCTCCGTGACCGCGATCAAGGAAGCCGTCACCAACGCCGCTGGCCTGCAGACCAAGCGCGGGGACACTATCTCGGTCGCCCAAATGGCCTTCGCCAAGTCCACCACCCCCGCCGCGGAAGGCGCCTCCAGTGGGATGCTCGGCTACGCCAAGTACGCCCTCATCGCGATCGCCTCGATGCTCTTCCTGTTCTTCACCACCCGCACCCTGCGCCGCCGCGAGCAGGAGGGAATCGACAACGAGCCCCCCTGGCTGCGCGAGCTCGAGCTGCCGATCCGCCTCTCCGAGCTCGAACGCGAAACCCCTTCGCGGCCCGCCGACCACGCGCCTACGCTCGTCACCGCCCCCAACGGCGCCGGCCAGGCGGGTGGGGCTCCGATTCGCCGCCAGGTCGAGCAGCTCGCCGAGTCGAGCCCCGACCGCGTCGCCCAGCAGCTGCGCAGCTGGATGCAGGAGGATTGATGATCGGGCAAGCGGTCGCGCCGGCTAACCAGAGCGCGTGCGATCACGACTGCGTCCGCGCCGGCGCGACCGTGAGGCAGGCCTGATGGCGATCGAGCTGCCTGCCGCCGAGGCTCCGAGCGCTGCGCTGGGTGGGGGGGCGCTGGTTCCCGCCGTTCGCCTCGGTGGCCGCCGCAAGGCCGCCGTGCTGATGGCCGCGATCGGCGCCGAGCGCGCCGCCGAGATCATGCGGCACCTGCGCGAGGAGGAGGTCGAGAGCCTCTCGCTCGAGCTCACGAAGCTCGGCGCGATCGAGGAGCGGACCACCGAGGCGATCCTCGTCGAGCTCGCCGCCGCCGCCGGCTCCGGCGGCCTGGGCGACGTCGCCGGCGGGATCGAGTTCGCCCGTGAGGTGCTGGAGGGCGCGCTCGGCGCCGAGCGCGCCGAGGAGCTGCTCGCGCGGCTCTCCACCGCGGGCGAGACGCGCTCCTTCGAGTTCCTGCGCCGCACCCCCCCCGAGCAGATCGTCGGCTTCCTGCGCACCGAGGCCCCGCAGACGATCGCGCTGGTGCTCGCCAATCTGCACACCGCGCTCGCCGCCCAAGTCCTCGCCCGCCTACCCGATGCAGTGCAGCCTGACATCGCGCTGCGCATCGCGCGCATGCGCGAGACGAGTCCCTCCGTGATCCAGCAGGTCGAGGAGGTGATCCGCCAGAAGCTCACCACCGTCGTCGAGCAGGACTACTCGATCGCCGGGGGGGCCAGGGCGCTCGCCGACATCCTCAACCAGGCCGACCGCTCCACCGAGCGCGTCGTGCTCGAGCACCTCGCCGCCACCGACCCCGAGCTCGCCGAGGAGGTCCGCCGGATGCTGTTCGTCTTCGAGGACATCGTCACCCTCGAAGACCGCGCGATCCAGCAGGTGCTCCGCGAGGCCAACCAGAAGGACCTCGTACTCGCGCTGCGCGGGGTCCCCGAGGCCGTCAAAGAGAAGCTCCTCGCCAACATGTCCGAGCGCGGCGCCGCGATGCTCCAGGAGGAGATGGAGGTCCAGCAGCCCCAGCGCCGCCGCGACGTCGAGGCCGCCCAGGGCCGCATCGTCGCTGTCGTGCGCCGCCTCGAGGAGGCCGGGACGATCGTGCTCTCCACCGGCGAGGGCGAGAGCGAAGAGGAAGCCGTAGTGTGATGGCCGCCGACCAGGCCGCCGCAGCACCGACCGCCCAGCTCTCGCGCACCGCCGCAACCGGCGCGGACGACGCTCCTCGCGGCCCGGCCGCGATTGCGGGATACCCGCTCGAGCAGCTCGAGCCCTCCGCTCCCCATCCGGTTGGGCGCGAGCACATCCTCGCCGACGCCGCCGCCGAGGCCGAGCGCATCCGTGAGCTCGCCCGCGCCGAGGGCCACGCTGAGGGTCTCGCCCAGGGCCGCGAGGACGGCCTCGCGGAGGCCCGTTCCGCCGCGCTCGCCCTCCAACATGCGCTCACCGAGGCGGTGCAGCTGCGTGAGCTTCTCACCGAGGAGACCGAGCGCGACGCCGTCGCGCTGGCGCTCGCGCTCGCCGCGAAGATCCTCGCCGGCGCCCTGGAGGTCCAGCCCGAGCGCGTCCTCGACACCGTCCGCGGAGCGCTGCGGCGCGTCGCCGAGCGCCGTCGCATCACGGTGCTCGTGGACCCCGCCGACCTCCTCCTCGTGAGCGCCGCGATCGCCGAGTTGGGGGCCCAAGTCGGCGGCGTCGAGCACTGCGATGTCCAGGCCGACCGTCGCATCGGCCGCGGCGGAGCGATCGTCCGCACCCTGGAGAGCGAGGTCGACGCCACCGTCGAGACCCAGCTCGAACGCGCCCGCGAGGTCGTCCAGGCCGAGCTTGGTGGGGAGGCCTCCGATGAGCAGTGAATTGCTCCAGGCCGAGCTTGGTGGGGGGGCCTCCGATGAGCAGTGAATTGCTCAGCCGCACCTCCACTGCGCTCGCCGGCGCCGACCTCGCGCGCTGTCATGGCCGTGTCAGCAACCTCATCGGGCTCGTCATCGAGGCCACCGGGCTACAGGTCGAGATCGGCGAGGTGTGCCTCGTCGGGGCGACCGATCGGGGGCACACAGCTCGAAGAGCTGGGTCGGCCGGCAATCGCGAGGCGGTCCCCGCTGAGGTCGTCGGCTTCCGCGAGGGCCGCACCCTGCTGATGCCCCTCGGCGAGCTCCAGGGCATCGGCCCCGGCACCAAGGTCCTGCCCACCGGCGCCCCCTTCCGCGTGCCCGTCGGCCCCCGCCTGCTCGGTCGCGTCATCGACGGGCTCGGCGGCCCCCTCGACGGGCTCGGCGAGATGGCCGGTGAGAGCCACACGGGCTCTCGGTCGACGATCGCGGCGCCCCCCTCCGCTCTGAGCCGGCCCCGCATCCGCGAGCGTGTCGCGCTCGGCGTGCGCGCTCTGGATAGCGTCGTCCCCTGCGGGCGCGGTCAACGGCTCGGGATCTTCGCCGGCTCCGGCGTCGGCAAGTCCTCGCTGCTCGGCATGATCGCCCGCTCCACCTCCGCCACCGTCAACGTGATCGCGCTCGTCGGCGAGCGCGGCCGCGAGGTCCGCGAGTTCGTCGAGCGCGACCTCGGCGAGGCCGCCGAGCGCTCCGTCGTCGTCGTCGCCACCTCCGATGAGCCCGCTCTGGTGCGCATCAAGGCCGCCTTCACCGCCACCACGATCGCCGAGCACTTCCGCGACCACGGCCACCACGTGATGCTGATGATGGACTCCGTCACCCGCTTTGCCACCGCCCAGCGCGAGGTCGGCCTCGCGATCGGCGAGCCCCCCGCCACGCGCGGCTACACCCCCTCCGTGTTCGCCCTGCTTCCCCGTCTGCTCGAGCGCGCCGGCACCTCCCCCGAGGGGTCGATCACCGGCCTCTACACCGTGCTCGTCGACGGCGACGACATGAACGAGCCGATCGCCGACGCCGTCCGCTCGATCCTCGACGGGCACATCGTCCTCACGCGCTCGCTCGCCCACGCCGGCCACTACCCGGCGATCGACGTGCTCCAGTCCGTCTCCCGCCTCACCGGCGAGATCGTCCCTGGAGAGCTCGCCTCCGCGGGGCAGCGCCTGCGCTCCGCGCTCGCCGCGCTGCGCGAGAAGGAGGACCTGATCGCGATCGGCGCCTACCAGTCGGGGAGCGATCCGCTGGTCGACGCGGCGCTCGAGCACCGCCCCTCGATCGAGGCCTTCCTGCGCCAGGCCGTCGCCGAGCCCTCCGATCCCACCGACTCCGACGGGCGCCTGCTCGAGCTCGCCGCCTCGCTCGAGCGCTCCCTCGCCCAGCGCAGCGGCGAGGTCCTCGACGCCGAGGAGGTGCTCACCGAGGAACCCGCGGACGAACGGGCTCCCGATCCTTTCGGGGTCTCCGCGATCCCCTCCCTCGGGCTCACTCTCTGAGCGGCCCGACGGCGCCTCGCAAGCGTCCGTCCGCGCCGGCGAACTGCGCCCGGGCCATGGGCCCGATTCTATTTTCACCGACTACACCGCCACTGGGCGATACTCCCGCGTCGATGGGTTCTGCTCCAAGAGGCCCACCGCCCGCAGCGTCTTCACGTACCGGTGGGTCGTCGACGGCGACATCCCCAGCTGACCCGCCAGGTCGATGATCGCCCGCCACGGTCGATCCGGGCCGTAGGAGGCGAGAATCGCGAGGCCCCGCAGCAACGACTGCGAGAGCTGTGGATCCTCGAGCGCCTCTTCCAGCGCCGCGCGCGTCGCCTTCTGCAACGGCGAGGGCCTCCCGCTGCCGTTCTTCTCCGCCGGCTGGTAGGCGTGGTCCAACGCCGCCAGCAGCAGGTTCGACACGGTGCCGTTGCGGTTGCGCCCGGCGCCGCGCATCACCTGCTCCACTTGCAGCGAAGAGAGCGTGATCGTTACCTCATCCGACTTCTTCTTGCTCATGTCTGTTCATCCCCAGGGCGTGTTTGCTTTGTGCCAGCCGTTCTGCGGCCAGTCTGGTGTCTCTCCGGGTCCATGCCTCTGAGGTACGGGCCCATATTTGTGTGCGAATAGTTGGTCCGTTCGGATCACATTTCGATGAACAAATCCAACTATCAGTCCATACTTTGATTTTTTCCGCGAAAAGAACACGGTTCGCCTCTTTTGACGTGTTGTATACACAAGAGCTTACCTTGCTTTGCGTTCCTATGATTGGTAGCGTCGAGACCCCAGGAATGCCCCCCGGGACCAACTGGCTCTAGGAGCCCGTTTCAAGCCAACTAAAGATGCGCGCCGCCCGGCCGATTACGCGGCCGTGAGCACTGCTCCCTCGTTCCGCTTCCGCCTCGAGCGCGTCCGCGCTCTGCGCCAGCGCAAGGAGAACCTCGCGCGCCAGGAGCTCGCCAGCGCCGTCTCCCAGCTCGCCGGCAGCGAAGACCGTCTGCGGCAGGTCGAGGAACACCTCGAGCGGGCCCGTACCCACCAGCGCCTCGCCACCGGGGTTGGCGGGACTGGTGGAGGCACCGTCAGCGCCGCCGATCTCCTCGCCCGCCAAGCGTTCGTCGAGCACGTCGAGGCGCAGCGCACGATGGGCATGCGCGAGCTCGAGCGCCACGAGGCCGACGTCGCCGACCGCGACACCAAGCTTGGCCGCGCCGCGCGCGAGCACGAGATCCTCGAGCGCCTCAAGGAGCGCCAGCGCAGCGAGCACACGCGCGAGGTCGGGCGCCGCGAAAGCGAGCACCTCGACGAGATCGCCCTCGAGCGCTTCCGCCGGAGCGCCGCGTGAGCGCCTCGACGCTGCCGATCGCCGCCGCCGGCTCTCCCGGCGCGTCCTCCGGCGCGCTCGCCGCCGCCGAACGCGTCCAGCAGCTGCAGGCGCTCGTCGCCCAGGTCGAGCGCCGCCCGGCCGCCACCGGCTCTGCGAGCCAGACCGGCTCGACCTTCGCCTCGACGCTCAACGCCGCTCAGGCCGGGAGTGTGGGATCGCCCGCCGCGGCGGGCGCCGCGGACGGTGGAGAGCCGATCGCCTTCGCGGGAAGTGCGGATCCGATCGCCACCGCCGCCGCGGGATCTCTGGAAGGGACGGGCATCCCCACCGCCGCCGCGGGGTCTCTGGAAGCGACGGGCGTCCCCACCGCCGCCGGCGCTGCAGCCCCCACCAACGCCGGCTCCGCCTACGCCCCGCTGATCGAACAGGCCGCCGCCCGCTACGGGCTCGACCCCTCGGTCCTGTACGGGTTGATCCAACAGGAGTCCGGGTTCAACCCCTCCGCCCGCAGCGGCGCCGGCGCACTCGGACTCACGCAGCTGATGCCCTCCACCGCCGCCTCGCTCGGCGTCGCCGAACCGCTCGACCCCGCCCAGTCGATCGAAGGCGGCGCCCGCTACCTCTCCGGGCTGCTGCACCAGTTCGCCGGCAACACCGCCGACGCGCTCGCCGCCTACAACGCCGGACCCGGCGCCGTGCAGCAGTACGGCGGCGTGCCCCCCTACCCCGAAACCCAGCAGTACGTCACCAACGTGCTCGGCTACGCCGCCTCCTACCAAGGTGGGGGGATCGCATGACCACCCCCGCCGCGCCGACCTTCACCGCTGCGCCCGGGGCTCCGCCAACCAGCGGCGCCCCACCGGGCGCCCCACCCGAGGGGCCGCCTTTCAAGAGCGCGCTCGAAGCTGAATGGGCCCGGACCGCCACCGCGGAAGGCCAGCAGCAGAGTCACTACTCGCCCAACCCCTCCGCCCCCGCCGGCGGCGAAGCGGCGGGTGCCGCGGACGCTCCACAGCGCACTGGGGGGCGGGGACGGGTCCCTGCGCAGCCCGCAAGCCGCCGCCCCGGGCACGCGGCTACCCGTCAGGATGCCGACTCTCCCGCAACCGGCTCTTCACTCTCCGGGCCGGGCCTTGCGGTGGGGACTCCCCTTGCCGCTCTCTCCGGCACCGCCACTGGGGAGCTTGCGCTGAGGACCAACGCAGAGGGCACCGCCGCTGCCTCCGGGGACACTCCCTCCCGCGACGGAGCGGACGTCGCCGCCGCGACGGCTGCCACCGGCGCCCCGGGCGACCGCGGGGTAGGTGGGGTCGATACCCCCCAGGCCGCGCTCGACCTGTCCCCGCACGCAGGCTCCGCCGCTCCAGGCACACCACCCAGAGAGGGGTCCGCGTCCGTAGCGAAGCCGTCTCTGCCGGCAGGCTCCCCCGTTGGCACCGAGGAAGACGGAGCTCCCACCGGCTCCAGCCCTCGAGGCGAGGCACCCCTGCGCGAGTGGGTCAGTTCGGATTCAACGTTCTCCGCGGGTGCCACCCTCTCCACCACGCATCCAGGTGGCGCGGGCGGTAGCGGGGGGAGCTCCCATGCGGGCGCCCACCCCGCGGGGCCGGCGAGCCTCCACTCGGCAGGCGACGCGGCCGTCCACGACAAGCTGTGGGTGCCCGACCCCTCCTCGGCCTCCACGGGCGCGAGCGCAGGCGCCGATGTCGGTGGGCTCGGAGGAGTAGGAGGAGTAGGAGGGCTCCTGGAAGGCGCCACCTCCGCGCAGGGGCCCCCCACCGCCACGCTAGGCAGCGACCCCCAGGGGCCGTTGCTCGACTACGGCGTGGGCCTTCAACAGGCCATCGAGACCCTCCATGGCACGATCCAGCTCGCCGCCCGCCAGGGCCTCTCCCAGGCCCGCATCGCGCTGGAGCCGGAGGGGCTCGGCGAGATCCGCATCCACCTCACCCAAACAGCCCAAGGCCTCCTCGCCCGCGTCAGCGCCGAGACGCCCGTCGCCGCGCAGGCGCTCGCCGCCGCCCACGCCGAGCTGCGCCAGTCGCTCAGCTCGCTCGGCCTCAACCTCGCGCGCCTGCACATCGGCCGTCACGATCACTCCACCGCCCAGGGCGGGGACACTGCCCTTGGAGGCGGCGGCCACGACGGCGCCGCCGGCAGCGGCGAAGCCTCCTCTCGCGGCAACCGCTCCGGCCAGACCACCGCGATCACAGCTTCCACCGATCCCGCCACCAACCCCGAGTCCGAAGAGGACGCGCAACCTGCGCCCGCGCCATCGCACGGGACGCTCGTCGACGTGCTCGCCTGACCGCCACCCAAGACCACAGCACCTACACGCGCACCACGCACGAGAGCGAGGCAACCCATGACCACCGTCGCCCCATCCACCGCCACGACCACCACCGGCCCATCGAGCTCCGCCGCCACGGAACCCACCAATCCAAGCGGCGAACTCGGCAAGAACGACTTCCTCAAACTGATGATCGCCCAGCTGCAGGCCCAAAATCCCCTGGAACCGAGCAACGGCACCGAATACATCAGCGAGCTCGCCCAGTTCTCCCAGCTCGAGCAGACCACCAACCTCGCCCAGAGCAGCACCCAGTCCGCCGCCGCCCAACGGGTCGCCCAGGCGGTCGGACTGATCGGGCACACCGTCTCCTATACCGACCCCTCCACCGGCGCCACCCACAGCGGCTCCGTCCAGAGCGTCGAGATCACCACCGAAGGCGCCACCCTTACGGTCGAAGGCACCCCCGGGATCGAACTCGCCGGCGTCACTGAGGTCTCGTGAGCGTCGAGCTCAACCCCGCGCTGCTCCCGGGCGTCGCTGTCGGCAGCCCGCCGTCCGGCGCGACGGGAGCTGGCGCTGCCGTAGCCGCGCGCTCTTCGGGACCGTCCTTCGCGGACGCCCTCAAGGACGCGAGCAAGGCTGGCGGGTCCGGGGCGGGCGGGATTCAAATCAAGTTCTCCAAGCACGCCCTCGAGCGTGTGCAGCGCCGCGGGATCGCGCTCGACCCCCCCACCCTCGGCCGGCTGCAGGAGGGTGTGGGACGCGCCGCCGGCAAGGGCTCGCGCGACTCGCTCGTACTTGTCGACGGCACCGCCTTCGTGGTGTCCGTCAACAACCGCACCGTCGTCACGGCGGTCGGCTCCGAACACATGCGCGAGCACGTGTTCACCAACATCGACAGCGCCGTGATCGCATGAGGCTGACGATGACAGACAACCACCCCAACCATCGCTCGCCACTTCAGGCCGGGCACCCGATCAGCCGGCGGCGATGCCTCCGCTCTGACCACGACAACCACAGCGACAACAACCACGGCCGGACCTCGTCGAGGAGGCCGCGAAAGGAAGTGACGCAACCATGATGAGTGGAATGTATGCCGCGATCAGCGGCCTCGACGCCAACGAGACGATGCTCAACGTAACCGCCAACAACCTCGCGAACGTCAACACAATCGGCTACAAGTCCCAGCGGGTGACGTTCGCCGACTCGCTGGCCCAGGTGGTGCGGGGAGCCTCCGGCCCCACGATCAGCAACGGCGGCACCAACCCGCTGCAGATCGGGCTCGGGGTGCAGATCGCCTCGACCGACAACGAGATGACCGAGGGCTCCTTCCAGTCCACCAACAACCCTCTGGACGTCGCCATCCAGGGCGAAGGGTTCCTGCGCGTCGGCAGCGGCACACCGCCGGCGGAACCCCCGTACACGGCCAAACTGCCGGCCGGTTTCCAGTACACCCGCGAGGGCGACCTCACGACCAACACGAAGGGCTTCCTGACGACGCAGGCCGGGAGCTACGTGATCGGCCGCGAAGCGGTCGCGACCAAAGTGGAAGGCGGCTTCACCTACGCGCCCGGAGCCAAGGACACCTACATCGTGATCCCCCCCGGCTCCGCCAACGTGTCGATCGGCGAGGACGGAGCGGTCAGCTACACCGACGAGAACCCCAAATCCCCGACCTTCGAACAGCAGGTCACCGCGGGGTACCTCTCGCTGGCGCAGTTCCCCAACCAGGACGGCCTGGAGCGCCTCGGTGGATCGCTGTGGGGCCAGACAACCAACTCGGGCGCGCCGATCGTGGGCACCCCCGACACCGGCGCCTTCGGGCAGACCGTCGGCGGGGAGCTCGAGATGTCGAACGTCGACCTCGCCACCGAGATGACCAACATGATCACCGCCGAGCGCGGCTACCAGGCCAACTCGAAGGTGATCACCTCCGCTAACGAAATGCTCCAGACGGTGGTGACTATGGTCCAGTAGCAGGTCAGGGACGACCACGAGGCGCCTGGGTGGGGCGTGGCCATGAGCGCCGCGCCCCACACTGGGCGACACACCACGAGAGAAGGCTTCACCATGATCACCCTCCACAGGCTCGGACACACCGACGAACCGTTCCAGCTGAACCCCGACCTGATCGTCACCATCGAGTCCACCCCCGACACCGTCGTGACGCTCGCCACCACCGCCAAGGTCGTGGTCGCCGAGAGCCCCGACGAGGTCGCCGCCGCGGTCCGCGCCTGGCGCGTCGGCGTGCTCTCCGAGGCGATGCGCAACCGTCGGCCCGAGCACGAGCCTCGTCCCCGGCACCGCCAGGACGCCCCGCCGCTGGTCGCCGTCGAGGACCCACCGATCGGCTAGCGCTCAGAGCTCCGCCCGGATGTGGCGTGCGCGACTCACCGCGCATACAAGGCGTCTCTGGCGGGGGCGCCGGGCCAGTTTGTGTCCGCGGCGCCCCCGCTCAGCCGGTCCGAGAGGCGTGCAAGGATAACCACACTCCCGGATCTTGCGAGCACCCGAGTAAAGGTAAAAGCGCTCGCAAGCTTTTGAAGATGCCTCGGTCTGCTACTTGCTCGCCCCCCGCTTCCCGCCTTTCGCGCTGGCCTTGCTCGCCTTGCTCGCCTTCGGGCAGCCCGTCACCGCCATCTTCGTGCTCTGGCGGATCACCGTGTTGTCCTGCGAGACAAATTCGGTGGGCATCGTGAGCTGCTTGCCGTTGCAGAGGCTCCCGTTCGCCGCCAGCGCGGAGTCCTTGCCCTCGGGGAGGTAGAGCTCGAACGTGCCGACGGGCACGTCGGGCACCGTCTTGAACGTCGAGCTCGTGATCCCGGCCTTGCTGATGAACGTCGTGCCGACGAGCTCGACGGTGACGCCGTAGCCCTGGAGGACGACGATCAAGCTCGGGAACGCTTCGCCGCCGTGGGAGACGAAGATCGCCGGGCCCGTCAACGGGACGGGGAGGATCGGCGTGACCGCCTTCGCGATACCGACCGTCGAGGCCGCGGGGCAGTTCGCGGGGTTCGCTTCGAAGACCGCGGCCGGACACGCCTTCTGCAGCGTCGTCAGCCGCGACGGCAGCTGCTTGGGCAGTTCGACTTTGACCCTCGCGATGTTCACCTCCGACCCCTGCGGCGTGCTGGGGAAGCTCAGCTTCGCGTCGAGGCTCGCCCCGTCCGCGCGGCTCGTCTTCCCCGAGGTGGAAGCCTTGAAGGCCGGCTTGAACGCGAGCGCGGCGCAGTTGGTCGCCTGGAAGTGGCTCGACTCGTGCGCGGTCATGCCCTGGGTGCTCGACAGGGTTCCGTTGACGCTCATCGGGTCGCAGCTCGTCGGGTTGAACATGAATTCCGCACGGTTGACATCCACATCCACGCTCTTGACCTGGAATGGGATCCCGTCCTTCATGCTCGGCAGCGTGCCGCTCGTGACCGTCAGCTGCGCGGTGTGCGGGTCCACCCCCACACCGGCGCGGACGACTTCGCAGTCGCACGGGCCGGATCCCAGGTCGAACGGGCCCGTCCGCTCGGCGACGTCGATCGAGAGGCCGAACGGATCGCCGTCGTAAGGGCCCGTCAGGTACACCTTGCCGCCTTCGATAAAGGTCGGTTCCGGGCCCGGGCCCGCGGACGCGGTCTCTTCGCCGATCTTGCTCGCTTCCGGACAGGTGCCTTCCGCCGCCTGCGGTTCCCCGCACAGCGGGACCTTCGAGAGGTTCCCGGAGAGGCCCGGAGGCGTCCTCACCGCCACCCCGCCGAGATCCTCTTCGCCATCGTCGCGGGAGAGCGTGACCCGGAAGGTGCTGTAACCGCCGGCCTGGTTGGAGAGCGTGCTCCCCGCGAACGCCGGTTCAAAGCGCGGCCCCTGACAGCCCGTGATTTCAAACGGCGGGCTGGGCGGCGTGGCGTCCCCGATAAAGGGCGAGCCCCAGGGCGTCAGGTCGCTTTCCGCGCTGTAGGACCCGCACGCGCTCGGGTTGGCGAGCGTCGCCCGCGAACCGCCGTTCAGATGCAGTTTCAGTTCGCTGAACGGCAGCTCTGGGTTTTCGTCGAAGACCGTCGTGATCTGCCCGGTCGCCGGGTCGGGCGTCGCCGTGCCCCTGATCTTCACGATCACCCCGTGGCCGGCCAACGTCAGGTAGAGCGTGAACGGCGGTCCCGTGATCGCGCCCGACGGCGGCCCGCCCAGGTAGAGGGCGCCCTTCAATTCCCCCGACAGCGCCGGGGTGGTCAGCGACACCGTGCCGATCTTCGAGGCAGCCGGACATTGTACTTCCTGTTCGCTGCCGAGCCCAACCTGGGCTTCGCTGCACGACATGAGCCCCGTTCCGGCCGACGGCGAGAACACGACGCCCGCCGGCATCCGCACGACGGTGTTCTTCAGGTCGGATGTGGCGAGTCCTTCCGCGCCTTCGGCCTGGGGCACCCGAAGCTCGACTTCGTAGCCGGTCGGCGTCGTCGCCTGCGTCTGTTCGGGGGCCACCGAGATTGTCGGGGCAAACTTCAGCGACGTGCAGCCGGTGAAGGGACCGACGCTTGCCTGTGCCGGCAGCAGTGCTTCTTCGTCCTCCCACGAGATGACGCCCTTCAGTTCCGCGGTCAGCGGTCCGCTCGTGCACTGCGTCGGGTTGACCAGATATGGGACCGGGTTTTCATTCACGGGCGTTTCACCACCTGAACAGCCGAACTGGCCTTCGACGAAATGTTCGTTGAGCCCGACCTGAACGCATTCGAACTTCGAGCCGCGTTGGGGCGTATGACTTGAGTCGGCTGGCACCCCCCACACCGTGAGCGACTGGCGCACAAGTTCCACACCTGTGATCACGTTGCTCGCAAGCGCGTGCACCCTGTATTTAGGGCCAAGGGTAAGAACGAGATTGCCCGAAAGCAGGCCATGGAAACCAAACCCAAGGACAGCCGTCGTATTGGGCGGGGGCACCATGTTGAAAACAGGAACGAGAAACAAGATATACCTGGTCGGTTCAAACCTCGTCAACGCTTCAAGCACGCCTACCTGCGAATCCGCTGGACATTCCTGGATCTGCAACTGGACGGGATCACACGTCTTGACATCCGCGGGATAGCCCGCAAACCCCACCGGCAGGATGATTTCCGCACTGCGCAACAGCGCCCCCACACCACCCGCTTCATTCTGCCTAAATGCAAAGTTCGTCACCAGATCAGCGTGCGCACCCGCCTGATCGCTCGAAGCGGCGACCTCGAAGCTGCCCGGCTTCACTTCAAACGTAGCCTGTGCAGCGGCAGGTACAACGCAGCCCCACACGAGCCACATCGCCACAGGTGCAACCAATAATCTCAACGGTATCCTCATAATCACTTCATCCCATTGTGATACTTGACGCTCTTGCGCTTCGCCCCGCCCTTGGTCTTGGCCTTGATGCACCGGCCGTCCCTTCGCTTCTTGCCCTTGGCGCAGTGCTTGGCCGTCCTCCTCGTGCTAGCGATGCGAGAGACCATCGTGGGAGCAGGGTTGCCCGTACCCGTGAATGTCAGACTCGCACCGGGGCCGAAGAGCGGCGGTGGACTGCCCACCCCCTGGCAACTCGTGCATTCGACCCTCGGCGGTGGGGGCGGGAAGCCACCGTCCACACGCGCATCGTAGATGTTCGTGAATTCAGGGGTGGCCTGCGGCACGAGCTGTGCCGCGCTTGCGAAGAACACGTCATCCCCGTTCGCGCTCGCGCCCAAAAAATTCGACGGACCGACATCTTCACCCGCCGTCATCAGATGCGTGCAACCATTTGCCACGCCGCAGAAGACACCCGGCGCTTCTTCGGCTCCATCCTCCTCCCACTCATACACATCGGCACCGACACCAAGTTCGGTTTCCCCAGCCTTGCTTTCATTCGTATCCTGCGGCAGGAGCTGCGCGGACGTCTGGAAGAACACACGCCGCCCATCTTCAGACATCGCGACAACGGAGGGCGTACCGTCCGTCGAGCTCAGCACCGAATTCGCGCCCCCCGGCTCGATCGTTGTGCCATTTTCAGGCACGACCCCCTCCCCACACGAGACACACATGACACTCCTGTTGGCATTGTCATAACGGTAGAGCTCGTTGTGGGAATGATCAGGCGCACCAGCCCCACGCGGTTCACCCCTCACGCCCTCCCGTTCTTCGAGGCTGCCAGATCCACCACCCACGGAAGGGAACAGAAGAAATTCGCCGTTTGGAGTGACGCTTATAGGTTCGTCTTCGACCTGTGTTTCTTTGGCCTGTGCGACAAAACTACTCTCCCACGTGCCCGAACCCGGGGGTTTGTCATAGCGGAAGAAAACATGATTTGCGGTCTCTGCATAAACCACCGAACCGTCCTCAGAAAGCGCAAAATATCCGCTGAGTTTTGAGCTGATTTCGCCGGCGACCAATGTCAACCTGTGCCCAATGGGAGCTTCGGTGTCATACGCATAGAGCTTTTCGCCCGCCGCCGTTACTCCGAGCATCAACACGGTGCTCGTGCTGAAGAAGACGACGGAGCCATCCGGCGTTGCACCTCGATAGACGGTTTCCCCGCGTTCAGATGGTTCAGCTATGCCCTGAGGCGCCGACACTTCAACCGTTTCACGCCCGTCGCTGCGCATGTACAGCCGCGACGGTCCTTCGCAGTTTTTGCCCGAGTGCGGCGTTTTGAAAAAGACCTTGGAGCCTTCCACCGATATTGCATCGACCGTGTTGTCTTCTCCGACCGCACTCACAGGTCCTTCTCCCAATACGGCACCACATTTATTGATCAGCTTGATATCCGACCCTTCGCCTTCGACATTCACCAGCTGGCAACTCGAGGCCGCCGACCCGCATCCTGGTCCCCCGGTCCACTCGTACAGGTCTGGCGCGCCCGTGGTCGTTTCTCCCGCCGAGGTGCCTTCCAGCCCGGGTGCAAGCAGCCCGTGGTCTGTCGATGAGAAGACCACATCCGTGAACGCCGGAACGCTCGCCGTGCCGTTGTTCGCACCCTGGAAAAACGTAAAGGATTCCCTTGGAACATCCGCGAGGAGCCTGTAGGGCCCGCCCACAGGCCCGACTTCAAATGATATGTCAGGTGAGATTTCGGCATTGTTCAACTCTGTATACGATTCGAACGCGACCTGCGAGAGATCGGGCCCGAAGAGACGCATGTCGAGCTTGTCCGGGCGCATACCGGGCACGATCATTGACCTCATAGTCCACCCAGCCGCTGTGCGCGAGAAGACAGCCCGCGTACCGATGACGCCTGCAATCGCGCTCGCATCCGGTTCGATTGGTACCAGGGATTCGAGCGCGAGCTGTTCGCCTTCGCTAGAGGGTATGACGCGACCACCCTTGCCTTCGTTGAACACCAGGTCCTGCGCGCGACCCAGGTTTGCAGGCGTCACGAGCTCGTAGGCGCGGCAGTCGGGCAGAGCTGCCGAGGCGCCCGTGCGAAACCTTTCGTTTGGGCATGCAAGAGCCGACGCCGGCAGGGCAGCCGCCGCAAACCCCGCCACGCACACGGACACCAAACCCGCCGCAACTACGGGTCGCATGGACCCCTCCGGCTTATACGCAAAACATGCCTTCCACTAACAACATCACTCACTGCCGACTCCCTCCGTGTCCAAGCTTGGGTGTGGGGCCGGCTGGCGCCGGCCCCACACAACTTGTTTTACACCGGGTTTACTGATAGGCCATTGCCGCTGTTTAATAAGATCGCGACTAAGCCTCTGACGTGACCATCTTCGTGACTAGAACTCTGGGTGCATTTTGCGGGATGCGCTCCCAGGAAGGTTCCTTTTACTAATAACACTCCCGCGGTTACGGCATTGGCTAAACTGGCTGATTCCAGTTTAGTGCTGCCGGTGCTCACGCATTCATCTGTCTGTGAGCCAAGGGCCGTGTGGCATGTGATCGACCATCCGGGTTCGCCGGCCCCGCTGTTTTCGATCTTGGTCTCTAGCTTGCTTTCTGTTTCAAATATTTCCGTGGCCCACGGAAGGTGTACTGCTTTTACTTTTTCGATTTTGCCTGTTTCGCAGCCTCCTTCGATTACTTTGCATCTTGTGTTGATTTCGGTTTCCTTGATTCCGGCCGCTGTGATTTTGCCTTTGCCTGTACCTTCGATAAATCCTGTACCTTCGTCAGCCGTGGTGCTGTTGCATTCGATTGCCGATTTTCCAGCAAGGGTACCTGTATCTTCAAGGTGCAGCGAGAAAACCTGAATCCTGACCGTATCCGTCTGGCCGGCGGGAAGGCCTAACGACTGCCACGCCCCGGTCCCGCTCGCCGTGGTGCACTGGTTGGTTGAGTATTTAGTGAGCCCAGAACCTTCTAAACATACTAACCATAACGGTGCCGCTGAGGCGGTACTCGCCAGCGCCATGCCCAGTACGAGCATGGACGCGAAGCAGAGCCCCGCTATCCTTATTGACTTCATGTGTACGTCTCCTTTTACTTTTATCTTGGGTAATGTATTTTGGGTTTAGGGTAACCGATACCTATACGCCCACCTCTGCGGGGGCGCTCCGAACCGGCCTTATGACTGCACCCTGCTTTTGTACTTCAGCAGCCTCTCCTCGAACTGTGAGCGCAGACAAAGCGTCTAGCTACGATCATGGTCAGAATCGAGACTACTTGCATAACTATAGCCAAGCGTCCAATAATTGCAAGCACTGTTTCTTACTTTTTTTGGAGCCCTTTGAGTATTCGAAAGACGTTTCCGACCTCGGTCTTACGGGCCCTCGTGGCTTCCGCGGAGCCGCCGCCCTCGCCGCATACGCCCCTCCGAAAGCCCTGGTAGCGGCGTCCGCGCCCATACGGAGAGCTGTTTGCTCGCGGTCTTGCCCTGCCTCCCTAGCACGGCCGCGCGCGGCGGTCAAGCGGCCCGCACGGCGCTCCTCGCCCTCCCCCGAAGCCGCGGCTCCACCCCTTGACGCTCTCGCCGGGCATGGCGCCCTCCGACCCGATCGAGGCTCCGCCGGCTGGGGGTACGGATCTCGTGACGCGGGGGCACGGAGGCCCCGCGCCCACTGGCCCTCGCCGGCGCGCCCGCTCACGTGGACGATCCCCAAGCACCACCCTCCGGGACTCGCTCGCCTCGGCTGCCTGCCCGGGAGCCGGCACGGACTGAAGGATCGCGCGCTTTGGCCGATGTACGGGGGCGATGAAGGCCGCGACAGCGATCGGGATTGGGGTTGCCTTCGGCTCCCTGCTGCTCTCCTCCATGATGGACGGCACCTCGCCTGCCTCCTTCATGAACATCGCTGCGCTGATCATCATCCTCGGCGGCACCGGCGGGGTGACGCTGGCGAGCGTCGGGATGCAGTCGATGAAGCGCATCCCCTCCCTCTACAAGCTCTCCTTCTCCGCCGAGCCCCCCGACATGCGCGGGCGCCTGGACCTCTTGGTCTCGCTCGCCGACCAAGCCCGCCGCGAGGGCCTGCTCGCGCTCGACGCGCAGCTCGGGGAGGTCGAGGACCCCTTCACCCGCAACGCCCTGCAGCTCGTCGTCGACGGCACCGACCCGGAGATGGTGCACGCGATCATGGAGGCCGAGGTCGACGGCATGGCCGCCCGTCACGCGGCCGGGGCGGCTCCGTTTGAGAAGGCCGGGGGCTTCGCGCCCACGATGGGGATCATCGGCACCGTGCTCGGGCTCGTGCACGTGCTGCAGAACCTCGCCGCGCCCTCCACGCTCGGGCCCTCGATCTCCGCCGCGTTCCTCGCGACGCTGATGGGGGTCGGCTCGGCCAACGTCGTCTTCCTGCCGATCGCCAACCGCCTCAAGGCGATCTCCGGCGAAGAGGTCGAGCTGCGGATGATGACGCTCGAGGGCATCCTCTCGCTGCAGGCCGGCGACAACCCGCGGCTGGTCGCCGACAAGCTGATGTCCTACCTGCCGCCCGCCGAGCGCGACGCCGAGGACGGCGCGGAGCACTCGCCGGGCGCGAGCGCGCAGGCCGAGGCGGCATGAGGGGGCACCGGCCCCTCGGGCGCAAGCTTGCCGCGGGCCCTGGCGGTTCGCGGGTTCGACCCGCCTGCACGAGGAGCCTCTGATGGCGCGCGGGCGCTCCAGTCGGCGCCGCGGGCACGCCGCCGAGCACGACAACGACGAGCGCTGGCTGCTCACCTACGCGGACATGATCACGCTGCTGATGGCGCTCTTCATGGTCCTCTTCTCGATCTCCTCGGTCAACATCTCCAAGTTCCACACCCTCCAGCTGGCGCTCAAGGCGGCCTTCTCCGGGGACATCCTCCCGGGCGGCAAGTCGATCGCCCAGCCCGGCGCGTCCGCGAACTCCAGCCGCGCCCCCACCACGATCGACACGCCCGCGATCGTGCGGCTCACCCCCAACGTCACCTCCGAACTCGAACACGTGGCGGGCGGGCAGGCGGGTAGTGCGCAGTCGAACACCGTGCAGTCGAGCTCTGCGGCCGCGTCCGCGACCGCGGCCGCCAACGTCTCCGCCGCCCAACAGGAGCAGGCCTCCTTCGAAGCGCTCCAGCGTGAGCTCAACGCCTACGCCGCCCGGCACGGGTTCGCGCACTCCGTCCACACCGCGATCGAACAGCGCGGCCTGGCGATCCGCGTGCTCACCGACTCCCTCCTGTTCCCCTCCGGCTCCGCCACCCTGGAGAGCGCCGGCCGGCCGCTGCTGAGCGAGGTCGCGGCGCTGCTCAACATCGACCACGTCCACCCGATCGCGGTCGAAGGCAACACCGACAACGTGCCGATTACCGGCGGCGCCTTCCCGAGCAACTGGGAGCTCTCCACCGCCCGCGCGAGCTCCGTCGTGCGCTTCCTGATCGCCAAGGGCGTCGACTCCCAGCGGCTCTCCGCCACCGGCTACGCCGAACAGCGGCCGATCGCCTCCAACTCCACCGCCGCCGGGCGCGCGCTCAACCGGCGCGTGGAGATCGTCCTGCAACGCCTCTACTGATCCCGCGCACCCGGCCGATATTAGGACCAGGCCCCGCAGTCAACCGCCATATCCGACACCGCAACCATGCTCGAGAAGCCATCCAAAAACTCGTCTACCCCGCCCGCTGAGAGCTGCTGCAAGCAATCTGAGGAGTTTTCGGATGGCTTCTAAAAAGAAGCTCCTCATCCCCCTGCTGCTGCTGCTCGTGCTCGGCGTCGGCTACACCATGAGCAAGCCCAAGCACACCGTCAAGCAGAAGATCGCCGGAACCATCTACCAGATGCCCCAGCCGTTCCTGGTGAACCTCGCCGAAGGCCACTACGCCAAGCTCACGGTCGCGCTCGAGCTCGCGCCGGGACAGTCCGACGGGGCCTCCGCCGGGGGCGCCTCCTCCTCCGGGGAAGGCCCGGGGACGCTCCCCGAGGAACCCGCGGTCCGCGAAATCGTCACCGACACCGTGACCGGCCAAAGCGGCGGCACGCTCACCTCCAGCCAGGGTCGCGCCTCGATCAAGCACCACATCCTCACCAGCATCCTCCGCCAGACCGACGTCAAGGTGGAAGCCGTGCTGTTCCCCGAACTGACGGTCCAGTAGGCATGGGAGATCCCGTAACCGAGCCCGAGCTGTCCGGAGTCCCCCAAGCGGAGCCTACGCCGGCTTCGACGGAAGCCCCCGCCACGAGCGGAGCGGTCGTCTACGAGCAGCTCGACCGGGAGGCCGTCCCGACCGGCGCCGCGAACGGGACAGGGGACAACGGGGTCCCCCCCGGCGCCCTTGCGCACGACGGCGCCGACCTGCGCCGCCTCTCCGACGTGCCCATGGAGCTCAGCGTCGAGATCGGCCGCACCCGCATGACCGTCGGCGAGACGCTGCAGCTGCGCGCCGGCTCGATCGTCACGCTCGAGCGGCTCGCCGGCGAACCCGTGGACCTGCTCGTCAACGGCACCCCCCTCGCCCGCGGCGAGGTCGTCATCATCGACGAGGAGTTCGGCCTGCGCGTCACCGAGATCGTCGAGGGCGACCCCGCCTCTGTGATCGGCGAGCAGGGTGTGGGTGGGGATCTCATCGACACCGGCCACCTCGCGCCGCCCGACCCTGCTCCGCCCGTCCCCGCGCAGGCCGACCCCGCCGTGCAGGAGTGAGGGAGCCGCGATGAGTCAGGCCCAGCAGGAGCAGGAGCAAGAGCAGGACCTCGAGGAGACCCCGCCCGGCGACGCGCGCGACCCAGCCGGGAGCGAGGTGGGCGGGCATCAAATTCGCACTGTGGACTTCTCCCAGCCCACCAAGTTCACCGCCGAGCTGCGCCGCCGGATCGTGCGCGTGCTCGGCTCCTTCTGTGAAGCCTTCGCGCTGCGGCTCTCCACCGAGCTGCGGGCTCCGGTCGAGCTCGCCGTCGCCGACTCCTCCCAGCTCACCTGGTCCGCCGCGAAGGCTCAGCTCTCGGCGAACACGATCGCCGTGGCGCTCGGAGTGCAGCCGATCGAGCGCTCGATGCTGCTCTGCGTCGAACCCCCCCTGGTGCTGCAGGCGCTCGAGTGCCTGCTCGGCGGCAACCCCTCCCAGGCCGCCTCCGAACGGCGCTTCTCCGAAGTCGACTGGGCGCTCACCCAGCGCCTGCTGAAATCGATGCTCGCCCAACTCAGCCCCGCGTGGCGCGACCTCGGCGGGCTCGAGCTGAGCCTCGGCGAGGTCGACCTCGAGGGCGACGCCGGCGTCGTCGCCCCGATCGGGGAACCCACCTTCGTGCTCACCCTCGAGAGCCGCATCGACTCGCTTGCATCCTCCATGTCCCTGCTGATCCCCTGGTCTGCGATCGGGCCCGTCGCGGAGGACATCCTCGGCTCCGGAGTGGGCGGGCTCCGATCCTGGGACACCGACTCCCGCGAGGCCCGCGCGATGCGCCGCGGACTCGCCGGCGCCCACATCTGCCTGCGCGCCGAGGTCGGCGCCCGCGAGCTGCCCGTCGAGCGGGTGCTCGCGCTCACCCCCGGCACGCTGTTCGCGCTGCAGGCTCGCGCCGAGGAGGGGGTGCGTCTGTTCGCCGAGGGCGTCCCCCTCGGCCGCGGCCGGCCCGGTTTGCGCGGCGCGCGGCGCGCGGTCAAGCTGACCGACGCGATCGCCCCCGGGGCGAGTACGGTGCAGTCGCTGCGCTCGGACGCCCCGATCGCGGCCGGGAGCCGTGGTCAGACGACCCCCACGCGCGAGTCCCTTGCACGGATGATGGGCGTGCCCGTGCGTGTGTGGGCGGAGCTGGGGCGCACCATGCTGCCGTTGGGCCACGCCCTGGAGCTGCCGCCCGGGTCGGTCGTGGAGCTCGACCAGTCCGCCGATTCCCCCATCGAGCTGTTCGTCAACGGCCTGCGCTTCGCCTCCGGCGCCCTCCAGGTCAGCGGCGAGGGCGAGTGGACCGTGCAGATCGACGCGCTCGCCTGAGCCGCATCGCGCGACGGATAGGCTTAATGCGGACCGCGCCCTGAGCGGCGACGGGCAGCGTTCAAGGCATCTAGAAGGGCGTCGATAACCAGGGCGACTCTTCCTCGGAGTCGTCCCTCGATGACTAGCTTCATAACGCCTTTGCGCGCGGCCCGACGGGTCGCCATTCCCGCGCTCGGCATGGCCCTTGGCCTCGCCGTGCTCGCTGACGCCTGCCCTGCGCTGGCCTTCACGCCGAGCTCCCGGCGCGGCGGGGAAGCGACGGCGCTCGAACTCTCGCCCTCCTCCACCGCCTCGCACACGAGCTCCGGGGGTGCGAGCATCGTGCGCACGATCGTCGGTCTGCTGATCGTGATCGCCGTGATCTGGGGGCTCACCTGGATCCTCAAGCAGGTCAAGTCCGGGCGCGAGACTCGCTCCGCCGGCTCGGGCCTGACGAGCCTCGCCACGCTGGCGCTCGGATCGGGGCGCACGCTGCACCTCGTGCGCGCCGGGCGCGACTACCTGCTCGTGGGCTCCGCCGAGCACGGGGTGGCGCACATCCACCGCTACACCGAGCACGAGGCCCGCGACGCCGGCCTGCTCGACCTGCCTGAGCCACCCACCGGCGACGGCGGCGGATTGGGACCCACCCACCCGGGCGGGGCTCGCCGTCTCCTCCAGATCCCGGGGCAAGCACGGCCCCCCGGGGTTCCGAGCGCTATCTCAGACGCGCTTGAGCGCGTCCGCGAATGGACAGTGCGCCGGTGAACCTCAACTCCTCCAACGCCGTCCAAATCCTGCTGCTCGTCGGCGGGCTCGCTTTGATCCCCGCGGTGCTGTTCACCGTCACCGGCTTCTCGCGCATCCTGATCGTGCTCGGCTTCATCCGCACCGCGGTCGGCACCAACAACGCGCCCCCCAACCAGGTGCTCGTCGGGATCGCCCTGTTTCTCACGATCTTCGTGATGGCCCCCACGATCAGCGCGATCCGCCGCGACGCGATCGAACCGCTCGACGCCCACCACATCTCCACCACCACCGCGATCGTGCGCGCCGAGCAGCCGCTGCGCGAATTCATGTTCCACCAAACCCGTGTTGAGGACATCTCGCTGTTCGTCTCCCTCGCGCACGCCAAGCCCCCTCACACCCGCGCGGAAGTGCCGACCGAGGTGTTGATCCCCGCGTTCATCGTCTCCGAGATGAAGACCGCCTTCCAGATCGGCTTCCTGATCTTCCTGCCGTTCCTGATCATCGACCTGATCGTCTCCTCCACGCTGATGTCGATGGGGATGATCATGCTGCCGCCGACCTTCATCTCCCTGCCCTTCAAGATCCTCCTGTTCGTCCTCGTCGACGGCTGGGACCTCGTCATCAAGGCGCTCGTACAGAGTTTTCACTGATCGGATTCCCGCCCGCCCGCCCCCGCCAGAGCCATGGACCAAGACACCGTCGTCAACCTCGCCTCCCAGGCGATGAGCCTCGCCTTCAAGGTCGCCGGCCCGCTGCTGCTCGGCGCGATGGTCGTCGGCCTGTTGGTCTCGATCTTCCAGGCCGTCACCCAAATCCAGGAGCAGTCCCTCACCCTGATCCCCAAGATCGCCGCGCTCGCCGTGATCGTCGTCCTGCTCGGCCCCTGGATGCTCGACCAGCTCGTCGTGTACACCACCAACCTCTACACCTCGATCCCCTCCATGGTCGGCTGATGACCAAGCGGGCTATCCCTACGCCGGGCCGCCAGGCCGTAAATCGAACGCAAGCCGGATACCAACATTTTGGCGGCCCGGCGTGACTCGCATCCTCAGCCAACTCGCGGGCAACGAGCTCGCCGGCTTCATCCTCGTGCTCGCGCGTGTCTCACCCCTGTTCCTGCTCGCCCCTCCGTTCTCCTCGCCGATGATCCCCCCGCGCGTGCGCGGCATCATCGCGGTGGGCATCTCGATGGGCCTCGCCCCCCTCGCCCTGCACGGCCAGCACATCCCCACCGACCCCCTTACCCTCGCCGCCCTTGTCGTCGAGGGGCTGCTCGTCGGCCTCGGCTTCGCCCTTTCCTTCGCCGTGCTGTTCGCCGCCATCGAATCAGCCGGCGCGCTCGCCGACCTCGGCGCGGGCTTCTCTTACGGCAGCCTCATCAACCCCATCTCCGGCGATGAAAGCGGCCCCCTCACGCACGTCTACTCGCTCGTGGGGATCGCCGTCTTCCTCGTCATCGGCGGCGAAGCCTGGCTGCTGCGCGGCCTCGCCCGCACCTTCCAGCTCGTCCCCCTCACCTCCGCCCCCCGCATCGCCACGCTCGCGGGCGGCGCGGAGCAGGTCTTCTCCACAGTGTTCACCTCCGCCGTGGAGATCGCCGCGCCCGTGCTGATCGCGCTGCTGATCACCGACGCCGCCTTCGGCGTGGTCTCCCGCGTCGTGCCCCAACTCAACGTGTTCGCCGTCGGCTTCCCCGCCAAGGTCGCCGTCGCACTGCTGCTCGTCGGCGCGTCGATGCCGTTCTTCGCAAGCTGGATCGCCGACCAAATGTCCACCTCCGTCGGCGCCGCGCTCGGCGCGCTGCACGTCGCGTGAGGGTGAGTGGGATGCCGAGCGCCGCAGCACACCCCACCCGCCCCGCCGCGCTGACGGGCCGCACGACCGGGAGCTCGGGGGAGTAGGCCATGGCGCACGAGGACCGCACCGAGAAGGCCACTCCCAAGCACCGCCAGCGCGCGCGCAAGCAGGGGCAGGTGGCGCGCTCCGCCGACGTCGGCGGCTCGCTCGTGATCGCCGGCGGGCTGTTCGCGATCAGCCTGCTCGGCCCGGCCATCGTGAGCTCCGCCAGTCTCGCCTTTCACGAGATCCTCGCCGAGATCGCCGCCCCCGGCCGGGCTACGTCCGCCGCCGGGCTGCACTCGCTGATGGAGGTCGGGCTCTCCACGCTCGCCCTCACCGTCGGGCCGATCGCCGCCGTCTGCCTCGGCGCCGGCCTGCTCGCGGGGGCCGGTCAGGTCGGCTTCCGCCCGGCGACCAAGGCGCTCGCCCTGGACTTCAAGCGGATCAACCCGATCTCGGGGGCGCGCAACCTGTTCGGGCCCAACCTCCTCTTCGAGGCACTCAAGGCGGTCGCGAAGATCGCCGTCGTCGGCGCCGTCGCCGCCCTCGCGATCGTCCCCGGCATGAGCGCGCTGGCCTCCGAAGTCGGCATCCCCCCCGGCGCCCTCGGCGTCGTCATGGGCCGGCGCGGGATGGCGATCGCGCAGCACGCGACCTTCGCCTACCTCGCGATCGCCGCGCTCGACTACGCCTGGCAGCGCCGCCGCGTGGAGCGCAAGCTGCGCATGACCAAGCAGGAGCTCAAAGACGAGCTGCGCCAGTACGGGCTGCCCGCCGAGGTCCGCTCCGCCCTGCGCCGCCGCCAGATGCAGGCGGCCCGCAAGCGGATGATGGCCGCCGTCCCCGAGGCCGACGTGGTGATCGCCAACCCCACCCACTTCGCCGTCGCGCTGCGCTACGACGGCACCCGCCCCGCCCCCGAGGTCGTGGCCAAGGGCCAGGACCTGATCGCCCTGCAAATCCGGCGTATCGCCGAGGAGCATGGCGTCCCGATCGTCAGCGACCCCCCGCTCGCGCGCGCTCTGCACGCCTCCGCCGAGATCGGCCAGGCGATCCCCGAGGAGCTCTACGCCGCCGTCGCGCGCGTGCTCGCCTTCGTCTACCGCCTCGCCCGGCGTCGGAGGTACGCGCTATGAGCCTCGACACCGTCCGCCGCCTGCTGCGCCACACCGACCTGCTCGCCGCCGTCGCGGTGGTGATGGTCGTGACGATGCTGATCGTCCCGCTGCCGCCCGCGCTGCTGGACCTGCTGATCACGCTCAACATCTCCGGCGCGCTCACGATCGTGGTCGCGACGATGTACCTCAACAAGGCGCTGGACTTCGCCTCCTTCCCCTCGCTGCTGCTGCTCACCACGATGTTCCGGTTGGCGATCAACGTGTCCGTCACGCGCCTGATCCTCACCACCGGCGACGCCGGCTCCGTCGTGAAGTCCTTCGGGGAGTTCGTCGTCTCCGGCAACGTCGTCGTCGGCCTCGTGATCTTCCTGATCCTCGTCGTGATCCAGTTCGTCGTCGTCACCAACGGCGCCGGGCGCGTCGCGGAGGTCGGCGCGCGCTTCACCCTCGACGCGATGCCCGGCAAGCAGATGGCGATCGACGCCGATCTGAACGCGGGGCTGATCACCGACGAGCAGGCACGCACCCGCCGCTCCGAGATCGCCCAGGAAGCCGACTTCTACGGCGCGATGGACGGCGCCTCCAAGTTCGTCAAGGGCGACGCCGTGGCCGCGCTGATCATCACCGCGATCAACCTCGTCGGGGGGATCGTGGTGGGCGTCGCCCAACGCGGGCTGTCCTTCACCGAAGCCACCCACCAGTTCTCGCTGCTGACCGTCGGCGACGGTCTCGCCGCGCAGATCCCCGCGCTCTTGATCTCCGTCGCCACCGGCATCATCGTCACCCGCGCCGCTTCCGACAAAGACCTCGGCTCCGACGTCGCCACCCAAATCCTGCGCCAGCGCAAGGCCCCGCTCGTCGCCGCCGCAGTGATCGGCCTGTTCGCGCTCGTCCCCGGCCTGCCCAAGCTGCCGTTCCTGGCGATTGCCGCCGTCTTCGGCGCGATCGGCTGGGCCGTGCGCCACGGGCTGCCCGGCGAGCAGGACGCCGAGGGCAGCGCTGCCGGCGTTGGCGGCGCCGCGCAGGCCGCGCTGCCGACGGGCGGGCAGGGATCGGAGGAGGCGATCGAGCGACTCTCGGTCGACGCGCTGGAGCTCGCCGTCGGCTTCGGCCTCGTCCCGCTCGTGGACGGCTCCTCCGGCGGCAACCTGCTGCGGCGCGTCTCCGCGATCCGCCGCCAAATCGCCGGCGAGCTCGGGATTGTGATCCCCGCAGTGCGCATCCACGACGAGCTCGGACTCGAGTCCCACGAGTACGTGCTGAAGGTGCGCGGCTCGGAGGTCGCGCGCGCGCGGATCATGCCCGGGCACCTGCTCGCGATGGACCCCGGCGACGCCGCCGGCGGCCTGCAGGGCATCCCCACCACCGAGCCCACCTACGGCCTGCCCGCGGTCTGGGTGCACGTCTCCGACCGCGCCGAGGCGGAGTCGCTCGGCTACACAGTGGTGGACGCCGAGGCGATGATCGTCACCCATTTGACAGAGACGATCCGCACCCACGCCTGCGAGCTGCTTACCCGCCAGGACGTCAAGACGCTGCTCGACCAGCTCAAGGAGACCAACGCCGCCGTCGTCGAAGAGGTCGTTCCGGAGGCGCTCTCGCTCGGGGAGATCCAACGCGTGCTGCGCGCGCTGCTGGCCGAAGGCGTGCCCGTGCGCGACCTCGGCACGATCATGGAGGCGATCGGCGACAAGGCGCGAATAACACGTGACACCGGCCTGCTGACCGAGTACGCACGCCAGGCGCTGGGCCGCGCGATCACAGCCCCCCATCTGGACGAGCGGCTCTGCCTGCAGGCGATCACCCTCGACCCCGCGATCGAGCAGGAGGTCGCCACCTCGATCACCCAAACCACAGACGGCGAGTACCTCGCGATCGACCCGCCCCGCGCGCAGGCGATCGTGGGCGCGCTGCGCGCCCAGGTCGACCACGCGACGGCAAGGGGGACGCGCAACCCGGTGCTGCTCTGCTCCGCGCGCGTGCGCCGCCACCTGCGCCGGCTGATCGCCCAGGCCCAGCCGCACCTGCCGGTCTGCTCCTACAACGAGATCGCGCCCGGCGTCAACGTCGAGACGATTGGAGTCATCCACGCATGAGCACCTTCACCCACAACCACGCCGTCCTCCAGGGGGGGCCTCGCATCTACCGCGGGCGCACGGTCGACGAGCTGATCCCCAAGATCGTGTCCGAGCTTGGCGAGGACGCGATCGTGGTTCGCCGCCACAGGGGCCTCACCGGCGGGTTCGCCGGCTTCTTCCAGCGTCCCTTCGTCGAAATCGAGGCTCGCCGCGGCGGTGGCGGCCAGCTGCTCGACCGCTACGACGAGGACGAGGCCACCCCTGCGCTGCCCGGGTCCTTCGAGGACTACGAGGTGCCGGCGGAGGCGGAGGCACCCTACGAGTGGGAGGACCCGCGACAGGGTTGGGCCACCAACCCCTTCGCCGCGGCGCTCGCCGAGGCCGAAGCCGCAGTGCGCGCGGCCGAGCCCGCCGTCCCCCCCGATCTCGATGCTGCGCTGGCGGCCGCGCTCGCCGAAGCCGAAGCCGAGGCCGAAGCCGCAGAACTCCAGGCAGAGGCCACCATCCCTCCCGACGAGGACCCGGCGCTCGCCAACACCGCCTGCTTCTCGACAGTCGAGCCCCTGGACCCGCCGCCCCTCCCCGCCGTGCCCGCGGCACCCGCTCGCGCGGAGGACGCGATCGAGCGCTCCCGGCTTGAGCGCACACTGCTCGAGGCCGGATTCGACGAGCAGTTCGTGGGCGAAGCGCTCGACGCGGCCGCCGCGCACCTGCTCCCGCTGATGGATTCCTCCTCCCCGTCCGCGCTCACACAGGCGGTGCGCTTGGCGCTCCAGCAGCGGATCCCGGTCTGCGCCCCGCTGCCCCCCGGGCCTGCCGCGATCGCCTTCGTTGGACCCGGCGGCAGCGGCAAGAGCGCCTGCTGCGCCACCCTGCTGGACGCCTACCACCGGCGCAGCACGCTCCCCGCCGCGTGCGCCGCGTTAACGCCGACCATCGAGGGGACGGCGCTTGCATTGCTCAGCACCCGTGACGATGGCCTGCTGCTGCTCGACACCCCCCCTCTTTCGCCCGCCGACCCCGCCTCGATCGACGCGCTCGCGGCGGCGCTCGAGCGGCTCCAGCCCGAGCGCGTTGTGCTCGCACTGCCCGCCACGCTCGGCGCCAAGCCGGCCGCCCGCCTGTTGGAGGCCTACCGCCCGCTCGGTGCGTGCGCGCTCGCGATCACCCACACCGACGAGACCGACCAGCTCGGGGTGCCCGTGCAGGCCGCCGTCGCGCTCGGTCTCGCCCCCGCCTATCTGCTGGAGGGCGACGGGGGCGGATTGAGGCTCACCCAGGTCGACCCCGCCGATCTCGTCGACAGGCTGCTCCCGGCGCCATGAAGCTCGGGCGAGCAAAGGCGCGGGACCGCCCGGAGCTCGTGCTCCCGGAGCGCTCGGACGCCGTGATCCTCGTGCGGCCGAGCGGCGAGCGCGTGCAGGCGCGGGTCGCCGAGCGCAACGGCGATCAGCTGCTGGTGGCGCTGATGTTCCGTGTCGAACGCCCGCTCGAGGACGACCGACTCGACGAGCTGCAGCTCGAGTTCACCAACCACCACGGGCGCAACCGGCTGCAGGGCACGGTCACGCTCGAGGACCGCGAGCTGCTGCGCTTCCGCGAGCTGCGTTCGCTGGAGCGGATCCAGGAACGCGAGTACGTCCGCGTCCAATCCACCCGGCCGGTGCTTGTCATCACCGGCAGCAGCCAGGGCACGGTCCAAACCTACTCCGTGGACCTCTCCGGCGGCGGGATGCTGCTCGCGGGGCCGAGCACGCTGAAGGTCGGCGAGCAGGTCCAGTTCCGGCTGACCACCGCCAAGGGGGCCCCGCCGATCATGGGTGTCGGCACGGTCGTGCGCACCGACACCCAGGGCCGGCGCGCGCTCTGCTTCGACGAGATTGGCGAGGGCGAGCACCGGCGCCTCGTGCGCTTCATCTTCGAGTGCCAACGCGTCGAACGGCGCCGCGGCTTAGAGTCGGACGGAAGCAGCTATGGCCGCTGAGGACACGGTGGCGCCGGTGCGCTCCGCAGCCGCGGACGCCGGCCCTGGGACTGAGAGCCCCGAGCGGCCCGCGAAGCCGGACAAGCCCGCGAAGTCCGCGAAGGGCGCCAAGGGCGCCGGCAAGCCCGGCAAGTCCCCGAAGGCCAAGGGTGGGGCGGGCGCGAGCGGGAAGGGCGCCGGCGGTGGGGGCGAGGGTGGGCGGGGCTCCCATCTCATCCTCGCCGAGCACCCCCGCGCGGTGCGCGCCATCGCGCGCTCCAAGGCGTGGGGCGGCCTCGGCGGGTTCCTCCTCGGCGGCTACCTCTCGCTGCCCACCCACGCGCTCGCCGAAGCCGGTCTGCGCGCGCTCGCCGCGGGAGTGATCTGCTACGTGGCAGCGTGGGCCGGCGCGGTCTTCCTGTGGCGGCGTCTGGTGGTCGTCGAGCTGCGCGACGCCCAGCAGCAACTGCTCGCCACCGAGCTCGCCAAGCTGCGAGGACCCGGTCCCACCGTGTAGGAGGACGCGATGGACCCTATCCAACCGATCGAGCGCCATTCCCCCTGGCTATCCGAGCTCGCGGCGGAGCAGGCGCAGGGCGTCCCCCGCAAGCGCCGTAAGACGCCGCGCGAGGCCGACCGCAAGACGGGACCGCGCCGGGAGCCCGCACGCGACCGATCGGAGATCGGCCCGCAGGGACCCGAGGAGGATGGCCCCGAGGGCCGGCGCATCGACGTGCGCGCGTGAAGGGCCGCTTGCGGCCGTCCAAGCTGTTCGACCCACCCTCAAGTCTCACCCGTCGATGACGATATACCGGCGTGTAAGAAGGGTGGCGAAGTCGGCCGTAGGCCGGCTGGCCGAAACGGGGATGCGAGCCGCAGGCGAGTGTCTCCCGGCTTCGGTCGAGCCCCTCTTCAAGCAGAAAAAGGGCTGACAGGGAGTCGGCCCGGGACTGACCCAAACAACCGTCATCAAGGAGATGAACGCATGTCCCTCACTATCGGAACCAACATCGAGTCGCTCGACGCGCAGCGCAACCTCCAGAACACGGACAACATGCTGTCCACGTCGATGGAACGCCTCTCCTCGGGTCTGAGGATCAACTCGGCCGCCGACGACGTCGCCGGCTACGCGATCAATCAGCGCATGCAGGAGCAGGTCAACGGCGTCGGCCAGGCGCAGCAGAACCTGCAGGACTCGATCTCGCTGCTGCAGACCGCCCAGGGCGCGGTCAGCGACGTGCAGCAGATGCTGCAGCGCATCCGCGAGCTCGCCGTGCAGCTTGCCAACGGCACCAACACGGCGGAAGACGAAAAAGCGATCGAAGGCGCGTCGAAACAGCTCGAAGAAGAGATCAAGCGCGTCGGCGAAACGACCAAGTTCAACGGCGTCGCCCTGCTGGCGGAAGCCAAAGAAATCAAGTTCCAGGTCGGCGCCAACGAAAAAGAAACGATCGCCGTCAAAACGGTGAAGCTCGAAGAAGACACCAAAGGCGTCAAAATCAAAGAAATCAAGACGATCGAAGAAGCGATCAACAAAGTCTCTGAAGTCGCGGCCGAATTCGGCTCGGTTCAGGACCGCCTGCAGTACACGCAGAGCAACCTGGCGATCTACGGCGAGAACCTCGCCGCGGGCCAGAGCGCGCTGGTGGACGCCAACATGGCCGAAGAAATGAGCAACTTCACCAAGGATCAGGTGCTCGAGCAGGCCGGCGTCGCGGTTCTCGCGCAGGCCAACTCGCTGCCCCAGGCAGTGCTGAAGCTGATCACCGGCTGATAGTCAGATCTTCCTCAGTGGCGGCGCCTTGAGCGCCGCCACTGCAGCGAAGCCTCCACGGGGCGGGCTCGCCCGCCTCGCGGAGGTTACAAAAACGCTTCGGACGGTCAGGGAAGGCCGACCTGAAGCCACATACCGCCGATTCATCGAGGGAACGGTGGTTCGAGGCGGGCGGCTTCGGCTGCCCGCCTCGACGTTTTCGGGGGCCACCCGCCTTGGCCGTCAGCCATCCGCGCGATCACGAGCAAACGAAACCTTTGCCTCCCCACACGTAATGCCCGGCAAGCCCCCACACGCCCTACCCAGCACTCCGCGCGGTGGCGCAGCTGTTCAGAGGCTGCCCACGTTGTGCACACTCAATCTCTGCGTTGCGCTGCCGATCACCCGGTGTGTCGGTGGAATCCGTCCTCGCTCGCGTGGCCGCAATCGAACAGGCCGTCGCCAACCCCGCCTCCCTGCTCGCGGCGAGCAACGCGACCACGGGTGGGACCCCCGCCCCCGTCGCGGCGGAACCCCCCACCGGCGGGGGTACCTCGTTCGCGCAGGCGCTGCAGAGCGCGAGCGCGGGCACCGATGCTGGAGCTACGGCCGCGGGACCCACGCTCACGCCGACCGCGCCGTACACGAGCCCGAGCACCCCCGCCTACCCGGACTCCGCAACAGCCGGCCTCGCGACGCCCGCGAGCTATCTGCTCGGGACGAGCGCGGGAGCGCCGGTGAGCGCGCTTGGAACCCCGAGCTCGGTGGGCGGGCTCGGCGAGCAGATCGTGCGGATCGCGGAAAGCCAGCTTGGCCAGACCGAGCAGCCCCCCGGCGCAAACGAATCGCCCGCGATCGCGATGTACCGCACCGCCACCGCGGGGGCGATCCCGGGGGCGCCGTGGTGTGCGTACTTCGCCTCGTGGGCCGCTCGGCAGGCCGGCGAGCCGCTAGGCGCGAACGGTGAAGGCCTGGGGTCGGTGGCGCAGATCTCCTCGTGGGCGCAGAGCGCTGGTCGTGCGATCCCCAACGGGCCGGGCGTGGTCCCCCAGCCGGGCGACCTGATCGTCTTCGGCGACGAGCACGTCGGGATCGTCAGGGAAGTGCTCCCCAACGGGGACATCGCGACGATCGAGGGCAACTACGAAAATAAGGTCGCCGCCAACGTTCGCACCCCGACGGAAGCCACTAGTTACGTGAACATGAACTGACGCGGCTCGATGATCTTGGTTTTATTTTGAGATCGTCCGCGTGAGCGAGCGCGTCACCCACGCGCGCGGGCGCCGGGCCTCCGTGCCCCTGCGACCGAGCGTTCCGAGTGCCCTGATTGCTTCTTGAACGGGGTCACCCTCACGCCAGTCTCGGCTTCTTTGCACCACCGCGTCCGCCGTCCCGTCGCGGCGTCCAATCACCCTGTGTGACCGTGTCGAGGGCGAAGGTTTCCTCCAGCGGTTGCGTGTCATACGCCGCGATCGCCCGCTCGCGCTCGTCGGTGTACACCTCGTGCGCGCGCGTATCGTCCGCAAACTGGTCGCGGGGCTCGCCAGCCGCCGCGCTGGCCCACGCGCCGAGGGGGTAACGGAACTGGCCGCTCTCGTCTGTCACCCAGAAGGAGACTCCTTCCTCGCCTGACTCTTCGAGGATCGAGCGGTCGTAGTGTTCGGCGATCTGCGCCAGCGCGGCGATGTCGGCCACGTCGATCACCGGGACGCCGGGGAGTTGCCAGACGCGCTCCACGGGGACGATGAAGCGGCCGAACTTCGAGCGGATCGCCTCGGCCTCGTCGTGGGGGCGCGCGGTGGCGAGGAGCGCCTGGAGGGGGCGCAGCAGGGTGAGGAGGGCGAGGAGGAGGGCCACGATCGAGGCGATTGCGATCAGGGCAACCTTGCGGGCCGTGTTGATGGAGAGCGTCGTTACTCCCAGCGTCAGCGTTGCGGGGGTGGTGTGGGTGCCGGTCGCGGTGCCGGAGGTGGAGGAGGCGAACGGGTTTGCGGCGGGCCCTGCTTCGGCGGCGGCAGAGGATGCGCCGGAGGAGGAGGTCGCCGACTCGATCTCCGCGGGAGTGAGGGAGAAGGCGGCTTTGGAGGTGAACTTCGCGTGGATCGGGAGGGCATCCACGGTTCCCGCTGCCATCACCTTGGGGACGATCGTCAGCGTGTAGCTGCCGGAGAGCGCCGTCGCCTTTTCGACGCTGCGCAGCAGCGCGAACAGGGATGTGAGGTCGAGGGTGCCCGAGACCGCGGCGCGGCCGCCGCGGAAGGGGGTCGGGGGAGCGAGTTTGATAGTCGTCCGCCAGCCGACGGACGAGGCCACGTCGGCGTCGAGCGCGATCGTTCCGCCGAGCGTCTGCCGGCCCGTGGCCTGGAGGCGGTAGGCGAAGCTGAAGTCGATCGCTTTGACGATGTGCGCGAAGATCGGTTCGCCGGTCGCGACCCTGCCTTCGGGGTAGGCCGAGCCCGGCGGCGCTTGCGCCGTGTAGGAGAGGGCGCCGCTCTGCTTGTAGGGGATCGCGTAGGAGCGCCGCGCCGTCGGGGCCTTCGTGAAGGCGACCAGGGCGAGGACTATGAACGGGAGGAGCAGCACCAGGCCGACCGCCAGGATGCCGGCGGCCGGGGTTGCGGAGGGCCGCGGCAGGTGCGCCGCGGGCGGGTGGGCGCCTCCCTCGCCGCGGCGCTCACGGCGGCGCAGCCGGCGACGGCGGGCGTATACGGAGCTGGTGAGGATCAGCAGCCCCACGGCGATCAGCGCCGCGATGAGCAAGGGCGATCGGACCGACAGCAGCGTTGCGCCGGCGCCCGGGATGTGCAGCCACAGGGCGCCGACGAGTTGGCTCGCCTTTGGGTGTTCGGGGTCGATGAAGTTGTTGTTGTCGCCCTTGAAGATGTACCGCGAGCCGTCGCGCCCGATGATCCGGTGCAGCACGACCGTGTGGAGCATCCTGCTGTCGTAGGCGACGATTTCGCCGACGTTGTAGCTGCTCTGGGCGCGCACGAGCGCCAGGTCGCCGGTGTGAAAACGCGGCTCCATGCTGATCCCGTGGGTGACGACGTAGGTCGTCCCGCCGCCGAACTGGGAGGGGGCGAACCAGAAGCACAACGACCCCAGGAGGATTAGTCCCAGGGCGCGGCTAAGGAGCTTTCTTGTCTGGCTGGAGCGCATGTCGGGTCGAGGTCACGACGGGCTCGCACTGTAGAAACTGGGCGCGGAGCGGCCGGTGCGACGGCCGCTCCGCATTGCCCAACTGCGTGCTATTCGATGATGACTTTGCCCTGGCTTGTTGCAGAGACAGTCAGCTCGTTGCCTCCGTTTTCTGCACTTGGATTGCCAGGAACACCGGACCCTGCGAATTTGTTGGTTTCCGGTTCGGTCGTGTTCTTCCACGCACCTTTGCCGGTCTTGAAGTCGCACTTGACCAAGTACGGTCCAGCGCCCGAAATTTCGGGGCAGTCGACCCATTCTGTGGCTGCCGGTGTTTTTCCTTCGCTCAGTGCGACCGCGACGTCAGTCGGCAGCTTCGCGCCTGTGAGTTCGAATTCAACCGCTGTGATGAATTCACCGCTCAGCGACCAGGTGTAGCTGACACCGGCCTCCGTGTAGCCGCTCACCACAGCGGTGCCGCCACCGGCAGTCTGCGCCGGGATTTCGTTGCTGGCCGTGAACGCGTACGCGCCCACGCTGATGACGCCTGCGAGCACGAATGCGCACAGGCCCGCTATCTTTCGCTTGCGGCTAGCGAACTTGCGCTTGCCAATACGCATAGACACTTGCTGGCCCCCTTTGGGATTGGACAGGAATCGTGGACACGGACGTGTCCTTTCCGGGGCTATCGACCAGCTATTAGAAGCGCTTTAGACTGCATTTTCGGATGCAAGCATTTATGCGGAGCGGCGGCCCATGGAGCGGTGGACCCGATCTACGCTCACACCCCAGCCGTGTCCGCGGGGCACGGAGGCCGCGCGCCCACACGCCCGGCGGCCCACGGCCCACGCGGACGATCACAAATGAACACCGGCGGCACGCCTTGCGCCGGGGCCGTTCAAGAGGCATTCTGATACACCCAGGGTGATGGACGACACGGTCTCGCAGCGGCGCCCACGCCTGCGCAGGCGTGTGGCCATGTCCATCGCGGTCCTGCTGCTCGCCGGGATCCTCGCGTTCGCGCTCTCGCGCCTCGGACTGCACCGGATCGCCAGCGCGCTTACCTCCGCGCAGCCCGGCTGGATCGCGCTCGCGCTCGCGCTGATGGGGTTCTCGCTGCTGCTGCGCGCCGCCTCCTGGCACGAGGTGCTGCGCGCGGCGCTGCCCTCCACCCCGATCGCGTGGGCGCCCGTGATCCGCGCCACGATGATCGGCGTGATGGCCTCCGCGGTCTTCCCCGGGCGGATCGGCGAGCCGACGCGGATGCTCGTGCTCACCCGCCGCCTCCCCGGCTCCTCGCGCCGGCAGCTGCCCGTTGTCGCCGGGACCGTCTTCTCGCAGACCCTCATCAACCTGCTCGCGCTCGCGATCCTCGCCACCGTCACCTTCACCAGCCTGCACCTCATCAGCGAACACGTCTCCGGCCTCCTCATCGCGCTCGCCGTACCGCTGCTGATCTGCCTGCTGGTGCTCTTCGGCCCCCGCCTGCTGCGCCTCGCGCAGCGCTCGCGCTCGGTGCGCGTCGCGCTCGCCGCCGCCACGCTCGGGCGGCTGCTGGGACTCGCGCGCCAGGGGCTCGCCGCGTTCGCCAACCCCCGCTACGGGATCCCCGCGGTCCTCCTGCAACTGATCGCCTGGACGCTGCAGTGGCTCGCCTGCTACGCCGTCCTCCACGCGCTCGGACTCCAGTCAGACGGCGGCCTGATCGCGGCCGCGGCGGTGCTGCTCGCGGTCAACGTCTCCGCCGTGCTGCCCGCCACCCCCTCCAACGTCGGGGTCTTCCAGGCCGCCTGCCTGGTCGTGCTCGCCGCCTACGGCGTGGGCGCCGGCCCCGCGCTGGCCTACGGGATCATCCTCCAAGCCGTCGAGGTGCTGACCGCGCTCGGCCTCGGCCTCCCCGCGCTGCTCGGGGAGGGCATGACCTGGCGCGACATCCGCGGCGCCACGCTCGACGGGGACGACGAGGGGGTGCAGGCCCCCGCCGCCGCTCGGGGAGGGCATGACCTGGAGCGAAATCCGCCGCCGGGCCGCGCTGGATGAAGAGGATGAGGGGAGGGGACCCCATCAATTGACCAGCGCGCGCAGCGACTGGCGCAGCGAGTGCGTCGTCTTCAGCACCGCCGTCGGCTCATACCCGCAGTGCGCCATGCAGTTCTCACAGCGCGGGTCCCTGCCGCGGCCGTACTTGCTCCAGTCGGTGGTCTCCACAAGCTCCTTGTACGTCTGCGCGTAGCCGTCTGACATTAGGTAGCACGGGCGCTGCCATCCGAACAGCGAGTAGCTCGGGATCCCCCACGCGGTGCAGTCGAACTCCTCCCTGCCTTCCAGGAAGTCCAAGAACAGCGGGCTGTGGTTCAGCCGCCACCGCTTGCGCCGTCCGTCGGCGAACGCCTCGCGGAACAGCTCGCGCGTCTGGCGCACCCCCAGGAAGTGCTCCTGGTCGGGCGCTTTCTCGTATGCGTAGGCGGGCGAGATCATCATCTCGTCGACTTCGAGCTCGTCGTTGAGGAAGTCGAGCACCTCCCTGACCGTCTTCGGAGAGTCCTGTGTGAAGAACGTGGTGTTCGTCGTCACCCGGAAGCCTCTCGCCTGCGCCGCCCTGATCGCCGCCACCGCCTTGTCGAACACCCCCGCGCGTTCCACCGAGGCGTCGTGGCGCTCGCGCAGGCCGTCCATATGGATCGCCCACGCGAAGTACGGGCTCGGCTTGAAGTTCTCCAGCTTGCGCTCCAGCAGAATCGCGTTCGTGCACAGGTACACGAACCGCTTGCGCTTGACGAGCTCCGCCGCGATCGTGTGGATCTCCGGGTGGATCAAGGGCTCCCCGCCCGCGATCGACACCATCGGCGCGCCGCTCTCCTCGATCGCCCCAACCGCCTGCGCGACCGACATCCGCCGCTGCAGCACGTGCTCTGGGTGCTGGATCTTGCCGCACCCCGCGCACTCCAGGTTGCACTGGAACAGCGGCTCCAACTCGACGATCAACGGGAACTTCTCGCGGCGCGCGATTCGCTGTCGCAGCAGGTACAGGCCCATGCGCGTGCTCTGTCTCATCCGCGCCGCCATCGGGGCTTACATTAGGGCATCCCGGGTGGCGCCCTCGGCCGCGGGCGCCCACTCGTGCAGCGCGCCCGCCGCGCGGCGCAGCGTGGCCATCGCGCGCGCCACCCCCGCCACCGTCAGCAGGGGGTTCGTCAGCTCCCCCACGGGGGAGTCGGAGATCGCCCGCACCACCGCGAACGGCCGGCCGCCCGCGCCCGGGGCGAGCCACACGGACTCCATGTCCACGGCGATCGCCCCCGCGTCGCGCAGCCTCACCCGCGCATCGCCCCTCGCCACGCGCGCCACCGAGGCGACCGTCCCGCTGCGGACCCTCAACCCGCGGCGCTCCAGCGCCTCCACGAGCGCCGCCGTGCCCGTGCACGCCACCCGTTCGCCGTCGGGTCCCTGCACCGCGTCTGCGACCACCACATCGCCCACCTCGCTGTGCTCGTCCAGGCCGCCGCCGAAGCCCATCACCACCAGCGCCGCCCCTGGGCGGCCTAGCAGCCTCGGCGCCGCCGCGCGTGCGCGGCGCGGGCCCATGCCCGTGCAGTGCACCTTCGCTCTGGGTGGGTGGGAACCGATCCCCGCGGAGATCGCGATCGCCTCCAGCCGTAGGGGAGCGGCGATCAGCAGGTTGCTCATTGCGCGGCTCCCAGCGCGCATCGCGCCGCGGCGTGGCCGCTCAGCACCGCCCCCTCCAGTGTCGCTGGCCAGCCCGTGTCGGTCCAGGCCCCCGCCAGCACAAGCCCGGGGACCGCGGTCTTCGGCCCGGGGCGCAGCGCCCCCACGCCCGGCTGCGCGCGGAACGTCGCGGCGTGCTCACGCGTCGCCAGGAAGCGCGCCACCCGCGCTTCGCGCGCCCGCGGGAAAAGCTCCGCGAGGGCGGGTAGGTAGCGCTCGCGCAGCGCCTCCACGCTCATGCCCATCTCCTGCTCCGCACCCGACAGCGACACCGCCAGATACTGACACCCCTCCCCCACGCCGCCCGCCTCGCTGCGGTCGAAGACGTACTGCACCGGCGTCCCCACTCCCGCCGCGAACGGCAGCTCGCACACCCTACGGTCGTACACCACGTGGAGGTTCACGATCGGCGAGTCCTTCAGCGCCTGCGCGCGCGTCGCCGTCTCGGGGTCGAGTGCTTCGATCAGGCTCGCCGCGCGCGCGTGTCCCAACGCCACGATCACCGCGTCCGCGCTCACCCCCTCCTCGCCGCTCCGCACCTCGAACCCCGCGCTGGCCGAAACCCGCTCCGCGCGCCAGCCCAGCCGCAGCTCCACGCCGGCCGCTCGCAGCGCGTGCTCAGCCGGGTCGCCCACGAGCTCGCTCAGCGGGCGGCGGTGAAAGCCGATGTCGCCCGCGTCCGCGCGCGCCAGGAGGCCTCGCTGGAAGACGAACGCCCCCAATGCCAGCGACGCCTGTGCGGCGGGCAGGTTCAGCGCGGGCAGCGCGATCAGGTCCCACAGCGCCGCCACCGCCCGCGGGCCCTGCCCGTGCGCCTGGAGCCACTCCCCGAAGGTCCGCTCGTCGAGCTCGGGCGCACGCGGGTCCAGGCGCCCCAGCGCGAGCGCCGCGCGGGCCGCTCCCACGCGCTCGCCCGCGCTCAGGTGGGAGTAGCGCAGCAGCGCCCCCGCCAAGTGCAGCGGGGCCGGCAGTGAGGAGCGGCGCAGCACGCTCACCTTCCCGCCCGGGCTCACCACGGGGATCTCCAGGCACGGCTGCAGGAACACGCCCCGCTCGCTACCCAGTCGCGCGAGCAGCGCCCGGTAGGCGGTGCAGCAGCGCAGGAACACGTGCTGGCCGTTGTCCATCCGCAGGCCCTCCCGCTCGAAGGAGTATGCGGCTCCGCCGAGCCGTGGTCGCACCTCCACCAGCATCACCTGCGCGCCCGCGTCCGCGCAGTCGAGCGCGGCCGCGATCCCCGCAAGGCCCCCGCCGACGATCACCACACGGGGGCCGGCCGACCGATCGCTCACGTGTCTTCTGGCTGCAGGCGTTCGGCCGGATGGCGCTCCGGTATCCCCTTGCCCCGCACCGCGCGGGCCGCCACCCTGACCTTCTCCCGCCGCTTCAGCCGCGTGCGCTGTGAGAGCGCGCGGTCGGGGCGCTCCTCGATGTGGTGCAGCAGGCGCCAGTAGATACCCGCCATCGCCAGCACGCACGCCGCGCTGCGGCGGTCCAGCCGCGCCACCAGCTCCATGCTCCGGTGAAACCAGTCGCGCGAGCGCAGGCACTGGAAGCGCATCAGCGCGTACAACTGGCCCACGTCCCCGCCTTCGAAGCCCGCCACCATTGGGGGCGCGGCCATGCTCGCCTCGCGCGTCAGCGCCTGCAGCGCCGGCGCGTCGAGCGGGCCGTCGTCATGCAGGTGGTAGCGCACGAGGTCCCTCGCCGGCAGGTACACGCGCCCGCGTTCGGCGTCCTCGCGCAGGTCGCGCGCGATGTTCGCGAGCTGCAGCGCCACACCGAGGTCGTCCGCTAGCTCGACCGCCGGGCGGCCAGTTAGATCGGGAGCCCACCCGTCCGTCCGCCCGCCCAAGGCATCGGCGGTGGCCTCAGGGTCGGCACCGGCGCTGGCCGCGACCGTACGGGCATCGGCAGCGCCGCCGGTCCGATCGGAATCCGGCCCGTCCAGGGCGCCGCGACGCGTTCCGAAGATCGCCAGGCACAGCCGCCCGATCGAGCCCGCCACGCGCCGGCAGTACACCTCGAGCTCCTTGAAGTCCGCGTAGGAGGTCTCCGTCACGTCCATCCGCATCCCTTCGATCAGGTCCCGCAGGGACTGCTGGGGCAGCGCAAAGCGCGCGCTCGCGTCCGCCAGCGCCGCCATCACCGGGTCCGGGTCCTCCGGGGAGAAGCGCTCGAGCGCCGCCGCCACCGCGTCCAGTCGGCGCAGCTTCTCCTCCCGCTCGAGGCTCCCGTCGGCGATGTCGTCGACGCGCCGCGCGAACGCGTACACCGCGCACACCGCCCGCCGCTTGCGCGCCGGGAGCAGGCGTATCCCCCAGTAGAAGTTGCCGGCCGCCGCCCGCGTCAACGCTTCGCACTGCCGGTACGCCAGCCGCGTCTCCGCCTCCCCGGCGTTCACACGCGCCGCTCCGCTGAAGCCGGGAGACGCTCGCCGCCGGCTCTCCCCGTTGCGGCCAGCGTCCTCGCGAGCGCCGCCGCGCGCCGCGCGCGAGTCGCCCTGGGCGGGCCGCTCAGCACGTCGTACCCGGCCCGCTCGATCGCCTCCAGCGCAGCTCGGCCGCCGCTCGCGAACGCCGCCACCGCCACGCGCTCGCGCCCACGCAGCGTGCGCAGCAGCGGCGCCCCCTCCCGCAGGAGCTCGCGCGTGCGCGCCACCTCGAAGGCGATCAGCCCCCGCACGCGCCAGCTCGTCCTGCTCCCGCCCGCCCCGCGCAGCTCGCGCTCGGAGCAGCCGAAGCGCTCCAGGTCCTCCGCCGGCAGGTAGATTCGCCCTTTCGCGAAATCCTCCGCGACGTCCTGCCAGTGCTCCACGAGCTGCAGCGCCGTGCAGACCTTGTTCGAGAGCGCCACCCGCTCAGGGGTCGCCCTCCCGAACGCAGCTAGCACCAGCTCGCCCACGGGGTCCGCCGAGAGCCGGCAGTAGCCGAGCAGCTGCTCCCACGTCTGATAGCGCGCCACACGCTGGTCCACGCGGTTGGCCTCGATCAGCCGCTGCAACGGCTCGCGCGGCAGCGCGCACTCACGCAGGGTCTCCTGCAAGCGCACAAGCAGCGGATGGCGCGCCTGCCCCGCGTACGCGCGCCGCAGCTCGTCCTCCAGCCAGTCGAGCGCTGCCAGTCGGTTTTGAGGCCCACCCTCCCCATCCGCCCCGGTGTCGCCGAGCTCGTCCGCGAGCCGCGCAAAGCCGTAGATCGCCAGCAGCCGCTCTCTGAGCGGACGGGGCAGCACGCGGCTGGCGACGGGGAAGTTCTCGCCGCCCGCGCGCGCCATCACCGCCGCCGACGCCGGAAGATCGGGTGGTTGGGGCTGGGAGGAGACGGAGGGGGGGATCATCGGTTCGGCCGAGGTCGGCAGGCCGGCGGGGAGCGGGTATGGGGCGCAGTCAGTTGGGCTCACCGGGCGGGTGGGCCTTTCAACCTCGGCGCGCCCGTGCAGCGGCCGAGCGCCATGATCGGGAAGGTCAGGCGGTACAGGTGGTAGTTGATGTAGTAGTCGCACGGGAACCCCGTGCCGGTGTACTGCGGCTCCTCCCACGTGCCGTCCGCGCGCTGCGTGGCCACGAGCCACGCGACACCGCGCTGCAGCGCCCGGGAGCGCTCGAGCTCCTCCCCCGCCGCGTGCAGCGCGAGCAGCGCCCACGCCGTCTGCGAGGCCGTCGAGGGGCCGCGGCCGATCCACTCGGGGTCATCGTAGGAGCGCGGGTCCTCCCCCCACCCGCCGTCCTCGTTCTGGTGGGACTGAAGCCACGCCACCGCCCGGCGGATGTGCCGGTCCTCCGGCGCGACGCCCATCGCGACGAGCGCCGGCAGCGCCGCGCCCGTCCCGTACACGTGGTTGACCCCCCACCGCCCGAACCACGACCCCTCCGCCTCCTGTTGGCCGAGCAGCCACCGCAGCCCCGCCTGCGCCGCCTCGCCGTCAGCGCGGCCGACCGCCGCGAGCATCTCCAGGGCGTGCGCGGTCACGTCCGCGCTCGGCTCGTCGATCACCTCCCCGAAGTCCAGGAACGGCAGCTCCCGCACCAGCGCCCGCGTGTTGTCGACGTCGAACGCCCCCCACCCGCCGCCCTCGCTCTGCATCCCCTCCACCCACTCCACGGCGCGGTCGACCGCGTCCTGGGAGCGCTCCACCAGGCTCTCCGCGGGGCGGGCGGGGCCGAGTCCGCCGCGCGCGCGCCGCTTAGCCCGCCGCACCGGCTCGTCCTCCAGCGGGTTCGCGCGCAGCAGCGCGAGCACCACCTCCGCCGTGTCGTCCACGTCGGGGTAGTTGTCGTTCTCGAACTCGAACGCCCACCCCCCCGGTGCCAGGCGCGGACGCTTCGCCGCCCAGTCGCCCCGCACCCGCACCTCCTCCTTCAGCAGCCACTGCGCCGCGCGCTGTAGCGCCGGGTGCTCGCGCGCCACGCCCCCGTCGTCGAGCGCCACCATCGCGAGGGCCGTGTCCCACACCGGGGACTGGCACGCTTCCAGGCGCCGGTGCGGCTCCGCGGGCGCTCCGAAAACCCGGGGGGCGCCCTCCCCGCCCTCTGCGCGGTCCTCGACCATGAAGCGCTCCAGCCCTTCCAGGCCGCGGCGCATCACCGGGTGCTCGAGCTGGTAGCCCCCGAGGTACAGCGCCATCAGCGAGTACACCCACGGCGGCTGGATGCCGCCCCACGAGCCGTCCGCCTCCTGGCGGCGCACGATCCACTCCTGCGCCCGCGCGATCGCCTGCCGGCGCAGCGGGGGCAGCGGCCAGCGCTCGTAGGCGCGCAGTGCGCGGTCCAGACGCGCGAGCCATGCACCGGCGCGGGATGGGCCGTCTGCCGGCTTCGGCGTCCACGGCCGCGGGCCGTGCAGGTCGCGCAAGTCGAGCTGCAGCTCGCGCCGCGGCCGGCGCGCGATCACCAGCGACAGCGCCACGATCGTCTGGCGCGCCCAGCACCCGAAGTCGTAGATGTTCAGCGGCGCCCACGCTCCCAGCAGCACGATCTCCGGCGGCAGCGCCGGCACCCGCTCCCACGACCACAGCCCGAACAGCGCCAGCCACACGTGTGTGAACACGCGCGCCTGCTCCAGGCCACCCGCCGCGCGCACCCACTCCGCCGCCGTGCGCATATGCGCCGCGTCCGCCGGGTCGCCCGCGAGGCGCAGCGCGAAGTACGCCTCGATCGTCGTCGATAGGTCCCCGGGGCCGCCGTGGAAGTTCGACCACGTCCCGTCCTCGCGCTGCTGGGAGCGGATCCACGCCGCCGAGCGCTCCGTCTCCGCCACGGTGCGGATCCCCAGGAACTCGCGCAGCAGGATGTCCTCGGCGTCCATCGTCACGTTCGTCTGCAGCTCCCCCCGCCACCACCCCGCCCCGTCCTGCAGCGAGAGCAGGTGCTCGCAGGCGCGCTCCAGCGCGATCCGTGTCTCGCTGTGGGTCGTGGCGATCGACATCGGCATGATCAGCGAGCTAAATCCTTTCGAACCAAGGATGCTTGCGCGGGCGGTGATATCACGTTATGGGCCACACCGTCCGCTCGGGGCGGCCAGGTCCGTGGACGGGGCTCACGTTCACGGGACCAGCACCTCCGGGTGACCCGCGGCGATCACGTGGCTGCGCAGCGCCGCCTCGGTGACCGTGCGCGGGGTCGCGGAGCGGAACCTGTACAGGATCAGGCCGTTGACGTCCCTGTGTTCCACCAGGCGGAAGCCCGGCGCCGGCGGCTCGCCCGCGCCCACCGATCGGAGATCGGCCAGCAGCGGCGCGTAGCCGGTCTCGTCGATCTCGCTTACGCGCACCGTGGCTCCCCGCGGGAGGTTGCGCAGCGGCGGCAGGTAGTACTCCAGCGGCGCCGCGCCGAGCTCCACGGTCGTGATCGCGCGGGTGGGCGGGCTTCCTATCTCTGCCCCCACGCCCCCGCCGGCCTTGCCCCCACCCGCTGCCCTGGTGGGACTCCCGGCCACCACGGCGCCCGTGCCCCCACCGGCCACACCCCCAGGCTCTTCGCGGATCACCTGCGCGAGACCCCGCCAATCCCCGCGCTGCAGGCGCGGGCTGAGATCCACGTCGATGCTGAGCGCCGCCCCCGTCACCGCGATCAGCCCCACCATCGCCACCCCCGTGCGCCCCGTCCGCCGCGCGGCGGCGATCACAGCGATCATCGCGCTCAGCGGGACCATCGCCGCTACCACGTTGCGCGGCGCCAGGTAGTCGGCGCCCCCCGCCACCATCGCGACCGGGATCAACACCCCGCACGCCGCCAGCCCGAGCGCGAGCAGCGCGCCCCTGCTCTCCTGCGGAGTCAACACCCGCCACAGGCCGTAGCCCATGGCCACGAGGATCTCCACGGCCGCCAGCAGCTCGATCCCGTGCCCCAGCGGCGCCCCCGAATAGCCCGTCAGGTAGTACTGCGGGATCGCTTCCAGGCGGCTCGCGAGCGCCCATTCCCCGATCCACTGCGTGCCGTGGCCGCCCTGCGCGAGCGCCAGCGGCACGAGCGCCGCGCCGACCGCGCCGACCGCCGCCACCGCGGGCAGCGCCACCCTCCAGCGCTCCCGTTTGCGCAGGATCCACACGCACATCGGCGCCACCAGGAACACCGCGAAGTAGTGCGTCGCCAGGGCCGCCGCGCCGCTCGCCGCGAACGCCCACATCCACCCGCTGGCCGCAACGGGGACCGATTGGGGAGACACTCGCTTCGCTCGCATCCCCGAATCGGCCGGCGCCGAAGGCGCGTGTCTCCCGGCTTCGGTCAGCTCCCTGTCGGCGCGCAGGCAGCAACACGCTGCCAGCGCCGCCAGCAGGACAAACAGTCCGTACGCCCTTGCCTCCTGGGAGTACCACACGAACAGCGGGTTGAACGCGACCAGCGCCGCCGTCGCGTTTGCCGCGCGCTTGCCGGCTAGCTCCCTGCCGATCCCCCACGCCGCCGCCACCGTCGCCGTTCCCGCCAGCGCCGATGGCAGGCGCAGCGCGACCTCCCCCGTGCCGAAGATCCGCGACCACCCCCAGATCAGCACGTACCACAGCGGCGGGGTGTTTTCCCTGTGCACCACCGAGCGCAACGTCGCCCCGAGGCTCGCGTGCAGCGTGTGCACCGGCACGTACGCCTCGTCGTACCAGAAACTCTGCAGGTCGAGCGTGCTCAGGCGCAGCGCCGCTGCCAGCACCACCAACGCCGCCAACGGCCACCACGCCGCCACGCCGCCACGCTTCGCCCCCTCTCCGTGCGACGAACGCCCATCCAACCCCCCCTTGTGGGGGGTTTTATTAAAATGTTCCCTCCCCCCGCCCTTTCGTGGGCGATGACCGCGGGATCTGCCACCCCTAGCCTCCCCTCAGCGGTTCGTCCGGCGCGCCCGGCGGGATCGGCAGGCCGCACAGTTCTTCGCTCACCGCCGTGCCGAAGCACGCGTAGCGGTTTTCGCGCTTGTTCGGGAAGTACGGGGGCAGGTAGAAGCCGCCGTTCGCCGCGCGCCGCCCGTGGAGCGTCGGGCCGGTCATGATCAGGCACACCTGCGGGGTCGTCCCCGGTGGCGCCGGCCACGTGTTGCCGCACAGCACGTCGCGCGTCGTGTGGTGTTCCAGGTCCTGCTCGATCGAGATGTCTTTGTAGGTCTCATGGCCCGTCACCGCCCGCCACGTCCGCAGATCCACGGTCAGGCGTTCGTTGACGTGCACCTGCTCCACCACGTCGTTGACCACCGCGACCGCAAGCAGCAGGAACGCCAGCACCAGCAGGGTGCTCTCGACCCGCCGCAGGTCTCCGCGGCCGCGGCGCTCGGTTGCGCGCGGGCGCAGGCGCTCGGGCAGGCGCTCCCAGCGTCCGCCCGGCTCGATGCTCGGGGCCGTCCCGCTCATAACGACGCCGGGGAGAACAACGGGGCGGTCTGGTGGACGATGAACAGGCCCTGCACCGCGAACGTCGCGATCAGCAGGCGCCGGTCGCGCGCCACCACCGCCAGCGGCAGCGCCCACAGCGTGTACCACGCCAGCAGCCACGTGCTCGTCACCGCGATCGCCAGCAGCGCCCACCCCGACGCCGACACCCAGTCGTACCCCCGCCACGTGCGCCACCCCAGGTGCGCCACGATCACCACGAGCGCTACCTTCAGCAGGTCGTGGTCGACCGGGAACACTCCCGGCTTGCCCAGCAGGTGCGCGATCTCTGTGGCGAAGCTGTCGGTCGAGACCAGCGCCGCGTCGCGGTTCAGCGCCGAGATCACGTCCAGGCCGTGCAGGCCGAACACCGGGTAGGAGACCGCCGTCACCGCCACTCCCGCCCCGACCGCGCCCGCGAGCCCCCGCCAGTTGCGCCGCGCCAGCAGCATGAACGGCAGCAGCACCGCCCCCGTCGCCTTCACCAGCCCGGCCGCCACCACCGCCGCGCCCGCGGGGGCGTCGTGCTCGGAGCCTAGAGGGTGGCGCAGGCGGCCGGAGGCCGGCGAGCCGGGCCCCTCTTCAGTCAAGATAAACGCCACCGCGGCCATCATGAAGAACGTCATGATCAGGTCGTTGTGCGCGCCCCCCAGCCCGTACAGCACGTACAGCGGGTTGGCTCCCACCACCACCAGCGCGACGGCCGGGTCGTACCCGCGCGCGCGCGCGCAACGCCACGTCAGCGCGAGCGTCCCCGCGCTCGCCGCGAGCGCCTGCACCTTCGCGCCCCACAGCGCCCCCTTCAGGCCGAGCACCGCCAGCGGGTATGAGATCAGCGTGTACAGCGGGCCGTACGCTGTCGCCACCCTGAGCCAGTCCTCGCCCACGTACTTGAAGATCGGGTCGCCTTCGATCGCGAGCGGGCCGTGCAGGTACGGGTCGATCCCGTGCTCCACCCCCATACGCGCGTACGCGATGTAGCTGAACACGTCCGTCGAGAACAGCACGGGGCCCGCGAACACGATCACGTTGAGCGCCCCCACCAGCGCGATCGCCCACGCCGCCGAGCGCCGGTCGGCACCAAGGCGCCCGAGCGGGGATCGGCCGGTCAGCGTCAGCGCCAGCAGGCCCGCGTACGCCGCCGTGAAGCTCAGCAGCGCGATCAGGAACATCCGGAAGCCGAGGCGCTCTCCGAGCCCGATGAAGGCCAGGCGCCTTCCGACCCACGCCAGCCACCCCGCGATCCCCGGCGAGCCCGGGGTCAGGGGCGAGTGGCCCACCGCCGCGTCGAGCACCACCTCCAGCGTCGCCGCCACCAGCACCGCCGTGCAGATCCCTGCCGCCGCGCGCGCCCAGCCACTCGGCGCCGGGCGCTCCGCGCCCGCGTCACGGCCCCGGCCGAGCGCGCTCCCTCCGGCGGTTGGCTGCGGTAGAACTGAGGAGCTGGACAAGGGCGGGTGGGGCCGCGCGGGGCCTGCGACTAGGGGCCTGTGAGTATCGAGCGTACGGCTCGGGACACTACCGTGGGGGCGCGTCCTCGAAGCGCAGCACCGTCAGCGCGCCCGTCACCTCGAACGCCCGCTGCACCGCCGGCTCCCCCGGGCGCAACACCAGCTCGCAGCCGCGCTCCCGCGCGCGCGCGTCGGCCTGCAGCAGCAGCCGCAGCCCCGTGGAGTCGATGAACTGCAGGCGCCCCAAGTCGACCACCATGCGCGCGGGGTTCTCCCGCTCGGCCGCCGCCAGGCTCTCTTCGAGTTGGCGCGCGCCCGCCAGGTCCAGCTCGCCCTCCAGCGCGATGCTGACCATGCCGTCCTTCGCGACGCTCTCTATGCCCAGGCGACCGGGGGTGGTCACAGTGCCGTCCACACGCTCTTGGTCTCCAAGTACGCCTCCAGGCCCGCGTGGCCGTGCTCGCGGCCCACGCCCGAGGCCTTGAAGCCGCCGAACGGCGCCGACGGGTCCACCGTGCCCCACGTGTTGATGTACACCGACCCGGCCCGCAACATCGCCGCGAGGCGGTGCGCGGAGCTGACGTCGCGGGTCCACACGCCCGCCGCGAGGCCGTACTCGTTGTCGTTGGCGCGGCGCGCTACCTCCTCGAGCGTGTCGTACGGCGAGGCCACCAGCACGGGGCCGAAGATCTCCTCCCGCGCGATCTTCAGATCGTCGCTCGTGGCGCTGAAGAGGGTCGGCGCCACGAAGTACCCGCCGCTGTCGGCGAGCGCCGCCTCGCCGCCGCTCACCAACTCCGCGCCCTGCTCGCGTCCCGCGGCGATGTAGCCCATCACCCGCTCGTGCTGCTCGGCGGACACCAGCGGGCCGAGCTGCGTCTGGGGGTCGAGTCCCGGCCCCAGGCGCGTCGCCGCCGCGCGCTCGGCGAGCGCGCCCACCACCTCCTCGAAGCGCTCCTTCGGCACGAACAGGCGCGAGCCCGCGTTACACGCCTGGCCGGAGTTGAAGTAGATCGCCTGGTAGGAGCCGTTGACGGCCGCCTCGATGTCGGCGTCCGGGAGGATGATGTTCGGCGACTTGCCCCCCAACTCCAGCGTCACGCGCTTCAGCGCTTTGCCAGCCTTCGCGCCGATCTCGCGGCCCACCGCGGTGGAGCCCGTGAACGCGATCTTGTCCACCCCCGGGTGCTCGACCAACGCCGCGCCCGTCTGCCCGTCGCCGGTGAGCACGTTCAGCACCCCCGGCGGCAGTCCTGCCTCCAGCGCCAGCTCCCCCAGGCGCAGCGCGCTCAGCGGCGTCTGCTCGGCCGGCTTGAGCACCACCGTGCAGCCCGCCGCGAGCGCCGGCGCGAGCTTCCAGATCGCCATCAGCAGCGGGAAGTTCCACGGCACGATCTGCGCGCACACCCCGACCGGCTCGCGCCGCGTGTAGCAGTGCATGTTCGGCGCGGTCACCGGCAGCACGTTGCCCTCGATCTTCGTCGGCCACCCCGCGAAGTAGCGCAGGTGCGCGGCGCTCCCGCCCACGTCCACGAACTGCGCGAGCCCCACCGGCTTGCCGTTGTCGAGCGACTCGATCTGCGCGAGTTCGACCGCGTGCTCTTCCAGGGACTGCGCGAGCGCCCCCATCGCGCGCTCCCGCCCACTCGGGGGCATCGTCGCCCAGGGGCCCTCCGCGAACGCCGCCCGCGCCGCCGCGACCGCGCGGTCCACGTCCTCCGCGCCCGCGTGGGCGGCCTGCGCGATCTCTCGGCCCGTGGCGGGGTCGAGTGTGGCGAAGGTGCGGCCATCCGCAGCCTGTGGGCGCTCTGAGCCGATCAGCAGGCCGTGCCGGCCCGCGATGAAGGCGCGCGCCTCGGAGCCCAGCGCCTCGGGCAGGGCATCAGCGGTGGCGGTGGTGTCTGTGGCAGCGCTCATGTTGGCTCCCTACGGTCGAAGGACGATCTTCAAGGCCTCGCGGCGGTCGTACAAAGCGTACGCCTCCGGCGCCTCGTCGAGGCGCATGTGGTGGGTGACGAGCGGCCCGGGGTCGAGCACGCCCGCAGACATCAGCGCGAGCACGCGGTCGACGTGTCCAATCACGTTAGCCAGGCCCGTGCACATGCGCAGCGACTTGATCCACATCAGGCCCACGTGCACCTCCGCGCGCTCCGCGTACACCCCGATCGCCTGCACCGTGCCGCACATGCGCGTCAGGCGCAGCGCGTCCTCGAGCGCCTTGGGGTGACCGACCGCGTCGATGCACACGTCCACCCCGCGGCCCCCTGTCGCCGCGCGCGCCGCCGCGCGGGGGTCGCCCTCCTCCAGGTGCACCGCCTCGGCTCCAAAGGACTCCGCCATCCGCAGGCGCTCCGCCACCGAGTCCACCGCGATCACGTGCGCCGCGCCGGCCGCGCGCGCGGCCTGCACCGCGCACAGCCCCACCGGCCCCAGCCCCAAGACCGCCGCCACGTCGCCCGGCCGCAGGCCGCTGTCGAGCACCGCGTGCAGGCCCGTGCCCATCACATCCCCGGCGAACAGCGCCACCTCGTCGCTCATTCCCTCCGGCACGCGGCGCAGCACGAGGTCCGCGTTCGGCACCAACGCCCGCTCCGCCTGGGTGCCCTGCAGCGAGCCGAGCGCCGCCCCGTGGCCGAAGGTGCGCGAGGACTCGCACTTGTGGAACAGGCCCCCGCGGCAGAACCAGCAGCGCCCGCAGGCCGTCTGAAAGCAGCCCAGCACGCGGTCTCCCACCGCGACCGCGCGCACCCCCTCGCCCGCCGCGATCACCGTGCCCACGTACTCGTGCCCGAGCGTGAACCCCGGTTCGATCTGCACGCGGCCGTGGTAGATGTGCAGGTCCGACCCGCACACCCCGCTCGCCTCGATCCGCACGATCGCGTCCCTCGGGTCCGAGAGCTCGGGCTCGGGCACCTCCTCCACCGCCACCCGCCCGGGGGCCTGAAACGTGACCGCGCGCATCGCTGACGCACCCTAGACGATCGGGCCCCGCCCACCCGGCGCAGCCGGCCGCAGGCCGGCGAGCCGGGGCGAGTGGGATCGACTTCCTCAATTAGCCGGGCCCCTCTTGCTGCAGTTAGAAAATCCCTCGACGGGCCACGTGGTCTACCCTGGGGGCCTCGATGGCGGCAAGAACGATCGTGACCTCCCACCCAGACGTGGCGTGCGACGTGTGCGGGCGACGCCTGCTACGCGGCGAGCAACACGACGTCTTCCTGGGCTCGGGCCAGCGCCGCCTGGTGTGCGAGCTGTGCACCTCCCGCGCCACGCACGAGGGGTGGCGCAGAGAGACCGAGGAGCACATGACGAGACCGCGCTCGGAAGGTCCCCAGCGCGCGCGCTCGCTGCTGGGACGACTGCGCCAGCTCAGGGAGCCGGCGCGCCCCGTGCGGGCCGAAAGCGCGGAGGTGGACCAGCCAGCCGGGGACGAGGGCAAGACGCCGGTCGCGGCGGAGTGGACGGGCATCGGCGCGGAGTGGACGAGCGTGGAGGAGGAGTGGGCCGGGACAGAGGAGAGCTGGGAGGGCGCCAAACCGACCGTCGAGGAGGCGCCGGGTGCGAGCGTGAGACGGGCGCTGGAAGTCTTCAACGTCGGCGAGCACCCGCGCCGCGTCGCGGGGGTGGCGCGCGCGCTGGGCGCCCCCAGCGTGAGGGCGGCCCAGGCCGCTGAGACGAAGGTGGCGATCGTGGTGGCGTGGGAGCTGTGCTGGTACCGCTACGAGATCGATCTCGGCAATGAGGCGCAGGGAGCGCAACTGGCCGCTGAGGGGATGGAGCTCGGGGATCTCAACCCGGAGGACCTGCTCGCCAACGCCGCCGCGGACGAGCGTGGAGAGCTCTCGCTGCTGGAACGTGTTTGAGGCGGGCGTGCCGACGTGACCCACCCGTTCTGAGACCCACCCGTTCTTTACGGTAGAATTGCGCACGATGATCTATAGCGTGGTCCCCAGGCCGCTGGCCGACGAGCTCTACCCCAAGCTGGTGGAGCACTACAAGGACAGCGAGAACGTGACTGTGATCGTCGACCGCCGCAAGGCCGACAGGCGCAGCCGCCGGGGCGGTTCGACGGGGGCAGGCGGTACTTCAGACGGCCGCCAACAGCGCGTGGTGCGCGACCGCCGCCGCGCGCGGATTCCCGGCGACCTGCCGACGCTCGCCCGAGTCTGAGCTTCCTAGCGTCCGAGTGTGCCGTCCCGGGCAACCGGGATACTGGCACGATGAAGGTGATCGTGCACGTCGACGGCGGCGCCCGTGGCAACCCCGGGCCGGCCGCGGCCGCGTGCGTGGTCAGCGACCCCTCGGGTGAGGTGCTGGAGGAGCGCGCGCGCCTGCTGGGAGAGGTCACCAACAACGTGGCCGAGTACCGCGCCCTGCTGCTCGGCTTGGAGCGCGCCCGCGCGCTGGGCGCCACCGAGGTGCAGGTGGTCAACGACTCCGAGCTCGTCGCCAAGCAGGTGCAGGGCCTCTACAAGGTCAAGCACGCGGCGATGCGTCCCTTGCACCGCGAGGCGATGGCCGCGCTGAGGGAGTTCGAGCGCTGGTCGATCCGCTCGGTCCCACGCGCGCAGAACGCCGACGCCGACGCGCTCGTCAACGCGGCGCTCGACGGTGCGCGCGCGGCCACCGGAGGGTGACCTACCGCAGCGGCTGCGTCGAGTCGGCGAGCATCAGCATCTGCTGGTTTGAGAGTTCCTCGAGCAGGGTGTTGACGATCCAGTAGAGGACGCGGTGTTCGCGCCAGGCGACCATGTGGATGTGTGAGCCGTCGGCGAAGATCATGTAGGCGCGCCCGCCGATCTGGCGCGTTTCCTGGGGGTGGGCGACGATCGGGGGTTCGAGCCAGTCGGTGCCCTGCACGTCGTAGTAGCCGCCGATCACGTTCTCCTCGAACACCACTGTGTAGGCGTGGTGCAAGTGGCCTTCGGGGTCGCGCAGCGCGTAGGGGCGCACCTCTTCCTGCGTGGCAGGGCCGGTTTGCAGGCGGGGGTAGAGCACCGGGAAGGGCACCTGCACCGCGGCGCCCACCGCCTGCTGCTCCTCAGCGGCGGACGTGGGGTAGAGATCGTTGCCGGCCGCGGTGGACGCGGCGCTCGAGCTGTGAGCGTGGCGGCCGGCGCGGGAGCCGGCGTGCGTGCTCGGCAGGTCCAGGTGCGGGTGGCCGTGCAGGAATTCTTCGAGCGTCGCGTGCTCCAAGGCCGGCGAGGAGGTAACGAAGGATTCCCCGCCCACCATGTAAGCCTCGTCTTCGGCCTGGAACTTGACCTGGCGCAGCGGCTTGCTCTGGGAGAAGCCGATCAACCGAGCGAGCTCGAGCAGCACGCTCGGGGAGGGCGGGAAGGTGCTGCTGATCGCGTGCCCCACCGCTTTGGCGACCGAGTCGATCTGGCCGAGCATGTCTTCGGGGGACACCTGCTCGCGCAGGTCGCGCAGGAAGTCCTGCTGGCGGGCGACGCGCACGAAGTCCGAGTCGGTGTGGCGGTAGCGCACGTAGTCGAGCGCGTTTTCATAACACAGCTTCTGGTAGCCGGGCTGCAGGTTGATGCTCGTGTAGTCGGTTTCCGGGGTGCCGTTGTTTTCGTTGAAGTAGCGGTGGTCGACGTTGACGTACACGCATCCCAACTTGTCGACGAGACGGATGAAGCCGGTGAAGGTGACGTCGACGATGCCGTTGAGTTCCAGCCCCGGCAGCACCTGCTCGACGGTCTGCGCGGCGAGGCTCGCAGCCTCGTCGTGGCCCGGGAGTTTGCTCCCGAGGGCGTAGGCGAAGTTGATCTTTCTGGGGTAGTACACCTGCCCGTCGGGCGCGGTGACCGTCACGAGCAGGTCGCGCGGGATCGAGAGCACCGAGGTCTGCCCCTGTTCGGGGTCGAAGCGCACGAGCAGGATCGTGTCGCTGTGCGGCGCCGCTTCGCGTTCTTCGGAGTTCTTGGAGCCGTAGCGTTTGTCGGAGCCGAGGATCAGGAAGGTCTGCGGCCCCCCGTTGTAGATCGGAGTGACGACGCCCTTGGGGGCGTGGATCTGGTTGAGCTTGGGAAAGACCTCGGCCGCGATCCGGGTGGCGGTGCGCAGCGTCACCGCGGCGGTGGCACCGCCGCAGAGCAGCACGATCAGCACGCCGCCCAAGAGGAAGCGCTTCCACATGCTCAGCCACAGCGCGGGCGGGCGCTCATCATCCATAGGGGGCCAGGGTACCGGCGCGGTCGGCGCGCCACGCCGGCGTGGGACGGGGCGGTCGCGGTGTGAGGATCGCCGGAGCTGCGCCACCAGGCGCGCGGATGACAGCGGCACGTGAGGCTTGCCGGCCAAGGCCACCGTGGACTACCCGCCAGGTCGAGTTACACGGTCGTCCCCCCGCGTAGGCGTTCCAGACCGCCGGGGTCGATACGCTCGGCGTGTGCTCAGCCCACGCAACCGCGAGCTGCTCGGTCTGCTGCCCGCCGCGCTGCTGGTGGCGGCGGGGTTTACCGCGATCTTCATCCAGGCCCAACAGAACGCCCCGGTCGCCCCGAGCGACCCCACCCTCACGCTCAACCACGCCTCCAGCGTGTCGCTGACCTACGGAGCGATCTTCCTCGGGCTGTGCCTCGCCGGGCACCTCGTGATTCGCTTCGCGCTGCCCAACGCGGATCCTTACCTGTTCCCGCTGGGGGCGGTACTGGCGAGCGTGGGGATCGTGATGGTGTACCGCATCAACCCGACGCTGGCGCGCCAGCAGGCGCAGTGGATGGTGCTGGGGCTCGTGCTGTTCGCCGCCACGATCCTGGTGCTGCGCCGCCGCGGGGTGGGGGTGCTCGAGCGCTACCGCTACACGATCGCCGCGGTGGGGATCGGCATGACCGTGCTGCCCCGGGTGCCGGGCATCGGCGGGGAAGTCAACGGCGCCTACCTCAACGTGCACGTGGGCAGCATCTCCTTCCAGCCGGCGGAGCTCGCGAAGGTCGCGTTGGTGATCTTCCTCGCCAGCTACCTGCGCGACAACCGCCAGATCCTCGTCACCGCGGGCCGGCGCGTGCTCGGAGCGACGCTGCCGCCGATGAAGCAGTTCGGCCCGCTGCTCGTTGTGTGGGGCGCGGCAATGGCGACGCTGCTGCTGACCCGCGAGCTCGGCACCTCGCTGATGTTCTTCGGGGCGTTCCTCGCGCTCCTGTACGTCGCCACTGGGCGCCTCTCGTTCCCGCTGATCGGCTTCGTGCTGTTCGCGGGGGGAGCGTGGTTCGTCGCAACCCACGTTGGCCACGTGCACGCGCGCGTGCTTGCGTGGGAACACCCATTCGAGAAGGCCCTGTACAACCAGAACGGCGGCAGCTACCAGCTCGCGCAGTCGCTCTTCGCGCAGGCCGACGGGGGCGTGCTCGGCACCGGCTTCGACCAGTCGCTGATCAAGGGCCTGCTGCCGGTCCCCGAAAGCGACATGATCTACGCGGTGATCGTCAACGAGCTCGGCCTCGCGGGCGCGGCGGCGCTGCTGCTCACCTACCTGCTGTTCGTCGCGCGCGGCCTGAAGATCGCGATGCTCGCGCGCGACTCCTTCTCCAAGCTGCTCGCCACCGGCCTCTCTTTCATCGTGGCGCTGCAGGTATTCGTAATCGTCGGCGGCGTCACCCGCGTGATCCCCCTCACCGGCGTCACCCTCCCATTCGTCGCCTACGGCGGCTCCTCAGTGGTGATGAACTTCGTGCTGCTCGCGCTGCTGCTCGTGATCTCCGACCGCGCGCGCCGACCGGCGTAGCGACTGTCAGGCGATCAGGCGGATGCCGGCGGCGTGCGCCGCCTCGAGGACCAGCTCGCGGCCGGCGCCTTCCCACAACGGGCGAGCCGGCACGGTCACCTTCAGATCGCCAGGGACAACCCGGCCGGGCTGCTGCCAGAGCACTACCGCGGGGCGGCCGGTGAACCGCCGGCTCATCCACAGCAGACCATCGGCGTGCTCGCTGGCCGCGTGCAGCGCGGCGGCCCAGCGCGCGGTCCACTCGTAGACGGACGCCGGTGTCTCGATCAGCTCGGCGTGGGTGACGCCGAGACGCTGTAGCCCGTAGCCGTGCAGCTGGATCAGCCGCAGGTCGCGGGTCGGGGCGAGCTCGCTGAGCACGCGCCCGTCGAGGCCCGCGAGCGGATACTGGCGCACCAGGCCGGGTCGGATCGGCACGTCGTGGAAGAGCCCCTCGGCGAGCGCGACGTCCTCGTCCAAGCCCGCGTAGAGCGTCGGCACGACCGGCTCGCCGATCGGGCGAAAGCGCGCGCGCGGTCGCGGCAGCGAGTTGAAGTCGGTCTCCCCGCGGTTGCGGTCGTGCACACGCACCAGGCGCGTGTCAGCGGGCAGCGCTTTCAGCGCGACCGTGAGCCGCTGTGGCGGCTCCGGCAGTTCGCTCACGCCGGCAGCGACAGCGCCTCGCCGGCCGCCTCGATGACCCGCGCGGGGTCCTCGTCGATGACGTCAACCGGTCGCTGGTCTCCCAACCAGCCGCTCGGCGTGACGAACCACAGCGCGAGCGCCCACCCTTTCAGGCCGCGTTCGCGCAGCAGCGCCGCCGCGCGGGCCACCGTCTCGTTGGGCTGCCCGTCGCGAAACTGAAAGCCCGGGTAGAGCGTACGGCCGTGCCACGCGACCCCGACGATCCGCTCTTCGCCGTTCCAGCGCGACGCCAGCGCGGAGCGGTTGGCGGCCTTGGAGCCGGCGAGGTCGGCGACGTCCTGCGCCGTTAGCGCACCGAACTCGCGGATCAGCTCGAAGCGTGCCTGCGCGTTCTGCTGAGCGTGCCACGCCGCGGCGCTCGAGGGCACCGACTCGGGCAGCATCGCGTCGATCACGGCCTCGAGCTGACGGCTCCTCGCGGCTGCCCGTGCGGAGTCGGTGAGCAGTGCCCGCACAGCTGTGGCGAAGAGCCGTTCGACCGTGCGCTGGTTGACCGCCAGCCGCTTGGCGATTGCGCGGTTGGTGTGGCCGCCGGCGACGAGCGCAAACACCTCGCGCTCGCGCGGCGACAACCCATCTAGAATGAACTCGCGTGTAGAAACGGCGGTGCTCATATTGTTCATTCTAGCTGGGCGGGGCGGACAGCGCAAGGGTCGCGTGCGCGGAGTCCCAGTACCGCCGGGAAACCCAGCGATCTCGAGCCCTTCTCTATGCGTGCGCCGCCGCGCGCTCGCCGCCGGTCTGCTCGACCACCTTCTGGGCGAGGTGGGCGGGGAGCTCCTCGTAGCGCTGCAGCTCCATCGTGTAGTCGCCCTGGCCGCCCGTTATGGAGCGCAGGTCGGGGGCGTAGCTGAGCATCTCGGACATCGGGACCTCCGCCTTGATCTCGGTCATCGCGCCCGCCGGCTCCATCCCCTGAGGGCGGCCGCGGCGGCTGTTGAGGTCGCCGATCACGTCGCCCACGCACGCCTCCGGGACCGAGACGGTGACCAGCATGATCGGCTCCAGCAGCACCGGGTCGGCCTGTTCGAGCGCCTGCTTCATCGCCGCTACGCCCGCGAGCTTGAAGGCGATCTCCGAGGAGTCCACCGTGTGGTAGGAGCCGTCGAACAACTTGACCCGCACGCCTTTCACGGGGTAGCCCGCGAGCACGCCCGCGTCCATCGCCTCGCGCACCCCTTTCTCCACCGCGGGGATAAACGAGCTCGGGATCACCCCGCCCTTGATCTGGTTGACGAACTCGAAGCCCTCGGAGCTCTCAGAGTCCTCGAGCGGCTCGATCTCGATGTGGCAGTCCCCGAACTGCCCGCGCCCGCCGGACTGCTTCTTGTGGCGCCCGTGCGCCTTCGCGGTGCCCCTGATCGTCTCGCGGTAAGGCACCCGCGGCGGCTTCAGCGTGACCTCCACCCCGAAGCGCCGGCGCAGCCGGTCCACGACGACCTCCACGTGCACCTGCGAGAGACCCGCCACGATCTGCTCTCCCGTCTGCGGGTCGCGGTGCAGGTCGATCGTGGGGTCCTCCTCCTGCAGGCGGCGCAGCGCGGTGAACACCTTCTCCTCCTCCCCCCTGCTCTGCGCCTCGATCGCGAACGCCATCACCGGCGCTGGCAGCTTCAGCGCGGGCATCTCGATCGGCTCAACCGATTCGGGAGACACTCCCTGCGCCCGCATCCCCGAATCGGCCAGCGCCGCCAGCCAATCGCCCGAGCGGGTCTCCTTGAGCTTCGCCACCGCCCCGATATCCCCCGGGCCGAACTCCTCGACGTGCACCACCTCCTTGCCCGCGAACACCACGAGCTGCCCGATCCGCTCTCTGGCGTGGGCGCGGGTGTTCAGCACCCCGGTGTCGTGGCGCATCGTCCCCTGGTACACGCGCAGCAGGTTGATCCGCCCCGCGAACGGGTCCGCGCGGGTCTTGAACACGTACGCGAACAGTTCCTTGTCCTCCACCGGCTGCAGCTCCACCCCCCCGACCTTCAGCGCTCCGTGCTTCACCGGCGAGGGCAAGTCCTCCACGATCGCGTCCAACATGCGCGTCGTGCCGAGGTTGGCGGTGGCCACCCCGCACACCACCGGGAAGATGCGTCCGTGGTTAGTGCCCTCCTTCAGCGCCCCCACGATCTCCTCGTGGGCGATCTCCTCGCCCTCTAGGTAGCGCTCCATCAGCGCGTCGGACACCTCCGCCACCTCGTCCATCAGCTTCTCCCGGTACTCCCCCGCCTGCTCGGCGTACTCCGCGGGGATCGCGATCTCCGTCCACCCCCGTCGCTGCGCGGAGTCCTGGCGGAAGGCCTTCATGTCCACGAGGTCGATCACTCCCTGCAGCTGGAGCTCAGAGCCCATCGGGATCTCCGTCGCCACCACGTGCTGCCCGAACGCTGCCTTCAGCTGCTCCAGGGTGCGGAAGAAGTCCGCGCGCTCGCGGTCGAGCATGTTCACGAACACCATCCGCGCGATGTCGAGCTCCGCCGCGCGCGCCCACAGGCGGGCGGTGGACACCTCCACCCCCATCACCCCATTCACCACGAACACCGCCGACTCGCACACCCGCAGCGCGCCCAGCGCGTCCGCCACGAAGCTCGGCTCGCCCGGGGTGTCCAGCAGGTTGATCTTGCGCTCACCCCACTCGAAGGAGCTCAGCGTCGCGGAGATCGACATCTGCCGCGCCTGCTCGTCGGGGTCGGCGTCGGAGACCGTGTTGCCGTCCACCACCGAGCCCAGACGGCTCGTGACCCCCGCCTCGAACAGCAGCGCCTCGTGCAGCGCCGTCTTCCCCGCCCCGCGGTGGCCGACGAGGGCGACGTTGCGAATCCGATCCGCTGGCGTGTGCATGTGGTATCTCCTTCCCGGGGGCTCCGCTCAACATACAGCGCCCCGCACGCGCGCGCCAGTGGTGTTCCTGGCGGGCGCCGGTGCGAAGGCCCGGTCCCGGCGCACATGTTCGGCGACCGGCGACACCCTCCGCCCGTCGCGGGCGTCCCGTCCAGCGTCTCCCACAGATACCCGCCCCGTCGGCGGCCGCGCTCGGTCGTCAGTCGAAGGAGTCGCCCTGCATCCGTGACCTCAGCCGCAGCACGGCCTTGGTGTGCAGTTGGGAGATGCGCGACTCCGTCACCCCCAGCACCTCTCCGATCTCCCTGAGCGTGAGGTTCTCGTAGTAGTACAGCGCGATCACCAGCTTCTCCCGCTCCGGCAGGCGCGCGATCGCGTCCGCGATGCGGTCCTTCATGTCCCCCACGTCCAGTGCCCGCGCGGGGTCCGGGGCGCCGGGGTCCTCGATCGTGTCCATCAGCGACACCTGGTCGCCGCTCGCATCTGAGACGCTCCACAGCTCGTCCAGCGCCGCGATTGAGGAGTGCGAGATCGCCAGCAGCGACTGCTGCAGTTCCTCCTCCGTGATCTCCAGCTCCTGCGCGAGCTCCGCGTCGCTCGCCGCCCGCTGCAGGCGGTGCTCGAGCTTCGAGTTGGCGCGCTCGATCTCCCGCGCCCGCGCGCGCACGCTGCGCGGCACCCAGTCCATCGAGCGCAGCTCGTCGATGATCGCCCCCTTGATGCGCGTGATCGCGTACGTCTCGAACTTGATCTCCCGCGCGGGGTCGAAGCGCTCGATCGCCGAGATCAGCCCCACCAGGCCGTAGGAAATCAGGTCGGCCTCCTCCACGTGCGGCGGCAGGCCCGCCGCCGTGCGGCCCGCCACGTACTTGACCAGCGGCGAGTACGCCACCACGAGGCGCTCACGCGCCCGCGGGTCACCCTCGGACTTGTAGCGCCGCCACAGGTCGCGCAGCTCGACCGTCTTGACGTTCGTCTCCAGGATCTACTCCGCTCTTACGCTCGAGGGTGGCTGCGCGCGTATGCGCTTTTCAGCCTGGCGGACTCTACCCGAGTGTAAACCTGCGTGGTCGACACGCTCGCGTGGCCCAGCAGCTCCTGGATGCTGCGCAGGTCGGCACCCCCGTCCAGCAGGTGCGTCGCGAAGCTGTGGCGCAGGGTGTGTGGGGAGGACCCGCCGCCCACGCCCGCCCGCGCGCTCCACGCCCGCAGCCGCCTGCGCACGTCGCTCGTGCTCAGGGGCCTGCCCGACTTGCTTAGGAACAGCGGCCCGTTGGAGGCGCCCGTGCCCTCCGCGCCCGCGAGCACCCGGCGGCCCCGCTCCAAGTAGTCCCGCAGCGCTCCGAGCGCCAACTCCCCCACCGGCACGTACCGCGTCTTGCGACCCTTGCCCTCCACGCGCACCTGCTCCCCGTCGTGGTCCACGTCGGTGATCCGCAGCGACACCACCTCCTCCACCCGCAGGCCGCACGCGTACGCCAGCTCGAACATCGCCCGGTCGCGCAGCTCGAGCGCTCCACTCCCCGGGATGCTCTCCAGCAGCGCCGCCACCTCCCGCGCCTTCAACACCCGCGGCAGGCGCGATGGCACCCGCGGCGTCGCCACCAAGTCCGCGGGGCTCCCCTCGATCAGACCGTGCTCGCGCTGGCTCGCGAACAGCGCCCGCACCGCCGCCAGCTTGCGCGCGGTGCTCGCCGGCGCCGCGCCCCCCTCCGAGAGCCGTGCCACGTAGCGGCGTACCTCGCGGGGGCCCACCTCCCGCGGCGCCATACCGGCCGCCGCCGCCCACTGCGAGAACTGCCGCAGGTCGCTCGCGTACGCCCGGCGTGTTCGCTGCGCCGCGTCCCGGCGGCGCAGATCCTCCTCCAGCAGCGCCACCGCCTGCGACCACGCCCCCTGGAGCTCCCCCTCGCCAGGGTGGGCTGGTCCTGATCCCCTCGCCATACCGACTACTTCGCCACGGGGGGCGCTATGCCCTGCCCGGCCTCATCTCACCGCCGTGCCGTGAGCTGAGCGCAGGCGACCTCGCCGTCGGGCTACGCCCTGCTCGCGCCCACCTTCTCCGAGGTGCGACGCCCGTCCGGGGGCGAGGCGCTCACCACCGGCGCCAGCAGCCGTGCGAGCTCGTGCCAGTCGTGCGCGCTGATCACATCCTCTTCCTCGCACACCTCCTCGTTCCAGGGGTGCACGATCGTGGCCGCCACGATGCCCCGCTCGAGCGCCCCCACGATGCTCAGCGGGCTGTCGTCGATCAACAGCTCGATCCCCTCCCGCGCGCACATCTGCACCCGCTCCGGCGCGCACTGCACATCGTCGAACGGCAGCCCGATCGCTCTCAACCACGCGACTGTCGCACGCCGCGGGTGGGCGGGCTCCGCTTCTCGGTGGCTCAGGATCTGCACGAAGTGGCCCTGTTCGTGCCACTCCCGCACCGTCTCTACTGCCCCCGGATAGGGCACGCCCGCGAGAATCCGCTCATCGCTGTGACTCTCCCTCACGCACAGCTCCAGCTGCTCCGGGCGCAGGCGTGTGAAGCCCCACGTCAACTGCTCCTCATACGGCAGCTCCACGCCGAAACGCCGCACCGACACCTCCGAGAGCACGTCCCAGAAATGGTGCAACGTCGAGTCAATGTCCACCGCGATCCGCATTGCCTGACCCCCGATCCGTTAGCCTTACCCTTCTAACACAACGCACGGACGCTTCGATGCGTTCCACCGCGTCCGCGACTTGGATTGACAACCGCCCATGACCCCTGTGTCCTCAGTGTCCTCACCCTCCAAGCCAGGCGCGCACCGTGCCTATGGGCCCCAGGGCCGCTCCCCCTGGATGGACATCGACTGGCGCGCGCACCAACACTGGACAATTATAAACGATTTTTCGGTCAACGTCATCGAGCTTGGTGAGGGCCCGGCGCTGCTGTTCGTCCACGGCCTCTCGGGCTCCTGGTCCAACTGGCTCGAGCAGCTCCCCGTGTTCGCGGCCTCTCACCGCGTCATCGCCCTCGACCTCCCCGGCTTCGGGCACTCGCCGCTGCCCGCCGAGCCGATCTCGATCTCCGGCTACGCCCGTACGCTCGACGCCCTGCTGGATGAGCTCGAGGTGGGCGCCGCCGCGGTCGTCGGCAACTCGATGGGCGGCTTCGTCGCTGCCGAGCTCGCCATCAACTTCCCCCAGCGCGTCGAGCGCGTCGTGCTGGTCTCCGCCGCCGGCCTCAGCACCTACAACCACCCCCGTGCCACCCGCGCGCTGCCGCGGCTGCGCCGCGCCGAGTACGTGCTCGCCGCCTACGCCGGCTGGGCCGCCGCCCACTCGGACGCCGTCGCCCGGCGCCCGGGGCTGCGCAACGCAACCCTGGGCCTCGTGGCCCGCCACCCCAGCCGGCTGCCCGCCGCGCTCGCCGCCGAGCTGATCCGCGGCGCCGGCAAGCCCGGCTTCATCCAGGCCCTCCAAGCCCTCCTCGACTACGACTTCCGCCACCGCCTCGGTGAGATCGCCTGTCCCGCCCTGATCATCTGGGGGGACAGCGATCGCGTCATCACCGTACGCGATGCCGACCTCTTCGCCGAGCTGATCCCCGGCTCGCGCAAGGTCGTCTACGAGGACACCGGCCACGTCGCGATGCTCGAGCGCCCCGCCGAGTTCAATTCGCTGCTGGCGGAGTTCCTGGCGCAGTAGCCACCTGCCTCGAGGCGTCCCGAGTGACGCCCGTGGGCTGGCGCGGGGCGCCACTGGCCGCGTTAATGCAAGCCGTGCGCGGCGCCGATCGTTAATTGTGCTGATGCCCAACTCCACGGTCAGACGTTGGGTGCCCACCGCGATTGCGGCGGTTTGTGTCGCGCTCGGCGTGTTCCTCGCGGTCACCGCGCTTGGCGTCGGCGCCCGCGCGCGGGCCGCTCCGCGTGCGCCGGACACGCTGGTCCCGCTCGCGACGTACTCCCTGAGCGCCCCGCACGTGCTCAGCAGCACCGTGTTCTACTCCGTGCAGGGCGCCGTCAGCGGGGCGCCCGCCGCGCCGCCTCCCGAGCTCCTGCCGCTGCCGGTCTCCGCATTCAACGGGCCGATCGCCCGCTACCGCGCCTACGCCGTCGCGCAGCTCGGTCTGATGGAGGGGCAAATCGTGCGCCTGCAGGGGGCGCTCGCGGCGAATGACCGCGCGGCGGCGCGAGCCGCCTGGCGCGCCGCGTACACCTCCTACCTGCGGCTCGGCGCGGTCTACCTCGATGGGCAGGTCGCCCTGGACGCGCGCCTCGCGAGCCTCAACCTGGAGATCGACGGCACCCCGGGCGGCCTCCTCGACGGGGCCGCGAGCCCCCGCTTCACGGGTCTGCACCGGATCGAAGAGGGACTGTGGACGGCCACGGCGCCGCGCGCGCTCGTCGGCTACGCGCGCTCGCTCGCCGCCGACGTGCGCAGGCTGGCACACGTGCTGCCCCACGCACCGCTTACGCCACTCGAATACGCGACCCGCGCACACGAGATCCTCGAGGACGCAACGCGCGATTTCCTCAGCGGCGCGGACGTGCCCTGGAGCGGCGAAGGGGTGCTCGCGACCGCCGCGGGGCTGCACGCGACTGAAGAGGTCATCGCGACGCTCCGCCCGCTGCTGCACGGGACCGAGCGCGTGATCCCCGCCGTCGACACCGAACTGCGCTCCCTGCGCGCGGCGCTGGCCGCGCTCGCGGCCGCCCACGGCGGCCGCCTGCCGAGCAACGGACAGCTCACCCAGTCGCAGTCTGAGCTGCTCGACGGCACCCTCGGTGGGGCGCTCGAGGCGCTCTCGCAGGTGCCCGGGGTGCTCGAGACCGAATCCCCGCCGCCGACTCCGCAAATCCCCAAACGCGACGTTCGGATCGACCCATGAGCCCGCTCGACCGCCGCACCTTCCTCACCCGCTCGGCTGCGCTGTTGGGAGCCGGCGGGGTCGGTGGAGTCGGCGCGATCGCGCGCGCGAGCGCCCAAACGCAGAGCGCGGCTGCCACGACGACGCCCTCGACGGCGCAGGAATGGGCCGTCTCCCAGGCGCAGCTCGCCGCGCGCGAGTCCTTCGACGGGCCCCACCAGGCGGGAATCCTCACGCCCGCGCCGGCGCAGGCGACGTTCGCCGCGCTCGACTCGCTCGCGGGCGACCGCACCACCCTCCAGGAGACGCTGCAGGCGCTCAGCCAGCGCGCGCGCGAACTGACGGTCGGCGGGCCGATCCCGCTGCTCGAGGAAGACGCTCCGCCGGCCGACTCCGGGATCCTCGGGCCGGTCAACGACCCCGACGTGCTGACCGTGACGATCGCCTTCGGCGCCTCGCTGTTCGACGGACGCTACGGGCTCGCCGCCCAGCGCCCGCGCGAGCTCGTGCCCATGCCGACGTTTCCGATCGACGACCTCGACCCGGCGCAGAGCCACGGTGACGTGCTGGTGCAAATCTGCGCGCACCAGCGCGACACGGTCGCGCACACGCTGCGCGAGCTGCTGCGCACCGTGCGCGGCTCGCTGCAGCTGCGCTGGAACATCGACGGCTTCTCCGGCGCCGCGCGCGGCCCCTCCCCGCACAACAGCCCGCGCAACCTGTTCGCGTTCCACGACGGCACCGCGAACCCCCCCACGAGCGACGCGGCGCTCATGAACGAGCTGGTGTGGGTGGGACGCGGCGAGCCTGCGTGGGCCGCCGGCGGCACCTACCAAGTCGCGCGGATCATCCGCCAACACATCGAGTTCTGGGACCGCGTCGGCCTCAACGAGCAGCAGAACATGATCGGCCGCGTGCGCGCCACCGGCGCGCCGCTGGGCGGGACCGAAGAGTTCGAGGACCCGCGCTACGACCTCGATCCCGACGGCCGGCGGATTCCACTCACGGCGCACATCCGCCTCGCCAACCCGCGCACCCCCCCCACCGCCGCTCAGCGCATCCTGCGCCGCGGCTTCAACTACACGCGCGGCTTCGACGCCGCCGGAGCACTCGACCAGGGCCTGATGTTCGTCGCCTTCAACCAAAGCCCCACGCGCCAGTTCGCGACGATCCAGCAGCGCCTGCTCTCAGAGCCGATGATCGACTACATCACGCCCGTCGGCGGCGGCTACTTCTTCGCGCCGCCCGGCGCCGCCGGCGAGACCGACTGGGTCGGCTCGGGTCTGTTCGCCGCCGTCTGAGGCGCGGCCGCGCCTCCACAGACGCACGTACGACCCATCGCGTAAGGGGCGCCGCCGACCCGTGACTGCCCGTCCGTGTCCTCCCGGCCCCGTGACCGCGGATGCACTCGGAGGAGGCCGTATTAGGGTCCCCTAATTAGGGGTGCCTAAGCTGTGATAGGCTCCTCCCAACTATAACCGAGTCCACAGGTCGGGTATCACAGGAGAACGCTTGATGGAGCAGGAGCAGACAGCCGCGGGGCGCCCTGAACGGGGCGCCGCCAAGCGCGCCAACGAGCGTGTGAGCTTCTACGTGTGGACCGCGGTGGTGCTCGCCGTGTCGGTGGTCGTCGTGATCCTCGGCTGGCACGCGCGGGGCGGGACGACCGACCCGACCGCGCTGCCTCCCGGCCATCGGCTGAGCCACACCACCGTCGTGCTCGACAGCGCGATCCTGGTGCTGCGCGAGGGCCTGGAGACGATCCTCGTGCTCGCCGCGGTGACGGCCAGCTTCCTCGGCGCCAACCGGGCCTACCGGCGCCCCGTCGCGACGGGCGGCGGACTCGCGATCGCCGGCGGGATCGCGACGTGGTTTCTCGTCGTGTGGTTCATCGGGCGCTTCCACGGCGGTGAGTTCGACGTGCAGGCCGCGACCGGGCTGCCGTCGCTGATCGTGTTGCTGATCGTGATGAACTGGTTCTTCCACAAGATGTACTGGACCGGCTGGATCTCCCACCACCACAAGCGCCGCCGCGGGCTGCTCTCCGCCGACCCAGACGTCAACCGCCGGCGCCTGCTGTTCGGCCTCGCGCTGCTCGGCTTCACCTCGGTGTACCGCGAGTGCTTCGAGGTCGTGATCTTCCTGCAGCTCCTGCGCGAGCTGTACGGGTCGAGCGTGGTGCTCGAGGGCGTCGTGATCGGCTGCCTGTTCACCGCCGCCGCCGGTGTGCTGACGTTCGGGCTGCACCAGCGCCTGCCCTACAAGCGCCTGTTGATCATCACCGGGGTGATGCTGCTGTTCGTGCTGCTCGTCTCCGTCGGCGAGGAGGTCAACGAGATGCAGCTCGCCGGGTGGATCGGCACCACCGAAATCCACTGGCTCTACATCCCCGGCTGGATGGGCACCTGGTTCTCGCTGTTCAACAACTGGGAGACCTTCATCGGCCAGTTCATCGCGCTCGCACTCGTGCTGGGCTCCTACCTCCTCGCCCAGTACCTGCGCGTGTGGCGCCCACGCCGGCGCGGCCTCCAGGCCGCCCGGCGCGCCGAGCTCCCGCCAGAGCAGCCCGCCGACACGGGTGCCGGCAGCCCGGTCGCCGGCGCCGTGGCGTAGCCCGGTTAGGAAGGGACCGCGGGCGCGGGGCACGGAGGCACCGCACCCATGACCCAGGTCCGCGCACACGCCCACGCGGACGATCTCCAAGACCCACCCTCTCGGCGCGCGACCCTGCGGACCGTCCTCGGAGACCGGTTTTACCGCGCGACCGCGCCCTCTGCGGCGCTGCCCACCAGCTTGGCGTACTTCTGGATCGCCACCTCCACGCGCTCGTTCGCGCGCGCGGGCGGCGTGTAGGGCAGCCGCTCGGCGATCTGCTCGTCGGTCAGGGCCACGTCGATGCGGCGCTTGTCGACGTCGATGCTGAGCTCGTCCCCGTCGCGCAGCGCCCCGATCGGGCCGCCCCTGACGGCCTCCGGGGCGACGTGCGCGGCCATGAACCCGTGCGTCGCGCCGGAGAAGCGCCCGTCGGTGATCAGCGCCACCGACTCCCCCAGCCCCTCGCCGACGATCGCCGCGGTGACCGCCAGCATCTCGCGCATCCCCGGGCCGCCCGCCGGACCCTCGCCGCGGATCACCACCACGTCGCCCTCCGCGATCTCCTTCGCGAGCACCGCCGCCATCGCCGCCTCCTCGCCGTCGAACACCCGCGCCGGGCCCGTGTGCCTGCGGCGCTCGTGGCCGGCGAGCTTCACCACGCAGCCATCCGGCGCCACGTTGCCGCGCAGGATCGCGAACCCCCCCGTCGGCTTCAGCGGGTCGGTGAGCGGGCGCACCACCCGCTGCGCGGGAGTCTCCTGCGCCGCGGCGGCCTCCTCGCCGATCGTGCGGCCGGTGACCGTGATCGCCTCGCCGTGCAGCACTTTCGCCTCAGCCAGCCGTGCCAACACCAGCGGGACGCCCCCCGCCTCGTACAAGTCGGTCGCGACATACTGCCCGCCGGGCTGCAAGTCGCACAGCAGCGGCGTGCGCTCGGAGATCGCGTCGAACTCCTCGATCTTCAGGGGTACGCCCATTTCGCGGGCGACCGCCAGCAAGTGCAGCACGCCGTTGGTCGAGCCCCCGCTGCACGCCACCGCCGCGATCGCGTTCTCGAGCGCCGGCTTGGTGATCACTTCGCTCGGGCACAGCCCTCGGCGCAGCACGTCCATCACTAGTTCGCCGCACTCCCGCGCCACCTCCAGCTTGCGGCCGTCCTCCGCCGGCACCATCGCCGAGCCGGCCGGCGAGATGCCCAGCACCTCGAAGGCCATCGCCATCGTGTTCGCCGTGAACTGGCCCCCGCACGCCCCCGCCCCCGGCGAGGCCACCTCCTCCAGCTCGTGCAGCTCGCGCTCGGTGATCTTGCCCGCCGCGTACTCCCCGACCGCCTCGAACACCTGCTGGATCGTCACGTCCTGCCCCTTGTAGCGGCCGGGGCGGATCGAGCCGCCGTACAGCATCAGCCCTGGGACGTCCAGGCGCGCGAGCGCCATCACTGCGCCGGGGATCGTCTTGTCGCAGCCGGAGATCGCCACCACCGCGTCGAAGCAGTGCGCACTCGCCACCAACTCGATCGAGTCCGCGACCACCTCGCGCGAGACCAACGACGCGCGCATCCCCGCCGTGCCCATCGTGATCCCGTCGGAGATCGCGATCGTGTTCAGCTCCATCGGCGTGCCCCCCGCCGCGCGGATCCCCTCCTTGACCTTCGCCGCCAACACCCTGTTGTTGAAGTTGCACGGCATTGTCTCTATCCACGAGTGCGCCACCCCCACGATCGGCTTCGCGAGGTCCTCCGCGCTGTATCCGATCCCGTGCAGGTACGCCCGTGCGGCCGCCCGCTCGGGGCCCTCCGTCAGGGCGCGGCTGCGGTGTCTTACGTCAAAGTTGCTCACGCCGCGGGAACACTACTCAAGCCACGCGCGCTGCGTTCGACGCGCTCCCGCTCCCAGCGCGCGAGTCGCGCGAGATCCGCGCGCACCTGCTCGGGGTCCACCTGGCGGCCGGGGAGGTGCATGTTGGCCTCCGCGATCAACTGCCGCTCGTCTGCCTTCAGCGCCATCCACTTCGCCAGTACGTCGTCGGCGTCGGGCAGCCGCGCGCTCCCGTACGGGCGGGTCTCGTCGGGGAACGCCACGCAGTACTCGTTCAACAGCGCTCCGGTCTGTGGGACGTACGCCACGAGCGGCCAGTGCGGGTAGATCAAGTACGCGTAGGGCGGCGCCTGCGCGTCGTGCGCCGACCCTCCGTGAGCGGATGGGCTCCACATCCGCAGGAAGCCGAGGTCCCGATACATCGCCCACTCCTCCTCGTTCACGCACGAGCGCAGCAACTCCCGGGCGCGCTGCTCGGCACGCAACTCGCGGCCGGGGTCGTACGCCACGTGCTGGGCCGCGCGTCGCGCCCTCCAGCGGTCGGCGATCGTGCGAATGCGCTCTGGCAGTGAGCCTTTTATGCGCGGCAGCGCCAGCTCCCACGCCAACACCGCCACCACGATCGCCGCGGACCCGAGCGAGAGCCACATCGCCGGCTACTGCTACGCCCCGCCGGCGGCCCGCGGGAAGAAGATCACGCGCTCCGCGTCCCGCGGCACATCCGCGAAGCTCCGCACCATCTCCGCCTCGCGGTGGCCGTCGCGGCGCTCGGTCGGCACCGCCGCCCACATCCCCGCGTCGAGCTCCCGGCGGAACGCCTCGATCAGTTCACGCTCCTGCTCGGGCACCTCGACGTCCCCCTCCGCGAGGACGATCTCGCCATGGCCCGGCTTCATGCGCAAGAACTTCATCGTCGCTCGATTATGGCACTCCGCAGGCGCTCCAGCCCGAGGACGTCCACCGGGCCGGCTCCCGCGCCGAGGTCGCGCAGGCCGTGCGCGACCGCCTCCCCCGCGAGGGCTCGCGCCGCGCGCGCCGCCTGCAGCGGCGTCCGGCCCAACGCGAGCTGCGCCGCGAGGATTGAGGAGTGGGTGCAGCCCGAGCCGTGCGCCGCTCCGTCCGCGTGGCGCTCCCCCTCGATCTCGACCGCCTCGCCGCCGCGGCTGTCCCGCCCCTCGCCCTCGCCTTCGCTCCCACCCTCGGAGTCGACCAGCCCCCCGCCCTCGGCGACCAGCCCCCCGCCCTCGGAGTCGATGAACAGGTCCACCGCGCGCGTGCGGTGGCCGCCGGTCAGCACCACGATCCGCGGCCCTTTCGCGAGCACCGCGCGCGCGAGCTCCTCCACCTCGGCGTCCTCCCTCCTCTCGGCATCCTCCGTCGCGATCTCCACGGGCCACGCGCGCGCGCGCTCCCGCCGCGACTTCCCCGGCTCGGCCTCCGCGCCCGAGCCACGACCGGCCAGTACCCGCGCCTCCGGCAGGTTGGGTGTCAGCACGGTCGCCCGCGGCAGGATCTCCTCGATGAGCGCCCGCTGGGCGTCCTCCTGCAGCAGCCGGGCGCCCGACTCCGCCACCATCACCGGGTCCACCACCACCGGGGTGCCCGGCGGCAGTTCGTCGAGCGCCTGCGCCACCGCGAGCGTCACCTCGACCGTTCCCAACATCCCCACCTTCACCGCGTCCACCCCGATGTCCGCGACGACCGCCCGCACCTGCGCGAGCACGATCTCCGCCGGCACCATGTGCACCGCCTCGACCCCGGTCGTGCTCTGCACCGTGATCGCGGTGACCGCCGTCATCCCGTGCACGCCGCACCGCGCGAACGCCTTCAGGTCCGCCTGGATGCCCGCGCCGCCGCCGGAGTCCGAGCCGGCGATCGCCAGCGCCCTTGGTGTCTTTGTCTGTAGGGCCACGGCCTGTCAAGGGTATTGGCGCGCACTGCCGCCTGCCTCACGTGCGGTCCGGGGCATCGACGGTGCGCTTGGACGAGCGCGACGCGGTAGCGGCGCCGAGGGCCGCCCGCACCGGAGGCTCACGCAGGGCAATGCGGTTGTGCAACCACCGCAGCGGCCGCGGCGCCCACCAGTTCCAATCGCCGAGCAGGCACATGAGGGCTGGTACGAGCAGGCTGCGCACGAGGGTGGCGTCGAGCAGGATGGCGGCTACGATGCCGAGGCTCACCTCCTTGACTTCGACCAAGGGTGAGACGATGGTGCTGCCGACGGCGACGCAGAACAGGATCGCGGCGGTGGTGATGATGCGTCCGGTGCGCTCGAGGCCGAGTGCTACGGCTTGCTGGTTTTCAAGGCCGGTTTGGTGTGCCTCGCGGATGCGGTCGAGTAGGAACACGCCGTAGTCGGTTGAGAGGCCGAACACGACGGCGAGCATCACGACTGGTTGTGTGATGTCGATCGCCCCGGGGTTTTCGTAGCCGAGCAGTCCTTGCAGGTTGCCGTTCTGGAAGACGAGCACCATGATGCCGTAGGCCGCTGCGATGCTCAGCGCGTTCATGATCAGCGTCTTGAGCGGCAGGATCGCCGAGCCTGTCAGCAGGAACAGCGCGGTCGTGGTCGCGGCGATGACGAGCAGGATCGCGAGCGGGAGGTGTTCTGCGAGGCTGCTCTCCAGGTCGATCAGCGCGGCTGCCGCTCCGGTCGCGCCGGCGGGGAAGGGTGTGCGCAGGGCGCGGATGCGGCGGACGAGTTGCAGGGAGGCGGGGCTGAGCGTGGGGGTGGCGGGCGCGACTTCGAGCGTGGCCAGCCCGTCCGGGAGATACGCCGGCGGGGCGGTGGAGGCGACGTCGGGCAGGCGCTCGATCTGTGCCTCATAGCGGGCGAGCTGGCCGGTGCTCGCGCGGGAGGTGAGGATCGCGATGCTGCGCCACGGGTCGATCGCGAAGCTTCCCAGCAGCGCGTCGTCCACCTGGCGGGCGCTCTCATCGCGCGGCAGGGTGCTCGCGCTCGTGGTCGTCAGTTTGATCGTGGTTGCCGGCGCGGCGAGCGCGAGCATGATCGCGGCGGCTGTGAGCATCACGGGTATGGGATGGCGCATCACGGTCTGCGCGAGGCGGTACCAGCGGCCCTCGCTCGCGGGCCGGCTCGCGCGCTCGCGGCGCGCCTTTAGCCATGCGGGAGCGAGCGCGTTGACGCGGTGGCCGAGCACGGCGAGCAGCGCGGGCAGCACGAGCATCGCCGAGGCGCAGGTCAGCATCACGACCAGCGCGCCGCCGAGCCCCATCGAGAAGAAATAGGGTTGTGGGAAGACGAGCAGTGTGGCCAGCGCGGCGGCGACCGTCATCGCGCTGAAGCACACGGTGCGTCCCGCGGTGCGCATCGTGCGATCGAGCGCCGCGGCGAGATCCTCAGGTGTGGCGGTCAGCTCCTCGCGGTAGCGTGAGACGATCAGCAGGCTGTAGTCGATCGCGAGGCCGAGGCCGAGCAGGCTCACGAGGCTAAGGGTGAACACGGAGATCGACGTCACGCCGCTGGCGAGACTCAGCGCGAGCTGGGTCAGCAGGATCGACAGGCCGCCGAGCACCAGCGGCAGCAGCGCGGCGATGACACCGCGGAAGAACACGAGCAGCAGCATGAGCAGGATCGGGAAGGCGATCAGCTCGGAGCGCTTCAGGCCTTCCTGGACGAGCCGATTGCCCTGCGCGAAGGAGAGGTCGGTGCCGCCGAGGGTAACGCCGGGGATGTCCTTCAGGCGAGTGGCGAGCTGCTTCGCGGCGTCCTGGCGGCGCTTGGCGGAGGCACGGTGAAACTGGGCCGCGACATAGGTCATCGTCCCGTCGCGCGAGACGTACACGCGTGGGTTGCCGTTGAGGTAGCTCGCGACGCGACCGACCGCGGGGTCTGCGCTCATGATCCGCTCGATCGCTCTCACCTTCGCGCGAATCGCGGCGGTGTACACGCCGGCCGGCGCGCGCACGAGCGCGAGCAGCCCAGGTGTCGCCTCCAGGCCGCTCGAGCGTTCGATCGCCTCGACGATGCGGGTGCTCTGCGTCGCGGGATCGCCCGCTTCGAAGGGGTCCAGACGATTCGCGACACCCGCGCCCAGCACCGCCGCCGCGCAGGCCACCACACCGGCGACCAGCAGTATCGCGCGGGCGTGGTGAAACGCGAGCGACGCGAGCCGAGAGAAGATTGAGCGACGCGAGCGATGCGAGCCGAGAGAAGATTGAGCGCTTACCATACCGTCGTATCGTATACTCTACGTTCGTATGGCGATGCCGACTATCGATGGTGGCGCAGGCGGCGGCCGTGCCATGACGACAATGGCCGTCCCGGCCTCCGATCTGACCGCGCTGGCGCGGATCCGCAACGCCGCCCTGGAGGGCTTCGCCCGCGATGGCGTCGCCGCCACCTCGATCCGCGACCTCGCCGCGCGGGCCAGGGTCTCGCCGGGGCTGGTGCAGCATTATTTCCCCAGCAAGGCCGCGCTCGTGCAGGGCGTCAACGAGCACGTCGTCGCAATCGCCACCGACGCATTCCGCGATCTACCCGAGAATGGGTCGCCGAGCGACATGCAGCAACAGCTCGGCGATCGTGTCACCGCGGCGATGCGCGAGCACCCCACCGCGGCGCTCTACCTGGCCCGCTGCGCCGCCGACGGCGAGCCGGCCGCCCTGGAGATCTTTGACGCGATCGTCGCGATCGTCACCGCCCACTGGCAGCGATTGGACGACGGGGGTCTGCTGCGCACCGATACCGACACCACCTGGACGGCGCTGCAAGGCGTCGTGCTCGTCCTCGGCACGGTCCTGCTGCACACCGCGATCGAGCGTCACCTGCCCGCGCCACTGTTCACGCCCGAGCAGCTGCAGCGCTGGAACAGCGCCAACAACGCGCTGTTCAGAGAAGGCGCCTACCAGGCCCCGGCGCACTGACAAACGTGCTCTCAGGCGGGCGCAAGCCGCGCATCCACGACACCTAGATCGCCGCGACGGCGCTCGTCAACGATGCGGAGGTCTGGACCCAGGACACGGACTTCTCCGACTTCGCGCAAGCCGTGACCGTTGTGCGCGTTTGATCCAGCGATGCTGACGTGCCGCTCGTTCTCGCCGTGAGCACCTTCGTGCAAGTTCGGTGACGGTATTGACACAAACTGCACCCACAGGACACATTCGCCGGCTTAGCCTTAGCGATTGTGCAGACCGCCTCCGGCAGCCTCCCCCAACCGTCCCCTACGGGCGCCCCGCGCGAAAACCCCCGCCACGTGCTCGGCCGCCTCGGCGAGCAGCTCGCCGCCGCCCATCTTGAGCGTCTCGGCTTCGCGATCGTCGAGCGCAACGCTCGCACGCGCTATGGCGAGATCGACCTAATCGCGTTCGACGGGCACACTTTGGTGTTCGCCGAGGTCAAGACGCGCCGTTCGCGCAAGCGCTGGCGGCTGACCGCCGAGGAGCAGCCGCTGGCATGGTTGCGGGCCAGTCAGCGCGCGCGCCTGCGGCGCCTCGCCGCGGCATGGCTGCACCGTTCCTCACGCGAGCGCCCGAGCGCCCACACGATCCGCTTCGACGGGATCGGCGTGATCGTCGACGAAGCCGACACGCTCGTCTCCCTCGATCACATCGAAGGCGCGTGGTGAGGGGCATAGATCCGCGCTCGACGGCGCGTCACCGCGGGCATAGCTGCCATCACAGCGCCAGCTGCTGATAAGCCAGCGACTGGAAGGAGAGGCGGTGCAGCGGGGAGACCCCCTGGCGCTGGATCGCCTCGCGGTGCGCAGGTGTCGAATAGCCGACGTGCTCGGCGAAGCTCCAGCCGGGGTGCAGGGTGTCGGCGTGGCACATGTAGCGGTCGCGGGCGACCTTGGCGACGATCGACGCCGCGGCGATCGCGGCGCTGGTAGCGTCGCCGTCCACGATCGCCCGCTGCGGGCGCCCGCAGTCCGGCACCGAGAAGCCGTCCACGAGACACGCGACCTCGCCCTCCAGGCCGTCGGTGACCCCGCGCAGCGCGTCGCTCAGCGCAGCGAGGTTCGTCTTGTGCAGGCCCCTGGAGTCGATCCCGCGCACGCAGCGGGAGACCACCGTCACGCGCGCCGCGGCGCGCAGGACGAGCGGGTAGAGCTCCTCGCGGGCCTCGGCGGTGTGCTGCTTGGAGTCGTTGAGCGCGGCCAGGGCGCGTTGCTCCGCGGCGGGGAGGGTGTCGTAGTCGAACAGCACTCCGGCCGCCACCAGCGGCCCCGCCAGGCAGCCACGCCCGGCCTCGTCCGCGCCAGCCACGAGGCGCACGCCCAGTCGCCGGTCGAAGGCGAACAGCCGCCGGCCGCTCGTGTTCCTCCGTGCCCGACGGCGTGTCCGGGCGCTCGAGCGAGAGGCCCCGAAAGCGCTAGAGGGTCCCGATGCGGTCGGGTGGCCAGTAGGTAGCGAACGCCCCCCCGATGATCCACCCTGTGGGGACGGGTCCCCAGAACCTGCTGTCGTCGGACTCGCCACGGTTGTCCCCCATCATGAACCAGTGACCGGCGGGAATCTTGATCGGGGTCGGGAAGTTGCACTCCGGGGCGCTCCCGCAGGGGGCGATGTAGGGGTCCTGCTCGCGCTTTCCATTGAGGTACACGTGCCCTTCGCGGATCGAGACGGTGTCTCCAGGGCCGGCGACGACGCGCTTGATGAAGTTCACGCTCGCCTCCTTGGGGTAGGTCTGATCGCAGGCAGCCCCGCCGTAGTCGGCTGGGTGTGTGACACGGCCGCATCTCGGCTCTTCGTGCGTTTCTTCCTCGTCCGCCCCCTGCGGCGGGTGGAACACCACGATCTCCCCCACGTGGGGGCCGAAAAGGTTCATCCCGATGCGGTTCACAAGCACCCGCTGGCCGATCTTGAGCGTCGGTTCCATCGAGCCGCTGGGGATCTTGTAAGGCTTGACGATGAACGCCTGGATGCCGAACGCGAGCAGCACCGCGATCACGATGATCACGGCCAGCTCGAGCAGCGAGCCGCTCGCCGATTTCGACTTCGCGCCTCCCTTGGCCTGTCCCGAGCCCGTTGGAGCCACCGGGCCGCCGGGCACGCCCGAGCCGTCGTTCGAACCCGCGCCCTTCGTCGAGCGCACGCTCACGCGAGCTCTCCGAACGCGGCGCGCAGGGGGCACGCAGCCCGCAGGGCTGGGTCGGCCGCATCCAGATGTGCGACCCTAGCGGGATAGGCCCCAAGCCTAGGTGTGCTCACGCGGTCTTCTCGGCGACGGCGCTCACACCGTCGCGTCGCCGGCGTCTTGCACGCCGGCCTCGGGGGGGGGATCGGCCTGGTCCGTGGCCGTCGCCGCCTGCGCCGCCTCGCGGGCCTCGGCCGTGGGCTCCCCCTGGGCGGACGCATCCGCCGACACGCTCTCCACCCCCGCCTCCTCCGTCGCCGCGCCCGCGGCGCTCTCTGCGGGGTGGGCGGGCTCCAATCCTTCAGCCGGCGCTGGCTGAGGCTCGTGCAGCAGCCCGGGCTGCACCGTCTCCTCCGGGCCGGTGTAGCGGCGTTCCCGTACGCGCGCCCGCTTGCCCACGCGGTCGCGCAGGTAGTACAGCTTCGCGCGGCGCACGTCGCCGCGCGCGGCCAGCTCGATGCGCTCGATCTTCGGGGAGTGCACCGGGAACATGCGCTCCACGCCCACTCCGAAGGACTGCTTGCGCACCGTGAACGTCTCCCGCACCCCGTGCCCCTGGCGCTTGATGACAACGCCCTCGAACACCTGGACGCGGCGGCGGGTGCCCTCGATCACCTGGAAGTGCACCTTCACGCGATCGCCGGGGGCGAAGTCGGGTACGCGGCGCAGCTGCGCGCGTTCGAGGGTGTCGATGACGCTGCTCATAACGAGAAGGGGAGGGTTCGCACCCGGGGGCCCTACGGAGGGGCTCCGGCGCAGGCCGCAATGGTAGCGGACAGGCGGCGGCCCCGCGCCATGTCTCGCTCGCCGCGGCCGTGTCGAGACTCGCCCCACGCATGTCCCGCTCGCCGCAGCCGTGTCGAGACTCGCCCCGCGCATGTCCCGCTCGCGCGGCCGTGTCGAGTGGGCCCTCGCCCGCCCGCGCCACGTCCCGCTCACGCAGCCGTGTCGAGATTGAGCCTCCGCCCGCCGCCGCTCCGCCCGCCCGTCGCTCACTCCCCCCGCTCGCGGCTGCGCTCCCGCCGCCAGCTCTCGATGCGCTCATGGTGCCCGGAGAGCAGCACGTCGGGGACGCGCCATCCGCGGTACTCCGCGGGGCGCGTGTAGTGGGGGTACTCGGGGTTGCCTGCGAGCGCCTCGCTGAAGGACTCCTCGACCGCCGAGCGGGCGTCGCCGAGCACGCCCGGCAGCCTGCGCAGCACCGCGTCGCACACCACCATCGCGGCGGGCTCCCCCCCGGACAGCACGTAGCGCCCGATCGACAGGGTCTCGCCGGCGAAGTGCTCGACGATCCGCTCGTCGAAGCCCTCGTAGCGCCCGCACAGCAGTGTCAGAGCGCCCTCCGCCGCGAGCTCGCCCACGTAGCCGTCGTCGAGCATCCGCCCTCCGGGCGCCAGCGCGATCACGCGCCGCCGCTCGCGCAGCCTTACCGGATCGATCCCGTAGCGGACACGCAGCGCCGCGTCCATCACGTCCACCCGCAGCACCATCCCCGCGCCGCCTCCGAACGGGGTGTCGTCCACCTGTCCCCCGCTCAGGGGGGTGTGCTCGCGGATGTTCACGCACTCCAGGCGGCTGCCCTGCGCGAGGGCGTTGCGAACGTGGCGCTGGGTGTAGAACCACTGAAACCACTCCGGGAACAGGGTGAAGACGTCGATCTCCACGTTCGCTACACCTCGCCGAGGAAGTCGAGGCTCACTTCGATACGCCCCGCGGTGACGTCCACGGCGCGGACGGCGTCTGCGACCATCGGCACGAGCAGCTCCCGGCCGTCCTCGCGCCGCACTTCGAGCACCTCGCACGAGGGGAGCTCCAGCAGGCCACTGACGGTGCCGACGAGCCGCTCGCCGTCGAGCACCGTGCAGCCCTCCAGCTCGTGCGCCCACCACTCCCTCTCCCCGAGCGCGGGCGCCGCCGCCGACGCGACGGTCAGCGTGTGGCCGCGCAGCGCCTCTGCGGCGAGGCGGTCCTCGACGCCGTCGAGGCGCACGATCGGGCGCTGCTCGACGCCGGCGCGGCGCACAATCCGCAGCGTTCTGCCCGCGACCGTCACCTCCCCCCCCGCCACCAGCAGCTGCGGGCGGGCGCGGGTCACGTAGAAGCTTCCGTCGAGGCCGTGGGCGCGACCCACGCGGCCGGCTTCAAGCACGGACGGAGCTCCGCCCGCCGTCCCGCTCCCACCCTCCACCGGCTGCCCGGCGTCAGCCATCGCGCGGCGCCTCAGTCGACGATGTCGAGGACCACACGGCGCTGGCCGGAACGGGGATGCTCGCCGGAGGCGAGTGTCTCCTGGCTTTGGTCGCTCGCCGCCGCGGCCCTCACCACGGTACGCAGCGCCTGCGCGGTGCGCCCGCCGCGGCCGATCACCTTGCCGTAGTCCTCCTGCGCCACGGCCAGCTCCAGCACGACGGTGCCGTCGTCCTCCTCGAACTGCTCGACCGACACCTCGTCCGGCTCGTCGACCAGCCCCTGCGCGAGGTAGATCAGCAGCTCCTTCACCCTCTGCGCCGCCATCGGGGGCCTTCCCAGCTAGCTGCCGATCCCCTGGATGCGCAGCAGCTTGCGCACGGTGTCCGACGGCTGCGCGCCGCGGGCGAGCCAGCTGCGGGCGCGCTCCTCATCGATCGTGATCGTCGAGGGGTTGGTCTGGGCGTTGTAGTGGCCGATCGTCTCGATCACGCGCCCGTCGCGCGGGGAGCGCTGATCGGCGACGACCACCCGCCAGATCGGGTCCTTCTTGCCGCCCACTCGCGTGAGCCTTAGCCTTACCGACACGTGCTGCCCCTCTCGGCTTCTATCGCTGCACCGCTTTTGTGTGCTACAGGCGATCTTTGGATCGTTCTGTGCTGAACATAGTCGTTCTGCGCTGAACGTGATTGTTCTCTGCTGAACATGCGTGCTGAAGCTTAGACGGTTCAGCCGCCGTACCGCGGTGCAGCCGCCGTACCGCGGTTCACCGCGCCTGGCGCATCAGCGCACCGATGTCGGGCATCTTGCCGCGGCCGACCTGGCGCATCACCTTGCGCATCTGGCCGAACTGCTTGACGAACTGGCTGACCTGCTGCACGTTCGTGCCCGAGCCCCGCGCGATGCGCAGCCGGCGGGAGCCCTTGATCAGCTCGGGGTGGCGGCGCTCCTCGGGGGTCATCGCCAAAATGATCGCCTGGATGCGGTCGAGCTCGCGCTCGTCCATTTTCATGTTGCGCAACTGCGCTCCGCCGAGGCCGGGGATCATGCCCAGCAGGTTGGTCAGCGGCCCCATCTTGCGCACCGCCTTCAGCTGGTCGAGGAAGTCGTCGAGGCCGAACTCGTTGCGGCGCAGCTTGCGCTGCAACTCCACCGCGTCGCGCTCGTCGAACTGGCGCTCGGCCTGCTCGATCAGGCTCATAACGTCGCCCATCCCGAGGATCCGCTGGGCCATGCGGTCGGGGTGGAAGCGCTCGAACTGCTCGAGGTGCTCGCCGGTTGAGGCGAACATGATCGGCCGGCCCGTGACCGCCTTGACCGAGAGCGCCGCGCCGCCGCGGGCGTCGCCGTCGAGCTTGCTCATCACGACCCCGTCGAACTGCACGGCGGCGGCGAACTGCTCGGCGACGTTGACGGCGTCCTGGCCGGTCATCGCGTCCACCACGAGCAGGGTGTCGTGCGGCGCCACGGCGGCGTGGATGCGCACGAGCTCCGCCATCAGCTGCTCGTCTACGTGCAGCCGGCCGGAGGTGTCGACGATCAGGACGTCCTTGCCCTCCTCCCGCGCGCGCCCAAGCGCCCACGTCGCGATCTCGACCGGGTCGGGCTCGGTGCCACGCTCGTACACCTCCGCGCCCGCGCGGGCGCCCATCTTGACGAGCTGCTCCACCGCCGCCGGGCGGTAGGTGTCGCACGCGGCGAGCGCCACCGAGGAGCCGTGGTGCTCGCGCAGGTGGCGCGCGAGCTTCGCCGCGGCGGTCGTCTTACCGGAGCCCTGCAGCCCCGCGAGCAGGATCACCGTGGGGGGGCTCGAGGCGAAGCGCAGAGTGGGTGGCCCCTCCTCCGAGCCCCCGCCCATCAGCTCGGTGAGTGCCTCGGCGACGATCTTCACGACCTGCTGGCCGGGGTTCAGGCTGCCGATCAGCTCGGCCCCCACGCAGCGCTCCTTCACCTCGGCGGTGAACTGGCGGACGACCTTGAAGTTGACGTCCGCCTCCAGCAGCGCGAGGCGGATCTCGCGCAGCGCGCGGTCGATGTCCTGCTCAGTCAGCGTCCCCCGCTGGCGGACATCCGAGAGCGTGGCCTGGAGCTTCTCCGCGAGCGAGTCAAACATGGACGGGCGGTCAGCCCTTGCCGCCGGAGGGGAGCTCGCCGGGAGAGCCCCCGCCGGCGGTGGGCTCCTCGCCGCGGCGCGCGAGCGCCTCGCCGATGCCGCCGAACATCTGCGCGAACTCGGAGGGCACGACGAACACCTTGTTGGAGTCCCCTTCGGCGAGCTGCGGGAGCATCTGCAGGTATTCATAGGAGAGCAGGTCGCGGGTGGGACGGCCCTCGTGGATCGCTTTGAAGACGGTGTCGATCGCCTTCGCTTCGCCCTCCGCGCGGAGGATCGCGGCCTGGCGTGCGCCCTCGGCGGTCAGCACCGCGGCCTGCTGCTCGCCCTCCGCAGTGAGGATCTGTGCCTGCTTCTGACCTTCTGCCGTGAGGATCGCCGCGCGGCGATCACGCTCGGCACGCATCTGCTTCTCCATCGCCGTGCGAATGTCCGCGGGCGGGTCGACCGACTTGATCTCCACGCGGTTGATGCGGATGCCCCACTTGCCGGTCGCCTCGTCGAGCACCACGCGCAGCTCGGAGTTAACGTTCTCGCGGGCGGTCAGCGTGGCCTCGAGCGTGAGCCCGCCGATCACGTTGCGCAGCGTGGTGACCGTCAGCTGCTCGATCGCCTGCAGCGGGTTGGCGATTTCATAGGTCGCGGAGCGGGGGTCGGTGATCGTGAAGTACAGGACCGTCTCGATCGCCACCACCACGTTGTCCTCGGAGATGACCGACTGCGGCGCGAAGTTGACCACCTGCTCGCGCAGGTCCACCAGCGGCTTGACGCGGTCGACGAACGGTGTGACGATCGCCAGACCCGGCTCCAGCGTGCGGCTGTAGCGGCCGAGGCGCTCGACCACCCCCGCGCGCGCCTGGGGGATGACGCGGATCGTGCGAGCGGCCACGACGATCGCGAACAGCACGACCACGGCGACGACGATGAGAGCGACCATATGGAGTGTCCCTTGCCTTTCTAGCCTGTCAGGTTCAGTGCATCACTAGCGCTGTGGCGCCGCGGATCTCCACGACCTGGACGCGATCCCCGGCGGGGATCACCTCGTCTTCGTCGTAGCTGCGGGCCGTCCACACCTCGCCGTCGATGCGCACGCAGCCCACGCCCTCCTGGTTGGCGATCCGCTCGAGTACCACCGCGTTGCGTCCCACCAGGGCTGCCGCGCCGGTGCGGATCGACGGCGGCAGGTGGCGGTGGCGCCGGGCGAGGGGACGCAGGGTGAGCAACACCGACAGCGAGGCGAGCAGGAACACGACCAGCGCGAGCGGGAGGCCGACCCCGGCGAGGCTCACGAGCGCCGCGACCAGCGCTCCGACCGCGAACGGCGCGAGGAAGAACCCGCCGGTGTGCATCTCTCCAGCACCCAGCACACAGGCGGCCACAACCCACACGATCCATGCGTCCATGCTTCCGATTATCGCACCGCGGGCGGGGGGAACCGCGTACGCACCGTCGCGTCGCAAGCTCGACCGGCAGCGCGGGAGGCACGGTTGGGTGGCTTGGGGATCGTCCGCGTGACGGGTGGACCATCAGACGCGTGTGCGCGGGGCTTCCGTGCCCCGCGACAACGCGCGGCTTGGCAATCTGGCAAAAGAGGGGGCCAGCTCGCCGGCCTGCGGCCGACTGCGCCACCCTCTAGGCCGCGATCAACGCCCGCGCGAACTCCTCGGGGTCGAACGGGCGGAGGTCCTCGAGTGACTCGCCGATCCCGATCAGCTTGACGGGGAGACCGAGTTCGCGGGCGATCGCGAGGGCGATGCCGCCGCGGGCGGTGCCGTCGAGCTTGGTGAGCACGATCCCACTGACCTGCGCGGCCTCCGCGAAGGTGCGCGCCTGGCGCAGGCCGTTCTGGCCGGTGGTGGCGTCGATCGTGAGCAGCGTCTCCTGCGGCGCGCCTCCATCTTCGGTCCCACCCACCCGGGCGATCACGCGGCGCACCTTGGTGAGCTCCGCCATCAGGTCGTCCTGGGTGTGCAGGCGCCCGGCGGTGTCCACGATCACCACATCGATTCCCTCGCCGCGCGCACGGGCAACGGCCTCGAACGCCACGGCGCCCGGGTCGGAGCCTTCGGGGCCGGTGACGATCTCGCAGCCCGCGCGCCGCGCCCACCCTTCCAGCTGCTCGGTGGCGGCCGCGCGGAAGGTGTCGGCGGCCGCGAGCAGCACGGTGCGCCCGAGCTCGTGGCGCAGGTGCCAGGCGAGCTTGCCGATCGTGGTGGTCTTGCCGGTGCCGTTCACCCCCACCACAAGGATCACGGTGGGGCGGGCACTGATGTCGATGCGCCCATCCCCCGTGCGGGCGGTCTCGGCGAGCAGGGCGATCAGCCGCTCGGAAAGCGCCTCCCCCCCACTCAGCTCACCGCCCACAGCCTCCGCTTCGAGCGCCGCGACCACGGCCGCCGTGGCGGTGGCGCCCACGTCGGCCATGATCAGCGCCTCCTCCAGGCGCTCCCACGTGTGCTCGTCGAGCGTCTGAAAGAGCGTCGCGTGGATCTCCCCGCCGAGCGCCCTGCGGGTCTTCGCGAGGTTCTCGCGCAGACGCCGGAAGAGACCGCGGCGCTCAGGCCCCTCACCCGCGCCCTCGGCGGAGGACGGCTCGCCGGTGATGAAGAGTTCGCTCCAGTCGTGTGGCATGGCCGCGCGACGATAGCAACGCCCTACGAGCGCTACGCGACCTCGGCCATCTCAGACCGGGGCAGCTCCGTGGCGGAGGGCTCCTCGCGGGCGACACCCGCCGGCTCGGGCGAGGATGACTCGCGGTGGGCGCTATCCGCCGGGTCGAGAGGGGATGGCTCGCGCCGGTCGATCATCTCCGGCGGACCAGACACGGACCCGTTCCGGGCGGGCTCCGATACTGGGGCGATCTCGGTGGCCGGGCGGCCGAGGCGCCGGGAGAGGACCTTGGAGACTCCGTTGCCGGCCATTGAGACCCCGTAGAGCCAGTCGGCGGCCTCCATCGTGCGCTTCTGGTGGGTGATCACGATGAACTGGGCGCGGTCGGCGTAGCGGCGCAGGAGCGAGAGGAAGCGCTCCAGGTTGAGGTCGTCAAGCGCGGCCTCGACCTCGTCGAGGATGTAGAAGGGGCAGGGGCGCGCGAGGAATACGGCGAACAGGAAGGCGAGCGCGGTCATCGACTTCTCCCCGCCGGAGAGCAGCGAGAGGCGCTTGGTGGACTTGCCCGCGGGGGTGATCTCGATCTCGACTCCCAGCATCTCCTCCTCGCCGGAGGGGGCGTCATCGGGGTCCAACCCGCCGCCGGGCTGGGCCTGCTCCTCGAGCTCCGCCGCGGCCTCCGTGTCGCCCTTCCCGTCCACCGCAGCGGGGGTTGCGCCGTCCGGCAGCGGCTGGCCGCCGAGCACGGGCCGGGGGGCGCGGTCTTCCTTGACGAGCCGCAGCCGACCGCCGCCGCCGGGGAACACGTCGCGGGCGAGCTCCTCGAAGTTGCGGGCGGCCGCCTCGAAAGTGGCGTGGAAGGTCTCGTGGATTTGACGGTCGGTGTCGCGGATCACGGTGCGCAGCTCGCGTAGCGCGGTCTCCAGGTCGGTGCGTCGAGCCTCGAGCTCCTCGACGTGGGCGAGCGCCTGCGCGTACTCCTCTTTGGCGAGCGGGTTGACGGGCCCGAGCTGCTCGCGGCGGCGACGCAGGCGCTCCACGCGCGCGGTGAGCGCCTGCACCTGCTCCTCGTCCAGCGGCTCGGGGTCCTCGTCGTCGAGCGCCGCGGTCTCGTACGAGCCGTCCTCCTCGGCCCAGGCCTGCACGACCCCTCCGGACTCGCGACCCTCGACACCGTGGGCCGCCGTGCCCTCCCGCGACTGGCTCTCCTGCGCGACGCCCTCGGCGTGCCCGTCCTGCACATGGCCGTCCGTGTGACTGTCCTGCACATGGCCGTCCGCGCGCGCGTCCCCCTCGGAGGCGTCATCCGCCTGCACGGGAGCAGCCGCGGGCAGCTCCAGCCGCTCGCGCACGGTGCGCAGCTCCAGCTCGGCCTCGGCGGCGTGGTCGCGCAGGCGCTGGGCGGCGACCTCGGCGGCGGTGACCGCCTCGCCCTCCGCCCGCAGACGGGCCTGGATCTCCGCCTCCTGTGCGGCGCAGGCGCGCAGCTCGGCCGCCATCTCCTCGCCCGCGGCGCGGTCGCCGGCGAGCTCGTCCCCGAGCTCGGCGACGCGCACGGCGACGGCCTCCCCGACGCGGTGCAGGGCGGCGGCGAGCCGCTCGGCGAGTGGCCTCAGCGCAGTGTCGGCGGCGAGTTGGGCACGCAGGCGCTGCAGGCGCGCCAAGCGCTCGGCGTGTTCGCGCGCGATGCGCTCGGCCTGGCGGCGCTCGGCCGCCAGCTCGCCTTCGAGTTGGGCGCGGCGCACCGCGAGGGGACCCTGGTGGGGAGCGGCGCGACGCTGCTCGATCAGCCACGCGGCGTGACGCTCCTGCTCGAGCGCGCGCGCGTGCCCGCGCCCAGCCTCGCGCAGCACGCCGTCGGCCTCTTCGCGGGCGGAGTCGGCGGCGTGGGAGTCCTCGTGCGCGCGCTCGGCGGCGGCCCGCGCGGCGTGCTCGGCGGTGGCGGCGCGCTCGACCGCGCCGATCAGCTGCTCGCGCTCGTTGCGACGCGCGAGCACGCGCTCGGCGCCGCCCTCGGTGACCTGGCGCACCTCGCCGGAGGCGGCGAACCACACGCGCCCGCGGGGGGTGACGGCGATGCCGGCGAAGTCCTTGGGGAGGTCCTCGAGGCGCTCCACCACCCATGCGTCGGCGAGCAGCCGTTGAGCGAGCGCAACCACGGGTAAAGGCCCGTCCACGAACTCGAGCAGGGGGCGGGCGTCAGGCGCGGGGGGCGTGAGCGTGGCGGCCAGTGGGAGACCGTCAGATCGAAGATCGACCGAAGCCGCAGGACACTCGCCTTCGGCGCTGGCCTTGGGGATGCGAGCGGAGCGAATGTCTCCCCAATCGGTCCCCGTTTCGAGCAGCGCGGTGGCGCCGTCGGGCCCTGCGTGGTCCAGCAAGGTGGCAGCGCGAGCAAGATCGGGCACGAGCGCCGCATCCAGGCGGCGACCGAGGGCGGCGGCCAGGGCGAGCTCGAAGCCGGGCTTGACGCGCAGGGCCTCGCTCAGGGTTCGGTGCCCGCCCTCCCCGGCAGGCTTGCCGTCCGCGGGGGGAACGGAGGGCACGTGGTTGCTCAGAAACTGGTTGACGGCGGCGAGCTCGGACCCCACGCGGGCGGCCTCGCGACGGGCGGCCTCGACCGCGCGCTCGGCCTCGCGCAGCGCGGCGCGGGCCTCCTCGGCGTGCGCATCGGCGTACTCGCGTGCCTCGCGGGCCTCGGCGAGCGCGGCGTCCAGTTCGGCGGCCTCGGCGGCGGCGTGCTCGCGGGCGCGGTCGAACTCGGCGAGCTCCCGTTCGAGCTCCTGCTCGCGCTCGCGCTCCAGCGTGGCGAGCTCCTGCTCGAGCGCGCGGATGCGCAACTCCCCCCCGTCGATCTCCGGCTCGGACGGACCGCCGCCGGCAAGGGTCTCCTCGAGGACGTCCACTTCGCGCTGCACCCGGAGGGTGCGCTCGGCCAGACTCTCGGCCGTGGCGGCGGCGTGCTCGCGGCGGAGCTCCAAGCGCTCGTGGGCGGCGCCGGCGTGCATCGCGCGGCGGGCGAGGACGTCGTGGCGCTCGGAGCGCTCGGCGAGCGCGCGCTCGGCGAGGCTGCGGCGGAGCACGATCTCTTGGAGGCCCGCTTCGACCTCCCCGCGGGCGGCGCGGGCGGCCTGCACGCCGTCCTCGGCCGCGGCGAGCTCCAGGCGCCGGACGCGCAGTGCCTCGCGGGCCAGCTCTAGGCGCGCTTCGAGCATCTGGTGCTCCAAGCGCTGGTGGAGCTCCGCGGCCTCAGCTTGGCGTTTGAGGGGACGCAGACGGGAGCGCGCCTCGCGCTCGACGTCCAGGGCACGGTCGAGGTTCTCCTGGGTGCGCTCCAGCTTCAGCTGGGCGCGGCGGCGGCGCTTGCGGTGCTTGCCGAGACCCGCGGCCTCCTCGATCAGCAGGCGGCGGTCGCGGGGCTTGGAGAGGACGATCGCCTCCACGCGCCCCTGCGAGACGACCGAGTGAGTCTCCTTGCCGAGGCCCGTGTCGGAGAGCACCTCGATCACGTCGCCCAGGCGGCAGCGAGCGCCGTTGAGACGGTACTCGCCCTCGCCGGAGCGGTGCAAGCGACGCAGAATCGAGACCTCGCTGAACGGCAGCGCGACCGCGCCGTCGGAGTTGTCAAGCACGATCTCGACCTCCGCGCAGGAGCGCGCCTGCACGCCGCGCCCGCCGCCGAAGATCACGTCCTGCATCGTCTGCCCGCGGACCGCGAGCGGGGACTGCTCGCCCATCGCCCACAACACCGCGTCGGTGACGTTCGACTTGCCCGACCCGTTGGGCCCCACCACGACGGAGACGCCGGGGCCGAAGTCCAGGCGGGTGCGGTCGGGAAAGGACTTGAAGCCCTTCAGCGTGAGCGACTTCAGATGCACGGCCCTGAGCCCGCATGTCGGCGCTGGATCGGCGTCCTCAGTCGCTCGCGTGCCGAGCACGCCACGCGGGGTGGGTGGGCCATATATGTCTTGCCCAGCTTGCCATGTCGGCGCTGGATCGGCGTCCTCAGTCGCTCGCGTGCCGAGCACGCCACGCGGGGTGGGTGGGCCATATATGTCTTGCCCAGCTTGCCATGTCGGCGCTGGATCGGCGTCCTCAGTCGCTCGCGTGCAAAGCACGCCACGCGGGGTGGGTGGGCCATATATGTCTTGCCCAGCTTGCCCTGCGAACCCAGGTTAGGCGTCATGACTGAAGCCGCTCCACCGCTTCCCGCGCGGCCTCCTGCTCGGCGTGCTTCTTGCTGCGCCCCGCACCGCTGCCCAACGGCCGTCCCGCGACCTCGGCGGCGACCTCGAAGGTGCGCTCGTGCGGCGGCCCGCGCTCGGCGGTGACGGTGTAGGTGACCACCTCCCCCCGTTGGGCGAGGATCTCTTGGAGGGTCGACTTGAAGTCCACGGGGTTCTCCAACGCCTGCTCGATCTCCGGTACGAACGCCTCCACCACCGCTTCGGCGGTGCGCTCGTAGCCGAAACGCAGGTAGCACGCCCCGATCACTGCCTCCACGACTGACGCCAGCACACGCTCGATCTCGCCGAGCGCCGCGGCGCTCTCCTGGACGCCCGCCGGCGCCGCCGCACGCAGCCGCTCGGGCACCGCGAGGCGTTCGGCGACCGCTCGACAGGAGGGGCCCGACACCGCCTGGGCGCGGATCTTCGTGAGCCGCCCCGCGCCGAAGCGCTCCGCCTCCAGGCGGGGGTACAGGTGCGTGGTGACCGCCAGCCCCAACACGGAGTCGCCGAGGAACGCCAGGCGCGCGTAGGAGTCGCTGGGCCGCTCGCTCCACGATGCGTGGGTAAACACCTGGCGCGCCAACTCCTCGGGAAGCTCTTCCAACAGCGCGTTCAACAGCTTCATCGCCACCCCCACTTATGCTCATTTCCCCTCCGAGTCTCCATTTCGCGACGATGAGTTCGCAGGGCAAGCTGGACAAGGACGCAGTGAGCGAAGTGTGCTTGGCACACGAGCGATCGAGGACGCCAATCCAGCGCCGCCATGCGGGCTCATCCGGTGCCTTGCGCGAGCACGAAGTCCACCGCTTGGCCGACGGTCAGGATGCCCGCGGCCTGCTCGTCGGTGATGCGCACGCCGTAGGTGTCCTCGAGCTCCTGCACGAGCGTGTACAGGTCCAGCGAGTCCGCCTCGAGGTCCTCCTTGAAGCGGGTCTCCTCGTGGATCTCCTCGGGGTCGATGTCAAGCTCGTCCGCGAGGTGGTCGCGGATCAGCTCGTATACCTGCTCGCGAGTCATCCCTTCGGGAGGCTAGCGTCCGGCGCGGATGACGGTTCACTCACCCCGCCGCGCAGCGCTCCCGCCTGCTCCAGCGCCGCGTGCGTGCGCCCCACGAGGTCCTCTTGCGCGCCGCGCGCCGCGCGCAGGATCGCCTGCGCGAAGCCGCGGCGGGTGAAGCTCCCGTGGGGTACCACCCCCAGCCGCCGCAGTCCCAGCAGGTAGGCGCCGCCCTGGCCCTCGGGGTCGATCTGCTCGCGGAAGCAACGCAGCGCCGGCGTCAGCAAGAGCCCCCCCGCCTGCGCCCGGGGCGAGGAGCGCGCCGCGTCGCGGATCGCCCGCAGGATCGTCTGCGAGACGCCCTCCGTCACCTTCAGCGCGACGTTGCCGGTGAACCCATCGGTCACGATCACGTCCGCCGCGCCGCTGGTCAGGTCGCCCCCCTCGACGTTGCCGATCAGCTCGAAGGCCGGGGAGCCGCTACCCGCCGTCGCCGCGAGCCGCCGCTCCAGCTCCGCGCGGGCGGCCACCACCAGCGGGCTGCCCCGCTCCTGCTCCTCCCCGTTGGAGAGCAGCCCCACGCGCGGGCGGGGGACCTCGAGTAGCACGCTCGCGAGCGCGGCGCCCATGAACGCGAACTGCACGAGGTGCTCCGCGCGCGCCTGCGTGCTCGCGCCAACGTCCAGCAGCGTCACCGGACGGGGGGGCGAGCCGGGAACCGGCAGCACCACCGCGAGCGCGGGGCGGTGGATGCCGGAGGCGCGCTTGATGTTGAAGAGGCCCGCAGCCACCGCCGCCCCGGTGCCGCCCGCGCACACCAACGCCTGCGCGCGGCCCTCCGCGACCGCGCGCGCCGCCTGCACGATCGAGGCCTCCGGGTTCGCGCGCGCCGCCCGCGCGGGGTCGGGGCTCTTGGCGATTGAGAGCGGCGCGTCGAGGACCTCCACGGCCGCCGGCAGATCGCCGAGCTCGCGGGCGGGTCCGAACAGCAGCACGCGCGCCCCCTGCTGCGCGGCGAGCGCCGCGCCCGCCGCCACCTCCGCCGGTCCCAGGTCGGCGCCGTTGGCGTCGACCGCGACCACCACCTCAGCGGTGTTACTCACACCTGCGCCACCAGGGTGGTCGCTGGGCAAGCGAGGCAATTGATCAGAGGCCCACCCACCCCGCGTGGCGTGCTTAGCACGCGAGCGACCGAGAACGCCGCATCGCGCCGCTCAGCGGCCGCCCTGGTCGTGGTCGTGCTCCTCGACGTGCTCGATCGGCGCGGTGACCTCGCGGCCCGCGTAGGTGCCGCACACCGGGCACACCCGGTGCGGGCGGCGCGGGCTGTGGCAGCGCGGGCACACGCTCAGCGCGGGCGCGGCGATCTTGTGCTGCGCGCGGCGCTTGGCGGTGCGGCTGTGCGACTGCTTCTGCTTGGGGACGGCCATCGGCCCGGGAAGGCTAGCAGCCACGGCGGGGCCTGAGCGGAAGCGGGCCCCTCCTTCGTAGAGCCAGCGACGCTGCCGCCAGTGCCCATCCCAGAGGCGACATCACCGCAAGGTGTCGCCGTCGCATAGGCTACGCGGCGCATGGTGAGATCGCGACCACGATGATCTATCTCCACCGCTCTCGACACGACGCCCCGGATCAGCCACGGGTGAGGCCAAAGGGCGTTGCAAGCGTCGGAGCCGCGACAAACTATGCGGACGAGTGGCATGAAGGCTAGTGAGGCCGGATTGCTGGACTTCGTCAAGAAGTCGCCGCAGTTCGTTATCCCGATCTACCAGCGCACGTACTCCTGGACGGAGAAGGAGTGCCGCCAGCTCTGGGACGACGTCGTGCGGGCGGGGAGCCACGAGGCAATCAATGTCCATTTCGTCGGGTCCGTCGTCTACGTCGAGTCTGGGCTGTCGCAGGTGACCCAGTTCTCGCCGCTCCTGGTCATCGACGGTCAACAACGGCTCACAACAGTCACGCTGCTCATCGCCGCTCTTGCCGGGGCACTCGGCGAGAGCGAATCGGTCGACGGCTTCTCCTCGCGCAAGCTCCGCAACTACTACCTGGTCAACCCCGAGGAGGACGGAGAGCGGAGGTTCAAGCTGCTCCTCTCACAGACTGATAGGGATTCGCTGCTGGCGATCGTCGGCGGCAATGAGCGGCCGACCGAGGCATCGCTGCGTATCGCCCAGGCTTACAAGCTCTTCCAGGAGCTCCTTGAGGGTTGCAGCGGCGACTATGCCGATCTGTGCCGGGGACTCTCAAAGCTCGTGGTCGTTGACATCGCGCTCAACCGCGAACACGACAATCCGCAGCTGATCTTCGAGAGCATGAACTCAACCGGCAGGCAGCTCAGCCAGGCGGATTTGATCCGCAACTACATCCTGATGGGCCTGGAGCCGAAGCTACAAGAGCGACTGTATGAGCAGTTCTGGCGACCGATGGAGCTTGAATTCGGGCAGGAGGCCTACAGCAGCGACTTCGACGGCTTCATGCGCCACTACCTCACGGTCAAGACCGGGGAAATTCCCAAGGTTGGCGACGTGTACGAAGCGTTCAAGGACTACGCGACGCGGCCGGCGGTAGCTGACGCCGGCATTGACGCACTCGTCCAAGACGTCCGCGAGTTCGCCCGCTACTTCTGCGCGATGGCGCTCGGCCAGGAGAGCGAGGGCGACCTGAAGCTCGCGTTCCATGACCTGCGCGAGCTCAAGGTCGACGTGGCATATCCGTTCCTCCTCGAGCTCTACGAGGACTACGCCGGCGGCGACTTGGCGGCCGCCGAGTTCTTGGCCGCTGTGCGGCTCGTGGAGTCATATGTGTTCCGCCGAGCGATCTGCTCGATACCGACAAACTCCTTGAACAAAACGTTCGCTACGACCGGCAAGACGCTGCTCAAGGAGCGGTATGTGGAGAGCATCGAAGCGCACTTCCTCCTGCTTCCGTCCTACCGGCGCTTCCCGGACGATGAGGAGTTCCAGCGCAACCTACGGTCGCGCGATCTCTACAACTTCCGCAGCCGCAGCTACTGGCTCAGGCGCATCGAGAACCACGGCCGCAAGGAGCGCGTGCCGGTCGACGAGTACACGATCGAGCACATCCTGCCGCAGAATCCAGATCTCGTCGCCGAGTGGCGCGGGGCCCTGGGGTCCGAATGGCAGCGGGTCCAGGAGCAATGGCTGCACACACTCGGCAACCTCACGCTCACGGGCTACAACTCGGAGTACAGTGACAGGCCCTTCCCTGAGAAGCGCGATCTGGAGGGAGGGTTCAAGAACAGTCCGCTCAAGCTCAACGAAGGGCTGGGGAGCATCGAGCGATGGGATGAGGCCGCGATCCAGGCCCGAGCGGCGCGCTTGGCAACGGCCGCCCTTGATGTTTGGCGGGCGCCGACGCTGGCGAGGGAGGTCCTCGACGAGTATCGGCCCAACCCAGAGGCGAAGGTCACCTACACACTGGAGGACCACCGCCACCTGCTCGGCGATGTCCGCAGCCTCTACACCGCACTACGGACCGAGGTGCTTGCGCTCGATCCATGCGTGGCTGAGGAGGTCCTGAAGCTTTACATCGCCTTCAAGGCTGAGACGAACTTCGTCGACGTCGTGCCGCAGGCGACGCGGCTCGTACTCTCGCTCAACATATCCCTACCCGAACTCGAGGATCCAAGAAGCCTCTGCAAGGACGTATCGCAGATCGGGCACTGGGGCAATGGTGACGTCGAGTTCGCACTCGAATCGACCGACCAGCTTGCTTACGCGGTGGGGCTTGTCCGCCAGGCGCTGGAGCGACAGATGGGCAACGGCGGGGATGCGTGAGCGTTGAGCCCGTCAAAGTGCTCGCCGCTCAGCATCCGCGACGAGCTCGGCACATTCTTCGTCTACGACAACGACCTGCACGTCGCCGCCAACGCACACCACCTCGACCCGGTCGCACCCGGTCAACGGTGAGTCAGCCTTCGCAGGCGAGGTCGCGAAGGCTACTCCAGCTTCAGCTCCCGCAGCTTCGCCCACCGCGGGTCCGGCTCCCGCTCGTGGCGGTGCTCCGGGCGGGCGGGGTCCAAATCGTTGAGGTCGGCCGCGCACACCGGGCACAGCCCCGCGCAGTCGGGGCGGCACAGCACCTGCGTGGGAGCGCTCAACGCGAACGCGTCGCGCGCCCACGCCGCCAGGTCGAGCGTCTCCTCGTGCATGTACGGGCTCGAAAGCTCCTCCCCACCCCCCGGGCGGTCCACCTCGCGCGCGTCCACCGCCACCGTGGAGGCCGCCTGGGTCAGGCAGCGCATACAGGGCCCTGTGAGCGCCGCCTGCAAGCGCAGCCGCAGCGCGTAGCCGTGGCCGACCATCCGTGACACGTCCACCGTCACCGGCGGGCGCGGAGGCTCCGCCACGTAGCGCTCCCCGCCGAACGTCAGCGGCGTGAGCTCCACCGCCAGCTCCAGCCTGCGCCCCTCCCCAGAGCTGAGGTGCAGGCTCCCGAGGTCGAGTTTGTCGGTAAGCGCGGGCACCTCTCCCAGGCTAGCGACGCGACCCCCCGTTGCGCACCGACTACGCGCCCACCACCGTCCGCTTCGCGGCTGCGCGTCGCCGACTCGGCGCTCCTCGGCCTCCGCACCGACCGGTCCGCAGGCCGCCCTCGAGGCGGCTCCATCCAAACAGGCTTTTCAGTCCCCCGCGGCGCTCAGCTCGCGCTTGAGCACCTTGCCGGTTGCGTTGCGCGGCAGTTCGTCCACGAACACCACCTCGCGCGGCACCTTGTAGCGGGCGAGGTTCTGCTTGACGTACTCCTTGATCGCGTCCTCGCTGAGGTCCGCCTGCTCGCGCGGCACGACGAACGCCTTCAGCCGCTGGCCGAACTTGCTGTCCTTGACGCCGATCACCGCCGCCTCCTCGATCTGCGCGTGCTTGGCCAGCAGGTCCTCCACCTCGCGCGGGAACACGTTCTCGCCGCCCGAGACGATCATCTCGTCGTCGCGCCCGTCCACGAACAGGCGTCCCGCCCCGTCCAGGTGGCCCATGTCCCCGGTGCTCATCAGGCCCTTCACGACTTCCTTGCTGCCGCCGCCCGTGTAGCCCTCGAACACCATCTCGTTCGCCGCGAAGATCCGTCCCCGCTGCCCCTGTGGAACCTCGTGGCCCTCGCTGTCGAGCAGCTTCACCACGGTGCCCAACGGCGGGCGCCCCGCCGTCCCCGGCGCCGCCCGCAGGTCCTCCGGCGTGGCGATCGTCGCCCACGCGACCTCCGTGGAGCCATACAGGTTGTACAGCACCTCCCCGAGCGCGTCCATCGCCCTCGTCGCCAGCTCCCCGGGCAGCGAGGAGCCCGACGCCGCCACGATCCGCAGCGAGCTCATGTCGTAGCGCTCGATCGTCTGCTCCGGTAGCTCCAGGATGCGCTGCAGCATCACCGGTACCACCGCCAGCGCCGTTGCGCGGTGGCGTGCCACGTCGCTCAGCGTCTGCTCCGGGTCAAAGCGCCGCCGCAGCACCAGCGTCGAGGCCAGCGCCAACGACAGCGTGAAGTGCGCGTACCCCCACGAGTGGAACATCGGCGCTGCGATCACCGTCGTCTCGCGCGCCTTCAGCGGGATCTTCGAGAACAGCGCCGCCGCCGGTTCCATCGAGTCCGGCTGTTTGCGTTTCGCACCCTTCGGGGTCCCCGTCGTGCCCGACGTGAGGATCACCACCCGGCCTTTCTCCGCCGGTGGCTGCACCGGCGAGGTGTCCCCGTGCGCGATCAGCTCCTCCACCAGCGGATCCTGGGTGGGCGGGCTCGACCCCTGCTCGTCTGTCGGGTCCCGCCACGACACGAAGCGGCGCATCCCCTCCCCGCCCGCGCGCACCAACTCGGCGAACTCCGCGTCGTAAATCAGCGCCACCGGCCCCTCCCTGCGCATCACGTCCGCGATCTGCGGGCCCGCGAACGCCGTGTTCAGGTACAGCACGCTCGCCCCCAGCTTCGAGCACGCCACCGTCGCCTCGATGAAGCCCCGGTGGTTGCGGCACATGATCGCCACCCCGTCCTGTTCGCCGACGCCCGCCGCCCGCAGTGCCCGCGCGAGCGCGTTCGTGCGTGCGTTCACCTCCGCGAACGTCAACGTCCCCTTCTCGTCCACAATCGCCACGCGCTCGGGGTAGCGGATCGCCGAGATCGCGTACGCGGCCCCCGAGCTCGACCCCCACCGGCGCAGCGTGCCCAACACCCGGATCGTCTTGTCCGGGCGTTCCACGCGGATCATGCCGGTGCCCAGCAGCGTGCGGGCCACCTCTAGGCGGTGCTGGATTGGTGGGCTCATTATACGGCAGGCTACTAGTCAATCAACGCACGAGCCACTGAGGGCAGTGCATCGAGCCGCCGGCGAAGCCGGTGGTGGGCCCCTATGAGACCTCTGCGGGTTCGTCCTTGCCCTGAAGGCGCTCGCGGCCGCGCTGCACCGCGGCGATGAACTTCGAGAGGCTCACCTCGAGCATGTTCAGGACCTCGTCCGCGTAGTCCTCCGCGCCGAGGCGGATCTCGCGCTCGCGCGCGCGGGCGTCCTCGATGATGTCCTCCGCCGCGCGCTCGGCCTGCTTGGCGACCTCCTCCTCACCCACCAGCCGCTCCTGGCGCTCGCGTGCCTCCTTGACGATCCGCTCCGCCTCGCGCTTGGCCTCCGCCAGCATCTCCTGGCGCTCCTTGACGATCCACCGCGCCTGCTTGATCTCCTCGGGGATCGTCGCGCGCATTTGGTCGAGGATGTCGTAGATCTCCTCCTTGTCGACGCGCACCTGGTCGGTCAGGGGCACCGGCTTGGCGTTGTGCACCAAGTCGTCGAGCTTGTCTATGAGAACCAGAACGTCCATCGCCTTGGGGTTTCGTCAGCGTTGCAGCTCTTCCTGCAACCGCACCGCCACCTCGTCGGGGACCAGGTCGTCGATCCTGCCTCCGAACGTGGCGAGCTCCTTGACTCCACTCGATGACAGGAAACTGTACTGCGAGTTCGACATCAAGTACACCGACTCTATCTCCGAGTCCTGGCGGCTGTTGAGCTGGTGCAGCTCGAGCTCGTACTCGAAGTCCGAGATCGCCCGCAGCCCCTTCACGATCGCCTTCGCGCCGACGGTGCGCGCGAACTCGACCACGAGGTTGCTGAACGGCTCCACCCGCACCCCCGGCAAGTCGGCCGTCGCGCGTTCGATGAAGCCGACGCGCTCCTCGATCCCGAACAGCGTCGCGCTCTTGCGCACCGAGCGCCTGACGACCGCCACCACCACCTCTTCGTAGAGCCCCGCGGCTCGGCGGATCACGTCCAGGTGGCCGTTCGTCACCGGGTCGTACGAGCCCGGGCACACCGCGATTGACTTGCTGAGGCTCATCGGTGGCTGTAGATCGCGATCTCTGTATCTCCGTAGCGCCGCCGCGTCTCCACCTCCAGGGGGAGCGCCGGCGGCTCTGAGCGCCGATCGCTCTCCACCACCACGCGCGCCCGCGGCGCCAGCACGGACGGCAGCGCCGCCTGTAGCTCGCGCCCCAGCACACCCGCGTGTCGGTAGGGCGGATCAACGAAGATGAGATCGTATGTCTCCTGGCGCTCGCGTGCGTTGCGCAGCGCCGTGGCCGCCTCCCCGCGGCGGACCTCGGCCTCCGGGGCGCCAAGGCCCAACTCGGTGAGATTCGCCTGCAGGGCGGTCAGCGCGCGGGGGTCGCACTCCACCAGCACAGCCCTTGCCGCCCCCCGCGAGAGCGCCTCGATCGCGAGCGCCCCCGTGCCCGCGAACAGATCCAGCACGACCGCCCCCTGCAGCTCCCCGAGCATCGAGAACACCGCCTCCCTGACTCGCTCGGACGTGGGCCGTGTCGCCCGGCCCCGCGGAGCGCGCAGCCGCCGGCCGCCGTACTTCCCCGCGATCACCCGCACCGCAGGATCATCTCGCATGTGGAGGGAAACGGACGACAGACGAGAGGGGGTGGGGCTATATATAAAAAAACGAACTGCGTATGACGATAGCTATACGCAGGTTGCAAAAGGGGATACCACTACGCAGGGATCGGCTCGTGCGCCTGCGCGCCCACCGCGCGCTCCAGCGCTTCGCGCAGCGGCACGTGCTCCGGGGCCGCGAGCTCCGGGTCCGCGGCGAGCATCCGCTCGGCCCACTCCCGGGCGCGTTCCAGCAGCTCCGCGTCCTGCGGCAGGCTCGCCACGCGGGGCTCCGCCTGGCCGTGCTGGCGCGTGCCCGCGATCTCGCCCTCGCCGCGCAGCTCCAGGTCGATCTCCGCGAGGCGGAAGCCGTCGTCGTGCTCCGCGAGCGCCCGCAGCCGGCGCGCGTGGCGGGGACCGAACAACAGGCACACCGAGGGGTGCTCGCCGCGGCCGATCCGCCCGCGCAGCTGGTGCAGCTGGGAGATTCCGTAGCGCTCGGCGTCCTCCACCAGCATCACCGTCGCGTTCGGCACGTCGATCCCCACCTCGATCACCGTAGTGGCCACCAGTACGTCCGCCTCGCCCGCGGCGAACCGCGCCATCGCCTGGCGCTTCTGGAGCGGGCGCAGCTGACCGTGCAGGAGCTCCAGGCGGAAGTCGCGCAGCTCGCCCTCCCGCAGGCGCTCGAACTCAGCGATCGCCGCGCGCGCCTGGAGCTCCTGGGACTCCTCGACCAGCGGACACACGACGTACGCCTGGCGCCCCGCGCGCAGCTCCTCGCGGATGCGCTCGTACGCGCGCGTCCGCTCCGCCTCGCTGGAGGTCACGTGTGTCGCGATCGGCTTGCGGCCCTGCGGCAGCTCGTGCAGGCGCGTCACGTCGAGGTCGCCGTACGCCGTCAGCGCGAGCGTGCGCGGGATCGGCGTCGCGGTCATGTGCAGCACGTGCGGGGCCAGCCGCTCGGCCCGTGCCGGCGGCCCGTCGGTGCAGTGTTTTTTCTCGGTGCCGTCGCGCGCACGTGCGCGTGGGCGCGCGTCTGGCCTTTTTTCGTCCAACCTTTTTTCGTCCAACACCACCCGCAGCGGGCCCTTGCGGTCCAGCGCCACCCGCTGACGCACGCCGAAGCGGTGCTGCTCGTCGACGACCGCCACCGCGAGACGGTCGAACACGACGTCCTCCTCAATCAGCGCGTGCGTGCCGACCACGAGCTTCAGCTCACCCGAGGCGAGCTTGCCCAGCAGATCCGCGCGGCGGCGCGGCGGGGTCGAGCCGGTCAGCAGCGCCGTCGGCAGCAGCGCTTCGGGGACGAGCGCCTGCAGCGTCGCGAAGTGCTGCTCGGCGAGCGTCTCCGTCGGGGCCATCAGCGCCCCCTGCATCCCGTGCTCGACCGCGCGCAGCAGCGCGTACAGCGCCACCACCGTCTTGCCCGAGCCGACCTCGCCCATCAGCAGACGCTGCATCGGGCGCGCGCGCGCGAGGTCGGCGTCGATCGCGTCGATCGCGGCAGCCTGGTCGTCCGTCGGCACGAACGGCAGCAGCTCCCCCAACCAGCGCGCGGTCAGCTCGCGGGGGTCGTCGAGCACGGGCGCCGTTCCGCATCCGCGCAGCGCGCGGCGGCGCAGCACCGCGAGCTGCATCAGCAGGAGCTCCTCGAACGCCAGGCGCCCGCGCCCCGCCTCGACCTCGGCCTCGCCGTGCGGGAAGTGCATCGCGGCCAGCGCCGCCGCCCGGTCGGGGAGTCCATCCGCCGCGCGTACCGCCGCGGGCAGCGGCTCGCCGATGTCCACGAGCGCGCCGCGACGCTCGCGCACCAGCGTCACGATCTGCGTCGAGCTGACGCCCTCCGACGCCGGGTAGTGGGCGACCGCCAGATCCTCTCCCGCCGCTCCAAGCGCACCGCCGAGCGCGTGGTGGGCGACCGCGAACCGCCCCCCGGGACCGGCCTTGCCGTGCAGCAGCAGGCGCATTCCCGGGCGGTAGCGCTCGACCAGCCACGGCTGGTTGAAGAACGCGGCGCCCATCGCCCCCGTCTCGTCGAACACGGTGGCCTCCACCAGCGGGCGCATCCCGCGGCGGCGGACCGAACGCGCCGCGATTGAGCGTACCTCCACCGCCACGGTCGCCTGCTCACCCGGGCTCAGATCCGCCACGGTCCGCGCCTCGCGGCGGTCGCGCGGCAGGTGCTCGAGCAGCGCGCCTACGGTCTCGATGCCCAGCGTCCGCATCCCCTCCGCCAGCTTCCCGGCGGGGACGTCGAGCGGAAGCTCCAAGCGCGAGGGCCGCGGCCAGCGCACCGGCGCGGCGAGCAGCTCCGCGCGTGTCGGGGCGTGCTTCGAGGCGAACGCCCGGCCCAACCGTGCGTCCCCGACCCGCGAGCGGTCGGCGATCCCAGCGTCGGTGGGCGCACGGGCCCCCCCGGTGACGCCCTCCTGTAGAGGCGCCTCACGCGGCGGCGTAGACACGGGCTTCGCGGTCGCGGCGGGCATCTCCGCCCCCATGATGACCCGTGCGCCGGCCGCTACTCCGCCGCGAGCAGCCACCAGTAGGCGGACTGGCCGCCGTGGCGTTGCTCGAGCTCGGCCGCGCCCAGGTCCCCGTCAAGCAGCGCGGCGACGGCGGGGGGGTCGAGCGGGGCCTCCTCGCCGGCGAGCACGCTGAGCAGCTCCGCGCCGTCGGCGAGCGCGACGAGCACCGCGCGCAGGGTCGCGGCGGGCTCACCCCACGCGACCACCTCCTCGCCGAGGAGGCCGACGGCCTCGCCGGCGTCAAACCGGCCCTGGGCGTCCGCGCGAGCGGCGGGAGCGACAGCGCCGGTGCGCACCCGCGCGAGCGCCTCGTGCAGCGCCTGCGCGTTCTGCGCCAGCGGGCGGTCTCCCAACAGCTCGACCGCGGCGGCGAGGCCCGCCTGTTGGCTGAGGGCCGGCACGACGAGCACCTGCTTGTCCGAGAGCTCGGCCGCGCGCTCGGCGGCCATCACGACGTTCGGGGAGCACGGCAACACGAGCACCTCCTCGGCGGGCACCTCGTGGATCGCCGCGAGCAGCTCGTAGGTGGAGGGGTTCAACGTCGGGCCGCCATCGAGGGTGTGTACGCCGAGCTCGGCGTACAGCCCCTTCAGGCCCTCGCCGCTGGCGACCGCGAGCGCACCGCAGCGCATCAGCGCAGGCGCGTGTACACCGGGGATCGATGGGCTCCGATCGAAGAGTCGCCCCTCGCGCGCGGCCACCTGGGCGCGCATGTCGGCGACATCGAGGTGGGACACCTCGCCGGCCCCGTCGAACACGGCGGTGGCGCGTTCGGGCTCGTCGGTGTGGAGGTGCACCTTCAGGGTCGCGGCGTCGCCGACGACAAGCACCGAGTCGCCGAGCGCCTCCAGCGGCGCGACGAAGCGCTCCGGCTCAAGCGCAGTGCCGGTGACGGCGAAGTTGGTGCAGTACGCGTAGGTCGAGGAGGTGTGCTCGGGGTGGTGGATGCGCGCGGGGGCGTAGTGGTCCAACGGCGGGGGCGCGTCCCCGCGCAACGCGGCGACCACGCCGGCGAAGAGGATCGTCAGCCCGTAGCCGCCGGCGTCCACGACGCCCGCTTCGCGCAGTGCGGCGAGCAGTTCGGGGCCGCGCTTGACGGACTCCTGGCCGGCGTCCACCGCGGACTCCAGGGTGGCGGCGATCGCGCGGTCCTGCTCCTCGGGCTCAGCGTCGGGGGGCACGCGAGCGCGCTCGGGGTCACGCTCGAGGTCGGAGGCGAGCCGCCGGGCCATCTCGCGCGCGACGGTGAGGATCGTGCCCTCCGCGGGGGTGCGCACCGAGGCGTAGGCGCGCTCCGCGGCGTTCTCCAGGGCGGCGGCGATCAGCGCGGCGTCGATCAGCTCGCCGGGGCGGGACACGAGCTCCTCGGCGGCGCCGCGGATCAGCTGGGAGAGGATCACGCCGGAGTTGCCGCGCGCGCCGAGCAGCGCGGCGCGCGCAACGGATTGCACGATCTCCTCGCGACCGATCTCGTCGATCGTGCGCGTGCCGTCTACCCCCTGCAGGCGGTCGAGCTCGGTGAGCACCGCGCGCAGCGTGAGCACCATGTTGTCGCCGGTGTCGCCGTCAGCGACAGGGAACACGTTGAGGTCGTTGACCTCCTCGCGGCGTGACTCCAGGTGCGCGAGCGCGCCGGCGACGGCCGCACGAAAGCGAACGAGGTTGGTGTCGGTCACTGCGGTCTGCATCCACGATCCCTATCCGCCCGGGGGCGCCGCGAGCAGCCGGTGGTACAGCTACGCGGAACGCGCTCCAAGGTTACGCGACATGCTCCCGCGCGGTCCGGACGCCCGTGGGCTCGGAGCGATCTCCACCTTCTGTAAGGTGGCCTGGGCAAGCCAGGCAAGGAGATCCGAGCCCACCCACCCCGCGTGGTGTGCTCAGCACACGAGCGACCGAGGACGCAGCATGGCGCTGGCCGAAACGGGGATGCGAGCGCAGCGAGTGTCTCCCGGCTTCGGTCAGACGCCTTACAGCGCCTTGACGACCTTGCCGGCTTTTAGACAGCGAGTGCAAACGTACACGCGCCGCGGCGCCTTGCCGACGAGAATCCGAACCTTCTGGAGGTTGGGCTCGAAGCGGCGCCTGGTGGCGACCATCGAGTGGCTGCGGCTGTTGCCGAACGCGGGGCCCTTGCCGCAGCTGTGACATACCTTGGCCATGGGCGCACAGTTTACTGATAAAAGAGGGGCCCGGCTGATTCGAGGAGGAGGGGCCCGGCTCGCCGGCCTTCAGCCGGCTGCGCCACCCTCCCACCCTCCAGCCGGCCTTCAGCCGGCTGCGCCACCCTCCAGGCGGCCTTCAGCCGGCTGCGCCACCCTCTCGGCGCTTGCAAGCTCGCCACGCAGAGAGGCCATCCGCAGCACCGCCTCGGCGGCGTGGCGACCCTGGTCGCGCTTGTCGCCGCCCGCTCGCGCGAGCGCCTGCTCCATCGTCGCGCACGTGAGCACGCCGAAGGCGCACGGCACGCCGGTCTGGAGCTGCACCTGCATGATCCCGCGCGCGGCCTCGGCGCACACGAAGTCGTAGTGGTCGGTCTCGCCGCGGATCACCGCCCCCAGGCAGGCGACACCGCGAAAACGCCCAGAGTCCGCGGCGTAGCGCGCGGCGAGCGGCAGCTCGAACGCGCCGGGGACGTCGACGACCTCGACTCCCGGATTACCGGCCTCGGCGAACGCAGCCTGGGCTCCATGAACGAGCCGCTCGGCGAGCTCCTCGTAGAAGCGGGCGACGGCGATCACGAAGCGCTGCCCGTTCAACGCTCGCGGCGCTCCTGCTCGCGGTCGTGCTCGCGCTCGGAATGCAGCAGCTCCTCATCGAGGTTCAGCCCCTGGTGGTGGAGGGTGTGGCCCATACGCCGCGCCTTGGTGCGCAGGTACTCGGTGTTGTGCTCGTTGGGCGCCTGCTCGATCGGAATCTGCGCGGTGACGGACAGCCCGTAGCCCTCCAGGCCGCGGATCTTCTTGGGGTTGTTGGTGAGGATCCGGATCGAGGAGAGCCCGAGGTCGGAGAGGATCTGCGCGCCGATCCCGTAGTCGCGCAGGTCGGCGGGCAGGCCCAGGCGCTCGTTGGCCTCCACGGTGTCAAGGCCGTCCTCCTGCAGGCGGTAGGCGCGCAGCTTGTTGAGCAGGCCGATCCCGCGGCCCTCCTGGGAGAGGTACAGCAACACCCCCTCCCCCTCGCGCTCGATCATCGCGAGCGCCGCTTCGAGCTGCTCGCCGCAGTCGCAGCGCAACGAGTGGAACACGTCGCCGGTGAGGCACTCCGAGTGCACACGCACGAGCACGTCGGGGCGCCCGGCGACCTCGCCCTTGACGAGCGCGACGTGGTGCTTCTCGTCGACCAAGGAGCGGTAGCCGACGGCCTCGAACTCCCCGAACGCGGTCGGCAGCCGCGTCGTGACGACGCGTTCCACGAGCTGGTCGTGGCGGCGACGGTAGGCGATCAGGTCGGCGATCGTGACGAGCTTCAGCCCGTGGCGCTCGCAGAAGCTGGCGAGGTCGGGGACGCGCGCCATCGAGCCGTCCTCGTTCATGATCTCGCAGATCACCCCCGCGGGGATCACGCCGGCGAGGCGCGCGAGGTCGACGGAGGCCTCGGTGTGGCCGGTGCGCTCCAGCACCCCGCCGGCCTTCGCCTTCAACGGGTTGACGTGCCCGGGCTGCACGAGATCCTCCGGCTTGGAGGCGGGGTCGACCGCGACCCGCATCGTGTGCGCGCGGTCGTGCGCGGAGACGCCGGTGGTAACGCCGTGGCGGGCCTCGATCGTGACGGTGAAGGGGGTCTGCAACGCGGACTCGTTCTTCGCGGTCATCAACTCCAGCCCGAGCGCCTCGCAGCGCTCGGGGCTGAGCGCCAGGCAGATCCAGCCGCGGGCCTCCTTGGCCATGAAGTTGATCGCCTCGGGCGTCGCGAACTGCGCGGCCATCACGAGGTCGCCCTCGTTCTCGCGGTCCTCGTCGTCGCACACCACGACCATCTTGCCCTCGCGGATCTCCTCGATCGCCTCCTCGATCGTGGCGAAGGGGGTTGTCGTGGCCGTTGCGGCGGTGGCGGGCGTACCTGTCCCGGGTGCGCTCATGCCCTCAGGTTAGCCGCCCGGCCCAGGCCCAGCGCCGCGCAGATCGGCCACAGCGGAGACTCAGCGCACCACGGTCGGGTCGCTCATCGCCGTTTGGCTTGCTTTTTTGCGTGCTTGTCGTTGCCTTTGCTGTGCTTGTGCTTGTGGGTGGTCTTCTTGGTCTTGGCGCATCCGGTGACTGTGATCTTGGTGCTCGTGTGGATCGACGCGCCGTTCTGCGCGACGAATTCGGTGGGCATCGCGAGCTTGCTCTTGCAGAGGTTCCCGTTGGCGCTCAGCGCGGAGTAGGGGCCCTCCGGCAGGTTCAGTTCGAAGGAGCCCACGGGGGCGTCGGGGACCGTCTTGAACGTCGAGCTCGTGACCCCTGCCTTCGAGATGAACGTGGAGCCGACGAGGTCCAGCGTCACGTTGTAGCCCTGCAGGACGATGATTAGGCTCGGGAACGCTTCGCCGCCGTGGGAGACGAAGTACGCCGGGCCTTCCAACGGGACGGGAATCAGCGGCGTGAGTGCCTTGGCGAACCCAACGACCGACGCCGGCGGACAACCGGCGGGGTTGCTTTCGAACTGCGCGGCGCTGCACGCCTTCTGTAGCGTCGTTAGCCGTGAGGGCAGCCGCTTGGGGAGTTCGACTTTGACCTGCGCGACGTTCGCCTGCGAGCCGAACGGCGCGGTGGGGTAGGTCAGCTTGACGCTGAGGCTCGCGCCGTCCGCGCGGCTCGTTTTCCCCGAGGTGGAGACCGCGAATTTCGGGGCGAACCCCAGGACCGCGCAGTTGGTGACCTGGAAGGGCACTTCGATCGCATCCACGGCGCCTTCGGTACTCGACAGGCTGCCCGTGACTGCCAGCTTGCTGCAGTTCGTCGGGTTGAACGTGAACCCGGGCCGGTTGATCGTGACGTTCACGTGCTTGATCTGCAGCGGGATCCCGTCGAGGATCGTCGGGATCTTGTACGGGCCCGTGTCATCGGTCGTGACCGTCAGTTCTGCAGTGCGCGGGTTGACTTCGATCTTGCCCCGCACCAGCACACAGTCGCACGCGTCCTTGCCCTGCTCCAGATCGTAGGGGCCCGCCTTCGCGGGGTTCGTGATCGACAAGCCGAACGGTGCGCCCTCGTAGGGGCCGGTGATGTAGACCTTCCCGCCCTTCACGCTGAACGGGTCACCGCCCAGTCCGACGGAGACCGTCGTTTCGCCGATCTCGCTTTCCGGGCCGCACGTCCCTTCATCGGCCTGCGGTTCCCCGCAGAGCTTTACGCCCGAGAGCAGTCCTGAGAGGCCCGGGGGCACCTTGAGCTGGACGGCCTGCAGGTTCTGGTTGCCGTCTTCCCTGGACATCGTCATCGTGAACGGGCTGAACCCGCCCGCCTGGATGCTCGTCGTACCGGCCGTCAGCGTCGGCGCGAACGGCAGCGGGTCAGCGCACGGAACGTGGTTCGGACCGGACGTGATGTCGAACGTCGAGGACGGCGTCGCCGGCGCGTTACCCGACCACGGTTCGATCGAGGCCGTGGTCGTATACGCCCCGCACAACGACGGGGTCGCCAGCGGCGCGCGATCCCCACCGAAGAAGTGCAGGCTCAGGTCTTCGAACGGCAACTGCGGCGTATTATCGAACGTCGCGACTAGCTGCCCCGTCACAGGGTTCAGCGAGACTTCCCCCGCGACCTTGATCAACGTCCCCGAGACCGGGTCCTGCGCAACGATGTACAGCGCGACGAGGCTCCCAAACGGGTTCGCTTCCTGCGCCGCCAGATACACCGCGCCGGTCAACGCGTTCGGCAGCAGCGGCGACCTGATTTCCACAGTCCCGACCTTCGAGGCTTCCGGACACAACGGCTCGCTATGGACAGCGAGCGCGATCTGCGCTTCCGAGCACGCTTCCAGCCCGTCCCCGGCCGCCGGGTTCAGCGCAACACCAGCGGGCAACGTAACCGTCGTATCCTTCACGTTCGCCTCCGCGAGCCCGGTCGGATTGAGCACCAGACTCTGCGGCACATGGATCCCGACCGTGAGACCCGACGGCGTATCGCCCGCTTCGCCATCCGGCGCGACGCTGATCGACGGACTGAACGGCAGCCGATCACACCCATCCAACGCCGGCTCGAACACGGGCGAGACGGGCGCCGTGAAGCTGCCCTGCTGCGCCCACGAATCCGCTTCGACCGACGTCTGCAACGGCCCCGTGCACGACGTCGGCAGCGACAGGAACGGCGGCGGGCTCGACTCACCCAGGGGATCGCAGGGGAAGCTGCCGCCCCAGATGTTATTGCCCAGACACGCCCAGCCACGAGCCGGGTCGTGGACGGCAGCGCCCGGCACACCCCAGAACGTGACCGAGCTTCCGAGGAACGCCACCTGCTGCGTGATGTTGTTGGCGCTGACCGTCACACCGTAGTCGCCACCGGTGCGAACAGACGTATTGAGGACCACATCGTCGGCGAGCACATCGAATCCAAACCGTGCGGGTTCGCCGACCTCTGGCTTCAGGTTGAACAGCGGGACGGGCACGGTGACCGGCGTCGGCCCCAGGTTGTCCGGTTCGTAGATCGTCACCACCGCCACACCCAAGACGGTCTTCGCCGGACACGCGTCGGCCAGGAAGCCATCACTGGGAGTTCCTTTCTCGAATTCGAGATCAGAGCACTGTGGAAATGGTGTCGGGTTGCCGACCAGGCCCGGCGGCAGGTTGAAGTGCAGATCCTTCACGAGTGCCGGGACGTACGGGAACTTGGCCGTCTGGTTCAACCCGAACGTCGACGTCAACTCGAATGGGTGGGAGCCCGCCTGCGTGTCCACCGAACCGTTTTCATTGTATGCCGTCTGTTCATAGTCTTCGGCCCCGAACTGCACAGGCGCGCCGCTCACCACGAGTGAGCGCTCGAGCGACGCGGTCGGCGCTTCCCCACCGGACGCCTCCACTTCGTTCGTTTCACCAGATTTCGCACCCGCATGCACTTCCACTGGGATTTCGACGCCGAGCTGTTCAAACGGCGGCAACATTCCCTTGAACGTACATTCGACGAGCGTCGTGGATGACACCTGGCAGTCGACCGGACCACGGATTCCCTTCTGGGTACCCAGGAAGCCCCCGCCCTGGCCTGTCGCCGAGAGCGCAGTCAGCCCGGAGGGCAGCTTGTCGCGCAGCGCGACCGTCGCGCTCGACCCATTGATTTCCGCGTCACCGATATTCGTCGCTGCGATCTTGAGGATGCCATCCCCGCCGGGGGGCAGATTCGTCGGAACCGCGACCGAGCTTAGCTGCCAGAAGCCGGTCGTCGCGCTCGCGCTGGCCACGAACGCCAAGGACACCAGCAGCACCACGGTCGTAACCACACAGCGTAGGATTTTCCCGGTTGAACCCATCGCGATCACCTCCCACCCTTCTTCGTCGCATCGGCCTTGCGCGACTGCGCCGCCCCATACCGTCTGCGGGCCTTCCGTTCGCATCCCGCTCGCTTTCGCTTCGGCCTCTTCCTGCACGCCTTCAACGCCCGCGCGAGCCGCTGCGCCCGCGTCAGCGACCTGGGCCCTGTCACAGTGGACACAGACGGCGACACGAGGTAGTTCCCAGCACCGGAGAAGGTTGCGCTCGAGGGCGCCCCGAAGATCGCCGGCTGCGGCGTGGGCGCCGCCTTACACGAATCGCTCGTATCGCACGGCGGCGGCGACACCCGCGCGGACGCACACGGCGCGGCGGACGAGCACACATGCGCGTCATAGATGTCAAAGGCTTCGTCGAAGTCCTGCGGCACCAATCTTTCCGCCGTCATGAAGAAGACGTCTTCGCCGCTTTCGCTCGCATCCATAAACGCCGATTCTTCAGCCGAGGCGCCCGAAGAGATCAAGTTCACGCACCCCCCGGACCTTTCGCTGAAAGTCACACCCGCCGTCTCGCAGCTACCGACCCCGGAGGGCTCGTACTCGTACACATCCCACGTACCGTTCGCGTCCTGCGGCACGAGCGCATCGTCACTGTTGAAGAACAGCCGGCCGCCGTTGGAGAGGTAACGCGGCTGATCCAACGCGCTAGACAGGCGGTATGGCGTCCATCCTGGGACGGTGGCCGCGAGTTGCATCGAGCCCCAGTGGACGTTCTGGTCCACCAGCCGCGCGCTTTCTTCGCCGCTCACAGCCCCCGTGGGCCGCGCGCCCGTCGGGTCGCACGACGCGCACACGAGCCTGCTAGTTCTCGCGTCGTACAGATAGACCTCCTCGTCGGGCGCACCATCGATCGCATCGTGATTGTCATACCCAGTCAGGCTCCGCTCCGACATGAAGGCCACGAATTCCCCGTTCGGCGAGACTCTCGAAGTCTGCTGCTGGAGAGCTTCCCAGTCGTGCTGATCGCGACCCGAGAGATCCGTGATGAACACCGGTTCTTCCCATTGCCTGGTCTCGCTGTCGTAGTGGCGCACATACAGATTGCACGTCGCTCCCGCCGGCGATTCGATACTTTCACAATGCCCGACAGTCGCTTTTTCTCCCTCCCCGTTCGGGGTTTCCGTCAGGACTCCGTCAGCGACGAAATACACATATGAACCGTCTTCACTCGCACCTAGAACGAAGCCCTGCACTCGAGCATGCTGGCCGCTGTGGGAGTCGACGGTCAGATCGCTCAGGTCACATGAAAGCTTTCCCGCCGCTTCTTCGACCATTTCACACACATATAGATCCGGTTCCCCATCCGCCGTGGAATCCTTGGTCAGGCTTGCTCCGTCGGTGAAGAACACCCTCGAACCACCGCTGTTCGCGATCTGAAACTCCGGGTCGCTTTCGCCACCCGCCGCGCCGGCTTCGGGCGTATCCAGCTGCACAGTCTGCTCGCTCGATACATCGCGCATATAGAGAAGGTGTTCATTTGAGGAGGGCACCCACACGATACGTGTGCCGTCGTTCGAGATCACACCCCTGTAATTTTCCTCTCTGTCGCCAAGGATTGCCGCCCTTTCCGGTTCGCCGCCAGGCAGCACGCCGACCATCTGAAACCGCCCAGCCGCCCACTCATATAGTCCGCCGTTTGGCGCCAGATCCCCCTCCGGGGTCCTTTCCGTCAAAGACGCTTCGTAGGAGCTGACCAAGACATGGCTCAGGTCGGGAGTGGCGTCCTCGAACTCCACCCCGTCGGAAAACTTGTTCGCGCCTTCGAATTTGGCGCCCAGTGGCACATTGGCGGCTGTCGCCAGCGGCGTGTAGCAACTCGCGGGTGTCGCTTCACAGCTGAAGTTGTGACGCACATAGGGCGTCCGTTCGGTTGCTTCGGGCGACAGCGGCGTAAACGGGCCCTCCGGTCCGACGAACGCCTCAGACAGGTCAGCGGAAAAGAACTTGTACTCGCCTCCATTGCCAAGCTCGTAGCCGCTCGGCTCATTGTGCGGTGTGGCGATGTCTTGTGAGGACCAGCCATCCGGGCCGCGGGTGGAGAGAACCTGAACACCGTACGCGGCGTTGCCCCGCGGTTCGGATTCGGTCGGCGCGAACGCGAGGTAGGTGATCGCGCTGCCGTCAGCGGATACCTGCATCAGCGCTTCCAAGCCCTGCCATGCGATGTCCCCGCCGTGCTTGTTGGGCGGGGAGACCAGTTCCCACTCCCGGCCGTCGGGCAGCAGCGACTCAGCGCCCGCCGGTTGGGTCGTGAATGTGCGGTCTTCGCCGAGGACCGGTTGCGGAGCGGCAATGCTGCTCGCGAGCACCCGGTAGTGGTAGATCGTGCCTGGCTGCAAGCCTTGCACGTGTACGTTGACTTCCGCGCCGTTCAGACCCGTGCCGGCGTCGCCATCCGGTAGCGGCGCGGTACTCCCATAGGCTTCGCTGGTCCCATACTGGAAGTAGTAGGTCGTGTCGGCGCCGTTGCGGTCGATCTCGGCGTTCAGCGTCGCACCTTCAGAGGCCACGTCCGTCGCCCACTCACCCCCGACGACGGGAGCAGTAGGAACGACTTCGTCTTCGCCATAGGAGAAGCCTCCCGTGGCGTGGCTGGCGGCCAACCGGAAATGGTAAATCGTGCCCTGCTGCAGCCCAGAGACCCTGGCGGTCACAGGCACCCCCACGGTCCCTTCGCCGACTGCATGCTGTTCGCACGGAACGGCGTTCGGGTAGACGCCCGCTTCGGTCCCATATTCAAATTCACACGAAGTGACGGCTTCTCCGTTGGGATCGACGGTCCCGTCGAGCGTCGCGCTCGTCCCGGTCAAACCGGACGGAGCCTCAGTGGCGACCGACGGCAGAAGTGTGAACTTGGCGACGGTGTCACTCCCAACATCCGCTACGTACACAGCGCCGGTACTGGAATCGACCGCCAGACCCCTCCCAGCGGTCAGGTTGCCCGAGCCGAACGTCGGCTGCAGTTTGAACTGACCCCCGCCGGCTTCGAACACCGACACCGATTCACCCGCGTCGACATAAAACCGGCCACTGGACCCTTCGACCGCCAAGCCCTTCGTTTCGCGAAAATCAAAACCGTCCACTTCTTCTTCCAGGAAAATGCCGGCGATCGACATCTTCAAGAGCCCGTAAGAGTTTGTCGCGAAAAACAGATCGTTGCTGACGGTATCGACCACAAATGCGGGGAAGTTTGTGCCGGAACCCGTTCTAGCCGTCTGCTGCAAGGAGACGAACCCGTTTTCGGCAGCGTCGTCGAATGTGAAGAGGAGGTGGTCGTTATTTTCGATGGACGTCCCTTCCACATACTTCCCTGTCCCCCACACCCAGACGTTGCCCGCGGTATCGACAGTTACGCCTTCGACGCTCTCAAAGGCTTCGCTCGGGGGACCCTTCAGCTCGCCCAAATATTCGCCTGTGGCGCTGAACTTGTCGATCACGTCATGGCCGGTGTTCACCACGTACACGTCGCCCGAGGAAGGGTCCGTCAACAGGCTCGCCGAATCATCGACCGCGACATCCTCCGGCTCGGAGAGCGGTTCGGGGGCTTTCTTACCCGCTTCGTTCGCAAACAGGCCGCTGCCATTGAACTGGCCGAGATAGACACCCGCGGAGGCTGAAGTACTCGACACGGTTGTTGCCCCTATCGACCACATACACGTCGTGCGTCGTTTCGTTCACAGCGACCCCCGCCATGCCTTCCGCGCTGAACTGCCCTTCACCGGCGCCTTCGCCGCTCCCGAAACTCAGAGCGAACGCGTGCGAGCCACTCAACGCCAGCGCCGGGGCGCCGCAGAACGCAAGGACGCCCGCCAACGCGACGGCCAGCAAGACAGGAAAAGCGATCACGCTCGACCTACGGACACTCACCGACATATCCCCTCCTCGAGATCGGAGGGGAACGCCCCTCGCGTGTGACGTGCAGACGCGCACGAGGGCGCGAAACCAAAGCGGAAAAGTGAGCGAGCGCCACAGGAGCGGCGGCTACCGCGAAACGCTGGATGCGAGCCTGCGCCGGCCCGAGACCCACACCCTACGCGCGCGTGGGTGACCCATCCCCCCGCGGGGGAGGCTGTGAGGCCGCGCGAAAGCGCCGGCCGAGGGCCCTCAGCGGCTAACTTGCCCGCTGAAGAGAGAGAGAGAGAGAGAGAGATGCATCGGCAAGGTGCCGAGGCATCTAGCAAGGCCCTCTGGACGGGCCACAATGACCCTCGTCACGTCTGTCCCTCTTGAACTCACGCGAAAAACAGCTCCCTCAAGCATTCCGACCGGGTCTCCCTCTCCCAGCATTTACCTTGCAAATGGCCCAATACGGCTCCCGCGGGTTCTATGCCGTGCAGAGCACCCAAAGCCAGGCCTTATGTTCAATACACGGGCCGGCCGACCCCTTGACCAACCGGACCACGCCGTATAATAGACACTAGTCATGCCCCACGTCAACCCCCCAGGCGAAAATCTTTTCCGAAGGCCCGCCGGGGCGCCGCGAACTCAGCGCTGCACGGCGCGCGCGTCCAGCAGCCGCTGCACGTGCTTGGCGAGGATGTCGGCCTCGAGGTTGACGCGCCCGCCGGCCACAGCCCGCCCGAGCGTGGTGCGGGCAAGCGTCTCCGGGATCAGCGAGACCTCGAAACCGCCGGGGCGCAGCGCGCTGACGGTAAGACTGACGCCGTCGAGGGCGATCGAGCCCTTCTCCACGACGTAGGGCAGTAGCGCGGGGTCGGCATCGATCCCCACCACACAGGAGAGACCCTCCTCGCGCACCTCCGCGACGGTCCCGACGCTGTCGACGTGCCCTTGCACGATGTGGCCCCCGAGGCGCCCGTCGGCGCGCAGCGCGAGCTCCAGGTTGACGGGGTCACCGGGCGCCAGCGCGCCGAGCGTGGAGCGCTCCAGCGTCTCGCGGATCGCCTGGGCCTCGAACTCCCTTGCCTCCACACGGGTCGCGGTCAGGCACACCCCGTTGACAGCGACCGAGTCGCCGACACTAAGCTCAGAGACCAGCGCGGTGCGGACCCGCAGCGTCGCGCCGTCCCCGTCACGCTCGACGGCGAGCACCCCGCCGAGGTCGGCGATCAGCCCGGTGAACACCCGCCGCTCACCACTCGCGCAGGCGGGCGCACACGAGCAGGTCCTCGCCGATGCGCTCGCAGTCGAAGGTGAGGGCGCGAATCGCCTCGGAGATGCGCTCGACGCCTTCGCCCTCCAGCGGGTCACGGGCGGTGCGCCCGCCGAGCAAGAGCGGCGCGAGGAACAGCCGGATCTCATCGATCTCGCCGGCGTCGAGGAACGCGCCGGCGAGGTGCGGGCCGCCCTCCAGCAGCGCCGAAGCGACGCCGAGCTGACCTAGTTGGTCGAGCGCCGAGCGCACACGGGCAGGCTCGTTCTCGCCGGTGGCCAGCAACACTTGGGCGCCCGCGGCCTCCAACGCGTCGGTGTCGGCGCGCGCAGCGGCGCGCGAGACGATCACCGTCAGCGGGATCTCGGCGGTGGCGGCGAGCAGACGCGAGTCGGAGGGCAGGCGGGCGAGCGAGTCAAACACGACCCGCCGGGGCTGCTCGGAGGGGCAGGCAGGAGTCCCGTCGGGGCGGGCGGTCAGTTGGGGGTCGTCGGCGAGCGCGGTGCCGATCCCGACGATCACGGCGTCGACGGAGGCGCGCCAGTGGTGCGCGACTTCGCGGCTCTCCTCGCCGCTGATCCACTGCGAGTCGCCCGCGCGTGTGGCGACCTTGCCGTCGAGGGTCATCGCCGACTTGAACAGCACCCACGGGCGCCCGACGCGGGCGTGCTTGCGGAAGGCCTGGTTGAGCAGCCGCGCCCGCGTGGCGAGCTCGCCGTCGGCGAGCACGACCTCCACGCCCTCGTCGCGCAGGATGCCGAGACCGCGGCCGGCGGCCTTCTCGGTGGGGTCGTCGGAGCCGACGACGACGCGGCCGACCCCAGCCTGCACGATCGCCTCGGTGCAGGGGGGAGTCTTGCCCTCGTGGCAGCAGGGCTCCAGCGACACGTACAACGTGGCGCCCGCGAGGTCGGCCAGCCCGCACGCCTCGATCGCGTTGACCTCGGCGTGGGCGGCGCCGAAGCGTTCGTGCCACCCCTCCCCGAGCACCTCGCCGTCGCGCGCGATCACCGCGCCCACGACGGGGTTCGGCTTGACCACCCCGACGCCGCGGCCCGCGAGCTCGATGGCGCGCGCGAGATGCACCCGGTCGGTGTCGGTGACGACGGTCATCCTGAACGTCCAGGATAACCGCCCCGCGTGGGCCGAGGTGGAGAAGGCGAACCTCCGCGAGCGTTCCCTGCCCAGCTGCGCCCCTACCGAGATGGACCCGACGACACGTGCGCTGGCCTACGCGGCCTGCGCGATGGCTTTGCCTCCATGAGCGCGAGTGCAACCTTTGCCCCCACCGCCAGCTCGCTCCCCGCCGCGGGCCGCTGGGAGCCGACGATGAACGGCCCGAGCTTGTGCCGGCGCGAGCGCTGAGGCTTCGCGACCTTCCCCAGCGCGCAGTGGGCGCGCGCCAGCAGGTGGCGCGCCTGGATGAGCGTCTTGCCCTTCAGCTTCGGGACGACGCAGCGCCCGAGGACCGGCTGGCCGCCGCCACTGCCGTCGCTGGCACCGACGCCGGTCCCGCCACCGCCGCTGGTGCCGACGCCGGTCCCGCCACTGCCGGTCCCGCTGCCGCCGGTAGCGCCACCGCACAGTGTGGAGGTGCCGTCACACACAGTCGTGCTGCTCGTGCTCGGGCTGTGGACGGCGTCACCGCTGTAGGCAGCGTCGATCGGCACGGTTCCGGTGCTCAGCGGCTCGGCGCCGACAACGCACGACGCGCCGCCCGTTGCAAGCGCGGTCAGGGTGCACGACGACGAGCCCGAGAAGAACGTCGAGCCGTTGCCGCTGAAGACGACGGTTCCGGTGGGCGTCGAGGACGAGGCCGAGTCGCTGACCGTCACCGTGCAGCTGGTGGGGGCGCCGGCGGGGAGCGAGGTCGGCGTGCACGAGACGCTCGTCTGCGTCGGGTCGATCAGCCCATCGACCGCGACCCCCCACGGCCCGCCCGGGTCGCTCGCAAAGGCCGGTTCGACGTTGGTGGCGCCGCTGCTGCCGAGCAGTGCGCGTCCGATCAGGCCCGGCGTGTGATCGACCCAGTAGAGCTCTGTCCCGTCGCTCGCCACGCCGGTGGGGAATTCCAGTCCCGGGATGAAATCCTCTTCCAGCTCGGCCCCGCTCATCAGCGCGCGGCCGATGCTGCCCGCAGGCGCGGCGGCACCGAGATTCAGCGCGCTCCAGTAGAGGTGGCCGCCGGCGGCCGCGAGGGCTGTCGGCGACGCCTCAGCCGGCAGCGTCACGAGCGACGTTGGTGTGCCCCCGCTGGCCGCCACGCTCATGATTTGGGAGAACTCCGTGAAGTAGATCGTCCCCGCGTCGACGGCGATCCCGGTGGGGAACGAATCCGCGCCCGCGTCGATGAAGTGCGGCTGCACGCTCTGCCCTTCGAGCGTGGCACGGCCGATGTACCGTTCCCCATCGGTCCAGTACACGTACGTGCCGTCGAGGGCCACATCGGTCGGGGACGTGGAGGCGCCGACGCCCGTCGCGTTCGGTATGAACGTTCCATCGGCGCCGCTGCCATCGAGGTTCGCTCGACCGATCGACAGCTGCTGCGTGTCGGCCCAGTAGATGTGAGCGCTGTCGAGGGCGATCCCGCCCGGCGCGCCGGCGCCGGTGAGCAGGCTGTGCGTCACACCGCTGCCGTCGTTGTCTGCGCGACCGATGGTGCTCCCGTTCGAGTCGAGACCTGGGCCGTTGTTGGTCCAGTAGACATACGCCCGCGCGTTGGCTGCTCCATACCCCGCGAGACCCACGACGGTCGCGAGAGCGACCCGCAACAGGAGCATCCGTTCTCGCCAACCGCGCCCATGCCGCCGCTCGCCTCGTATCGGGCCCATGGTCCACAATCGACCTGAACCGCGCGGTGCTAAAGCAGCAGATTTTTCGGGGCAGCCAGGGTGCCTCGCTCCTAGCAGGGGCGAGCGAAACGGCTAGCGAAACTGCTTGATTTCATCGCCGGGGGAGTCTAGCGTCGGGGTCATTCCTACAAATTGACCCCCGCGCCGGTTGGAGCCGACCGGGGGTCGTGGCACAGGAGCGTGAACTCCCATGCACGACCCATCCAAGCAGGACCGGGGCTCAGGTAGCCCCCTTGTCGAAGAGCTGATCGTCCTACAGGTGCTCCGGGATGACCGGCCGGACGGCTTCGATCACCGAACTGCACAAGGAGATCGGCTTCGAGCGGGAGGACATCACCGAGGCTGTAGATAGTCTCGCGGCCGTCGGCGTGGTGGTCCTCGACGGCGAACAGGTCAGGCCGTCGCAGGCCGCGAAGCGCATTGACGCGCTCGACATGATCGGCATTTGACGTGATGCCGCCCGAAGTCTTGAGAGAACGGCTCGCCGCCGCGCGGAGCGGCGGCGTGAGCTTCGATGAGGCGTGGCCCGTGGCGCTCGCGGCAGCCGTGAACACCGCGTGGGAGCGCGAGGAATGGCGGGACATCCTCTCTCGCATGGTCGAGACGTGGCGCGCAGCGTGGGAGCGCGAGGAATGGCGGGACATCCTCTCTCGCATGGTCGAGACGTGGCGCGCAGCGTGGGAGCGCCGCGACGCCTCACGGCCGGAAAGCGCGCTGCTCATGCTCGTGAGGCCCGGCGGGGCACGGTTGCCGGAGGGCGCCTGCGCGCACTGTCAATGCGAGATACCGCCCGAGCGTGGCAAACGCGGCGCCCGGCCGTTGTACTGCTCGTATCGCTGCGCGCGGCGGGCGGCCTACCGGCGCGAACGGGAACGAGCGGCGGCGTAGGACGCTCGCTGGGCGCCACGCCGCAGGGCTGGGCGTGGCGCTCTAGATTAGGCGACCTTTCGGCCCTGATGACGACTGCTCACGTACTGCTGAACCCACCGTCTGGTTGAGTAGTACTGATCGCCCATCTTGATCGTCTGTAGGCGATTGCGCTTCGCGGCGCTTACCAGAGCGACGCGGGAAAGCTTGCGGGTCTCCAGAGAGCCGAGAGGTACGAGCCGCGCCGGGCCTGCCAGGGCCGGCAGCATGTGCTTCTCGACGCTTATCCGTACGGCTCGTGCGAGTACCTCGGCCAAAGGTCCGGGGTCGCCTTCATCAGCCCGCCCGAGCGCGCGCAGGTAGTGAGTTCTCCTCGTCTTGTCGATGATTGCAGGCGGGGCGCTTGCCCGGACGAGCAGTAGGTTCGTCGTAAGACGCCCCGCGCGACCGTTGCCGTCCCTAAACGGATGGATGCGCTCGAATGCCGCGTGCATTCGAGCGACGTAGTACAGGAAATGCTCCCCCTCGGCAGGCCCCTGATTTACGTCCGCCAGCCAATCGTCGAGTCGTGCTTGCACGTGTACCCAAGGCGCACCGCTGAGACCAGGACGGAGCGGCTGTATTTCGCACCGACGAAAGCCCCCAGGCCCCTCATGTGGCGTGGCGTGCTCGTCCGGGAACCGGCTCCAAACCGGGTCCATCACGAGCTTGTGAATATCCCGCAACTCGCCCATCGTGATGAGTGGATGGCGTGTGGCCTGCCCACGTATCGCGTTGGCATAGACCCACTTCGCTGCGTCTCCGTAGCCCTCGATCTCCAGGTACTCGCGCAAGTCCTTGTTCCCGACAGCGCGACCTTCCTCCAACAGGGCCTTGACCTGCCGGAGTACGAGCGTATTGCCCTCCATAGCGGTCGAATGATGGGTCTCTTCGTGCCAGATGCCCTCCCAGATGCCCTCGGCCTCGACGGGCAGCGGCAAGCCCCCCACGGCGGCTAGATCCCTCAGGCAGCGATCAACCCGTGCTAGAACCTGCTCTCGTGTCGGACGACCTCGTGCCACTTTGGTCTACTTTAGGCGAAAAGTATTGAGCAAAGCCATTACGGGACCAAAGCAGCCGTCGGCCCGGACGGATCGCACGGCACCCGCTACGCCGCGAGCGCCACCGCCCGCTCCCGGTTGAGCGCACAGGTCAACTGCGCCATGATCGTCAGGTCGGCGTGTAGCCGCACGCACTCGATCCTGCGCACGCGGAGGGGTGCGAGGCCCCATTCGTTCTTGGAGCGACCGAACGCGCGCTCCACCGACGCGCGGCCACGGTAGAGGTCCTTCCACCGCAGCGTCTCGCGCGGGATGAGGGGTTTCAGCCGGTTCGCCTTGATCCAGACGGATGCGGGCTTGCATTCCCCAGTGGGGCAGCGCCACTTGCAGGCGCCGCGCTTGTGGTCCGCTCCCGCGAACCGCCATTCGCCGTGCTCGCACGTCGGGGGCTTGTCCTTGCCCTTCTTCACATCGGGCGTCTTGCGCAGCGGGATCACGGGGGCGATCCCGCGCCCGGAGCAGTCGGCGTAGACACGGTTGTTGTCGTAGCCCTTGTCCAGAGCGCACGTCTCCGGGTCGATCCCGAGCGCGTGCAACTTGTCGAGCAGCGGGGCGACGGAGAGCGTTTCGTGGTCGCGCGCCGTCTCGACCGTCCATGCGAGCGGGAGATCGGTCTTGGCGCAAACGGCGGCGTGGATGCGGTAGCTATAGAAGCCGCCGCCCTTCCGGGTCGAGACTGCGGAGCGGTGCCCCCAGGACGCATCCGGGTCGGAGAACTCATCGTCGGATCGTTCCCGGCCACCCTTCGAGACGAACCGCTGCCCGTTGGCGTAGGCCGGCATGTCGGAGGCGTCGATCGCCACATCCCAGCCGAGCAGCGGGTCGGCCTTCTTCAGCGCGGCGATCACCCCGGCGATGCACCGTTGCAGCACGGGCGCGTGGTCGCGGAGCTTCGCCGTGAACCGGTAGCAGGCGAACACGGACGGCACATCCCCGTCTGGGGCGATCACGGCCGCGAGCGCGGGGTGCTCGCGCACGAGTGCGACGGTGCGCGTCCAGGTCGGCAGGGCGTAGAGCGTCTTCGCCAGCGCCATGCCCACCATCGACCGAGGCGGGTAGCCCGGTCGGCCCGTCAAGCGGGTCTCCTGAAGCTCTTCGATGAGGCGGGCGACCTCCGGGGAGGCGAGGATGTCCGAGAGGTCAGCGGCGACGGATCGCCGTGCTACGTTGCGCGTGGTCATGGAGGCTTCGACTCCTTGATCCGACCCCCGGACGCGCCAACGTCGCGGGGGTCGATTTTGGCTTCAGGACAAGGAAAACTACAGGTCGCGTCGGACGGAAAAACCGTCCGTAAGTCCCAAAACGGAGGCCCGCAACCGTCGCCCGCGCAGCGCAAAGCGACCCTGTTTCGGGTATACCGATCTTGAGCAAGTGGCGACCCCATGTGCTCATGTAGTGCGGCGGGTGGGGCTCGAACCCACACGGTCGAATGACCACCCAGGTGCAAGCTGGGCGCGTATGCCAATTCCGCCACCGCCACCGGCGGGAGGGGGGGTCCAATCCCCCCTCCCGTCAAACCTAAGCTCGATATCTGCGCCCCAAAGGCGGTCCTTCCTCGAAAAATTGCATGGCAACCGTGGCCCCGTATTTATCTGCGCCCAGGACCGTTAGCGCCAGCGCCGTAGAGACAAGCCGGCGAGACACGCCCACGAGGGACCGTCGCCGCTTCTACAGCAGGGGAAGTCATACCACGTCGTCAGGATGTTCCATATGACGTGGCTCGACACGCAGGGCGCACTACTTGTCCCAACGTATGGTCCTCTAAATGCAACTGCCCGCTATTTGCGGGATTTCTCCCGTAGCGGGATTGGGGTAAGGTGCCCCCGAAAGTGAGGTATGCCCGATACGGGCAGCTTCAGATCCACTTAGTACGACAGGGCTCTCGCGTTTCGCTAGACCCTCCTAGCAGCGCGTGTGCTGGCTCACCCCCGCGCGCAGCGGCCGCCCCGCAGGCGGTAGACGGTGACTTCGGGGCCGGGGCGCTCGTATGCAAGGGGGTAGTAGTCGAAGGACCAGTCGAAGTTGAACGCCACGGGCCGTGCGCCGGGGCGGTAGGGGGAGACGTGGTAGACGACTTCGCCCGCCCGTGCCAGAGCGCGGTAGTAAGCGACGGCGTGCGGGGCGCGGGAGGGGTCGGCGAAGGCACGGCCGGACTCCGCAGAGCCGCTCAGCACCCAGCAGTACCCTTCCCGCTCGTAGTAGCCGATCAGCGCGGGGGCGAGCGTGAGCTCGTAGTTTTCGAGCGTGACCGTGTGAGGTTCGGCGACCGATTTGGGAGACACTCGCTGCGCTCGCATCCCCGAATCGACCAGCAGCGCGCCGCCGGCGTCGATCACCGAGAGCAGCGACTGGTACTTGGGCCAGCGGTCGCCGTTGTAGACCGTGAGCGTGGGGTGGCCGACGTCCTGCACCCACTCGTCGGGCACGACCGGCTCGACGACCACCTTGGCACCGACGGGCACGTGGCCTTCCATCCACGCGCGCGTCAGGTTGCGGGTGTCGGCGCGCGAGAGGATCAGCCCGGAGTGGACGGAGTACACGACCCCCTGCGCGCACAGGGCGAGCACGGCGAGGGCGGTGAACACAACGGCCACAACCCGCGCCAAACGCGGACTCCGGGACACAGGCTCCTCGTGCGCTTTTGAGGAGGACAGCTCCGCGGGCGAAGCCCGCTCCGCCCGCGGCGTTCGTTGCTCGATGAACCGCTGGGTGAACCGCGCCGCGGCGCGGGCGAGCTGCAGCGCAGCGAAGGCGGCAAGAAGGCAGAGGATCGGGAAGATCGGCAGCAGCCAGCGCCCGAAGTAGCGGCCCTGGGAGCCCATGAAGGCGAGGTAGAGCAGGGGCGCGGGAACGAGCACCCAGCCGAGGCGTTGCTCGCGCCGCCACACCGTGAGAGCGCCGCCGAGCGCCGCCACGGAGGGCACCCAGCCGAGGCCCCAGGTGAGCGACCAGAGGTAGTAGAGCGCGCCGCTCTCGTGCGGCGCGCCGAGCTTGCCCTGCGCTTCACCGGAGAGCGAGGACTGGTGGGCGAGCCCCTGCTCGAAGGCGTGCAGGTCGAGCACCGAGTAGGGGTCCGCGAGCAGGAACGCGGCGAGCGCCGTGGCCCCGGCCAGCGCGAGGCCGGCCAGCACACGCCGCCCGAGGAGCGAGGGCGCCGTGAGGTACTGCGCAGCAGCGGCGGCGAGCAGCGGCAGGAGCACGATCCCGGCGGTGTACTTCGTCGCGCAGCCGAGGCCGAGACCGAGGCCGGCCAGGAGGTAGTCGCGCGCGCGGCCGCGGCGCAGCACGCCCGCCGTGCCGAGCAGCGAGAGCGTCAGCGGCGCGAGCGTGGGGACGTCGTTGAGCGCGAGGTGGGCGTAGAACACCGGCAGGAACGCGACGGCCTCAAGCGCGGCGGCGAGCAGCGCGACGCCGCGGTCGAAGAGGCGGGCGCCGGCTAGGTACAGCAGCCACACCGCGAGCGTGCCGAGCAGCGCGGCGGACGCGCGGGCCACCGTGAACACCGCGGTGGGGTCGGTCGCGAAGGCGTGGGAGACCCCCGCGCGGCCCCCGAACCACACGGCGAAGACGAGGTGCAGCAGGTCGGTGAAGGCGGGGGGGTTGGCGAAGTAGTGGGGGTTCCACCCGAGCGTGAACATCCCGATCGCGCGCGGCACGAAGTGGGCGTCCTCGTCGGCGTTGTAGGCGTAGGGCAGCCCCTGGCGGATCCCCCACAGGCGCAGCGCGAGCGCTACGGCGAGCACCACTCCCAGCGCCACCCACACGAGCCGGCGTCCGCACGCGCGCTCCCCCCCCTGCGGCGTTCCCCCGCGGCGGCGGCGGCGAGGGTCAGGCGTCTCCCCGACGGACGGCCCGCACGCGGCGCTCTCCCTGCCCTCAGCAGTTGCCATAGACCGCGTAGTAGCGGCTCGTGTAGATCAGCCGGAAGCCCGGCAGGGGCACCTGGTCGAGCGGGTCGTCGCCCACGTCCACGATCGCCTCCTGGAAGACGGCGGCGCCGAGCGGGTACACAGCGACGCTCGCGCGGGCGATCCGCTCGGTGAGGGTGTCCTGAGCGGGTGGGCCTCCAATCTTCTCGTCCGCGCGCGCCTCGCTGCGGGCGACGATGTCGCCCTGGCCGGTGGTGTCGAGGATCCAGCGGGCGTCGGGGATCAGCTTGTTGTCGGGCAGCGACAGCAGCGGGCAGCGGGCCAGTTCGGCGCGCACCGCGGGAGCGTGCAGCGCGGCGGCGAGGCCTTCGTGGAAGTCGTCGTGGTAGGCGAGCGTCGTGCGGGCGCTGGAGAGGCTCGTCACGGAGACCGCGGCGACGGCGCCGTACAGCAGCAGCGCCGCCCCGCCGGCCATCCACGCGCGGCGCAGCGCGGAGCCCGCGCGCAGCAGTGACCACCCGCCGATCGCCAGCGCGCAGAAGGGCAAGAGCAGCGCCGCGGCGCCCATCATGTAGCGGTCGATCACCGACGCGCCCGCGGCGCCCTCGGCGACGTACACGAACAGCAGCAGCGCGAGCACCACGAGCGGCACGCGCGCGCGGCGGGGGGTCAGCCACACGGCGAGCACGATCCCCGCTAGGCCGCCGAGCACGATCGGCAGCTTGTCGATCCGCACGAGGTACCGCCACGTCGCAGCGAGCACGGCGGTGAAGCCCTGGGTGCGTTCCAGTTCGGCGGCGAGCACCGCGGTGGAGTGCAGCGAGTACAGCGGGTCGCCGGTGACGAGCGTGTCCACCGCGACCCACGCCACCGGCGCGAGCCCCGCCAGCGCTAGGTACCGCAGGCGGGTGGCGTTGCTCACCCCGCGGGGGTAAGAGCACCACAGCCAGTACACCCCGCCCAGCACCCACGCGTCGGGGCGCAGCAGGCCGGCGAGGGCGAGCAGCGCGAAGACGGGCACGCCGCGGCGGGGGCGCTCGACCTCCAGGGCCGTGGCCCACACGATCAGCGCGATGTAAGTGAGGTCGAGGTAGCCCTGCGCCGCGAGGTTCGCGTCGAACAGGCGGGTGAGCATCAAGAGCGCCGCAAGCACCGCCACGAGCGGTCCGAAGCACAGGCGCGTGAGGCGGTACAGCCCGGCGGTGAGCGCGACAAACGAGCCGATCGAGCCGAGCACCATCAGACGCGCCCCGGCCTGGCCGAAGAGCGAGCAGAGCGCGCCGAACGCGATCGCCAGCGGGTGCTCGGTGGGGGCGCGGTACACCGAGAAGTCGGGCAGGTGCAGGTGCAGCACGTCGCGCCCCCACAGCAGCGCGTAGAAGGAGTCGTAGGTGGGGTAGGTGGGGAAGGCGAAGTAGCCCACGAGCGCCCCCACGCAGAGCGCGGCGAAGCCCAGGCGCGCCCACCTCGCGCCCGGCACGGCGCGCAGGCGTGCAAGCCTCGTGGAGGGCGGGCGGGACCGAGTCGACCGCCGGGCGAGCGTCGCGCTCTGCATCGGAGTAGAGCTTATGGGGCGTGCCCCCGGCCACGACCCATCCCGCGGGGACCCGCAACGATCGACACGGCCCGTCCTTCCAAGTCGCGCAGCCCGACGGGGTAGGCTGTGGACCAGTGCAAAGGCCCTGCCCGCGATGAAGCTGATCATTCAGATCCCCTGTTGGGACGAGGCGCAGACGCTGCCGCTGACGCTCGCCGAGCTGCCACGCGAGCTCGAGGGCTTCGACGCGGTGGAGTGGCTGGTGATCGACGACGGCTCCAGTGACGCCACGATCGAGGTGGCGCGCCGCCACGGCGTCGACCACGTCGTCGCGCTCACCAACCACAAGGGCCTTGCGAGCGCCTTCCAGGCGGGTCTCGACACATGTCTGAAGCTCGGGGCGGACGTGATCGTCAACACCGACGCCGACAACCAGTACCACGGCCCCGACGTCGCGCGGCTGGTGGCGCCGATCCTGGAGGGCCGCGCCGACATGGTCGTCGGCGACCGCGAGGTCGGCTCGATCGAGCATTTCTCGGGACTCAAGAAGGCGCTGCAACGGCTCGGCTCGTGGGTCGTGCGCCAGGCCTCCTCGACCTCGGTGCCGGACACCACCTCGGGCTTTCGTGCCTACAACCGCGAGGCCGCGCTGCAGATGCAGGTCGTCTCGAAATTTACCTACACGCTGGAGACGATCATCCAGGCGGGCAAGCTGCTCGTCGCGGTCGAGCACGTCCCGGTACGCACCAACCCGGCGACGCGCGAGTCGCGGCTGTTCCCCTCGATGAGCGCCTACGTGCGTCGCAACGCGGTCTCGATCTTCCGCATCTACGCCCAGTACGAGCCGCTGCGGATCTTCTGGAGCCTCGCCGCGCTGATCGGCATCGTGGCGCTCGGGGTGTGGATCCGCTTCGTCGTCGCGTACGCCGAAGGCAACGGCAAGGGCCACGTGCAGTCGCTGATCCTCGGCGCGGTGCTGTTCATCGCCGCAATCGTGCTGTGGGCGCTCGGCGTGATCGGCGACCTGCTCGCCGCGCAGCGCGTGATGACCCAGCGCACGTTCGAGCGGGTGCGGCGGATCGAGCTGCAACTCGGCGTGGCGCCCTCCCACTACGAGCCCGGCGGCGCGCCCACCCCGACCGCAGAGTCGCCCACAACGGTGGGCGACGGCCCCGATGGCGAGGCCGGGCAGCAGAGCGGCCTTACCGGGGAGCGCGAGGCGGTGCGAGCTTGAGCGCGCTCCGTGCGGCCACCTGCGCACGTTCGCCGGGTAGGAGGCCCGGCGGGCGGGCGGGCATCCGATCAATCTGCGCCCAACCCACCCGCGCGGACGATCCCCGACTGCTACTCCCCGAATGACCGGCCCCGGCGTCACCCTCTCCCGCGACGGCATCGTCACGGGCAACACCTACGACAAGTACGGCTCCTCCAACCCGCTCGTGCGGCGCATGATGGCCGGCTTCGAGCGCGACCTCGACGCGCTGCTCGCGCGCGCCGACCCGGCTTCGCTGCTTGACGTGGGCTGCGGCGAGGGGGTGCTCGTCGAGCGTTGGGCGCGGCGGCTTGAGGGCCGGCGCGTCGTCGGGATCGACCTGGAGGAGGACTCGATCCAGGCCGGCTGGGCGCAGCGGTCCGCGCCGAACCTCGAGTACCGCGTGATGCGCGCCGAGAACCTGCCGTTCGCCGACGGGGAGTTCGCCCTCGCGAGCGCCGTCGAGGTGCTCGAGCACGTGCCCGACCCCGCGCACACGCTCGCGGAGATGGCGCGCTGCGCCGAGCGCCACCTGCTCGTGTCGGTCCCCCGCGAGCCGCTCTGGCGGGCGCTCAACATGGCCCGCGGCGCGTACTGGCCGGCGCTCGGCAACACCCCCGGGCACCTGCACCACTGGTCCAGGCGGTCGTTCGTGAGGCTGCTCGCGCGCCACGGGACGGTCGCCGAGGTGCGCTCGCCGTTCCCGTGGACGATGCTGCTTGTCCGCCTTTGACCCTCGCGTGCCCGCCTCCGACCCCGACGCACACACCGCTCCCACGACCCCCCCACAAGCCACCGCCGACGGTGCCGCGCCGCGCGCGGGCGCAGACGGGTCGATGACGGGCGGCGGCCCGACGCCGGCGCGGCCCGACGCCGCGCGGGCCCGCTCCTACGGCTCCGGCGCGCGCATCCTCTCTGTGGGGATCGCCGCGACGGGCCTGCTGACGCTCGCGTACTTCTCGATCGCCTCCCACGTGCTCGGCGCGGAAGCCGCCCAGCGCGTGGACGTGCTCTGGTCAGTGATGTTCGTCGTCATCTCGGTGATCTACCGGCCGGTCGAACAGCTGCTCTCGCGCACGATCGCCGAGCGCCGAGCGCACGGGCACGCCGAGCACCCGCTGCGCGTGCCGCTCGCGATCCAGGCCGGCTTCGCGCTGGTCTTCCTGGTCATCGTGCTCGCCCTGCGCGAAGAGCTCACCGACCACGTGTTCGACGGCTACGCCGCCCTCTACAACGTGCTCGTCGTCGGCACGCTCGCCTACGCCGGCTCCTACTTCGCGCGCGGCTGGCTCGCCGGGCACCAGTACTTCGGGCTGTTCGGCGCGCTGGTGCTGATGGAGTCCACCTCGCGCATCTGCTTTGCCTTGGCCGTTGCCCTCGGCCTCGCCTCCGGGCAGACAGCGGTCGCACTCGGGATCGCGGTCGCGCCGCTGCTCTCGCTCGTCGTCGTGCCCGCCGCGTTCGCCCGCAACAGCAGGGAGCGCGGGGGCGCCTGCGCACCGAATGCCACTACCGAGACCGGCGCACCCTCCACGGCGTCTACCAACCCGTCGACCGACGAACACTTCACGGCATATACCAACCCGCCGACCGCCCCGTCCAAGGTGGACCCGGCCGGCGCAGCCCCCGGGATTGGTGGGGCTCCAATGACCATCGACGAGGCCGACGCCGCGCTCGCCGGGCCGGGCACCGAGGGCGTGCAGGAGGTCGCCGCGCACGACGACCTCTCGCTCTCGCGCGGTGGGCGCTTCGCGCTCTGGGTCTCGGGGATCATGCTCTCCGAGCAGACCCTCCTCAATGCGGCGGTCCTCACGGTGGCCGCCCTCTCCCCCGATAAGGCGCTAGCGGGGATCGTCTTCAACGTAATGCTGATTGCCCGCGCCCCCCTGCAGCTCTTCCAGGCGATCCAGACCTCGCTGCTGCCCCACCTCACCGGCCTCGAGGCGCGGGAGGGCCACGCTGCCTTCGCCCGCGCGATCCGCCTCACCGTGCTCGCGATCGCCGCCTTCGCCACGGCCGTCGCGCTCGGCCTGCTGGCCATCGGGCCGCTCGTGATGAGCCATGCCTTGTTCGGCCAGACCTTTCACTACAACCGCTTCGGCCTCGCGCTTGTTGGCCTGGGGATGGGCATGCACCTGGCGTCCGGCACGCTCAACCAGGCCGCCCTGGCCCGCAACCGCGCGCGCGCCGCGGCGCTCTGCTGGCTGGTCGCGGCCACTGTGTTCCTTGGCTGGATGTTCACCCCCGTGGTCGGGGAACAGGTCCTGCGCGCGGAGATCGGCTACTGCGGCGGGACGGCGCTGCTCGCGCTGCTGCTGGGGGCGCTCTATCGACGAGAGACATCAAGGCCCCGTTGCGGTCAGCAATATTCGAGCGCTGCGGCGTAGAAGTCGAGGTAGCTCCCCCATTGGGTGTTCCAGTAGGCCGGTTCGTGCGCGCCGGGCCACACGTGGAACTCGACGGCGAGGCCTTTCGATTTGAGAACCCGCGCGAACGTCGTATCCGCAGATCTGAACGGGTCTTCGCTGCCCACGTCGATCCACAGCCGCGTCCTGGGATAGGGGTCGGAGCTCTCCTGAGCGGCTTGGATGACGTCGTGGCGGGCAAAGTCTTCGGCGTTGTCGAACGCTCCGGCGGCCGATTCTCCGCCGCTCAGCCACAGCGCCGGCGAGTCCCCGCCGACGGCGCAGAAGCGCCCCGGGTGCTGACGGGCCAGGTCGTAGGCACCGAAGCCGCCCATCGACAACCCACCGATGGCGACGCGACGCGGATCGGCGTCCAGCAGGCGGATGGCCCGCGGGATCGCTTCGTCCATGACATAGCTGCCCCACGCCCCATCCTCGCGGTCGTGCCAGTAGGAGTCTTCGCCCCCATCGGGAAAGACGACGTCGGGAGCTCGTGGCCCCAGAGCGGCTAGCGCGGCGAAGAACTGTTCGCTCAGGTTCGAGTTCTCGTCCTCCCCCTTGCCGTGCAGGAACACGAGCAGCGGCCGTCCAGTGCCGGAGCTGCCCGCTGGAATCACGGCGGCCTCGATCAACGTCTGGTGCACGAGTGGGCTGTCGATCGCGAAATGGATGACCCGCGCACCGTGCGTATCGACACCGCTCAGGGCCGAGGCGACCACGACCGAGACGCCACGGCGACCGCCACCAGCGCAAGCAGCGCCAATGCTCGCCGTCTCCGGTGGCGCCGATGTCTGCTGACCCGTCTCCTCACCCCTCGTAGTCTATTGATCGATTCAATGGAGCGCCATGGGGGCGATTGCGTACTACGGCCCTTCTTCTCTGAGTGCCTTGGGCGCCAACCCAGCCACAGCCCAGTGCAGTTCACTTGCTATGCCGAATTCTTCGCGCTCCTTCTGACCTTCTCGCTTGCTGCCGGCCCCAGCGCTTGTGATCGCTATATAACTCTCACCGGCGGTGGAACCTTCATTCGTAGCCCCAGGCACGAGCTTTGAGAGTTCAGGTCGATCGTATTCCCCCGCTTTTGCGTTTGGTGCAATGAAGAAGCCGAAGTTAATTTTAGTTCCGTGAGCGTTGCTCGCCGTCCCATAGGTTGCCCCTGTGAATTCTGCTGGTATCCGTCCATATCGAAGGACAAGATGAAGGCCAGTATGCTCCAACGCCTCCGGCACCCTATCGGGATTAACGACTTTCCCACTGCTGTTTAGTACAACTTGAGGAGCAGCAGAGTTTGTGCTCGATTGCGTTTTTGGACCGTCGCCATTACCCCCACAGGCCGCAAACGAGATACACACAAACATAATCACAGCACAACATACAACCCACCGCGTATCATATTTTTGTTGCAGGCCTCGCTTCATACTGTATAGGTACTCCACGCAAGCAATGTCCTGCCCGCCCGGTTGCTCGCCACCCACGCAGCCAACACAGGAGTGCCCCTCGTCGGCAACTCAATCGGCGCCATAAAGCTACCCCCAGCCGGCCGAAATGCCGCCCACACACCCGACTTTTCGAAACTCGGGCCATATTTTTCTTCACGCGCATACACATAATGCAGGCCGATCACCCAGCCATCACCCGCACCGTCCAGCGACACACCAGTCGCATAGGAAAGCTCGCCCGGCGCCGAGACCGCTCCCAGATCAACAAACCCCGCACCGGTCGAGCCGATAGCCACATCAGCGACCGCGCTTTCGCAGAACCCACCTTCCGACTTCTTCCCATCCTGCCAGGCCACCAACGTTTCCCCCCGCTCATCAGTCGCCGCCAAGGGAGCGGAGAACCCCCTCCCGCAAGACGTCTGAGAATAGCCCTCACTTGGGGAAACAGCCACAACCATAAGGGTCGCCATAACGAGCACCACACCCGCGAAAGCCGCTGTCGCCGAGCGCGGGACAAGCACAGAGGTCGTAGATAACGTCATTCGACGCATAGTCACTACCGCAACTCTAGCAAGCCCCGAACGACAACCGAGCCGCATCCGCGCAAGACGGCCAGGTGCCAGAGGACCCATAATCAAACACTACTGAGCGACGGGTTCACTGCTCGCGATCTTGACCGGCTGGGCACCAGGTACGACGGCCCGCGCGAAAAGCACGCTTTCTTGCTTGCGTGGTTCTTCAACCCAGAACAGAGTTGCCATCCCCTGCGGGCTCACAACCTCCGCAATTTCGCCACTGCTGACTTCATCTGGCGTATCGATGGTTTGCGGCTCATTATTGATGCCCCGCGTGTTCCCCTCGATGACCTTGATGGGCCGGCCACCATCCACCCATGAGATGACCGTTTGACCGTTTGCGTTGCTGGCAACGCTTGCTTGATTGATGAATCCCCAAAGGCGGCGCTGAGGACCGACCCGACCGTCGGGCGAAACCGCGACCTCACGAAAACTGCTATTTGCGGCTACGATGATCGCACGTCCACCCCCATCGACGGTGGCTGCACTGGCTGTATCCAAGAAGTTCTTAGGCAACCGAGCGGGCCTGTTGAAGTGGCCGTCGGCCTGACGGTATATCAGCAGATCAGGTCCGGAGAATTCGTAGTCGGTGCGGGGATTTGCCCAGGTGCTTTCCCAAGCGATGACGGCGTTGCCGTGGGGTCCGATGGCAACCAGGGGAAGACTGAAGTAACCGACCAGGTCCTTGCGCGCATTCCGCGGCTGAGCAGCCAGGACACGCGGCCGCGAGAACGACCCGGAAACATCCGCCGTGACGGCCGCGATCCTGATAGCTTCATACTGCTTGGAACCATAGTAGCCGACTATCAGCGCCCGACCATTTTCGTCGACGCCGAGGCCACCGACCTGAAAACCACCACCGACGAAAGTCGCTTTGGAGATCGCCCCAGTCGTCGTGCCAAAGGCCAGATAGGTGCCGCTATAGGTACTCCACGCAAGCAATGTCCTGCCCGCCCGGTTGCTCGCCACCCACGCAGCCAACACAGGAGTGCCCCTCGTCGGCAACTCAATCGGCGCCATAAAGCTACCCCCAGCCGGCCGAAATGCCGCCCACACACCCGACTTTTCGAAACTCGGGCCATATTTTTCTTCACGCGCATACACTTCATGCAGGCCGATCACCCAGCCATCACCCGCACCGTCCAGCGACACACCAGTCGCATAGGAAAGCTCGCCCGGCGCCGAGACCGCTCCCAGATCAACAAACCCCGCACCGGTCGAGCCGATAGCCACATCAGCGACCGCGCTTTCGCAGAACCCACCTTCCGACTTCTTCCCATCCTGCCAGGCCACCAACGTTTCCCCCCGCTCATCAGTCGCCGCCAAGGGAGCGGAGAACCCCCTCCCGCAAGACGTCTGAGAATAGCCCTCACTTGGGGAAACAGCCACAACCATAAGGGTCGCCATAACGAGCACCACACCCGCGAAAGCCGCTGTCGCCGAGCGCGGGACAAGCACAGAGGTCGTAGATAACGTCATTCGACGCATAGTCACTACCGCAACTCTAGCAAGCCCCGAACGACAACCGAGCCGCATCCGCGCAAGACGGCCAGGTGCCAGAGGACCCATAATCAAACACTACCGAGCGACGGGTTCACTGCTCGCGATCTTAACCGGCTGAGCCCCCGGTACGACGGCCCGCGCAAAAAGCACGCTTTCTTGCTTGCGTGGTTCTTCAACCCAGAACAGAGTCGCCTTCCCCTGCGGGCTCACAACCTCCGCAATTTCGCCACTGCTGACTTCATCTGGCGTATCGATGGTTTGCGGCTCATTATTGATGCCCCGCGTGTTCCCCTCGATGACCTTGATGGGCCGGCCACCATCCACCCATGAGATTATCGTTTGACCTCTAGCGTTACTCACAGCGCTCACTTCGTTGACGAAACTCCAGAGGCGATGTTGAGGATCGACCCCACCGTCAGGTGAAACCGCAACCTCTTTGAGGCCTTTCCTAACCGTGGCCGAGGCGATGATCGCCCGTCCGGTGCCATCGACCGCAGCTGTGGCACTCTCAGACAGAAACCCATTTGGCAAGCGAACCGGCTTGTCGAAGTGGCCATCGGCACGGCGGTAGATCAGCAGATCGGAACCCGGTGATTCGTAGTCGGTGCGGGGATTTGCCCAGGTGCTTTCCCACACGATGACGGCGTTGCCGCGAGGTCCGATTGCGACCAGGGGAAGACTGAAGTAACCGACCAGGTCCTTGCGCGCATTCCGCGGCTGAGCAGCCAGGACACGCGGCCGCGAGAACGACCCGGAAACATCCGCCGTGACGGCCGCGATCCTGATAGCTTCATACTGCTTGGAACCATAGTAGCCGACTATCAGCGCCCGACCATTTTCGTCGACGCCGAGGCCACCGACCTGAAAACCACCACCGACGAAAGTCGCTTTGGAGATCGCCCCAGTCGTCGTGCCGAAGGCCAGATAGGTGCCGCTATAGGTACTCCACGCAAGCAACGTCCTGCCCGCCCGGTTGCTCGCCACCCACGCAGCCAACACAGGAGTGCCCCTCGTCGGCAACTCAATCGGCGCCATAAAGCTACCCCCAGCCGGCCGAAATGCCACCCACACACCCGACTTTTCGAAACTCGGGCCATATTTTTCTTCACGCGCATACACTTCATGCAGGCCGATCACCCAACCATCACCCGCACCGTCCAGCGACACACCAGTCGCATAGGAAAGCTCGCCCGGCGCCGAGACCGCCCCCAGATCAACAAACCCCGCACCGGTCGAGCCGATAGCCACATCAGCGACCGCGCTTTCGCAGAACCCACCTTCCGACTTCTTCCCATCCTGCCAGGCCACCAACGTTTCCCCCCGCTCATCAGTCGCCGCCAAGGGAGCGGAGAAACCCCTCCCGCAAGACGTCTGAGAATAGCCCCCACTTGGGGAAACAGCCACAGCCATAAGGGTCGCCATAACGAGCACCACACCCGCGAAAGCTGCTATCGCCGAGCATGGGAGTCGCTGACTGAGGTCAGCCAATTTTGCTAACTCGCACAGGTCTCGAACTGTTTTCGGTCGTACCATTGCCGAGCTGTCCTATCTCGTTGTCACCCCAGCAGTCGATGCTACCACTGGAGAGCACCGCACATGCGTAATCTACGCCGACGCTGATCGAGGTCGCGCCACTGATTCCGAACACCGGAACAGGCACCGAGCTCTGAGAGGGTTCTTCTTCTTCTTCGCCCGTGCCGTAGCCTAACTGCCCAAGCCCGTTCCAGCCCCAGCAGGCGATATGACCGCTGAGGCGCAGTGCACACGCAGAGTCATGTCCAGCGCTCACCGCTGTCACTTCGCTGATCGCACTCACCGATACCGGCGTCAAGCTGCCATCGATCGTTCCGTCACCCAGATTCCCAAATTCGTTGTTCCCCCAACAGTCAAGGTCACCGCCAAAGAGGAGCGCACACCCAAACTTCCCACCTGCGGTGACCGAGGTAGCGTTACTGATCCCGCTCACCGGGACAGGCGTCGAACTGTTTTCTTTAGTGCCATTGCCCAGGTCGCCGTATTCGTATTCGTTGTAACCCCAACAATCGGCGCTTCCCGTAGAGAGCGTCGCGCATGTAAATTCGTCGAAATCGCTCGTCGAAACGGACGTCGCGTCGCTGATCCCGTGCACCTCAACCGGGGTGGTACTGTTTTCAGTCGTTCCGTTACCCAACTGCCCATAGTCGTTTTCACCCCAACAATCGATGTCGCCACTGGAGAGCAGGGCACATGCTGAGCTGTATCCGGCGGTGATCGCCGTCGCATCGCTGATACCACTCACGGGCACCGGGGTCGAGCTATTTTCGGTCGTGCCATTACCCAGTTGTCCCTGCTCATTTTCACCCCAGCAATCCACGCCACCGGTTGCAAGCACTGCGCATGTAAACCGTTCGCCGGCAGCAACCCCAGTCGCATTACTTATACCGCTAACCGATACGGGAGTTGAACTGCTACTGGTCCCACCATCACCCAACTGCCCATATTTGTTATAGCCCCAGCAATCGACGCCTCCACCCGAGAGTGCGGCACAGGTATGAAATGAGCCGGCGGCAACGGCCGTAGCGGGACATGACGTCGTAAGGGTTTTATCCCCACCCAGACTCGGTTTGCTTTCATTGACCGAGCTTTCCGCCTCCGCCTGGTAGTGGTAGGTGGTGCATGGTTCCAGTCCGCCCAAGGCCACCGTCTCGCTCTGGGAGCCGGTGTTGTTGGCGAGGATAGTCGGTGTCGTCGTGTGCCCATACGCGGTTGTCAGACCATACTCGAGGAAGTAGTGCGTGGGCAAGCCCTCTGGATTCACCTTCAATGACGCCATGCTAGCAGTCGACGTGGTTGTACCCGCGACTGGTTCTTTGGTGGTAGCTTTCGGCGGGCAGCCTTCCTCGCCGAGCGCCAGCACACAGTAGGCCTCCCGCGGATTCTGAGCTTCAACGGGCTGTTCGTTACCGTTGAGCAGACCACTGTCAAACTTATCGTTGTGTTCTTCCATTTCTTTTTTCGATGGCCCCTTGTAGAGATAGTAGTCGACGACTTCTATGTAGAGCTCTGAGGCTTCATGCAAATGGAGAAAATCCTGTGCAGCAAGACGCTGGAGTTCCTCCGCATTGGATGCGGTCGCAAGCCTGGTGGGTGCACCTCCATTGTTCAGATCGACACCCTGCTCGCTCAGCCAGATACGAGGGTGGCCCATGCCTCTGCTCATTTCATTTACAAAAGACCTGGCATCCTTGACGGGATCTGGATTGGCTGGGCTTACTTCGGCAAGATCGTGGTAGTCGTGCAAACCCCACACGTGCGGCTTGCCTGGCCAGTAGCTGTGGTTGTGGAGAATCGTATGCTTGTATGCTGAGATGTAGCTGTCAAACTGGGCGAATTCACCCGCGACCATCGTGCAATTACACCCCAACTCCTTGACGATTGCACGACCCTTTTTCCAGAAGAGAGCGGCCTTTTCCGGGTCTTTATATAGTGGATCATATGATTCCTTGCTGTGAAAGTCGGGCTCATTCCATGCCCCCCACAACCTGACCATCGGTATGGTTTCGGGTTCTTTTTTGTGGAGATTTTTAAGACCCTTTATGAGTTTTTCGACGCCTTCCCCGTACCGCTTGATCGATGGATTGTCCGCAGTCGGGCAGCGCTTCCCAAACGTGCAGTTGGTGTTTGCGATGACACCGAACGTAATATATGGTTCGAGGTGCTGTTTATTGACGGCCTTGAGCCAGGCGATGAGTCCTTTGTTTTCAGGGCTGGTGTTGTACGGGATGACATCTCGCGCGACCTTGACGTGCAGCGGTCCTTTTTCTAGATGCGTGTCGTAGTGCGCCTCAGTTGTCCCGGGTTCTTCTTCGGCGTCTTCGAAGCTTTCCTGTTTCGGATCAGACAGCCCGTAGCGGACTTCGAAAGCCGGCATCCCCCCAGTCGTACTCGGGCCGAGGATCGGGGTCGCAGCCGTGACGGGGAAGGTCTTGTCTTTGAGCGAGAGCGCTATCGTGAACGTGTTCCCCTCAGCGCTGAGGGTTGCGGGCACGCTTTCGCCTGCGGCGTCCATCACTTTGGGCGGCGCGATCACCATCAGTAGCTTGCTCGAGGTGTGGGCTTTGGCTTCCGAGAGGGAGCTCGTGGCACTTTCGTACTCGGCCGCGGTCTCCTGGGGGTGCAGTTCGCCCGATTTGGGTGTGATTTCGGGTGTGGTGGCCAGGGGTGCCGCGGGCAGTTCGGAGATACCCGATTCTTCGGTTGAGCTTTCGAGTTCTTCTTCGGCGGCTTTGCTGTCGACGCCTTCGCCGCCTGATTCGCCGGCTTCGGTTTCCGGTTTGCCGAGGAGCTCTTCCGGGAGCGAGCCGTCGATCGCGGAGCCGGATTCCGGTTCGACCACCGCGATACTCCCGTCGGGCAGTTCTTCGAGCTCCTGGTCGGCGCCGAGGCCCACTTCCCACGTGAACGAGCTCGGCGCTTCGGCGGAGCGCAGCTGCAACAGCGTGGTGGCACCGAGCGCGTCGGGACGCACGATTGCGTCGGTCGCGGAGGAGGTGCCGGCGAACACGGCCGCCGCGCCGTTGACGATTGTTGGCGTCGTCGTCGCGTTGGCGGCGGTGCCGATCGGCGTGATGCTGAATTCGCCGTCGGGGGTCTTGACGGCGAATTCTCCCGGGGTTTCCTTGGAGATCGTGGAATTGGTCAGCGTGGCGCCAGCGGTGAGTTCGATGCCGGTGTCGCTGAGCGCGGGTTTGACGGTCTGTTCTTCGAGGCTTGCGCTGGTCGAGGGCGCCAGGATGGAGGGGTCGGTCGCCTCGGCGATTTCGATCGCTTCTTTGGTGTCCGCTTCGCTGGCCGAAGCGACGACCGCCGGGGCCGAGAGGGCGCTGGTGCTGCCGTCGGAGTTGCTGACGGTGACCTTGATGCGCAGGCTCGAGCCGACATCGGCGCTGACGATCGTGTAGCTGGGTTTGGTGGCGCCTTCGATGCCGGCGCAGCTCTCGCCGGCGGTGTTGCAACGCTCCCAGCGGTAGGTGTAGCTCAGGGGCCATGATCCCGACCAGCTGCCGTTGTCGGCGAAGACACGTTCGCCCTCCTTCGCGATGCCCACGATCGTGGGTCCTTCGCTGCTTGACGGTGGCCCGGGGGCGCCCACCGCTTCGCTTGGTTCGGAGGTGGCGCTCGCGCTCCCGAGCGAGTTTTTGGCCGTCACGACGACCCGGATCGTGGATTCGAGGTCCGCTTCCCCGAGCACGTAGGTTTCGCCGGTCGCTTCGTGGATGTTTGTGCATTCTTCGCCTTTGGCGTCGCAGCGCTGCCACTGGTAGGTGTAGGAGATCGGTTCGCTGCCCAGCCACAGACCGGGCTGGGCGCTCAGCATTTCGCCAGTCGTGGGGTTGCCTTCGATCGACGGCGCGATCACGTTTTCGGGCGCCGTCGGTTTCGAGCCGATCAGCCCGGTTGGCGCAGAGGACGCGCTGCCCGTCCCCGCGGTGCCACTCGCAGTGACCGCGACCTTCAGGGTGTCGCCGAGGTCGCCCACTGCGGATGTGTAGCCAGATTCCGTCGCGCCAGTGATGTCCGCGCAGGATTCGCCTTTTTCGTTGCAGCGCTCCCACTGGTAGGAGTCGGCGATCGCCCCTGCCCCAGTCCAGATGCCGGGGTCGGCACTGAGCGTCCGTCCCAGCTCGTCTTCGCCGGAGATCGAGGGCGCGGAGACTTTCAGGAGCGTCGTAGCGCTGACGGCGACCGCGAGGCTTGGGGCGGCCGTCGAGCCGCCGCCGTCGGTTGCGGTCATGAGCACCCTCACCGCCGAGCCGGCGTCGCTTTCGGTCAGGACGTAGGAGCCAGCCGTCGCGCCTGAGATCGCGCTGCAGCCTTCGCCGTTTTCGCCGCAGCGCTCCCACTGGTAGCTGTAGGTGAGCCCTTCCCCGGACCACGCGCCGGTGACTGCGGTGAGCGTATCGCCGACGAGGCCCGTCCCCGAGATCGTCGGGGGCCCTTCGACGATCGGGGCGCCTTCGGCCGCGACCGGCTGCGTGGCGGGCGAGGCCTTGGAGGCCATCCCGCTCACTTCGGTGGCGGTTACCAGCACCCGCAGTGCGCTGCCGACATCTTCCGCGACCGGCACATAGGTTGCTGCGGTCGCGCCGTCGATGTCTTCGCAGCTGTAGCCGTAGCGGTCACAGCGCTGCCACTGATACGAGTAGCCGATCGTCGCGGTGCCCAGCCAGCTGCCGGCGTTCGCGGTGAGGGTCTGTCCACGCTGCGGGATCCCCGAGACGCTCGGCGCCCAGGTGTTCAGGAGCGTGGCGGTCGCGCCGATCGCTTCCGTCGCGGGCGAGATCGCGGTGAGCGACCCGAGCCCGTTGCTCGCGCCCACCCTGACGCGCAGCGTCGCGCCGACATCGCCTTCGGCGAGCTCGTACTGCGATCTGGTCGCGCCCGTGATGCCCACGCATTCTCCGCCTGCCGCGTTGCACTTCTCCCACTGGTAGCCGATCTCCGTTTCGCTGCCGCCCCATTCGCCGGGGTCGGCTGACAGTATTTCGCTCACGTCCGGGCTGCCGGAGATCGACGGCGCTTCGAGCTCGCTCGGAGCGCCCGGTTCAACCTTGTCGCTCGCTGACGAAGTGGCCGTTACAGAGCCATCCGGGTCGCTTGCCGTGACCGCAACGCGCAGCGTCGTTTCAAGGTCACCCGATTCGAGGGTGTACTCACGGCCGGTCGCTCCAGCGATGTCCTGGCATTCCTCGCCGCCGGTGTTGCAGCTCTGCCACTGGTAGGCGTAGGAGATCGGCGCCGGGCCGCCCCAATCTCCCGGGTCGGCGGTGAGCGTCTGGCCGTCCAGAGTGGCGCCCGCGATGCTCGGCAGGCTCGTGTTGGCCAGCTCGGTCGCCCCGAGTTCGTAGTGATGCAGGATCGTGCCCGAGCTGAGCGTCGTTTCGTAGAGCGCGAGATCCTGCATCGACCCCTCGCCGAACAGTGTGCTGGCGTCGCGCGACATCCAGAACAGCGTCGAGTCCGCGAAGTTCCCCGCCCCCGTACCCGACGCCGACTTCGTGTACGACACCGCGTGACCGTCGACGTACGGAGTGATCTCCGATTCGGCCGCCGCTTCGGTGTCGATCACGAATGCGTAGTAGTGCCACTGTTCTGCGCTCGGGCGTTCAAAGAAGACGGTGTTCGCCGAGGTGCTGCGCCCCAGCGAAGCCGCGAAATCGGAGCCGGGCGTCGCGTCCGGGTCGACCAGGAACCCGCCCGGGTATTCGTTGAAGTTCGGCGTGAACTCAAGCGCCAGACGGTCGTCGGCCCCGTACGCATGCCACTTCATCCAGAACTCGACCGTCAGCTCGTGCGTGCCCGACAGGTCCACATCCGCTTGGGCCGCACCCGAGGTGCCGTTGAAGACCGCCGACGTCGCGGAGTCCCCGACCAGGCCGCCCGGTTCTCCCAGCGTCACCCCGCCGTCGAGCGTCGCGTTGGCGCCGCTGAACACGTCCGCGAACAGCGATGCGCCCGACGTTTCCCCCATCGGCCAGAAGTGCGCCAGCCCACTGGTTTCCTCGACCGCCCGCTCGTACGCCGGCAAAGCCGCAGCGACCGTCACCGTGTGGCTGACCGTCGCCGTCTCCCCCGTGCCGTCTTTCACCCGCAGATCGACCGTGTACGTCCCCGCCGAGGAGAACGTATGCGACACTGTCGGCGATTCCCCGGAATCCGTCCCATACCCTTTGCCGCCGTCGAAATCCCACGCGTAATCCGCGATCGAGCCGGCCGGCGAGGAGGACCCCGACGCATCGAAGTGCACCGGCACTCCCGCGGTCGCCACCACCGGAGTCGATGAGAACGTCGCCGTCGGGCCACCCTCCCCGAGGTCGTAGTGTTCGCTGATCGTGTACGCGCTGAGCGTCGTGTCGTACAGCGCGAGATCCTGCATGTAGCCCGCGCCGAACAGCTCGCTCGCGTCTCGCGACATCCAGAACAGCGTCGAGTCCGCGAAGTTCCCCGCGCCCGTACCCGACGCCGACTTCGTATACAACACAGCGTGACCGTCCACATACGGGGTGATCTCCGATTCAGCCGCCGCTCCCGTGTCGATCACAAACGTGTAGTAGTGCCACTCCCCCGCGCTCGGCCGCGTGAAGAACACCGTGTTCGCCGATGGGCCTTTCCCGATCGACACCGCGAAATCAGAGCCCGGCGTCGCATCCGGATCCACCAGGAACCCACCAGCGTATTCGTTGAAGTTCGGCGTGAACTCCAGGGCCAGATGATCGTCGGCCCCATAGGTATTCCACTTCATCCAGAACTCCACCGTCAGCTCATGCGTACCCGACAGGTCCACGTTGGCCTGCGCCGCGCCAGAGGACCCGTCGAACAGCGCCGAAGTGGACGAATCGCCGGCCAGCGCGCCCGGTTCGCCCAGCGTGATCCCACCGGCGAGGGTCGCTTCGGCGCCACCGAACACGTCGGCGAACGTAGAGCCAGACGCCTCCCCCATCGGCCACAGATGCACCAACCCACTCGTGTCCTCGACCGCCCGCTCGTACGCCGGCAGCGCTGCGCCGACCGTCACCGTATGGCTGACCGTCGCCGTCTCCCCCGTGCCGTCTTTCACCCGCAGATCGACCGTGTACGTCCCCGCCGTCGAGAATGTATGCGACACCGTCGGCGATTCCCCGGAATCCGTCCCATACCCTTTGCCGCCATCGAAATCCCACGCGTAATCCGCGATCGACCCCGCCGGCGAGGAGGACCCCGACGCATCGAAGTGCACCGGCACTCCCGCGGTCGCCACCACCGGAGTCGATGAGAACGCCGCTCGCACCCCACCCTCGCCAAGATCGTAGTGTTCGCCGATCGTGGTCGCGCTGAGCGTCGTGTCGTACAGCGCGAGATCCTGCATGTAGCCCGCGCCGAACAGCTCGCTCGCATCGCGCGACATCCAGAACAGCGTCGAGTCCGCGAAGTTCCCCGCGCCCGTGCCCGACGCCGACTTCGTGTACGACACCGCATGACCATCCACATACGGCGTGATCTCCGATTCCGCCGCCGCTTCGGTGTCGATCACGAACGCGTAGTAGTGCCACTCCCCCGCGCTCGGACGCGTGAAGAACACCGTGTTCGCCGACGAGCCTTTCCCGATCGACACCGCGAAGTCCGAGCCCGGCGTCGCATCCGGATCGACCAAGAACCCACCCGCGTAGTCGTTGAAGTTCGGCGTGAACTCCAACGCCAACCGATCGTCGGCCCCATACGAGCTCCACTTCATCCAGAACTCCACCGTCAGCTCATGCGTGCCCGACAGATCGACGGCCGCGTGCGCCGCGCTCGAGGACCCGCTGAACAGCGCGGAGGTCGCAGCTTCTTCGGCCAGCCCGCCGGGCTCCCCCAGCGTCACGCCGCTGGACGACACTTCCGCATCCGCACCGCCGACCACGTCAGCGAACGACGAGCCCGACGCCTCACCCATCGGCCAGAAATGCGTCACCCCCGCCGTGCCTTCGACCGCTTCCCGATAGGTCTCAGCCGAGGCTACAGATGTCATCCCCAGGAAGACCGCTCCCAAAGCCAGTAAGACGACCAGCAGAGCGGACGACCCTACGACTCGACCGGCCGAGGCATCCCTGCCGACTGTGTCCTCCCCTTCGATCAAAGCGGACAGGTTCAAGACATGCAACTCTATTGCCGCACAGCCGTCTGTCAAGGAGCTCCTACCAACCTAATTTACGGAGTTTGCGGCTTCTCGCCTTATACGAAAGCTTCACATGAACGGGTTTTCTGCTCGCAGCGTGGCGCCGACGACGCGGCCGGACAACACCGCCACCTCCGCATCCCAGGCTCCCTAGACCGCGTCCACGGAGCGGGCGATCGCCAGATAGGCCTCGCCCGGGTCGGCGGCATGGAAGATCGCGGAGCCCGCGACGAACACCGACGCGCCCGCGGCGCGGCAGAGAGGGGCCGTGGTGGGATCGATGCCGCCGTCCACCTCCAGCGCCGCCACCGCGCGCTCAGCACCAAGGGCCTCGCCTGCCCCTGGGACATCTCCGCCCAGGGCGTCCCTCCCATCGAGCAGCGCGCGCAGCCGCGCGATCTTCTCCGGCGAGCGCGCGATGAACGGCTGCCCGCCCCAGCCCGGGCTGACGGTCATGCACAGCGCGAGGTCCACGGTACCCGCCAGCTCCGCGAGCGCATCCACGGGCGTGGCGGGGTTGATCGCCACGCCCACGCACGCTCCGCCCGCCCGGATCTCCTCCGCGGCGTACTGCCCGTGCGGGGTGGCCTCCGCGTGGAAGGTGACCGAGTGCGCCCCCGCGCGCACGAACTCCCCCACCTGGCGCTCCGGGCGCTCGATCATCAGGTGCACGTCGAGCATCCCCCCCACCTCCTCCACCTGCTCACGCAGCGAGGAGACGACCACCGGCCCCAGCGTGATCGGCGGGACGAAGTGGCCGTCCATCACGTCCACGTGGATCACCCGTGCGCCCGCCGCCAGCACCTCCCCCACCTGCTCGCGCAGCGCCCCGAAGTCGGCCGAGAGGATCGACGGCGCGACCCGCACCCCGCGCAGCAGCTCATGTGCGTCGGTCATCAGATTGCCATGAGCATGGAGTCGCCGCAGTTGTTGCACTTGAGGATCGCCGTCGAGGACATCCGCACGATCGTCGAGTGCTCCCCGCAGTTGGGGCACACCGAGGCGAGCTCGAAGCGATGCAGGCAGTACACGCAGCGGTAGCGGCCCGGCAGGTTGGTCGGGCGCAGCCACGGCTCCGAGCAGTTCGGGCAGAGCGGGCCGAGGTCCGCCGCTGGCGCTGCCTGGTCGCGCTCGTTGCCCATCCGTCTCACCCGCGGCGTAGCCGCGCGATGAAGAAGCCCGCCGTGCGGTCGCGGTGGGGCAGCGTCAGCACGCAACGGCCCCGCCGTAGAGCCGGCAGCTCCGCGCCCAGGTCATCGAGGGTGAAGTCCGGGTTGGATTCCAGGAAGGTGGAGATCTGGCGCTCGTTCTCGGTCGGGGAAATCGTGCACGTAGAGTAGACCAGCACGCCCCCCGGACGGACCGCCGCGGCGCCGGCCGCCAGGATCGCCGCCTGTGCGCGTGCGAGTTGCTCCACGTCCTGCGGGCTTACCCGCCAGCGCAGGTCCGCGCGCGCCTGCAATGTGCCCAGGCCCGAGCACGGCGGGTCCACCAGCACGCGGTCGAACGACGCTGGCCGCTCCTCCTGCAGCGGCCGCGCCGCGTCGCCCAGCAACACCCGCACGCACTCCTGCGCGCGCAGTCGCTCCACCGTGCGCTGCAGCTCCGCCGCGCGGCGGCGGTTGCGCTCGACCGCCACCACCTCCCCCCGGCCCCCCATCAGCGCCGCCAGATGGGTGCTCTTGCCGCCGGGGGCCGCGCACAGATCGAGCACCCGCTCGCCCGCCCGTGGGGCCAGCGCCCGCGCCGGCAGCATCGCCCCGCGCGACTGCGCCAGCAGCGCACCTGCGCGCCACTGGGGCGAGCCGTGCACGTCCCACGGGCCCTCTAGCACCAGCGCCTCCGGGATCCCCGGATCGCCGTGGACGGCAGCTGGCCGGGGGTCGGCCAACAGCTGCGCCGCGACCGTCGCGGGGTCCGCGACGAGCGTGTTTACGCGCAGCGCCAACTCCCCCGGCTCGTTGTCGAACGCCAACAGCGCCCGCGCGTCCTGCGCGCCCAGCTCCTCCCACCAGAGCTCTGCGACCCACCGCGGGTGGGAGTGCTTGACCGCCGCTGCCTCGGGGGTGTTGTCGTCGAGCCCCGCGACCAGCGCCGCGCCCTCGCGACCGATCGGGGATCGGCCAGCACGGCGCAGCACCGCGTTGACCAGGCCATGGCCCCGGCCGGCGGCCTTGGCGAGCTCCACCGCGTCCGCCACCACCGCGTGGTCGGGTGCACCCCCGAGGTACAGCAGCTCGTACAGCCCCAGCCGCAGCGCCGCCAGCACCGACGCGTCCAGCTTGGCTACCGGACGCTCCGTGAGCCTTTCGATCAGGAAGTCCGAGGTGCCGCGGCGCTGCACCGCGCCGTAGGCGAGCCGCATCGCCAGCGCCCGGTCGCGCGCATCGAGGTCCCGTGCCTCCGAGCGCAGCGCGAGGTCCGCGTACGCGCCCTGCTCGAACACCCGCCGCAGCACCGCGTACGCGCAGACGCGCGCCCTAGAGGGTGGCGCAGGCGGCCGACCCAGCCCTTCGGGCTGTGTGCCCCCGGTTGGCCGAAACGGGGATTCGCGCCGGAGGCGCGTGTCTCCCGGCTTCGGTCGGGCCCCTCTTTCTCTGTCAGAGGGCATGTCCCCGCAGATACGCCTCCGCGTCCATCGGCCGCCCGCCCGGCGGCTGGACCTCGATCAGCTCGAGCGCTCCCTCCGCCGTCCCGTACAACAGGCGTCCGTCGCCGGCGCTGAGCGCGCCCACCGGTTGACCCTCGTCGAGCGCGCGTGCCCGCAGCACCCCGAGCAGCGTTCCATCGCCGCGGGCCACGCGCGCGCCGATGTGCGGGTGCAACGCGCGCACCCCGCGCTCCAGTTCCACCGCCGGGCGCGCGGGGTCCAGTAGGCGGTCCTCCGCGGCGATCTTCTCCGCGTACGTCGCCCCCTCCTGCGGCTGCTCGGCGAAGCGTGGCGGCTGCCCCCGTGCCCACTCGTCGAGCACTCCCACTAGCAGCTCGCCACCCGTCCGCTGCAGGCGCTCCGCGAGCGACCCGTAGGTGTCCCGCGGGCCGATGCCCTCCGTGGCCGCCGCGCACACCGGCCCGCTGTCGAGGCCCTCCGTCAGGCGCATGATCGACACTCCGGTCTGCCCGTCCCCCGCCATGATCGCCCGCTCGATCGGCGCCGCTCCGCGCCAGCGCGGCAGCAGCGAGGGGTGCACGTTCAGCAGCGGGTACGCCGACAGCAGCGGCTCCTTGATCAACGCCCCGAAGGCGCACACCACGAGCACCACCTCCCCCCCGCGCGTCCCCCCCTGCGCGCCGTCGCTCGCCCGCTCGATCAGCGCACACACCTCGGGGTCGTTGACCCGTTCGGGCTGCTCCACCGCGAGGCCCAGCTCCCTTGCCGCTTGCGCCACCGGCGGCGCCGACACTCTGCGTCCGCGGCCCCGCGGGCGGTCGGGGCGCGTCAGCACAAGCTCGGGGCGGTGCGCGCTGTGCGCCAGTCGCCCCAACACGGCCGCCGCGAAGTCCGAGGTGCCGAGGAAGACCGTGCGCAACGTCTATGCCGAAGCCGCGTCCGCGACGTCCGCGGATGCCTGGCTCGCGTCGCCCTGGGACCCGCTCGAGTCCGCCGGGGGGGTGGGCTCCTGGTCCCCTTCCCGCGCTTGGCGCAGCGCGCGCATCGCCTCCTTGCGCGCCTCCCGCGGGATCCGGTCCAGGATCAGCACACCCTCCAGGTGGTCGAGCTCGTGCTGGATCACCCGCGCGGTCAGGCCCTCCGTGTCCACCACCAGCTCCTCGCCGTAGGGGTCGCGCGCCCGCACCCGCACTCGCACCGCGCGATCCACCTCGACGTGCACCCCAGGGAGGCTCAGGCAGCCCTCCTGCGCGGTCTCGCACTCCTCGCTTGCCCACTCGAGCACCGGGTTCACCAGCGCCGTGACCGGGTCGTCCTGGTAGGCCTTGTACACCAGCACCCGGTGCAGCACCCCGATCTGCGTCGCCGCCAGGCCCACTCCGAGCGCGTCCTGCATCAGCTCCCCCATCCGCCGCACCTCCGCGCGCAAACTCTCGTCGAAGCGCTCCACCGCCACCGCGCTCGCGCGCAGCACCGGGTCTCCCAGCTTGCGCACCTGGCGCAGCGCCGCCTCCTGGCGCGCGCGGGTCTCCTCGTCGAGCTCCTCGTCCGGCTCGCGCTCGGGCTCGGGCTCCTCCGGCCGCCTGGAGGCCTCCTCGGCCACGGTGGGGTTCTCGGTGCTCGCGCTCATCAACGACCAATTCTATTGAGGGTCCACGTCCACGCTGAAGCTGACCCCTGCGTGCTCGCGCCTGCCCGCCGCGCGCTGCACCGCCGCGCCCACGCTGCGCACCGCCGCCGGCCGGTCCACCGTCTTCACCAGCAGCACGCGCCGCTCCCTCCCACGCAGGCGAAAGAGCGCCGCCGGACCCAACACGCTCGCTCCGGGGGCCCCCGCAATTCCCGCCCTCACCGCGCTCGCCGCCGCCTGCGCGCGCGCCGCCTCCGGGGCCGCGCACACCACCCGGATCAGGTGCGCGAACGGCGGGTAGCGCAGCGCCGCCCGGCGCTCCAGCTCGCCCGCTAGGAAGCCCTCGCTGTCGTGCTCCGCCGCGTGCACGATCGCGCGCGCCTGCGGGGCGATCGTCTGGACCAGCACCCTTCCCTGCGCGCCGCGCCCCACCCGGCCGGCGAGCTGCGCGATCAGCGCGAACGTCCGCTCCTCCGCGCGGAAGTCAGGGAAGCGCAGCGTCGCGTCCGCGTCCACCACGACCCCCAGCGTCACGTCCGGGAAGTCGTGGCCCTTTGCCACCATCTGCGTGCCGATCAGCACCCCCGCCGGGGCGGCCCCGAAGCGCCGCAGGACCGCGCCGACCCCTCCCCTCCTCGCGCCGGCGCTCACCCGCTTGCCCTCCTCCGCCGGCCCCGTGCCCGCCGCCACACCCCCCGGCCGGTCTCCGGTCGCCCCATCGCCGAGGGGAGCGGGGTTGCCAATCGTGTCCGCGTCCAGCCGGAAAATCGGGAAGCGCTCCCCGTCCCCGAGCGCCCCCTGGAGGTCGTGCTGTAAACGCTCGGTGCCCGCGCCGTGGCGCGCCACCGCCGTCGAGCCGCACTCGCAGCGCGCCGGCGCGCGCTCGGCGTGCCCGCAGTGGTGACACCTCACCCGCCCCTCCGCGCGGTGCAGCACCAGCGCCACGTCGCACTGCGGGCAGCTCCACACCTTCCCGCAGGAGCGGCAGGAGAGGAAGTTCGACCAGCCCCTGCGGTTCAGCAGCACGATCGCCTTCCCGCCCTCCCGGCGCACCTCGGCCAGCGCCTGCGCGGTCAACGGGTGCAGGCCGTGGCCGTGCTCGCACATGTCCAGCACCTCCACCGGCGGCAGCGGACGGCCGTCCACCCGGCGCGGCAGGCTCAGGCGCGCCAGTGAGTGGCGGCTCTCCGGCCGCGGGGTCGCGCTGCCCACCAGCAGCAGCGCACCTTGCTGCAGGGCGCGCTTAGCGGCCACATCGCGGGCGTCATAGCGAGGGTCCCCCTCGTGCTTGTAGGAGGAGTCGTGCTCCTCGTCCACCACGATCAGCCCCACACCCTCGATCGGCGCGAACACCGCTGAGCGCGGGCCCACGCACACGCGCGCCTCCCCCACGCGCAGCCGCCGCCACTCCTCCCGGCGCTGCCCCTGCGTCAGGCGCGAGTGGAGCACCGCCACCGTCTCCCCGAAGCGTGCCACGAAGCGGCCCACGATTTGCGGCGTCAGCGCGATCTCCGGGACCAGCACGATCGCGCCCCTCCCCCGCTCCAGCGCATACGCCGCCGCGCGCAGGTACACCTCGGTCTTGCCCGACCCCGTGACCCCGTGCAGCAACAGCCGCTCCGGTCGGGTGCTGGGGGGTGCGGCCCCACCGACTTCGCCCATCTGCTGCTCGATCGCCGCGAGCGCCCGCCGCTGGTCCTCGGTCAGCGGCGGCGGCGTGGAGCTCAGCGCTCCGATCGGCTCATGCTGGGGGCGCGCGACCGCACGCGAACGCCGCTTGCGCACGCCGAGGCCGTCCGGCCCCCTGCCGGTCGCGCCCGGGGGCAGCACCAGCCGCAGCGCGCGCGCGAGGGTCGAGCAGTACTCCGCCGCGATCCACTCCGCCAGCGCCACCAGATCGACTGGCAGGGCGGGTGGGTCTCCACCCAGCGCGCGCAGCGGAGCCAGCAGCTTCTCCTCGGCGACCTCGCTGCGCTCGGAGAGGCCCATCACCACCCCCAGCACCTCGCGCCGGCCGAACGGCACCACCAGCATCGAGCCAACCCCCACAACGCCGCCCTCGAAGTCGGGGGGCAGCCGATAGTCGAACGGCCCGCGCAGCGCACGAGCCGTGGTCAGCGGCTCGACCTGGGCGATAGGACTCGACATCTGAAAGAAGAGGGGCCCGGCTCGCCGGCCTTCGGCCGGCTGCGCCACCCTCTAAGCATCACACTAGATGGAGCACCGGACTACACCTTCGCGGCAGCTCCCAGCCCAGCCGCGTCGCGCAGCTGCTCGGCCTTGTCGGTGCGCTCCCACGTGAAATCGTGGTCGTCGCGGCCGAAGTGGCCGTACGCCGCGGTCTTCTGGTAGATCGGGCGGTGCAACTTCAGCTCCTCGCGGAACGCGCCGGGGCGCAGGTCAAAGTGCTCTTTCACGAGCTCCGTGATCTGCGCGCGGCCGAGCTTCTCGGTGCCGAACGTCTCGACCATCACCGACACCGGGTGCGCCACCCCGATCGCGTAGGCGACCTGCACCTCCGCACGGTCGGCCAGGCCCGCCGCGACGATGTTCTTCGCCACCCACCGCACCGCGTACGCCGCCGAGCGGTCGACCTTCGAGGGGTCCTTGCCCGAGAACGCCCCCCCGCCGTGGCGCGCCATGCCGCCGTAGGTGTCCACGATGATCTTGCGCCCCGTCAGCCCGCAGTCGCCCATCGGCCCGCCGATCACGAAGCGCCCCGTCGGGTTCACCAGGAAGTTGTGCAGCAACTGCTTCTCCTCGTAGAGCTCCGGTGGCAGCACCGGGCGCAGCACGTGCTCGAAGAGGTCCGGCTTGATCAACGTCTCTGAGTCGATCCCGTCCGCGTGCTGCGTGGAGATCAGGATCTTCTCGACCGCCACCGGCCGCCCGTCCCGGTAGCGGACCGTGACCTGGGTCTTGCCGTCCGGGCGCAGGTAGGGCAGCACGTCCCCCTTGCGCACCTCCGCCAGGCGCTTGGAGAGCTTGTGCGCCAGCAGGATCGGCAGCGGCATCAGCTCCTCGGTCTCGTTCGTCGCGTAGCCGAACATCATCCCCTGGTCGCCCGCGCCCGCCACGTCGAGGCGGTCATCATCGAGCGGGTCGTGGCGCGTCTCGTAGGCCGCGTCCACCCCCTGCGCGATGTCCGGGGACTGACGGTCGATCGCGTTGATCACCGCGCACGTGTCGCAGTCGAAGCCGTACGCCGCGTTGTCGTAGCCGATGCCTCGCACCGTCTCGCGCGCGATCTCCTGGATGTCCACGTAGGTCTCCGTCGTGATCTCACCCGAGACCACGATCAAACCGGTGTTCACGAGCGTCTCGCACGCCACCCGGCCGTAGGGGTCCTCGCGCAGCACCGCATCGAGCACTCCGTCGGAGATCTGGTCGGCGATCTTGTCCGGATGCCCCTCCGTCACCGACTCGCTGGTGAACAGGAACTCGTTGTCGTTGTCGCCATCGGAAAGCTGTGTCATAGGCGGCGAAGTGTAGCGACGTTCGCTCAGGCCGCGCGGGGGTTGGCCCGCTGGCCGCGCTCGACGAAGTCGATGATCAGCGGCACACCGTCCATGCCGTAGCGCGCGCGCAGGCGGTTCTCCAGGAAGTACGCGTAGTCGCGCGTCACCCGCTCGCGCGAGTTGACCTGGATCGCAAAGCGCGGCGGACGCTCACCCGTTTGGGTCATGTAGATCGGCTTCAGGCGGTGTTGGCTCGATCCCCGGCGGGTACCCACCGGCGGCTGGCGCGCCTGCACCGCCTCGGCCAGGAAGCGGTTCAGCTCGGGCGTCGGGATGCGCCCCGCCATCCGGTCCCCCAACGCGAGCGCCTCGGTCAGCAGGCGCGCGGAGTGGCGGCCGGTCTTCGCGCTCGCCGTCAGCACCCGCGGGCGCAGCCGCAGCTTGGCGGCCACACGCGCGCGCTCGTGCGCCAGGTCCTCCTCGGGGGCGTGGCCATCGTCGGGGCGGTGGTCCTCCGCAAACAGGTCCCACTTGTTCAGCACGATCGCTGTCGCACAGCCGGCCTTCATCGCGAGCTCCGCGATGCGCAGGTCTTGGGCGGTGACGCCTGCGGTGGCGTCGCACACCACGAGCGCCACGTCCGCGCGCTCGGCCGCGCGGCGGGAGCGCAGCGCCGTGTAGTACTCGACCGAGTCGGCCACCTTCGACTGCCGGCGCATCCCCGCGGTGTCGATCAGCGTCACGGAGCGCCCGTCCACGCTCAGCGGCGTGTCGATCGCATCGCGCGTGGTGCCCGCGAGCTCGGACACGATCACGCGTTCCTCGCCCAGGAAGCGGTTGACCAGCGAGGACTTGCCGACGTTCGGCCGGCCGATCACCGCGAGGCGCAGTGCATCCCCGTCGGGGGCCTGCTCGGCGGGCCCCAGCAGCTCCACGATCCGGTCGAGCAGATCGCCCGTGCCGAGCCCCTGGGCGGCGGAGACCGCCAGTGGCTCGCCGAGGCCGAGGCGGTGAAACTCGGCCGCCTGCGGGAGCTCGGCGACGCCGTCGCACTTGTTGGCCGCCACGATGCTCGGCAGCGGCGAGCGGCGCAGCAGATCCGCGAGCTCCTCGTCGCCCGCGCGCACCCCCGCGCGCGCGTCGACCACCAACACCGCCACCTGCGCCTCGGCGAGACCCGCGCGCGCCTGGTCGCGGATCGAGCCCGCCAGTGGGTCCTCGTCGCGGAAGTCCACGCCGCCCGTGTCGATCAGCTTGAACGCGCGCCCGTTCCACTCGCACTCCACCTCGTTGCGGTCGCGTGTCACCCCCGGGCGCTCGTGCACGACCGCCTCGCGCGAGCCGCTCAGGCGGTTGACGAGCGAGGACTTGCCCACGTTCGGATAGCCGACGACGGCGACCTTCAGCATCGGGCCAGTATGAGCTATGACCGCACGAGCGCCGCGATGCGCTGCACCACGTCCTCTACGCGCAGGCCGTCCGTGTCCAGGGTCACCGCACCGGGCGCCGCTCGCAACGGGCTGTGTGCGCGCGTGGCGTCGCGCTCGTCGCGCAGGGTCTGGTCGGCGAGCACCGTGTCCAGGTCGGCTCCGAGCTCCGCTGCGCGCCGGCGGGCACGCTCCCCGGCGCTTGCGGTGAGGAAGACCTTCAGCTCGGCGTCGGGCGCCACGACCGTGCCGATGTCGCGCCCCTCGGCAACCCAGTCGCCGCAAGCGATCGCCTCGCGCTGCTTGGCCACGAGCGCCTTGCGCACCCCCGGGTCGGCGGCCACGCGCGAGGCCATCTCCGAGACCTCCGGGCCGCGGATCTCCGCGGTCACGTCGCGGCCGTCCAGCCGCACCCTGCCATCCGCTACGGCATCCGCGGCGCCTCCCTGCGCGCCAGCGCCCTCGCCGGCGGGACCTCCGTCGCGCTCGCCGCGCGCCCCCAGCTCGATCCGAGCGGCGCGCGCCAGCCGCGCCGGCTGCTCGTCAGGCGCGGCGAGCGCCAGCAGCGCCACGCAGCGGTACATCGCGCCGCTGTTCATGTAGGCGAAGCCCAGCTCCCGCGCAACCGCGCGTGCGACCGTGGACTTGCCAGCCCCCGCGGGGCCGTCAATCGCAACGACCATCAACCCGCCAGCCTCTGCAAATCCTCCACGAACCCCGGGTAGGACACCTCGGCGGCCTCCATCCCGCGCACCTCGACGCCCTCGCGCGAGGCGAGGCCGGCGACGGCACCGAGCATCGCCAGGCGGTGGTCGCCGTGGGCGTCGAGCACGCCGCCGCGCAAGCCGCCGGTCCCGGTCACCGCGAAGCCGTCCTCGGTCGCCTCGATGTCAGCGCCGAGGCCGCGCAGGCCGACGACGACCGTGGCGATTCGGTCGGACTCCTTCAGGCGCAGCTCCTGCGCGCCGCGGACCACCGTCTCCCCCTCGGCAAAGCACCCGAGCAACGCGACGAGCGGCAGCTCGTCGATCGCCAGCGGCACCTCCTCGGGGCCCACGAAGGTGCCCTCCAGCGCCCCCGCGGCGACGTCCAGGTCGCTGGCCGGCTCGTGCGCGACGAGCTCGCCGGTCTCGTCCTCGATGTCGCCGAGCACAATGCCTTGCATGCGCATCAGGATGCGCAGGAAGCCGCTGCGCGTCCAGTTGACGCCGACATCGCGGATCAGCAGGCGCGAGCCCGGCACGAGCACCCCCGCGGCGAACATGAACGCCGCGGAGCTCGGGTCGCCGGGGACCCGCACGCGCTCGAGCACGAGCTCGTCGGCGTTGGTGACGGTCACGCGGCGGCCGTTGCGGTGGATCGTGGCCCCAGCTGCCAGCAGCATCCGCTCGGTGTGGTCGCGGCTGCGCTCGGGCTCGGTGACGGTCGTCGCTCCGTCCGCGGCGAGCGCGGCGAGCAGCACGCACGACTTCACCTGGGCGCTCGCCACCGGCAGCTCATAGGAGATCGAGTGCAGCCGCGCGCCGCGCACTTCAAGTGGCGCGAAGCGGCCTCCGGTGGCCCGCAGCTCGGCGCCCATCAGGCGCAGCGGCTCCACCACGCGGTCCACGGGACGGCGGCGGATCGACTCGTCGCCGTCGAGCGTGAAGGCGCGGCCCTCCTGGGCGGCGAGCCAGCCGGGCAGCAGACGCAGCAGCGTGCCCGCGTTGCCCACGTCGATAATCGACCCCGCCCGCCCCTGCGGCTCGCGCGCCTCGCGCAGACCCGCGCCCCGCACGACCACCTCCCGGTCACTTACCTCCACGAGCGCTCCCAGCGCGCGCACCGCGTCCAGCGTGGCGGCGGTGTCCGCGGCGTGCAGGTAGTTCTCGATCCGCACCGGGTAGGCAGCCATCGCGCCGAGCAGCGCAGCGCGATGGGAGATCGACTTGTCCGGCGGCGCGGTCAGCTCGCCGCTCAGCGGGCCGGAGGGCTCGAAGCGGAGGTTCATCCCAGCAGTGTCTCGCGAGCGGCGCGCGCGCGCTCGTTCCACGCAGCCAGCGCGTCGGCGTCCGCCCGGGTGAGCGCCCCACGCACGTCCTGCAGGCGCCCCACAGCCTCGTCGATCGCCTCGACCAAAGCGTGGCTGTTGGCGAGGTAGATGTCCGTCCAGATCGCCGTGTTGGCGCCGGCCACCCGGGTCGTGTCGTGCAGGCTGGGGCCGACCGCCGCAGGGGAGCCCTCGCGCTCGAAGGCGCCGGCGGCCTGCGCGACGAGCACGTTGGCCAGCACGTGCGGGAGGTGCGAGACGCTGGCCATCAGACGGTCGTGGACGTCGGCCTCGATCTCGGCGGGCCGCGCGCCGAGGCCCTCGATCAGGCTCCGCAAGCGCTCGAGCAGCGCCCGGTCGGTGCTCGGCGCCGGCGTGAGGTACCACGTGGCGCCCTCGAACAGGTCCTCACGCGCATGGGCGACACCGACCGTCTCAGCGCCCGCCAACGGATGGCCGCCCACGAAGCGCGGGTCCTCCCGCGCGCCCTCCAGCGCAAGCTTGGTCGAGCCGACGTCGCTGACCACGCAGTCGCCACCGGCGAGCGCCAGGGCTTCACGCACGGAGTGCGCGAGCGCCCCGACGGGCGCCGCGGCGAAGACGACCTGAGCCCCCGCCACGGCGGTTGCGAGGTCCGGCGCCTGTTCGTCGATCGCGCCCCGACGGAGGGCCTCGGCGCGCACGCCCCCGTCGGGGTCGTACCCGCAGACGTGCGCACCGGCGCGCGCGCGCGCGGCCAGGCCGATCGACCCGCCGATCAAGCCGACCCCCAGGATTGCGACCCTCAACGCACGGGCTCCCGAGCACCGGACGCCCGTCCGGCATCGAGACCGGGCAGGCGGGTATCCAGATCGAGACCGGACGCCTGCCCGGCATCCACATCCACGCATACGCGGGGGAGCGCCCGGCGCCAGGCCATCAGACGGCGGAGAGCGCCTTGCCAGCGAGCGCCGCGGCACGCTCCACGGCGGTGGCGTACTCGGCGAACGTGTCGGTCGGCAGCGACTGCGGCCCGTCGCAGGCGGCCTCGTCGGGGTGGGGGTGCACCTCCACGATGATGCCGTCCGCGCCCGCCGCGGCGGCGGCCAGCGACAGCGAGAGCACCAGGTCGCGCCGCCCGGCGGCGTGCGAGGGGTCGACGATCACCGGCAGGTGCGAGAGCTCCTTGAGGATCGGCACCGCCATCAGGTCGAGCGTGACGCGCCGGTAGGCGGTATCGAACGTGCGGATGCCGCGCTCGCAGAGCATCACGGCGGGGTTGCCCTCCTTGAGGATGTACTCGGCGGCCATCAACAGCTCGTCCAGCGGCGCGGACAGCCCGCGCTTGAGCAGCGCGGGCCGCCCGGAGCGCCCGATCTCGGTGAGCAGCGAGTAGTTCTGCATGTTGCGCGCACCGATCTGGATCACGTCGGCGACCTCCAGTACCGCGTCGATGTCGCGCACGTCCATCAACTCGGTGACGACCGGCAGACCGGTCTCGGCCTTCGCCTCGGCGAGCAGGCGCAGCCCCTCCTGCCCGAGGCCCTGGAAGGCGTAGGGAGAGGTGCGCGGCTTGTAGGCCCCGCCGCGCAGCAGCGTGGCGCCCCCGTCGCGCACCGCGCGCGCTGTTTCTAACGTCTGCTCGCGCGATTCGACGGTGCACGGGCCGGCGATCAGCGCGAAGTGGTCGCCCCCGACCTTGCGCCCGTCGATGTCGAGCACGGTGCGCTCGCCGTGGCGGAACTGGGCGGAGGCGAGCTTGTAGGGCTTGAGGATCGGGACGACTCTGTCGACGCCGGGCTGGCCCTCCAGCCCAAGGCTCTCCACGGAGGCGTCTTGCTCGACGTCGCCGATCGCGCCGATCACGGTCACGCGCGCGCCCCGGCTGCGGTGGGCGCGCGCGCCCGCTCGCTCGATCTTGGCTGCGACCGCGGCGATCTCCTCGTCGGTCGCGGACTCCTTCATCACGATCATCATCGAAGCTTCCTTTCCTGTTCTGAAGAGAGGGGCCCGGCTCGCCGGCCTCCGGCCGACTGCGCCACCCTCTATGCGGATAGTAGGTGCTCCTCTGCCGTTCCGCGAGAACCGCGCCGGCGGCGCGAGGGCACAGCGCCCAGTGGGGTGGCGCTCGGTCAGGGACCCGATGCGGCCCGGGGCCCCGCTCACGGACGGGACGGGCCGAAGCGCCTAGCTAAATCGCCAGGCGTAGGAAGACGACCCTGCGGCAAACGCGAAGGAACTACGGGCAGATGCGGTGGCGGATGCGGACATGGCGTCTGCGAGGGTTGTAGCAGAGATCGGCACGGCGGTCGAGCGGCGCACCCAGGTGTTCACAGTTTCCGAAGTGGTTCCTTGGGGGATCGTCCGCGCGAGTCGGTTGCGCCACAGAGGGCGCGTGGGCGCAGGCCCTCCGTGGCCTTGCGGCGGAGCGCCGGGTGCCAGCAGCGCCGGGACGGCCGTCGCTCCCGCCGACGGCCTCACAGCACCTCGGCAAGCGCATCGAGAAAGATCGCGTTCTCCTCGGGAGTCCCGTAGGTGACGCGCAGCGCTCTCTCGCGGCCGAGGGCACCGCCGCCGCGCACGAGCACCCCGCGCTCGAGCAGGCCGCGCATCACGGCCTGTTCGTCTCTCTCTCCCCCGAGCGCAAACCAGCAGAAGTTGGCCTGCGAGGCGGCGGGCTCCAGGCCGAGCGCGCGCAGCCGCTCGTCCATCGAGATGCGCTCGGCGACGGTGCGCGTGACGCGGTCGGTGACGGCGTCCTGGTGGGCGAGCGCCTCGGTCGCGGCGGCCTGCGCGACGGCGTTGCAGAAGAACGGCTGGCGTACCTGGTCGAAGGCCCGCGGCAGCTCCGGTGAGCCGCACAGCGCGAAGCCGACGCGCAGCCCGCAGAGGCCGTAGACCTTCGAGAAGGTGCGCAGCAGCACGAGGTTGGGGTGAACGGCTAGCAGCTCGACGGAGGCGTCGGGGTCATCGAGCAGGTTGAACTCGCAGTAGGCCTCGTCGAGCACCACGCACACGTGCGGGGGCACCTCCTCCAGGAACCGCGCGATCTCGGGGAGCTCCAGCGCGGTCGAGGTGGGGTTGTTGGGGTTGCACACGACCACCAGCCGCGTGGCGACGGTGACCTCACGCAGCATCGCGGGCAGGTCGTGGCGCTCGCGCTCGTCCAGCGCCACCGTCACGGCGCGCGCGCCCGAGGCGGCGGCGAGGTGCGGGTAGATCGAGAACGACGGCCATGCGTGGACGAGCTCGGCGCCCGGCTCCAACAGCGCCTCGCCGGCGGCGAGCAGGATGTCGCACGAGCCGTTGCCCACGGCGATGCGCTCCGCCGGCACCCCGTAGCGCTCGGCCAGGCGCCGGCGCAGCGCGGCGGCGCTCGGGTCGGGGTAGCGGTTGAGCGCGCCCAGCGAGCGCTCGATCGCCTCCATCACGGCCGGCAGCGGCGGCCACGGCGACTCGTTGCTGGCGAGCCGCACGCGCGGCGCGGCGTCGGCGTAGCCGCCCGCCGCGGGGTAACTCGGCAGACGCCGGATGCGCTCTGAGAACTCGAAGGGCACCGGGGTATTGTGGCGGACCGGGCGCTCGGGGCCGACCTCGACTGACCGCCACCGCTCGGCGCTCCCGCCCCGGGGGTGCGGGGCTCTACTGCGCGGATTCCAAGTCGGCTCTCAGCGACTTGGCCTCGCCCAGGTAGATGTGCTGGGCGCGGTGGCCCTCGGCGGCGTAGTAGTGGATCAGCACTCGGATCACGCGCGGCAGCGAGCGCGGCACGGGGATCTCGCGGGCGCACAGCAGCGGCACGCCCTCGAAGCCCAGGGCGCGCGCGGCGACGGCGGGAAACTCGGCGTTGAGGTCGTTGGTGGCGGTGAAGATGCAGCTGACGACGTCCGCGGGCGCCAGCGCGTTGCGCTCCATGATCGTCGTCATCAGCTCGGTCGTGGCCTCGAGGATGTCCTTGGCGTCGTTGTGCGCAACGCTGATCGCGCCGCGTAAAGCGTGCAGTCGCATGGCGCGCGATTGTGTCAGAGTGCGCGGCCGGCCTCGCCGGCCTGCCGGTCGCTCGCCGCTCGGGAGCCCTGGGCAGACGGTGTCGAGCCCCGCCCGCGCCTGCCCTTGGCGCCCGCGGCACCCCCAGCGCCACTCTTCAGAACTTCGGGCACCGCACCCGCCTCGCCCAGCTTGCGCAGCTCGGCCGCACCGAGGCGGCGGTGCGCGCCGGCCTGCAGGCCACCGAGCTGCAGGGGACCGAAGGCGACGCGCTGCAACGCGAGCACGGGGTGGCCGACCGCTTCGCACATGCGCCGCACCTGGCGGTTGCGGCCTTCGCGGATCGTCAACTCCAGCTCCTCGCCGCCCCCGGGCAGGCGGCGCACGCGCGCGGGCGCGGTCGGTCCGTCCTCCAACTCCACGCCGGTGCGCAGGGCGCGCAGCGCCCGCTCCCCGACCGGCCCGCCGGCGACGCGCACGCGGTAGGTCCTCGGCACCTCGTAGCGCGGGTGGGTGAGCCGCTCGGCGAGCGCCCCGTCGTTGGTGAGCAGGATCAGCCCGCTGCTGTCGGCGTCCAGGCGCCCGACGGGGTAGAGGCGGCGGCGCTCCGGCACGAGCCCCACGACCGTCGGGCGGCCATGCGTGTCACGCGCGGTGGAGACCACGCCGACGGGCTTGTGCACGGCGTAGACGACGCGCGGCTCGGGGCCGGTGAGCAGCCGGCCGTCGACTTCCACGCGGCTGCGCTCGTCCACGTCGCGGGCGGGATCGCGCACGAGCTCGCCGTCGACGCGCACGCGCCCGGCGGCGATCAGCCCCTCGGCGGCGCGCCTAGAGGCGACGCCGGCGTGAGCGAGGTGCTTGGCCAGACGCATTGGCTGCCACCATTGCAGACGAGTCCTCCCTGCACTGCCCTACGCCAATGCACCCGCCGCCGCCACGCCACCACTACGCCGATCCAAATCCCATCCCTCAAACGCCATGAACCTGGAGCTCCTGCATGAGACCCTCACCGCGCGGGGCGAGCCACCTTTCCGCGCTCGCCAGGTGTGGGCGTGGACTGCGCGGGGCGCGGAGGGCTACGCGGAGATGACCAACCTGCCCGCCGCGCTGCGCGAGGCCCTGGAGCAGGAGGTGCCGTTCTCGAGCCTCGCGGTGCGCAGCGAGGCGCACGCGCGCGACGGCACCGTCAAGGCGTTGTTCGCGACCGCCGACGGGCGGCCGCTGGAGGCGGTGCTGATGCGCTATCGAAACCCTCCGGGAGGTGGCAACCCTCCGGGAGGTGGCTCCGGGCGGCGCTCGGTGTGCCTCTCCTCGCAGTCGGGGTGCCCGCTGACGTGCACGTTCTGCGCCACCGGGCAGATGCGCTTCGCGCGCAACCTGAGTGCCTCGGAGATCCTCGACCAGGCGCTGCACTTCCGCCGGACCGAACGGGTGGACCACTGCGTGTTCATGGGGATGGGCGAGCCGCTGCTGAACCTCGACGCGGTGCTCGCGGCGTGCGAGCGGCTGCCGGACCTCGGCGTCACCCACCGGCGCACGGCGATCTCGACGGTGGGCTGGATCCCGGGGATCGAACGGCTGACGGAGTGCGAGCTGCCGCTGCGCCTGGCGCTCTCGCTGCACGCGGCCGAGGAAGCGCTGCGCTCGGAGCTGATGCCGGTCAACGAGCGCTACCCGCTGCGCGAGGTGATCGAGGCGTGCCGCACCTTCTACGCGCGTAAGCGCCGGCGGGTGTTCGTCGAGTACGTGATGCTGGCGGGCGTCAACGACCGCTACGCGCAGGCGGTGGCGTTGGCGAAGCTGCTGGCCCCGGCGCGGCGGGGGAGCACGCTGATGCCTGGCGCCCGGGTGTCAGGCGGGGGCGGGGGCGCCCGTACCTCGGCCCGCGGCGAGAGCGCGGGCGACCCGCAGGTGTTCAAGGTCAACCTGATCCCGTACAACCCGACGGATTCGCCGTACAAGGGCTCCAGCCGCGAGGCGATCGCGGCCTTCAAGGCGGCGCTGGAGGAGCGTGGCGTGCAGGCGACGGTGCGCCTCACGCGCGGGCGCGACATCGACGCGGCGTGCGGCCAGTTGGCGGCGATGGCCGCAACGGGGATGTGAGCCGACCGAGAAAGTAGTGGTAGGATACCCCACTATGGCCTACGTGGTCGCCCGTCACGGAGGGGTGTGGGAGGTACGCGAGTCCCGCGCGACCGCCGCGGGGCCGCGCAGCCGCACGCTCGCGACGTTCCGGACCCTCACGCCCGAGATCGTCGAGCGAGCCCGCGCTCGATCCGCGAAGCCCTTGCATCCGAGCGACCTACGCAAAGCCGCGCTGCGCGCCGGCGCTCCCGTTGCAAGCGGCGACGCCGATCGGGCGACCGGTGAGCTGCTCGCGGAGCTCGCGGCGGGCCGTGAGCCGCGGGGGGCGCTGCGCCGGCTGCTGCTCGACGCGCTCGGGGGGCGTCCGGCGATGTCCGACAGCGCACGCGCCGCCGCGCGCTGGGTCGCGGCCACTCCGCGGGAGCGCGGCGAGACCCTGCGCGACCTGCTGCTACTCGCCGACCGGTTGCCCCCCGGCCGCGCGAGCGCAGGGCGGCGCTTCCCGCGCGTGCGCTCGCGGCCCGCATGAGCGAGCCCGCGCTTCCCGAGAAGATCGTCGCGGTCCACGACCACCTCGCGCAGGCCGGGATCGAGCACGCCTTCGGCGGCGCGCTCGCGCTCGCCTACTACGCCGAGCCACGCGCCACCGACGACATCGACATCAACGTGTTCGTGGCCCCGACCGCCCTGCCCGTGGTGCAGGAGGCGCTCGCACCGCTCGACGCCGGCGGCGAGCATGTCGATCCCGCCACCGTCAACCGCGACGGGCAGTGTCGCCTGTGGTGGGGACGCACCCCCCTCGATCTGTTCTTCGCCTACGACGAGATCCACCATGCGATGCGCCGCGCAACCCGCCTGCTGCCGTTCGGCGACAGCCGGCTGCCGATCCTCGCGCCCGAGCACCTCGTTACGTGCAAGGCGATCTTCGATCGCCCCAAGGACTGGCTGGACATCGAACAGGTGCTCGTCTGCGTCGAGGACCTCGACGTCGCGGAGGTGCGCATGTGGCTCGAACGGATCGTCGGCCCCGAGGACCCCCGCCGGCAGCGCTTCGACCGAGCGGTGCAGGCCCTGCAGGGTGACGATCGCTGAAGCGCCTGGAGGGCGGCGCTGGCCGAAACGGGGACGCTGGCCGAAACGGAGATGTGAGCCGAAGGCGAATGTCCCCCGGCTTCGGTCAAGGGCGAGTGTCTCCCGGCTTCGGTCGCAACGGGGACGTGAGCCAAAGACGAGTGTCTCCCGGCTTCGGCAGCCCGATCACGACTCGATCGGAGACGGCCCGCCCTCGCCGCGAGCCTCCCCGGCGCGCAGCAGCCGCTCGCGCAGCTCGGCCTGCTCCTCGGGCGTCGGGTCCCACTGGGCGACGTCGGGCAGCTCGTTCAACGAGCGCAGGCCGAACAGCTTCAGGAAGAGGGTTCCGGTGCGGTAGAGCACGGCGCCGAACTGCGAGCGTCCGGCTTCCTCGACGAGGCCGCGCTCGAGCAGCGTGGCGACCGCGGAGTCGGCGGAGACGCCGCGGATGCGCGTGATCTCCGGGCGCGAGATCGGCTGCAGGTAAGCGACGATCGCGAGCGTCTCGGCTTGCGCCGGGGTGAGCGTCGCGGCGCGGGGGCGGCTGAAGAGCCGCCGGGCAGCCTCCTCGGCGAGCGGGTCGCTGGCGAGCGTGTAACCGCCGGCCAGCTCGCGCAGCTGGATGCCGCGGCGCCCCGGGGCGTACTGCTCGGTGAGCGACTCCAGGGCGGCGGCGACCTCGAGCTCGTCGGCCTGCGCGGCGTCGGCCAGCTCGCGGGTGGAGAGCGGGTCGCTGTGGAGGAACAGCAGAGCCTCCACCACCCGCGCGAGCTCCACGAGCTCCTGCCCTGGTGCGTCCGCTGTCTGCGCAGCCTCGCTCACCCAGCCGCTCCGGCGGCAACGGCGGGCGGGGCGGCCGCCGCGGCTGGGCCCAGCTCGGCGAGCGCGTGGACGTGGATCTCGCCGAAGCACTCCGACTGCTCCCACGCGGCTTCGCCGCGCTTGTAGAGCTCCAGCAGCGCGAACAGGGTGACCGCGACGGTCATGCGGTCGGCGTCGCCGACGGCCTCCTCGAAGGTGAAGCGCCCGCGGCGCAGCAGCGCGCGCAGGTGTTGAAGGCGCTCGGCGAGGGAGACGCGGGGGATCGCGATGTGGCGCACGCTGATCGTGGGCGGCATCGCCAGCAGCCGCCCGAGCGCTTGACCGAGGACCGCGGGGTCGTGGGCGCCCTCGAGGGAATCGCTCCCCACCCACCCGGCGCGCAGCAGGTGCGCGGGCGGCGGGGCGGCGCGGAAGCGCACGCCGGCCTCGCGGTCGAGCAGCTCGCGCAGGTACCCGGCGGCGGAGCGGTAGCGGCGGGCGTCGAGCATCCGCTCAAGCAGCTCCTCGGCGGCCTCGTCGGGCTCGAGCTCCAGCAGCTCCTCGCCGTCCTCGCCGGCGAGCATCAGGCGCGACTTCAGCTCCAGCAGCGCGGCGAGCAGCACGATGAATTCGGTGGCGCTCTCCAAGTCGAGCTCCCCGCGGGCCTCGAGGTGGTCGAGGTAGGCGAGCACGACCTCGGCGAGTGGCAGCTCGAGCAGGTCGATCTCCTCGCGCAGCACGAGCGTCAGCAGCAGGTCGAACGGCCCGCTGAACACGTCCAGGTCGAGGTCGAGCGCGGCGATGCTCACACGCTCACCGTACCGGCTGACCCCGATGGACACCCCCGCCCACCCGCGCCGCGCTCGGGCATGTACCCCGGCCAGCACAGCGACCGGCGCGTCGGGCTCACCGGCTCTGACGTGGCGCGCCGACGCCCATCCGCTCGCGCACGTCCGCGAGCGTGTCAGCCGCGATCTGCCGCGCCCGGGCGGCGCCGCCGGCGAGCACTCTCTCCAGCGCGTCCGCGTCGGCGCGCAGGTCGGTGTAGCGCTCGCGCACCGGGGCGAGGTACTCGATCGTCGCGGCGGCCACCGCCGCCTTCAGATCCCCGTAACCGCGCGCGCCGGCCATCTCCGCCTCCACCGCCGCGGGCGTCACGGCGCGCGCGGCCGCGAGCACCTCGATCAGGTTCGACACGCCCGGCTTGTCCGGCGCGCGGCGGATCTCCGTGCCGGAGTCGGTGACCGCGCTCCTGATCTTCTTCTCGATCGCGCGGGGCTCGTCGAGCACGTACACGGTCCCCTGCTCGCTGCCGCCGGTCGTGGACATCTTGCGGGTGGGGTCCTGCAGGTCCATGATCCGCGCGCCCACCTCCGGGATGCGGTGCTCGGGCACGACCAGCACCTCCTCGCCGTCCCCGAAGCGCGCGTTGAAGCGCCGCGCCACGTCGCGCATCAGCTCCAGGTGCTCGCGCTGGTCCTCGCCGACGGGCACCTCGTGCGCGCGGTAGGCGAGCACGTCGGCGGCCTGCAGCACCGGGTACACGAGCAGCCCCGCGGAGACCAGCTCGCGCTGGGCCAGCGACTTGTCGCGGAACTGGTGCATCCGCTGCAGGCGCCCCAGCTCGGTGAGGGAGCACAGCAGCCAGCACAGCTCGGTGTGCTCGTGCACGTCGCTCTGGCGGAACAGGATGCAGCGCTCGGGGTGCAGGCCCGCGGCGAGCAGCAGCGCGGTGAGGTCGTACAGGCTGCGCCGCAGCTCGGCGGGCTCGTAGGGCAGGGTAGTGGCGTGCAGGTCGACGATGCAGAACAGCGCCTCCCCGCGCTCCTGCGCCTCGACGTACTGGCGGATCGCCCCGATGTAGTTGCCGAGGTGCTTTGAGCCGGTCGGCTGGATGCCGGAGAAGATGCGCATGGGCTGGGAGGGTAGTCCACCTCCCCGCCCTCGCTCCGTCCGCTGCCCGGCTGGCTCCGGCCGCGCTACGCTAGGCCGATGCGCACGGTGGTCATGGACCCTCCCACCACAGGGCTCGAAGAGTTGCTCGAGCGCCGGCGCCGCTCGGGGATCGATCGCTTGGATGAGATGTGGGAGGGTGTCCTGCACATGGTCCCCGCTCCCAACGACGCGCACGCGGACATCGCCCAGCAGTTGGCGCTCTTGCTGGATGCCCCCGCCCGCGCTGCGGGGCTGTTCCCGACCATGCACGAGTTCAACCTCGGCGACTCCATCGAGGACTTCCGTGTGCCCGACGGCGGCCTGCACCGGGCGCGGCGGTGGGGCGTGTGGGAGCACACCGCGCCGCTCGTAGTCGAGATCCCCTCCCCGGACGACGAGACCTGGCAGAAGCTCCCGTTCTACGCCGCCCACGAGGTGGACGAGGTGCTGATCGTCGACCCCAAAGAGCGCGCCGTCCACTGGCTCGCGCTCCGCGGCGGCGAGTACCAGCCGGTCGAGCGCAGCGGCGTGATCGACCTCGGCCCGACCGAGCTGGCCGAGCGCATCGACTGGCCGAGCTGAGCCCACCGCGCCGCTCACTTAAGGCAGCCTTCCCGCGCCTGCTCTGCTCACGCTTGGGCCACCGCCCCGCCCAGGACCGGGTGGCGAAGACCGGGTACTCAGCCGAGCGCCTGGCGGATCACGGGGCGCTTGGCTGCCGCGACCTCGTCGAGGCGGCGGACCGGGGTGGTGTAGGGCGCGCCCCGCGCAACCTCCGGGTCCTCGGCCGCCTCGCGCAGGATCGCGGCGACGGCGTCGGCGAAGGCGTCGAGCGTCTCCTTGGTCTCGGTCTCGGTCGGCTCCACCATCAACGCCTCCTCGACGAGCAGCGGGAAGTAGACGGTCGGCGGGTGGAAGCCGAAGTCGAGCAGGCGCTTGGCGAGGTCGAGGGTCTTGAGTCCGAGCTCGCGCCGCGCGGGCCCGCCGGAGAGCACGAACTCGTGCATGCAGAGGTCCCCGTAGGCGAGCGGCAGGTACTCGGCGACGCCGTGCTCCCGCAGCCGCGCGAGCAGGTAGTTGGCGTTCAGAACGGCGGTCTCGGAGGCGTCGCGCAGGCCCTCGGCGCCGAGCGAGCAGATGTAGGCGTAGGTCCGCACGAAGCAGCCGTAGTTGCCGTGGAAGCCGCGCAGGCGCCCGATCGACTTGGGTGCGGCGCTGTCGTAGTCGAGATCGTACGCGCCGTCCCCGCCGCGGACGACGACCGGCAGGGGCAGGAAGGGGGCGATCCGCTCGGAGACCGCGATCGGCCCCGAGCCGGGGCCGCCGCCGCCGTGGGGCTGGGTGAAGGACTTGTGCAGGTTGAAGTGGACGATGTCGAAGCCCATGTCGCCGGGCCGCGAGAGGCCCATCACGGCGTTGAGGTTGGCGCCGTCGTAGTAGAGCGTGGCGCCGACGCCGTGCACGACCTGAGCGATCTCCTCGATGGCCGGGTCGAACAGGCCGAGCGTGTTGGGGTTGGTCAGCATCAGGCAGGCCACGTCGGGGCCGGCCTTCGCGCGCAGGTCGTCGAGGTCCACACCCCCGGCGGCGTTGGTGGCGAGCTTCACGACCTCGAGGCCCGCCATCGTGACGGTCGCCGGGTTGGTGCCGTGGGCGGTGTCGGGCGTGAGCACCTTCACGCGGCGCTCGCCGCGGTCCTCGTGAAAGGCACGCGTGAGCAGCACGCCGGCCAGCTCGCCGTGGGAGCCGGCGGAGGGCTGCAGGCACACGTGCGGCAGCCCGGCGATCTCCCCGAGCGCCTCCTGCAGACGCCACATCAGCTCGAGCGCCCCCTGCGCGCGGGCGGGGTCCTGCAGCGGGTGCAGGCGCGCGTGGCCGGGTAGCGCGGCGACGCGCTCGTGCAGGCGGGGGTTGTGCTTCATCGTGCAGGAGCCGAGCGGGTAGAAGCCGGAGTCGAGGTCGAAGTTGCGCTTGGAGAGGCGCACGTAGTGGCGCACGAGCTCGGGCTCGGAGAGCTCGGGCAGCCGTGGAGGCTCGGCGCGGAGCAGGTGCGCGGGCAGCACCTCGGCGGGGGCGAGGGCGGGCACGTCGAGCGCGGGGCAGTGGAACGCCCGCCGGCCGGGGGCGCCCTTCTCGAAGACGGTCAGCACGGGCTCCTCGGGGACAGCGCCCCGGGGCGCAGCGTCGGCGGGGCGCTCGCGGGTGGCGCTCATTCGAGCACGTCCTCTCGAGAATCGTCCACGCGGGCGCGTTCGGCAGCTGGGCTCATGCGACCGCGACCCTTTGGCGCTCGGCGGCCACGGCCGCCCCCAGAACCTCGGCGAGCCGGTCGATGTCGGCGCGGGTGCGCCGCTCGGTGATCGCCACGAGCAGCCCGCCGCGGTCCTCCTCGCGGCCGGTGAGCGCGTGCAGGTCGGCCCCCGGGTTGACCCCCTGCGCGGCACAGCGCGCACGGACGGCGGCGACGTCCGCGTCGAGGCGCAGCGCGAACTCACGCACGACCGGCGGGGAGTACAGCTCCTCGACGCCCTCCAAGCGGGTGAGCGTCTCGCGCGCGTAGTGGGTGCGCGCGAGCAGCAGCTCGCCGAGCTCGACGAGCCCGCGGCGGCCGAGCCACGACAGGTACACGACGCCGGCCAGGGCGTTGAGCGCCTGGGAGGTGCAGATGTTGGAGGTAGCCCGCTCGCGGCGGATGTGCTGCTCGCGGGTCTGGAGGGTGAGCACGAACCCGCGGCGGCCCTCGACGTCGACGGTTTCGCCGGCGATGCGGCCGGGCATCCGCCGCAGGTAGGCCTCGCGCGCGGCGAACAGCCCGAAGGAGGGGCCGCCGAAGTCGAGGCGGTTGCCGAGCGACTGACCCTCGCCGACGGCGACGTCCACGCCGCACTCGCCGGGCGGGGCGAGGATCCCGAGCGTGAGCGGGTCGACCTGGGCGATGATTACCGGATCCCGCCCGCCCGGCTCGACCCCGTCGGCCCCACCGGCGAGCCCCTTTGCGGCGGCGCTCAGCGCGGGGGCATCCTCGACGGCGCCGTAGAAGTTGGGCTGCGCGAAGACGGCCGCGGAGGTGTCCCCGTCGATCGCGGCCGTCCATGCGTCGAGGTCGGTGACGCCGTCGAGCAGCCCCACCTCGACCACCTCGGCGCCGAAGCCGTGGGCGTAGGTGCGCAGGGTGGCGACCGAGTGGGGGTGCAGCCCGGCGGAGACCACGATGCGCGAGCGGCCGTTGTGCAGCCGCGCGAGGTAGGCGGCGGCGGCGACCGCGGAGGGCCCCTCGTACACGGAGGCGTTGGAGACCGGCAGCGCGGTCAGCTCGGAGATCGCCGTCTGGTACTCGAACATCACCTGCAGCCCCCCCTGGGAGAGCTCGGGCTGGTAGGGGGTGTAGGGGGTCAGGAACTCCGAGCGCTCGCACAGCATGTCCACGAGCGCGGGGACGTAGTGGTCGTACATCCCGGCCCCCAGGAAGCAGAGCTCGTCCTCGGCGGAGACGTTGCGCGCGGCCAGGGCGCGCAGGTGCTCGTAGACGTCCTGCTCGGGCATCCCCGCCGGCAGGTCCAGCGCGCGGCGCAGGCGCACGGCCTCGGGGACCTGGCGGTCGAACAGCTCCTCCACGGAGCGCACGCCGATCGCCGCCAGCATCGCGGCGAGGTCCTCCGGGGTGGTGGCGGTGTAGCGGCTCAAGGTCCTTTGAGCCTACAAGAGGGTGGCGCAGTCGGCCGCAGGCCGGCGAGCCGAGCCCCGCTTCAATCGGTACAGGCGGCCGTCAGCTCATCTGGCGCGGAGTCAGCCCGCGAGGGTGGCCGTGTAGGTCGCCGCGTCCATCAGCTCCTCGCGCTCGGAGGGGTCGGAGAGGCGGATCTTGACCAGCCACCCCTCACCGTAGGGGTCGTCGTTGATCCGCTCGGGCTCGTCGGCGAGCGCCTCGTTGACCTCGACGATCTCGCCCGAGAGCGGGGCGACCACGTCGGAGACGGCCTTGACGGACTCGACCTCGGCGTAGGGCTCGCCCTGGGTCAGCGTGGCCCCCACCGCGGGGGGCTCGCAGAAGCACACCTCCCCGAGGGCGTCCTGAGCGTAGAAGGTGATGCCGAGCGTGGCGTGGTCGCCTTCCAGGCGCGCCCAGTCGTGCTCGGGGTGGTAGAGCAAGTCGTCGGGGTAGGTGGGATCGGCCATGTGGGGTCTTTCTGTGGAGCTTGCGTTCTACGCGCCCGGGCGTTTGGGGGAGTCGCCCTTGCGGTAGAGCGGCCTCTCACGCACGCACGCGGGGCGGATCTTGCCACGAACGTCGATCTCCAGGCGCGTGCCCACGGCGGCGCGGGCGGCGGGGACGTAGGCGAGCCCGATCCCCACGCCCAGGCAGGGGGAGAGCGTGCCGCTGGTGACCACCCCGCCACCGAGCACGGGGTTGCCCTGGCGCGCGATCCCCGGGCCGTCGAGGGCGAACGGCACGAGTCGCTCAGCGGGGTGGGCGGGATCGGATTCCCGCACGGCGCGTACGGCCTCGGCGCCGATGAAGCCGGTGTCCTCCTTGCAGCACCACCCCAGCCCCGCCTCGATCGGGCCGCGGTCCACCGACAGGTCGTTGCCGTACAGGTGAAAGCACGCCTCCAGGCGCAGCGTGTCGCGTGCGGCGAGACCCGCGGGCGCGGCGCCGCGGCGCACGAGCTCGTCCCACAGCCGGGGAGCGTCGGCGGGGTCGAGTAGCAGCTCCACCCCGTCCTCCCCGGTGTAGCCGGTGCCGCACACCAGCACCCGCGCACCCCCGAGCAGGCGCTCGGCGACGGTCATGCGCGCGGGCAGCGGGGAGTCGGAGATCGCCTGCACGACTTCCCGCGCGCGGGGGCCCTGCACCGCGAGCATCGCGTAGCCGTCGAGTCGGTCGTGCACCTGCGCGTCGAAGCCCGCGGCGTGCTCGCGAAACCACTGAAGGTCGCGGGCGTGGTTGGCGGCGTTGGTGACGGTCAGAAAGCGCTCGGCGGCCAGGCGGTAGGTGAAGAGGTCGTCCAGCACCCCCCCGTCCTCGCGGCACAGCACGCTGTACTGCGCGCCGCCGACGGGGATCGCGGCTACGTCATTGGACAGCAGGCGCTGCAGCAGCGCGAGCGCGCCCGGGCCGACCGTCTCCAGCTCGCCCATGTGCGAGACGTCGAAGATCCCGCAGTCGCGGCGCACCGCCAGGTGCTCCGCGCGCACGCCGGCGTACTGCACGGGCATCTCCCAGCCCGCGAACTCGACGAGCTTCGCGCCGGCGGCGACGTGACGGTCGAAGAGGGCAGTGCGGCGCATCGCCCGGAGGCTAGCGGGCACTCAGCGCAAGAAGGGCGGCACGTCGATCTCCTCGTCGGAGATCTCGACCGATGAGCGCTCGCGCTCGCCGATGCGGGGGCCGCGGTCCACGGCGCGGCCGGTGCGCTCGCGGCGCACTGCGTGGCCGGGGCGGTGGTCGAAGCCGGTGCCGATCACCGTGACGCGCACCTCGTCGCCGAGGTCCTCGTCGATCACCGCGCCGAAGATGATGTTGGCGTCCTTATCGGCGGCCTCCTGGATGATCTCGGCGGCCTCGTTGACCTCGAACAGGCCGAGCTCCTTGCCGCCGGTGATGTTGAGCAGGATGCCGGTGGCGCCGTCGACGGACTCTTCGAGCAGCGGCGAGGAGATCGCGATCTTGGCGGCCTCCGCACAGCGGTTCTCACCTGCCGCGGAGCCGATGCCCATCAGCGCGGAGCCGGCGTCGTGCATGATCGTGCGCACGTCGGCGAAGTCGAGGTTGATCAGCCCCGGGATCGTGATCAGGTCGGTGATCCCTTGGATGCCCTGGCGCAACACGTCGTCGGCCTCCTTGAAGGCGTCGAGCATCGAGGTGCGCCGCTCCACGACGGACAGCAGCTTCTCGTTAGGGATCACGATCAGCGTGTCCACGACCTCGCGCAGTCGGTCGATGCCCTCGGTCGCCTGGCGGGCGCGCTGGGTGCCCTCGAACTCGAACGGCCGCGTCACGACGCCGACGGTCAGCGCGCCGATCTCGTTCTTGGCGATCTCCGCGATCACGGGCGCCGCGCCGGTCCCCGTGCCGCCCCCCTCGCCCGCGGTGACGAACACCATGTCCGCGCCCTTCAGCGCCTCCTTGATGTCGTCGCGTGACTCCGCCGCTGCGGCGAACCCGACCTCGGGGTTGGCGCCGGCGCCGAGACCGTGGGTGGAGACATGGCCGATGTTGAGCTTGATGTCGGCGTCGCACATCGCGAGCGCCTGTGCGTCGGTGTTGGCGGCGATGAACTCCACGCCGCGCAGGCCCGCGTCGACCATGCGGCTGATCGCGTTGGTGCCGCCGCCGCCGACGCCCACGACCTTGATCACTGCCAGGTAGCTGCCTACACCGCTCTCCATGGTTCTCGCGCTTTCCGCCGAAGCCTAGAGTAATAATTGAGGGTTGCGAATCGGCTTCCTACAGGAAACCAGATTTGCCCACGTTATGCAGGGAACTTCGCCCTGTCAACAGGCGCGACGACTTTTGCAGGATGTCTTGCAGAACCCCGGACTCTCAACCGCCCCCTGAGGAATGGCTCAGCAACGGACTCAACCTGAGGTTGAGGGTGAGGGTTCCGCGGTGGCCGACCCGGTAGCGCTCGCCCCGGTCGAAGGTTCGCTCTGAACGCCCTCGCTTGTGGCTGTACCGGGAGGCGCGGCGCTCGATCCAACGGCAGCCGACCCAGCAGTAGTCGCCCCGGTGTCGCTCGAACCGGTGGCAGCAGCGGTGCCGGACCCGCCGCTGACGGCTTCCGCGAGGACGCTCGCCAGCGCGGCGGCGGTGGGATCGGAGGCGCTTACCTGGGCGAGTGTTGTGCTTCCTTCCAGACCACCCGCCACGGCGCTACCCGCGGCCGGCCGTTCGGGGTCGCGCACGTCCACGTAGGTGGCCCCCGCGGAGCTCGGGTCGGCGAGCACGCGGGCCGCCGAGGCCCACTTGGCGTGCGGGCGGGCGGCGTCGCCGAAGTAGATCGTGAGGCCGTCGCGCATCGCCACAGTGAGTCCTTCGCGGGCGGGCGGGCCATCCATAAACACCCGCGCGACCCACCCCAGGAGCATCTGCGGTGCGGCACCCAACACGCTCAGCTCGGCGCGCACCGTCGCGTCCTCGACGTGCCCGGAGGCCGGCGGCGGCGAACCGGAAGCGGTGATCGCCGGCAGCGGGGTGGGCGAGTCCGAGAGCAGGGCGGGCCCAAGTACGACCCCGTCGGCGGCCACCGCGGTGCGGACCCCCCCTACGCTCAGCACCGCCACCGGCGGCTGCTCGACCACGCGGATGCGCAGCGCGTGCGGGAAGCTCGCGCTCACGCTCAGTTCCTTGACCACACGGAAGGGTGCCACGGCGGCGCGCAGCGCGCCCACGTTCACGTCCAGCGTGCTCATCCGCCGCGCCGCGCCGCTCAGCGCCGCGTCGATACTCGTGGCGTCGGCCCCCTGCACGCCGCTGATCTGTACTCGCTCGACGGCCACCAGCGGCGAGTCGCGCAGCCACCACCAGCCGCCGCCGAGCAGCGCCGTCGCCGCCAAGACGGCCACCAGCGCGTTGCGCAGGCGCCTGTGCCGCCGGATGAACGACGCGCCGCCCCGGGCCAGGCCGGCGGCGCCGGTGAGCGGACGCAGCACGCCGCTTGCAGGCCATATACGCCCTCGGGCGACACGGCGCGGGGCGGACGCGGCGAGCGAGCGGGCCATCACAAGGTCTTCGACCTCGGCGGGCGAACCCCTACCCGATCCTCAACGGGCCAGCGGTTGAAGCTCCACCCACTCCTCGTAGCTGTCGACGATCGTCAGAAAAGGGTCCAGCCCTGCCAAGCCGAGCAGGCCGAAGGCCCATGGCCAGGGATCGCAGAAGTAGACGGTCGGCCTCCACGTGTGACTGCCGAAGCCCTGACGCAGCTCGAGCTGAACGCTCGCGGCCCTGCCGGCGGTCCGCAGACCGCCGACGACGATCTCGCTGCTGGGCGTAGTGGGAAGCTCGATGCCTGCCAACTCGGCGACGTGCTCGCCCATGCGGATGTCGCTCGCGCCGGTGTCCAGCAGGCAGGCCTGTGGAGCCAGCTCCAGCCCCTCGACCACGAGGTCGATGACCGGTCGACCCCTCCCCCCGATCCCCGGCAGCGCCTGAAATTGATACCTCACAGCGGGGCGAGCCCACTAGCCTGGTACTCCGCCTCCGGCACACGGAACATGCTCTCCGCCTGCTGGCGGTGTTCGCTCAGCCAGCTCACGACTGCGCGCGGGTCCCCGGCGGCGACCAGCACCTCCGCTCCCCTCGTCGCCACCCACTGCCCGACGAACGGCTCGAGCGCCTCGGCGCTGGGGCGCGTCGAGGCGTCCGTCGATCGTGGTGCCGGGGCAAAGGAGTCCGTATCCCGACGCGTGTGCGCCTCGTACCCGCCGCTGCGCTCGCGGAGGTCCCGGGGAGGCTGACGGCCGGCTGGAAAGCCGAGGCCGGTGAGGATTCGCCTGGCGTGATGCGACGTGAAGTCCGCTCGGTCGATCCCCGTCATGACACTGACGACCTGCTTTGGCGGAAACCGTCGGTGGTCGATCACCACGTAGTGGCTCGCGATCGGCTCGGGGGTCACGTCCCGCATCGTCTCTTCCACCCGATCGCGCCACAGCTCGAAACGCTGCTTGGCGACGGTGACGGTCTTCGGCGATGTCGTCGGCATATTGTCTCCGTTTCATCTTCTCTGATTCGTATTCTCTGCCGTGGGGACTGTAGCACGCCGTGCGCCCAGCCCAATCCCGGTCATCGGCGACAGCCGCGCTGCGTACTACAGAAAGCGCACGGGGCCCAGCGTCTGCACCTCGGGCTCCAGCGCCACGCCGAAGCGCTCCAGCACGCGGCGGCGGCCCTCGGCCATCAGCGCGACGATGTCCGCGGTGGTGGCGGTGCCCGTGTTCTCGATGAAGTTGGCGTGCTTGGGCGCGAAGCGCGCGCCGCCGACGCTCAGGCCGTTGCAGGCGGCCTCGGCGAGCAACAGGCCCGCGGTGCGGCCCTCCGCGCGGGAGTCATCGGGGTTCTTGAAGGTCGAGCCGAACGTCTTGATCCCCTGCGGCTGGGCCTCGTGGCGACGGGCGCGCAACCCTGCGATCGTCGCTTTGACCTCCGCCGACTCCGCGGGGAGGAGCGCGAACGACGCGCGCGCCACGACCTCGCCTGCACCGAGGTTCGAGCGGCGGTAGGCGAACCCCAGCTCCCGCGGCTCGCGGCGCGCTACCCCGGAGGCTGACGCGACCTCGACCCATTCCAGCACCCGCGCGAGCTCGCCGCCATAGGCGTTGGCGTTCATCCGCACCGCGCCGCCCACGGTGCCGGGGATGTTGACGCCGAACTCGATGCCCGCGAGGCCGGCACGAGCGGCGTGCGCGGCCACCGCCGGCAGGCGGGCTCCCCCGCCGCACTCAAGGCCCCGCGCCCCCGCCGGCTCGATCCGCGCCAGCTCCCCCCCAGCTTCAGCACGAGGCCGGGCACACCCTCGTCGGCGACCAGCAGGTTCGAGCCGGAGCCGACCACCGCGACGGGCGCCTGCGCGGCCTGCGCCCAGGCGAGCAGCTCCAGCAGCTGCGCCTCGGAGCCCGCGCGCGCGAACAGCTCCGCCGGGCCACCGGTGCGCACGGTGGCAAGCCGGGCCAGCGGGAAGTCCCGCTGCACGTAGGGGGGCGGTGCGGAGATGCTCACCGGCCTGCCTCGCCCTCGACCAGCCTGCGCCCCAGCGCATCAATGTCTCCGGCGCCCATAACCAGGCACAGGTCCCCCTCGCCGAGCAGTCTCCGCAGGACCGGCTCGGCGTCGTCGAACGTGGGCAGCCAGTACACCGGGCGCCCCCCCGCCGCGTCGGCGGTGGCCTGTGCGATCAGCAGCCCGCTGACCCCCGGGTGATCCTCGGCGCGCTCGCGCGCGGGGTACACGTCGAGCACCACGACCACGTCGGCCAGCGCCAGCGCCCGGCCGAACTCTCGCGCGAGCAGCGCGGTGCGCGAGTAGAGGTGAGGCTGGAAGACCGCCACCAGCCGCCGGGGCTCGAACGTACGCGCCGCGGTGAGGGTCGCCGCGACCTCGGTCGGGTGGTGCGCGTAGTCCTCATAAACAGCCGCACCGCCGACGGTCCTCTCCACCAGCTGAAAGCGCCGCCCCGCCCCGGCGAAGCCCGCGAGACCATCGATCGCGCGCTCCGGATCGGCCCCTGCAATGAGAGCCGCCTCCAGAGCGCCCGCGGCGTTGACCGCGTTGTGGGCGCCCGGGACCGACAGGCACACGCTTCGCTCCCGCCACACAAAGCGCGAGCCCCCCGCCGTGAGGGTCAGAGCGTGTGCGTCGTAGGGAGTGACCGCGCCAGCCCGCAGCTCCAGCAGCTCCGGCCGGTTCCACACCACCGCGGACGGCGGCTTGGCCAGGAGCTCGCGGAAGGCCGCTCGCAGCTGCGCGAGCGAGGCGAAGCTTGCGTGGTGGTCGAGCTCGACGTTCGTCAGCACCGCGACCTCGACGTGCAGGCTGAGCATCGAGCGGTCGGACTCGTCGGCCTCGACCACCAGCCATTTCCCCGTGCCCCACCGCGCGTTTGGCAGACCCTCCCCCACCGGGGCGCCGACCAGCCACCCGGGCTCCATGCCGGCGCCCCGCAAGGCGTGCACGAGCATCGACGCGGTGGTGGTCTTGCCGTGGGTGCCCGCCACCGCGATCGTGCGCTTCAGCGCGGTCAGCTCGCCCAACAGCTCCGCCCGGGGCCGCTCGCGCAACCCCCGCTCGCGCGCCGCCGCCCGCTCGGGGTTCTCGGGCGGCACGGCGCTCGAGTACACGACCTCCACGTCCTCCCCGGCGGGCACGTTGGCGGCGTCGTGGCCGACGCTCGCCTGCAGCACCCCGTCCGCGCGCAGGCGCTCCGTGTAGGGCGAGTCCGCCCGGTCGGAACCGCTGACCTGCGCCCCCAGCGCGTGCGCGGCGCGCGCGTAGCCGCTCATCCCCGCGCCACCGACGCCGACGAAGTGCAGGCGCCGCCCGCTCCACGGTCCGCTCGCAGGGCTCATCGCCGGGTGGCCTTCGACAGCTCCTCCGCCACCGCCTCGGCCGCGTCGGGGCGCGCGAGGCGTCGCGCGGCGGCCGCCATCGCGCGCATCCGCTGGGGGTCGGCGAGCAGCGCGGCCGTCTCGCGGGCCAGGCGCGCGGCGCTCAGCTCCTCGTCCGGGACCACCACCGCCGCGCCCCCCTGCGCCATCCAGCGGGCGTTGGCCGCCTGGTGGTCGGCGGCGGCGTGCGGGTAGGGCACGAGTATCGCGGGCTTCCCGTGTGCGGCGATCTCGAACAGCGAGCCCCCCGCTCTAGCGATCACGAGGTCGGCGGCGGCGAGCGCGTCGGCGAAGTCACCGAGGTCGAGGTACTCGCGCAGGTCGTACCCGTCCTCGCGGGGCCGGGCCGCCAGCTCCGGGTGGTCGCGGCGCCCGCACACGTGCAGCACGTGGAAGGCCGCACCCGCGAACGCCTCGACCGCCGCGAGGTTGATCGAGCGCGCCCCCAACGAGCCGCCGAAGACCAGCACGCACGTCTCCCCCGGCTCGACCCCCATCCGCTCCCGTGCGCCGGCGCGATCCTGCTGCGGCGGAGGGATCGGCCGGCCCGTGACTCGGTAGCGGCTCCCTTCGCGGCCCTCGATCGGAAAGGCCAGGCACACTCGCCGCGCGAACGGAGCCAACGCGCGGTTGGCCAGGCCGAGGTGGCTGTCGGCCTCCGTGAGCACCAGCGGGATGCGGCGCGTCACCGCGGCGAGCCCCACCGGCCCGGCGACGTAGCCGCCGGCGCCCATCACCGCGTCCGGCTGAAGCTCCCCCAGCAGTGCGCTGGCGCGCAGGAACGCCTTGAGCGCCAATGCCAGCGCACGCACCGCCCGCAGCGGATTGCCGCGATCCAGGCCGGCAACGGCGATTGTGCGCAGCGGGTACCCCGCGGCCGGCACCAGCTGTGCCTCCGCGCGCGCGCCGCCGATGAACGTAACCTCCGCTCCCCGCTCCCGTAGAGCATCAGCCACCGCGAGCGCCGGCACGACGTGTCCGGCGGTCCCCCCCGCTGCGATCACCACTCTGGGCGGCCTTGCGCTCACCGGTCAATCCTGCCGGTTTGCGTGCGCGCGCGTCGTCCACTACGCGCACGTGGGCGCTAGTGCCGGAGGCGACGTTCAGCAACAGGCCCATCGCGGCGAGCATCACCACCAGGCTGCTCGACCCGTAGGAGACGAACGGCAGCGGCACTCCCGTGAGCGGCGCGAGGCCGAGCACCGCGAACATGTTGAGCAGCGCTTGGGAGACGATCAGCGTGGTCATCCCGACCGCGATCAGCGCGCTGTAGAGGCTGCGCGCCCGCTTCGCCGCGCGCAGGCCCGCGTAGCCGATCAGCCCGTACAGGAAGAACAGCGCGTACACCCCCACCACCCCGAGCTCTTCGGCGATCACCGCCAGGATGAAGTCGCTCTGCGCCTCCGGGAGGTAAAATATCTTCTGCACCGACTGGCCCGGCCCGACCCCGAAGAGGCCGCCCGAGCCGATCGCGATCTGGCCCTGCACCGCCTGGAAGCCGCTGCCGGAGGCATGCGCCCAGGGGTCGAGGAACGAGGTCAGCCGCGCGCGTGCCTCCGGCAGCACGAGCGCGTACAGCGCGACCACCGCCAGCGCGCAGCCGGCGAGGATCGCCAGGTTGCGCACGGAGATCCCGGCGACGAGCAGCAGCGCGCAGGTGGTGAACGCGATCACGAGCGCCGTGCCGAGGTCCGGCTCGGTCACCACCAGCAGGCACGCCCCGCCGACCACGATCAATAGGGGCCTGCAGAGCTCGCGCAGGTCGTGCACGCGCTGGGGGCGGCGCGCGAGCAGCGTGGCGCAGTACAGCACCAGCGCGAGCTTCAACAGCTCGGCGGGCTCGAACTGGAAGAGGCCCGGGCCGATCCAGCGGCGCGCCCCGTTGATGCTCACCCCCACGTGCGGGATGTGCACCGCGAGCACGAGCGCGAACGACACCGCCAGCAGCGGCGCGACGGCGCCCTGCACCTTCGCCACCCCGTTGCGAGCCAGGTAGTGCATCAACGCCAGGCCCACGCCGCCGAAGACGACGAACTTCACGAGGTAGGAGCTACCGTTGCCCTGACCGGCCAGCAGCGTGCTCGCCGAGGAGGCGCTGTACACCATCACCGCCCCGAACGCCAGCAGGCACAGCGTCGCGGTCAGCAGGATGCGCTGCTCCAGGGGCTGTTCGCGCCGGGTGGCCCTGCCGGAGCGATCGGCGGCCGAGCGGCGGGCGGGAGCGCCCCGTCCATGGGCTTTGGCGTTTGCGCCCCGCGCGGCTGCTGGCATCCCAGCTCACTTCGACGTAGGCCCGTAAAAGCCTCTACCGATAGACCAGCCGATCGAGGGTCCCGTCCCAAGCGCGGCGTAGCGTGCTCAGCATGGCTTCGATCGACGTGTACCGATGAGTCCTAGTCTGCCCTGGTCACCGGTTACAGGCGAGCTGCTGCCGCGATGTGAGCGAGCCTTCAGCATTCACACCAAGCTCGCCGGGTACTCGCTTGACCTGGCCCATAAGGATGGTGGGCCCAAGGCCCGAGGCTTCGAGCTGATGCTGGGCATCACGATCGATGACATCGGGTATCTCGCCGACGCGATCGAGACGGGTGTCCTCGAGACCGTCGTCTCGGAAGTTCGTGACAATGCTCCGTACGGTTTCAACTGTGTCGTCGACCTCCCGATCCGGGGCCTGAGGACCAAAAGCGACCGTATTGTTGAGGTGAGAACGGTCTGGCAGATCCTGGATCCCGAGGCATCGCCCCGACTTGTAACCGCCTACATCGACAAGTAGCATGGAGGAGCCATGGCCACCGTCCAGCACGCAATCAGCGAACACGACTATATCTCGCTGCTCGACCCCGTCGGCAAGTCCAAGGGGGTAGATGTGTGGCCGGCCGGCACCACCGGCACCGTCGTGAGCGACTATGGCAACGTGAAGCTGATTGAGATCTCCGATGATCGGGGCGTGATGCTCGACCTGATCCAGGTCCGCGAACCCCGACTCAAGCTCATCGCCAAATACAGCGACTAGAGGATCAGATGGACGCCCGAGCCCTTCGAGGACCTTCGCGGGCAGGCCCTTACCGCCGGCGCCCAGCCTTGGCCTTGTGGTGCTTGTGCGACTTGTGTTTCTTGTACTTGGGTTTGTGGGGTTTCGCCTGCGCGTCGCCGGGCCTCGGTTTTATTGGGTCCACCGTCATCACTGCGCCAGACCCAGCGCCTGCCGCCGTGGACGTCGAGGAGGAGGGCGTCGGCGCGCCGGAGGTCTGACCGCCGCTCGCCGCAGGCTGGCCGTCGGGGGGACCAGGCGTGGAGTGCAGAGGTTCGACGACAGGCCCTTCCAGCGCTTCGAACACGCCCCCGGAGGCTGTTGCTTTACCTTCTTCGTTGCGCGCCGTCACGCTGAAGCCGTATTCCCCTTCGCCGAGCACGACGCCGGCGCTGTTGAGATCTAGGCTTACGGTCTGGGGCACGTAGGAGCCGAACAGCTTGCCGTCGCACGGCAGCTTGATGGGGATGACCAGTTCGCAGCCGTCGCCTTTTTTGCTGCACGGCGAGGACCACAGGTGGAATGCGTATTCCGTTTCAAGGCCCTCGGTGTCGATCGTCGCTTCGAGCGTCGCGTCGGTCTTGGTCAGGTGCGAGACCGATACCGATTCGATCACCGGCGCCTTGCCGGCTGGGAGCGTCGTGAGCGTCGCTTCGGTGCCGATCACGGGCGGGGCTTCCCAGGAGATCGTGTCTTCGGTCAGCACCCGCCGGGCGAGGAGCACCCGGTAGTAGTAGGTGGTGCCCGGCTTCAGCTGCACGCCGACGCTCGCCAGGTCGAGGCGGACCGCCTGGCTCCCGGCGGGCCCGAAGATGGCGCCGAGTGGGATCGCGCCGGACGGCCAGCGACCACCGGCCAGGCAGCCGTTGTACCCGGGCGGCTGCACCTTGCCCCATTCGGAGCAGACCAGTTCGGGCAGGAGTTCGTCCGGGTTGGCGGCGATCTGGAACTGGTAGTAGTCGCCGTACGGCAGCCCCTCGGTGTTGAGCGTCGCTTCGAGCGTCGCGTCGTCGCGCGTCACGTGCGCGACGGACTCCGATTCGATCGCCGGCTCCGTTGCCGAGGGCGCGGTCGGCGACGAGACAGCGCCTGCCATCGCAGGCACCGCGGCGAGCAGTGCAAGCCCCACCGTCGCTACGGTCATGATCTGGCGGCTCAGTGAACCTCGCATCAACAGAGACCCCTGTGGTGTACGGCAGTGTGCACGCAGTCAACCGACTTTCGGGGGGTAACTTTACTCCATCCGTGCGACGAGAGTTGTAAAGAGCTCGCCACGGGCCTCGAAGTCAGCGAACTGGTCGAAGCTCGCGCAGGCCGGGGAGAGCAACACCGTCTCGCCCGCGCGCGCTGCCGCGCGCGCTGCCCCGAGCGCCCGCTCCAGCTCGCCGCAGTCACGCAGCGGAATCTCCGCGCCACCGCGCGCGCTTGCCACGCCCGCCAGCGCCGCCGCGATCGCCGGGGTGTCCTCGCCGATCAGGTACACGGCGCGGCAGTGCTGCGCTACGACGTCGCGCAGCGCGGCGAAGTCCTGGCCCTTGCCCCGGCCGCCGAGGATCACGTGCACGCCGCCGTCCGGGAACGCGCGCAGGGCGACCGCCGTGCTCGCCACGTTGGTGGCCTTCGAGTCGTTGACGTACGCCACCCCGTCGCGTACGGCCACCTCCTGCAAACGGTGGGGGACGCCCGCGAACGTGCGCAGGCCGGCGCGCACCGCCTCGGGGTCCACGCCCCGCGCCATGCACACCGCCGCCGCGGCCAGCGCGTTCTGGAGGTTGTGGGCGCCGCGCAGACGCAGCTCATCGACCGCCAGCAGCGGCTCGCCGTCCCACCACAGGCGCCCCTCGTACAGCGCGCACTCCGCGGGCGCGCCGGCGCTCACATCCCCGTCGCAGCCCGCTCCGCCCGCCACGCCTGAATCGAGGCCCACACGCGCGCCTGCGCAGCTGCCCTCGCCAAAGCGCACCCGCCGCGCCGCGCCGGGAAGCGGGGTCCGCGCGAACGTCACCGGGATCACCGCGAGGTCGTCCTCGGCCTGGTGGGCGAAGATCCGCAGCTTCGCCTCGCGGTAGGCCGTCATCGTCTCGTGACGGTCGAGGTGGTCGGGAGTGATGTTGAGCAGCACCGCGGCCTCCGGGGCGAACGCGAGCGCGTCTTCGAGTTGGAAGGAGGAGGTCTCGCACACCACCGTCGCCCGCTCCTCGATCGCCCCGACCAGGCCGCTGAGCGCTGCGCCGACGTTGCCGGCCACGGCGACCGGCAGGCCGGCCTCGCGGTGGATGTGGCCGATCAACTCGGCGGTCGTCGTCTTGCCGTTCGTGCCAGTCACCGCGATCAGCTCGTTCGGCAGTAGACGCCACCCCAGCTCGAGCTCGCCCAGCACCGTCTTCCCGCCGGCGCGCGCGGCGGCGATCACAGGCGCCTGCGCGGGCACCCCGGGGCTCTTGACCACCGTCCGCACATCCCCCAGTCGCCCGAGGCCGTCATCACCCAGGTGCAGCTCGGTGCCCCGCGCGGCCAGCTCCTCCACTCCGGCGGGAGCACCCGCGTCCACGCCGATCACCCGCTCCCCACGCTCGCGCAGCGCCCGCGCGGCCGCCACCCCCGAACGCGCGAGACCGACTATTAGATACGGGCCTTCGGGAATCGATGGACGTGAGCGCACGCCGTAGCACGGTAATGCTTGGACCAGCGGGCTGCGACTACGAGACTCCCCAGGGACCCCATGCCTGCCTTCCTGGCAGAACATGGGGTCCAGCTCGCGTGTCGTCCCTGACTCTTACTGTGCCTGTCATACGTGACTTGGCTGCAATGTCCCCGGCACGCGTGTGCCGGCTCGCATTTGCTCTTGCAGCATCATGCTGCGAAGTCCATGCTGACGGGCGCAGGGCATTAACTGCAACCACCAAGGTGTTAGAAGACAACACCCTGGCGAGACGGGTTGCCCACGCCAGGCTCGCGGCGCCACGCTCGCCGGCCCGTCGTACGATCGCATCTATCATGCTCGGTAGCGATGGCGTGTGGAACCGAGCCGACCACAAACAGCGAGCGCACCTGTTAGCGGAGAGGACCCGCTGGCGCGCCATTCGCTCTCGCCGCGAGAGCTGCAGCAACTGCTCGCCGTCGAACGCGAGCAGTTGCCCTTCCTCGCCCTACGCGAACCGGGCGGGCGGCTGCGCCTGGTCACGCTAGACAGACGCCGGCCGAGCCTGACGGTCGGGCGGCGGGCCGAGATGGACGTATCGATCGCGTGGGATGACGAAGTCTCGGCCCTGCACGCCGAGCTGGACTGCATAGGCGGGGAGTGGACGATCGTCGATGACGGCCTGTCGAGGAACGGCACCTACCTCAATGGACGCCGTGTGGGGACTCGGCAGCGGCTGCGCAGCGGAGATCGCATCAGGGTCGGGCGAACGACGATCGCGTTCAACCTCGGCCGCGAACGGGCGCAGACGACCGTGTCGGGGCGAGCGCTGCCGGTGCCGACGCTTAGCCCAACCCGGCGCAGGGTGCTCGTCGCGCTCTGCCGCCCCTACCGCAAGAGTGGCGCCTATGCCGTGCCCGCGAGCAATCAGCAGATCGCTGACGAGGTGCACCTGAGCGTGGACGCGGTCAAGACGCACCTGCGGGCCCTGTTCAACGAGTTCGGCCTTACCCAGCTGCCGCAGAACCAGAAGCGCGCGATGCTGGCGGAGCGCGCCACGCAACTCGGCGTGATCACCCCGAGCGAGCTCGACTAGGAGGCCTACGCGATGCTCGCGCGGAAGATCGTGAAGCCGATCGCGCAGCAGATCGCGGCGACGATCCAGAAGCGCAGGATGATCTTCGTCTCCGACCACCCGCGCAGCTCGAAGTGGTGGTGGATCGGCGCCATCAGGAAGACCCGCCGGTGGCGCGTTTGAAAGTAGAGCACCTGGATCGCGACCGACAGCGCCTCCATCACGAAGATCCCGCCGAGCAGGATCAGCAGCACCTCCGTCTTGGTCATCACCGCCAGCCCCGCGATCGCCCCACCGAGGCCCAGCGCGCCGGTGTCACCCATGAAGATCGTCGCCGGGAACGCGTTGAACCACAGGAAGCCGATGCACCCCCCCACCAGGCAGCCCGCGAGCATCGAGAGGTCGGTTTGGGTCGAGACGTACTCGGAGGTGATGAACGTGATGCCCACGTACGCCAGCAGCACGATCGCCGCGCAGCCGGCCGCCAGCCCGTCGAGGCCGTCAGTGAGGTTCACCGCGCTGGTGGTGCCTGCCACCACCAGGTAGATCAGCAGCGGGTAGAACGGCCCCAGGTCCACCTGGTAGTCGACGACCCGCAGCCGTAGCGTGCTCTGCAGGTGCGCCTCGTGCGTCGCGACGAACCACAGGCCGAGGGAGATCGCGATCGTCACCGCCAGCTTCGTGCGCGCCCGCAGACCCAGCGAGCGCCGCCGCACGAGCTTCGTGTAGTCGTCCGCGAAGCCCAGCAGCGCGCACGCGATCGCCGTGCCGAACACACCCAGCGCGCGCCATTCGTAGCCGGTCAGGATCAGGAACGGGATCGCGACCGCCACGAACACGATGATGCCCCCCATCGTCGGGGTGCCAGCCTTCTGGCGGTGGCCCTCCGGGCCCTCCTCGCGGATCTGCTGGCCGAACTCGCGCTTGCGCAGGAACTCGATGAACTTCGGGCTCAGGAAGATGCAGATCAGGAGCGCCGCGGTGCCCCCGATCAGGACACGGCCCACCTCAGTGGTCCCCCGCCCGCGCGGACGGTCTCGCTGGCACCGATGTTCCTGCTTCACTTACCAACGTCTCGGCGACTCGCTCCAAGCCCACGCCACGCGAGCCCTTCACGAGCACACGGTCGCCCGCGCGCAGCAACCCCCTCAGCAGCTCGGCCGCCTCGCCGGCGTCCGGCACGCGGTAAACCGGCCCATCCCAATCCTCCCCCATCTCACCCGCAAGTGGACCGACCGCGACCAGCAGTTGCACTCCGCGCGCCCGGGCGTACGCGCCGACTTCGCGGTGCATGCGCCGCTCCTGGGCGCCCAGCTCGAGCATGTCGCCGAGCACCGCCACGCGGCGCCCCGGCGCGCTTTCGGCGAGGTCGTCGAGCGCGGCGCGCATCGACATCGGGTTGGCGTTGTAGCAGTCGTTGATCAGCACGATTCCGTTCGCCAGGGCGATGCGCTCGCCGCGCAGCGACGAGAACTCCACCTCCAGCCTCCCCGTGGGGGTCACGCCGAGCGCGCGCGCGGCCGCCACCGCGGCCAGCAGGTTGCGCAGGTTATGGGATTGGCCGAAGGACGGCGTCACGACGATGCGCTCCCCGCCGGCCCCGTGGTCCACGATCGCCACCTGCCCGCCGGCCCGGCGCTCGGCCAGCTCCACGTCTCCACCCTCCCCGAACGTCACCGTCCGCAGGTCCTCGCGCAGATGGGGCTCGAGCAGCGGCTCGCCGGCCGGCACCACCACCGTCGCGCCCGGCGCGATCCCGGCGATCAGCTCCGCCTTCGCGGCCGCGATCGCCTCCAGCGATCCCAGCTGCTCCAGGTGCACGGGGCCGACGTTCACGATCACGCCCACGTCCGGCTCGGCGATCGCCGTCAGCTGCGCGATCTGGCCCCTCCCCCGCATCGCCATCTCCAGCACCACCGCCCCGGTGCCCGGCGGCGCGGCGAGCACCGCCAGCGGCAGCCCGATCTCGGTGTTGAGGTTCTCCCGGCTCGCCACTGTGGGTCCGCCCAGCTGGGCCTCCGCGCCGCGGAGCACCGCCGCGAGAATGTCCTTCGTCGAGGTCTTGCCGGTGGAGCCGGTCACCGCGACCACCTTCGCGTGATTCGGTCCCACCCGCCCGGGCGGGGCCAGGTCCCGCCGCCACGCGCGCGCGAGCGACTGCAGGCCGGCCAGCGGGTCGGGGTGGGTGAGCACCGTACCTTCTGCGGGCGCCTGCGCGTGCTCGGGAGCCACCAGCACCCCCCACGCGCCCGCGCGCAGCGCCTGCGCGGCGTACGCCCCCCCGTCCACCCGCTCCCCGGGCAGGCCGACGAACAGGTCACCCGGCTGGACCGCGCGCGAGTCGATGCTCACGCGCCCTGGACCGCGGCCCCCCTCGCGCTCCCCGTCCGAGCCCATCACGCGCCCTGAATCGCGGCCGGCCCCGTGCTCCTCGTTGGAGCCAGCGGCTCGCTCGCCGCGCCGTACGATGCGTGCCCCCGCGGCCTCGGCGACGCGCGCCGCGTCCCACTCGATCACGCCGCGTCCCGCTCTGTCGCACTGCCGTGGTTGGGTGGGCCGGCGTCATGGGAGCGGCGCTTGCGCAGCGCTTCGCGGGCCACCGTCACGTCGTCGAACGGCACCTTCTGGCCATCCGCGAACTCCTGGCCCTGCTCGTGGCCCTTGCCGGCGATCACCACCACGTCGCCCGGTTGCACAGCGGCGATCGCGCGATCGATCGCCGCGCGACGGTCGGCCTCGACGGCGACCGCGGGCGCCCCGACTACCCGCCCGCGCGCGGCGCCCTCCAGGATCTCGGCGATGATCGCCCCGGGCTCCTCGGAGCGGGGGTTGTCGGACGTCACCACCACGATCTCCGCGAGACGCGCCGCGATCTCCCCCATCAAGGGGCGCTTGCCGCGGTCGCGGTCCCCGCCGGCGCCGAACACGCACACCACCCGCCCCCCGGCCCCGATCAGCTCGCGTGCCGCGGCGAGCACGTTCTCGAGCGAGTCGGGAGTGTGGGCGTAGTCGACGAGCACCGCGAACTCCTGACCCTCCTCGACGGGCTCGAAGCGACCCGGCACCCGCACCCCGCGTTCCAGCGCGGCCACCAGCGTGTCTAGGTCACCCCCCAGCGCGTGCACCGCGGCGAGCGCCCCGAGCGCGTTGGCGACGTTGAAGCGGCCGGGCAGCGGCAGCGCGAGCGAGCGCGAGCCCAGCGGGGTCTCCAGGCGCAGATGGCAGCCGTCGTGGCCGACCCGCACATCGCGGGCGCGGTAGTCGGCGTCGCGGTCGACCGCGAAGGTCACCGCGCCGGGCAGCTCCGCCGCGAGCCGCCGCCCGTAGGGGTCGTCGAGGTTGACCACGCTGACCCCGGGCGCAGTGGGCACGAACAGCCTCCGCTTGGCCTGGAAGTACTCCTCCATCGTGCCGTGGAAGTCGAGGTGGTCCTGGGTGAGGTTGGTGAAGATCGCGGCCGCGAAGCGCACGCCGCCGGTGCGCCCGAGCTCCAGGGCGTGCGAGGAGACCTCGATCGCGCACGCACGCTCGCCCCCGTCGAGCATCGCGCGGAGGTCCGCCTGCAGGTCGATCGCCTCGGGGGTCGTCCGCTCGACGAGACGCTCCTGCCCGCCCACCACCGACTTGACGGTCCCCAGGAGGCCCGTTCGCCGGCCGCTCGCTTCGAGCAGCGCTCGCACGAGGAACGCGGTGGTGGTCTTGCCGTTGGTGCCCGTCACCCCCACCACCTGAAGCGTGGCGCTCGGGTCCCCGTAGAAGCGCGCCGCGACCGGGCCCATCGCAGCGCGCACGGACGGCACGAGGACTTCGGGCACGTCCACGCCGAGGGGGCGCTCGACCACCAGCGCCGCCGCGCCGGCACGCACCGCGCTCTCGGCGTAGTCGTGGCCGTCGCTGCGCAGACCGGGCACGCAGAAGAACAGGGCACCGCCGCGCACCTGCCGGCTGTCGTAGGCGAGACCGGTGATCTCCACCGCCGCGGCAGCGCCCACGACGCCGCTCGCGCTCAGATCGGCGGGGATCAGGTCCGCCAGCCTCATTGGTGGTGACGCCGTCTTTGCATCGCTCTGAGTCTAGTTTCAGCCCCCGACACGGCCGTCCGCGGTCGTCGGCAGACCCGGGTAGGCTGAAGGCGATGGCGAGCGACACGATCACCGCCGGCGAGCGAGTCACCGCCCCGAGCGCAGATGCGGCTGTCATCCACACGGCCGGGCTGAGCAAGGTCTACCCCGGCGCGGACTTCGCCGCGGTGGACGGACTCGACCTCGACATCCGGGCGGGCGAGATCTTCGGGCTGCTGGGGCCCAACGGCGCTGGCAAGACGACCACCGCCGGGATGCTCACCACGCGCGTGATCCCCACCGCCGGGGCCGCCCGCGTCGGCGCCGTCGACGTGATCGCGCACCCCGCGCTCGCCAAGCAGCTGATCGGGGTCGTCTCCCAGCAGAACACGCTCGACCGGCAGCTCACCGTGTGGGAGAACCTGTACTTCCACGGGCGCCTGTTCGGGATCGGAGCGTCCGAGTCGCGGCGCATCGCCGATGAGCTGCTCGAGCAGTTCCACCTCGCGCGCTGGGCGCAGGCGTCGGTGTTCGCGCTCTCCGGCGGGATGGCCCAGCGGCTGATGGTCGCGCGCGCGATCTTCCACCGGCCGGCGGTCCTGTTCATGGACGAGCCCACCTCCGGCCTCGATCCGCAGAGCCGCCTCGCGCTGTGGGAGATCCTTGGCGAGCTCAACGCCGCCGGCCAGACGATCATGCTGCTGACCCACTACATGGAGGAGGCCGACCAGCTCTGCCACCGCGTCGCGATCATGGACCACGGCAAGATCCTCGCGCTCGACACGCCCGCGGCGCTCAAGCAGTCGGTCGGCGCCGACACGATCGTGACGGTCAAGGCGGTCGGCGACGGGGCCTCGCTCGCCGCGCGCTTCGAGCAGGAGATTGAAGGCGCGACCCGCACCCGCGTGGTCGAGGGCGGCGTCGAGCTCCACCTCCAGGGGGCCGAGCGGATTGTGCCCCAAGTGGTGGCTGTCGCCGAGCGCGGCGGCTTCGAGCTTGCCGACCTGTCGGTCGCCGAGCCGACGCTCGAAACGGTGTTCATCAACCTCACCGGCAAGGAGCTGCGCGAATGACCGCCCCCGATGCCAGCACCACCGCCGCCAGCACCGCAACCCCCACCGGCAACGCGGCCTCCACCGCCGCCACGCCCTCTACCGCCGCCACGCCCACCGCGCGCCCCACCGCCGCCACGGCTCCCGCCGGCGGGCAGGCCCCGCCCGCGATCGCGCTCACGCCGACCCGCTCCACCTTCGCGGCGAGCCGCACCGCGCTGGGCGCCCTGATCCTGCGCGACCTCACGGTGCTGGGCAAGCACGTCCCCGAATTCGTCGCCCGCGTCCTGATCCAGCCGTTCCTGCTCGTGTTCGTGTTCCTGTACGTGTTCCCCTCGATCGGCCAGGGAGTCGGCGCCGGCCACGGCCTCGTGGCCGAGTCCCACTTCGCGACGGTGCTCGTGCCGGGAGTCGTCGCGATCTCGATCATGTTCCAGGGGATCCAGGCAGTCGCGCTGCAGATGTCCACCGAGTTCGGGTACACCCGCGAGATCGAGGACCGCGTCCAGGCTCCCTGCCCGATCTGGCTCGTCGCGGTCGCAAAGGTGCTCTCCGGCGCCGTCCAGGGGATTCTCGCCGCCGTGATCGTGTTCCCGATCGCCGCCGTCATCCACGCCCCCGGGGTCCACGCCCACCTGTCGGTCCACTGGGCGGTCGTGCTCACGCTGATCCCGCTCGCGAGCGTCGCGATGACCTCGCTCGGGCTGCTGCTCGGCACGACCTTCGAGCCGCGCAACATCGGGCTGATGTTCGGCTTCGTCGTGCTGCCGCTGACGTTCCTCGGCGGCACCTACTACCAGTGGACGAAGCTCGCGCCCGTGCAGGTCGGGGGGTTCCACTGGCTGCAGACGCTCGTGCTGCTCAACCCCCTGATCTACGTCGCCGAGGGGATGCGCGCCGGGCTCACCGAAGCCTCGCACATGCCACTGTACGTCGTCTACCCGGTGCTGCTCGCCTTCTGCGCGTTCTTCCTCGGGCTGGGCCTGCGCAACTTCAGGCGGCGCGTGCTGGTATAGGGGATTTTTGGGGATCGTCCGCGCGGCGCAGCGCCGCGACCAAGCGGGTGGGCGCCAGGCCTCCGTGCCCGGCGGCAGCGCGGCGCTCAGACGGGAAGCGGGTCCGCGGCAGGGACCGCCGAGACGGCGCGGGAGAACTCCATCGCGCCGTCTTCGATCGCGCCGAACTTGAGGCTCATGATGTCGAGCGCGTAGTTCTGGTACAGGCGCCACGGCGCCTTCGACCCCTGCTTGGGGAAGCGGTCGAGCGCGCGCAGCACGTAGCCGGAGGAGAAGTCGCTGAACGGCAGCCCGACGATCGAGGGGTCGCGGTTGCGCGGCGTGCACTGCCGGTAGCCACGCTCGTCCATGTGGTTCAGCAGCCGGCACACGTACTTGCAGGTCAGGTCGCACTTGAGCGTCCACGAGGCGTTGGTGTAACCCAGGGCGAGTGCCAGGTTGGGCACCCCGTCGAGCATCATGCCCTTGTAGCTCATCGTCTCCGGCAGCTCGACCTCGCGGCCGTCCACCGCGATCTCCATGCCCCCGAGCGCGAGCAGGTCGAGGCCGGTTGCCGTGACGATCAGATCAGCCTCCAGCTCCGCCCCGGAGTCGAGCCGCAGGCCCCGCTCGGTGAACGTGTCGATGCGGTCGGTGAGGACCTCGGCGCGGCCGTCGCTGATCGCCGCGAAGAGGTCGCCGTCGGGCACCAGGCACAGGCGCTGGTCCCACGGGTTGTAGCGGGGGGTGAAGTGCGTGTCGATGTCGTACCCGGGCGGCAGCTGGCGCTCCAGCGCTTTGCGGATCAGCGCCTTCATCGCGGCTGGCCGGCGGCGGCTTAGCTGGAAGCTAAGCATCGTGAGCAGCACGTTCTTCCAGCGCATGACCGGATAGGCGAGCTTGGTGGGTAGCACACGGCGCAGCGCCCTGGCGAGCGGGTCTTCGGCGGGCAGCGACACGATGTAGCTGGGCGAGCGCTGCACCATCGTGACGTGCGCGGCGCTGCGCGCCAGCGCGGGGACGAGCGTCACCGCGGTCGCGCCGCTGCCGATCACCACCACGCGCTTGCCGGCGTACTCGACGTCCTCGCTCCACTGCTGCGGGTGCACGATCCGACCCGCGAAGCGCTCGGTGCCGGGGAAGTCAGGCGTGTAGCCCGCGTCGTAGCGGTAGTAGCCGCTGCACATCAGCAGGAAGCCGCAGCTGAAGTACGTCGTCTCGTCGGTGTCGGTGCGCTGCGCCTGCACCGTCCACCGCGCGTCGGCGCTCGAGAACTCGGCGCGCACCACGCGGTGGTTGAAGTGGATCCGCTCGTCGACGCGGTGCTCGCTCGCCGTTTGGCGGATGTAGCGGAGGATCGACGGCCCGTCCGCGATCGACTTGGCCTCACGCCACGGCTTGAAGGAGTAGCCCAGCGTGAACATGTCCGAGTCCGAGCGGATGCCCGGGTACCTGAACAGGTCCCAGGTCCCCCCGCTGCGGTCGCGAGCCTCGAGGATCGCGTAGGTCTTCCCCGGGCAGTCGGCCTGCAGATGACAGCCGGCGCCGATGCCCGACAGGCCGGCCCCGACGATCAGCACGTCCAGGTGCTCGAGCGGCGTGTCGGCCATCTCCTCCATTACCCCTCCATCATCCCAGCACGACCGCGCGGCCCTCCACGAAGCCCTCGGAGGCGACGATCTCTCCCACCACCGCGGCCGGCACGGGAGTGTCGGTGGTGACGACCATCGCCGCCAGACCCGAGTCCTCGCCGCCGGCCTCGGAGCCACTGGCGCCATTGGGGGTGTGGCCCACCGCGGCGGAGGAGATGTTGACGCCGTGCGCGCCGAAGATCGTGCCCACGCGGCCGATCATGCCGGGCAGGTCGGCGTAGCGGAAGACCGTCACGTTCGGGGCCAGCTCCACCGTCAAGCGCCGGCCGTAGACCTCGACCAGGTGCGGGGTGCGGTTCGGCCCGAGGCCCGTGCCCGCGACCGCCACGCGCCTGCCCGCCGAGCTGCGGTCGGCGGCGATCACGGTGACGCGGATCAGCTCGTTGAAGTCCTGCGCCTCCGAGACGGTCTTTTCCTCGACGACGATCCCCCGTTCCTCGGCCATCGAGGGGGCGTTGACGAGGTTCACCTGCTCCTCCGTGCGCCCTTCCAGTGCGCCGCAGATCACCGCCAGCGTCAGCAGGCGCGTGTCGCGTTTGGCGAGCTCGCGTCCCTGCGCGTCGCGCTCCGCGGCGATGCCGCCCAGGAAGGCGGCCTCGATCCGCTCCACCGAGGAGCCCTCCGCCAACTCCATCGCCAGGCGGCCCAACTGCGTGGCGAGCGGCAGGAACGGGCCGAGCACCTCCATGTCCTCCGCCCGCGTCGCCGGGATGTTGACCGCGGTCGAGACGACCCCGCCGGTCAGCGCCGCGACGACCTGCTCGGCGCTCTGGTAGCCGGCGCGGTCCGTGGCCTCCGCCGTCGAGGCCCCCAGGTGCGGGGTCACAATCACGTTGGGGTAGCCGAACAGCGGGTGCTCGGTGATCGGCTCGGTGGGAAACACGTCGAGCGCCGCGCCGCCCACCTTGCCGGAGTCGAGCGCATCCTTCAGCGCGTCTTCGTCGATCAGTCCGCCGCGCGCGACGTTGAGGATGCGCACCCCGTCGCGCATCTGCGCGAACGCCGCCGCGTCAAGCCAGTTCTTGGTCTCGTCCGTCTTGGGGAGGTGAATCGTCAGGAAGTCCGCCTGCGCGTACACCTCCTCGCTGCTCTCTGCCTTCTCCACCCCGAGCTCGCGGTAGCGGTTGGCGCTGACGAACGGGTCGAACGCCACCACCCGCATCCCGAAGGCGGCGGCCCTCGTCGCCACCAGCTGCCCGATGCGCCCGAAGCCGACGATCCCGAGCGTCTTCTCGTACAGCTCCACGCCCGAGAACTTCGAGCGCTCCCACTTGCCCGCCGTCAGCGACATGTACGCCTGCGGGATGTTGCGCGCCAGCGCCAGCAGCAGCGCCAGCGTGTGCTCGGCGGCGGTGACCACGTTCGACTGCGGCGCGTTGGCGACGATGATCCCGCGTCGGGTGGCCGCGGGCACGTCGACGTTGTCGACCCCCACCCCCGCGCGCCCGATCGCGCGCAGGCTGGTCGCACGGGCGATCAGCTCCGCCGTCATCTTCGTCGCCGAGCGGATCAGGATGCCGTGGTAGGGGCCGATCCGCTCCGCCAGCTCCTCATCGCTCCAGTCGACGCCGAGATCCACGTCGAAGTGCTCGCGCAGCAGCTCCACGCCGGAGTCGCCGATCTTCTCCTTGACCAGCACCTTCAGGCGCCCGCCGTTGGCGCTAGACGCGGGGCCGGCGGCCGCGGGAGAGGAGGCCGAGGCCGACATGGCGATGGAGGAGGAGGTTGCGGTCGAGGAGGGGTGTGCGGCGGCGGCCTTCTCCGCGGCGCTCATGACGCGATCCTTTCCACCGTCCACTCGATACAGGCGGTGAGCGCCTGCACGTCGGCCGGCTCGACCGCCGGGAACATCCCGATCCGCAGCTGGTTGCGCCCCAGCTTGCGGTAGGGCTCGGTGTCCACGATCCCGTTCGCTCGCAGCGCCGCCGCCACCGCCGCCGCGTCCACCTGCTCGTCGAAGTCGATCGTCCCCACCACCAGCGAGCGCTTCGCCGGGTCGGCCACGAAGGGGGTCGTGTACGGGGTGCGCTCGGTCCACTCGTACAGGTGCTCAGAGGAGGCCGTCGTGCGTGCCACGCACCAGTCGAGGCCCCCGCCGTCAAGCATCCAGCGGATCTGATCGGCGAGCAGGAACAGCGTCGCGAGGGCCGGGGTGTTGTACGTCTGGTCTTTGAGCGAGTTCTGAAGCGCCGTCGCCAGCGAGAGCGACTGCGGGATCCAGCGCGGGTGGGCGGACAGCGAATCCTCAGCGCCCGCGAGCTTGGCGATCCGCTCCTGCGCCGCGGGGCTCAGCATTGCGACCCACAGACCGCCGTCGGCCGCGAAGCTCTTCTGGGGCGCGAAGTAGTAGGCGTCGGCCTGCGCGAGGTCCACGGGCAGCCCGCCCGCGCCCGAGGTCGCGTCGATCAGCACCAGCGCGTCGCCCGCGCCCGCGGGCCGCACAACCGGGACCATCACGCCCGTGGAGGTCTCGTTGTGCGCCCACCCAACGGCGTCCACCCCGGCCTCCGCGGCGGCGGAGCCGGCCTGCGCGGGGTCGGGGGCGTCCCCGGGCTCCGCTTTCAGCACGACGGGCTCCTCCAGGAACGGCGCCTCGCGCGCCACCTGCGCGAACTTCGCGGAGAACTCGCCGTAGGCCAGGTGCAGCGAGCGGCGCTCGATCAGCCCGCACGCCGCAGCGTCCCAGAACGCGGTCGCCCCGCCGTTGCCGAGCGCCACCTCATACCCATCGGGCGCGCTGAACAGCTCCCGTAGCCCCGCGCGGATCTCGCCGACGAGGGCCTTGACGGGCTTCTGCCGATGCGAAGTGCCCATCGGCGCCGCGCCCTCGGCCAGGCGCTCAAGCGCCTCCGGGCGGACCTTCGAGGGGCCACAGCCGAAGCGCCCATCCGCGGGCTTCAGCTCGACAGGGATCGTCAACTGCTGCTGCTCTGCGCTGGTGCTCGTCATGGGCTTCCTCGCTTCGGCCTCGAAGGTTAGGTGGATGAGGTGCCCAGGCGCGCGGCGGTGCTGCTGAGTCGCTCCCCGGTGGTCGTTTCCACCTCGCTGCTGCGCCAGTCGCGACAGGGGCGAGTTTAGCGAACCTCCGCAGAGCATTGGTACATCCACCTGGCCCGGAGGGCAGGTGGATGAGTGGGGGCTAAAAGGAGGGGTCGATCCAGTCCATGTGCGAGCGCAGCTCCTTGCCGACCGCTTCGATCTGCGTGTCGGCCTGCTCGGCGCGCATCCGCAGGAAGCTCTCCTGGCCGGCGCGGTTCTCGGCGATCCACTCGCGCGCGAAGTCCCCGGACTGGATCTCGGCGAGGATCTTGCGCATCGCGGCGCGGGTCTCCTCGGTGATCACACGCTTGCCGCGCGTGTAGTCGCCGTACTCCGCGGTGTTGGAGATCGAGTAGCGCATCCCCGCGAGGCCCTTCTCGTACATCAAATCGACGATCAGCTTGACCTCGTGCAGGCACTCGAAGTACGCCATCTCGGGGTCATAGCCGGCCCCCACGAGCGTCTCGAAGCCCGCCTGCACGAGCTCGGAGACGCCGCCGCAGAGGACTGCCTGCTCGCCGAACAGGTCCGTCTCCGTCTCGTCCTTGAAGGTCGTCTCGATCACGCCCCCGCGCGTGCAGCCGATTCCCTTGGCGTACGCGAGCGCCAACGCCCGCGCGTTACCGGTGGCGTCCTGGGCGACCGCGATCAGCCCGGGGACACCGGAGCCTTCCACGAACTGGCGGCGCACGAGGTGGCCCGGACCCTTGGGCGCCACCATCGCCACGTCCACACCCGGGGGCGGGGTGACCTCGCCGTAGTGGATCGAGAAGCCGTGGCTGAACAGCAGCAGGTCGCCGTCGGCGATCCCGTCGCACACCTCGCCCTCCCACACCTGGCGGTGCAGCTCGTCGGGTACCAGCATCATCACGAGGTTGCCGGCGCTCGCCGCCTCGACTACGGGCAGCACCTCGAGGCCCTGCTCGCGCGCCTGCGCGACGGAGGCCGAGCCCTCGCGCAGGCCCACCACCACGCGCACGCCGGAGTCCTTGAGATTCAGCGCGTGAGCGTGCCCCTGGGAGCCGTAGCCGATGATCGCGACGGTCTTGCTGTCGAGCAGGTGGAGGTCCGCATCGTCGTCGTAGAGCATGGGGCCGCAGGCTATCTGAAAGTCACGCACCGCCCGTCGCGACCAGCGAGCGGCCGGGGACCGCGAGCGCTCCATCCGCGGCGGTGTAGGGCCCGAGGCGCGCGGCCAGCGAGGAGCGGATCTGCTCGATCTCCTGCTCGGGGCGGACGAGCACAAGGTCGTGCAGCTCGCGCGAGAGGTCGAGCATCGTCTCCCAGAAGGAGTCGAAGCTCGCGTGACGCTGCTCGACGTCGATCGCCTCGACGCGCGCCTCGACGAAGCCGGCCTGCTGCAGCAGCTCGCGCACGCGCTCGGGGTCGCCGAGGGCGAAGGGGCCCGGCGTGTGTGCGGTCGCGTTGATCGAGTCGGCGTGAGCGGTGGGAGGGTTCGGCGCCAACCCGCGCTCGAGCAGCTCCAAGCGCGGCGCAAGCGCCCACGGGTTCGCGCCGAGGGCATCCCACACCGCGAGCGCGAGGCGACCTCCCGGGCGCAGCACCCTGCGTGTCTCCGACAGCGCCGCAGCGGGGTCGGCCATCAGCATGTAGCCCCACCGGCACAGCACCGCGTCCACGGAGGCCACCGGGAGGTCGATCCATTCGGCGTTCCACACCTGAAACTCCACGTTGGTCAGCGCCAGCTCCGCCGCGCGGCCGCGGGCGCCGTCGAGCATCCCCTCGGCCTGGTCGGAGAGGATCACCCCGCCCGTCGGGGCCACCAGCTCGGCCGCCAGCAGGCCGGTCTCCCCGAGACCCGCCGCAAGCTCCAGCACGCGCTGCCCCGGGTGGGGGTCGATCGCCTGCACCATCCACTGCGACACCGCCGCCCCGAACTCGCGGATCGCCCGCTGGCGGCGCACCCAGCCTGGAGCTGCCTCCTCCCAGTGCTCAGCACTTGCGAGCCTGTGTTGGCCGATGTCCGATCGGTCGGCGGGGTGTTGGGAACCCCGACTGCCCTCGTCGTGCGCTACGACACCCGGCTTGGAGCCCCGCGCGCCGTCGTCGTGGCTGGGAGCCTCGGCGCTCACGCCAACTCCCTGCGCAGCAGCTTGCCCGAGCGCGTGCGCGGCAGCGGCCCCGCGACCACCGTCACCTGCTTGGGGATCTTGTAGGGGGCCAGGCGCGCCGCGCAGTGCGCGCGCAGCTCCTCGCCTCCGAGCGCAGCCCCAGTGCGGGCGACGACCAGCGCGGTAACCGCCTCGCCCCAGCGCTCGTCCGCGCGGCCGATCACCGCGGCCTCAAACACCGCGGGGTGCTCCTCGAGCACGGCCTCGACCTCGGTGGGCGCCACATTCTCCCCCCCGCTGATGATCGTGTCGGCCTTGCGTCCGCTCACCTGAAGATACCCCTCCACATCCAAGCTACCCAAATCTCCCGTTCGCAACCATCCGTCGGTGTCCGCCGCCCCCTGGGCGACGGTCGGGCCGGCGACTTCGATCTCCCCGTCGCTCGCCACCCGCAGGCGCGTGCAGAACAGCGGCGGGCCCGCCGTGGGGGTCGCGGAGCCTTCGCGGCCCAGCACAACCGATTGGGGAGACACTCGCTTTACCGGAGCCGGGAGACACTCACCTCCGACCGGAGCCGGGAGACACTCACCTCCGGCTCCCATCCCCGTTCCGGCCAGCGGGAGCGTGCTCACCTGCGAGCACGCCTCGGTGAGTCCATAGGTGAGACTCACTGGCACCTCCGCCGCATGGGCGCGTTCGAGCAGCGCCGCCGGTACCGGCCCACCGCCGGTGAGCGCGCAGCGCAGGGCTGTGGGGCGCTCGAGGCCGGCGTCGAGCAGGCGCGCGAGGGTCGTTGCGACGAGCGAGATAATCGTCACCCGTTGAATGTCGGCCTGCAGCGCACCGAGCGTGAGCTCTGCATCGAAACGCTCGTGTACCACGGCCGTCGTCGCGTAGATCGCGCTGCGCATCAGGATCGAGAGGCCCCCCACGTGCGAGAGCGGCAGGTTGCACAGCCACCGCTCCTGCGGATCGAGGCCGAGCGCCACCGCCGAGCCGAGCGCGCTCCACAGGAAGTTGCCATACGTCAGCTGCACAGGCTTCGGCGCCGAGGTCGTGCCCGAGGTGTGGATGACCGCGGCCACGGCATCGAGGTCGTGGACGGCACGGGTGGAAGCGCGTGGGTGCAAGCCCCGCACGTTCTCCGTGCGCAGCGGCTCGTCGACCAGCACCGCCCCATCCACGACGGCCGCGCGCTCGCGCTCGCCCATCCGCAGATCCACGGGCACCGCGACCGCGCCCAGCAGCAGGCAGGCGTGCAGCGCGTACGCGAAGTCGAGCCCCGCCGGCAGCGCGATCGCCACCCGCTCGCCGCGCCGCGCTCCACGCTCCACAAGTCCCTGCGCGCCCCCGCGCGCGCGGGCCAAGAGCTCCGCGTAGGAGCAGCTGCCGACCGGGGTCTCCACCGCGATCGACCCGGGCGCCGTCGCCGCCGCGCGCTGAAGCCAGGACTCCACCACCATCACCACAGGCTAGCCTTCGCGAATGCCTACCACATGGACCCCAGCCGGCGAGTACACGGACATCCGCTACGAGAAGTCGGGGCGGGCGGGCCCCGACAAAGGGATCGCGAAGATCACGATCGACCGCCCCGAGGTGCGCAACGCCTTCCGGCCGCTCACCGTGATCGAGATCGCGCGCGCGCTCACGCAGGCCCAGGAGGACCACGAAGTCGGGGCGATCGTGCTCACCGGGGAGGGGCCCCACGCGTTCTGCTCCGGCGGGGACCAGCGCGTACGCGGGGACTCCGGCTACCTCACCGAGGACGACGCCGGTAATCCGGATCCCACCCGCCCGGGGCGCTTCCACGTCACCGATCTGCACGTGCAGATCCGCCGGTTGCCCAAGCCGGTCGTGGCGATGGTGGCCGGCTATGCGATCGGCGGCGGCCACGTGCTGCACCTGGTGTGTGACCTGACGATCGCCGCGGACAACGCCCGCTTCGGGCAGGTCGGCCCGCGCGTGGGCTCCTTCGACGGCGGCTTCGGCGCGGGCCTGCTCGCGAACCTCGTGGGGCCCAAGAAGGCCAAGGAGATTTGGTTTCTCTGCCGCCAGTACACCGCCGCGCAGGCCCTGGAGATGGGGCTCGTGAACACCGTCGTCCCGCTGGAGCGCCTGGAGGAGGAGACGGTGGCGTGGTGCCGGGAGATGCTCGCGCTCTCCCCCTTCGCGCTGCGCCTGCTGAAGGCCTCCTTCAACGCCGCCGAGGACGGGCTCTCCGGCATCCAGCAGCTCGCCCACGACGCCAACCTGCTGTTCTACGGCAGCGAGGAGGCCCAGGAGGGCCGCGACGCGTACCGCGAGAAGCGCGCCCCGGACTTCTCGCGGTTCCCGAGGAGGGCATGACCGCCACGCCCTCCCTCCCGCCGCCGCTCGTGGATCGTTCAGCAGATCGGACCGCCGCGCTAGAGGTCCCGCGCGGGGCGAGCGCGGTACGCATATGGGTGATGGCCGCGCGCGTGCGCACCCTGCCGGCGGCGATCGCCCCCGTGCTGGTCGGCACTTCGCTGGCGCTGGGGGACGGCCACTTCGACCCGTTCGCGTTCGTGACAGCGCTGCTCGGAGCGATCTTCATCCAGGTCGGCACCAACCTCTCCAACGACTACTCCGACGCCCGCCGCGGCGCCGACACCGAGGACCGCCTCGGCCCCGTACGCGTGACCGCGGGGGGGCTCGTGCCACCCCGCCAGGTGTTGCTCGCCACCTACGTCACCTTCGGCCTGGCGGTGTTGTGCGGGATCTACCTGGTAGCCGTCGCCGGGTGGGGGCTGATCGCGGTCGGCGCGGCGTCGATCCTCGCGGGCGTCCTCTACACCGGGGGACCCCGCCCGTACGGCTACGAAGGGCTCGGGGAGCTGTTCGTGTTCCTCTTCTTCGGGATCGTCGCGGTGGCGGGCTCCTACTACGTGCAAGTCCAACACCTCCCCTGGCAGGCGTTCGCCTGCGCCGTCCCCGTGGGGCTCTTGGCGAGCGCGATCCTCGTGGTCAACAACGTGCGCGACATCGACACCGACCGCCGCGCGGGCAAGCGCACGCTCGCGGTGCGCCTCGGCCGGCAGCGCACACGCACCCTCTACACCGCGATGCTCACTGTCGCCTTCCTCTGCGCCCCGCTGCCGTGGCTGCTCGGCTCGATGAGCGCCTGGTTGCTGCTCCCCTGGGTCGCGATCCCACTCGCTGTGTCGCTCGCGCGGGTCGTGCGCACGTGCGTGGACGGCCCCTCGCTGAACGGGGCGCTCGCGCGCACCGGCCTGCTGCAGCTGGTGTTCTGCCTGTTGTTCACCGCGGGAATCCTCATCAGCGGTGGGATCGGCGGGTGAAGGGATTTCGATGGGAGACACTTTTGCGCACACCCGTGGAGCACGGCCCGTTTTACCGGCCACCACGCGCGCGCGACGGGTCCGCGGAACGGCCGCCGGGGCGCGGGCGTGCACAGCGAGTGACCGATCCAGGGTGAGCGCGTGCGGATGAACGTCACCGAGCGGGTGCTACGGCTGCGCAAGCCCCTGGAGAGCGCATACGGCACGGTGCGCGAGCGCGAGCTGCTGACGGTGGCGCTCACCGACGGCGACGGCGTCACCGGCTTCGGAGAGGCCGCGCCGCTGGAGCCCTATGACGGGGTCAGCACGGCGCGGGTGCGCGCGGCGCTGGAGTCCTACCGGCCGGTGCTGATGCAGTCCGAGCGTGGATTAAGTCCCGCCCACCCCGCCCACCACGCCCACCCCGCGCAGCTGCTCGAGGCGTGCCGGCGCGTGGAGGACCTACCCGAGGCGCTCGCCGCGATCGACCTCGCGCTGTGGGACCACGCGGGCCGCCGCGCGGGCAAGCCGGTCGCGGCGCTGCTCACCGACGGGCTGGGCGGGCCTCCAATCAAAGAGGTCGTCGTGAACGCCACCCTGGGCGCCACCGATCGGGCGGGTGCCGCCGAGCAGGCCGCGCGCGCGGCGCAGGCGGGCTTCGAGTGCGTGAAGGTGAAGGTGGGCGTCGGCGACGACGCGGGTCGAGTGGCGGCGGTGCGGGCGGCGGTGGGCCCACACGTCGCGCTGCGCGTGGACGCCAACGGCGCGTGGGACGTCGAGGGGGCGGTGCGCGCGATCGAGGCGCTGACCCCCGTGGGCCTGGAGTTGGTGGAGGAGCCCACGCACGGCCTGGAGGCGGTGCGCGCGGTGCGCGAGCGCGTGGCCGCGCGCGTGGCGATCGACGAGACAGCGGCCGAGCACGGAGCGCTCGGCGCCGGGGTCGCCGACGCGGTCTGCCTGAAGGTCTCCCGCTGCGGGGGCATCGCCGGCCTGCTCGCCGCCGCCGCGCTCGTGCGGGCCTCCGGCGCCGAGGTGTACCTCGCCTCGACCCTCGACGGCCCCCTCGGCGTCGCCGCCGCGGTGCACGCCGCCGCCGCGTTGGCCTCGCGGGGGCCGCTGCCCGCGTGCGGCCTGGCTACGCTCGGCCTGTTCGAGGGCATGGAGGACCCGCTGCCCGCCAGGGAAGGGCGCATCGCGGTGCCCTCCGTCCCCGGGTTGGGGGTAGCGGCGCTCGAGGCCGCCTGAGCCTGGCGACCGCCACCTCCTACCGCTTGGCGGACTTGCGCCTCGCCCTCGGCTTGGCCGTCCTCCCGCTCCCGCGCGGGCCCGCCTTGCCACCGGCGCTGACGCCCCAGACCAGCACGCGGACGCTCGCCACCCCGGGGATCCGCAGCGACCGATCATGCCCCTTGACGGCGAAGAACAGGTGGCGCCCATCCGAGGTGGCGACTGAGACCTGGTAGCTCGCGGCACCCCGCAAGGCGCTCCACGCGATCGTCGCTGTGCCACGCCGCAGGCGCACGCTCACCCGGGGCGCGCCGAGGCGCACCGCCGCCGGGTGGAACGTAGCGGCGGCAAGGATCTCACGCGCGAGCCCGTCCTGCTCGACGATCACACGCAGTGTGTGCCGCCCGCCAGCCCCGTTGTCGAGCGCGGTGAACTCGAAGCTCCCGTGCGCGCGCGTGGTGGTCAAGAGCCGTGCCTGCCCGGTCGCGTCGGCGTCCTCGAAGAGGAGCGCCTGGCCGGGAATCTTCCGTGCGCTCCAGGTGAGCCGGTAGCGTCGAGCGCCGAGCGAGCGCAGGCGCACCCGCACGTTCGGGCTCGGCAGCGGCAGTGTTGAGCTCACGCTTGCGAGCTTCGGCTGCCCCGACGCAGCGCCAACTTCGAGCGCGCCCGCCGGCGGGTCGGCAATCGCGATGTCGGTCTCCTCGTCGGTCGGATCGGCAATTGCGAGATAGACGGTGTGCCCAAAGGCGCCGGTCGTGTTCGGGGTGACGAGCGCGCTCGTCTTGCCCTGTGCGAGCGCAACCTCAGGCGGCCCGCTCGCGCCCCTGACGATCAGGTTGAGCTGCCTCGTGTGCGCCGGAACGTGCACGATCGCCGATCGTCCGGAGAGGGCGGAACTGCTGGCGCCGAGCGCCGACTGTAGCCTGCCAAATCCGCACGCGTCGGTGAACAGACTGTTGGCGCCGCTCCAGCGATGCGAGCCGCCGATCGTCACCGTCTTGCCGACGAAGCCCACCAACGGCAAGCTGACGCCGACCTGCGCCGAGGCGCAGCCCGCAAGCCCAGCGTTGTCGAGGAGCGCGTCTCCGCCCGCGGAGATGATCGGCGCATGGAGCGTGATGCTCCCCTCGGCCTCGAAGCTCTTGGAGGTAACTTCACCGGCGATCTTGCCGTCGAGTTCGACCACCAGGAACGACGCCGTCAGATCCCCTTTGAAGGCGACACCGCCGGGGATCGTTGCCTTCACGGAGCCATCGGCCAGCCGCTCTTCGATCAGTGACAAGGTGCCCTTGGCTTCGAGCACGAAGGGGTCGCCGATTTCAGCGCTCAGCGAGCCGTCGAGCTCAGCCGCCGTGTGGCCGTCGATCGCCGGTCCGGCCGACAGGCCGATCGAGCCAGTTGCGGACAGCTTCGGCACAAAGCCCACTTCGAGACCGAGCGACTGCAGGTACACGACCTCGCCGAGCGGCTTGTTGATGGAACTGACGTTCAACCCCACCTCGCTCACGGAGCCGTTAGTCACCGTCAGGTTCCCTGCCACGCTCGGGCCATCGTCGGGCAATTCGACTTCGACCGCCCCCTTCCACACGTCGCCCGCTCCAGTGTATTCGTAGGCGAGGGTCGCCTTGTGGACGATCAGGCTCTTGATCGGGAGATCGCTCGCAAGTTCGAGTTTGAAGGAGCTCAGTTCGAGGCCCGCGGCGAGCGTCAGTTTGAGGTCGATCGCGCCACTCACTTCGTAGGGCGCCTTGCCGACCGTCGCATTCGCCACCGCCTCGACGCCTCCTGAAACAAGCGAGATCGCGACGTTCCCACCGACCGGCAGACCCTTGATCTTGAAGCCACTTGGCACCCCGAGGGACAGCTCCCTGCTGAAGTCCCACGAGAGGTCCCCATGGTAGATATGCAGCGAGCCGGCGTACACGTCGACCTGGCCGCTCGCCCCCAATTCGAGCGTCTTGGGGTCGAGCGTGAAGCCGCCCTGACCGGAGATGGCAATGTCGAGCCCGTTCACGCGGATGTGGCCGCTCGCCGTGAGATCCCCGTCGCTGGCGGCCTGGAAGCACGAGGCCTCGACGGTGATCCCGCCCGGGAGCGCGACCGAGTGCTCCGCGCAGGTCGGCGCCGGCGCGCCCAGCCCGTTTTCGGAGCTCGGAGGTGGAGGAGGAGGCGGCGGCGGAGGCGGCGGCGGCGGGGGCGGCGTAGAAGCCGCGGGGGTGGCGAGTACCTGACCGACCCAAACGAGGCAGTCCTCCGTACCGTTCATTGTCGCGGTGGCCTGAGTTGCTCCGGGCTGAAAGTATTCGCTTACATCCAACGTCTTGGTGTCCCACAGGTTCCCCTTCGAGAACGATGGACCGGACTGCGGATCTTCGCCACTCCAGTTGATTCCGAGATTAACGCCGTTGAAGGTCGTTTCATCTTCTTCAGTCTGCCCGTCTCCGACAATAAAGGTCGTACTGGCCTGGGAAGGGTCGCCCACGTCGAACCCCGACATGTTAAGAGTGATTGGGCCGCCCGTTTCACCTGTCTCTTCAGCGCCCATGTAGAGCTGGACCGTTTTTGCAGCTTCGCCAGCATGGGTATAGATCACGACGAGTGAAGCTCCCTCGGCTTCGGGTGATACGGGTTCGGCTTCCGATTCCCACGGGTCCGCTCCATCGGTCTCCCCCGAAGCAAAGCCGGTCAGGTTGTAGACGCCATCGCCTCCCACCAGACCCGTAACATCGGCGTAATAAGCGAAATTGGCACTCGTTCCAGGCCAGCAGGGAGTGCCACCCGTGCCGATGAAGGAACCCTGAATCGGGGTACCGTTGAGCTGCCCGACAGACAGTTCTTCGGTTTGGCTATCCGCCAGCTCATCCCAGAGCAGATATGCGGCTGTAATCGTAGACCCCGCTGGGATTCCCGATATCGTTATGGATCCGTACCCGCGGTTGCGCATCCCTGTGCCGGCGGCGACATAGCCGCCGTCGACCGTGATCGAGGAATGCAGCGCGAGCGCATCTTCTGGTGTGAACGCCGGGCTCAACTGGGGATGCACTGTGATGCGATCAGCCACTCCCGCGTGCCCGGCGAAGGCGGGGGCGCCGCCCGCCCGCAGGGATTGGGAGGATGCCCGGGCGCTCGCCGAGAGCAGCAGCATCACGCTCACAGCGCTGACAAGCAGCGCCGCGCCAAGGCGACGATCAAGTTCCATCCCCCCAATCTCTATCACAAGTTATCGCCTCCGCGACCGCCCGCGGGTTCTCCAGCAGCAGACCGTGGCCACCGGGCGCCGTGAGCAGCTCGGCCCGGGACGGCAACTCGACCGCCCGCCGCCCCAAAACCCGGAACTTCGCGTCACGCTCGCCCACCAGAACGGTGACGGGCATCGGCAGCTCGGGGAGACGCTCCCACAGCGGCTGCATCTCCCCCGTGCCTACGCCCCGCAGGACGGCGGCCAGGGCGTCCGGCCGGTTGCGCCGCTGGTCCTCGCGCGCGAGCGCTCCGACCTCGGGGGGGTCCTCGGCGAACAGCGGCTGAGTGCGCCAGCGCTCGATGAACTCCTCGTAGGGCGCACGTTCGAGCTCCTCGGCGAGCCGGTGGTCTGAGCGCCGCCGCTCGGTACGCTCGGCCGCGTCCTCGATGCCCGGGTTGGTGGCCACGAGCACCAGCCGCCGCACCCGCTCCGGGGCGGCGAGCGCGACGTGCAGGGCGATGCGCCCGCCCAGCGAGTAGCCGCACAGCGCGAAGCGCTCCGGGCTACTCGCGAGCACACGCTCGGTGCAGCCCGCGAAGGTGATCGGGCGCGGCGCGTCCGCGGCCTCGCCGTGGCCCGGGAGGTCCAGCGCCAGCGGCCTGTAGCGTTCACGGTCCAGCAGCCCCACCACGCCGTCCCAGGCGCGGTGGGTGCCACCGAAGCCATGCAGCAGGACGACGTTCTCGGGCACGCCGTGATCCTATGACTCCCGCCACCGACACCTACCTGATCCTGCAAGCGTTCGTGGACGAGTTGGCGCGCTGCGGGTTACGCGACGCATGCACCTCGCCGGGGTCGCGTTGCGCGCCGCTCGTGCTGAGCCTCGCGCGGGAGCCGCGGCTACGCTGCCACTCCCACATCGACGAGCGCTGCGGCGGCTTCTTCGCGCTCGGGCTCGCGAAGGCCTCGGGCCTGCCCGTGGCGGTGGCGTGCACCTCGGGTACCGCCACCGCGGAGCTGGCGCCCGCGGCGATCGAGGCGCACGAGGCGGGCGTGCCACTGTTGATTCTCACGGCAGACCGACCCCCCGAGCTACGCGAGAACGGCGCCGGGCAGACGATCGATCAGGTCAAGCTCTTCGGGGGCGCCGCCAAGTGGTTCTTCGAGGTCGGCGTACACGAGCAGCGCGAGGCTCGGCTGCGCTGGATGCGCACGCTTGCCTGCCGTGCCTACTGGCGGGCGCTGGAGGGCCGGCCGGGGGTCGTCCACCTCAACTTCCCCCTGCGCGAGCCGCTGATCGCCGACAGCGAGCCGCTGCCGCCCGATGAAACTGGCCGGCCCGATGGCGCGCCCTATGTCCGTCGACCCATCGCCCGCCTGCACGCCCCCGACGCAATCACCGAGCTCTCAAAGCTGCTCGCGTCCCGCACCCGTGGTGTGGTGGTCGCCGGGCGCAGCGAGCGCGCCGCGCCAGCGGCCGCCGCTGCGGAGTTCTGCACCACCGCGCGCTGGCCGCTGCTGGCGGACCCGCTCTCCGGCGCGCGGCGTGGGGAGGCGGCGGTAGCGCACTACGACGCGCTGCTGCGCGACCGCGCGTTCGCGGCGGGGTCCCAGCCCGACGTGGTGATCCGGATCGGCGCCCTGCCCACCTCCAAGCCCCTGCGCCAGTGGCTCGCGGGCCTGCACGAGGTGCCGCAGGTGCTGCTCGACCCCGAGGGCGACTGGCAGGACCCCGAGGCCGTGCTCGCGAGCTCGCTCGCAGTGGAGCCAGAGCTGGCGCTCCAAAAGCTGACCGAGGAGCGCCACGGGGTGGGCGGGCGCGCATCCCCCGCAGCGGCGGACCCCGACTGGCTTGAGGCCTGGCGCAGCGCGGACGAGCGCGCGGCCGAGGCGATCCTCGGAGTGCTCGGCGCGGAGGGCCTGTGCGAGCCCGTGGTGGCCGCCGAGCTCGGCGTGTTGCTGCCGCAGCAGGCGACGCTGTTCGTGGCCTCCTCGATGCCCGTGCGCGACATCGAGAGCTTTTGGCCGGTGCGCCCCGACCCCCCGCGCGTGCTCTGCAACCGCGGCGCCAACGGAATCGACGGGACCGTCTCCAGCGCCTTCGGCGCCGCCGCCGCGGACCGCGGACCAGTGGTACTGCTGATCGGAGATGTCGCGCTCGCGCACGACATCGGCGGCCTGCTCGCCGCCCGGCGCCTGGAACTCGACCTCACGATCGTGCTGGTCGACAACGGCGGCGGGGGCATCTTCGACTTCCTGCCGGTCGCGGCGGCCCCGCGAGACATCTACACCCGCCACATCGCCACCCCCACCGGCCTCGACTTCGCGCTCGCCGCGCAGTTGTACGGTCTCGAGCACGAAGCCGTCGCCGACATCAATGCCTTCCGCGCGGCGCTCGAGCGCGCGCTCACGCAACGGCCGCGACTCCCAGCGATCATCGAAGTACGCACCGACCGCGCGGAGAACGTTGCCCTTCACCGCCGCGCGTGGGAGGCTGTCACCGGCGTGTTGGACGGGGGGACCTGAGCTCCGCGGGAGCCGGGAAGGACGATGCTCGCCTACCTCCTATGGCACCGCCCGGCGGACGGAGTCGAACGCGAGGCGTACGAGCGCGCAAGCGAACGCTTCCACCGCTCGCTGCACCACTCCCCACCGGCGGGCTTCCGCGGCTCGGCGGTGTTCCGCGTCGGCGAGTGTCCCTGGCTCACGCCCGCGCACAGCGGCGCCTACGAGGACTGGTACCTGCTCGAGGACTTCACCGCCCTCGGCGTGCTGAACGAGGCGGCGGTTGCGCACGGTCACCGCAGCGCTCACGACGAGATCGCACGGCGCTTCGGCGCGGGCGCGGGCGGGCTGTACGGCCTGTTGGAGGGTCGCGCCGACCTCGAGGGCGCCCCGCTCGCGGTGTGGATCGCCCGACCTCCAGGCGCCGCCCGACGCGCACTCGGGGAGCTCTTGGGCGACGGCATGGACCCGCGGCACGCAAGCCTTTGGCGCCGCCAGCTCGTACTCGGACCCGCACCGGAGTACTGCCTGCTCACCTCCGAGTCCCCCGCGGGCGTGGCGCCCACGCGCCTGCCGCAGGGCTGGCACGCTACGGTCGGCGAGCGCGAGGTGATCTGGCGGGGGTAGGACTCAGCCCGCGAGCAGCCCCAGCAGCGCGGCGAGCGCGAGGTGACTGGGCGGGGGTAGGTCAGCCAGCGAGCAGCGGCAGCAGCGCGGCGAGCTTGACCTCGGTCTCCGCGAGCTCCGCGGAGGGGTCGGAGTCGCGCACGACCCCCACACCGGCGTAGCAGCGGGCGACGCGGCCGCGCAGCAGCGCGCAGCGCAGCGCTACGCAGAACTCGCCGTCGCCGGTGGCGTCGGCCCAGCCGACGGGGCCGGCGTACCAGCCGCGGTCGAGACCCTCCAGGGCGGGGATCAGCGGCCGCGCGCGCTGCAGCGGCTCGCCCCCCACGGCGGGCGTGGGGTGCATCAGCTCCAGCAGCTCGATCACGTCGAGCGGCTGCGCGAGCTGGGCGCGGATCGGGGTGCCGAGGTGTTGGATGTTGGCGACCTTGACGAGCGTCGGCTCGGGCGGGGCGGCGGCCCACAGGGCGTGGGGGCGCAGCGTGCGCTCGATGCGGCGAATCACGATCGCGTGCTCCTCGCGGTCCTTCTCGGAGTGCATCAGCTGTTCGCCGAGGTGGTCGTCGACGGCGGGGTCGGCGCTGCGGCGCATCGAGCCGGCGAGCGCGAGCGCGCTGACGCGGTGACCCTCGCGGCGCACCAGCAGCTCGGGGCTGGCGGCGACGAACGCGGCGTCGCCGCGCCCGACGCAGAAGACCGAGCAGGAGGGGAAGCCCTCGCGCAGCACCCCGAAGAGCGCCGCGGGGTCGAAGTTGGAAGCCCCCCCGCCCGCGTGCACCCGGACCTCGCGGGCGAGCACGACCTTCTCGAGCTCGCCGGCGCGGATCAGCTCGACGGCGCGCGCGACCGCGGCCTCGTAGTGCTCGGGCGGCATCGCGCTCGCGATCCGGTAGCGACCCGCCGGCGCGGGGTCGAGCAGCGCGAGTGGCGCCGCGCGCAGCTCGCGCACGCGGTCCTCCAGGCGCGCGAGGAGCTCCTCAGCGGTGTCGTCGGGGGCGGCGAGCGCACACAGGGTCATGCTCACGCGGCGAGGAGCCCGCGAGCTGTCCCCGAGGCACTCCTCACGTACTAGCGCGACCTCGGGCACATTCAGCGAGGCCGGCTCGAAGCCGCCCCAGGCGGGGTCGGCGCCGCCGTCGGCGGCGAACGCGAACCCACCAACCGCGACGGGCCCGCCGCCGGCCGATCTTTGGTCCTCGGGGGAGTCGCTGACCGCGGCGGCGGCCAGGGCGCGCCACCGGTCGGCGACCGTCGCGAAGCGGTCGGACCCATGGGCCGTCAGGCACGCCGCCTCGCCGAGCGCCGCCAGAGCACGCGCGCCGCGCTCGGGCTGCTCGAACAGAAACCACGGCTCGCCGGGGCGGCGAGAGACACAGGCGACGGCGGAGGGGTCGACTTCAGCGGGCAGCGCCACGGTCAGCGCCGCCAGCGTCGGGTGGCCGCTGCGCCGGGCGCGCTTGACCGCGAGCTGCAGGCGCGCAGCAAGCCGTTCGCGATCAGCCTCGCTCAGCGCGAAGGGGCTCTCGCGCGTAAGGGCAGGAGCCCGCCCACCCACGCGGGGCGGTGGGGGCGGGGTCGTGTGTGTCCTCGTGTGGGCCATCAGGGGAGCGCTGCCGCCACGCGGGCCAAGGCCCGTGGAAACTCTAAAGCCTACGTCTCGCCGCGCCCCCGGGAGATGGCGATCTCTCCGGTGCGCATCATCTCGATCAGCCCGAACGGCCGCACCATGCCCTCGAAGGCCTCGATCTTTTCGGTGGTGCCGGTGACCTCGACGATGATCGAGCGTTTCGTCACATCCACGACCTTGCCGCGGAAAATCTCGGTGATCTGCATCAGCTCGCCGCGCTGAGGGCCGTCAGCGGCGACCTTGAACATCGCCAGCTCGCGCGAGACGGTGTCCTCGGGGTCGAGGTCGCGGATCTTCAGCACGTTGATGAGCTTGTGCAGCTGCTTAGTCACCTGGTCGATTGGGTGCAGGGCGCCGTCGACGGTGAGCGTCACACGCGAGATCTGCTCGTCGTCGGTGGGACCAACGGTGAGGGTGTCGATGTTGAAGCCGCGGCGGGCGAACAGGCCGGCGATGCGAGTGAGCACGCCGGACTTGTTTTCCACGAGGATCGAGAGGACGTGCTTACGCCCGGTGCGCAGGTTGCCCGAAGCTTCGAGCTCCTCGAGGCTGAGCGGCTCCTTGGTGGCGGGTTCGCCCATATTAGAGCTGCGCCCCCGGGCGAAACGAATGGACACGGCCTATGTGGGCTTGCCGGCCAAGGCCACCGGCTATCCCACACCAGCCTAAGGTTGCACAGCGGAAGGTTGAGTTGCTTCCCGGGCGTCCCACAAACCCGTGGGGATGAGATCGATGTACCCTCATCCGACCATCTCCCGCGCGGCCTTCCCGGCAGGGATCATCGGGTAAGTGTTCTCCTCGCGTGTGACGCGCACGTCCACGACCACGGGGCCCTCGGTGGCGATCGCGCGCCGCATGTCCTCCACGAGCGTGTGCTTGTTCTCGAAGCGCATCCCGGTGGCGCCGTAGGCCTCGGCGAGCTTGACGAAGTCGGGGAAAGAGCCCATGTCGACGTGGGAGTAGCGGCCGTCCCAGAAGAGCTCCTGCCACTGGCGCACCATGCCGAGGTAGCCGTTGTTCATGATGAACACCTTGATCGGGATCTGATCCTGCGCGCAGGTGGCGAGCTCCTGGGCGTTCATCTGCACAGAGCCGTCGCCGGCGACGCAGCACACCAGGCGGTCGGGGCAGCCGACGGCGGCGCCCATCGCGGCGGGCAGGCCGAAGCCCATCGTGCCGAGGCCGCCGGAGTTGATCCAGCGCCGGGGCGCGGGGAAGTCGTAGTACTGGGCGGTCCACATCTGGTGCTGGCCGACGTCGCTGGAGATGATCGCCTCGCCCCCGGTGGCCTCGTAGAGAGCCTGGATCATGTACTGGGGCTTGATCTCCGCGTCGGCACTGTCCTTGTAGCCCAGCGGGTGCTGCTCGCGCCAGCCTTCGATGCGCTCCCACCACTCGCTCAGGCGGGCCGGGTCGGCCCCCAGCGCGCGGTACTCGACGGCGAGCTTCGCGAGCACGTTGCGGGCGTCGCCGACGATCGGGATGTGGGCGGGCACGTTCTTGGAGATCTCGGCGGGGTCGACGTCGATGTGGATGAACTTCGCGCGGGGGGCGAACTCGGAGAGCTTGCCGGTGATGCGGTCATCGAAACGCGCGCCGACGGCGCAGATCAGGTCGGCCTCGTCCATCGCGTAGTTGGCGGCGCGGGTGCCGTGCATCCCGAGCATCCCCAGCCACTGCGGATGCTGTTTCCCGTCCGCCCCTGCACCACCCACCCGTGCCGGGAACGCGCCGAGACCCATCAGCGTGCACGTGACGGGGAAGCGGTCGCAGCCGGCGAGCTCGACGAGCTCCTCGGAGGCGTTCGCGTTCACCACGCCGCCACCGGCGTAGATCACGGGGCGCTGCGCCGCGGCGAGCGCCTTGGCGGCCTGGCGGATCTGCTTCTGGTTGCCCTCCACGGTGGGCTGGTAGCCGGGGAGGCGCACGTCGGTGACGGGCTCGTAGGCGATCTTGGCGCGGGAGAGGTCCTGGGGGATGTCCACGAGCACCGGGCCGGGTCTCCCGGAGGCGGCGATGTGGAAGGCCTCGTGGATCGCGCGCGGGATCTCCAAGGGGTGCTGGATCATGAAGGAGTGCTTGACGACGGGCATCGTGATCCCGATCGTGTCGGCCTCCTGGAAGCCGTCGGTGCCGAGCAGCTCGGTGCGCACCTGGCCGGTGATGAACACGACCGGCACGGAGTCCATCATCGCGTCGCAGATCGGGGTGACGAGGTTGGTGGCCCCGGGGCCGGAGGTGGCGAACGCGACGCCGACTTTGCCGGTGGCCTTGGCGTAGCCCTCCGCGGCGTGCCCGCCGCCGGCCTCGTGGCGCACGAGGATGTGGCGGATGCCGGCATCCACGAAGGCGTCGTAGGTGGGGAGGTTGGCGCCACCGGGCAGGCCGAAGACGACCTCGACGCCCTCCGCCTTGAGGCATTCCATCAGCGCGTCAACTGCACGCATCGACCAACCTCCTTTCCTTGAGTACCGCAAAAACAGGAAAAAAGCAGTGTACCAACGGGTTTCCGAGGCCTCGAAGAAGCGGGGCCGACCAACCGAGGAAGTCGATCCCGCCCGCCCCGACCGCAGCCGGGAGACACGCGCCCGCGGCGCGACCCCGTTTCGCCAGCCGGCCTCGGCCGGCTGCGCCACCCTCTAGGAAGACCCGATCGCGATCCCGATCGACAGCGCGATCGCGCCGCCGACGGTCACCACGAGCAGCGAGGAGCGCATCGAGACGTTCAAAAAGCGTTTGCGCACCCACGCGATCGCGAACAGCTCGAACGCGACGACGCACCCCGCGACCAGCAGGGCTTTGTGGACGTCGCTGATGAAGAACGGCAGCGTGTGGAAGATGCCTCCCAGGGTGGTCATCCCGCCGGTGATCGCGCCGCGCACCACCGCCGAGCCGCGGCCGGTCTGCTCGCCGGTGTCCGACAGCGCCTCCGACCACCCCATGCTCACACCGGCGCCCAGGGCGGTCGAGAAGCCGACGAGCAGCGCCACGCGCGAGTCGGAGGAGATCGCCGCAGCGAAGATCGGGGGCAGTGAGGAGACGGTGCCGTCGATCATGCCTACAAGCGCAGGCTGCACGACGCGCAGCACGAAGTCGCGCTCGTCGGGGAAGCCGGCACGGTGGATGAGACGGGCGATCAGCGAGTCGCGCGCGGGCACGGTGGGAGCGTTGGCGTCCATGCCACGCTTTATAGAGCCCGCGCCGGTTCGGGCTCCCTAACCCCGAGCGTGTCCAGGACCGGGTGCGATCAAACGGCCGACCATGCCGCGGACACCGGCCCACGCACCGCCGAGTAGTCCATCAGGCGCGAGTGACGGAGGAGGGCTCCAGGGATGAGCTCACCCCGTCGAGCTCAGCCAGGCGCCGCGGAGGATGGCTTCCAGGATTCTGGAGCGACGACCTGATCGGAATCCCCGCCCACCCACTCAAGCTCGGTCCCGCAGCGGGTGCAGAGGGCGTCGTAGATCTTGGTGACGCGCCCGCAGCGGGGGCACCGGCGGCGCAGCTCATTGCTCTCGAAGCGGTAGGCGATCGCGGCGAGCAGGCCGAGGACGGGGACGAGCCCGGAGATCAGGAACCACAGGATGAAAGAACTGCCCTTGACCCGGCCGACGATCCCGCCGGCGAGCCCGAAGCCGAGGGCGATCGTCACGTAGCCCATCGCGCGCCTGCGCCTACAGCAGCACTCGCACAGCCCACACGAGGGCTGCGATGCCAAGCACCACGACGGCGATGGTGGCGAAGAAGGTGATGATGCCGATCACGAAGTGCAGCAACACCCAGGCGGCCACCACCAGCACCAGCCCGGCCACGACCATGCGGCCGATCGAGCGCGAAGGGGACGAGGATGAGGATGCGGGAATCTCGTTCATGAGATCAGGGTACCTCAAAAACGAGGGGTCACCCGGCGGGTCAGAGCCCGAGCTGCTCGTGCACGAGCCGGATGACGGCGCCGCCGTCGGCGCGGCCCTTGGTTTCGCGCATGACGTGGCCGACGATCGGCCCGACCGCCTTGGCGTTGCCAGCGCGCACGTTCGCGGCGGCCTCAGGGTGGGCGGCGAGTGCGGAAGCCACGATCGCGGCGAGCTCCTCCTCGCCGTCGATCGCCGCGAGACCCTCGGCCTGCACAATCGCGAGCGGATCGCCCCCCTCGGCGATGAGGCGGTCGAGCACCTGCCGCCCAGCGCCGACGCTGACGCGCCCAGCGGTCACGAGCCCGACGAGGGCGGCGAGCGCGGCAGGCTGGACACGGGACTCGCGGGGGTCCTGCCCGTCGGGCAGGCGCGCAAGCAGATCGCCGGCGATCCAGTTGGCGAGCGCCTGGGGCGGGGCTGGGGAAACAGTGGCGGCGGGGGTGGGAGGGGCAGGGGCAGGGGCAGCGGAGGAGGCAAAAGTGGCGGAAGTGGCAGAAGCGGCGGAGGTAGAGGGAGCGGAGTCGGCGGGAGCGAAGTCGGCATTGGCATCGGCATTGGCATCGGCATCGGCATTGGCATCGGCATCGGCGCCGGCGGCGGCGAGGGCGGCCTCGAAGTAGTCGCCGAGCTCGGCGCGGAACGCGAGCAGGTGGGCGCTCTCGGCGCTGAGACCGACCTCGCGCTGCAAGCGCTCGGCCCGCTCGGCGGGCAGCTCCGGCAGGGCGGCGGTGGCGGCGTCGCGCATTTCGGTGGTGATCGCGACGGGCACGAGGTCGGGCTCGGGGAAGTAGCGGTAGTCGTGGGCCTCCTCCTTGGAACGCAGCGAGGTGATGCGCTCGGAGGAGGGGTCGAAGTGCAGGGTCTCCTGTTCGACCTGCCCCCCGCCGCGTAGGATCGCCTCCTGGCGGGCGACCTCGGCGCGGATGCCGCGTTCGATGAAGCGGAAGGAGTTCATGTTCTTCAGCTCGGTCTTGACGCCGAGCTCCTGAGTGCCGGCGGGACGCAGGGAGATGTTGGCGTCGCAGCGCAGCGAGCCCTCCTCCATGTTCACGTCGGAGACGCCGAGCTGGCGCATCGTGACGCGCAGCAGCCGCAGCCACTCGCCGGCCTGCTCGGAGGAGCGCAGGTCCGGCTCGGTGACGATCTCCGCCAGCGGGGTGCCGCCGCGGTTGAAGTCGACGACGCTCGCCTCGGAGCCGTGGATGCGCCCGGAGGCACCAGCGTGCACGAGCTTCGCGGCGTCCTCCTCGAGGTGCACGCGGTGGATGCGAACCTCCCCGAGGCGCCCGCCGCGACAGAGCGGCTCGTCGTACTGGGAGATCTGGTAGCCCTTGGGGAGGTCGGGGTAGAAGTAGTTCTTGCGGTGGAAGATCGAGCGCGGAGCAAGCTCGGAGCGCAGCGCGAGGCCGATCATCAGCCCGAAGTGCACGGCGCGGGCGTTGGCGACGGGCAGGGAGCCGGGCAGCCCCAGGCAGACCGGGCAGGTGCGGGTGTTGGGGGGCTCCCCGAAGGAGAGCTCACAGCCGCAGAACATCTTCGTGGCAGTCGCGAGTTGCACGTGGATCTCAAGGCCGATCACGGGCTCGTACTCGACGGCGCTCATTGGTCATCCTTTGGTTGCCTCGGCCGCCCACCTGAGGTCCGCAGCCGGGGGTGCGGCGGAGCTCCAAGCGCTGCTCGACCCAGGCGGCGGACTTCGTAACCCCGTCTCACGCGCGCGCCCTCGACCCGTCGAAGCCGAGCGCCAGCTCCAGCGCGTGAGCGGCGTCCAGCAGCCGGTTCTCGCTGAACACGGGGCCGGCCATCTGGAAGCCCACGGGCAGACCCTCGGAGAGGCCGCAGGGCAGCGAGAGCGCGGGGATGCCGGCGAGCGACATGGGAACGGTGCAGAAGTCGTTGATGTACATCGACCACGGATCGCCGGTGCGCTCCCCCAGCGGAAAGGCGACGGAGGGAGAAGTAGGGGTCACGATCAAGTCGACCTCCTCGAAAGCCGCGCGGAAGTCCTCGGCGATCTTGGTGCGCACGCGCTGGGCACGGCCGTAGTAGGCGTCGTAGTAGCCGGAGGACAGGGCGTAGGTGCCGAGCATGATGCGCCGGCGGACCTCCGGGCCGAAGCCGTCGTGGCGGGTGCGGGTGTACATACCGATGAGCCCGCCGGACTCGTCGGGCAGCCGCTCGGCGGCCCCCTCGGCGCGCAGGCCGTAGCGCACGCCGTCGAAGCGGGCGAGGTTGGAGGAGGCCTCGGCGGGGGCGAGCACGTAGTAGGCCGACAGCGCGTGCGGCGCGTGCGGCAGACGGACCGTGCGGATCTCGGCACCGAGCTCGGCGGCCGAGGCGAGCGCGACGTTGAAGACCTCCAGCACGCCGGGGTCGATCCCCTCGCCGGAAAGCTCCTCGGGAACCCCTAGCCGCAGCCCGTCCAAGCGCTCGGCGGTAGGTACGGCGATCGCCTCGGGAAACGCAAGCGAGGTGGCGTCGCAGGGGTCCTGGCCAACCATGTGCGCCAGCAGCAGCGCCGCGTCGGTCACGTCCCGGGTCAGCGGCCCGGCCTGGTCCAGGGAGGAGGCGAAGGCGATCATGCCGTAGCGCGAGACGGCGCCGTAGGTGGGTTTCAGGCCTACGATCCCGCAGAGCGCGGCGGGCTGGCGGATCGACCCGCCCGTGTCGGTGCCGAGCGCCCACGGCGCGAGACCGCCGGCGACGGCGGCGGCGGAGCCCCCGGAGGACCCTCCCGGCACACGGGAGCGGTCCCACGGGTTGAGCACGGGGCCGAATGCGGAGTTCTCATTCGAGGAGCCCATCGCGAACTCGTCCTGGTTGGTCTTGCCCAACAGCGGCGCTCCGGCGGCGGCGAGGCGGGCCACGACGGTGGCGGTGTAGGGGGGGCGGTAGCCCTCCAGAATGCGCGAGCCCGACTGGGAGGGCACGCCCTCGGTGCAGAAGAGGTCCTTGACGGCGAGCGGCACGCCGCGCAGGGGCGCCTCGGACGCGGACCCCTCCGACCCCGCGCCGGGAGCGACCCAGGTGTAGCAGTTGAGCTCGTCGGCGACGGCGCGCGCGCGGTAGGCGTCGAACAGCTCCGCGGGGGAGAGCCGACCGGCCTCGATCTCGCTCGCGGCGTGGGCCGCAGACAGCTCAACGATCGAGTCGGAGCTCACGCCTGGGGACTCGGGACGAGAAAGCCGCCGTCGCTGACGGCGGGAGCCTGTTCCAGGGCGACCTCGCGCGGCAGCGAGGGCCGCGGCTCGTCGGGGCGCAGGCGGCCGGTGACCTCCACGACGTGGGAGGTCGGCGGCACCTCCTCGAGGTCGAGCTCGGCGATCCGGGCGATGTGGTCGAGCACGCCGGAGAGCTCGCGCGCCATCGACTCGACCTCGCCGTCGTCGAGCCGCAGGCGAGCCAGGCGGGCGACGTGCAGGACCTCCTCGCGATCGATCACGGCGAGATTCTATGCCGCCCGCGCAGCGACCCGCCCGCTTCGAGCAGCTCCTCGAAGGCGCCGTAGGCGATCACCAGGCAGGCGAGGAACCCGAGGTAGAGGCCGAGCTCGGCGCCGTAGTGCAGGGAGGTTGGTCCGTACGCGACGTCGGCGTGCGGGTGGTAAACGATCCGGTAGAGTACGAAGATCGCGCTCAGCCCGGCGCAGAGGGCCACGATCGCGCTCGCCGGGACGGGCAGGCTCGGCTCCCGCCAGCTCGCCTGCGCGCCGGCGGCGAGCAACGCGGCGAGGATCGTGAGCAGCAGCAGCCAGCGGGTGTGAGTGAGGCTGTGCCAAGCGTCGACGCCGAGGTTGAAGCCGTAGGAGGCGCCGCCGGCGGAGGTGCTGACGCTCACGCCGAACCACTTGAAGAAGAACGTGGCTATGAATAGGGTGACCCCGCCGCCGCCCATCAGCCAGTGCGGGCGGCGCAGCAGTGCGAGGTCCAGGTCCATCGAAGGCTCCCGCTCCCCGCGGCCCGCGCCCGGCGGGCCTCAGTGCGGCGCCTCGCGCGGCGTGGTGGTGTCCGGGGGGTACATGCCCGTGCGTTCGTCGCGCATCGACTGCCAGCTGCCGAGGAGCACGGCGAGCGCCCCGATCAGCGCCAGCCACGCGCCGGCGCACAGCTCGGTGGCGTGTTCGGGGCGCTCGAGCAGCCGCACTACCGCGGCGATGCTCGCCAGGATCCCGAACAGCGTGCCCCACACCGCGGCGGCGACGGGGATCGCGGTGGTGCGCTCGGTGACGGTCGCGAGCGCGAGCGCCAAGGCGCCGGCGGCGGCGAGGAGGAGCAGCGCCACGGCCGGCCCGAACGTGGCCCACGCGCCGAGCTTGCCCTGAGCGTTCTCATACCAGGGCAGCGTGAGCGCGACGATCAGGCAGATCGCACCGGCCAGCGCGATCAGCTCTCCCGAGCGCAGGCGGCGCAGGCTCATGGCTTGCTCGCTCCCACTTGATCCTCGATCCCCGCCTGGCGGCGCGCGGCGCTCAGCGTATTACGCAGCAGCAGCGCGATCGTCATCGGCCCCACACCCCCGGGTACAGGGGTGATCGCGGAGGCGAGCACCGACGCCGCCGCGAAGTCCACGTCGCCGACGAGGCCGCTGGAGTTGCCGGCCTGCTCGGGGGTGAGCCGGTTCATGCCCACGTCGACCACCACCGCACCTGGTTTGACGAACTCGCGGGCGATCAGGCGCGGGCGCCCGACGGCGGCGATCAGGATGTCCGCGCGGGCGCACACCGCGGCGAGGTCACGGGTGCGGGAGTGGCAGACGGTGACGGTGGCGTTGGCCTCGAGCAGGAGCTGGGCCATCGGCTTGCCGAAGAGGTTGGAGCGCCCGACGACCACCGCCTCGGCGCCTTCGATCTCAACCCGTTGCCCGTCGGCCCGCTCAACGCTCGCGAGCAGCTCCATCACCCCCAGGGGGGTGCAGGGGCGCAGGCCGGGCCGTCCGAGCGCGAGCAGGCCGGCGTTGTGAGGGGTGAGGCCGTCCACGTCCTTGCCGGGGTCGATCAGGCCGGTGAGCGCGGGGCCGTCGAGGTGAGCGGGCACGGGCAGCTGCAGCAGCACCCCGCTGACCGCGGGGTCGGCGTTCAGCGAGCGCAGCAGCTCCGCGACCTGCTCGTGGGTGGCCTGGGCGGGCAGGCGCTTGTCGAACGGCGTCATCCCGACCTCGGCGCACGCGCGCTGCTTGCCCCCTACGTACACCGCTGAGGCGGGGTCCTCCCCGACGAGCACCGTCGCCAGGCCGGGGGTGCGCCCGGTGCGCCCGGTGAACGCGCTGACCTCCTCCGCCACCCGCGCGCGCACGCGCGCGGCGACCGCCTTGCCGTCGATGAGGGTGGCGCTCACGGCGGCAGATGCTACCGGCGGGTGACGGGGGCGAACTCCGACATCAGCTTGCGTTCGGAGCCGTCGCGGGCGAAGCGCACGACGATCACCCCGTCGGGCTCCACGCCGGTGACGACGCCCTCTCCGAAGGCGACGTGGGTGACGTCCTCGCCCATTCTGAAGGAGGCCGCGCCGGGTGCCTGCGAGGAGCGGGCCGCGGTGGGGTACTGCGAGCCGCGACCAGCGACCGGGCTGCCGGCGCGTCCCCCGGGGGAGCGATCGTCCGTGGCGCGTGCTGCGGAGGCCCAACTGCCCGCGTGGGCGAGCCGGCGAGCGCTCAGTCCGTCGATGCCGCCCCCACGGGCGGCGCTTGCCACGAACACGGTCGCCTCCTCGCGTTCGGTCAGCTCGGCGGGGATCTCGTCGAGGAAGCGGCTCGGCAGCCCGTACGCCTGCGCCCCGAACACCGCGCGGCGGCGCGCGTGGGTCAGGTAGAGCTTGCGCATCGCGCGCGTGACTCCCACGTAGAACAGGCGCCGCTCCTCCTCCAACCCGCCCTCGTCCAGGGCGCGCGAGTGGGGGAACACGCCGTCCTCGCAGCCCGTGATGAACACCGTGGGGTACTCCAGGCCCTTGGCGTTGTGCAGCGTCATCAACGTCACCAACCCCTCGTCCTCGCTGCGGGAGTCGGCGTCGGCGACGAGCGCGATCTGCTGGAGGAACACCCCGAGCGTGCCCTGAACAGCGCCTTCGGCGGCGGTGCCCGACTCGGCGGTGGCGTCGAACTCGCGGCCGACCTCGACCAGCTCTTCGAGGTTCTCGATGCGCCCCTGCGCCTCGATCGTCCGCTCCGCCTCCAGCGCCTCGACGTAGCCGGTCTGCGAGAGCACGGCCTCCAACAGGTCACCCACGAGAACGGGTGGGTGGGCCTCGATCACCCGCGCGCGCAGCGCGTCCATCGTGTCCATGAAGCGCCGCAGCGCCTTCACCGCGGCGGCGCCGAGGCCAGGGATCGCGTCGGGGGCGGACGCGGCCTCCCACACCGAGACGCCGACGGTGGCGGAGTGCGCGACGATGCGGGAGAGCGAGGTCTGCCCGAGGCCGCGCCGGGGTGAGTTGGCCACGCGGGTGAAGCTCACCACGTCGAAGGGGTTAGCCAGCCACGTGAGGTAGGCGATCGCGTCCTTGATCTCGGCGCGCTCGTAGAACTTCGTGCCGCCGATCACCTGGTAGGCGATCTCGTGGCGCACAAGCGCGTCCTCGAGCACGCGCGACATCGCGTTGGTCCGGTAGAGGACGGCGATCTCCGTGCGCGAGGCGCCCTCGTCGAGCAGGCGCTCGATCTCACCGACGACGAAGCGCGCCTCGGCGTGCTCGTCCTCGAGCTCGCGGACGCAGATCGGCTCGCCCGTGCCCAGCTCGCTCCACAGGCGCTTGGCGATCCCGCCGCGGTTGTTGGCGATCACCGCGTTGGCGGCGGAGAGGATCGTGCCGGTGGAGCGGTAGTTCTGCTCCAGCTTGACCACGCGCGCGTCGGGGAAGTCGTCTTGGAAGTCGAGGATGTTGCGGATGTCGGCGCTGCGGAAGCTGTAGATCGACTGCGAGTCGTCGCCCACCACCGCGAGGTTGCGGTGGCCCTCCAGGTGCACGCGCTCCCCGCGCGCCGGGGCCTGGCGCCCGCCCCCGACAAGCAGCTGCAGGAAGCGGTACTGCGCGTGGTTGGTGTCCTGGTACTCGTCCACGAGGATGTGGCGGAAGGCGGAGGCGTAGCGCTCGCGGGCCTCCTCGAAGAGCTCCAGCAGGTTGACCGTGCGAAACAGCAAGTCGTCGAAGTCCATCGCGTTCATGCGATGCAGGTCGCGCTCATACAGCTGGTACACCTCGCCCACCATCTCCTCGAAGGCGGAGCCCGTCGCCTGGCCGTAGGCGGCGGCGTCCTGAAGCTTGTTCTTGGCGGCCGAGATCTGGTTGTGGATCGCCGCGGGAGTGTGGCGCTTGGGGTCGACCCCCACCGCATCCATGCACCGTTTGGTCAGCCGGCGCGCGTCGGCCTGGTCGTAGATCGTGAACTGGCGCGTATACCCGAGCCGCTCTGCCTCGGCGCGCAGGATGCGCGCGCACGCCGCGTGGAAGGTCATCAGCCACATGCCGCGCGTGCCGTGGCCGAGCAGCCGCTCGACCCGCTCGCGCATCTCCTTGGCGGCCTTGTTGGTGAAGGTGATCGCCAGGATCTCACCGGCCTGCGCCTGGTCGGTGTAGATCAGGAAGGCGACGCGGTGGGTGAGCACGCGCGTCTTGCCGGAACCGGCGCCGGCGAGGATCAAGAGCGGCCCCTCCCCGTGCGTGACGGCCTCGCGCTGGGGCTCGTTGAGGCCCTCCAGCAGCTCCTGGAGGTGCTCGGCGTGGGGGTTTTCGACCATTCCTTGAGCATAGTTGCGCCACCGGCCGGCGCCTCGGCGAGCCCCGGTGCCCGAACTGGCCCAGGGGCCGTCGGCAAGCGCCCTAACGTTTTCCCCATGCCCCTGTTCCAAGAGGTCCGCTCCAGCTGCGCACGAGCCGCCGCACAGGCGCGGTGGGTGCGGATCGACGAGGACGCGCTCGCCGGGGACGTACTCGAGGGGATCACCGCCCAAGGGCCGGGGCCGGCGCTCGACCCGGTGCGCCACTACCTGGAGGGGGAGCCGGGGGACGTGGCGGACTACCTGCTGGCGCTCGACGCGATCAACTTCGGCTCGGGGTGGTTCCCCACGCTGCGCAAGCGCTCGATCAGTGGCCCACACACCCACCCGGTGAGCGGGTACTTCACTGTCGCGTGGGCGCTCGCCGACCACGTGCGTGCGGAAGGGCCGCCGACCGCGGCGTGGCTGCGCGCGGTGGACACCCGCACGGTCGCGCAGCTCCTCGACCAGCCCGCCGACCACGAGCTGATGAGCCTCTACGCCCAGGCGCTGCGCGAGCTCGGGCGCTTCCTCGGGGAGCGACGCGCGCTCGACGTGGTGGCCGAGTGCGGCGGCTCCGCGGAGCGGCTGGCCGAAACGCTGGCCCAGGGGATGGCGATGTTCGACGACCGCGGCTTCTACAAGCGCGCCCAAATCCTCCCCAGCGACCTCGCGCTCGCGGGGGTCGCGGCCTTCGCGGACCTCGACCGCCTGACGATCTTCGCCGACAACCTCGTTCCCCACGTGTTGCGCTGCGAGGGGGTGTTGGTCTATGAGGAGTCGCTCGCGGCGCGCATCGACGCCGGCGAGATCCTGCCCACGGGCGGCCCGGAGCGCGAGATCCGCGCCTGCGCGGTGCACGCCTGCGAGCTGATCGCCAAGCAGACCGGGGTACCTCCGCGCGTGCTCGACGTGCGCCTATGGAACCGCGGGCAGGCGCCCGAGTACAAGGCCCGGCCGCGGCATCGGTGCCGGACGGTCTTCTATTGAGAGGCGCCTACCGCTTCTTCCTCTTCCCCCTCGGCCTCTGCGGCACGGCGGGCGCCTTGACGAGGACCCGCGCACTGCTCGGGAGGCTCTGGCCGGAGCTGCCATGAGTCTCGAGGATCGCGGTCAGCGTCAAACGGTGGTACCGGGCGAGCAGCTTGGCGACAGTCGCGGGCAATGAGATGCCAACAGCGGCGCTGGCGCCAGGCGCTGCGTTGAAGGAGGCCTGTCCGGCCGCGACGGTGACCGGGGCGCCGTTCGCCCGCGCGCGGGCAGCCACCGCCAGGCCGGTTGCGGTGGCTGGCAGCGTCAGCGCCACGGTGCCCGTGCACGTCGCACCGACGGCGGGGCAGGCGATCTTCAGCTGTACGTGCCCATGCCGGTCGGCGGTTACGGTGGCGGAGCGGAGCGCCGCCGCCTGGAAGGTTGGCGTGGGGGGCGGGGCTTTGCCGATCGGCGCGACGACGGCGATCGAGCCGGTCTGCGTCACGGTGTCGCCAGGCGCGACGGTGACCGTCACCGACACGCCGTAGGTGCCGGGGCTCGCAAAGGTGTGCGTCACCGAGTCCTCGCTTGCCGTCGAAGCGTCGCCGAAGGACCAGGAGACGTCAGGCGTCGCGTCGACCTGGTCGACGGGCGCCACCGAGAAGGACGCCGGCGCCCCCGCGATCGCGTTCGCCGGGATCGACACGTTCTCCAAGGCCGGCCCCACGGTGTCGAGCTGGCTCTCTTCGGCGAGTTCGCTGCTCTGGTTGGTGTAGCCGACCAAGCCGTCGCCGTCGCCGTCCATCGCCACGTTGAGACCCTGCTCGTCGCTGTTTCCGTTGGGGCTCACGGTCTGCCCGGCGGGGGACACTTCCTCGGGCTCGCCGAAAGCGCCTCCCGCGGGACGGAAGAGGGCGAGGGCGCTGTTGTTTTGCTCGTTGGCGTAGCCAACCAATGTGTCGCCGGCCGCATCCTCGGCGATGCTGGGGGCCCACGACAGGAAAGCAAGGATTTGGAGCCCCGAGAACGTGCCCGACGGCGTGCCGGCCGCGTACTGGACGGTGCTGGACGCGAAGGTGCTCGTCCAGACGACGCTCGGGGCGCCTGCCCCGTCGAGCGCCACCTGGGGATATGCCGCACTCGCCGCTTCGGACGACACGTTCACGGCTTTGTCGAATTTCCCGCCGGCCGGGCGCACCGCGACCTGCACGATCTCGGCGGTGCCGTTGTTGGCGATCCAGGTGACGGCCGTGTCACCCTCTGGGTTCATCGCCACAAACGGGTAGAGCGCCGGTTCGGCCGGGTTTGAAACCACTTCCCGTGTGGAGAAGCTGCCGGTCACAGCCAGGCGGGTCGCCTCTTCCACTTCTTGGCCATTGCTGTCCCAGACGACCGTGGCATCGCCGGCGGCATCGATCGCGACCCGTGGAAGGCTCGCGAACTGGCCTTTGGCGGAGAGGTTCACCGGCGCACCGAAGCTGCCCCCGGCGGGACGAAACGACGCCTGGACGATCGCGCTGGCGCCTTCTTCACGGGCCCAGGCCACGATCGTGTCGCCCCTGTCGTTCATCGCGACCGTCGGAAATATGGCGTTCTCGCCTGCTTCGGAGAGCTTCACCGAGGCCGAAGGCATCCCGTCCGTCACTGTTGCGGCTTCCGCGAGGTAGTTCGACCCGTTGCTGCCATACCAGACGACGGTCGCGTCCCCGGCGGCGTCCACCGCCACCTGAGGAGCGCGGATTTCGGCTCCCGGCGAGACGTCGAGAGGGGGCGCGAAGCTCCCAAGCGGCGCCCGCATCGCGACCTGCAAGGTGCTGCCGCCGACGCTGGGCTGCAGCCACGCCACCGCCGCGCCACCGTCCGATCCCATCGCCGTATCCGCGAACTCCGCCCCGGGCCGCGAGAGAGGGCTCGCCGCCAGCCACGTCGGAGCCGCCGGCGCAGCCGCCGGCAACCAGAGCGCCACGTAGACACCAATGGTCACCCCGACAACTCGCTTGCGCACCGCGCCTCCATCTCGTCGCTCCGCCCGCCCACCGCGCCGCCCGGACGCAGAGACCTGTCGTACCGGACGCTAGCCTCCGCCCCGGACGTTACGGCGGCGACCGGCGCCGCTGGCAGCGCCCCCTCAGCCTCGGCAGGCTGGGACGCCTCACGGATCGCTACGGCCGCGTCTGCGGCGCCCAGCCCGGCACGGGGTCCAGGCCGAGCCGCTCAGCCACCCGCGGGGTTCGGGCCCTTCACGGGCCGCAGCGGCCTGACCTTCGCCGCGGGTGGCTCCAGGCGCCCGCCGGAGAGCTCGCCCACCGCTCGCTCCAGCGCACCGATGCGGCTGGAGAGGCCCCCGATCGCCTCCGCGATCGGGTCCGGCAGGTGGATCCAGTCGGCGTCCGGGCCCTCCGGGCGGCGGCCGTCGACGCGCACCGGATGGCCGGGGTTGCCCACCACCGTGGAGTTCGGCGGCACGTCGGTTATGACAACCGTGTTCGCGCCGATCTTCGCTCCGTGGCCCACTGTGATCGGCCCCAGCAGCTTCGCCCCCGAGCCGATCGTCACGTTGTCCTGCACCGTCGGGTGGCGCTTGCCCGTGGCGAAGCCCGTGCCCCCCAGCGTCACGCCCTGGTAGAGGGTCACGTCGTCGCCGATGCTCGCCGTCTCCCCCACCACCACCCCGGCGCCGTGGTCGATGAACAGGCCCTTGCCGATCTGCGCCGCCGGGTGGATCTCGATGCCCGTCAGCGTCCGCGTGAACATCGCCAGCGTGCGCGGCAGCAGCGGCACGCCCGACTCGTGCAGCGCGTGCGCCACTCGGTGGGAGAGCAGCGCGTGGATGCCCGGCCACGTCGCCACGATCTCCGCGGGCCCCACCCCACGTGCGGCGGGATCGCGGTCGCGCGCCGCGGCGACATCCCGGCGCAGCTCCTTGACGACCCCCGCGAAGGTGCCCAGCCCGAGCATCCCCACAGGGTAGCGCGGGCGTTGCGGCCCCTGATGATGCGCTTTGGCGATCAAGCGCGCTGCTGCTGCCGACACACGGGTCAGTTGATAGGGGTAAATGCCTCGAGCGCTCTGCCGTTGGTGGCCTCCGCCCATCGCTCGTCGGCCAAGGGCGCGGCGTTGAGCTCGTCTCGGCGGCTGCGCCAGTCGGGCAGGAAGCCGTCCATGAGCTTCGTGAAGCGCTCGCCGTGACCGCGCTCGAGCAGGTGTGTTAGCTCGTGGACGACGATGTACTCCAGGCAGCGCGGGTGCTTCTTGGCAAGCTCCAGGTTGAACTGGATGTGGCCCGTCTCACGGTTGCACGAGCCCCACTTGGTCTTCATGCGCCGGATGCTCCAGCGCGGCACGGTCCGGCCGATGACCGGCTCCCACTTCTCGATCAGCGGGGGGATCGCGACGCGCAGCCGGTCGCGCTGCCACTTCCGCAGCAGCCTCAGCCGCGCGGGGGTGTCGGTGTTCTGCGGCACACACAGCAGCAGTCGCTTGCCGTCCAGCTCGACGTGTGGCCGTCCGGGTTGCTCCACGACCAAGAGCCGGTGGCGCCCCCCCGAGACGTAATGGGACTCGCCGGTCACCATCTCGCGTGAGGACTGTCGCACCGCGTCCTGCAGCTGCTTGCGCTGGCGCTTGATCCATGGCAGCCGCTGGATGACGGCGAGCCTGATGTGCTCGTCGTCGAGACGCCTCGGGGCGGCGACACGGACCCTCCCGGCAGGCGGGTAGACGGCGATGTGGAGGTTCTTGATGTCCTTGTAAACGACGTCGACGTCGATGCCGCGGACGGTGAGGCAGCCACTAACGGTACTCATCGCGCGCCTTCACCAGCGCCATCAGCTCGTCGAGGCGCGCGTAGTCGTCGGGCAGCAGGTTGACGAGCGCCCCGCGGACCTTCTTCTCCTTGATGGCGTTGCCGATCCAGTGGTCGGGCTTGGTGTGCCGCACCGCTTCGTCAACCCCCACGACGAGCTCCTCACTCGGGAGCCCGAAGTCGTAGAGCGCGCGCTTGGCGCCGTTGTCGACCCATTCGGGATAGACGACGTCGGACTCCTTGCGAGCGAGCTTTTGTGCCTGGGCGATCAGCCGCTCGAGGTACTCCTTGTAGTCGATCGCGCCCCGGCGCTTCTCTGCGATCAACGCGTCCAGCAACCGGGACATGCTGTCGTAGTACTTCGGGTTCATCGCACGCTCGTCGACGATGACCTTGCGCATGTTGTTGGCGATCGTCTCGCCCACGGTGTCGGGATCATCCTTGATCCCCTTTGGCAGTTTGTCGATCGCGCCCGCGCCGAGCTCCGCGATCAGATCGATCAGCCCGGTGCTCCCGAAGTCGGCGACCGTCTCCGAGGGTTCGGCCTGAATGTAGGTGTCGAGCAGATAGCGCATCCCCGCCTCGTATTGCTTGAAGTCGATGTTCTCGCCAGCACCCAGCCTAACCTCGTCGCGGACGGACACGTAGTGAGCGATCTCGGCTTTGATCGCGGCCGCATCGGCATCGCTGTAGCCAGCCTCGGCCATCTCATTGGCGAGGTTGCCGTAGGCACGGGCGGCGACCGCAACCGCCTTGTAGAGCTTGACTCGCTTCGGCTCGTTGGCCTTCAGCTGCTCGGCGCCCCCCTGCTCAGAGGCGCAGAAATACCGTTGGTACTGGGGCGTGTCCTTGGGCGGGGCGACCGGCTCGCAGGTCGCTCGCATTTTCTCGAGCGCCTCGTCGAGCTCCGCGCGGCCCTTCTCGATCCGGTTGGCGAGCAGGCCTTCGATGTCATCCTTCTCGTAGCCGTCGAGTGCGCCCGAGGTGTAGTCGGCGATCGCGCTTTCCAGCGAATTGAAGAGATCCCTGTAGTCGATGATGTAGCCGTAGTCCTTGTCCTCGCCGTCAAGGCGGTTGACGCGGCAGATCGCCTGGAAAAGGCCGTGGTCACGCATTTTCTTATCGATGTAGAGGTAGGTCGCGTGGGGTGCGTCGAAGCCGGTCAGCAGCTTGTCGACGACGATCAGCAGCCGCATCTGACCGGGGTCCTTGACGAAGCGCTCCTTCACGTCCTGCTCGAACTGCTCGACCTTGCCCATCGCGACGTCGGCCGGCTCGTTGAAGTGATCGGCCAGCATCTGCCGGTAGATCTCATACTGGCGCAGCCGCTCGGTCGCGCCGTGACCCGAGTCCTCCTTGGCGATATCGCTCGCCCGCGGCTCGTAGCTCGTGACGATTGCGCACCTGCCCTTGAAGCCGGCGTTGCAGAACAGCTCGTAGAACTTGCACGCCTGGTAGATGCTCGACCCGACGAGGATCGCATTGCCGCGGCCATCCATCAGGCGCGGCCTCGTCTCCATATCGAGCAGAATGTCGTCGACGATCTGCTTGGCCCGCGGCTCGGAGCTGATCACCTTCTGCATCGTCCCCCAGCGCCGCTTGAGCGCGGCGCGGGAGAGGTCGGTCATACCCTTCGTCCTGGCCTCGAACCACTGATCGACCTTCCGCGGTGAGGTCAGGCGCTGGTCGATGTTGCGCGCCTCGTAGCGCAGGTCGAGCACAACGCCGTCTCTGGCGGCCTCGTCGTACCTGTAGGCGTGGATGAAGCTGCCGAACGTCTCGATGCTCGTGGTCTTGTCGGCCTTGAGCAGCGGCGTGCCCGTGAACCCAATGAACATCGCCCCCGGCAGGAGCTGCTGCATCGCGTCGTGCATCTTGCCCGACTGCGTGCGGTGGGCCTCGTCGATGAAGACGAACAGATTGCCCTTGGCCGAGAAGTCCGTTGGGAGCTTGGCGCGCAACTCCTTGATGAAGTCGCCGCCGGCCTCATCGCGGGCGCCCTCGTCCTCGGATGCGCGGAACTTGTGGATCAGCGAGCAGATCAGCCACTCCTCGGACCTGTTGAGCACGTCGAGCATGTCGGCGCCGCTGCGCGTGCGGTAGATCTCCTCGTCCACCCCGGCAAAGACTTTTTCGATCTGTTCGTCGAGCTCGGTACGGTCGGTGACGATCAACACGCGCGGATCCCGCTGGTGCTCGCGAATCCACTTCGCCAGCCACACCATCGTCAGTGACTTGCCCGAGCCCTGGGTGTGCCAGACGATGCCGCCCTCGCGCATGGCGATCCTCGCCTGTGCGGCCTTCACGCCGAAGTACTGGTTGTGACGGCACACCTTCTTCACGCCCGAGTCGAAGACGACGAAGTCGTGGATCAGCTCGAGCAGCCGCTCCTTCGAGCACAGCTGGGTGAGGGCGCGGTCAAGCGGATTCTCGATCTCCGACGGCTCGCGCCACGTGAGCCAATACTTCTCGGGCGTGTCAATCGGCGCGTAACGCAGCCCCTCGACGTCGTTGCCCGCCATCACCAGCTGCACGGTTGTGAAGAACGGCCGAATGAATTCGCGCTGCTGGTTGCCGAACGACTGGCGGATACCCTCTGACACCGCCACCTTCGAGCGCTTCAGCTCAATCGTCACCACGGCGATACCATTGATATAGAGCACGATGTCGGGGCGCTTGTTGTGCACACCCAGAACCGCCACCTCCTCCGCGATCGCGAAGTGGTTGGCCTCGGGGTGCTCCCAGTCGATCAGCCAGACCGTCTCGTTCGGCTCGCCGACGTCACGTTTCACCTTCACGCCGTAGCGCAGCAGGCCGTACACGTCGCGATTGGCCTCATACAGATCGCGACCGCCGCCGAGTGAGGCTTCTTTACGGAGCTTTTCGATTGCCTTTTCGATCTGGATGGCGTCGTAGTGCCGTATTTCGAGGTTATGCGTAAGCAGTTGAATATCGATGCTGGGGTTGCCCTGACGATGTTCCCAGCTGTCGGGATACTCGAAGCCAAGCCGGTCGCAGAACAGCTCGATGACGCGGTCTTGGGTCTCGCGCTCGTACTGGCCCACGTTGCTCATGCTGGGACCTCCTCGGGGACGGGGAGCCTAGTTCGGCCAGTGAGGAGCTCTTGCATCATGCCCTGCTTGATGGCCTTGGCCTTTGTGAGGCGGGCTTCTAACGCTCGGACCTCCTTATCTGCCTCAACGAGAACATTCGCGATCGCATTTTGCTCGTCGCGGGGCGGAAGGTCTACTTCAATAGAACCCAGCGCGCGACTATTTATATGCACGACTGCGTCGCCCTGCCCTAGCCGTGCCTTCTGGGCAGCGATGCTCGGCGTATTGGCGAGTAATGACAAATAGACAGGATTTACGCCTGGTGCACGCAGCACAATGACGTCTCCTCCTGCGACTGCTTGCTGTGTTCCCATATAGGCGACACATGTACCGATCTCCTCGCGCGTCTCCCCTGAACCAGCAAATAGAAGGTCGCCCTGGCAAATTGGCAACGCGGAAGCCGCGATGCGCGGAGTCACGAATGAAACGGTGGTTGAAGTGTAACCTAGATAGGTCGTATAAAGCTCGCCGTAGCGAATACATGCAACTCCCGAGACCCGAACATCGTCGCGCTTGATTCCATGGCCCTTGAGAAAGGTTCCAAGCTGAGTTAGCTTCTGGGTAGACCACCGTCCCGTGAACCCCGGCAGGCGGGTTCGGCCCGCTAGGAGCGCCTGCATAATTCCTTGCTTGATCGCCTCCTTCTTCGCTATTAGGCGCTCAAGACTTGTGGTGAAATCGTCCACACCCCTCAGAACCTCGGCTATACGCCGTTGTTCAGACCGATGTACCGGAAGCAGAACACAGAATTTCTTCAGCCTCCCAAGGGCGAGCTTTGGCTGAGCACCAACTGTTCGTATAACCTCAACCTCAGATTGAATGGACTCGCTCATAAGGTAGTACATGAGGTAGTCAGCATCACAGGAGAGCGATGTTATGCGATCAGCATTCTCGGTGAGATTGGCGCCATCAAGCTCCTCCGGCACTCTCCCTACGATCCCGAGCGTGCCAGCGACGCTCACGAAAATGTCATTGCACTCGATCCTGTAACTACGAATGGCCGGCGCAATGGCGACGGGGACGTAACGAAGATCCGCAAGATCAACGCCACCCATGTGCATATCCGCGACTCTTACATAGGGGAAAGGAGTGGGGATGCTTGTCAGTGAGTAGCCAGCAGGCAGTCGCTTGCCACCCTTCACCTGTCCGAGTTCTCCGATGCTTCGCTGTTCCCAGCCGACAGGAATCGAGCATTGAGGTCTGCTGACGCCGCTCATCTCACCCCCATGTCCACGAGATGCCGCGCCATGCGCTCATTGAGCTCATCCACCGCGGCCTCGAGACAACCAAGAGCTTCACCGTAACGCTCACCCAGCGCCTGAGTCCGCGCCACAAGGTCCAGCACAAGCGAGCTCAGCACACCCTCGACTCGGTTTTTAACGGTGGTCTTCCACTTGTCGTCAAGCACCAGCGTCGTCACGTCGGCTTCACTTAGATCGCCGTACTTCCTCAGCGTCGCAACGTCGAGCGCGGCCTGTGCGTCTTTCGCTGCCTTCTTGGTCGCGGATTCGGCATTGAACAGCGCGATGGCCCGTTCCAACGCGGCGACTTCGTTAGCGTCGCTGCCTTCACGCTTCGCTTCCTTGAGCCGCGCGGACGCGAGCGCCTTGGTGATCTTCCCGTCATCGACCGCCTCCCAGAGCAGGCCGTCCTCGACCGCGTGCTCCTCAATGTACTCATCGGCCGCGCGCGCGGCCTCCTCCGCCCTAGCGTTGAGCGCTTCGAGCTCGGCCTGCTCGCCGGCGAAGTACCGGGCGACGACCAGCTCCGGCGGGATCAGGTCGGTCTTGAGCTTGGTCGCTTTCCTGCCACTGCCGATCACAAGATTCGGCGTCTCCGAGAGCTTGCGGTCTTTGTCCTCGATCGTGGGGCGCGGCTGTGCGGCGCCGACCCAGCCGTCGCCCATGATCAGGAAGACGTCGTCGTGCATCGTCTCGTGCCAGTAGCTGAGCAGCTGCTCGTAGACATCGTACTCATCGAGCAGGGAGACTTTCTTGAATCGTGTCAACAAATCGTCGCCGAGCATATCGATCAGATCGGCCGGTTTGGTGTCCGCGCCGATCGACGCCAACGCGCCGCGGTGAGCCGCAAACCACTCGCCGACCTGCCCTGCGACTTCTGCTGAGAACTGCTGGAACTCGGCCGAATCGAGGACTGTCTGCTGCACCGCGGACGGCTCGACTGCGAGGTTGCTGTAACCGGGGCGGTTGGGCTCGAACAGCGCGGCGTGAAGCGACGGAAACGCTTCCCAATACTCCCCGAGCGCGTCGACGTCGCGGTCGGGGATGCCGCCGTGCAGGTGCGCGTGGAGGTCCTGGATGTCCTCCGGCTCGGAGGAGTCGATGTAGCGCGGAATGTTGAGGTTGTAGTCGTTAGCCTCGCTGGCGATCTCGGCGAGCGGCACCATGCGCGAGTAGCGCTCGATCTCGGTGCGCTTGTTGAAGACGTCGACGATCTTGTGGATGTCCTGGCTGCGCAGGCGGTTCTTCGGACCGTCCTTGATGAGCCCCTTGGAGGCGTCGACCATGAAGACGCCCGTACGGGCCTGCGCGTTCTCCTTGTCGAGCACGACGATGCACGCCGGGATGCCCGTGCCATAGAAGAGGTTGGGCGGCAGGCCGACGATGCCCTTGATGAAGCCGCGGTCGAGCAGTTGGCGGCGGATCGCGGCCTCGGCGTGGCCGCGGAACAGCACGCCGTGCGGGAGGATCACGGCCGCCTTGCCGGCGCTCTTGAGCGACCCCAGGATGTGCAGCAGGAAGGCGTAGTCGCCGTTCTTCTCCGGCGGGCGCCCATACTCGAAGCGCCCATACTCGTGCTCCAGGCCGTTGCTCCACGACTTGACCGAGAATGGCGGATTGGCGACGGCGAAGTCGAACGTGCGCAGCCGCACTCCGTTGTCGAGATGCTGGGGGCTGGTGATCGTGTCGCCCTTGGCGATCTCGTTGACGTCCTCCGCCTTCTGGTGGAGGATCAGGTTCATCTTCGCGAGCGCCCACGTGGCGTTGTCCTTCTCCTGGCCGTAGATGGTGCTGCCGCGCGGCGCCTGCGCCGCGACCTTCAGCAGCAGCGATCCGGAGCCGCAGGTAGGGTCGTAGACGGTCTGGTCCTGGCTTGTTTGGGGCCCGATGCCGACGATCTTGGCGATCACGCGCGAGACCTCAGCGGGGGTGTAGAACTGGCCCTTGGACTTGCCCGACTCGGTGGCGAAGTGGCGCATCAGGTACTCGTAGGCATCGCCGAGCAGATCGTCGCCCTCCGCGCGGCTGCCGCGGAAGTCGAGGTCGTCGAAGATCGCGACCAGCTTGCTGAGCCGGTCCTGCATCTCCTTGCCCCGGCCGAGCTTCTCCTCGTCGTTGAAGTCAGCGAGGTCGATCACCCGCTGGAGGTCGTTCGCCTCCGCCAGCCTGGCGATGATCTTGTTAATCCCGTCGCCGATCTCCTTGTCGCCTTTGAGCGCGACCATGTCTTCGAACGAGCCGCCGCGCGGGACGTCGATCAGGCTGTTCGGATCGGCCTGCGCCTTGTCCGTAACGTACTTCACGAACAGCAGCGTGAGGATGTAATCCTTGTACTGCGAGCCGTCCATGCCGCCCCGCAGCTCGTCGCAGCTCTGCCAGAGCGAGCGGTACAGGTCGGACTTCTTCAGCGCCACCGCGCGGCTCCCACGGCCCCACCCTAACGTCTCTAACGCAAGAGCGCCATTTCTTTAGGGACGTGGGGTGACTGTAACGCGCAGTTAAGGGTCATCTCGACAGCAGCTGCGTCAGCACCCGGTCCACGCCGGTCTCCAACTACCGAGGAAGTGGCGCGACCCTACCACCGCCCTCCCGCTGTCCCCCCCCGGGGACTTTGAGCACACCGCCGTCTCCGCGCTGCGTACGCCGCGGGACCCGGAGGGTCCTATCCAAATTCCTTTCCCCTACGGCGCGAAGAACGCCTGCGATATGTAGCGCTCGCCTGAGTCCGGCACGATCACGACGATGCGCTGCCCGCGGGACTCCTCGCGCGCGGCGAGTCCCAGCGCCGCCCACAGCGCCGCGCCGCCGGAGATGCCTGCGAGCAGGCCCGTGCGCTTTGCGCAGCTCCACGCGGTTTGGATCGCGTCCTCGTCGGTGACCGCGATCACCTCGTCCAGCAGCTCGCGCTCGAGCACCGGCGGCACGAAGCCTGCGCCGATGCCCTGGATGCGGTGCGGGCCGGGTGCGCCTCCCGAGAGGACCGCCGAGCCCTGTGGCTCGACGGCCACGATCCGTAGCTGCGGGTTGCGCTCGCGCAGGTACCCTCCCGCGCCGGTGATCGTCCCGCCGGTGCCCACGCCTGCCACCAGCACGTCGGGCGGGCCCTGCAGCGCGCGCTCGATCTCCGGGCCCGTCGTGCGCCGGTGCGCCTGCGGGTTGGCGGGGTTCGAGAACTGGTCGGGCAGCCACACGTGCTCACCGCGCGCGAGCTCCCGCGCCGCCGCCACCGCCTCGCTCATCCCGCCCAGCGACTCGGTGATCTGCACCTTCGCCCCGTACAACTTCAGCAGGCTCTCGCGCTCGCGGCTCATCCCCTGCGGCAGCGTCAGCACCAGCTCATACCCCTTGGCCGCGCACACGAACGCCAGGGCGATCCCCGTGTTGCCGCTGGTCGCCTCCACGATCGTCGTGCGACCCGGCTCGATCAGCCCCTCCGTCTCGGCGGCCTCGATCATCGCCACCCCGATCCTGTCCTTCACGCTGCCCCCGGGGTTGCGCGACTCGAGCTTCGCGTACACCTCCACGCCGCGTTCGCCGGCCTCTCCCACCATCGCTGGCAGGCCCACCAAGGGCGTCTCCCCCACAAGCTCCGCAATGTTGATCGGAATTCGGGGCATCTGCACGACAATAGTGGGCGTGCGCCGCGCGAGGTCTGCTCGTCCACCGCTGTGGTCGCGGGCGGGCGGGGCCTCGTCTCAATCAAGCCCCCACCGACCCGCGCCGATACAAGACCATGCCCACACCCGGTCAGCGGGCCGCCGAGCAGTTGCTCGCGGACTTCGATGAGACGGCGTTGGTCGCCAAGGAGGTGCCGGGAGCACTGATCGCGGTCTTCGACTCCAACCTGCGCCTGCTGCTGGCTGCCGGTCACGCGCTCGGACGCATGGAGTCCTCGTCGGCGGCTTACCGCGAGGGCGAGGCGCTCGCTGGGGCCTTTCCCCCGGGGCTGTGGCTGCAGATCGAGCCGCTCTGCCGCTCCGCCCTGCGCGGGGACACGCGCTCGCGGTCCATCCGCTCAGCGGACGGGCGCCCCGAGCTGATGATCGACGTCGGGCCGCTACGTCCCCCCGGCAGCCGGGACGGCGGCGAGATCTCAAGCGGCGTGGCCGTGATCCTCGACATCTCGGCCTCCCCACCCGCGGCCGAGGCCCAGCGCCACCCCCAGGAGCGCTACGAGGAGGTCTTCCAACGCGCCCCCATCGGCACCGGTCTGATCGACCAGGAGGGGCGCTGGGTGCTGGTCAACCAGGCGCTCTGCGACATCACCGGCTACACCGCCGACGAGCTGGTGCGCCGTCGCTTCCACGACATCACCCACCCCGAGGACCTCGACAACGACGTCTCCCGCCGCCGCCAGCTGCTGGACGGCGAGATCTCCGCCTACCAGGTCGAGAAGCGCTACTTCAACGCCGCCCGCGAGACGATGTCGGCGCTGCTCTCCGTCTCGCTCGTACGCGACCACAAGGACCAGCCGCTGCACTTCATCGTCCAGCTGCAGGACATCTCCGAGCGCAAGCAGCTGGAGGAGCACCTGCGCCACCTCGCCGACCACGACCCCCTCACCGGCTTGCGCAACCGCCGGCTCTTCGAGCACGACCTCAAGCTCCAAGTCGGCCGTTGCCAGCGCTACGACGAGCGTGCCACCCTTGTCGTGATCGACCTCGACGGCTTCAAGGGAGTCAACGACCGCCACGGCCACCGCGTCGGCGACGAGGCCCTGAAGGCCATCGCCCGGATGCTCACGCGGCGGCTGCGCGCCACCGACCTGGTCGCGCGCCTCGGTGGGGACGAGTTCGCCGTGCTGCTCCCCCACATGGACCGCCCCGGCGCGGAGATTGTCACCGAGGACCTGCAGCGCGTGATCGCCACCTGCACCGTCGACACCGGCGAGACCGTCGTGCACCTCGCCGCCTCCGCGGGCTTCGCGATGCTCGACCGCCTTACCGCCGACGACGAGTCCGCGCTCGACGCCGCCGACCGCGCGATGTACGCGGCCAAGTGCGCCAGGGCGCGCGTCGCGCAGGTGTGACGGCGGACCTGAAGTCATCTGCGAGCTCTTGGTCTCGCCGCAAAGGGTCGATGGACGCGATCTGAGGAACCTTTCAGATGGCTTCTCAGCCTTTGCCGTTGATCTTGTCGATCAACCACCCGGACCCGTGCTTGACCAGCGCGTAGGTGCGCGGTTTGTGCGACACCTTTTCGATGTACCTCACCACGGCCCTGTCGCCCCTCATCGTCACCTGGAGCCGGGGTTTCAAACGGCGTTCGCCCGGGCTGGTGACAGCCGCTGCGAGCTCGGCCATCGCCTGCGCGCACGAGTCCCCGGCTTCCGTGGGGCGCGCACTCACGAGTTTCTGAATCAGGGCCCGCTGCATACCTTCGTCGAGGACGTTGCACAAAGCGGCCCCGTTCGCGGACTGGATCCCTTCGATGTAGAGCTGCACAGCCCGCTGCGGCGTGGTCAGCGCTACGCGCCGCGGCCTGCTCGGCCTCTGCGTAGTGGTCTGCGCAGTGCCCTGCGGTGTGCTCTGCGCAGCGCTCTGGGTCCCGCCACACCCCGCACTCACCGCGATCACGACTACGCACATGCAGAGCGATGCAAGCGCGACCAGCGCCCGCGGCGCATATCGCTTGATCCACATCGGCCGACCCTATCGAGGCGGGGAGGCGCCGTGGCGAGCGCCGCCGCCAGCGCCCCATACAGTGTGAAACCACCGCAAATCGTTGCCCCAGCGGTGTTTCTCAGTGCGCTTCTAGATATGGTAAATGCTCGCGCCCGCTTCGCGTGCCTCCCGCTCGACGACATCGGCGATCGTCGTGCGCTCCAACACCTTGCGCGCCGCCGCCGCCGCGTCCGCGAAGACGCCCTGGGCGTCATTGCCCAGCGGACCGTCGAGCAGCTCCACCACCTCCAGCACGCTCACCGTCGCGGGGTCCCGGGCGAAGCGGTAGCCGCCCTTGACGCCCCGCTGCGAGGCGAGCACCCCCGCGCGACGCAGCACCGCGAACAACTGCTCCAAGAACTGCACCGGCACTCCCCGCCGGCGCGCGAGCTCCCCGATCGGTACCGGCTCCGAGCCGGCGCTGCGACCCAGCTCGGCCAGGGCCAGCACTGCATACGGTGACTTGCTGGTGATCGAGATCATCGCGCCTCCTTTCTCACCCACGCGACTTTACGCAACGACGCCCCTGAGACGGCCGCTGGTCAAGCGAGGCGAGAACGCAGGGAGCGAAGCGTGCTGGCCGAAACGGGGATGCGAGCGGAGCGAATGTCTCCCGGCTTCGGTACACGAGCGACCGAGGACAATGCATCGCGCCGGCCAGCGGCCGTCTCAGAGCCAGCCGCGCTCTGTGGCGATCAACACCGCCTGCGCGCGGTCGACCGCGCCGAGCTTGCCGTAGATGTTGTGTAGGTGGGTGCGCACCGTGCTGGTGGAGAGCGACAGCTCGTGGGCGATCTGCTTGTACACCTTGCCCTCCGCGAGGCGCTGCAACACTCCTAGCTCGCGGCCCGACAACGGGCAGGGGTCGACGTGGCGCTGGCGCTGGTTGTTGGTGTTGGGCAGCTCGTACATCACCCGGCGCAGCTCCTCCGGGTCAAGCCCCACCGTGCGCGCGCTGCGCAGCATCTCCGCCGGGGACACTGGGGCGCCCTGGGTGTAGTGGGCGAGCATGTCCGCGAGGCGCACGAACGCCGCCTCGCCGGTCGCTTCCGGGCTGTGGTGGCGTTCGATCACGCTCGCGACCGACACCGGCAGCCCCCACCGCCGCGCCAGCACCCCGCCCACGAGCGCGTGGTCCACTCCCAGCTCGCGGCGCTCCTGGTGGATGCGTTCCTCCGGGGTTTGCGCTCCCTGGTGCACCTGCCCGGGGTAGCCCGGGTAGGCGTGCATCAGCACCAGCTTGCCGATGTCGTGCAGCAGGCTCGTCACGGTCAGGCGGTCGCGGTTCTCGTAGCCCACCTCGCCCGCCACCCTGTCCGCCGCGTGCTGGGTGGCTAGCGCGTGCAGGCGGAAGCGCTCCGGGGCCGTGTCCCACACGCTCGCGCGCTCGAAGAAGTCGAACTTCCGTACCCGCGCCGCCAGCGCCTGCACGGTCTGCGGGGAAAGCACCTCCACCGCTCCGACCACCGTGTCCACGCGGCCCCGCGCCTGCGGTGCCCGGTTGGCCATCCGCAACACGGCCGTGACCAGCGCCACGTCGGACTCCACCGCACTGACCACGTCCGCCGTGGCGACGTGCTCCTTGGACATCACCGCCAGCAGCCGCTTGCACGACTCGGCGAGTGCCGGGTACCCCTCGAGCGCTTCGAAGGCCTGGGTCAGGCGCCGGCCATGGCCCTCGTTCTGGTGACGGCCGCCCCCGGAGGGGGGACTCTCCGGCCGCTCCGGGCCGATCCTTGGCCCGCTGCTGCCGCTTGGTGGCTGTTGCTTGCATGCTCCTGCGCACCTACCTTGGAATCGCACACCGCCCAATCCATTGGGCGCCTGGTCTAGCGAAAGAGGGACTCGGCTCGCCGGCCTTCGGCCGACTGCGCCACCCTCCAGGACTCCTATCGGCAGAGGTAGACGTTCGGTTGAGGGCGTTGGCCGCAGGTATGACCTGGTAATCGACCGCACCTCGATATTTTCAAGCGCCGGTCCGGGCAAGCGCCGCGTCGATACGCGCCAGCGCCTCCTCACGGCCGAGCAGCGCAACGCTCTCGAAGATGCCCGGGGAGATCGCGGTGCCGGCGAGCGCCACCCGCAGCGGCTGGTAGATCTCGCGCGGCTTGACCCCCGTGTGCTGCTGCACCGCCGCAAGCGCCTCCTGCACATCCTCCTCGGTGAATCCCTGCGCCTGCGCGAGCGCCGCGCGCACCAGCGCCAGTACCCCTCTCCCCCGCTCATCCAGCCACCGCTCCCGCGCGCTGGGATCGTCGGTGGGCTCCTGGAAGAAGAACCCAGCCAGCGGCCAGAAGTCCGCGAGCGTCTGGATCTTCTCCTGGCTGATCGCCGCCGCCGCGGCCAAACCCTCGCGGCCGGTGAACGCTTCCAGGCGCCGCGCCAGCTCCTCCACGGGCAGCCCGCGGATGTAGATCCCGTTCAGCCACCGCAGCTTCGCCTCGTCGAACTGCGCGGGGTTGCGACTCACCCGCTCCAGGGCGAAGCGCTCGACGAGCTGCGCGGTGGACATCACCGTGGCGTCGTCACCCGCGCCCCACCCGAGTAACGCCAGGTAGTTGCGCACGGCCTCCGGTAGGTAGCCGGCCGCGCGCAGCTCCTGCACGGAGGCCGCGCCGTGGCGCTTTGAGAGCTTGCGGCCGTCGGGGCCGTGCAGCAGCGGCAGGTGCGCGTACACCGGCTGCGGGGCTCCCAACGCCTCCAGCACGAGCAGCTGCTTGGGGGTGTTGGAGAGGTGGTCCTCTCCGCGCACCACGTGCGTGATGCCCGCGTCGATGTCGTCGACGGCGACCGCGAAGTTGTAGAGCACCGACCCATCCGAGCGGGCGATCACGGGGTCGTCGAGGTGCACGTGCTCGAAGCGCGTCTCCCCGCGGATCGCGTCGTGGACCACCGTGGCCCCCTCGTCGGGGACCCGCAGGCGCACCGCGCCCTCTTTCTGATTCCCCCCCGCCCCTCCCCGCGGAAGCCGCGCTCGGCGCCGTGGTGCTGCTTGTAGGCCTTGACGTCCTCCGCGGTGGCGGTCGAGCGGTAGGCGTGCCCCGCCTCAAGCAGCTGCTCGAGCACCTCCGCGTGGCGCCCGGAGCGTTCGGACTGGAAGATCGGTCCCTCGTCCCAGTCGAGCTGCAGCCAGCGCAGCGCGTCGAGGATCTGCGCGACGTTCTCCGGCGTGGAGCGCTCGCGGTCGGTGTCCTCGATGCGCAGCACCAGCACGCCACCCGAGCCGCGCGCGAGCAGCCAGTTGAACAGCGCGGTGCGCGCCCCCCCGATGTGCAGGGCCCCCGTGGGAGAGGGAGCGAACCTCAGGCGCAAGAGCCGTCTCGCCTGAGAGCGCATGGCCGGGTGCAGCCACCCCGCCCGTGGGCACGTGGCCGGCTGGAGCTGGCTCGGGAGGGAGCGTGTGGGCGGACGCAAACCATAAGATCGCCGCCATGCTAATCGGAGCGCACGTCTCGCCGGCAGGCGGGCTGCCCAACGCCGTGGAGCGCGGGGTGCAGCGGGGCTGCCGCGCAATCCAGATATTCAACCAGTCGCCCCGCATGTGGCGCCCCACGACCTACCGCGAGGAGGACGTCGCCGCCTTCAGCGAGGCGCTCGCCGCGAGCCCGATCGAAGCGGTGCTGATCCACGCCGTGTACCTGCTGAACTGCGCCAGCGACGACCCCGACATCCGCGCCAAAACGCTTTACTCACTCACCCACTCGCTGCGCGTGGGGCACCAGATCGGGGCCCGCGGGGTGGTGCTGCACCCCGGCTCCGCGAAGACGGGCGACGTCGGGGAGGCGATCGCGCGCGCGGGGGCCACGATCCGCGAGGCGCTCTCAGAGAGCGAGGGCTGCCCGCTGCACCTGGAGAACACCGCGGGCGCCGGAGGCACCCTGGGGCGTTCGGTCGACGAGCTCGCCGCCCTGATCGACGCCGCCGGGGCCGGTGAGCGGCTGGGGGTGTGCCTGGACTCCTGCCACCTGTACGCCTCCGGGTACGACATCCGCACACCCGCGGGGATCGACGCCCTGCTGGAGGAGCTCTCTGGGAGGGTCGGCCTGGAGCGGCTGGGCTCGCTGCACCTCAACGACTCCCAGGGCGCGTTGGGCTCAAACCGCGACCGTCACGCCAACGTCGGGCAGGGCGAGCTCGGCGAGCGCGGCTGCGCGACCTTTCTCGCCGCCGCCCCCTTCGAGGAGCTGCCCTGCGTGCTGGAGACCCCCGGCGGCGACGGTGGCGGCCCGGCGGCCGAGGAGGTCGCGCTGGCGATGGCCCTGCGCAAGCGTGGAGTGCAGGCACTGCGCAGGCGCGCTGCGCGTAGATAGGCAGCGCCGCGTCCACGCCCCGCGCCCCTGAGGGTCGTGGACCAAGCAGGCCAAGGACGCAAGGAGCGTGGCGTGCTATGTACGCGAGCGACTGAGGACGCAGACCGAAGCCGGGTGACACGCGGCGCGAGTCCCCGTTTCGGCCAGCGCCGCGTCCACGGCCCTCAGGCGTCCACGGCCCTCAGGCCACGGCTAAACAGGCCGGGGCCAGCACTTGCTCCAGCTCGGCGCGGAGCGTCGGCGTCGGCTGCACCCGGTAAGCATCCCCGAGGCGCAGGCGGCGGGGGCCCGTGCTGGTGTCCATCTCGAGCACCACCTCTGCTGTGCCGGGGAAGTTCCCGATCACGTGCTTGAGCTCGTCGATCACGCTGGCCGGTAGCTTGGTGGCGTCGATCCGCAGGCACACCGGCCGCACCGGCGCCGCCGCGCGCGCCGAGGCCGCTCGGGCGTCTGCCTGCTCCTGCTCGCTGGGCGCAAAGGTCTCGGCGGACTGCACCACCAGGCAGGTCTTGCCGGCTTCCTTGTGGTCGACGCGTCCGCGCACCATTACCACCTGATCGACGCTGAGCACCGCCTCGTGCTCGGCGAGCGCCTTGCCGAACACGAGCAGCTCCACGGATCCCTCGAGGTCGTCGAGAGTGGCGAACACCATGTGGTCGCCGTTGCGGGTGCGGATCTTCTTGGCCTCGGTGACGATCCCGCCGACGGTCACGAAGTCCTTGTCGCGGCGATCGGCCAGCGCGGCGAGCGGACAGTCCACACGCGCGCGCAGCGCCTCGCGCAGTGGCTTGAGCGGGTGCGCGGAGACGAACAGCCCGATCGCCTCCTTCTCGGCAGCCAGCAGCTCGGCCTGCTCGAACTCTGGCGTAGGTATCGGCGGGTGATCGAGTCCCCACCCGCCCTGGGCGAGACCGGCCCTCGCGGCGGGTGCCTGCGCGCTCGCCGCGGGGTCTTCCTGCAGGTCGAAGATCGAGCCCTGGCCGATCTGCGCGTCCTGCTGGATCTTCTGGCCGGCGCCCTGGGCCTGCTCGAGCACTCCGAGCATCCCCTTGCGGCTCGCGCCGGTGGAGCCGAGCGCGCCGCACTTGATCAGCGCCTCGATCGCCTTCTTGTTGACGGTGTGGTTGTCGACGCGCTCGCAGAAGTCCCAGATCGAGGTGAATGGACGCCCGGGGCCGGCGGGGTGGGCGGGCTCGGAATCCCCGGGGTGGGCGGAGCTCGAATCGCCCCGCGCGCGCTTGATCGCCTCGACCGCCTGGTAGCCGACGCCCTTGACCGCGTCCAGGCCGAAGCGGATGTTGCCGTCCACGACGGTGAACTCGTGATCTGAGAGGTTGACGTCCGGGGGCAGGATCGCGATGCCCATCTCCTCGCAGCGGGCGACGAAGAACGGCACCTTGTCCTTCGTGGACATCACCGAGGAGATCAGCGCCGCCATGTACTCGGCGGTGTGGTTGGCCTTCAGCCACGCGGTGCGGTAGGCGATCAGTCCATAGCAGGCGGCGTGGGACTTGTTGAACGAGTAGTCGGCCGACTTTTCGTTGGTTTGCCAGAGGAACTCGATCACCTCCGGCTTGGTCCCCGACGCGCGGCAGCCCTCGACGAACTCCGGCTTCAGCGCGGCCATCGCCGCACGGTTCTTCTTGCCGATCGCCTTGCGCAAGTCATCAGCCTTGGCCCCCGAGAAGCCGCCGAGCTCCTTGGAGATCTGCATCGCCTGCTCCTGGTAGAGGATGACTCCCTTGGAGGACTCGAGGATCGCCCGCAGGCGCTCGTCGGGGTAGGAGATCGCCTGCGGGTCGCGCTTGCCCTTGGCGTACACCGGGATCTGGTCCATCGCTCCCGGCCGGTAGAGCGCGTTCAACGCGATCAGGTCGTTGAACTCGTCGGGGCGCACCTTCTTCAGCGCCTCGCGCATGCCCTCGGACTCGAACTGAAACACGCCAGTGGAGTCGCCGCGGGCGAGCATCTCATACGTCGCCGGATCGTCGAGCGGAAGCGTAGTCATGTCCGGGCGCGCGCCGCTGGAGCGCTCGATGATGTCCAACGCGTCCTCGATCACGTCGAGGTTGCGCAGCCCGAGGAAGTCCATCTTCAGCAGGCCGATCTCCTCGATCGGCTTCATCGAGAACTGCGTGACGGTGCGGAAGCTGCGCTCTCCCCCCTCGCCGGCGCCGGCGTCGGCGAGCTGCAGCGGCACGATGTCGGTGAGCGGCCGGTCCGCGATCACGACGGCGGCGGCGTGGATCGAGGAGTTGCGCACGATCCCCTCGAGGCCCTGCGCGACGTCGAGGATGCGGCGCGCGTCGGGCTCCTCGTCGTAGGCCTTGCGCAGCTGTTCCCCGGCCTTCAGGCACTCCTGGAAGGAGGGCGCGCGGCCCATGATCGGGTCGGGGATCAGCTTCGCCAGACGGTCGCCCGCGCCGTAGTCGTAACCGAGCACGCGCGCCGCGTCGCGCGTGGCGGCGCGGGGGAGCATCTTGCCGAAGGTGACGATCTGCGCGACCGACTCGCGCCCGTACTTGTCGGTCACGTAGCGCATCACGCGCTCGCGCCCGCGCACGGAGAAGTCGATGTCGATGTCCGGCATCGAGACCCGCTCGGGGTTCAGAAAGCGCTCGAACAGCAGCTCGTAGCGCAGCGGGTCCACGTCGGTGATCTGCAGGCAGTAGGAGACGAGCGAGCCGGCCGCGGAGCCGCGCCCGGGGCCGACGGCGATGCCGTTCTCCTTGGCGTACTTGACGAAGTCCCACACGATCAGGAAGTAGGCGTTGAAGCCCATCCGCTCGATCACGCCGAGCTCCATCTCCATGCGCTCCACAGCCTGCGCCGGCGGCGGGTCGCCGTAGCGGACGCGCAGCCCCTCTTCGACACGGGCGCGCAGGTACTCGCCCTCGGTGACCCCTTCGGGGGCCGGGAAGCTCGGGATCAGCTGCTTGCCAAGCTCGATCTGCACCGAGCAGCGCTCGGCGATCTCCAGGGTGCTGGCGAGCGCCTCGGGCCACTGCGCAAAGGACTCGGCCATCTGCGCACTGTCGCGCAGGTAGAACTCGTTGGTGTCGAAGGTGAGCTTGGGGGCGGCGATCGTGCTCTTGGTCTGCACGCACAACAGCGCGGTGTGGTGGTCGTAGTCCTCGCGGCGCAGGTAGTGCACGTCGCCGGTGCCCACCAGCCGCCCTCCGACTTCGCCCGCGATGCGCTCGATCCCCTCGTTGCACTTCTCCTGAGCGGCGAGCCCGTTCTTCTGCAGCTCGAAGTACACGTTCTCGGGACCGAAGATCCCGAGCAGCTCGTCCACGTGGGCGCGCGCGTCACCGGGGCGGTCTTCGGTGAGGCGCTGGCAGAAGCGGGAGGCGAGGCAGCCGGTGAGCGCGATCACGCCTTCGGAGTGGCGGGCGATCTGCTCGAGGTCGACCGTCGGCTTGCCGCGCTGCAGGCCTTCCAGGAAACCGGCGGAGGAGAGCTTGACGAGGTTGCGGTAGCCGGCGTCGTCGGCGGCGAGCAGCGTCAGGTGGTTGCGTAGGACTCGACTGCCGCCCGGGCGGGAGGGATCACGATTGGAATACCCCATGGTGGACGTCGTGTGGTCGTCCACGAGGTAGATCTCGCAGCCGACGATCGGCTTGATGCCGTGCTTGGCGCACGCCTTGTGCAGCTCCACCGCGCCGTTCATCACGCCGTGGTCGGTCAACCCCAGGGCGGGCTGCCCGAACTGGGCGGCGCGCTCGGCGAGCGCATCGATCTTGCAGGCGCCGTCGAGCAGCGAGTACTCGGAGTGAACGTGCAGGTGGGCGCAGGCGGGCTCGGACACCGAAGGGAATCTTAGGCCGGGGAGCGGCGGAGAGTCGGAGGCTGTCGAGCGGGCTCTAAGTTTGGTCGGCCCACGTGGCCAGCCGCGCCGCGATGCGCCGCACAGCGGGTGCGAGCCGCCGGCCGAGCTTCGGCCGCTCGCCGCGCGCGGGAGACGTGAACAGGCGCGGAACCACATACACGATGGGGATCTCCGCCGCCGGGGCGGGCGTCTGAGCCGATCTCGTAGGCCGCTCCACCGCCGGCGCCTCGGTGGCCTGCCGGCCGTTCCCCGAGCGGGGCTCCGACTGCTCCTCGACGGCGCCCGCGCGCGCGCGCAGGCGCTCCACGGCGGCCGCCAGCGCGCCGGTCAGCTCCTCGCGCCGGACGTCCTCGGGCTCGGTTTCGAGCCCGCCCACCCCGCCCCCCCGGTCGGGCGTCGCGGCAGGGTCAAGCGTCGCGGCAGGGGCAGGGGCGAGCGTGCGCTCGAGCTCGCCCTCGAGCTCGCGGATGCGGGCCAGGGCGGCCTGTTGGTCGCGCTCGAGCGTGGTGCGCAGCCCGGCGGCGACGCTCTGCAGCGCGGTGACGCCTCGCTGCAGGCGGGCGCAGCTCTCGCCCACTCCGACCAGGCGCGCGGCGAGCTCATCGCGCTGCTCCTCGGCGTGCTGCGCGGCGGCGTGGGCCTCCTCGGCGCGCCGCTGCAGCCGGTCGAGCTCGGCGCGGTGGGAGCGGCGCAGGCGGACGGCGGCCTCCTCGGCCTCGACGCGCAGCTGCTGCTCGGCGTACTCGCGCTGCTTGACCCGGCGCAGCTGCAGCTCGCGCTCGGCGAGCTGCACGGAGGCGAGCTCGCGTTCGCGCTCGACCTCCACCTGGCGGCGGCGCAGGTCGGCGAGGTGGGCCTCCAGCGTGCGCGCCGTGGCCTCGGCCGCCTCGGCGCGGCGAGCGAGAGCCGGGCTGCTGAGCCAGGCGCGGCGGGCGCGGCGCTCGGCCAGCACGTCGCGCTCGCCCTCCCGCGGGGGGGGCTCGTGAGGCGCTTGACCTTCCTCGGGTATCACCGTACTCAGAGTATGGGCGGACTCGGACGGTTATCCAGCGCGGACCGGGAGTTGGCGGGTCCTGTCCCCGCGGGCCGCTATCCCGAGGGTCGCCGCGCGGCTCGGCGTGTCGCCGGCCGGTCTGGCGGCGCTCAGGGCGCCTCGGGCGGATCGCAGTGGCGCAGCCGCCAGGCCATGCGCGACTGCAGCGAGAACAGCTCGATGAACCCCGGCGAGGCGGCTTGGGAGAAGAGGCCACCGGACTCCGAGAAGGAGGCGAGGCGGGCGTCGTAGACGGCGTGGGGGGACTCGCGGGTGACCACCCGCGCGTGGCCCTTGTAGAGCTTCAGGCCGATCGTGCCGGTGACGCGCTCGTTGACGGCGTCCATGTAGGCGTCGAGGTCGCCGCGCAGAGGCTCCCACCAGAGCCCGGCGTACACGAGGTAGGCCCACTGGCGGTCCAGGTGCGGCTTGAACTGGTTCTGGTGGATCGTACCCACGAGCCGCTCGAGCTCCTGGTGGGCGGGCAGGATCAGGGCGGCGGCTGGCGCCTCGTAGATGTCGCGCACCTTCAGGCCGACGATGCGGTCCTCGACGTGGTCGACGATCCCGACGCCGTGGCGGGCGCCGAGCAGCGCGGCGCGTTCGATCAGCTCCACGAGGCCAAGGCGCTCGCCGTTCAGCGCGACGGGCACGCCGCGCTCGAAGCCGATCCGCACGACCTCGGCCTCGTCGGGCGCGCGCTCGGGGGGGGTGATGAGCTGGAAGACGTCGTCGTCGGGGGCGTGGCCGAGGTCCTCGATCCAGCGCCCCTCCGAGGAGCGCCCCCACAGGTTGTCGTCGATCGAGTAGGGGACTACCTCCGTACCGCCCTTGACGGGGATGCCGTGCTCGCGCGCGTAGGCGATCTCCTCCTCGCGGCCCATCTGCCACGAGCGCACGGGGGCGATCACCCGCAGCTCGGGGCCGAGCGTCGCGACGGTGGCCTCGATGCGGACCTGGTCGTTGCCCTTGCCGGTGCAGCCGTGCGCGACCGTGTCGCAGTCGCAGCGGCGCGCGTACTCGACGGCGAGCTTCGCGATCAGCGGCCGCCCGAGCGCGGTGAACAGCGGGTAGCCGCCGCCGTAGATCGCGTTGGCACGGATCGCGGGCGCGAGGAAGTCGCGGGCGAACTCCTCACGGGCGTCCACGACGTGGCACTCGAGCGCCCCGAGCCGGCGGGCCTTCCCCTCGATCACGGCGTAGTCCTCGCCGGGCTGCCCGAGGTTGACGGTGAGGCAGACGACCTCCGCGTCGTAGCGGTCCTGAATCCACTTGAGCATCACGCTCGTGTCGAGACCGCCGGAGTAGAGCAGCAGCACGCGCCGCACCTGCTCGGGGTCGGCCTCGTAGGAGGCGGTGCGGGGGGGGAAGCTGTGATCAGGTTCCGGGTTACTCATCGCCCGCGCAGGCTACTGGAGCACGCCGAAGGTAGGCCGGCGCCGTCCTCAGCGGAGGGCATTCTGTGCATCGTGACGGACGACGAGATCATCGGCGAGACGACCGACCCTCAGGGAGCCCGAGTGGTTCTGCTCACGCGGATCTGGCTGGAGAAGGTGCTGCCCGAGCACGTTGAGGTGGCCGCCTCACGGAGGCGGCGCTGCAAGCGGTGACCTCCGCGGAGCACGTCGAAGTCGATCCCGTGTACGCGGAGCGCAGACGTTACTTCGCGCGCGATGCAGGCCCCAGCCGGTGGCTGTTAGTCGTCGTAAGCTATGAACAGGTTCCAGCGCGCATCATCTCCGCATTCGGTCATCGAAAGGACCCTCCGACATGGGACGCGTGAACGTGAAGATCGGGTCGATCGTCTTCGACCACGCGAGCTACGACGCCGAGAACGATGTGCTCTACCTCCGGGTGGGCAATCCTGAGGCGGGCGAGGGCGAGACGACTCCCGAGGGCCATGTGATCCGCTATGCGCCCGGCACCGGCCGAATCGTCGGTATGACGATGCTCGGCCCCCGTCGCATCCTCGAGCGCGAGGGCCGGCTGATCGTCACAGTGCCAGAGGCGGTCGAGACGACCGCGGATGAGCTTGCGGACGCGCTCGCCGCTGTTTGACCCGCCTCAGCCCTCCAGCGCCGCGCCGAGCCGCCGCAGGCCCTCGTCGGCCTCGGCTTCGGTGAGAGTCAGCGGCGGCAGCAGCCGCACGGTGGCGGGGCCGGTGGCGTTGACGACGAGCCGCTGCTGAAGCAGCGCGCGGCGCACGACCTCGGGCGCGGGGAGGTCGACGTCGCAGGCGAGCATCAGGCCGCGCCCGCGCACGGAGCGCACGTGCGGAAGCCGCTCCAAGCCAGCCACGAGGCGCGCGCCCAGCTCCTCTACGTGTGCGAGCAACGAAGGGTCGTCGATGATCTCGAGCACAGCGAGCGCGGCGGCACACACGACGGGGCCGCCGCCGAAAGTGGAGCCGTGGTCCCCGGGAGCGAGCGCGTCGGCGAGCCGCTCGCCGGTGACGAGCGCGCCAGCGGGTAGGCCGGCGGCGAGCGCCTTGGCGGACGTGAGAGCGTCGGGCACGACGCCGGTCTGCTCGTACGCCCACAGCGTGCCGGTGCGGCCCATGCCGCACTGGACCTCGTCGAAGATCAGTGCGGCGCCGTGCTCGTCGCAGGCGGCGCGCGCCGTGCGCAGCAGCTCCTCGGAGAGCACGTGGACCCCCGTCTCGCCCTGGATCGGCTCCAACAGCACCGCCGCGGTATCTGCGTCCACGGCGGCGCGCAGCGCCGCGGGCTCGGGCGCGACCACGCGAAAGCCGGGGACGAGCGGAGCGAAGGGGGCCTGCTTGGACTCCTGCGGGGTGGCGGAGAGCGCCCCGTAGGTACGCCCGTGGAAGGCGCCGTGGACGACCACGACGTCCCCGCCGGGGCGGGCCTTGCGCGCGAGCTTGATCGCGGCCTCGTTGGCCTCGGCGCCGGAGTTGCAGAGAAAGACGCGCCCCCCCAAGCTGGACTCGGCCAGTCGCCCGGCGAGGCGCACGCCGGGCTCGGTGTAGTAGAGGTTGCCGACGTGCAGCAGCCGCCCGGCCTGTTCGCGCACGGCCTCCACCACGCGCGGGTGGCAGTGCCCGACGTTGGTGACGGAGATCCCGCAGAGGAGATCGAGATACTCGTTGCCCGCGGCGTCCCACAGGCGGGCGCCCTCACCGCGCACGAACTCGACGGGGAAGCGCGCGTAGGTGTGCATCAGGCTCGCATCCGCGAGCTCCCGCAGGCCGGTCGAGGTCACGGCGCCGCCTCGATCTTCGTGCCGATCCCCGCGTCGGTGAAGAGCTCCAAGAGCAGCGAGTGGGGTTTGCGCCCGTCGATGATGTGGGCGGAGCCGACGCCCCCCTGGATCGCCTCCAGGCAGGCCTGGAGCTTCGGTCCCATGCCTCCTTGCAGGCCCGGCAGCGCGTCGCGAACCTGCTCGGCGGTGGCGTGCGCGATCAGGCTGGCGGGGTCGCCGGGGTCGGCGAGCCAGCCGGGCACGTCGGTGAGGAAGATCACCTTGTAGGCGCCGAGCGCGCGCGCCACCGCGCCGGCGGCGTCGTCGGCGTTGACGTTGTGGGAGCGCCCGTCGCGGTCGGCGCCGACGGAAGCGATCACGGGGATGTAGTCGCGGGCGATGTGCCGCAGGACGTCGGTGTTGACGCGCTCGATGCTGCCGACGAAGCCGATGTCCTCGCCGCCGGGCCCGGGGCGGCGGGAGACCTCGAACAGCGAGCCGTCGTCGCCGCACAGCCCCACTGCGGGCTGGCCGTGGCGGGCGAGGCGGCCGACGATCTCCTTGTTGACCTTGCCGACGAGCACCATCTTGGCGACCTCGACGGTCGCCTCGTCGGAGACGCGCAGGCCGCCGACGAACTGCACGGGCAGGCCGAGGCGCTCCATGTAGGCGGTGATGTCGGGGCCGCCGCCGTGGACCACGATCGGCTCGAGGCCGACGTACTTGAGCAGCACCACGTCGCGCGCGAACTCCTCGCGCAGCGCGGGGTCCTCCATCGCAGCGCCGCCGTACTTGATCACGGCGGTCCTGCCGTGGAACTCGCGGATGTAGGGGAGCGCCTCCAGCAGGGTGGCGACGGAGTTGCCCTTGCCCTCGGGGGCCTGCCAGCTTTGCTGTGCGTCGCTCATGTCGTGTATTCGGCGTTGACCTTTACGTACTCGTGCGAGAGGTCGGAGAAGAACACCTCGGTGTCGGCGTTGATCGAGTCCCGCCCACCCAGGCCGATCTCGTACTCGATCTCTCGTCCCTGCACCGCGCGCGCGAGCGCGTCCTCGTCGTAGTCGATCGCGGCGCCGGCCGAGCACACGAGGGTCCCCTCGATCGTCAGGTCCATGGGCAGCGGGGCGTGGGTGGGCGGGCACCGAATCGCAGCCCCCACCGCCTGGACGATCCGCCCCCAGTTGGGGTCGGCGCCGTGCAGCGCCGTTTTCACCAGGGGCGAGTTGGCGACCGCGCGCGCGGCGGCCTCGACGCTCTCGACATGCCCGCCGCGTACGACGACGCGGGCGATCCGCCGGGCGCCCTCGCCGTCGGCCACCATCAGGATCCCGAGCTGGCGCAGCAGCGCATCCAGGGCCTCGCCGAAGCGCAACTCGTCCTCGCTCTCGGGGGCGACCGCCACGCCGCTCGCGCCGGAGGCCATCAGCACCGCGGTGTCGTTGGTCGAGAGTTGCCCGTCGACCGAGCAGCGGTCGAACGAGCGCTTGACGCACACGCCGAACAGCAGGTCGGCCGTGTGGGGCTCGAGCGCGGCGTCGGTCTGCACGAAGCACAGCATCGTGGCGAAGTTCGGCGAGATCATGCCGGCGCCCTTGCACTGGGCGCTGAGGCGCACCGTCCCGGAGGGCAGCCGGACCTCCAGGTTGACACGCTTCTCGAACGCGTCGGTCGTCTGGATCGCCAGCTGGAGGTCGGCGTCGCCCTCGCGGCGCAGCTCTTTGCCGGCGGCGAGGATGCCTTTGAGCAGCTTCTCGACCGGCAGCAGGTGGCTGATTCCGCCGGTGGAGCCGAGCACGACCTCCTGCGGCTGGACGCCCACGGCGAGGGCGGCGGCGCCCTGCGTCTTGGCGGCGTCGTCCAGCCCGCGTTTGCCGGTCGCGGCGTTCGCGCAGCCCGAGTTGACGAGCACCGCGCGCAGGGCGTCGAGGCGGCAGCGCTCGCGGCTCACCAGCACGGGCGCGGCGGGCGTACCGGTCGCGGTGAAGCGCGCGGCGCTCACCGGACGCTCCGAGTCGCACACGAGCAGACCGAGGTCGTGGTTGCCGCTCGGCTTGATTCCACACGCGACGCCCGCGGCGCGGAAGCCGGCGGGCAGCCCCGCGCCGGGCTCCAGTTCGCGCACGTGCTCGGGCGCGGCGACCCACCGCGAGCCGAAGAACGGCCGCGGCGGGCCGTCGGAGGAGCGGTCGCCCCACACGTCGTTGCCCGCGCTCACATCGACCACCCTGGATACCGACCGCTCGCGCTCACAGCAACCCTTCGGTCTCAGCGATCCCGAACATGAGGTTGAGGTTCTGCACCGCCTGCGAGGAGGTGCCCTTCCAAAGGTTGTCGATCGCGGAGAACACGAGCACCTTGCCGGTGTGGGGGTCGGCGGCGGCGAAGAGCCGGCAGAAGTTGGTTTCGCGCACCTCGCGCACGCCGGGGGGGCCGTCCACGACCTCGACAAAGGGCTCCACGCCGTAGGCGTCGCGGTAGAGCTCGCGCAGCTCGGCGCCCTCGACGGGGCGCGTCGGGGTTACATAACAGCTCGCCAGCTCCCCCTGGTCGAGCGGCACAAGGTGGGCCTGGAACTGCACGGAGAGGGTTGCGCCGAGCAGCGCGAGCTGCTCCTCGATCTCGGGGGTGTGGCGGTGGGCGGCGACCTTGTAGGGGAGGATGTTCTCGCCCGCCATCGAGAGGTGGGTTGTGTTGTCGAAGGTGCGCCCCGCGCCGGAGATGCCCTGCTTGGCGTCGATCACCACGTCCGCGATCAGCCCCGCGCGAGCGAGCGGCGCGAGCGCGAGCACCGCGGCGGTCGGGTAGCAGCCGGGGTTGGCGACGATCGCCGCGGAGGCGATTCGCTCGCGGTGAAGCTCGGTGAGGCCGTACACCGCCTCACCCAGCAGCTCGGGCCGGGGGTGGGGGCCGTACCAGCGCTCATAGGTCGAGCGGTCGGAGAGGCGGAAGTCGGCCGAGAGGTCCACCACACGCACGCCGCGCTCGCGGGCCGCGCCGACCGTGGGCGCCGCAGCCGCGTGCGGGTAGGCGACGATCGTCGCGTCGAGCGCCTCGAAGCGGCCGAGGTCGAGCTCCTCGATCACGAGCGGCACGCGGTAACGGGGGTAGAGCTCGTCCAGGCGCCGCCCGACCTCCGAGCGCCCGGTGATGCCGGCGAGCTCGAAGCGGGGGTGGCGCCACAGCAGGTGTGCCGCGAGCGCCCCCGCGAAGCCAGTGGCCCCGGCGACGAGCACCCGCGGGGAGCCAGGGGCGAAGCGCTGCTCGGAGCCCTCGCCTGCGACGGTGCTGTGGGGGGCGCCCTCACCCACGCAGCTCACCTCCCAACTGCTCGCCCAACGCCGCCACGATCCGCTCGCGCACCGGCGCGACGTCCTCGTCGGCGAGCGTGCGGTCGCCCGCGCGGAAGGAGAGCGCGAGCGCGAGTGAGCGCATTCCCGCTCCCACCTGTGGGCCCTCGTACACGTCGAACACCCGCGCGTCGGCGAGCAGCTCGCCGGCAGCCTCGCGCACCACGTCGAGCGCCGCCGCGGCCGACACCTGCTGAGGGAGCACCACCGCGAGGTCGAGGCGCAGCGCGGGGAACGAGATCAGGTCGTTGTACCTTCGGGCTTCGCCGCCACGCACCGCGGCGGCGAGCAGCTGGTCGAGATCGAGCTCCATGACGGCCGCTCCCTCGACGCGCTCGGCCACGAGCGGGTGCAGCTCGCCCAGCCAGCCGATCGGCTTCCCGCCCGCCAGCACCTCCGCGCCACGGCCGGGATGCAGGAAGGGATGGCGCTCGGCCCCCGTGTGGCACTCCACGGGCACGCGCAGCGCGGCGGCGAGCGCTTCGAGCACCCCCTTGACCGCGTACAGGTCCGCGCGCGGCGGATCGGGCGCCCTCCAGGTGGGGGGCGCGGTGCGGCCGCTCACGAGGACCCCGAGCGCGCGGTGCTCCTCGATCGGTGGGTGGTCGCGCCCATCCCGCGGAGCGTCTGCCCTCGCGCCGGCGGCCGCGCCGCTCCCGGCGCTCTCCCGCGCAGCCGGGACGGGCCGGCTGAAGACCGTGCCCACCTCGAAGATCCGCAGGTCCAGGTGCTCGCGCGCGACGTTGTGCGCGGCGGAGTCGAGCAGCGAGCCCAGCAGCGTGGTGCGCAGCAGCGCGTGCTCCTCCGAGAGGGGGTTCTCCAGCACAACCGCGCCCACCCTGCGCGGATCGTCCTCGCTCAGGCGCAGGCGCTCCAGGGACTCGCGCGAGGTGAAGGTCCACCCCACGGTCTCATACAGCCCGCGCCCCACCAGCGCGTCCACAGCGCGGCGGCGGAGGCGCTGCTCCTGGGAGAGCAGGCCCGCGGGGCGGTGGCGGGGCAGCGTGGCGGGTAGCTTCTCCAAGCCGTCGATGCGGGCGACCTCCTCGATCAGGTCGGCCTCGCGCGTAACGTCCGCGCGCCGCAGCGGGGGCACGGTGACGTCGAGGCCGTCGGGGGCGTCCTGCGTGTGGAAGTCGAGCGCCTTCAGGATCTCGACCTGGCGCGCGCGGGACACGGTCACGCCGAGGATCGCCGCCACGCGCGCCTCGCGCAGCCGAATCGCGATTGACGGGTTCGCCACCTGCTCTGAGCGGCCCTCCGGGCCGGCGTCGATCGTGCCAGGCAGCAGCGTGGCGCCGCACAGCTCGATCATCAGCCGCGCCGCGAGCGCCTGCGCGTGGTCGCACTGCTCGGGGGCGAGGCCCTTCTCGAAGCGCGCCGAGGCCTCGCTGCGCAGCCCGAGCGCCCAGGAGGAGCGGTGGATGTTGGGCCCATCCCAGTTGGCGACCTCCATCAGCACCCGCGTGGTGCCCTCCCCCACCTCCGAGCGCGCTCCGCCCATCAGGCCCGCGATCGAGGTGGGGCCCTCGCCGTCCTCAATCACCACCATCTCCCCGTCCAGGGTGCGGGTCTGACCGTCGAGCGTCTGCACCTGCTCGCCCCCGCGCGCGCGGCGCACCACGAGCCGCCCGCCCGCGACGCGGTCGAGGTCGAAGGCGTGCAACGGCTGGCCGGTCAGGAGCATCGCGTAGTTGGTTATGTCGACCACGTTGTTGATCGGGCGCTGCCCAGCGGCGCTGAGGCGAGCCTTCAGCCACGGCGGTGAGGGCGCCACCCGCACGTTCTCGAACACCCGCGCGGTGAAGCGCGGGCACAGCTCGGGGCACCGCACCTCGACCTCCGCGGGGGCCGGGATGGGTGGGGTCCCATTCCCCGCGGCCCCCAGCGGCCCCGCGCTGCCGGGGTCCTCGCTCCACGGCGCCGGCGCGAGCGGGGCGCCGGTGGCGGCGTGCAGCTCGCGCGCCACCCCGTACACCGCGAGGCAGTCCGGGCGGTTGGGGGTCACCTCCAACTCGAGCACCTCTGTGGCGATCGGCAGCACCCGCGCGAGCGGCGTGCCCGGCGCGAGCTTCCCGTCGCCGCACAGGCCATCCAGCACAAGGATCCCCTCCCCCGCGGGACCGATCGCGAGCTCCCGCTCGGCGAGGATCATCCCTTCGGAGGCCACTCCCCGCAGCTTGGCCCGCCTGATCTCCATGCCGTCGGGCATCACCGCACCGGGGCACGCCACGGCGACCGTCTGCCCAGCGGCGACGTTGGGCGCCCCGCACACGATCGTCGCCGGTCCGTCCGGCGCAGCGTCGCCGAGATCGACCTCGCACACGCTCAGGCGGTCGGCGTCGGGATGGCGCTCGCAGGCGAGCACCCGCCCCACCACGAAGCGCTCGGGGGCCCGCACCCCATGGTGGTGGATCGCCTCCACCTTCGTCCCGGTCATCGTCAAGCGCTCCTCGATCCCCCGCACGTCGAGGTCGGGGTCGCAGTACTCGCGCAGCCACTCAAGCGGAACCCTCATGCCGTGCCCCTCCAACCACGCCGGATCATCCGAACTGCTCCAGGAAGCGCAAATCGTTCTCGAAGTACAGGCGCAAGTCGGGGATCCCGTGCTTGAGCATCGCGATCCGCTCGATCCCCATGCCCCACGCGAAGCCCTGCACCCGCTCGGGGTCGTACCCCGGGGCGTTGCGGGCGGTGAGGGGGACGTGGGCGTACACGTCGGGGTCCACCTCGCCCGCGCCCAGTACCTCCAGCCACCCCTCCCCCTTACACAGGTAACAGCGCGCGCCGTCGCCGAGGAAGCCCTTGCCGGCGCAGTGAAAGCAGGAGACGTCCACCTCGACGGAGGGCTCGGTGAAGGGGAAGAAGTGGGGGCGCAGGCGCACGTCGCGCTCCTCGCCGAACACCGCCCGCGCGAACGCCAGCAAGGTGCCCTTGAGGTCGGCGAGCGTGATGTCCTCATCGACCGCCAACCCCTCGACCTGGTGGAATTGGGGGGTGTGGGTGGCGTCGCTGTCGGGCCGGTACACCCGCCCGGGGATCACCACGTACAGCGGCGGCGGGTGCGCTTCCATCGCGCGCACTTGCATCGGCGAGGTGTGGGTGCGCAGCACGAGCTCCTCGGGCCCGCCGAGCGTCGGGAGGGTGGGGCCCCCACCACCGGACCCGCCCGCGCGGGCGGGGTCGTGCGCATCGCCAGCCGAGCGGGTGGGCTCGTGTGGGCGAGTCGGGTCGCTCACGTAGAACGTGTCCGTGCGCGCCCGCGCGGGGTGCGTCGGGGAGTGGTTGAGCGCGTCGAAGTTGTAGTGCACCGTCTCCACCTCCGGGCCCTCCATCACCGTGAAGCCGAGCCCCACGAAGATGTCCTCGAGCTCGCGTTGGGTGGCGGTGAGCACGTGCAGGCGCCCGAGCGGCTGGGGGGGGTCGCCCGGGAGGGTCACATCGACGCGGTCCTCGCGCAGGCGCGTGTGGAGCTCCGCCTCCCGCAGCTGCGCCGCGCGGGCACCGATCAGCCCCTCCAGCGCCACCCGCGCCTCATTGGCGGCCTTGCCGACCGCGCCCCGCTCCTGCGCGGGCAGCTCGCGCACCCCGCGCAACATCTGTGGCAGCTCCGCGCGGCGGCCGAGGTGGCGCACCCGCAGCTCCTCCAACTCGTCGGCGCTCGCGGCCGCGGCGATCTCGCCCTCGGCCTGTGCCCGCAGCTGTCCGATCCGCTCGATCACGACGCGGGAACCCTAACCTGAGAAGCGGGGCCCGACCGAAGCCGGGAGACACTCGCCTCCGGCGCCGGCCGATTCGGGGATGCGAGCGAAGCGAGTGTCTCCCTAACCGGTCCCCGTTTCGGCCAGTCTGCCTCCGGCCGGCTGCGCCACCCTCTCGTCATCTCGTACAACGCGACGGTCGCCGCCATCGCCGCGTTCAGCGAGTCGTTGGCGATCGGGATGTGCGCCACCCGCTCGCAGGTCTCCACGACCTCCGCGGGCAAACCCTCGCGCTCGGCGCCCACGAGCAGGGTGAATGCGCCCGCCGCGACCCGTCTCGGATCTTCCCCGGGCCTCCCCGCGCGCACGCCGCCGGCGAAGCCGATCATCCCTTCCCTACCCGCCCCGTCTTCTCCGCGCGCGCCGGCCACGAGGCGACTCACGTCTTCGAGCGGCTGGGCTGGTGGGCGTGAGTCAGCGACCAGCGCGATCCGCTCCCCCGGCAGCTCCTCCACGCCACCCGCGCGCGCGAGTGGCACCGCGAAGATCGCGCCCATCCCCGCGCGCACCGCCTTCGGTGAGTAGGGGTCCGCGCAGCCCGGCCCGAGCGCCACGCACGAGGCCCCGAACGCCACCGCCGCGCGCAGCACCGCGCCGACGTTGCCGGGGTCGGCGACCCCGTGCAGGTACACGCACACCGGGTCCACCGGCGCCGCCAGCCAGCGCTGCTCGTAGACCCCGACCACGCGCGTCCCCGAGCCCAGCGTCGAGACCTCCGCGAGTGCCGCGGGCTCCACGTCGAGGAAGCCCTGAGCCCCGAGGCCGCTGCCCGCCGCGCGGAAGCCCGCGATCGCCGGCCACCCCGCGCGCGCGGCCGCCGCTACCAGATCCTCGCCCTCCGCCAGGAACCGTCCGCTGCGCGCGCGCTCACGCCTGCGCCGCAGCCGGCGCAGCTCCTGCAAACGAGGGTTGTGTGGGGAGGCGATGGGATTCATTTTTTGGATTTGGGGGCGTAGTCTGTGCGGGTCGGGGGGCGGGTGCAAAGGGCCTGGCGGTGTGTTGGTGGATCTTCCTCACTGCTTGGGACGGAACGCTCGCTCGTGGGGGGTGGTGGGTTTGAGTACAAAAAAGGCGCCGTCCTGAGGGAGCGGCGCCCGGGAGGCTTCGGATGTCGGCGGCCGGGGTCAGGCGGCCGACGCCTCGCGGGCGACCTCGGCGAATGCTCGGAACGCGTCGGCGTCGCGCACCGCGATGTCCGCGAGCACCTTGCGGTCGAGCTCCACGCCCGCCAGCTGAAGGCCGTGCATGAACTTGGAGTAGCTCATCCCGTTTTCGCGCGCCGCCGCGTTGATGCGCGTGATCCACAGCCGCCGGAAGTCGCGCTTGCGGTTGCGCCGGTCGCGGTAGGCGTACGTGTCCGCCTTGATCAACGCCTCCTTGGCGCGTCTGTAGTTGGAGTGCGCCTCCCCCCGGAAGCCCTTCGTCAGAGCCAGGGTGGCGCGGCGCTTCTTGCGCGCGTGCACGGAGCGCTTGACCCTCACGACTCGCCCCTCTGACTTGCAGGGCCGCCCACCTCAGCCGCTCCGCCTGCCCTGCGCGAGGGGCGGGTGGGTCCTTTACCCACGCCCAACATCCGCTTCACGCGCGGGGTGTCGTGCGCGGAGAGCAACGCGGGAGCCCCCAGGGCGCGCTTGCGCTTGGGGGACTTCTTCTCCAGGATGTGGCTCGTGAAGGGGTGCCGGCCGCGCACCTTGCCGGTGGCCGTGACTTTGAAGCGCTTCTTCGCGCCGGAGTGAGTCTTCATCTTGGGCATACGCGCGGTGATTATGGCAGACCGCCCCGCGCCCGCCCGGATCCGCTGGCTCCAAGCCCTCCAATGACCGCCCACGCCACCTGGGGCGGGGCGCTCAAGAGCCGTCCAGCGGGCCACATGGCTGTCATGTAACGGCGCTTTCGGGCCGATTACACCCCGGATGGAGAGAGCCTCGATCACACACCCCGCCCTCGATACCTCGGAGGGCCTGCCCCCCGACGCCCCCACCGCGATCGCGGTGGCGCTGCGGGAGATCGCGGAGGCCGGGGCGCTGGACACCGAGCGGGCGCTGGACCTCGCCTGCGAGCGCCTCGCCCAGGCGATCGCCTCCGCCGAGCGCCTGCGAGGTGAGCTGCGCGCTCGGCGCGCGGAGCTGCGGGCGCTGGAGAACCGCATGCACATCACCTCCGAGATGCTCTCCGAGGGGGTGCTCGTGTTCGACCCCCACGGGCGGGTGGTGTCCACCAACAACGCCGCCGGGCGGATCCTGCGCATGAGCCACGACCAGCTCCTCTCCCGCCACGCGCGCGACCGGCGGTGGCGCTTCCTGCACGAGGACGGCTCCCCCTGGTCGCTGGCCACCCACCCGATCGCCGAGACCCTCCAAACGGGGCGCTCCCGGCGGGCGATCACCGTCGGGGTGCTCGGGCCCGGCAACACGGTCACCTGGGTACTGCTCAGCTCCCGGCCCGCGCTCGATGACCAGGGGCGCCAGTGCGGGGTGATCGCGACCTTCGCGGACATCTCCGAGCGGCGCACGATCCTCGAGCAGCTCCAACACCAGGCCCACCACGACCAACTCACCGACCTCGCCAACCGGCGGCTGTTCCACAAGGAACTCGACCGCGCGATCTCCCGTGCCCAGCGCCACGGGTGCGCGGTGGCGCTCGTGTACATGGACCTCAACGGGTTCAAGCAAATCAACGACACGCTCGGCCACCGCGCCGGGGACGGCGTGCTGCGCGCGCTCGCCGAACGGCTCACGGCGGCGATCCGCGAGGACGAGCTGATCTCGCGCTACGGGGGCGACGAGTTCGTGGCGCTGCTCTCGATGCTGCGCCACCCCTCCCGCGAGGTGCAGGCGTTCATGGAGCGGATGCGCGTCACGCTCGCCGAGCCGATCCGGATTGAGGCGTGCGCCGTCAAAGTCGGCGCGAGCCTCGGCGCGAGCGTGTACCCACACGACGGCTCCACCGCCGAGCAACTGTTGCACCACGCCGACGCCGCGATGTTCGCGATGAAGGGCTCCCGCGCCGCGGCGTAGCGCCCGCCGAGAGGCCCTGAGCTACTGCGCGGGGGCGGCGCCCTCGGGCGTGGCCCCCTCGGAGGCCTCTCCCGCCACTGCCTCAGCAGTCGTCCCCCCGGGAGCTGTCCCCCCGGGAGCTGTCCCCCCGGGAGCTGTCCCCTCGGGAGTCGCCGCCTCGGAAGCGCCCTCCTGCTGGCCGATCTCCGATCGGTCGGTGACGGCCCCGGGAGTCGCCTCCACCGCACCATCGGACTCGGCGCCCTCGGAAGCGGCCTCCGCTGACTCGGCGGCGGCGCCCTCGGAAGCGGCCTCCTGCGCATCGTCGCTCTCGGCGCTCCCGCTCGAAGGGGTGGCCTCCACGGCGCCATCGGCCTCTGCGCCCTCGCTCGCCGGGGCGTCCTCGGAGGGGTCCGCGCCGTCGGGGGAGGCATCGAAGCGGCCCGCCAGCACCGCTTTGGAGGGACCGAGCATCATCGTCATGTTGCGCCCCTCCTGCATCGGGCGCTGCTCGACGACCCCCAACTCCTCGAGCTCCTCCGCGAGCCGGTCGAGGATCAGGGTGCCGCGCTCGGGGTGGGTGACCTCGCGGCCGCGGAACATGATCGTCACCTTCACCTTGTCCTTGTGGCGCAGGAACCGTTCGACGTGGTGCTTCTTGGTGTCGTAGTCGTGCTGGGCGATCTTCGGGCGGAACTTGATCTCGCGCACCGTGATCTGCTGCTGGTGCTTCTTGGCCTGCTTGACCTTCTGGGCCTGCTCGTACTTGTACTTGGAGTAGTCGAGCACCCTGCACACCGGGGGGCGCGCCTCGGGCGCGACCTCCACCAGGTCCAGGTCGCGCTCCTGGGCGAAGCGCAACGCCTCGGGCGTCTTCAGCACGCCGACCTGGGCGCCCTGGTCGTCGATCAGGCGCACCTCGGGTACGCGGATCCGCTCGTTGATCCTCGTCGTGTCCCGCTCGGGCGGGCGCCGGTCGAACCTGCGCGGTACGGCCACTAGCTGTCCTGATTGCGCGTCAAGCTGGGATCAGGGCGCGGCGCTCTGTAGATGCGGAACTCAAGACGGCCGAGTATACCGGGGTACCGGCGGCGCGCAAGGGGGGCCCTCAACCCTCGCCGCCGCGGGCTCGTCGCTGGGCCAGCTGCGCAAGCCGCCCGGCGATCTCAACCAGCGACGCGCTCCCCGTATCGCCAGTGCGGTGCTCGCGCACCGAGACGGTGCCCTCGCGCTGCTCGCGCTCGCCCACCACGAGCATGTAGGGGATGCGCCGCAGCTCCGCCTCGCGGACCTTGCGGCCGATCGACTCCCCGCGGTCGTCCAGCTCGCAGCGCAGGCCCTGCTCGCGCAGGTGCGCGTGCACCGTGGCGCCGTACTCGTTGAAGCGCTCGGACAACGTCAGCACGATCGCCTGCACCGGCGCCAGCCACAGCGGCAGCTCGCCCGCGTAGTGCTCGATCAGGATGCCGATGAACCGCTCGAAGGAGCCCATCAGCGCGCGGTGGATCATCACCGGGCGGTGCTCTGAGTTGTCCGCCCCGGTGTAGGCAAGGTCGAAGCGTTCGGGCATCGAGTAGTCGAGCTGCACCGTCCCCAACTGCCAGGAGCGCCCGATCGAGTCGGTCATGTGCAGGTCGATCTTCGGGCCGTAGAACGCCCCGTCTCCCGGGTTGACCTCGTAGGCGAGGCCCTCCGCTCCGAGCGCCCCTTCGAGCGCCGCCTCCGCGCGGTCCCACATCGCATCCGAGCCGATCCGCTGCTCCGGGCGCGTGGAGAGCTCCAGGCGCGGGGCGAAGCCGAACAGCTCGTACAGGTGAAAGCCGAACCGCAGGCACTGCACCACCTCCTCCTGCACCTGCTCCTCGGTGCAGAAGATGTGCGCGTCGTCCTGGGTTATGTGGCGCACGCGCAGCAGCCCGTGCAGCACCCCGGAGGGCTCGTGGCGGTGCACGAGGCCCGCCTCGGAGTAGCGGATCGGCAGGTCCCGGTAAGAGCGGCGGGCGTCCTTGTAGATCTGGACGTGCGCCGGGCAGTTCATCGGCTTCAGGCCCATCGGGCGCTCATCGACCTCGGTGAAGTACATGTTCTCGCGGTACTTCTCCCAGTGCCCGGACTGCTTGAAGAGCTCCACGTCGAACAGGATCGGCGTTTTGACCTCCTCGTAGCCACGCGCGCCGTTCTCCTCGCGCCAGAGCTCCATGAGCGCGTTCCACACCGCCATCCCCGCCGGTTTCCACAGCGGCGCCCCCGGGGAGAGCTCGGAGAACTGGAAGAGGTCGAGCTCCCGCCCCAACTTGCGGTGGTCGCGCGCGCGCGCCTGCTCCAGGCGCTCCAGGTGCTCCTCCAGGTCGGCCTTCGAGAAGAACGCGGTGCCGTAGATGCGGGTCAACATCGTGCGCGTGGAGTCCCCTCGCCAGTACGCCCCCGCGACCGACTGCAGCTTGAACGCGCCCACCGTCTTCGTCGAGGGCGCGTGCGGGCCGCGGCAGAGGTCGGTGAAGGGGCCGTTGGTGTACAGCGAGACGGTCCGCAGTGGTCCCGCCGCCACGCGTAGCGGCGGGGTAGGAGGCCCCGCCCCCACGTGCTCGGCCGGCGCGCTCGCCCACGTGGATGATCCCAAAGCCCTACCTCCCTCACCCTCCCCGCCACCGTCCTCGCTGCCGCCCGCGGCGCGCACCAGGTCGTCGATCAGCTCCACCTTGTAGTCCTGCCCCTCCGCCTGAAAGCGCGCGCGGGCGTCGGCGACCGCGACGTCCTCGCGCTCGAAGCGCTCCGCCGCCTGCACGTGCGCGCGCATCCGCTCTTCGATCGCCGGGAAGTCCACCTCGGAGACGCTCACGCCGGCGGGGAACTCGAAGTCGTAGTAGAAGCCCTGCTCGATCGCCGGGCCGATCGATATCTTCACGCCCGGGTACAGCTCCATCACGGCGGCCGCCAGCACGTGCGCCGCGTCGTGGCGGATCAGCCGCAGCGGCTCCTCGCCCGCGCTGCGCGCGGTCAGGATCGCGATCCGCGCCCCGTCGGGCAGCGGGCGCGCGAGGTCGCGCACCTCGGGAGTCGCCGCCGGGGCCTCGGGCACCCCCTCTGCGCCGAGAGCTGCCACAGCGTCCCCGCCAGCCCCAGGGAGAGCCGCCGCGCGCTCAGCCGAGACCTCCCTCCCCGCGTCCACCCCGGCCCCATCCGCCTCGCGCTCTGCGGCGCCGTCCACTCCAAGGATCTGCACCGCCAGCGCCGCCCGCGCCAGGCCGGGGCCGATCGCGGCGGCCGCGTCGGCGCCCGTGGCGCCGTCGGGGAGCTCCAGCGCGTTGCCGTCGGGGAGAGTGATCGTGAGGGTCATGGCGCAGCGCTGGAGGCTACCCGCCCGCGGAGATGCGCGGGACCGCAAGGCCCTCCGGTGCGTGGGCTGCCCCCGGCCCGGCGAGTCTCGCTCCTCGCCTGAGGATCGCTTCAGCGGCGTCGGTTGGGGAGCGTGCGTTTCTGCGGGTGGGGCGTCTCGCCCCGGACCAGCATGGCCACGAATCGCTCGATGCGCTGAGCTCGCGTGTCCGCACGCTTGGCGTCGTGGATCCGAAACAGGATGGCGTAGCGGTTCTGGCTGGTGAGAGTGTCGAACATCGCCCGTGCCGCGGGCTCGGCGTTCAGGGCGGCGGCGAGGTCGTCCGGGACCTCCATGGCGGCCTGGCCCGCATAGGCTGCCTCCCAGCGGCCATCCGCCTTCGCCCGCTCGACCGCGGCCACGCCGGCCGGCCGCATCCGACCTTCGCTCGCCAGCCGCTCGACGTGGCCGACGTTGCGCTTGGACCACGTGCTGCGCGCCCGCCGTGGAGTGAAGCGCTGACGGTAGGTCCGCTCGTCGAGGCGCCGGACCTGGCCGTCGATCCATCCGTGGCATAGCGCGTCATCGAGCGCCTCGTCGTAGGTGAGACTCGTCGGCTCCACCGTACCCTTCTTCGCAAGCCTCAGCCACACCCCCTTCGACTCCTCGTGATGCTCGCCCAACCACGCTAGCCACGCGGCGCCGTCCGCGACGGTCAGTATCGACTCCTCCTCGGCCATGTCTGTACGCCTGTGGCTCGTCGTTGTCGCTCATCGATGACGCGCACCATAACGGCCCAACGCTGACGTGGCTGGTCTGGCTCGATTCATTCCCTTAGATGTGCGCTATCCGGCACGTTGCCGGCAGCGAGGGTAGCGCTCATCTTGACCGCTCGCACGGCACCGGTGACGCCGGCCTGAAGCGTGAAGCCGAAGGCGAGCACGAAGATCCCGGGGATGAGCAGGATGCGCGATCCGAGCATCAGGATTCCGAGGCGCCCGAGGAGGTAAGGCGGGGTGCAGATGGTCGCACTGAGGGCGCCGCTGAGCACCGAGGCCGTCAGTTTGTCGCGTTTGGAGTGCATCGGCCTGATGCCGATGAGGCGCGAGGGCACCGCTACGTAGCAGACCGTCATCACGCCGATGACGACCCCCAGGCACAACGCGAACCAGCCGTGCCCCCAACGTGGGATGACTGTCGTTGCGAACCCGAGCAAGAGACCGACGACCCCGCCCGAGACGAGTATCGGCCTCAGGTGAAGACGTGCCTGTGCGAACGCCGGGCGAACTTGAGGCGGACGCGCCCCCGCGATCGCGAATCCGAACACCGCGTTGAGGAAGAAGCTGGCAGCGGTGATCGCCATGATCGCAAGGATGATCGGGATCAGAACAGGGCCGCGCAGCACGTTGAAGGACTTGCCGTGCAGCACGTGAGCCTTGAGGTCGAACAGCGCGAGCCAGATCCACACGGCGGGCAGGATCTGAACAATTGTGAGCCGCCAGTTGGACAGGAGCACGCGCAACCCCTCGAAGAGCATCGCGAATGCGCCGATCGTGAAGGCGAGCGGAGCGAATGCGCGCCGCGAGCGGCTCAACTTGAGGACCGCATCGACTCCGGCCTCGTCATTGTCCTGGATGGCGCGCACCAGCCTGCCGATGCTCTCAGGCAGGGGGAGGTTGGGCTGGTGGCTCACCGGCATGTTGCACGAGGATCTCACAGCCGTCACCCCGCTCACCGCTGCCTGCTCGAACGCGATCATCTACCTGAGTGTCGCCGTACGCTCGGGGGGAGGCCCGCACGCACGCCCGCTCCGGCGACAGTCGGCCCCTCGTATCGCCGGATCGTAGCCCGCGCGGCCAGTCACGCCTACAGCACGGAGCGCGTGGCTCCGATGAGATGAGCAATGCCCACTCGTGCACGTTTTTGCAGTGCGCTATTCGCGGTCCTCCTTCTCGGTGGCGCGAGCGGCTGTAGCGCGGGCGTATCGGTCGGCGGGACGCCACCCACGACCAACACCCCGCGAGCACCTGGTCGATCCACCAGCACTGGACGAGCGCCATTTGCGGCCGCTACGGTGCAACGGCAGAGGCCCGACACCTGCAAGATCGCGCCACCCCACGTCAACTTCCCGACTGGCGAATGGACCGCGACGGAGACGATCCTCACCACCAACGCCATAGATGCCTGCGCGGGGGAACGGCTGGTACGTCCTTGGGATTTCCGGCGCGTCTGCGATGCCGGCACCTGCAAGACCTACCTCTACACCGCCAGCGATTACGGGGTAGACGTAGCGGAAATCCTACCCGACGGCCGAGAACGGTACGTCGCGATGTTTCAACCTACGACCGTGCCGTGCCCACACCGACCCGGAGAAGACGCCGGAACCAACGAGGACCACGCGACGATCACCCTGTTGTGGTCGCCACACACCCAGATCCTCCACGGGCTGAGTCAGGAGTACCAGGTAGGCCCCTGCAGCGGCGGCCCAGCCGAAACCTCGAGCTACGTGGTGGCTCGTACAAATCCGACTGCATATCCGCCCGCGGTAGGCCCCTAGAGAAACTTGACCTTTCGAGCCCCGGGAACGCGGAAACCAGCACAGTCATACGGGGGGGGGACATGGGCGATACTGGCTCGAAACGAAAACAGGCGATCACGTCAGGCGAGAACCCGGGATTCATTGAGCTTAGGTGATCTGAGATCATGTGAGATTCGCTCAAGTTGGTGTCACGAATGGTGTCACGGCGCGATGCGTCCTGCGGTCGGCCTACTCTTGTCGACATGGCGAACAGCCCTGGGAACGGCGGTTTGATCTGGCTGTGTAACGTCTGAGCTGGCTACGGGCGTCTGGTAGGCCGCCGCGGAGTGCAGCCCATCAAAGCGGAGCGTAGCGGCGGCCGTAGGGTGGCGTCCGGGGCCGTCGTGAGGGTGTGGCCGGCGACGGGATGACTCGTGATCTGGCTGGCCAGTCTGTGCCCTCGTGGGGATCTGTCTCCCGTCGCCGTCCACGGATGCCGCCGTGACTTCATAGAAGCCTGGACATCACTCGACACAGCTCTGTCCGGCGGCCTCCACATTCACCCTGTCAACGAGGAATGCGGAGGAAGCGATGATCGCAGTTGGAGTAGACACCCACAAGAGTCGCCACATCGTGGTGGCGCTCGACCGGCTCGGGCAGCTGCTCGGAGAACTCTCGATCGAGGCGTGCGCGGCCGGCTACCTTGAACTGGAGGTATGGGCTCGTGCTCTCGCCAAAGACAGTCAGCAGCTCGTGTTCGGGATCGAGGGCGCAGGTAGCTGGGGCGCTGGCCTGTGCGAGTACCTGCAGCTCGCGGGCTGCTCGGTGCTGGAGGTCGAGCGTCCACGTCGGCGCGAGCGGCGCACTGGCAAGACCGACCGCATCGATGCGGTCTCGGCCGCCAAGCACGTGCTCAACGACGAAGGCACTTCGACCCCGCGCCAGCAAGGCCCTCGCCGTGCGCTGGCGGCGCTCCTGATCGCCCAGCGCTCAGCTACTTGCGAGCGCACGAGGCTGCTCAACCAGCTCCAGTCGCTGCACGTGACCGCCCCCCTCGCGTTGCGTGAGCGCATCGGTGAGGGGGAGGGCAAGCAGCTCGAGCGGCGACTGGGCGTGATGCGTGATCGCCGCAACGCACCAGCGGACGAGCACGTGATCTTCGCGGTGATGCGCGACTTGGCGGCACGCTCACGGGCGCTCGCCGTCGACGCGCGCCGCTACGAGCGCGAACTCACCGAGCTCGTCAGCTCGCTCGATGAGACGCTGCTCGGCGAGGTCGGCGTCGGGCCGATCTCAGCCGCGAAGCTCCTGGTGTGCGACCCGGCTCGTTTCACCTCCGAGGCAGCGTTTGCGCGCTGCAACGGGACCGCGCCGCTACCGGCCTCATCGGGCAAGACAGTCCGTCACCGGCTCAGCCGCGGCGGTGACCGCCAAGTCAACAACGCGATCCACACGATCGCGCTCAGCCGCTCCATGCATCACCCCGAGACGCGTGCCTATCTCGACCGTCGCATCAGCGAGGGAAAGACCAAGCGCGAGGCGATGCGCTCACTCAAGCGCCACCTCTCCCGGCGCCTTTTTCACCGCCTCGTAGAGGTGCCCTTGACTTCATAGAAGCATCCCCACTGCGGCGGTCTCAACTGGCCCCACCTCCGTCTGACTGGCAGCCGACTGTTCGGTGCTCTTGGAGCTCGAGCGGGAGGCGGCGAAAGGGATGGGATCACGAGTGGAGACGTTCGAGCAGATCAGGAGGGACCGGGATCGGGATGGCTTGTCGATCAGGGCGCTGGCGGAGCGCTACGGTGTTCATCGCCGGGCGGTGCGCCAGGCGTTGGCCTCGCCGTTGCCGCCTGTCAAGAGCCGGCCTGTCAGCCGGCCTGCGCCGAAGCTGGGGGGCTACCAGGAGCTGATCGACTCCTGGCTTGAGGGCGACCGGGACGCGCCGCGTAAGCAGCGCCATACCGCGAAGCGGATCTGGGAACGGCTGCGTGATGAGCACGCGGCTGATGTCGCCGAGCGCACGGTTCGGGAGTACGTGCATCGGCGGCGGCGGGAGCGCGGGGAGGGCGTGGAGGCGTTCGTGCCGCAGGTGCATGAGGCTGGTGTGGAGGGCGAGGTCGACTGGGGTGAGGCGCAGGTCTGGATGGCTGCTTGCGCGACGAGGGTCTACCTGTTCCACATGCGTGCTTGCCATTCGGGTGCGGCGTTCGCGATGGCGTTCCCGCACTGCTCTCAGCAAGCGTTTTTGGAGGCTCATGTGCAGGCGTTTGACTGGTTCGGCGGGGTGTTCGGCCTGGTGCGCTACGACAATCTCGCGAGCGCGGTCAAGCAGGTGCTCAGGGGCCGCCAGCGCGTGCAGACCGACCGGTTCATCGCGTTGCGCTCGCATTACCTATATGAGTCGCAGTTCACGATCCCAGGGGTCGGGGGCGCACACGAAAAGGGCGGGGTGGAGGGCGAGGTGGGGCGCTTCCGCCGGCGTCATCTCGTGCCCGTCCCGGAGGTCTCCTCGCTCGCCGAGTTGAACACGCGGATGCTCGCTGGGTGCGAGGCGGATCTTCAACGACGGATCGCTGGGCGCCCTGAGACCGTGGGTGAGGCATTCGCGAGGGAGCGCCCGTTGCTGCGCGGGCTGCCAGCCGAGAGGGCATCCACGGCAGAGCACGCCACCCCAAGGGTGAACGCCAAGGCGCTGGTCACGGTCAAGCAGAATAGCTACTCGGTCCCGGTGCGCCTGGCCGGGCTACGTGTCCATTCTCAGGTGGGCGCTCGCGAGATCGAGCTGCGTCATGGCGGCGAGCGGGTCGCGCTCCACGAGCGGCTGCAGGGCCGCTACGGCGTGTCGGCCTCGCTCGACCACTACCTGGAGCTGCTTGCGCGTAAGCCGGGCGCACTGGCTGGGTCGGTCGCTCTCTCCCAGGAGCGCGAGCGCGGTGCCTGGCCGTCGGTCTTCGACGAGCTGTGGGCGAAGATCACCGAGCGCTACGGGCCCTCGGAGGCCGCCCGGCAGATGGTCGACGTGCTGATGCTCGCCCGCGAGCACGGCGCTGGCGAGGTCGAGTTGGCCGTCCGTGGCGCGCTGATGGCGGGTGCCCACGACGGACGCGCGGTCGCTGTCCTGGCAGGCCGCGGTGCTCGCGTGGAGCCCGCGACGCTCGATGATCTCCCCTCGCGCCTGGCCGGGCTCGGGGCGCCACCGCCGACACTCGACCACTACGACCAGCTACTCGCAGCGGGGGCGGCACAATGAGTGCCCCGGCGAAGGTCCAAGCGATGGAAGCACTGATCGACGCGCACGCCCGCGAGCTGCACCTCCCCACAGTCCGGGCCCGCTTCCGCGGGCTCGCCGAAGAGGCCACACGCGACCAGCAGACCCCGACCGCGTACCTCGCCGCGCTCCTAGAAGCAGAGGTCACAGAGCGCGCCGAGCGCCGCGAACGCCGCCGGCTAATCGACGCCAGATTCCCACTCACCAAGCGCCTGGAGGACTTCCAGTTCGATGAGAACCCGAAGATCCCCCAAGCCACGATCGCCGCGCTCGCACAAGGCACCTGGATCGATGACCGCGAGAGCGTCATCCTCCTCGGTGACAGCGGTACGGGCAAGACACATTTGGCGATCTCCCTCGCAGTACTCGCCTGCCAGCAAGGACGCCGCGTGCGCTTCACCACACTCGCCGCGTTAGCGAACGAGCTCCAAGCAGCCGAGAGCCGCCGCGAGCTCGGCCGCGTCGTCGCGCGCTACGCCCGCACCGAGCTCGTCGTCCTCGACGAGCTGGGGTACCTCGCACTCCCCGACGGTGCCGCGGAGCTCGTCTTCCAAGTCATCTCCGAGCGCAACGAGCGCGCCTCACTGATCGTCACGACCAACCTCCCATTCGGCGAGTGGACCAAGGTCTTCCCCGACGCCCGACTCGCCAAGGCCGTCGTGGACCGCATCACCCACCGAGCACACATCATCGACACCGGCAACGAATCCTGGCGCTTCAACCACGGACTCAACCGCACCAAGAAAGGAGCCGCCTGACCCCCCACCGCGAGCCGCGCCGGCGATATCTCGCTCCGCTACGCGCTACGCGCTCCGCTCCACGAGACACCGCCGAAAGTCACAAACAGAGAAGATCAACACACACAACAACCGACGCGAAGTGGGGCCACTTCAAACCGCCGCGCCGGGGCCAGTTCAAACCGCCGCGCCCAAGCCCCGAGGAAGTGGCCCTCGAACTATCGCGTGCTGCGCTCGAATCGCAGGACGGCAGCGAAAACCAGCTCCGCGAAAAGGCGACGGCGGTCCTCGCGGCCGCATGATCGTCGTTCCAGTTGCAGCAGTGGCGCTCGGGAGCGCGCCAGCCATTGCCGCGATCCCTTTCAGCGTTGCGGCAATAGCGTACTTCTGGTGCGCTCGTTCGTGTGTCGTAGCGCTCTTCCCCAAGGACAGGGAGGCAGGTCTCCTGGGGGGCGAGATGCTGCAGCTGGTGATCGAAACCGAAGCCGATCTCCCACAGATGCAGGCATCTGCTGCCAGCTATCTCGATGGCTTCTACAAGCACAACCAGGTGATCCTCGAAGGAGCTACCGATAAGGTTCGGGAAGCGCTTATTTCGCTGGGAGTAGAGATCGTTGCGTTGGCCGTCGCCCTAGTCGTTACAATCCTTGATTGAGATGCCTAATACGCCCTCAGCCCCAAAGCCGGCTCCGACCAGCCCGATGCCGTCGACTCCACCGCCGAATGTCATCGCCGTCGAGATCCGCTCGCTAAAACCGAGTCATTAGCCCTCAAGCGGACACGCTTAGCGTTGTGTCTGGAGCCTCCGCTGGACGACGGAACGCGGCGGCAATCAGCTCCGCGTCCCGCGTCTTCGGCGCGTAGTCGGCGTAGCGTTCCGTGGTCTTGATGTCCTTGTGGCCCATCCACTCCTGAAGCGTGCGCATCGGCACCCCGGCGGCGGCGCGCGCTGTCCTCCGCGCTGAGCTGGGCGTCGGCCTCGGCCTCGGTGCCCGAGATCGAGACGAACGGGTGTGGCCTTGCCAAAGAGCCCGTCATCAGCACCCGCCGGTCTGCGCGGCGTGGTGGGACCGGCTACGGGCCCGGGGTATCCCCATGCCCGTTGGCCAGCTGGGCGCTTTCCCCGCAGGCCGTCGAGGCGATCCGCGCTGAGATGCTCAGCCGCAGCGGGCGGGGCAACGCGCTGCTCGCTCACCGGGACGCGACGATTGTCAGCTTGCAATACGGGCTCGCCACCCGCAACCAGGAGGTCTGGGGACTGCGCTGGTCCTCGATCGACGGGCACTTCGCATGGGTGACGGAAGTGATCAGCTACGGACGGCTCGAGCATTGGGGCAAGACCGCGATGAGTACTCGCAGGCACACCGCGATACCCAGCACCCTGCGTGAAGACCTCCAACGGTGGCGCCAAGCTCTCGTGGATGGCGGGCGCCTCGCCCGCGACGTGGACTTCATAGTTCCTGGAGACCTCACCCACGCCGAGCAGGGAGTGCGCGACCCGGCGACGGGCGCGGTTCATCTCAGCCGGGCGCAGGCGAAGAAGTGGGTCCAAACACGCTTCAGGCCCGCAGTGCAATCCGTCGCTCAGCGCGACGAGTTCACAGGCATCATTCACGTCACGCGATGCACCGTGACCTGGGGCGTCAGATGAGTTCGCGGGCCTTGGACGCGAAGATCGCCGCACCAGCGCGCTCAAGGGCGTCGAGGAGCTCCCCGATCGCGTGCCCGCCGGCCCACGTGCTCGCCTGCAGTTCCAGGATCTCGAGCACTCCACGGGTGTCGAAGTCCAGCGCGTCGGTGAGAAACCCATCTGGGGCGAGTACCTGCACCCCATGGCGGCTGAGACCATCGCACAGATAGCCGCGGTCATGCGTGAAGAGGTAGTCGGCGCGCGCAGCCACGACCAGAGCGCACACATGGGCGTCCGCCGGATCGCGAGTGAGGCCACGCGCGTCAGGGATGCGTGGATTGAGGTCGATGCGCCCGGCCGGGAAGCCCAGGCGCAGGTAGTCGACCCATCGCCGCGCAGACTCAGCCGAGAGCTGCTTCTTCTCGACGAGCGACCTCTGTGCCTCCGCCAACAACTGCTCGCTCCAGAAGAGATCCAGCAGTCGCAGCTCGGCGGCGATGCGTCCCATCAGCTCGTGCAGGACGCGCGAGAAGATGATGTCGGCGTCGAGGACCGCTCGTGGCCGCCGGCGCTCGTTCACTCGGGCGGTGCGCCCATCGCGTCGAGCTCACGCGACCACTCCGCCGTGAGGCGCTCGTGCTCAGCCCTGCCCTCCTCGAACGCAAGCAGCGACGAAAGCGGGATCTTCCAGTGGCTGGAACCGGGAAGCCGCTGCGCCACCAGATCGCCGTAACCGATCAGCCGCATCACGTGCTGGCGGGAAAAGCCAAGCCGATCCGCCGCCTGCTGAGGGGAGAGCAACTCCTGCTCCTCGGCGAGTGTCACCGCGACATGCTTGCCGTCCGCAAGCATCCTCTCGATCTCCTCGGCCACGAGCGCAGTCTGGTCACGAGCGGCTGGGTCTAGATGCAGAGTCTTCATCAGCTGATCCTAGCACAAAACTGCCCTAACTGCACATTCGTCGCCGCCGCTGGGTCGGGACTACGCTCTGCTCGGCGACGCGCTCCCAGATGCGGCGTCGCCACGTGACCAGTCGCTGAGCGCCGCCGATGCTGTCCTTCGGCGTCATCCAATTCCTCCTCGGGTCTGGTATCGGAGCCCGTCGAGGGTGGTAGGGTCGGCGGGAGGCGCCTGGGCCGCGCGGCAGGGAGGTAACCTCGGTTGATCGCGACGCGTGTCCTTCTTACCGGCGCAACGGGCTTCATCGGTGGTCGTCTCGCGCTTGCTCTGGCTGGCTCCGGCACCCCCGTGCGGTGCTTGGTGCGCGATCCTGCCAGAGCGCAGCACCTGAAGCTCGAGGGCTGTGAACTGCGCCAGGCGGACGTTACCGACGCCTCCAGTCTGGAGGGTCTGGGAAGGGGCGTGGAGGTGGCATATTTCCTGGTGCACGCGATGGCCGCGGGCCGCGGCTTTCAGGAGCGCGAGCAGCTTGGTGCGCTCAACTTCGCGCGCATGGCCAAGCGCGAGGGGGTGCGGCGGGTCGTGTACCTCGGGGGCCTCGGTGAGCAGAGCGTCTCGGCGCATCTGCGCAGCCGTCACGAGACCGCGTTGACGCTCGCGGCGGAGGGCCCGCCGCTCACCTACTTCCGCGCCGCGATGATCGTCGGTGCGCAGAGCGAGTCCTACCGGACGCTGCGTCATCTGGTGCGCAGGCTGCCGGTGATGATCGCTCCGGCGTGGCTGAAGACGGCCACTCAGCCGATCGCTCTCGATGACGTGATCGAGTATCTGCGCCGCGCCCCAGAGGTCCCGGAGTGCGAGGGGCGGGAGGTGCAGATCGGCGGGCCCGACGTCGTTTCCTACGGCGAGATGCTTGACCGGATGGCGCTCGCGATGGGTAAGCGCCCGCGGCCACAGATCCCCGTGCCGTTCATCACGCCGTGGCTGTCGTCTCTGTGGCTGGGCCTGGTAACGCCGGTGGACACGAACGTGGCGCGTCCCCTCGTGGAGGGGCTGAGGACCGCGACGGTCGTCACCGACCCCTCCGGCGCCGAGCCCTTCGGGATCGTCCCCATTTCATTCGACGAGGCGCTGCGCAGGGCGCTCGGCGAAGAAGCCACGCTGAGCCGCTAAAATTCCATCAGCTTGACGAGAGGCTCAGCGCAGCCGGTCGAGTCCGATGGCAGCGTTGGGTGCAGGACACCTGCTACGGAAGGTGGTGAGCGCTGCTCGCGTCGTTGGTCGATACCGCCCTGGACCTGGCCGTCGTGCCGGGCTATACGAAGATCGGCTATCACGCTCGTCGTGCGCTTGGCTGGGAGGAGATATCGCAGGGCTCGATGGTGGGACGCAGGGTGCTCGTCACGGGCGCCACTTCCGGTTTGGGTCTCGCGAGTGCGCAGGCGCTCGTCGGGCTCGGCGCGAGTGTCCACATCCTCGCTCGCGATCGCGAGCGGGGTGAGCGCGCGTCGGCTCGTATCGCGCAGGCGACCGGGGGCGAGGTGCAGCTCGAGCTTGCGGACCTCGCCAGCCTGAGCTCGGTCAGATTGTTTGCTCGGCGGTTTTGCGCACGGGAGAACGGCTTGCATGTGCTCGTGAACAACGCGGGTGTGCTGAGTGGCGAGCGTGAGCTGTCCGCTGAGGGTCATGAGCTGACGTTCGCGACGAACGTCCTTGGGATGTTCCTGCTGACCAACGAACTGCTTCCGCTCCTGTGCGCAGGCGCGCCGTCGCGGATCGTCAACGTTTCCTCCGCCGGTATGTACACGAGACGAATCCAGGTGTCCGACCTTGAGTCTGAGCACGGCGGCTACGACGGCCCGGGGGTCTACGCGCGTACCAAGCGCGCGCAGGTGATCCTCACAGCGCTGTGGGCGCAGCGACTCGCGCGGAGGAGGATCGTCGTGCACGCGATGCATCCCGGCTGGGCGGATACGCCCGGCATCGAGCGATCCCTGCCGCGCTTTTACCGCGTCATGCGCCCGGTGCTTCGCACGCCCGCTGAAGGTGCCGACACGATCGTGTGGCTCGCCTGCGCCGAGTGGCCGGGGCGCAGCACGGGCGGCTTCTGGCATGACCGTCGGATGCGCTCCACGCACCGGGTGCCGTGGACGCGGGAAACCGAGGTCGACCGCCGGGCGCTCTGGCAAGCCTGCATGCGCGCGACCGGCCCGAACTGTCCGCAGACCGAAGCGATCCTCTCGGAACCGAGCGAAGGAGCAGCCTGACATGGCCAGGTACACCGCCACCGTCCAGACCTCCAAGCCGATAGAGGAGGTGTTTGCCTACCTGAGCGACTTCTCGGGCTCCCAAGAGTGGGATCCCGGCGTCCTCCACGCCGAGCGTCTCACCACGGGACCGATCGAGCAGGGCGCGCGCTTCAAGCTCCGCACCTCCTTCGTGGGCAGCGAGTCCGAGCTCGTCTATGAGATAACCGAGATCGAGTCCCCGCGCCGTGTCGTGCTGGTAGGCGAGAACGCGAGGGTGGTCTCGGTAGACGAGATGACCTTCCAATCCGCCGGCGCGGGAACCAGCATCACTTACGACGCCGACCTGCGCCTGAAGGGCCTCCTGCGCTTTGCCGATCCGCTGCTCGGCTTGGCCTTCCGCCGAGTCGGCGACCGCGCGCTCGCCGGACTGCGAGCCAAGCTCGGATGAGGATCGCTATCGTGGGGGCCGGCGTATCCGGTTTGACCGTCGCGCACCTGCTCAACGGCAGGCACGAGATCGTGGTGTATGAGGCGGAGTCCTACGCGGGTGGGCACGCGCACACGATCCGGGTCGACACTCCGCATGAGACGCACGCGGTCGATACGGGCTTCGTCGTCTTCAACGACCGCAACTACCCGTGCTTCGAAGCGCTCCTCCTCCGTCTGGGAGTACCGTGGCAGCCCTCGAGGATGACCTTCGGCGTCAGCGACGAGCGGGGCGACTTCGAGTACAGCGGGGGATCGCCGAACGGGCTGTTCGCGAAGCGCGCGCATCTGGCGACGCCGTGGTTCTATCGCATGGTCGCCGATCTGCTGCGCTTCAACCGCGACGCCCGGGAGCTCGTGGGGAGCGACGGGAGGGGCCGTCGCTGGGCGATTGGCTCGATGAGCGGGCGTTCTCGAGGGCGTTCGTGGAGCGGCTGATCGTCCCGCAGGCGGCGGCGGTGTGGTCGGCGGACCCGCGGCAGATGTGGAGCTTCCCGGCACGCTTCCTGGCGGAGTTCTTCGAGAATCACGGGATGCTCGCCCTGGGCGGCCGTCCGCGCTGGCGGACGATCGTGGGGGGCTCGGCCCGGTACGTGGAGGCGCTCACGGCGCCCTGGCGGCAGCGGCTGCGCTGAGCACGCCGGTGCGCAGCGTCGAGCGCCACGCAGACCATGTGCTGGTGAGGCCCGCGGGAGGCGAGGCGGAGCGCTTTGACGAGGTTGTGCTCGCGACCCACTCCGACCAGGCGCTCGCGCTGCTCGCCGACGCGAGCGAGCGCGAGCAGGAGATCCTCGGCGCGCTGCCCTACCAGCGCAACGAGGCGGTTCTGCACAGCGACGCGCGGATGCTCCCGCGCCGCCGCAGAGCGTGGGCGAGCTGGAACTACCACCTGCTCGACGAGCCCCGAGACTGCGTGACGGTGACCTACCACATGAACCGCCTGCAGCGCCTGCGGGCCGAGCGGGAGCTGTGCGTGACGCTGAACCGCACCGAGGCGATCGAGCCGGCAAAGGTGATCCGCACGATCCAGTACGACCACCCCGTCTACACGGCCGCGGGCGTCCGCGCGCAGGGACGCCGCGAGGAGATCTGTGGGCGCAACCGCACGCACTACTGCGGCGCGTACTGGGGTTGGGGGTTTCACGAGGACGGCGTCGTGAGCGCACTGAGCGTCGCCGAGCGCTTGGGAGGGCGGCTGTGAGCGCCCACGTTCGCCCGCGCCCGCATCCAGCCGGTCGGGGCGAGCGGGCGTCGGGCGGGACGCCCCGCGCGAGCGCGATCTACGAGGGCACGGTGCGCCACCGCCGCTTCGCGGTCGCAGAGCACGAGCTGCGCCACCGGCTCGCGCTGGCGTACCTGGACCTGGATGAGCTTCCGGAGCTGCTCGGAGGGCTTCTGCTCACGCCCCGGCCAGGGCCGGTGCGCTTCCGCCGCAAGGACTATCTGGGCCCCGACTCGATCGGGCTCCGCGAGGCCGTGCGCAACACCGTGCAGGCCCAGACGGGCGTCCGGCCGCGCGGGCCGATCCGCCTGCTGGCGAGCCTGAGGACGTGGGGGCACTGCTTAACCCGGTGAGCTTCTACTACTGCATGGACCCCTCTGGTGAAACCGTCGAGGAGGTCCTCGCGGAGGTCACCAACACACCCTGGGGAGAGCGCCACTCCTACGTGCTCTCACCGCAGGAGGACTCGGTAGGAGCGCTCGCGGGCGGGGAGTTGCGCAAGGCGCTGCACGTCTCGCCCTTCATGGGCATGGACCACAGCTACGAGTGGCGGCTGACGGCGCCGGGGCGCACGCTCTCGATCCACATCGAGAGCCACCGGGAGGGACGGTTGGCCTTCGACGCGACGCTCGCGCTGGAGCGCCGCGAGCTCACGCGGGCCTCGCTGGCGACCATGACGGCGCGCTATCCACTCGGGACGCTACGGGTTCTCGCCCTAATCTACGCCCACGCGGTCGTGCTGATGCTGAAGGGCGCGCCGCTGCACCCACGTCCGCAGAGGGGTTCGGCATGAATACGGGCCTCTCACGCACGGTCCTCGCTAGGTTCCTGGAGAGTATCCGCGACGGGAGCCTGCTGGTCCTTGAAGGAGACCGCCGGTGCGTCTTCGGCGAAGGCGCACCCACCGGGACCGTGCAGGTGCGCTCGCCGCGGGCCTGGCGGATGCTCCTGCGCGGCAGCCGCGGTCTCGCCGAGTCCTACGCGAGAGGACTCTGGGACTCCCCGGATCTGACCGCCGTGATCCGCGTCGCCGCGCGCAACGCCGACCGGCTGGACCGCGCGCGTATGCGCCTCGCGCCGCTGCTCGTCCCGGCGCAGCACGCCCGGGCGCTCGTGCTGCGCAACACACCCGCGCGCAGCCGGCGAGACATCGCCGCCCACTACGACCTCGGCAACGAGTTCTTCGAGCTGATGCTCGACCCGACGATGATGTACTCCTGCGCGCTCTTCGAGCGCCCCGCGATGACACTGCGAGACGCATCAATCGCCAAGCTCGAGAGTGTCTGCGAGAAGCTGCAGCTCGGGCCCGGCGACCACGTACTCGAGATCGGGAGCGGCTGGGGCGGCTTCGCGCTGCACGCGGCGGGGACCCGCGACTGCCGGGTGACAACGACGACCATCTCTCGCAAGCAGTACGAGCACACGCTCCAGCGGGTCCGCCAAGCCGGGTTGGCTGAGCGAATCACGGTGCTCCACGACGACTACCGGGACCTGCGGGGCAGCTACGACAAGCTGGTCTGCATCGAGATGATCGAGGCCGTCGGCTGGCAGCACCTCGGAGAGTTCTTCGCGCGCTGCTCGCAGCTGCTCACCCCCAAGGGCAAGATGCTCCTGCAGGCGATCACCATCGACGACCGCGCCTACGAGGCGGAGAAGGCCTCCAGGAGCTTCATCAACACCTACATCTTCCCCAACGGCTCCCTGCCCTCCCGAGGCGCGATCTCCACGAGCATCGCCCGCCGCACCGACCTACGGGCGGTGAGCCTGGAGGACCTCACCCCACACTACGTCGAGACCCTGAGGCGCTGGCGCGCGAACTTCCAGCGCAACCCCCAGCGCCTCACGGCGCTCGGCTACGACGAGCGCTTCCGCCGCCTCTGGTCGCTCTACCTCTGCTACTGCGAGGCCGGCTTCACCGAGAGACGCATCAACGACATCCAACTCATACTCACCAAGCCCGGCGCGCCGCCCTCGAGAGATCACCTCTCAGATTCTCTCCTCGAAGGCGGGCCCAGCGACCCACGCAGCCCACCGACGCTTGAGCACCAGCACTTCCTGCCCTTCGCTGAGTGCCAGCATCACCTGCTGGCACGCAGCGGTTAGTCGCACTTAATCACGGGGAGGACAGAGCTCGAGCTAGAGCAGCTCAGCTTCACGGCCATGAAGTAGCGCTTGTCGAATGCGTCTTGCGCCTCCGACATCGTGCTCCTGCTCGCGGACCAAGCGAGTGCCGAGAGCGAGGTGCTCCACATGCCCGGTATGGACCCAAGAGCGAGAGCGCGCACGCCGCAACAGCAGACGCTCGCCTGGGACGGTGGGTGTCGCGTAAAGCTGTGGCAGGGAGATGGGTGGTCCGGGATCTCGCTCGCGGGTAGCGTGGCGAATCTGGTTGGGTCGGCGTTTGCTGTTTTGGGGGTTCTCAGGCCGCTGCGGCGGCTAACTGGTGCTTGTGGAGCTTGAGGAGGTTGTGGGTCGCGGTGATCAGCCGCCATTCTGAGCGTGCGGCGGATCTACTTCGTCGCTGGAACTGGCTGATGCGGCGGTTGTGCTTGGTTTGGGCGAATACTGGCTCGACCATCGCCTTGCGTTTTCGGTAAAGCCCGCCGCCATAGTCCCCGGCGAGCACGGTACGCATGAAGGCGTAGCGGCCGCCGTCCCAGCCGCGGCGGGGTGTGCCGCGCTTGCCGGCATCGGGCGGGATCAGGACCTGGGTGCCCGTGTTCACGACCTGGTCGATCTGCTGCTCGTGCCAGTAGCCGCTGTCAGCGACCGCGACCCCGGGCGTCTCGTTCACGCCGATCTGCTCGAGCTCGTCGTTGACTGCCTTGATCATCGGCTCGAGATGACCAAAATCAGATGACGCGGCAGTGACCTCGGCAGCGAGCACGATCTGATGCTCGTTGACAGCAGCCTGCACGTTGTAGCCCTGCGTGTAGCTGCGCGGAGTCTTCACGTTCCTGGAGTCCAGGTCGGTCACGTTGATCTTCCCCGGCGGCACCTCCGGCGCCACATACGGATTGGGGTGCGCACCGAACCGCCGGCCGTCGCGGGTCACTGCAGTAGCGCGATGCGTCTCATACGCCTCGTTAGCTTCACGCTCGACCGACAGGTTCTCCACCAGCCGGCGCTCTGCTCGCAGCAGCCGCTCGGCTCGCGAGCGTGGAATCGGCTGGGCACTCACGCGGCGATGCTCATCGAGCTGGCGTCGCGCCTCGCGCGACCATCCCTCACGTCCCTGCATCCGAGCGACGATCGCCACGGGATCAAGCACAATCTCGGGATCCCGAGATTCCGCGTCAGCCGCCTGCGCCTTTGTGTCCTGTTTCGCCGCGCGCTCATGCTCGAGCTTCTCCTTGGCCCGCCGTAGCGCGCCACGACGCCCCTCGGGAGTCCGCAGGTGCTCAGGCAGCTCATCGCCACGCGTATCGCCGTAGAGCGCGTCCTCAGCCCGGTCGACCTCGCCCGCCTCCTTAAGGATCTCCCGCGCGAGCTGCTCGTAGTCGAGGTTGGAGTGATGCGACGCATTGGCATGGATCTTCGTCCCGTCGATCGCAATCAACCCGACACTCGTGAGGCCTGCCTCCTTGCACAGCAACAGCACGTCGCTAAACAACGCGGCCAGCGACTCCTCGTGCCGGACACGGAATCGCGCGATCGTCGAGTGGTCCGGTGTCTGCTGCGCCGCGAGCACCCGGTAGGCGACGTCCTCCACGCACTTGCGCTCGATTCCCCGCGAGGACCGTTCTCCCCGTGCGTACGCGTAAAGCAGCAGCGCGACCATCATCTCCGGCTCAAACGCCGCCCGACCCCATCCATCCAGGCGATAGGGCACATAAAACGCCGACAAATCGATCTGCTCAACCGCCCCCAGCACGAACCACGCAAGATGATCATCCGGCAGCCAATCCCGCGGATCCGGTGGCATCAAGAACACCTGCTCACGATCACACGCCAAAAAGTTGTAGGCCATACCCTGAAGTCTCTTAATCCGCTCGGACGGACCAGGGGTTTGTGCGACACCCACGACGAGCCGCGAGCGTGCAGAGCGCGAAGCGAACGCTTCTACTTCGTCCTTGCGAAAGCAGGCGTCAGCCTGCCTCGACGCACTGGCGCTCGTCCTCCGAGAAGTCGGGGGCCGCCATCCGCCGTTCGCGACCCGAGCCCTTTTACCGCAAGTTCGCCGCAACCGGATGTATCGTTTGTCCTCGATTCTCCGCCTTTGTCCGAGGCGATGAACCCCAACGAAGGAGTCGAAAATGCGTGCTTTTCCAGGCATTTCCGCTCCTGTCGGGGGCGATACGTGTGATGGGCGATACTGGGCATAGCGCGAACCGGGCGGATGGCGTTGAGTTCGAGGGTTGGGCGCTGGATGTCGGAGCGTAGGAAGTTCATGCCGCGTAGTGCGCGATGATTGGTCGGTGGCAAAGACCAAGCGCACGCAGGAGGATCGCTGGCAGCCCGTCTTCTACGAGACGGCTCGCGGGGAGCGTCCGGCATGGGACTTCCTCACCGGCAAGAAGACACCGATCGAGGTTCGGATCGAGCTGCTGACGACCGTGAGGGCCGTGCTCCAGGTCGGCCCGCCGAGGTTCCCCACCTCGACGCAGCGCTGGCGCCTGATGCACAAGCCGGCCAGCAAGAAGGAGGTCGATCTCAGCGGCATCTGCGAGGCGCGAGACAAGCACTCCAACAAGCTCTACCGGCTGTTCTGCGTGATCGACCGAGACGCACCAGCACATGGGCTGACGCTTCCATCTTTGGTGCTGCTCGGCGGCGTGGTCAAGCCCGCACGAACAGAGGCGCCGCAGTCGGAGTACCGGAGGATCGACCGCTACCGCAAGGACTACCAGGCGACTCACCGCGTCGCGCTCGGACGCGGTGGCGCCGAGTGGTGGCCGGATGTCGGCCCCGATATGTCATAGCTTTTATGCTACGATCTGCTCTCCCCAAACTGAGGTGACCCAGCTATGCACAAGTCCAAGGAAAGCGCCGCCTTCGCCGAACTGCTCGCCGAGAGCTTCCCGACCGTCGAGGCCCGCGCCGCTCACGAGCGCGAGGTCGCAAAGCTGGTCGCGTTCGCAGAGCTGCTGATCGCCCTGGACGAGGTTCGTGCGGGCAGCAAGATCTCCAAGGCCGAGCTGGCGCGTCGTGTTGGCGTCAAGCCCTCGGTGATCTCGCGGCTGCTGGACGGCAAGGGTCGCAACGTGCAGCTGGACACCGTCGCCGACGTCGCCGACGCGCTCGACGTCTACATCGAGATGCGCGTGCGCCCGCAGCCAAAGGGCAAGCGGGCACGACACGCCCCGATCGAAGTCCTGGCCGCATAAAGGCAGTAGCGAGCGCGCCGGGGATCGGGGTGAGCGTCGTGGAACCCAGCCACCGGCTCAAGCTCAAGCGCGCACTCGAACATCTTTATGCCCTTGATAACGCCGTCAAGGCGTGGGCCGAAACGGACCCATGTGCGATCTCCTACGCGTCGGAGGTGGCAACTCGCCAGCAGACGCTCACGCAGCGCGTCGTCAGCCAGCCATCGGACCCCCTCCTGCCGTTGCTCATCGGCGACACCGCTCACAACATGCGGCAAGGGCTCGACCATCTCGCCTACCAGCTCGCTATCAAGATCACGGGGAAGGACCCGCCGCCCAACGCAACCGCCTCCATGTGGCCGATCCGAACCAGGGCCAAGCTCCAGAGCGCTGTCGTCAAAGACATCGCGCCCAAGAACAACATGCCGCCCGGTATGTACGCAGCGGTCGAGGGGTTTCAGATAGACGCGGGAAGCGATGGTGAACTGCTCGATGTTCTCCACGCCCTCGACAATGGGGACAAGCACCGATTCCCACCACTCATCGCAGGGATGGCGCAATCCGTCCAGCTCGGCGGCGGATTCACCGCGACGGGCAACGTCAACATCGGCAACGCCATCTACGCCCAGCACGTCGAAGCCGGGACGATCGAAGTTGGCCCCTTCGACGACGGCAAGGTCATCGCCCGCGCTGACGAAATCATCGTGGAAGGCGACATGGACGTGAATGTGCGTCCAGCCGCCTCTATAGCGTTCGCGAAGACCTACGACGCTGCTCCGGGCGAACTCATCCTTCCGCTGCTGAAGGCGATCCACGACACCATTACGGATCGCCTTTTCCCGGCGATGGAGCAATTCCTTTGAGCGGTAGCAGAGGCAAGCCTCCAGCGCCCCGACAATCAACGGCCGTCAGCGCGCTGGGGCATCGCGCGCCAGGATGCGGGGTATATCGAGCCCGCGCATCTGACTTCTTCTCCTGCTAGAGCGGCACGTACGCTTCGGGGCTACGGCACGCGCGCACAGGGCCGGCTTCGCCGTGAATCGTGACGACGGCCCCGCCCAGCTTGCGACAGTTTTCTTCGCTTCATGTTCCCGACGAACGCGTCGAAAGTCCTTGAGCGCTTGGCGGGAGCGCGAGCGTGACGAGTACGGCGAGGATGAGGGTTAGGCGTCGCACCGGATCATCCCCTCTGCTTCTTTTCCCATGCGGCGTTCGCCTTGCGCGTCCGGCGCGCCGAGCGATCGGGCGGCTTGTGCCTGGCGAGGGACAAGGCGGGGGCTTCGCCGTAGCCTTTTTCTTCACAGCCCAGCGAGACGAGCACCTGGGCTTCGCATTCTTCTTTTTCTACCTTTTCGCCGCGCTTTTCGATTTTTTCCCGCCCTGTTTCGTACCTGTACCTTGCGGTGATGCGGTTGTCTGGGCCGTGGGTGCAACCCTTGTTGTATCGGCAGCGCCAGCCTTTGCGTGTGTACGGCAGTGCGCTGTCTGCGGCGTATGGGTCCTTGCGGGCGATCTCCCTAGCCTCCTTGCAGTTGACTGGGCCCTTCACGACGGTGACGGTCTCGTAGGCCGCGCCGTGTTCTCCCCCTTCGCCTGCGGCTGGCGCTCCGAGATCCGGGTAGGTGATCGTCCCACACGAGCGAGGGTCCTTGACTCTCGCGAAGCGTCCGAGAGCCGCACTCGAAGCGGGAGTGAACGGGAGTGCGAGCGCCGCGAGGATGAGCGTCAGGCGGGTTAGGCGCCTCATCGCTTCGCCCTGACCCGCGCGAAGGGCGGCGACCAGGGTGGCGACAGCGAGGGCAATCAGTCCGGCGATGAGGCTGTGGGCGAGCACGCCGGTGAGCTCCTTGCGCGGCTTGGCGGCGGTGTCGGGCATGGTCGATTCCCTTCAGCTCATGGATCGTGGCAGGTCGGCCGTCATCGCGTCAGACGGGACGGCCGCAAACAGCGGGAAACACACCGCAGGCGGATCGAGCGGGGAGCGCACTTGAATCGCCACGGCCGCCGCCTCGATGATCGACGAATGACGGGACCGCCAAGCGCGCGCTGGTCACTAGTCCCCCGATGGCTGTGGCTCGCAGTTGCGGTGCGCTTCTTCCTCTACTTCTTCCTGCTCACCTTTCGGGCAGAGTGGAATGCCCTTTGCTTCGGCTATTCGGGCAGACCTTTCACATATCTGATCCCTGGCAGCGATTCCGTCCTCACACGTCGCAAGCGCTTCGGTCGAACTGGATGTCGAGGGTGCAGATCGCGTTGTCGTGGGTGCAACGGCGATATGGCATGTGACCTTGATCGCATCAGTCACACTTGTTGGCGGCGTAGAATGTTCCAATTCCGTGGGCGTGTATTTCACAGCCAATTGATTCGCAGAGCAAGCAGCTTGTGTGCTTGTGACGGGGGGAGTCTTTGATTCCTTTTCAATTTTGCTTTGTAGTTCTTTGACACTAGCCTGTGTCCATGCGCTTTCCTTGCCGGTACCCGATGTTTCCTTCACCACTTCTTTCGCCTGTGTGAAGGCGTGACGGATGCCATTGGCGATATGTTCGCGCTCGACTTCGTATCCGATGAAGTAGCCGCCACCTACTCCAATGACAAGTGCGATGAGTGCTGCGATTACGTGGCCTTTGGTGATTGTTAGTTTCATAGAGGGAAGCCGGCGCCGCATCCGGCCATGCCGAGGGCGAGCGTTGCGAAGATGAGGGTTAGCCGTCTCATGGGTTGGCCTCCGGCGGGCCGGGGGCGTTTTCGAGAAGTTCGGTATGGCAACACGCCTGACCGGAGTCCCGTAGACCGCGGCCTCAGTGGTCCAGTAGCTTGGCCTTCTGCCCGGCGAACTCCTCGTCGGTGAGCAGTCCCGCGTCCTTTAGCTCGGCCAGCTTCTTCAACTCGTCGGCCACCGACATGGCTGCTGCGGGAAGCGGTCCGTTCGAGGCCGGAGCTGCGGAGGGCGGCGCGAAAGTAGCGGCCTGAGCTGTCGGTGAGGTGGGGGCATTTGCCTTGCGAAGCTGGCTGGTGATGGGAACGAGCTTGGCGCGCAGCTCGGCTGCCGTAAACTTCTCAGTCTGGAAAATTGCCTCCTCCCCGGACCGGAGCTTTACGATTAGCACCGCGGACTTCGTGGTCTTCTTGGCGGCGAGAGCGAACACCCCGAGGGCTAGGGCACGGCCAGCAGTGACCCGCTTTGAGGCATTCTCGGGTCCTTCAACCTCTAGGTCGAGAACCTGATTCCACGGGATCGTGAAGATTGTCGAAAAACCTCGGAGTGAGACTCCGTTCTTGTCGATGACAACGATCTTTGTCAGTTTGCCCGTGTACGTCTTTGAGTGCCCGGACCAGCCACCCAAGTAGTGCGTTTCGGCGGCGGAGAAGCTCTCCGTGAACCCTAGGCCCTTGAAGGCTTTGGGCGCCAGCCACCATGAGCCCGAGGCGATCCTCTGCTGAGGGTTATGCGTATCGGCCATGACACACACTTGCGCTAGGGTACGTCGGGTCGTTTTGGGTTCCCCATTCGAGCATTATTGGGCCACCTTGCGGACCCAACGCTACAGGAAGCTCGCTACTTGCGCTGGCTAGTCCTGCCCGAGTAGCTGCCGGTACATGACCCGTGTCTCGCGGGTTGGTTGGAGGCCGAGTTGTTCATCGAGTGCGTGGGTGAGGTCGTCGTAGCGGTGCGTGATGGACTCGCGCAGTCCGAGCGTGGTACCTGCTCGCACATCACGGTTCGTAGCCGCGCGCACGAGGCAGCTGGGACGGCGGGCGTCGGGCGGGTGCGCGGCTAACCCGGTGCGCTGCCAGGAGGTCGTCGCACAAGAACGTGATCCCCGGTAATCGCCGGCAAAACAGGGGTTGCGTGCCTGCCGAGGGGAGCGTAGACGTAGCTCTGTGGCACCTTCAAGCGTAAAAGCTCGCCGGTCTGCTCGTCGGCCATCGTGCGGGCGACCTGTGAGCCGCGTTGAGAGCCGCGAGAAGCCCTTGACATCCGCCGGGGATCGTGCTCTCGTTGGTGGGCTGGGGTCCGTCCCGGAGCCTAGCGGTCTTCCGCCGGCACACAACTGCATGAAGAGATCGACTGATGATGTTCAACACCATCCCCAACACCAGACCTCTCCCGTTCCGGGCGAGCGGCACGATCGCCCCAGGCGACCCGCGAAGCGAGCGCGTCGCGCGAACGCTTCCACAGCGCCGGCCCGCCATAGCCGCGGCGAGGCCAACCGAGGGGCCGAGCCGATGCTCGGCCGGGCGCGGTTTGAGTCGCTTGAGGCGCAGCAGGCGGCGCAGGCAGTCGAGCTGCTCTCTGCGCTGATCCTCGCCGCCGAGCGCCCGGTGCTTGGGCGCACCGATGAGCCGGGGCGCAGCGGCGAGTTCTCTGGCGCCCGCCACCAACGTTCCGCTCGCCGCCAGCGGCGCTCACGTCTTGCCAATGGCTGCACATCCGATTGGCAAGGCCAGCGGCGCGAAAACGGCGGTTCTGTCGCGGTTCCGGGTGGTGAGGGCGCGCCCGACTGTATTGGTAGTTCTCGTTCTTCGGTGTCTTCGTGACCGCCACGGCGAGGCGGCGGCGCGTGCGTAATGGTCCGGCGGCGGTGGTGTCGTTGAGCGAGCTTGACCTGCGGATCATCGGGCTGGTGAGCGATCAGCGTGTCGTGACCTCGACTCAGCTTGAGCTTCTTCTCTCGGATGTGCCTGGCCGTACCCTGCGTTACCGCACCGAGCATCTGCACCGCGCAGGGCTGCTCGGTCGCAGTCGCCCCTACCGTGAGCGTGGCTCCGCTCCGTATCACCTGTGGCCCTCGCGTCGTGCGGACACGCTCGCGCGTGGAGCGCCTGCACCGCGTGGTGGCGAGCGTGCCGAGCCGAACCCGTTGTTCTTGGCGCACGCGGCGGGCGTGACCGAGCTGTACGCGCTGCTCGCCACCCAGACGCCGGGTGTGCGTCTTGCTCGCTTTGATCGTGAGCCGCGCGAGCCGTTTACGGCGGAGGGGCGCTCGCGGACGCTGGCGCCGGACGCGCTGGTCGAACTGCACGACGCGCAGGGCCTTGGGCTGCTCGCGTTCGTGGAGCTTGACCTGGGGACGATGAGCCACGCGCGGCTGAAGGTCAAGGCCGGCGCCTACGCCGCCTACGCCGCGCAGGCCGCATGGACAGAGCGCTATGACTTCTGTCCCTGCCTGCTGTTCATCACGACAACCGAGGCGCGGGCCGTCGCGTTCCTGAAGACGCTCGCCGCGCTGCTACAGAAGGCCGGACGTGGCGGCTTCTACGACAACCGTGCCGTGAACGTCTCTTGGTTTGCGGCAGGTGCGTGCGCGATGGCACGCGAACCACATCGGGCGCTCAGTGAGCCGTGCTGGGATGATCTGACGCTATCGGGCGGCGGGCTGTGCCTGCTCGACTGTCTGCGCGCCGCCCGCGTCCCCTATGACACCGCGCGAGCCGAACAAGACGCCGCGCAGCGCGCGAGCGAGGCCGAGCGGGAGCGGCTGCGCTCTGACCCCGACGCCTGGCGTGCGCTGCTACAGGAACACCGCCTGTACGCCCGCAGCGAGCACTTCGAGCAGTTCGGGACGACAGCAATGTGCGCGGTTGAGCTGCTGCTGGCGTCCACGCGGCTGATGGAGCCGGTCGAGCGCTCGGCGTTCACGGCTGTTGCTCGCCAGCTTGACCCCGACCCACTGGAGGGAAGGCTCGCGCCGGAGCCCGTGCCCGCGACAGCAGATGACCAAGAGGCAGTCGCGCGGCTCGCCGAGGTCTACCGGGCGTGCCAGCGCGAGCGTGTGGCACAGCTTGCCTGCCGCTACGGCTGCGGGCCGAAGCTGCGCCGCCACCACGACCAGCTTGCCTCCGGCGGGCTGATCGACGTGTTCACCTGCGAGCGCCTGGAGCAGGACGCCGCTCGTGACCAGCAGACGCGCACTGAGCAGGAGCGGCTTCGCATCGGCTACCTGGCCTGGCGTGAGCATGAGGCCAGACGGCGGAAGCACGACATACCCCTGCACGCGCGGCTCGCCCAGGGGCGCGCCGCGGTGCTCGCGCTCATAGACGGCGAGCAACTGCGCGTCTGCCCGTCCTGCGGGGAGATCGCCTACCCGGCCGAGCCCGTCTCCGATCCCCGCCGCTACGCCGAGTGGCGGCCACGCCGAGAGCCGCCGCGCTGCCATTTCTGCGGCGCACACGACCTCGACGGCTGGGACGAGCACCACATGCCCGGGCTGCTCTACCGCGGTGCTTGCCGGCCCTCCGCTCTGGACTTGCGATCCGCCGGCGGATCTGATCTCCTCGACCGTGAACAGCCGTTCGGCGACGAACAAGAGGAGCAATGGTCATGACGCGCGTCTGCCTGTACACCCGCATCTCAACAGATGAAGATCACCAGCCGACCTCGCTCGGCACCCAGCGCGAGCGCCTGGAGCGCTACTGCCAGGCGATGGAGGACTGGCACATCGCCGCCGCGTTCGAGGACCAGGCGACCGGCACGACCCTGGAGCGCCCCGGCCTGCAGGCCGCGCTCGACCTCGCCCGGGAGGGGCGGGTCGATCTGCTGCTCGTCTACCGCGTCGATCGCCTGTCCCGCAAGGTGCGCCAGCTCGCCGCCTTCTGCGAAGAGCTCGACAAGCTCGGGGTCGTCCTGAAGTCCGCGACAGAGCCGTTCGACACCGGGTCACCCGCGGGGCGGATGATGCTGCAGATGCTCGGCGTGTTCGCCGAGTTCGAGCACGCCACGATCGTGGACCGCGTCACCGCAGGGCTCGAGCGGCGCGTGCGCGAGGGCCGCTGGATGGGCAGACGCATCCCCTACGGATACACGCGCGACCCCGACAGTAAAGCGCTCCTGCCGTGCCCTGTCCGCGCGCCGGTGCTCAGACACATCTTCGCCCTATACACGCAGGAAAGGCAGGGCACCACCTCGATCGCGCGCACCCTGGAGGCCGAGGGCGCCCCACCACCGCGACAGCATGGCTGGTCACCAAACGCTCTGCAGGTGATCCTCGCAAACCCCGCCTACCTCGGCCTGATCCGCTGGAACGGCAAGCTCTACGACGGCCAGCACGAGCCGCTGATCGACAAGACGACGTTCGAGCAGGCGCAGCAGATTCTCGCCCGACGCTTCAAGGACGCAACGCTGCGGCGCGGCAACCCCACGCCCTTCCTGCTCTCCGGGCTCGTGCGCTGCCAGCACTGCGGACGCGCCTACGTCGGCACCTCCGCCCACGGCCGCAACGCCCGCTACACCTACTATGCCTGCTCCACCCGCTACAAGTACGGCCGCGCCCGCTGCGCAGGACAACGGCTGTCCAAGGACCGCCTTGAGCACGCCGTACTCGCCCAGCTCGCCACCATCTACCGCGACGGGCAACTCATCAACGACGCACTCGCCCAAGCCGCCGAGCAGGCCAGCACGGACCGCCCCCAGCACGAGCAGCAACTCGCCGGCGTGCGCGCCGACATCCAAAACCTCGAACGCAAGATCGACAGCTACCTACAAGCGTTCGAGGACTCAAAGCTCGACCCCGACATCTGCCAGCAGCGCATCGAGCGCCACCACACACGCCTACAAGCCCTACGCGACCAAGAGGACCAGCTCACCCAAACACTCGCCGCACACGCCGACACACAGCCCGACACGGCAAGCCTGGCCGCGATCGCCGACCAACTCGACCAGCTCATCGCCACCGCCAACCCCGAGCAAGCCAAGGAGCTGCTACGCCTCCTCATCAAGGACATCCGCGTCCACGACCAGCACACGATCATCCCCACCTACCGCGTCCCACCAGCGATTCGCACAATGCACGGAACAGTGGGCGATACTGGGCTCGAACCAGTGACCTCCGCCTTGTCGAGGCGGCGCTCTCCCAGCTGAGCTAATCGCCCTGGGACGAACCCAAGCCTATCAACGCACCGAGGTGCGAAGGTCGCGCTGAGTCCAGGGCACAGGCACCAAGCGCGTACAGAGCCTCTGGGGCCCCCCGGGGCCCTCGCGGCGTGGCAGGTCAGGGCACAACCACCGTCCGGCCACCTCCGACGCCGGCCGATTCTTCGCCGGTGGCGCCGCCGTGACCGGGGACGATTACGCCGCTCGAACCGGCGCCGGATTCGACGCCCGCTTCAGAGGTACCTGCCCAGGGTGGCGTCAACGGCGATAAGCGCGGCGGCGGCTCCGGCGAGCGCCGCAATCAGCCCCCGACAAGCGCCAGGGCAAAGCCGTCATAGCCCTTGTCGCCCACGGTCTGGATCGCGGTGGCGCTGACGCGCGACTCGGCCGCGAGCATTTCGTAGAAGCGGCGTACGCCTTTGATCGTCTGGTTGCCTCCTGATGGGTCATCGGCGTTCGGATCGAGAATCGCGCCGTCGCGGACGACGTTGTCGCCGACGATCAGCGTGCCGGGCCGTGACAGTTTCAGAGCCCACTCGAAGTAGCCCGGGTAGTTCCCCTTGTCGGCGTCGATGAACACCATGTCAAACGGTCCCGCACCCTCGGCCGCGAGCTCGGGCAATGTCTCCAGCGCCGGTCCGACACGCAGCTCGACGACCTCATCGAACCCGGCTCTCGCGATGTTTGTCCGGGCGACCTCCGCATATCGCGGGTCGGCCTCGAGCGTGACCAGACGCCCGCCTGCCGGCAGTCCCCGTGCCAGCCAGATCGTGCTGTAGCCGCCGAGCGTGCCCAGCTCCAGGATCGTGCGCGCTCCCTGCACGCGCGCGAGCAGCTCCAACAGCTTGCCCTGGGTCCGAGTGACAGCAATCGGTGGCAGCCCGGCGGCGGTGCTGTCCTTCAGCGCCGCGTCCAGTGCGGGATCCTCTCCTATCAGCAGATCGGCGATGTAGCGGTCAACCGCCGTCCAGCGCTCTTGCGATGCAGATCTCGCGTCCACCGTGCTCGCCACGACGACCACGCTATCCCATCCATGCCGGCTGCCGGGTCGCGACCCGCGACTGCTACCAGCAGCCCGATACGCTAGGGGCATTCCCGGCGACGTGGCGGAGTGGCTACGCAGCGGCCTGCAAAGCCGTCTACACCGGTTCGATTCCGGTCGTCGCCTCTTGAGAATAGCCTGCAAATCAGCGGGTTTCCCGTCCGAGGCGCCTGGACCGGAGGGCTTGAGAACCGCCAAGGCTGCCCATAGGCTGCCCATAATCGGAGCCAGGACGGCCCAAAAAGAGGGGCGAAGCCGTGCGGCTCGCCCCTCTTCCCTGCCCGACTTCGCGCTTTCAGGCGACGCGGCGCAGCGAGATCACGTTCGACTGAGCGCCCGAGGTGTCGCCCCCGCCGCGTTCCCCCCACAGCTCGGTCAGCTTCACCGCCGCCTCGGAGTCGGGGGCGTAGTGCAGGTAGCGTTCGGTGGTGGTGATGTGGCGGTGGCCCATCATCCGCTGGACCTCGTGGACCTTGAAGACGCGGATCGCCTGCGTGCCGAACGTATGCCTCAGGTCGTGCAGGCGGATTCTCGGCAGCCCGGCTCGTTTGGCGGCGCTCAGGAACCGGCGGTACAGGCCCACGCCGCAGATCGGCTCGCCGGGCTTGGCGTCGTGCTCGAACACGAGCCGCTCAGCAGTCTTGCCCTCGCAGAACGGCCACAGCGCCGCCCGGACGTTGGCGCTCATCGGGACCGACCGGACCCGCCGGCCCTTGTTGCCGGCGTGCCCGCCGCTCGTCGTGAAGCCGTCCTCGAAGCGCAGCACCCCGACCTGGAAGTCGACGTTGGCGACCTTCAGCCCGCGGATCTCGCTCAGGCGGGGGCCGGCCTCGGTCGCGAGCGTGTAGATCGCCTCGTCCATCCCCGAGTACGCCTCCGCGATCAGCTCGAGAACCTGCTCGGGGGTGTAGAAGCGCAGCTTGCCCTCGCTCTCGACCTTCAGGGCCATCCAGGCCCACGCGAGCGCCGGGCTGCTGCGGTGCGTCCCGAAGATGCCGCGCACGACACGCCGGTAGTGGTTCACGGTCTCCGCGCTGCGCTCGGCGTCAATGAGCTCCTCGCGCACGTCCAGCAGGTCATCGTCGGTGAACGCGTCCAGTGGCCGCTCGGCCCAGGTCGACTCGCCGCGCCACGGGCGCGCCGCCAGACGCTCGCCGATCTTCTTGTACTCGTGCATCGTGGAGCCGCGCAGCCCCTTCTCCTGCGTGCAGTAACGAACGAACGCATCCAGCGCCGCCCGAAACGAGCGTCGAGCGTCCGGCGTGTCTGCGGAGTGCTCCGCGGCGAAGGCCTGCGCCTTCATCCGGGCTTCCCCTTCGGTCAGGTGTCCATGAAGCGGACGCCCCTTCTTCGTCCACGCCGGACCCAGCACCTGCCTGGACTGCTTGCCCGACCGAAGGCGGTAGCGCAGCACCCAGACGGGGATCTGTCGCGCCTTGCCCTTGTAGGTCTTGGACAGCGACACCTGGACATAGGTGCGCGCTTTGTGAGCTTGCATCGGGACTACACCTCCTGATGTAGGGGGCCGAGGGGCGCTTCCAACCGCCGCTCGACCGACGTTCCGAGTGTCTCCGGGGTACCAGCCCCGGGGACACTCCCTATCTGTGCGCGGCATTCTATGGTAGCCAGCGGTTGGGTCATGAGCCCCGCCGCTGATGCTCGAGCCACGCTTCGATATCTGGCCAGCGAAAGCGCCGGTAGCGGCCCACGCGGACGTGCGGTATGCGATTCGCCCGCGCGGCCTTGCTGACCCACGACGGCTGGACACCGAGCCGAGAGGCAACCTCGTCTGCCGTAAGCAGCCTGGCCTCATCCGCCAGCCGCCCACCGACTTCACCCATGGTCATCGTCGCCACGCGCGTCGAGCGTATCCAGTTGTCTCGCGCTTGGACGGAATGCGTCGGCCGATCGAGAAACCCTCTTGAGGCAGCATACTTGTATCGACGCACGATCCTTGGTCGCTCCCCCTCCCCACTTCCAGGGCTCGTGCGGCGTCATCGGCGGGTTCCTTTTGGAGCAGTGTGTTCCTATAGACGCCTGAGGCCAGGCCACGCCCCCCCTTCACTCCTGCGGATTGAACCGACAGGGGGCCGACCGGCCGCTCGGCGCGTCTATAAGACGATGACCTCATCCAGCGCGACTGCTGCGTCGGAGCGGCCGGACGACCGGCGAGGCATTACGAGCGGGCCTGCGGTTCGCACGCTGAAGCCTGCGATGAGGATGAAGTCATCGCGGCGGCGCACATGCAGCGATCTCGGAGCGGTGCTCGCACGGCTCGAGGAGTTCCGCGTTGCCCACGGCCATCTGTACGTGCCCACGCACTATGTCTGCTCCGATGGCTTCCGACTTGGTCGTTGGGTGGCGAGCAGGCGCCACGAGAAGCGACATGGCCGTCTTCATTCCCGATACGCGGCGCTCGAAACACTGCAGGGTTGGGATTGGCGAACTCATAACCGAAGGCTGGTCGAAGGTCTCGACAGGCTCCGGGTCTATGTCGAGCAGCGCGGCACATCTCGGGTGCCGCTGGAGTTCGTCTGTGACGACGGCTTCAGGCTCGGTCTTTGGGTCAAGAATCGTCGCGACTGCGCCGATCGGCATCCGTGGCTCACGGAGATCCTCAAGCAGATGCCGGGCTGGCACGTTCGCCGCTGGCCGTGGGAGTCCGAGCAGCAACGCCGCGCCGATCGCGCGGGCGACGAAGAGCTGCTCCGCCGGGTCGAGCTGTTCCACGCTGAGCACGGCACGACCAAAGTGCCGCAGGGGTATGTCTGCGGTGACGACTTCAAGCTCGGGGCCATCTTGCGCACCCGGCGCAGGCGGCGGCCAGAGCGCCACCGGGAGCTGCTGCAGGCGATAGCCGCACTCCCTGACGAACGCCTGCAAGTGTCACCCGACGAAGAAGGTCTCGCGCACCTGTGGGACTACCTACGGGAGCACGATACGGCGTGCGTACCCTTCTCCTACGTTGCCCCCGGCGGTTTCAAGTTGGGGGGATGGGTTTGCAAGCGGCGGAGCTGCCGAGGCGAGGACCACGCGATCGACTTGCTGCTCGAGTCGCTGCCCGGATGGACGTGGGCTCCACTCGAGCGGGCGTTCGCCGAACAGCTTCGGCTATTTGAACGAGCGGCGGACGCCAATCGCCTTGCGGGCAATCGACAGCTACGCAATTGGGCCAGTAAGCAGCGGCTCGCCGCGCGGGCGGGCCAGCTCTCTGAAACACGGTTTGAACAGCTGCGTGACGCCGGCGTCCTTGATGTGCACGTGCACCCCAATCTGGGCAGAAACGTGTGCACCAGAGGGTCTGAGAAGCACTGACATGCAGGAGAGGTGGTACGTGGCCGGCAGATATGCAAAGCATCTTGGACGGGGGAGGTGCTGTCATGGATGAGGAACTGATGGATGCTGCGCGTCGTGTGCTGTTCTCGACCGTGGGCATGAGGAACCAGGAATTTCCTGACCTGCACATGCTCGGTAACTTCCTCAAGCGGTGCCTGTCCGCGGTGGCCGTGGTGGACGGGCATGGGATCGCGCCTCTTGGTGGAGATGCCGAGTTCCCGTTTTCGCGTTCGGTTGGTCCTCGTACGCTGCGCAACGCAGGGCGCTCTGCCTTCCTGCTCTACGACGTCTATCAGGACGCCATCATGCGAGCGGGAGGGCCGGCGCACGCTCGATTCGATCTCGATGTGCTTCACGCGATCGTGCCGCCGACATGGGTGCCGATCGTTGCTGCCTTGATAGCCGACGGACCGGATATAGGTGCAGCTCGAGCGCAGGCTGCCGTCTATGACTATTCGCTTGAGATGGTTCAGGCGAACCGGCGTCGCGCGGCTGGACGGCGCTCGCGTGCGTCGGTGAAGCTGGTGTTCTACGAGGCGACGCGACTGCTGGAGACGATGTGTCGCCTTCGCGCTCTTCCCGCATGTCGGCACTGGACGCACGCGCCTGGGCGCGGCGGTTTGAACTGGCCCCGGCGCGGCGGTTTGAAGTGGCCCCACTTCGCGTCGGTTGTTGTGTGTGTTGATCTTCTCTGTTTGTGACTTTCGGCGGTGTCTCGTGGAGCGGAGCGCGTAGCGCGTAGCGGAGCGAGATATCGCCGGCGCGGCTCGCGGTGGGGGGTCAGGCGGCTCCTTTCTTGGTGCGGTTGAGTCCGTGGTTGAAGCGCCAGGATTCGTTGCCGGTGTCGATGATGTGTGCTCGGTGGGTGATGCGGTCCACGACGGCCTTGGCGAGTCGGGCGTCGGGGAAGACCTTGGTCCACTCGCCGAATGGGAGGTTGGTCGTGACGATCAGTGAGGCGCGCTCGTTGCGCTCGGAGATGACTTGGAAGACGAGCTCCGCGGCACCGTCGGGGAGTGCGAGGTACCCCAGCTCGTCGAGGACGACGAGCTCGGTGCGGGCGTAGCGCGCGACGACGCGGCCGAGCTCGCGGCGGCTCTCGGCTGCTTGGAGCTCGTTCGCTAACGCGGCGAGTGTGGTGAAGCGCACGCGGCGTCCTTGCTGGCAGGCGAGTACTGCGAGGGAGATCGCCAAATGTGTCTTGCCCGTACCGCTGTCACCGAGGAGGATGACGCTCTCGCGGTCATCGATCCAGGTGCCTTGTGCGAGCGCGGCGATCGTGGCTTGGGGGATCTTCGGGTTCTCATCGAACTGGAAGTCCTCCAGGCGCTTGGTGAGTGGGAATCTGGCGTCGATTAGCCGGCGGCGTTCGCGGCGCTCGGCGCGCTCTGTGACCTCTGCTTCTAGGAGCGCGGCGAGGTACGCGGTCGGGGTCTGCTGGTCGCGTGTGGCCTCTTCGGCGAGCCCGCGGAAGCGGGCCCGGACTGTGGGGAGGTGCAGCTCGCGGGCGTGCGCGTCGATCAGTGCTTCCATCGCTTGGACCTTCGCCGGGGCACTCATTGTGCCGCCCCCGCTGCGAGTAGCTGGTCGTAGTGGTCGAGTGTCGGCGGTGGCGCCCCGAGCCCGGCCAGGCGCGAGGGGAGATCATCGAGCGTCGCGGGCTCCACGCGAGCACCGCGGCCTGCCAGGACAGCGACCGCGCGTCCGTCGTGGGCACCCGCCATCAGCGCGCCACGGACGGCCAACTCGACCTCGCCAGCGCCGTGCTCGCGGGCGAGCATCAGCACGTCGACCATCTGCCGGGCGGCCTCCGAGGGCCCGTAGCGCTCGGTGATCTTCGCCCACAGCTCGTCGAAGACCGACGGCCAGGCACCGCGCTCGCGCTCCTGGGAGAGAGCGACCGACCCAGCCAGTGCGCCCGGCTTACGCGCAAGCAGCTCCAGGTAGTGGTCGAGCGAGGCCGACACGCCGTAGCGGCCCTGCAGCCGCTCGTGGAGCGCGACCCGCTCGCCGCCATGACGCAGCTCGATCTCGCGAGCGCCCACCTGAGAATGGACACGTAGCCCGGCCAGGCGCACCGGGACCGAGTAGCTATTCTGCTTGACCGTGACCAGCGCCTTGGCGTTCACCCTTGGGGTGGCGTGCTCTGCCGTGGATGCCCTCTCGGCTGGCAGCCCGCGCAGCAACGGGCGCTCCCTCGCGAATGCCTCACCCACGGTCTCAGGGCGCCCAGCGATCCGTCGTTGAAGATCCGCCTCGCACCCAGCGAGCATCCGCGTGTTCAACTCGGCGAGCGAGGAGACCTCCGGGACGGGCACGAGATGACGCCGGCGGAAGCGCCCCACCTCGCCCTCCACCCCGCCCTTTTCGTGTGCGCCCCCGACCCCTGGGATCGTGAACTGCGACTCATATAGGTAATGCGAGCGCAACGCGATGAACCGGTCGGTCTGCACGCGCTGGCGGCCCCTGAGCACCTGCTTGACCGCGCTCGCGAGATTGTCGTAGCGCACCAGGCCGAACACCCCGCCGAACCAGTCAAACGCCTGCACATGAGCCTCCAAAAACGCTTGCTGAGAGCAGTGCGGGAACGCCATCGCGAACGCCGCACCCGAATGGCAAGCACGCATGTGGAACAGGTAGACCCTCGTCGCGCAAGCAGCCATCCAGACCTGCGCCTCACCCCAGTCGACCTCGCCCTCCACACCAGCCTCATGCACCTGCGGCACGAACGCCTCCACGCCCTCCCCGCGCTCCCGCCGCCGCCGATGCACGTACTCCCGAACCGTGCGCTCGGCGACATCAGCCGCGTGCTCATCACGCAGCCGTTCCCAGATCCGCTTCGCGGTATGGCGCTGCTTACGCGGCGCGTCCCGGTCGCCCTCAAGCCAGGAGTCGATCAGCTCCTGGTAGCCCCCCAGCTTCGGCGCAGGCCGGCTGACAGGCCGGCTCTTGACAGGCGGCAACGGCGAGGCCAACGCCTGGCGCACCGCCCGGCGATGAACACCGTAGCGCTCCGCCAGCGCCCTGATCGACAAGCCATCCCGATCCCGGTCCCTCCTGATCTGCTCGAACGTCTCCACTCGTGATCCCATCCCTTTCGCCGCCTCCCGCTCGAGCTCCAAGAGCACCGAACAGTCGGCTGCCAGTCAGACGGAGGTGGGGCCAGTTGAGACCGCCGCAGTGGGGATGCTTCTATGAAGTCAAGGGCACCTCTACGAGGCGGTGAAAAAGGCGCCGGGAGAGGTGGCGCTTGAGTGAGCGCATCGCCTCGCGCTTGGTCTTTCCCTCGCTGATGCGACGGTCGAGATAGGCACGCGTCTCGGGGTGATGCATGGAGCGGCTGAGCGCGATCGTGTGGATCGCGTTGTTGACTTGGCGGTCACCGCCGCGGCTGAGCCGGTGACGGACTGTCTTGCCCGATGAGGCCGGTAGCGGCGCGGTCCCGTTGCAGCGCGCAAACGCTGCCTCGGAGGTGAAACGAGCCGGGTCGCACACCAGGAGCTTCGCGGCTGAGATCGGCCCGACGCCGACCTCGCCGAGCAGCGTCTCATCGAGCGAGCTGACGAGCTCGGTGAGTTCGCGCTCGTAGCGGCGCGCGTCGACGGCGAGCGCCCGTGAGCGTGCCGCCAAGTCGCGCATCACCGCGAAGATCACGTGCTCGTCCGCTGGTGCGTTGCGGCGATCACGCATCACGCCCAGTCGCCGCTCGAGCTGCTTGCCCTCCCCCTCACCGATGCGCTCACGCAACGCGAGGGGGGCGGTCACGTGCAGCGACTGGAGCTGGTTGAGCAGCCTCGTGCGCTCGCAAGTAGCTGAGCGCTGGGCGATCAGGAGCGCCGCCAGCGCACGGCGAGGGCCTTGCTGGCGCGGGGTCGAAGTGCCTTCGTCGTTGAGCACGTGCTTGGCGGCCGAGACCGCATCGATGCGGTCGGTCTTGCCAGTGCGCCGCTCGCGCCGACGTGGACGCTCGACCTCCAGCACCGAGCAGCCCGCGAGCTGCAGGTACTCGCACAGGCCAGCGCCCCAGCTACCTGCGCCCTCGATCCCGAACACGAGCTGCTGACTGTCTTTGGCGAGAGCACGAGCCCATACCTCCAGTTCAAGGTAGCCGGCCGCGCACGCCTCGATCGAGAGTTCTCCGAGCAGCTGCCCGAGCCGGTCGAGCGCCACCACGATGTGGCGACTCTTGTGGGTGTCTACTCCAACTGCGATCATCGCTTCCTCCGCATTCCTCGTTGACAGGGTGAATGTGGAGGCCGCCGGACAGAGCTGTGTCGAGTGATGTCCAGGCTTCTATGAAGTCACGGCGGCATCCGTGGACGGCGACGGGAGACAGATCCCCACGAGGGCACAGACTGGCCAGCCAGATCACGAGTCATCCCGTCGCCGGCCACACCCTCACGACGGCCCCGGACGCCACCCTACGGCCGCCGCTACGCTCCGCTTTGATGGGCTGCACTCCGCGGCGGCCTACCAGACGCCCGTAGCCAGCTCAGACGTTACACAGCCAGATCAAACCGCCGTTCCCACGCGCCCAAGCTCGATATGCCCGACATGCCGCAGGGCGGCTACGAAACCGTCGCGCCTCGTGTCGAGACGGTACGCCAAGCATGGCACGACGTCACCAACGAGATTCACGATCGCCTCGGCGTGGGAACGATCGAGGAAGAGCTCAGGGCTCTCGATTCGCTGCCTGATGCCAAGCTCGCCACCCACGGACTGTGGCGTCCGGTGCGGGATCGCCTGTTGCTGGTCTTGATGGTCCTGACGGGCGGTCGGCGCAACGCCATCGCTCGGCTCCGCAGAGAGGACTACATACCAGACCACGAAGGCCCGCTGCCCGACTGCCGCCGAGGGGCCGTGCTGGGTCTACGTCCGAGGAAGGGCAAGGGCCGCGATGAGGTTCGGCGCAAGCCGATTCCACGCGAGGCCGCACTCGTGTTCGACACCTACCTCGTGTTGATGGACCGCCTGCTGGCCTGCAGAGGACACGCCCCGGTGCCCGCTGACGCTCCGCTGCTGGTCGCCGAACCGGCGCACTATGCAAAGCCCATTCGAGAAGTCTGGCTCCACCACCGCGTGGCCGGGGGCAAGGCGAACGGGTGGCTCCCGCTGGTGCGGCGAGACGCACGACACCTGCCGAAGCACATCACGGAGGACGAGCGCATCTACTGCGGCTACACGCCCCACGAGTATCGACACTTCGCGAACAAGCTCGCCGAACGCGCAGGGGAAATCTGGAACGAGCGTTATCCGGCGACAGGCGGAGAGGCCAATCCGCCGATCTCCTACTACGCGGCGGCGCTGCTGGACAACGGCGGCATCGAGCAGGATCTGCGGGCTCTCTACGGCGATCGGCTGACCACTGCGATGCTCGAGGTCGTGTCGGGTCGTGCGGCGGAGATCGGCTGGGAGATCCTGACCACGGATGTCGGGCTGCGCAAGCGTCCCGACGTCGCCGCATATGAGCGGGAGCTGGTCCTGCTGCGCCGGATCGAGGACGAGGAGCGGCGCTTGGAGCAGATCGCGCAGAAGCTGCAGGCGAGGCATGCCCGTTGTGGTCAGCTGGCGCTTCCGCGTGCGGATGCGTCGGAGAGCGACCGCCTCGATGTGATCCTGCGCCGCCAGGAGGAGATGGTCGCCTCGATCGGCGAGCTCAAGGAGATCATGCTCGAGAGCTCGTCGATCACCCACCAGCTCATCCAGCTCTTCTCGGCAGAAGGCCGACACGATCATCAAGCTGGACAAGTACCGGCTCGACCAGGCGACGTGGCTGCCCGTATCGGACTCCGAGCCGCCGGGCGCCGAGCGCGTCGATTGGGACAGCATCGACCGCGGCACGCTCGGACAGCCGCTGATGCCGCCCGATGCGACCGTCGCGGTTCGTGACTGGCTGACCTTCCGCGAGTTCTGCGAGATCGCCGGCCTGGAGGCTCGTTCGACGCTCACCAGGTGGGCGAAGGGAGAGCACATCCCCACGCGTCGGGACAAGCGACCCTGGGAGCCAGGTCACGCGCCGGTCGATGCCTCGCTCGGGGTCAACTACCGGCGGATCTGGATACCCGGCGTGCATGAAGCGTTCTGGCGCACGCGCCTCATGCGAGAGGCGCTCGCGGAGGCTCTCGGACACTGGCCTCGGGAGCAGGGGTGGACCACCAAGGACGGCGAGCCGACCTGGCGCTGCTCGGAGCCTCTCTGCATCTCGCCCCCGCGGCTGGAGCTAGTTGCGTGATCTACAGGCGCCCCGAGATCAAGGCGGCGAGCTCGACGAACACATGCTTGCCGAGCTCGCCGTCACGAACGCGCTGTTCGACCAGCGCGATCACTTCATCGGGGTCCAGGCGTCTCTTCCCGTCCGAGGAGACATCGCGCAGCTCGCCGCGGCGAACCATGTTGCGGATCTCCCTCTCCTCGACGCGCATGACCCGGGCAACGGCCACCGGAGCGAGCGTCAGGCGCCGCACCTCGATCGCCACGCCATCGATAACCACGTGGGGCACGCATAAACCGTAGCTCGACTGAGCCCGGGACGGATGCCAACCCGCCGCGTCCCAAGCGAGCGTCGCATTCTACGCGACGCTCGCTTGCTGCGCGCGCGTTTGGCGATCCCCTTTCAGCCTGCTAGGTAGGTCGCCACCGAGCTGGAGAGTGCGATGTCGGAGGATAGCTGCGCCTCGGGTATCGGTACGCCCGGTGCGATACGCAGCGGCAACTCACCGGCCCAGATCGGAAGCGAAATATCGGCCGGGTCGTCCAGTGGGGGACCGGTGCGCGCCTTGGCTGACGCCTCTTCGATGGTAAAGGCTATGACCCTCGTGGTGGAAAGCTCACTCGGGGTGGGCGAGCGAGCCTCGCTGCTCCGCCCGGGAAGGGCGTGATCGACAATCTTGTTGAGGGCGATGAGCCTTTCGGCGGGATCGGTGATCGTTCGGGCGGTGCCCAACGCGACGACGGAGCGATAGTTGACGGAGTGCTTGCGGGCGCTCTTGGCGAGCACTAGGCCATCGAGAAGCGTCACCGTGACGCAGGCGGCAGCTTCTTGGGGAAGCTGCTTGAGCAGGCGGCTGGCGGGTGAGCCATGTAGATAGAGCATGTCGCCAGCGCGACCGTAGATCATGGGGATGACGATCGGCCGGTCGTCCGCGATGAGCCCGACGTGGCAGAGGAAGGTCTCATCGAGGATGGCCGCGATCGTTGTTTTGTCGTAGGCCGCCCGGTCGGGACGTCGGCGAATCTTGGATCTACCAGTTTTGTTATAGTACATAGCTCTGAAGTCACTAGTACGTTATCAGATTGGTGGCCGGACCGCTCGGGAGATCGCTGCCAGCATTGAAGCGACCTTGGAGGGCGGTGATCTTCTTCCAGGCCAGCAGCTGCCGACGGTGCGCGAGCTCGCAGCGCAGTTGCATGTCAGTCCGGCGACCGTTGCCTCCGCCTACAGAGAGCTACGCTCGAGGGGGATCGTGGTCGCCAAGGGCCGCCGCGGGACGCGCGTGCGGGACGCTCCCCCGCTAATGGCTCGCCCTGGAATTACGGTGCCCGCTGACGCTCGCAACCTCGCTAGCGGAAGCCCCGATCCCGATCTGCTGCCGCGCCTGCCGTCGATACGACCCAGGTCGCGTCTGTATGGAGAGCCGCTCATCCACACCGCACTGGCGAAGCTGGCGCGAGCGCAGTTCTCAGCAGATGGCGTCGACGCCGCCCATCTGGCGGTCGTCGCCGGGGCGCTCGATGGAGTCGAGCGGGTGCTCTCGGCTTGGCTTCGCCCCGGTGACCTTGTCGCAGTCGAGGATCCCGGCTACGGTCCCATTCTGGATCTGCTCGCAGCGATGGGGCTGGTAGCTGTGCCAATCGCGCTCGACGAGTCAGGAGTGCGGCCTGACTTGCTTGCCCGCGCACTCGACGGCGCTACGGGGTTCATCACAACACCGCGAGCTCAGAATCCGACCGGCTCAGCTTGGGACCGGCAGAGGGCAGCCGAGCTGGTGCGCGTGCTCGACGATTACCCAGAGGTTCTTGTCATCGAGGACGATCACGCTGGCCCCATCGCTGGGGCTCCTGCCTACACCATCTGTCAGAAGCGGGCGCGCTGGGCAACGGCACGCTCGGTCTCCAAGTCGCTGGGACCCGATCTACGCCTAGCGGTCCTGGCCGGCGACCAGACGACCATCGCCCGCGTCCAGAGGCGCCAAGCACTCGGCACCGGCTGGGTCAGCTACATCCTGCAAGAACTCGTCATCGAGCTTTGGAGTGACCCCGCCACCAACCGACTGTTGAGCATGGCAGCTCGCACATACAGCCGTCGTCGTCACGCCCTGATCGACGCCCTCGCCCACCTTGACATCACAGCAACCGGGTCCTCGGGACTCAACGTCTGGCTGGCGGTTCCCGACGAGCATACTGTCACCGCCGGTCTGCTCGCGCGCGGCTGGGCTGTAACGCCCGGCGACCGTTTCCGGCTCGTATCTCCGCCAGCTATACGCGTCGGTATCGCTGCTCTGACAGAGCAAGAAGCGCCACAGCTCGCCGCAGACATAGCCGCCTGTCTGCACGAACGCCCAACACGGCTCGGATGAGTCCATAGATTGTCTACATACCTCAATCGAGGCACATTAGAAGGGTCAAAAATAACCAACCACGGAAAGTGTCACTCACCGATAATTGATAGAGGTCGGCTGGTCGCCGGATTTCCCTCAGCGATTTCGCACGATACCGCGAGCACTCCAGCGTTCTTCGATACGGGCGAAGTGCCAGATCGCGAGTGCGATGGCCCATGTGGTGGCGAACATGGCCACGATGACAAACCCCAGCGTGTTGATGTTGATGTTCTCCAGCCAGTGCCAGAACGCGCCCTGGGCGTTCAGGTGTTGGGCGACGATACCGCCTAGCTCTATCGTGCCCACGACCAGCGCGACGGCCACCGAGAGGCCGGTGACCGTGATATTGTAGTAGACCTTTCTGACCGGCTTCGAGAACGCCCAGCCGTAGGCGAAGTTCATGAACGACCCGTCGATCGTGTCCAGCAGCGACATCCCAGCGGCGAAGAGGATCGGCAGGCAGAGGATCGCGTAGAACGGCAATTCCGCGCCCGCCGCACCGGCCGCAAGGAACAGCAGCGCAACCTCCGTGGCGGTATCGAACCCGAGCCCGAACAGCATGCCGACGGGGTACATCTGCCAAGGCTTCGTGATCGTCCTTGTGAACCTCCCGAGGAAGCGGTTCATCAGGCCCCGTGAGTTGAGCTGCGCCTCGAGCTCCTGCTCGTGGTAGGTCCCGTTGCGCATCTCGATGAACACCTTGACGATGCCCCATAGGATGACCGCGTTCACCGCCGCGACGATGTATAAGAATGTCCCCGAGACCCCTGTGCCGATCCAGCTGGTGACGTTATGGATGTTCTCGCCAGGCTCAGTAGTCATGGCACTACAACGGACCTTCGGGACCGGCAAACGTCTTGCCGTCGCGCCAGACGAGCCCCACGCCGGCGAAGCTCAGGAGCTCCCGTAGGTCACGCCGGGGCTCGGACGGCAACAGCGCCGTCATATGTGGCGCTGGCTCAACGAAGCGGGAGTAGTCCAGGAGTTGCCCGATCGCCATGCGAATGGCTCCGCGCTCGACCGTCCCCTTCGCCTCGTAGAGCGTGTTCGTGTTGCGATCGATGAGATCCGTGAACAGCGGCTTGGCCTCGCCGCCGGGCACGATCTTCAGCCTGTCAACCTCGTGACCCTTGCCTTCGAGGTGAGCCTGAAACGCGAGCACCAGTGCCTGCTCTCTCCGCTCCGCCTCGTACTCCTCCCGGCTCGGCGCGACAAACGCCTTCTCCGTCCACTGCTGCTCAACGGGGACGTGCTCGACGCCGGGCTCGTTCACGAGGTCGAGCGCTGAGGTACTGGGCTCCGCGGGTCGGTCGAGCGGCCGCAGACGAAACACGATGACGCTCCTCGTCCGACCGGTTTCGGTTTCCGGTGCGTCGGTCGCGTAGTAGGGTTGCTCCGCGTCGAGCTCGAACTCACCCTCGTAGGTCACGCGGCCGCGCGCGCCCTCAAACAGCCTCAGTGCACGCCGCTCGGCCTGGTAGCGCAAGATCGCAGCGTTTCCGCCCCTCATCAGCTGGTCTCCGCGCTGACCTTCGCCGGTGTAGTGGAAGCACCCATCGTGACGCCAGCCGTCGAAATAGCCGTGCTGCTCCCCCGACGCGGCTTCGGAGAAGATCATGACGTTGGGTGACGTTCGCGAAGGCGCGATGCCGCCTTGCCGGCTCCCCCCGTAGCGTTTGTGAAGCAGCGTGCGCTTGACGACCTCCCCCGGCTGTAGCACCCAGACAGTGGGGCTACCAAGGGGGTCGGTGTGCGCCTCGGGACTGGCCATGCGTCAATGATCGTGGCCTCGGCGGACGGCGGACTGCGCCGTAGTAGGAGCAACGCTCAGCCAGGATGCGTGCTACCGCGACGCGAACTGGGCCGAGGTGATCGTCGGCGTTGACCCCGATCCCGCAAACGCCGGCCTCATCCGTGACTGGACTGTTGACTACTGGGACGCAACGCACCCCTACTCGGCCGGCGGGGCATACGTGAACTTCATGATGGACGAGGGGCACGCGCGTATCCGCGCAACCTACGGCGAGAACTACGATCGCCTCGCCGCGGCGAAGCGGACCTACGACCCGGCGAACGTCCTGCGCGTCAACCAGAACATCGAGCCGTCAGCGGTGACGTGAGCGCTCCCCACAGTCTCGCGCGGAAGCGGGATCGATCGCGACGCCCATAGTCGATCCATACGTCTAGACAGTCGATTACACAACGACCCGGGAGGCGACCCGCAGATGTAGCATGAGGGCAGCTCGAACATCCGCTCGCCGCAACGAGGGAGGCAGTATGCGCGAATACGACTACGTGATCGTCGGAGCGGGGTCGGCTGGGTGCGTGCTCGCGACGCGCCTCAGCGAGGACCCCGATGTCAGCGTGGCGCTGATCGAGGCCGGGCCCCCGGACACGATCGAGAACATCCACGTGCCCGCCGCCTTCAGCGCGCTGTTCCGCACACAGGTCGACTGGGACTACTCGACCACGGCGGAGCCGTTCGCCGACCGGCGGCGCATTTACCTGCCCCGCGGCAAGACCCTTGGAGGGTCCTCCTCGACCAACGCGATGGTGTACATCCGCGGCAACCGCGCCGACTACGACGGGTGGCGCGCGGCGGGCTGCGAGGGGTGGGGGTGGGACGACCTGCTGCCCTACTTCAAGCGCGCCGAGGACAACGAGCGCGGCGCCTCGGAGCTGCACGGAGCCGGCGGTCCGCTCAGCGTGTGCGAGGACCGCGCGCCCAACCCGATCACCGACGCCTTCCTCGAGGCATGTGCGCAGGCCGGCCTGCCGGCCAACGAGGACTTCAACGGCCCCGCGCAGGACGGTTTCGGCCGCTACCAGCGCACCCAGCGCGATGGCCGGCGGTGCAGCGCCGCCGTGGCCTACCTGCACCCCGCGATGGCGCGTCCGAACTTGACCGTCGAGACCTACATGCAGGTCCACCGCGTGTGCTTCGAGGGCGAGCGCGCCGTCGGCGTGCAGGGGGCGCGGCTGGGGGAGCTGCACGAGTTGCGCGCCGCGCGCGAGACGATCGTGTGCGCAGGGGCCTACAACTCACCGCAGCTGTTGATGCTCTCCGGGGTCGGCCCCGCCGAGCTGCTGGGGATGCTGCAGATCCCCGTCGTCGAGGACCTGCCGAGCGTCGGGCAGAACCTGCAGGACCACCCCGCCTCCGGGCTCTCGTGGGCGCACGACGAGCCGGTGTCGCTGCTCAACCCGCTGACGGAGGCCAACCTCGCCGCGTTCGTCGGGGAGGGGCGCGGCCCCCTCACCTCCAACGTCGCCGAGGCCGGCGGCTTCATCCGCTCGAGCGCCGCGCGCGAGGCGCCCGACATCCAGTTCCACGCGGCGCCCGCCCTGTACGTCGACGAGCCCGTGCGCGAGCACGGCTTCGGCGTGGCCCCCTGCGTGCTGACGCCCGCCTCCCGCGGGGTAGTGCTGCCGCTCTCGCCCGATCCCACCGCCAAGCCCTACATCCTGCACAACTACCTCGCGGAGGAGTCCGACATGGCGAGGATGGTGGAGGGCCTGCGCGTGGCGATGGAGATCGCCCGCCAGCCTGCGCTCGCCCCCTACACCACGAGGCCCTACTACACCCCCGCCTCGGACTCCGAGCAGGATCTGCGCGCACACATCCGCCAGCAGACCTTCACGCTCTACCACCCCGTCGGCACCTGCCGCATGGGCGCCGACGCCGAGGCGGTGGTGGACACCGAGCTGCGCGTGCGCGGCGTGCAGGGGCTGCGCGTCGTCGACGCCTCGGTGATGCCCACTGTCCCGCGCGGCAACACCAACGCCCCCACGATCGCGCTCGCCGAGCGCGCCGCGGACCTGATCCGCCACGGCACGGCGACCGCCCCGCAGAACGGGGCTGTGAGCGGCACGGCGCAGCGCGTCTAGGGCTGGCGACCCAAGCGCTTGTCCAGCAGCTCGTCGGTGCGCGCCATCAGCTCGCCGGGGCGGACGTGCAGCCCCTTGCAGAGCTTTACCATCGTGGTATAGGTCGGGTTGCCCTGGCCTCGCATAATTTCCCCGACCTGTTTGGTTGTTAGACCGCCATCTGACGCAACCATCTCCTGGGTCATGTGTGCGTTCGCGGCGATAAGCACTTCGACCGCTTGGCCGAGCGCCGCATGGTCGGGACTGCGCGGTTTTGACTTCCTCTTACGTGGCATCGGCGGCAGCCTACGCGCACGGACCGAGGATCGTAAAGGCAATAGACCGGGTATTGTCGTCGCAGACATTTGTCGTCCGCGCAATTTGCGAGGATTTTTTCATGGACCCACAGCAACAGCGGGATCTCCTCCTCCTCGGCAGAGCCATCCGAGAGGTCCGTGAGCAGCGCGGCCTGAGCGCCCGAGACCTGGCCGCCGCCGCAGACGTGACCCCAGCACGCGTCGCGGCCCTGGAAAACGGGCAACTCGACCCGGACTTCGAGCTGCTCGTCAAGCTCGCGAAGAGCATGGACATCCGTCCTACCGCCTTCGTCCTGCGAGCCGAAGAGCTCGGCGGCCGAGACGCCGGCCCGCCCGGCTAGGACCGCACGCGCGGGCCCTTGGCGGCGTACGTCGCGCGGTCGGCTTCCATCAGGACCGCTTCGCCGCCGGGCGCGTCGTGGTCGATCGCGGCGATGCCGACGGAGGCGGTGACCGAGACGCGGGCGCCGTCGGCTTCCACGCCGCAGGCGGCGATTGCCTCGGCGAGCGTGGCGGCGACCTTGCGAGCGGCCTCGGCGGAGGTGCCGGGGAGCAGCACCGCGAACTCGTCACCACCGTGGCGCGCGACCATGTCGGTGCCGCGCAGACGGTGTTGGAGCTCGGTGGCGATCGCCTTGAGCAGCTCGTCGCCCACCTTGTGGCCATAGGTGTCGTTGAGCACCTTGAACCCGTCGAGGTCAAGCACGAGCAGCGCGGCCTGCTCGTCGTAGCGCCGGCAGCGGGCGACCTGCATCGCGAGCTGGCGCTCGAGTAGGCGGCGGTTGTGCAGGCCCGTGAGCGGGTCGTGCTCGGCGAGGTGGCGCAGGCGCTCCTCGATCAGCTTGCGCTCGGTGACGTCCTGGATTTGGGCGATGAAGTGTGCGGGGCGGCCCTGGCGGTCGCGCATCACCGAGACCGAGAGCACCGTCGAGATCACGTGCCCGCGGGCGTGGAAGTAGCGGCGCTCGACTTCGTAGTGGCGGATCTCCCCCGCGAGCAGGCGGCGCACGTACTCGAGGTCGGCCGAGAGGTCGTCGGGGTGGGTGATCTCCTCCAGCGACTTGGCGAGCAGCTCCTCGGAGGAGTACCCGGTGATCGTCAGCAGCGCCTGGTTGATGCGCACCCAGCGGCCCTCGGGGGTGAGCAGGGCCATCCCGATCGGCGACTCCTCGAAGAGCAGCTCGAAGCGCTCCTGAGCGTGGCGGCGGGCCTCCTCGGCGTGCTTGCGGGGGGTGATGTCGCGCGAGACCGCCACGCCGCCCACGATCTCCCCGCCACCGCCGCGCAGCGGGCCGACCTCGACCTGGTAGCAGCGGGTGTCGTCGGGCGACCAAATCTCCAGGGAGCGGGTCTCACCGTTCAGCGCGGAGCGGTAGAGCGGCTCGTAGGTCTCCCAGCGGTCGCCCACGAGCACCTCCTCCGCGGGCATCCCCTCGAGCTCGACGGCGCTCAGCCCTTCGTGCTCCAGGGCGTGGCCCCCGGCAAGCACGTAGCGCAGGTCGCGGTCGAACACCAGCGCGGAGGCCGCGGGCAGGATGCGAAGCACGGTGAGGGCGATGTCGCCCGCGGTGAGACCGTCCAGCGGGTTGCGCTGTGAGGTGGACACACCCCAACTATCGGCACAAAGCGGCCGGGTCTTGACGGCCCACGGCGAGGTGAGTCTTGGCAGTCCAAGGGCGCGGGTGTGTATAACTTTTCAAAAGTGCGTATAACATATGTCAGACGCAGTCTGAATTTTTAGTACCATGCCCTCTCCCCACTTATATATCTACTATCGTGATACGCAAGTCCTAATTTTCGGCCAGCAGCCGGGAACTGCCCGCCGGCACGCACCGCGAGCGCGCGGCGGCCCCCGCGAAGACCTGCACGCGGTTGTTGGCGGTGTCCGCTACGAGCACGGCCCCGCGGCAGTCGGTGGCAAGGCCCGAGGGGAAGCTGAACTGGCCGAGGCCGGTCCCAGACGTGCCCCACGCGTCGAGCAGGCGCCCGCGCCCGGTGAACTCCTGCACACGGCCGGCGCGGCGGTCGGAGACGAACACGTGCCCAGCGGAGTCCACGGCTACCCCCGCCGGTTCCTCGAAGCGCCCAGGAGCGCGACCGGAGCCGCCCCAGGAGGCGAGCAGCGCCCCCGTGGGGTCGAGCTCGAGAATGCGGCGCAGACCGGCGTCGGCGACGTAGAGCACCCCGCCGGGGCCGACGGCGAGCGCCACGGGCCGTACGAACGCGACCGAGCCGAACGGCCCCAGCGGACGGCCGCCCGAGGTAAAGCGGAAGACCTCGTGCGCGGCGGGGTCCGCGACGTACACCACTGCGCCGGGGGGGGCGACCGCGACCCCAAAGGGGCTCGACAGGGAACTGGCCCCGCTTGCACCGGCCCCGCCCGCGCCAGCCCCGCCCGCGCCAGCCCCGCTCCCACCTGCATCCGCACCGCCCGCGCCCGCACCCGGCCCCGCGTATCCGCCCGCGCCCGCGCCGGCTCCGAGCGCGCCGAGGAACCCCCCACTCGCGGAGAGGTGGCGCACGACGTGGTTGAGGGGGTCGGTGATCCACACCGAGCCGTCGGGGGCGACCGCGGCGGAGGTCGGGCCGAACCAGTGGCTGCCAATGATCGCCCCCCCGCCACGCTGCCACTCGGCGCGAAAGCGCAGCGAGGTGCCGAAGAGGTACACGGGGCTGCGTGAGCCGTAGGTCTCCACCACGACCACGTCCCCGGAGGAGTCGGTGGCGACGTCGAGCGGGGCGATCAGCTGCCCGGGGGTCGTCCCCGGCGTCCCCCACGCCCCCAGCGGACGGCCGGACCCGTCGAAGACGGCGATCCGTTCGTGGCCGGTGTCCGCGACGTACACGCGCCCGGCGGCCGAGACGGCGGCGGCGCGGATGTAGGAGAGCACCTCAGACCCGGAGCCGCTCCACTCTTCCACGTAGCGCAGCGCCCGAGTGAGCACGACGATGCGGTTGTTGTTGTCGTCCACCACGTACACGCGCGCGCCGTGGACGGCGACGCCGAAGGGGTTGACGAACTGCCCGGGCCCTTTCCCGAAGGCGCCCTCCGCGGACAGCGGACGGCCCGCCAGGTCGAGCGCCTGCACACGGTGGTTGCCCTCGTCGGCGACATACACCACGCCCCCCACAACGGCAAGGCCGCGCGGCGAGGAGAACTCCCCCGGCGCGGAGCCGGGGCGCCCCCAGAGCACCGCGTCGGAGCCGTCGAGACGGAAGCGCTGGATGCGGTTGGCGGCGGAGTCGGAGACGTACACATACCCCCCGCCGACCGCGAGCCCCCCGCCGGGTGGCTTGTCGGGACCGAAGCCGGGGCCGAAGTCGAACTCCCCGAGCGCGTGGCCGGGGCGCCCCCATTCGCCGAGCAGGCGCCCCGACGCGGTGAAGCGCTCGACGCGGTCGTGCGTGGAGTCGAGCACGTACACGTCCCCCGCGGCGTCGACCGCGAGCCCATCGACGGCCCCGAACTGCCCGGGACCAGAGCCGTAGGAGCCCCACTGCCCGAGGAAGCGCCCGGCGGCAGTGAAGCGCTGCACGACGTGGCTGAACTGGTCGGCGACGTACAGGTCGCCGTCGGGCGCGAACGCCAGCGCCTCGGGACAACGGAGCACACCTCCCCCCCGCCGGCCGATCGTCGTCACGCTCCTGTAGGGACACGCACCGAGCGCCCCGGGGCAGTCCGGCACGAGCGCACTGCGCGGCACTGTCCCCTCCCCCCCGCTCCCACACCCCGCACAGGCGAGGACCGCGGCGAGCGCGATGGCGAGGAAAGTGAGCTTTTTAATTGGGATGGGGCGTACGCAGCGAAGCCCTCGAGGTGGTGGCGTGCGCGTGAGGGCGAAGTGCGAGCGAGGCAGTGGGGAGAGTGGGTGCAGCAACGTCGCGAGGTGGCGTGCCGAGCGCGGGGTCACGGGCCGTATGGTCGTGGATGACGTTCCAACACGCGCCGCCCCCGACCGCACTGTCCTATGACGTTCCAACACGCGCCGCCCCTGACCGCGCTGTCCTGCATCCCGTGGGCCCCTTCAACGGGCGACCCCGGGAGACGTATCCTCGAAGGTGCCGCGATGCGCACAAGCCACAGCCCCCATTCCCCGGCCCCCCGCGGGTGGCGCCCGATGCGCAGGCTCGACGTCCACAAGCCGCGGGCGGTAGGGGCAGCGGTAGCCCTCACGCTCGTGTTGGCGATCGCCGCCTCCTCGATTCTCAGCTCCTCGGGCGCTCACCCGCGCGCACGCGCGGCGCACGAGCACGCGACCCGCGCGGACACGGGACGCGACCCCGGGGGCGCCCGCGGCGATCCCCCCGCGCGTGGTAGCGCGCCACCGGTGCCGGGCCGCCGTGTCACGGGCACCCCGGTAAGCGTGCGCGTCGCCGCGCGCCCCGCGGGACCGGCGGTGAGCGCGGACTTCATGGGGCTCTCCTTCGAGGTGCGCAGCCTCCCCACGATCGCGGGGTATGCGACCCGGGGGGACCTGGTGACGCTAATGCGCTCGCTGGGACCGGGGGTGATGCGCTTCGGAGGGGTCAGCGCCGACGAACAGGCCGCGTGGGTCGGGTCGGCGACGGGCGGGTCGGCACTGCCGAGATGGGCGCACACGGCGATCGACGAAAGCGACCTCGCGGGAATCGCCGCGCTCGCGCGGGCCACCGGGTGGCGAGTGCTGCTGACCGTGAACCTCGGCCATTACGACCCCGCCGCGGCCGCGAGCGAGGCCGCCGCGGCGCACGCGCTGCTGGGACCGTACCTCGTGGGGATCGAGATCGGCAACGAGCCCGACCTGTTCCCGCGCAAGCACTTACGGCCCCCGGGGGCGGGCGTGGCCGCCTACCTCCCACAAGCGGCGGCCTACCGCGCCGCGATCGAGGCGGCCGCCCCCGGCGTGCCGATCGCGGGGCCCGACCCCTCGACGGGCCTCGCGGGCCTGCGGTGGGTGCGCGCCACGGCCTCCACGCTGCACCCGCAGTCTGCTCACCGACCACTACTACCCCCTCAGCAGCTGCGGGGCCCGGCCCACGATCTCCGAACTGCTCAGCCCCACCGTGCGCCGCTCCGAGAGCGAAGTGCTTGCCAAGGCGATGGCGGTCGCCCGCGCGTACGCCACGCCGCTGCGGGTGGACGAGACCAACGACATCTCCTGCGAAGGCCAACCCGGGGTGTCCAACACCTTCGCCGCGGCGCTGTGGGCGCTCGACTACACCGCGCGCGCGATGGCGGCGGGTGTGGCGGGCGTCAACTTCCACGACCTCATCGACAAGCCCGGCGCCTACAGCCCGCTGGTGGCCTCCACCCCCAAGGCGTTGGCGTCGGGGGCGCTGCACGCGGCGCCCGAGTGGTACGCGCTGCTGGCTACCCGCGCGCTCCTCGGCAGTCGTCCGCTGCCCGCAAGCGTCGCCGGCGCTCCCCCGGGCGAGCTGAGCGCGAGCGCGGTGCGCGCCCCCGACGGCCGGGTGCGCCTCGTGCTCGTCGACTACGACCCCCCCGGCTCGGCCCCGCTCGCCGTGCGCCTGCGCGTCCCGCGCAACCTCGCGGGCGGGAGCGTCCTGCGCCTCACGGGGCCCTCCCCAGCCGCCACCGCAGGGGTGCGCCTGGGCGGGCGCGAAGTCGCACCCGACGGCGCCTGGACCCCGGCGGCGCTGCCGGCGGTGAGCGGCCGCGCGGGCTCGCTCGCGGTGCAGATGAACCCCTCCAGCGCCGCCGTGGTGACCCTCTCCCCCGCGCGGCCGTTGGGCCGCGCGGCGCTGCCGCACTGAACGCGGCTGTCCCACCCGCAGCGGCAAGTCGGATAAAGAAGAGGTGGCCTTTACAATCCGAGAGGTGAAGACCAAGGAGGGCGAAGACAAGCCGGGCGACGTCGTCGACGAATGGGGCAACCTGTCCGCAATGACGCGAGCGGCTGCCGGCGCCATGCTGCAACGCCTGGATGAGGCAGAGAGAGCCGAGTTCGGCGAAACGATCGCAGAGGCCTGGGGCTACGAGAGTCCCACATGACGCGCGGCGAGGTGTGGTGGCACGAGCACCCCGGGCAGAAGATTCGACCCGCGCTGATCCTGACGCGCGACGAGGCGATCGCCGACAACTTCGACGTGATCGCCGTGCCCACCACCACCAAAGCTCGCGGTAGACCCACCGAGATTCAGGTCGGCGTCACTGACGGTATGCCGGCCGAGTGCGTGCTGACAGTGGACAACACATTCCTTGCTGAGAAGATCCACTTCACGAAGCGCATCACCACACTCAATTCCGTACGAATGTCCGAAGTCTGCCGCGCGCTTGCCCTCGCGACAAGCTGCTGAGGAGCGGGCACACGCAGTCGTCGCGGGGCACGGAGGCCCCGCGCCCACCGCCTTCGCAGGCGCACTCACCCGCGCGGACGATCCCCAAGCATCACCTCCTGCACGCCCTGCGCGGAGTCTCCGGTCGCGCACGCGAGGGCTTACTGGGAGGCGAGCAGCGGCACGTCGTGGGCGATTTCGCTGGGCTTCCACGTGCCGCCGATGTACAACGTCCGCATCTTTCCGCTCGCGTCGATCCCGTACACCAGCGCCGAGTGGTTGACGATGTCCGGCTGCTGCGCGTCGCGTTCGGAGCCCACCCCCCACGCCTGCCACACCTTGCCGAGTTCCTGTGGGGTGCCGATCAGGTACTTCATCCGTCCCGTCATCCCGTGCTGCTTGAGGAACGCCGCCACCGTCTGCGGAGTGTCCCCGCGCGGGTCCACCGACACCGCGATGACCTGCGCCTTCGCCGCCGTCTGCGCGCCCATCAGGTTCTGCGCGACCCGCAAGTTCGCCGCGATCAGCGGGCACACGTCGGGGCAGTGCGTGTACAGGAACGTCACCAGTACCGCCTTGCCCCGGTAACTGTTGATGTTCACCCGTTCGCCGAGGTAATTGCGCAGCGACAGCCCCGGCGCCTGCTTGGGCGGGCTCAGTTCGTTGCCCTGGAAGCTCGCCGAGTGCGTGCTGTGCACGCCCGCCACCAACTGCGGGGGGTTGCGGCCCGTGCTCTGCAGCAGTACCGCGATGGCCGCCGCGAGCACGAGCACCGCGACCAGCGGCAGCACCATCCGCCGGTCCACACGCCCGCGGCCGGGCGGGCGCTCCCCCCCGGTGGGGTCCTCCCTGGTTGGGTCCGTCGGTCGATCCTTCACGTCGGGCGTGCCCATCGGTCCAGTGTACTTTCGCTACGCTCCGCCTCGCGCCGGTCTCGCGCCGTCGGCAAGTGTTATGCAGCTACGCCGCCGCGCACGGTGCCTTGCCGCGCTGGTGGGGGCTTGCTGGGCAACATCCTTGGCCGACCCGGTTCCGGTCTTGCCCAGGACGCGTCGGGCGGCTGCCCGAGGGGGTGCGCTCGTCGGCAAGCACGCTTGCACTCCTCCCCATGTTATGCATTTTGCACCGATACCTGATACGGTGCCCCGCGTTGTGCCGAGTCCTCCTTCTTACGAGAGGGGGGAGCGGGGGACCCAATGCAGCCCCTTCTGGGGCTGCGGGGGCGAATCGCCACAGTTTGTGGCGTAGCGCATTGCGCGAGCCCGACAGCTAACCCCGTAGGCGCCCACGAGTCGAAAGGACGTCTGCGCATGTCGGGATACGCCCGTGACCTTGCCACCCTCGAGCCCTGGGAGGCTTCGCTCGTACGCTCGCGTGCGCGCCGCCGCCGTGACGCGCGGGGCCGGGCCGCCACGCTTGCCAAGGTGGGCGGGTGGGGCCCGATTTCGCTCGCGGCTTTGATCGACGCCCGCCGCGAAGCCGCCCGCGACCTTGCCGTCGAGGAGCCCTGGGAGCTCTCCCTCGGGCGCTCTCGCGCCCGCCGGCGCGCCGCGCAGCTGCGCTTCGTGCCCGCCTCCACGCGCGCCCGGCGCCTCTCGCTCGGCGCGCTCGTCGCGCTCACCGCCGCGCCGGCCTCCGCGCTGCTCGACTCCTCCGGCGGGGTCGCCGCCGCCGGCGCCGCGCCCCTGAGGCCCGAGCCGACCACCACCTCGCACCACATCCTGCTGCTCGCCGGCTCCGAAGGCCGCCAGGTGCGCCTGCTGCAGCGCGCGCTCGGGGTTCCGGTCGACGGCGTCTACGGGCCCGCAACCGAAGCCGCCGTGCGCCGCTTTCAGACCTCGCGCGGGCTCGCCGCCGACGGCATCGTCGGCCCCCTCACCTCCCGCGCGCTCGCCGTCCACGCGCCCCCCGTGCTCTCGGGGGCCGCCGTGCTCCGCGACCTCGACGGCGAAGCCTCCGAACCCGCGCCGGGCGAGATGCGCGAAGTCGCCTCCCCCGCACCCGCCGCGCCCGCCGCCGAAGGGGCGGGGGGCGTTGTGCCCGCCGTGGACGTGAGCTCCGGAGCAAGCGCCGCGGTGGGTGGGGCCGCGACGGCCGCCAGCTCGCCTGTGGGCTCCCAGCCAGTCGCTGAAGCGGGTGACGCCGGGACGACTGGGACCGGCGGGGTGGGTGGGACTCCAGTCTCGACCGAAGCCGAAGTCCCCGGCGGGGTTCAGGCGCCAGTCGTGCTCGAAGGCCCCGGCGGCACGGCCGCGCCCGCGCCCGGAGAACCCGAACCCCCCGCCGAAACCGGCGGTGCCGAAGGCCAGGGCGCTGCGGCCGGCGCCGTCGCAGTACAGACTCCCGCCGAAGCCGCGCGCGCGCGCGCCGAACACGCCGCCGCGGAAGCCGAAGCGCTCGCCACCACCCACGCGGTGCAGCGACTACAGGCCGCCCTGCACGTCACCGTGGACGGCGAATTCGGGCCCGTCACCGAGGCTGCACTGCGCCGCCTGCAGGCCCACGAGGGGCTCGCCGTCGACGGCGTCGCCGGCCCCGCCACCTGGCACACGCTCGGCCTCCACGGCCTGCCCGAACTCGTCCCTCCGGCCTCGGCGCTGCCGCAGGCGGGCGGGAACGGGTCTCCCCGCGGCGGCCACTCGGAGATCGCCGAGCACGGGGACCTCCTCGGCGGGACCGGCTCCACCGCCGCCGGCGACTCGCGCCCCGGCCACGTTTCGCGCTCCGCCGCAGTCCGCCGCCTCCAGGAAGGCCTTCACGTCTCCGTGGACGGCGAATTCGGCCCCGAAACCGAGGCTGCCATCCGTCGCTTCCAGGGCGAACACGGCCTCGAAGTGGACGGCGTCGTCGGCCCCGCCACGTGGGGCGCGCTCGGCGTCTCCGGGCTGCCCGAACTGCATCCGCCCCGCGCCGCGCTCGCCGGGGGTGGCTCCTCCTCCTCGGCCGGCGGTGCCTCCTCCCCGGGCGGCGTCTCCTCCACGGCCGAAGGGATCGTGGCTCGCGTGATCGCCGCCGCCGATGAAATCGCCACCCGCCCCTACGTCTACGGTGGCGGGCACGGCTCCTTCGTCTCCGAAGGCTACGACTGCTCGGGCTCGGTCTCCTACGCCTTGCACGGCGGCGGCCTGCTCTCCTCCCCCGAGGACTCCACGGGCCTGGAGTCCTACGGCGAACCCGGCCCCGGGCGCTTTATCACGATCTACGCCAACGCCGAACACGCCTACATGACGATCGACGGCCGCCGCTTCGACACGGTCGCGCTCGCGGAAGGCGGGTCGCGGTGGTCGGACTCGTCCGGTGACGACGGCGGGGGCTTCGTGGAGCGCCATCCCGACGGGTTGTAGGGCCCTCCGAGCCGGCCTGCGAGCACCCCAGCGCCGACGCGGCGCAGCAGGCAGCGACGAGCTCCGCTGAGCGTGGCCTTCGGGCCGGGCGAGCGTACCGTCCCAAGCGCGGCCTAACGTGCGGACAGTCGTCAGCTGACGACCGCCCTACGTCCGACACGAGGAGGCACCATGCTTGCGCGGGCACGCACTTTCACGATCGAGGGACTCCAAACACGGCCGGTAGCCGTCGAGGTGGACATCCGCGCGGGGTTGCCCTCGTTCACGATCGTCGGCCTCGCCGACGTCGCTGTGCGCGAGGCGCGCGACCGGGTGCGCGCGGCGATCCTCAACTGCGGCTACGAGTTCCCTGAGCGGCGCATCACCGCCAACCTCGCCCCCGGTGACGTCCCCAAGGTCGGCCCCGGCCTCGACCTCGCGCTCGCCTGCGCGGTGCTCGCCGCCTCCGGTCAACTCCCCGCGGAGCTCCTGGAGAGCCACGCGCTGTTCGGCGAGCTCTCGCTCGACGGCGAGGTACGCCCCTGCCACGGCACGCTCGCGATCGCGCAGGCCGCGCAGGAGCAAGGCCTGCGCGCACTCGTGCTCGCCGGCGCGCGGGCGCGCGAGGCGGCGCTGGTGGAGGGCTTGGAGATAGCGGTCGCCGAGCGCCTCGCGAGCGCCGCGCGCGTGCTGGGCGGCGGGGCAGGCGACCCGCTGCCTGCTCCGCTCGAGCAAGGGGGTGGCACCGACTCCGGCTGCGCGGAGGATCAGTGGCCCCACCCGGGCGGGCTCTCAAAGCTCGACCTGGGCGACGTGCGCGGCCAGCCGCACGCGATCGAGGCGCTGATCCTGGCCGCAGCGGGCGCGCACAACCTGCTGCTGAGCGGTCCCCCCGGCACCGGCAAGACGATGCTCGCGCAGCGGCTGCCCACGATCCTGCCACCGCTGAGCCGCGCCGAGGCGATCGAGGTGACGCGCATCCACTCCATCACCGGCCGCCTGGAGGACGGCGAACTGATCAGCCGCCGCCCCTTCCGCGCGCCTCACCACTCGATCACCACCGCCGGCCTCGTGGGCGGCGCGCGCCGGGGGTGGGTGGGCGAGGTGGTGCTCGCCCACCGAGGGGTGTTGTTCCTGGACGAGCTCTCGGAGTTCGCGCGCCCCACCCTGGAGGCGCTGCGCCAGCCACTCGAGGACGGGCGCGTAGCGATCGTGCGCGCCCAGCACTCCGCGGTGTACCCGGCGTGCTTCGCGCTCATCGCCGCCACCAACCCCTGCCCCTGCGGCTACTTCGGGGACGACGAGCGGTGCGGGTGCTCCGAAGCCGACCTCGCCCGCCACCGGCGGCGTCTCAGCGGGCCGCTGCTCGACCGCATCGACCTCGTCGCGCACCTCGAGCGGGGGGGCGGGTCTCGTCAGGACTCCAGGCGGCCCGAGCGAACCCGGGGCGAGCGGGTGGGTGGGTTCCCATCGCCCCCGCGGCTCGGCGGGCGCGAACGGAGCGCCGCGCCCGCGATCGACTCCGCACAGGCCCGCGAGCGGGTGGTGCGCGCCCGCGAGCGTCAGGCCGCGCGCCTGCGCGAGGAGGGCGTGAGCGCCAACGCGCACATGGACGCCAGGATGCTGCGCCGCCACGTGGCGCTGAGCGAGGGCGCCATGCGACTACTGCGCGGCGCCCAGGACCAGGGCACGATGAGCGCCCGCGGCATCGCCCGGGTGCTGCGCGTAGCACGCACCGCCGCCGACCTCGAGGGCAGCGCGCGCACGCGCGAGCAGGACGTCTCGCTCGCCCTCTCGCTGCACGCGCAGGACGCACGCTCGGGCAGGCGCGCGGCATGAGCGCCTGCCCCGTCTGCCTACGCCACGCCTGGCTGCTGGGGGCGTTGAGCGCACGGCTGGCCTACAGCGCGCGCGACCCCGAGCGCCTGTTGGGGCTGTTGGAGCTCTCCGACGAGCAGCTCGTGCGGGCGCTCGGTGGCAGGTGGCGGGAGAGCCTGCTGGCGCGGCACGCCCAACTCGACACCGCCCACATGCCCGTGGCGGATGGGGTGCAGCGGATCTGCCGCCACGACCCCCGTTACCCCCGCGCGCTCGCGCAGGGGGACGGCTCGCCGCGGATGCTGCACGTGGCTGGGGGCATCGCGCGCATGGAGGAGCTGCTCGCGCAGCCGGCGGTAGCGATCGTGGGAACGCGCCGCGCGAGCGACTACGGCATGGAGGTCGCGCACGGTCTCGCACGGGGCTTAGCGGCGAGCGGGATCACCGTGGTAAGCGGCCTCGCCGAGGGCATCCCCGCGGCGGCGCACCTGGGCGCCCTGCAGGCGGGCGGCCCCACGGTGACGGTGACGGCGGGCGGCGTCGACGTACCCCACCCCGCGACCTGGCGCCCGCTGCACCGGCGTCTCGCCGTGGAGGGCTGCGCGCTGGCGGAGCTACCGTGCGGGTACACGCCGCGCAGCTGGTGCCACGTGGCCCGCGCGCGGACCGTGGCGGCGCTGGCGCGCATGGTGATCGTGGTGGAGGCGCAGGAGCGACCCGCGGAACTGCTGCACGCCCGCCTGGCGGCGGCATCGGGCGGGATCGTGGCGGCGGTCCCTGGCCGCGTGAGCGCCCCCGCCGCGCGCGGCCCCCACCTGCTGCTGCGCGAGGGGGCGCTGCTGGTGCGCGACCCCCAGGACGCGCTCGACGCGCTCTACGGGGTGGGCGAGCGCCGGGCGCCCGCGACGCGCCCCGAGCTGCGGCCCCGCCTGCGCGCGGTGCTGGAGCAGGTGGGCGAAGGCAACGACACGGTGGCCAAGCTCACCGCCGGGGGCTCCCCCGCGCCGGACGTACTCGTGGCGCTCGCCGAGCTTGAGCTGGGCGGCGCGGTCGCGCGCGGGGACGGCGGGCGCTACGTAGCGTGCCTGTGAGGACCTGAAGGCAGTCTTGCACCACCCGGCGGCGCCGTGGCGATGCGGCATAGGTTCTGAGGGGCCACCACTCGCCGCGTGCACGCGGCTTACGCCAGCGTCAAGGCGCATAGCAACCTCGCTGCGGCCCGAGGCGGGTATAGTTCTGGTCTTGCGCGGATGTAGCTCAGTTGGCTAGAGCGTCTGCTTGCCATGCAGAAGGTCGTGGGTTCGAGTCCCATCATCCGCTCTTGAGAAAGCCCTGCAAATGCGGGGCTTTCTTCGTTAAGCGGCCTTCCGCTGGCTGGCCTCCGAGGGCTCCAGATCGCCCCGTTCGCCCATATTCGCCCAATAACCACCCTCGATCAGCGCGCGCAGCGCAGTCTTCTCGTCCTCGCCGCGGCGCATCGCCTGGCGATAGACGCGCAGCGCGAGGCCCGGATCGGTGTGGCCCATTTCATCCATGACCACGCCGGGGTCCTCGCCGAGCGCGTACAGCAGCGAGCAGAACGTCCGCCGGAGCGAGTGCGGCGTGAGCTTGTCCGGGAGCGGCGACAGCCCCCGCGTCGCGAGGTTCGGGATGGGTACGCAATCGAGCAGCGCACCGGCAAGGACGGCCGGTACTTCAAGATCGCCGGCGTCCCCCGCGAGCTGTGCGAGGCGTTCTCCGGTCGCTCCCACGAGGTCGCAAGGGCGGCGGAGCGCTTCCGTGCCCGCTACGGCCGGGCGCCCGAACGCGGCGAGCTGCGCAACCTCGCGCTCGAGAACCGCCGAGCGAAGACGCTGACCACACGCTCGGACCTACAGCGGGTGTGGACAGAGACCGGGCACGATCACGGGTTCGGCCCCGATGAGGCCGTGGAGTTGATCGGCGCATCCGAGCGCCCTGCAGCCGACCGCGCGATCGAGGATCGCGTCGAGGCGAAGCTGACCGAGCAGCACGCCGTCTTCCAGGAGCGCGACCTGCGCGCGGTCGTACTGGAGCAGACCGCCGGGGAACTGGCGCCAGATCAGGCGCTCGCCGTCGCCCGGGGGATGATCCGCGACCGGCGGGTGCTGACATTGGAGGGCGGGCGAATGACCACGCTGGCCGTGCGCGCCCAGGAGCAGGCGATCGAACGCCGCGCCGCCCAACTCGCCCAGCCCGAAGGCCGCGACGTCGGCGAGATCGCACGCGAACACGGTGCTCGTGAGGTCGCCGAGCGCATCGGCGGGCCACTGAGCCCCGAGCAGCACAACGCTCTCGGAGTCCTCACCGGCACCGAGCGCGTCGCCGTGCTCGTCGGCCCCGCCGGGACCGGCAAGGGAGTGGTGATCGACGCCGCCGCACGCGCTGAGCAGCACGCCGGGCGCGAGACGATCGGGGTCGCCGTGTCCGACTCCACCGCCAAGCGCCTCGGCGCCGACAGCCCCGCGCTCACCGGGCAGACACGCACCCTTGACTCGCTGGTCGCCCGCGCGAACACGGGGACGATCCACGTAAGCCACGACACCACGGTGATCCTCGACGAGGCGGGAATGGTTGGTTCGTCGCACGCAAGGATCTCGGCGAGGAAGGACAGGACGCCGGGCAGATCAAGCGTCTGGCCCAGAAGATGACCAACAGCCGCGCACAGACACCCTCGCTCGCGCACCCGGAGCTACCCGATCCCCGTTTGGGGACCAAGCTTCGACCTCAGTCGGCTTCGGCCACTGCACCTCGCGCGCCGGCTCGGCCCACCGACCCAGAACCCCCATCGCGTCCCTGGCCGCGACGCCATCGAACGCGACGCGCACATCCGACGCTAACCACGTCCCCGGCTGCTGGCGATCCGAGTGATCGCGGCGCTCACAACCCTCTGGCTTCGCAGATTCCAGAGGAGCGACCTTTGACTTGCGCCGATCGTCGGCTCAGGGCGATCCAGGGGACACATCCCAAAGAGCCTTTCATTAGTAGGGTTTGCCGCCACATGTCGAACAGCTCTGTCCAAACCACCCATGGCGACACTTCCCTTTAGGAACGCCCCGATTGAGGACGACGGCGCGACGACGGCGCACCGCTACCTGTTCCAGTACTGCTGTGCCGCTGCCCGACTGCTTGCGACCATGACGACGGGAAGAGAGTGCGAACTCGTGTGCGAGTGGCACGAGGACTTTCTCGTCGTGGGCGATCACGGCGTAGAGGCCGTCAGCATCAAGCACCGGGAGGATAACCGCCCGGCTTGGTCGATCGCGACGCTCGCCGGCGATGATGGCAACCTTCAACACCTGCTGGAAACCTTCCGGCGCGGCGAGGGCGTGGAGTGCTGTTTTGAGACCAACCGTGCGCATAAGGCTGACGCGCTCTGGGTTGACGATATGGTCGTGCGTGACCAAGCAAGAGCGGATCTAGCGTCGCGGCTCAACGCAACGAGGGCCGAGGTTGATGACTTCTTAAACCATCTCGTGATCACGGCGCCTCCAGTGCCTGAACGCCACCACATCGTTGCCACCTACGCTTCCGCATACGCCGCTCCGGCGCTCGACAGCCTGGGGCTTACACTGGCACCCACTCGGGCAATCCAAATCGCTTGCCGCTTAGTCGCGGATGCAAGCCGCGATCGGATTCCAGCCGAGGCCTGGAGCGAGGTGCTAGCCGCAGCGCCAACCGATCGCGCCGCCGCGCTGGCGAGACACCGACTGGAGGCACGCAGAGTAACAAGCTCTGAACTCTACGAAGCACTCAAAGAAGCCGAGCGGCTTCGGGTGCCGCGACTGGGGGCCACATCCGAAGAAGTACCGCCGGAGACGACGATGACGCGCAAGCTTGAGGAAGGTGGCCTCGGCCCTTCGGTGGTAGACACAGCTAGACGCCGACGGCGCATGTGGTATTCGCACCGTGCAGCGTCTCGCGATCTCGACGAGCGCGAGGCAGAGCTACGTAGCTTGGAAGAGTGGGTTCAAGATCAAGCCAACGCTGCGGAGAATCTAGCTAGACGGACAGGCTACACCGGGTACGGAACCCGCATGTACGACGACCTGATGATGCGCCTGCGTGCCGCCGACATTCTGCCGTCCGGCACACGTGAGGATGACAGCGACCCCGCTCTACTTTCGGGGGCGGCGTTCGAGTTGACCGACGCCTGCTCGGTCTGGTGGTCGCCACGCTTTGACCTGGGGCACAGCGATGGCAACACCTAGGACTTGGCGACGAGAAGCGCGGCTGTTGCTGGCCATCAGAGAACTAGCACAAATGCGCGGCTTGGCCGCGGTCGAGGACGTGCTAGCGCTCGACTTTCTCATTCAGCATCCGTCGGTACTAACTATGTTCATCAAGCTCAGCGACGAGCCATGGCCGACGCAGTCCATACCGTCGATCGCTGAAGCCCAGTCCAGCGAGGAGACTCTATTGAAGTGGAAGCGCTCGATCGGGGTATCGATATTAGCGCCCGCGTTGGGGCGGCTGATCGGGCGTGGACTTGTCAGATATGCATCTCGCCGAGGTTTCATGATAACCGATGTAGGCCTGAAGGTAAGTGATCGGCTGGGAGACGCAGTAAGTAACGAGGAGCGGGAGCGACTGATGCTGACAGCCCGCGATTTTGCGCGTAATGCAACCGCAGCCCGTGAGCGGCTACGCCGTTCACTCATTGAGGAGATCACCTAATGGCCAGCTCGCTTCGCATTACGCGAGTCCGTCTCGACGGGACCAGCTGGCCACATGTCTGGGATTTTCCACACGGGGTGACAGTTATAGTCGGTGCGGTAGGCGGGGGGAAGACATCGCTGCTCAATCTCATTAAGTTCGGCCTCGGAGGAGATGCACCCATCACGGCAGAGATTACTAAAGCGGCTACAAGTGTCACCCTCGACGTCCGTGTAGGGGACAGCCATCTCACTCTCACGCGTGGATTCGACGACAATGTAGTACTTGTCGGTGAAGGCAACGAGACGCAACATCGCTACGCACTACGCCGTGGTAGCAAACACCCACGGCTGTCGGATCTGTTACTCGACTCGCTCGGTATCCCGGCGATCCGTGTACCACAGTCTCGCACAGGACGCTCACACAGACTGACATCCATCTCCTTTCAGGATGTCTTTGCCTACTGCTACCTAGATCAGGAGCAAGTGGACCGCTCAACAGTTTACGACAATGACCGCTTCCGCGGCCCCAAGCGTGAGTGGACGTTCGAGCTACTGCACGGAATCATCGATCGCGAGATCGCGGAACTCGAAACAACGAGCGAGACACTCCTCGATAAGACCGAGCAACGTGAGAAGCGGCTCATAGCCGTCGAGGACTTTGCGAGTGAGCAAAGTCTATCGTTACAGTCCGAGACCATCGCATCCCGTGTGACCCAGTTAGATGTTGACGAGATACGTTTAAGGTCAGAGATTGAGACCGCACACCGCGACGGCGAGCAAGCGGCGAGTGTCGCGTCTCAGGCTCAAGCAGAAGCAGCCCATACAGAAGAGGAACTAATATTCGCGCTTGCCGAGCATCGTCGTATGTCCGTCGAATTCGAAGGCGTACGACGAGCAGCCAACCAGTTGCGGCGCGACGTCGCGTTTCACCGAGAGGGCAATGCTTCCCACGATATTCTTGGGCCACTCCCCTACCTTGTCTGTCCCAGATGCGAACAGCACCTCGATTCAAGACCTCACCAAAAAGGCCACTGTGTGGTATGTTTGCAGCTGGACCCGCCTGTGGAAGACGCTGACGGTGCTGAGCAATTGCGCCGACTGTCCGAGCAACAAGAAGAAACCCACGCTCTCCAAACGCAGCTAGTTCAAGCGGAGGCCGAGGCCCGGGCTACGGCTGACAGACTTGCGACCGAACTGCGTGAGCGTCGAACGGAAATTCGACGTACGGTTCATGAGGCCACCGCACCTCACCTGGAGCGTGCGACAAAGCTACAGGAGGATATGGGCGCATTGCGCGGTGAGCGACTAGCGCTTCTTGAGAGCCGACCCGTGGCAGCGGCGGTGCGCGTTGAGCGTGAAACATTGCAGGCCGCTGGACCCGAGATAGCCCAAATCCAAGATCGCGCTAAGGCACGACGAGGCGCTCTTAACCCCGCCCGGAACCGTGTTGAGGAGCTATCACGTGCCTTCGACGAAATCCTGCATCTATTTACCTTACCGTGGCTGAAAACCGCTGAGGTTGACAGAGAAAATTACCTCCCAAAGGTCAACGGCCGCGACCTGCGTACCTTGTCATCAGGAGGAATGAAGGCCACTACAAACGTCGCCTACTACCTCGCCGTCTTGGTGACGGCTTTGCGCGACCGTGAGGTGCTGACGCCAAGCTTCCTGATGCTCGACAGCATACGAAAGGATTACGGAGCGGGAGAGAAGGATCTCGCGCGAGCCGAGCGCATCTACAGCTACTTGCGGACGTTGCAAGACATGCGCCACACACCAAGTGGGCTGGGAGCGGACTTCCAGCTCCTCGTTGTCGATAACGATCTTCCCGCGCAGTTCGAGCACTCGTTCAACACAATCCTTATCGATCCCGACCGACCCCTTGTCCGCATTGGTTAGCTGACGTCCGCCACGAGTCGTAGCAGAACAACCTTCGCCCAATATTTATCCGTGCGGGACCTCCTCCAGTGCGTTCCGCTCGGCAATCCTTCACACGCGGCATGTCCCATGCCATCGCGAGAATCATGTCAGTACGTTCAGGGACGATCCTGTAGGACCGCACGCACCCGCGAGACATGATCGATCCACACGCGAGCATCGGGGTCGATGAGCCCCGCGAGCTGGAGCATGTCGTCGTAATGGCCAGCGAGTGGCCTGCGGATGATCGTCTCTTGGTGGGCAAGGCGGTTGCGAAACGGCACGAGCTTGGACATTAGGGTCGCGACCTCGGCGCGACTACCCGACCCGCCGGGAAATGCCCTGTGCAGATGAGAGACCCACAGTCGGTCGTACCGCTTGTCGAAAAGGGCACGCCAGAACCCGAGCGCCAGACCGGCGACGACACGGGCGCGTGTCGGCGTGGCTCCTTCCCTCCCGATGCGTGCGACCGTCTCCTCGACGCGCCCTCGAGAAGGCTCGTTGAGGATCGTGAGATCGCAAAGCCACGTCGAGGACGCCGGGGCGGAGGCGATCACGGGAGCAAACTGAGCATCAATCGCATTGCGCAGTGCCACCTCGACGTGATGGAGTGTCTCGAACATCGCCGCAGAGACCTGAGCGTTCCAGACGTAGAGCGCGACAGCCCGGTCGTGATCGTCGTCGGCTTCGGCAAGATACGGCGCGAAGCGCGCCTCCGTGATCCATTGTGTGGCTTGTGCGGGCTTCATCGAACGCTGGAGATTCCGGGGTCGTCGCGCTACACTAGCCGGTGAATGCCCCAGGTAAGGCTCTCCCGCTTCGGCGGTGATCCCCCTGGGGCTCCGTCGTTCTGGAAGCCCACCGATCAGGCGTCTCGCGTGTCCCAGAGCGCTCGTTGCCGCGACTCCAGGCCGACCGGATTCCCGGCGGCGAAAGGGCAGCCTGAGGCCGCGGCGGGCGGATGGCCCTATTGAGTCCTGAACGCAACGCGAACGAACAGCATCACCGAGGGGCACGCGCGAGTCGCCCGCCGAGGGCACGCAAGACCCACGGGCACCCTGGGCGGCGGTAGTTGTTGCGGCCGGGTGGCCGCCGCTACGTGCATCGGAGGCGTCGGCTTCGCCTCCGTATCCCGCGCTGACGCGCGGGGGGCAGGCGTTCGACGCTCATCCAGTCCCCGACAAGGATTGGTGCGACCAACCAAACCCCACGACCACCCGAAAGCTGAACGCCCGGAATGGGCGTATACGCCCAAACCCCCCCGGAATCGGCCGTAAACCGGCGCCATTTGCCCGCACGAGCCCGGAACGATGAAGAGGACGAAACCCTTTATCCATGCGGATTTGCGCCCTCCAAGCGCCCACTACAGGGATGCTTGCCATGCAGAAGGTCGTGGGTTCGAGTCCCATCATCCGCTCTCGGGAAAGTTCCCCTGCGCGCAGCAAGGACCACTCGTCCCGCAAGCGTGGCGCCCAGGACGGTCACGGGGGCTATGGCCGGCCGCTGCTGCCGGCGTGGGCGGTCGATGAGCTGGTCGAGCATTGGCCTGAGCGCGCCGTTGCGGGTGATCGCCGAGATACGCTGGGGAAGCTGACATGGCTACGCCCTGGGACGCACGAACGTACGATCGCACGAGTGCGCCCCAGCAGTCCTGGGCCGCCGACGTGCTGGCGCGACTTGAGGGGATCGCACCGGACTCGGTGGTACTCGACGTCGGGTGCGGGACTGGCCGGGTGACGGAGGCTCTCCTTGAGTTGGTGCCGCGAGGGCGGGTGCTCGCGATCGACGCCTCGCAGGAGATGGTTGCTCTCGCGCGGGAGCGACTCGGTGACCGCGCCGAGGTGTGGTGCCAAAGCGCCCTCGATCTAGATCTGCGCGAAGAGGTCGACGCGGTGGTTTCGACGGCGACGCTCCACTGGGTGCCCGAACACGACCGCCTCTGGTTGACCTTGGCGCGGGCGCTGCGATCAGACGGAGTACTCGAGGCGCAGTGCGGCGGCGCGGGAAACATCGCTCGGGTCCGTGAGGCGATCGGGTACGCCGCACAGGCGCACGCTCCGGAGCTGACCAGCTTCTCCCCGTGGGTCTTCGCCACGCCCGAGGAGACCGAGACGCGCCTAGTGAAGGCCGGCTTCGGCGCGATTCGATGCTGGCTGGAGGAGCGCCCGACGTTCCCCGACGACGTTGGCGAGTTTGTGCGCACGTCGATCCTGGCCGCTCACCTGGAGCGGCTGTCCCCAGCACACCGCGACGCGTTCGCACAGGCAGTCGCCGAGCGGGTGCGCCCGCCACTGGACTACGTCCGCCTGAACATCTCAGCCGTGCGCCAGGACGCCTAACCCGCTGTTTCAGAAGGGTTGAGTTTTCACGCGTAGCTCCTCCAGCCCAGCGATTCAGCCGAGCGCAGTCTCGACCTTCCGGCGAAACACAGACGGGTCACACTCAGCCGCCCGCGCGAAGCTCACGACCCGGGCGACGAGCGCGTTGTAGCGACTGTGAGCCCCCTGGCCGGCCTCTGCTGAAAGCAGTTCGTACAGACGGTGCGACGGCCGCTCTCCCCCACCCGCGGGCACCTCGAAGCCCAGGCTGCGCAGACGCGGCGCCGCCATCGCGACCAGCAGCGCCGCCTCGCTCTCGCGGCCCGCGGCAAGATCGGCGAGGCCCGCGCTCACGAGCTCGTGACCGGGAAGGTCGGTGGGCACCTCAAACACCCTCCCATGGTAGACGGGCCGATCCGTGGAGCGTTTGCGGCGCCGCGTGCCGCTCGGCACAGCCCACCATCGCGTGGGCATCAAGGAAGATCGAAACCTTCGATCAATCGCGGCACCCTCGACGCGCACATTTTGGACCGCGGTCCAAAGGCGCGGAGGGCGCTGTGCGCCAATATCCTCCCATGAACCGCTCGCTCTCCAACTCGATGCCCAGCACTCCACGACGGTTCCTGTTGCTGCCCGAGGAGTCGCTCGAGGCCCCCGGGCGGGGGCCGAGGATACGGCGCTACCGGCTGGCCAGCGTCGCTCGGCGCTCCGGGCCGGGTGGGGCCGTGCGATCTCCCCAGCGGCCCGCCGCCGGCGACGAGGGCCAGTAGCGAAGCCGCGCCGTCGGCCGCTGCGTTTCGCCTGGGCGATCTTCCTGGGCGGCCAGTTATCCCCCGCTCCAACCCACCGGTAGGCTCCCCGCGCAAGACTCAAGCCTCCGTGCCCTGCCCGACCCTGGAGCTCCTATGGACGTGCCGATCCACCGCCTGCACGACGCCGCGCTAGAGCCGCGCTACGCCACGGCGGGCTCGAGTGGCTTTGACCTGTGCACCGCCGAAGCGGCGGCCATCGCCCCGGGAGAGATCGCGCTGGTGGGCACGGGTCTGGTCTTTGCCACGCCGCCCGGGTGGTGCCTGCTGGTGTGCCTGCGCTCCTCGACGCCGCGGAAGTTCGGGGTGATCCAGCCGCACGCGGTGGGCATCATCGACGAGGACTACCTCGGTCCCACGGACGAGCTGCGGCTACAGCTGCTGAACTTCACGCACGCGCCCGTCCGCATCCCAGCGGGCAGCCGGATCGCGCAGGGTGTGTTCGTGCGCGCGGAGCGCGCGCAGTGGAGCGCGCACGATCCCGGCGCGGGCAGCCGCGGAGGCTTTGGTAGCACCGGCGGCTAGGGGTCGATCCCGGTGGGCCCTGAGGGCCCCGCCAACGCACGTTGAGCGCAGCGAGCAACGCTCAAGATGCCATTCCATTGACCCGATGCGTCCAAAGATTCACTTTGCTCATACTAGTCGTGACCCCTGGAACGCAGGCATGGGCTCCGGAATGCAAAAAGCAGCGGTTCTTTGGAAGAATCACGACGATGACGGAAAGCTACCGGGAGCTTCCCGGCGACATAGCTGTCCCGGCCGACGACGGGGCGACGGATCACCTGCCGGGACAGGAGGTACCGGGTGTGCTGCTGCACTCCACGCTCGGCGGGCACCTCGACCTGAGCGCAGCCACGGAGCGGCTGGCGGTGGTCTACGTGTACCCCCGCACCGGCGTGCCGGGGGAGCCGCTGCCCTCAGGATGGGACGAGATCCCGGGTGCGCGCGGCTGCACCCCGCAGAGTTGCGCCTTCCGTGACCACGTCCTCGAGCTCGCGGTCTACGGAGCCTCCGTCCTCGGCCTGAGCACCCAACCACACGAGGAGCAACGGGAGTTCGCCGGGCGCGAGCACATCCCCTACCCGCTGCTGAGCGACCCCGACTTGCAACTGGTGGACATGCTGGGGCTGCCCACCTTCGAGGCGGCCGGGAGGCGGTTCTACCGACGTCTTACCTTCATCGCGCGGGAGCGACGCATCGCGAAGGTGTTCTACCCCGTCTTTCCCCCGCACCGCAACCCCTCGGAGGTCCTCAACTGGCTGGCGCGGGAGCCCTCCTAGGGTCCCCCCTCGGCTACGCGGCCGTGGCCCCCTCGGGTCGCACGGCGGCGATCTCCCCACGCTCGCCCCCCTCCGCCGGCGCACCCGCTAGCCCGCGCAGCGAGACCATCCGCAAGGCGAGCGGGGCGGCGAGCAGGAGGACGAGGGCCATCGCGAGGAAGGCAGCGGTGGGGTGGTGGACGAGCGCCTGCACGAGCAGCGCCACGACGAGTCCGCCGAGGTTGCCGGCCATCCACACGATCGCCCCCGCGGTGCCCGCCGCGGACCCGGCGAGCCGCTCGACGACGGTCATCAGCACCGGCAGGGCGGGGAGCAACAGAGCACCCATCGCCACCATCACGACCGCCCTGGCGGCGATCCCGGGCAGCACCCCGAGCGCGACGCTGCCGAGGCAGCCGACCGCGCCCACCGCCAACATGAACCCACGCTCCGCGCCGCGGGCAGCGACCAGGGCGGGCAGCACCGCACAGCCGACGATCCCCGCGACGATCATCCCCACCAGCAGCGCGCCGGCTGCGGTGTCGGAGACCCCGGAGGGGTGCAGCAGCGTCTGCAGCCACGTGGACAGCGCTACGAACACCCCGAAGCCCACGAACGCGAGGCCCGAGATGATGCGCATCTCCGGGCGCGCCCACAGCGCCCGCGCGACACCGCGCGCGATCGCCGTGCGCTCCCCGGCGCCGCTGCCGGGCCTGCGCAGCGCGAGCACCAGGGCACCGGCGGCGAGCACCCCCACGGCGGCCTGCACCTCGAGCAGCAACTCCAGGCGCGCCCCGCCGAGCAGGGGGCCGAGCAGCAGCGCCGCGAGCATCCCGATCAAGCCGGCGGCGGAGGCGAGCGAGATCCCGAGCGCCCGTGCGCCCGCCGGCAGGTATTCGCCGGGGACCTTGGCCACGGCGCTCATCACCACCGGCTGGGCGAGCGCCACCAGCGACTGTCCCGCCAGCGCCCACGCGAACGTCAGCCCGCCCAGGCGCAGCAGCCCGCCGGCGGCGACGAGCACGCCCGCGAGCGCCAGCGACGGACGGAACCAGCGATCGAGCAGGGCGCCCGCGGGGATCGCGAGCGCGACGTACAGCAGCGGGAAGATGTCCGCCAGCCAGCCGACCGAGTCGACTGAGACCCCGTAGCGATGGGCGGTGTCGGTAGTGATCGCCGCGTAAGTCAGCCACAACATCTGCGTGGCGGCCGCCACGAGTCCGTACGCGGCGACCACGCGCCACCCCGCGCCGGCCGACCCTCGACCCCCTGAACCCATCGCGTCTTCGGCTCGCACGCCCGACTTCCTATCAGTTTCGATGCGCGGAGGCGAGCGAGCCACGCAAACGGGCAGGAGTCTTGATGTTCAGTTTCCTCCCACCTGCGCCGATGGATGAGCGTGGCCGGGGAGAGCGACAGTGGGCACGCGCCGCGCCACCCCGGCGGCGATCACGCTCGTGGGCTGCCGCTGAGCCGGCTCGCGCGGTGGCTGCCCGCTGTGGTGACCGTGTGCGTGGCGGCGCTCGCGCTCGTGGGCGCGCTCGCGGCGGACATGCAGGCGCAGCGCGAAGCGCAGGCGCAGCGCGCGACGCTCTCCGCGCAGATCAAGGCCCAGGCGCTGAGCACGGTGGATGCCGCGCTCAAGCGCACCGGGGACCTCGCGGCGAGCGTGGGCGCGGACTGGCCCGCGCACGCGAGGATCTTCGCCGCGGTCGCGCCCGACCTGGAGCACGAACCGGGGATCAACGGAGTGGGGCTGATGGAAGCGGTGCCGGCCATCGCGCGCGCGACCTTCGAACGCCGCCACGGCCCGATCGAGCTGCGCACCCCGCGGGGCGCCCTGCGCGCGGCGCCGGCGCGGGCGGAGTACTACGTGGTGCTCGACTCCGCCCGCGCCGGCGGGGGACCGGGCAACGTCGGGCTGGACGTCGGGACCGAGCGCACGCGCCTGGCCACGCTGCTGGCCGCCGCGCGATCGGGGCAGCCGCGCGCGACGCCGCCGGTGCACCTGATGAGCAGCGGCCGACCGGGAACGGTGCTGTACGTGCCGGTCTACCGGCCCTCCTCCCCCGCACCGCGCACGCCCGCGCAACGCCTGCGCGCGCTGCGGGGGTTCGCGTCGATCGGCTACTCCTACGACCTGCTGGCGCCCGCGTTGCGCCAGGCGATCCCGGCGGGCACCGCCTTCTCGCTGGCGGATGGCCGTGTGCGACTGCTCGCGCAGGGGACTCCGCGGCACCCGGCCAGCTCGCGGATCGCGGTGGCGGGCCGCACCTGGACGCTGACGGTCGGGGAGCCCTCCCCCAACCTGTCGCTGCCGGTCACGATCCTGCTGGTGGGGCTGCTCGGGACGCTGCTCGTAGCCACGTTCGGCGTGCAGGCGCGGCGGCGGGAGCGCTACGCGCAGGCGCTCGTCGCGCGCCGCCTGGCCGAGCGCGAGCAGGCCGAGCGGGCGCTGGCGAGAGCCGAGGAGCGTCTGCGGACGGCGTTCGCGGAGGCCCCGATCGGGATGGCGGTCGTCTCGCCGGAGGGCCGCTTCCTGCAGGTCAACCGGGCGCTCGCTCAAATCACCGGCTACGACGAGCCGCAGCTGCTCGCGCTGCCCTCCGCCGGCGAGCTGACCCACCCCGAGGACCGCCGCGCGGATGAGCGCGCCCGGGCGGCGATGCGCGCGGGCGAGATCCGCGTGTACGACGTGGAGAAGCGCTACCTGCACGCGGGCGGGCACACGGTGTGGGTGGCGGTCCACACCACCCTGATCCGCGGCCGGCACGGGGAGCCCGCGTACTTCCTCACCCAAATCGAGGACATCACCGCGCGGCGGCGCTACGAGTCCGAGCTGCAGCACATGGCCGACCACGACCCGCTCACGGGCCTGCTCAACCGCCGCGCCTACGAGCGCCGCCTGGAGGAGCACCTGGCGCGGGGGGAGCGCTACGGCCACGCGGGAGCGGTGTTGGTGCTCGACCTCGACGACTTCAAGGAGGTCAACGACACCCTCGGCCACTCCGCGGGCGACGAGCTGATCGTGCGCGTCGCGGGCGCGCTGGCGAGCCGCCTGCGCGAGAGCGACACGCTGGCGCGCCTCGGGGGCGACGAGTTCGCGATCCTCACGCCCACAGGGGACCGCGCCGAGGCCGAGCGCCTGGCGGACTCGCTGCTGGGAGTGGTCCGCGGGGAGCGCGCCGCGCGCGGGCCCGGCGGACGGGAGCGACCCGTCACGGCGTCGATCGGCGTGACGCCGCTAGAGGGGGCGCAGAGCTTGAGCGCGGAGGAGGCGCTGATCAACGCGGACCTCGCGATGTACGACGCCAAGGAGGCGGGCCGCGACCGCAGCGAGACCTACGGCGGCGCAAGCCGTGGGCAGGCGCGCATCGAGGCCCGCCTGGAGTGGGTGGAGCGCATCCGCGCGGCGCTCGACGAGGACCGGCTCGTGCTGCACGCCCAACCGGTGGTGGAGACCGCCACCGGTGTCACCACCCAACACGAGCTGCTGGTGCGGATGGTGGACGCCGACGGGGACCTGATCCCGCCGGGGAGCTTCCTGCCGATCGCGGAGCGCTTCGGGCTGATTCGGGAGATCGACCGCTGGGTGGTAACGCGCGCGATCCGGATGCTCGGGGAGCACCGCGCGCAGGGCAGGCGCCCGACGGTGGAGATCAACCTCTCCGCGCACTCGCTCGGCGACTCGCAGCTCGCCGCCCACATCGGCCGCGAGCTGCGCGCCGCGGGGGTGGCCGCGACCCAGCTGATCTTCGAGGTCACGGAGACCACCGCGATCGGCAACATCGCGGCGGCGCGCTCCTTCGCGGAGCGGTTGGGGGAGCTGGGGTGCCGCTTCGCGCTGGACGACTTCGGGGCGGGCTTCGGCTCCTTCTACTACCTCAAGCACCTCCCCTTCGACTACATCAAGATCGACGGGGAGTTCGTGCGCAACTGCACCGCCGACCCCACCGACCGGCTGGTGATCGGCGCGGTGGTGGAGCTCGCGCGGGGCATGGGCAAGCGCACGATCGCCGAGTTCGTGGGCGACGAGGCGACGCTCGCCACCCTCAGGGAGCTGGGCGTGGACTACGCCCAGGGCTTCCACCTGGGAGCGCCCGCCCCGCTCGAGCACTGGCTCGGCCTGGCCCCCGGCACAGGCTGTAGTGGCCCCGCCCACACCCCGGGGGCGCACCTTTAAAGAACCGGCCCGCGGGAGGCGGGCCGGTTCGGGAGGGAATGAGGGAGGATGCTCCTCGATCGTATGTTGCCCGAATGAACAAAGCTCAAACCCGCATTTGTCCAATTGGAAACATCGAGAACCGCCGGGGGGCTACGTGGAGGGCAGCAGCGACCCCGCGCGCAGCCCCTCGGCCGGGGCCGCAACGTGCTCGACGGACTGCTTGACGCGGTAGAGGCTGCGGTCGGCGCGGGCAAGGCAGGCGTCGAGGTTCTCCCCGGGCAGCCACTCGCTGACCCCCACCGACCAGCGCACGGGGAGCCCATCGACGCGCAGACGCGCGAGCACGCCGTCGGCCTCGCGCGAGGAGGTGGCGGGGAGCAGCAGCACGAACTCGTCTCCCCCGTGGCGCGCGAGGATGTCCCCGGCGCGCAGGCGCTCCCGCCACTGCCTCCCAAGGTCGGCCAGGAGCCGGTCGCCCGCGGCGTGCCCAAGCCGGTCGTTGACCTGCTTGAAGCCGTTGAGGTCGAGCACGGCGAGGGTCAGGGGGGCTCGGTTGCGTTCGGCGACTGCGTGCTCGCGCGCGGCGAGGGCGAGGAAGCCGTTGCGGTTGAGCAGGCCGGTGAGCGGGTCGGTGGCGGCCCGCCGGCGCAGGCTTTCGCTGAGGTTGGCGAGCACGAGCCCCGTGGACCACACGGTGCCGGTCACGATCACCCACACGATCGTCATGTTGGGCAACCCTCCCACGATCAAACCGACCGCGAAGCCCACGGAGATCAGCAGCGCCTGCGCGAGGACCGCGCGGCGAGAGAAGAAGTGGGCCACGTACATTGTGGTCCAGGGGTAGGCGAACGCGGCCAGCATCGCGCCCCCGGGGGTGCGGGCGTTCGCGACCATCACGCTCACGATCGCCGCGCTCGCCGCCATCAGCGCCTGCATCAGGGCCGCGGGCGCGTTGCGAGCGAAGATCCACAGTCCCACCCCGAGGAGCGAGGCGAGCACCCCGATGGCGAGCTCCAGGTGCACGGGCCCCCGCGCGCTGATGGGGAACGCCACCGCCGCGAAGCACGCCAGTCCGCGGCACAGGTACAGCAGCGCGGCGGCCCACACCATCGGCGGGCGCGCATCGCGCAGCCACCTCAGCGCGCGGGAGCCATGCGGGGGATGTAAGTCGAGCATCTGCTCGTCTCTTCGGATCGCCCTCGCGCGGGCTTGAGCACTCGGCGTCCAAAAACCCGCGACTACGCAAGCCAATCGGGGCGACCGAAGCGCATCGGCTAGCCTTGGAAGCGTGCTCTTCGGCCGGCGTCACACGCAGATGGTCGACCCCGCCTCCGCCCTCCCGGGCCGAGCGGAGGAGCTTCCGGTCCCCGAGCGCCACGAGGTGCTGGAGACCCCGCTGCGGCTGGAGGCGAACCACGAGTCGGGCAGGGTCCCGGAGGGCCTCGAGCGGGCGGTCTTCGGGATGGGCTGCTTCTGGGGCGCCGAGCGACTCTTCTGGCAGGCGCCAGGGGTGTACACCACCGCGGTGGGCTACGCGGGGGGCCACACCCCGAACCCCACCTACGAGGAGGTGTGCTCGGGGCGCACCGGCCACGCGGAGGTGGTCCTGGTCGCGTTCGACACCGCCGCCACGAGCTTCGAGGAGATGCTGAGGATCTTCTGGGAGGGCCACGACCCCACCCAGGGGATGCGCCAGGGCAACGACGCCGGCACCCAGTACCGCTCCGTGATCCTGTGGGAGAGCGAGACCCAGCGCCTGCAGGCCGAGGCCTCGCGCGAGGCCTACCAGCGGATGCTCACCGCCGCGGGCCACGGGCGGATCACGACCGAGATCGTCGAGGGCGGCGCCGCGCATCCGTTCTACTACGCGGAGGCCTACCACCAGCAGTACCTCGCGAAGAACCCCGGCGGCTACTGCGGGCTGGGGGGCACGGGCGTCGCTTGCCCGGTCGCCGCCTGAGCTGAGAGGCTGCAGAAAAGACACGGCCCGCCGCTGGGCGGGCCGAGCAGGCGCTTGATAACCGCACAAAAGAGTAGCTGACAGGACTGCGGCCCCGCCGAAGCGGGGCCGCAGTTCCATCGCGTCGAGGAGAAGTCGCGCCCAGAGGATGGCGCGCTCCACCGGTGGCGTCCGTGCCTACGTCACAGTGCCCACCGCGGGCTGCGGCGCCGGCTGCCATGACGGCGCGTGTGGTCCCCCGAGGGTGGGAACGTCGGAGGGGTACACCTCGTTGCCGTGGATCGCGTGGTCGCCGATCTCGAGCTCCTCATCGGTGAGGCGCAGCGGGATGAAGACCCCGACGAGCTTCAGGATCAGGAACGTCACCACCGCGGTCCAGGCGATCACGAACAGCGCGGCCTCGGCCTGCCAGCGCAACAGCGTCCAGCTGCCGTCGATGAGCAACCCGAATTTCCCGGGCAGGTTGGGCGTGGAGCCCACGCCGAGGTACTCGACGACGTTGGGGTCGGCCAGCAGCCCGACCATCAGGCCTCCCGCCAAGCCGGCGATCCCGTGGGTGTAGATCACCCCCAGCGTGTCGTCCACGCTGCGGAACATCGGCGCTCGGCTGAGGTAGCGGATCGCAAACCACACGAGCGTCGCGTCCACGAACCCGATGATGATCGCGCCGTACCCGTTGACGAAGCCGGCGGCCGGCGTGATCCCGACAAGGCCTGTGATCATGCCGTTGACGGCCCCGATCATGGAGGGCTTGTCGCGGTAGATGTAGTCCCATGCGATCCACACCATCATCGCCACGGCGGTGGCCAGGTTGGTGTTGATCACCGCCGCCGAGGCGTCGGCGCCCGCGTAGTAGGAGTCCCCGCCGTTGAAGCCGTTCCAGCCGAGCCACAGCAGACCGGCCCCGCACGCGACCATCAACAGGTTGTTGGGCGCGTCGATCTCTCGGTCTCGCTGCAATCGTGGACCGATCACCCACGCGAACACGAACCCGGACACGCCCGCGGACAGGTGGATCACGTAGCCACCGGAGTAGTCCAGGGCGCCGTGGGCCGCGAAGTAGCCACCACCCCAGATCAGGAACGCGTCGACCGCGTACACGAACGTGATCCACAGAATCACGTACGGGATCCACGCCTTCAGGTTGACCCGCCCGAGCACCGAGCCGAGCGCCAGGATCGGGGTGATCGCGGCGAACACGAACTGGAAGTACACGAGCGAGGCCTCAGGGAAGTGGAACGCCGGGCCTTCGGTGATCGACGGGATGTCCGCCTGGGCCTCCTCCCCGACGTGCCCGAGCACGCTTCCGGGCTTGCCGACCATCGTGTCGAAGAAGCCTTTCCCGGACCCGATCGGATGACCGAAGCCCATCTTGAACGCCCACAGGCACCACACGATCAGCGTCACACAGAACGCTACGAAGGTGAGCATCATGCTGTTGACCGACCACCGCTTCTGCATGACGCCGCCGTATAGAACCGCCAGGCCCGGCAGGCTCATCAGCCCGACGAACGTGGCCGCGGTCATCTGCCACGCGTTGTCCCCTGCGTTCAGCCAACTTGGGTATGACAGCCAGGTCATGTGCCTCCGTTTCCCTTCGTTGTGGATCTGTTCACGGCCCTCTCCGCCCACGGATGGAGCGCGCCGATGCGATTCAGGTATGAAATCCGGCTTGCAGGCAAGCCGCTAGGGACACGGTGGCCAACACTTCGGCGGGGTCTTTCGACATTTGTATAGATGCGCTCGAGGAGTCCCCTCAGCGCGGGGGCACCCTCAGCCCCGCAGGCCGGGCGGAAGCCAACCCACGGGCAGACCCCACCTCAGAGGCCGGGCGGAAGCCAACCCATCGGCAGGCCTCAGCGCCGGCGCGCGAACGGGAAGCCGGCCCGCAGGCAGTCCGCGCGCAGTTCTTCGGCGACGCTCTTGAACGTGCCTGGCGTCGAGCACACCGCGCGGGCCTGCGCGCCGCAGGCGTGGACGGTGGCGCCGCCCAGCGTGGAGGCGAACGTCAATTCGATGCAGTCCCTGCGCGAGGGCGCGCCGCTCGTCAGGGCGAAGGCGCCAAGACCCACCGCGACCAGCGCAACGCAAGTGAGCAGCACGGCGACGATCGCCCGTTCGCGCCGCCCCCAGCGCAGCGGCTCGGAGAGCCGCCGGGACTGGTCCATCATGATCATCGGATCGTGAAGGCTACTCGCCGGCGGCGCCCGAGCCCTCGGCGGGCGCGAAGGCGAGCGCGGCGGAGTTGATGCAGTAGCGCTGTCCGGTGGGGCCGGGGCCGTCATCGAAGACGTGGCCGAGGTGCCCCCCGCAGCGGCGGCACACGACCTCGGTGCGGCGCATGAAGAGGCTGTTGTCGGGCCGCAGCTCGACGGCCTCCGCGACCGCGGGCTCGGTGAAGGAGGGCCACCCGCTGTGAGACTCGAACTTGGTGTCGGAGCCAAACAGCTCGGCCCCGCACCCCGCGCAGCGGTAGGAGCCGCTCTCCTTGTTGTAGACGAGCTCGCCCGTGAACGGCGCCTCGGTGCCCGCGCGGCGCAGAACCTCGTACTGCTCGGGTGTCAGCTGCTCGCGCCACTCCCCATCGGACTTGACGACCGGAGCGTCAGCCATGCCGGCACCGCTCGATCTGTGCAGTGGGTTGCGGTCTGCGGGAGGTGGTCATGGGGGATCGTCCGCGCGCGTGGTGGGAGCACAGAGCGCGTAGGCGCGTGGCCTCCGTGCCCCGCGACAACGGGAGTGGGGCTGGTGTGGGCGTGCCCATGCTCCAGTTCTAGCACCGCGACGTACACATAACCAGCCCATCCAGAACACATTGCGGGACATGCTTATATCTAAACGTGTATACTACTTGTCTATGGAGACCACCAGGCTGATCCGGGGCGCGCGCCATGCCGCGGGGCTCACCCAGCACGAACTGGCGGATCGGGCGCACACGGCCCAGCCAGCCGTCGCGGCGTACGAGTCTGGAGCACGGACGCCCAACATCGCCACGCTGGAGCGGTTGCTGCATGCGTGCGACCACGAAGTCGACGTGCTTGCTCGCCCCAGGACGCGACGCGGGGCGGCCTCCCTGGCTGAGCTCGCTCCGACGATCGCGGATGACCTCAGGGGGGACCAGGAGCGCGATGCCGTGCGGCTGCTGTTCGGGTTCGCCGACGACTTCAGGGGCTCCCCGCGCCCCGGCAAGATCGCGCTGATCGGAGACGAGCCACCTACGACCGGCGATCCACGCTTCGACGCCGCGCTCGCCGGTGTTGCCGAGCTCTTCGCCGCCGAGGGGACGATCCCCACCCCCACGTGGGTCGACGGGCCTACCCGCTTCGTCGAGCCCTGGTGGTTCCTCGCAAGCCGGCCCGCCTTCCACGCCTACACGCTCGCCCACACGCCCGCCGTGCTCGCCCGCCACGGGGTGTTCATGGCGCGCGAGGTCTTCGACCGTGCCTGAGCAGCGCTTTACCCGAGCCCGGATCGTCGCCGCACTCCAGGCGCTCGGGGACGAGCTCACGCGCAGAGACGTGCGCGGCCAGGTCTTCGTCGTCGGCGGCGCCGCGATGGCGCTGGCGTACTCCACCCGGCGAGTCACGAAGGACATCGACGCGGCGTTCGAGCCCAAGACCTCGATCTACGAGGCCGCGGCAAAGGTCGCCGAAGAGCTGGGACTGCCCGAGGACTGGCTCAACGACGCCGCCAAGGCATACATGCCGGGCGCCGACGAGCACTCCCGCCCCCTCCCCGAGATCCACGGCATCGAGATCACCACCGCCTCCCCCCGCTACCTGCTCGCGATGAAGCTGATGGCGATGCGCTTCGGCGAGGACGACGAGGACATCGAACTCCTGCTCAGGGAGTGCCACATGCACACCGCCGAGGAGGCGCTCGAGCTGCTCCAGCACATGTACCCGTCCCGCGAACCCCCGTTGAAGACGCGGCTCTTCCTCGAAGAGATCATCGGCCCCGCGGGCTCGTAGGTTCGGGCTGCTATCGTGATCCTTACGTTCACGTAAGTTTAGGAGAGGCGTCCCAAGGCGGCGCCCTCGGAAAGGCAGCAACTTGGCCAGAGCAGCACTGAGCACCGATGCCGCTCCCCGCCCCCGCCGCTTCGGGGTGGCGGCGAGCCATAGCCACTACAAGTGGTGGGCGCTGTCGTGCACGAGCCTCGGGATGCTGCTCGCCGCGACCAACTCGGGGACGCTGATCATTGCGCTGCCCGACCTCGAGCGCTCGCTGCACGCGCCGCTGCTCGCGCTCGTGTGGGTGATCCTCGCCTACCTGATCGCCGCGACCGTGCTCGTGCTGTTGGCGGGCCGGCTATCGGACCTGTTCGGGCGCAAGCGCGCATATATCGGCGGCTTTCTGCTGTTCGCCGCCGCCTCCCTGGGGGCGGGGTTCTCCGGCGACGCCAACGTGCTGATCGTGTGGCGGGTGCTGCAGGGGATCGGCTCGGCCTTCCTGTTCGCCAACGCCGCCGCGCTGGTCACCGACGCCTTCCCCCACGAGGAACTGGGCCTCGCGATGGGCACCAACACGATGGTCGCCGCGATCGGCCTGGCGATCGGCCCGGTGCTCGGCGGCGTGCTCGTTGGCATCTCCTGGCATTGGGTGTTCTGGTTCAACGTGCCGCTCGGCCTCGCCGGGGCCGCGTGGGGCGCGCTGATCCTGCGCGAGCTCTCAAAACCCGACCAGGTGCGCGGCTACGACGTGCTCGGCAACGCCACCTTCATCCTCGGCCTCACCGGGCTCGTGCTCGCCGTCTCCCGCGGCGGGCTCAGCGGCTGGGACGACCCGGTCGTGATCGCCGGGCTGCTCGCGGCGCTCGTGCTGCTGCCGCTGTGGGTGGCGATCGAGAGCCGCTCGCGCGCGCCGATGCTCGACCTGACGCTGTTCAAGAACCGCCTCTTCGCCGCCGCCACCGCGGCCGCGTTCATCAACGGCCTCGCGCGCTTCGCGCTGATGTTCCTGTTCGTCTTCTACTTCCAGGGCGCCCAGGGCGACACCCCGATCGACGCCGGCGTCAAGTTGATCCCGCTCGCGCTGGGGATGCTCGTGTCCTCCCCGCTGGCGGGCATCTACGCCGACCGCCACGGCTCGCGCGGCCTCGCCGCGCTGGGGATGCTGCTGAGCGCCGCGGCGCTCGCCGCGATGACGACGCTGCAGGTCCACACCCCCTACTGGCAGAGCGGCCTGTGGCTGCTTTTGATCGGCGTCGGCTCAGGCATGTTCAACAGCCCCAACACGGCCGCGATGATGGGCGCCGTCCCCGCCCAGCGGCGCGGCATCGCCGCGGGCGCGCGCACGCTGCTGCAGAACACCGGCGCGGTGCTCTCGATCGCGTTCGTGATGGCGATCGTCACCTCCGCCGTCCCCCGCTCCACGCTCTTCTCGGTCTTCTCCGGCCTCGCCAAGGGCCTCTCCGTGCAGAAGCTCGACCCCTTCATCGCCAACATGCACGTCGCGCTGTGGGTGCTCGCCGCCACCTCGCTGGTGGGCGCCGCCGTCTGCCTGCTGCGTCCCCGCCACGAGGGGGTCGCGGAGGAGCGGGTGCCCCATGCCCAGCCCCAGCCCTACGAGGCGGGGGTGCGCGCATGAGCTCCCACCACGCTTCGTCGTGGGGTAGGAGGCCCCACGCCCACGCGCCCCTTGCCCCCACCGCTCACGCGGACGATCTCCCCCCCTCCACCGCTCCCTGCACCCCACTGGGCCGCCGTCTGCGCCCGCGGGTCGCCCGATGACCGCGCCCGCTCCACTGCGCATCGGCGACGTCGCGCGTCTGGTAGGTACCACCCCGCGCACGATCCGCTACTACGAGGAGATCGGCCTGCTCCCCGAGGCGCCCGCGCGGCCCGCCGGCCAGCACCGCGCCTACACCGAGGCCGAGGTCGAGCGCCTGCGCGAGGTGATGCGCCTGAAGCACCTCCTCGGGGTGTCCCTGGAGGAGCTCAAGACGCTGCTCTCCGCCGAGGAGGCCCGCGCGGCCGTGCGCGCCCAGCTGCGCCGCGAGGACGTCCACCCCGAGCGCCGCCGCGAGCTGCTGGAGGAGGCCCTCGGCCACATCGACCGCCAGCTCGAGCTCGTCGAGCACCGCGCCGCCGAGCTCGCCAAGCTCAGGGAGGAGCTCTGCGCCACGCGCGCGCGTGTGCGCCGCAAGCTGCGCGAGCTTCCCGCCGCGACCCCCGAGCAGATCCCCGCCTAGCTACAGCTAAGGAAAGGAGCGCCACGCCGATGTCCCACTCCCCCGTCCACATCCGCGCCTGCCGGCCCGGCCCGGCGGCGCTACTGTGGAAGAACATCGTGCCCTTCCTCGACAAGCACCTGCGGAAGTAGGAGGCAGCCGTGGATCGCAAGTGGTGGACCCTGATCGCCGTCTCCGTGGCGCTCTTCATGCTGCTGCTCGACATCACTGTCGTCAACGTCGCGCTGCCCTCGATCCAGCACGACCTGCACTCTTCCTTCGCCGACCTGCAGTGGGTGGTCGACGCCTACTCCCTCACGCTCGCCGCGCTGCTGCTCACCTCCGGCGCGCTCGCCGATCTATTCGGCCGCCGGCTCGTGTTCACCGCCGGCCTCGTCGTGTTCACCTGCTCCTCCGCCGTCTGCGGGCTCTCCTCGACCCCGCTTGAGCTCAACCTCGCGCGCGCCGCCCAGGGGGTCGGCGGGGCGATGATGTTCGCCACCTCGCTCGCTTTGATCGCGCAGGCCTTCCGCGGCCGCGACCGCGGAATCGCGTTCGGGGTGTCCGGGGGCGTCATGGGAGCCGCCGTCGCCGTGGGGCCCGTGATCGGCGGGATCATCACCTCCGGCATCGGCTGGCAGTGGATCTTCTTCGTCAACGTCCCGATCGGCGTGGCCGCGGTCGCCCTCACGCTCACCCGGGTCGCGGAGTCTCGCGACCCGAACGCCACCGGCGTGGATTGGATCGGCCTCGTCACCTTCTCCACCGCGCTGTTCCTGCTGGTCTACGCGCTCACCCAGGGCAACGCGGATGGCTGGGGCTCCACCAAGATCCTCGCCATGCTGATCGCCGCCGCGGTGCTGCTCGCCGCCTTCCTGATCGCCGAGCTTCGCCAGACCCGGCCGATGCTCGATCTTTCACTCTTTCGCCGACCCGCTTTCACCGGAGCGAGCATCGTCGCGTTCGCCGTCGCCAGCTCGATCTTCGCGATGTTCCTCTACCTCACCCTCTACATCCAGGATGTGCTCGGCTACGACGCGATCCAGGCCGGTCTGCGCTTCCTGCCGATCACGCTGCTCACCTTCATCGTGGCGCCCCTCGCCGGTCGCCTGAGCGTGCGCGTCCCCGTGCGGCTGCTGCTCGGCGGGGGGCTGCTGCTCGTCGGCACTGGGCTGCTGAGCATGACCGCGCTCGACGCGAGCTCCGGCTGGACCGTGTTGATCCCCGGCTTCGTGCTCGCCGGCGCGGGCGTCGGGCTGATCAACCCCCCGCTCGCCTCCACCGCGATCGGCGTCGTGCACCACTCGCGCTCCGGCATGGCCTCCGGCATCAACTCCACCTTCCGCCAGGTCGGCATCGTCACCGGGATCGCCGGCCTCGGCGCGATCTTCGAGCACCAGGTCACCCACGCCACCACCACCGCCCTCGCCGCTCACGGGCAGGCCCACGCGGTCCTCGCCGCCGCCCACGGCCAGCTCTCCACGGTGCTGCAGTCCGGCGAAGTCGGCCACCTCCTTCGCACCCTCTCCCCCGCCGCCCGCGCCGCGCTCGAGCACTCCTACCGCGTCGGCTTCACCGAAGCGTTCACCACGATCCTCGCGATCGCCGCCGCGATCGCCTTCGTGGGCGCGGTGTGCGCGTTCGTGCTCGTCCGCTCACGCGACTTCGTCAGCTCCGTCGAGCCCGCCGCCGCCGAGGCCCCCGCGCGCGAGGAGCCCGTCGGGGCCGCGGCGGGGTAGGCGAAGTGCTCACTCCCCCCGGCGCTCGTACCCCGCGCACTCCAGCACCGGCAAGCGCGGATAGCGTGGATATGAGGGGTCCTCGCGCGAGCGGTTGCACAGCGAGAACGTCGAGCCGCGCGTGTTTGGCACCTTGCGCTGGAAGCCGCACGTGTCGCACAGCCCGGCCGGCGGGCCGCCGTGGGGGGTCGGGGACGTTGCCGGTGAGGACATGGGCGCAGCGTAGTAGACCCTGCAATAATCGTTGACCACACAACTATGACGACCTTCTACCGACTGCTCGGCTTCCTGCGCCCCTACCGGCGCGGGCTGACCATCTCCTGGATCCTCGCGAGCTTTGCGATGGCGGCGAGCGTCGCCCTCCCCGTCCTGACCGGCAGCGCGGTAGGGACCATCGGTCAAGGAGCCCAACACGCCCGCCGCCACGAGCTCGCACTGCGCGCGCACGACCGCCACACGCTGCTGGTGCTCGCGCTCGTGATCCTCGCGGTCGTGCTCGCACGGTGGGGGTTCACCTACTGGCGGCGGATGATCGCCGGCCGGGTGTCGCTGGGCGTCGAATACGACCTGCGCGAGCGGCTCTACGGCCAGCTGCAGCGCCTGGAGCTCGGCTTCTTCGACCACCAGCAGACCGGCCAGCTGATGTCGCGCGCCACCGTCGACCTGCCCGCGGTGCGCTTCTTCCTCGGCTACGGCCTCGTGTTCATCCTGCAGTTCGTGCTCACGATCGTGCTCGCCGGAGCGGTGATGATCGCGATCAACCCCCAACTCGGCCTGATCTCACTAGCGCCGGCGCCGTTCGTGGTGCTGATCTCCTACCGCTACGGCCGCCGCGCGCGGCCCGCGATCCAGGAGGTCCAGCAGCGCATCGCCGAGCTCACCGCGGACGCCGAGGAGAACATCTCCGGGGTGCGCATCGTCAAGTCCTTCGCGCGCGAGCCCCGCCAGCTCGAGCGCTTCCGCCGCAGCGTCGGGCGCACGTTCGAGCAGGCGATGGTGACCACCCGCCTGGAAGCCACGTACAACCCCGCGATCGGCTTCCTCCCGCAGCTCGGCATCGCCGCCGTGCTGCTGCTGGGGGGCGAGTCGGTGATCCACGCGCACCTGACGCTCGGCCAGTTCACCACCTTCTACCTGCTGCTGAACATGCTGGTCGGCCCCCTGCGCTCGCTCGGCGTGACGCTCAACCTCGCCCAGCGCGCCACCGCCTCCGGGGCGCGCATCTTCCAGATCCTCGACCGCGAGCCCGCCCTGAGCGAGCCGCCCGGCGCCCCGCCGCTGCCCGCCGGCAGCGGCCACGTGCAGCTGCGCGGAGTCACGCTGCGCTACCACGACCCCCACGACGAGCTCAACCTCGGCACCTACGCGCAGGCCGCGCGCGCCAACGGAGCCGCCGCCGCTGGGAGCCGGCGTGCCGCTGGTGGCGAGCCGGCCGCGGGCCTCGCCCCCCACGCCGAGCACGACCATCGGGCCGCGGGGGCCAACCCGGCCCGCACCAGCGGGCGGGCGGTGCTGCGCGACATCGACCTCGACGTGCCCGCGGGGCGCACGGTCGCGCTGGTCGGCGCCACCGGCTCAGGCAAGACCAGTCTCGTGGCGCTGATCTCGCGCCTCTACGACCCCGTCGCGGGCGCGGTGCTACTCGACGGGGCGGACGTGCGCGAGGTGAGCCTCGGCTCGCTGCGCGCCGCGGTGGCGGTGGTCAGCGACGACCCCTTCCTGTTCTCCGCGAGCGTCGCCGAAAACATCGCCTACGCCCGGCCGGACGCCCCGCTGGCGGAAGTCGAGGAGGCGGCCCGCCGCGCGCAGGCGCACGAGTTCGTGGAGCGCCTGCCGCAGGGGTACGACACCCAGATCGGCGAGCGCGGCCTGTCGCTCTCCGGCGGCCAGCGCCAGCGCCTGGCGATCGCCCGCGCGCTGCTGGCCAACCCGCGGGTGCTGATCCTCGACGACGCCACTTCCTCGGTCGACGCCTCGACCGAGCAGTCGATCAAGCTCGCGCTCGCCGAAGCGATGGCCGGGCGCACCACGTTCGTGATCGCCCACCGCCTCTCCACGATCGCGTTGGCGGACGAGATCGTCGTACTCGACCACGGTGAGGTCGTCGCGCAGGGCGACCACGAGGAGCTGCTGGAGGCCTCCGAGCTGTACCGCGAGATCGTCGAACGGGGCCTGCCCGAGAACGTGTTCCTCACGCGCGAGACCCGCGAGCGGGAGGTCAGCGGGCTGTGAGCACCCCAACTCCCATGCACCCCCATCGGCGCACAACGCGCCAAGAGGTAGGGCTGTGAGCGCGCGCGGCGGCATGGGCGGCGGCGCGCGCATGGGCGCCGGCCGGCGCGGCTTCGGCCCCGGCTTCGCCCGTGGCGGGCAGTGGGACGGGGAGCGCGCCAGCCGCGAGAGCCGCGGGCGCAACCTGCGCGGGCTGCTGCAACTGCTGGTGCCCTACCGCCTGCGCGTGGCGGCGATGCTGAGCGCGCTCGTGGTGGGCACCGCCGCCGCGCTCGCGCCGCCGTTGCTGGCCAAGCTCGCGATCGACGAAGGCATCGAGCGCCACGACGTCCACACGCTGGTGCTGGTGGTGCTCGCGTTCCTCGCCGCCGCGCTGTTGGTGTGGCTGATGACCTACGTACAGACCTACCTCGTCGGCTGGGTCGGGCAGCGCGCGCTGGCGGACCTGCGCATCCGCCTCTTCACCCACCTGCAGCGCCAGTCGATCGGCTTCTACGAGAGCCGCCCCGCGGGGGTGCTGATCTCGCGCATCACCAACGACGTGGAGGCGCTCGAAAGCCTCGTGACCGACTCGGTGGTGACGCTCTTCCAGTCCGGCCTGACGCTGCTCGGGGCGGTCGCGGTGCTGCTCTACCTGGACGTGAAGCTCGCGCTGCTGACGTTCTGCATCATCCCCTTCATCGCCGCCGGCAGCCTCTGGTTCCGGCTGGTCTCCGCCGGCGCGTTCCGGCGCACGCGCGAGACGATCGGCACGATCACCGCCTACCTGCAGGAGACGCTCTCGGGCATCCGCGTGGTGCGCAGCTTCGGCCAGGAGCCCCGCCACGTGGCGCGCTTCGCCGAGTTCAACGAGGACAACCGCGAGGCCAACATGGTCACGGTGCGGCTCAACGCCGCGTACTTCCCCGCCGTGGAAGCGCTCTCCGGGGTGGGGCTCGCGCTGATCGTGCTGTACGGGGGCTACCAGGCGATCGCCGGCCACATCACCGCCGGCACCGTGGTCGCGTTCGTCGCGACCCTCTCCTACCTGATCGAACCGATCCAGCAGCTCTCCCAGCTGTACACGACCTACCAGTCGGGGATGGCGGCGCTGGAGAAGATCTTCCAGCTGCTCGACGTGCAGCCGGACCTGACCGACGCGCCCGGGGCGCACGAGCTGGGGCGCATCCGCGGCGAGGTGAGCTTCGAGGACGTGTCGTTCGCCTACAACCCGCGGCGCTCGCGGCGCACCCGCGCAACGGGCGCGATCTCCGGCGACGGCGACGGGGTGGGCGGGCATCCGATCCAAGCCGCGGGGAGCCCCAACGGGGACGGTGCGACGCCGGAGGTGCTGGCGCTCGACCACATCGACCTGCGCATCCCGCCGGGCCAAACGGTGGCGCTCGTGGGCGCCACGGGCGCGGGCAAGTCGACGATGGCCAAGCTCGTCGCCCGCTTCTACGACCCCACCGCCGGGCGGGTGCGCGTCGACGGCCACGACCTGCGCGAGGTCACGAGCGCCTCGCTGCGCTCGCAGATGGGGATCGTCCCCCAGGAGGCGTTCCTGTTCTCCGGCACCGTCGCCGAGAACATCGCCTTCGGGCGCCCCGGCGCCGAGCAGCAGCAGATCCACCGCGCCGCCGCGGCGGTGGGCGCGGAGGAGTTCATCGCCGAGCTGCCCGCGGGCTACGACACCGAGGTCGGCGAGCGCGGCTCGCAGCTCTCCGCGGGCCAGCGCCAGCTGATCGCGTTCGCCCGCGCCCTGATCGCCGACCCGCGCATCCTGATCCTCGACGAGGCGACCTCCAACGTGGACCTCCACACCGAGGGCCGCATCGAGGCCGGCCTGCGGCGCCTCTTGGCGGGGCGCACCTCGATCGTGATCGCCCACCGCCTCTCGACGATCCGCCGCGCCGGCCAGATCGTCGTGCTCGAGCACGGCCGCATCGTCGAGCAGGGCACCCACGATGAGCTGATCGCCCTGGAGGGCCGCTACCACGCGCTCTACCGCGACTGGAACGCACAGGCGGCGTAGCCCGTCCGCTCAGGAACCCATCCTCTATCCTTGCCCCCTCGATCCGGGATGGTGTAATTGGTAACACGCGTGCCTCTGGAGCACGAATTTGGGGTTCGAGTCCCTGTCCCGGAGTTCGCTTGCGCCCCGTGAACACGGGGCGTTTTGCGTTCCTGGGGGTGCTCGGGCCAGGATTTGGGCCAGTTTTGCGATCGCAGCCTGGGCGGGTGCCCCGGAGCGGGGTATCGTGAGCGCGTGCTTGACGATGCTTTGATAGCTGAGGCTGGCCGTCGGTTGTCAGAGGCGGCGCCACCGAGCTCACGGGTGATCCTGTTCGGCTCGGCCGCGCGTGGGGAGTTGACGCGGGACAGCGATCTGGACTTCTTGGTGATCGAGCCGGAGGTCGAGAATCCGGCCTTGGAGTCGGTGCGGCTGCGGAGGGTGCTGGGGGATCTGGTGCTGGCCGCGGACGTGATCGTCGCGAGCGAGCACCGGGTGCAGGAGTGGCGGGATGTGAGGGGGAGCCTGATCCACGCGGCGCTGGCCGAGGGCAGGGAGCTGGCGGCTTAATGGCCAGCAAGCAGGATCTCGCAGAGCAGCTTCTTCGTCGCGCTGACACGGACGCGGCCGGGGCCAGGGCGATGCTGCCGATCAACGAAGTGGCAGATGTGCTCGTCTGCTTTCACGCCCAGCAGGCTGTCGAGAAGGCGCTCAAGGCCGTGCTTGCTGCTCGCGGCGTGGAGTTTCCATTCATTCATGACATCAGTGGTCTGGCCAAGCTGTGCAGGGAAGCGGGCGCACCGCTACCGGGAGAGATGGATGGTGCAGACCTGCTGACGCCCTACGCCGCTGGCCTGCGCTACGACGACGACACGGTGCACGCCGTCGAGCGTGAGACGGCGTCGAGGTGGGCGACCGCCGCGGTCCAGTGGGCGCGGGGCTTGGTCGAGCAGGCTAGGGGCGGACAGAAGTCCTCAACCGAGCCCGAAGCCGTCGATGGTGCTTCCCAGGACGACGGGGAGGGGAGCGATGTCAACCGATGACGAGCGCCAAGGAAAGCGCGGCTTCAACGAGGCCGAGATGGGACTCACCGAGGACCTCGTCGAAGCGATTGCTGATCAGCTTGGGACACGGGCGAAACGGGAGTCCTCCGGCCTTGCGGCGCTGGGAGAGCGGAAGGACCTGGAGCCATCTGCCCTGGCCGTTCTCATGACCGTCTTCGGGACACGCGCGGAAAAGGATCGGCGTGTCCTGATCCCAGGTTGGTCGGGAGTTGGGAATGTCGATCTGCTGCTGAGGCGTCGTGACCCCGACGATGCTCTGGCTTGGATGTGCGAGCTGAAGTGGTGTGGGCCGGGGAACGACGTCCTCTACGAGGCAATCTGGGACTTGTTCAAGATGGCGCTCGGCAAGACCCGCGAGGACCATCCTGCGACCTTTCTGATGACCGGAGCACAGAAATCCCTCTGGGCGGGCTCAGCCTTCGCAGACATCTTCGAGACCAAGAACCACGTGTCCGAAGAGCTTTGTCAGCGCCGCCTGCCGGATCGCCGCAAAACCATCGCCTGGGACGACCTCCTGCGCGGCGGCCACGACAAACACCCAGAACACGTCCCAGCGGAAATCACGACCGAGTCAGTTGGCCGGGCGACAATCGGCGATTGGGAACTTCGCGCAGTACACATCGGGGCCGTCTCCCACGATCTAATTCCCATGACCGGGGGCTGGCCGCGCGGCGCACGGCCAGCCGATGCTCGTCACCCCAGCTCCACACCGAAGCCACCCACACCAACGCCCGAGTGCCCCGAGCCCACGCGGGCCTCATCCTCGTCCGAGCCGCCCGAGGCACCGGCGCCCGAGGCCGCCCCGGAGCCTTCGAGGGTCGAGCCGCCAACGCCGACGCCCGCGGCTCCGCAAACGCCTGACGCTCCCGCGCCCACACAGGGGCCTGCGCCGCGTGAGGCCTCGACGCCCACACAGGAGCCTGCGCCGCCTGAGCCCCCGACGCCCGAGCAGGAGCTGCCGTCGAGGCAAGCGAAAAAGCCTACGCACCGGCTCTTCGGGCGTCGCAGCGAGGAGGAGCGGCAGGCTGAGGTTGGTTATCAACAGATCTTGCGAGCTGTCATCGACGGACAAGCTCCGCTGGCAGGGCTCGCTGACCGACTAACCCTCGCCGCCGACGCCACCGGTCTCAAGTCTCGGAAGCTCACACGCCTGAACCAGGCCGCTTATCGGGCCCTTCTTGAACGAACCCTGGAAGACGACCTCCTCTCCGCAGAGGAGGAGGAAGAGCTGGGACTCGTTGGCGAGGTGCTTGAAGCCGTAACGCCTGACGGCTCCGCATTCCCGCTAGACCTGGCAGGCCGGTTCATGGTCGCGCGGATAAATGACGGCCGCATGCCGATCGAGCCGGAGCCGAAGCTAATCGCTAAGCCCGACGAGACCGTCTACTTCGAGCTTCGAGCATCGCTCATGAAGGAGGTGACCCATCGGGAATACCGCGGTAGTTCAAGCGGTGTTAGCTTCAAGGTCGCGCCGGGCGTCCGGTATCGGACGTCGGGGTCGAGGGGAAGATCAGTGGTCGTCGGAACGAGCCTGGAGCCAGCGGACGACGGTGTACTCTCGCTCACGAGCAGTCGCGTCGTGTTTCAGGGCGATCGGAAAACCGTGGAGTCCCGCCTCGACCGGCTCACTAGCGTCGACGTGTACGCCAACGGGGTCCGGGTCAGCGTCTCGAACCGCCAGACCCCGTCGCTCTATCGCGTAGCCGACGGCACCGTCGCCGCAGCGATCGTCCTCGCCGCAGCGCAGCGCGCGATCTACGGCTGAGTGCCGATACCGCTACACCGCAGACAGTTGGATTAGGGATCGCTCAGCGTCCCCGGCCCGCGCTGTGGTCGGGCGTATCGCGATTTAGTGTGCGGGTCAGCCAGCGTGCCGGCGAGAGGGCAGTGCGAAGCCGTAGGGGGTCGCGGCTCGGTGCCCAGCGGGGATTGAGGCGCTCCGGGTAAGCGAGCGAGGGTGTCTGTGCTCGGCTGTTCGCCATCTTCCGTGCGAGGCGCGTGATTCGTCCGGCGTCTTGTCCTTCAGCGCCGAGATCCTCGCGTGCGATGAACCAGGTGGTGCCGCGGCGGGCGCGGGTTGCCTCGACGTAGGCGGTCTCCTTGCTGGTCTGCCAGCCGCCGGTGAGCACAACGGAGCGCTCGACGGTCGCTCCCTGCTGGCGGTAGACGTGCTGCGCATAGGCCAGCCTCAGCGACTCTAGATCGTTGTCCGTGAGGTGGACTCTGCGCTGTGATCCGTCGATTGTGACTGTCACGCCGCGCTCGTGGATGGCGCTCACTCGGCCGCGGGTGCCGTTCTCGACCCGCGGCTGCCCTCGGGGGCGGTGCTGCGTGGTGAAGGCGACGAGGTCACCTTCACGGAGGCCGTAGTGGACTCCTGGCAGCGGGATCTCTTGGTGTCCGAGTTCGCCGCGCTCGGCGCGTAGGTTTTGGGCGCGGGCGCTGAGCCGGTCGATCTCCTGGTTGGAGGCGTCGGCGATCAACGCGACCTCGCGGATATCGCGGCCCTCTGTGAGCGTGGCCCATGTTTGTACGGCTTGCTCCGCCGCCTGGTCGCGGGTGTCGGTGAGGTGCAGCTGGCCGCGTGAGGCATAGCGCGCCATCGCGCGCTCTGGTTCTCCCGCGCGTAGTGCTTGCCATGCGCGCTGGTCGGCAGGGTCCTTGGTGCGGTGGATGTCTGCGAGTTCGGCGGTGGGCGCGCGCCCGATGAGCCGGTCGAACATGCCACCGGGGCCGATCGAGGGGAGCTGCTTGCCGTCACCGACAACTATCAGCTTTGCCCCGGAGCGCTCCACCAGCTCGGTCAGGGCGTCCAGGCGCTTGTGGTCGACCATCCCCGCCTCGTCCAGGATTACTGTCGTGTCCCTGCCGACGTGGATGGCCCCCGTGTTCGCGCGGGCGACCAGCGCGTCGAGGGTGAGTGTCTGCCCGGCCAGCGCGGGCCTGTCGGCACCGAGCCGCTCTGCGGTGGAACCGGATACGGCGACCCCGATCGTCTCCCGGCCGGCGTGCTGCTCCGCGCGGGCGGCGGCGTCGATCACGACTCCCTTGCCGGTCCCGGCGGGGCCGACGAGTACTGCGGCACGCTCAGGGCCGGTGAGCACTTCGAGCGCGTGGTGCTGCTCGGGGCTGAGTGGTCCGCCGACGCGCTCAGCTGCCTCACGGGCGGCGTTCTCGCGTGCAATGTCGCCGACGTCTCGGCCCGCGGGCTGGGCGAGCTGTGTGGCGCGGCGTTCGATCGCCTGCTCCTGCGCGTGAACCGCCAGGGTGGTCATCCGCCCTCCCTCCAGACTCAGCACGCGCCGGTCGCGGACCATCTCCCGCGCGACTGCGAGCGCCTGATCCGGCGCCATCTCCCCGGCTGCCTGCTCCAGCACGACTGCGCGCAGGTCGCGCTCCTCGAAGACGGCGTGCTGCGCGGTCAGCTTCGCCTCGACCCGATCCTCGATCGCGCGCTCGGCGTTTGGCCGCTCGGATGCGCCGATCAGCCGCACCGCCTCATCCGGGCCGAACCCGTGACCGCGGCCAGCCTCTACCCATGCTCGTTGTAGGTCAGAGCGTGTGGTCAGCTCCTTGGATCGGCGGTTCTCGAGCGCGAGGTTACGAAGCTCGCCACGTTCGGGAGCCCGGCCGTAGCGGGCACGGAAGCGCTCCGCGGCGCGCGCAACCTCACGCGAGCGCCCAGAGAACGCCTCGCACAGCTCGCGGGGGACACCGGCGATCTCGAAGTACCGGCCGTCCTTGCCGGTGCCGTGTTCGATCGAGTACCCCTCCTGCACGAGCTCGGCGGCGAGCGCGGAGCGGTAGAACGCGCCGAGCTCCCGTGCGGAGCGGAAGATGGGCCGCGACGCGACCGCCACGATCCGGTCGTCGTCGCGGACCGCGCCGGTGATGACGACATGGCTGTGCAGTTGCGGGTCCGGGGCCTGGGCGCCCTGGACTCCGCGGGCGGTGGTGTGCCGGTACTCGGTGGCGATCACGTCCTTGGTGTGCTCTTCCACGACCTGGCCGCTGTAGCGACGGCGCACGACCGGGACCTGCTCCCGTAGATAGAGGACCGTCTGCTCGACCGCCCTGGCGTGGGCCTGCTCGATCTGCTCGCGCTGCCACGGGTCGCCGAGCGCCCACACCGTCGAGACGGACTTCGGTGCGCTGAACGTCGCGTCGATCCCGCCGCCCCGGCCGCCGCCGGCGCCCTCCGGACGAAGCCACCGGCCGGTGCCAGGGTGACGGCCCTCCATCAGCGCGATGAAGTCCGCGCCATCCACCGGCCCGCCGGCCTGAACCCCGAGCCTCTCCAGGGTCTCGGGATCGGCCAGCCAGCGGCCGGGGGCCTGCGCCATCTCCCCATCAGGTGTCAGGTAGTAGTCCCCGCGCTCGGGCTCCACCGTCTTGCTCTCCAGGTAGCGCGCGTACCCACCGCCCCGAGACGCACCTATGCTCGCCGCAGTCATCACATGGGTGATGACCCTCAACGCGCCGAACCGGCCAAGCAATTCGCACAGCGCTCGCTGTGCCACGGCACAGCCGTGCATGTTGTCTGTACGGGCTTTTTGTCGTGCCGAGGCGCGCGTGGTGGCGCAGCCAGACGCGTCGACCGTCGGGGTCGCGTCGAGCGCTTCGTGGTGGGATGACTCGTTGGTGGTGCGGGCGACTGACCGAGCGAAGCGCAGGCGTCAGGGGCTTGTGGCCTGCCGCGCGGCTTTGCCCTTCGAGGGCGTTTGAGATGCGCGCGCCAATGTCGCGCCCGCGCCGGTTCTTCACGCAATCTCTTGGCCGGTCCGTGCAGGTTGGGGTCTGTAACCGCGATGGCCCCAATATCCTCACGTACGGCAGTCACCCTTGCGGACCGGAAGCAGAGCGCGCCCGCCCTCGCCCTCAGCGTCGAGCAGGCATGCGAAGCGCTGGGCGTGTCGTGGGACACTTGGCGCGCGCATATCGAGTCCGACGTGCGCCTCGTGCGTGTTGGGCGCCGCAAGCTGATCCCGGTCAGCGAGCTGCAGGCTTGGCTTGACCGGCACGCCGAAAGCGTCGGTGTGGGGGAGTAGCGTGTCGAGCTATCTGCAAAGCGCCCCCGCACCGTGGTCGCGGCCGGGGGCATGACACAGGAGGTTCATCTCCCATGCAATCGGCACCGTACACCGCGGCATCGTCTGGAGGTGATTGCTGATGGCCACCGGAGTGCGTCAACGCCACGGCAACGGCTGCAACGGCAAGGGCCGCTGCGACTGTCCGTGGCGAGCGGAGGTCTACAGCAAGCGCGACGACTGCAAGCTGCGCAAGACGTTCCCGACGCAGGCGGCGGCCAAGGCATGGCGGACGGACAAGCTCTCAGCGGCGAACAAGGGCAGGCTCCGTGCACCGACGTCCATGACCGTGCGGCAGGCTGCCGAGGCGTTCATGGCCGGCGCCCGCGACGGCTCGATCCCGACGGCATCGGGCACCCGCTACAAGCCCGCGACGCTCCGGGGCTACAGGGTCGGGCTCGACAAACGTCTACTGCCGACGCTGGGCGGCATGCGCCTGTCGGATGTCGAGCGCCGCGACGTGCAGGAGCTCGCCAACCGGCTGACGAGCGAAGGGCTGAGCGCGAGCACCGTGCAGAACACGCTCGACCCGCTGCGCGTCATCTACCGGCGTGCGATCCGCGACGAAGAAGTCACGGCCGACCCGACCGAGCGGCTTGAGCTACGCCGGCCCGACGGTCGGCGGGAGCGGATCGCCGACCCTACCGAGGCGGCGGCGCTCATCGCTGCCATCCCCGAGGGCGAGCGGGCACTGTGGGCGTGCGCGTTCTACGCCGGCTTGCGGCGCGGGGAGCTGCGTGCGCTGCGCTGGGGCGACGTCGACCTGGCGGCCCGCGTGATCCACGTCTCGCGGGGCTGGGATGCGATCGAGCGCGAGCAGGCGGTGAAGAGTGCGGCGGGCAACCGGCGGGTGCCGATCCTCGAGCCGCTCGCGGGGGAGCTGGCCGCGCACAAGCTCCGCACCGAAGGCTCTAACGACGCGCTGGTGTTCGGCAGGACCGCCGCCGAGCCGTTCAACCCGGAAACCATCCGGCGGAACGCACTCGCGGCGTGGGGCTGGCAGGAAGTCCCGAACGAGGAAGCGGACGGTCCGAGGACGATCATCGCCAAGAAACGAGACGACGCGCAGCAGCCGATCACGCTGCATGAGGCGCGGCACACATGCGCGTCGCTGCTGATCGCCGCGGGCGTGAACGCGAAGGCGCTGAGCGTCATCATGGGCCACGCGACCATCGCCATGACGTTCGACACCTACGGCCACCTGATGCCGGGCGGGCTGGATGAGGCGGCGGCTGCCGCGAACGCCTATCTCGCAGGCGATGGGAGGCGTCCGGCGCTCAGGCTCGTGGGGTGAAAGCTCGGGCCAATCTCGGGCCAGTCGTGTACTGATTCGGCCGGATTCAGCCGGATTCGGCCGGATGAGCGATCGGGCGTTTCGCCTGCACTGGAGCCATATTTGGCTCTAGCACACGGATTGCGCGATCCGCTGCCCAGACTTCGAGTCCCTGTCCCGGAGCTGACGAGGGCCCCGTGTTTACGGGGTTTGTCGCGTTCTGAGGGGGGGTGCGCGCCAGTTTTGCGCGCGGGGTGTCGAGGGGAGAGGCCAGCCGCGGGTCCAACCGTGTCGCGCGAGGGTGGGCGTCCCAGTATTTGCGCCGGTCGTGCACCATGCGCGCGACTCTGGAGGACCCCGGGACTCTGTCGTTCCGTGGACGTAGGATGCTCGGGATGCTCTCGGCGGTTGACCCCCTTGGCCGGACGGTCCATCTGACCGCTGACCGCTGGGAGCACATCATCGACGGCCACCCAGAAATGGGGAGCCTGCAGGCTGAGGTGCTGAGGGCGATCCGGGAGCCAAGCGAACTGCTCCACGCCCCGCGCGTGGGCGAGGACTGGTACTACCTCCAGGGCGCAGGCCCTTCGCGGTGGCTCAAGGTGGTAGTAGCCTTTGACGAGAACAATGACGGGAACGTGCTGACGGCGTTCCCGAGGAGACGCAAGCCATGAGCATCCAGATCGGCCCATACACCTTCGATCGCGTCCGCTACGACCACGACGCGGACGTGCTCTACCTGTCGATCGGCGACCCCGCGCGCGCGGCTGACTGGGATGAGACGCCCGCAGGGCACGCGGTCCGCTTCGACAAGAACGGCAACCTGGTTGGTCTGACGCTCATCGGCGCGCGTAGGCTCCTCGATGAGGCGCACGGTGAGGAGCTGTTGCTGGAGCTTCCCGCTAAGGCAAGCCACGCTGAGCTTGAGCTCGCGGTGGCGTAGGCGCTCCGCGCGACGCGGCTAGGTGGGCGGCCCTCGAAGGGGCTACCAACGCGCAGCCGAAACTATGACGCCGACAGGGCCGGCTCCGGCCGCCGTACATCAAGGACCCGTCTGGCTGCGGTCGTGGAAGCGGGGCAGTATCTGATGCCACCGTCGGAGCCCGAAGGGCCCGCCCGGTCGGACCCTACCCCTGCGGCAGCGAGCCGTTGGCCGCGAAGAACGAGGTGATCGCCTCCTCCAGGCCGGGGTCGAGCACGAGCAGCACCTCGTCGCCGGCCTCGATCACGGTGTCGGCCTTGGGGACGAAGCCCGAGCCGCCGCGCAGCACGGAGATGATCAGCGAGCCTTCGGGGAGGTCGATGTCGGCGACGCGCTCACCGACGGCCGGGGCGCCGGCGCCCACCTCGAGCTCGATGATCTCCAGGCGCTCCTCTTCGAGGGCGAGCAGGTGCACGAGGCCGTAGCGGGGCACCTCGTGCTCAATCAGGCGCAGGATCAGGTCGGTAGCGGAGACGGCGGGCTGGATCCCGAGCAGCTTGAAGTGCTCGTGGTTGCGGGGGTTGTTGACGCGGGCGATGATGCGGTCGCAGAGGTACTTCTCCTTGGCGACCTGGCAGACGAGCATGTTGTCCTCGTCGTCCCCGGTGACGGCGATCACGAGGTCCGCGCGCTGGATGCCGGCGCGCTCCAGCACCCACAGCTCGGTGGCGTCGCCGTACTGGGCGGCGTGCTCGAACTCCTCCTCGATCGAGAGGTAGCAGGGGCGGGCGGACTCGATCAGCGTGACCTCCTGCCCCTTGGCGATCAGCTCGCGGGCGAGGTTGCGCCCGACCTTTCCGGCCCCGACGATGATCGCGTACATCTAGCTGACGTGCTCGACGGTGAGGGCGCGCTCGAACATCTCGATGGCGTGTTGGGTGGGAGAGATCGTGTGCAGGCCCTGCTCGCCGTACCAGCCGGCGCGCGCGGGGTCCATCACGCGGGCGATCACCTTGGGCACGTTGAAGCGCTTCTGCGCGATTTGGGCGATGATCAGGTTGGTGTTGTCGCCGTCGGTGGAGGCGATAAAGACGTCGGCGCGCTCGATGCCGGCCTGCACGAGCGCTTCGACCTCCAGGGCGGTGCCGATCGTGAAGAGCCCGCCCGCGTCCTCCCAGCTCGTGGCCTGCCCGGCGTTCAAGCGCTCGTGCGAGAGGGGGTCCTCGTCGATCACGGAAACCTCGTGACCGGCGGCCAACGCGGACTTGGCGACAGCCGAGCCCACGCGACCGGCGCCCACGATCAGGACGTACATGAGCGGCAGGTTAGGGCATCCCCCCGGAGTGTGTGGCTGGGGCGCGTCGCGACAAGCGGACCTGCCGGCCTCTGCGCCTGGACATGCCGGCGCCGGCGGTGTTCGGTCCCCACCCGGGTGGAGGGATTCAATGCCCCGTCCGCGCAGGGGACCGATCGGAGATCGGCCAGCGCGCGGGCGGCGCGGTGACGATCACCCGACAGGGGGCCTTGGCGACGACGTAGCGCACGACGTCCCCGACGTAGCTCTCCAGCGGCCCGGCGCGGCCACCGAGGCGGGCGCCGCCGCGGACGCGGGAGGGCTCCTCGGCGCCGAGCACGATCGCCTCCACTCCCCGGCGCCGGGCCTCCTCGACGATCGCGTGGCCAGAGTTGCGGGTGCGGACGGTGGCGGTGGCGACCTGCACGCCGGCGTACTCCTCGCCGACGACCTTGGCGCGGGCGAGCGCCTGGCGGGCGCGCCTGACGTGCGCCTCGGGGAGGCGGGCGTCGAGCGTGAGCGCCATCGGGATCTCGAAGACCCAGACCGCCTCGATCGTGGCGGTGTCGATCGCCGCCTCGTCGGTGAGCTCGCCTGAGACGAGCAGGGCGGCGGTCTGCACGATGTCGTCGTCGAGGGCGCCGCCGTGGAGGGGCACGAGGATCGAGCCGTAGTCGCGTTCACGGGCCTGCTCGGGACGCAGCATCTCGGGCGCCACGGTCACGCGCCGCAGGGGGGAGCTCTCGTCGAGGCGGCGGTAGAGCAGGTAGAGCACGAGGCCAGCGGCCATCCACCCGAGCCCGACGTAGCGAGCGGGGTGGTGGACGACCATCAGGGCGACCCACCCGGCGGCGGAGAGCAGCGCTCCGAGCACGGCGGGCAGCGGCAGCTCGCCACCCCGGAAACGCACGGAGAGAGGGGTGCGGAACGGCCGCCGGCGGTCGGGCTCGCGGTAGCGCAGACGCACGATCGACAGGTGGGCGATCGTGAAGGAGAGCACAGCCCCGAAGGCGTAGATCCCGACGAGGAAGTCGATGTCCTGCGGCACGACGAGCACGGCCGCGAGCAGGCCGGCGAGGAGGATCAGCACGTAGGGAGTGGAGCGCCGCTGGTGCAGGCGACCGAGGCTGGAGGGGATCTGGCGGTTGGTGGAGAGCGAGTAGGCCAGCCGGGAGAGCCCGAGCATCGCGGAGTTGGCGGCGGCGATCAGGGTGCCGGCGACGACGGCGCCGAGCGCGTAGCGCAGCACCTGCGCCAGATCGTGGGGGCGCAGGCGGTTGACGATCCCGATCACGGGGTCGTCGAGGTAGCGGTGCCCGAGGGCGGTGTAGGTGCCGTGGATGGGGAAGGCGGTGACGGCGACCAGGGCCACGCCGACGTAGGCGAGGATCAGGATCACGATGCCGCTCAGCAGAAGCCGGCGCAGGGCGCGGCGGCTGGCGATCACCTCGCCGGCGAGACCGGAGGCGTACTCGACGGAGGTGAAGGCCATCGTGGTGATCGTGAGCGCGAAGATCACACCCGACCAAGTGGGGGCGCTGCCGAGGTGGATGGAGGCAGTGAGCGTGTGGAGGTTGAGGTAGAGGACGAGGCCGAGCGCGATCACGAACAGCTCGAGCACCAGCGCGCCGACGACAAGCACGCCGATGCGCAGCGCGCGGCGGGAGGAGAGGCCGCGGATGTTGGAGAGCACGACGAAGGCGATGATCGCCAGCGACAGCAGGAGCGACTCGGTGGGGTGGCCCAGGGGGGCCCAGAAGACCTTGAGGTACTGCGTCGCCGAGTAGGCGGTGACCGCGATCAGGATGATGTAGTCCAGGAGGATCGCCCACCCGGCGATGAAGGAGACGAGCTCGTTGAAGGCGTAGCGGGCGAAGACGGTGGAGCCACCGGGCTCCTGGTGCAGGGAGGAGCCCTCGACGTAGGTCATCGCGGTGAGCCCGAACATCGCCGCGGCGAGCAGGAACACGAGCGGGGTGAGCCCGAGCGCGTGGTTGACGACGACCCCTAGCGAGAAGAAGACGGCGGAGGCGAGCGAGGTGTAGACGATCCCGAACAGGATCGGAGAGCCGATCGTGCGGCTGAGGGTGGCCATCGACCACGCGGAGAGCTCCGCGCCGAGCCGCTCGCGCGCGGGCCCCTCGGGCTCGAACCCCCAGGGTGGGGGCCCATCGTGATCGGCGGGCGTGCTCATGCGATGCCCCGCGCGCGGTCGATTCCACAGGTGGGGGTGTGCCAGATCGTGTTCATTGGAGATCGTCCGCGCGGGTGCATGGGGAACAGGCGCATGGGCGCGGAGCCTCCCTGCCCCGCGGACACGGCGGTGGGCCCGAACCCCGCCCACCCCTCACACTGACGCTCGGCGAAGGCGCCGTCATACGCCCCGTCCCCTGCGCGCCTCAACGTACAGCCGCCCTGCGCCCGCCGCGAGGAACAGCAGGCCGAGCAGCGTGCGCGCGGAGAGCAGGCCCCCGTGTCCGTCGAGGGCCTGGGCGATCAGCGCGACCCCGATCAGGGCCATCAGTGCGGAGAGCGCGATCGTGGCGGAGCGGTGGACGCTGCGGCCGGTCATGTTCAGCTTGAGGTTATGAGCTCCCGCGAGGCGATCCGCCCCGCGGGAGAGTCGGGGTGCGGCGGTCTAGGTAATCAGCGGGATGATCAGGATCGCGACGATGTTGGCGACCTTGATCATCGGGTTGATCGCGGGGCCCGCGGTGTCCTTGAAGGGGTCCCCGACGGTGTCGCCGGTGACCGAGGCGGCGTGCGCGTCGGAGCCCTTGCCGCCGAAGGCGCCGTCCTCGATCAGCTTCTTGGCGTTGTCCCACGCGCCGCCGCCGGCGGTCATCAGCACCGCGAAGAAGTAGCCCACGACGATCACCCCGATCAGCAGGCCGCCGAGCGCCTGCTCGTCGATCAGCCCGACGACCAGCGTCAGCAGGATCGGCAGCAGCGAGGGCAGGATCATCTCGCGCTGGGCGGTCTTCGTGACGATGTCCACGCACGTAGCGTAGTCGGGCTGTTCTGAGTAGTCCATGATCCCGGGGTGCTCTTTGAACTGACGGCGCACCTCCTCCACGACCGCGCCGCCGGCGCGCCCGACGGCCTCGATTGAGAGCGAGGCGAACAGGCACACCATCAGGCCTCCCAGCAGCAGGCCGATCAGCACGGGCGGTTCGTTGATGCCGAACGAGATCAGGTGCCCCGCCTTGGCCTCGAGTTCTTTCTCGAAGCCCGCGAACAGCACGATTGCAGCGAGGACCGCCGAGCCGATCGCGTAGCCCTTCGTGACGGCCTTAGTGGTGTTGCCCACCGCGTCGAGCCGGTCGGTGACCTTGCGCACCTCCTCCGGCAGGTCGGCCATCTCGGCGATGCCACCCGCGTTGTCGGTGATCGGGCCGAACGCGTCCAGCGCGACGATCAGGCCGGTCAGCGACAGGAGGCCCATGGCCGCCACGCCGATCCCGTAGATGCCGGTCACGCCGCCGCCCGCGAGCTTCCACGCGCCGAGGATGCCGAGCACGATCACCAGCGCCGGCAGCGCCGTCGCCTGCAGCCCCGAGGCGAAGCCCTGGATGATGTTCGTCGCGTGGCCGGTGATCGAAGCTTTCGCGGTCTTCTTCACCGGCGAGAAGCGGGTTGATGTGTAATATTCGGTCAGTCCGAACAGCAGCGCAGTGACGGCGATGCCGATCAGCGAGCACAGGTACAGCTTCCCCCAGCTCGGCGGGCTGGCGGCGCCCTGCACCTTGAACGTGATGTTGCGCATCAGCCAGTAGGTGATCGGCGCGAACGCCGCCGCGGCGAGCACACCCGAGACGATCAGGCCCTGCAGCAGCGCGCGCTCGACGTTGCCGGCTTTCGAGCGCACGGCGAACGTGCCGATGATCGAGGCGATGATCGCGACGCCGCCGATCACCAGCGGGTAGAGCACCACCTCGGTGGACTGGTTGAAGGTGAGCACGCCCAGCAGCATCACCGCGATCGCGGTCACCGCGTAGGTCTCGAACAGGTCCGCGGCCATGCCCGCGCAGTCACCCACGTTGTCGCCGACGTTGTCGGCGATCGTCGCCGGGTTGCGCGGATCGTCCTCGGGGATGCCGGCCTCGACCTTGCCGACGAGGTCCGCGCCGACGTCGGCCGCCTTGGTGAAGATCCCGCCGCCGAGCCTCGCGAACACGGAGATCAGCGAGCCGCCGAAGCCGAGGCCGATGAGGGCGTCGACGGCCGTCTTGGGAGTGTCGTTGAAGAACGAGGTCAGCGCCCCGTAGTAGCCGGCCACGCCGATCAGCGCGAGCCCCACAACGAGCAGACCGGTGATCGCGCCGCCGCGGAAGGCGACCCGCAGCGCCGGAGTGACACCGGAACGCGCGGCCTCTGCGACGCGCGCGTTGGAGCGAACCGACACGTTCATGCCGATGTAGCCGGTGGAGCCCGAGAGCAGGCCACCGATCGCGAAGCCGCACGCGACGGCGATGTTCTGAATGAAGATCAGCGCGACGAACAGCACCACGCCGGCGACGGCGATCGTGGTGTACTGGCGGTTCAGGTAGGCGCGCGCGCCCTGCTGGACCGCGAGCGAGATGCTCTGCATCTTCTCGTTGCCGGGCGAGAGCGCGAGCAGGGCACGGGTTGTCAGGAGGCCGTATGCGACAGCACACGCGGCACAAACAAGGGCGATGACGACCCCATGGTTCGTCAGGAAGCTGCTCAACAGAAATCCTCCGCGGTCAGTTGGCGTGCCGCGCGAGGATCGCGCGCACCGATATCCACCATCCACCGTCCCGCCCGGATCGCTCGGTCGAGCGCGGGCACAGCCCAACGGGCTGGGTCGGAGGAAAAGCGGGGGCAGTCTATCGTGCCGCGCGGCGGGAGGCGTTTAGGGCGTCACGGTGCGGCGCCCGGGGCGCGCAGCCCAATGGCGAGCTCTCCACGAACGCCCCAACCCACAGGCCACCGCCCCACGACCTCAGCGTCCCGGCACCCACAGCCGGCCGCTGGACTCCGCGGGTCCGGGTCCGCCGCTCGGCGTAGCCGCCGGAGGCTGCCCCGCGGGAGGCTGACCGCCAGTGGGCGGCCGATCCGCGGGAGGACTGCTCTGCGGAGCGCCCGCCGGTGCCGCCTGCCCGCCCGCGGGCGCGTCCTGCGCCGCTGCCGCCGCCTGAGATTCGCGGGCGAAGGCCATCTGCAACTGGGCGAGCGCGTCACGCAGCTGGCGCGCTTCCCCGGGCGCACGGCGCTCGATCACTCCCATCAGGCCACGCACGGCGTCGATCGCGTCGCGCACCTGCTCGAGGTCGCGTTCCGGACTCGCCTGGGCAGCCGCCGGGTCCTGCCCGCCGACGAGGCCGAGACGACGGGCGCCGATGTTCAGCAGCGAGACGGTTGCCTGGAGCACCATGTCGGCGCTCGTGATGCGGCTCAATTCGGCTTCATAGGCCGCGCGGAGCTCCTCCTCGCTCGGCTGCTCCCCGCCGATGGGCGCGGACGGATCCCCCTCCAAGGGGCCGGCCCCTCCGGGTTCGCCCTGGTGGGCCTCCTGTGTGCTCATACGGTCACCTCCGGTGCGTAGGTCTGCCTGGTCTCAGCCACCGACGCCGCGAAGACCTCCTCGCGGGTGGCACCCGCGTCGATCATCGCACGCTGGCGCTGGGCGCCGTTGCGCTCAGGGAAGCACAACTCGATGCCGAGCTCCCCGCGCACCGGCGCGGTCCACTGCGCGAGCCGCTCGATCGCCTCGCGTGCGGGGTACTCCTGCAAGCGCTCCATGTCGATCAGGCGGCCGTCGAGGCCGAAGCGGATCGCGCGCCACATGTTCTCCTCGACGATCCGCGGCGGGGGGTCGGCGAAGGGAGCGCCCTCGTCGACGTCGCGCGCGGCCTGCGCCACGCAGGCGACCAGCAGCGCGGCCAGCGCCTCGGACTCGCTCGCGGTGGCCTGCGCGTCGCAGATGCGCACCTCCACGGTGCCGAAGGCGAAGTGGGGGCGCACCGACCACCACACCTGGGTGAACTCCACGATCGAGCGGGTGCGCAGCAGCAGTTCGATGTACTCGCGGTAGGCCCCCCACCCGCCGAAGGCGTCGGGCACCCCGCAGCGGGGGAAGCTCCTGGTGAAGGACTGCGTGCGCGCGGAGTGCAGCCCCGAGTCGCGGCCGTCGAGGTAGGGGGAGTTGGCGGAGATCGCCAGCAGCAGCGGCAGCACACCGCGCAGCCGGTCGCACACGAGCACCGCGCGGTCGGCGTCGCGCACGCCGACGTGGACGTGCATGGAGAAGGTGTTGTTGCGCCACGCCACATATTTGAGGCCCTCCTCCACGCGGCGGTAGTGGTCGGTGTCGATGATCCGCTGCTCGCGGTAGTCCGCCCACGGGTGGGTCCCGGTGGCGCCCAGCGCCAGGTTGTGCGCCTCGGCGAGCGCGAACAGCCGCCGGCGGCGCTCGCGCTGGCGCACCAGCGCGTCGTGGAGGTCCGCGCCGGGGCCGGAGACGATCTCGATCTCCGCGGAGATCAACTCCCCCGTGATGTGCTCGTAGAGCAGTGAATCGTGCCCGCGGGCGGCTTGCAGGAGCTCTTCGAAGCGGGGGACCATTTCCAGGGTGGTGGGGTGCAGCAGCGAGAACTCCTCCTCGAGGCCGACGGTGCCGTCCACCGCCTGCGCGAAGGTCTCCACCGCCCGGTCGAGGTCCAAGCTGTCCATGCGGTTCAGATCAGGTTAGATAGAAATACAGCGCGTACAGCAGGTCCACGGCGGGACTCGAGGTGTGGACGGTGACCTCAGGGGGCACCATGAGCAGGGACTCCGAGTAGTTGAAGATGATCTTGACCCCCGCCTGCACGAGCTCGTCGGCGAGCTCCTGGGCGACGCCGCCGGGCACCGCGAGGACCCCGACCACGATGTCCTCGTCCTCCACCACCTGGCGCACCTCGCGGGTGTGGCGCACGACCTTGGTGCCCACCGTGGTGCCAACCTTGGAGGCGTCCACGTCGAAGATCGCCACCACGCGGAAGCCGTGGTCGGCGAAGATGTCCGAGGAGGCGATCGCCTTGCCGAGGTGGCCGGCCCCGAACAGCGCGATGTTGTGCTGGCCCGCCGTGCGCAGGATCTTGCGGATCTGGGACACCAGCGACTCCACGTTGTAGCCGACCCCGCGCTTGCCGAACTTGCCGAAGCCCGACAGGTCGCGGCGGATCTGGGTGGAGTTGACGTGGGTGTAGTCGGAGAGCTCCTGGGAGGAGATCGTGTCCTTGCCCATCTTGCGCGCCTGGGTGAGCACCTGCAGGTAGCGCGAGAGGCGCGCGGCGACCCCCAGCGAGAGCCGCTCGCCGGCGACCTCATCCGAGGCGCGCTCGACCTCCGCCGTGGTCAGCTCCCCATAGGTCATCGCTCGTGACTATAGGGCGCGCAGCCGCTCCCTCAAAGCGTCCGCGTCCACGAAGAACTCGAACAGCTCCTCGCCGTCGAGGGTCACGACGGGAATCCGCTCGAAGTACGCCCGGTGCAGCGCCTCCTCCGCAGTGATGTCGCGCACCTGGAGCTCGAACGGGAGCTCCTCGCGGACCTCGCGCAGCGCCTTCAGCGCGTCCTCGCAGAGGTGGCAGTCGGGCTTGGAGTAGAGGGTCACGGTCCTCACCGCGGCCGTTCTCCGGTGGCGTAGGCGTCGAGGTCGAGGTAGCGCGGGTAGGGCAGCTGCGGCGCGAAGCGCGCGGCGCTGGCGATCATCGCGGCGTTGTCGGTGCACAGCACCCGCGCGGGCACGTGCACCGTCGCACCCATCTCGCCGAGGCGCCGGCGCAGCGCCCCGTTGGCGGCGACCCCCCCACCGACCGCCAGGCGCTGCAAGCCAGTCTGGCGCAGCGCCCGCTCGGCGCGTTCCACCAGGCGCGCGACGATCGCCGCCTGGAAGGAGGCCGCGAGATCCGCCGCCCGTGCGGCGAGCTCGGCCTCGGAGAGCTCGCGCACCTTGTAGAGCAGCGCGGTCTTCAGGCCCGCAAAGGAGAAGTCGAGGCTGTGCGCGAACGCCTGGCGGCCCACCCCGAGCCCCGGCCGCGGCCCTCCGGCCGTGAACGGGAACGCCTCGGGGTCCCCGCTCGCGGCGAGGCGTTCGAGGGCCGGCCCACCGGGGTAGCCGAGGCCAAGCATCCGGGCGCCCTTGTCGAACGCCTCCCCCGCCGCGTCGTCCAAGGTGCCCCCCAGTACCTCGAAGCCCTCGTGCTCGCGCACGTGCGCCAGCAGGGTGTGGCCGCCGCTGGCGATCAGGCACACGAAGGGGGGCTCGAACGGCTCCTCTTTCTGAAGCGTGAGGGGCCCGACCGAAGCCGGGAGACACGCGCCTGCGACCGATTCGGGAGACACTCGCTTCGCTCGCATCCCCGTTTCGGCCAGCCGGCCTTCGGCCGGCTGCGCCGGGTGGGTGGGGACCTGATCAGCCGCAATGAAGTTCGCGGCCACGTGGCCCTGCAGGTGGTCCACCGCCGCGAACGGCAGTTCCCGCGCGGCCGCCAGCGCCTTGGCGGTGGCGAGGCCAACGAGCAGCGCCCCCACCAGCCCCGGCCCGCGAGTGGCTGCCACCAGGTCGACCTCGTCCAGGCTCACCTGCGCCCGCTCGAGCGCCTGGGCCACCACGAGGTTGACCAGCTCCAGATGGCTGCGGGAGGCGATCTCGGGGACCACCCCCCCGAAGCGGTTGTGCGCCTCCTGGGAGGAGATCACGTTGGAGCGCACTCGCCCCTCCCCGTCGAGGACCGCCGCACAGGTGTCGTCGCAGCTGGTCTCGAGCGCGAGGATGGCGCCGGCGGGCTCGCCGTGCTGGCGTTTGGGTCCGGGCCCGGCGCCGCTCATACGAAGCCGGGGTTGGGCACGTCCTCGAGCGAGCCCGCGAGCGTGGCGGGGGTGCGCCACATGACCAGCGCGTCCTCGCCGTTGTCCTGGTAGTAGCGCCGGCGCAGGCCCGCCGCGCGGAAGCCTTCCCGTTCGTAGAGGCCGATCGCGACGGCGTTGGAGCGGCGCACCTCCAGGGTGTAGCGCGCCTGCTCGTCGCCCACGCGCACGTACAGCTCGCCGAGCAGCGCCGAGGCGACCCCCGCGCGGCGGTGCTCGGGGGCGACGGCCACGTTCATCACATGCCACACCGTCTCGTAGCGAGAGCAGATCAGGTACCCCACGAGCCGCCTGCCGGTGTCGTCGACCGAAGCCGGGAGACACTCGCCTCCGGCGAGCATCCCCGTTTCGGCTAGCACCGCGGCGAGGCAGATCCCCGAGGACTTGGAGAGCTCCAGGACGAACATCGCCAGCGACCACGGGGTGGGGAAGGCGCGGCGCTCGATCCCGATCACCTGCGGCAGATCTGAGTACGCCAGGCGCCGGATCTCCAGGCGCGGCTGCTCGGAGGCGACCTCGGCGGCGAACTGGGCGCTCATCCCCCGGATGCCTCGGGCGCAGACCTCATCTCGGGACACGCTTGGAGCCGACCGGCACGCCTGCCTGTAAACACGTTCTCGGCGGCGAATTGGGCTGTCATCTCACTCCCCGGCGTCTTTTTCCTGCAGGGCGATCTCCGCGTCCGGCCGGCGCCGGTAGTCGGGCAACACCGCCTCGGGCGCCCCGGCCGGCGCGCTCAGGGCAAGCTCGCACAGCACCCCGGCGTCGACCCTGTGCAGTGGCGAGTCCTCAGCCGGAACCGCTATCGCGATCGCCTCCAGATATCCCCGAAAGCGTAGCGCCCCATCCCCCACCGCCAGCCAATCATGGTCGCCACCGACCGAAGCCGGGAGACACTCGCCTTCGACCGAAGCCGGGAGACACTCGCCTTCGGCTCGCATCCCCGGTTCGGCCAGCATCCCCGGTTCGGCCAGCATCCCCGGTTCGGCCAGCGCGGGGATGCCCGCGAGATCCTCTGGCGCGAGCGCGCGGGGCGGAGTCAGCTCGCCCTCAGAGGTGTATGCCGCGGCGAACACCTCCCCACGGCGCGCGTCGATCGCTGCCAGCACGCGGGCGGGCGGGCTCAGATCCAGGGCGGCCTCCGCGAGGACGCGCAGGGTAGAGATACCCACCACCTCGACCCCCAACGACTGCGCCAGCCCGCGCGCCGTGGCGACCCCGATTCGCAGGCCCGTGAACGTGCCCGGCCCCACGCCCACCGCGATCCGCTCGAGCTCCCCCCAGCGCACACCCGCCTGCGCGAGCAACTCGCTCGCCAGCACCAGCAGCCGTGCGCTGTGCCCAGGGCGCGCGCCCGCCGCGGGATCGTCGCGCGCCTGCAGCGTGGTCCCGTCGGCAAGCCTCAGTCCCACCACGGTGGCCGACGTGGCGGTGTCGAAGCCCAGGACGATCATCGCCCCCCGCATACCTCGATCCGCCGGCGGTCGCCGCCGCGGTGTGTGAGCGTCACCCGCATCCCCGCCCCCTCAAGCTCCGGGCTGCCCTCCTCCGGCCACTCCACGAACGCGATGCTCCCCGGCCCGATGTAGTCATCCAGCAGACCCGGGTCCTCCCGCTCCAACCCCCCCAGCCGGTAGAGGTCGAGGTGGGCGATCGTGACGTTCGAGGCGCGGTAGCGGTGGCCGATCCCGAAGGTGGGACTCGTCACGGGATCATTCACCCCCAGCGCACGCGCGGCCCCCCGCACCAGTGTGGTCTTGCCGGCGCCCAGCTCTCCGCACACCAGCACCACGTCGCCTGCACGCAGGTCCGCGGCCAGCTCTGCGCCCAGCGCCTCGGTCTCAGCGGGGGCCGAAGTTTCGCGGACGAACACCGGGGAGACTTTAGTGTCGGGGCTCCGAAGAGTCGCAGTCCCTATGCGGCGCGCAGCTCCTGCTCGTGCGAGAGCGCCTCGCGCTCGAGCTCGCCGCCGGGACCAATCCGGTAGGCACCCATGCGCGCCAGTGGCGGGGAGTACGCGTGAATCGTGATCGCCGGCTCCGCGCCGACGTGCAGAACGCGGTGGATCGCGCTCGCCGGGACGTTGAAGCACTCGCCCGCCGACAACGTCCGCGCCAGCGGCGGGGAGCCCATCGCGAGGCGCTCCTCACACACGCGGCCGGCGATCACAGCGATGCCGCCGGCGGACTCGTCGTGGTCGTGGAAGCCCGTGTCCTGGCGGTCACTCCAGCAGATCAACCAGGCGTTGACGCGCTCGTCGCAGAAGATCTGCTCGTAGACGCGCACGTCGCGCTCATGGCGCACCAGCTGACCCCAGCGCCCCGGGTCGGCGGCGAGCGCCGCGGCGAAACGCTCGAGCTGCTTGGGAGCGAGAGGCGCATCCCGGTCGCCCGCTGGCTCCGGCTCTGGCTCCGCTAGCAGCCGCTCGAAGCGCTCGACGGCGAGGCTCAGAGGCGCGTGGGCCGTGGGATCCGACGCGCGCGAGGGCGCCGATCGCTCGAACCGCTTGGCGGCAAGGCTCACCGTGGGTGGCGCAGACCGCCGGGCGCCCTGCGATCGGTCGATCCCATCGATACCGTCGGCTGCTCGGGCGTGGATCTTCGCCGGCGGCCGGGCCGGCGGCGAGCCGGGCGCCGCGGCGAACCACACGAGCCGCCTCACGCGCGCGCTCATACCGCCACCCCCGCCCGGATCGCCCATGTGCGCTCCAGCAGCTGGGCGCCGTTCTCCGCGAGCAGCGCCTCGCGGCCGGTGGGGGTTGGCTCGACGACGGGGCGGTCCGAGCCGTACACCAGCTGCTCCCCGCCCACCCTGCGCGCCATCGCCTCGACGGCGGCCGGGCCGTAGCTCGAGGTGTCGTAGAAGATCTGCGGATCACGCAGGTCCACCGGCGGCCCGCCGCGCGCGGCCAGCCGCTCGCTGAGCAGCGGCGCGCCGCCGGCGAGCATCGCGAACACGACCCGCAGGCGCGGATGCTCGCGCCGACCGAGCGCTGCGAACGTCAGCCACGCCGCCTGCATTTGGGCGACGTAGTCGGTCAGCGGCCGCCACCACAGGGGCTCGCTCAGCCGCGCCTCGTCGGGGCGCGATCCCGGCGCGGGACCGGGATGGACGAACAGCGGCGCTTCGCGGGCCGCCGTGCGCTCCAGCAGCGGCGCGACGAGCGCGAGCGCGTCGGGGCCGGCGAGCGCGCCGGCGGGCAGGCTGATGCCGATGCAGCCGCGCACGAGCAGCCGATCGACGTCTCCCGGGTCCGGGTCATCGAGCGCGATCGGCCCCCACACGGCGAATCCGCCGGGCAGCGCCATCGCACTCTCGATGTGGGCCTCGATCAGCTCGTCGACCTGATTCCGCGGCAGCGCCTCGACGCCGATCGCGCTCGATAGCGCTACCACCGCTAGGTCGAGGCCGTCGCCGTCCATCAGGCGCACACGCCGCCCGGGCGATTCCGCCGCCCGGTCGATCACGTATGGCAGCTCGCCCGCCGAGTGCAGCACCGTGAGGCCGTGCGAGCGCCGGACGAACGGGAGCGTCCGGCGGGCCGCCAGCGCGTCGAGCAGCTGGGCGGTCCAGATGTGCTGGTGAACGTCGATCCGCATGATCTCCGGAGGAGCTCCAGTGTCGGAAGGTCGGCAGCCGAGGGCCGCAAGACCTATATCTCATAAAGTAGATCGACAATATCATGTTTCGTGTCGGAGCACAAGTCCCGAGCACTGTTTTTGCCCCGAGGACAAGCTCGGCGCGTTACGGCCCTCTCAGAGCGTCACCTGGAAGTCTCACCTCAGCCGTGAGGGCCGTTAAAGACGACCGGCCCACGGGAGAGGGGTTCGTGGACCGGTCGCACTGCTTGGGAGGAGGAGGTCTGTCCTCTATCGGCAGCTCCCCTCCATAGCTTTAGAGAACGTTGCGCACCCTTACCAGGGACTCAAAACAGGCCAAGTTGGTCGACTTCAGCCGTGGGCTCCACAGCGCCGGTTCCAGTGGGGGTAGATGGCTCCTCGGGCTCCTCGGCCGCCTCGGGGACCTCCAGCCACTGCGGTTGCTCGGGCGCGGGCTGCGCCAGCAGCTCGGGCAGGCGCAGGAAGTCCTCGCGCAGGGTTTCGAGCATCCGCGGCGTGTAGAGGGCCGCCGCGGGGTGGAAGATCGGGTAGAGCCGCACCGCCCGGCGGCCCACCGCCAGCACCTCCGGCTGGCCGTGCAGGCGGGTGATCCCCGTTGGATCATCGCGCAGCAGCTTCGTGGAGAAGTTCCCCAGCGTGCAGATCACCCGCGGCTGGATCAGCTCCACCTGGCGGTACAGGTACTCCCGGCAGTTCTCGATCTCCGCCGGCTGCGGGTCGCGGTTGCCGGGAGGCCGGCACTTGAGAACGTTCGCGATGAACACATCCGCGCGCGCCATCCCGATCTCCCCCAGCAGCTTCTCGAGCAGCTTGCCGGCCGCGCCCACGAACGGCAGCCCCTGTTCGTCCTCGCTCGCTCCCGGGGCCTCCCCCACGAACATCAGGTCCGCGTCGGCGTTGCCCGCCCCGAAGACCACCGTCTTGCGCGTGGCCGCCAGCTCCGCGCAGCGCACGCACCCCTGAGCCTGCGCGAACACCTCCTTCAGGGCCTCGCGCCGCTCGGCAACCGAGAGCTGACTCTCCTCAACCGACACTGGGGCGAGATGGTAACCCCCATGCCTATGTGAAGGTGCGCGCGCCTCTACCGCCGGCGTGATGGCATATGTGTGAAGGTGCGCACACAGCGCTCGTTTTCGCTCACGGGGCCGAAAACGGCTGTATCATTCCTCACAGGCCGTCACCGACCTCGGTCGGGACGGACCCGGAGTACGAGAGCCTTCATCTGCTCGCGCCGGTATCCACAGGAACTGGACCGAAAGCCATGAGCCACCCCCAACCGACCCGCGTCCCGCGCATGAGGGCTGTGTGCGCTGGCGGAGAGTGGGAGCGAGTGGACAGCGTGCTGCCCACCGCCCGGCAGTGGGAGCGAGTCGGCGCATGAGAACGCTGCGCACCGTCGGGGAGCTGCGGGCCGCGCTCGCGCCAGCCCGGCGCGCCGGTTCGACGATCGGGCTGGTGCCCACGATGGGGGCGCTGCACGAGGGTCACCTGTCGCTGATCCGCCGCGCGCGGGAACAGTGCGAGGTGGTCGCGGTCACGTTGTTCGTGAACCCCGCACAGTTCGACGAGCGCTCCGACTTGGAGCGCTATCCGCGCTCGGAGCGCCGCGATGCGGGGCTCGCCGCGGAAGCCGGCGCGGATCTGCTGTTTGCGCCCTCCGTCGAAGAGGTGTACCCGCCGGGCTTCGCCACCGCGGTGGAAGTGCTCGGGCTGACCGACCGTTTGGAGGGCGCCTCGCGCGGCGCCTCCCACTTCCGCGGAGTGACCACCGTGGTCACCAAGCTGCTGTGCATGGCGATGCCCGACATCCTCTATCTCGGCCAGAAGGACGCCCAGCAGGCGGTCGTCATCCGCCGCCTGATCGCCGACCTCAACCTGCCGGTGCGAGTCGAGGCGTTGCCCACCGTGCGCGAGTCCGACGGGCTGGCGCTCTCCAGCCGCAACGCCCTACTCGACCCGCGCGCGCGGGGCCGGGCGCGCGCGCTGAGCACCGCTCTCGACGTCGCCGGCGCACTGGCCAACCGAGGAGAGCACTCCGCGCAGGAGCTGCTCGGCGCCGCTCACGCCGCGCTCGCGGCGGCCGGGGTGCGCCCCGACTACATGGCGCTCGTCGACCCCGACACGCTCGAGCCCCTCGCCGAGCTCGACCGGTCGGCGCTGCTCCTGCTCGCCGCCCATGTGGGCGGGGTGCGGCTGATCGACAACGCCATCCTCGAACCCACCTTGCAGCCACTTCGACCACCACGAAAGGCAGCTACCCCATGCAGCGCGTGATGCTGAAGTCCAAGATCCACCGCGCCACCGTGACCGACTGCGACCTGCACTACGTGGGCTCGATCACGATTGACCCCGACCTGCTGGAGGCCGCGGACATCCTCGAGTACGAGCAGGTGCACGTCGTGGACATCGACAACGGCGCCCGCTTCGAGACGTACACGATCGCCGGCGAGCGCGGCTCGGGGGCGATCAAGGTCAACGGCGCCGCCGCGCGCCTCGTGCATCGCGGCGACACCGTCATCGTGATCTCCTACGGCCAGTACGACCGTGTGGAGCTGGAGCACTACGAGCCCCGCGTGGTCCACGTAGAGGCCACCACCAACCGCATCATCACCGTCGACGACGCGGTGGCAACCCTGCTCAACACCGAGCACCACGCAGCGGGCGCGTACGAGGTGCGCGCCTGACGCGGCGGCCAAGGGCGCCAACCGGCAGAGTCAGAGAGGAACCCGTTATGTCAAGCCAGCCCAACGTAAAGATCCCCCACGACCCCGGCCGGTTGCCGATGACGCTGCCGCTGCTGGCGGAGAAGAAGCGCCTCGGCGATCCGATCGTGATGGTCACCGCCTACGACTACCCCTCCGCCCGCGCCGCCGAGGCGGCGGGGGTCGACCTGGTGCTCGTCGGGGACTCCGCCGCGACCACCGTGCTCGGCTACTCCGCCACCACGCCTGTGCGTCTAGAGGACATGCTCGTGCTCGCCGCCGCCGCGCGGCGCGGCCTGCGCACGCCGCTACTGATCGGCGACCTGCCGTTCGGCTCCTACGAGGTCTCCGACGAGCAGGCGATCGCGACCGCGGTGCGGATGGTCCAGGAGGCCGGCTGCGACGTGGTCAAGCTGGAGGGCGGCGGCCCCGCGTCGCTGCGCCGCGCGCGCGCGATCGTGGGAGCCGGCATCCCCGTGATGGGCCACGTCGGGCTCACCCCCCAGACCTCCACGGCGCTCGGCGGCTGGAAGGCGCAGGGGCGCAGCGCGCAGGCCGCCGCGAAGATCGCCGCGCAGGCTCTCGCCCTGCAGGAGGCCGGCTGCTTCGCGCTCGTCTTCGAGGCGATCCCCGCAGCGGTCACCGAGGAGCTGATGTCCGGCATGGAGATCCCCGTGATCGGCATCGGCGCGGGCCCCGCCACCGACGGGCAGGTGCTCGTCTTCCACGACCTGCTCGGCATCCGTGACGGCCTCGGCCCGCGCTTCGTCAAGCGCTACGCCAACCTCCAGGAGGAGATGAACGCGGGCGTCGCCGCCTACGCCGAGGACGTCCGTGCGCGACGCTACCCCGGTCCCGAGCACGTCTACAAGATCGACCCTGCCGAGCTCGCCGAGCTGCGCGCGCTGCTCACTGATTCAGTTCGATCGAATTCATGAGGTGCGTGTAGTATTCGACGCCGTTAGCTTCGGCTTCGGCGAGCTGGGCTTCGAACCGTTCGACGCGGCGTAGCACCGAGAAATCGTAAGGGGTCGCATAGGGCGTCGCGAGCCTGATGATCAGGGGCGATTCTTCGGCTTCGACGTCCGTGGCCGCGTAGCGCTGGTCGAACTGGATGGTGCTCGCGGGGAGCGTCGCGTAGCCGCTGGAGACCCAGTTCCCGACGTCGCCGCACAGGTCGGGGGTCGCCAGCGTGGAGAGCCCCTCGAGCTTGGTCGCGAAGGTCCGCACCGCGCGCGTGAGCCTGCCGTTGCTCCAGCGCAGGCCCTTGACCGCGTGGGCGAAGGTCTCGATCGGGCCAGCGACGACGTGGTACCCGACGGTCGTCATCGCGCCTGCGACCTCGTTGTCGAGCTGTTCGGAGTCATGGTCCTGCGGCGATCGCGCAGCCACCCGGGGGCACTGGGCGGCGATCTGGTCTGCGTAGCGCTTGACGGCGCCCACCGCCTTGTTGATCTCGGGGCGGGCGGCGCGCACGAGCGTGTTGGTGGCGCGAGCGAGAGCCTGCGTGGCAGCCACATTCCCAGACTTGGCCAGCGCAGACGGTGGCGCCACCGCGAGCGCCAAGCCAACAAGAACGACCGCCACCGACCTCCTTCGCACCTCACGAGGATAGCCCATCCGCTCGCGGCCGGCGCACACCCAGACCCTCCACATCTGCTCAGCAACCACCCAGACCCTCCATCTGCTCAGAGTCCTCCTCAGGCTCGAGCGGAGTACTCGATTCTCCGCAGCACCCGCGCGGGGGCGCCCGCGGCGATCGAGAACGGCTCGACGTCGTGCGTGACCACACTGCCCGCGCCGATCACGCACCGCTCCCCGATACTCACGCCGCTGGTGACGACCACGCCCGCGCCCAGCCAGCAGTTCGCGCCGATCCGCGTGGGGCCCTTCGAGGTGAATCCCTGCCACGGCACCGGTCGATCGGGGTCGTCGTAGCGGTGGGAGGCGTCGGAGACGAAGCAGCCGTTGGCCAACATGCAGTGCTCGCCGATCTCCACCAGCGCCTGGGACGCGACCATCACGCCCATGTTCAGGAACGTGCCCTTGCCGATCCGCACGCGCGCGCGGCCGGGAGCAGTGATCCACACGTTCGGCTCGAACAACACCCCCTCCCCCACCTCCAGGCGGCCCTCGCGCAGGGCCTCCAGCACGTTGCCCTGGATCGGCCAGCGCGCGAACGCCCCGCGGCGCAGCATCTCCCAATGGATGCGCGCGCGGTTCCACGGCAGCGTGTTGCGCTCATACCAACGCCACCTCTGTATCCACAAGCGCGCCTCGCGCACCAACTCCCCCGCCGCAGGCGGGGGAGTTGGGAAAGGGGAAGCGGACTCGGCCTGGCGCGCGCGCTCCTCGGCCTCGGACGCACTCATCGGCGCACGTCCCAGCACGTCGCACAACCAGCACAAGTGCCACAGCGCGCATCGGCCTTGGGGTCTCTCACGAACACAGACGCTACACGCAGCCGGCGCCTGCGACCCTCCCCACATATACGCTGGTGCTCGGCATGGGGGTGGTAGTTGCGAATGGCTTGACCAAGCGGTTTGAGAGAACGTGCGCGGTCGACCGGGTCGACTTGGTCCTCGGCGAGGGCGAGGTGCGGGGCCTGCTCGGCCCCAACGGCGCCGGCAAGACGACGCTGCTGCGGATGCTGCTCGGGCTGGTGGCACCGGACGCGGGCACGATCGAGCTGTGCGGCCGGGCACTCGACCGATCGGATCCGCTTGCGCTGGATGGCGTCTCGGGGTTTGTCGAGGAGCCGACCTTCTACCCGTACCTGTCGGGGCGCGCCAACCTGGAGGTGCTGGCGGAGCTCGACGGCGCCGGCGCGCGGACACGCATCGACGGTGTGCTCGCACAGGTGGAGCTGACAGAGCGCGCCGGGGACCGGGTGGGCGGCTACTCATCGGGCATGCGCCAGCGTCTCGGCATCGCCGCGGCGCTGATGCGTGCGCCGCAGCTGCTGCTCTTGGACGAGCCGACGTCGGCGCTCGACCCGGCGGGCGCCCGCTTCGTCCTCGGGCTGGTGGGAACGCTGGCGCAGAGCGGAGTCGCGGTGCTGCTGAGCAGCCACCAGATCGAGGAGGTCGAGGGGGTGTGCGACAGCTTCAGCGTGCTCAGCCGGGGTCGCGTGGTGTGGGAGGGGACCGCGGCTCGGATGCGCGCCGAGGCCCCGCCGTCGGCCTACCGGATCGCCACGAGCGACGACGCTCGCGCGCTCGCGCTCGCCAAGGGGCAGCGGGGCGTACGCGCCGAGCGCGCGCCGGCCGGGGGGCTCACGGTGCAGGCCGACAGCGGCGCGTTGGATCCCTTCGTGCTCGCGCTTGGCCAGACCGGCGTGGCCGTCCGGCGCCTGGAGCTGGCGATGAGCCCGCTCGCGTCGATGTTCTTCGCGCTCACCGACCGATGCTGAGCGTCTACCGAGCCGAGCGGCGCAAGCTGCTCGCGCAGCTCTCCACGCGGGCGCTGGCGCTCGTGTGTGCGCTCGGGCCCCTGGCGTTCGGCGCGATCCTGGGCCTGCAGAGCGGGCTCCCGGCGGACACGCTGCTCGGCGTGTGGGTCCACACCTCCGGTTATGCCGTCTCGTTCGTGGTGCTGGGCTTCGGCGGCTACCTTGGGTTCCCCGTGTTGGCGGGCGTGCTCGCCGGCGACCTGTTCTCCTCCGAGGACCGCTACGGGACATGGAAGACCGTCCTCACCCGCTCTCGCTCCCGCAGAGACGTGTTCGCGGGCAAGGTGCTGGCCGCCGCGACGCTCGCGCTGGCGTTGGTCGCGTTCCTCGCGTTGTCGAGCCTCCTCGCGGGCCTGCTGTTCACCGGCGATCAGCCGCTTGTCGGCCTCGGCGGCAACGTTCTCTCCTCCGGCGAAGGCCTGTGGCTGGTGCTCGTCAGCTGGCTGCTCAGCGTGCCTGCGGTGCTGGCGTTCACAAGTTTGGCGCTGCTCTTCTCGGTTGCGAGCCGCAACGGCATCGTGGGCGTGCTGGGACCCGTGCTCGTCGGCTTGGCGATGCAGCTGCTGGAACTGATCGGCAGCGGCAGCTGGGTTCACACGCTCCTGGTCGCCTCGGCGTTCAACGACTGGCATGGGCTGCTGAGCGCCCCCAGGTTCTATGGCACGGCGCTCGTCGGCAGCTGCGTGTGCGTCCTGTGGGTGGCAGGATGCCTGGGCGCGTCGTGGCTGATCCTCCGCAGACGCGACTTCGCCGGCGCGCCCCTCACCCGCCGGCCCGGCTGGGTGGCGCCGGTGCGCGCGGTGCTCGCTGCGGCGGTGTTGATCGTCGTGCTCGGGGCCGGGACGAGCCTGGGGCCGGTGGCGGTCACACAGGCTCGGCTCGAGGCCTCGATCTCCTCCGCTTTCAACGATCTCACCGTGCTTCAGCAGCGGGAGCTCGGACGCGCGGTCGCGAAGGGGGCCAGGCTCAACCTCCACACCAGCTGCGCCCGGCACGCCGGCAAGGGCCAGGGACCGGGCGACGACTGGACCTGCACGCTCACGGTGCTCAACGCGCTGCCGGGGTCCGAACCGTTCCTCGTCACGCCGGTCGTCTACGACGTGAGCGCGAAATCCGACGGCTGCTACAAGGCCGACGCACCGCCCTCATTCGTGGGGCAGCAGCTGATGAGCGCCGCGCACGGACGCAGCGTCGTGAACCCGCTCTACACCATCTACGCCTGTTTCGACACCACCGGAGCGGCTCTCAAATGCCCGGCAGGCTCGAGCTGTGGGCGCAGCTCCAGCGCGAGCGGCACGACCACCGGCCGGAGCTCCGGCAGGGCGCCGGCCGCGGCCCGCAAGGCCGAACGCAAGGCTCTGCTGGAAGCAGAACAGGCGGCCGGAGGAGCTGTGATGCAGGAAGTCGGCGAAGTGGAAGCGAGGGAGCGACGAGCCGCCGAAAAACCAACCGGAGTGGCGGAACCCAAGCCTTAGAGGTTCAGCGCCAGGTCAGAACCACGTTGACGAAGTAGCCCCGCAGCACACCGTCTGCCCCGGTGGCTTCCACGTCGATCGATGCCTTGACCGATCGGTGCTTGCGCAACGCCTGGCGGGCGGCGCTGAGGTTGCGGCGCGACAGCGAGAGCGCGATGCCCACGGCTCGATCGGACGTGAGCGATGCTCGGACGCTGCGCAGCCGCAGTTGCTGGCGGCCGCGCAGCAGGTTCAGGTGCCCGTGCGCGTAGAGCGAGCAGGCCATGTTGCAGCCGACCATCAGATAGACGCGGCCATGATTCGGGCGCAGGTCCTGACGCGAGGCCACCGAGGCGGTGAGCTGCAGCACCGGCGTGACCGTCGCCGCGGTCGGCTGCGGCTGACTCGACGGTGGGGACGGGGTCGAGGTCGGCGTGGGAGACGGTTCCGGGCAGGGTGGCGGCGGCGGCTGCGGTTCACCGGGAGGCACCGAGCCGGGCGGTTCGGAGGCCGGCCCGGGCGCAGGTTCCGGGGGGAGGATCAGCGGCGGGCGCGGCGTCTGACAGAAGTCGAAGTCGCTGGCCAGGTTGCCGAGACCGGGAGCTTCTTCGCGCACGTCCGGGCGCGAGTCGGGCCGCCCGTCGGTGGCGGGGTTCAGGCGTTCTCCGTCGAGAAAGTCGTCCTCGATGAACTTCAGGTAGGCGTCGTGAGAGAGCTGCTGGTGGTCGATGTACCCGGGGCGCGCGTAGGGGCTGATGACCAGGCCGGGGACGCGGAAGCCGTAGCCCTCGCCGTCGATCACCGGCGGGACGACGTTGTCGTAGAAGCCGCCCCAGTCGTCCCAGGAGAGGAAGATCGCGCTCGAGCCCCAGCAGGGGCTGCGCATGATCGCGTTGATCAGCGTGGTCACGTACCTCTGGCCCTGGGAGATTAGCGCGGGCGGATGTTCGGAGACCGCCCCGTTGGGGACGATCCAGGAGACGCTGGGCAGAGCGCATTCGCTCGTGTTGCGCACCGCGGCGTAGAATTTGCTCACCGACTGCACATTGCCGAGCTGTTCGTCTTCCTCGACGTCGGTGAAGTCGACGAGCGGGTTCCAGATGCTGGGGGTTTTGAAACCCTGCGGCACGCCTTCGCAGCTCATCGCTTCGTCGTCCTCGCAGTCGGGCTCGTCTCCTTCGAAGATGTAGTAGCGCCAGCTCACTTCGTGCTTGTGCAGCAGGTAGGTGATGTCCGTCCACGGCAGCGAGATCGCATCGGGGCCGGTGTAGGGGTTGGGTTCGCTTTCGGGCTTCGGCGGCCCTTCGATCGCGCTCGTGCACGACAGCGGGTCGCTCCAGTTCGTGCACGTGGCCGACCACCCGGAGACCCCGTAGAGGTGCTCGGGCCAGCTCCAGGAGGAGTTGGGCTCGAACAGGTCGTCCTGCAGGACGAAGTTCTGCGCGTAGGACCAGTAGTTGGGGATCTCGCGCGCGTCGTGGTAGCCCATCGGGTCGATGCACTGCGCGCTCGTGCCTTCTTCGGTACAGGGGCTGCAACCGGGTTCGGTGGAGCTGCACTTATCGCCTTTCTCGGCCTGCGCGACGAAGCCGTCCATCTTGCCCCCGTCGAGATCTGCCTCGAAGGCGTCGGAGCCGTGGGGCCCGCCGAAGTTCTTGTTGGCCGGATCGTGGAAGGGCTTCACGCAGCCGCCGTTGACCGGATCGGGCACGCAGACGTTCGCGGGGATGCCGTGGGCGCCGGGGTAGGTGCCGAAGTAGGAGTCGAACGAGCGGTTCTCCTGCATGATCACGATCACGTGCTTGATGTTGTGGATGCCTTCCGCGGGCGTCGCACGCGCGCCCGGGGCGAGGACCAGCGCGATGGCGGCCACCAGCGGTGCGACTGTCCACGCCCTGCTCATCGCGGCTCGGAACACCGCGGCTCGGGGCGAGTTGCGCGGCCTACGCGGCGACCTTCGCGCGGGGCTTGCGTTTGGGGGTGGCGCGCGGCCTGCCATTGGGAGAGCCGCCCGCGGCGGGCAGGAGCGGAGCAAGGAACTGTCCGGTGTGCGAGGCCGGCTCGGCCGCTACCTCCTCGGGCGTGCCCGCGGCGACCACGAGGCCGCCCTCCTCCCCCCCTCGGGGCCCATGTCGATCAGCCGGTCCGCGCACTTGATCACGTCGAGGTTGTGCTCGATCACCACCACGGAGTTGCCCGCGTCCACGAGGCGCTGCAACACCTCCAGCAGGCGCTGCACGTCGGCGAAGTGCAGGCCCGTGGTGGGCTCGTCGAGGATGTACAGGGTGCGGCCCGTCGCCACCTTGGAGAGCTCGGTCGCGAGCTTCACGCGCTGGGCCTCCCCGCCGGAGAGCGTGGTCGCGGGCTGTCCGAGGCGCACGTAGCCGAGGCCCACCGCGTTCAAGGTCTCCAGGCGCCGGCGCACCTTGGGGATGTGCTCGAAGAACTCGACCGCCACCTCGATCGACATGTCGAGCACATCCGCGATGCTCCTGCCCTTGAAGCGCACCTCGAGCGTCTCGCGGTTGTAGCGCTTGCCGTGGCACTGCTCGCACGGGACGTACACGTCGGGCAGGAAGTGCATCTCGATCTTGATCTGCCCGTCGCCCTTGCACACCTCGCAGCGCCCGCCCTTCACGTTGAAGGAGAAGCGCCCCGGCTTGTACCCGCGCGCGCGGGCCTCCTGGGTTTTCGAGAAGAGGTCGCGGATCACGTCGAACAGGCCCGTGTAGGTCGCGGGGTTCGAGCGCGGGGTGCGCCCGATCGGCGACTGGTCGACGGCGATGATCTTGTCGAGCTGCTCGAGGCCGTGGATCGCGCGGTGCGCGCCCGGCCGCGAGCGCGCGCGGTGCAGGCGTGCGGACACCGCCTTGTAGAGGATCTCGTTGACCAGCGTCGACTTGCCCGAGCCCGACACCCCCGTCACGCAGGTGAGCACGCCCAGCGGGAAGGACGCGTCGATCTCGCGCAGGTTGTGCTGCGCGGCGCCCTCCACCTTCACATAACCGGTCGGCTTGCGCCGCTTCGCCGGCACCGCGACCGTACGTGTGCCCGCGAGGAATTGCCCGGTGAGCGACTCCTTGCAGCGCTGCACCTGCGCGGCGGTCCCCTGCGCGACGATCCGCCCGCCGTGCTCGCCCGCGCCGGGCCCCAGGTCCACGAGGTGGTCGGCAGCGCGCATCGTCTGCTCGTCGTGCTCGACCACGATCACCGTGTTGCCGAGCTCGCGCAGGCGCTCCAGGGTCGCGATCAGCTTCGAGTTGTCGCGCTGGTGCAGCCCGATCGAGGGCTCGTCGAGGATGTACAGCACGCCCACCAGCGAGGAGCCGATCTGCGTGGCGAGGCGGATGCGCTGCGCCTCACCCCCGGAGAGGGTGGCCGAAGCACGGTCCATCGATAGGTACCCGATCCCCACGTTCTCGAGGAACTGCAGGCGCTCGGCGATCTCACGCAGGATCAGCCGCGCCACGTGGCGGTCGGTCTCCGAGAGCTCCACCTGCTCCAGCCACTCGATCGCGCGCCGCGCGGAGAGCGCGCAGAAGTCCTCGATCCGCGTCCCCGCCACGAGCACCGCGCGCGACTCCGCGCGCAGGCGCGCGCCCCCGCACGTGGGGCAGGTCCGCAGCGACATGTACTCCTCGAGCTTCTCCTTGACCCCCTCGGACTCCGTTTCGCGGTAGCGCTTTTCCAGGTTGGCGACGATCCCCGCGAAGCGCGTCGAGTAGGAGCGCCGCCTACCGAAGCGGTTGCGGTAGGAGATCGCCAGCGGCTTGGGGGTGCCGTGCAGGAAGAGGTCACGATGCTCCTGCGGGAGGTCCTCCCACGGCTCCTCGAGATCGACGCCGTAGCCCTCCGCGATCGCCTGGGCGACCTGCTCGTAGTAGTTGGAGATCGAGGCCGCCCTGCTCCACGGCGCGATCGCGCCCTCCGCCACCGACAGCGCCGGGTCGGGCACCATCAGCTCGGGGTCGATCTCCATCTGCGCCCCCAGCCCGTGGCAGCGCTCGCAGGCGCCGTGGGGTGAGTTGAACGAGAAGATCCTTGGCTCCAGCTCGACCAGCGAGGGGCCGTGCTCGGGGCAGGCGAAGCGCTCGGAGAACGTGAACACCGTGCCCTCCGGGGGCATCTCCCCGGGGACGATCTGCGCGTTCGCCGCGCGCGCGCCGAGCGCCCCTTTCGAACTGCGCTCGGGCTGTCCATTACGTGCACTGCGCCCGGCGGACCGTGCGATATCGCCTACCTCGCCACCGTCCCGCGCGACCGTCGCCGCCTCACTCTCCCCCCGCGCCGCCGAACGCGACCCGGCGGCGGAGCCGATCATCTCAACCTCCACCAGCCCATCCGCCAATCTGACCGCGGTCTCGATCGAATCGGCCAACCGCTTGCGCACGTCGTGGCGCATGATCAGGCGGTCGATCACCACCGAGATGTCGTGCTTGTAGCGCTTGTCCAGCACGATCGACTCCTCCAGCATCCGGATGCGATCGTCGATCCGCACGCGCGCGAAGCCGTCCGCGCGCAGGTCCTCCAGCAGCTTGCCGTACTCGCCCTTGCGCCCGCGCACGACCGGGGCCATCACCATGAAGCGCGCGCCCTCCGGCAGCTCCATCGCCTGGTCGATGATCTGCTCCGCCGACTGCCCCGTGATCGGCCGCCCGCAGATCGGGCAGTGCGGCTTGCCCACACGCGACCACAACAGGCGCAGGTAGTCGTAGATCTCCGTCACCGTCCCCACCGTCGAGCGCGGGTTGCGCGAGGTCGTCTTCTGGTCGATCGAGATCGCCGGCGAGAGCCCCTCGATCGAGTCCACGTCCGGCTTGTCCATCTGCCCCAGGAACTGCCGCGCGTACGCCGACAGCGACTCCACGTAGCGGCGCTGCCCCTCCGCGTAGATCGTGTCGAACGCGAGGCTCGACTTGCCCGAGCCCGAGAGCCCGGTTATGACTACCAGCGCGTCGCGCGGGAGCGTCAGGGAGATGTCCTTCAGGTTGTGCTCGCGCGCGCCGGAGACGACGATCTGGTTGGAGGTGGGCATCTGACGCACATCATACGAGGGCGAACAGATGTTCGGATTGGGGTTGGGCCTCCGTGCGCAGTGGGGGCTCCGCGGTGGGACGGCCTCGGAGGGTCGCCGCGGCCGACCCGGGTCTTCGCGCCGGCGCGTCCTTCAGTCGCCGAGGCCCTCGAACAGCCGCGCGACGTCGAGGTCGGGCACGCCCTCGGCGGGCGAGGGGACCTGAGCGCCGATCCCGTACACCTCGCAGCGGCTGTAGCCGTCTGGGCCAGAGTCGGTACGCACCTCCACTGCGCGGCCTGGGACGTCGACGAGCCAGTACGTCGGCACGCCCGCCCCCGCATACAGCCCCGCCTTGATCCCACGGTCCATCCTGTGTGAGCTCACCGCCACCTCGACCGCCAGCAGCAGCGTCCGGGGATGCTCATGAGGAGGCGGGGGCTGCTCCATGAGCGCCAGATCGGGCTCCGGCTCTGAGCCTGGCCTGGGCTCCAGCGGTAGCTGCACACGCAATCGCGCTCGAGCACTCGCCAGGCGAGCAGTGAGCTCTTCGATGACCCTCGCGTGCTCCGGACTGTGCGGGCTCACCGCGACCAGCAATCCTTCCAACAATTCGACCTTCTCGCCCTCCAAGGCGCCCGTCGCGACCATCCGATTGTAGGTATCGGTGTCGAGTCGGTGGATCGGATCGCGACGGCCGTGCTCCCGATCGACGAGCAGCCCATCGCGCAACTCCACGTCCATTCCGTCCAGCGCGCCGGACTCGACCAGGCGGCTGTATATCCCCGCGTCCATCCGGTAGAGCGGGAGCGGGTCGTCAACCTGGAGAGGATGTGCAGCCTGCGTAGCCATGGGCTCATTGTGGCAGGCGAGGATACGGACCGCCTGCGATGGTCTGGTGGCGCGGCCGGCCGTCGCGCTCGTCAGACGAGCTTCCGCTTCGAGAGGTCGATCGTGACAGTGTCGCGTTCGCCGGCTGCACCGGTTTTGCTGCTGGTCGCCTTGAACACCACCGTGAGCTTGGGGGTGTTGCCCGACATGTCCACGGTGAGCGTCAGGTAGCCGTACTCTTCGATCGGTTCCCCGGCCAGTTCGTACCCTTCCGGCGGTTCCTTGGCGCTGGCCTTGGCTGCTTCCACGTTGTGCCCGCCGCTGCCCGCGACGATGTAGGGGATTTCGGCGCCGTCCACGGTGCGCGTGTAGCGCTGGTAGAGGTGAGCGTGCCCGGAGAGCACCGCGTCCGGTCGCAGGCCCGCCTGTTCGCAGGCCTTGTCGATGTCTTCGGCGAGCCCCCGCGCGCCCCCGTGCTTCTTGTCCACCGACAGCGGCGGGTGGTGGACGGCGAGGATTACCGCGCGTTCGCCCGCTTCCCGCTGGGGCTTCAAGCGCGTGAGCTCTTCGATCAGGAAGGCGAGCTGCTCATCCCCGATCGCCGGGTAGCGGCCGCCCTCGGAGGAGATCACGCCGGGGCCCTCGAGCACGTTGGAGTAGACGCCGACGATCGACACGAACGGTGCTTCGAGCGTGAAGTACACGCCCGGCTGGGTCATCGCGGTGCGCACCAACCCGCCGGAGTCCGGCGAAGGGCCGGGGGCAGCGGCGCAGAAGTTGCGCAGGAAGGCGAACAGCGATTCGTTGTTGCCTTCCCCTCCCTCTTCGGATGGAAACCCGTCGTGGTTGCCGGGGATCGCGAAGATCGGCGCGTCGTAGTCGCGGAAGGGCTCGTAGAACTGGTCGTAGTAGTACTGGTGCTCGCCGAAGCTGTACACCACATCGCCGAGGTGAAACAGGAATGCGGGCGCCTGCCCCGCCGCGGCCGACAGGTCCGCGGCCATCGTATCCGCCACGCCCGCCTCGGTCTCGATGTGCGACTTCGCCGAGGGCCCCGTGTCGCCGGCCGCGTGGAAGCTGATCCGCCGCGCCGCCACGTACGGCGCGAGCGGGCCTTCGCCGAGCACCTTCGCGAGGTCCATGCGCGGCGGGCTCACGCGGGGCGGGGGGATCGGCTGCAACTGTTCTTCATGCAGTTCGTAGTAGGACGACTTGTAGTACGGCTCGCTCGTGTTGTCCACCTGGAATTTGCTCTCGTCTCCGCCGGGGTGGGGGTCGGCGAACAGCTGCCCTTCGGGCCCCACGAGGTTCTGGCTCAGGCCCGGCACCGGGGGCGTGCTCGACGGGGCCGGTTTCGGCGCCGCGGGCGCAGGACCAGGGCCGGGAGCAGGAGCTTCGGCAGCGGACCCGGGCGCAGGCGGGAGTGCGGGCGCGGGGGCCTCGAGCGCCTGCAGCAGCCGCGCGCCGTCGGGCCGGCCCCAGCCGGTGCAGGCGTCCCAGCCCGAGCCCGCCTGGTAGCTGCCGTTGTCGCCTTCGGTGATGTCCACGAGGCTGTCCTTCAGGTGCGCGTACAGCTGGGGGTTGCAGAACCCGAGGGGGGTCCCGGTGAGCTGGTTGAGCAGCGTGATCAGCGCCGACCACAGTGGCGCGGCGGCGCTCGTGCCCCCGACCCCTTCTGTGCGCCCGCGCGGGGTGAGCACCCACATCGGCGTTGCGAGGTCGGCGAGGCTGGCGACGTCGGGCACGCCGCGGCCGGTCCTGCCGCTGCCGTCGGCGTTGGGCGGGACGCCGGCGGCGGCCTGCCACTCGGGGAGCGCGAACAGGCGGCTCACGCCTCCGCCCGTGGCGCCTTCGTTCGTGGCGAGTTCGTTCCACACCACCTCGGAGGAGACCGTCCCCGTCGCGGGGTCGGCTTCCAGGCGGATGCCGCCGCAGCCCAGCACCCACGGGCTCGACGCGGGGAAATCGACGTGCGGGGTCCCCGTGCCGGGCTCGTCGGCGGACCCTTCGTCGCCCGAGGCGCAGCAGATCGTGATTCCCTGGGCGGCCGCCTGTTCGAAGGCCCCGTTCACCAGCTTGACCGCCTGTGCGGTCCACATGCCCTTCGTTTCGTCGTCCTCGGGGTTGCCGTAGGAGATCGAGAGCACTTTCGGCTTGTTGGTGGTGTCGCTCACCGCCGCCTTGATCGCGTTCACCCACCCCTCTTCGGTGAACTCGGTGAAGTACACCGCCACGTTCGCCCCCGGCGCGACCCCGCCGACCGTGCAGAGGTCGAGCAGCACCTCGCCGCTGCTGTCGCTTGCTTCGCTGCCGTCCCCGGGGTCGTTGCCGGGCCCCTGGACGACCACATCGGTGATCTTCGGCGCCGCCTGTTTGAGGGTTTCGGTGAAGTAGCCTGCGAGCGCCTTCGGGTCATAGCCGCCCTTGGCGGATTCCCCGGCGCTCATAACCTGGCCGTTGAACGCGAACACCGCCACGCACTGTCCGGCGCCGTCGCCCGCGGGGAAATCGAAGAGCTTCGCGAGCATCGGCGGCGTGTAGGAGTTGGCGGGCAGTTTCAGCCCACCTGCTGCGGCCTCGGAGGCACGGCCCGAGACGCGCGGGCGGGTGCGCACCATCTTGCGGTTGTCCAATCCGAGCACCCCCTCGACCACGCCCGCCAGCTCGGCGGGGAGCTGCACCTCGCCCTCGTAGGAGCGATAGACGCCCCCGTCGGGATGCTTGTAGTGGCGCAGCTCTATGCCGAACGCCTCCCCCAACTGCTTGGCGGTGCCCGTCACTCGCACCAAGCGCTTAGCGATGCTCTGTTCCGTCACTTTCAGCTTGTGCGCTTTCGCGAACGCAGCGACCGCGTCGAGATCGGACTGGGCGGCGCCGAACGCCGCGACCGCCTCCTCGGGGCGTAGGTAGGAGCGCGCCCGGGGGGCAAGGCGACCCAACTCGTGCGCCGCCGGGACGGGCACGCCCTGCGGATCGCGCTGCACATAGACCGTCACGGTCAGCCGCTCGCCCGGTTTCACCGGCGCGGTGGCCCTCGTGGTGGCCTTGGTGGTGGGCCGGCTGCTGCCCGGCAGGCGGAAGCGCTGCTTGGTCATAAGACTCTCCTGGTCACGTAGTTCTGGGACTCAGCACCACCGCAAGCTCCCGCGTGCTCAACGATGGCAGCTCAGAGAGTACAGAAAACCATAGAGCCGATGCGTTCTTTTTGTGAAGATTGATCAACGCTCCCCGATGAGCGCACGATGCGCGCGAATCGAGTCGGGGTAGCGGCCGGGCCTACGGCTCGAGCTCGCCCGCGTACAGCGCGAACACCGCGCCCTGCGGGTCCTTCACCACAGCGATTTTCGCCACCTGGATGTCGATCGGTCCCGCGAGTGTCGCGCCGCCGAGCTCCCCCACCCGGGCGAGCGCGGCGTCGAGGTCCTCCACGCCGAAGTACGCCAGCCAGTTGGGCGACGGCCCGGGGGTCAGCGGGCGGATGCCGCCGGCGTTGGCGGCCCCGTTCTTGATCGAAAGGTACGGTTCGGGGCTGCCCTCGAAGGGGGCGACGGTCCAGCCGAAGAGGCCGGTGTAGAAGGCGCTGGAGGCGTCGAGGTCGGGGGAGTTCAGCTCGTTCCACACCGGCGCCCCCGGCGCGTTGACGAGCGCCGCGCCGAAGTGCTCCCGCGGCTGCCACAGCATGAAATAGGCGCCCTGCGGGTCCTGGATCACGGCCATCCGGCCCGCCTCCATCACGTCGAAGGGCGGCGCGTGCAGCGAGGCGCCGAGTTCTTGCGCGCGCGCGGCGGTCGCGTCGGCGTCCTCCACTGAGACGTAGGAGTTCCACATCGGCGGCGCCCCCGCCTCGCGCTGCGGGGGAGGCTGCGGGGCGATCGCCGCCACGTCGTGACCGTCGCGGCGCATGATCGAGTAGTAGGCCCCATCGCCCACCACCGGGCGGTCGTCGGCCTCCCAGCCGAGCAGGCCGCCGTAGAACGCCTTCGCCGCGTCCTGATCGGTGGTCGTCAGGTCCGTCCAGCAGAACGTGCCCGGTGTGTAGCTGGTGCGCTCGCCCATTACAGGGGAACCGTAGCGCAGACGGGCGCGCGAGGATGTGAAGAGGTCGCGGGACCACGACGGGTGTTCGGGGGGGATCGTCCGCGCGAGTGAGCGCGACCCCGACGCGGGTGGGCGCGGGGGCCTCCGTGCCCCGCGAAGGAGCGCCAGGTCCGGAGGAGAGCCGTGTAAGGCAAACGTAGGAGTGCCCCCGCAGCGCTCCCGGCGGGTGCCACAATCGGGCCGTGAAGATCCTCGTGGTGGACGACGATCGCGCGCTGCGCGAGGCGCTGCGTCGCACGCTGACGCTCGGCGACTATGAGGTGCAGAGCGCCGAGGACGGCGTCGAGGCGCTCGAGCTCGTGGCGGCGGCGGTCCCCGACGCGGTGGTGCTCGACATCGGGATGCCCGGCATGGACGGCCTGGAGGTGTGCCGCCGCCTGCGCCTGCTGGGTAACCGCGTGCCGATCTTGATGCTGACCGCGCGCGAGGCGGTCAGCGACCGCGTTGACGGTTTGGACGCGGGCGCAGACGACTACCTCGTGAAGCCCTTCGACGTCAACGAGCTGAAGGCGCGCCTGCGGGCGCTCTTGCGCCGCTCGGGCTCGGAGGGCGACCCCGGCTCGCTGTCGTTCGCGCAGGTGCGGCTCGACGGCGCCCGCCACGGGGCGGCGGTGGGCGAGCGCTTCACCGAGCTGACGCGCACCGAGTACCAGTTGCTGGAGCTGTTGATGCGCAATCCCCGGCGCGTGCTCACCCACAGCGTGATCTACGACCGCGTGTGGGGCTATGACTTCGGCGCGGCCTCGAACTCGCTGCGGGTGTACGTGGGCTACCTGCGCCGCAAGCTCGAGGACCTCGACGCGCCCGCGCTGATCCACACCGTGCGCGGCGTCGGCTACGTCCTGCGCGAGCCATGACCCTGCGCGCACGCATAGCGGCCGCGGCGGGCCTCGCGGTCGCGGTGGCGGTGTTGGCCGCCGCGATCGTTCTGTACCTAGCGGTGCGCTCGGATCTGCGCGGGCAGATCGACAGGTCGCTGACCGATCGCGCCCAGGAGCTCGTCGCGGCGCCAGCCTCCCCGCCGTTCGGGACGCCTCCGACAGGCTTCGCCGGCCGCTCCCCGTTTGACCGCGAGCGAGGGCTGTTGCGGAGCAGCCCCAACAACAGCCACCGCGGATTCCCTCGCGCGGTTCAGCCGGCGCGGTTCGGGGGAGCCTCCGGCTACGTGGAGTTCATCTCCCCCGCGGGCACGGTGCAGGTTCCCGGCGGCGAGAGCTCCTCCCCGCTGATCGCCCCCAACGCCGCAGATAGGGCGATCGCCGCCAGCGGCCACGGACACGCGCTGGCCGACCGGACCGTCAAGGGAACCCATCTGCGGGTGCTCACGATCGGCGGCGGCTCGCTGGGAGCGGTGATGATCGCGCGGCCGCTCACCGAGGTCGATCACGAGCTGAGCCAGATCCTGCTGATCCTGCTGCTCGTGGGCGTCGGGGGCATCGCGATCGCCGCGCTGCTGGGAGCTCTGGTCGCGCGCACGGCGCTCGCCCCAATCGCGCGCTTCACCGCCCGCGCCGAGACTCTCGCGGGCAGTCTCGATCTCTCCCAACGCCTGGGGGTTACCGGCCGCGACGAGCTCGCGCGGCTGGCGGGTAGCTTCAACGCGACGCTCGACGCGCTCGAGCGCTCGGTGGAGGCCCAGCGCCATCTGATCGCCGACGCCAGCCACGAGCTGCGCACCCCGATCGCCTCGCTGCGCGCCAACATCCAGATCCTCCAGGACGCCGAGCGCCTCGCGCCGGAGGACAGGGAAGGCCTGCGGCAGGACATCATCGACGAGCTCGACGAGCTCACCTCGCTGGTAAGCGACGTGGTCGAGCTCGCGCGCGGCAGCCGGGGCGAGGCGGCCCGCGAGGAGGTGCGCCTGGATGAGATCGTCAGCGAGGCGGTCGGGCGCACCCGCCGGCGCGGCGCGCTGCGCTTCGAAGCTCAGCTGCAGCCCACGACCATCAGGGCGGAGCCCGAGCGCGTCAACCGCGCGGTGTCCAACCTGCTCGACAACGCGCGCCGCTGGAGCCCCCCGGACGGATTGATCGAGATCGACCTCAGCGACGGCGTGCTCACCGTCCGTGATCACGGCCCCGGCTTCGAGGAGGCCGATTTGCCGCACGTGTTCGAGCGCTTCTACCGCGCCGCCTCAGCCCGCAAGCTGCCGGGCTCCGGGCTGGGCCTAGCGATCGTGCGCCAGGCCGCCGAGGCACACCACGGCTACGCGAAGGCCGAGAACGCCCCCGGCGGCGGCGCGCGCCTACGGGTCAGCTTCGGGGCGCCCGTGAGCGTCCCGGCCGCGCTGGACAGCCCCGCTGCCATGAGCATTTGACCTCGAACCGAGCCACCATCAGCACCGACGGCTGCGCTCAGCGAGCAGTGGGGCTCTGCGTGCGCGACAATGCCCGCTTGAAGGCGCACCTGAGGATCCGTGCGGCGTCCAGTGCCAACGTCGCCGCTGTGTTTGAGCTGTGGGCGCTCACGCGGAGCGCGCACGCCACGACGATCGACCACCCCGGCGACGTGCAGCGCCTCGTCGCCGAGCAGCCAGGCTCGCTGCTGATCGCCGACGTCGAGAGCACCGTCGTCGGCGTGTTGATCGCCGCGTGGGATGGCTGGCGCGGCAACCTGTACCGCCTCGCGGTCCACCCCGACCACCGCCATCGCGGCATCGAGACCCAGCTCGTCAAAGCCGGCGAGAGCCCGATCCCTCCAGTGCCGATGATCGCAATGGTCATGACCGAAACCTCCTCAGCGTCACGGTACTAACGACGGCGACCCGGAGCATCGCCGGCCCGAGCGCGCTCGCGGCGGCTGGCCGAGAGCGCGGGAACGGCACGTGGTAGGAATCTCAGTGTCCGGGGGACCGTCCACCGTCGATGTGACGGATCTCGCTGGTGATCTCGGCATTCACTCGGGCTCCCCGCCGGCCGTACTCGACAGCCACTGAGGGGGGGTCCAGTCCCCCTCTGGGTCTGTGGTTTGCCCGACCTCGATCAGATGCCCGTCGGGATCGCGGATGTAGCAACGGATCTCATACTGGTGCTGCTTCGGCGGCGTCAGGAATTGAGCGCCCCGAGCGCTCCATTCGGCATACACGGCCTCGATGTCTTTGACCCGGATATTGAGGAAACTGCTGACCCGGTCGAGATCGCGTGGCGTCTGGAGGGTTACCGCCGGCTTGTCGTCGGTCGGGCCTCCGCCCCGATTGATGACGATCCAGCTGTTGGCGAGCGCGACGTTGGTCGGTTCTCCGGAGCGTTCCAACGTGCCGCCGAGCACGTCGGTGTAAAAGCGCCGAGAACGCTCAACGTCGTCCGAGACGATGAAGTGGGTCAGCATAATTCCCTCCGTGGGCGGTCCTGCTTCGGCCATCTGCCACCTCCACTTGTTGGGACTCATACCCCTTACGGGCGGGGTTTGCAGCTGATATTGTGATGATCGGGGACTCTACCTCGTTCCATAGTAAAGCTATACGCCACCACGTTTGCCCGATGGCCCTGCCCTCAGTAATCGGATCGGCTCACACGCGAGCTTCTCGTCCTATTGGGTCGTGGTGCTCCTCCACGACGAGCAGCGCGCGAACGCTGGGATACTCTTAAGGCCTCCGTCAGCCCCGCGGCGGTACTTGGGGGCAGATTGGCCAGCGGGCGCTCCGCGGTCATATCCTGCAGGAGCAGCCCGTGACGAAGTTCAGCTGAATTCGATTGGAGGCCCATTATGCGCGGCGACATCAAGGTCGGGGCACGCCTTCCCGACTATGAACTGCCCGATCAGGACGGCGTCGTGCGCCGTCTGTCGGACCTGCAGGGCTCGAACCCGATGGTGCTCCACCTCTCACGCGGCGGGTTTGCGGCGAGCGCGAGCAGTTCCTTGTGAGTCCAGTCGAAGGAGAAGCGATTCGCTACACCGAGGGGACTGAGGTGGGAGTGAAGCGATGAGCGATGCTCAGCGTCGTCAAGCCCATCCGGGCGAAGGGCCCGACCGAAGAGGTGCCTCCGGCCAGGGCCGCGGAGCGATCAGGCCCCACCGGTCAATGATCGTGCCTCTGTAGGGCCGACTGCGAGGTCGTGAAGGTCGCCGCCCACCTCGAGGCGACCCGACTGTTCGATCCCGCCGACCTTCACCGGCTCGAAGCCGGCTGTTCGGATCAACCGCTCGACTTCCTCGCCGGCACGGTCGTCGTCGGTCACGTAGAAGAGGACCGCTAGCTCCGGTGATCGCTTGCTAGAGGACTCGAAGATATCGGCCGACAGGGTTCCAAAGGCCATCGCCAAGCGCGCGCCCGCCGGCAACCACCCGGCCAGGACCTCGCCAGAGGCTTGCCCTTTCGGCAGGAGACGTGAGACGTTACCTTGTGCGTCGATGCCGAGCGGGTTGCTCGGAACGACCACGAGCTTGTCGGTTAGCCGGTCGACGATCTCGTCTATGACGCCCTTCAGCGCGGTAAACCGTAGCGCGAGGACGACGGCATCGGCGCCCTGCAACACGTCGCGGTTGTCGCCGGCGACGACCGCAGCTGGACCGATCTCGGCAGCCAGCATTCGTGCCGACCGATTGTCGGCGCTCGAGAGCCGCAGGGTCTCGCCGCCCGAGGCCAGCAGGCGTGCGATGACCGATCCGAGCGTCCCGGTGCCGATGACCGCGGTCGTCATGACTCCCCGCCGGCCGTACTCGATAGCCACTGAGGGGGGGTCCAGTCCCCCTCTGGGTCTGTGGTTTGCCCGACCTCGATCAGATGCCCGTCGGGATCGCGGATGTAGCAACGGATCTCATACTGGTGCTGCTTCGGCGGCGTCAGGAATTGAGCGCCCCGAGCGCTCCATTCGGCATACACGGCCTCGATGTCTTTGACCCGGATATTGAGGAAACTGCTGACCCGGTCGAGATCGCGTGGCGTCTGGAGGGTTACCGCCGGCTTGTCGTCGGTCGGGCCTCCGCCCCGATTGATGACGATCCAGCTGTTGGATAGTGCGACATAGGTTGGCTCCCCGGAGAAGACCACCCTGCCGCCGAGCACTTCCGTGTAGAAGCGGCGGGAACGCTCTACATCGTCTGAAACGATGAAATGAGCCAAGACCAGCTCGTCGTCGATGGTGCTCATGCTTACCTCCGTCTGTGGAATTTGCGGCTACGGTCACGCGTTGCACCGCGCATCGCGCCTGTGCGTGCCCTGGTCCGATCCTCGGTCGCTGCTCGGGCGCCGGCGCCGTCACCGCCTTTCCGTTCTGAGGAGCGCAGTGGGGTGTCGCTGCACGACAGTATCCTCACGGTCAGTGTCCTGCGCTTTGGCCGCCGTCGATGTGCAGGATCTCGCCGGTCACGAAGGGCGCCGACTCGAGATATAGGACTCCACCGACCACGTCCTCGATCTCGCCGACTCGGCCGATGGGGTGCAACGCGCCCATCCCCGCGTAGGAGCTCTCGTCGTGTAGCGGCGTTTTGATGACGCCGAGCGAAACGGCATTTACCCGTAGGCCGCGTGAGGCGTACTCGATCGCGAGCGACCGGGTGACCGCGACCAGGCCGCCCTTGGTCAGCGTTTGCAGCGCGGCTGGTCTGCTGCTGTCGGGCTGCTCGACGAGCGACGTTGAGACATTGACCACGTGCCCGCGGCCCTGGTCGAGCATCTGTTTGACCGCGCGCGTCGTCATGTGAAAGAAGCCAGCGACGTTAACGGCGATCAGGGCGTTGAAGTCCTCGAGGGTGTAGTCCGTGAAGGGCTTGCCGATGTAGATCCCCGCGTTGTTGATGAGAGTGTCTATGCGGCCGAAGTGCTCGACCGCCGCCTCCACGATGCGCTGCGCCGTGTCAGGGTCGGCGATGTCGCCCTCGACGGTCACGATGCCGGGGTCCTCCGAAGTCCCGATCGACCGAGCAGCAGCGATCACCGTATACCCGCGCTCACGATAAGCCCTCGCGAGACCTGCGCCGATGCCCTGCGAGGCGCCGGTGAACGGTGATCGCGACCCGCTCCTCGTCGTACTCAGGCGGCGGGATCACTCGACGAGGTAGGTCTCGTAGATCACGCCGTCGGCCTGGCGGGCGCCGACGCTGATGAACACGCCCTCGTTCAGCCAGTCGAGCTGGGGAGCCGCCGTCTCGATCTGGGTAGAGGTGCGGAACGTGTACTCGCTCGCGTCGACGTCCTCTCCGCGCCCGAGCCGCGCGAGCACCTCGGCGCTGCCGTGGCGGACGCCCCGCGACTGGACGTAAAGCAGATCGCCGTCGTCGGTTTGCAGCGTGTAGCGGATGTCCGCGAATGAAGTGCCATCCGGCAAGACGATCTGCCAGTCTGCGCTGGCGCCCGGGAGCAGCTTGCCGCTGATCTCGAGACCGGTGAACGTCCCGCCGGTCTGGGGCACGATGCGGCGGTGGCCCTGCGCGACCTCGCCCAGATCCAGTGGTTCACCGAGGGTCACCTCCAGGCGGTAGACCTTCCTGAGGCGAGGGTCCGGAAGCTGACCGCTCATGGTCATGCTGCTCATGTTGGCACCTGCGGGTCGGTTTCGGTTTCTGGCGTCGATCCAGCGTCGTGTGGATGCCTGGCGACGCGGCCGCTGAGCGGGTTCGATCGCGAGCGCCCCAGACTCGCATGCGCCCGCCCGCCACGTCCTTTGCAAACTACGAGCCGCGCGGTGAAGATAGTTGCCCTTCGTCACGTATGACGTGCTATGCCGTGGGCCTCGGCGGATGTGGTGCTCTGGCGTTCGCGTCTGCTGATTATCGCCACCGGTGCGCACTGGGCGCATCCCACTGCCCGGGCGGCGACATCTCGAGGCACGTCTACACGTTCGGGCTCGCGGACCCGGCGGGTTTTCAGTTGTAGCGTCGTGAGGGCCCAGGCCGCGCCGAGCAGTACGGCGGCGGCGATGAACGCGACGTGGAAGCCGGATACTCGAGCTGCGGGAACGGAGCCGGGAGCCACCGGGCCGTGCAGGAGGCTCGTAGTCCGGCTTGCCGCGAGCGTCGAGAGGATCGCCAACCCTATTGACCCCCCGACCTGTTGGGCGGTGTTGAGCAGACCGGATGCCAGGCCGGCATCTTCACGGCTCACCTCACTCGTGCCGGCCAGCGTGATCGGGACGAATGTCAGTCCCATGCCGAGACCAAGCGTGAGGATGCCCGGGAGGAGGTCGGATACATAGCGTCCGTGCACAGGAATCTGACTCAGGAGGACCATCCCCGCGGTCGCGAGCGCGAGTCCGATCACGGGGACGACGCGAACGCCGATGCGGGGGACGAGCTTGCGCGCGACCGTGGCGCCCGTCGCAATTCCAGCGGAGAGCGGGAGGAACGCGGCGCCTGCGCTCAGTGGCCGATACCCGAGGATCTGCTGCAGATAGAGCGAGACGAAGAAGAACGTTCCGAACACCGCGGCCGAGACCAGCAACAGTGTGAGATCGGCAACGGCGAGGCTCGGCACGCGGAAGATGCTGAGCCGCATGAGCGGCGCGGGGCTACGGCGCTCGAGCGCGAGGAACCCCGCGAGCAGCACGACGCCCGCGGCCAGCAGACCGATCGTTCGGGGAGATCCCCATCCGTAGCTGTGCGACTTGACGATCGCGAACACGAGCACCACGAGGCCGGCGGTGACGGATACCGCTCCGGGGAGATCGAGCGTCCGGTGGGCCAATTTCGATCGGGACTCGGGGACAAACCTCACCGTCGCGACGACGAGGGCTACACCGACGGGCACGTCGACGAAGAAGATCCATCGCCATGACGCGAGATCGGTCAGCACCCCGCCCAGCAGCAGTCCCACGGCCCCGCCGCTGGCGGCGATCGCGCTCCAAATCGCCATCGCCTTCGCGCGATCCGTCCCGTCGCTGAAGGTCGTTGTGATGATCGCGAGCACGGCCGGTGCAAGCATCGCACCCCCCAGCCCCTGCAGCCCCCGGCCGGCGATGAGCATCCCGGATGACTGGGCGAGGCCGTTCAGCAGCGACGCTCCGGAGAACAGCACGATCCCGGCGCCGAACACGCGCTTGCGCCCGATCAGGTCACCGGCGCGCCCGCCCAACAGCATGAAACCACCGAATATCAGCGTGTACATGTTGATCACCCATTGCAGGCCGGAGGGGCTGAAACGCAGGCCGCGCTGGATCGACGGCAGGGCGACGTTGACGATCGTCGCGTCGAGGACGACCATGAACTGGGCCACGCACACGACGACGACCACAAGCCACGGGTTGCTCCTACCGGTCGCGAGCCCGCCGGTCACGGCTGAGCCGTCCGACAGCCGTGGACCCGAAACGACGGCTGCGCCGCTTGCCTTGGAAACCCGGGCGTCCCCACGACTCAATCTGACCCGTCGCGGGGTCACGGCGCTCGACGCGCTCATCGCAGTCTCCTTTGCTTGCTTAAGGGACGCGACAGAGCCGACGGGTCGCACACGTGGTCAGCTCTGTCGATGTGCTGAGGATCGTGGCGCCACTGGCCTCCGATCGAATCCCTGAAGTCCCTAGTCCGTGCCTGAACCATGACGTCCCGTTCGCTCGTCCCTACAGAGAGATTCGGAGGGGCCACCAAGCTACCGCAGGTGGTCAGCAAGCTGTGCGCGTGACTTGATGTCGAGCTTGCGGAACGCCTTGCGTAGGTGGTATTCGACCGTGTGCGGGCTGATGTAGAGCTGAGCGGCGATCTCTCGGTTGGTGTTTCCCTGCGCCGCGAGGCGGCAGACCTGTGACTCTTGCGGGGTGAGTTGGTCCTGGGTCTCCACGGTTCGCTTGCGAGCGTGCTCGCCGGTCGCCTGCAGCTCGATCCGCGCGCGCTCCGCGAACGCCTCCATCCCGAACTCGGTGAACATCTCGTGGGCGATACGCAGCTGCTTGCGAGCGTCCGCGCGACGCGGCTGACGTCGCAGCCACTCGCCGTAGAGCAGGTGCGCCCGGGCAAGATCGATCCTGACTCGCGTGCGGCCGAGCCGCTCGATCGCTTCCGCGTAGAGGTCCTCGGCGTGCTCGTCATCGGCCAGCAGCGCGTGCGAGCGCGCGGCGATCCCCAGCGCCCAATCGGTCCCGCTTGCCCTGCTCCTATCCGTCAGGTGCCGATCGGTCTCGGCGGCGAGCTCGTGGGATCCAGCTCGTACGGCTGCCTCGATCAGCTCGGGCATCACCCAGTTCACGGGCAGGGCTAGCTCCGCGTAACCGACCACCCGGCGTGCTGCCGCCAGCGCCTGCGGGTAGCGTCCAAGCCCGTTGTAGAGCACGGACTCCGCCCAGTCCACGAACAACAGGCCAGCGCCCTCTCCGCGCTCGATCACCTCAGCCCTAGCTGTATCGACGAACTGTCTCGTTTCGGCCTCGCGGCCGCGCATTGCCACCAGACCCGCCGCGTGGTATGGAGCGAGAGGACTGCCCGTCAGCTCCGTTGCCTCTTGTAGGGCCTCCTGGAGAGACGCCGCCAACGCCAGCTCGCCCGCGAACACATGCATCTGACCGCGGTGGCTGAGGGCGATCGGGAGATCGCCGAGCGCTCCGGTCTCGCGGACAAGCTGAAGGTGTAGCTCTGAGAGCCGCTCCCAACCCTCGTCATCCCATAGGTGGAATGTTGTTACGGTCGCGCCCCACATCCAGCGCAGCCGCTCGGCCTGCGACATCGCGCCCACGATTTCGTGTTGCGCCTGGCGCAGAATCGGCACGGCGGTGTCATACGTGTCGCTGAGCAGGGCCACCAAGCCGTCGAGCAGCAGGTCCGGTCCGCGTGGCTTGTGAGCTCGTGGTGCCGCTCTCGCAGCTTGCGCTACCTCGCGCGAGCTTGCGCCCGCCCCGGCCAGCGGCCCGGCGAAAATGGCAGCCGTCAGTGCCTCCAGGTAGGTCTCGCGGGCCAGCTCAGGATCGACCTCTCGGAGCTGCTCGGCGGCATTGAGTAGAAGTGCTGCGGCATCGCTGCTTCGCGTCGCGAGAAACGAGATCTGGCCGCGCAGCAACCCGGCCGTTGCCTGCTCGAGCGCGTTCAGGACCCCCGCTTCAGCCGTCGCGACCAAGCGCAGAGCGTCATCGAGCGCACCCGCCTGCAACTTCGCATGGGCCGCCGCGAGCGCGCGCCCTGACCTTCGCGACTCCTCGGGTGTCAACGCCGTGGCGCGCTCCAGGAACGCGGCCGCGGCGGCGACACCTCCACGTGCTTGCGCCCGGGCTGCGGAGTGTTCGAGCTCCGCGGCGACCTCCTCATTCGGGATCGATGTCGCCTGTGCACGGTGCCAGGCGCGGCGATCCGGGTCGGCTTGCGGATCGGTTGCCTCGGCCAGTGCTTGGTGGACCTCGCGCCGATCATGCGGGGCGGATGCCCGGTACACGGCCGATCGAACGAGGGGATGGCGGAACGCCACCCGGGCGTCGAGCGCCAGCAAGCCTTCCGACTGGACGATCTCCGCCGCCTGCTCGGGAATCCCAAGCTGACGAGCAGCCCTCCAAACGAGAGCGGGATCACCCACGGGATCTGCGGCAGCCAGCAGCAGCAACCGCCGGGCGTCGCCCGGCAGATTCCCTAGTCGCCGCATGAAGTTCTCCTCGATCTGCGACGAGAGCGGCAAGGCCGTGGGTACGCCGAAGCCGCCCGCCATCTGCGCCGGGGTCAACCCGCGCGGCATCTCCAACAGCGCAAGCGGGTTGCCGCGCGCCTCGACGATCAGACGCTCCAAGATCGGGGCATCCAGACGAGCCGGCAACACGGACTCGAGCAGCGTCCGCGCGTCGCGAGCGTTCAACCCCTCGACGTGTACCTCAGGCAATCCTGCAAACGTCTCGCCCACGTCGCGCGCGGCCAACAGCAAGGCGATCTTCTCGGCCAGCAAGCGGCGAGCTACGAAGGCGAGCGCCCGCGCCGACGCGCGATCGAGCCACTGCGCGTCATCAACGGCGCACAACAGCGGCCGCTCTTCGGCGGCCTCGGACATCAGGCCGAGGACCGCCAGGCCAACGAGGAACGGGTTCGGCGCCTGGCCAGCGCTCACACCGAAAGCGACGGCAAGCGCGTCGCGCTGGGGGCCCGGGAGACGCTCACTCAGTTCGAGGATCGGTGAGCACAACTGTTGAAGCGCCGCGAAGGGGAGCTCCATCTCCCCCTCGACTCCCACGGTCCGGAGAACGCGAAACGCGTGGGCCGCCTCGACGGCGTACGCCAGCAGTGCCGTCTTGCCGACACCGGCTTCACCGTGGGCGACCAACATCCCGCCGTCGCCGCCGCCCGCGGCCTCGATCAGTCCGTCGATCAGCTCGCGCTCACGGCGCCTGCCGAGCAACTGCGGTCCCTGCAACCTCGCCACGGATCCCAAAGCTGAAGACGCTCCGCTCATGTTTCCCCGGACATCATGACGACCTACAGACTCAGGGTGCGGACTACTGACTTCAGGGATTCGATCCTCGCCCAGTGGCGCCACGATTATCCGCACATCGACACAGCGGACCGGACGTGAGCGATCAGTCCGCCCGTTGCGTCCCAGGCAAAGGAGAAGGCGATGAGCGCACCCGCCACGACTACCCCGATCCCAGTCTTCGATCAGAGCGGGACGGGTCACCTGCTCTACAGGCTCGATGCCAGCATCCGCGTCGAGGGCTCGCACAGCCGCGCGATAGCCGACATCGTCGAGCAGGAGTGGCGCAACGCCCATCCCGAGGAGCCGATCGTCCGCCGGCACATCGGGGTCGAACCGATCCCCGCGACGGCGTGGGCGACCGCCGTGTCCGCCGGTCGGACACCCGAGGAGTCCCGCTCCGACGAGCAGCAGGCGGCGCTCGCGCTCGCCGCGACGCTGACCGACGAGCTCGTCGCGGCCGATGCGCTGCTGTTTGCCGTTCCTCTCTACAACTTCGGCGTATCGCAGCACTTCAAGGCCTGGGTCGACATGGTCATCACCGACCCGCGCATGGCCGCGGGTGCCGAGCCGATCCTCGCGGGTAAGCCAGCGGTGCTCGTCACGGTCCGCGGCGGTAGCTACCGGGCAGGAACCCCCCGCGAGGGATGGGACCACGCGACGGGATGGATGCGACGCATCCTCGCAGACGTCTGGCACCTCGACCTGAGGGTGGTTGAGTCCGAACTCACACTCGTCGGCGTCAACCCGGCCCTCGACCAATTCAAGGACCTCGCCCGCGAGATCCGCGAGGAGGCCGAGGAGCACGCCCGCCGCACTGGCAGTCAGCTTGGCGTCGAAGTCGCGAGCACTCCTCCCGCCCGAAGCACAGCGCATCTCCAAGCTCTACAACGCAACTAAATACAGGAGGCGGTCAGTCATGAAAGTCCTACTCACCGGTGCAACAGGGTTCATCGGATCTCACGTTCTGAGCGAGCTGCAGGCACACGGTCACGAGGTAACAGCATCCGTCCGCGATGCCTCCCAGGTCGAGATCCTCGCCGACCGCGGCGCCACAGCGACCGTGGTCGACCTCTCCGACCGCGCGGCGGCTGTGGACATCCTGAGCGATGTGGACGCAGCGATCCACACGGCGAGTCCCGGTGACGCCACGAGCGCAGACCTGGATTCCGCGGTCGCCGACGCGGCGATCGAGGCGTTCGCCGGCACCGGCAAGCCCTACCTGCACATCAGCGGTGTGTGGATCTACGGAAACAACCCGTCGGTCAGCGAGCAGTCACCGATCGATTCGCCTCCACTGGTGGCGTGGAAGGAGTCGATCGAGCGGCGGGTGCTCGACGCCCCGGACGTGCGCAACGTCGTGATTGTCTCCAGCGCTGCCTACGGTGACGGCGCAGGAGGGATTCCCGGACTGCTGCTCGGATCACCCCGAGACGACGCCGGCAATTTGATCATGCTTGGCAACGGACAGCAGCATTGGTCGACGGTGCACGTCGCGGATCTGGCGAATTTCTTCCGTCTCGTTCTGGAGCACGACTCAGCCCGTGGCCGTTATGTCATCGGCGATGGACAGAACCCGACGGTCGCAGAGCTGACCGAGGCGGCCGCTGTCGCAGCGGGCGCTACGGGAGCGGTGCCCGGCTCCGACGATGAGGCTAAGGCACGCTTGGGTGATTATTTCGCCGAAGTCCTGCTGCTCGACCAGGGGGCCGTCGCGGCCAAAGCCCGCGCCGAGCTCGGTTGGGCTCCGTCGCATCCAGGGCTCGTCGCCGAACTCCGCGAGGGGAGCTACCGCAAGGAGACGGCCGCATGACCGGCGTGCCGCGCGCCGGAGGTGTGGGCCCATGACCGAGGGTCGCCAGACGGCTCCTCTGACCTCAGCGCCTGCGGCCGTGGCGTCGGATCTTCAAACGCGCTACCTGCCGATCGCCGAGCATGGGATCATCGGCGACCTGCACTCCGCCGCCCTAGTCGGCAGCGACGGGACGATCGACTGGTTCTGCCCAGATCGATTCGACGGCCCGAGCGTGTTCGGGGCGCTGCTGGATCGCGACCGCGGCGGCTACTACCGGATCGCACCCACGGACGGGCTCGCGAGCACCAAGCAGCTCTATCTACCCGACACGAATGTCCTCATCACCCGCTTTCTCTCTCCGGAAGGCGTGAGCGAGATTCAGGACTTCATGCCTGTGGGCGATGGCCCGCAGCGGCTCGTCCGAAGCATGGTAGGAATACGCGGCACTCTGCGCTTTCGTCTCGAAGTCGAGCCGCGCTTCGGCTATGGCCTGTACAAGCCGGAGGTCACGGTCGAGCCGACCGGCGCCGTCTTTCGCGCTCAGGGTGACGCCGTTGCTATCGGCTCACCGGTCGCGCTCGGAGCAACAGGCGGGGGAGCCAGCGCCGAGTTCGAGCTCGCCGCGGGGGAACGGCTGACGTTTGTCCTTCAGGCTGGCGATGAGGCCGTCCGACTCGGTGCGCGGGAGGCGGAGCAGCTGGGCGGCGAGACGGTCAGGTTCTGGCGTTCCTGGCTACGGCAGTCCGCGTATCGCGGCCGCTGGCGCGAGATGGTGGATCGGTCGGCCCTGACGCTCAAGCTGCTCTCGTATGAGCCGAGCGGCGCGATCGTGGCCGCTGCGACCGCGAGCCTGCCCGAGCGAATCGGCGGAGCACGAAACTGGGACTACCGCTATGCATGGCTGCGCGACTTCGCGTTCTCCATATACGCGCTGTCCCGGCTCGGCTTCGCTGCGGAGGCGGTAGCGTTCAACAGCTTCCGCCGAAGGGTCTCGACGGTCGCCGCGACGAGCAATGGCGGCAGCCCACTCGACGTCATGTACCGGATCGACGGCGAGCGTTGCTTGACCGAGCACGAGCTCGGGCACCTTGAGGGCTACCGTGGCTCGCGCCCGGTCCGGATCGGCAACGACGCGGCGACCCAGTTGCAGCTCGACGTCTACGGCGAGCTGTTCGACTCGATCTACTTGGCCGAGCAGCAGGCACGTATGGGGCACGGCGAGTTCATCGGCTACGACGACTGGGTGGACCTCGCGCGGCTGATTGACTGGCTCTGCGAGCACTGGCAGGAGCCAGATGACGGCATCTGGGAGACCCGCGGCGGTCGTAAGCGCTTCACGCACTCGCGCCTGATGTGCTGGGTTGCGATCGACCGCGCGATGAGAATCGCGACCAATCGCGGGCTCCCTGCGGACCTCGCCCGCTGGACTCAAGCGCGCGACGACATCTTCGCCTGGATCATGGCGCGCGGATGGAGCGAGCGCAGGCAGGCGTTCGTCCAGGCCGAGGGCTCCGAAGTGCTCGACGCGTCGCTGCTGCTGATGCCGCTCGTTCACTTCATCGCACCCACCGACCCGCGTTGGCTCTCAACGCTTCGCGCGATCGGCAGCGAGCTCGTCTCCGACAGCCTCGTCTACCGCTACGACCCTGCGGCAGCTCCGGATGGGCTCGACGGCGACGAGGGGACGTTCTCGATGTGCAGCTTTTGGTACGTCGAGTGCCTGGCGCGGGCCGGCTACCTCGAGGACGCCCAGCTCGCGTTCGAGAAGATGCTCACCTACGCGAACCACCTCGGGCTGTACTCGGAGCAGATCGGCTCCAGCGGCGAGCTGCTCGGCAACTTCCCGCAAGCCTTCACGCACCTCGCGCTCATCAGCGCCGCGATCGGGCTCGACCGGGAACTCAATCGTCGCAGCGGCGGACCCATGTCCAGCCAGTCAATCTGAGAAGACAACATGCGCGACAGCCAGACACTCATCCGCAACGTCTACGACCTCGCGGCGGCCGAGGACATTCCAGGGTGGGTGAACTCGTTCACACAGGATGGGACGTTTACCGACATGTCGACCGCAGTCACTTACCGTGGCGAGACGCTCGGAGACCTCGTCGAAATCTATGCAACGGCCTTCTCCGATATGCGCCGCGAGCTTTACCGCTTCTACACCAGCAACGACTTCGTTGTAGTGCAACTCGCGCTCCAGGGCACGCACGACGGGCCTCTGGTCCTGCCCACGGGAATCATTCCACCCACGGGCAGACGAATAGACGCCCCTTGCTGCGACGTCATCGAACTAGTGGACCGCAAGATCGCAAGATTTGACTTCTACCCGTCTGGCACGGTGATGATGGTCCAGCTGGGTATGCCCAGCGAGACTTCCCCGTCGTGGCTTTACACCCCGCCGTGCAGGAGATCATCGCGGTGATGCGCGAGGCCGGCACCGACCGCCACGGCGCTCGCGTGCGGGCGCTGGCACACGCCCGCTTGCGCCGGGCGAAGCAGAAGCGCTTGCTTCGCCGCACCTCAGACCCCGTCCTCGTCCGGAGTCCCCCGCACCCGGTTTCGACCGGACACAGTTGCCGCTCAGTCGAGCCTTTCTGGAATGAGCGCGAGCCCTTCAACACCTGCAGCCGCGTGGAGGCGGCGGTCCCAGGTGGCGAGGAGAAGATCGTCTCGGGGGAGCATGAGGGCCGCGGCGAGATGCAGGGCGTCCAGGCTGCGCAGCTCGCGTTCGATCGCGAGCTTGGCGGCATCCTCGACCAGGAGCTGGTCCACCTCGATCGCGCCGAACGCGGGCCACTCCTCGCGCACGGTCCTGGCGGCTGCCCGGCCTGCGCTCAGGCCAACGGCGCGGACGGTCTCCACGAAGCCGACACGACACATGAACCAGCCGTCGGCGCGGTCCATCGCGTCGCGGACGGCGTCGCTTCCGGGCTCAGCGACATAGCGCTTGACCAGCGCGCTCGCGTCGAGGTAAAGGTTCAGCGCTCGGTTTCCCGCTCGGCCAGCACCAGCGCCGATGCGCTGCGACTGCTCTTCACGAGTCGGGGCGCCCGCCTTGGCCGCGCGCGCGCGGGCGCAACCAGCCGCCCCTGGGCCACCAGCCCGCGCAGGCGATCGTCCTTGGTCGAAACACCGGCCGGCACGATGTCGGCCAGCGGCCGACCGCGGAGGGTCACGCGCACCTGCTGACCGCGAGCGACCGCTCGCAGCGTCTGACTCAGTGTCGCCTTCAACTCGCGGACTCCCATCTCACGCATGTAGCCACCTTATCATCTATGAGTCCACAACACGAACAAACCGAGCACCAATGCTTCGCCGCCGCCTGGCGCGAAGGCAAGGTCGAGGACACGCCGCAGAACGCCAGCGACGCGATCGAGGCGCTCGCCCTGCGCGAGGCGATGCAACCCACCGCCGCCGTGGGACAGCCATAGATCTGGCCCACAAGGCAAACCGGAGCACCAGCTCGCGCACGTGACGATCAGCGGCAGCCGACCATGTTGCCCTCAGCCCACCTTCGCCCGGCCCCGCACAGTCGCCTCGACCTCATCGCGGAGGAAGATCCAGCGTCGCCCCAGCTTGTGACCCGGCAGCAACCCCCGCCGGGCGTATTCGAGCACCGTCGAGACCGGCAGGTCCAACAAGTCGGCGACCTCGCGTCCGCCGAGGACATCCTCGCGCGTGAGCCGAGGGCAGGATGAAATCGGCGCGTGGATTGCGCTCATCAGTTCAGGGAGCCCAGGCTCATAAATTGGTCTCGCTGGCCAGCGGGGTTGGGCTCCCCCCTGCGCTCTGTCAGGCGCGATCCGAGGTTGACGACATGCGCCAACGTGACCCGTAGCCGTCATCGGTACGGCCGGGCGAACGTGGCGATCTCGTCCGCGTCGACCGGCCGGGATACTTCGGGCGCGTCTCGCTCGCGGGCCGTCCAACGCTGTGCCTGCAGGTGTGCGCCGACCCCACGGCGCAGGTGATCGATCAACTCCACGGCGTGCCAGCGATCCGTTTTATCTGGCCGGCGCGACATTGCTCAGCCGCCCATAAGCGGGATCACTCCCCTACGCCCAAATCGTTCCGCTCTATCCGACCCATCATTCAGTCGTCTTGCATAGTGCATCATATTAATACGGCTAATCATCTATGCCAGGTTTCCCGGATCGGTCGTGCCTTTACGCCGCAGCCCTGTAACCAACCACACCAGAAAGAGCACGATGAATCCGATGCCCCCAAAAATTGCGACGAATAACAGCGCATTCGTGGCCAGCAGGTGCTGACAGCCAGAGGGGCACGCGTGCGATACCCGTCGGTGAGAATCACTATATGTAACTGCAGCGACGCATAGGGTCCACACGCCCCAGACGATCAGCGCCCACGTTGACCTACGCCACTTCACCTAGACTCACCAGCCTTACCTTTGGGCACAGTCGATAACAACGCTCACGAGCGCTCTGGGCGCCGCTCAAGCTCGTCGCGTCCCTCACGGATCAAGGCCGCAGCCTCGTCCGTGCGAGGGAGGCGGGCACGGAGCTGGGCGGCGCGCTCCATCGTCCGCTCCAACTTTGCCGTGTCGATCAGGGACGCCGACAGGCGTTCGGTAAGCAGATCGTCGGCAGTCGTATCGACACCTCGATGGCGGCGCTCGGCCTCCTCACGCAGCATCGCGTAGGTCCGTGCCCCTACATGAACTGTCCGATCGGCAGTCGCCACTGATGACAGTCTAGCCCGGATCGTGCATGAAGCAGTTGCGGCCCCGATGGTCGGGGCCGCTGAACTGTCCGCCTGAGCTGGGATTCTGGGGTTGCTGAGACCTTGGAATCGAGCTTGGGAGGATCACCTTGAAGGTGACACGCGATGGGCGCAATTTCAGAGTAGATGTCGTGTCGGACGGAGAGGGGCTGGTTTCGCACGCGGGTAGCGCGCTGCTGGCCTGGGTGGCCGACAAGACGGGGCTGACGGGCGCCCTGTCGTTGGAGCTTGCTGGCTTGAAGCAGCGGCGATCCGGGCACGACCAGGGCCACGTGATCCGCGACCTCGCGGTGATGCTCGCCGACGGTGGGGACTGTCTGGCTGACCTGGGGGCACTCGGCGATCAGGAGTCGCTGTTTGGGAGTGTCGCGTCGGCCTCGACGGCGTTCCGGCTCGTTGATCGGATCGCCCGGAACCCAGATGGCTTGGGGCGGTTGCGCGGGGCTCACGCGAAGGCGCGGGCACGGGTGTGGAAGCTGACCGGTGCTCTGGAGCGTCTGACGATCGACCTGGATGCCACGCTCATCGGCTCGCACTCGGAGAAGGAGGGAGCAGCGGGGAACTTCAAGGGCGGCTACGGGTTCCACCCGATGCTCGCCTACGCGGATGAGACCAGCGAAGCGCTGGCCGGCGAACTGCGGTCGGGGAACGCCGGTGCGAATACCGCCGCTGACCAGATCAAGGTCGCCGAGCAGGCGATCGAACAAATCCCCGCCGAGTCCATAGAGAGCATCAAGCTGCTATTGCGCGTGGATACCGCGGGCGCCAGCCACGAGCTGTTGGACTGGGCTCGCGAGGGCCGGATCGAGTTCTCCGTCGGCTACGAACTGAACGAGGCGGTACGCACCGCGATCCTCCAGATCCCTGACAGCGACTGGGTACCAGCGCTCGACCAGGACGGCAGCCCGCGCCCCAACGGGCAGGTCTGTGAGATCACCAGCCACCTCGACCTGTCGGGCTGGCCGGAGCGCTCAAGGGTGATCGTCAGACGCGAGCGCGCGCACCCCGGCGCGCAACTCACGTTCACCGACCACGACGGACACCGCTTCCAAGCGATCCTCACAGACCAGCCCGGTGATATCGCGCACGTCGAGCGCGATCACCGCGGCCGCGCCCGCGTCGAGGATCACATCCGCAACGACAAGGACACCGGCCTGCGCAACCTCCCTTTCCGCGACTTCGAGCACAACCGTGTCTGGCTGGAGCTCGTGCGCGTCGCCCACGACCTCCTCGTGTGGACCCAGCGCCTACTACTCACCGGCGAACTCGCGAAATCAGAGCCCAAGCGCCTGCGCTACCGACTGCTGCACGTCGCCGGGCGCCTCTCCTTCCACGCCCGCACCGCCACGCTTCGAATACAAGCAACCTGGCCCTGGGCAAGTGACCTCACCATCGCGTTTGCCCGCCTCAGAGCGCTCCCCACGCCCGCAGGCTGACACAACACCGGGCCACACGACAACCAGCCGGCCCCCGGCGCTACCGCCCCGCGAAGCCTGCCCGCAAACCAGCACTCGACCACCACAAACACCCCGGAATCCCCCCGCGACACCCACGACCCACGCCCACAACAGCCCCAACCGTCCCCACCCCCCAACCAGCCCGCCAAACACTCACATCACACGACTTCATGCACGATCCGGGCTAGGACGCGCACCAGCGGCATCAGTCGCCGCACGAAGACCCCAAGCGCGCAGCGTGTTACCGCTTGCGTTACGCCCGTGTTACGCCAGGCGCTCCCGGTGGCCCTCCCAACGGTTCTCCGGCCACAAAAAAGCCCCGCGTTTGCAGGGCTCCTCTGCAGTGCGCCTGGAGGGAATCGAACCCTCGACCTGCGGCTTGAAAGAACCCCCAGGCAGTGTCGCGCAGTGTCGCGGAGTCCGTCGATTGGCTCTATTGCTGGAGATTTGCCTCCAGCTCGTGCGCCGTTGTGGCGTCGAATGGCGTGGGACTCCTTACCACCTCCTTACCACCCTGGATGCTCAGCGGCTCGCCGAGATCGCCGTCGAGCAGGTGGACGTAGCGCGCGAGCGTGAACGCCGCGGAGTGGTGGCCGAGCCACCGCTGCACCTGTACCGTGTTGCGACCCTCGGCGAACAGCATCGTCGCGCAGGTGTGGCGGAAGGCGTGGAATCCGAGCCATGGCAGGCACGCCTTCCCACGGATCGGCTTCAGCACCCGGCGGCGCAGGTTCTCCGCGTCCAGACACACCCCGTTCGACGCCGGAAAAACACAGGGTCCCCCGCGCCGGGCCACTCCGTCGCCCTGTGGCGGTCGCGGAGCGCCAGGACCAGCACATGATCCAGCGGGACCTCCCGGCGACCGTAGCGGCTCTTGGGCGGTCCCATGCAGCCCTTCACAAGCGCCCGGCGGACCTTGACGTGCGGACAGGAGCCGTCGAGCTGTAGGTGGCGCCACTGGAGCGCCACCGCCTCGCTGATCCGCAGGCCGGTTGCGGCCAGGAACCAGAAGAACATCCGCCAGTGCTCCGGGCACAAGCCGAGGAAGGTCACCAACTCCTCGCGGCTCATCGCGTGGACCTCCTCGTCCTCGGTGTCCTCCGCGGTCGGCCGGTGCGGCAGGTCCACGTCCCGCGCGGGGTTGGAGCGGATCAAGCCCTCCCGTACAGCGGTCGCCCTCCTCTCGTTGTGCCGGACAGGAATTACGGTGCTCACGACATGGCTTCGATCGCTGCGTCGAGGTGCGAGCGCTTGAACAGCAGCCTGCGCCCGTCGCGGCGCGGCGTGAGGCGCCGCTGGCTCACCAAGTCGTAGATGCGGCTCGTCGGACAAGCAAGGTGCTCTGCGGCCTGCTCCACCCCGATCCACGGCTCGGACGGACTGGCTCCCGAAAGGTTGTCGGCGAGCAGGTCGGCGACGCGCTCGGCGATGGCCTGCACGAAAGCATCGGGGACTTGCAGCTCCAAGGCGCCCGCGCTCATGCTCACCTGTCTCCTGGGACTCGCATCGAGGAAGCCGTCACACGAGCACTCGCCAGAGAATCGGCAGCACTAGAAACGAACGCAAAGAACTGCGAGCGAAACACCTGCCGCCCGGCCCGTCTGTCGACGAAATCAAGAAACGGCTGGACGCCAAAGAAGCAGCCGAACGCGGCGAATGGGTCGTCACCCAGCCGTGGTTGCTGAGCACCTTGCGGCGGCGTTGACGCTAGACCGAACGATGCGCGTAGTTCACCGGCTCCTCGACTAGCGCGAAGACTTTCCCGCTGATCCGATGGTGATGGACGCCAGGTATCTCGCGCAGGCGTTGGGCGAACTTGCCGCTGCTCCAAGAGGCCGTCTCGATCCGCCGAGGCCCCTTCAGGCGCGCGACCATCTCACCGTAGCCGACCGGGTCCCGCGAGGAGCTTGGCAGGCCGCGATGGACCTCCACGCGCAAGAGTTCTCCGGCGCTCCCGCGGCCGTGCCCAGCGGCGAGGACACGGGCTAACTTGAAGGGGCTGAAGTTGCCGCGCTCGTTGGGGAGCTGTCCCAGCCCGAACGCCTCGCGGGCGGCCTTGTAGACGTTCTGCCAGTCGATGAAGACGGCAACCCGTGTCGAACGCTCGGCCATAAAAAATTTCCCCGCCAGTGCAGCCGTGAGGCCGGACGGCGGGGAGCAATACGAGCAGCATAGCTGCCGCAGCGTCCGCCCGCAACTGGATCGGGGGGCGCGGAGATCAATGAGTGTCGGGGCTGGACCGGACGCGCCCAAGATCCGTCTGCCTACCCCTCCGATCGGCGGCGCCTTACCACTTCCCTTGCCACCCCCACCGTTCCCGACCCTCCCCGCCGGGTCGTGGGCACAGAAAAGCGCCGCATGAGCAGGGCCTTTCTGCAGTGCGCCTGGAGGGAATCGAACCCTCGACCTGCGGCTTGAAAGGCCGTCGGTTTCCCGCTCAACCATGCGATATAGGCCGCAAATGCGACCAAGATGCGACCAACAATTATTCTCGATGACCTCCAGATCCCCACTATCCGCTCCCACGACCGGCGCCGCACGTCCGACGATAGACTGGGTGCTGCCTACAACCGCTAGGGCATAATCACTATCGTCAACAATTTAGGCGATCAACTACCTCTAGAATCCCTGGATGGTATGGGCAAACTTACGAAAAACGTCATTTTGCCCTATTCTTAGCCCATGAAGATCCATGAGCTACCCGATGCTCTGCTGGCCAAAGGCCGCCATACGGCAAGTACCGACGAGCTGCTGGAGCTGACCGGGCTCCATCGCCGCGCGCTACACAGCGGGCTGCACCGGCTGCGAACAGACCGATCGATCGTGTCCCCCGCTCGCGGCCTCTACGCCGTCGTCGCCCCGCAGTACCGCGCGTGGGGCGCGCCGCCAGCGGAGTGGTTCATCGACGCGATGATGGCGCACCTCGGCCGCCGCTACTACATCGCGCTCCTCGCCGCCGCCGCGATGCACGGCGCAGCCCACCAGGCACCCCAGAGCTTCCAGGTCATCACCGACAAGGACGTCCTCGACCGCGACCTGGGGCGCAACCGCCTGCGCTTCTACACCAGCCGCCACATCGCCGACACTGCGACCGAACGACGCGCCGGCCCATCCGGCTACCTGCAGCTCGCCACCCGCGAGAGCACCGCCGTGGACCTCGCCCAGCACCCACGCCACAGCGGCGGGCTGAACAACGTCGCGACCGTCCTCGTCGAGCTCGGGGAGCTCGACGGCGCAACCCTCGGACGAATCACCGCGCCACGCGGAAAGGCCACCGCGCGGAGACTCGGCTGGCTGCTCGAACACCATCGCCCCGACATCAACCTCGACTGGCTGGCGATCGTCGCCCGGCCATCCGAGGGCGAGCCCACACCGCTGAGCGCCAGCGGCCCAGCCACCGGCCAGCTCGATCGGACCTGGGGCCTGCGGATCAACATCGAAGTCCAACCGGACCTGTGATCCCCCGGCCCTATATCACCGAATGGTCCAGCCGCGCGCCCTGGCCCAGCGAGAGCCAGATCGAGCAGGATCTGCTCCTCTCGCGGCTGATCGTCGAGATCGCCAACGACGAATTGCTGGCCAGCGAGCTGGCCTTCCGCGGCGGCACCTGCCTGCACAAGCTGCACCTACCCCAGCCCGCGCGGTACTCCGAGGATCTCGACTACACCCGCACCTCCGAGGAGCCCAAGATCGGTGACTGCCTGACCGCACTACGCCGCATCGCCGCGGACATCGGACTGCAGGAGCGAAAGCGCAGGTTCCCCAGTCACGACTCCGACATGGCCCGCATCTGGTTTCACACAGACCCACAGGCAGACGACGCGCCGATCTCGATCAAGATCGAGATCAACGTCCAAGAGACGACCCCATACCAACCCCACGTCCTGCTGCCCTACCGCGTCGACTCTCGCTGGTGGAGCGCAAGCGCCGACGTACGGACCTTCCAGGTCGAGGAGATCCTCGCCACCAAGCTCCGAGCCCTCTACACTCGCCGCAAGGGACGCGACCTCTACGACCTCTGGCTCGCACTGACCGAACTCACGCTCGACGACCAGCTCATTGTCGACGGCCTCGCCCACTACATGGGCTCAGACATCTACAGCTACCGCCAACTGCACGCCAACCTTACTGACAAGCTCGCCACCCCCGAATTCCTCGATGACATCCGCGACCTCGCCCGCGATCTCCGCGGATACGAGCACCAGCCCGCAGCCGAGCTACTCATGCAACGCCTCGGAACACGCCTGCGCAATGCTCCGGCCAGATCTTGAACGACCAGCTCAGGGTGTCGTCTGAGGTTGAACTCAAGCGAGCTGATGGCCTCGAGTTGCCGCTGTGCTCCCAGGGGCCAACACGCCCTATGGAAGGTACTCGCCTCCACGCTGGTACGCCGTACGTCCCCCGAGCGCGAGGACGCGACGACGCAATTTACGTCGCAATCAGGCCGCGTGCTGACTTGGGCATCGCACCCAGCGTACCTCCTCATCCGGAGTCTGCTCCTCGACCATCTTCGTCACGCAGCGTACGGTGGCATGTCGGCGCGGCGAGGCAACAGCCCGTTGGAGCGTGTACCCACGAAACAGCGCCGGGGAGATCGGGTCCACCCGTTCTTCAAGTAGTGGCGCCGAGATGAACGGCGGAATGGTTCCGGGGCGACGGAACCATTCATCAACCGTCTGCGCCTTGAGAGAGGCGTTGATGTGGCTGGCGCCTATGCGGTCGCCCGCGAGCCACGGCTCCTCTCCGCTTTCGACCCACGTCATCACGAGCGCGTGGCGCGGGTCCAGTGTGAACCGCCCCTCGAACGTCCCCGCGACACCGAACGGCGGGATCGCGGACTCCGGCGTGATCCTGTCGGGTCTCGCAAACGGAATCAGAACCACCGGCTGATCGCAGCCGATGAGCAAGTCCTCGGGGAACTCGATGATGCTCCAGTGCATGCTCAACAGCAGGTCGCCGCACGGTTGACCTGTCGCAGTAGAGTCTGAGCGTGCATGTGCGGGCTCGCGAGCCTCTCCGCGTACGGTGCAAGCTGTTCCTCATCAAGCTCGTGCTTGACGGCCGCCTCAGCGAGCACCTCTTTCGCCGTCTTGTTGCCGAGCGCGCGGAGCCACTTGCCAAAGGCCGGCGTGCGAACAATGTGGAGAGACACGAACCGGCCGAGCGTCAGGCGATCCTCGTCCACCAGCGGCCAGCGAGACTTGAGGTTCGCGAGCAACGCGAGTGCGTCCGACTCGTTCCGAGTGAGGATCCCCTCGACTTTCTCGGCGAGGGCCTGTGGCCCCCAATAGTCGAACTCGAAGCCGACGCCGCCGGGGCCTTCGTCGTACTCACCCTTTACACGGTGACGCACGGTGACCTGCTTACCGCCTGGCGTGGCACCGGTGAAGCGCCGCACGAGTCCCGCCGTCACGGTGTGGTTCTTCCTCCAAGCGTTGGCACTCATGTCGGACATCAAACAGCACGGCTCAGACGACAGTGCGAACCGCCACAATGCCCGCAGGAGCCACACCACGGCCGCGATTTGGGCACTCTCCCCTACCCCTGCAGACCCATCAGGGACGATGGCGATCCTGCTTCCCGACCACAGCCCCAAGGTCCCCGCCGTCGCGTCGAGCGCCTCCAGTAGCTAGTCGACGAGCGGCGGAAGCTCACTGTACTGCTCAAGCCAGGCGCCATAGGCCTCCTGCCGCTCTACTGGCGCCCCGTTGTCCTCCCAGAAGTAGGTCGGCAGCATTGAGGTGTCGAACGGGAGCGTCGTCCCGGCCTCGGCGCTGATGACGACGCGCCGGCGACGTGCGAGCGCATAGCCGAGCTCCATCGTGCAGTTGGGACGCACCCCGGTCAGATCGACGACGACAAGGCCCGCACGGTGAAGTGCCGCGAAAATCTCGACATCCATGAACGCAGCCTCTGGCTTGCCGCGTCCCATCTCGTGCGGCGTGAACCCGCGCTGCTCGACGACGTCGTCGACGACATCTCGGAAGAAGCACTCGACGGCGACGAAGGCAGGATGATCGGTCGCCAGTAGACGCACGTAGAATGCCGGCCGCGGCTTTAAGTCAGCCAGCAGCTCGACCGTCTCCTTGGCCAGCTTGGCGACGTCGCTGGCGGAGTCGAGGGCGAGGCCCGAAAGACGTGCTGCCGCATTTCCAGCTCCGTCGCGCAAGCGGAAGAAAGCGTCGCTATTGCTGAGCGCGTGCCCGTGCAGATAGTTGCTGCCGCCGTTGCCGTCGCGGTTAATCGCGCCGAGCGCGGCGCTGACGGGCACGACTGGCTTGCCCTCATCGCGGTAGAGGTCGGCGAGTTGCTCGGTGCCGGCACCACCGCCGAGCGGGAGCAGAACGTCGCCGCGCAGAACCTGGCGCTCACGAATCACGCCAGCCATGCGCCAGCCGGGTGATGTTGGTTCGAGACCGAAGTCGCCCCGTTCGCGGCATCGCTGCCAGACCTCATCACGCCAATCGGGGATCTTCTCAAGCGCGCGCTGACTAGCAACGACGATAAAGCGCTCCGGGCGCTCCCTCGGCTATTCGGGCGCCGGGTCGGCAGCATCGGCGACGACTGCAAGCGCTGTCCAATCGAAGGTGCACGGCTCGCCACTGTCCCCGCGGGGCTCATCGCTAGCTCCGAGGACGAGGCCACCGCCGCGAGCGATGATCTCCGCAGTCAGCGCCGCGATGTACACGTGCGCGGCTGCCAAGAGATCGCCGTCGCAGTCCGTGGCGGCGCTGCCGGTGATGTGGACGCGCAGCCCGCGCATCACTCCTCGTTCTCGCGCATGACGGGTGACGGTTCGAGCTCGGCAGCGGCGACGAGCAGATCGTCACCGGCGAGCGCCCGGTAAGCGTAAGCGCGGGCGACCGCAGCCGGCAGGAAGCGCGTCTGAATGTCGGAGAAGGTGAAGCCCGCTCGTCCGTCGCGAGGGCCGGTGATCTTCACCAGCTCCTCGATCAGCTCATCGCCGACCTCGATGCCGGCGAGGTCCGCGAGGAGCAGTGCGCGGCGCTCCTCCTCGTCAGGGCGCCGGAACTCCTCGATCAGGCTGGCACGACGGAGGATGGCCGGGTCGAGGGCGGCGAAGCGGTTAGTGCAGAGGATGATCAAAAGCCGGCCGCGCAGGGCGCGCGCATCGTCGATCTTCTGAATGAGCGAGTTGACCCCAACGCGATCCTCGTGGTGGGCGCGCTCGGCGCCGCGGTTGAATGCGATTGCATCGCCCTCGTCGATGATCAAGGCGACGAAGCGCTTGCGGCCCGCCAGCTCGACCGCTTCGGCGAAGGCGTCGCCGATCAGGCTGCTCATCTCGCCGACGTGTCCGATGCCGCGGACCCGCGTCGACAACTTGAGCAGGAACCCGTCAACATCGAGCATCCGCGCCAGCGCGTCGGCGCAGGCCTCGGCCGTTGCTGTCTTGCCAGTCCCGACATCGCCGTGAAAGACGACGAGCGGGTAGCGATCACCGAGCGCAGCGACAATGCCGTGGGCACCACCGTGGTGGCGGTCTGCCCAGCCCCTGACGCCGGCAGCGTCGGTCAGGAGCCGCATCTGCCCGTTCAGGCGCTCGAAGCGCCGCGCGAACCCGATCAGCCGCTCAGCTTGAGCCTTGAGCTCGTCGTCTGGCAGCTCGCGGCGCGACTCGAATGCAGTCTCCGCGCTGCTCACGAGGCCGAGTGACGGGTGCGCTGGAGGCCGTAGGCTCGACTGGCGACCTCGGGCTGGTAAGCCGTAAAGGTCCGGCCATCGAAGCGGCCCGCGACCGCGAGCCCGAAGGCCAGCATCGAGTAGGGGCCCGGAATCGGACCATCAGCCTCAATGTCGCCCGATATGTAGAGGTCAGCCACGTCTTGGGCGTTCAGACCGCGTGAGCGAGCTGCTTGACGAGACCCTCGTACTCGTCAGCCAGCGGAGAGGCGCCGAGTGAGAGCAGCATGGCGGAGTGTCCGAGGGCGGCAAGCGCCTCAGGTGTGTTGAGCGGCAGCATCTGCTCGCCGGTGGCGATGTAGAGCCCGGTCGGTCCGTCGTAGTCGCTGAACTCGTCGTTCAAGGCCTTCTTGCTCATGCCCCTATCCTATCGGCGCCGGTGAGGATGCTCGGATGGTTCGCTCGAAGAGTTCCGCAAGAGCGTCGTAGCCGTGATGTCGACCTCCGGGGCGCAGACCTTGACCCAGTGCCCACTGCTGCTCATCGTGGTCGGGCAAAGCGACGCCTGTCGCACCGAGTCGGATGAGGGCGTACTGAAGCGCCACATACGCCGTGCGTCCGTTGCCATCGAAGAACGGATGGGTGGACAGCAGCTTGGCGTAGAACGCCGCGGCCGGAAGGGTGGCCTCTCGCAGCCTTCGTCGGCGGCCTTCTCGGTGGGCGCCTTCCCGCTCCACGATGGCGTGCTGCAGTCCAGCGAACGCTCGTCTGAGGCGAGCTTGGACATTGCGTCCCTTGCAGCTGACCACCGTCAACAACTCCGGCGCCCCAAACGACGCCGTATTGACCCTGCTCGTCACCGCGTCGAACCCACCCGGCCTGCTCTGGAAACCAGGCTTCGAAGATGAGCCGATGCCATCGGCTGATGTCCTTCGATGCGGCGTTATATCCGCGGATCGCTTCGACGGCTGCGTCAGCGGCGACGACCGCTACCTGCTCAGTGACGGCTCGCCACGTCTCCTCCGGAGTCATCCCAGCGGCACAGTAGAGCGCGGAGGTCGGATCGTCGTGGAAGACAGCGAACGTTGCGCGCGCCGCTGTGGCAGCAACCTCCGCGAACTCGTCCTCCGCTGGGGTTCGGGGGCGAGGTGTCCTCCGACGTGCTGGTGTCACCGCTCGAAGATACCCCGAGCACAGGATCTTGCTGGGAGCGTCATCGCAGGGGACTCCTGCGACCATTTTGCGACCACGAGCCGCAAGAGATCGAGCGCAAGAAGGCGCGATAGACCGCATGACATGCGGCCAACTCCACCCAACACGTCCCGCAAACCCGGAGATCTACGGGGCAAAAGCACGAAACCCGCTTACAAAGCGGGCTTCGAGAGTGCTCCGAGCAGTGCGCCTGGAGGGAATCGAACCCTCGACCTGCGGCTTGAAAGGCCGCTGCTCTTTGGCACCCCGTAGGTTGCCGTTGACCACTGAGCTACAGGCGCATCGATTGTTGAGCGCGCATTGTAGATGGATGTGCTGCCCCGCGTGCGGCGCGCGTGCTCAGCTCTCGACCGCGGCGTACACCTCGTCGAGCAGCTTCGTGCGGTCGGCGAGCTGTTTGAAGCTCTCGGCCAGGTAGCGGTCGGTCTGCTCGCGCGACTCGCCGCCCAAAGCCATGTTGAGCGCCACCAGCCGCGCCCCGTCGAGGTCATCGCCGCCCTGCCTGCCCGCTCCCACCTGCGGCGCGGGTTCTGGTGGGGGCTCGGGTGGGGGCTCGGGTGGGGGTGCCGCCGCCGACGTGAGTGCAGGTGTAAGCCCGGGTGCGGGCACCGCTACTGGCGCGGGCGCGGGCGCGGATGCCCGCACGGGCGCCACCGCTGGGGTGGGCGCCGGGGCGGGTGGCGCGAGATCCTGCCCACCCTCGGCCGCGGTGGCGGGCGGGGAGGCGACCGATCGAAGATCGGCCAGCGCGGCGCTCCGCTCCTCCTCGCCGCTCGACACCTCCCCGCCGGCGCGTAGGCTCTGCGCGAGCGTGCTCACCTCGCCGTCCAGCGACTCGACGTGCGCGAGCAGTGCTGCGGATGCCCGCGCGAGTGTCTCCACGTGGGCTCGTGCACGCTCCACCTCCCGCGCCGCCTCCTCGCGGGTGCGCTGCGCGTCTCGCTGCGCCTCGCGTCCGATCTCCGCAGCGGTGGCCTGCGCGGCCTCGAGGATGCCCTGCACCTGGGTGGCCGCGGCCGTGCTGAGCGAGGGCTCTGCGGCGGCGGTCACGCGCTCGGCGAGCTCCTGCGCCCGCTCCGCCAGCGCGCGCAGGTGGGCGTCCACCGCGGCCGGATCGTACCCCCTCCGGGCGGTCGGGAAGTCGCGCCGTTCGATGCTCTGGCGGTCGAGCTCCACGGTCGGCACCCTACGCCATCTCCTCCGCGGGCGCCTCCGCCTCCTGGGCCTCGCGCAGGTCGCGGCGCAGCTCGCGGATCTCGTCGCGCAGCTGGGCGGCGTACTCGAAGCGCAGGTCCTCCGCCGCGGCGAGCATCTCCTCCTCGAGCTCCACCGCGAGGCGCTCGAGCTCGTGGGTTGGCATCTCCTTCGCCTTCCCCCTCCCCCGTGCCTCGCTGCGCCGCCGCCGGCGGCCGCGGGGGACCTTGGAGTCGCCCTGCAGGAACTCCGCGATGTCCGAGACTCCCTTGACGATCGATTCGGCGGTGATCCCGTGCTCCTCGTTGTAGGCCACCTGGATCTCGCGGCGGCGGTCGGTCTCCCCGATCGCCGCGCGCATCGCGCGGGTCTCCTTGTCGGCGTACATCAACACCACACCGTTGACGTTGCGCGCCGCGCGGCCGATCGTCTGGATCAGCGAGGTCTCCCCGCGCAGGAAGCCCTCCTTGTCGGCGTCGAGGATCGCCACCAGCGACACCTCCGGGAGGTCGAGGCCCTCGCGCAGCAGGTTGACCCCGACCAGCACGTCGTACTCCCCCAGGCGCAGGTCGCGGATGATCTGGATGCGCTCCAGCGTGTCGATCTCCGAGTGCAGGTAGCGCACCCGGAAGCCCATCTCCAGCAGGTACTGCGTGAGGTCCTCGGACATCTTCTTGGTGAGCGTCGTCACCAGCACCCGCTCCTGGAGCTCCACGCGCGCGCGGATCTCGTTCATCAGGTCGTCGATCTGGTTGCGCGTCGCGCGCACCTGCACCTCCGGGTCCACGATCCCCGTCGGGCGGACGATCTGCTCCACCACCCGGCCCGCGCGGGTGCGCTCGAACTCCCCCGGGGTCGCGGAGACGAACAGCAGCTGCGGGGTGATCGAGAGGAACTCCTCGAAGCGCTGCGGGCGGTTGTCCATCGCGGACGGCAGCCGGAAGCCGTAGTCCACGAGCGTGGCCTTGCGCGAGCGGTCTCCCTCGTACATCCCCCCGAGCTGCGGCACGGTCTGGTGGGACTCGTCGATGAAGCACACGAAGTCCTTCGGGAAGTAGTCGATCAGGCAGTACGGCCGGTCGCCGGGACCGCGCCCGTCGAGGATCCGCGAGTAGTTCTCGATCCCCGAGCAGAACCCCATCTCGCGCAGCATCTCCATGTCGTACTGCGTGCGCTGGCGCAGGCGGTGGCTCTCCAGCAGCTTGCCTTCGGACTCCAGCTGCGCGCAGCGCTCGTTCAGCTCGCGCCCGATGTCCGCGACCGCCTTCTCGACCGAGCCCTCCCTGACGTTGTAGTGCGTCGCGGGCCAGATCGCCACGTGCTCGAGGTCGTCCTCGATCAGCTCCCCCGTCACCGGGTCGAAATGCTGCAGGCGCTCGACCTCCTCGCCGAACAGCGTCGCCCGGTAGGCCGTCTCCGCGTACGCCGGCCAAATCTCCAGGGTCTCCCCGCGCACCCGGAACGTGCCCCTGGCGAGCGCCGTGTCGTTGCGGGTGTACTGGATCGACACGAGCTTGCGCAACAGCCCGTCGCGGTCGACCTCCTCCCCGCGCGTGAGGATCTGCATGTTCATCTCGTACACCTCCGGCGAGCCCAGGCCGTAGATGCAGGAGACCGACGCCACCACGATCACGTCGCGGCGCGCGAACACCGCCGCGGTCGCCGCGTGGCGCAGGCGGTCCACCTCCTGGTTGATCGCCGAGTCCTTCTCGATATACAAGTCGCGGGAGGGGACGTACGCCTCGGGCTGGTAGTAGTCGTAGTAGGACACGAAGTACTCGACCGCGTTGTCGGGGAAGAACGTGCGGAACTCGTTGCACAACTGCGCCGCGAGCGTCTTGTTGTGCGCGATCACGAGCGCTGGGCGCTGCACCGCCTCGATCACGCCCGCCATCGTCATCGTCTTGCCCGTCCCCGTCGCCCCGAGCAGCGTCTGGAAGCGCTCGCCCTGCTCGACGCCCTCGGCCAACGCCGCGATCGCGTTGGGCTGGTCGGCGGTCGGCGTGAAGGCGGAGTCGAGGCGGAACGGAGGCATCGAGCTCAACGCTAGCGCGCCGAGCCGTCGAGGCCCAACTCGCGCGCGGAGCAGCTTCTCGATCTGCCACGGGCTTGCGGGCAACGCCGAAGATCCCGCTCCAGCTCGCCGGCCACCGGCCGGCTGCGCCACCCATTTTTGATTGAAGAGGGGCCCGGCTCGCCAGCCACCGGCCGGCTGCGCCACCCATTTTTGATTGAAGAGGGGCCCGGCTCGCCAGCCACCGGCCGGCTGCGCCACCCATTTTTGATTGAAGAGGGGCCCGGCTCGCCAGCCACCGGCCGGCTGCGCCACCCATTTTTGATTGAAGAGGGGCCCGGCTCGCCAGCCACCGGCCGGCTGCGCCACCCATTTTTGATTGAAGAGGGGCCCGGCTCGCCAGCCACCGGCCGGCTGCGCCACCCTCTAGCCGACCCCCAACTGGCTCGCGTACGTCGCCCGGTAGGCCCGCTGGGCGTGCTGCACCCGCTTCACGTATTCACGGGTCTGCGGGAACGGGATCGCTTCGACCGTCAGCTCGCGGCCTTCCGCGCGGGCTTTGGCCACCCATTCGTCGACGTTCGTCAGGCCCGCGTTGTACGCCGCCACCGCGAGCATCTCGCTGCCCCCGTAGTGGTCCAACAGGTACCGCAGGTAGTAGCTCCCGTACGCGATGTTGACCGCCGGCGTCGCCAGGTCGCCCGTCTGGAAGCTCACCCCGCCCGAGAGGTGCGCGAGGAACTCCGCGGTGCTCGGGAGAATCTGCATCAGCCCCTGTGCCCCCGCCGAGGAGGGCCGCGGGTCGAACTTGGTCTCCGCGTAGATCACTCCCGCGATTAGTGCGGGGTCCAGGTGCTTTTCCGCCGCCTGCTGGCGGATCACGCTCGCGTCCTGCAGCGGCAGCGCCAGCTCGCGCACCGCGTGCTCCAGGCGCGGGGCGATCACCGCGATCACCCCCGCTGCCACCACGAGCCCCAGTAGCGTCCTGAGTCGTCTGCTCACCCCTTCAGCTTGTCAAGGATCTCCGACAGCTTCGCCGCCAGGTCCTGCTCAGTTCCGTCGTTGCGCACCGCGAAGGTCGCCCGCCGCGCCTTCTCCTCCTGGTCGAGCTGACGCGCCGTGCGCTGCGCCTGGAGCTCGTGGCCTCGTGCGGCCGCGCGTTCGCTGCGTAACTCCTCTGACGCGACGATTGCGATCGTCGCGTCGTAGAGCGCCTCCATCCCGGCCTCGAACAGCAGCGGAACCTCCACCACCGCCGCCCGCGGCGCGGGCCGCCGCGCGCGCGCCTGCGCGAGCCACGCCCCCACCCGCTCGCCCACCAGCGGCCACGTCAGGCCCTCCAGCCAGCGGCGCTCCTGCTCGTCGGCGAACGCCCGCCGCGCGACCGCCGCGCGGTCCACCACCCCGCCGGGCGCCACCCCCGCGCCCCACCGCTCCACCACCGCGTCCCGCAGCCGTTCGTCGCCGTCGTACAGCTCGTGCACGACCGTATCGGTCGAGAGCACCGCCGCCCCCAGCCGCTCTAGGGCCGCCAGCGCGGTCGACTTACCGGCTCCCATCCCGCCCGTCAGCCCTACCACGGGGACCGCCGGCTGCACCTGCACGGCTCGCGCCGGGTCTCAGTCCTGGGGGGAGTCGTTCGCCGCCGGCGCCAGCTCCGGCTCCGGCTCGGGCTCCAGATCCTGCCCGCCTGGGGCCTCGGCAGCGGACTCGGGCTCCTCTCCAACCGCGGCGACGGGCTCCTCCGCCACGCCCGTGGGGGTGGGCTCCGATTCGGTGTGGGCGGGCTCCGATGCAGGGGGGGTGGGCTCCGATTCGGTCGGGTGGGAGGGTCCCGATCCGGGCTGCGCCGCCTCGGTGGCGGCATCTGCCGTCTCCCCCTCCCCCTCCACGGCGGCGTGCACGTCCGCTGCGTCAACCTCGTTCTCCGTGGCCTCTGGCTGTGCCACCGCCTCTGGCTGCGCCACGGCCTCGGACTGCGCCACGGCCTCAGGCTGCGCCGCCTCTACCGGTGCCTGCGCGTCCACCTGCGCGGCGCTCGCCTCGGGCTCGGCCGCCACCGCGGGCTGCGCGACTTCGGGCGCTGCGGCCTGAGCCGTCTCGGACTCCACCGCCCCGGCCTCGAGCGGCTCCTCCACGGCACCAACCTCGGCCTGCACCACCTCAGATGGCTCCCCCACGGCGCCGACCTCAGCCTGCACCGCCTCGGACGGCTCCCCCTCAGCGCCAGCCTCGGGCTGGGTCTCCTCGGTGGCCGCTGCGGGGGCCTCTTTGCCGGCCGCGTCCGCGGCCCGCGGCAGCGGCAGGAGCTGGTCCTCGACGCGCTTGGCCGACAGCGACAGGCGCCGGCGCTCGGAGTCGATCTCGAGGATCTTCACGCGGATCACGTCTCCCGGATGGACGACCTCGCGCGGGCTTTCCACGTGGTGGGCGGCGAGCTCGGAGATGTGCACGAGGCCCTCCACCCCGTCGAGGATCTCCACGAACGCGCCGAAGGTGACGACCTTGGTGACGGTGCCCTCCAGCTCGTCGCCCACGTTGTAGGTGTCCACGATCCGCTGCCACGGGTCTTCCTGGGTCTGCTTGAGGCCCAGCGAGATGCGCTGACGGTCGCGGTCGATGTCGAGCACCTTCACCTGCACCGTGTCGCCGATGTTGAGGATCTCGGAGGGGTGGTTGACGTGCGACCACGAGAGCTCGGAGATGTGGATCAGGCCGTCGATCCCGTCGAGGTCCACGAACGCCCCGAAGTCGACGATGTTGGAGATCTGGCCCTCCACCACGAGGCCCGGCTGCAGGCGGTCGAGGATCTGCTGGCGCACCTCCTTGCGCTCCTCCTCGAGCACCGCGCGGCGCGAGAGCACGACGTTGTTGCGCGAGCGGTTGAGCTCGATCACCTTCGTCTCGATCTTCGTGCCCATGTACTCGTCGAGGTTGGGCACCCGGCGGATGTCCACCAGCGAGGCGGGCAGGAAGCCGCGCACGCCGAGGTCGATGATCAGGCCGCCCTTGACGACCTCGATCACGTTGCCCTCGACCGGCTGCCCCGACTCCGCGGCGGCCTCGATGCGCCGCCACGCCTTCTCGAAGCGGGCGCGCTTCTTGGACATGATCAGGCGGCCGTCCTGGTCCTCCTTGGTGAGGACGATCGCGTCGACCTCCTCGCCGAGCTCCACCTCCTCGCGGGGGTCCACCGACTTGCGGATCGACAGCTCCCCGGAGGGGATCACGCCCTCGGACTTGTAGCCGATGTCCACGAGCACCTCGTCCTTGTCGATCCGCACCACGCGACCGGTGACGACCTCGCCCTCCTCGAAGGGCTGCATCGTGGCGTCGTAGTTGGGGACGATCTGTCCGTCGACTTCGAGCAGGAGCCCGTTGGATCCCTCGACCACGCGGGCCTCGGGTTTCTCGATCAGCGCTTGCACCGCTCGAAGCCTAGCGCAGCACGGTGGGTCACGGACGCCGGCCCGCCGCCGGCGCAGTCGAGCGGGAGGCGGACGGGCGGGCATCCTTATCATTGCGAGGCGATGCCTGTACGAGCGACGAAGCGGGGCTCGGAGCGCACTCGCCTGGAGCGCGACTGCGACGTGCTCGTGTGCGGCGCCTCCTTCGCGGGTCTCGCGATCGCCCGCGAGCTGCAGGGCTCAGGCGCACGGGTGCTGGTGATCGACCGCTACGAGATCGGCGAGCGTCAGACCTCGGCGTGTGGCATCCCCACCACGTGGCTCGACGCGCTCGAGCTGCGCGGCGCGCTGCGCCAGACCTTCGCGGAGCTCACGGTGCACACCCCCTGGCGCACCGTGAGCTGGAGGCTCCCGTGGACGTTTTCGACTTTCGACTACCCCGAGCTGTGCGCGCTGCTGTGGGCACAGGCGCACGCTGAGGAGACGGAGTTCGAGACCGCCACCGTGCAGGGCAGGGAGGGCTTCGTTGTGCACACCGACCGCGGTGAGCTGCGCGCCCCGTTGATCGTCGACGCGCTCGGCTGGCGCCGTTCGCTCTCGTGCACGGCCGCGATCCAGCCGCCGGGCGCGCGCCTCTCGCGTGGCCTGGAGGTGCACCCGCAGGGCGCGGGCGAGGCCATGGAGCTGTGGATCGACCCCCGCTACATCCGCTCCGGCTACTCCTGGAGCTTCCCCGCGGGCGATGAGGTGCGCGTGGGCGTGGGCTCCTTCTGGCCCGCCCACCACGTGCGCGAGCCCACCGTGCGCCTCGCGCGCGAGCTCGGCCTGGGAGAGAGCGGCTACCAGGGCAACTGGATCCCCCACGAGCTGCGCCCCGCGGTCGAGGACGGCGTGTTCTTCGTCGGCGACTCCGCGGGCCACTGCCTGCCGCTCACCGCGGAGGGCATCCGCACCGCGCTCTACTTCGGGATCGCCTGCGGGCGCGAGCTGCGGGCGGTGCTGAAGGGGCACAGCACCCGCGAGCAGGCGTTGCGCCGCTACGGCGAGTTCTCCGACGCGCACTCCTGGAAGTTCAGCTCGCTGCTCTTCACCCAGCGCGCCGTCGGGCGCCTCACCACCACCCGCGCGGTCACTGCGCTCGCACGCGCGCTGGAGAATCAGCGCTTTTGCGACTGGTCATTCGAGCACTACATGCGGATCGCCCCGGCCTCGTTCGTCGGGCCGCGCGCGGGGCGCCCCGTCCCCAGGCCGCGCACGGCCGCTGCGACCGCCTGAGTCTCAGGGCCGCGGATCTCCCCACTCTCCGGGCGTGATCTCCAGGTAGCCCATGTCCACCCGCAGGATGTCCATCGCCCACTCGAAGATCGCCCGCCCGAGCCCGTAGCGGGTGGCGAGTGTGCGCTCGGCGAGCGGCTCGTCCTCCTGTGAGAGCATCCTCGCGGCCGCCTCCAGCGGCGCACCGAGCGGCCGGCCGCGCACCGTGCATGGAGCGACCAGCAGGCGGGAGTCGTTGCGCAGACGCTTGACCTTGCCGGCGGTGCGCTCGGTGCGCACGTAGAGACGACCGCCCGCCTCGGCCGCCCACACCGGCGTGGGCACCGGCGTGCCATCGCGGCGGAAGGTGACCAGCAGCGAGCGCTTGCAATCGCGTATCTCGACGAGCGAGCCGCTGCGCGGCGCGCGGATGACATCCTTCGCGCCGCGCGGCGCCAGGCGAGCGGCGAGGCGCGCGCTGAAGACCGCCGCGGGCAGCCTGCGCCCGGGCCGCGGGTGCGCAGAGGAACGGGCCGCCGTCAAGCGACCCGTCGCAGCTGAGCGCGCGAGGTCTGCCCCGCGGCGAGCGCCAACCGGCTGGCCTCGACCGCACTGGCCCAGGAGACTTCGGCGAGCATCCCGGGGGCGGCGACCATGTCGCCCACGAGAAACACGCCGTCGCCGCGATCGACCGCCGGGCGGTCCCGCCAGGTGCTGCCGGGCTCATCGAGCGCTCCGGTGCGCGCGTCCATCACCTGGCGCCGGCGCCACGTCTCCCGCTCGCGCCAGCTCACGTAGGCCTGGTCGATCAGCCGCTCCAAGCGCGCGCCCGCCTGATCGACGCTCTCAGTCGGGCGGATCGGCATCTGCGTCTGGATCAGCTCGTGTCCCTCCGGGGCCAGCATGCGGTCCGAGGTGGAGTAGCGCCCGATCCAGCCCGTTTCTTCCAGATCGGAGACGATCCAGGGGTCGCCACGGCGGCGGCTGAGGCCCACGTCGATGCACACGGTCCGCCCGCTCAGCCAGCTCAGCGGCTCGCCCCCCAACAGCTCGCTCGCCTGCGGGAGCTCGGTGGCGAGGATCACCGGCGGCTCGGGTAGGGCCTCCACGCGGTGGCCCGTCTGCACCTCTACGCCCAGGTCCCGCAGGCGGCGCTCTAGCGGAGCGACCAGCGCGCTCCAGCCTCCGCTCGGGTAGCGCACCATGCTCGGCAACGTGGAGAGGAACAGGCGCACGGTGCGCTCCCACACGAACGCCGCGGAGAGCGCGCCGGGGTCGTGATAGTAGGTGTAGACGCCTGCGGCCGAGGAGAGCATGTCGGCGGTGCGCTCGTCGGTGTGGCTCGCGGCCCAGCTGCGAAAGTCCATCTCGATCGGCGCCTTGCGGCCCCGCAGGCGCAGGATCGCCGGAAGGGCGCCCAGCGGCGGCGTGCGCTGCACGGCCCCCTCCCAGCGGAACCGTGCCCCGCCGAGCGGCGGCTTGACGTTGACTGGGAGCAGGTTGCGCTCGGAGAGCCACCGCCACATCGGGCCGTCGCTGTAGAGCGCGTGGGGTCCGAGGTTCGCTTTGTAGGGACTGTCGGCATTGCGGGCGCGCCCGCCGAGCGCGGCGTGAGCCTCCAGCAGGCGCACCTGCGCGCCCCCTTCGGCACATGCGACCGCGGCTGTCAGACCCGCAAGTCCGCCTCCCACAACGGTTATCTGGCTCATGGTGGTCCTCCAAGATCGAGTGTGTGCGACTACGGTAGCCCGCAACTGGCTCGCGGTACAGTTCCAGTTGTGGCACGCGAAACAGGACCAGTAGGGACGCCTGAGCCGCACCGGCCGGGGCCGCATGAGCCAGGGCCGCACGAGCCGCAGCCGCGCGCAGCGGATAGATCGAAGATCGGCCAGCGCAAGCCGGAGCCTCGCGGGCCAACGCTGCACGGGCCGGAGCTGCTGGTCGAGCTCGACCGCTCTGGCGAGCTCTCCCTCCACGAGCAGCTCGAGCGCTCGATCCGCGAGGGGATCCGCGCGGGCCGTCTGCCGGCCGGCATGAGCATGCCCTCGACCCGGGGACTGGCCGCCGAGCTGCGCGTCTCCCGTGGCGTGGTGACCGAGGCCTACGGCCAGCTCGCCGCGGAGGGCTACCTGACCACGAGGCAGGGCGCGCCCGTGGTGGTAAGCACCGCGGTGCGCGCCTCCACCCCGCGCACTCCCGCGCGCTCGCTGCTGCCGAGCTTTCCCTACTACTTCCATCCGGGATTGCCCGACCTCGCGAGCTTCCCCCGCGAGTACTGGCTGCGCTCGCTGCGCGCGGCCCTGCGCGAGTCGCCGCTCGACGCGCTGGGCTATGGCGATCCACGCGGTCTTCCCGGGCTGCGCGAAGCGCTCGCCGACTACCTCGGCCGCGTCCGCGGCACCGCGGCGGACCCCGAGCACATGATGATCTGCACCGGCTTCATGCAGGGCTTCTCGCTCGCCTGCGGCGTGCTGCGCGGCCACGGCGTGGACTCGATCGCACTCGAGGACCCGGGCTGGCACGTGCACCAGCTGATCGCCGAGCAGGCGGGCCTGCAGGTGCTGCCGATACCGGTCGACGCCGAGGGCCTGTGCGTGGGAGAGCTCACTCGAACCGACGCCGACGTGGTCGTGGTTACGCCCGCGCACCAGTTCCCCACCGGGGCGGTGCTCAGCCCTGCGCGCCGCGCCGCGCTGGTCGAGTGGGCCGAGAGCGAGGAGCGGCTGATCGTCGAGGACGACTTCGACGCCGAGTACCGCTACGACCGCGTGGCGGTGGGCGCGCTGCAGGGGCTCGCGCCGGAGCGGGTCATCTACATCGGCTCCGCCAGCAAGCGCCTGGCGCCGGGGATGCGCCTCGGCTGGATGCACATGCCCTCGTGGCTGGCGTGGCAGCTATCCGCGGCGAAGGCCGTGCTGGACGGCGGCTCGGAGGTGGTGGGACAGCTCGCGCTGCGTGACTTCATCATGCGTGGCGAGCTCGACCGTCATCTGCGCCGGATGCGCGCCCACTACCAGGGCCGGCGCGAGCGCCTGCTCGACGCGCTCGCCCAGTGGCTGCCGGAGGGGCGCGCGAGCGGCGCGGCCGCCGGCCTCTTCGAGCTCCTGACGTTGCCCGACGGCGTCGATGAGTCCGCGCTGCTCAAGGCTGCCGCGGAGCGCGGAGTGGGAATGGAGGGCCTCGCCTGGCACCGCTTCACCCCCGGCGGCCCCCCGGGGGTGCTGCTCGGCTTCGCCAACCTCTCCGAGCCCGCGATCGAGCAGGGCGTGCGGCTGCTCGGCGAGGCGTACACAACGCTCGGCGGTTGAGCCGCTACCGCCGCACCACCAACGCGACCCCCGCGACGAGCAGCACGAGGCCGACGATGCGGTGCAGCGCGAGCGGTTGGCGCGCGATCCCGAGCAGGCCGAAACGGTCGATCGCGACGGAGATCGCGAGCTGGCCGGTGATCACCGCCGCGGTCAGGCCGGTAGCTCCGAGCGTGCGCACGGTGAGGATCGCGACCGTCACGTAGGTGGCCCCGAGCAGGCCGCCGATGAAGGCCCACCACGGGATGCCGCCGGTGTGACGGAAGCTGCCGAGGCCGCCGCTGGCAACCGAGGCGGCCACGAGCAGCGCGACGGTGCCGACCACGAACGAGAGCGTCGCCGCCTGGAGGCTGCCCACGCCCCTGCCGAGACGCGCGTTGATCGGAGCCTGCATCCCGACCAGGGTCCCGGCCCCGCCGGCCAGCAGGACGGCCACGACGCGGCTCACTTCGCCTCCAGCCAGTTGCGTCCCACGCCGACCTCGACCGCCATCGGGGGCTCGAGCTCCCACACGCCGACCATCTCGCGCTCGATTAGCTCGCGCGCGACGGGAACCTCCTCGGGGGCCGCTTCGAAGAGCAGCTCGTCGTGGATCGTGAGGATCAGGCGGGTGTCGAGGCCCGCGACCTGAAGCACGTCGTGACAGCGGACCATCGCGAGCTTGATGATGTCGGCGGCGGTGCCCTGCACGACGGTGTTGACGGCGAGACGCTCTCCGAGCGAGCGCACCTGGTAGTTGCGGGCTCGCAGCTCGGGGATCTGGCGGCGGCGGCCCCACAGGGTAGTGACGTGCCCCTCCTCCTTGGCGCGCTCGATCGTGTCCTGCATGAACTGCGCCACGCGGGGGAAGCGGGCGAGGTAGGCGTCGATGAACTCCTTGGCCTCCTCGCGGGGGATGTTCAGGCGGTCGGCGAGGCCGTAGTCGGAGAGCCCGTACACGATCCCGTAGTTGATCATCTTCGACTTGGCGCGCATCCCGGGGTCGATTTGCTCGGGAGCGACCTCGAACACCTGCGAGGCGGTGGCGGTGTGAACGTCTTCGCCGCGCGCGAAAATCTCCTTCAGCACGGGCTCCTCGGCGGCGTGGGCGAGCACGCGCAGCTCGATCTGCGAGTAGTCGGCGGAGATCAGCACGCGGCCCTCCTCGGCCTCGAAGCAGCCGCGGATCTCGCGGCCCAGGGCGGTGCGGATCGGGACGTTCTGCATGTTGGGGTTGGTGCTCGACAGGCGTCCGGTCTGCGCGACGGCCTGCAGGAACGTGGTGTGGATCCGCGAGCGCTCGTCGGCCTGGGCGGGGAGCACGTCGAAGTAGGTCTTGATCAGCGTCGAGAGCTCGCGCCAGCGCTCGATCTTAGGCACGATCTCATGCTCTGAGCGGATCGCCTGCAGCACGCGGGCGTCGGTGGAGTAGCCGATCTTGCCGCGTCGCTTGCGCGAGAGGCCGAGCTTCTCGAACAGCACCTCCCCGAGCTGCTGGGGGGAGGCGATCAGGAACTCCGTGTCGGCGAGCGCGAAGACTTCCCGTTCGAGCGCGGCGATCTCCTCGCGCACGCGCCGGGCGACCTCCTGCAGGCGGGGCACGTTCAGGCGCACCCCGGCGAGCTCCATCGCGCGCAGCACCCCCACCAGGGGCAGCTCGATGTCGCGCATCAGCCCCTCCAGGCCGCGCGCGGCGATCTGCTCGCGCTGCCACGCCGCCAGGGCGCCGAGCAGCAGCGCGTCGCGCGCAGCGGGGTCCTCGACGTCGCACCGAAGGCCGCGCTCCTCGCACAGCTCCGCGAAGGGGTACCCGCGCCGCGCGGGCTCCAGCAGGTAGGCGCCCAGCAGCGTGTCGTGGACGAGGCCCGGCGGCACGAGCCCGAGCGCCTTCGCGTCGTGGACCACCACCGGCAGCTCCCCGCACGCGGCGGCTACCTCCTCGGGCCCCTCGCAGTCACCGGTGAGCACCTCGGGGGCCTGCGGCCCGCCGCCCGCTCCTGCACGCCCGCCGCGAGACTCGGCGGCGGCTATCGGGGTGCCCACGTCCGGCGCTGGGCCAACCGCGAAGCGCCAGCCACCGTCCTGCGCGAACAGCGCGCCCTCGGGAACCTCGGTCTCTCCTACCGCCACGCACACCTCGCCCGCGCCGAGGCGGGGGATGTCGGCGACCACGCCCGCGCGCACGCGCCCTGTCACTCTGACCTCGCCGGCGTCCTGCGCAGGCGCGATCTCGGCGTCGCCCAAAGCCTCCTCGATGCGACGCAACGGGTCGCGCAGCTCGTACTCGCGGAACACCTCGCGCAGGCGCGAGCGGTCGGGCTCGCGCGCGGCCTCGGCGGCGGGGTCGAAGTCGAGCGCGACGCCACGATCGACGGTCGCTAGGCGCTTTGAGATGCGGGCGTCCTCAGCGTGCTCGCGCAGGTTCTGTTTGCGCTTGGCGCCGCTGATGTCGGCGATGTGGGCGAGCACCTGCTCGAGGGTGCCGTAGCGCTGGATCAGGTCCGAGGCGGTCTTGTCGCCGATCCCAGGGACCCCGGGGATGTTGTCGGAGGTGTCGCCCTTCAGCCCGTAGAAGTCGGGGATCAGCGCCGGGGGGATCCCGTAGCGGTCGAGCACGGCCTGGTGGTCGTAGAGCTTGGTGTCGGTGATCCCCCGCGCGGTGGCCATCACCTCCACCAACCCCTGCTCGTCGATCAGCTGGAAGACGTCGCGGTCGCCGGTGACGATCGTCACCGGGACAGGGGGCTCAGCAGCGACGGCGCGCGCGGCGAGCGAGGCGATCACGTCGTCGGCCTCGTAGCCCTCGACCCGCACGTTGCGGTAGCCGAACGCCTCCACGAGCGGTTCCATCGCGGGCCACTGCTGTTTGAGCAGGTCCGGGCGCGAGCGGCGGGAGGCCTTGTACTCGGGGAACAGCTCGGTGCGCCCGGAGGTGCCGGCGTCCCACGCCACGACGGTGGGGCACACGCCGTGCTCGGTGATGATCTTGACAAGCATCGAGGCGAACCCGAAGATCGCGTTGGTGGGCACCCCGGTGGAGGTCGCGATCGACTCGGGCAGCGCGAAGAAGGCGCGGTACACGAGCGAGGGGCCATCGATCAGGAAGAGGCGGCGCCCCGCCGCGCCCGAGGGGCCCACGGTCTGAGCATCGCTCGCCGCCGGAGGGGCTGTCGTGCGCGCCGCCACGACGGAGCACTTTAGAGGCCCGGCGGAGGGCGGAGAGCGGTCGGGTCGGGATCCTGGCGCCAACACGCGGCGATGGGGGGATAAACCCTAAGATGGCGGGCCATCGATCCGGAGGAGCCCTCGCCGTGAGCATCACCCCAAGCGCGCAGTACCGCCTGACGATCCGCGTCCGGCTGGACGACACCCCCGGCGTGGTCGGGCTCCTGACGAGCGCGATCGGCGAGGCCGGCGGGGTGGTCGGCGCGGTCGACCTCGTGGAGGCCGACGCGGGCGCCTCCATCCGGGATGTCGTGGTGGACGCGGCCAACCGCGAACACTGGGGCCGCATCCTTCAGGCGATCGAGGCGCTCGACGGCGTGGAGGTGGTCGACACCACCGACCGCACCTTCCTGCTGCACGTGGGAGGCAAGATCGAGCAGCACAACAAGCACCCGCTGAAGACGCGCGACGACCTCTCGATGGTGTACACGCCGGGCGTCGCGCGGGTGTGTATCGCGATCCGCGACGACCCCGACAAGGCAGCCCAGTACACGATCAAGCGCAACACCGTGGCGGTGGTCTCCGACGGCACCGCGGTGCTCGGCCTCGGCGACATCGGCCCGGCGGCGGCGATGCCGGTGATGGAGGGCAAGGCGTGCCTGTTCAAGGAGTTCGCGGGGGTCGATGCCTTCCCGATCTGCCTGGACACCAAGGACCCCGACGAGATCGTGCGGACGGTGAAGCTGATCGCCCCGGGGTTCGGGGGGATCAACCTGGAGGACATCTCCGCGCCGCGGTGCTTTGAGATCGAGGAGCGCCTCAAGCAGGAGCTCGACATCCCCGTGTTCCACGACGACCAGCACGGCACCGCGGTGGTGGTGATGGCGGCGCTGCTGAACGCCGTGAAGCTCACCGCCCGGCGCCTGGAGGACCTGCGCGTGCTCGTCATCGGCCTCGGCGCGGCGGGGATCGCGGTGACCAAGATCATGCGCGAGGCGGGCGTGCGCGACATCGTCGGCGCGGACTCCAGAGGCGCGTTGCACGTGCGCCGCGAGGACTACCTCGACGGCTCGATGAACGCGATGAAGCGCTGGTTCGCGGAGGTCACCAACCCCGAATGCCGCGCGGGCGCCCCGGCGGACGTGATCGACGGCGCCGACCTGCTGATCGGGGTCTCCGGCGCGCGCGCACTGCCGGCGCAGGCACTGGCCCGCATGAACGACGACGCGATGGTGTTCGCGATGGCCAACCCCAACCCGGAGGTGGTCCCCGAGGAGGCCGCGCCGTACGTGCGGATCATGGCGACGGGCCGCTCGGACTACCCCAACCAGATCAACAACGTGCTGTGCTTCCCGGGGATCTTCCGCGGCGCGCTCGACGTGCGCGCGCCGGCGATCACCGAGGAGATGAAGATGGCCGCCGCGCGCGCGATCGCGGCGATCGTCCCCGAGGAGGAGTTGCGCGAGGACTACATCATCCCCTCCGTCTTCAACCGCGACGTCGCCTCCGCCGTGGCCGCCGCGGTGGCCGACCAGGCACGGGCCAGCGGCATGGCGCTGGCCGGCCAGGAGGTCGGGTTCGCGCAGGGCGACACCGCCACCGGCACCCCCGCGGCGGCGTGATGCGATGCGGGTCACCCTCACCGGCGCCACGGGCCTGATCGGGACGACGCTGCTCGCGCAGCTGCAGGCGGAGGGGGCAGAGGTCACGGTGCTCTCGCGCGACCCCGAGCGGGGCGCGGCGAGGCTCGGCGTGCAGGCGACGCGGTGGGACCCGCTGGGCGAACGAGCGCCCGCCGAGGCCCTGGAGGGGCGCGACGCGGTGGTGCACCTCGCGGGCGAGCCCGTCGCGCAGCGATGGTCCCGTAGCGCCAAGCAGGCGATCCGGGAGAGCCGTGTGATCGGCACGCGCCATCTGGTGGAGGGCCTGCGCGAGTGCGCCTCGAGCGGCGGCGAGGGCCGGCCGAAGGTAGTGGTGAGCTCCTCGGCGATCGGCTACTACGGCCCGCGCGGGGAAGAGCCGCTGGACGAGGAGGCGCCCGCGGGGAGCGGGTTCCTGGCGGAGGTGTGCGTGGCGTGGGAGGCGCAGGCGCGCCTGGCCGAGGACGTGGGAGTGCGCTCGGTGCAGGTGCGCACGGGCGTGGTGCTCGACCCCCGCGGCGGCGCGCTGGCGAAGATGTTGCCCCCCTTCCGCCTCGGTGTGGGCGGCCCGGTGGCGGGGGGCCGCCAGTACGTGTCGTGGATCCACGTCGAGGACCTCGTGGGGGTGATGCGCGCGGCCCTGGAGGACGAGCGGTGGACGGGCCCGATCAACGGAACGGCCCCGGAGCCCGTCACTAACCGCGAGCTCTCACGGGCATTCGGCCGGGCGCTGCACCGCCCGGCGCTGCTGCCGGTGCCGGGCGCAGCGCTGCGAGCGTTGTACGGCGAGATGGCGCAGATCGTGACCACGGGTGCGCGCGCGCTGCCGGTGAAGGCGTTGATGACCGGCTACGAGTTCCGCTATCCCCACCTCCAGGAGGCGCTGGCGGCGGCGCTCGGCGGGCAACAGCACGCATGACCCATCATCCTCGCCACCCCGCGCACCGGACGACTCCGTAACAACGGCGCTGGGTCAGTCCGTGGGCGGTAGTCAGTCCGCGAGCGGTAGTCAGTCCGCACGCGGCAGTTCGAAGGCCCGGTAGAACCGCAGGTGCCCGCCGTGGACGCGGTCGACCCCGTAGCGAGAGAGCGTGGTGTCGCCGTCGGGGAGCACCGAGTAACGCCCGAGCACGGAGTCGCGACCGCGGATCGCGAAGAACTGGTGGATCACGGCCTCGCGGTCGTCGCCGTGGCGGCCGGCGCGGCGGATCGCGAGCAGCACCGCGCTCATCGCCTCGTACCCGTACAGCGCGTAGGGCCCCGGTGTGCGATGGAAGCGGGCGCGGTATTCGGCCAGCACGCGCTGGGCGGGGGGTGGGTAGAGCGAGAGCGGCAACAGCGGCGTGGTCAGGTAGGTCAGCGCGGCGGCCGAGCCGATCTTGGCGGCGAACGACGGCTCGGCCAGGGCGCTCGACCCGAGCAGGCGCAGGTGGGGGTCGGCATCGTACAGCTGCTGCCAGAGCGCCACGGTGCCCGCGTTCGAGGCGCCGCTGAAGAACACGGCGCGGGCGCCGCTTTCGAGCACCTTCTGGACCTCCCCCGCGAATTCGGTGCCGGTGGCGGTGTCGATTTGGTCTTCGCCGAGGACTTCGATGCCAGCGCGCTTGGCGTCTTCGGCGAGGATCTCCGCGAGGGGGACGTCGAAGGGGTCCTGGTCCTCGATCACGTACACCCGCTTGAGGTGCAGCGCGCGCATCAGCTTGACTTGGGCGGCGGCCTGCACGGGATCGCCGGGCTGCAGGCGCGCAAAGGTGCGTTGGCCCGTGGGGTAGAAGCGTTCGGGCTCGTCCTGGCCGGCATCCAGCGAGGAGGTCAGCCCGACGTAGGGGCTCGCGGGGCTGACCTGGAGGATGCCGGCGGCGTTGATCAACGGCAGCGAGACGGCGGAGGCGCCGGAGTCGAGGTCGCCAAGGTAGGCGATCGCACCGGTGTCCTGGGCGGCCACCCGGGCGTAGGTGGCGGTGACTCCCGGAGACCATTCCCCGGTCGCGGGGTTGGCGTCGTCGAGCGAGGCGTAGTCGATCTTGAAGCGCCCCACGCGCCCACCGACCTGGGCGAGCGCGAGCTTCTCACCGTTGACGATCTGCCCGGAGACCGGGGCGTCGGGACCCTGGAGGGGGAGGCTGGAGTAGACCGTGAGCTCGTTCCCCGGGGTCGTTCCAGCCGTCGACACCCCGACGCCTCCGCAACCGCCGAGGGCGGCGAGCAGTGCCAGCGCAGCCAGTGCGAGCGCTCCGGGACCGACCCGGGAGAGGAACGGATCCAGCCGAAGCCAGCGCGAGCGCACCGGCGGCTCAGGTGCTGCTGCGGCGGCGGCCGGGCAGGTAGCCGGAGAGAATCCGCAGGCAGGCGCCGACGAGCATGATCAGGACAGCGAGCATGAACGCGTCGAACCCCTTGGCGCCGAGAGCCCACAGCACGACCCACACGACGAGGCCAGCGGTTACGGTGAGGATCAATCCCATCGCGTGAGCATCCTACCGGCCGCGCGGGCCGGTTGCCTCGCTATCGCTCCACGACCTCACGCGCGCGCGGGCGCGCCCGCGCAACCGGCCTCTTCTTTCTACAACTCCACCCCCCATCCGCGCTCCGCCATACCCCTCAACCGCCACTCCCGCGCGGGCGCGCCTGCGCAAACTACAACTCCAACGCCGCGGCGAGCTCAGCGACGAGCGCGCCGACGGCCCCCGCCGGGTCCTCTGACTCGCCGGCGGCGCGCACGAGGCGGGTGCCGACGATCACTCCGTCGGCCCCGGCGTCCGCGGCCTGGCGGGCCTGCGCGGGGGTGGAGATCCCGAAGCCGAGGGCCACGGGCACGGCGGTGGCGGCCTTCGCGCGGGCAACGACCTCGGCGAAGTGCTCGGCGAGCGCGTCGCGTTCCCCGGTGGTGCCGACGACCGAGACGGTGTAGAGGAACCCCCGCGCGCGGGCCCCGATCTCCGCGAGGCGCTCAGGCGGGGTGGTGGGTGCGACAAGCGGCACGAGCGCGAGGCCGTGGTCCTCGCAGGCGGCGAGCACCTCGCCGGCCTCCTCGAAGGGCAGGTCGGGCACGATCAGCCCGGCGGCGCCGGTACGCGCGAGCCGCTCCACGAACGCCGTGATCGGAGCCCCGCCCGCCCCGGCAAGGACCATGTTGGCGTAGCACATCAGCACCACCGGCACTGAGGGGGCGAGCGCACGGGCGACCTCGAGCACCCCGGTGAGGCTCGCCCCCGCGGCGAGCGCGCGGGTGGCGGCCTCGTGGATCACGGGCCCGTCGGCGAGCGGGTCCGAGTAGGGCACGCCGAGCTCGAGGATGTCCGCCCCGGCGAGCACGCACGCCTCGCCGATGCGGGTGGACTCCGCAAGCGTGGGGTAGCCCCCCATCAGGTAGGGCATCAGCGCGGCTGCGCGGCCGCGCGTGCCGGCGAATGCGGCGGCGATGCGCTCGATGCCGCTCACGACAGCGCCAGCACCTCCGCGAGGTCCTTGTCCCCGCGGCCGGAGAGGCACACGAGGTCGAGCTCGCCGTCGGGCTGGGCGAGCACCCAGGCGAGCGCGTGGGCGGTCTCCAGCGCCGGGATGATGCCCTCCAGGCGGGCACAAACCCCGAAGGCGGCGAGCGCCGCACGGTCGGGGACGGCCACGTAGCGGGCGCGGCCGCAGTCGCGCAGGTGCGCGTGCTCCGGGCCGGTGCCGGGGTAGTCGAGTCCCGCGGAGACCGAGTGCGCCTCGATGATCTGGCCCTCCTCGTCCTGCATCACCGCGGAGAGCGCGCCGTGCAGCACGCCCGCGCGGCCGCCCACGGTGAGCGGGGCGCCGTGGCGAGGGGTGTCGATCCCATCGCCCCCGGCCTCCACGCCGACCAGCTCGACGGAGGGGTCCTCGAGGAACGCGGTGAAGGTCCCCAGCGCGTTCGAGCCCCCGCCGACGCACGCAACGACGCGCGCGGGCAGGCGGCCCTCGCGCTCCAGCAGCTGCGCGCGGGCCTCGTCGCCGATCACGCGCTGCAGGTCGCGCACCATCGCCGGGTAGGGCGCGGGGCCGACGACCGAGCCGATCACGTAGTGGGTGTCGCGCACGTTGGTGACCCAGTCGCGGATCGCCGCGGAGGTCGCCTCCTTGAGCGTGCGCGCGCCGGCGTCCACCGGGTGCACCCGCGCGCCGAGCAGCTCCATCCGCTGCACGTTGGGGCGCTGGCGACGGGTGTCCTCGACGCCCATGTACACGACGCACTCGAGGTCGAGCAGCGCGCACACGGTCGCGGTCGCGACGCCGTGCTGGCCGGCGCCGGTCTCCGCGATGATCCGCCGCTTGCCCATCCGCCGCGCCAACAGCGCCTGGCCGAGCGCGTTGTTGAGCTTGTGCGAGCCGGTGTGGTTGAGGTCCTCGCGCTTCAGGTACACCGACCGCCCCAAGCGCTCGGAGAGCCGCCGCGCACGGTACAGCGGAGTGGGGCGCCCGCCGAAGTCGCGCAGCAGCCCGTCGAGCTCCGCGCGGTAGGCCGGGTCCGCGCGCGCGGCGAGCCACGCCTGCTCGAGCTCCGCCAGCGCGGGCATCAGCGTCTCGGGGACGTACTGCCCCCCGTAGCGCCCGAAGCGGTGCTCGATCGCGCTCACGCTGGCGAGCCTACCGGGGGGCGGTAGAGGTTGGGATGAGCCTCCGCCCTAAAGGGCTGCGGCTGGCGGCGTACGCAGCGCGATGAGGACGCGCAGGGCACATACCCGAGCTTCATCGCGAGGGCATGCACCAGCCCCTTCACGCAGAACAACACGACTCCTTGACCGGTATAAACCAGCGGGCGTACAGCTTCATCGCGAGGGCATGCACCAGCCCCTTCACGCAGAACAACACGACTCCTTGACCGGTATAAACCAGCGGGCGTACAGCTTCATCGCGAGGGCATGCACCAGCCCCTTCACGCAGAACAACACGACTCCTTGACGGGCATATGCCAGCGGCGAGGTAAATGCCAGGGCTTCTCGCACGAGACCCGATGAGCCTGCTCACACTGGAGCACCCACCGGCGCGGTCCCCCGCACCGCAGCGAAGAACGCGCGCAGGCGCTCGGGGTCCTTGCGCCCCGGGGCAGCCTCGGTGCCGGAGGCGGTGTCGAGCGCGAACGGCACCGCACGGTGCCCCTGCCGGGAGGCGGTCTCGATCGCCTCCGCGACATTCTCCGGCCCGAGGCCACCGCTGAGGATCAGCGGCACGGAGGAGCGCCGGGCGGCGAGCATCCTCCAGTCGAAGCTCTCCCCCGTGCCCCCCCGCAGGCCCTGCCTGCCGGGCGTGGTGGAGCGCGCGTCGAGCAGGTGGTAGTCGGTGTGGAAGCGCTCCACGTCGCGCACCTCCCCGATGCTCTCCACCTGCACCGCCTTGACCACTTTCGCTCCCGTGCGATGTCCCGCTTCCGCGCAGTACGCGGGCCCCTCGTCGCCGTGCAGCTGCAGCATCGTCAACCCGAGCTCGTCGCTCCTCTGAACGACCTCGTCGAGAGGCGCGTTGACAAACACGCCGCACACCTCCACGCGGCGGCGCAGGGCGGTGGCGATGCGCAGCGCCTCCTCGGTCGAGCAGGCGCGGGGGCTGCCTTCGTAGAAGATCAGGCCCACCGCCCACGCCCCGAGCTCAACGGCCATCTCGGCCTCCTGTAGGCGAGTGATGCCACAGACCTTGATCCGGGGGGCGGCGTCGGACATAGGCCAACGGTAGCGGGTGGCCGCGCTCGTAAAGTCTCCCCACCGGCGACTACCTTACTGGCGTGGCGTAGGCGACAGACGAGCCCACGGTGTCCGGTGCGGGGCCAGACGGGTCCCGTGGGTAAGAGGCCTCGCAGCCTCACTCGGAGGTCCGCATGAGTACAGCCACGTGCTCGCTAGCCACAGCACTGCTCGTAGCCATGTTGGTCATCGACCGCATGACGAGGAGGTAGTGCAACCCCCGGCGGCACTGGTCCCGACCTGCCGCCGGGGCCTTAACGACGGAGCGCCCTTAGTGGGCGCTCCGACGAGTCAGCAATCTGCTCACTAGCCAAACAGGAGAGTAGCGCAACGAGACGACCGTGCGTTATTCCGGCGTGGTGGGGTTGGGAATCGAGTTGGGGCGCTGGCCGAGGGTGGCGGTGACCGTCTTCTTGGTGTAGGTGCCGCTGCCGGAGGCGCGCCACAGTTCGAGCGTGACGGTGTCGCCCGGCTTCTTGTTGCCGATGTCTTCGGCGAGGTCTTCGGAGCTCGTCACCTGTTTGCCGTCGACCGCCACGATGATGTCTCCGCCCACGGAGATTTCGTTGCCGTTGATCTTGGCTTCGACGTTGCCGGCGCGGATGCCGGCCTTGGCCGCGGCGGTGCCGGCTTCGACTTTCTCGACCAGCGCGCCGCTCTTGACGGGCAGGTTGAGGCTGGAGAGCGAGCCGTCTACCGGGATCGTGCTGACGCCGAGGTAGGCGCCGCGGACGGTGCCGCCTTTCTCGAGTTCGGGGAGCTCGGACTTGGCGGTGTCGATCGGCACCGCGAAGCCGATGCCGATGTTGCCGTCGCCGCTGCCGCCGGTCTCGATCTGGGAGTTGATGCCGATCACTTCGCCCGCGGCGTTGAGCAGCGGGCCCCCGGAGTTGCCGGGGTTGATCGGAGCGTCGGTCTGCAGGACGTTGTCGATCGTGAAGCCGTTGGGGGCGGTGATCTGGCGCTGCAGCGCGGAGATCACTCCGGTGGTGAGCGTGCGGCTGAGCCCGAAGGGGTTGCCGATCGCGAGCACCGGATCGCCGACCTGGACGGCGCTCGAGCTGCCGAGGGTGAGCGCGTGCAGGGTGAGGCCTTCGGTGGGTATGTGCAGCACGGCGAGATCCTGGGAGGGATCCTTGCCGACCACGCGCGCTTCGACGGTCTTGCCGTGTTCGAAGCTGACGGTGACCTTCACGGCGTTCTCCACCACGTGCCAGTTGGTGAGGATCGTGCCATTGGTGTTGATCACGAACCCCGAGCCGGTGGCGATGCCCTGCTGGGAGGTTTCGCCGAAGCCGAAGGGGGATTCGCTCTGGCGCACGATCGTGGAGGTCACGTAGGCCACGCCGGGAGCGGTGCGCTCGTAGATTTCGTGAGCGCTCAGTCCGGCCGCGTTCTTGCCGGCGCTCAGCGCCGCGGGGGAGGAGGTGGTGTTAGAAGCCACCAGCGGCGCGGCCTGGACCTGGGTGACGGTCTTCTGGGTGGAGCCGAGGCCGCCGGCGGCGGCGATCACGGCCACTACGACGCCGCCCCCGACGAGGGCGGCGAGAAAGGGGATGGCGAACAGGCGTTTCATCGCGAGGAGGTGGTCGTGTGTGTATTCATCGTGAGCACATGATGCCCGGTCGCCATGAAGGCGATCTAAAGGTGGGCATCGGTCTCGCTAAAACTTCGCAAGGCCCTCAACGCGGCCTCGGGATCGGGGGCACGCCACGAACCCAGCTGCGCCACCACGCGCAAGGACCACCAAGGCACCTGAGGCTTGCCGGTCAAAGTCGTCGCACCTACACGCCAGCCCGAGTTACATAACATCAACGAGCAGCCCCTTCAGAGCGGCCTCGGGGTCTGGGGCGCGCATCAGCGTCTCGCCCACCAGCACCCCCTGCACGCCCCGCTCCTGCAGCCGGCGCAGCTGCGCGGAGGTGGCGATCCCGGACTCCGAGACCACGGCGACTCCGTCGGGGACCTCCTCCAGCAGCGCGAAGGTGCGCTCGACATCCACTGAGAAGTCGCGCAGGTCGCGGTTGTTGATCCCGACCAGCTCCGCCCCCACGTCGATCGCGCGGCCGAGCTCGGCGCGGTCGTGAACCTCCACGAGCGCATCGAGTCCCAGCTCGCCTGCCGCCTCGTGCAGGTGGGACAGCGTGGGGTGGTCGAGCGCCGCCACGATCAGCAGCACCGCGTCGGCGCCCGCGGCGCGGGCCTCATGCAGCTGGTAGGGGTCGACGATGAAGTCCTTGCGCAAGACGGGCAGCGCGCACGTGGTGCGCGCCAGGCGCAGGTCATCCAGGGAGCCGTCGAAGTGGGGGCCCTCGGTGAGGATCGACACGGCCCGGGCGCCGCCGCGCGCATACGCGCTCAACACCTCGGCGACGTCGGGCCGCTCGCGCAGAGCCCCGGCGGAGGGGGAGCGGCGCTTGAACTCGGCGATCACCGCGATGCCGGGGCCGGTCAGGGCATCGTGGAAGGGCCGCTCCGCCGCAGGGGCGCCGTCACGATCTTCGAACTGCTCGACAGGCAGCTCGTGCTTGCGCCGCGCCACCTCCTCGCGGGTCGCAAGGAGAATGCGCTCCAGGAGAGTGCCGCTCACGAGGCTGCCTCCGCCGGAGCGTGTCTCAGACTGGCGCTCACATACTCCTCGAGCGCCCTCGACGCCGCGCCGTCGGCGACCGCGGCACGCGCGGACTCCACGCCCGCGGCCGGGGTCAGGGCGGCGCCCGCCGCGTAGATCGCAGCGCCGGCGTTGACCAGCGCGAGGTCGGCGCGAGGCCCGTCCTCGCCCGCGAGGATCGCCCGGGTGACCTCTGCGTTCTCGGCGGGCGTCCCCCCAGCGAGCGCGTGGTCGAAGGCGGGAGTCGGGGCGAGAGGGTGGGTGGGGGCAATGGGGTGGGTGGGGACACCAAGATCCTCGGGGGTGAGCGTGTAGCGGCGGAGCTCCCCGCCGTCCACCTCCACCACAGCGGTGGCAGTGGAGCTCGAGACCTCGTCGAGGCCGTCCTCGCCGCACACCACCAACGCCCGCTCGACGCCGAGCAGCACAAGCGCACCGGCGATCGTCTCGAGGAACGCCGGGTCGGAGACCCCGATCAGCTGGCGGGAGGCACCGGCGGGGTTCGTGAGGGGGCCGAGCATGTTGAAGATCGTGCGTACCGCCAGCTCGCGCCGCACCGGCACCACGAAGCGCGTCGCCTGGTGGTGGGCGGGGGCGAACATGAAGCCGAAGCCGGCCTCCTCGATGCAGCGCGCCACGCCGTCGGGGGTGAGGTCGATGCGGGCGCCGAGCGCCTCCAGCAGGTCGGCCGACCCGGACGGGCCGGTGGCGGAGCGGTTGCCGTGCTTGGCCACCGCGCAGCCCGCGCCGGCCGCGATCAGCGCCGCGGTGGTGGAGACGTTGAACGTCCGCCACCCCCCGCCGGTCCCGGCGGTGTCGAGCAGGTCTGCGCGCGTGCTCGACACGTGGGCGGCGAGCTCGCGCATCGTGCGCGCCAGCCCCGCGAGCTCCTGCACGGTCTCGCCCTTGGTGCGCAGCGCGATCAGGAAGCCGGCGATCTGGGTCTCGGACACCTCGCCGCGCATGATCTCGCCGAGCACCTCCGCGGCCTGCTCTTCGCTCAAGTCCTTTCGCGATGCGAGTGCGTCGATCGCGCGGGTGAGAATCGGGTTGGGCATCTCAATCAAGCTTTCGTGCTGCCGGGGCACCTCAGGATGCAACGGGGGATGATCGATCGGAGCGTGGGCATGTATGTGTAATTTTTGAACTGCGTATAGCTATAGTCGCACGCAGTCTGGATTTTTATATATGCTACCCACCCCCTCCGCAATAGTATCTACTATAGCAAACTCAGTCTCCTTGGAAGATCGCGGCTGGTAGCTCACGCGGGGCGCAGGAAGTTCTCGAGCAGACGCTTGCCTTCGTCGGTGAGCACCGACTCGGGGTGAAACTGCACGCCCTCGGCCGGCAGCTCACGGTGGCGCAGAGCCATCAGCACGCCGCCGCCGCTGGCGCTGGCTTCCAGGCAGTCGGGCAGCGCGGGGTCCACGACGAGCGAGTGGTAGCGCCCCACGGTGAGCGGTGAGGAGAGGCCGGCGAAGATCGTGCGACCGTCGTGCTCGATCGTGGTGGCCTTGCCATGCACCGGGGGGTACAGCACCACGCGGCCCCCGAACGCCTGGGCGAGCGCCTGGTGGCCAAGGCACACGCCGAGGGTGGGGACACCGGCCTCGGGCATCTTGCGCACCACCTCGAGCGTGATCCCCGCCTGGTCGGGGGTGCAGGGCCCGGGGGAAACGACACAGCGCTCGTAGGCCCCCGCGAGCAGCTCCTCCACGGTGGCGCGGTCGTTGCGCACCGTGTGCACCTCGGCCCCCAGCTCGCCGAGGTACTGGACGAGGTTGTAGGTGAAGGAGTCGTAGTTGTCGATCATGAGCACTTTCATCTTCAGTTTCATTTCTCCCCCATCACACCTATTCTGCCTGCAAATCCCCAACTTCGGGGCTGATTATGTACCGCAGCACCACCGCTGCTCTCGCCGGGCACTGAGCGTAGCCCACGAAGACGAAAGCCGCCCAGGGGAGAACCCCTCGGACGGCTAGTAAAGCGGGACGGAGCCGCGAACTACGGCGTGGGCTGAGGCGGGGCGCCTCGCGGGCGACGCGACGGCGCTGGCTTACGGGCAGGGACACGGAGCGGGACGACCACTCCCCCTACGGCCCCTCGTGCGGGCCTCCCGGGGAGTCGTTCCTGGTCATTCCCCTGCTAACGAAGGGGTATCGCGGCCCCGAAACCCGGCACGTGGGCTCGACGTTTGATCGAGTCGCCCCAGCTCGCTGGACCGCCGTCAGGAAGTTGGCGCAGGACATAACCGATAATCACTAGATATCACCAAATCTGGTGATAGGCGGTTACATCCGGTAAGATCGGGTTGTGACAGCGAACCCGTACAGCCCTGGAGTTGGCACGCGCCCACCGTTCCTTGCAGGGCGCGAGGACGAGATCCGGCAGTTTGAACAACTCCTCGTGGCGTACCCGGAGAAGCGCCGCAACCTACGTGTCACCGGACTACGCGGCGTCGGGAAGACGGTGCTGCTGAAGGAGTACCACCGCATGGCGCGACACCGCGACTGGGTCGTGATCCGGCACGACTGGAGCGAGCGACTCTGCGACGAGACGGACTTCTCAAACACGATCGCTGAGCACCTCCGAGAGGCCGTGGAGGCGCTCAGCGTGAAGGCTCGCGTGAAGCGCGGCGTTACCACCGCTCTGGACGCGATTAGTCGCGTCCAGGTCACGATCGGGGGCGCCGTAACTCTCTCCGTCGCCCCCGGGGACGCCCACCCCACCCGGTCCGTACTGGAGGAAAGACTGCGCGTCGCGCTCACCGAGGTCGGCAACGTCGCGCGCGAGCAGGGCCGCGGCGTCGCGTTGATGTACGACGAGGCGCACAGCGTTCGCGACCGGCCCGACAAGGGGCAGTACCCGCTGGGCGCACTACTCTCAGCGCTCGTCGCGGCGCAGGACGACGATGACGATCCGTTGCCCGTAACGCTCGTGCTCTGCGGCCTGAATCCTCTAACCGGGAACATCCACGCGGCGCGCAGCAACGCAGAGCGACTGTTCCGCGCCGCCGAGATCGCGAACCTCTCGGTGACGCCGGTGCCACCAGAGGAGTTGAGCGCGGCAGCGCAGGCGCTCGTGCGGCCCGCGACCAACATCACGTACGCCGACGGCATCGCGGAGCGCATCGCGCGCGACGTTGACGGTTACCCGTACTTCATCCAATGGTTCGGCGAGTCATTGTGGGAAGCCGCCGATATTCAGGGCCTGGACGTGATCGGCGAGGAGCTGTACGAACGCGAGAAGCCCGGCATCCAGCAAAGCCTTGATGAGGAGTTCTTTATGCCTCGTTATCGCGAGGCTCGCCAGGGCGACCAGGAGACGCTGCGGGTTGCCGCGTCGCTAGGTGATGAGCGCTTTACGAAGGCAGACCTGGACGCAGCGACGGCGCGCTCCAGCGGTGCGGCCTCCATGAGCCTCTCGCGGCTCATCGCCAAGCACGTCGTGTACCGCGACGACCACGGCATATACGCGTACACCGCCCCCATGTTCGGCGACTTCCTTCGGCGACGGTACCACCGTCTCCCAAGCGACAGATAGCCTCGCCTGCCCACCCCTTTCCCCTAACGGCCTTCCACTAGGCCACCGGAGAGCCGTACCAACGCCCTCTAAGAGCCGCCATATTTGGCTCTGAATGGATTCTGAAAACTGTCCATCATCAGGACGCGCATCGTTCTCCCGCCGATCCTACGGCCAAGTGGGCTGCGCGGCGGCCAATTCGACCGCGCGCATCACCGCGCGGGCCTTCGCGAGCGACTCCTCATACTCGTACGCCGGCTTGGCGTCGGCGACGGTGCCGCCGCCGGCCTGCACGTGCGCGCGGCCGTCCTTGACGACCACGGTGCGGATGTGGATGCACGTGTCCAGGTCGCCGGCGTAGGAGAGGTACCCGATCGCCCCCCCGTACCCGCCGCGCTTGACGGGCTCGAGCTCGTCGATGATCTGCATCGCGCGCACCTTCGGGGCGCCGGACAGGGTGCCGGCCGGCAGCACCGAGCGCAGGGCGTCCATCGGCGTCACCCCCTCGCGCAGTACGCCCGCGACGGTGGAGACGATGTGCATGACGTGGGAGTAGCTCTCCACCTCCATGAACGTCTCCACCTCCACGCTGCCGGCCTCGCACACGCGCCCAAGGTCGTTGCGGCCGAGATCGACCAGCATCACGTGCTCGGCGCGCTCCTTCTCGTCGGCCAGCAGCTCCTGCGCGATCCGGCGGTCCTCCTCGGGGCTCGCGCCGCGCGGGCGGGTCCCGGCGATCGGGCACGTCGAGACCCTGCGCCCGGTGACGGTCAGCAGCGGCTCGGGGCTGGCGCCGGCCACCTGGAAGTCGCAGAAGTCGAGGAAGTACATGTACGGGCTGGGGTTGACCGCGCGCAGGCCGCGGTACACCGAGAAGGCCTCCTGGTCGATCGTCGCCGACCAGCGCTGCGAGGGCACGACCTGGAAGGCATCGCCCGCATACACGTACTCGACGATGCGGGCCACCATCGCCTCGAACTGGGCGCGCTCCATGTTCGGCTCGAACACCGGCGGGGAGCCCGCATCGCGCCGCGCGGGCGCCGCGGCCCCCGGGAGCGGGCCGTCTAGCGCGGCTCGCACCTGCGCGATCGTCGCCCGTGCTTTCGCGTAGGCGCGCTCGAAGCGGTCCCCCTCGATCTCCCCTTCGACGCCGTCTCCCTCGACGCCCTCCTCTTTGCTCTCCCCCGCGACGCCGCCTCCTACGAGACCCTCCCCTTCGCCGCCCCCCGCGACGCCGCCTCCTACGACATCCCTCCCTCCGTCGCCACCCTCGACGTACACGTGAGCGAGCACGGTGAGGGTGTGTCGGAGGTGGTCGAACACCACCACCACGTCGGAGAGCATCAGCGCCATGTCGGGCAGGCCGAGGGTGTCCGCGCCCGGCTCGCCCAACGGCTCAACGGTGCGCACGAGGTCGTAGCCGAAGAAGCCGACCGCACCGCCCGCGAAGTGCGGCAGCTCCGGCAGCGGAGCCTGTCGGCAGGGTGCGAGCGCGGCAGCGGCGAGGGCGTAGGGATCGCCCCCGTCCTCGAGCGACCAGCGGATCACCGCGCGCGGGCGGATGCCGATGAATGAGTAGCGCCCCACCCGCTGGCCCTGCTCCGCGGACTCCAACAGGAAGGCCGGCTCCTCGGGAGCGAGGCGGCGAAGCTTCAGAAAAGCGGAGACCGGCGTCTCGCAGTCGGCGATGAAGGTGTGGCGCAGGGGGATCAGGTTGTGCTCGCGTGCAAGCTCCCGAGCGCGCTGAAGCGTCGGCTCGATCTCGAGCTCCGCGGCGGGGGGCGCCACCCGCTCAGCGGCGACGGGCATCGAGCACCCGCTCGGCGTCGGCGAGCGCGCGGCCGCGGCTGTGGAGCAGCACGAGCAGGTGGTAGAGCACGTCGGCGGCCTCTTCATCCACGCGCTCGGCGGACTCCTCGCGCGCGGCGCGCGCGACCTCCTCAGCCTCCTCCATCACCTTCTCGCCGATCCGCGGGGGGTCCTCGAGCAGCGCGACGGTGTAGGAGCCCGCGGGGCGCTCGCGAGCGCGCTCGGCGAGCGTGCGCTCGAGCGCGGGCAGCGTCTCATGGGGCGCGGGGGGCTCGAGCGCGCCGCGGTGAAAGCAGGTGCGCTCCCCCGTGTGGCACGCCGGCCCGGCGGGCTCCACCAGCGCGAGCAGCGTGTCTCCGTCACAGTCCACGCGCAGCGCGCGCACCGCCTGGGTGTTGCCGCTGGTGGCCCCCTTGTGCCACAGCTCCCCGCGCGAGCGGCTCCACAGGTGCAGCTCCCCCGTGGCCCGCGTGCGCTGGAGCGCCTCCGCGTTCATGTAGGCGAGCGTCAGCACCTCACCGCTGCCCCAGTCCTGCACCACACACGGCACCAGCCCGCGCTCGTCGTAGACAAGCTGCGCGTCGATCGTCTCCGCGGCGGGGGCGCTCATTCGGAGGATTGTAGGCGGCGCTTGGGTCCCCACAGTGCGGCCGAGCCGCAAGGGACACCTTGCTCGGCGCCGGGGCGCGCCGCTCGCATGAGGTAAGCGCCCACCCCGTACCTGTGCAGTCGCCCGCACACGGCACAAGCGCACCCCATACCTGTGCAGTCGCCCACACACAGCACAAGCGCCCACCCCACCGGCGCAATCGCCCGCGCGTCATCATGAGAGGGTGGCGTCGGTGCTGGAGCGCAAGCTGATCGTGGTCACCGGCAAGGGGGGCGTCGGCAAGACCACGGTGTCCGCCGCGTTGGGCCTGCTTGCGGCACGCCGGGGCCTGCGGACGATCGTGGTCGAGGTCGCTGGCGGCGAGGATGGGTGCGATGCCGCCGGAACGGGCCGGCTCGCCGCGCTGCTCGGCCACACCGAGGCGCCGCCCCACGGCGTGGAGGTGGAGCTGCAGAAGGGTCTGCTGTGGGGCTTGTCGATCGACCGCAACCGTGTGCTCGCGGAGTGGCTGCGCGCGATCGGGGGACGGGTGCCGGCCCGGGTGCTCACGTCGAGCTCCAGCTTCCAGTATCTCATCGCCGCCGCCCCCGGGGCACGGGAGATGACCAGCATGATCAAGGTGTGGGAGCTTGCCCAGGGCAGGCGACCGGCGGATCGCGGATCACGAGGCGAGCGGCCCGCGGACTACGACCTGGTGATCCTCGACGCCCCCGCCACCGGTCACGCCCTGGCGATGCTGCGCGCGCCGCGGACCTTCTCCGCGATCGCGCGCGTGGGGCCGATCGCGCGTCAGTCCGGGCAGGTGCGCGAGCTCCTGGAGGACCCCGCGCGCTCCGCGTACCTCGCGGTGGCGCACCCCGCGGAGATGGCGGTCACCGAGACGCTGGAGCTGCGCGAGGGCCTGCGCCGGGAGCTCGGCCGGGAGCTCGACGCGGTGGTGGTCAACGGCGCCCTGCCGCGGCGCTTTGAGGGCGGCGAGCTGCAGCGCATCGCCGCGCTGAACGGCGTACCGCTCGGCGACGGGTCCGCCACGCCGACCGGCCCGCGCTCTGGCAGGAAGACAGGCGAGAACGCCAGTGGACACGCCGTCACGCGCTCCGCCGTGCGCGCCGCGCACGCCGTGCACGAGCGCGCACGCACGCAGCAGCGCCAGATTGCCCGTCTGCGTCGCGAGGGCATCGATGTAGTGCGAGTCCCCTTCGCGTTCAAGGCCGAGCTCGACCTCGCCGCTGTAGGCGAGATCGCCGAGCGGCTGGACACCGCGCTGTCCCATTCGGGCAAGCGCAGCCGGATAAGAGGGGTGTGAAGGTGCGCGAGGCGATCCGTTTGATAAAGAGCGACGGCTGGCAGTTCGAGCGCCAGCGCGGAAGCCATCGCATCTATCGCCATCCCAGCAAGCCCGGCACGGTCACAGTCGCCGGCAAGCCCAGAGAGGACCTGCCACGCGGTACCCTTTTGAACATCCTGAAGCAAGCCAGACTGAAAGGACCACCACGTTGAGCGAGTACGTAGTCCTCTACGAGCAGGGCCCAACGGGATGGGGCGGCTACTGTCCCGATTTGCCAGGTCTCGGCGTGGCGGGCGCAACCCGCACCGAGGTCGAGCGGCTGATCCGCGAGGGCATCGAGATCCACATCGCGAGTCTGCGCGAGCACGACGAACCGGTCCCGGAGCCGACGACGGCGACAGAGGTGGTTGCCGTCACTACGGCGTAACCTCGCTCGGATCGAAACCGCGGGCGCTGCGTCTCGCTGTGCTTCAAACCCGCAGCTCGGCGGCGATGCGCTTGGCGGCGGCGACCACCGGGGGACCCAGCGCCGTGCGGAGCTCCTCCAGCGAGTACGCGTCGGCGGGGACGGGGATGCCGACCGCGGCGATCGCCTCGCCGTCGGAGCCGATCACGGGCGCCGCGATCGTTCGCACCCCTGGGCCCAGCTCTTCATCGCCCAGCGCCACACCCTCTTCCCGCACCTGCTCGAGCGCCGCGCGCAGCGCTCGCTTGCTGGTGATGCTGTTGGGACCCCGCCGCGTCAGCTTCAAGCCTGCGATCGCCCGCTCGCGCTCCGGTTCGGGCAGGTATGCAAGCAGCACCTTGCCCATCGCCGTGCAGGGCGCCGGCAGGCGTGCCCCCGCCCCGAGGTCGAGGTCGACGGCGTGCTGTCCGCGCCGCCAGCCGCGCAGCCGGTCCACGTAGCGCACCTCTCCCCCGTCGAGCACCGCCAGCGAGGCGGTGCGGCCCGTCTGCTCGCGCAGCTCGCGCAGGTGTTCGCGGGCCTTGCCGCGCAGCGCCATCGAGTCCAGCACCGACATGCCGATGTCGGCGACCCGCGGAGCCAGGCGGTAGCGACGCGCATGGTCCTGCTCGAGGTAGCCGAGCGCGACCAGCGTCGAAGCGTAGCGGTGCGTGGTAGAGCGGCTCATGTTGAGCTCGTCCGCGAGCTTGGCGATGCCGAGCACGGGCTGTTGGGCGCTGAAGCAGTTGAGGATCGCGAGGCCGGCCTGCAGCGAGGAGGAGAACCGCCCGCGGCGCCCTTCCTCCTCGAGTAGCTCCCCGCCCGCGCGGGTGGGTGGGCTCGTATCTTTTGCGAGGGCGAGCGACCCCCCTGGCTGTTTGCTCACGGGCAAGTCTCCCCCTGAGTGCAGCTCACGCGCCGTCTCGGGCAAGACGGGATCTGATGGCCGCACGAGATGCGGGTCGAGCACCACGCAAGGCGCTCGACCCGCGGTGGAGCGTTTCGGGAACGGGTCACGCCACCCCTGGCACCATCGGCCGCGTGTCGCATCGGACACCGCTGCTCTCCCCCTCGCCGAGGAGCCATGACCCTCGGGCTGGCGTTTGCGCTCCGCATTGCAGGCACATGATTGCCGATCCTCTACGCGGTACTCAATGCACAAGTGAAAATAATCGAGCCGCTACACCGAACGCTGCTCGTAGGCGATGCGCCACATCCGCAGGACGGGGAGCAACAGCACCGCAAGCGACCCGCCCTCGCGCAGCAGCCCGCGTGTGCTCCCCTGCATCGCAGGAGCGCGAGCGCTGTCCTTGGAGAGGTACATCGCGACCATGCAGGCGACGATCACCACGTGCCGGTAGCCGTTGTGCAGACCGCGCGCCTCCCGAGTCGAACGACCCACAAGATCCCCCACACGCCGCAGGCCGGCTTCGCCGGTGGGGTAGTGGGCGATGTAGCTGTGGTTCCCCCGCGCCGCATCCTCCACACGATCGACGTAGCTGTCGAGCATCGTGCCCAGCGCAGAGATCCAGGGGAAGTAAGCGGCGTACGCGCCTTCCACCTCTCCCCGTTCGCACGGGGACTCCGCAGCCAGTGCGAGGATCGCATGCACAGTCAACGACGCGCTCGCGGCGCTCGTCAGCTCGAACCAGCTTGCCTGCATCCGGCTTGCGTACTGCTGCTTGGCCCACCCCCTGAGCGCCGCATCCCGCCCCTTGGGGTCGAGCTCGTGATTGACGCCCAACACGAGCGCGCGCGCGGTCTCGCGGCGGAGCATCGGGCGCACTCCCTCGTAGGCCGGCAGTCGCGCGCAGCCCACACGGCACGCGTCCACGAGCGCCCCCAGGTAACCCCCATCGTCCCTCCACGGATGCGAGCGGTAGTGGTCGCCCACCGCTCCATCCACGTTCAGCGCATCGATCAGCGCCGTGTAGAGGCTGCATCCGTTCGCCGCACCCGCCTGTGCCCCCCGCTCGCTGAGCTCGTCCAAGAAGTCCCACACGATCTGGTAGTCGACGAGCAGCCTCAACAGGTGCGGCTCGCGGCGACGCGGCAGGATCCAGAACAGCGCAGCGCCGTCTGCGTGGGTTCGCTTGTGGGCGAGCGAGCTCAGAGCGTCCATGCGAATCGGCGCGTCAGGGATCGCCCGCGCCCGCCGGCGCCAGGGCTCGAGCTCTCGCGAGACGGCGCGCAGCCCCCACAGCAGCTCGCGCATGGCGGCGACAAGCAGCGCCCATAGCTGCCTGGGACAGAGCGGCGACGGATTTGAAAGCTCACCAGGAATCGAGATCTCAAGATTAGAGAACGAACTGGTCGGTTTGCATAGTCTTGCGCAGCTTCGCCGGCCGCGCATGTGCGGATCCATTTGCCCACCGGCGATCAGTCCCGCAGGACGATCGCCGCGCGCACGCCTGTCGCCAGGTATCCGGGCACCGCGACGATCAGCACAGCGACCGTCGTCACCAGGAGGAAGCTCCCGACGGCCACCGGCGCGCCGATCGACAGTACGACCGGGAAGCCCGTGACGACCGCGAGCGTATGGCTCAGCAGCAGCTGGCCGCATAGTCCGAACACAGCGCCGACCGAGCAGCCCGCACCGAGTAGCAGAGCGCTCTCGATGAGCAGTGAGCGCCACAGTAGGCCCTTCCCGAAGCCATCGACCTTCATGTCGGCCAGTAGGGGCCGCCGCTGCCAGATCATCGCTCCCATCGCGGTGGCCATCGCGAGAATCGCCGCGATCAGCACGAGGCTCGCAATTTGCGTCAGGCGCGAGAGCCCCTGGCGGCTGACGGCGCGCTGGCGCTGTTCGCGTTGGGAGCTGGTTTCCACCGTGAGTCCCGACCCGGCGCCGAGCGCCTGCGCGATCTCGCGGCGTCCCTGTAGCGGCGTGACTCCAGATCGCAGCGCGATGCCATACGCGCTCACCCCACCGCCCGGCCAGCCGCGCGCGTAGTCGCTCGAGCTCATGACGATCACACCGGGCGACCAGCCGAGATTCGTGCTCAGGGCAGCCACGCGCAGCACGAGCGGCCGCGGCGAGGGGAGCGTAAAGGCCTGCCCGATGCGCAGGTGATGTTCTTCGGCAACCGCTTGGGAAAGCACCGCCCACCCTCCCCTGCGCAGTCGCGCGACCACAAGCGCCAGATCGCCGCTCACTAACTGGCTCGGTGGAGTCGGATGCTCGATCGAGCTCGGAGCAGCGATCGTCCACACCCGGCGCACGCCAAAGTCCAGGAAGCCTCCACGGAAGAGACCCACGCTCCGCACATCCGGCAGGCGCTCGAGCCTGCCCGTCTCGGTCGCGGGAAACGAAGTCGTGGCCAGCACATTCTGCGCGCCGGCGGCGGTGACCCAAACGTCGGAGGCAGCGGCAAGGTCGTGGGAGGCGCGGTCGAGCCCCCGCTGAAGGTTGCGCTGCGTGCCCTCGATCGCCACGCTGCCGAATACTGCCGCGGCTCCAGTCGCCGCGATTGCCAGCGAGCGCGCCCAGTTGGAGCTGGATTTCAGCTCGATCACCGCTAGGTACGCGGCCGTGCTGCCCAGCGAGCGTTGCAGGCGGGCGACCACGAGGACGATGCCTCTAATCGACCAGGGCAGCGCCAGCAGCAGGGCGACGACGAGGCTCACGATGCCGATGACCGCGGCCCGCGGAGCTTCCAGCAGGATGAAGGCGGTGATCGTCCAGCAGGCCACCTCCCCCAGCACGACCCTCGACGCCGAACCCTTCCTCACCCGCGGGGGAGTGGGCGCAAGTGAGGCCCGCGCGAGGATCACCCTGCGCAGCGGGACCAGCACACCGACGAATGCGGCCAGCAGCCCCCCGCACGCGGCGACCGCGACGCTCTGCCAGGTGACGATGCGCTGCGCGGCGATTGGGAACGCGAATGCAAGATAGCCCGGGTTCGAGCTGAAGAGCGCAAAGGAGAGCAGATCGCCAAGCGCCAGCCCGAGCAGCGCGGCCATGACGCCGAGCACGAGCGCGTCGAACAGCAGCACTTCGACGATCATCCCGCGGGAGTAGCCGTCCATCCGCAGGTCTTCGACGAGGTTGCGGCGCTGAGACGCCGTGAGCATCAGCGCGTTGAACGCGAACAGGAACCCGACCAGCGCGCCGATCACCGAGAACAGCTCCGCGGACTGGTTGCTCGGTCCGGCCGCCTGGCTGAAGAGTGTGGCGCTGAAGTCGGCGGGCTGCACGTTCAGGCGCCCCGCGGCGAGACGCACAAGCCCGGCTTGCACTTCGCGATCGTGCCCACTGTAGGGCTGCACGAGGACGCCCGTCAGACGCCCCGGCATCCCCACCAGCTGCTGCGCGTAGGCGAGCGGCGCAATCGCCACGAGGCTGTGGGCGAGGACGCCGAGGTCGCCTTCGAACAGCACCGCGCCGACAAAGACCTGCACGTTGCGACCGCCGATCTGAAGCTCCGCGGACTCCAGCGAGGCGAGGCCTACCGAGTGCGCGAGCGCGAGCGGCAGCGCGAGCGCCCGCTGGCGGTCGAGCTGAGCGGCACTGAAGCGGCGCAGCAGCGGTCCGCCGAGGTGCGCGAAGCGCGCGTCGGTGCTGAACAGTTCAACCGGCTGCTGGCCACTGGGACCGATCAGGTTCGCGCGCTCCTCGACCACCGGTATCGCTGTGTGCACCCCGGGGAGGCGCTGCACCTCACCGAGCAGCCGCTGGTCGAACCCTTCCGGACCGCGCGCGGCGAGCTGAAAGCGCATCGCTCCGACAACTCCGCTCACAAGCCGCTGCACCGAGCTGTCGGGGCTCGTGCGGACGATCTGAGAGGCGAACAGCAGCGCCACCCCGACCGCGATCCCGAGGATCGCGAAAAGCTCGTGCGCGAGCCTCGTGCGCAGGCGGACCCGGTAGAGCAGGATGACGTTCCGCAGCCTCATCGCCGCTGAGCCTGACGCCTTCCGGCGCTAGTTGCCATCGAGCGAGGCGAGCATGGGCTCGGGCGCGTGGTCGCAGAGGCGCCCGTCGTGCAGGGAGTGCACGCGATCCGCGTACGCTGCCGCCTGCGGGTCATGGGTGACGAGCACCGTCGCCACCTGGCGCTCGCGGCAGATGCCGGTCAGCAGTTCCAGCACCTCGCGGCTGCGCCGCGAGTCGAGGCTGCCAGTGGGCTCGTCGGCCAGCACCAACTTGGGCTCGGTCGAGAGCGCCCGCGCGATCATCACCCGCTGGCGCTCGCCCATCGAGAGCTGATCGGGCCGGTGGCGCAGGCGCTCGCCAAGCCCCAGCTGCTCCAGCAGCGGGCTCACGCGGCGGCGGGCCTCGCGGGGACTGAGATCTGTCCCCAGCAGCTTCAGCGCGGCGTTGTCCATCGCGCTCACGCCTGGAATCAAGTTCATCGTCTGGCGCACGAACCCGAGCTCCCGCAGCCTGTAGTGAGCGCACTCCTGCTCCGAGAGCGCCGAAATCTCGCGCTTCCCCACAACCACCCTCCCGCTGTCCGGGCGCAGCAGCGCCGCGATCAGCATCAACAGCGTGGTCTTGCCCGAGCCACTCGGTCCGTACAGCGCGACCAGCTCGCCCGCCGCCACCGACATGGACACCCCGTCCACCGCTCGCACCGGCTCGTCTTCCCCGACCCGGTAGTGCTTGACCAGATCGCATAGCTCGAGCATCACGCCAACTGCTGAGAGCCGCGCAGGGGAAGATCGCGTAGCTCGAGCATCACGCCGACTGCTGAGAGCCGCGCAGAGGGATCACCTTGCCCAGCGCCACCTCCGTGGCCGGCGGCTCCGGCGGCATCGACGCGCTCCTCAGCCGTCCTGCGCCGAGCGAGACGATCTGGTGGGCCTGCATTGCCGCGGGCATGTCCGGGACGGCCATCAGCACCGCGATCGCTTCCTCGTCCGCCAGCGAGCGCAGGAGCTCCGCGACCCGCTCGCGCTCGAGTACATCCAGGTTGGCGGTCGGATCGTCCACCAGCAACAGCCGTGGCGCCCGCGCGATCCCGTGGGCGATTCCGATCAACGCGCGCTCGCCGTCGCACAGGCTTCCCCACCGCTGACGGGCGTGCACGGAGACCCCGACCCGCTCGAGCGCCTGCCCCGCGCGCGCATACGCCTGCCGGCGGCCGTGTTCGGCCAGCAGCGGCAGCGCCACGTAGTCGAGCATCCGCAGGTCGCTCTTCGGGCCCGTGCGCCGCACCCAGCCGATCTGCTCCAGCATCAGCCGCGCGTGCTGGGCCTCGGAGCAGCCCGCGAGGTCGACGCCGTTGAAGCACACCGTGCCGCTGTCCGGCCTCTCCAAGCGGGCCGCGAGCTTCAGCAGGGTCGTCTTGCCCGAGCCGCGTGTGCCCCACACCGCCGTGAATTCGCCCGCCCGCACATCCAGCGATACCTCCCTGAGGACCCTGACCTCCGAATCCCCTCGCCAGTAGCTCTTGCTGAGGCATTGAAGCGAGAGCAGGGAGCCCATGCTCAGCCTCCCATATATCCCCGGGTCGCGCGCTCGTATTCGGCGTGCATCCCTTCCAGGGACTCCCGCACGCCCTGCAGCCACGTCAGCCGCGCATCCCAGAAGGAGAGCTCGGCATCTCTGATGTGTACGAGCACCAATCCCGACCACCTGTTCGGCGCCGGCGGGCGCGCGCGCTCGAAGGAGCGCTTGAGCTCCTGCACACGAGCGAGGCACACCAGCTCCTGCCCGTACACCAGCTCCACCAGACGCGGCAGGTTGTGGGGCTGGCAGAGCGCCACCTTCATGTGCAGCTCATCACGCAGTGGTGGCGCCGTGGAGGAGCTCAGCAGCCACTTCTCGAAGTGGCTGATCCCCGCGGGAGTCGCTTCGAAGGAGCGCGAGTCTGCCCGCGAGCCCGGCGATCGCCGCACCGGGGGGCGCCGCGCCACCGCTCCGGCCCGCTGCCGACTCATGCCGGCCAGCTGCAAGGCGGCGACCGCTGACTCCGACCTCGCGGCGCCCCGACGCGCGCTTACAAGGATCCTCCGAGAGAGCGGGGCATCCCCTGCGGGCTCCCCGGCCAGATCCTCATCGATGGCTCGTACGAGCCCGTCTCGCTCCAGGCGCGTGAGCGCCGAGTAGACATTGGAGTCTACGAAACCCGCCGATGAGAGGCGTTGACGCAACTTCGCCGTCAGCCGATGAGCCGGACCGGGCTCCTCGATGACCAATCCCAGAACTGCGATCTTTGCGGACATCTATCCCCCAGGGCTTCCTAAGCAACATGCTCTTATGGCTTAGCTACAACGTACAATATCGTTTCCCATACCGTACGACGCGTTACATAACTTACACCAAACCGCACTTCATTGCAGCACCTTGACGAAAGGTACGAATCTATTGATATCTAGCATCCGTCTTTAGACCATATTGTCAATCTAAGCGCCGACTTGTCGCGCGCGTCGTGGAGGTCTTGTGCGCAAGCTCTTTGCACAGCATGGGTACGTAAACACTGCCAGCCGGACTCGCCCACCCACCGCTTGACAAATGCTAGGTGATCCCCAAGCGATCGAGTAGGCCCTCGTCTCCCCGCCAGTCCCGGCGCACCCGCACCGACAGGTCGAGGTGCACCCGACAGCCGAGCTCCCGCTGTAGCTCCCGGCGGGCAGCGCTACCGATCGCCCCGATCATCCGCCCCTGCGCGCCGATCACGATGCCCTTCTGCGAGGCGCTCTCCACCCAGATCAGCGCCCTAACCCGCGTCAAGTCCGCGCGCACCCGCTCCAGCTCCTCCACCACCACCTCCACCGCGTGGGGCAGCTCCTGGAAGGTGCGCCTGATCGCGGCCTCCCTGATCAGCTCCGCCGCCAGCAGCTGCGGTGGCTGGTCAGAGCGTTGATCCGGGGCGAACAGGAAGGGGCCCTCCGGCATTAGCGCCGCCAGGTGAGCCACCAACTCTCCCACCCCCTCCCCCGTGCGCGCCGAGACCGGGAACACCTCCCCCTCCAGGCCGAGCGCCGCCGCGCCCCGCAGCGCCTCCAACGTGCCCGCGCGGCTCAGCCGGTCCACCTTGTTGACCGCGATCGCGGTGGGGGTAGGGACGGGAGCGGGGAGGGTGGGGGTGGGTCCTAATCCACCGAGCGCGTGCGCGATGAAGCGATCCCCTGGGCCCACTCCCTGCTCGCCGCTCAACACCAGCAACGCGGCATCCGCGCCTGCGAGCTCCTCGCGCACCCGCCGCGCCATGCGCGTCGTGAGCACGTCCCGCGGGCGCTGCACCCCCGGCAGGTCCACCAACACGAGCTGGTGCTCCCCCTCCGTGCGCACCCCCCGGATCGCGCGGCGTGTCGTCTGCGCGCGGTCGGAGACGATCGCCACCTTCTCCCCCACCACCGCGTTGAGCAGCGTCGACTTGCCCACGTTGGGACGCCCCGCCAGCGCCACGAAGCCCGCACGGGTCAAGCGCCACTCCGAGGAGAGCCGCGACGGCCAGCGGGCACGGGACCGGTCACGGCGGACGGACGGGCGGGCGGGACGCCCGCACGACCCGGCGGACACACGCGACCCGGCAGGCACACACGACCCGGCAGGCACACACGACCCGGCAGGCACACGCGACCCGGCAGGCAGGCCACGGCAAACCCTGAGCCGATCATGTCCCCAGAGCCCCGGCGCTCGCCGGCAGGCTCTCCCACCGCAGTAGCTCCGCCTGCACCGCCAGCATCTGCCCCTCGTCGATCTCGTGGTCCATCCCCACCAGGTGCAGCACGCCGTGGACGACCGCCTCGCACACGTCCTCCGTGTGCTCGGGACAAACCACCACGTCCCCGAGCTCGCGCGCCGCCCCCTCCATCCCCACAGCGCCGTCGATCGGAAACGAGAGTACGTCCGTCGGCCCGCTTTTTCCTCGGTGCTCCGCATTCAGCCGAGCGATCCGCTCGGCGTCGACGAACTCGATCGCCAGGTGGCCCTCCTCGACGCCGGCGGACACCGCGGCGAGGACGCACAGGCGTCGCAGCCGCGCGGCCGGCGGAGCATCCTCTCCGAGCGCCTGCGCGCCGAGCACCTCGACTTCGACCATCGCCTTACGCCCGCCGGCGATCCACCGCGCGCCCGCCGGGGAGCGAACGCTGCGGCGCATCCCGGTGGGCGTGCTCGTCGTAGGCCTCCACGATCCGCTGCACCAACTTGTGGCGCACCACGTCCTCGCCCCCGAAGCGCACGAACTCGATGCCCTCGACCGTCCCCAGCACGTTGCCCACGACGATCAGGCCCGACTGCTGCTCGGGCGGCAGGTCCACCTGGGTGATGTCGCCCGTCACCACCATCCGCGAGCCGAACCCCAGGCGCGTCAGGAACATCTTCATCTGCTCCGGCGTCGTGTTCTGCGCCTCGTCCAGGATCACAAACGAGTCGTTCAGCGTCCGTCCGCGCATGAACGCCAGCGGGGCGATCTCGATCAGCCCCCGCTCCAAGTGCTGGGTGACCTTCTCCGGGTCGAGCATGTCGTGCAGCGCGTCGAACAGCGGGCGCAGGTAGGGGTCAACCTTCGCCATCAGGTCCCCCGGCAGGAAGCCCAGCCGCTCCCCCGCCTCCACCGCCGGGCGCGTCAGGATGATCCGGTTGACCTCGTTGCGCGACAGCGCCGCCGCCGCCATCGCGACCGCCAGGAACGTCTTGCCCGTCCCCGCCGGGCCCACCCCGAAGGTGATCGTGCGCTCCCGGATGCAGTCCACGTAGCGCTTCTGGTTGACCGTCTTGGGGGCCACGCGCAGCGAGCGGTGGCGCCACACCACGTCCTCCAACACCTTCGCCGGGGACTCGTGCGCATCCAGCGCCCCCGTCACCGCCGCGATCGTCCCCGGGCCAATCTCGTGGCCCCGCGCGATCAGGTCCGAGAGCTCCCTCACCACCCGCTCCCCCGCCTTCATCTCCCCCTCCGAGCCGTCCAAGGTCAGCAGGTTGCCCCGCAGGAACACCCTGCACTCCAGGTGGCCCTCCAGCGCCCTGAGCACCGCATCCTGGCTGCCCGCCAGCTCCGCCGCCACATCGCCCGGCAGCTCGATCTGGGTCCTCATCCGCACCGCCCCGCCGGGCCGGACCGCGGCGGGCTCCAGGCCCACAGCGCCAGCCACCGGCTGGACACGCCCGACCTCGCGGCCCGCCTCATCCGTCAAGCGCCGCCCGCACCAAACCCGAGACGCGCTTGCCGTCCGCGCGGCCGTCGACCGCGGCCATCGCCAAACCCATCGCGCGACCCATGTCTCTGACCGACTCCGCTCCGCTCTCGCGCACCGCCCGCTCGACGATCTCCTTCAGATCGGCTTCGGGCAGCTCCGCCGGCAGATACCCCGCGATCAGCTCGGCCTCGCTCTCCTCGCTCGCCGCCAGCTCCGCGCGCCCGGCCTCGCGATAGGCCTCCGCCGCCTCGAGGCGGCGCTTGCGCTCGCGGCGCAGCACCGCCAGCTCGTCCCCCCCGCCCACCTTTGCGTCCTTCTGCAGCTCCGAGAGCACCATCCGCAGCGCGCCCACGCGCTCCTTCTCACCGGCCTTCATCGCGGTTGTCAGGTCGCCCTTGAGCTGCTCCTCGACGGTCACTAAGGGTCAAGGATAGCCACGCCCGCGGGGCCCGTCGAGTCAGGTCGCGGAGCGTTCACACCGACGTCACACGCGGTAGTCGTCCGTCTGGCGCATGTCATCGACAGAGGGCTGCCGGCAAGACGGCTCACAGCGGCCTCGTGCGCAGACCGTCCGCGTGCAGCTCCTCCACGCCAACCTCCACCACCTCTCCGGCGCTAGCCGCGCCCGCCGGCAGGTAGCAGCGCGTGTAATCCGCGGTGTACCCCGAGCACTGCGTGTCCGCCACCTTGTCCACCAGAACCCGCTCGGAGCCGCCGAGCTTGGCCGTGCGATGGTGGCGCGAGCGCACCTCCGAGAGACCACGCAACTCCAGCGAGCGGCGCTTCTTCTCCTGCGGGGCCACCCTGTCGCCGAGCGCCTCCGCGACCGTTCCCGGACGCGGCGAGTAGGAGAACGCGTGCACCTTGCTGATGCCCGCCTCCCGTACCAACTCGAGCGTTCGCTCAAACGCCGCCTGATCCTCGTTGGGAAAGCCCACGATGACGTCCGTCGTCACGTTTACCTCGGGCACCGCCGCCCGCAGCGCCCCGATCGCCTCGAGGTACTCCTTCGCCGTGTAGTGGCGGCCCATCGCCCTCAGCACCCCGTCATCGCCCGACTGCATCGGCACGTGCAGGTGCGGGCATACCTTCGGCTCCTCCTTCAGCGCCTCGATCAGCGAGTCGCGCACATGGATCACCTCGACCGAGGACAACCTCACCCGCTCGACGCCCTCCACCCGCGCGGCCTGCACCATCAGCTCCCCGAGCTCCAACCCCTCCTCCGGGTCGCGGTAGTCGCCCACGCTGATCCCCGTCATCACCACCTCCGGCTGGCCCTGCTCCACACGAGCCCCGATCTCCTCCAGCACCGCCGAGGCGGGGCGCGAGCGCGCGCCGCCCCTGACTGTGGGGATGATGCAGTACGCGCAGTGGCAGTCGCACCCGTCCTGCACCTTCACGAAGCCCCGTGTGCGTGCCGCCGCCGAGCGGCCCTCGAGGGGATGCACCGCGCCGGGTCCCCGCGCTGCGAACGCCGCCCGCCGGAGCGCTTCAGCGCGGAGGCTCATGCTTTTCGTGCGGCCGACCAGCGGCTCATGCTCCAAATCCACGCACCCCCCGAGCGCGCCCGCCATCGCCTGCGCCACGTCCTCCGCCGTGCCCGCGAACGGCCTCACCGCCGGGTCGATCTCCGCGAACTGCTCCGCGCGCAGGTTCACCGCGCAGCCCCCCACGTACACCTCCCGCGCGCTCTTCAGCGAGCGGCGCACCGACTGGCGCGACTTCGCCTCCGCCTCACCCGTAATGCAACAGGTGTTGATCACGTGCAGCTCCGCCTCGCCCTCGGGCACCTCCTCGTGGCCCGCCTCCAGCAACCGTTTGCGCGCCAGCATCGCGTCCGCGTGGGACACCTTGCAGCCCAGGAACTTGACCGCGAAGCGCATCGTCCGCGCAGGGTAGCGCCCGCCGCCCGGGCCCGTCAGCGGCCATGCCCGCCGGCACGCCCGATGCGCCGCCAGCCCTCGAGGGGGAGCTCAGGTGGCTCGCTCGATCGCGCCATCCCACTACCCACGTCAGCCGCCGCTCTCCTTCCCTTCGTGCTCCAGCGCCGGCGGGTGACCGAGCTGGCCGAGCTCCGAGGTGTCCCTGTCGAACAGCAGCGCCACCGTCCAGTCCACCACCAGGCGCAGCCTGCGCTTGGCGCCCGGCATGTTCGCCAGGTGGTAGGTGCGCGCCAAAAACCACGCCGGGAAGCCCCGCCACCTGAGCCCCATCGTGCTCGCCACCGCCTGGTGGCGGCCGAGGTCCACGAACACCCCCAACGTCCTGTATGCGAACGGGCGCACCCGTCCGCCGGCGCCCAGCTCCGCCGTGACATTGCGCGCCACCCGCCGGCCCTGGCGGATCGCGTGCTGGGCTGTCGGCGGCGAGACCTCACCTCTGCGCGCCGGATCCGGCACCGCCGCCGCGTCGCCGATCGCCCACACGTTCGGATGGCCCCCCACTCGCATCGTGCGGTCCACCTCGATCCGCCCCTCCTCGTTCAGCGGCAGGCCCAGGCGCGCCACGACCGGGTTGGGCCTCACCCCCGCGGTCCACACCACCGTGCGCACCCCGATCGACTCCCCTTCGCTGAGGCGCACCTCGCGGTCTGTCACCTCGGCGATCGTCGTACCCGTGCGGATCTCGATGCCGCGGCCGCGCAGCTCCCGCTCCGCGAACTTCGCCAGACTCGCCGCCACCTCCGGCATCACCCGCTCCCGCGCCTCCACCAGCACCCAGCGCATCCCCTGCACCTTGCAGCGGGGGTACAGGTCGATCACGTCGCTCATGAAGTCCTGCAGCTCTGCCAACCCCTCCACTCCCGCGTAGCCGGCGCCGACGAACACGAACGTCAGGTACTCCGCCCGCGTGTGCGCGTCGTCGATCGTCTCGGCCGCCTCCAACATCGAGATCACCCGGTTGCGCAGGGCAATCGCATCCGCCAGCGTCTTGAAGCCGATCGCGTGCTCCACCAGACCCGGGACCCGCCGCGTTCGCGAGATCGACCCCAGCGCCACGATCAGCTGGTCGTAGCGCAGCTCACGGCGCTCACCGTCCGGGGGGTCCACCAGCAGCTGCCCCCGCTGCGGGTCCGCGCCCGCCACTCGGCCGAGCCACAGGTCTGTGCGCCGCAGCTGCTCGCGCAGCGGCACCACCACGTGGCGCGGCTCCAGCGTCCCCGCCGCCGCCCCCGGCAGCAGCGGGGTGAACAGCAGGAAGTTGACGTCGCTCACCAGCGTCACCCGCGCGCTGTGGCGTGGCAACACCCGCTCCAGCGTCCGCGCGGCGTAGAAGCCCCCGAAGCCGCCACCCGCGATCAACACATCCTGCATACCCGGCACGCTACGGCTCGATGGCGCTAGAGGCCAATGCTACGAGCGGCCGTGGACGCAGCGCAACCCGTGAACGCGGGGCACGGAAGCCCCGCGCCCATGCGCCCGGGGCGCAACCGACTCGCGTGGACGATCCCCAACGATCCGACCCAATATGGTGCCCGCCATGGATGCATCGCTCTACGCCGACGCGCTCGCGCCGTTCGCCGCCGAAACGCAGCGGCTGCTCCCCGCCGGCGCGGAGGTGCTCGACGCCCACACCCACCTTGGGCTCGACGAGGACGGGCGCTCGCTGTCGCTCTCCGAGCTGCTCGCCCAGCTCGACGAGGCGGGTGCGCGGCGGGCGTGCGTGTTTCCGCTGCACGACCCCGCTCGCCACCCCGCCTACCGCGTGCCCAACGACCGCGTGCTCGCGTGGGCGGGCGAAAGCGAAGGCCGGCTGATCCCCTTCTGCCGCCTCGATCCGTTCGATGGGCCCGTCGCCGAGGCTGAGCGCTGCCTCGCCGCGGGCGCGCGCGGGATCAAGCTGCATCCCCGCGCCCAGTCCTTCGCCTTCGACGGGCACGAGCTCGAGGGCATCTTCGCCGTCGCCGCCCAGGCCCGCGTGCCGATCCTGATTCACGCCGGCCGCGGACTGCCCCCGATCGCGCAGGGGCTCGCCGAGCTCGCGCTACGCCACCCCGAGGTCGTGCTGATCCTCGCCCACGGCGCGATCTGCGACCAGGGGATCCTCACCTCGCTGCTCGCCGATCACCCCGGCGTGCTCTACGACATCTCCTGCTTCTTCGCGCTCGACGTGCTCGAGCTGCTCGCGCGCGTCCCTGCCGAGCGGATCGTGTTCGCCTCCGACCCCCCCTACGGGCGCCCGCAGAGCGCGCTCTACATGGCGCTGCGGATCGCATCCCACGCGGGTCTTGACGAGCGCGCCGTCCGCGGGCTGCTCGGGGAGACCGTCGCCGGGCTCTTCGACGGCCGGGGACTGCCCCCGACGACGGCCCCCCGGCGCGGGTCCTCGATCACGCTCTCCGGGCGCCTCGCGCGGGTGTACGGCTACGGCTCCCTCACCGGGCCCGCGCTCTTCGCCGGCGTCCCCGAGCAGGCGCTCGCGATGCTCGAAATGGCGATCGCCGCCTGCCGCGACCCCGAGCCGGGAGACGTCGGCGAGGCCCTGGAGGCGGTCGGCTCCGCGCTTACCGCCGCCGCGGCGCTGCTGCAGAGCGAGGACGGTGTGCGGCCCGCGATCGACCTGCTCTACCGCGCGATGGCCCGCGCCGTCACCGAGGTTCCCGACCGCATTTGAAGAAGAAGCGAGTTCGCTACCGCGATGGTAGATACGTCGTGTGGGGGTAAAGTATTAAAAATCTGAGGTTTGTATAACAGTTGTTGGACAAGGTTTAAAAAGTTACTTACACACCCACGCCCGACCGCTACTCATCTCGCTCGCGCCGCTGGCAGCTGCGCCACTCAAGCGCCCGCTCTCACAAGCCACGCCGCCGCCCACTCTCCACTCGCACGGCGCTCGCGCTCCCGCAAGCCAAGACGCTCGCCGAACGCGCCGACCACGCTCGCGACCTCCTCCGTGAGCAGCCCCCCGACGATCAGGTCGGCGGGGGCGCGGTCGATCGATCGCGACAAATCGAGCAGCAGCGGCCTCAACAGGTTGGCGAGCACCGTGGGCGCCGCGACGCCGTCCACCGACGGTAGGCGCTCGCGGCGCAGGTCGAAGCTGCGCACCTCCACCTCCACGCCGTTGACCTCCGCGTTCTCGCGGGCCGCCTCCACGCTCTCCCGCTCGTGGTCCAGGCCCACCACCGGCGCGAAGCCAAGGCGCGCAGCCGCGATCGCGAGCACGCCCGAGCCCGTGCCGACGTCGAGCAACGGCCCTCGCGACTGCTCCCCGGCGGCCCGCTCCAGCAGCAGCTCCAGGCACATTCTGGTGCTCGCGTGCGCTCCGGTCCCGAACGCCTGGCCTGGGTCGATCACGATCTCCTGCACACCGGCGCGCTTGCAGGGGGCCTCCCACGGCGGTCGCACGTGCAGGCCGGGGACGGGATCGTCTCCTCGCGCCGGGGCCTCGATCAGCACGGGCCGGTGAAAGCGCTTCCAGCGCTCCGACCAGTCGTCGGGCAGCTCACTGGTGGCGATCTCCACCAGCGCCTCTCCCGCCGCCGCGCGCAGGTCCGGCAACTCCGGCAGCTCGCCCGGACTGCCGTACACCGCGTACTCGACGACTCCCTCCCCCGCGTCCACCTCCTCCACACCCGAGGGCGCGAGCTCCAACAGCTCCGCCAGCACCAGCTCCGCCTCCTCGCGGCGCACCCTCACAGCGAGACGGATCACGCGGTCCCCTCGCGATGCGCCCTCACAGCGAGATGCATCATGCAACCCCCTCGCGGCGCACCCTCAGGGCGAGGCGGATCGCGCCGCCTGCCCCCGAGCAACGGGCCCTCACCGCGAGACCGCTCACGCCGCCTGGTGGCGCAGCACGCGGCGCAGCTTGGCGAGCATCGACTCCTCGGTGCGCAGATTCTCCTCGGTCAGCGTGTCGTGCAGGCGCTCCAGCAGCTCGCGCTGCTCGGCGCTCAGGCGGCGCGGGACCACGACGTTGGCCACGACGCGCAGGTTGCCCCGCCGGCCGCCCCGCAGGCTGGGCATCCCCTTGCCGCGCACCGTGAGCACCTCGCCCGGCTGGGTGCCAGGGGGTATCTGAAGCGATGTCGTTCCGTCGAGTGTCGGCACATCGAGGGTCGCGCCCACCGCCGCGAGCGGGGCGGAGACGTCCAGTGCGGTGATCAGGTCGTCCCCCTCGCGCACGAACCGCTCGTCGGGGCGCACCCGCACGAGCACGTACAGGTCGCCCGCGGGCGCGGTACCCGACCCTCCGGCATGGCCCCTGCCGCCGAGGCGGATTCGCTGGCCGTCCGCAATCCCCGCGGGCACCTCCACCGCGACGGTGCGCTGGGCGGCGCGGCGACCGCGGCCGTGGCACTCGCGGCAGGGCTGCTTGGCCGTGCGCCCGTCCCCGTGGCAGGTGTCGCACACCACCGCGCGCGCCATCTGGCCGAAGGGGGTGCGCGTCACCGCCTGCAACTGCCCCGCTCCGCCGCAGCGCGCGCAGGTCTCGATCGGGGTGCCCGGCTCCGCGCCGTTGCCGCGGCAGTGCTCGCAGCGCTCGATCGCCTCGAAGGACACCTCTGCGCTCGTGCCCTGCGCGGCGCGCAGCAGATCGATCTGGAGTGCCACCGCCACGTCGTCGCCCTGCACCGGTCCGGAGCGGGTGGGTGGGCCACCAAAAAAGCTCTGACCGCCGAAGAACGCGTCGAACAGGTCGCCGATCGAGCCGAACGCGTCGAAGTTCGGGGCGTACCCGCCGGAGCGCAGACCCTCGTGGCCGTAGCGGTCGTACGTCGCGCGCCGCTGCGGGTCGGAGAGGATCTCGTACGCCTCCGCGGCCTCCTTGAACTTCTCCTCCGCCTGGGGGTCGTGCGCGTTGACGTCGGGGTGCAGCTCCCTGGCCAGGCGCCGAAAGGACTTCTTGATCTCCTGCTCGGTCGCCTCGTGCGCAAGACCCAGCACCTCGTAGGGATCGCGCGGCAGCGATGCGCGGCTCATCGCTGCACCCTAGCCACAGTGAACCTCTGAGACGTTCGCAGTGGCCCTCGCGTCGGCGTTCGGCCCGCAACCTCGACCGCGCCCAGGCCAGCATTCGGGTGTTGGCCCCGATCCAGTCGAACCCTCACGGGAGAGGCTGCTAGCTCTCCGCATAGGTCTCTTCAACGAAGCGCGACAGCTCGTGGGCCACCTCCCGCACGGCGGGGATCGCGTACGCGTAGTTCATCCGCACCGGGCCGATCACCGAGACGATCCCCAAGCGTCGCTGCGCCACGCCGTACCCCGCCGCGACCATCGCGAGCGAGCGCATCGCCGGAATCTCGTTCTCGTGGCCGATGCGCACGTACACGCCGGGCTCGCTGAGCGCCGTACGCAGCACGCTGAGCAGCGCCACCCGCCGCTCCAGTAGCTCCATCAGCTCGTTGATCTGGCCGACGTCCCGCAGGTGCGCCTCCGAGAACAGCCGCGCCGCGCCCTCGAAGTACAGCACGTGCTCGGACTCCGCCGCCAAGTCGCCGAAGGCGGGGATCAAACGGTCGAGGAATGCTCGCTCCATCGCCGGCAGCGTCGGGTCCGCGAGGCGCTGATGGAGCATCCGCGCCCCCAAGCCCAACCCCACAAGACGGTCGTTGAGGTACTCCCCCGCCCACGCCACCAACCCCGGGTCGACCGGGTCCTCGAAGGCGGCCAGCACCTTGGAGACCCCTCCGGTGGAGGTGATCACCACCGCCACCACCATCTGCGGCTGCAGCGCGAGCACCTCGATGCGGCGGATCGTCGCGGTGCTCGCCGAGGGCGCCGAGACCACCGCGAGCAAATCGGTGACCTGCGAGAGGGTCGTCGTCGTCGCCCGCATCGCCTCCTCCACCTCCTGGCGGGTCAGCGAGAGCTCCACGCGCGGGGCGGGCACGAGGCCCTCGCCCGAGGCGAGCATCCGGTCCACCACGTAGCGCTGGCCCGCATCCGTGGGCACGCGCCCCGCTGATGTGTGCGGGTGGGCGAGCAGGCCGTGCTCCTCGAGCAGGGCGAGCTCGTTGCGGACGGTGGAGGCCCTGCAGTCGAGCTCCGGGTCGGCGGCGATCACCTTCGACGCCACCGGCTGGCGCGTACGCAGGTAGCCCTCCACCACCTTGCACAGAATCAGCTCCTGCCTGGCGCTGAGAGGGCGGCGCAGCCGCTGCTGGCTGGTCGGGGCCATCGATCGCCGATCGGCCGGCTGGCCGAAACGGGGACCGGCTAGGGGAACACTCGCTTCGCTCGCATCCCCGAATCGGCCCTCGCCGGAGGCGCGTGTCTCCCGGCTTCGGTCGGGCCCCTCTTGCTCTGTCAACATGAAGTTGATTGTACGAGCCGCCGGGGAGGCGACTCCTTTCAGATCGCCAGCTCGGCCTCAGCGTTGCGGATGATCTCCTTCTCGCCCTGCACCGCGACCGTGTCGATCAGCACGCGGCCGTCCTGCGCCTCGCGCACTGTTCCGCTCACGACCACCTCCTGCTCGGGGACGCCCATGCCGCGGAACTGCACCGCCAGGCGCCGCAGGTGCTCGGGGCCCCCCGCCGCCTCCGTCTGCGCGCGGGCCACCTGGGCCATCGTCCACAGCCCGTGCAGGATGCGCCCGGGCAGGCCCACCGCGCGGGCGAAGTCCTCGTCGATGTGGATCGGGTTGAAGTCGCCCGAGGCGCCCGCGTAGCGCGCGGTGAGGTACTTGTCGGGCGTGACCCTCACCTCGGGGATCTGCGCGCCCACGTTCAGATCGGCCACTGCTCACACTCCTCGAACGATGTTGGTCCAGGTGCCGCGCGAGACCTGCTCGCCACGCTGGTTGGTCGAGAGCGACTCGAACACGTAGTAGCCGCGGCCGTCGCGTTCTGAGATGTCCTTGACGCTGGCCGTCGTGGTGATCTCATCGCCCGCCACCACCGGCGGGCCCCACACGAACTCCTGGCCGCCGTGCACCATCATCGCGAAGTTCATCTCGATCTCGGGGTCGAAGATCGGCGGCCCCATCGATGGCGCGCAGTACACGACGGCGAACATCGGCGGCGCCACCACGTCGGAGTAGCCCGCCGCGCGCGCCGCCTCCACGTCGAGGTGTACCGGGTTGGTCTCGCCCACCGCCCGGGCGTACTCCTTGATCTTCTCGCGGCCCACCGCGTAGAGCGTGGGCTCGTAGGTCTTACCGACCGCTTGGCTGTTGACAGGCACCTTGATGGGCTCCTTGCAGGGGGAAGGCTTGCGGCGCGGCAGTCTATGGCATCTGGGCGGGTGGGACAGGTGGGGGGTGGGTGGGCCTGAGGGTGGGCCTTAAACACAAAGAAACCATCCGGAAACTCCTCAAGACCGGCTTCCGGAGGCCCTCGCGGCGGGATCCAAGAGTTTTCGGATGGTTTCCAGCGGCCCAGGGCCGCACGCGGGGCGCCGGAAACCGACGCCCCGCGGCCGCACCGCGAGATCGCTAGAAAACGAGGTCGACCTCTCCGGCGCCGGCGCCCACGAGCTCGCCGTCCTCCGCGCCCAGCGCGCCGTCCTCTGCACCCAGCGCGCCCTCCGGCTCGCCCTCGCCGCGCTCGCCGGCATGCCTGTCCAGGAACTGGACCGTCTCCGCCACCACGCTGACCGCCTGGCGCTTGTGCTGGCCGATCTCCGACGATCGGTCAGCGGTCTCCCACTCGCGCCACTCCAGGCGCCCATCGATCGCCACGAGGCTACCCTTGCGCATGTAGCGCGCCACGTTCTCCGCCAGCCCCCCGAAGGTGGCGACATCGAAGAAGTGCGGGCGCTCGCGGTACTCGCCCTCGGCGTCGCGCCGGATGCCGTTGCATGCGACCCTCAGGTTGCACACGCTGTGGCCCGAGGGCAGCTCGCGCAGCTCCGGGTCCCGTGTCAGACGGCCGACCAACACGACGCGATTGATGCTCGAATACGACATGGATTCGTCTCCTTTGCGGTAAGCCACTGCCCCGCCAAGGAACTTACGCGCTGCTTGGGACGGTACGCTCGGCCGGGCGGGTGGGCCACTCTGGAAGCGCCTCCAACGAGACGACCACCACCCGCTCGTGGGCGTGCGCCTTCTCGATCGCGCGCTGCACGGCACGCTCCACGTCGGGCGCGGCGAGGTACAGGACGCCCGCCACGCAGCGCGCCCGCGCCCACGCCCGGCAGATCGCCGCCAGCCGCTCCGGCGCCTTGACTGTCAGCTCCACCTCGACCGCCACCGGCAGCCCCCCGGCTGGGCTGCGCGCCCACAGCACCAGGTCGGGCCGGTGGCGCGGCTGGCCGAAACGGGGATGCTGGCCGAAACGGGGATGCGAGCCGAAGGCGAGCGTCTCCCGGCTTCGGTCGAAGGCGAGCGCCTCCCGGCTTCGGTCGAAGGCGAGCGCCTCCTGGCTTCGGTCGCCGCGCTGGCCCACGCCGAGCTCGGCGCTCGCCAGCGGACGACGGAGCTCGCGCTCCTCGCTGCGCAGCTCCCGCTCGCCCTGCACGCGGTGGTCGGGATAACAGCGCTCCAGCGCCGCCGCCGCGTGGGCGCACTCGATCAGGTGCAGCGCGTTCGAGGCGCTGACGCGGCACGGGTCGAGGCCATGCACATCGGCCTTGCGCAGGCCGGCGCGCGTGACCGTGTACAGCGCGGGCCTGCCCCTCAGCGGACTGCACCGCGTGAGCAGCCGTTCGCGCTCCGCCGCCAGCAGCCGGGCGCGCGCCGAGGCCACGCTGACGCCCAGGTGCTCGGCCACAGCCTCCGCCGTGACCGCGCCCAGGCCCGCCGCCCAGCGCACGATCGCGATTCGCTCGGGAGGCGGGGAGGGGTTGTTCTTGTGGTTGTTGCTGACCTTGGTGTTGGTACGTGCAGAGACCATCGTGTGGTCCTCCCTTCGTGTCGTCGTTTCAGAGGTACTGCTCGGGCGAGCGCATCCGCGCGATCCCCGCGCTGCGCGGAGCGGCGAGCCGGATCACCGCGGCGGCGCCCCGCTGGAGGCTCACGACCTCCTCGGGGCCGATGAGGTACTCGCTGACCCGCGTGCGGGTGTGCCGTCCGCCGCTGCCGATGGTGGTGCGCCACGCACCCCTGCTGCCCGCCAGGCGCGCGATCAGCTCGGCCGACTCGGGGACCACCTGGCGGTGGGCGATCAGGCTCGTGAGGTTGCCCAACACCTGCTCCAGCAGGGTCTCGCGGCCGGCCAAGCGCAGGTCCGAGAGCTCCTGGGTGCCCAGCAGCAGGCACATCCCCGCCGAGCGCGCGCGCCCGAAGAGCCTCGCCACGTGCTCCGCGGCGATCGCGGAGAACTCGTCGATCACCACCACGCACCGCGCCGGGCGCTCCTGCAGCGCGGAGACCACCGTCTGCAGGTCCTGCACGATCGCGGACCCCAGCATCTGCGCGAGCAGCGGCCGGCTGTCCGCGCGGAGGCTGAAGTACACCACCGCGCCCGTCCGCACCGCACTCAGCAAGTCGAGGGACTCCGCGTCCGGGGTGGCGGGGTCCAGCCAGGGGCCCACGTCGGACTCGGCCATGATCGCCAGGCGGTCGCGCACACCGGCCAGGTCGCTCTGCTGACGGGGGGTGAGCGAGTCCAGGTAGGCGTGCACGGCCCGCGCCCGCTGCTGGCCGAAACGGGGATGCTGGCCGAAACGGGGATGCGAGCCGAAGGCGAGTGTCTCCTGGCTTCGGTCGAAGGCGAGTGTCTCCCGACTTCGGTCAAAGGCGAGTGTCTCCCGACTTCGGTCGAGACCCCTTGCCAGCAGCTCCAGCCCCACAGGGTCGAGCATTTCGACCAGACCTCTGAGGCTCACCTCCTCGCCGCTGGCGCGCAGCGCACGGACCGCGTGCCCGAGGTAGCGCTGCGCCTGGCGCAAGTAGTGAGGCTCGGTGAAGCGCTCTCCCGCGAGCGCCTTGTCGGCGATCTCGGTCTCAGAGCCGCGCGCGTAGGGGTTGTACACCGAGGGCCCCTCCGGCATCCACAGGATGAAGCGCCGGCCCGCGGCGAGCGCGGCACCACGCACCTGCTCGAGCATCCAACGGTCGTTCTTGGGGTCCACCACGACCGCTGCCATCCCACGCGCGATCCCCCGTGTGGCGATCCACGTCAGGGTGACCGTCTTGCCGGAGCCCGTAGCGCCCGCCACCAGCGTGTGCGTGCCGCCGGTGCCCCCGACACTCGCGCCGCCGAGCTCGATCGAGACCGAGCGCCCACGGCGGTCGGCGCCGACGCTCAACTCGTCCCCGCGGAACCACCGCTCGCTCCGCGCGCGGCCGGCAGGAACGGTCCACCGTGCACACTCGGCAACCCGACCCGTGATCCCACTGCTCACGAGCCACGAGCGTGTGTGGCGTACCCCGTCGCGCAGCGCATCGAGCGGGCTCGTGCGCTCTACGGCGATGACCGCGAGGTCCGCGCCCGCCTGCAGGTCTTCCCCGTGCCAACGCCTGCCGCGGACGGCGGCGCCGAGCGCGGCGACGCCCAGCGTCACGGCCCCGTCCGCCAGCGCCGTGCGGGCGAGCACGACCAGCGCGAACGCGCCGGCCGCCCAGCTCCAGTGCAGATGCCGGTGGCGCATCACGCGCGCCGCGAGCAGACCGAGGAGCACGCCGATGAGGACATGCACGGTTGTCCCCACCAGCCACTGGACGGCGTGCTCCAGCGGGACCAGCGGATCGGTTTCCTGGTTGAGGGTAGTTTCGTTCGATGGAGACATAAGCGTCTCCTCCTTTCACTGTGCGCGCGGCCGTGGCCGCGCGGGGGGTTAACGAGAGCCGGCGAGCCCTCGGGCTCGCCGGTAGGTGCTGCATGGCGAGCCGTTCGGGCCCGTCAAGGCTGGTTGGTGACGGGCGCTCGACGCTCGTCACATGCTCCGGCGTCACATGCGCGGGCGTCCTGCGCGGGCGCCACATGCGCCGGCGTCACATGCGCCGACGTAGTCCTGGCTCAGAGCAGGCGGTAGCCGACGCCGCGCACGTTGATGACCCACCGCTCGGGGCCCTCCGTACGAAGCTTGCGGCGCAGGCGGCTGGAGTGGGTGTCGAGGGTGCGGGTGGAGATCGGCGTGGGGTGGTCCCACACGGCGCGCATCAGCTCCTGCTTGGCGAACACGCGGTGGGGCTCGCGGGCGAGGTGCAGGAGCAGCTCGTACTCCAGGCGACGCAGTCGCAGCGGGCGCCCGTGGAGAGTCACAGCGTGAGCGCGGGCGTCGATTTCGAGCGGCCCCACCTCCACGCGCTGGGAGTCGCGGCCGCCTCCCGCTCGGCAGAGCAGCGCGCGGAGGCGTGCCCGCAGCTCCAGGTAACTGGCAGGCCGCACGAGAAAATCGTCAGTACCCGCCTCGAAGGCGCGCAGCAGGTCGGGCTCCTGAGCCCGGGAGCTCACTACGATCACGCGCAGGTCCACGGGCCAAATCGCGGGCGGCCCGGCAGGCGAGGGGCCCTCCGCAGCGGTGGGCGCGATCGAGTCGCCACCACGGATCTCCACGAGCAGCTCGAGCGCGGCACGGGGGCGCTCTAGCTCGCCGAGCAGCACGACCCCCGGCGGACACGCTCGCGCCAGAGCCCGCGCGTGCCCGGCGGTGCGGGCCAGCTGCGCCCGGTACCCGTCGGCCGCGAGCTGATCGACGATCGGTTGCGCGATCTCGGGATCGTGCTCCACCACCAGGATCGGCGGCGGACCCTTCGAGCGCTCGCGGTGGGCGCTCAAAGCTCGACCTCGCGGGGGCTGATGCCAAGCCCGTCGCGCGCGATCAAAGCGAGCACCTCACTGTGGATCCAAGGCGTCGGCTCGCTGTCGCGGCCGCCCTCGGGCGAGATCCCGACGCGGCGCGAGAGCCAGCTGGTCTCGCCGCTGGCGTTGCCTTTGCCGTCGCGCTTGACCCGCCCGCAGCGGTAGGCGATCTCGCTCAGGCTGAGCCCCTGGGTGCGCATCGCGTGCAGCACCGCCCGGCGCAGCCCCCAGTTGAGCACGATCCGGCTCGCGTCGAGCCGCCGCAGCTCGGCGCGCAGCACCGCGACCGAGACCGCGGAGTCCTCGCTGTGGCGCGCCACCGCCCTGGTGGTGAGGGCGCGGCACGGCTCGTAGCTTTCCAGGCACCCGACGGCGTCGCGCACGCTCTCAGGCCGGCCCGTGCCCCCCACCACCGGCTCCAGCGCAGTCCATCGGACAGTGTGCCCGGGTGGCGCCGATCGGTCCCCGCTCTCTTCGAGCTCGGTCGCATTCCGCCACCTCCGCCAGCGCAGTTCCGGGATCGACAGGCCGGCGTCGAACGCCGCCAGCCGGTGCAGGCAGCCATGCCGGTCGAGCAGCTCCGCCGCCCCCGGCGGTGGGGCGGGACAGGGCTCGCGGCCACCCTGCGCGCAGACTGCTGAGAAGGGAGCCGTGAGGAGATCCTCGGGGGTGACCGGCCGACACCTGAGGCTGTGGCAGTCCCGCAGGTAGTGGCGACACACAAGGCTCGCGTTCTCGGCGGGCTCGTCGGCGGCGAGGTGCGCCACGAGCCGGCGATCGCCGAGGGTGGTGGCGTCGCAGTCGAGCACCAGCACGCTGCCGCCGCGCCCGGCCCGCACGAGGACTTCGCGCAGGTGGCCTGCGTGGTCGGTGTAACGGGCAAGCGTGCCGTGCGCAGTCGCGACCGCGTCGCAAACGACGTGGGCGTCACGTGCGCCGTGAGCGGCGAGGGCATCGTGAGAGGCGGGGCGGACCGCATAGTTGAGTGGGCGGGCCGTTCGGGAAAGGTGGGGTCGTGGTGTGCGGGGTGACTGCTCAGGGGTGGTGGTGAGGGGCATGGCGCGTCTCCTGGCCCGCGGGGGCCGCGTCCGGTGGTCGAGTGGGAGCGGCTTGTAGGGCTCCCACGGACGGCCGTCAAGCGGAGCGCCACACGCCTGCTGAAGGTCGTGCCCAAGCGAGATCCCCTTAAGGGATCTCGGGTCTCACGCCGGTTGGGCGCGGGGCGTAGAAGTTGGCGCGATCGGGTCCACCGGGCTCCGCGAGGGAGCTATCGCGGCCGGGCGAGCGACGAGGCGCAGTGAGGTGAGGTGAAGTAAAGTGAAGTGAGACTGGTGGGACTGCTGTGCGGCCTGGGCAAAGGAGCAGGGGAGTCGCGATCCTAGCGCCGCGCGAGGCGAGTGGCGAGGCGCGCGGCCTCCCGGCAGCCGCGGCGGCGCAGTCGCCCGCGCACGAGCGGCGCAGTCCCGCTCAACGGAGCCGTTGGTGGGACGCCGGGCGTGCAGTCGGGTGCGCGCGGTGCGGCTGGGCGACTGCACGAGCGAGCGCGAGCGGGCCGGGGCGACTGCGTAGCCAGCGGGGGCAAAGGCACATCCGGGCGGGCAACTGTATGCGTCTTCTCGCGCCAGGTCGGCTCGCGCAGTCAGTCAACCGAGCCCTGCGGCACGACCCACTCCACGACCTGCCCTGTCACGGTGGCGATCAGGTCGAAGTCGGCGTCGTAGTGCAGCACCGCGAGTGCTGCCCGCTCGGCGGCCGCGGCCACGACCAGGTCGGGAACGTTGGCTCCGCGGTGTTGGCCGCGGTCGGCAAGCAGCCCCTGAACCTCGACGGCGCGGTCAAGCATCCGCTGATCGATTGGGACGTGGCCGAAGCGCAGCTCGAGGTCTGCGCGTCGCACGCGATGATCTGCGCCCGATCGAGCGCTGAACAACAGCTCGAGGTCGGTCACCGAGCACGTGGCCAGCAGCCCCTCCGTGATCATCGGCTCCATACGCGCCGCGACAGGAGCCTTCGCCATGCGGGCGAGGACGCTGTTGTCTACGAGATGGGTGGGCGCGGCCACGCGCGGGCCATGATCTCGGGGTTGCGCAGATCCTCGTTCTCCTTGAGCCAAGTGATCAGGCGCTTGCCGGCCTCGATGCGCACGATCTCGCGCAGGGCCTCGTCCACCGTGTCCTTCACGCCGCGCGTGCCCAGTATGTCCCTAGCCCTGGAGAGCATGTCCTCGTCAATGTCCAATGTGGTACGTCTCATGGATCCAGTATAGCTTGACTCGTTCTTAGAAGCAATCAAAAAACTACAAATACTGCATAAACCCGCGGCTACCTCAGTGGCGGCCCCACACCCCCGGGCAACAGCTCGCGCTGCTCGACCGCGGCCACTCGCGCCCGGAGGTCACCAGCGGCGGCGCGCACCTCCGGTGGTAGGCGGGGGACGCTGTAGGCGAGCAGCACGCCCTCGTGGGCATCGCGCTCGGAGGCGAACAGGATCGCGGCCCGGCCGGGGTACTCCCAGTCGCGGGGGTACTCGCCGGCGTAGGCGCGGCAGGCGTTCAGCACGTGGTCGGCGCGCCGGGCGCACTCCCGCGCGCGGGGGCGGTCGCGGCAGAGGAACACGACCACCGGCTGGGGGGCGTTACGGCGAGCGAAGCGGGGTGTACACACCGACCAGCCGGCGAGCAGGTGGTCGTAGCGCTCGAGCTTGGCGGCGGCCGCTCCGGTGGGCAGGCGGTCGTCGAGCTCGACCAGCACACACACGCCGGCGGCCCCCACCTCCACGCTCGCGTCCGGGCGCACGGTCTCGAAGCGCTCGACCTCCACGCGCGCGCCGGTGGCGTCGGTGCGCAGGAAGTCGTGCGGGGCGCGCCCCCCGGGCAGGCGCAGATCGCCGGGGCCGATCGCCACGCGCCCGGCGGAGGTCGAGCGCAGCGGCGGGGACAGCACCGACTCCTCCGGTCCCCGCAGCTTCAGCGCGCTCCCGCCGAGGGCGCGCTCCAACGCGAGCGTCCACCCGGTGACGTGCACGTCATGGCGGGCCTGTCGCAGTCGCCGGTCGCCCGCGACTGGCGACGAGGAGACCGGCGCGGCGACGGAAGCAGCAGGAGAGGAGGAGGAGGAGGAGGAGGAGGAGGGCTCGCGCGCCTCTCCGACCTCGCCGTGGGCGAGGGCATCCGAGCGCCCGTGCTCCGCCAGCACCTCGCGCCCGCGCGGGGCGATCACGTAGCACATCGGCGCCCCTCCCCCATCGCGGCGGTGGAACTGGAAGCGCTCCACCAGGGCGGCGTCGGAGAGGCGCTTCAGGCGCCGCTGCGTGGTGGTGGCGGCCCGCTGGGGGTTGAAGCGGCGGTGGATCTGGCTGGTGAGCACATGGCGCATCCCGGCGACGAGCGCGAGGATCTCCAGGTCGAGCGGGTCGGGGTCGAGCGGGCGGGGGGAGGCAACGGCCCGCGCCCAGCGGACGCGGTGCGCGGCGTCAAGGTCGACCAACTCGGCGTAGCTCTCCGCGGCGGCCTCGGGAAGCGCCCATCGAGTACCGCGGCCCACCGGCTCGGCGTCACCCTCCCCCGCCGCCTCGGAAAGCGGGGGCCAGGCGTCCCCAACGGTCCGCCCGCCTGCACCAAAGCTCTCGCGCTGCTCCCCGCCGCTCTCCTTGCCCGTGTCGAGGGGCTCACATCCCTCCCCCCTGGCCCCGTCCTCACGCCGCGTTCGCTCCTGTCCGCCTACCTCTGGACCGCCGCCGCCCGTCCCCCATGTCTCCCTCCCGCTGCCGTCGTGGGGCACGGAGGCCCCGCGCCCGCGCGCCTCGTCCTCGCGCCCACTCGCGCGGACGATCCCCCCTGACTCCCCCCCTCCATCCACGCGGCCTGGCCCTTGACGATCTGCGCTCTGGCGCTCGCCCTCGGTCGCTGGTGGGGTTACGGCGGCGGCGTCCTCCCGGCGCTCCCAGTGGGGCTGGCTGAGGTCGGCGAGGTAGCACCCGCCGCGCTCGACCTGGCGCGCGGCGTGCAGCGCGAGACGCTCGGGGTCCACGCGCAGCGGGATCGTGCGCGCGATAAAGGGGGCCTGACGGCCCTCGGGCGCGACCCAGCTGGCGATCGCGTGGTGCTTGGGCAGGTGCAGGCGCGCGTCGGGGTGCCCGAGCGCGGAGAGGCCGGGGATGTCGGGGCGGACGATGTCGGAGAACTCGGGCATCATCAGACTCGCGGCGTCCCGCGCGTCGGACACGGAGGCGGTCGCGAAGTACACGCGGTGCGCGAACAGGGCGTCGAGCTGCGCGCGCACATCGCGGTCGGTCCACTGCGAGTCGGCCTGCCAACACGCCACGGTCTCCAGGCCCGCGGAGCGCTTCAGCGCAAGCGTCTCGGCGAACCCGCGGTTGAGCACCAGCGGCGCCTCGTCGACCTTGAGCGCCACCGCCACACGTCGCTCGGCGGGCACGGTGTCCTGCTGGCGGGCCAGCGCGGCGTCGAGCATCCCGACCAGCAGTTGCATCAGCACGGAGGTGTTGCCGGCGCCCATCGCCCCGAGGGCGCCCTTGACGACGAGCACCTCGTGGCCTGCGATCACACGGTCGAAGTCGACGGCGAGCGAGTCGTTGAGCAACACGCGCTTGATCGAGGGAGAGTTGAGCAGCCGCGCGAGCTTGTTGACGGGGGCGTCGAGCTTCGCGGTGGTCGTGCTGCGGGAGTCCGCGAGCTGCGCGCTCAGCTCTGCGGTGAAAAACTCCGCGATCTCCTTGTATTCGGGGAGCGTGCGCACGTGGGCCCCGACGCGGGCACGGTAGGAGTAGCCCTCCTCGCCCACCGTGAGCAGGCGCGCGGCGTCCCACAGCGTCGAGCGGGGGTCGTGGGCGAGCACGGCGATGATCGCGTTGCGCAGGTACCGGTCCGATGAGGCGCGGATGTCGGCGTCGGTGAAGAGGTTTTTGAGGGCGCCCACCACGTAGTCAGCGATCGTGTCCGCGGGGGCGTGCACAGCGAGCGGGTTGAAGCCGCACGTGGGGTGGGCGAAGTCCAGCAGCGTGCACGAGCGCTGCGGCGGGACGAGGCTCACGGCGGCCTCGGCGGCGTCGCCCTTGGGGTCGAACACGATCACCGCGCACCGCTCCCGGCGCACGTCCTCGGCGACGGTGGCCGCGAGGTAGCTGGACTTGCCCTGCTCCACGGCGCCCGGCACGGCGGTGTTCTGGCGGCGCATCTGCGGGTGGATGGTGACCGGGCCAAGCGCGTCGCACAACAGCCCGGCCCCCTCGCCGGGGCGCATGATCGCGGGCGGCGCGGGCGCCAGCGGCAGGGCCCCGCGGGCGAAGGGCACGGTGGCGTAGTCGATCGAGGGCAGGTGCCACAGGGCGGCGAGCTCGGTGGAGGCGAGCACTCCCTTACGCAGCGCGGGCCAGGGGTTGCCCTCGCCACGCTGCAGGCGCCGCCGGTAGAGCCCGAGCAGGCCGTGACGCACGGTCGTGCCGCGTTCCACGAGGCGGTTCTCCGCGCCCTCGGCGCGCACCTCGGAGGCGATCTGCTCGCACGCCCCGCGCGCGGGGGCGACGACACGCAGATCCACGAAGTACAGCGGCCGGTGCTGGACCTCCAGGCCCCCGCGCAGCTCGGTGTCCTCCACGAGCGAGCGGTCGCGCACGAACAGGTGCTCGCGGCGCTCGCGCGAGAGGTGGTCCTCGTGGCGCTTGTAACGCCACTTGGCGTACCGTTCGAGGAGCGCGGGCGCAGGGGTCAGCGCGAGCTGCACGAAGGCGTTCTCGCCGCAGGCGCCCATCACGGTCATCAGCCGGTCCATCGGGGGCTCCCGTGCGAGCTCGTAGCGGTCGAGCTGCTTGACGCGCTTGATGAACCCCGCGTGCTTCTTCAGGCGCACCAACGCCGGGTAGGGCGGCCGGCAGGCGAGCGCCTCGCCTACGGGCGCCACGCGGCAGTTGGGGTAGGCGCTGCGCACGGCCGCCTCGACCATCCGCTCCAAGCCCGCGGGGCACGCGAGGGCGAGCAGGACCCTCCCGGCGCCGTCCCCGCCACGGATGTGGTGCACCTCGAGCGCCACCGAGGGCTGGCCGTGCACCAAGCGCCGCCACCAGCGCCGTTGCAGGCGCTTGTGGAGGGCCTCGAACATCGCCACGATCCCCTCCACACTGGTCCAGTCGGTGCGATAAGCATCCACCCGCATGCGCACATAGCGCCGCCGCCGTCGCGCCCGCCAGCGCACGCCGAGGAGCAGCAGGGTGGGTGCAAGGAGCGCCGCGAGCAGCTCCGTAAGCGACGTCGCTGGGAGGCTGCCGGGAGTGTGCAGCCCTCGTAGTGGGAGCGCGGCGCGCGGCGCCGAGGCGCCCCGCAGCGCAGCCCCGATGCCACCGTGGAGCAGCCACGCGAGCACCGCCGCCCCCAACAGGAAGGCCGCCACGCCGAGCAGGCGCCAGAGCAGTACACGGGTAAGCATCCTCCCCCTCTGCTCCGACTGTCGGCCGTCGAACGGGACAGTCGCGGTCGCGGAGGTTGACTACGGCTCGACCCGCGCGGCGACGATCGCAATGTCGTCGCGCAGCCGCTCGCCGCCGCGGGCGCCGGCGAGCTCCTCCAGGCGCCGCACGAGCACGCTGGGCTCGGAGGGGCCGCCGCGGGCGAGGTGGCCGCAGAGCTCCTCGGGGGCGATCGTGCTGCGGGGAGCCCCGGCGTCGGTGAGCCCGTCGGTGTAGAGGACCACGGAGGCGCCGGGCTCGAGCGTTACAAGGACGTCGTGGGAGCGGGCCTCGCGCAGCACGCCGAGCATCGTGCCGGTCACCTCCGGGCAGCGGGTGCGGCCATCGGCGCCGAGCAACACCGGTGGGGGGTGCCCGGCGGAGGCGATCGCGGCGCGCACCGGACCGCCGCGGGAGAGGTCCAGGCGGGCGAGGATCGCGGTGGCGAAGCGCCAGTGGAGCTCGTGGCTGAGCATCGCGTCGTTGACCGAGCGCAGCACCTGCGCGGGGCTGTCCTGGTGGAGCGCGAGCGCGCGGATCGAGTGGCGCACCAGCGCGGTGACCGCTGCGGCCTCGGTGCCCTTGCCACAGACGTCCCCGACGACCAGCCAACACCCGGAGGGAACCTGGAAGACGTCGTAGAAGTCCCCGCCCACCTCGGCGCCCTCACCGACGGGGTGGTAGGCGGAGGCGAGCTGTACGCCGGGCACCTCGGGGAGCGCGTCGGGGAGCAGGCTGCGCTGCAGGGTGTGCGCCACGCGGGTGCGTTCGGCGTAGAGGTTCGCGTTGTCGAGCGCCATCGCCGCGCGACTGGCGAGATCCCGCATCAGCGGGAGGTGCTCGGGGTCGAGGTCGCGCCCGACGCCGGTGCGCAGGAAGGAGAGCGCTCCCAGCACACGCCCGCGGGCGGTCAGCTTGACGACCACCGCGGAGCGGTAACCGGCGTGGCGCATGAAGCGCATGTGCTCATCGCTCTGGGCAGCCTGCCGGAGCGTGGTGGGGTCGGTGAGGTCGTGCACCCACATCGGCTCGGAGGAGCGCAGCGCGCGGGCGACGGGGTGGGAGCCCGCGACGTCGAGCGGCTCGCGGGCGCGCAGCTCCTCCAAGCGTCGTGTGAGCTGCTCCTCGACGGCGGCGACTACGGAATCCCCGATCGTGCCGTCCTCGCGCAGCAGGTCGATGACGCACAGGTCGGCCAGCTGGGGCACGGCGGTGCCGGCGACGGTGTGCATGGTTTGCAGCGGGTCCAACGAGGTGTCGAAGGCGGCGCTGGCGGAGATCAGCAGGTCCTTCGCCGCGGCCGCTCTGCGCAACTCGGTGACCTCCTGGACGAGCGCCGCGAACCGCACGAGGTCGCGCTGGTCGGGCGCCTGCGGCGGGACGTCCCCCCCGGATGTGCTACTCGCCGTTGCCATCTCCTCCCAACGGTAGCTTCAGATCGCTGCGTTCTCCTCATCGCGGCCGGGTGGCCCGCTCGACCTGAGCGCCGCGGTCGGTGAGGTACCACTCGTTGGAGGCTCCCTTGGTCTGGCCTTCGCCCATGTTGCGCACCAGTCGCAGGCGCTCCAGGCGGGTGAGGAGCTTGGAGATCTGGCCCTGGTCGGCGATGCCCGCGCCTTCGGCGATCTCGCGGTTGCTCGCCCCCGGGTGCTCGCCAATGAAGGCCAGGACGCGCACGGTGCGGTAGGTGAGGCGCATGTCGAGACCGTCCAGCGGGTCCTTCACGGTGCGCCGCGGGGACCGCCTGCGCTTGGGCAGGGGGGGCGGCTTGCGGGTGAGCTCGTTTGAGGCGGCGCGAGCGCCAAGGTAGGGCAGCACGAGCATGCTCATCAGCGGCCCCAGGAGGACCGTGAATGATTCGTGGCTGCGCGCGAGCACCCGGGTGTGCAGGACGGCGAAGACCGCGCCCACCACGCCTTCGGCGGTAACGTCGGGTGAAGCCTCGGTTGCGCGAGCGACACGGGCGCCGGCGCCGGCGCGGCCCTGGTCGATGACCTTCTTCACCTGGACCAAGATCTGCGTGCGGCGCTTGAGCACGCGGGGGCCCGCCGCCAGCGCCTCGACGATGCAGATCCGGGCGAGACCGGGCTCCTCGTCCATGAACCGCAGCAGCGCGAGCAGCCCGGCACGAACGCCGTCGCGCCAGCCCGACTCCCGCTCGTAGGCCTCGGTGACGAGCACGCTCAACTGGTCGACCGCCTGGTTGAAGGCCGCTAGGAAGCAGTCCTCGCGGTCCTCGAAGAGGTCGTAGAACGTCTTGCGGGAGACCCGCGCGCGGGCGATCACTTGGGCCACGGTCAACCGGGCGTAGCCGACTTCCTCCACTGCTTCCACCGCGGCCGTGAGCATCCGGCTGCGCTGGATCTCCGAAACCTGTCCACGCGGCAGCCCATTGGGACCCGGACGCAGGAGCCCCGGACGCTGCCGCTTGGCTGTCGAGCGCGTTTTAGCCTTTGAAGCCATTGTGTTCCGCCTAATCGGTCAGACTTTTCACTATTGGGACGATACGGTGGTCGCTGTGGCGCATTCGCGTCACAGCTCCCAGCGGGGTTCCGGCGCCCGAGGTCGATGGCGACGGTCCCCTTGGTGCTGTTCGCAAAGGTTCATGGGTTGACGCCAAGAAGTCGAGGCGCGTCTCTTACTCGCTGCAAGAGCTTTTGAGGAGTGACCAGCATTCTGATAAATAAGATTGGGATTGGGGGATTGGCTGGAGAATGGGACCATGTAGCAGGCGCATTGTCAACGCAGTGTCATTGACAGTCGTGGAACGATCGTAACGGGGTTGGCCGACAGACGATCCGCGACCGCCCTCCCACCGGCGGTCCAGGGCTTGCGCGGAGCCCCTACCTGCCCGCCGCCAGCCGCCGCAGCCCGACGCTTCCAAGCCAGTCTGAGGGCGCCGGGCGCTCGCGGGAGGCGACCTCGAGCAGGCAGCTGCACCCGCGTCGAGCGTGGGGCAGCGTGCGCAGTGTTTCCGAATGCCCGCCCTTGCGTGGGGGTCAGCAGCCGCGCATCCGAACAACCCACCGCACGATCGCCGCAGCCGGCCACGCCGCTCGGCGGCTGCTGGCCGGGTGGTCCGGTGCAGCCCGGGCAGGCGGAGGTTCGCACCCACCAACGCGATCGCGCTGCACGTCGAGGACGTCGCGGGCGCGCGGGCGACGCTCGAGCAGCGCGGGGTGCCCTTCAGCGCCGACACGCTCGACACGGGCGTCTGCCACATGGCGTTCTTCGCCGACCCCGACGGCAACGCGCTCATGCTCCACCACCGCTACGCCCCGCGCGCCAGGAGGCGTGAGGCCCGAGGGGGCACCCCTCGGAGGGCGCCGCGGCGGCCTGCTTTGCTAGCCTCGGAGCCCATCCTCGCCGCCATCGTCTAGGGGACTAGGACGCCGCCCTCTCACGGCGGTAACACGGGTTCGAATCCCGTTGGCGGTATGAGCGGTCCGCGAATCGTGAGGTTCCGGTCTGCTTGACCCACCACGCGGATGTGGCGGAATTGGTAGACGCGCACGGTTCAGGTCCGTGTCTGGGTAACCAGGTGGAGGTTCGAGTCCTCTCATCCGCATTTCGGCATAAGACGGCTTCTGCCGCGTTATGCGGTAAGTTGTGCAAATGACCAGTAGCGATCCGATCGCAAGGGTGCCATCTCCAGGCGCAACGGAGGCGCCCCGGCAGCGGCGTCGAGCACCCCGCCGGAATGGACATCGTGCCCAGCTGACGGTACCTGACGACATGTGGGACCAGGTCACCGGGATCGCCCGTGCGGCCGGCACCACCCCCAACGACGTGCTGGTTCATCTCGTCGCCGAGCGCTTGGCGGACAGGCGACGGGCAGCCGCTCTGCACCAGCGATCCAACGAGCGCTGGCACGCCTTCGCCGAGACCTCCTCAAGCGCTGAGAGGGCCGGCGAGGAGCCCTTGAGCGAGGAGGAGCTGGTGGAACTCAGCGAAGCCTTCCGCGCAGACACCGGTAAATAAACCCGATGCCAGAGGCGTGGGACACCACCACCGCGGCACGCCTGCGACCCAACAGCCAAGTGCTCGAATACGCCATCGTTCGATGGCGCGCCGGTGACCCGATCGCGTTCACGGCCAGCACATTCAACGAGCTCTCTTATGGGCTGCACAAAGCCGCAGTGGCAGGACGAGTGGCTGCCAAGGTGCAGCTGCGGTGGCTGCGCGAGCAGATTGCGGCCGGTCTTCTCGACATCCTCGCCTTCGATGAGCGCTCCGCCGACATCGCAGGCGCGCTACGCGCCCATATGCCGACTCCCCCACCAGCCGCAAAGCGAGGCCAACGCCGCTCAAAGGCAGACAACCGCGTCGCCTGGACCATGGACCTGCAAACAGCCGCCACCGTCTTCGCCCACGGCTACGACCTAGTCAGCGCCGATGCCCACCACCCCCTCATCGCGGCCCAACTGCATGCCCTCGCCCCCGATGCGCCCACTCTGCTAATCCACGTGCCCCCACAGCTCTGACGCAGTGAGCTGTGATGACCTCGGCCCGCGCCCGCAGCCATGCCGCCAGCCCTTCCGGACCGAACAAACGCCCACCACTGGCCACCCGGCCAGTAAGATCCAAGGAAGCACACCAGCGATCGGAGGTCCACATGGCATCGGTGAGCAGCGAGCTGGGCAGCAGCGCCCCCAGGGCGGGGAGCGCGGACGAGGACCTCGAGGGCGTGCTCGTCGTTGAGCGCGAGCGGTGGAAGGACGGCCCGCCCCACGAGCTGTTCGGACGGCTGCGGCGCGAGTGCCCGGTGCATTGGACGCGGGAAGTCCCGGATTTCCCGATCGAGGCGGGGTTTTGGTCGGTGACGCGCCCGGAGGACATCCACGCGGTGAGCCGCGACTGGCAGACGTACTCCTCGGAACTGGGCGGGATCACGCTGGCTTCGGCGGTGTTCCCGATCGAGTTGACGCGGGCGATGTTCATCGGCATGGACCCCCCCAAGCACGACCGCGTGAAGGCGCTGTTCCAGGCGGGCTTCACACCGAAGCGGATCGCCGCGCACGAGGGGGAGATCAGGGCGATCGCCGCGCGCGTGCTCGACCGCCTGGAGGGGCGGGAGCGGTGCGAGCTCGTCGGCGACGTGGCCCAGCCGGTCGTGTCAAGGGTGATCGGGAGCTTCATGGGCATCCCCGAGGAAGACGACGCGGTGTGGGCGCGGCTGATGAACTCGACCCTGGGCGCGGGCGACCCCGACCTCAACCCGGATGGCGTCGAGGGCGCGCTGGAACGCGACGTACCGGAGATCTTCGAGCGCTGCAAGGCGATGATCGACGAGCGCCGCGAGCGCCCCACGGAGGACCTGACGAGCGTGTTGGTGCACGCCGAGATCGACGGGGAGCGCCTGGAGGAGCACGAGATCGTGATGGGCTTCTTCCTGTTGGTGGCGGCCGGCAACGACAGCACGAAGGCGACATACTCGAGCGGGATGCGGGCGCTGATGGAAAACCCCGAGCAGCGCCGGCTGCTGGTGGAGGACCCGACGTTGATCCCGGGCGCGGTGGAGGAGGCGCTGCGGATGTTCCCCGCGTTCGCGCACTTCCGCCGCACCGCGACGTGCGACACCGAACTCGCGGGCCAGCCGATCAAGGAGGGCGAGAAGGTCGTGATGTGGTATACGGCCTCGGGCCGCGACGAGCGCCGCTACGAGGACCCCGACCGCTTCGACGTACGCCGCTGGCCCGAGCACCAGGCGTTCGGCGCGGGCGGCCGGCACTTCTGCTTGGGCACCGCGCTCGCGCGCCTGGAGCTGAAGGTGCTGTTCGAGGAGACGCTGGCGCGGTACCCGGAGATGGAGCTCGACGGCCCCCAGACGGTGGTGGAGTCGGCGTTCATCAACCAGCTGAAGACGTTGCCCGTGAAGCTCGCACCGTAGGGAGGTTCGCCGGGTGCCCCAGGTGGGCACCCGCAGAGGGGTGGTCGTTGGAGATCGTCCGCGCGAGCCCGTTGGGCCCCAAGGTGGTGGGCGTGGGGCCTCCTACCCCACGGCCGAGCGCAGGCGACAGCCACCCAAAGGTCACCTCCACGGCGGGACGAGGGCCCGTGGCGTGGCAAGCGGCAGCCCCGCGCGGGTACACGCGCGCGGGGCGCCACTCAGAGACGTCAGCGGCCAGCGCGGGTGCGCTGCCCCAGCCGGATCGCGAGGCCGGCGGAGAGCAGGAGCAGGCCGGCGCCGAGGACCCAGCGCAGGTCGAGGCCCGTGAAGGGCAACGTGGAGGCTTTCGCGGTCGGCGTCGTCGTGGTGGTGGTGGTGGGTTCGGTGGTCGTGGTTGGTGTGGTTTTCGTGGCTTCTTTGGAGGGTTCGACTTCTTTTTTCGGTTCGGTTTTGGTTGTGGGAACGGGGGGTGTCTGTTTGTAGCCCGAGGTCCCGTTGCTCGACGTCCCCGTGGCCTGTGCGAGGCCGGGCGCGGCGGAGACGATCAGCGCCAGCGCAGCCGGCAGGGCCAGCAGCTCACGGCGCGCGAAGCGCCGGCGGCCGCGGCGCGCGAGGTGGCGGAGGGACATCTCGTCGATCGACGTGGCACCTGCTGTATGCAACCTGCTCGAAGCCATTGCTTTGGTCCGCATCATGCGCACCTCCCGTGTTCGGTGTTCGGTTGTAGGGCCCCGGCGGGGGCGGGGCCACAGTGGAGTCCGGCGAAGTCTATTGCGAAGCCAGGATCGCTTCTTTCCCGTTCCGCAGCCAACCCCGTTCTCCTGCATGGAGCCTGACCCGGACACCTCACTTGGGTCTACCGAGACAGCCCTTAGTTCGGTTTTATGCTCCAGGACCCGCCCGGGCCTCGCGCATCAGTCAACGGGAGACCTCCCCCGATCAGACACACACACGACCCACCAGGGACCCATCAGCAAGCGCGGCGCGCAGCACCATCAGTCAACGGGAGAGGGGCAGGCCCCCCTCCCGACCTCCCCCCGAGGGAACACACACGCGGCCTTCGAGAGACCCGTCGGCAAGCGCGGCACGCAGAACCTTCTTGTCGAACTTGCCGACGCTCGTTTTGGGGACCTCGGCGATGAACGCGAACTCGTCGGGCAGCCACCACTTGGCCACGCGGGGGCGCAGGTGCTCGATCAGATCCTCAGGTGTGGCGGTGGCGCCCTCGCAGAGCACCACGCAGCAGAGGGGGCGCTCGGCCCAGCGCTCGTCGGGCTTGGCGATCACCGCGGCCTCGAGCACGTCGGGGTGGGCCATCAGCTCGTTCTCGAGCTCCACCGAGGAGATCCACTCCCCGCCGGACTTGATCACGTCCTTGGAGCGGTCGGTGATGCGCACGAACGCCTGGGCGTCGATCGCCGCGATGTCGCCCGTGCGCAGCCAACCCGCGTCGAACTTCGCATCGCCCGAGTCGTCGTGGTAGTAGCCCGAGGCGATCCACGGGCCGCGCACCTGGATCTCGCCCGTGGACTCCCCGTCCCAGGGGACCTCCTGCCCGTCGTCGTCGACGAGGCGCAGCTCCACCCACGGCAGCGGCTTGCCCTGCAGCGCGCGTTCGTCCCAGTAGCGCTCGTCGTGCCCACGGTCCTCGGGCGGGTCGGAGAAGGTCGCCACCGGCGAGGTCTCGGTCATCCCCCACCCCTGGTGGATGCACACCCCGTGGCGCTCTTCGAAGTCCCGCATCAGCTGCCGCGGCACGGCCGAGCCCCCGCACACCGAGTTGGTCAGCGAGGAGAGGTCCACCTCGTGGGAGTCCGCGTAGCGCAGCAGGTCAGCGAAGATCGTCGGCACGCAGCCCACCACCGTGGGGCGCTCGGACTCGATCACGCGCGCCAGCGGCTCGGCCTGCAGGAAGCGGTCGGGCATCACGAGGTCCGACCCGCACAGCGCCGCCGCGTGCGGCAGGCCCCAGGCGTTGGCGTGGAACATCGGGACCACCACCAGTACGCGCTCGCGCCGCGAGAGCCCAAGGTTGTCGGCCATCAGCGACGCCGTGGCGTGCAGGCACAGCGAGCGGTGCGAGTACAGCACGCCCTTCGGGTTGCCGGTGGTGCCGCTCGTGTAGCAGAGCGCCGCGGCCTGACGCTCGTCGAGCTCGGGGTACTCGAACGGATGAGCGGAGTCCGACTGCACCTCCTCCAGCAGCTCCTCGTAGCGCAGCACGTTCGGCAGCGAACCGGGGTCGCCGTCGCCCATCAAAATGAAGTGGCGCACACCCTCGAACGACGGGGCCAACGGTTCCAGCAGCGGCACGAGCGAGTCGTCCACGAAGATCACGCGGTCCTCGGCGTGGTTGACGATGTAGGTGAGCTGCTCGGCGAACAGGCGGATGTTGAGCGTGTGCAGCACCGCCCCCACGCATGGGATCGCCATGTACAGCTCGAAGTGGCGCTGGTTGTTCCACGCGAACGTCGCCACCCGGTCGCCCTGCTCGATCCCCAGCCGCCCGAGCGCGCGAGCGAGGCGATCGACGCGCTCGGACACCTCCCCGAAGCTCGCGCGCACCGTCCCCTGCGGCGTGAGCGTCACGACCTGCGCGGAGGGGTGGCAGTCGCGCATCCGCCGCCGCGCGTGCTGGAGGGTCAGCGGGAAGTCGTTCTGCATCAACCCTTCGAGCATGGAGGCAGCATACCCGCGCGCGGCCGCTCCTCCAAATCCGGCCAGCCCCGCGAGATGCCTATATGAGCGGCTCCAGCGCCAAGCCCCGGCGGGTCACATCGGCGCAGCATCTCCGACCCGCGGCCGGCTCCAAGCCCAGCGAGCGTCACCGCAGCATCCCGATGAGCGCCCGCTCTTCCGCACCCAGCGGAGTGGGCAGCGCATCGAGTCCCCACCACTGCGCCGCCGCGATCTCTACGGGATCCACGCGCACGCGCGGGCGCTCCGGCAGCTCCGCGTGCACGAACGTGAGCCGCACCGCGAGCCGGTCCAGACGCGTCTCGAAGGTGCCCACCACCTCAAACTCCAGGTCGCCCAGCCCCAACTCCTCCTCCATCTCCCGCTCCGCCCCCGCGACCGGCGCCTCGGAGCGGCGCACCCTGCCGCCCGGCAGGTACCACGTGTCGCGCCGACCGTAAGTGTGGCGCACCAACAGCACCTCGCTGCCGTGCGTCAGCGCGCACTTCACGCCGTCGCTGCGCCGCGGCCACACGGCAGCGCGCAGCTGCAGCCCCCGCCACGCCACGCGGTACAGGCGCCGCATCGCCGCCACGCGCCACGCGCTCACCGACACCTAAACGCGCTGGCTCGTCCGCGCGCCCGCCGTCAAGTCGCGGTACACCCCCCGCGTGCGGCGCGCCACGTCGCCCCAGTCGAAGCGCAGCACGTGCTCGGAGGCCTCCGCCACCAGACGCTCGCGCAGCTCGGTGTCGGTGAGCAGGCGCTCGATCATCACGCCGAGGTGCTCCGCGTCGCCGCCGTTGAAGCGCAGTCCCACCCGCTCGCCGGCCGGTACCACCTCGCGCAGGCCGCCCGTGTCCGCCACGATGCAGGGGCACCCCGAGGCCATCGCCTCCAGCGCCACCAGCCCGAACGGCTCGTAGATCGAGGGCACCACGCACAGGTCCGCGATCCGGTACAGCGAGTGCAGCGCGTCGTCTCCGATCCACCCGAGGAACGCGCCGTGCTCGCTCAAGCCCAGGCGCTGCGCCTGCTCCTTCAGCGCCTGCTCGTGCGTGCCGCTGCCCGCCACCAGGAAGCGCACGTTGCCGACCCGTTCGATCACGCCCGGCAGCGCGTCGAGCGCCAGCTGGAAGCCCTTCTCGTACACCAGCCTGCCCACCAACACCACCAGCCGCTCCTGCGGCGCGGCGAACTCCCTGCGCAGCGCGTCCAGGTCCCCGACCGGCCGCAGGTCCCGCGGGTCGATCCCGTTCGGGATCACCGTGACGCGGCTCTCCTCGATGTCGAAGATGTCCGCCACGTGGCCCCGCATGTAGTGCGAGCACGTGATCACCGAGTCCGCGCGGCGCGCCATCCACCGCTCCACTCCGTGGATGTGCGCCTGTGGCTCGTCCTGCACCCACCCCTGGTGGCGCCCGTGCTCGGTCGCGTGGATCGTCGTCAGGTACGGCACCCCCACGCGTTCGGCCAGCGCCGCGGCCGCGTGTGCCACCAGCCAGTCGTGGCCGTGTACCACCTCGTAGCTGCGCTCCTCCGCCAGCGCCTCCCCCGCGCCCACCATGTCCTCGTTCATCCGCTGCACCCACCCGACGAAGCGGCCGAGGTCGCGCGGCCACCGCGGCTCCCTGACCCGGTACACGCTCACCCCCGCGCGCTCCTCGGCTTCCAGGGAGTCCCCCGTGCCGCGCGTCAGCACGTCCACCGCCACCCCCTGGCGCACCAGCTCCTCCGCGAGCTTGCGCACGTGCCGCGCGAGGCCCCCCTCGATCACGGGCGGGTACTCCCAGGAGAGGATCAGGACACGGTCAGCCACCGCCACCACCCTACCTCTCCCGCGCACCACCACCGCCGAACGGAGCGGGCGGGGCGCCCGGCGGGGCGGATCGCCTGTTCGTGAGGGACCTCAGACGTGCATCGTCTTGTCTGTAGACGCTCTGTCCGAGTTCCGCGAAGCTCCACCTATGAAAATAGTGGAACGCTTCGCCAGCAACCTCCGCCGGGAGCGCCTCGCCCGGGGCATGACCCAAGAAGGGCTCGCCGACGCCGCCGAGCTGCACCGGACCCACATCTCCCTGCTCGAGCAGGCCAAACGCGATCCCAAGCTCACCACGATCGCGAAACTCGCCGACGGGCTCGACACCACCCCCGGGCAGCTGCTACGCGGCGTGAATGCCGCGCAGCGGCCGCGCTGAGCGCCCGTCCCGGACGGGCGCCGAGGGTCGAGCGGACAGCCAGCGGGGCCCCCGGCCGGAATGGCTCTACCCGCGAGCGCCGACGGGCAAGCGAACGGCGCACTCACCCCCACCCGGTGTGGCCGGCCTTATCCCGCGGGCGATGGTTTGGGACCCATCCCGCCCTCCATCGCGCCCTCGATCCGGCCCTCGAGCTCGCCGCCGGCCCCCCAGCGACTCACAGTGCGCCGCAACTGGAAGTACGCGATCGCGCCCGGGATGGAGGGCAACCAGAAGGCGAACAGGCGGTACACCAACACCGCGGGCACCGCCAGGCTCGGGCTCACCCCGAACGCCACGAACGCGCCGATCATGCCGCCGTCCACCACGCCGATCCCGCCCGGTAGCGGCAGCAGGTTGGCGAGCATCCCCACAAAGTACGCCTGCACCAGCACCGCCACCGGCGGCGCCTGCCCGAAGGCGCGGAACGACGCGTACAGCACCGCGACGTTGAAGGCCCACCACGTCACCACTCCGATCATCGCCAAGTCGGGGTGGCGCAGCTTCTCAAAGGCGAAGCGCACTCCCGCGGAGAGCGAGGCGGGGCCCGAGGCGAGCCTCTCCAGCAGGCGCGCCGGCCGCCCTCCGAGCACTCGCTGGCTGACCCCCGGGCGGTTGACCTCCGGCCGGGCGACCTCTGACCTGGCGGCCTCCGAGCGGTCCACCTCCGACGGGCGATCCGAGCTCACCCACCCCAGGCGGCGCTCGAGATTCTCGGGCACGAACGCGATCGCCAGGAACACGGTGATCCCTACCGTCCCCACGATCGCGGGGACGATCGTGATCGCGAAGGGATGCGAACCCGGGAACAGGCCCGTGTAGAGACCCACCCCGCACACCACCAACGCCACCATGTACACCCCGTACAGCAACACCAAGAACGCGATCATCCGCTGCGCCACCTCCCGGCGCTCCATCCCCGAGCGGCGCAGCGACCACGCGGTGATCGCCACTCCCCCGGCGCCGCCCGCGGCGAACAGGCGCGTGGCCGCCAGTCCAGCCATCGTGATCTGGTAGCTGTGGCGCCAGCGGATCGGCGACCCCGGGGGCACGTGTACGCCTTGGAAGATCGCGATGTAGCTCGCCATCGAGACGATCTCCACCACCAGCGCCACCACGATCCACGACGCGTCGCCTTCGCCCAGCCGATCCCACGTGTGCTTCACGCCGCCCAACTGAGGCAGCACCACGTACAGGAACGCCAGGGCCGCCAGCACGAACGCCGCGAGCCCCGCCATCCGCCGGCGGGTCATTCCCAGGCGCGGCATCTCCTCGCGCCCGGAGTCCGCGCGCGGTGGCTCTGCGCGCACGTACTCGGAGCGGGAGCCTGCATCCTCCGCTCGCCGCAGCCGCGCGCGGGCGCGCGAGCGCATCACACTGAGACCGCCATCCGCCGCGACCGCCTCCGCCTGCAACAGAGCCATACCTGTCTCCTTCGACGCCTCCCCCACCTGCCCCTGCGCAGAGGCTGCGGTTCCCTCGCCCTCGTTGCGCGCCGCGGCGACCGATCGGAGATCGGCCAGCGCTCGCGTCGACTCCGCTTGCGCTCCTGCCGCGTCCTGCGCTCCTGCCGCGTCCTGCGCTCCTGTCGCGTCCTGCGCTCCCATCTGCAACCCGTTCGCCTTCACCGCGCCCCGTCACCCCACCCCGTGTGCCTTCGCCTCCAGCGCCGCCACCGCGCGTGCGCAGCGTTGCAGGGCAGGGGCCGCCCGCGGCCCGAGGCGACGCACCGCGGCCGTCAGGAGGACTCCCCCGAGCAGGTCCGCGACGTAGTGCTCCCCCAGGTACACCAACGCGAACCCCAGCGTCGAGGCATACGCCCACCCGGCGGCGCCCGCCACCGGTCCCGTCTCGGCGAGCAGCAGCGCAGCCATTACGGATGTCGCGAAGTGCAGCGAGGGCATCGCAGCCAAAGGATTGCCTCCAAACACACTGTAGAGGGGACCCCAGCCGTCACGCCAGAACGACGCGCCGTACTCGACCATCATCCGCCGCACCTCGATCATCCCGGGCGGGGCGCTGCGCTGGCCGAAACGGGGATGCGAGCCAGGGGCGAGTGTCTCCCGGCTTCGGTCGGCCCCCGACCGGCCTTCGCCTGTCCCATCGCTCGCGCCCGCCCACTCGTCCACCCAGGGGCCCGCTCCCGATCCATCGCCCTCGGCGGCCAGGCCGTTCTCCGGGGCCGCCGCCGCGTACCAGGGGGGGGCCGTGGGCAGCATCCAGTAGATCATCGCGCCGACGTCGAACACCGCGTAGGTCATCGCCGCCGCCCGCCCGAAGCGGTGCGGATGGCACACGAGGATGTACGCGAGCGCGCCGTGGGGCACCATGAACCACGACCAGTGCGTCCACACCAGCGCCCTGTCCAGCGTCCGCCACCGGGGGCCGTCCGGACCGACCAGCGCAAGCCGGTGCTGTAGGCGCACAGTGGGAAGCTCGCCGAGGCCGAGTACCCGGTCGATCGCGATCGGGTAGTCCACGTGCACCCGCCGGGTCTGCTGCGCCGCGTCGTCGTGGGGGGACTTGTACGCTGCCACGTACGCCCACATCTGCAGGCAACACGTCGCCACATCGCGCGTGCGCGTACGACGCGTCGCCACACACAGGCCGATCGGGGCGCAGAAGGCCACCATCTGCGTGACCAACGGCGGCGCTTTCACCTGCCTGCGCACCAGCGGCGCCGCCACCCCTGCGGCGACCACTCCCCAGGCGGTTGCTCTGATCGCCTTCGACCGCCGCACAGGCGGCGCAGTATATGCGCCGCTCGGTCGCCTCTCCGGTCACTAAGTCGCCCCTCCGGCGCCGCTCAGTCGCCCCTCCGGCGCCGCTCAGTCGCCCCTCCGGGCAACCCCCGCCACGTCAGCCCCCCGCGCCGCCGCCACCAGCGCGCCCACGATTGGACTCGTCTCGTCCGCCTCCGGATGCCACTGCACGCCGAGCAGAAAGCGCCGGGCGGGACCCTCCGCAGCCGCGCCATCCAGCTCGATCGCCTCCGGCAGTCCGTCCAACACCGAGGTGCCAGTTACTACCAGGCCCGCCCCGAGGCGCTCCACCCCCTGGTGGTGGTGGGACTTGGTGGCGTGGCTGTGCTCCCCCACGATCCGCTCCACCAGCGAGCCGGCCAGGAGGCGCACCTCGTGGTCGGCGTCGTCGAAGCTCCCCGCCACGCGGCAGTGTTCGTGATGGCCGAAGCGCTCGGGCAGGTGCTGGATCAGGGTTCCACCGTAGGCCACGTTGATCAGCTGCATCCCTCGGCAGATCCCGAGCACGGGCAGCCCCCGCTCGATCGCCGCGCGCACCAGCGCGATCTCGAAGGCGTCGCGCTCGGGCACCGTGCCCACGGTCTCATCGTGGCGCGGCTGACCGTAGGCAGCGGGGTCGATGTCCGCGCCACCCGCCACCATCAGCCCGTCGAGCAGGTCCAGCGCTTCACCCGGGTCCTCCACGAGCACGGGGTCCGGCGGGAGCATCGCCGCCAGCGCCCCCGCGCTCTGCACCGCCTCGACGTAGTTGCGCGGCAGCAGCGCCGCCTGCTGGTCCCACACGCTCCAGCGGGCGCGCTCCAGGGCCGTGCATATGCCGATCACGGGGCGGGCCATCAGCTCTCACCTCTGCGTGTCATCGGCCACCACATTAGACGCGCCGCCGCGACGCCGTAGGATCACTGCCAACAACCCGCTTGCACCGGCGTGCCGCCGGCGCACCCGCGATAGGAGAGCCCACATGAGCGAGACCGATGCCCCCACAGCCCTCGAGACAGTCAACCTGCTGAGCGGCCCCGAGGGGGTCGCGACGATCGAGCTGAACCGCCCGCAGGCGTTGAACGCCTGGAACAAGCAGCTCGGCCTCGACCTGCTCGCCGCGGTGGGCCGTGTGGGCGAGGACGACTCGGTGCGCGCCGTGGTCCTCACCGGAGGCGGGCGAGCGTTCTCCTCGGGGGCCGACTTGAAGGACTTCGGCACCGAGCTCACCCCGGACGGCCGCCCCGACGTCTACAAAACGCTCACCGAGCGCTACCACCCGATCATGCAGGCGATCCGCGAGCTACCCCTGCCCGTCGTGGCGTGCGTCAACGGCCCTGCCGTCGGCATCGGCTGCTCGCTGGCGCTCTGCTGCGACCTCGTGCTCGCCGCGCAGAGCGCCTACTTCCTGCTCGCGTTCGTGAACATCGGCCTGGTGCCCGACGGTGGCTCCTCGCTGTTCGTGCCCACCCGCGTCGGCATGGCGCGCGCCACCGAGATGGCGATGCTCGGCGAACGGGTCTCCGCCGAGCAGGCCCTGCAGTGGGGGCTCGTCAACCGCGTCGTGCCCGACGCGAGCCTGCGCGAGGAGGGCGCCGCGCTCGCCGGGCGCCTCGCGAGCGGGCCCACGCGCTCCTACGCCGGCGCCAAGCGCCTGATCAACAGCCAGCTCTACGGGCGCATGGCCGAGCAGCTCGAGCTCGAGGCCCAGCTCCAGCGGGAGATGGCCAGTAGCGATGATTTCGTCGAGGGCGCGACGGCGTTCGTGGAGAAGCGCCCGCCGCGGTTCCAGGGGCGTTGAAGCGCGTTCCGCCCGAGGCTGAATAGAATCACGCCCGCCTTGAGCCACCTCCTCCCCACAACGCTCGCCTCGCTCTTCACGCCGAAGTCGGGCGGGTCGCCGAACGCAGACGAAATCGACAGCCTCTACAAGATCATCCTCTACATCGCGTTCGTGATCTTCCTCGGCGTCGAGGGGGCGCTCGGGTACGCGCTCTGGAAGTTCCGCGCCCGCAAGGGCGCCGTCGCGGCCCAGATCCACGGGAACACGCGCCTGGAGATCGGCTGGACCGTGGGGGCTGCGCTGATCCTCGTGGTGCTCGCCATCATCACGTTCATCAAGCTCCCCTCGATCGTGGATCCCCCGAACTCTGGCCCGGACGGCGCAACGCTGGGCGCCGAAAGCGGCGAGCTGTACGCCACCGCCGACCGTCGCCTGCCGCCCAACGGCAAATCGCTGGAAATCACGATCGTCGGACGCCAGTACATCTGGCAGTACATCTATCCCGGCGCCAACAACCCCGACGGCCTTGGGGCGCCGTACTCCTACGAGGAAATGGTGGTCCCCACGGGCACCACCGTGACGCTCAACATCGTCTCCGAGGACGTGATCCACTCCTGGTGGATCCCCGCGCTCGGCGGCAAGTTTCAGGCGGTCCCCGGCTACCACAACTATGCGTGGTTTAAGATCTCAAAGCCCGGCGTGTTCCACGGGCAGTGCGCCAACATCTGCGGTCGCGGGCACGCCCGTATGCTCGCCACCGTGCGGGCCGTCCCGCCGGCGCAGTTCGAAGCGTGGCTGGCCGAACAGAAGCGGCTGATCGCGGAAGCCAACGCCGACGCGAAGCTCGAACGGGAAAAGCTGGCGAGCCAGAGCGGCCCCGGACAGGTCGAGAACCCCTGAGGCCTTGAACCCCCCTCCCCCTCCCATTTCAATTCAACTTCCCACAGCGCCATCGACTACAGAGAGAACTGAGAGCAAGCACTGATCATGGCCACCTACGCCGCCCCCGCACCCCAAATAGTCGCCCACCGCGCCGCGCGCGAGGAGCGCGGCTGGACGAGCTGGCTGACGACCACCGACCACAAGCGCATCGGGATCATGTACATGGTCCTGACGTTCGTGTTCTTCATCCTCGGCGGCACCGAGGCGCTGATCATCCGCCTGCAGTTGGGGGTGCCGAACAACACGCTGGTCAGCCCCCAGACCTACAACCAGCTGTTTACGATGCACGGCACCACGATGATCTTCCTGTTCGTCGTGCCGATGATGGCGGGCTTGGCCAACTACTTCCTGCCGCTGATGATCGGCGCGCGCGACATGGCCTACCCACGCCTGAACGCGCTCTCCTTCTGGCTGCTGCTGGCCGGCGGGCTCGTCTTTTACGCCTCGATCTTCTGGACTCCCCCCGAAGCGGGCTGGACCAGCTACGTGCCGCTCTCCAACGCCTTCTACTCCCCCGGAGGGGGGCAGGACGCGTGGATCTACCTGATCCACCTCACCGGGCTCTCCTCGATCGTGGGAGCGATCAACTTCTACGCGACGGTCGCCAACATGCGCGCGCCCGGGATGAGCTGGGGCCGGCTGCCGCTGTTCGTGTGGGCGATGCTGACCTACTCGGTGCTGATCATCTTCGCGATGCCCGTGATCGCCGCAGCCGTGACGCTGCTGCTCACCGACCGCCACTTCGGCACCCACTTCTATGACCCCGCCGAGGGCGGCTCGGCGCTGTTGTGGCAGAACCTGTTCTGGTTCTTCGGGCACCCCGAGGTCTACATCATGGTGCTGCCCGGGTTCGGCGTCGTCTCGGAGATCCTGCCGGTGTTCGCGCGCAAGCCGATCTTCGGCTACCGGGCGATCGCGACCTCCACCGTGGCGATCGGGTTCCTCGGGTTCCTCGTGTGGGCGCACCACATGTTCGCGGCGCCGATCCCCGAGGCCATCCTGATCTTCGCGATGATGTCATCGCTGCTGATCGCGATCCCCACCGGCGTGAAGATCTTCAACTGGATCGCCACCCTGTGGCACGGGACGATCGAATTCAAGACCCCCCTGCTGTTCTGCGTGGGCTTCATCGCGCTGTTCATCATCGGCGGCATCTCCGGCATCTTCCTCGCGATCGTCCCCGTGGACTGGCAGCTCAACGAAACCTACTTCGTGGTCGCCCACATCCACTTCGTGCTGATGGGCGGCGCCGTGTTCACGATCTTCGCCGCGATCTACTTCTGGTTCCCCAAGATCACCGGGCGGATGCTCAGCGAGAGCCTCGGCAAGCTGAGCTTCTGGCTGATGTTCGTCGGGTTCCTCGCGACCTTCCTGATCCAGCACGCGATCGGCCTGGAAGGGATGCCGCGGCGGGTTTACGAGTACGAAAACGTCGGGCACCTCGCGCTCTACAACCTGATCTCCACGATTGGCTCCTTCATCCTCGCCTCGGGAGTGCTCGTCACCGTCATCAACGTCATGCGGAGCCTCAAGCGAGGCGTGGTCGCGGGCCCCGACCCGTGGAAAGCCAACACGCTGGAGTGGTTCACCACCTCCCCCCCGCCGGCCAACAACTTCGACGTGATCCCCCGCGTGCGCTCCGCGGAACCAATGAAGGACATTCGGCTGGACATCGAGCGCCGGACCACCACGGTGCCTGCACCCGGCCATGCGACGGTGCCCGCGGGGGCCACACAGGTGGGCGTGTAGCGCCATGGGCACCCGGCAGGCTTAGACTCACTGCGATGGGCTCGTCACCGCTTACGGCCGCCCCGGCGCTCGATGCGACACCGCGCAGCCTGCAGCTGCTCCGCGACTACCTGGAGCTGACCAAGCCGAAGGTCCAGTCGCTGCTGTTGCTGACCACGATCGCCACGATGTACGTCGCCGGCGACCCCTCGCCGCTGTTGGTCGCGCTCACCTGCCTCGGCGGCTATCTCTCAGCGGGCGGGGCGGGCGCCGTCAACCACTGGTTCGACCGCGACATCGACGCGCGCATGGCGCGCACCGCGGGCCGCCCGATCCCCGCCGGGCGGATCGCCCCGCCGGCCGCGCTCGCGTTCGGCTGTGGCCTGGCGGCGCTCTCCTTCATGGAGCTCTCGCTGACGGTCAACGTGCTCGCCGCAAGCCTCGCGCTGGCGGGCTTCCTCGGGTACGTGCTCGTGTACACCGTGTGGTTGAAGCGGCGCACCCCGCAGAACATCGTGATCGGGGGCGCCGCCGGGGCCGTGCCGCCGCTGGTCGGGTGGGCGGCCGTGACGGGCTCGGTGAGCGCCACCGCGGCGCTGCTGTTCTTCATCGTGTTCTTCTGGACCCCGCCCCACTTCTGGGCGCTCTCGCTGCTGATGAAGGGGGAGTACGAAAAGGTCGGCGTGCCGATGCTCCCGGTGGTGCGCGGCGAGGCCGAGACGCGCCGGCAGATCCTGCTTTACGCGGTGCTGCTGTACGCGGTCACCCAGCTGCCCTTCTGCGCCGGCGGGTTCGGGGTGATCTACCTCGCCGCCTCGCTGGTGCTCGGCCTGGGCTTCATCGCGGGCGCGGTGCGCCTCTACCGGCGGGCCGACCGGCGCTCGGCCCTGCAGCTGTACCTCTTCTCGCTGGCCTACCTCGCGCTGCTGTTCTGCGCGATGGTGCTCGACGCCCACGTCCACGTATGAATCGGAGCCTGGCGGGCGACGCTCCGAGCGCGGGCCGGACTCCCGCATGAGGTAGCCGGACTCCCGCATGAGGTATCTTTTCGCGCCATGATGACCCGCCGCCTAGCCCGCAAGAACATCCGCACCGGCCTGATCGTCGGCGCGATCTGCATGTTCATGTTCGGGATTACCTTCGTAGTCGCCGCGCTGTACGTCTCGTGAGCCCGCTCGACCCCGAGATCCCGCCCGTCGGCGAGGAGATCCATCTCCCCGGCCCGAGCCTGCTGCCGTTGCTCACCGCGGTCGGGATCACGTTGGCGCTGGTGGGCATCACGACCTTCATCGAGCTGACCGTCATCGGCGTGATCCTCACGGTCGTGTGCGTGATCCGCTGGATCGGAGACACGCGTCGGGAAATCGACGAACTCCCGCTCGACCCTCACTGAGCCGCGTCGGGCCACCCCGGCCGGGAGAGGCTCGGGGGGAGGGCCCGCCCTCCCCCGCTCAGAGCGCGCCCGAAATCGACGAACTCCCGCTCGACCTCACTGAGCTGCTGACCTCAGCCTCTCGCTGACCTCAAAATCTCGGTGGAGTACCGCGCACGGTCCCTCGGCCGCGCGCGGCCCCATGACGGTGGCGCACCGTTCCCCGTCGGGCGCACCGCACCTCTCTCACCCCACCGCGGCGCTCGCCGGAACGGGACAGGCAGCCCCATCTGCGGTCCAGCAGCGCACGATGTCGCGAACGGAGAGGATGCCCACGGTTTCCCCTCCCTCGACGACGATCAGATGACGGAAGCCGCCCCGCACCATCGCCGCGGCGGCCTCCTCCAGCGACCAGTCGGGCGCGGCGTACACAGCCTCCCTGGTCAGGTGCTCGGCGACCAACTCCCGGTCGGGGTCCTGCCCGGCGCCGATCGACAGCAGGATGTCTCGCTCGGTGAGGATCCCAGGGCCGTGCCCGTCAGGGTCGATCACGACCGCGGCGCCCACGCTGCGCGCGGACATCAGCCGCGCGGCGTCGCGCAGGGTGTGGCCTGGGCCAGCCGCCAGGATCATCGGACTCATCCCTTCATGCACCTGCATAGGCTGCTCCTTTCTGGAGTCATCCTCGCCCGAGGAAGCTTGCAACGATTGCCTCAATGTAGTGGTCCCCGCCGGCTCTGTCAAGGGCGTGCCGCCGTTCGTCGGGCGAAGGCAATAGGATCATCCTTGGGATGGAAGGGCTTGCTTTTATACGTAGGATCGCTGTCGCTGGAGCGCTGACCGTCGGTGTCTGCTGATCCAAAAAGAGGGGCCCGACCGAAGCCGGGAGACACGGGCCTGCCCGAATCCCCGTTTCGGCCAGCCGGCCTCCGGCCGGCTGCGCCACCCTCTAAGCTGCCGCGCTCGCTCCTGTGGACGGCCGTCGCCGCCGTGCTTGCCACGGCGATCGGCATCGTGCTGAGCTACGTGATCCACTGGTTCCCGCCGGTGGCCTCCGAGCAGGCCAAGCACACCGACCTGCTCTACCACGTGCTCGTGATCGCCTCGATCCCGATCTTCGTGCTGGTCGTCACCGTGATCCTCTACTGCGTCTGGCAGTTCCACATGCGCCCGGGCCAGGAGCTCAAGGACGGGCCGCCGATCCACGGCAACACGCGCCTGGAGGTCTTCTGGACGGCGATCCCGGCGGTGCTGGTCCTCAGCCTCGTCTCCTACTCGTTCGTGGTGCTGCACGAAAACGAAGAGAAACCGCCCGGCAAGGAAATCCAGGTCGGCGTGACCGGCCAGCAGTTCTTCTGGAGCTACGAATACCCCTCCTCGGTGACCGGGGGCGCGCCGCTGCGCAGCTACTCGCTGTACGTGCCCAAGGGCGAGTCGGTGTACTTCAACATCCACTCCAAGGACGTCATCCACGCCTTCTGGATCCCCGCCTTCCGCCTGCAGGTGGACGCGGTGCCCGGCATCACCACCCACTACCGCGCGACGCCGATCCTGCTCGGTACCTACCCGGTCATCTGCAACCTGCTGTGCGGGGTCGGGCACTCGCTGATGCGCTCGGCCATCCACGTGGTCACCCCGGCGCAGTTCCAGGCGTGGATCAAGAGCCAAATGAACGTCCCTTCGACCGTGGCCACGGGGTAAGGTTTGTTGGCTGCGCATTTGATCGGAGGGAGCTAGCAGATGGTCTCGAGACTTCGTGCACCGGGCTTCTACCGCGCCTTCCTGGGCGTGGCGCTCGGGATCGCGTTCTCCGCGGCGATCACGTGGGTGGTGCGCGCCTCCACGGGGCACGCGACCTTCACCCACTACCTCTCCCCCGACGCGATCCTGACGGTCTCGCTGATCGCCTGCCCGCTGTTCTTCCTGGTCGGCTTCGGCCTGTTCGACTACTGGTTCTACTGGGCGGCTGGCAAGCCGACGCGCCCGGAGGACCACTCCGGCCACGGGGCGCACACCTGGAAGGACTACTTCCGGGTCAACACCGACCACAAGGTGATCGGCGTCCAGTACGTCGTGACCTCCTTCTTCTTCCTGCTCGTGGGCGGGATGATCGCGATGCTGATGCGCATCCAGCTGGCCCAGCCGGGGGCGAAGTTCGTGGACGCCAACACCTACAACGGCCTCTTCTCGGTGCACGCCACGATCCTGATCTTCTTCTTCGTGATCCCCGTGTTCGCGGGCCTCGCCAACTTCGTGCTGCCGTTGATGATCGGCGCGCCCGACATGGCCTTCCCGCGCCTGAACGCGCTCTCCTTCTGGATGCTGCCGCTGGGCGGCATCATCATGCTGCTGAGCTTCCTTGCCCCCGGGGGCGCGTTCGCGGACGGCTGGACCGCCTACGCGCCGCTCTCGACGGTGTCGCCGATCGGGCAGAGCTTCTTCTCGATCGGGGTGCAGTTCGCCGGCGCCTCCTCGGTCGCCACCGCGCTCAACTTCCTCGTGACAATCATCACAATGCGGGCGCCGGGGATGAGCTTCTTCCGGATGCCGCTGCTGGTGTGGGCGAACTTCTCGACCTCGCTGTTGGTCGTGATCGCCACCCCGTTCGTGGCGGCCTCGCAGTTCTTCATCCTGCTCGACCGCGCCCTGGGCTTCAACTTCTTCGACGCTGACAAGGGCGGCAACGTGCTGGCCTACCAGCACATCTTTTGGTTCTACTCCCACCCGGCGGTCTACATCATGATGTTGCCCGGCTTTGGGATCATCAGCGAGATCGTCGCCGTGAAGGCGCGCAAGCCGATCTTCGGCTACCGCATGATGGCCTTCTCGCTGCTGGCGATCGTGGGGCTCGGGTTCACCGTGTGGGCGCACCACATGTTCACCTCGGGGATGCCCTACTGGATCCGCATCCCGATGGCGATCACCACCGTGATCATCGCGGTGCCCACGGGCATCAAGATCTTCTCGTGGCTGGCCACGCTGTGGCGCGGGGTGCTGCACCTGGACACCCCGATGCTGTTCGCGCTCGGCTTCATCGTGTGCTTCTCAGCGGGCGGGATCAGCGGGATCATGCTGGCGATGCTCCCGCTCGACATCCACGTGAGCGCCTCCTACTTCATCGTCGCCCACATCCACTACGTGTTGTTCGGCGGCTCGCTGTTCACGATCTTCGCGGGCGTGTACTACTGGTTCCCGAAGATGACCGGGCGCATGTACGACGAGCGCCTCGGCAAATGGCACTTCTGGAGCACGTTCATCTTCTTCAACCTCACCTTCGGGCCGATGCACATCCTCGGCTTGGAGGGGATGCCCCGCCGCGTCGCCACCTACGCCGCCGAATTCGCGAACCTCAACCTGTTCATCTCGATCTGCTCCTGGATCCTCGGGGCGAGCACGTTGATCTTCCTCTACAACATGGTCAACTCCTGGCGCGGCGGCCCGCGCGCCGTGGGTAATCCGTGGCGGGCGTTGACCTTGGAGTGGCAGGTCTCCTCGCCGCCCCCGATCTTCAACTTCGACCGGATCCCCACCGTCGTGGGCGGGCCCTATGAGTACGGCGTCCCCGGCGCGGTGCACGGCATCTTCACGCCCGCGCCGCTGCCCTCGGAAGTGAGAACGCAGACGGCCGACAGCGTGCCGATACCCGCCGGCGGCGAGTGAGGTCGGCATGACTCAGTGTCGCGGTAGAGAAACGCAGCTCGTGTTCGCAGTGACGACATCAGGAGAGGGGACTCGATGAAGGAGATACTGGTGGTGGCCAACCGCACGCTCGGTGGCCGCAAGCTGCTCGAGCGGGTGCGCGAGCTCGCCGCGTCCGGCGAGACGCGCTTCCGCCTCGTCGTGCCCCTCAGCAAGCCATCCTCGGGCCTTGTGATTTACGACGAGGTCCTGCGCGACTCCGCGCAGGTGCGGATCGACCTCGCGGTCTCGCTGCTGGCGGAGGAGGGCATCGAGGCGAGCGGCGCCGTGGGCGACGCCGACCCCTTCCTGGCGACGATGGATGCAGTCGGCGAGCGCCGCCCGAGCGAGGTGATCGTCTCCACCCACCCCGTCACGCACTCAGGCTGGCTGCGGCGCGATCTGATCGAGCGCATCCACAACGCCTCGGCGCTGCCGGTAGAGCACATCGTGACCGACCTCGAGCACGAGGGCCTGCCCTTCCGGGTGACGCTCGTGATCGCCAACCGGACCTCCAGCGGGGAGGAGCTGCTCGAGCACCTCTCCGAGAAGGCCGCACACGGAGAGCGCCACCTGTTCATCGCGGTAGTACCCCAGCAAGGCGGCCACGGCGCCGCGCCGCGCGAGGCGCGCTCGCGCCTCGCCGCGATGCTCGAGAAGCTGCGCGCCGCGGGGCTGCTCAGCTCGGGCATGATCGGGGACCCCGACCCCTACACCGCCGCGATGAACGCGCTGGAGCTCTTCACGGTGGACGACGTGGTCATCTCCACGCTGCCCGACGAGCGCTCGGGGTGGATGCGCTCGAACCTGGTGGAGCGCGTGCGCGGCGCCACGACGGTCCCCGTGGAGCACGTCGTGGTCGACCTCCAGCCAACGGACGCGGCCCCGGCCGCCGCGGGAAGCTGAGAGGCAGGCGCGATGGAGGCCGCCAGCGTCGCCCACCCCGCGGGATCCGGAGCCCGCCCACCCGCGGAACACGCCCACGGGGGCGCAGGAGAGCACCACGGCCCGCCGCCAGCCCACAGCAGCTCGCGCGTGGACCCACAGCTGCTCGGGATGCTGCTTTTCATCATCTCCGAGATCATGATCTTCGGAGCCTTCTTCACGGCCTACTTCTTCATCCGCGCCGTCTCGGGCGACCCGTGGCCGGCCCCCCACACCAAACTGCCAGTGGACGTCGCGGGTGTGAACACGTTGATCCTCGTGTCCTCGTCGTTCACCATGCACTGGGCGCAGACCTCGATCAAGAAAGGTAACCGCTTCGGGCTGAAGGCCGGGATGCTCACCACCTTCCTGCTCGGCTGCACGTTCCTGTTCATCCAGATCAACGAGTACGCCAATATCGGCTTCGCCCCCCAGGACCACGCCCAGCAGACGATCTTCTACTCGCTCACCGGCCTCCACGGGGCGCACGTGACGATCGGCCTGATCCTGCTGTTGATTGTCACCGTCCGCTCCTTCCGCGGGCACTTCTCCCCCGAGGAGCACCGCGGCGTCGAGGTGCCCGGGATCTACTGGCACTTCGTGGACATCATGTGGATCGTCGTGTATACGACGGTCTACGTCCTCTGAGAGCCGTGGACGCGGCGCTGGCCGATCTCCGATCGGTCGGCGTCCTCGATCGCTCATGCGCAAAGCACACTTCGCTCACTGCGTCCTTGGCCTGTTTGGTCCACGACCCTCAGGGGCGTGTGGTCAGCTCGCGCACCCGCCGGCGGCGATCGTCGGCGGCGTGTCGTTATCGTGCGAGACGGTCACCGCGTAGCCGGTGCTCCCGCCCACGCACACGTCGATCAGATCGGCTTCCGGGCCAGTGGCTTCGGTGACGGTTGCGCTCTGGGAGGCGTAGGGGCCCGCCGCGAGGAGCGTGGCGAAGCTCGCGCTCGTGCCATCGCGGGTGAACTCGAGCGCCCAGCTCGGCTGCTTGAAGCCGTAGCCTGAGGAGTACCAGCCCTGCATCGGGTTGCTCGCGCCGTCGAATGTCTGCAAGGTCATGCCCGAGGGACTGGCCTGGGCGATCTGCAACTGCGGCTTGCCACCCACAAGCGCCGTGACATTCTCACCGTTTGCGCTCGGCGTCGCGGTCGGCCCGAGATGCCAGGTCTGGCTGTATTCGTGGGAGCTCTGGCTGCTCAATTCATCGCGCACGAGCACGAGCCCCTGCCGGAGGATCACCACCGTGCGGTGGTGGGTCACGCCCGGATAGAGCTTGCTCACCCCGCTCGCCCACGTCGAGCCTTCGGAGGAGCCGTAGCTGCCTGCCACGGCAGAGCCCTCTTCCTGGTCCTTGCCATCGACCACCACTGTGTTGTGTGAGCGCGTGCCATGGAAGTACTCCAAGCCCGGTTCTTCGGTGTACGTGTAGAGCCCGCTGGTGGGCAGCACCTCCGCGCCATTGGAGTACATCGTGATCCCCATCGCGTCGAGGTCAGAGTGGCTCGTCCGGTAGGTGCCCGAGTTGAACGTGACGAACGTCTGGTTGGGCAGGTTGGAGACCGGCCCGAGCGGCGAGCGCATCAGGAAGAGGCCCGAGATCGGGAAGAGCACGGTGCCGTCGGGCGGCGGCGTCCCGTGCGCGCCGCGGGTGAACGCGAAGTCGAATTCGGGATCGGCGGCGGCCATCGGCCCGTACACGTTGGGGTCCTGGCTCGGCATGTACGTGGTGGCGGTGGCGCCGAGCATCGGCAGGTAGCCGTCGGGCTCGGTGACGTCGGCCGTGAACCTGAGCATCTTGGTGGCCGCTTCGGAGTAGGGGGCGGCCAGCGTCGGCTCGTAGCGCTTGGCCCACTGGGCGATTTGGTAGACGAGCCCGAGCACGTACACCTGATAGAAGGGCGAGTTCTCGACCTCGACGCCGTCGGCGTCGATCGTGTTGGAGAGCATCTGCGTCAGCCGTTCGAGCGCGAGTGTACGCCAGCCGCTCGCACCCGGCATGTGCGGAAAGTTGTCCGCCAGCAGCAGCAACGCGATCCCCTCGTTGAAGCCGTGGTTGTAGTCGGCCTCGAAGTGCCCGGGTTCGGCGAGAAAGGCCCCCAGCTTCTCCAGTGAGCGGGCAAGACCTGATTCGAGATCCGCGGGCAGCGCGTGCGCGATCTTCAGCTTCACGTAGAAGTTGATCAGCTCCATCGCCCGGTAGGCGGAGGTGTGGTCGTTGTCGAACGTGACGGTGTTCACGGGGCGGGTCGCGTCGTAGGCGACGTAGGAGCGTAGGATCGCGATCAGCTTTTCGAGATAGGCCGCGTCGCCCGTCGTCTCCCACTCGTACAGCAACGTCGCCTCGGGGCGCAGCCCGTAGAAGTAGAACTCCCAATAGGCTTCGTGGTAGGGGTCCTCTTCCCATGTGAGCGGCCACTGCAGGTAAGGCAGGGGATAGCCGCGGGCGGGCCACACGTTGCCGAGCAGGTCCTGAGCGGTCGCTTCTTCACCCTCGTCCATTTCGGCGTACACGCTCTCCTCACCCAGGGCCAGCGGCGTGGGGTAGCTCGTCACGTTGTGAACGTCGAGCGTCAGCTGCGTGCTCACCGGGCTGCTCGCGCCCGGGCCCCACAGCTTCACGGTGACAGTGTGCGGGCCGTTTGACTCCGCGCGGGTGTACCACGTGTACTGGTAGGGCGCCTCGGCGGGCTTGGAGTACCTGTACTGCCCGTCTACGTCCCACTCGATGCGGTCCGCCGGCAGCCCGCTCACGGACGCCTGCACGACGACGTTGCCCGAGACCGTCTCTCCTTCGCTGTAGCCCACGATGCTCGCCAGCGAGACATCGCCGTGGCCGTCATCGACCGGCCCTTCGCTCTGGGCGGTGGTGCTCGCAGTGTGGACTGCACCTGTGGAGGTACTCGTCGCCGACAGTGTCTGGCCGAGGTCGGCGAGCGTCGGCGTGTAGGTGGACGCTGCGGCGCCCGCGATACTCGCGCAGGGCGCGTGCGTCGCGTCGGCATAACGCGCACTCACGTGCGCCCGCGCCACCGCGTCGGGGTAGATCGCGACATCCGCGAGATCGCCGGCGAAGAAGCCCGACTGAGCGCCCGCCCCCGCGCCGACCGCGGTGGGAGCGCTCACGGAGCTCAGCGGCGCAGCGCTCGCCCGCGACCCGACCTGCACGCCGTCGACGAACAGCCTCATCGTCGCGCCGTCGTAGCTCGCAACGACGTAGCTCCACGTGTCGGTGGGCAGCCCCGCGGCGTAGGTGATCGAGCTGCTCACCCCATCGCTCCAGCGCTCGAAGCCGAGACCCGCCTTCGACAGCCACACGCCCGTGCCCTCGCGCTCGCCCGCGACGGTTTCCTCCTGTGAGACGAGAAACCGATACACGCCGTCGACAGTGGTAGGGCGCGCCCACAGCTCGAAGGTGTACGCGCCCACCCCGGCCTGGTCGAGTACGCCCGGGAGCGTCACCGCGGACGTGCTCCCGTCAAACGCCGCCCCCACGCCTCCCTGTTCGCTCAGCGGGCCGCTGGGGGCCAGGGCGTGCGCACCAACGTAGCGACCGGACGCGGAGCCCAGCACGTCCGCGGCGGCGGTGGAGGCGTCGTCCAGCGGCCACAGATGAGAGGCTCCGTCGGCGGAGACCATCGTGGTGTAGAAGGAGCAGCGCCGCCACGCGTACCCGACTGCGCCGGCTTCGCCGAGCGCAGGGGCTGCCGGGGCGCTGAGCGGCACTCCGAGGTGGGCGCGACCAAGGGACGCCGGTTCCGCGGCGGCCCGCGCGGGGATGCAGCAGGCCGACAGGACAGCAAGGACGGCGGGTGCGAGCGAGACGATCCTCCCGCGGCGGCAGGCAAAGATCGCCCCACGGCGAGAGGGTCGAGCTCGGGTCATCGCGAGACATCGGAACGTAGCGCCGCACAGCGGCCCGAACGTGAGCACTGGACGCAAAGACGACTCGATCCTCTACTGTGCCGGTCCCATGCTCAACCCCCTGCGCTCCGAGGGCGAGATGTTCCGCCTCTTGCTCTACGTGATCGTGGTGTTCGCGGTGATCATCGCGCTGGTGCTGATCCTGCGCGCGATTTTCTGATAGCTCGGAGCCGGCGATGGATCCCCCGTGCCGACATGCAGGCGGTCTACGACGAGCCACTACGCGGAGCGGGTCACGGGGGTCCAGCGCCATAGGCCGATACACTGATCTTATGGTCGTCCAACCATGGCCCGCACTGCGCGACGAGGACAGCTGGCTCACGGACGCGATGGAGCGCCGACTGGAAGACCTAAGCCAGAAGCCAGCCGAGATGCAAGCGCGGGCGCGTACGTTGCGCGCTGAAGCTGAGCAGAGCGAGATCAAGGGCATGCGCGACGCAAAGCTCGCTCTCGCTGAATGCTACGAGCAGGCCGCAGCGGGCCGTCTCGCGGCCTGAGCGTTATTCCGCTCCGCGTGCCTGGTCGATCAGGTCGGCCAGCTCGGCCACGATCTCGTCCTGACGAGCGCGGAGCATCGCGAGCCCAGGCTCCACTTCCGCAAACAGACATCTGAAGGCCTCCATCGTGTGCATGGCTTGGTGCGGGTCGAGCAGCTCTTGTTCGGCCCGCCTGCGCTCCAGATGCAACAGCTCCCGGGCCAACTCCGGCATCCGCGCAAGAACGATTACCGCCGCCTCGCCAAGCAACTCCCGCGTGTCGGCACTGTCCGCGTGCAGCTCAGTCAGTTCGCGGTGCAGATCAAAGATATACTCGTGGGCGATCGTCGCCGCGGCGAAGTAGCGGTCGAGTTGCTCAACGGGTCCGGTACGTTCGGCCACTGTGGTCCCGGCAGCTTCGCATTAGGACCACTCGGAACGACGATCCACAAGGTCAGCTACCGCCGCACCACCTGTCGCTCCCCTGCCGTGCTCAACGCGCTCTCCAAGGACGCCAGGTCAAGGGCGGCGTCTGAGAAGAAGAAGTCCAGATCGCGGCTCTTGCGGTGTCCGAGATGCACGGCCAGGGCGGTACCGCCGGCCAGCTTGCAACCGTCCGGCAGCACCGGCGCAATCCGCTCCCACGCCTCAGCGGTCTCCGCGGGCAGGATCCGGCGAAGCTCGGCGGGAAGGCTCACCGCGCATCGCCCGCGAGGTTGTGCGCGAGCGCGAGCGCCGCGGGCGTGACCCCGCGCGTGGCCGCGGCGTGCCGCCAATCGACCGGTCGGAGATTTTCCGCCCCCCATGCCAAGCCCTCGAGGTCCTCAGCCTGCAACAGCCGCCGGGCAATGTAGCCCCCCGCGCGCGCGGTGTCCTTCTGCGACTCGGCGGTGTTCCAGAACAGGTGGTCGAACAACCCCCGCATCCCCCAGGGCACGCAGAACCCGCGGGGCGCTCGTGCCCAGCGCGCTCGCGGCCTGCCGCGCAGATATCGTGGCACCGTCCATTTCGTTACATTATACCGTCCGCTCGGCGGGTGTCCGCGGTAATCTTCGCGCTGGTTCTGATCCTGCGCGCGATCTTCCGAGAACTCCGGGCGTTCGGCGACCTGCTCATCCCAACAGAGGGCGCGGTGGTTCATTGGTTGATATGCTTTGGGACTTGCGATGGAGGGGCGCGAGCTGGAGGCCACGGACATGAACGACCGCTCCCACGGTTTGCTTGGCCTATGGGTGGGGTTCCTCCTATCCATGTGTGTGTGCCTGCTGATCATGCTTCCCGCTGCCGCGAATGCCGCCGTGGGTGCGTCGCTGTCGTGGTCGGCGCCGACACCGGTCGATCTGGGATCGGGGACAACCGAGGTCTCGTGTGCCTCGGCCTCGTTCTGCGCTGCGGTGGACGCTCACGGGAACGCCTTAACCTACAACGGCAGCTCATGGAGCGCACCGACCAAGATCGATGACAAAGAACTCGCGTCGGTTTCGTGTCCCTCCGCGTCATTCTGTGCAGCAGTGGATAGTCGCGGACACGCGATGATTTTCAACGGCAGCTCATGGAGCGCACCAGCCAAGATTGACAGCAGCGAATCGCTTGAATCGGTGTCGTGCACGTCGGCTTCGTTCTGCGCCGCGGTGAGCTCGTCCGGGCACGCCTTTACCTATAACGGCAGCTCGTGGAGCGCGCCGGCAGAAATCCGCGCGATCCGCCCCGACTCGGTATCGTGCACGTCGGCGTCGTTCTGCGTTGCCGTGGGAAGCCAAGGATTCGCAGTGATCTTCAATGGAAGCTCGTGGAGTACCCCGACAGAAATCGACGGCGGGGGACCGGTCGCGTCGGTGTCGTGTGCGTCCGAATCATTCTGCGTCGCGGTGAGCCTCACCTGGAGTGCCGTAACCTACAATGGCAGCTCGTGGAGCGCCCCGACCCGCGGCATCGACAACGGAACGCTCACCTCGGTTTCGTGCTCATCGGCGTCGCTCTGCACCGCGGTGGACGACGATGGGAGCACGGTGACCTTCAACGGTAGCTCGTGGAGCGCGCCGACCGAGATTGACGGTGATGGAGGACTCCGATCGGTCTCGTGCCCGTCGGTGTCGTTCTGCGTCGCCATGGACGACACCAATGGTGCGCTGACCTACAATGGCAGCTCGTGGTCCACCAGGACTGCGCTCGGAGGCGGAGGGCTCGTGTCGGTGTCCTGCGCATCAACGGCATTCTGCGTCGCGGTGGAACTCGGCGGTCGCGCGTTGACCTTCAACGGCAGTACCTGGAGTGCACCTACCAACATCGACGACGAAGGAGAACTCGAGTCAGTGTCGTGTCCGTCAGTGTCGTTCTGCGCAGCGGTGGACCACCGTAGCAACGCGGTGATCTTCAACGGTAGCTCGTGGAGCACACCGACCTACATCGGCGACGGAGGACGCCAGTCGGGACGAGTCGGGTCGGTGTCCTGCGCATCAGCGTCATTCTGCGTCGCCTTGGAAAACAACGGCCACGCGGTGACCTTCAACGGAAGTACGTGGAGCGCACCAGCCGACACGCACGTCGAATGGTCGCTCGCGTCGGTGTCCTGCGCGTCGACGTCATTCTGCGTCGCCGTGGAACTCGGCGGGAACGCGGTGACCTTCAACGGCAGCTCGTGGAGTGCCCCCACTAAGATCAACAACGGGTCACTTGACTCCGTTTCATGCCCGTCCGCGTCTTTCTGCGTCGCGGTGGGAGATGACGCGGTGACCTTCAACGGCAGCTCGTGGAGCACGCCAGCCAACGTCGACAGCAACGGGGGACTTGAATCGGTGTCGTGCACATCAGCGTCATTCTGCGTCGCGGTGGACCGGAGCGGTGACACGGTGACCTTCAACGGTAGTTCCTGGAGCTCACCTACCAACGTCGACGGCAACGGAGAGCTCATGTCGGTATCCTGCCCGTCAGAGTCGTTCTGCGCTGCGGTGGACTTCTCCGGAAACGCTCTGACTGCTACCCCCACCCCCGAAGCTCCGCCATCGAACAACGGGCCAGCCCCCGGCCCAAGCCCTGGCCCGACCTCATCCTCCACGACGAGCACCAGCAGCTCTATCAGCAGTACTGGACAGGTGGGTGGCGGATCTGTCGCACACGCGAGTATCGCCCACGCCAGCGTAAGCAGGAACGTACCGGCCCTTTCGGTTACGTGCAGCGGGAGCACAGGGTCAACATGCACGGTCACAGTGACACTCACCGTAGTCGAGACCATCAGAGGGACGCTTGCAAGCAAGAAGGCAAAGAAAAGGAAGACCACGCAACGCACCGTCATCGTGGGCCATAAGACCATCTCGCTCAGGGCAGGTCAGACCAAGACCGTACGTGTCCCGCTCGACACCACGGGCGAGCGGCTGCTCAATGCTCGGAAGACGCTTCAGGTCAGGCTCACCGGCATTCAGAACGGGCTCCCGCTCTACAGTTCTATCGTGGCGCTAGCGCACGCCGCCCAAGCACGCAAGAAGCACTGATGGCGGGCGTACACAAAGCGCTAAGAGCTCGTAGCTAAACAGGAGTTCGGGTCTGTCCGATTAACGGTGGATCTGGCTTGGTCAGGTTTAGTTGATTCTTCCTTGGAAGGCTATAGCGAATGCGTTGAGTGCGGGCTTCCATCTCATCGCCCAGCGTGCTCTGCCTCGCCCTGTCGGGTCGAGCGATCTGGTCACGAAGTAGAGGCACTTCAGGGCAGCCGTGTCGTTGGGGAAGTGCCCCCGGGCGCGGACAGCACGGCGGTAACGGGCGTTCAGGGACTCAATCGAGTTAGTTGAGCAGATCACACGACGGTGACGGGGTCCCCGTGAAGTGATCCAGGCTGGAGGCGTGGTCGTGTTTCCCGTGATGGGATGGAAGGATGAACACGATCATGAAGCGACACAGGCACACACCGGAGCAGGCGGTCAGGAAGATTAGGGAGGGCGAGCGGCTCTTGAACGAGGGCGGCGAGCTCGTGGAGGTGCTGCGCCAGCTGGAGGTCAGCGAGGCGACGTGGAACCGCTGGCGTGCGCAGTACGGCGGGATGAAGGCCGATGAAGCTAAGCGCCTGAAGCAGTTGGAGGGCGAGAACCAGCGGTTGAAGAAGCTCGTTGCTGAGCAGGCGCTGGATATCGACATGCTCAAGGAGCTGGCGGAGGGAAACTTTTGACCCCGGGGCGTCGGCGTAGGGCCGTCGGCACCCTGCAGGAGCGCTTCGGGGTCTCAGAGCGCCGCGCGTGCCGTGTCGCGGGCCAGCACCGCTCCACGCAACGCAAGCGGCCCCAGCCACCACGCGATGAGGAGCAGCGGTTGGCCTCGAGGCTGCGGGAGATCGCCAAAGAGCACCCGAGGTGGGGTTGGAAGACAGCGCACGAGATCCTGCTACGGGAAGGCTGGAGGATCAACCGCAAGCGCACCAGAAGGGTCTGGCGCCAGGAGGGCCTCAGACGGCCTGTGAGAGCCCGCAAGCACCGCCGCCAGGGCAATGGGCAGGCAGCGCGGTTGAGAGCCACCAAGCCGAACGAGGTGTGGGCCGTGGACTTCCAGTTCGATGAGACAGCCGACCGGCGCAGGATCAAGCTTTGCAACATTGTCGATGAGTACACCCGCGAGGCACTCGCGATCAGGGTCGACCGGACTTGCACAGCCGAGAACGTCATCACGGTCATCGAGCAGCTCACCGCACAGCGAGGTACCCCAAAGCTGATAATGGCCCGGAGATGATCGCGTGGACGCTGCGGGACTACTGCCGCCTCACCGGCACCACCACCGCGTACGAGCCCGGCAGCCCGTGGGAGAACCCGTTCGTGGAGTCCTTCAACGGCCGCCTCCGCGACGAGCTACTGAACATCGAGGAGTTCGCCTGCCTCACCGAGGCGAGAGTCATCATCGAGGACTGGCGCATCCAGTACAACACCTACCGGCCACACTCAGCCCTCGGCGGGCTCACACCCGCCGAATACGCAGCAAGAGAGGACCAACACCACCCAGACCACGCATAGGCCCTGGCTCACCTACAGGGACCCCTTCAACGGCAGGAGGTAGTACCCTAGCAGCATGACTACAGTCGAATGGACCCTGATGATCCTGCTCATGATCCCCGCAGTGCTCGTCTGCTGGGCTCTCTTCAGATCGGGTGAGCTACAGACCGCCGCAGCGCGGTTGCGCGTACTGCGACCGGCAGCACGCCGGCGCATATGGACCATGTTTCTCGCCGCTACGGTCATGACGACCGCGCTGGGAGCAGCCGTCGTGTGGGCATTCTCAACTAGTCACACCGTCCTCGGACTCGCCATTCTTGTCGGTTTCGTAATGCTTAACGGTATCGTGACACCGCTCCTGCGGGCGCGAAAAGCTCAACACAAGTCGGCCCCAGCCTCTAGCGAGGCGAACAAGTTGCGGTAGAGCGCGCCTAACGGTGACGCGCTATCCCTCCACGCCGCCATCCCAGCGCAACAAATAGCACCCCACCATGCGCCGCGGCGCCAAATCCCAAATCTGTTCGATCCGTCAGTCACCCGCCACCGCTCAGGAGCCAGAGGCCGAGGACTGCTAGGAGCGCTGCGGCACCTAGTCGCCCCCACCTGCTTAGTCGATACCACCATGATCCGAGAAACGCATCGAACTTACTCGGGTCACCACGCCGCGCAACCCGGGCCCGCATCCGCGCCATACCACGCGGCTCATACCACCACACTTGAAATAGCGTCAAGACCCCGCCTCCGAAGAACACCCATCCCGTCATATGCTCACCAAACGCCAGCGAATGTCGCCCGTGTATCCCATGTGGGCCACCTCACCACCCACCATTTCTTTTGTCACCCAAAAATTGACTCGTATACCGCGTAGCCGCCAGTTAGCAAAGCCCCGGCGCCGACCGCCATACAATGCAGCCATCCAGGTACGAGCTCGACCTGGCCATCCTCCGGCGTCGCAGTTAGCGCTAGGCCACAGGCGAGCGCCGCACTCCCACCCCCTAGTACCATGACCGCACCTGTCACCCCCGCTCCCACGCGGACCCCAGTTGACAATCCGCTTTTCTCGTACGGTGAATTACTTGCAACTTTGTTGTAGTACCATTTGCCGTGGTATTGACCAGAGCAGTAGGTCCAGAATCCCGCTTCGAGGCAACCCACAGACAGGCGCAGTTTGAATGACGCACTTGTCGCGTCCATGCCTCGTTCGTCGTTCGCTTCTTGTTCTTCCGCCAGTGCTTGCGCCTGGTCATCATAGTATCTTTCCTCTTCTCCCCCTTCGGCGCCACATCCACCCTCTTCGCGGCATTGCTGCAGAATCGCCGCAGCTTCTTCTTCTTTCGCTTTCTGCCGTTCCGCATCGACTTCTGAGACGATTTTTGCGCTCTCCGCTTCGGCGGACGCCATCGACGCCGCAGACACCACGGCGGTATGTGGGGCCCCCAGGCCGTAGCCGTTGGGGAAAGAGCCCGGCGGGATCACCGGAAAGGTCTGGAGGTTGCGGGCGATCTGCGGCACGTATGAGCCCCCGCCTTGGGTGCTCACGCCTGACGACAACGATGGTTCGCTCCATACCCCAGCGGCTCCGAGCCATGCGTACTTCGGCGGGGTGGTGCCTGGCTGAGGCACGCCGAATTCCGTGCTGTTGTAGGTGGAAAGCAGTTTCGTTTCGGCTTCGCTGAGCGCTGCCGTGCCCACGATGTTGCCCTGTAGATCATGCAACTGCAGGACCGTTGCCCCCCCACTGGTCTGGATAGCAGCGAGTTCGCCGCCGATGCCGGGGATGTTACGCATCCATTTTTCTGAGCCTTCGCTCGTCCAAGTGGGCGAGTTGCCGGAACCGGCGTAGTGCGAGATCACCGTCGAGCCCGTTTTGCCTTCGGATACCGTTTCCATGGCGCGGCCAGCCGGGTCGTACAGGTACCTGATCGTCTCTTCGTTCTGTTTCTGGCTCGCAACCTGATTGTCCACATAGTACGTGCTCGTCAATGCATGTTCACCCGCGTCTATAGCGGGCAATTTGGTCGCGTTGCCGAAGGTTTCATATTCTACACCGCTGTCGATCAGCTGGTTCGCGCTGTCGTAAGAATGGGCTTGCACGACGCCATCTTCGCTGGTACATTCGCTCGACCCCGCTTCCCGGCTGGTGAGACCAATACGGTTGGATTCTTCGTCGTAACTATACACGCGCGTGGTACAGTTTTTGCCAGTCGGTGTTTCCTGGGTTTCTGCCAGGCACCCGGCTTTGTCGTTGGCGCACATACCTTGGGATATATCTCGCTCGTCATCTTCCTTCGACATCATAGCTGGCTGTGAACGTGCCCGCAGCCAAGTCAACGAGCTTTTGCTTATTTCCGTTCACAGACGAACCGTCGCGTGCAAGTGTCGTAGGACGGCTAGTGTCGTGCTTGTTTAATTCGTTTGCGGTTAGGGTAGGTGGTGGTTATGCCTATTCCTACTGCCGTTTCAATCGAGTTGACCGACGACGAGCGGTCGGTGCTGGAGAGCTGGACGCGGCGCCGGACGAGCGCTCAGGCGCTGGCGCTGCGGGCACGTATCGTGCTGATGGCCGCTGAGGGGTTGTGGTCCAACGGTGAGATCGCCGAAGCGCTTGGGGTTTCGCGGCCGACGGTCACGAAGTGGCGCAACCGGTTCGCGCAGCGCCGGCTTGAAGGTCTTGCGGATGAGCCGCGGCCCGGCAAACCGCGGACGATCACCGATGAGCAGGTCGAGCGGGTCGTGACCAAGACCTTGGAGAGCGCGCCGAAGAACGCGACGCATTGGTCGACCCGGTCGATGGCCAGGGAGGTGGGGATGACCCCGGACGCGGTGATGCGGATCTGGCACGCCTTCGGGTTGCAGCCCCACCGCCAAGAGACCTGGAAGCTCTCCAAGGATCCCTTGCTCATCGAGAAGGTCCACGATATTTGCGGCCTGTACTTGAATCCGCCCGAGCGTGCCGTTGTGCTCTGCGTGGACGAGAAGAGCCAGATCCAAGCACTCGACCGCACCGCGCCGACGTTGCCGATGCTTCCCGGCACGCCCGAGCGAGCGACGCACGACTATGAGCGGCACGGCACCTCCAGCCTCTACGCCGCCCTGAACGTCGGGAGCGGGCAGGTGATCGGCTCGCTGCACCAGCGCCACCGCGCGATCGAGTTCCTGAAGTTCCTGCGGACGATCGACCAGAACGTGCCCGGCCATCTCGACGTGCACCTCGTGCTCGACAACGCCTCCAGCCACAAGACCCCCAAGATCCAAAGTTGGCTCGCTGCGCACCCCCGGTTTCATCTGCACTTCACCCCAACCAGCAGCTCATGGATCAACCTCGTCGAGCGTTGGTTCGGCGAGCTCACCACCAAGCTTCTACGCCGCGGCGCGCACCGCTCCGTCCACGCGCTGAACACCGACATCCGCCAATGGATCGACACCTGGAACGAAAACCCCCGCCCCTACGTCTGGACCAAGACCGCCGACCAAATCCTCGACTCCATCAGACGATACTGCCAACGAATCAACCAGACACGACACTAGCCCGGATCGTGCATGAAGCAGTTGCGGCCCCGATGGTCGGGGCCGCTGAACTGTCCGCCTGAGCTGGGATTCTGGGGTTGCTGAGACCTTGGAATCGAGCTTGGGAGGATCACCTTGAAGGTGACACGCGATGGGCGCAATTTCAGAGTAGATGTCGTGTCGGACGGAGAGGGGCTGGTTTCGCACGCGGGTAGCGCGCTGCTGGCCTGGGTGGCCGACAAGACGGGGCTGACGGGCGCCCTGTCGTTGGAGCTTGCTGGCTTGAAGCAGCGGCGATCCGGGCACGACCAGGGCCACGTGATCCGCGACCTCGCGGTGATGCTCGCCGACGGTGGGGACTGTCTGGCTGACCTGGGGGCACTCGGCGATCAGGAGTCGCTGTTTGGGAGTGTCGCGTCGGCCTCGACGGCGTTCCGGCTCGTTGATCGGATCGCCCGGAACCCAGATGGCTTGGGGCGGTTGCGCGGGGCTCACGCGAAGGCGCGGGCACGGGTGTGGAAGCTGACCGGTGCTCTGGAGCGTCTGACGATCGACCTGGATGCCACGCTCATCGGCTCGCACTCGGAGAAGGAGGGAGCAGCGGGGAACTTCAAGGGCGGCTACGGGTTCCACCCGATGCTCGCCTACGCGGATGAGACCAGCGAAGCGCTGGCCGGCGAACTGCGGTCGGGGAACGCCGGTGCGAATACCGCCGCTGACCAGATCAAGGTCGCCGAGCAGGCGATCGAACAAATCCCCGCCGAGTCCATAGAGAGCATCAAGCTGCTATTGCGCGTGGATACCGCGGGCGCCAGCCACGAGCTGTTGGACTGGGCTCGCGAGGGCCGGATCGAGTTCTCCGTCGGCTACGAACTGAACGAGGCGGTACGCACCGCGATCCTCCAGATCCCTGACAGCGACTGGGTACCAGCGCTCGACCAGGACGGCAGCCCGCGCCCCAACGGGCAGGTCTGTGAGATCACCAGCCACCTCGACCTGTCGGGCTGGCCGGAGCGCTCAAGGGTGATCGTCAGACGCGAGCGCGCGCACCCCGGCGCGCAACTCACGTTCACCGACCACGACGGACACCGCTTCCAAGCGATCCTCACAGACCAGCCCGGTGATATCGCGCACGTCGAGCGCGATCACCGCGGCCGCGCCCGCGTCGAGGATCACATCCGCAACGACAAGGACACCGGCCTGCGCAACCTCCCTTTCCGCGACTTCGAGCACAACCGTGTCTGGCTGGAGCTCGTGCGCGTCGCCCACGACCTCCTCGTGTGGACCCAGCGCCTACTACTCACCGGCGAACTCGCGAAATCAGAGCCCAAGCGCCTGCGCTACCGACTGCTGCACGTCGCCGGGCGCCTCTCCTTCCACGCCCGCACCGCCACGCTTCGAATACAAGCAACCTGGCCCTGGGCAAGTGACCTCACCATCGCGTTTGCCCGCCTCAGAGCGCTCCCCACGCCCGCAGGCTGACACAACACCGGGCCACACGACAACCAGCCGGCCCCCGGCGCTACCGCCCCGCGAAGCCTGCCCGCAAACCAGCACTCGACCACCACAAACACCCCGGAATCCCCCCGCGACACCCACGACCCACGCCCACAACAGCCCCAACCGTCCCCACCCCCCAACCAGCCCGCCAAACACTCACATCACACGACTTCATGCACGATCCGGGCTAGAAGAAGGATTGCTTGTTCAGCCGCTAGAAGCAGGAGCGGGCGAAGCCGAAGGTAAGCCGGGCGCTCGCGGTGTGGTGCGGCTCTGCAAGGACGTGGCGCAAGGTGGGAGGAACGCCGAACCGTGTGCGCGGTACGCGAGCATCTTCGGGAAGGCTTGGCATTGGGTTACGCATCACATACACAAACTGGTTGCCGCTGGCGTTGGAGCGATTGGGACAGTGGTGGCTTTGGGCGCCACTGCTCTGGCCACGACTGGATGTGCGGCCAGCGCTGCTATCACGGCCGATCCGACCCGAGTGGCGAACGCGTGGTCGAAATACCAGGCTGGCTTTACGAAGCCAGCGACAATCGATCGCAAACTACCATGGCAGAAATCAAAGCGGCAGAAGAAGCCGCCGCCCGCACGGCCGCGGAAGCCGCCGCCCGGGCAGCCGCAGAATTCGCGGCTGCAGCCGCCGGACCTCAATATCAATGGACTTCCGGCGGAGAAGAAGAATACTTCGAAGAATGGGAAGAAGAAGGCGGGTATGGCGGTGGGAGCCTCGCAAGACTCATCGCGGACAATGGGGACTGCGCGGGCGGATGCCACGTTACGCCAGCGCAGGAAAAGTGCCTCGAGAAGGCGGGGAGTAACAAGTCACGAGGAGGGAAATGCTTTGGACCCAAGGGCAACTGGAAAGAATTTGTGGAAGTGGCCAAAGAAACAGTCGGCATCTTCAAATGTGCATATGAAATCTGGGAGGCGGCCCCGAACTGTGGTAGCGCGTAGCTTTCACGCCTTCATTGGCTTGATCAGAAACGTCTCGGTACGGCGGTTGTGACGAGGCCAACGATGAGCAGCCGAGTGGGTTGGATGATTGTCATCTCACTACTCACGGTATTTGCCATCTATACGTGCGTGGCAGTAGTCGTTGCCATTGCGTCGGGGCAGACGCATGGTCGCTATTTTTGGCCGACGGTGGTCATATTGGGCGTACTCGCGGCCGGGGCTGTGCTCCTAGCGTATGTGCTCGGGCGACGGCTCACGCATATGGCTCGTGCGAGGAAGTACAATTCACCCCACGATGAATTATGATGTGGCAGTCGAGAACGGTAAGAAAACGGCGTGGCGTCAGCCGGAGGCTTGTGCGCCGAAGCGTCGGAAATGGGCGCAACCGGCAAGGGGCGGCACGGTTACGCGTCTACTCGGCGCTCTATAGGCTCGCGAGATTTGGGCCGCCGAAGCCGAGAACGGTGCGCGGCAGCATCGTTGATACGTTTCTCGAATTGTTCCGCCTGTGGCGGTGATTGTCCGCCGGAGATGGGCGGTAGGGATGGAATCCGAAGGACGACTTGTAGGGACCTAGTGTCGTGCTTGTTTAATTCGTTTGCGGTTAGGGTAGGTGGTGGTTATGCCTATTCCTACTGCCGTTTCAATCGAGTTGACCGACGACGAGCGGTCGGTGCTGGAGAGCTGGACGCGGCGCCGGACGAGCGCTCAGGCGCTGGCGCTGCGGGCACGTATCGTGCTGATGGCCGCTGAGGGGTTGTGGTCCAACGGTGAGATCGCCGAAGCGCTTGGGGTTTCGCGGCCGACGGTCACGAAGTGGCGCAACCGGTTCGCGCAGCGCCGGCTTGAAGGTCTTGCGGATGAGCCGCGGCCCGGCAAACCGCGGACGATCACCGATGAGCAGGTCGAGCGGGTCGTGACCAAGACCTTGGAGAGCGCGCCGAAGAACGCGACGCATTGGTCGACCCGGTCGATGGCCAGGGAGGTGGGGATGACCCCGGACGCGGTGATGCGGATCTGGCACGCCTTCGGGTTGCAGCCCCACCGCCAAGAGACCTGGAAGCTCTCCAAGGATCCCTTGCTCATCGAGAAGGTCCACGATATTTGCGGCCTGTACTTGAATCCGCCCGAGCGTGCCGTTGTGCTCTGCGTGGACGAGAAGAGCCAGATCCAAGCACTCGACCGCACCGCGCCGACGTTGCCGATGCTTCCCGGCACGCCCGAGCGAGCGACGCACGACTATGAGCGGCACGGCACCTCCAGCCTCTACGCCGCCCTGAACGTCGGGAGCGGGCAGGTGATCGGCTCGCTGCACCAGCGCCACCGCGCGATCGAGTTCCTGAAGTTCCTGCGGACGATCGACCAGAACGTGCCCGGCCATCTCGACGTGCACCTCGTGCTCGACAACGCCTCCAGCCACAAGACCCCCAAGATCCAAAGTTGGCTCGCTGCGCACCCCCGGTTTCATCTGCACTTCACCCCAACCAGCAGCTCATGGATCAACCTCGTCGAGCGTTGGTTCGGCGAGCTCACCACCAAGCTTCTACGCCGCGGCGCGCACCGCTCCGTCCACGCGCTGAACACCGACATCCGCCAATGGATCGACACCTGGAACGAAAACCCCCGCCCCTACGTCTGGACCAAGACCGCCGACCAAATCCTCGACTCCATCAGACGATACTGCCAACGAATCAACCAGACACGACACTAGGCGCTGTCGCTGTCCCTCGCCTCCGCTAACGACGAGCCATGCGCTCGGGACGTGGCGAGCTACCATCGGGCCGTTCGAACCGAGCGCCTCGAATAGGCCCGGAGAACCTGTGACGGGTCGCATGTCCGGAAGCGCGCCCGGCAAAGTCCCCGGCTGACGAGCATCGACTAGTAGGCTGGCCACCATCGGCCAATTTTCGAACGAGTATGACGTGCTCACGCACGCAAGAAACGGTCGTCCGATGAGGCCGTTGACTGGCTTAGCGCGGGTAACCACGAACCCTGCGTTCGCGACGAGCCCGCGCAGCGGGGAGGAGTGAAGCTCGCACGGACCGACGGGCGCGCTCGCCGGTCGGCTCCAGTTCCGACCCGCGACTTCATGTATCGCGAGCGCACCTGGTTCACTCTTCTGCGTAAGGGGCTTTCCCGTTCGATCCAATGGAGTGAAGCGTGGCAGGCCCGCCGGAGCCTCATGCGGTGGTCGGCCGAACAGAGATGGCACTTTCACCTCGCGCGCCCACGCGCCCTGGATCTTGACCGTAACCGCCCGTAGACCCTGCGGCAACCCCGGCTCGCTACGTGTAGCAATGGTATTGCTTCCGCTCACCGCGACTGCGGCGACGTCACTCGTCGTCAGCGCAAACCCTTCAGCGCGGTTCGTGACTTCAACCCCTTCGGCCTTCGAGTTTTCTGTAACTATCGGCCTGGCTCCGGCGCCGCCAAACCATTGTTCTGCGACTATCGGGCCACGCTTCAACCGTGAGATCGGGCAGCCACCCTCGGCGGCGACCGTGATACACCAGCCAACGGCGCCGCCTCTCAAGACCGGCAACAGCAGAACTTCCACACCCGCTTGCCGGGTCGCCACGACGGTCGCGGAGGAGCTACCACATCCAGACAACGCAAACGCACTCACAGTCACAAGGATAGCTGCGGCCAGTCCGACGTTTCGCCATCGTCGGATCACAGCCGCCCATCCCCCATTATCGTATCATTCTGTCGCATCTGCCCACCTTTGGCAGTACCCCGGCGATCTTCGCTTTCCCACCATACATTAACGAGTATTTCGCTCGTGTGCATATATATCTTTGAGCGCGCGATCCACCACCTCCAATACGACCGTCGGCTGGCGAGCTGGAGGAGCTTTCTCTCGATCATGAAGCCACCTCATAACTGCTGCTAGCCCATGGTGCACTTCGCCACCAACCCCTGCATCTAGGATGTCGGGTGCCGCCACATCGCACTGGACGGCCTCAAGCGCAACATCAGCGTCTGGGATGGCAGCATCCACTGCGTCTCGTAGCCGTGTGCGTTCACCATAATCGCTCGCCAAATAGTCAGTATATGCGACTCTCCATCGCTGAAGCGCTTTACGATGTTTCTGCCAATCCTCACATTGCCCCGGCATCCTACCTCCCGATTATATCTTCCTATGGTATCTCTCCTGCCTTTTTGCATGAGTCAACGGCCTTTCCCTTGTAACTGTAATTAATGCAAAGACCATATTCTTGCGGGAATACTGCGCCAGCCGTAAGGACGACCGGAAAAAAGGCACCGTTCTTCGTTGGCCCACCAGACGAGTAAACCGGCGAGGGCGACAATCCGATATAGTTATACGCTGAATTAATGGTAATCGACTCTTTGCAAAGATATGTATTTGTAAAATCCGCACTGATGAGGCCTCCGTCTTCTGTCCAGTCTATCTCTATGCGTACTTTACATATCGGTATCTCATGGTATTTCGAGCGCGATATAGTCGCTTCTTCTGGTGCATAAATGTTGATACTACCTTCTCCGCCTCCTTCTCCCCCTTCTCCTCGCCGCCTGGCTGCTCGAGAAGCACGGCCGGCGCCGCGTCCTGGGCCTCCACGGGTGCCGGCGCCGGCCGCGACGGCGCGGTGCCCGCGCCCATCCACACCGCATTGCGCAGCAGCAGCGCAAGCTCACCCGCAGGATCATCGGCCTGGCAGGCGAACAGGTTGGCGTCCTGCTCGAACGGGAACAGCACCCGAAAGCACTCGACCCCCTCGCCGCCCAGCCCGCCCGGCGAGCTTCTCGGCGCCGCGCTCGCCCGCCTCGTCACGATCGAAGGCAATCAGCACACGCTCGATCCCGGCCTGCGCCAGCGCCACGTGGTGCTCGTCGGTGAACCCGTCAGCGCCCCACGTCGCCGTCACGCCCCTGAAACCGTGCACCCAGAACGTCAGCGCATCGATCAACGACTCGCACACGATCAGCTCCCCGCCCGCCGCTGAGAACGCCTCGCGGTTGAACACCCCGCGCCGCGGACCCGGCAGATACAGATGAAGCGGCGTGCCCGCCCGCAAAGCACCACCCAGCTTGCGCCCATAGAGCTGCACCGGCGCCTCATGCTCATCGAACACCGGGATCACCAGCGACCCCGACAAGTGCTCGTGCCCGGAGGAGCGCAGCACACCGAGGCGTTGCAACGCGCCGCGCAGCTGGTCCCCCGCCTTGCGGTTTTTCGCCGGCAGCCGGTAGCCAAGCGTGCGATTCGCATACCCAAGACGGAAGCGCTCGACCAGCTCACGGTGCCGAAGACCCCGGCTCTCCAGGTAGGAAAGCGCCTGCGGGGAATCCCGAAGCGTCTGCGCGTAGAAGCCGACCACCCGCTCCAACAACTCCCGGTCATTCGCGCCCGCCGGCAGCGGCGAAGCAAGCCGCGTGACCGTCGAGCGCACCGCCCGCCTGCCGCTCACCGGCGACGGCGCCACACCATCGCGCAAAAGCTCGACAGCGTGGCGGAACGAGACGCCCTCCCGGCGCATCGTCCAGTCGATCACAGAACCCCCCTCCTGGCAGGCACCCATGCAATGCCAGAGGTTCTTCTCCGGCGAGACCACCAGCGACGGCGTGCCGTCCTCATGAAACGGGCAGCAGCCCACCAAGTCCTTGCCCTGGCGCGAAAGCTCGACCCCCGCAAGCTCCGCCAGCCGCACGAGCGAGACCTCCTGCTTCAACCGCTCGATGACCTCCTCGGGAATCCTCGCCATGCCCTTCCACCCGGAATCTTGTCAAGTCGAAATTACGCGCTGCATGAGATAGCATATATGCGTGCCCCGACGGATGCTTCCCAAAGCCTGCCATAGCCTCCAGCGAACAGGACTGGACCTGCTCGCAATGGACTTCCCCGAACGCCTAGCCGCCATCAGAGGCGAACGCAAACTGACCCAGAACGCGCTCGCAGAGCACGTCGGCATCCACGTCTCGCAAATCCGCCGCTACGAGGCAGGCGACTCCATGCCCACCCTCGACGTACTCCGCAAACTCGCTATCGCTCTGTCCGTCAGCGCAGATACGCTCATCTTCGACCACGATGAGCGCGGACCCGACGACGACCTACGCCTCCAATTCGAGGCCACCACCCGCCTCACCCCCGAGGAGAAGCACATCGTCAAGACCGTCATCGAGAGCATCCTCCTCAAACACGAGGCCACACGCTGGGCAGCGTAACAACACCCTGAGAACGCGCGATGAGTCCCGCCAAGCGTCCAACCCCACCGCCCAGCACCCGCGAACTCGGCGACAATGGGACCGTGAACGCTAGGAAGCTACGCGTCGTCGATGACGTCTCGCCGGCCGACTGGATTGCTCCGCGACTGAGCGGACGCTTTGGTGCCGTGGGCCTGACGGTGCCACGAGGTTATCCGGCTTATGCACGCATCTGTCATCCCACCACGAACAAGGCAGGCGAGCCGGTGAGCTGGTCGGACGTGGCTAAAGCCACGGGACGGCGGCCACACGCGTTGATGCAGTGGCACGCACTTGTGGGATCGCCCGACTACCTGAACATGACGGGCTCCTTGTGGGACGGCGCAAACCCTTATCGAGGCAACCTCGCATACGCCGCGCTCACCATTCTGTGCAACCGGCTCGCGGAGGATGCAGAGGATGAGCCTGACTGCTACTTCTGCCTGTGGGAAGGCTACGGCGAGCTGGAGACCTACGGCTGGCTGGAGACAACCTGTGCTCCGCATTCCAAGGTCACGACGCGAAACCGACATACCTTCACGTCCGACGAGATCGCCCGACCACGACTCCACCTCCCCGACCGGGATTATGTCGTCCTCGCTGGGCCGCTACGCAACGCCTTGCGAATTGGGAGATTCGCTGCCGAACTCTTCTGGCCCCAATCGCCCAACCTGTTCTGGCCGGCCAACCAAGCATGGTGCGTAGCAAGCGAGATCGACTTCGACTCCACGCTCGTGGGCGGCCCTCTCCGACTGGTAGACGCGATCCTCCACACACCAGAGCTGGACGCGTGGCCCATCACAGCTGATGACTCGCTCGCGTGCGACGCCGACGAGATCAACCAAGTCTAGCCGAGCATACTCACCGCTCGGCGACAGTCCAAGTAGCGGCTTCGCCCTCGGATGACGCGCCTAGCCGTGGCTGGTCCCTTCGCGTCGTGCCAGGGCGTGCCACCTCAGTCCGTCACTTTCCAAGCGTCGGAAAACCCAGCATGTGCTCCAGATGCCTGCGGATGACGACGAGACCGCCGAAAGCCGATGCCAACCTACGCTTCAACACACGGACCTTAGCCAACAGGGATCGGTCATAACGCTCGGCTTCACGCTCGAGACGAGACGGCACCCTGCGCCTCATCGTCGTTGTCGAGTCATTTCTGATAACTAGCCCTCCCGGCGGTCTGTATTCGCGGACGAACGCCTCGGTCGCCGGCGAGAGAGTCCGATAGTCGCTCGCTGCCCATGCCTTCATGTCGAGACATGGGTTGAGGACGGGCTGCTCGAGACTCTGTTCGAGTGCCTTCGCGTAACCGTTCACACGACGCTGAAGCGCGGGTGTATTCCACCGGAGCATTCGTAGCTTCGCTGCCAGTGCGAGTGAAGCCCGGCGGTCAGGTGCGAGCAATGCCTCACGAAGCGCCGCGTACACCTCCTCGCGGAGATAGGCAGTTTGCCGAAACTCTTGAGCCGGCCGTAGCTGTGTCGGACGTACGATACGCGCTCTGCTTCCCGCAATCACGCCGGGGCATTCACTGCCGATGCGCATGGCCAGCGTCCGGTACTCATTTCTCGCCGCGCCGACGTTCGACAACACCACACCCTCGTATTCGTAGATCGCTCTTAGATACGCCCGTACCGCTTCACGGTTCGACTGTGTAGCCGCATTTACTGGAACGGCCAGACCGGCAAGGACGGCAACCAGTAGAGCAGCGTATGGACCTATGTGCGTTCCGTGAGAGGGCCTAAACAACGTTCACCGCCTCCATAATCTTGCGCTCCCGCAACTCCATACGCCAGCGGGCCCGTTCACCAAGCAGTCGCTAACACTTGATATAGCGTCTTTTACCCCACTTCAACACTCGGTCAATGTTTATTTCACCTTCACCCTGAAATTCCGCCCAGCCCTGATACCAGCCAGTCCTACACGTTGCGTGCGCATTGGCGCTAAGGGAGCTACTTCCGTATTCTGTGTTTTCGCCCTGGTTGACGCTCCCACCTTCATAAAAGAGAGCGACTCGGATATAGAGCCCTACGTTGCTTGATGTACACTTTAGAGTCGCCACTATATTGACTTCGTTACGACCTTTGAGTCCCGCATGCGTCGATTTATGCGGATCCTGGACATCCGAAATGCACTCGATCGTGCCTGCAGATGCGCTGTGGGCACTCCCTTCGCCGACGATTATGAGTTCTTCTTCTCCGCCATAGCTGCCTTCTTCTTCTCCTTCCGCGCCACATCCACCCTCTTCGCGGCATTGCTGCAGAATCGCCGCAGCTTCTTCTTCCTTCGCTTTCTGCCGTTCCGCATCGACTTCTGAGACGATTTTTGCGCTCTCCGCTTCGGCGGACGCCATCGACGCCGCAGACACCACGGCGGTATGTGGAGCCCCCAGGCCGTAGCCGTTGGGGAAAGAGCCCGGCGGGATCACCGGAAAGGTCTGGAGGTTGCGGGCGATCTGCGGCACGTATGAGCCCCCGCCTTGGGTGCTCACGCCTGACGACAACGATGGTTCGCTCCATACCCCAGCGGCTCCGAGCCATGCGTACTTCGGCGGGGTGGTGCCTGGCTGAGGCACGCCGAATTCCGTGCTGTTGTAGGAAGACAACAGTTTCGTTTCGGCTTCGCTGAGCGCTGCCGTACCCACGATGTTGCCCTGTAGATCATGCAACTGCAGGACCGTTGCCCCCCCACTGGTCTGGATAGCAGCGAGTTCGCCGCCGATGCCGGGGATGTTACGCGTCCATTTTTCTGAGCCTTCGCTCGTCCAAGTGGGCGAGTTGCCGGAACCGGCGTAGTGCGAGATCACCGTCGAGCCCGTTTTGCCTTCGGATACCGTTTCCATGGCGCGGCCAGCCGGGTCGTACAAGTACTTGATCGTCTCTTCGTTCTGTTTCTGGCTCGCAACCTGATTGTCCACATAGTACGTGTTCGTCAGTGCATGTTCACCCGCGTCTATAGCGGGCAATTTGGTCGCGTTGCCGAAGGTTTCATATTCTACACCGCTGTCGATCAGCTGGTTAGCGCTGTCGTAAGAATGGGCTTGCACGACGCCATCTTCGCTGGTGCATTCGCTCGACCCCGCTTCCCGGCTGGTGAGACCAATACGGTTGGATTCTTCGTCGTAACTATACACGCGCGTGGTACAGTTTTTGCCAGTCGGTGTTTCCTGGGTTTCTGTCAGGCGTCCGGCTTTGTCGTACGTGTAGAGCTCTTTCGCGAGCGTGCTGGTCTGAACGAGCGTTTCGCCGTGGATCGACGGGACAACGGTGTCGCTGAACCACGTTTCGGGACATTTCGTGGCGCAGTCCGTGTTCTTGACGTATTCGATCCCGATCGCCGCGCCGACCTGGTTGTAGGTGTCTGTGGCGGTCATCCCGTTCGGGTAGCCATCGGTGAGCATTTTGCCTTCGACGTCGTACGTCGCCGTGAATGTGCCTGCGGCGGAGTCAACGAGCTTTTCCATGAGACCGGTCGTGGCGTTGTAAGAGTAGGTCTGTTTATTTTCGGCTTCTTTGCCCTTCCCTTCGCTGACTTCCAGCAGACGGCCGTCGCTGCCTTCTTCGTAGACGTATTTGGCGACGTTCCCTTCCGCGTCGGTGTATTCGGCTAGCTGCCCGAGCGTGTTGTCCTTGCTCGTGATCGTCTTCGTTGCGCTTTTGATCGTGGCGCTCTGCTTTTCCAGGGCGCCGGTTTCTTTGTTGTATTCGTTCGTCACTTTGGGCAGCGCGGTATCGGTTGCGGGCGAGGATGTCTCTTCGCTGGTCAGCGCGCGACCGGCGGAGTCGTAAGTCTGGGTCTTCGTACGGGTAACGGCTCCGGACCCGGACCCGAACTTTTCTTTGGTCTTTTCCACCTCGTCCCACATGTTGTAGGTGAAGGTGGTGACCGGCAGTTCTGAGGATACGCTGGTTCCAGGTTGTGCAGCCGGTTCGGTCTGGCAGGGCAGGTTGGCCCATTCTGGGTGTTTTCTACACGTGGAGATTTCTGATTCTTCTTCCGCAGAGTAGTAGGCGGTCCGTGTGTTGTGCGCGCCTTCGTTGCCGGGCCTCGGGGCGAGTGCCCATTCCTGGACGCGGTTGTTTTTGACGTCCGCCGTATATAGGCTTCCACTTGTTGTGATCGCGATGCCCCACGGTTCTTCGAACTGCCCGTTGGCGACCCCCTTATCACCCAAGGCCGTGAGGAACGTTCCCGAAGGGTGAACTCCTGCACACGATCATTTATGCCGTCAGCCACCCACACATTACCCGCAGAGTCAACCGTTATCCCCTTGGGTTCTTTGAACTGTCCGTTACCGCTGCCCGCCGAGCCAAACTTCGAAATATATTCATCTTTTTCGTTGAACTCCTCCACCCGATCATTGCTATCGTCGGCAATCCAGACGGTGCCGTTCGGAGCGACAGCCACCCCACGGGGTGAATTGAACTGCCCGTTGCCCGAGCCCGCGACGCCCGCTTTACAGCTGCTGGTACAGATCTCGTATTCATCTTTTTCGTTGCTCACCCCAAAACCAAACGCAGCAAGGAATTCGCCTTTTTCGTTGAACTCCTCAACCCGGTTGTTGGCGCCATCCCCCACGTATATATCGCCGGTCGCGGTGATACCTATACCCTTGGGTTCCTTGAGCTGTCCGGCGCCCGCACCCGCGAGTCCCGCTTTGCAGGTGGTCGTGCAGACCTCTAGTTTTTCTTCGCCGTTGCTCACACCCCATCCAAACGCCTGCACGAATTCTCGTTTTTCATTGAACTCGTCGACCCTATCATTCCCGGTATCCGCGATCCACACGTTGCCTTTCGAATCGACGGTCATCGCATAGGGCGAGCTGAGCTCTCCTTTTTCTTTGCCACTGGATCCGAACTTTTCAAGATACGCTCCGGACGTCGAGAATTCCTCAACACGGCTATTGGCCGTGTCTAGCACATATATATTCCCGTTTTTAGCCACCGCCACACCTCGAGGTTCTTTGAGCTGCCCGTTTTCTGAGCCTTTCGCGCCGAATTGGGACGTGTAGGCCGGCGCGGCCGGAGCCGCCTCCCACTCCTCGATACGTTCATCTTCGTTGTCACCGACGTATATAGTGCCTGCGCCATTGACCGCGATGCCAAATGGATGCTTGAACTGCCCGTTTCCCGAGCCTTCCGAACCAAACTTCGTGATAAAGGCGCCGTTGGCAGTAAACTCCTCGACCCTGTGATTGGCCGTATCTGTCACATATAGATCGCCTGACGATGGATCGGACACGATCTGGTAGGCGCCACCAAACTGCCCATTGCCTGAACCTTTGGATCCGAATTCCCTTATATAGGCTCCCGCATCCGAGAACTCCTCAACACGATACTCCGCAAAGCTGTATACATAGAAGTTGTTGCCAGAGAACCCGATTGCGTTCGGTTCCTCAAACTGACCCTTTCCAGTTCCTTTGCTGCCAACGGATTTGATGAAAGCGCCTTCAGAGGAAAACTCCTCCACGCGATTATTGCCGCTGTCGACAACCCACACGTTCCCGCTGCCATCGACGGCTATGCCCAGCGGTCCGGCAAACTGGCCTTTGCCGGACCCCGCGGTACCCGCTTTGCAGCCGCTAGTGCAGATCTCGAATTCAGCTTTTCCATCGCTCACTCCAAAGCCCCAGGCCCTCATAAACGCCCCGGAGGACGAGAGCTCCTCCACGCGGTCGTTTTCCCAGTCAGTGACGTAGACATCGCCCGTACTCTTGTTGACCGCGATACCCCACGGATTGTTGAACTGATCATCCCCCGTGCCTTTAGAGCCAAAAGCACCCAGATACCCGCCGTTGGCAGAAAGCTCCTCCACTCGGTCATTACCGTTATCGTCAACCCAGACATCGCCCTGTGCATCGGTAGCCATACCGACGATGTTCATAAATTGCTCTTCCCCTTTTCCGGCCGACCCAAACTGCGACATATAGACCGGCGGAGTCGGGGACCCGCTGACCGAGCCCTTAATCGACCGCGTTTCCACCACATTCCCAGTGCTTTCGTTATACACCGTCGTAGTCGTCAGGTTCAACCCGCCAGGTTCAGTCGTAACCGACGTCGGCTTGCGCAATTTCCAGCCAAGGTCTTCCTGGCCGTTGTACGAATCAATCGTTTCCCGCGTATCCTTTTCTTCGCCGCTGGAGAGTAAAGCGCCATCGGTGCTCTTCGTCACCAGATTATACGTTTCGTGCGTTTTTTCTTCGACTTCTTTCGCGCCTTCGTCATAGTAGTCGTGCGACACATCGCGCGCCTCGACTTCCGACCCTGTCGAAAGCTTGACTCTGTGTTCCGGGCCTATGACCTTAGCGATCTCATTGCCTTCCGAGTTGTATTCGGTTTTAGTATCGAGCTGTTCCGAGACTTCGGCCGACTTGCATTCTTTTTTTGATACAGATTTGCACCCTTCTTTGAGCGCCGCCGCCCGGTTATCCGCGCTCAGCGTGCGCGTCATCTCGTTGGCTTCGTTGTATTCGCTCGTGGCTATCCCACCTGTCGGCGAAGACATGTTGACCGTCCGTCCCTGTTCATCCATGTAGTCGATCGTCGCGCGCTTGTAGCCTGACGCGGGCCAGCCCTGTGGTTCGTCGGGTGGGAAGATCGCCATACCTTCCGTCGGGTCATCTTTCTTCTGACCCCAAGTTTCCACTTCTTCCTTGCTGAGATTCGGCGCGTATGCGCCGGCGCCGGAGACCGGCACGTGATACTCGAGCGTCCAGCCTGGGCCGGGGCTGTAGTGTTCGCCTTCTTCGGTGGTAATGCCGCCGTTGCCCCAATACGGCATCTTTCCAATCTTACTTTTCCCGCCGTCGGCGAACCACAAATCGCCGTCTGAACCAACGGCGATCCCAAGCGGATCACTACCCGACGGCAGAGAGTATTCTGTGACCGTGCCCGACGTCGTGATCTTCCCGATCTTGCTTGTGTTCGACATGGTGAACCACAGGTTGCCGTCCGGACCGGCGACAATCCCATAGGCAGGGCTGCTTGCTTTGGCGATTGAATATTCTGTGACCGTGCCCGACGTCGTGATCTTCCCAATCTTGCTCGTGCCCCAATCGGTGAACCACAGGTTCCCGTCGGGACCCGCCGTGATCCCGGCCGGTCCGCTTTCCAACGGCAGCGGCCCATATTCAGTGATCGCGCCCGACGTCGTGATCTTCCCGATCTTATCGGTGTCCACGTCGGTGAACCATAGGTTCCCGTCAGGACCCGCGGTAATCACCCACGGGCCGCTTCCCGACGGCAGCGGCCCATATTCGGTGATCGTGCCCGACGTCGTGATCTTCCCAATCTTATCGGTGCCATACTCGGTGAACCACAGGTTTTTGTCAGGACCCGCAGTAATCGCAATCGGCTCGCTACCGGAGGGCAGTGAGTATTCGGTGATCGCGCCCGACGTCGTGATCTTCCCAATCTTGCCGTTGCCATACTCGGTGAACCACAGGTTGCCGTCAGGACCCGCCACGATCCCATGCGGACTGCTCCCGGAAGGCAGTGAGTATTCGGTGACCGCGCCCGACGTCGTGATCTTCCCGATCTTGTTGCTATCCAAATCAGCAAACCACAGGTCGCCGTCCGGACCCGCCGCGATCCCGGTTGGGGAGCTTTCTGAAGGCAGGGAATATTCTGCGGCAGGCGTACCGGCCATGCCACTGGCAGCGGTGGAAACAGACACAGACCCTCCGCCGTCCGTAGCGGTGACCACCGCGATCAGCGTATGGCCACCGTCGCTCGACGCAACAGTGTAATTCGCGTTCGTCGCACCAGGGATCAGCGTGCAAGCTTCTCCTTTGGAATTACAATCCTCCCACTGGTAGCCGTACGAGATCGGGCTGTTGCTCCAGACCCCGCTGGACACGCCCATCGTCACCCCCGTCACGGGCGTGCCCGACAGTTTCGGTGCTTCCGTGTTTTTCGCCAGTTCCTTCTGTTCGCTGAGCTTTTCTTTGATTTCTTTTTCCGACCAGCTAATTTTGGGGTGAGCCTGCGTGGCCTTGAGCAATCGCCCGGTGTTGGCGTCACCGGCAATCGTTCCGTACGTGAACGCCCACGGCTGCTGACCGGGCGACGTCAAGGCCGTCACATGCCCTTCAGCGTCATAACCGTAGGTCGTCTTCAGCGCCGGCGAGATGCGTGGGTCCCACTCAGCTCGCAGCCGGCCCTGTTTGTCGTAGGCGTATTCCGCGACGGCGACTCCCGGTTCTTCCATTTTTTTGGTCGCCGGGTTGTAGGCGACCAGCAACACCTTCGCGAGGTGTCCTGCGTACATACCCCATTCGGTTTCCTTTTCGCCGGTCGCCCCCGTTTTTTCGGCGTATTCGAACGTCAGTGCGCGACAGCCATTTTTGAGCGCTTTTATTTCCAGTTCGCCCGATTCTCCCACGCACGACACTCCGGACGGCGTCGGAGCGAGCACCTCCGTCGGCTCGATCACGGTCCCGCCTTCCTCTTCCACCGGCTTGTAGGCATAGGCCGTCGTACCGCTTTTCAGCGGGCCTTCAGCGAGCGTCGGCACCCAGGTCGGGCGCGTCCACTCCTGTATTCGGTGGTTAGCACTATCTGCAACATATACGCTACCGGTGGAGTTCACGACGACTCCCGTGGGCGCCCCGAACTGGCCACCGCCCGTACCCGAGGACCCGAACTTAGTTATGAACGCGCCGCCTGCGCTGAACTCCTGCACCCGCTTATTACCCGCATCAACCACATACAGGTTACCCGTCTTCGGGTCAGTGGCAATACCATAGGGTTCTTTGAATTCACCGCTACCTGTGCCGCTTTTACCAAACTGAGATTCGTATTTGCCGGTCGTGGAGAACTCCTCTACCCGGCTATTGCCGTAATCACTGACATACAGGTTCCCGCCGGAGGAAGCGATATCGAGAGGGTCTTTGAGCTGTCCGTTGCCAGTACCTTCGGAGCCGAACTTCTCCAGATATTCTCCTTTTTCGTTGAACTCCTCGATCCTGTTGTTACCATAATCAATAACCCACAAATTGCCGGAGGAATCCACTGTCATGCCAGCAAGAAAGCCGAACTGCCCGTTGCCGCTACCGGCAATTCCTGCTTGGCAGCTAATTTTGCAGACCTCGGATTCGGCCTTGCCGTCTTTAACACCCCATCCGATCGCCTCCACGAATGCGCCAGAGGAGTTGAGCTCCACGATCCGACTGTTGCCCTGGTCGGTAACATAGACATTCCCAGTACTCCGGTTGATGGCGATCCCGGCCGGATGTATGACCTGCCCGTCTTCCGAGCCGTAGGAGTCATAGGCGGCCAGCAGCGTACCCGTGGGAGAGAACTTCGCGATACGGTTGTTCGTATAGTCTGTGGTCCAGACATTTCCGCTCGAGTCGACCGCCTCGGTCACCGGATAGCTGAGCTGCGCCCCTTCAGCCCCGAACTCGTCGGTATACACAGGGACCGTGTCTTCGGTGCCGAGCGGCTGCTTGAACGTGGTCGTCGCGCCCGCCTTGGAGTCCTTGAGCAGGTATTCGCTGATGCCTTTGCCCGCTTTTTCTTCCTTCGCTTCAACCTTCAGATTTTCATCGCCGAGGGGCGATTCGAATTCGCCTTTGCTGTTGCGCGTAAAGGTCGTCACGCCGCCCGCTGACCCAGCTAACACGACGTTGCCTGTCGGCAGCACCGTCAGCCCCTCGCCACTGCCGGCGCCGATCGTCCACTGCGGACCGAGCGGCCCCGCGGCGCCCGCCGTCAGATCGCGCGACTCGTAGACGCGCGACACATCGCTGGCGCCGCCGAGCGAAACATCCGTCGCGCCCAGCTTGAACTGACCCGACGTCGGGTCGACCGTGCCCGGCCCGACCGCCACGGGACTCCCATGCCGCACATCAAACGTGAATTCCTCCTGTGCCACGTTCCCGGCGTTGTCGGTCGCTGACACGACCAGCTTGTGCACCCCTTCGGTCAGGCTTTCCGCGTGGAGCGTCCATTCTCCTTTGGCCTTGCATTCCACAGATTCCACACACGAAGCCCCGGGCACCGGTGATTCCGGGCCACCGTCGACCGACACGGAGATCGACTTGACTCCCGGGCTGAGTTCAGGTTTTTCGCCGTCCGTCGCTTCGATGGTGAGTGTGTGCGGAGCAGCGCTGATTTCGCGGTTTTTCGGCCAGCCGCTCACTTCCAAGTTGTGCGGCGGGGTGCTCTCCACTTTGACCGTCCCTTCCTTTACGCCATACAGTTCCGCCACGTCTGCGGCGAACAGCGAGAACGTCTCTGCGCCGTTCCCCATGTTTTCGTTGTACACGATCGGCTGATTGAATTCCTTGTCGCACTGGATGCCGAGACACTTATCTTCTTTATAGAACGAGAATTCGTGGGCAAAGCCGCCTCCATTGACCGTCGCACGGCTGATGCCGATCCCGGGATCTTTCGCCCTGAGTTCGAAAGCGCCCGAGGACGGGCTCAGCCACGCTCCCGATCCATACATGACGTTGGTGCGGCCTCCGTCGATGGTCGGCGATGTGGTGTTGAATTCCACCGTCGGTGCTTTTTCCTGCGAGACGTAGACGTCCGAGCGGTAGAGTTCGTCGAGGAACGTGGTGCCCGACGTGGTCGTGATCACCCTGAACCTCGCGATATTGTTTTTCTTTTCTTCGCTGTTGGGGGCTTCAGGTTCGCACGCTCCGGGGCAGAGAGTCGATTCCGGTTTGTTGACGTTATTGTTGTTAGACAGGCCTTCTTCCTTTTCGATGTGCCCTTCAGGGGAAACCAGCTCGAGCATGCTGACAGTGCCGGTGTTGTAATTTCGGCTATAGGTGCTCGCTTCGAACTTGTAGATCCAGGATTCACCCTGTGTCTGGTATTGGACACCGGCTTCTTCCCCACTGACGTAGTTCGTGTTGGGTTTTATAATCCAGGACTGTTTAGTTTCGCCTTCATACGACTGGGTGAAGTTGAAATGTTCTTCGATTCTGCCGAAAGGCAGCCAGTTGGTGCCTTCTTCCCCTCGCGCAGGGTAAACCGCCCCGGTCAGGTCCTTGTCTTCCGCCACTTTGGGGTCCACTGCGATCGGCCATTGATATTCCCCACCATGCGACGCGACCGCCAAAGCGAGCAGATCCCCCTCGACGCTCATCGACACCGGCACCGGCGTACCGGCCGCGTCGGTGGCACCTGGCGGGGCGATGAGCGCAATCGCGGCGCCTTCGTCCATGATTTCCACAGCCCCCGAACCGCTCTCGGCCTGCACCAGACTCGCCCCTTCGGGCAACCCGACACGGAAGTAGAGCTGCTGCGGACTTTCAACCGAGCGCAGCAGCGTCTCCGCCTCGAGCCCCGCGGTCGTCGGCTTGAGCACCGTGTCGCTGTCAGTCTGGGTATTCGCATAGAAGACGCTCACCCCGTCGACCATACCTTCCGCACCTGCCAGCGGCGAGCCCTGCTCATCGACGGGGGTCAGGGACACGCCGATCTGCGGCAGCTGCGCGCCGTCGCCCAACCGCTTGGGCAGTTGAACCTCCACCAGCGGACGCGACGGCTGGAACACGGCGCCAGCTTCGGTCAGACCCAGATCGATCGGCGTGAGATGACCAGACGAGGTTTCTACCGCCATCGGTTCCGTCGATTCGATCACCCCGCGCTTACCGCCCCCGAGATCAACCTGCGCGACGTTCGCACCCGCGAAGCCCGTGAGCTTCTGCCCGGCCGGCAACGGCGGGGGGCCGCCCTCAGGACGGTTGACGAGCCCAGGGAAGGCTTCGCCGGCCGCCTTTGCGGCCTGTTCGGTGTCCAGGCCCTCGAACTTCGTGCGCGAAGCTTCGCGTTCGGCGACAGCTTCCGGGCTACTCCGCCGCGCTTCTTCCACGCTCAGCGCCTGCTGGCCTTCTTCCAGAATCTGCCCCCCAGGGATGATCAGCGGATTCGCGGTCAACGGGGACCCCGATTGGCCGGGCAGCAGAGAGCCCTCGGCGCAGGCCGCGGTCGCCGACCAGCACGCCAGCCCCCCTCCACAGGCCAGTAAGCACACCAGCAGCCGCACATCGGGTCTTGCGCGCAGCAATCTGCCCCCCAACCAGGTCGGAATGCCCGCTCGTGGAAGCTACCGAGCGGTCCTGGGACGACCCTAACCATTCAACTGCGGATTGTCAAGAAAGATCCCGGCGTATAAAACAACTACCGGGCACCATCTCCGCAAAATGCGATGCTTTTGAGTCGGGCCCCCGCCTACGCCCGCGAGAGGCTACTTGACCGTCAGCGTGCCGTACATCCCCGCCAGGCGGTGGCCGGGGGCCTGGCAGAAAAAGGTGTAGGTGCCGGGCTTAAGCTTGACGGTGAACGAGGCGGTGCCCCTGGGCTCCAGCGGGGTCGCGCCCAGCACGGGGCCGCTCGTGCCCGACTGGATGGCGAGGTTGTGGGTCACCCCGGACATGTTCTTCATCGAGATCGTCACCTGGCCCGCGGTGGCCACGGCTTTGTTGGTGGTGTAGGCGAGCTGCCCGGCGGGGTTGGCTTCAAGTTCGAGCTTGCCGGCCTTCTCGACCGCTGGCTTGCCGGAGCTCGCGGGCGCCACGGCGCTGGCGAGCAGGCCGGTGTCGCTGCCGGACCTGGCCGCGGCGTAGGCGACGTAGGCGGCGATGTCCTTCAGCACGGATCCGCTCGCCAAACCGTGGGGCATCACGTTTTCGGGGTTGGGGTATTCCACCTGGTACTGCACGACGCTGCGGATCGTGCTGCGCCCGAGCCCTTCGGCGACGCTGTGGCGGAACGCTTCGTCGAGGTTGGGCCCGACGGTGCCCTTCGTGCCGGCGCGCGCGAGCGTGTGGCAGGCGCCGCACTTAGCGACGAACTGCTGCTTGCCGACGATCAGGTTGGCGTCCTCGCCGTGCTTGACCGAGCCGCAGCCGCTGACCGCCAGCAGCATCGCGCTACTCGCCGCCAGCAACATCCCCATGTTGCGCAACTCCCTCACCGGCGGGACTCTATCCGACGGCGCGGGCGGCGTCCTGCGGAGCGGGCGGCCACCTTCAGCGTCGCGGGGCACAAGCCCTCCACGCTTTCGCGCAGGTGCGTCCCCGCTCCCCAGCGGGCTTGCGCATACACACTCCTTCCGCAGCCGCCCTCCCTCCGCGGGCTGCGGTAGAGTCCGCGCGATGAGCGTGCAACAGCGCTACCGTCTGCGCAATCCGGCGAGCGGGCGGGAGGTCATCCTGGAGGCACAGCCGGGCGAGATCTACCTCGACCGGGAGTCGGGCGAGCCGATGGAGGTCGTGGGCAAGCTGCTCCCCCTCGCGCCCTCCGCCTCGAAGCTTCCGTGGGCGGTGGAGCACCTGCGTTTCTGCCCCTGGTGCGAGCAGCTCGCCCAGAAGGACCTGAACGACTGCCCAACCTGCGGCCGCCGGATGGGACCGCTGGACTCGTGACCGCGCGCCGGCTGGCCGCAGCCGCCTTCGCGAGCGCAGCCATGCTCCTGGCGGGCCTCGCGTTGGGGGCTTGCGGGGGCGGTGGCAACACCGCCGACGTGGCGCCTCGCAGCACCCCGGAAATCACCCCCCCGGCCAGCACGCAGGCGGAAAGCGAAGCGACGAGCACTACCTCCACGTCGACCACCGCGACCACCTCCACCGCCACGACCGGCTCGAGCTCCTCGACCGGCTCCAGCGAAGCGAGCTCGGGCTCGAGCGAACAGCCCGGGGGCGCGAGCAGCGAAAGCCCGAGCTCGGGGGGCAGCTCGGCGGGAGGGACCTCCTCCGCCCCCTCGCAAGCGAGCTCCGGCGCCAGCGGCGGCACCGGCGAAAGCGGCGGCGCCGCGGGATCCTCTGGCGGCAGCGGCAGCAGCGAATCGCCCCCGAGCAGCCCCACGGGCGGCGCTCAAGCGCCGTAGGGGCGTCCCGCGCGGTACGCAAGCGCCACTCGGCCTGATCCGCATCCGCTCCCACCAATCCGCTTCCCCCTGCCCACCAATCCGCTTCCCTGCCCTCGGGCGCCGCAGAAGCGTGCGGCAGGGCGCCGCGGAACCGCTCAGGAGGCGCGCAACCCTCAGGGCGTGGAGATCAGCGTGGCGCTGTAGGTCAGGCGGGCCTGCCTGTACAGGCAGTAGTACTGCACGGCCGTCCCCGTCTGCTGCGCGGACTGGGTGCTGGTGCTCGAACACTGGGCACGGGGCCGGCTGGCCCGCCAGGAGGTTTCGTTGGTGAAGCCCAACGCGAGCGCGGGGGCCCAGGTGGGGACGGTGAGCGCGATCACGTCACCCTTCTTGACCTGGAGCGTGCTGGCGAGGGGGAATTGGGCGGTCTTGCCGAAGTAGGGCGTCAGCTGCACCAGCGGGCTCTGGGCCACGAGCTTGTAGGTGAGGTTCGGCTTGCGCTGGGGCGCCAGGACGGCGATCGCGGCCGACGGGGGACCGCCCTCGTTGGTGTTGAAGAACTTGACCTGGGTGGCGTTGGGCTTGCCGAGCGCGATCGTCCACGCCACGACCGTCCCTTCGCGGGGCGCAGCGAGCAGACTGCGAGTGCTCCCCACCTTCACCTGGAAGCCCGTGGTGCGGGTCACCGCCAGACACGAGCTGGGGCAGCTCGGCGTCGTCGGAGGCGTCGTTTCCGGGAGCACTCCGACTTCGGTGAGCTTCGCGAGGGAGCCGGCGGGCAGCACCAGCATCAGGCCGATGCCTGCGAGGAGCGCGATGATCGATGTGCGACGCATATGGGGCATGAACACGGAGAAAGTAGTTATGTAGCGGTCGCTACGCGCCCACTCCCCGGCGGCTTGAACGGAGGATCTCAAAAACACGATTGCAAGTTCTTTGGGGGGAGGTCGGGAGGGGGGCCTGCCCCCTTCCCGCTCAGGTTCGCTATGCGCGGGCGAGTTCCTGCGCGGCGGCCGCGATCTCTTGAGCGTCTCCGGCGGCGGGAGTCCACGGCAGGCGCAGGGGGTCCTCGGCGTAGCGCGGGATCACATGGAGGTGGAAGTGGAAGACGGTCTGCCACGCAGTGGCACCGCAAGAGTTGAGCAGGTTGACGCCATCCGCCCCCAGCCGCTCGCTCATCCGCCCCGCCAGGCGCTGTGCCGCGATCGCCGTTGCGCGCAGGTCCTCGGGATCGACGCTCAGTAGGTCGCGGGCGTGGCGGCGGGGCACGACCAGCGCATGGCCGCGGGTGGCGGGGTTGATGTCCATGAAGGAGACGGTGAGCTCGTCCTCGTCGACGATCGTCGCGGGCAGCTCGCGAGCGACGATCTTGCAGAAGATGCAGTCGGGGTCGGTCATGGCCGGCCATCCTACCCTGCAAGCTCACGTGCGTAGGCGAAGGCGTCATCGCGCGTGGATATCTCCCCCGCGTACTGAGCCTCGAGCAGCTGCTCGAGCAGCTCGCCCAGGCGCGGGCCCTCGGGAATACCCAGGTTGCTCGCCAGCTCGTCCCCGCGCAGCAGCGGTTGCGGCGGGCCGTCGGCACGCCAGCCGATGGCGTCCGCGAGCATTGCGCGCGCGAGGCGCAGATGCGCGTCGATCGACTCCTCGGCTCGCTCCCCCCGACCGAAGCCGGGAGACACTCGCCTTCGACCGAGCCCGGGAGACACTGGCCTTCGACCGAGCCCGGGAGACACTGGCCTTCGGCTCGCATCCCCGGTTCGGCCAGCATCCCCGGTTCGGCCAGCATCCCCGCTTCGGCCAGCAAGACGATCGGCAACGGAGAGCAGGGTGACGTCGACCTCCACAGGCTCGCAGGCGCGCAGATAAGCGAACACGCTCCGACGGGCCAGCGGCTGGGGGTCGTGCACGAGGAAGCCGAGACGCAGGTGGTGGCGCACGAGCGCCGCGACGTGCGCCTGCAGCCGACTACTTGCTCGCAACCTGCCGAGCACCTCACCGGCCACCTGCGCCCCCAGGGCGTCGTGCCCGATGAACGTGACGCGCCCGTCGGTGGGACGCACCTCGCGAGTGAGCGGCTTCGCGGTGTCGTGCAGCAGCGCCCCCCACCGCAATGCCCCCCCGCGGGTCAGCCCATCGGCTAGCGGCTCAGCGAGCAGCGCGGCGAGCACCGAGGCCTGCCGGCCGATCTGGGCGGGATCGAACTGGGTAGGGTCATTCCGGGCGGGGGCGGCCTGCCCCTGCCCGGCGAGCAGCGCGGCGAGGTCGCGGGCGCCGCGCTCACATGCGGCTGTGAGCTCGATCACCCGGGCGAGCACCTCCAGCGTGTGGCCGTAGACATCCAGGTGGTAGTAGCCGCTCTGCTGCACCCCCCGCGTGGCATCGAGCTCGGGCAGCACGACGGGAGTAGCGCCCACCTCCCCCATCAGCTCCACGCCGTGCACCGCGCGGGGAGCGTCGAGGATGCGGCGCAGCTCCATGAAGACGCGCTCACCGGCGACGGCACGTAGCGCCTGCGCGTGTGCGCGCGCCTGCGCGCGCGTGGGGTCGTCGGGCTGGAAGTCGAGCTCCACGGCGAGCCGTACGAGGCGCAGCACCCGCAGCGGGTCTTCGGCGAACGCCCGCGGAGCGGCCGCCCGCAGCCGCCGGCGCGCGAGATCCTCGATGCCCCCCAGCGGGTCGATCATCTCGCCGCCGGCGCCGCCGGGCTCGCCGAGCGTCTCGGCGATCGCGTTGACGGTGAAGTCGCGCAGCCCGAGGTCCTGCTCGAGCGTCGCGCCGCGCAGCCGCTCCACATCGACCTGCCAGGAGCCGTCACGGGCGACGACGCGCCAGCCCCCGTACTCCTCGGAGAGCGCGAACGCCGCGGCCCCACCGATCGAAGCTCGGCCAGCGGCCCGCGCGAGCGCGCGAGCGGCCTCGCGGGGCTCCCCGTCGAGCACCACGTCGTAGTCCTGGGTGCGCCTGTCGAGCAGACGGTCACGGACCGCACCGCCCACCAGCCACGCGCGTCGGCCGGCGAGCGTGGAGCGGGTCAGCTCGAGGGGGTCATTCCTCGTCGTCGGCAAGTTGCGCCACCCCGTCGTCGCTGTGGTGCACGCGGGCGACCCGTGCGGTGAGCCCGCAGGTGATCTCGTAATTGATCGTGTGCAGGCGCCGCGCGACCTCCTCAGCGGTGATCCGCTCGGCGCCCTGGTGGCCGATCAGGATGGCGGGCTGGTCGAGTAGCGCGAGCGCGATCGGGTCGGGGCCGAGGTCGACGGCGACGCTGTCCATGCTGACAGTGCCCACCAGGGGGTGGCGGCGCCCGGCGATCAGCGCCTCGGCGGCGCCCGAGAGCCCCCGCCGCCAGCCGTCGCCGTAGCCGATCGGCAGCAGGCCGAGGTGGGTGTCGGCGGCGGCGACGAAGCGCCGGCCGTAGCCGGTGCTCTCGCCCGCGCGGCAGTACTTGACAATGGCCACGTAGGAGCTGAGCTCCAGGGCGGGCTCGAGGCCGCGCGCGAGCGGGTCCTCGCCGAAGGGGTCCATACCGTAGAGGGCGATCCCGCAGCGCACCATGTCGAAGTGGGCGGCGGGGTCGCGCAGCACGGCGGCGGAGTTGGCGGCGTGCACGATCACCTCGGGGTGTTCGCGCTTGACCGGCTGCGCCCAATCGGCGAAGCGACGCAGCTGCTCCTCGAAGAACGTGTCTCCGCGCTCGTCGGCGGTGGCGAAGTGGGTCATGACCCCCGCAAGCTCCACATCGGGGTCGGCCACGGCGGCCGCCACCACGCGCGAGGCGCGGGCGGGGTCGCACACGCCGAAGCGGCCCATCCCGGTGTCGAGCTTGACGTGCACGCGGGCGGTCTTGCCCATGTCCTTCGCGAGTTCGCCCGCGAGGCCAACCAGGTCCTCCTGCCAGGCGACGACCTCCATGTCGAGGAACACCGCCTCCTCGACCTCCAGCGGCCGCAGGGGCCCGAGCACGAGCAGGCGCCCCTGCACCTCGTCGACGAGCTCGCTCGCCTCGGGGACGCTCGCGACCGCCAGCCACGTGGCCCCCCCGGCGAGCGCCGCGCGAGCGCTCTCGAGCAGCCCATGGCCGTAGCCGTCGGCCTTGACGACGGCGCACAGCTGGACGCCCTCGCGCAGCTCGGCGCCCATGCGCCGGCAGTTGCGCTCGATCGCGGCGAGGTTGACGCGCGCGACGGCGCGATCGACGCTCACGGCTGCCCCGCTCGGGATCCCATGACCAGGCGCTCGATCTTCATAACCGCCTCCCTCCTGCGCGCACGAGCGCGCAATCGACGCTCACCTCCCCTGCCCACCACTGCCCTTCCGACGCGCGCCCACATGCAGTCGCCCTCACAGCTCCCCCGCTCCGGAGCGCGCGCGTGGCAGCGCGGCGATCACGTCGGTGGCGATCACGCCCTCCGCGGCGCCCACCGCGTGCGCGGCAAGGCGTCCTGCGGCGGCGTGCAGCCAAACGCCGGCGGCGGCGGCCGCAAACGGGTCCAGGCCCTGGGCGAGCAGCGCCGCGATCACACCCGTGAGGACGTCCCCGGTGCCGGCGGTGGCCAGCGCAGGGCTGGCACCGGGGTTGACGGCTACCACACCGGAGCCGGAGGGGTCCGCGATCAGGGTGTCGTCGCCCTTGAGCACCACGACCGCCTGGGCGAGCTCGGCGGCGGCGCGGGCGTGGCGCAGGCGCTCGCGCTCGATCTCCTCGCTCGGCAACTCCAACAGCCGCCCGAGCTCGCCGGCGTGGGGAGTGAGTACGGTCGGGGCCTCCCGCTGGGCGAGCTCGCCCAGGCGCCCGGCGTGCGCGTTCAGGCCATCGGCGTCGATCACCGTCGCCACGGGCGCCCGCGCGGCGAGCTCGCGGGCGAACGCGAACGCTCCGGGAGCGCGCCCGAGGCCGGGCCCGAGCGCGAGCGCGACGCCGACCCAACCCTTCGGACTGTGTGCCCGTGCCCCCGAGCTGCGCGCGGTGGCGGCGTCGAGCGCTTCCTCGACGCCCGTGGCGCTGAGCGAGCCGTCCTCGTCGGGCAGGCCGCGGGTCATCAGCTCGGGGGGCCCGCCGGCGGCGAGAATCGCCTGCAGGGAGCGGGGCACGCAGGCTGTGAGGTAGCCGGCGCCGGCGCGCATCGCGGCGTGCGCGGCCATCCGCGGCGCGCCGGTGAGGCCGCGGGAGCCACCGGCGACGAGCACATGGCCGCTGGAGAACTTCGTCGAGGAGGCCCCGCGGCGGGGGAGCAGCGCGCGCACCGAGGCCTCGATCAGGCCGACGTCGGGCGTGGCGGGAGCGCCGCGGGGGATGCCGATGTCGAGCGTGCGCACCTCGCCGGCGTGGGCCTTGCCGGGGTGGATCCAGAGGCCGGGCTTGGCGGCGTGGAAGGTGATGGTGACCGCGGCGCGCACGGCCCTCGCGCAAACCACGCCCGTGGAGGCGTCCACGCCGGAGGGCACGTCCACGCTCACCACCGGCGCTCCGGCGGCGTTCACGGCGTCGATCGCCTCCGCCACCGTCCCGCGGGGCTCGCCCGTGAAGCCGGTGCCGAGCAGCGCGTCGACGATCGCCGCGGAGCCGCCGAACGACCCACTCGTGGCCAGCTGCGCCGGGGGGGCGCCGGGGAGCCGCAGGAGGTTCTCGCGCGCGTCGCCCCGCAACTCCCCCGGGGGACCGGCGGTGAGGACGACGACCTCGCGGCCGGCCTCGCGCAGCACACGCGCCGCGACGAGCCCGTCGCCGCCGTTGTTGCCCTTGCCGCAGACGACGGCCACGGGGCCGTCGGGCGCGAGCTCCTCCACGGCGCGGGCGACGCCGATCCCGGCGCGCTCCATCAGGTCAAGCGAGGGAGCTCCCTGCTCGTCGATCGCCCAGCGGTCGATCGCGCGCATCGAGGCGGCGTCGGGCAGCGGTGTGCACCATTCGGGGAGGACTCCCATTACGAGCGATCCTAATGCGCGGAGCGAGGCGCTCCCCAACGAGTCACGGTCCTTGCAACCCACTACTTCCCCGTCTCGCGCGCCGCGGCCTGCTCCGGGGCGCTACTCGACCGTTACGGTCTTCGCGAGGTTGCGCGGCTGGTCGACGTCCAGGCCGCGGCGGCGGGCGATCTCGTAGGCGAGCAGTTGCAACGGGATCACGGCGAGGATCGGTTGCAGCATCCAGTCGATCGCAGGCACGGGGATGGCGACGTCGACGTGCCCCAGGATCTGCTCGTTGCCGGCGGTGGTGAGCGCGATCGCATGGGCGCCGCGGGCACGGACCTCCTGGATGTTGGAGGCGACCTTCTCGAGCACGGGAGAGTCGGTGGCGACACACACGACTGGGGTGGACTCGTCGAGCAGGGCGATCGGGCCGTGCTTCATCTCCCCGGCGGGGTAGGCGTCGGTGGCGATGTAGGAGATCTCCTTGAGCTTCAACGCGCCCTCGAGCGCGACGGCCAGCCCGACGTGGCGGCCGATGTAGAGGAAGAACTCCTTCTCCCAGTGCTGCTCGGCGACGCGCCTGACCTTCGGTATCACTCCCCCGCTGCCGTCGTCGGGGCCGGTCACCTCGGAGATGCAGTGAGGCAGGCGCTTAACCTCGCCGACGAGCTCGGCGATGCGCGCGGGGGACAGGGTGCCGCGCAACTCGGCGAGGCGCAGGCCGAGGAGGTAGAGGACGGCGATCTGGCAGACGAACGTCTTGGTGGCCGCCACGCTGATCTCGAGGCCCGCCCGCGTGAACAGCACGCCGTCGGCGTCGCGGGTGGCCTGGGAGCCCATCACGTTGGTGATCGCGAGCACCGTGGCCCCGCGTTCGCGGGCGAGGCGCATCGCGGCGAGGGTGTCGGCCGTCTCGCCGGACTGGGAGATACCGATCACGAGGTCGCCGGGCCCGAGCACGGGGTTGCGGTAGCGGTACTCCGAGGCGACGTCGATCTCGACGGGTATGCGCGCCCACTCCTCGATCGCGTAGCGGCCGATCAGGCCGGCGTGGTAGGCGGTCCCGCAGGCCACCATCACGATGCGCTCCACCCCGGCGAGGATCGCCTCGTCGAGCGCGCCTTGCTCGTCGAGGTCCACGCCGTCCCCGCGGGCGGTGCGGTCGGCGATCGTCTCGGCGACGGCGTCGGCCTGTTCGTGGATCTCCTTGAGCATGAACGTCTCGAAGCCGCCCTTCTCGGCGGCGTCCTCGTCCCAGTCGACCGTCTCGGTCGGCCGCTGCACTGGCGCCCCGTCAGCGGTCGTGATGGTGACGCCATCGGGTTCGAGCACGACGATCTCGCCGTTTTCGACGTACTGCACGGTGCGGGTGGAGGCGAGGAAGGCGGGCACGGCGGAGGCGACGAACTGCTCCCCCTCGCCGCGGCCGACGACCAGCGGGCACTCCTTACGCGCGCCCACGAGCGTCTCAGGCTCGTCCAGGCTCATCGCCACGAACGCGTAGTGGCCCTGTAGCTCGGCGTAGGCGGCGCGCACCGCATCCGCGAGGTCGCCCGCGTAGTGGTGGGCAATGAGGTGGGCGATCACCTCGGCGTCGGTGTCGGAGGTGAAGGCGGAGCCCTGCGCACGGAGGCGCTCGCGCAACGGCATGTAGTTCTCGACGATCCCGTTGACAACGACGTGGACGCGGTCGCCGGAGTCGTAGTGGGGGTGGGCGTTCTCCTCGCACACGCGCCCGTGGGTGGCCCACCGGGTGTGGGCGATGCCGATCGTAGGAGGTTTAATGATGGTCGCTACGGGAGCCTGCGGGGCTCCCTCCGCATCGACCCGATCCCGCCCACCTTCGCGCAGCTTGTTTTCGAGCGCGCGGAGGTTCCCCACTGCCCGCACGGCCTCGATGCGATCTTCGGCGATCACCGAGATGCCAGCGGAGTCGTAGCCGCGGTACTCGAGCTTCTGCAAACCGGCTAGCAGCAGCTCACGGGCGGAGCGCCTGCCGACGTAGCCAACGATTCCGCACACAGGCGATCGGGTCCTTTCGCGAGCGGGAAGGGCTGGGGGCTCCTGGCGCCGCACCGACTCCTGCTCCGCATGGAGGTCGCCTTCGACGATACCAACGACTCTCTACAAGACTCAGGGAATGGACACTTAGGCCAGCTCGCGCTCGACGAGCGCGACAAGGCGGGCGCAGACCTCGTCGGCCTCCGCGTCGGTGGGGGCCTCGACCATCACGCGCACGAGCGGCTCGGTGCCGCTGGGGCGCACGAGCACGCGGCCGCGGCCGGAGAGCTCCGCGTCGGCGGCGCGCACGGCGTCGGTCACGGTGTGGGCGCCCTCCAGGGCGCCGCGGTCGCGCACGTGCACGTTGACGAGCCGTTGGGGGAGCTTGCGCATCGCGTCGCGTTCGCTCAGCGGGCGGCCGTCGAGCGCCTCGAGCGCGAGCAGCGCGCTGGCGATGCCGTCGCCGGAGCGGTTGAAGCCGATGTCGATGATGTGCCCGGACTGCTCCCCCCCGAGCACCCACCCGCGGGCGCGGAGCTCCTCCAACACGTAGCGGTCCCCGACCTTGGTGGCGCAAACGGCGATGTCGGCGTCGCGCATCGCGGCGTGGAAACCGTAGTTGGTCATCACGGTGACCGCGACCCCGCCGCCGGCGAGGCGGCCGGTGCGCTTGAGGTGCAGCGCGGCGAGCGCCATCAGCTCATCGCCGTCCACGACCTCCCCCGCGCCGTCCACGGCGAGCACGCGGTCGCCGTCGCCGTCGAAGGCGAAGCCCACGTCGTGGCCGCCCGTGCGCACGTGCTCGGCGAGCTCCTGCACGTGGGTGGAGCCGCAGCCGGCGTTGATGTTGCGCCCGTCGGGGGAGTCCGCGATCACGTGCACCTCCGCGCCGAGGCGCCTAAATATCTCCGGCGCGACGCGGTGGGTGGCGCCGTTGGCGCAGTCGAGCAGCACGTCGAGCCCGTGGAGGTCGAGCTCGGCGAAGCGGGTGTGCAGCTCGCGCAGGTAGTCCTCGTGCGTGCCGCGCACCTCGCGCACGCGCCCGATCGCCTCTGCGCCAGAGCGCTTCCCGGCCTCCAGCTCCCGCTCGATCTCGAGCTCCGTCTCGTCGGAGAGCTTGAAGCCGTCGGCGCCGAAGAACTTGATGCCATTGTCGCGGTAGGGGTTGTGCGACGCGGAGATGACGGCGGCCAAGTCGAAGCCGTAGCGGGCGATCAACAGCGGCGCGGCGGGCGTGGGCAGCACCCCGCCGAGCAGGGCGTCCCCGCCGGCGGCGCTGACCCCGGCGGCGAGCGCGGCTTGGAGCATCTCCCCCGACTCGCGGGTGTCGCGGACGATCAGCACCTGGGGGCGCTCCGCCTGCGCGAGCGTGGTTGCCGCGCGACCGAGGGCGAGCGCGAGCTCGGCGCTCAACAGCTCCCCGGCGACGCCCCGCACGCCATCGGTCCCGAACAGGCGGCGGGTCACAAGGTGGCTCTCGGGCAGAGGGTCTGGCAGCACATGGGCGGAGATTCGGCGGCTGGCACGTGCGACTTGATCTCCTCCACAGTCGCTGGACGAAGCCGCTCCCAGGTGACGGGGAGCATACGCCGTGGGGGCCGCGCGCTCATCGCGGACGTGGGCTAACGCTTGGAGAACTGCGGACGCTTGCGCGCCTTCTTCAGCCCGGCCTTCTTGCGCTCCTTGGCGCGCGAGTCGCGGGTCAGGAAGCCGCGGCGCTTGAGCTCGCCGCGCAGGTTGGGGTCGGCCTCCAGCAGCGCGCGGGAGACCCCGTGGCGCAGGGCCCCCGCCTGGGCGGAGATGCCACCGCCGTGCAGACGCGCGACCACATCCATGCGCTCCTCGTAGCCCACGGTCTCCAGTGGCTGGCGGATGTTGCGCTGCAACGTCACCCGCGGGAAGTGCTCCTCCAAGGTGCGCCCGTTGATCAGGTACGCCCCGCTGCCTGGCCGCAGCGTCACGCGCGCGATCGCGGTCTTGCGCTTGCCCGTCGCGCGGTAGCGCGCCCCGGCGGCGAGGTCGATGGCGGCGGTGGAGATCGGCTGCGACAGCTCCTCCTCCGCCTCCTGGCCATCCGGGGCCTCCTCCAAGTCCTCCTCGATCGCGTAGGGGTCCTCCGGGGCCTCCCGAGCCAGCGGATCCACGCCCTCGGGGACGATGTCCACTTCCAGGTGGGCTCCCGGCACAGCAGGCTTCACACGCGGAGCGGGCTCCTCTTCTTCCTCCTCGAGGTCCTCCTCCTCGTCCTCCGCGGCGGGCTCCTGCGCGGCCGGCTGCTCCCCCTCGGCGGGGGTTTCGGCGGCGGACTCTTCAGCCACAAGCCCCGCTACGGCGGCCTCCTCGGCGACGATCTCCTCGACTATGGCCTCCTCGAGGGCGATCTCCTCCGCGACGATCTCCTCGACGACCGCCTCCTCCACGGCAAGCTCCTCCGCGACCGCCTCGACAACAGCCTCCTCGAGGACGATCTCCTCTACGACGACGGCCTCCTCCGCGGCAGGCTCCTCCGCCACGATCGCCTCAACGATGGCCTCCTGCGCCACGGCCTCCTCCGCGGGCGGCTCCTCGGCTACCGGCTCCGCGACGGCGGGCTCCTCGACCGGCGCCTGTGCAGGCTCCTCGACCTGGGCCTCCTCGGCGGCCGACTGCGCCTCCTCGAAAGCCTCCAACGGGGCGTCCTCGACCGAGCCCGCGATCTCGGCGGCCTCCTCGGTAGGCACCGCGCGGTGCTCGGCGAACGCCGCGTCCTGCACCTCGGAGCGCTCCGGGCCCTCGGGGCTCTGCGGCTCGTCGGCCATCAGGTCTCGATCTCCAGCGGCTGCGGCTTCTGCGCTACGTGCGGGTGCTCGGGGCCCGCGTATATCTTGAGCTTCGTGAGCTGCTTGCGCGCGAGGCGGTTGCGGGGCATCATCCCCTTCACGGCGATCCTGATGATCTCCTCGGGCCGCCTCGCCAACATCTCCTCGAAGCTGCGCGAGCGTAGGCCTCCTGGGTAGCCGGAGTGGCGGTAGTAGCGCTTGTCGGTGCGCTTTTTACCGGTCACCGCGACCTTCTCCGCGTTGATCACCACCACGAAGTCGCCCGTGTCGATGTGCGGGGTGTACTCCGGCTTGCGCTTGCCCCGCAGCACGTCCGCGAGCTGCGTCGCCAGCCGGCCGAGGGTCTTGCCGTTGGCGTCGACGAGCAGCCAGTTGCGCTCGCGGTCTGTGGGCTTGGCGACGTAGGTCTTCATCACGTGAAAAGGCCGCACGCAGACTATCGCGCGCGGCGAGAGCGACATGATAGGCCAAATTGCACGACGAGGCTTGCTTTGCAAAGCGGCGAGGGTGACGCCGCCCGCCCGGCCGTTGCCTGTGGGACACGCAGCGTCCTGTGACCGGCGACACGGCGCGTCAGTCGGGGAGACCCGTCCACGCGTCTCCCAAAGTCGTTACTCCCACTCGATCGTTCCGGGCGGCTTGCTCGTGATGTCCAGCACCACCCGGTTGACCTCGCGTAGCTCGCCGATCATCCGCGAGGCGATCGTCTCCAGCAGGTCGTACGGCAGCCGCGCCCAGTCCGCGGTCATCGCGTCGTCGCTGGTCACCGCGCGGATCACCACCACGTGCCCGTAGGTGCGCTCGTCCCCTTGCACCCCCACCGTGCGGATGTCCGGGAGCACGCAGAAGGACTGCCACAGCTCGCGGTACAGCCCCGCTTTGCGGATCTCCTCCTGCAGGATGTGGTCGGCCTCGCGCAGCACGTCCAGGCGCTCCTTCGTCGCTTCGCCCCCCACGATCCGGATCGCGAGGCCGGGGCCGGGGAACGGCTGGCGCCACACCAGGCGCTCGGGCAGGCCCAACTCTGCGCCGACCGCGCGCACCTCGTCCTTGAAGAGCGTCCGCAGCGGCTCCACCAACTCGAAGCGCATGTCCTCGGGGAGGCCCCCGACGTTGTGGTGGGACTTGATCGTCGCCGCGCCCGTCCCGCCGCCGGACTCGATCACGTCGGAGTACAACGTGCCCTGCACGAGGAAGCGCGCGCCTCCCTCGCCGTCCTCGTCCTCCACCGCACCTGCGTCTCCCTCGCCGGCGACATCGGCCAGCTTCGCCGCCTCCTCCTCGAAGACCCTGATGAACTCCGCCCCGATCGCCTTGCGCTTGGCCTCCGGCTCGGTCACCCCCCGCAGTCTCTCCAGGAAGCGCCGCTCCGCGTCCACCGCCACCAGCGGCACCTTGAAGGTGTCGCGGAAGGTCGCGACCACCTGCTCCCCCTCGTCTTTGCGCATCAACCCGTGGTCCACGAACACGCACGTCAGCTGGTCGCCCACCGCGCGGTGCACCAGCAGGGCGGCCACCGAGGAGTCCACCCCACCGGAGAGGCCGCATATCACCCTCCCCTCCCCCACCTGCTTGCGGATGCGCTTGATCTGCTCCTCCACGACCGACGCCGCCGACCACGTCGGCTCGCAGCCGCACACCCCCGTGAGGAAACGGCCGAGGATCTCCTGGCCGTAGGGGGTGTGCACCACCTCAGGGTGGAACTGGATGCCGTATATGCCCCGCTCCACGCTCTCCACCGCCGCCACCGGCGAGGCGCTCGAGGAGGCCAGCGCGGTGAAGCCCGGCGGCGGCTCGAAGACCGTGTCGCGATGGGACATCCAGCAGGTCTGCTCGCGTGGGGTGTCCCTCAACAACACTCCCGGCTCGCTCACGGTGAGGTCGGAGCGGCCGAATTCGCCGACCTCCGCCTGCTCCACCCGGCCCCCCAACTCGTGCACCAGCAACTGCATCCCGTAGCAGATGCCCAACACCGGGACCCCCATCTCCAAAAGGCCCCGCTCCAGCCGCGGAGCGCCCGGCGCGTACACCGACGCCGGTCCCCCCGAGAGGATGATCCCGCGCGGGCGGCGCCCCGCGATCTCCGCCAGCGGCACGTGGTGGGGGATCAGCTCCGAGAACACCCCGCACTCGCGCACTCTGCGCGCGATCAGCTGGCTGTACTGCCCGCCGTAGTCGATGACCACCACGACCTCGCCGACCTCCCCGACTCGATCCCCCTGCTCGGCGGGGGCCGCAGGCGCCGGAGAGAGCACCTCAGTCATTGACGAGAACGGACGCCTTCCCGTTGACCGCGCCCATGCCCACGCCCTGGTCGCGTTGGAGCGCCTTGCCCTCGGTCTGCAGCGCGGGGGCGATCACGACCTCCGCGCGGTTGAACTCCGCGAGATCCTTGTGGCCGCAGGTCGCCATCGAGGTGCGCAGGCCCCCGAAGAGGTTGAACGTGCCGTCGTTCTCGCGCGCCGGTCCCACGAGAATCTCCTCGAGCGTGCCGTTCTGGGCGGTCGCCACGCGCGCGCCGCGGGGGAGCGTGGGATGGAACGTCGCCATCCCCCAGTGGTACCCGTGCCCGGGCGCTTCGTAGGCACGGGCGAGCGGCGAGCCGATCATGACCGCGTCGGCGCCGAGGGCGATCGCCTTGGCGACATCGCCCCCGTTGCTCATTCCCCCGTCGGCGATCACCATGCTGTAGTCGCCCGTCTCCAACATGTGCGTCGAGCGCGCGTGCGCCACGTCCGCGATCGCGGTCGCCTGGGGTACCCCGATGCCGAGCACCCCGCGCGTGGTGCACGCCGCGCCGGGTCCCACCCCCACGAGCACGCCCGCCGCGCCCGTGCGCATCAGGTGCAAGCCGGTGTGGTAGGAGGCGCACCCCCCCACCACCACGGGCACGTCCAGGGAGGGGATGAACTCCTTGAGGTTCAGCGGCTCGGTCACGGTGGACACGTGTTCGCCGGACACCACCGTGCCCTGGATCACGAGCACGTCAAGGCCCGCCTCCAGCGCGATCTCGTGATAGCGCAGCACCCGCTGGGGGGTCAGCGAGGCGGCGGCCACGACCTTCTGCTCCTTGATCTCCGCGATGCGCTGGGCGATCAGCTCGGGCTTGACGGGCTCGCGGTAAATCTCCTGCATCTCGCGCGTGGCCACCTCCTTGGGCAGCTGCGCGATCCGTTGCAGCTGCTCCTCGGCGTCCTCGTAGCGGGTGAAGATCCCCTCGAGGTTGAGCACCGCGAGGCCGCCGAGGCGCCCGACGATGCCGGCGGTCGCGGGCGACACCACCCCGTCCATCGCGGAGGCCATCATCGGCAGCTCGAACTGGTATGGCCCGAGCTTCCATGAGATGTCGATGTCGTCGGGGTCGCGCGTGCGCCGCGAGGGCACGATCGCGATGTCGTCGAATCCGTATGCCTGGCGCGCCTTCTTGCCGCGTCCGATCTCGATCTCCATCTGTGCATCATTGCAGCCTTCGCGGATGCAAGGCCTTTTAAGGAGGAATGGAGTTCGTACGGCAGGACCGCGGCCAGCTCAGGCGCCGCGCGACCCATGCTCGGCCGGCCGTGGGGCAGCGTTCGTATGGCAAGACCCGGGCCATCTCAGGCGCCGAGCTACCGCCTCTCGGCCGGCCGTGGGGCAGCGTTCGTATGGCAGTACCACGGCAACCTCACGTGCGGAGGGCTCGGTTATCCTCGCTGTGTGAGCAGTGCAACCCCCTACGACCCGCGCGCGATCGAGCAGCGCCGCCAGCAGGAGTGGGACGCGCGGGATGCGTTCCGTACGCCTCCCGTCGAGGCAGGGCGGACGGGCGTCTACATCAAGGCCTCCGCGCCGTTCACCTCCGGCAACGTCCACATCGGCCACGTGCGCTCCTACGCGATCGGGGACGCCTACGCGCGCTTCCAGCGCGCCCGTGGGGAGCCTGTGCTGTTCGCGTTCGGCTTCGACGCTTTCGGGCTGCCCGCGGAGCTCGGGGCGATTGCCAATGGGGAGTCCCCCGCCGCGTGGGTGGCGCGCTGCGCGGAGCACATGACCGGCCAGCTGCGGCGGCTGGGGTTCTCCTTCGACTGGGAGCGCACGTTCATGAGCTCCGACCCGGTCATGTACCGGTGGTCGCAGTGGCTCTTCCTGACGCTGCTCGACGCCGGCCTGATCTACCACGGCAGCGGCTCGGTCGACTGGTGCGACACCTGCCAGACCACGCTGGCCACGATCCAGGTGGAGGACGGCGCCTGCTGGCGCTGCCACAACCCCGTGCGGCTGATCCAGCGGCCGCAGTGGTACCTGCGTATCAGCGCCTACCTGGAGGAGAACGACCGCCGCCTGGGGGACCTTCAGAAATGGGATGACACCTCGCTGGCCAGCCAGCGCTTCGTGCTCGGCCGCGTGGACGGCGCCGAGTTGCAGGCGCGCGCCGCGGACGGCCGCGAGCTGACCGTGTTCACCCCCCACACCGAGGGGTGGGGTCAGGCGCGCTTCGTGCTGATGAGCCCCAAGCACCCCGAGGTCGAGCGCTTCGCGGCCGACCCCGCCGTGCGCGAGCAGCTGGAGGAGATGCGACTCGGCGGATGGGAGCGCTCCTCGCGCGGCGCGGAGGCCGCCGCGCTGGTGGACACCGGCTGCACCGTGTCTCTACCCGATCCCCACCCACCCGGCCCGCCGCTGCCGCTGCTCATCTCCCCCGTCGTGGACGAGCGCTTCGGCGCGACCGCAGTGGTGGGGGTCCCCGAGCTCGACCGCACCGACGAGCTGATCGCCCGGCGGCTGCCCGGGGGGACGCCCGCGGAGACAGATCAAAAAAACGAGGCCTCTACCGGCGCGCACGCGAGCGCCGCAGCGACGGACGCCACCCCCGCGGAGGCAGATCAAAAAAACGAGGCTTATATGGGCGCGCATGCAGACATAAAAAACGGTCCCCATATAGACGCAAAAAATGAGCCCTACCCCAACACCCACGCACGCAAGGCAGTGCGCTACAAGGCGGGCGACTTCTCGATCTCCCGGCAGCGCTCGTGGGGGACGCCGATCCCGATCGTGTACTGCGAGAGCTGCGGGACGGTGGCGCTGTCCAAGGAGCGGCTGCCGGTGGCGCTGCCGCTCGATTTGAAGCCCACCGGCGCCGGCAACCCGCTGGCCGAAAGGGAGGACTTCGTGAACACCACGTGCCCTCGTTGCGAGGGGCCCGCCCGCCGCGAGACGGACACGCTGGACTGTCACTTCGACGCGCTGTGGTTGTGGATCCCCGCGTGCGTGCCCGCGCGGGAGCGCGAGCGCCCGCTGGAGGAGATCCTCGCGCTGGGCGACCTGCGCGCGTGGCTGCCCTCCGAGCGGCTGGTGGCAGGGTCGGACAGCGGCAACTTCATGTTCGACCAGCGCATCACCACGAAGGCGTTGCGCGACCTCGGCCCGCTCGCGTTCCTCGCCGACGGCGAGCCCTTCGCGGGGGCGCTGATGCACGAGATGGTGATCCGCGACGGGCGCAAGATGTCAAAGCACCTCGGCAACGTCGTGGACCCCGACGAGCTGGTGGACGCCTTCGGGGCGGACACGGTGCGGATGGCGGTGCTGTGGGCGGCGCGTCCGCAGAAGTCGCTGAACTGGAGCGACTCCGCGGTGCAGTTCTGCCACCGCTTCCTGCACAACCTGTGGGCCTACTCCCACGCGCGGTTCGCCCAGCGCGCAGAGGACTCCGAGGAGCTCGACCCCGCGCGCACCGAGCATCTGCGCAGGCGCCTGGAGAAATGGTGCGACACCGCGGTCGCGAAGATCACCGAGGAGCTCGCCGAGCTCGAGATGCACACGGCGGTGCGCAACGCGATCCGCCTGCTGGACCGCATCAAGGACTTCGAGTCGCGGGTGCTCAAGCACAGCGGCGCCCTGTGTCGCGAGGACCACGAGGCGCTGCGCGACGCGTTGGGGCTGCTAGCGCGGGTGCTGATCCCCTTCGCCCCACACGTCGGCGAGGAGCTATGGCTCGCGTCGGGCCTCGCCGAGCCGGGTGTCGACCCGCCGTGGCCGCGGGAGGGCGAGTCCTCGCGCCAGGCCCCGAGCCCCGTGGCCGCGGGTACCTCGCCTGCTCCAGATCCGGTGGCGGCGGGCGCCTCGCGCCATACCCCGAGCCCCGTGGCCGGCGGCGCCGATCCGCTCGCCGAGAGCGAGGGGTAACGCATGGACCCCTGGGCCGCTCGCCAGAGAGACACACATCCGGAGAGGCTGAACCCCATCTCCGGGTTGGTTCACACGATGACCATCGAATCGACCTCGCGCTCTGCGATCATGTGAGCAGAGCCAGCGGATGACGACTGCACGAGACCACGCCGGGGACTTCCAGCGGACCCGCTCTTGCGCGACCGAGCTGGTGTGCCGCAAATGCGAGCTGCGCTCCCCGCTCGCCGAGGGCGGGGCGTACTGCCCGCAGTGCGGCAAGAGCCTGGACGTCGACTACGACTACGAGCTCGCCGCGCGCCGCCTACGGGAGATCCCGATGGAGGAGCGCCCGCTGAACATCTGGTTCCTGGAGGAGCTGCTGCCGATCCACGACGCGGTGGGCACCGCACGCGTGGGGCAGTACGCGGGCTTCACTCCGCTGATCCGCGCCGATCGCCTCGGGGCGGCGGTGGGCCTGCGCAACCTCTACATCAAGGACGACTCCACCTCCCGTCCCAGCCTCTCCTACAAGGACCGCGTGGTGAGCATGGCGGTGGCGCGCCTGCTGGAGCTCGGCCGCCGCGAGATCGGGTGCGTCTCCACCGGCAACGTCGGTACCGCGGTGGCCGCGCTGGCGGCGAAGGCGGGGGTGGCGGCGTACGTCTTCTACCCCAACCGCCTGGAGTCCACCAAGGCCCACGCCTGCCGCGCGCTCGGGGCGCAGGTGTGCCAGGTGGAGGGCAACTACGACGAAGCCAACAAAGCGTGCCGCGCGCTCGCGGAAGCCACCGGCCTGGAGTTCGCGAACATCACCCTGCGCCCGTTCTACGCGGAGGGCGCCAAGACGGAGGCATACGAGATCGTCCAGCAGCTCGGCTGGCGCGCCCCCGACCACATCGTCTCGCCGGCCGCCGGGGGCACGCTCTCCTCGCGCATCCACAAGGGCCTGCAGGAGCTCGAGCAGGTAGGTCTCGCACAGACCGCGCACACCAAGATCGACATCGCCCAGCCCGAGGGCTGCCAGCCGATCGCCGAGGCGATCCTCACGGGGGCCTCGGAGATCAACCCCGTCAAGCCGACGACGCTCGCCCACTCGCTGGGGATCGGCTCACCCGGAGACGGGGTATTCGTGATCGAGGCCGTCCGCTCCCGCGGGGGCACCGCGGCCGCGGTGAGCGACAAGGAGATCTTCGCGGGCATCGACCTGCTGGCCGCCACCGAGGGCCTGCTCACCGAGCCCGCGGGGGGCACCACGGTGGCGGTGGTGGAGAAGCTCGCCGCCGAGGGGCGCCTACACCCGGACGAGGTGGTGGTGGCAGTTATCACAGGTAACGGGCTGAAGACCCTGTACGACCATCCCTCCAAGCCGTGGCCCGACAAGGTGCAGTGCGACATGGAGACGATGCGCTCCGTGCTCGAGGGCTTCCAGCGCGAAGCCGGCCTCGCCGCGGCCAGCGAGCTGCACGCGTAACTCGGGCATGTCGGGCACGCCACGGCGGGCCGCACGGAGGCTGGTTCGGCCACGCGGAGCCCGCATCGGCCCGGGAAGCCGGCGGATGGTGATCGGACGCCACGCGGATGGCGGGCCGCCCTACGCCGCGAGCGGACCTCGCCGCCGTTCGGTGCGTCGTGTGCCGCTCCTCTGCTTGACCGTCACCGCGCTGCGCATTCTCGGCGTCTCTCTCCCCACCGCCGCAGCCACCACCCCGCCGACCACCGGCTTTCTGTCGGCCCCCACCGATCAAGTTGCCGTGCCCGGCATCCTCGCAGGAGGCGAGGTCACCCCCGAAGGCGACCTCTACACCGGCTGGGCGGAGTACGAGCTGCGCTTCGGCAGGCGGCTGGTGGCCTGGGACCAACCGACGCGCACGCTGCCCAACCCGGGCCTGCCACTGCTGTCGAGCACGCTGTCCGACGGGCCGGTGCTCTACACCCAAACGGTCTTTGCCGTCGCGGTCGCCGGCCAGCCCGTCGCCTATGACACGGTGACCGCCACGAACACCTCGGGCCGCGCGCGCGAGGCCCAGGTGGCGATGCAGGTGGCCTACACGCGCGGTCCGCAAATCCGTGGCCTGCGTGGTGCGCGGACCGGCGCGTACCGCTATGAACGTCCCGTGACCGGCCAGCCCGACGGACTCTACGATCAGCCCGGGCAATCCTTCTCCCGGGCCTTCAGGTACTACACAGCCGGACGCGACCTCGACCGCTCCGGCCTGCTGCTGGCCCGCGGCCCTGCCGCCCCCAGTCGCCCGTTGCGCACCCCCCGCGCGAGCACGCTCACCGCACCCCACGGGGCGCTGCTGTTCAGAGCGCTCGTGGGAGCCCACCGTCGAGTCAACTTCACCTGGCAAATCCCGCTGAACCCGCCCGCGGCCAGTGCCGGCGCCGACACCGCGCTGGACGACGTGCCTTTGAGCAGCGCCCGGGCCGAGCTCACGCGCACGTGGGAGGCCGAAGCGGCGGGCATGATGAAAATCAGCGTGCCCGAGGCCAAGGTGACGGACACCTACCGCGCGGCGCTCACCGAGATCCTCTGCTCGCGCTACCACACCCCCTCCGGCTGGGTGCAGGGCACCAATAAGCTTCAGTACCAAGCATTCTGGATCCGCGACGGCGCGATCCAAACCCAGGCGTTGGACCTCGCCGGCCTGCACGCGCAAGCCGAACAGAACCTGGCCTTCATGGACACCTTTCAGCAGCCCGACGGGCTGTTCATCAGCCGCGCCGACCAGTACGACGGGCTCGGTCAAGCTCTGTGGGCGCTCGACCGGCACGCTCAACTCACCCAGAGCCCCGCCTACGCCACGGCGCAGCTCGCCCGCATGGGGGCGGCGATCGACTGGCTTTCGCTGGTCACGGCGACCGATCCGCTGGGGCTCCTGCCCCCGGGCAACCCGGGCGACGACGAGCTGGCGTATGGGCACATAACCGGCGATGACCTGTGGGCTGCCGCCGGGCTGCGCTCGGCGATCGCCGACGCCACCCTGGCCGGACGCGAGGACCTGGCCGCCGCCTGGGAGGCGGTCGACAACCGCTTCGAGGCCTCCCTGGACCAGGCGATCGCCGGCGCCGTCACCCGTGCGGGGCATATCCCGCCGGTACTCGACGCCGCCGGCGGCCAGGACTGGGGTAACTACAATGCGGCCTACCCCGTTCAGGTGCTCCCCGCCGCCTCCCCGGCGGTCGCGGCCACGATGGTGTGGGCGCGTGCACACATGGTCCAGGGTTTGCCGACCTACGACAACGGCCATAGCCTGCACGACTACCTTGGGTTCCCCGTGTTTCAAACCGAGCTCGCCGCCGGGGAAGCCTCAGCCGCAATCGCCGGGCTGTACTCGGAGCTGGCCCACACCACCTCAACCGACGGCGGGTGGGAGTGGGACGTCGCTCCGTTCGGCTACCGCGGGTCGCCCGTAGACATGTCCCCACACGGCACGTTCGCCGGGGACTACGTGGCGCTCTTGCGCAACATGCTCGTGGCGGAAGGCGCCGACGGCGGCGTGCACCTGCTCACCGGCGCCAGCCCCGCATGGTTGGCGCCCGGGCAACACATCACCGTCACGGCGGCGCCCACCGACCGCGGCGTTATCTCTTTCACCGAGCGTTCGACTGCCCGCGGCGAGACTTTGGCATGGCAGAGCACGATCGTCCCGAGCACTCCCCTGACCTGGACGCTGCCGACCTGGGCCCGGCACGCACGCACCTCATCGGGCGAACCGGTGAGCGGCTCGACGATCGCCCTGCACGGCCCCGGCGGGTCGGTCTCCGTCACATTCGGCGGCCATCGCCCGGCGCAGTCCTACACCCTGGCCGCAGCCGCTCTGAACTCCGCCTACCGAGCCCGCGGCCTCCCCGCCCCGCTGGTGAACAGCCCCGGGAATCTTTGGAGGCGTTGAACGCGCTGACCACCTCGCGACATCGCTGCCGTGTTGCGCTCGTAGCGATGAGAGCGAACCCGGCGGGGTTCTCTGACCCTGCGGTGCGGTATGGTGTGTCGATTCAGATGGAGTCCTGAAGCGAGGGTCCGCTTGGCGCACGGAAGTGTTCTGAGCACCGCCCCTCCGAACCGTCCGCTGTAGGTACAAGGGCTGATGGCTCCTTTCGCGAAAGACCACTTCAACGCGAGAGGAGTTATCGACCGTAGTGCCGACCCTTCCCGACTGGGCAATTCAGATCCTGCAGGTCGTGAGCATCCTGGTGCTCGCGCCGCTGGTGAGCGGGATCATCGCGCGGGTCGAGGCGATCGTGCAGCAGCGCAAGGGCCCGCGGGTGCTGCAGCCCTACTACGACATCTTCAAGCTGCTGGGTAAGGAGACGGTGCTGCCCGGCTCGGCCGGGCCGGTGTTCCGTGCCGCTCCGTACGTGAGCTTCGCCGGGTTCGCGACGGTGCCGCTGCTGATCCCAGCATTGACGACCTTCCCGTTGCCCTTGGGGTACATGGCCGACTTCTTCGGCGTCGGCTTGATCCTTGCCCTGACGAGCTTCGTGATATCGGTCGCGGCGGTCGACAGCGGCAGCCCCTACGCGCAGCTCGGATCCAGCCGGCTGCGCTCGTTCGGCGCCTTCAACGAGCCGACGGTGATCTTCGTCACGTTCGTGCTCGCGCTGACCACACACACCGACCTGCCGTACGCGTTCGGGGCGACGATCCGCTCGGCGACGGTGGAAGTGCTGCGGCCCAGCCACCTGTTGATGATCGCCGCGTTCTTCATGCTGGTACTCGCCGAGACGGGCAGGATCCCGGTGGAGAACCACGGGGGGACGCTCGAGTTCGGCCAAATCGAGGAGGGTCGTGTCGCCGAGCACTCCGGGCCGGGGCTGGCGTTCCTGCGCTGGGGGTCGAACGTCAAGCAGCTGCTGTTGTTCACGATCTTCATGAACGTGCTCGTCGTGCCCTGGGGTATGGCGTCCACCGGCAATCTCGGCTCGGTGCTGATCGCGATCGGCCTGTTGTTCTGTAAGGCGCTGGTTATAGGAGCGGCGGTGGTCGTGATCGAGTCGAGCTTCGCGAAGCTGCGCCTCTACAAGATCCCTGAGTTCACGGTCGCGAGCTTCATGTTCGCGGTGTTCGCGGTCGTGATCTTCCTGTTCCAGCCGTCCTACGGCGATCTCCACCTCAGCGTCTTCGGGGCGGCCGCCACGATCACGGCTGTCGCGGTGCTGCTGCTGGAGTTCGGGATGCTGCGCTCCCAGGACGTGTGGGAGCAGTTGCGCCTGTACTCACTCGGGTCGCTGACCGTGGCGGCGCTGGCGATCACCACCGCAGCCACCGGACACGGCGGCAGCTCGCTGTATGTGCTCGGCGCTGTCACGATCGGCCTGAAGGCTCTGCTGTTCCCCGGCGGTATCCGCTTCGTGCTGCGGCGCCTCGAGGTCCAGCCACGAGTGCCCTCGGCGATCGGGGTACCGAGCAGCATCCTGATCGCGATCGTGTTGAGCTCGCTAGCGTTCGTCGTGCTGCGCCCGATCCACATCGGCGCGGAGAACGCCCTGCCGCTGTCAGCGCTTCCGATCGCCGTCGGCGGAGTGCTGACCGCGTTCCTGCTGATGGTGCTGCGCCCCTACGCACCGTCGCAGCTGCTCGGGTTCCTGGTGCTCGAGAACGCCGTGTCGGTCGCGAGCCTCGTGATCGCACCGGGGCTGCCGATCATCCTCGCGCTGCTGCTGCTCTTCGACGTGCTGATCGGCGTGCTCGTGTTCGTCGTCCTCGTGCAGTACCTGGTCGTGGAGCGCACCGCGGTACGCACCGATGTCCTGAACAGGCTGACCGGATGAGCTGGGCGCTCTACACAATCCTTGGCGTACCGCTGATCGCGGCCTTGTTGAGCCTGCTCGATGGGTGGCGTCTGGCGCGCGCCGCGACGCTCGTCTGCGGCCTGGTCTCCCTCGGTCTGGCGATCGCGCTGGCGATCACCGTCGAGCACGGCCGTGTCCTGCACGCCGCCGATGGCTGGCTGCGCCTGGACTCACTCGGGGCGGTGTTCCTGCTGGCCACCGGGCTGTTGTATGCGATGGCCGGCGTCTTCTCGATCGGCTACCTCGGCGTCGAGGAGCGCCACAGCGGCTTCGCGCGCTTTGCCCGGCGCTACTACGCGCTGCTGAACCTGTTCGGCTGGACGATGCTGCTCGTGCCGCTCGCCGCCGATTTCGGGACGTTGTGGGTCGCGGTCGAGCTGACCACGATCATCTCCGCTCTGCTGGTCGCGATCGACCGCACCGACGCGGCCCTGGAGGCGTCCTGGAAGTACGTGTTGATCGCCTCCAGTGGCCTGGGGATCGCGCTGCTGTCGATCGTCGTCCTGTACGCCACGGGCACGCACGCGCTCGGCGGCGCCTACATCCCCCGCTTTGAACGGTTCCTCGCCTACGCTCATGGCCTGTCTCCCGACGCGGTGCGCCTGGCGTTCATCCTCTCGGTCGTGGGGTTCGGGACGAAGGTCGGGTTCGTGCCCACCCACACCTGGCTGCCCGACGCGCACAGCGAGGCCCCCGCACCGGTCTCGGCACTCCTCTCGGGCTCGCTGCTGGCGGTAGCGTTCTACGCGATCTTGCGCTTCTTCCAGGTCGCGGTCGCCGCCGGTGACCGGTCGTTCGCCGAGCACGTCTTGATCGTCTTCGGGGTGATCTCACTGGTCGCGGCGAGCTTCTTCGTATTGCGCCAGGGCAACTACAAGCGCCTGCTCGCGTACTCCTCGATCGAGCACATGGGCATCATCGCGATCGGCATCGGCTTCGGCGCCCCGCTGGCGGTCGCCGGTGCGCTGCTGCACGTGATCACGCACGCCTCGGCAAAGGGTCTCGCGTTCCTCGGCACCGGATCGCTGCTGCGCGGCTACGGCACCAAGGAGGTCGAGGGCGTCACCGGCGCGGGCACCGGTATGCCCTGGAGCGGACCGATGTTCTTCGCCGCCGCGCTGGCCCTCTGTGGCCTGCCGCTCTCGGGAGTGTTCCGCAGCGAGTTCGAGATCGTCGCGGGCGGGTTCGCCAAGCCACAGTACGTCGGGGTGGTCCTGCTGATCGTGTTCGTCAACCTCGCGTTCTTCGGGATCATCTGGCACGCGGGACGGATGGTGCTCACTCCAGCCGCCGCAACCGCCACCCCTGCAACGGGATCTTCCGCTCTACCTACGGGTCCGGCGAGTCAGACCAAACCAGCCCTCCCCGGTGAGCGCAGCGCGTGGATGGTCGCGGGGATGCTCGGCTGCCTGTTCGTCGTGGTCGCGCTCGGCGTGCATCTCCCGGGCGACCTCTCGGCGCTGTTGAACAACGCAGGCCACCGATTGGCGGTGCCCTCGCCATGAACGTCCTGCAAGAGCCGACCGGACTGCCGGACTATCTGCCGGGCGAGCTCGACGTCGTGCGCGAGGTGGCACCCGAGCACGAGCTTCGCCTGCGTGTCGCGCGAGGCGAGTTCGAGCGCACGAGCCGCATATTGCGTGCCCTGGGGGCTCGCTTTGTCACGCTGGCGCTCGCCGACACACCAGTCCGGTCGGTGCTGGGTGTGTTCGCGCTGCGCGGCGATCTGATCGCGCTGCGGGCACCACTCGAGGGGGAGGAGCCGGTCTTCTGCGGTTCGCTCGGGGAGTGGTGGCCCGCCGCGCGCTGGGCCGAGCAGGAGCTGCTCGAGCGACACGGCCCGCCACCAGACGACGCTGCCCCGGGACGGCGGTTGACCGAACCCGATGCCGACTCCCTGCAACGGAGCGTGAGCGGACTGGATGTGTTCACGCTGCCCTATGGCCCAGTGCGCTCGGGCATCTTCGAGGCGATCCAGTTTCAGATCGAGACCGGTGGCGAGGACGTACCGCGTTTGCAGACCCGGCCGTTCTTCAAGCATCGCGGCATGGAGCAGCGTTTCGTCGGCCTCACCCCCGAGCGTGCCGTGCATGTCGCCGAGCGAGTCGCGGGGATCGCGAGCGTCGCTTACGCCACCGCTTTCTCCCAAGCGGTGGAGCGCGCACTGGGCGTGCGCGCGCCGGCGCGCGCGGAGCGCTGGCGCGCTGTGTACGCGGAGCTGGAGCGGATCGCCTGCCACCTGGATGTGATCGCCAAGGAGGCCGAGACGACCGCGCTGTATGTCGGCCAGGCCCGCTTTCAGATACTCAAGGAGCGCGTGCAAAGGTTGCGCGCGACGCTCACCGGCAGCCGCTTCGGACGCGGCGTGATCATCCCCGGAGGCGTGCGCTTTGACGGTCACATGGCGCTCGACGAGCTCCTGGGAGCCCTGGACGAGCTCGAGCGCGAGCTGCACAGCGACCGGCGACTATTCCTCGGGACCGCGTCGATGACCGACCGGCTGATCGGCGCCGGGCATTTGGAAAGAACGCTGGTTGAGGACTATGGCGCGGTCGGGCCGCTCGCCCGCGGGTCGGGGCTCTCCACCGACGCGCGGCACGAGCGCCCCTACGGCGACTACCGCTGGCTCGGCCTGCAGGTCGCAACCGCCCGCGAAGGCGACGCGATGGCACGCGTGAAGGTGCGCTTCGGTGAGATCTCCGAGTCACTACGCATCCTGCGCCAGTCTGTGGATCATCTGCGCCGTCGCGACGGGCAGCTGAGCACGCCGTTCCCGGCGGGCGGAAGTGGCGCGGCGTTCGGCTGGGCCGAGGCGCCCCAGGGCGAGCTCGTGATCTGGGTCGAGATCCGCGATGGGCTCCTCCACAGGGTCCATATCGCCTCGCCGTCGCTGCGCAACTGGGCCCTGTTCGACCACGCCTTCCCGAAAGACGTGCTGACCGACTTCGCGTTCATCGAGCACAGCTTCGGGCTGACCCCCGCGGGAGCCGATCGCTGATGCTCGAGTGGCTCTACCGAGGTCTCTCAAAGCGGCGGGTCACAACGCGCTACCCGCAGGCTCCGTCCCCCGAGCTCGCCGAACTGCCCCTCGCCGAGCGGGCCTTCCTAGCGCCGGGTCGCCGCCCATTGGGTGAGCGGACCCGCGCGTTGCGCCGCTCGATCCACGTGCGCCACATCGATACGGGCTCCGACGGCTCGGAGGAGTGGGAGATCCAGGCGCTGTGGAACCCCTACTACGACATTCAGCGGCTCGGGTTCTTCCTGACCGCCGCACCGCGCCATGCCGACATCCTGCTCGTCACCGGGCCGGTCACCGCGGCGATGCGCGGGCCACTGCAGCGCACCTGGGAGGTCATGCCCGAGCCCAAGGCGCTCGTCGCCGTCGGCACCGACGCGTGCTCCGGCGGACTGTGCAGCGCTGACGAACTGACAGCCGGCGGCGTGGACGCGGTGCTGCCCGTCGACGTGTACGTGCCCGGTTCACCGCCCACCCCGATCGCGATCATGGATGGTCTGCTGCTGGCCGTAGGGCTTCCACGCGGCGAGGAGGTGGCCGCATGACGCTGAGCTTCGCGATCGCGATGGGCGCGCTCGCGCTCGCGCCGTTCATCGCGGTGCTCCTTCCACTGCGATCGGCGGGGCGGCTCGCGGCGCTGTGCTCGGCACTGGGCTGTGTGCTGCTCGTAGTCGTCGGGCTGAGCGCGGCGCTGGGCGGCGCTCGGCCGGTGCTCGAGCTCGGTGGGTGGCTCGGGTTCGGGGACAGCGCGCTGCGCGCGGATGGGCTCGCCGGGATCTTCCTCGCGCTCACCGGCTTGACCGGCGGGGCGGTGTCACTCGCTTACGCCGGGCTGCCGGCCGGACGGTGGCTGAGCACCTTGGGTTGCACGCTCTTGCTGTTCGTCGCGGTTGTGATCGGCTCGGACAACGCCTTCCTGTTCTTCCTCTCCTGGGAGGCGATCACCGTCTGCGTGTATTTGATCGCGAGTGCGGGTCGCAACCGCGAGGATCTGCTCGCCGGCTATCTCACCGGTGGACTGGCGAAGATCGGTGGGGCGGCGCTGCTCGCCGCTTTCGCGTTGCTCTACGCGCACACCCACAGCTTCTCGCTGGAGGTGTGGGCGCACGCCTCGCTGGGAGCCGGCACGCGCGGCGTGCTGTTCGTCCTGTTCCTTGCGTGTTTCGCGACCAAGGTCGGTGTGGTCCCGCTGCAGGGCGGGCTGCCCGCCGGGTACGGCTCGGCGCCGCGGCTCGGCGCCGCCTCGTTGTCGGTCGCGTTGTGCGCCGGGTTCTACGGACTGTGGCGCTTTGAGTTTCAGGTGCTCGGGCCGCTACCGGTCTGGTGTGGCGACGCGCTGCTGATCCTCGGCGCGATCACCGCGCTCACCGGCATCACTTACGCCCTGACCCAGGACAACCTCAGACGCTTCCTCGGCTACTCCACCGTCGAGCACGCAGGCGTCGCGCTGGTCGGGTTCGCCGTCGCGCTGCTCGGCCACGCCGCACACATGCCTACGCTCGCCGCCGCCGGGCTGCTCGCCGCGACGCTGCACGTCTGCGCACACAACCTCGCGAAGACACTTGCGCTGATCAGCATCGACCGTGTCGAGCAGGCCACCGGCGAGCGCACAATCGACCCGCTCGGCGGCCTCTCCCGCCAACTACCGTTCAGCGCGCTCGCGCTCGGTGTCTGCTCGTTGACGCTCGCGGCGATCCCACCCCTGGGCGGGTTCGTCAGTGAGTGGTTCACCTTTGAGGCCTTGCTGCAGGGCTTTCGGATGCCGACGTTGCTCTCCCGTCTGTTGTGCGCGCTGGCCGCCGCGGCGCTCGCGCTGACCGCCGGGCTGGGGCTGCTCGCCTTCGCGAAGTACTACAGCTTCATCTTCCTCGGTCGAGCGCGCAGCGCCTTCTCGGCCATCCGCGAACCGTCCCGCTGGCCGCTCGGCCTGGTCGGGCTCGGCGTCGTGGTGCTTTGCCTCGGCACTGTCGCGCCGTGGGAGATTCACGCGCTCGGCGCGGGCCTTGAAGGACTGCTCGGGTTCGACCCATCGAGTACCACGATCAGCCATCCGCTCGTGCTCGGACCGGTGTTCAAGGAATTCTCTGTGCTCGACCCGACGTGGCTCTCGATCGTGTTGCCCGTCTACGCGCTGCTTGCGATCCTGATTGCGTACGCCACGGGCCGCCGGCGCGGTGTTCGTCGGGCACCGGTGTGGGTCACTGGCAGTGGCGCCGAGCTCGCCGCCGTGCAGTACCGGCCCTCGGCGTACTCCAACCCGATGCGCGTCATCCTGCGCGGCCCGCTCGGCTACCGCACCCGCCTGCTCGCCGCCGGCGAGCAGAACGCCGCCGCGCACTTCACGCTCGACACGCGGGTTGTGTTCGCGATCGACCGCTTCCTCTACGCACCGCTCAGCGCGCTGGCTCTGCGTATCGCTGGGCGCGTGCGTGCCACTCAGTCCGGTCGGCTGTCTGCCTACCTGTTGTACATGCTGATTGCCTTGATCGTTGCCCTGTCCCTCGTCCCCATATTGAGCTGAGAGCTGATGTTTCAACGAATACTGCTTGCCTGGGACGGCTCGGAGGTCGCACTGCGCGCCTTCGACGCCGCCATCGACCTCACCCGCCGCTACGAAGCGGAGCTCGTCGCCGTCTCGATCGCCTACTCACCCGCGCACGCCGAGACAGACGCAGACCGCGAGGAGTCATCCGACGCGGCCCACCGTTACCTGGAAGAGACCTTCGGAGCAGTCAAGGACCGGGCCGAGCGGGTCGGCATCGACGTCGAGCACCACATCATCGCCGGCGAGCAACCCGCCGTAACGATCCTCGGCTACGCCCACGAGCACGGCTTCGACCTGATCGTCTGCGGGCACCACCACAGCCGTCGCGCCGGGCGGCTGCTGCTCCACGGCGTCGCCCAGGACCTCGTCAGCGCCGCCGCCACACCGGTGCTCGTCGTCGGAGAGAACCACACGTGAGCGACCGCGAACGCACACGCGCCGCCGCCGCAGAGGCGATCTGCGGCGCAGTCATGCTGATCGGCGGCAGCGACTCGACCCATAGAAAAACCCCGCCGGAGCGGGGCTTTTCCTTAGCAGGTCGATAAGCCGGAGACTCGACACACTAAGAAGCACAGAACTCGGGGGCCTGCCCGAAAACGGAGGCCCCGATGTTCAACGCCCTTTCAGATTTCCTGATCTACTGCCGCGTCGAGCGCCGCCTCGCGGACCTGACGTGCAAGGCGTACGAGCGCGATGTGCGTGCCTGCATCGAGTTCCTGCGCAGCCAGGGCATCGCCGCGCTGGCCGAGATCCGCACGCCCGACCTGCGGCGCTTCCTCGCGCAGGAGGCCACGCACCGCCCGGCCCCGGCGAGCCAGGCGCGCACGGTCGCGGCGCTGCGCTGCTTCTTTCGCTTTTGCGTCGAGAGCGACTACCTGGAGCGCGACCCCGCCCACGTCCTGCGCACACCGAAGAAGTGCGAGGCGCTGCCCGACGTGCTCGACCGCGCCGAGCTCTCCCGCCTCCTGGACGTACCCGGCCGCGAGGGAGTGTGGCAGCGCCTGCACGTCGGCAAGCGCGAGCGCGACCGGCTGCTGCTCGCCCTGTTCGCCTACGGCGGCCTGCGCCGCTCAGAGCTCCTCGGGCTCGACCGCGACGACGTCGACCTCGACCGCCGCCTGATCCGCGTGCGCAACGCCAAGGGCGGCCACCAGCGCGTCGTGCCGATCCACCCCGGGCTCGTGCCACTGTTCGCCGCGTACCTCGCCACGCGCGAGCCGAGCGACGACCCGGCGCTGTTTACCGGCGTCCACGGCCGTCGTCTCTCCCCCACGACTCTCTCCGAGACGTTCCGCCGCTACGCCCGCGCGGCCGGCGTCGCCAAGCGCAAGCGCATCACCCCGCACACCCTGCGCCACGTCTTCGCCACCGAGCTGCTGAGCGCGGGCGCGAACCTGCGCCAGATCCAGGAGCTGCTCGGGCACAAGCACCTGGACTCCACGCAGCGCTACACGCGCGTCCACGGACACCAGCTCCGCGGCGCGATCAAGCGGCTGCCGTGGGTGAGCACGGACCCAAGAGAGGACCCCGTGAGCATTGCCTCCCCTTCGCGAGGGACCGACTCGATGCCGCTCGCGACATCTCAGTGACGGGCTCCCAACTCCTGCGCCAGCAGGGGGGTGGCGTCACGAAGGCGTGGAAACCCGGCGCCCCACCTCCCGATTGGGCGCCGACCTAACCCGTGCTCCGTCGGGCGCGTCCATGCGCACAACAGCCCATCCCCGCTGGTAGCGGGAGATAACGCCGTAGCCTGACAACCACCTGATGAGACGCAGCACGTAGCTCGTGGGGAGTCCCATTTTGTCTTCGAGGGTGGCTATCCTGATTCCCGGGTTTTCTGCGATCATCGCCGCCGCCTGCCTGATTCCTCCGGTTCGCTGAGGCACCGGCAGGCCGTCCAGAAGAATGCCAGGATCGACCGTCAGCCCAGCAGCGAGCTGCAGGATGAGGATTAGGCCGGGAGCTGACCTGCAACCACGCTCTAGCTTGGACACTGCCCCGTCTTTAAGGAAGCATCGAGCGGCGAGCGTGGTCTGAGAGAGGCCGGCGGCCTTGCGGGTGGCGCGGAGACGATCCCCGAATGCGATCACCGCCACCGCCTCCCCCTCGGTTCGTTGAGGCACCGGCAGGCCGTCGAGAAGAATGCCAGGATCGACTGTCAGCCCAGCAGCGAGCCGCAGGATGAGGATTAGGCCGGGAACTGACTTGCAACCATGCTCCAGTTTGTACACCGCCCCATCAGGCAGAAAGCATCGAGCGTCGAGCGTGCTCTGAGAGACTTCGGCCGCCTCGCGGGTGGCACGGAGCCGATGCCCGAACGCGATCAACGTCGTCCGCTGCTCTGCTTCGTCGTCAAAAGTCAGCGACTCCGCGGTGGGCTGGGACACACTACACCCCTGGCACTGCACGCAGTTTCGGCCCCGTTCCGAAGCGTTCGGCGAGGCTCCGTTCGACCTTCCGTTCGCGTTCGCGTTCCCTCTCAGCGAAGCGCCCGTGGCAGAGCGCGGGGGGATCGTCGAGGGTGGCGATGTCGCGCAGCTCGATCATCCCGTTCACCAGCCGCCAGAAATGTACCCCGAGGCTCGACTCGCCGGCTTCTTGCAGTGGCACCCACCACGCAGATGCGGGGTCAAAGACTTCGCTGAACTGGAAGTCCCCTCGGACGCAAACGGCGTCGCGAAGCTGCCATCGTTCGGTCGAGACAATGCGCGCGCACGCCGCGATTGTGTCCTCGCGGTTCGCCAATGACTCGCTACAAATGGTGTGGGCGAAGTTGCGGCCAACGACAAACCGTTGCATCGCGTGGTCGAGGTGGTCCGGGTACAGGCTCCACCACGCGCGCACGATTTCCGAATAAACGTCTGCCTCGGTGCGTGGCCTTACAGCTGGGGTCGCTCGACGGCGTATCTGCCTGGCGCCGCCCTGGGGTAGTGCGGTTACTGACATCGGTGATCCTTCCTTTCGATCCAGACGGTTTGACTACTGTTCATCGCCACGCCGTCGTCCTCCGCGCCGACGTTTCTCAAGTTGTTCTTCGAGGAACGACATCGACCGCCCGCGCTTTGGTCTGAGGCCGGTTCGCTTCTGGATTTCCCGCGCCAGATCGCCGAGTGCCGGCACGTCCCTGCCGATGAGATCAGGGTCGTATCCCTCGGCTTCCGCGTCGCGCTTGCGTCCCATGCCTTCCCGGTATTCGTCTTCGAGGGCGGCGAGTACCAGTCGCCCCCAACGGCGGAGATCAATCTCAACGTCAGGTTGTTCCGGGTCGTCGGTCAGACCAATCCTCGCGAGCAGCGCGCACCCCTCGTTGAAGCTCACGAGCGCTTTTTCCCATCGCTTGGGCGTGAGATTCACGTCAATCTCGACGCGCAGGATGTCGATTTTTGTGCCGAGCCTGCGCTTGAGTCCACGCCGCAGATACCACACGAGCGGCCCGGCGATCGTCAGCTCCCTGGTGCGGGTCGTCACCGCTCGCTGCTGTCCGCCCGGCGAACCGCGATTGTGCTTTCCGGGTCGATATGGGAGATGTGGAGAAAGTCGGCGAGCAGTTGCACACTCTTCCGCAGCGGCGGCTTCTCGCTCTCGGGGGCGTTGGCGAGCAATCGTGCGAGCCGGCGACGGTAGTGAGCAAGAATCTCAAGCGCGAGGCCCCATTCTTCGGAGTCTCCGAAGGTGAGCATCCAGGTTGCGATCCGCTCGCCCGGACAGCCAAGTCGTGCGTGTAGCCGCGTGCGGGTTTCGATCGTCCGGGTAAGACTGAGGAAGCGGATGTGCAGCGGCAGAAGGTTCGGGGCCGGCTCGTCAAGCTCGTTCTCTATTTGATCGCTGATGCTGTGCAGCGTCTCGGCGACGACGCGAACGTCATCGAGAAGCGCGAGGCGAAGCTGCTCTATCTCTGAGGGTGGGATGTCACTCATCGCCATGACCGTTTTCGGAGAGTTCCAGGCGGTAGCCCAGCCGGCCGGATATTTCATCTGCGGCTGATATCAGGTGTGGCCCGAGGGCGCTAACGAGCTGCGGAAGGTCGATCACGGACTGGGGTGCAAGTAGGCTGAGCGCGGCGACAACCTCATTGGAGGTGTCGCGGACGGGCGCGGCGATCGAGTAAAAGCCACTCTCAGACTCCTCGTCGTCGGTGGCGAGATTTGCGTCGCGGATGCCGACGATCTCGCCGCGCAGCGCCGTCTTGGTCATGATGGTGTTCGGCCCGTGCCGTCTGAGTTTGATTTCGGCGAGCCTCGTGTTCTTCTCAGACTCCGGGAGGTGTGCGAGCAGCAGCTTTCCCATCGATGTGACGGCCACTGGCAGCCGCGACCCGACATTGACGTTCACACTCTTTTGGTAGCCGCGGCGATGGCTAGGCACCCGCTCGATGATCGCGATGTCGATGCCATCGAGAACGGCGAGGCTCGCCGTGAAATTTGTGCGCCTAACCAGCGTTTCCATTTTATACTGCGCGTTCTCACGCAGTCCCGAGCTGTTGAGCGCCGCCATGCCAAGATCGGTGACGCGCAGCCCGAGGCGGTACTTGCGTGACGCTCCCTGCTCGACGTAGCCGAGCGCTACTAAAGTGATGACGTAGCGGTGGGTTGTCGATCGGCTCATGCCAAGCTCGTCGGCGATATCGGCGATTCCGAGCACGGGCCGCTCGGGGGTGAAACATCCGAGGACCGCCAGGCCGCGCTCCAGTGATTGGGAATACCTTGGTTCGCGTAGTTTTGGGACTGCCCATTCAGGCCCGTCGTAGTCGGGCCGCGAGGACCAGCTGCGCGGGCTCACGCCAGCGGCTCGATCGCGTCGTGGACTCCGACCGCGGCGAACTCAATCAGCCCGTTGGGGCGCTGCCAGTAGTGCACCCGCGAGGCTGCTCGGCGCTCGCCAGTTGCTTGAGCTCGTCGCTGGACGCGGCTGCGAGTAGCAGATGAAGGCGATGCGGTCGAGCCCTCGCCTTGTTGGCGATCAACTGGACTTGCGCGACTGTCAGCGGCAGCATCAGCGGCGAGGACTCGTCCTGCATCGGCGGTGTTCTCCCTTCTCCCACAAGGCCGGGGTTCGCGGTGATGCGTGGACGAGCCGAGCGCCGTACCCCAGGGAAGCAAACGCGCTCGGCCCGCCCCGGAACCTGGACGGCGCAGTAGACGGACCCGCCTCCCGGCCAGGGCGGGTGCGCTGCGGGAGCGTGCGCTCGCGAGGCGCCACGCTGCGCGGCGGTCCTCCCCTACGTCGCCCATCCGCGGTTGGTCCCGTTGCATCAGCCGGGATTTTGCCGATAATTTTCGACTCGTAGGGTGCTGGCGCCTGGATATATCTAGAAAAACCTAGAATTATTCGTTGCGAGTCAAAAAGGGGGCGGCCCCATTATTCAGGAGAACAATTGTCGAGGTATTCGGCCATGACCTCGAACGCGACGAGCGCCTGCAAGGCCGTGGTGGATTGTCTCGTGGTCAGCGTCCAGTAGAGCGCGGCGCCGTCGATGTGGGCGCGCTTGTCCTCCAGTGCGTGCAGCGCGTCCTCTCGCAACGGCGGATCGGGAATCGCCTGCGCCAGCGCACGCCAGTGCTCGACCTCCCGCGCGACGGCGGGCATTCCCCACACCAGCTCGCGCGCCGCTGCCCGCCCGAGCGCGACGAGCGTCCCCGGCGTCAACCGAGAGTGCGGCGCGGGATGCCTACGCCGGCTTGACCATCGTCGGGCGAACCCGCACCGTGACATAGCCCGGAATCGCCACGATCGCCAGCGCTGTCACGCTGACGAAGGCAGGGCTAAGAATTGCGATGAGCGCACCCACCCCAATGAGGATAGGGAAGCCCGTGATCCTGGCGAGCGCATGGCTGATGACCAGTTGCCCGTACAAGCCAAAGAGGGTGCCGATGACGCAGCCAGCAGCGAGCAAGACTGCGCTCTCTAGGAACAGGGCACGCCACAGCAATCCTCTCTTGAGGCCGACCCGCTTGAGGTACGCGATCCTCTCGCGCCTTTGCCAGATCAATGAGCTCATTACGCCCGCCATAGCCAGGATTGCGGCAACCAGCACGAGCCAATATATCTGTGTCAGGCGCGCCAGTGCTTGATGGCCTGTCGTCTTCCACTGCGCCTCACGTTCGGCCGCCGTCTGCACCGCGAGACCCGAGCCCGACCCTAGTGCCGCCGCAACCCGTTCGCGTCCTTGCTGTGGCGACACTCCAGGTGCAAAGTTCACGTTGAGCGCACTTGCTGCTTGCGAGCCCCAGGCGCGCGCGTAGTCCTGCGCATTGAGGACGATCGCGCCCGGCGGCCAGGTGCTGGTACTCAGTCCCGCTATGCGCAGGGTCATCGGCTGAGGCGTGGGCAGCGCCACCGACTGCCCCACGCGCAGGTGCAGTTCGTTGGCAATCACTTCGGAGAGAACGACCCAACCGCCCTCGCGTAGCCGCGTATTCGCCGTACGGGCATTGCCGACAGTCAGTTGACCGCTCGGTATCAGTTGGCTCGTCGATGGCGGCGGCGCGATAGCCCACACACGACGGTCGCCGATATCGAGAAACCCCCCGCGGTACACCTGCACGCTGCTTACACCCCTCACGCGCGAGATCGCGGCTACCGCCGGCGACGCCGCGAACGCCGTCGTTCCCAGCGTATTGTTCACGCCCCCAGGAGATACCCACACCTGCGCGATGTGGCTCCATTCACGCGCGCTGCGGTCCAGCCCACCTTGCAGGTTCTGTTGAGCCCCGCCAATCGCGACGCTGCCGAACACTGCCAGCGCGCCGGTCGCGGCGACCGCGAGCGACCGCACACGGGTCGTCGGGTCTTTCAGCTCGGCGACGGCGAGACGTGCCGGAAAGCTGCCGGTGAGCCGCTGCAGGGCAGCGAACGCGAGCACGATCAGATTGAACAGGAACGGCATCAGCGCCATCGACGCGACGATCAGCGTGACGACAGCCAGCACCGCCGATTGCGGGCGCCACAGCACGATCGCGGTGGTGGTAGCCAGGCACAACACACCAACCGAGAGGCGTGCGACCGTCCAGCCGCGCGGCGTTCCCTCCTCCTGCGCCGGCGGGCGCAGCGGACGGGCGATGATGTCTTTGAGGGGGGCGAGCACCCCGACGAGCGCGGCGAGTATCCCGGCGCCGACCGCCTCCGCGACCGTGGCTGCGGTCACGATGCGCTGCTCGCCGACGGGGAAGGCGAACGCGAGGTAGCCGGGCTGGGATCGAAACAGCTCGATCGACAGAAGCTCCCCGAGGGCCAGGCCGATGATGCTCGCCGTGGCGCCGATCACGAGCGCGTCGAACGCGAGCGCCTGCACGATCATGGGCCGGACGGTGCCCTGGCGGCGCATCATCCCGATCAGCCTGCGGCGCTCGCCGACGGTCAGCAGCATCGCATTGAACGCGAACAGGAACCCGACGACCGCAGAGATGCCCGAGAACAGGCTCTCTCCCTGCTGGGCGGGGGCAGAGGCGACGCTGAACAGCACAGCGTCGAAGTCGGCCGGCTCGAAGTTCAGGTCGTTCGCGGCCGCCACGCGCCGCAGCGCTGCGACGGTCGCCGAGGTGCTGCTCGGCGCCAGCTTGATATAGAGGCGGGATATACGCGCCGCTGAGCCGACGAGCTGCTGCGCGTACTTGATCGGGGCGAGTACGATCTGGCTCTCGAGCAGGCCGCCGGCTTCGCTGGGGCTGAGGGTCGCCGCGACCAGCGTTTCGTGGACGCCGGTACTGGTTTGCAGGTAGGCGTCTTGGAAGGATTCAACGCCGATCGTGTCAGCGAGCGGCTTGGGGAGCGCGATCACGCGCTGGTGGGAGAGTTCGCGGCCAGAGAATTTGCGGGCAAGCGGGCCACCGAGCTTGGCGAACCGCGGATCGACGCCGAGCAGATCGACCGAAGTGCGTCCCTTCGGGCCGATAAGCGTCGCCTGCTGGTCAAGCAGGGGCAGGGTAGCCCCGACCCCTGGGATCGCCTGTGCTGTCTGCGCGAGCGTTTCGGGGAAGCCCGTCGGGCCGCGTGCGTCAAGCTGGTACTGCGTGCTGCCGACGAGCTGATGGGTCAGTTGGCGCACCGAGCCGTCCAGGCTTTGCGAGGCGACCTGGCTGGCGAACAGCAGCGCGACGCCGACCGCGATGCCGAGCACGGCAAGACCCTCCTGAACGAGCACGACGCGGGACCTCAGCCTGGCCTTGAAGATGAACAGCACCTCGCCGGCAGGCATCATGCGACGCGCCCGCCGGCGCACCCCTCCGGGACGTTTCGGCCGCTGGCTCATCGACCAGCGCCCCGCTCGGCAGCGGTCACCGGCAGATCTTCGGGCTCGTAATCATGCAGCCGGCCGTCGCGGAGTTCGTAAGCGACGTTGGCATAGCTGACGGCCCGCGGGTCATGGGTAACGAGCAGCACGGCGGCTTGGCGCTCCCGGCAAACGGCATCGTGGCGTCGGATGTACCCACGGTGCTGCGCGGCGGTCCTCCCCTACGTCGCCCATCCGCGGTTGGTCCCGTTGCATCAGCCGGGATTTTGCCGATAATTTTCGACTCCGTAGGGTGCTGGCGCCTGGATAATTCTAGAAAAACCTAGAATTATTCGTTGCGGGTCAAAAAAAGGGGGCGGCCCCGCTATTCAGTGGGACAACTGGCGTGCGGCGCGGCTGCAGCACCACGCGACAACCACGGCCGGGAGTCACGATCACGCTGCGCCAGCGCGCTGTCTCGACACGTGAGCTGGGCAGCAAATCGAAGTTGGCGAGCACGTAGCGTAGGACGGCGCGCATCTCGGCGAGCGCAAGGTGACGGCCGGGACACAACTTGAGTCCGCCACCCCACGGCATCCACACGTCAGCCGGCGGACTCGCGTCGAGGAACCGCCGCGGGTCGAACCGCTCCGGGTGCTCGTAGTGGCGTGGGTCGTGGTGCATCAGATGGATGCACCCGACCACATGCGCCTGCCGCGGCAACTGCGTACCGCCGATCTCGTACGGCGCATTCACGACGCGCGGGATGCACGTCAAGAACACGGGGCGATGCCGCAGAACCTCGTAAACGGTGGCGTTCAGATAGCGCTCGCCACCGGCGGAGAGGTCGTCCACCAGCTCGCGCTGCACGCCCCGATCGTGCGCGAGCAACTGAAACGCCCACGCCAGCTCTGCGGCTGTCGTCTCGTGGCCTGCGAGGATCACCGACATCACGTCCTCGCGGAGCTGCACCACGTCGGCGTAGCGCCCGTCACGTTTCGATGATGCGAGCAACGCGGAGAGAGCCGAGCCGTCCGGCGCTGCGCGGCCGTTGCGCAGGAGCGCGTCGAGGCTCCCATGCACCAGGTCGCGCTCCACCAGGAAACGGCGCCAGATGCCGCGCCAAGGCGGCACGCTTCGCAGACGTGGCTCCTGCAGCGCCATGCTAGCCGTCATCGAGAGCATCGCCAGCAGCTTGCCGTGCAGATCGCGCACCGCGTCGTCCTCGCTCCCCAAGACAGTGCGCAGGATGACGCGCAACGTCAACGCGCGCAACAGCGGATGAAGCGCCACGGGCTCGCCGCATCCCTCTCCCAGAGCCCAGGAGTCCACCTCGCGTTCCACAGTCTCCCTGACGACTTCGGTGTGGTCCTCAGCATGGCTGCGCGAGAAGGCCGGCACCACGCCGCGACGCCCGGCGAGATGGTCGTCCTCATCGGCCAACATGAACGACCCCTCGCCCACAAGCGGCGCGAGCACCGCTGCACCTGCGCCGGGATGGAGCACGTCTGCGGGTGCGCGCACGATGGCGCGAATGTCGTCTGGCTCGGAGAAGAAGACCAGTGGCGGGCGTCCCGCCACTTTGAGCGTGAAGCGCGACCCATATCGCCGGCAGCACCAGGCGAGGCAAGCGTGCGGGTTTCGCCAAAACGCAAACGACTGTGCAACTGAGAACAGCGGCGGGCCGGGCGGCAGCGCGGTCGTATCGCTGCACGCACGTCGTGCGTGCGCGCAGCGACGTGCTGTGACAGTCGAACGCTCACCGTCGTGCCGTGAGCGTCGTTCCATGCCGAGCCGCCAGAGGCGCAGCACGGGCAGCAGTGCTCTTGTGAGCGGACCGCTGGCCGACACGTAAATACGTGTGCGCGTGGCGTTCTTCGCGGTGCGCGCGCTGGGCGCGGTGAGGTACATCGCCACCATGCACGCTGCGATGACCACATGCCGCGCGCCATTCGGCAATGCGGACGCCTCGGTAAAAGCGCGCTGGAGGATCTCCGCGATGCGTGTCGTCGCATCGTCGCTACTGGCGTAGTGGTCGATGTAGCTGTGGGTGCCCGCGCGCGCGTCCTCGTCCACGTCGCCATAGCTGTCGAGCATGGTGGCTGCCAGTGAAATCCACGGCAGGTATGCGGCGTAGATGGCTTGCACCTCGCCCGAGTTGCCGTTCGGGTCGGCCGCGTACCCAAGCAGCGCCAAAATCGTCAACCACCCACTCGCGCCAGCGGTGAACTCGAACCACCCCAATTCGTCGCGCTGCCCATTGTGTGCCTGCGCCCACGTCCGCATTGCGTTGTCACGACGCGTGACATTGAGCTCGTGATTGATCGCTTGCACTTGCGCCAGCTCTGCTGCCCGCACGACGAGCGGCTGGACGATCGCGTAGGACGGGAGTTCCTGCACGAGCGTTTGGCACGTCTCGATGAGGTAACGCAGATAGCCACCGTCTTCACGCCACGGGTGAAAGCGGTAGTAGTCGGGGACGCTGTGTGTCGGATCGAGGGCGGCGATCAGCGCCGTGTGCAGCGCAAAGCCGTTGTGCATCCCGACATGCGCGCCGCGCTCGCTCGTGTTGTCGAGGTATTCGGCCATGACCTCGAACGCGACGAGCGCCCGCAAGGCCGTGGTTGATTGTCTCGTGGTCAGCGTCCAGTAGAGCGCGGCGCCGTCGATGTGGGCGCGCTTGTCCTCCAGTGCGTGCAGCGCGTCCTCTCGCAACGGCGGATCGGGAATCGCCTGCGCCAGCGCACGCCAGTGCTCGACCTCCCGCGCGACGGCGGGCATTCCCCACACCAGCTCGCGCGCCGCTGCCCGCCCGAGCGCGACGAGCGTCCCCGGCGTCAACCGAGAGTGCGGCGCGGGATGCCTACGCCGGCTTGACCATCGTCGGGCGAACCCGCACCGTGACATAGCCCGGAATCGCCACGATCGCCAGCGCTGTCACGCTGACGAAGGCAGGGCTAAGAATTGCGATGAGCGCACCCACCCCAATGAGGATAGGGAAGCCCGTGATCCTGGCGAGCGCATGGCTGATGACCAGTTGCCCGTACAAGCCAAAGAGGGTGCCGATGACGCAGCCAGCAGCGAGCAAGACTGCGCTCTCTAGGAACAGGGCACGCCACAGCAATCCTCTCTTGAGGCCGACCCGCTTGAGGTACGCGATCCTCTCGCGCCTTTGCCAGATCAATGAGCTCATTACGCCCGCCATAGCCAGGATTGCGGCAACCAGCACGAGCCAATATATCTGTGTCAGGCGCGCCAGTGCTTGATGGCCTGTCGTCTTCCACTGCGCCTCACGTTCGGCCGCCGTCTGCACCGCGAGACCCGAGCCCGACCCTAGTGCCGCCGCAACCCGTTCGCGTCCTTGCTGTGGCGACACTCCAGGTGCAAAGTTCACGTTGAGCGCACTTGCTGCTTGCGAGCCCCAGGCGCGCGCGTAGTCCTGCGCATTGAGGACGATCGCGCCCGGCGGCCAGGTGCTGGTACTCAGTCCCGCTATGCGCAGGGTCATCGGCTGAGGCGTGGGCAGCGCCACCGACTGCCCCACGCGCAGGTGCAGTTCGTTGGCAATCACTTCGGAGAGAACGACCCAACCGCCCTCGCGTAGCCGCGTATTCGCCGTACGGGCATTGCCGACAGTCAGTTGACCGCTCGGTATCAGTTGGCTCGTCGATGGCGGCGGCGCGATAGCCCACACACGACGGTCGCCGATATCGAGAAACCCCCCGCGGTACACCTGCACGCTGCTTACACCCCTCACGCGCGAGATCGCGGCTACCGCCGGCGACGCCGCGAACGCCGTCGTTCCCAGCGTATTGTTCACGCCCCCAGGAGATACCCACACCTGCGCGATGTGGCTCCATTCACGCGCGCTGCGGTCCAGCCCACCTTGCAGGTTCTGTTGAGCCCCGCCAATCGCGACGCTGCCGAACACTGCCAGCGCGCCGGTCGCGGCGACCGCGAGCGACCGCACACGGGTCGTCGGGTCTTTCAGCTCGGCGACGGCGAGACGTGCCGGAAAGCTGCCGGTGAGCCGCTGCAGGGCAGCGAACGCGAGCACGATCAGATTGAACAGGAACGGCATCAGCGCCATCGACGCGACGATCAGCGTGACGACAGCCAGCACCGCCGATTGCGGGCGCCACAGCACGATCGCGGTGGTGGTAGCCAGGCACAACACACCAACCGAGAGGCGTGCGACCGTCCAGCCGCGCGGCGTTCCCTCCTCCTGCGCCGGCGGGCGCAGCGGACGGGCGATGATGTCTTTGAGGGGGGCGAGCACCCCGACGAGCGCGGCGAGTATCCCGGCGCCGACCGCCTCCGCGACCGTGGCTGCGGTCACGATGCGCTGCTCGCCGACGGGGAAGGCGAACGCGAGGTAGCCGGGCTGGGATCGAAACAGCTCGATCGACAGAAGCTCCCCGAGGGCCAGGCCGATGATGCTCGCCGTGGCGCCGATCACGAGCGCGTCGAACGCGAGCGCCTGCACGATCATGGGCCGGACGGTGCCCTGGCGGCGCATCATCCCGATCAGCCTGCGGCGCTCGCCGACGGTCAGCAGCATCGCATTGAACGCGAACAGGAACCCGACGACCGCAGAGATGCCCGAGAACAGGCTCTCTCCCTGCTGGGCGGGGGCAGAGGCGACGCTGAACAGCACAGCGTCGAAGTCGGCCGGCTCGAAGTTCAGGTCGTTCGCGGCCGCCACGCGCCGCAGCGCTGCGACGGTCGCCGAGGTGCTGCTCGGCGCCAGCTTGATATAGAGGCGGGATATACGCGCCGCTGAGCCGACGAGCTGCTGCGCGTACTTGATCGGGGCGAGTACGATCTGGCTCTCGAGCAGGCCGCCGGCTTCGCTGGGGCTGAGGGTCGCCGCGACCAGCGTTTCGTGGACGCCGGTACTGGTTTGCAGGTAGGCGTCTTGGAAGGATTCAACGCCGATCGTGTCAGCGAGCGGCTTGGGGAGCGCGATCACGCGCTGGTGGGAGAGTTCGCGGCCAGAGAATTTGCGGGCAAGCGGGCCACCGAGCTTGGCGAACCGCGGATCGACGCCGAGCAGATCGACCGAAGTGCGTCCCTTCGGGCCGATAAGCGTCGCCTGCTGGTCAAGCAGGGGCAGGGTAGCCCCGACCCCTGGGATCGCCTGTGCTGTCTGCGCGAGCGTTTCGGGGAAGCCCGTCGGGCCGCGTGCGTCAAGCTGGTACTGCGTGCTGCCGACGAGCTGATGGGTCAGTTGGCGCACCGAGCCGTCCAGGCTTTGCGAGGCGACCTGGCTGGCGAACAGCAGCGCGACGCCGACCGCGATGCCGAGCACGGCAAGACCCTCCTGAACGAGCACGACGCGGGACCTCAGCCTGGCCTTGAAGATGAACAGCACCTCGCCGGCAGGCATCATGCGACGCGCCCGCCGGCGCACCCCTCCGGGACGTTTCGGCCGCTGGCTCATCGACCAGCGCCCCGCTCGGCAGCGGTCACCGGCAGATCTTCGGGCTCGTAATCATGCAGCCGGCCGTCGCGGAGTTCGTAAGCGACGTTGGCATAGCTGACGGCCCGCGGGTCATGGGTAACGAGCAGCACGGCGGCTTGGCGCTCCCGGCAAACGGCACGAATGAGGGCCAGCACTTCGGCGCTTCGGCGGGTGTCCAGCGTTCCGGTTGGCTCGTCCGCGAGCACCAGCTTGGGGTTGTTGGCGAGCGCCTGGGCGATCATAACCCGCTGGCGCTCGCCCATCGACAGCTTGCGCATGGGTTGGTCGAGGCGGTCGCCAAGGCCGAGCGCGACGAGCAGCGGCTCGATCATCTGCGGAGCTTCCTTTGGATGGTCGCGCAGCAGCTTTAGGCAGGCGTTCTCCCGGGCGCTGGCGGATTCCATCAGGTCTTCCGGTTTGCCAATGATGCCGATCGTCAGGCGCAGGTAGTCGGCGTGCTCGCCGTCGGCCATGCGGTGCACATCGCGCCCGTCGACGGTGACGCTGCCGGAGTCCGGTGTCTGAAACCCGGCGATCAGGTCGATCAGCGTTGACTTGCCCGAGCCGCTCGGTCCATACAGGGCGACGATCTCACCCGGCTCGATGTGCAACGAAACGCCGTCCACGGCGCACACCGGCTCGTCGCCGACCTCGTAGTGCTTGACAAGCTCAGTGATTTGGAGCATCGGGTGTCTACCTGGCTGCCCCGCGGGCTGCGCGGCGGTTCTGCAGGTGGATGATGTCGGGGTCGGTGTGCATGAGGCGCAGCTGTCCCTCGGTGAGTTGGTACACCTGCTCGCCGCGGCTCGCGGTCGTGTGATCGGAGACCGCCATCAGCACCCCGCACCCGATGTCGCGGGCGAACCCTTCAAGCCACTCCAAGGCCGTGTTCTTGCACGCTCGCGGCAACCCATCCAGGATGTCATCGACCAGCAGCAACCGCGGCCTGACGATCGTCGCCTGCACAAGCTCCACCGCGACTCGCTGCCAGTCCGACAGCTCGCCCCACATCAGCCGCTCCGTCCCGGCCAGATCGAGCTCCCGCAACGTCTCCCGGACCTCGCGGCGGCGCTCGTGGTTGGAGTAGCCCCGCGTCGCCGCCAGGCGCATCTCCACGTAGCCCGCCACGTCCAGCTTCGCGTCCGGGCCATCGCGCCCCACCAGCCCAACCTTCAACGCCAGCACTTCAGACAGCGCGGTATCGGAGATCCCGGCCATCGGCTGCCCGTCCACGAACACATCGCCCTTGTCGGCGGGCAGCGTGCCCGAAGCAACCCGGATCAACGTGCTCTTGCCCGCACCCCGGCCGCCGAGCACCGCGACCAGCCGCCCAGCCTCCACCGCCAACGTGACATCACGCAACACCATCACGCGATCCTCCCCACGCGGAAACCCCCTCGACACCCCCACCAACCGCAACACGACGCTCATGGTTTGGGATCGGGCGGAAACTCGATCCCGGCTCGTTTCGCGATGCCCTCAAGATCGTGGGCGACTTCGTGGTAGTGGACGCTGCGGGTCGACCAATACTCGGGGGTGTGGTGCTTGAGCACGTCGCGGACCTCGCGCAAGTAGTCCTCGCGGGCGGGGGGGCCGCGCCTCGGCCGGCGGCGGTTGCGCTCCAGGTGCAGTTTGAGGTTGTCTTTGGCTTTGGAGTACAGGCTGCCGGCGATGTCTCGTTCTTCGCGGGCGATGCGGATGAGTTCGGGCAGGTCCTCTAAGCGCGGGCATAGCTCGATGCGGCCGTACAGCGCCTCGCGCAGCGCCGGGATGCCGATCGGCTTGCGGTACATCCAGCTGTCGAACTCCTCGGAGCCGGCGGCGGCGAGCTGGTAGCGGTCTTGCATCCGGCTGCGGCCGGGGGCTTTGTAGCTGCACCACACTCGCGGCGGACGGTCGCGTCCTAGGTTCTCCATCTGGCGAAGGGTCTGCCTGGCAGTGCCGGGGTCGAAGCGGCAGATCGCAAAGCGCGTCCGCAGGTCGTCAGTGACTTCCCCGACGGTCATGTCCGGCTTCTCGTGGAGCAACCCGAGGATAGCCATGCTCCCCGGCAGGTCCGCAGAGTTCGCCTTGGACATGCTGTAACGCTAACTGAAACGTCGCTAACATGTGCGCGCTGCCCAAACCGTCCTGGCCAGCAGGACTTTTGTGTACAGTGCCTACCGATATTCACACAAACCCCTGTGCCTGTCCCGGTCAGGGGCGCCGCCTTAATTGGAAACAAATCAAGGCAACTGGGACCGACCACGGCGCGTCCCTAAAACTGCTGCTGCTCACGCTCGCCGTGCTGCTGATCCTGCCCGCCAGGGCGTCCAGCGCGCCCTCCGGCCACGAGGCGCGCTCGCTGTCGGTGACGGACACCGCGCACCTGAAGCTCGTCCATCACGAAGGCGAATACATCACCGAGGAAGGGCAGGCCACGGGTGCGCTGCCCGGCCACGTCAAGCTGCTGCTCGAAGTCGGCCCAACGGTCGTCGCGCACTTCACGATCACCGCGGCCGGCGGGTCGATCAGCGGCGTCGGGTCCGGCAAGCCCAAAGGCCGCTCAGAAGAACCGAGCTTCGCCGGAAACATGAAGGTCACGCACGGCACCGGCCGCTACAGATACGCGCATGGCACCGGCGGATTCTACGGCACGCTCAACCGCGGCACCTACAAGATGGTCGTGCAGACGACTGGAACCCTGGACTACTAAGGTGGGCAGTCGGGTGCGCTCGCGCCGCATGACAGTCCTGCGGTGGGTGTGCCCGCTCGCGCCGCTGGCGTGCATGGCACTCGCCGCCGCCGCCCATGCGGGACAGATCGCGAAGCTGCAAGTCAGCCTGTCCCCGGAGCGGCTGGGGCACGGCACGACAATCCAGTTCGCGTTCAGCATCACGCCGACCGGCGGGGCGCGGGTGCCATCCCCGGTGACGCGGATCGACTTGCGCTACCCCAAGGGCTTCGGGCTGGTCACGAGCGGCCTGGGCTTGGCGAGCTGCACCGAAAAGGTGCTCGAAGAACTTGGCCCCGAAGCCTGTCCGTCCCGGTCGCTGATGGGGGAGGGGACGGCGATCGCGGAGGTTCAGATCGGCAAAGAAGTCCTGCAGGAGCAGGCGCACACTGCGATCTTCATGGCGCCGTTGGGCGGCGAAGGCATCCCCGTCGAGTTCGTGGTCGAAGGGGCTGTGCCGCTGTCGGCGCAGCTGATCTTTCCGGGGCTTCTGCTGCCGGCCGCCCGGCCGTTTGGCGGGGACCTGTCGATCCCCGTGCCGCTGCTGGAAGCTTTCCCCGAAGGCCATGACGTGGCGCTCGTGCATGTGCGCTCAACGATCGGGCCGCTGGGGCTGACCTACTACGAACACCGCCACGGCAAGTTCGTCCCGTACACGCCGTCGGGGATCGTGCTGCCGCCTCGCTGCCCCGCCGGCGGCTTTCCGTTCTCGATCACGTTCCACTTCGCCGACGGGTCGAGCGCCACCAGCGATCAGACGGTGCCGTGCCCGAGTCGCCGGGCGGGTCGCCGCCGTGGCTAGCGTGCCTGGCGGCCTCGGACCTGCGGGTCGATGTGGATGATGTCGGGGTCGGTGTGCATGAGGCGCAGCCGTCCCTCGGTGAGCTGGAACACCTGCTCGCCGCGGCTCGCGGTCGTGTGATCGGACACCGCCATCAACACCCCGCACCCGATGTCGCGGGCGAACCCTTCAAGCCACTCCAAAGCCGTGTTCTTGCACGCCCGCGGCAACCCATCCAGAATGTCATCGACCAGCAGCAACCGCGGCCTGACGATCACCGCCTGCACAAGCTCCACCGCGACTCGCTGCCAGTCCGACAGCTCGCCCCACATCAGCCGCTCCGTCCCAGCCAGATCGAACTCCCGCAACGTCTCCCGGACCTTGCGACGGCGCTCGTGGTTGGAGTAGTCCCGCGTCGCCGCCAACCGCATCTCCACGTAGCCCGCCACGTCCAGCTTCGCGTCCGGGCCATCACGCCCCACCAGCCCAACCTTCAACGCCAGCACACCCGACAGCCCGGTATCGGAGATCTCCGCCATCGGCTGCCCATCCACGAACACATCGCCGTCATCAGCGGGCAGCGTGCCCGAAGCGACCCGGATCAACGTGCTCTTGCCCGCCAGCCTCCCACCGAGCACCGCAACCAGCCGCCCAGCATCCACCGACAATGAGACATCACGCAACACCATCACGCGATCCTGTCCACGCGCAAAACCCCTCGACACCCCCACCAACCGCAACACGCGCTCGTCGGCCACGATTGAACCGCCCCGATCTTTAGGTTCGCTACAGCCTACCCGGCCAGACGCAGGGTCTGTGTTAATTCCTGGGGCGCTGTTTTAGCTGGCGGGCGCGTCGGGGTTCAGGCAGCCTCGATCGCAACGGCGTCGAGCTGGTGGCGGGTCGTGCCTGGGCCTGGCCGCGCCGGCGTCTCGGCGGTCGCGATGCACACGCGGTTGCGCCCGGAGTCATTCGCCTGGTAGAGCCCCGCGTCGGCCCGCGCGAACACCGCGTCGAAGTCGAAGACCTCGCCGGGCTCGGATGCGGCGACACCGAAGCTCGCGGTGATCCTGCGCTCGCTCTCGGCGAAGCGGTCCTCGAGCGCGCCCACCCGCGGGCCAGTACCTGCCGGCGGTGCTTGCGTCGACGGTTGACCAGCAGCGGCGCGGCGACATATTGAGCCATCTTCAGATTCAGCCTCGGGCCGCTCTGGCCCGCCAACCCGATCTCCTCCCGCAACAGCCGCGAATGCTCCCGGTCGGACAACCCGGCCAGATCCCGCCCGTCGAAGTGCACCACACCATCATCCGGGCATACGAGCCCCGCCGCGAGCCCCAACAACGTCGTCTTACCCTGGCTACGCGACCCCACGACCCCCACCAGCTCCCCCAGGGGCACCTCGGACTCGTCTTCTGGGCCGTCGGCACAAGCCCCGTCGCCGCGCAGATCGTGTTCCCCGGACTCGTGCTCTCGGCGGCTCCTGCGGTCGCAGCGACGGCGAGGTCACCGCGAGAGTTGCGCACAGTGCCGTGAGGATGCTTCCCGGCCCGTTGCGGGGCCGGGAAGCGTTCCTGGTCCTGGGATGGTGGTTGGGCGCCTTACTCGGAGAGGACGGCATAGGTGGTGGAGTAGCCGGGGGTGTAGGGGCGTCCGGTGCTCGCGCGGACCCGGGCACGGAACGGGAAGAGCCCGGTCGCGCCGAGGAACTCGTAGTGAGCTTCGAACTTCCCGTTGCTGTGGCAGCGGACGGAATGGAGGAGGCGCCATTCGCCGAGATACTTCACTTCTAGTTCCACGACCGGGGGTAGCGACCCGATGTACCCTCCGAGGACCCGGCCAGTGAGCTTGACCTTTTCGTGCGGCGCGATCGAGCGCGGGGTGACTTGTAGCGTGATGCTGGTGCTGACGTGTTGTGTGATGTCTCGGGTGTAGGCGTAGTTGACCTCGCCTGTGAATGCGCGGTAGGCGAGGCGGATCAGCCTTGATGGGCCCTTCGGGATACGTACGGTGAACGACCCGTCAGCGGCGGTGTACGCGAGGCCGATCTTGACCATCGGTGCGCCCGCCGTCGCGACCCGCTGGAGCACTTCGAGCGTCGCGCCGCCGATCGGGTGGCCCGCGGGGTCAAGCAGCCGGCCCGTCACGGTCACGCCGCTCTCGTTGTAGGATCTGTTGATTGTGGAGGTGACACCGAGGCTGATGTAGGCCGCCTCGTTCGCGTTGCTGCCGTTCGCCGCACCGAGCGTCTGCGTGAGGGTCTGGGTGCCTCCTGGCCCCGGGAGAGCGGTCCCGGGGCTTCCCGGGCCTGCTTCTGGGCCTGGTAGGGGCCCGCCGGGGCCGGGGGGAGCACTGTTCTGCTGCGTGTTCGGCACGACCGCGCTCGCGGGAGAGACCGCGGTGGCGGACCCGGCGGTGTTCTTCGCGGTGACCTGGTAGCGCAGAGCGCTCCCTGCATCGGCGGCTGTGATGGTGTAGGCGGCTGTGGTCGCGCCGCTCACGGGCCGGCAGTTTTCGCTGGCTGCATCACAGGTCAACCACTGGCCGGTGTAGGTGATCGCGCCGGCGCCCGTGGGTGCTTCCCACGCGCCGTTGGTCGCCGAGAGCTGAGTTCCGACGGTCGCCTGCGGTACGTTCGCTTCGATCGATGGTGGGGATGCGTTAACGGGAGCGTTATCGGTGAGAATTTTTCCCAGCGTGTCGCTCGCGATGTTGCCTGCTGCGTCGGTGACGGTCAGGTCGACCGCGTAGGTGTCGTCTTTGAGAGCGGAGGTATCGACCGCGAATCCGCTGACCGTCTGATTGAGGGGGCAGGCGTTCCACGAGTCATAGAGGCACTGTGCGGAGAAGTCAAACGTGTGGGTGTAGGGCGTCCCGCCGCCTTGGGGAGTCAACGTCAGTGTCGCGGACTGCACGCCGCTGTCTACGTCGCTGGCCGCGAAACCGAATGCCTGTAGCCCGGTGACCGTCGCCTTGTCTGCTGCTGTTGTAGCGAGCGCACCGGACACACTCGTGATGGCTGGCGGGGTGTTATCCACCAGCGTGAGCGTTATGTCGCTCAGCGCTGGGACACTGATCGAGTCCGCGAAGTAGCATGTCGGGGAGCTGTCGTCCGTTGTGCAGGTGACATGTGTCTCGAAGTCCCGGGCGCCCTGGGGTAGTGTCCAGCTATCGCTGGCCGTATAGTCGCTCCCGCCGTAAGGAAGCTCGACTCCGCCTGGGAGTTGCTGCCCGGCGGAGGTAAAGCCCATGTAAGCGTCGTCGCCTGTAACCGATGAGTCGATGACCTCTGCGGCGATTGACTGGATAGTCACGTCGGGGACACTGCCCGGCACGTCGATCTGTAGCCCGACTTCGCTGCCTTTGTTCGCGCTCTCTGTCACCGCTCCAGCCTGTTCATTAGAAAAAACATAGTCACCGATCGCTCCCCCGGCTGAGCAGGTGTTGGATAGAACGGTGCTCGCGTCGGTATTGATGCCGTACACCGACCATCCGGGCGAGACCGCCGCGATACCGGGAGCACACTGGTACATCGGGTAGGTCCTCGCGCTGGCCGCAGACGCAGCCACCAGAGCAACGATGCTCGTGGCCAGAGCCAGCAGCACCGACGACCGCGGCAGAGAAGCCGCGCTCCGCCCGGTCGGGGTGCGGGCCGAGAGGGCTGCGCAGGCGAGCCCGGTCACCCGCCGCGAGAGCCACAACTCGCGGCGGGTGACGGTCTTTTTCTTGTGGGTGAGCTTGATAGTCATGGACTGTTCGAATCCTTTCTCGGGCTGGATAGCCCGGGTTGTCTGCTCTCCTTGACCACAAGTGGCCCAAACCGGCCAACGACTTTCCGGGCTTATGGGCTGAACGCCCCTCCGACGTGCTGGGAGGCTGTTTGGGCCTGCCGCGGGCCAGCCGCCTGGGGGGCGGTGGGTTCGCCGAGGTAGGCGAACCCGCCGGGTTCGCGCTGGGTGGCGCTCCTGGGTGCTGGCGCGGGCTGCGTCGCGGGCACCACGCGGCCAGGACCGAACTGAAGATCGCTCCCGCCGACGGGATGCCCGGGGCGACGTGCTAGGCGCGCCACGCGCGAGGGCTGCCGGGCAGTCTGGCGCAGCAGGGTCGCGGGCACCCGCGTGCCCACGATGGCCTCTATCGCCGGCTGCGCGACGGCGGGACGATGGGTGTGGCGGGGGGCGTGGGAGTCAAGGATGTGAGTGGCGCTGATGGCGCCCCCCGCGAGTGCGGCTACACCGACGACCCCGAGCGCGATCTTTGCCGCACCCGCAGCCCCCACGGTGGTCTCGGCGAGGCGCTCGCGTATCCCTGTCCCTGCTCCTGAGCCCGCGACCCGTTCGGCGAGGCGCGCCGGGTACTCCAACAGGTCCTGTATGCGGTCGAGCAGCCCGGCGTGAGTGCCAAGCAGGACGGGCACCGGGAGGACCGCCAGCGCACGACGCTCGAAGTCGGCTTGTAGCTGCTCGCTGGTGGTCTGGTGCTGGGCTTGGCAGGTGCGGCAGTGGCGCAGGTGCGCGAGGGCCTGCTCGAGCGCGAGTTCCCCAGTCTGCTCGCCTGAGAGCAGCGCGGTGATCGTGCGTGAGCGGTAGCCGCATAACCGGCCGGTCTCATACAGTTTGAGGAACACCTCGCGCTTGCGCTCACAGGCGCGGGTGGCGTTGCGTGCCTCGTTCTCGGCGAGACCGAGCGCGGTCCCGATCGCACGCCAGGAGCGCTCCTCGGCGATCAGCACGAACACCGCGCGCTCCACCGGGGTCAGTTCGGAGAGGAACTCCCCGACGATCACGTCGTCCTCGTGGGCAATCAGCGCCCGCTCGGGCTCCTGCTCGAACGCGCGTGCCTGCGCGGTCGCGTGGATAACCGGCGCGGCGTGCGCGAGCTCCTGCTCATGCGCGGCGCGGTCGCGGTGCAAGCGCAACGCGCGCATCTTGATCCCCTTGCGAAGCGCGAAGCGCAGATGCTCCTCGGACTCATAGCGCCGCGGGAGCAGCGCGAGAACAGTAGCGTCGTAGAGTTCCTCGATCTCCGCGGTGGACGCCCCGGCGCACTCGCGGAAGGTGTGCGCGAGGCGCAGTTCGCGTGTACGCCAGCGCGCCAGCGCGACCGGCAGATCGACCGTGCCGCGCTCCCCGGCCGCCTTGGGGCTGGTCGTGGTCGCCATCAGCACCCCGTCCCTGAGCTCACCCGTTCGCCGATGCGCTCCATCGCCTCGGCCAGGTAGTCGTGTACAGCGACCATCGGTATCCGCCCGTGCCCTGGGCGGCCACGGTCGGCGTTATGCGCCACCGCGTGAGCGAGCAGCCGCTCACGCTCAAGCAAGTCGCTCGTGAAGAGCTCGATGACCTCCGGGTTGCCGAGCGCGAGCGCCCGCGCCCCGCGCTGCAAGTCACGCTCGTGGTTGCATCGCGCGCGCTCATACGCCCGCTGGCAGCGCGCGCAGAACCCCACCGTTGAGACCACGGCTCCCGCGCAGCCCCCACGACGGCAGGGCGGGTAATGGGCGCTTGTCGCTTCGCTTCGGTCATTCCGTTGACTCGTGGCCTTCCAGTGGTCATCCATACCACTGACCCAAAAACGGGGCACCAGCCATCAAAATTACGCGAGACATAAACATTTGATGATCTACGGTCATGGTGAGAACGGGCCTCCCTCTGTCTGCCCTTCAACAGAGCCCCCCGTGGGCGGGCTGCCCGCTGGTTCGGATGGCGCAGCATGTACGACAGGGACAGCCCCGCCCGGGACAGCTTGCGGCGGACGTACGATGCTCCCAGCGGACCCCTTACAAGCGCACGTGTGAGCGACCCGCTCGGGGCCAGATCCGGGTCTGCGACGGTGTAGCGCCGTGCCACGATGGCGGTGCGCAACTCGCGTCGATGCGCTCGGGGTCGCCGTGATTTGCGTGGCTGGCGGTGCGAGGAGATGGTGCTCGTGATGGGCAGTGCCGCGGACGATTGCCGCTAGTGCGACCGTCGCGCATAGCGCCAGAAGCGAGGCCGTGAGCGTTGCGACGATACGGCCGCTCGCGAGTCGACCAAGCCACGCGCGAGCGGCGGGCAGAAGCCCGTGTCTTGATGGCAGGGCCGTGAAGACGTGCTCGCTGGTACTTGTGGGTTGTTGCTGGGGGCACTCCTCGTAGTGTCCTTCGATTGGGTTGGCGGCTCGCGCCGGGGGCTCGACATGGGGGGCTCTGGCTGCTAGCCCGGGCTTGCGCCGACGGCGCACGGGAGGCGGCTGTATGGGGTTTGGGGTTTCGCTCATACCCCTCCCTGACCACGAGAGGCCCAAACCGGCCAAGCAATTTTTTCGTGAATTCGCTGGCCGGTTCGGTCTGCTTCTGGTCAGTGGTGCAGAGACCATGAACCCGACACCCACGCCCTCAGAGGATCTGCTGGCGCTGATCGCGCGGCGGACGCGGATCATCGCCGAGCCAACCCGGATACGGCTGCTGTTGGAGCTCGAGTACCGCCAGGCGACCGTCCAGGAGCTATCCGATGATCTGCTCTTCGCTGCAGGGGCAGCCTCGTGCGCCGCGGCGTCGCGATGGTGGTCAGTTCAGCTACCTCGGTGGGTGAGGTAGAAGGTGCCCGCGGTGATCTTGTCCGATGCGGTGTTGGGGCTGGTGGCTCGTAGGATGCAGTTGCTGTCTGATCCCTTGCGGGTTCGGCTGCTGCTTGCGTTGCAGGATGGCGAGGCGTCGGTGCAGCAGTTGGCCGATACCTTTGACATCGAACACCGCAACGCCTCGCGCAGTCTCAATGCGCTTTACCGTGATGGGCTTCTCGCGCGACGCCGCGAAGGGAAACGGGTGCTCTACTCGCTGGCTGACTACACCGCGTGCCGGCTGGTCGGACTGGCCGCTGAGAGTATCGCCGCTCATGTCGAAGAGCTGAGCGACCTCATCCTCAAGAGCGCCTGATCGACTTCAGACGCTTTCGCGCAGCACCCGGCAGCCCACAGCGCTGGGTACGCGCCTAGCAGATTACGGGGGTGCTTGTACTCACTTTCGCGCGTATATGAGTACGTGAGAAAGTGGGTAGTTGAGAAAGTGGGTAGTTGCCGGATCTTGCGATGCGTAGGTTGGCCTTATGGGCGATTTACGCAGTAAGAGTGACGGACGTGGCGCTCGTGGTAGTGAAGTCGGTGGGCGTCTGGTGCGGGCGGCGGGCCGGGTGTTGCTATGGGGTTGCGTGCTGCTTTTGCTCGTGCGCGGCATCGTCTCCGTGCTCGACCCGAACCCCACGGTCGGGGTGCCAGCCCGGACGGTCACTGTCACACAGCCTGCGAGGACAGCGCCATCGACGGCGCGGGAAAGGTGATCGGTATGTCGCGTAGACGCTGCTTGTTGATTGTGTGCTTGCTAGCAGTGGGAGTGCTGGGGTTGCCCGCGGCTGCGTTTGCGTCGGGTAACGAAGTGGGCAGCAATGTCGCGAGCCTCCTGAAAGGTTACGCGAGCGAGTTGTATGGGGGGATCGCGGCGATCGCCAGCCTGGTGTTTTTGGTGAATCGTCGCTACACCGAGCTGGCGACGTTTTTGTTCGCGGCGATCGTGGTCGCGTGGCTGGTGTTCGCACCGGACTCGATCGCGCATGCCGCTGAAGGCATCGCAAAACAGATTTTCGGCTGAGGGGAGCGTGGGCTTGTGAGTGATTCTCCCGCGCCGATCCGCTCCTACCAGCGGATCTTCACCCCCGACCGGCGGATCTACCAGATCGACGGGCGGCGCCTGCCCGTCCCCGGCGGGGTGCCGCTTGAGTGGCTGGCCTGGGCGTTCGCCGGGCTGGTCATGGTGCTGGTGCTCAGCCAGCGCTCGATCCTGTTCGCCGCTACGGTCGGCGCGGTCGGTGCGCTGCTGGGCGCCGGCTGGCAGGGCTGGTACGGTGCCGCGCTGCTGGGCGCCGCGGGGTTTGTGGGGACGCTGGCTGCCGGTGTGCTGGTGGGGTGGCTTGACTGGCCGCTGCGGCTCGTAGTGCTGCCGGGGATGATCGCGACGCTCGCGGGACAGGCCGCGCCGGACGGTCGCCCAGCGCACCGCTACATCGTCTCGTGGGTTTCGCTGCGGCTGCGATGCGCCCGCCGTTCGATCGACCGGCCGCTCAGGGTGGATGGTGAGGTGGCGGTGTGGGCGCCGCGGGTGTGGGTCGCACCGGACCATCACTCACCGGTGCTCGAGCACGGCCGGGTTCGTGGTCCGGCGCGGCTGGTGTTCGGACGCCCGGTGGTCGTGATCCCAAGCCGCGGCAGGTATGTGGTGCGTCCGGCGGAGGGGCACCGTATGCGCCGCCGCGAGCGGGTGGCTGATGTGGTCGAGCTCGCGGCCGGGCAGGTCCTCGAGGTGCGCCCGTGAGTGGTTTCGCTTTGCGCTACGCGCGGGGGAACCTGCTCGTCGGGCGGGGTGGTGAGAGCGCCGGCCTGTACCGGCTGGGGATGAGCCCTTACCCCTTCCTCCCGACGGGCGGGAAGTGGGCGCTGCAGCGTCGCCTGCAGCGCCTCGCGCACACGATCGCCGCGGACTTCTCGTTGTGGCGCGTCAACCGCGCCTACCCGGCCGAGCAGTACGTCGAGCACACTGCCGGGCTGCTGGACGAGCGCCACCAGGACCCCGCGGTGTGGCGGGCGTTCCTGGAGGGCCACCGCGAGCGGCTGCGTGAACTCGGCTCGCACGTACCGGAGGTCTATCTCGCGGTCTCGCTGAGCCGCAGCGCCCCGCCCGGCCTGGGCGCGGGGCTGATTCGCGGGGTGGATCGTGCCCGGCGAAGGGTGGAGGAACTGGCCGGGATCACCAGCGCGTCCCCGATCACCGCCCGCGAGCTCTCAGAGCTCGCCGCCACCGAGCAGCGCGTCTATGAGCGCATCAGCGGTGTCCTTGCCGCGCGGCGCGCGAGCACCGTCGAGCTTCAGTGGCTTTTGCGTCGCGCCGCGACCCGTGGGGTGGGCGAGCCCGACCTTGACCAGCACTGGCAGCCGGACGCCCTGGTCATCTCCGCCCCGGGCGGCGGAGTAGCGTTCCAGCCGCTCGAGCACGACCTACGGCGCTGCGCGAACGCAGCGATCACCGAGCGTCAGCAGACGCTGGTGGTGGACGGCGAGCGGGGCCGCTGCTACCAGGCGATGCTCGCGCTCGGCGCGCTAGCGGACGCACCCGAGTTTCCCGGCCCGGCCGCGGAGGTTCTGTTCGCGCCACTGGAGGCCCTCGGGTTCCCTGTTGACGCGGTGGTCCATGCCCGCTGGCTTGGGAACCGCCAGGCGCTCGCGCAGGTCCGTAAACGGATCGCGGACGTCGAGCACGCCTACCACGAGCAGGCGCAGGGTGCAGCGCACGGCCCGAGCCTGCTCGCCGGGGAGAACCGGGTCCTCGCCCGCGAGTACGAGGCGCAGCTCCAGGCCGGCGGGCACCCCCCGATGCTCTACGCATCGATCGGCCTCGCGGTCGGAGCACCCAGCGAGGAGGAGCTCGAGCGACGGGTCGCCGCGCTCAAAGAGCAGTACGGGGATATCCAGCTACACCGCCCCGCGGGCCTGCAGCGCGAGATGTTCTTCGAGCATCTCCCGCGAGCGGACGGGTGGCTGTGATGCGCGACTACGTCCAGCAACTCACGGTCGAGCAGTTCGGTGGAATGGTCGCCACCGCGACCCGGACGGTTGGCTCCGGGAGAGGCCCCTACCTCGGGTACACCCCGACAGGAGCAGCGATCCCGGTCCGCTTCGATGCGACGCAGGCGCCGCGGGAGGACCGCGCGTCCGGGGTGCTGTTGATCGGCACCCTCGGGTCGGGGAAGACAGTCGCGGCGCAGGCGATCGAGTACGCCGCCGAGCGCCGCGGCAGCCTCGTGGTGGACTTCGACCCGAAGCCCGACCACGGCCTGCACAAACTCTCAGAGCTCGCCGAGCGCATGCAGGTGCTTGAGCTCTCCGGGGACCCGGGGCAGCAGGGGCGCCTTGACCCGCTCGCGATCGGCCTCGAGGATCTCCGCGAGGAGCTGGCCTGCTCCTATCTGCTGGAACTGCTCCCCGGTCCGGCGAGCACCTGGGAGAACGCGGTCAGCCTCGCCGTCAAGGACACGGTCCGCGAGGGCTCCAAAAGCCTACTGCGTGTCGTTGAGCTTCTCGGTGAAAGCGAGCGTTCCGGTGCGCGCGAAGCCGGCGAGGCGCTGCAGGTAATCCGCGACTTCGGTCTCGCCCGGTTGGGGTTCGGTGACGGGTCCACCACGATCAGCCGCGCGGACACGCCGGTCACGACGATCCGTATGCCCGGCCTCTCGCTGCCCGAACCCTCAGCCTCACGGGACTCCTACACCCGCGCCGAGCGGGTATCCGTCGCGACGCTCTCACTCGTCGCGGCCTACGCGCTGCAGCTCATCTCCGGTGACCGCACACGTCACAAGATCGTCGGCCTGGACGAGATCTGGTTCCTCCTGGCGTCCCCCCAGGGCCGTCAGATCATCAACCGCCTCGTCCGACTGGGCCGCGCGTTCAACGCGACGCTGCTGCTCGGCACGCACCGCATCGGCGACCTCGGGGACCTCTCAGACCTCATCGGTGTCGTCCTCGTCTTCGGCCAGGACTCCGACGACGCCGCCCGCGCGGCGCTGCGATTCATCGGCCTCCAGCCAACACGCGAGCTGATCGGCCTGCTGCGTGAATTCAGGGCCGGAAGGTGCCTGATGCGCGACCTGCACGGCCGCGTCGGGGAGGTCCAGGTCGACCTCGTCTACCCCCACCTCCTCCAAGCGCTCAAGACCACCCCCGGCCAGCCGCAAAGGAGCCCCGCATGAAGCGCACCCTCCCGCGCACACTGCGATGCGCCACTCCCCGACGGCGGCCGCTCACGCTCCTGCTCGTGCTCACCATCGGGCTGGTCCTGCTCGCTGGTCCCGCGGCGTTCGCGGGTGACGTGTACAGCAACATCGGCCCGGCGCCGCAGCTACCCCCGGGCGGGCTGGTCGGCCGCTACCCGATCGCCAACTACCAGCTCGACCAGTACTTCCCCACGATCAGCGTCGGGTTCACCAACGGAGTGGACACCTCGGGTGTCGCGCCGATGATCGCGTACTTCGGCGCACAGGTCATTTGGATGATCACGGCGTTCCTGGCGAACGCGGTCATCACCCTGTTCGCGTTCGCGTTCAACCTCGACCTGCTGAACGGCAACGGCACCCCCGGCTCCGGGGCGCTCGCGCCGATATCGACCGCGATTCACAACCTCTACAGCAGCACGTTCGGGGCGCCGTGGCTCGTCGCGGCGGTCGTGCTCGCGGGGTGCTGGGCGATGTGGAAGGCACTCATTCAGCGCCGCTACACCGAGACCGCCGGAGCGCTCACCGCCTCCCTCCTCTACTGCGTACTCGCGATCGGGATCGTCACCCAGCCCGAACGCACGATCGCCCCCGCGAGCCAGCTCTCAAACCAGCTCTCCACCGCGCTGCTCTCACTCGGCACCCAGGACAGCATCGGTAACGAACAACAAGCCAAGAGCGCCGCGAGCAACCAGCTCTTCCAGCTGCTCGTCCTGAACCCCTGGACCGTCCTCGAGTTCGGCGGCCTCGAGAGCTGCACCACCACCCGAGACGGGAAGACCCATTCGGTCGCGGTCCGTCCCCTAAGCGCCAACCCAGCCGAAGACGCGCAGCTCGCCGCACAACTGGAAAGCGCCACCGAAGTCCACACCGAAGGTAAGACGTGCATCAACGACCGTAACAAGTACGCCCCGCACTTCCTCCCCTACGCCTTCCAGTCACCGGGCCGTAACTCAGAGCACGAAGCGCTCGAACACGGAACCGATAAAGACCTCCCCGAATCAGACCCCGCCAAGCGCAACGGGACCTACCCCCTCGGCGCGGCGGACGAGCCCGCCGCTGAAGCGATGGGCAAGGGCGGCCAGTACCAGCGGCTGCTGCTCTCGATCCTGATCCTCGCGGGTGAGCTCGGCGCGTTCTGCTTACTCGGAGCGCTGGCACTCGGGGTGATCCTCGCGCAGATCCTGCTGCTGATGGTCCTCCTGCTCGCGCCCTTCGCGCTCGTGATCGCCGTGTTCCCCGGCCGCGGCCATGCCTTCTTCAGGGCGTGGATCGGAAAGCTCGCCGGGTACCTCGCGCGGAAGGTCGTCTACTCCCTGATCCTCACGGTGATCCTCGCCGTCTGCCAGGCGCTGGACGACGCCACCTCGAACCTCGGGTGGCTTTTGGCGTTCACCTTGCAGGCCGCGTTCTTGTGGGCCGTCTTTCTGCAACGCAACAAGCTCGCCGGAGACCTTCTCGCTGCCACGGCTGGCCCACAGGCAGCCCAGAACGAGACCGGCAAGTTGCAGACCCTCTACTACGCCACCCGCCTCATGCAGATGGCGAAGCGACGCCGGAAACCACCCCCACCCCCACCCCCGGGAGGCGCCCCGAACTCGGGGGCCTCCCCTCCACCAAGCAAAGGGGACCCTGAACCAACCCCTAGCGAAACCCCCGAGGAGGGCTCCGAATGAGCTGGCGCATCGAAGAAGCAGACTCGCTCACCCTCATGCGGGAACTCCCCGATGCCTGGGCGCAGACCTGCCTCACCAGGCCACCCTTCACCCAGGCGCCCGAGGTCACGCTCGAGGTCCTCGGCGAGGTGCATCGCGTCCTGCGCGAGGACGGCACGCTCTGGCTTCTGCATCACCCCGGCGAGCCTCTGCTTGACGCTCTGCACGAGCAGGGCTGGATACGCCAGCGCCCTCCGGCATGGGGGACACCGCTCATGCTCGGGTGCAACACACCCCTGCGGCTCTCGCTGCTGAGCAAGGACGCCAGGTACTTCTACGAGAACCACACGCCTGACAGGAATACCCGACTGCAGCGGCTTTCCCACTTGAACGCAGGCCGTCAGGTACGCCGCGCCCAGGGTTGCAGCGACGGCCCTGGGCAGCTGCGCCGGCTGGTCAAGCGATGCGTTCTGGCGGGCTCCTCGTTCTTGGCGTGCGGGGCGTGCGGAGCGCCCTACCGGCGCACCCTGCCCGGTGAGCGCGCCACCGGGATGCAGCGTCCCACCTGCCAGCACAACAACCCCGACGGGCGCTGCCTGGTACTGGACCCCTTCTACCACCCCGCCACCGGCGCGGCCGAGGCAGCGCACTGCAACGGCCGCAGCTTTCTCGGGATCACCAGCCACACCGAGACGGGTGAAGGCCGATGACGCGGTGGCTGACCCGGCTGCGTGACCGGCCGCTCGCCGACGGCGAGCGCCGCACAGCGATGACCGCCGTCGTCGTGCTGCTGGCCGCGAGCGCCCTGCTGCTCACGGCCACCCGCCCCGACAGGCAGCCACCGCGCGACACCGAGCGATCGTCAAGCCCCCTCGAGCACGCGGCGACTTTCCATGCGCCACCGTCCGAGGCCGGCGCGGAGCCTCTCACGCCCGTGGTCGCGCGGGCCGCGCGGCTGTTCCTCCCCGGTTATCTGGGCTACCTCTACGGGCACACCCCGGCGAGCCAGATCAAGGGCGCCACCGCCAAGCTCCTTCACGCACTGGAGGACCATCCACCGCGCGTCTCGCCCGCCGCGCAGGCAGACGCTGCGAGGCTGGTTTCGCTTCACAGCACGCCCGCGCCCTCGGGGCTGGCCGGGGTGAGCGCCGTGGTCAACGACGGTGGCCCGGTCGACTACCCGATCGGGCTGCTCCTCGCACCCCAGGCTGGCCGGCTGCTCGTCACAGAACTGGGTGGCGCGTGATGCCCCCGCAGCGAAGCAAGGCGCTGTGGATATGGCTCCTGGCGGGGACCGGGGGCGCCGGGATCGCGTTTCTCGCGATCTTCGGTGTGGCCGTGGCCGTCCTCGGAGCGAGCTTCACGGGCTGTGAGCCGAGCAGCGAACCGGCGCTCGCGTCGACCGGGCCCACCCCGTCCGCCTATGCGCTGCAGAACATCCCACCCGCGCGGCTGGGGCTCTACCAGCAAGCCGGCACCCGGTTCGACATCGACTGGTCCTTCTTGGCGAGCATCGGTGCGCAGGAGTGCGGTAACAGTGAGTGCGCCGCCACCAACAGCGCGGGGTGCGCCGGGCCGATGCAGATCGCGTACGTCCGCGGCAGCGCGTGCAGCCCCGGCTCTGGGCCGACGCTGTGGGAACGCTACGCCGTCAACGCCGACCCCGGCCAGCCGCTGTCGATCAACGACCCGGCAGACGCGATCTACACCGCCGCGCGGATCCTGCGCCAGGACATGGGCGCCCCGCCGACCGGCGGCTCCTACTCGGAATACCGCCAGGCCGCGTGCCGCTACTACGGCGCGTGCGCCGACGCTTCGGTCAGCTACGCCGAAGAGGTCATGGCTCGCGCCGTTCAGTACGGGTTCACGGGCGCCGGCTCCCCGCCCGCGAGCAGCCCGTCGCTCGCGCAGCCCGCCAGCGGCGGTTGCAACGCGAGCCCGCCCGCGCCCACACCCGCCAGCAGCTCGCAGATCGTCAGGGTCGCCGAAAGCCAGATCGGGCAGGGTGAACACCCCGAAGGCTCCAACTGCACGATCTACGGCCCCTGCGAGGAATGGTGCTCGCTGTTCGCCTCCTGGGTCTGGAAAGAGTCAGAGGTCCCGCTCCCCGGCTCGACCGCGGTCTACGGGTACTCCGGGTCGCTCTACACCTGGGCCAGGGACCACGGCGGCCAGGTACTCCCACCATCCGCGACGCCGGCACCCGGCGACACCGTCTTCTACGGGCAGAGCCCTGAAGCGAGCGCCCACGTCGGGATCGTCGTCCGCGTCCAACCCGACGGGCAGATAACCACCGTCGAGGGCAACTACGCTGGGCACGTCACCCGCGTCGGCCCCTTCACCCCAAGCCACCCCGTGGGCGAGCGCGCCGGCATCTACGGGTACGCCCAGCCACCTGTCGCAACCCCATCGAACGCAGGAGAGGCCAGGCGGTGAGCAACCCTGAAAACCACACAAGCACGCCAGCCACGGACACGGAGGGCAGCCGGGTGTGCAGCCAAGCGAAGGGGGAAGCGGTCGTGAGGATCGAGGACCGCCTACGGGACCGTCTCAAGGACCGCCTACGGGACCGGCCGAGGGGCCGGCCGCGGTTCCTTGAGAATTCTCCGCATCGCCTTGTTTCACCTGCCCAGGCCTGGGTTTTGCGCGGCGACGATTTTGCGAGAAGTCTATGTGCGTAGGTAGCTCTCAATGAACCACCAGCCATCACAGGACCCCAAAGCTCCGCTGGTACCAGGTGTGAATGCGATCGTGTCCGTGGTAATCGCGGTTCGTGTCGTCGCTGGTCGTCGTTCGGTGGGTCTTCGGACGCGGCCGGTCGTGCGCTCTGTGAAACCTTCTGGTGCCGCCAGCGTAGGGAGTTACACCGTCCATCCGTCGCTATCGCGACGCCTGGCCGGTAGATGGGGTCGCGCGGGCGCGCGGGCAGCGGCGGGCGTGTGCTGGCCGGGATATGCGGGTGGCGTCCGATGAGCCGCCAGCCATCGCTAGACCCTAGACCCCTGGTGGCTGTCGTGGCCGCGCTCGCCGGGGTGTCCCTGTCAAGTCGTCCGTCCTCACTCCTGCGGCTCGCCGCTGGGTCGGTTCCGCTACTGCTTCCGCTGCTGCTCGGTGTGGCCGCGGTCGTGTCCGTTGTCATCGCGGCTCGTGTCAGGGCAAGTCGTCGCTCGCTGGCCTCGCGTGTGCGGCTCGTGGTCCTCGCCCCCGACAGTTTCGATCCGTCGCTCGATGCAGTGTTGCGTTCTGCTGCACAGTTGTCTCGAGTGCGTCGCCTCGTTGGTGGCTGGCTTGACCCACGAGCGCAGGCGGTGCGGGTGTTGCTCGACGCCGATCCCGAGGGCCGGATGCGCTACTCGCTGAGCGTACCGGAGCGGGCGCTGCCCGCAGTGCGCGCGGCGCTCGGCGTGTATGACCGAGTGCAGACGCGCGTCATCGAGCCAGACGCAGCCCTACCCGCGGCCGGCCGGCCTGCGACGTGCGTCGAGGTTGTACGAGCGGAGCTGCGACTCGCTCGGCCGAGCAGCGAACCGCTCGCGCACCTTCCACTTCTCCCCGACCCATTGCAAAGTTTCGCGCAGGTTCTCGCACGTCTTGATCACCAACACGGTGAGCGGGCGAAGATCGCGGTTGACCTACTACCGAGTACCCCAGCGACCCGTAGGCGCCTACGGCGCCGGCTACTCAAGCAGGCACGTCATCTAGAAGGTGACGCAACGGGCGACGAACGCGATCCTCGCGCGGGACTCGGCGGCGGGCGCCAAGTCGGCCGACGCCGCCCGGCAGAAATGGTAGAGCAGCGCGCCGCGAGGGAGGAGATCAGCGCAAAGCTCGTGCAAGCCGAACCACTATTCCGGCTGCAAGTCCTCATCCGCTGCAGCTCACCCGAGCGGGGCAGCGCCGTGTCGTGCCTGCACGGACTACTTGGGTGCTTTGACGCCTTGCAGAGCGCGAACTCGCTGCGCGTGGTGGGTATCCGGCTCTTCGGGTTGGCATTCGCCGGGTCAGACCTCCCCGGCCGCCGAGCGTGGTTTGACCGGCGGATGAACACCGGCCTGTTCCGGCCGGGCCGCAAGGATTACGTCACCGCCCGAGAGATGGCCGGGTTCCTGAAGCCGCCGACCGTTCACTGCGCCGCACCCGAAGTGCTGCGGCTCGGGCCAGCGGTCTATCCCGCGCCGCGGGCACTCCCAACGTTCACAGGCCAGCACGGTCTCATACCCCTCGGCCGCGTCGAAACCGAGGACGGCGAGCGGTGCGTCGGGCTGCGGGCCGAGGACTCGTTTTTCAGCTATGTCGCCGGGCGCAGCCGGTGGGGCAAGACCGAGCTCGCGCTAAACCAATTCCTGCACCTCGTCAGATCGGGACACGGCGCGCTGATCTTGGACCCGCACCTAGACGCGGTAAAACGTGTCAAGAACTGCCTCACCGAGCCGGAGGTAGCCGAGAGGATCATCGAACTTGATCTAGTCGGGCCGCGCAGCCGAGACGGCCAACCAGGATGGAACCTCTTTGCAGCGCGTGGCCTTGCCCCAGAGGCAGCCGAGCGGCGAGTCGAGGCGATCGTTGACAGTTTCGCGAGCGCGCTGCAATGGGGTGAGCGTAACAACCGCGCGCTCACACTCACCACACAAGCAGCCGGCGCATTGATCGAGCTCGCGGCCGTGCTGCCCGACGGGTTGCAACCCACGATCTTCCAAATGCCCACGCTGCTCGGCAACCCCGACTGGCTTCCCGCCGCGCTCCCGTACCTCTCACCAGCACGGCGTCAATTCTTTACCGAGAGATTCCCCAGGCTCTCCGAGGAGGCAATTACACCCGTCACCAATCTAATCGACCGGCTGCGGTCATCGACGCAGCTCGCAGCGCTGCTCGGCGCGCAATCATCGACCTACGACATCCGCCGGGCGATGGACGAACGAAAGATCGTCCTCGCCTGTCCTGGCGCGGGCGCGCAAAGGACAAGCTGGTCGCCTGCTTGCTGGTGTTCGATGTTCTCCACGCGGCAAAGGGCCGGGCCAACGTGCCACCGGAGCGCCGCCCGCCCTTCCACCTTTTTCTCGATGAGGTGCAGACATATGACGGTGCCGCCGGCGGGAACCTCGCCGCCCTCTTGGAGCAAACAGCCAAGTACGGGGTACGCGCGACGCTGCTCAACCAAAACCCCGAGCGACTGACGCGGCAAACGCTCAACGCATTGACGACCAATCGCAGCCACCTAATAACGACCGCCTTGGACGCTCACGCCTCCGCGCTGATCGCGCGGGAGTGGGGAGCGGACCCGCCCGCTAGCGCGATCACCGGGCTACCCCGGTGGCGATTCATCGCGCAAGTGACACACAAGGGCGAGCTGACCCGCCCGTTCCTGTTCAGCGGCGAGTCCGTCGAGGACGCCTATGCGTCCGCCTTCCACCCGGACGCCGCAGCCGGCATTCAAGCGACAATCGACGCCGCCTCGGGCCGCACGAGCACCGCAGAGACAATCACCGCACTCGACACACTGGACGAGAGGATCAAGCAGCACCTCGAAGCCAAGCAGGGACGCACTACCCGCACGGGCTCTGACCCCGACCGACCTTGGACCGCGCCCGCCCCACGCCTTCGCGTCGAACGCCGACGGGGCGATCATCCAGCCGACGATCGACACCGCGTAGCACCAAGCGAACGCCGCAGAGACGATCACCCACGAAGCCATGACCGACCCCCCGGCGGGGCTCGCCCCGACCACGGCGCGACGGTAGGTGAGCCGTGAGTACGCGCCTCGCTGGTGACCGAGCCCTGCCGAGCGTCGCGCCAGCGATGCTCGCCGGCCTATATCAACACCGGCTGCTGACAACAAAGCAGCTCCACGCGCTCTACACACCACGGGCGCGGCTACGGTGGACAAGGCTGGTCCTCGAATCACTGAAGTCGCGCGGGCTCGCAGACCGGGTGCAAGGCCCCGGCACCCTCTCGCTGTGGTTCGCAACCGACGACGGCGCCGATGCCGTCGAGACAGCCGGCCCCCGAGCCGAGCAGCGCAGACGAATCACCACCCAAGCGCAGGCGGAAGGACTCTTGCGTAAGCACACCGTCGCGGTCAACGAGGTAGGCATCGCTTTCACCCGTGCAGCGCACGAGCGGGGAGACGAGTGCGGCCCGGACTCGTGGCGACACGAGATAGCTCACCCAATATCCGCCGGCAGCGCCCGCAAGCCTCCCCAGCTCGTAGTCGCCGACGCGCTGCTGACCTACCTACAGGCCGCCCACGACGGGGCGCTCGTGCTCCACCAGCGCTTCATTGAGCTTGACCGCGGGACCGCCCGCCCGGCTGAGCAGCTCGCCGCCAAGATCACCCGTTACACGAGGCTGCGGTATTACACCCCCACGTCCGCCGCTGCTCCCGACGCGCCCGCCAAACCACTGTGGCGCCGCTACTACCGCTCGTGGCCGCACCTGCTGATCGTGCTCGCCGACCAATCACCCAAGCGCATCCAGCAACGGATTCAACGATCGCTCGCACTCTACGAATCCGACCCCGGCAAGGACCACCGTATCGCGATCCCCGTCTCGTTCGTGAGCCTCGACGACCTCACCGCGAGAGGACCGTTTGCGAGCGTTTTTGTTACCGCCAACCAACCCGACCGAGCGGTGAACTGGCTCGGCGAGCCCGCGACCGACTGACGAAAGGACAACATGACCACAAGACCACCAAAGGTAGTTCGACGCGGAACCAGCCGACGCGGCTCCTGCCTTCCCAGCAAACGCCGCTGGGAAGTCCGGCACAATGACTGCCTGAAGGCGCTACCGAAACTGCAAGCCGACAGCATCGACGCGATCATCACCGACCCGCCCTACGGCCTTGAGTTCATGGGCAAGGAGTGGGACAGCTTCCGCAGCGACGACCCGAGCATGAACCGCAACCGTGGGGGACGCGCGTGCTCGCAAGGGATGGCTGACGGCACTGGAGAGGGCAACTATCCGGCACGGAGGAAAATCGCTGTCGCGTATGGCGGCGGAAAACGCTCGGAGACCTCAAGGTGCACGGGGTGTGGGAAGCGCGACCAGTTCCGCAACGAACACGCCTGTAGGCCGTCCGCTCGGTGGGTACGCGAACCGATCGACCCATTCGCGGCGCCCCCGACGACGCTGGCGTTCGAGAACTGGTGCCGCGAGTGGGCGCTCGCCGCGATACGAGTCTTGAAGCCCGGCGGCTACATGCTCGCCTTCGGCGGCACCCGCACCCACCACCGCCTAGCCACCGCGCTCGAGGACGCCGGCTTCGAGATCCGCGACTGCCTATGCTGGCTATACGGGCAGGGCTTCCCCAAGTCGCTGAACGTCGCTGCGGCGATTGACAAAGCCGAAGGCCACGCCCCTAGCGCCCGCGCGATCCCGGTTGCCTCGACCCACCTCCCAAGCGGCCGCTACGCTAAGGAGAAACTCACTGCGAATCCGGTCAAGCCACACAGGGCGCGCAGTCGAGCCGCCGCGGCGTGGGAGGGCTGGGGCACCGCGCTGAAGCCAGCATGGGAGCCGATCGTCATAGCGCGCAAGCCACCGGACGGGACGATCGCCGAAAATGTTTGCAGGCACGGCACCGGCGCGTTGCACATCGACGGCTGCCGGATCGCATTCCAGTCCGATGGAGACGAGCGTGAGAGCAAGGCCAAGAACCGGCACGCCGATTTCGGCTCTGGGACACGCAAGAACCGAATCTACGGCCGTGACGAGCGCAGCCGCGGGAACTACGATGCTCCGGGTCGCTGGCCGGCGAACGTGGCTCTATCGCACTCCAAGGACTGCCGGCGAATCGGCCAAACCTGCGTGCGGTCAAACGGTCATCACCCGGCGGTTCGCGGCGCGGGCACAACGGGTCACAGGGGCCAAAAGCGACTTGCTGAGCGTTCGCGCGCGGGGGAGCTGGTCGGCTGCTGGGAGTGCTCCCCCAATTGCGCCGTGCGGATACTCGATGAACAGAGCGGTGTGTCACCGTCGCGGTTCTTCTATAGCGCCAAGGCGTCCCGCGCCGAGCGCGACGCGGGTCTCGACGCAGCTCCGCAACTCCCATCCAACCGTGAAGCCGATCAACCTCATGCGATGGCTCGTCCGTCTCATCACGCCGCCCGGCGGAATCGTTCTCGACCCGTTCGCTGGCAGCGGCACGACGGGCGCCGCCGTCGTGCTGGAGGGCGCCCGCTTCCTCGGGATCGAGCGCGACCCGACCTACGCCCCCATCGCCCGAGCCCGGATCAAGCATTGGGCCAAATCGACAAAGAGACGCGGCCAATGAGCGACAGGCAAGCAACTAAGTGCGCGAGCGCACCATCTCATCTGCCACGAGGACGACCCTCGTCTTTCCGCAAGCCTCAAAAGCGCTTGTCGGACCAGGGAAGGAGGCATCGTTGACGGCTATCAGCCCTGCTGATCGACTCGCGCTCGGCGCTTTGGAGGCAACCTTGCTACAGGCGCGTGAAACAGACGACGGGCGCCCAGCCCTCGAAGTGCTCGCCGGGTCCTTGGTCGAACTCGGCGTACGGGCGGCGCCTTTGGCGCGCTCGGCGCGGCTAGTCGCCCGCGACCGTGACGCATGGCTGCGCCGCCTGCAAAGCGCGCAGCGCAGCGAGAGCACCCTCAGCGCCTACCGTATCGCCATCGATGACCTGCTCGACTGGGCCCAGCGCGAGCAGCGCACCGACGAACTCTTCGATGAGCAGGCGATAGTGGACTACCTCGCCGCCTACCGTCAACAGCGCAACCCGGCGCCGGCCACCTACTACCGGCGCTTCGTGCTGCTGCGGCGCTTCATGCAATGGCTCAGCCGCCGACAAGGAACACCGGACCCGTTCCTTGAGCTAGAGGCCCCATCCAAGCCCCAGCAGGAGCGCGACTGGCTCACTCACGAAGAGTTCGCGCGCCTGCTCCAAGCCGCTGAGGACCCGCAGAGGCGCAAGCCTGGCCTCGTGCAGCGTGACCGCCTCGTGCTGATGGCGCTCGTGCTCACCGGCCTGCGCCGCTCAGAGCTGATCGCCGTCTGCTGGCGCGACGTGAACCTCGACGGGCCCCGGCCATCGCTGCTGGTGGCGCGCGGCAAGGGCGGAAAGCCGCGCCGCCAGCCGCTGCCTTCCCAGCTTGCCGCGGAGCTTGAGCGCAGGCGCCGCGAGCGCCAGCCCTCCCCGCAGGAGTCGGTGTTCTGCGGCCTGGGCGGCGGCCGGCTGCAGCCTACTGCGCTCGCCCGCATCATCAGCCGCTGCGCGACCCGTGCCGGGCTCGCCAAGCACATCACGGCTCACACGCTGCGCCACACCGCCGCGACCTGGCTACGCCAGGCGACCGGGGACACGCGGCTCGTCGCCGAGTACCTCGGGCACGCTGACCTCTCGACCGTCAGCCGCTACGCGCACGTCGCCAGCGAGGAGATGCACGCCGCCGTGCAGACGCTCGCCGACCGGGCCGGCGTGCCCCCCGCTCCCGCCCGGCCAGCCGACCAGGGCACCGAGGGAGAGCGCCACGCCGCATGAGCGCTCGCCGAGCGCACGAGCCAGCGCGGGCGGGAAACCGCTCAGCGTGAGCGCCGGGTCGCTTCTCGCCGGGCGGTCTAGTAGGCTGTCTTATACGGCATGGAGCGCTGCCGGGGTGTTCCCGGGCGCCCGCGCCGAGCGATTCCATAGAGATCGCCCCCGATCTTCTGTAGCGATCCTTAGCGTGACGAGAACCCAGCGACTCGACCCATAGAAAAACCCCGCCGGAGCGGGGCTTTTCCTTAGCAGGTCGATAAGCCGGATTCTGTCGTAGAGCAGCCATCCATCTGAGCGGCCTACCTGGACCTCGGCGGGCAGCCTGCAAGCGGTCCTGTTTGGCCTTGCATCGGGTGGGGTTTGCCCAGCCGCCGCGTCACCGCGACGCTGGTGCGCTCTTACCGCACCATTTCACCCTTGCCTGCCAGCCGTTCACGTGGGACGGCTGGCATCGGCGGTTTGTTTCTGTGGCACTTTCCCGCGGGTTTTCCCGGGTCAATATCTTGACCACCTTGCCCTGTGATGTCCGGACTTTCCTCGAAGGCCCGAAGGCCTCCGCGGCTGCTTGACCAGCCCGTCGAGTCTAGCGGCCTGGCGCCGATAGACCGAGCGGCCGTGCTACGGTCGTGGTCCCCCGGCCGCCGGACCTCCTGCCCGAGGAGAAGGCCGGGGAGGCCCTCCTGCCGGCAACGGCGCCTCTGGAGAATGGCGGCGCCCATCAGAGGCTCCTGAGCAGTCCGACGACGCGCCCGAGAACCTTGACCTCCCTGCTGCGGATCGGCTCCATGGTCTCGTTCTCGGGCTGCAGGCGGATGTGGTCGGCCTCGCGGAAGAAGCGCTTGACGGTCGCCTCCTCCCCCAGCAGGGCCACCACGATCTCGCCTTCCCGGGCGGTGTCCTGGGGTCGCACCACCACCAAGTCGCCCTCGAGGATGCCCGCGTTCTTCATCGAGTCGCCGCGTATCCGCAGGAGATACTCGCCGTCTTCGCCCCCTGCGACCTCTGGGACGGAGATGTAATCCTCGATGTTCTCCTCCGCCAGCACCGGCTGGCCTGCGGCGACGGAGCCCACAAGCGGCAGCTCATCGGAGCGCACGATCGAGCGCACGCTGTCCACCGCGTTTCCCACCGCCCGGTCGAGCAGCTCGATCGCCCGTGGCTTGGAGGGATCGCGGCGCAGAAGGCCGATCTTCTCCAGGTTGGCCAGGTGGGCGTGCACGGTCGAGGAGGAGGCAAGGCCTACGGCCTTGCCGATGTCACGCACGGTGGGGGGGTAGCCATACTTGGCGGAGTACTTGCGGATGAAGTCGAATATCTCCTGCTGGCGCTTGGTCAGGTCCATGGTCTCTTGGTCCCCTAGTCGGCTGGATGGAAGGGTGGGACGAACATGTGTTCGTACAGTAGCGCCGTCCACGGACGGATGCAAGAGCCCACCCACCATGAATCGCTCTGGCAGCGGCTCGACGGCCTCCGCCCAGGGCCGGCTCGGGCCGAGGGCGGTGGAGGGAGCGGGCCGCTTGAGGCTATACTCGCCCCCTCTGCGCCCGTGGCGGAATTTGGTAGACGCGCAAGGTTGAGGGCCTTGTGGAGATTGTTCTCCGTGGTGGTTCGAGTCCACTCGGGCGCACCAAAATCTTCGGACTAAAACCTCCACGAAATGAAGGGGTCGGGGGTTCCCCAGCGCCCACGAGGGCCGGCATCGGCTCTTGTGGGCGCTGTTCGTCCGGCTCCTCTTGGTTCTCGATGTCTCGTTGCCGCTCTGCCTGTCTGATGGCGTCGGTCATCTCATGGGCTTCCTGGTCGATGACGGCGCGGTGTAGCTCCTCGTCTGCGTGGACGGAGGCGATCTGGCGTAGATCGTCGCCGAGCAGGGTGGCGAAGGGCTCTTTGAGCTCGCCCTTGACGGTGTAGTCGTCCCAGATCAGCAGCCGCGTGAAGAAGGCGAGGTTGAACTGCCGGCGCATCCTGGGGGTGGCCTCGCGGTATGCAGCCTCGCAGTCGCCTGCCCTCGTGAGGGCGCGCTCCAGGTTGGCTTCGGCGGTCTGGAAGTCGGCGTCGATCTCGGCCAGGCGGCCTTCGGCGCGGGTGATGTGGCTCGTCAGGCGGTCTTGCTCGCTCTTGAGGAGGTCGAGCGGGATCGCTTCGGCATAGTGGGCGTCCAGGAGCTTCTTGCGCTCGTCCTCGAGGTGGCGCAGTCGCTGTTGCTGGGTGGTTCGTTCGCGGTCGGCTTCGGCGCGTAGCTGGGCCAGCTCCTCGCGTAGGAAGGACCGTAGGGCGGCGACCTCGCCTGGTGGGAGCTGGACGGTGGCGTAGTAGGCGGCGATGTACTCCTCGACGCGCTCGATGCGGATGGCTCGCTGGTTGCAAGTGCCGCGCTTCATCTGACGGCCGATGCAGATGAAGTACGGATAGGTGCCGCCGCGACCTTTGGCGTTGCAGACGATCAAGCGGCTGCCGCACTGCCCGCAGTAGATGGAGCCCTTGAGATAGTGGGGGTGATCGCGCTGCTTCTCGCCCGCGAAGTTGTTGGCGGCGAGGAGTCGTTGGACCTCGTGCCAAACGTCGGGCTCGACCAGTCGCTCGTGCTTGCCAGGGTAGAGCGCGCCACGGTAGCGGACCATGCCCATGTAGTAGGGGTGGCGGAGAAGCTTGTGCAGGTGCGAGAGCGCCAGCGGTTTGCCCGGTCCTTTCGGTCCTGGTGCGGTCGTCAGGCCGCGGGCGGTCAGCTCGGCCAGTAGGTTGCGGATCGTCCATTCGCCGGTGGCGTATGCGCGGAACGCCCAGGCCATCAGCGGGCCGCGTATGGGGTCGATATCGACGGTGCGGCTCTCGCGGCCGTTCTCGAAGCGCCGGACGTTCAGGTAGCCGGTCGGCGCTCGGCCCGGCGTACCGCCGTTCTTGGCCTTTTGCACGCAGCCCTTGATGACCTCGGTCGCCAGGTTGCGGCTGTAAAACTCAGCGATCGAGGACATGATGCCGTGCAGCAGCAGACCGGAGGGCGTCTGGTCGATGTTCTCGCTGACGGACACCAGTTCGGCGCCGGCCTGCTTGATCGCCATGTTGATCGCCACGTCGTCGGCGCGGTTGCGGGCCAGGCGATCGACCTTGTGGACGATGACGTATTTGACGTGGTTCTCGGCGATGTAGGCGAGCATCCGCTGTAGCTGCGGCCGGTCGGCAGTCTTGGCGGACTCGCCGCGCTCTACGAACTCTTCAATGACCGCCGCCTTGAGGGTGCTTGCCTTGCGCTTGCAGGCCTCGCGTTGCGCCGGCAGCGAATAACCCTCTGTCTCACCGCCCTTCTCGGCCTGCTCCTTGCTGGAGACTCGTAGATAGATCACCGCGTTCGCTGGAGCCTCAACCACGCGCTCATGCGCCACTGCCACGGTGGCGCCCGCTTGCTCGATGGCCTGCTGGATGGAGGCGTAATCATCATGGTTGCGCGACAGGCGGGCGGGATCACGCACGATCACGTAGTTCACCGCGTGTTTGGTGATGAAGCTCAGAAGGTCTCGCAGCCCGTTTCGGGCGGTGGTACTGCCGGACGCGCCTTCGTCGGTGAACTCCTGGACGACCTCGGCGCCGAGTCGGGTGGCTTCTTGCCGGCAGACCTCGCGCTGCGCGGTCATGGCGCCACTCTGGTCAGCTGGGTCTTTGGAGGCAGTCCTGATGTAGACAATCGCCGTTGGCTGATCGGCGTTACGTTTCTGCGGGCTTGTCATGTATTGCTCCTTTCGTCGGTTCCTCACTGGATAGTCCGTGGCGCGTTATGAGCGCGTCGAAGTGCTGCACAAGTTCGGTGATGGCTTCGGGCGGGAGGCGGTGGTATTTGGACTTCAGGTAAATTGGGAAGCTCGGTAAAAGGTCGTCCGGTACGTGGTAGCCGGCGAGAGCGTAGAGGTCGGCCAAGCTGACGCCGAGGGCTTTGGCGATGCGCGCCAGCTTATCCGGTCGGGGTGCGGCGATCTCACCTCGTTCCAGACGGGTGATAGTGGATTGTCTGACGCCGACGAGTGCGCCCAGGCGGTGCGTGGACAGCCCGAGCGATTGGCGCCTTTGGCGCAGTAGTGCGCCGAGTTCAGTGGCTTGTGCCTGACTCATAAGTCTTACTCCCTTGCCCGCCCATTGTATCAAACTTAATGCGTAAACGCATTGTTTTATTGACAATTTGGCATTTTGGGTGGGATATTTGTCAGGTCTTGATTTGGTTTTTTGGCGAGCTTCGCTGCGCGTTGCTGATACTAACTTGTTCATTATTATTTACCACCTCCTTTCTGTCGCTTGGTGTAAGTGGCAGGGGTTCCCGAGTTCATGGTTAGATGAGCTTCGAGGGAACCCCTGCCTGGATTGGGTTAGGAGGGTCGCTCTAGCTGGTGGCTGGTGCGCCCCCTTTGTCGCGGCCTTTCCGCGTGGACACCGGTTCGGCGTCGTCAGCGGACTTGCCTGCGTCCGACGCTGCCTTGTCCTCACCGAATAGCGAGGCGATGGCGTCGCGTCGGGTGGCGGCTTCGCGCTCGATGTTGGCGAGCGCTGTCTCCGCCTGCTCAGCGAACTGGGACTGGCCCTTTCTGGACTCGATGTAGTCATCGACGGCCTGTTTCAGCGCGTCCGAGACCGGGATGTCCTGGAGCTGTGCCAGCACGGTCAGCTGAGCGTGTGTGTCATCGTCCATGCGGATCGCTAGTGTCGTGCTTGTTTAATTCGTTTGCGGTTAGGGTAGGTGGTGGTTATGCCTATTCCTACTGCCGTTTCAATCGAGTTGACCGACGACGAGCGGTCGGTGCTGGAGAGCTGGACGCGGCGCCGGACGAGCGCTCAGGCGCTGGCGCTGCGGGCACGTATCGTGCTGATGGCCGCTGAGGGGTTGTGGTCCAACGGTGAGATCGCCGAAGCGCTTGGGGTTTCGCGGCCGACGGTCACGAAGTGGCGCAACCGGTTCGCGCAGCGCCGGCTTGAAGGTCTTGCGGATGAGCCGCGGCCCGGCAAACCGCGGACGATCACCGATGAGCAGGTCGAGCGGGTCGTGACCAAGACCTTGGAGAGCGCGCCGAAGAACGCGACGCATTGGTCGACCCGGTCGATGGCCAGGGAGGTGGGGATGACCCCGGACGCGGTGATGCGGATCTGGCACGCCTTCGGGTTGCAGCCCCACCGCCAAGAGACCTGGAAGCTCTCCAAGGATCCCTTGCTCATCGAGAAGGTCCACGATATTTGCGGCCTGTACTTGAATCCGCCCGAGCGTGCCGTTGTGCTCTGCGTGGACGAGAAGAGCCAGATCCAAGCACTCGACCGCACCGCGCCGACGTTGCCGATGCTTCCCGGCACGCCCGAGCGAGCGACGCACGACTATGAGCGGCACGGCACCTCCAGCCTCTACGCCGCCCTGAACGTCGGGAGCGGGCAGGTGATCGGCTCGCTGCACCAGCGCCACCGCGCGATCGAGTTCCTGAAGTTCCTGCGGACGATCGACCAGAACGTGCCCGGCCATCTCGACGTGCACCTCGTGCTCGACAACGCCTCCAGCCACAAGACCCCCAAGATCCAAAGTTGGCTCGCTGCGCACCCCCGGTTTCATCTGCACTTCACCCCAACCAGCAGCTCATGGATCAACCTCGTCGAGCGTTGGTTCGGCGAGCTCACCACCAAGCTTCTACGCCGCGGCGCGCACCGCTCCGTCCACGCGCTGAACACCGACATCCGCCAATGGATCGACACCTGGAACGAAAACCCCCGCCCCTACGTCTGGACCAAGACCGCCGACCAAATCCTCGACTCCATCAGACGATACTGCCAACGAATCAACCAGACACGACACTAGTGTCTTGGGCACAAGCTCACCTCCTGGCCGATGATTTGACTGAGTGTGTCGCCCATTGTTGGGGTTCCTCCTCGGTGTTGTGCGACCGGCGATTCCCGGCTGGAATCTCCTATTGAAGTCGCAGTACACCGACGAGCGTTCACCTTGACCCACTCCGTGAGGTCAGACGAGTTGCCTTTATCCGTTTTTTGGCTATCTCGGCGAAGCTGGGGTTCAATTCGATCCCCAGCCAGTCGCGCCCGTGCTGCTCAGCGGCGACCCCGACCGTACCGGCCCCAAAGAACGGGTCGAGGACAAGTCCCCGTTGCCAGCCTCCATCGCAGTTGCATATTTGTCGCAGCTCGCCAAGTGATGCGCGGTTTACAGCGCGCTGCCACGGTTGACCGCAGGTACGGCACACACGCTCAGGGCAACTCGCCAGCAGCGGCCGGGTAACGAGCGACAAGGGGAAGGTGGCGAAGTGCTGGCCGCGGAAGTTGGAGATAGCCAGCGACCACACATCGCCGGGATTCTTGCCCAGCGGATGCCCTACCAGGCCGCGCGCTTTCATCTGCGCGAGGCCCGTGTTGCGACCGGCCAGCGGCCCACTCCACCTCTTCGGCGTAGCGCCCCGTGGCGGATAACCGACCGGCGTTGTCGCTTGCGGTGTTCGCCGGGTCGAGCGCGGTGGAACACGGATAGCGTCGAGGTCGAAAAAGTAACGACGGTTGCGGGTCAGCAGGTAAACCGTCTCCCAGGTACAGGTCAGGCGGTCGCGCACACTACTGGGCATGTTGTTTTGTTTCACCCATGCCACACGGTTGCGCACTGTCCAGCCATCCTCCAGTAGTGCGAGTGCTAGGCGTTCCGGGCCGAGCAGCAGGCTTTTGGGCGGCGCCCCGTAGCTGGGATGGCGGCTAAAGCTGTCCGCGATGTTCAACCAAACCGACCCGGTAGGTTTCAGCACCCGCGCCACCATCCCCATGATGAGCCGCAGATCGTCCACCCAGCTATCGACGTGCCGCTCCAGTCCGATCTGCCCCGGTTGCCCGTAGTCGCGCAGGTTGAAGTAGGGCGGCGAGGTCATTACGCAGTCCACCGACCCGGCCGGCAACTCCGCCAGACACTCGCGGGCATCCCCTACCAAGATCGTGTTGCGCGATACGCCTCGACTCATGGGGTGCCTCCGCACAGCACCGCCACGGCCTGCTCGCTGGTGGCGACCGTGAACAGCCGCTCGGGCAAATGCCGGTCGGCGGCAATCGCCCGTCGTAGTCGCTCGGCGCGCAGCTCGTCCGGTACCAGCCAGCACACGCGGGGGAATGTCCCGCCGTGCTTGGTCTGCTCGATCCCAGTCTGCCGGTAGTCGGCGAGGAGGTGGCACTTACGCAGGACCACCGGGACCGACTCGCTGCCCCGGTCTACCTCGCAAAACCAGCTCCAGACGTAGTTGCCGACACCGACGGCCACGAAGGCATCGGGCCGCACGACCTGAGGACCGCCGAGGGTCGAGAACTCGCGCCAGCAGCGCGGCTCGGCCTGAGAGTCCATGAGGTCGAGCGCGCCTCGCCGGGCTGCCAGCGTCAGGTCCACAACCAGCTGCGCGACGGCGAGCGTGTGATCGACAAACCGAACGGTTGGCTCGTACTCCCGCCGTGGGGATCGTTCGGGGCGCAGCAGCCGATGCGCCAGCGCGGACGGCGCGAACACGAACCCGGCCGACCCGGCCCGCACGCCTCCGATACGACGCTCCAAACGACACAGCAGCCCGTCCTTGACCAGCCGCCTGAGCACCCGCTGACGTGCCCGCGCGGCGGCCTTTGGATTGTCGTGCTCGGAGGCCGGGAAATGGATGGCCTCGATCTGGCGTGCGCTCATCAGCCGCAGCTCGCAGACCTGCTCGGCGATCCGCAGATCCCGTTCGCTCAATCGCTCGCGCAGCCGTCCGAGACCCTTGGCCGAGACGTACCCCTTCGGTCGTGGTGCCTCCACGCTCATAGGGCATCCCCCAAAAAATCCCCATTCGTTACAAGGATGTTGATGATGAGAGGTGTTGGTGGCGGCGACAAGCGCGACGCGACCCGACGGCCAGCTCCTCCCACGCAACCCCAAGCAGCACGCCCGGCCGCCGCGCCGCCGCCGCCCGCCCCTACGTCGGCAGATCGCAGCCGGGGATGGCTGGCACGGCCAGGACGACCGGGCCGTGAAGAAGGAGAAAGAGGGAGTTGGAAAGGAGAGAGTTTCGCCGCAAGGAATGAGCGCAATACAGGTTGGATACAGGCGAAACGGCCCACCTCTCTCGACGCGATGCGACTAGCGACACGACACCGGCTCATCGACTCTCTCCATCGTCTCGCCGGCGAGGTCCGAGGTCATTTTCTGCACTGGGTTGGGAGCCGAGGATCAACCGCTGTAGGTCGGCGTCGATCTCCTCGCGCGGTGTGCCATAGGTCTCGCGTGAAGCGGCCCGTACCACGCCCGCGTCGCTGATGGGTTGCGTCGGTGGCAGTGTGCGAGCGCTGCACCACGGCTGAACGGTGTCCTTGGCGACCAGCTGGACGTAGCACTCGAACGCCGCCAGGCCCTGGAAGTCTTCGGGCGCGAGCGTGCTGTCGGCAGCGATGATCCGGGCGTCCTCGCTCGGTAGACGGAAGGCGACGCGGGACTGGGCGTTGGCCAGTACCGACGAGCGCATCGGCCCGTCCAGCTGGTGCATGTACTGATGCGCCAGTAGAAACGCGGCTCCCAGGCCGCGGGCCTGAGCCAGCGCGTCCGCGAAGTCCAGCGGCAGGCGCATGTAGTCCTGGAACTCGTCGACGACGATCAGGGCGGTGTGCCGCCGCTCGGGCGGAACCAGCGAACGGCCGAGAATCGCCGCCCATAGCTGCGCGATGAGCAGACTGCCGAGCAGCGCCGCCGTCTCCGGCCCAAGCTGCCCCTTCGCCAGATCAACCAGCAGAATCTTGCGCTGCGTGAAGACTTGGCGCAGGGCAAAACGCGGCTTACCCTGTCCGACGATTCCCCGGATTTCGGGTCGCATCAGCAACGGACGGAGCTTGTTGAGAGTCGGTGCGATCGCTGTCGTGCGCTCCTGCTCACTCCAGGCCTCATACGAACTCCAGAACGGACCCAGGCCAATCGGATCACTGGCGAGCGGCACCACCCGGCGTCGAAAACCAGCGTTGGTCAAAAGCAGCGGCAGCGCCGCCAGCGACATGCCGCGCACGCGCGCCAGTGTCAGCAGCGAGGCGCCGAGTATGTCCTGCGTCCGAGGACCCCAGTGCGCCGCGTATAGCGAGTGAAACAACCCGAGCAACTGATCGGCCACCAACTCCGCTGAGCGACCGCCGGACGCCAGTGGATTCAGTCCGACCGGCCGCTCCGTGTCGGTCGGGTCCATCACCACGACATCCTTCACGCGGTGCTCGGGCACCCGCTCGAGGACAGCCGCGATCAAATCCGACTTCGGCTCGATCACTACAACCGCCCGCCCGGCTTGCATCGCTTGAACCACCATGTTGAGTAGCAGGGTGCTCTTGCCCGACCCGCTAGGGCCGAGCGCATGAACGTGGCGTCTGGCATCCGTCGGCGACAACGCAATCGGCCTCTCCCGACCCGGGAACGTGCTCTCTGCGATCACCAGCCCCTTACGCGGGATCGCACCGGACGGCGCCTTTAAGCGGCTGCCGATCATGTCCACCGGCAAGCTGGCCGTCTCCCCCACCGGGAAGGCCGACAGCGCGGCAAGCTCGCTGACGTTCAACCTGAGCGGTGCCCGCCACGGCAGCACCGGGCGCATGAAACGGCGGGGATGAGCCGAGCGAACACGGAAACCGACCCCAGGCGCCTCGGCGGTCCGCAGCGCCCCGAGTACCTGCCGGATCAACTGCCGCTGGCGGCTCTTGGAGGCGGCACCCACCGCCAGCCGTCCGACAAGCTGCCAGCCGGGCTCGCTGTGCTTTGCCCGTAGCGCACCACGCAACTCGGCATCCGGCTGTCTCGGCCCTCCGAAAGGCGCGGCGACCATGCCAGCAAGCCAGGACTCATGCGCCAGACCATCGATCTGGCTGGGCACCGTCCTCGGAATCACCGAGCGGCACAGCACCCATTGCAGGCCAAGCATCTCACCGCGGCCGACGTGCGCCAGAGCCGTCAATACTGCTCGGCTGACACCCTCGGGATCGTCGGTGCGTAGAGGTCGGCGGCGAGTCGAGAGGCGAAGTTCGACCGCCCGGTTCACCCCTTCAACCATCCGCTTTTGACCCGCCCGTGCGTCCAGGCCGGGCAAGGCAGCGCGCATCTGTTGAACAACACTGCCGGCGCGGCCTTCGGGCACTGCCAGTCGATGCGACACCGATCCCGCTTCGCTTATCGCCTCAATGATGACCGGCGTACCGGCCGTCGTCGCCAGCAGACGGAAGATCAATGCCATCTGCTCGGCCATCACCTCCCTGGGCCAGCGCAGCCGATACCAAACCAGCGGACTCGACCTCACGCGCTCTCCCCCTTACCTCTGGTCCTCTTTGATGTCTTTGCTTTACGCCCACCGCCGTTGCGGCCCGCCGAAGTCTTGGCGCTCCGTTGGTATTCGGCTTCGGCCTGAGCCTCCGTCTTGGCTGCCTCCAGCTCGATCAAGACCCGCGCCAAACGACGCAAATCTGTCTTCGAGCGTCTGACGCCCTTTACTCGGATTCGCCTATCACCTTGATGAAAAGTTCTACTCATGGTCATACCTCCTTTCACTCCCACTTCTGGGACCAAAACGAGCGCAGACCATCACCTCGCTAATCTAGTGGCGATTATCTCACGGAGCAAAACCCCACGCTCAATTTGGTACCCCGCACCGCCAGTTACAAGCAGCGCCCAGGAGTTCGCCCTAGCCCGGATCGTGCATGAAGTCGTGTGATGTGAGTGTTTGGCGGGCTGGTTGGGGGGTGGGGACGGTTGGGGCTGTTGTGGGCGTGGGTCGTGGGTGTCGCGGGGGGATTCCGGGGTGTTTGTGGTGGTCGAGTGCTGGTTTGCGGGCAGGCTTCGCGGGGCGGTAGCGCCGGGGGCCGGCTGGTTGTCGTGTGGCCCGGTGTTGTGTCAGCCTGCGGGCGTGGGGAGCGCTCTGAGGCGGGCAAACGCGATGGTGAGGTCACTTGCCCAGGGCCAGGTTGCTTGTATTCGAAGCGTGGCGGTGCGGGCGTGGAAGGAGAGGCGCCCGGCGACGTGCAGCAGTCGGTAGCGCAGGCGCTTGGGCTCTGATTTCGCGAGTTCGCCGGTGAGTAGTAGGCGCTGGGTCCACACGAGGAGGTCGTGGGCGACGCGCACGAGCTCCAGCCAGACACGGTTGTGCTCGAAGTCGCGGAAAGGGAGGTTGCGCAGGCCGGTGTCCTTGTCGTTGCGGATGTGATCCTCGACGCGGGCGCGGCCGCGGTGATCGCGCTCGACGTGCGCGATATCACCGGGCTGGTCTGTGAGGATCGCTTGGAAGCGGTGTCCGTCGTGGTCGGTGAACGTGAGTTGCGCGCCGGGGTGCGCGCGCTCGCGTCTGACGATCACCCTTGAGCGCTCCGGCCAGCCCGACAGGTCGAGGTGGCTGGTGATCTCACAGACCTGCCCGTTGGGGCGCGGGCTGCCGTCCTGGTCGAGCGCTGGTACCCAGTCGCTGTCAGGGATCTGGAGGATCGCGGTGCGTACCGCCTCGTTCAGTTCGTAGCCGACGGAGAACTCGATCCGGCCCTCGCGAGCCCAGTCCAACAGCTCGTGGCTGGCGCCCGCGGTATCCACGCGCAATAGCAGCTTGATGCTCTCTATGGACTCGGCGGGGATTTGTTCGATCGCCTGCTCGGCGACCTTGATCTGGTCAGCGGCGGTATTCGCACCGGCGTTCCCCGACCGCAGTTCGCCGGCCAGCGCTTCGCTGGTCTCATCCGCGTAGGCGAGCATCGGGTGGAACCCGTAGCCGCCCTTGAAGTTCCCCGCTGCTCCCTCCTTCTCCGAGTGCGAGCCGATGAGCGTGGCATCCAGGTCGATCGTCAGACGCTCCAGAGCACCGGTCAGCTTCCACACCCGTGCCCGCGCCTTCGCGTGAGCCCCGCGCAACCGCCCCAAGCCATCTGGGTTCCGGGCGATCCGATCAACGAGCCGGAACGCCGTCGAGGCCGACGCGACACTCCCAAACAGCGACTCCTGATCGCCGAGTGCCCCCAGGTCAGCCAGACAGTCCCCACCGTCGGCGAGCATCACCGCGAGGTCGCGGATCACGTGGCCCTGGTCGTGCCCGGATCGCCGCTGCTTCAAGCCAGCAAGCTCCAACGACAGGGCGCCCGTCAGCCCCGTCTTGTCGGCCACCCAGGCCAGCAGCGCGCTACCCGCGTGCGAAACCAGCCCCTCTCCGTCCGACACGACATCTACTCTGAAATTGCGCCCATCGCGTGTCACCTTCAAGGTGATCCTCCCAAGCTCGATTCCAAGGTCTCAGCAACCCCAGAATCCCAGCTCAGGCGGACAGTTCAGCGGCCCCGACCATCGGGGCCGCAACTGCTTCATGCACGATCCGGGCTAGTAAATGATGCTTTTACGCATCAGTCAATAGGGATTGTCTATTTCACAACACCGATACGACTACCTCCACCACAAGGAGAATCATCACCAACGCGACCGCCAAAACTGGTACGCCGACCAGCCCAAAAACAGCACGAAACCAACCACCCCTATGCCGACCAAGACGGGCAGGACTGCCACGATCAGCCGGGCTGCCACGTAGAGCATCACGGCCACGGCCAAGATCGAGAAGGCCAGGCCGAACAATCGGTCAAGCCACCCGGACGGGGACGACTTCATGGCTCAAGACTCCTTTCGCTGGGACTCCCGCCAGCGGCGGGCTTGAAGCACAGGATCGGAGGCGGCCGAGTTATTGAGCAACCTGCAATTCTTCGGGCCATGCCACGCCCTCATCTGCCGCCGCATCTCGTGCCCCGCCAGCCCAAGACGGTGCTCGGCTGGTCGATGCAGAAGCTTCGCCTGGTCAACGGCTGGACCGGCAAGCAGGTCGCCGAGGTCTTCGGCTGTAGTCCCAGCCACATCTCCCGAGTCGAGGGCGGCGCTATGCCCAGCCGCGAGCTGGTCCAGTTCTACGACGACACGTTCGAGGCCGAGGGCCTGCTGCTGAGCATCTTCGAGGTCGCCGATCACGCCCCCGAGCAAGACCGCCGCCGCGCGGGCGGCAAACGCCCCAAGCTCCACCGGGCCATCCCCGGCGACGCCTCGACCTTCGTGGGCGACACCATCCCGCACGGCACGCTGATGGCACCCGGTCAGGGCTTCGAGAAGGTCTGGTGCATCAAGAACAGCGGCACCGCGCCGTGGCAGGGACGGCGCCTGGAACGACAAGGGCCGCTGACCGGGCCGGGCCTCATCACGTCTCTGCGCCACGCCGAGATCCCGAGCACCGAGCCGGGCGAGCTGGCCGAGATCACGACGCCCTTGAAGGCACCGACCTACGACTGCACCTCCGTCGCCTACTTCAAGATGGTCGACGCAGAAGGACAACTATGCTTCCCCGACAGCTACCAGCTGGGGCTAGACGTGCTCGTGCGGGTCGAGGGGCAGCGGCCAGACGAGCAGTAACCCTAAGGTTCAACCCGACACTCCATGAGGCCATCATGAATGAACAGCCATCTGCACTAATCTCGACCATAGGAGGTGTTGTGTAATGGGAGGCCTATCGTATCCACGGTTCAGAGAAATACTGAATCCGCTCGCCGATGGCGCTGCCCGACGCGGCTACCGCATAGCCAAAGTGATTGATGAGGATGATAACTGGCTGGCGACATGGGCCAACGATCAGCTTTACGTGATAGTGCAGGCGTCGGTTACAGACCCTGGACAAAACCAGACACTCATTGACATTCATGCCGGGGGCGGATACGGCGCTGAACCACACGGCTCGCTGTTTCAGGCGCTCGCCACCGGCACTTGGCGATTCGATCACGGCGGCCCTTGGGCGCGCATCGGCCGAGACGGCACCGTCGCCTACGGATGGCGAACTCGTTATCCGTCTGAGTTTTTCACCGAAGACAACATGAAGGAGCTATTCATGCTGGTGCTGAATATGATCGATGCTTTTGGGTACGTTGCTGGTACGCTCGCAAACGAGTTCATCCCAATCTACGGTGGCCGACGAAGCCACGATGAAGACCCGGAATCGTGGCCAGCCTTGCTATCCGGTCTGCTCCCGCCACAAGGCGTAAGCCAAGTCCCCTGAGTCCCCTTGGGCAGCAGCCTTTACATATCCCTTTAGCCAAATTATCAGCTTCACCTTTGGCCCTTACCTCGTCGCGTTCCTACCTTATACCGCTTCCGCGCCTGCGCTTCGCAGGCCTTCCGTCGATGGCGTGGCTTGAGACGCTCGCATAGCTTCAGGGCACGAGCGAGCCGCTGGGCCTTGGTCAGAGGCTTGACTACGCGCGTCGTGCTGCTGGGCTCGGAGGGGATTGTGGTGGTGCCCGTCGGAGCTGGTGCGCCAGTGCTTGACGAAGGAGGTTGCGTTCCACCGCTTGGCGGTGGCTGTTGATTTTCTTCCGCCTGCACCGTAAAGTCTGTGGTCAGACTGTCCGTGTCGCCATGCGCGTCCGTCATCTTCCACAAGGCGCCGTACCTACCAGGCGCCAAGTCGGCAACAGAGATACCACCCGGCGAGTTAGCGTTACCGCCAAGCATCTGCGAGGCCCCGCCTGCCGATGGAGTAACCGTTAGCGAGACTAGCGAGGTCGTATCGGGATTGCCTTGGTTTGTCAGTTTGGCCGTGGCAGTGAACGAAGATGGCATGGTCGCTTCATTGGCTGGATACTCTCCCGCGAATTGCGATACTGGCACATCGATATAATTTCCGCTGAGGTCATCCTGAAACTCGGAGAAGAACGCTGCCGGCTGTTGGTCTTCATACGAACCGACAGGAGGGCACAATATCAGTGCTTCTTCTTCCAGTTCGCCCGGCTGGCAACTGCCGCTGATGCTCGTCGGTGATGTACCGCCGACCGTGCTGGTTGCAGCGACCCGAAGTGGCAGGACGTGTACCACTGACACGGTGCGTGCCGATTCACCATTTTCAGTCGGAACAATTACATTGATAGTGTCGCCCGCTTCAAGACCAGCGAACGTGCCAGCGATAGAACCGACGTCTTCGAGGGATTCCGTTGCAGTCAAGCCCTGACTAGCGACCACCGAACTGTCCCGGCTCTGCTGCACTTCATAGGTTGCACCGATCCGCAAATCTTCACATGAGAAAGCGCCGTCTGCCAAATCGACAAAGCAGGTAGGCAAACGAACACCAGTATAATTAGGAGCCTTACTGCCACCGACTCCCGGCAACCCGGCCGTCAGCACCAGCGATAGATTGGTGCCATCTTCATAAACCTCAGTCGGCGTGTACTGCACCGTGTCATGGGCCGTAACGACTGGTGAAGGGGTAGCCGAGTAAGGCGCGTACAAACCAGTTCCACCGGCAGGTGTGGCGTTGACGTTTCCTGTACTGCCGTTGGCATAGCGCACCGACACCGGAATAGATGAGCCACAGCCTCCAAAATCTCCACAATAAATAGTGATCGTGCCGCCATCCGCGTTGATGACTGCACCCAGCGCGCCCCAAGAAGAACTTACGTCATAACGACTACTGCTCGGTGATGGTGCTCCCGCGCCAGAATAGGTAACAATGACCTCATCGTCCAAGCTATTCACTGGCGCCATCGGAGCGTGTGTCGGCAAAGTGGCAGTCCAAGCTCCACTGCTATTTGTTGTAACCGCCGGCGCAGTATCGATCACGCTTCCGTCCCGTTCCAAGGCCACCTGTACTTCCACACCGGCCGTAGCCGTCCCGATGTTGCCGTTCACCACGCGCGAGTACGGCGTAACCACGACCGTAGGCGTTGGGGTTGACGCCCAGGCGATCGATACCCAACCCACGACTGACGCCCCGCCCATAAGATCGAGCACAGCGAGCGAGGCAACGAGCACCGCCCTCGTCGTCAGTCCACTTCGGTTGAGTCGGGTACGTCCGCGCGATACGACCTGCGTTATCAACGTCCACCCAGGACGCAGCCGTTCTATGGGATTGATGCTCACGTAGCTCCTGCCTTTCGTTCTCGTGCTTGTCGGAAACGCCGATTCCGGGCCGTTGTCCCGTCCTGACGGGCCATATCCTATATCACGGGATACGGCAAGGAGCCCGGCCGTCCGGGCCGTAGCCTCGAGGGATGCCCACCCCACGCGGAAGCACGGAAGCCAGCCGAGCGCTTGCCCTCGGGGCTTTGATCCGCCGCCTGCGCCGCGACCGCCGCCTGACGCTGCGCGAGCTGGCCGGGCGCGTGCCGATGTCTGCCTCCAACCTCAGCCGCATCGAGTTGGGCGCCCAGGCCCCACCAGCCGACGAGACCATCCAGCGCATCGCCGCTGCCTTGGAGGTCGATCACGCCGAGCTGCTGCGTGCCGCCGGCCGCTACACCAGCGGCCAGACCTTCGAGGAGACCGTCCTCTCTCGCCTCGACTCACTCGGGCGCGACCTGCGCAAGCTCACAGGCGACATCGGCGAGATAAAAACCACCATCGGCAACACCCGCAAAATCCGATAAAACCGTGGCCCAATCCGGCACGGTGAAACCCGTCCGGGTTCCGTCCTCGGGGGCTGGTAGACCATTTGGGTGAAAATGTGAAAAAAGCGGCCCCCGGCCGGTTACGACGACCGAGGGCCCTACACAGGAGGTTACATCTCCCATGCCGGCTCATCATAGTCCACTGCCCAATGCTGCCACCAAGCTCGTAGAGCGCGCCATCGTCCTCCAGGTCCTACGTCCTGACCACCGCGAGCGCTGGTCGGACAAGCAGATCGAACGCGCCATCCCAGACTTCAAGCCCGAAGCCATCCGCAAAGCCATCGTCCGCCTAGAGACGGGCGGCGTCATCTGCTGCCTAGACGAGTTCATCGGCGCCTCTCGCTGCGCGCAGTACCTGGACTCCCTCGAACTCATCAGCATCTGAGAGGCCGCCAATGCGCCTCTCCGAGTACGGGTTCAAGCCCGCCACCCTCGCCTGCCTGCACAACGCCGACATCGATGCCCCCTGGGAGCTGGACGACCACACCTGCCGCGAGCTGATCTGGCACTCACAGATACCAGCCACCGCCGTCTACGACATCCTCAGCGTCCTTCACCAACACGGCAAAACACTGAAACCGAACACCCGGAAGAACGCCCGACCACTGACCGAGCGCAACCTCGAGATCTTCCGGCTGCGCGTGGTCGAGGGCCACACCCTCCGGGAGGTCGGAGAACAAGTTGGCGTCGGCATCGAGCGCGTCCGTCAAATCCTCGCCTCCCACTTCGGCCTGTACGGTGAACCGCCAGCCGCCAAGGTCCAACCCCGCCGGAACCGCACACGCAGCATGACGCCCGATTGCTCCCAGCTCGGGAGAGCCATCCAACGCTTGCGCGACGCCAAGGAAATGACGATCGAGCAGGTCGCCGCTAAGACCGACATGAGCGCCGAGCAACTGGAAAGGATCGAGGACGGGCTACGCGATCCCACCTGGACAACGCTCTACCGGCTCGCCTTAGCGCTCGACACCACAGCCGCCTTGCTGACCTACGCCATCGAAGTCGAGCCCCGCAGGTAGAACACATGACCAACCACCAACCGATCCTCGCCATCTACTTCGGCCTCCGAGGCGCACCACCCACCGTCAAAGCCCACCGCCACCAACGCCGAAGCAGGGCGACCAAATGAGCCACGAGCACGACGACGTAATCAAAAAGGCAATCAAGACGGCAGAACACGTCATCCAGGAGGAGATACTCATGAAACTGCTGACGCCCACGATACGGCCGTGGACAGTCGAGGCGCTGATCCAGGATATTGGCGACTGGACTATGACAACCGACGCCCTGACTGCTCTCCGCCGTGCCGGGCTGGTCTGCGCCAGAGGCTTCTTTATCTTCCCAACGCGGGCAGCCATCCACTTCCATCGGATTTGGGTGTAGCGCACATGCCTCAGCGGCCGTCTACCTTCGCTGAACGACGCCGACTATACCGGCTCGCACGGGCGATAGTTAAGCGTTACTACCGCAGCGGGCTGACTGTGGAGAACGTTGCAAAGACTCTCGCCATTTCCCCTCGCCAGCTACAGCGCATCTACGCACAGTTCGGCGACACCACCTTCCACCATGACCTCATTGGTAGGCGCCTAGAAGCCGCTGCCCGGCTTCTCGCCACGCCCTCTATCACGGTGCGTGATGTGGCACAACGAGTCGGCTTTCACCAGTCGCCTCACTTCGCTCGCGCGTTCCGGCGCCGCTACGGGGTTTCACCCTCGACCTACCGCGCCAAGCTGGATCGGACAACGTCGCTATGAGGCGCCAACCAATCCTCGTCATCCAGGCCGGCGACTGCCTTGGCCCCGCGATCGTCGACCAACTCCGTGCTGATGAGTACCCCACCAAGCTCGCCAAAAGCGCCAACCATGCCACCGTCCTGGCCACCCATGAGCCACCGGCGCTCGTCATACTCGGCGAACTCGACACGACCACCGGCGCCCTCGCGCTGCTGCGCACGATCCGCAGTAGCGGCCCGGACGCTCCCTGGCATCCTGACGTGCCGATCATCATGGTCAGCGAAGAGTGCGAACAGACCGACATGCTGCGGGCCTTTGATGCCGGCGCCGATGACTTTCTGGCGTCCCCGCCGACCTACCTGGAGCTACGCGCCCGGTTGCGAGCGGTGCTTCGCCGCACGAGCCCCAGCAACCACCGAGTGCTCCAAGTCGGCCCGCTGACGATCGACGCTCGCGCCCACCGCGCCACCCTCCACGGCACCTGCCTCGCTCTGCCTCAGATGGAGTACGACCTGCTCGTCCACCTCGCCAGCGAGCCCACTCGCGTCTTCCGCAAGTCAGAGATCCTGCGAACCATCTGGGGCTACCCGGAGCCTAACCGTACCCGGACCCTCGACAGCCATGCCAGCCGCTTACGCAGCAAGCTCAACGCCGTCGGCGGGCGATGGGTCATCAACGTGCGCGGGGTGGGGTATAGGCTGATTTGAGACGTAAGCAGCCGATCAGGTCGCCCGTGCGGTGGCACTCAATGGCACTTGTGCGACGCACGGACATCATGCCGCGACCCGGAGCTGCGGCACGGAGCCCGCGTGGCGCGTCCCACTCTATTGATCCGTCCGACGCCCGTGCCAGAGTGTCCGAGTTCAGGCAACGAACGGCGGAGCGATGGCCATAGAGCGAAGCATCTACTTCTACCGGGGTCGAAATGCTGGATCAACATCAGCAGTGGCAACCTGCCGCCGTCTTGAGGGGTTTCGCTGCCCTCCAGGGCGAAAGCCGACTACGGGAGCTGGGCAATCCCTAATGCTGGCTCTTGCGGTTCTATCCGGATATGTTGTATGCTGCCGCGCTTGCTGACCCGAGCTCCCGAGCTCAAGACGATGCGGCCCACGGAGGCGACCCCATGAATCGATTGATATCGTCGTCTCCTAGCGCCGAAGTCGTCTTGAGCGGGACTGCTCGAAACTCATCGCCGTTCCAGCGGTACGCCGAGAGCTTGAACGCTCCGTCAACACGATCCACCGTACAGATCTCGACGCGGCCATCCTTATCAAAGTCTTCGACCACGAAGTTCAGGCCAGTGTTGTTCGACAGCGCAGCCGATAGAGCCACCGGCTCATGTTCTCGAATACCCAGGATTGAAAGACGGGCCTGGTGTCGAGAACTGTCACTAGTCTGGACAAGAAAATTAGATTGGCTGTCGTTTGTAACATCGTACGCACCGACAAATCGGTTAGATGTATCTGCGTACGTCGATCTCTCCACCACAGACTGCGTTTGGGGCGGAGCTTTATCGCGCGATACCCGAGGACTAGAACTGGTAGTGCTCGGCACTCCGACGGTCGCTGCTGAGGTGTCAAGACGACTCGGCTCAACCACAGAGGTGGTCGCCACCTTCTGCACCGTAAGATTGACGAACTCACCATATGCCGCCCAGAGGTTTCCTAGTCGCTTATCTGCGCGTCGAGCGAAGAAAAGTCCCACGATACCGATGATGATACCAATCACCGCTATGACTGTTCCAAAATCAAGCGCCAATGCACTAATGCCTTGGTAGAGTTTAGTCATCATGAGCACAATCACAACAGATCAAATCTCCTGGGAGGAAGAGAGGGCATATAAGCTTGCCCCTGAGCTTGTTTTTGGACTAGTTGGTTCTGTAGGTACAAAGCTTGGACGCATTTGTGAACAGTTAGAAGTGGCATTGCGGGAGGTCAATTATGATACCAAGACTATAAGACTAAGCAATATATTGCATTCAATCGATTGGGAGACCTCGGGTTTTCCTGCCCTCTCGCAAGATCGAGCCTCTGTGGCTCGTGATGAGGATATCAGACTACATCAGGACGCTGGAGATCGACTTCGGCGCTTGGCCCAACGAGGCGATGCGCTTGCGATCCTAGCTATTGCTGAGATCAGAAGACTTCGAGCTCATGCAGCACGTGAACAAGACCGATCCGAGTTAGTTACTGAAGAGACAGTACATCCACACGGGGGTACGACCGCCGTTGGCAATGGCCAAACGAGCATGCAACTCGATGATACGTTGGACCCCAAGGAGATGCTCCTGCGATGGCACGCCCAAAACGAGACCCCGATGGCACGAACGGCCTTTTTACTTAAGTCACTTAAGCACCCGGACGAGGCCAAAACGCTCCGAAAAATCTACGGGCGCCGCTTCTTTCTTATAGCTGCCCACCTTCCCTACGAGATTGCGATCGAGGAGCTTGGCAGACAAATCGCCGCGTCGGAAGGTGAGGAGTATGACGAGTCGCATCGAGCACGTGCAAGAAGCTTATACGGGCGAGAGGCCGATCCAGATAACTCTCGGACGCCAGACGAGCAAAAGATCCAGAGGAATGAGAATGATCCTTATAACACATTTGGCCAAAATGCCAGAGATACATATAGGCACGCCGATTTTTTCGTTGACGCAGGAGGGGATAATGAACAAATCTTCTCTCAGCTCAAGCGCCTTGTACATTTTAATTTTTGGAGACCCATTCGTAACCCCCACTCCCGAAGAGCAAGGGATGGAGCATGCCTACACTGCAAGCTTACGGTCTTCTGCGTTAGCGCGGCAGGTTGGGGCAGCTATTACGGACTCAAAGGGTTCAATTGTTGCTGTTGGTACCAATGAGGTTCCAAAGGCACATGGAGGTGCGTACTGGCCTGGGGATGACCCGGACGGTCGTGATTTTAACTATCACGATGGGGATGACAGTACAGCTCTCATGCGTAGTTCAATCTTGAGGGAGACGCTTGATCGACTTGACGAGTTAGGTCTATTAGACACTGGTCAACGCAAAAAAGTATCCCCAAATGACATCGTAGCCGCATTACGTACAGCGCGCGTCTGGAAGTTAACTGAGTTTGGGCGACCTGTCCATGCAGAGATGCTCGCTATCACAGACGCCGCTAGACGCGGGGTTTCAATCGAGGGCTGCACGTTATATACAACTACTTACCCATGTCATGGCTGCGCTCGCCACATTGTGGCATCTGGGATCAGCAGTGTAGTGTATGTAGAACCATACGCAAAGAGCCTCACACATAATTTGCACGAGGACGCGATTGTAAGAGATTTAAGCGACCACTCCGATCATCATGTTGTCTTTCGACAATTCATTGGCGTAACGTGCCGTCGATTCGCAGATGTCTTTGGTCGCCATGCTGGCGAACGAAAGGACGACGCTGGGCGAGCAAAGATATTTCGCGCAGACCGAGCGAGTCCACGCTCAATTGAGCACCATCCGTTCTACCAACTCTCGGAGTTTGCGGCAATTAATGACTTGCGCAAAGCCCTCGATGCTGTAGGTTTATCAATACGCGATCCGTCCACTTTGAAGGAGGCAGGTTATGGCTAATTTTGACAGTGCCGTTTCGTCCGTGGTACAGTCACAACACGATAACGGTAATGTGAGCACTGATATGGAAGTCAACAGTAGTAAGAGCTTGTCCCGAGAGGAACTCTACGATCAGACGCTAGGGTTGGCGCTGGAGCTGAACGCGACGACAGAGATCGAGAGTAAGTGGCCCGAGTGGTACCGCGAGTTGCCCGACGCTACACTTGGAGAGTTGCAGCGCGAGCGGGAAAGGATCGAAAAGCGGGACCGTTTTTTTGCGTTGGCTCATGCGGTGGCAAGCGAGCCCAGCAGGAACGGAGCGTCATAGCGTAGAGTAAACCCCACTCTACAGTTGTATCGCTCGGTCGCGTACCGCCGATTGTACGACGCGGATGGTGGCGCACCGATAGTCGCTGACGACTACCAGCGGACAGGTGGAGTGGCATAGGGGCCGCGGAGTCGTGATACAGTCGTGTGCCTTTCCGGTAGACTTCGAGAGATGAAACGCATACGGGCCAGAACCGGTGGGGACGCGGTGAGCGCAGGCATATTGGTTGTCCTGGTATTCGCAGCACTTTTTGTCCTCATGCTGTGGCTTACATCGTCCAAAGAGAATACGAGCCGTGAAAATGGCCTATACCAATTTATTTTCCTCGCGGCCGGCGTAGGTTTCTCCTTCCTGATCGGCCGCAAGTCAGCTAAAGCTGGGGTTTCTGACGTACTCCGCCCCTACGCCAAGGGGGCTGTGAGACGTCTTACCAACCTCGCAAAGGGAATAGGCGCGCTTGCAGCAGCGGTCAACGCGGAGAACGATTACGTCCAAACGCTGGCTGATAAGAATGGCGGACAGGTGGCTATTGAACACCTTACACACTCGTATGAACGGCTTTACGCTCAGATTGAGGGGCAGATTCTCACAACAACAGATGCGATGGAGGATTGGCGAGAGTTGGTCCCAGAGTCTGTGGAAGCCGTTGAACGCGGGAAGGCGGAGTGATCAATGTCTGATGAACCTGACGAGCATACCGAGCAACAGACCGGACGTAAACCGCCCCGCGAGCCGATTACGGGCGCCGTCGCAAAGATTCTCACTGCCCGCGAGTTGGTTATCAACCGGGGGCGCCAGCATGGCGTTCGGCCAGGCATGAAGTTTCAAGTGCTCGACCCCAAGGGGGAAGATATCCGCGATCCTGAAACTGGCGAGATACTGGGCTCGATTGATCGCCCAAAGGTATCAGTCGAAGTCACAACAGTGGAGGAGAGGCTAGCGGTCGCAAAGACGTTTCATTCACGGACCGTCACCGTTGGTGGTGCCTACGGGGGACTGAGCGCTCTTGCAAAACAGTTTGAGCCACAGCGAACCATCACGCAATATGACACGTTGAAGACGGCGGAGAGTACCTGGGAAAGCCTTGATGAGTCTGAGAGCTTTGTGAAGACAGGTGATCCGGTACGGGAGATAATTGGAACCGTGCCTGGAGAGGCCACGAACGACGACCTGTAAGACCATCGGTACAACAAGCCATCCGTCCCATTCGGCAAGAGCTTCTGGACGTAGTCGTCGATTGCGCCTTACCTCAAGTGATGGTGATACAGACAATGCCGCTTGTGCGACGTGGTCTCACCCTTGATTCACTACACCGTTTCATCGTATGGTAGATGCATGGCCGACAAGCCCAACAACCTCACCCAAGAACGCAAGGGTGTCTTCGACATAGTGCCAGGTGCGGGGATAATGCCTACCATTGCCGAAGCCATCGAGCGATCCAAGCACGAAGGCCGTCCGATCACGTTCAACTTCAGCGATGTGCCCGTTACGGTCGAAGCCGAGTCTAACCCCGAACTGATCCGCCGCGATATGTGCCGTGCATGGGAACAGCTACATCAGGGCTCAACGCAACCTGTAGCGACCCCTCGCCACCCGCACAAACCGAGACGACGGACCCGCGATGTTGGCGGCCAGAGCGGCCTTGACCGATGACCAACGCACCCGCTCCCCGAGCAACGCCTCGACAGCCGCATAGACCTCCTTGGCCTGCATCGGCTCGCCTCAGCCAACACGCGCACGATCGCCTCAACGACCCAGCCTGCCCGACGATGCTCCGAGCCGATCGACCGCTTCAACAAGACATTAATCCGCATTTCACTGCGAACGATGCTTCTCCGTCGGCGGCGGTTCGGCACTGCCAGGCTTTATTGCCTTAGCCCCCTGCTTGGCCAAGGTGCGTTCAACGGCCCTCTCGAACAACTTTTGAGTAGCGGCATCGGGGTCTGGAAGACGCACTATGGCGAAGTACGTAAGAGCGCTTTCCACGATGCCAATGGTCAAGAAAAGAGCAGCACCACACGCAGCCACCGTCAGAAATGTCGTTGCTGCCTGTGTTGCGATGGCGTAAAGCGCACAGGTCTCGCCACCGATGAATATAAGGAGTTGAGCCAGATACGCACTGATGACTCGATTCGACCGTATCTTGTCTGACGGCATACGATCGAATGCGAGCCTGTTCTCAACTAGGCAAGCTATTAGGACGATCGGCAGGATCCCAGCGATTACGGTGTATAGTTCAGGGTGTATATGCCGTCCAAAGGTAGTAGCGAGGCTTACAAGCCAAGCGAGCGCAAAAGGCGCAGACGCATAGAGGAGCGAAGCCCAAATCAAGGCTAGTTGGCGAATGGCCTCCAAAAGACGCTGGAGCTGGGGCGAGGGTCGAGGTTTGATTTGCTCATCCATCCTGATCTTGCCGGACACACTACTGATGCTTAACCGCTTATTCGGACGATTGACCCTCGGCTTGGAGTGCCTGCTTAGCAGCCCAGCGCAGATACATCTCGTCAAAGTCATTGACGTAGACACGCAGCAAATCACCCAGCCTTAGCTCTGAATCATCGTGCCCAAGATCCTTGCGTACAAGCAGCAGCAGCTTTTCATAGTTCAGGAGGCTTGTTGGGTTGGTTGGGTCATCAGCAGACACGCCACGAAGGCGGAACTCAATCCATTCCTTGATGATTGGTGCTGGCCCATACAGCAGTAGCTTCGTTGTGAGGTCCTTGAAAAACTCCGCCGTCTCGGCTTCCTCTGGATTGTCCTTCAAGATACTAACCAACTGCTCATAGATGGGCGACATCTGCTCTCGGCGCAATCGCTCCAATTCTTGCTTCTTTTCCCATCGACGCTGGAGGATAGCTGCGACAAGCACGCCGATTGCACCTGCTATAGGTCCGCTCACAGCAGGGTCCTCGACCACCCCATACACGAGCGCCGCTCCAGCGACGAGCATGATGACGAAGCCGACGACACCAAGGGCAATCGTGGTTCGAGGAGTGCCCACCTCTTGTTGTGGCGATGAGGCCATAGGAACTGAGCCTGGCATGGTCGCCGGACGACTTTTCGCAGTTGTCTCCAGCGACTCCTGAGCCAGCACCCACAGGAGAACGCTACGAGGCCGCTGACCAGCAGGCCACATCTGACGTAGACTTATGTCTGCGACACCAGTCGGTAGGAGCCATAGGCGACCCGCTCGAATCGCGGTACCGTCGCACGCGCCCCGGCCCCCAGACACCAGCTCACCGAGTGCTTGGAGACAGGATGCCCGAGCAGACGCTCAACCGCCAGATGGATGTCTGTACCGCGCATCGGCCTACCAGCCGCCGTCAAGACCTGGACGATCGCTCGCTGCACCACGCCGTTGCCCAGCCGCCGCAACGGCGGCTCCACCACGACCGACCCCCGCAGCTCCCTCGGTCCCGGTCGGACGACGGCGGCCGCCTCGAACACCGCCACCAGGATCGCCGAGGGGTTTGAGAGCTGTCCTACCAAGTGCATTTTTGGAGGGGCGATGTTCGTTGTTCGAACCAAGATCCCTCAGAGGATGTCCCCGATGGTTCCGGTTCTGCTGGTGCTGTCCAGCCTCGCCGAGCTCTCAGACCAACGTCTGCTGATAGCCTCGGGGCCATGACCCATCACAAGCGAAGGCGCCCCAAGCAGCGCCGCGCCGGCTGTCTGCTGTGTAAGCCACAGAAGTTGCCGTCGCTGAAGACGTCGGAGCGTATGCGCGATCGTCGCGACGCGTTTCTTCGCGAGCTTCGCGCCACGCAGGAGCCGGCTCGGTAGCGGGACGGAGCGTCTCGGGCAAGCGCTAGCCTGTTGAGCATGGCCAAGCCACGGCATACACAGATCGGCTCCGACACCTCGCTCCAGAGGGACGAGCGAACGCAAGATGCCACCAGCCGCTTGGGGACGCTTCGGCCTGCTACGCGGAGCCTACGTGACGTGCTCGCCGAACGGGGGCCGCTGACCGGACCCATCACCAACGCCGGCACACAGGCGCTTCTAGCAGTACGCGGCGAGCGGCCCGACGGCGGGCATGGCAACCGCTGAACCACCAGCGCCGCCCCCGGCCATCCTTTACGTCGACACCTCCGCGCTGCTCAAGCTACTCGTGCGCGAGGCAGAGTCCACAGCTATCGAGCGTGAGCTTTTGACGTGGAATGAACTCGCTACCAGCGTGATCACGGAGGTCGAGTTGCCGCGCGCTGTGGCACGCGCCCGCGAGGAGCGGCCTGAGGCGGTGATCGATGGCAGCGTCGTGCTGCAGGGCGTGCTCGCCTCAGCCGCGATCGTTCCGCTCAGCCAGGACGTCGTCACCGCCGCGCGCAAGGTCACACCGATACACGTCGGCGCGCTTGACGCCATCCACGTCGCCAGCGCGCTCAGCCTCGGCGAGCAGCTTGCAGGTGTCGCCACCTACGACAAGCGCATGCAGGACGCCCTCAAGCCTCTCAGCGTCAGCGTAATCGCACCCGAGGAGGCCACCCAGGATGCTCCAGCAGTCGATGCATCATCGGCCGCTGGTGACGACCAGGCCGCCGAATAGCCGCGAGACAATCAGCGGCTTGCCAAGGCGTAGCGGCCTCGCGCTATCCGCACGAACAGCGGCGACAGACCTGCGGAGTGAGATGAGAGGACCCAACTGACCGAGTGCGGCGAAACCTTCTCGCCCAGCAACGTCTCGACCGCCGCATGAACATGCGCGACCCGCGTCGGTCCTGTCTGATCGGCAAGCACACGAACGACCGCCTCACGGACCCAGCCCGGCCGCCGAGACCGACGCCGCCGGCTTACGATCGAACGGGGCGGAGCATCGCTGGTACGGAGGCGAGCCAGCTTCTCAGCCAGATAGGCCAGCGACGACCGGACCTCTTGGTTCGATAGTACTGTCGTCGCCTGCATTTTCGGAGGGTTGACCGTCGCTAATGGAACCTATGCTCGCGCCCGTCCATCCATTCAGAGCAGCCGTCGACCGACTTCGCATCGCCGGCACGAAGGGCACCAGCGTCGTCAGGCTACGCCGCGATGGCGTCCAACAGTGCGCTGGCCGCAACGTGAGCCGGCGGCCAGGTGAGCTGTAGCTCACCGCCGCTCTCGACGGCTCGCCGAACACCCATCAGCTCCAAGCCCACCACGGCGCCATGCTCGTCGTATTCGACGGTATGCCCCTCGGACGTCTCGAACGCCTTGGCAGGCGGCTCCGTGGGCTTCCCGACATGCAGGAACAGCACATCGCCCCGCTCGTCGTAGTCCTGGTAGTCGAAGTCGATGCCGGCGATCGTGATCATCATGAAGTTGTCCGTGGATCGTTGACCTGCTCAACCGCGGTCACGACCCAAGCGGGATCTTGACCGTAGTCTACGACGACCCGCAACCAACGACCGGGCTCGATGTGCTGGCGATAGAACCACTCGCGGTTTGGGATGGGGTCCAAGACCCGGTGGTCGAGGCGAGCGACCGTGTCCAGGATGACGTCGATGTGGGTCGAGTAGCCAGGGACGCCGCTCTCCCAGGTGCAGCCTGGAGCCTACGTCGAACACCACCTCCCGTCCGTCGGGGTCGCTTGTCCGGGGATGCTCGAAGGACACAACCGAGCACCGTACGGCGAACCGCGGACGACTGTGTCCTTTGCGCCTGTGCCTTCCGCGTGCCGCGCATCACGCGCCAGCACGTACCGGCCTCGCGCGATTCACACGAACAGCCGCTCCTTCCTGCGGGCACCGACGGACAGACACCAACTCACCGAGTCCTTGGAGACGGCCTCACCGAGCAACGCCTCGACCGCCGCGTGAACCTGCGCGACCCGCATCGGCCCGGCCTGGTCGGCCATCACTGCACGAACGGCATCCAGCACCCAGCCCGGACGACGAGGCCGCAGCCTTCGACTCGTGACGGTACGTGGCCGCGTATCGCTGGCCCTGAGACCCGCCAGCTTTTCGGCCAGGCGGCTCAACCCTGATCGGGCCTCATGTGCCGCCAGTATCGCCAGAAGCTCCGACACAACCTTGTCGATCGCGCCAGAATCTTGGTTCCAATACCCTCCGCTCCTCTGCATTGGCACCGCCCTGTCCCGTCCGAGGTTCACGCCACGGCGGCGAATTCGCGCTCTATCTCCCCATCCACCGTGCGCTGGAAGCAGACGAGCAGCTCCTCATCCAGCACGGCGGCGATTCGCTGCAAGGTGGGCAGCTGCGGGATATGTGTGCCCTTCTCGAGCCGCGACACCGCGCTGTGCGAGGTCCCCGCAGCCTTGGCGACCTCCTCCTGAGTCAGCCCCAGCTCGAACCGCCGTTCACGCAGATGCGCAGCGATCGGGCTGACCTCGCGCAAAGCACGAATGCGCGCGTACTCAGCACGGGCGTCACGGTACGCCTCGCTGCGATCGGCGCGGCTACCCGCTGCCTCGACAGCGGAACGGCCGACAGGGCTTTGGACGGCGTTGCTCACGAGCCATACCTTATCACGAATGATAAGTCGATCAGCCTCGCCGCGACTTCGGCGGAGCATCCCGGCCAGCCGCCCGCGGAGGATGACGACGCTCCGCGTCCATCCTCGCTCGAAAATCGGCCATGCGCCTCTTGGCCCCATGAGCAGGGCGCCTAGACTCGTCGGGCTCGCGCCGAGAATGTCGGCCAGCATAATCATACGAAGAACTCTCGCTTGGCCACCCGACGGTCAGAGGAGCCCAGTGGCAACAACCCAGTGGCTCAGTCGACGCCTAACCCGCGGCAGAGTTTGCAGCGAGGTCTTTAATACCCGCCCCCGAACATCTACGATCTTTATCGCGGTCTCGCGCCACGGCAGTTCATTGCCATTAACGACGAGCGCGAGTTGCCGCGTGCCCACAAAGATGCCCAGATCCTCGTCCATAAGCAGCGTGTCGATGTGGGGCCCGTGGCTGGGCATCGCTGGCCCTGAGAGCAGCCAGCTTCTTGGCCAGGCGGCCAACCCCGAATGTTGCCGTCGCTTCCGTCGCGGTCCCCGCCTATGTAGCTGCTAGGATCACTTCATGACGCTACCAGTGCGGACGTACGAGGTCGGTGTGCGTGCGCTGCACGATCGCCTGAGCGAGCACTTGGAGCACGTTCAGGGTGGCGCGGAGGTGCTTGTCACGCGCCGCGGGCAACCGATCGCCCGCCTGTCCGCGGTCAAGGAGAACGATCCTCTGCAGGATCTCGTGCGCCGCGGGCTCGTTACACCGCCGCGCCGCCAGCGGACCGCGCGGCGAGCGCAGGTGAAGGCACGCGGCCCGGTTTCCGAGCTAGTTGCCGAGCAACGCCGCTGATCCTCTACTTCGACACCTCGGCGCTCGTCAAGCTCGTGATCGCCGAGGAAGGGTCCGAGCTGGCGAGCGAACTGTGGGCGACCCCACATCCTGGGATCTCGAGCATCCTCGCCTACCCGGAGGGTCGTGCGGCGCTCGCGGCCGCACGGCGCGGCGCCCGGCTCACCGCCGCCGCCTACGGGCGGGCGCTTGAAGACTTCGAGTCTCTGCACGGCGAACTATCGCTCATCGGCATCGACGTACAGCTGGCGCGCGAGGCCGGCGAGCTCGCCGAGAAGTTCGCTCTGCGCGGCTATGACGCAGTTCATCTCGCCAGCGCGCTGTCGGCTGGTAAGGCGATCACGCTCGTCAGCTGGGACGAGGATCTCAGACGCGCCGCTGCGCGCAACGGATGCGCCCTGGCCCCACCCACGCAGACATCGACTGCCCGATGACGACAGAAAAGGTTCTGAGGAGCCCGGGGGCGTACCTCGCCCTCGGTGCCGTGGCACATCTCTGGCACCCGGTAGGTCACTCCGGCGCGGTGCGTAGGCTTGGCGCTCGATGCCGGAGCAGCTATCCAGTGTCCTCGGTGAGGCGGCTGTGAAGCGACTGGCCTCGCCCCGCTCGTATGCACGGGGCGAGGCCTACCTTGACGAAGGCCGGGTCGGCCTGTTGCGAGCGGGAGCTGACCGGGTTAGCGCGACGGTTCAAGGCAGCGAGAGCTACACAGTCGAGCTGCGAGCGCAGAAGGGGCTGCTGCGATCCGTCTGCTCCTGCCCGGTCGGCGCAGAGGGAGAGTTCTGCAAGCACTGCGTCGCGGTCGCCCTGGCCTGGCTCGGGAACCACGGCCAGCCAGGGCCCACGCTCGACGACGCGCGAACCTATTTGGAGGCCTGCCGGCGCGATCGCTCGCGGAGTTGCTGATCGACCACGCACACGAGGACGAACGACTCGCGCGCCGCCTGCTGTAGGCGAGCGTCTGACGCCCTCTCCCCCGTCCGCCAGAGCCTGCTCGAGAAGGGCCTGATCTATGCCACTGAGGACTACGGGCACATCGACTTCACCGTCCCCCGCTTCGATAAGTACCTCAGACGCCAGCTCACCTACCGCCCCCCGCGCCCACGCAGTCAGACCAGAAAGCCGGCCTGACCGACCGGCACGCCGTGGCACATCTCTGGCACAAGTCATTCCGTCCGATGCGCCCGATGTGTCCCGAAAACCGTACAAAATGGACGATCTGGTCGCTGGCGGACGTATATGGCGCGCGGCTACGAAGTCGAGGGCCTTGTGGAGATACTACGGCCACCTCGAGCGGAACGTGCTGGCCGAGGGCGCGAAGGCAACCGAGGAAGCAATCGCGCGCGCCAACAGAGAGCACAGCGGCAGGAGGCGCAGCGGCTACACGCCGCGTCAGCGCCGCGCTACGACCTGAGACCGCTGCACTCGGCGGCCCCCGCTCCAAGAAACAAAAGGCACCAACTCAGCAACAACCGCGAGCCGGCGATCTCGCTTGAGGACGCCATCTTTCCTTCGTGTCTAAGGAAGCGGTACAGGGACGACTGGACGCAGCGCGCTGGCCGTCGAAGACTGGATGAGCGAAGGACCCATATAGCCGTACACATACAAGCGAGTTGGAACGGAGGTTGGATCGAATGCGCGAACACGGATCGCCACCACGAGCACGTAAAGACGGTCTCCTTGAAGAGACGGTCGGCGAGGAGCTCCTCCTCTACGATCGAGACACCCACACCGCTCATTGCCTGCGCCCGATCGCAGCCTGCGTCTGGCGGCATTGCGACGGCGAGCACGACGCGACTGAGCTTGCCGAGCTCGCCGGGGCCAGCGAGAGCCTGGTTGCCGACGCGCTCCACGAGCTGCGCGAGAAGGATCTGCTCGCTGCCGAGCCCGCACTCATGCAGAGCACCGTCCCCGGTATCTCTCGCCGGGAAGCAATCGGCCGGGTCGCGCGCGTCGGTGCCGCCGCCGCGGCCGGGTCGCTGATCGTCTCCGCGACCGCCGCGACGCCAGCGATGGCCTCATCAGGAGAAACCCTCATGTGTTGCCAGTGTGTCAAGAACCAGAACGTAAACGAACCCTGTGCGTGTCGGAACGGATTTGCCAATGACACCATGTGTAACATTTGGTGCACCGGCACCGGCCCTGAAAACCCAATCGGGTGCTCGAATGGTTTCTTGAAGAACACAACCTGCGGAACGGGGAACAATTGCATGAACTAGCGGGCGGCCAAACGCTGGCACATCGAGCACGACCATCCCAATTGCTACAGCACTGACCAAAGCCAGCGCGGCCCCGGCGATGAACAGCGCCGTCGGGCCGCGCGAGCATCAGACGCAGATGGCGCGAGCGCCCGCGCGGCACCATGTGATCGTGCCGGTGGTCGTTATGGCTTTCCGATGAGCACGGAGTGTTACGAGGGTTACCGGCAGCGGGCGCGCAATTTTGCCATCGACGCGCTTACCACGGAGGTCGTGATCGCGTTCACCGGTGAGGGTATTGGCACGGTCGTGCTCAAGGGCCCGGTGCTCGCGAGGTGGCTCTATCCGGACGAGGTGCGTCCCTACGTTGACTCTGATCTGATGGTGGCGCCCGAGAATCGGGCACGCGCGGTGAGCGTGCTCGAACGGCTGGGCTTCGCGGAGCACTGCCCGTGGATGCCAACGCCGCTGTCGCTGGATCCAGGGGGCACGGCGTTCAACCGCCGCGGCGGCGGGATGGTGGACCTTCACTGTCAGCTGCCAGGGCTCGACGGCGACCCGGATGCGATCTGGGGTCGCCTCGCTGCGAGCGCCGTCCGGCAGGTCATCGCTGGGGTCGAGTTGCGAGTGCCCGATCGCGACACCGTGCTGTTGCACGTAGTCCTGCACGCCGCGCATCACGCGAACATGGTGGACGGCAAGCCGCTGGAGGATCTGCGGCGAGCGCTCGCCCTTGTCGAGGAGGCAGCGTGGTCGAGCGCGCTGGAGCTCGCGCGCGTGTATCAGGGCGTCCCGGCGTTCGCGGCCGGCCTGCGGCTCCTGCCCGAGGGCGGGGATCTGGCCCTCAGGCTCGGTCTCGGTGAGGTGTGGTCGCTCCAGCATGAGATCCGACGCGAGGACAACGTGATCGCCGAGGAGCTCTACGCGCTGCTCTCGGCTAGTGTGGGGATCAGGCGCAAGCTGGCGATCGCTGCAAGCGATATCTTTCCACGACCCGACTACATGCGGTGGTGGTCACCGCTGGCGCGGTGTGGCAAGCTCGGGCTGGCTGGCGCCTACCTATGGCGCATGATCTGGGTGATAGCCCAAGCACCCCGCGCGATCCACACACTCTGGCGTATCCGGCGAGCGCAGGGCGGGATGTAGAGCTACGGCGGTGGGCTTGCTGCCTGCCGCGACAGTAGCGCGCCGGCGGCTTCATCGGCGTCTCCCCGATCTCCCTCGAGAACCACGGCGTCGGTCGCGGCGCGCCGCACGGCCGCGAGCACCTGCTCCGGGCGTGAGCGTGCGGCGACGGAGTGCCCCAGCAGTTTGACGGCGCCCTCCCCCGCGGTGCGGGAGTGCAACGACCACGTGACTCCGGGGCGGTAGCTCGTGAACGCGATCATGGCGACGGGGAGAGGTCGATCGCCAGCGCGGCCGCCGAGGCTCTCGATCGGCCGCTCCTCCGTCACACGAGTGTCGTCGATACGCACCGACAAAGGCTTGGGATAGGGATGAACGAGGCCGTCGGCATCGAGCACGGCGTACTCGTCGGACCAGTATTCCGCGCCCGCCTGCACGAGCGCGGCCACGAGCGTGGTCTTCCCCGCGAAGCTCCTCCCCGGAAGGACGATCGCGCGCTCCTCCATCCCCACAACCCCAGCATGGACGAAAACATAGTCGGGGGCGTGCAGCGCGATGTGCATGCGCAACTGGGCGTCGAGGATGCCGAGCGCAAGCCGCAAGTCAACACCGCCTGCGATTGAGTTTTCGTCGCAGATGACGCTCAGAAGCGCGTCATCTGCGTCCTTGACGAGCGCGAAGTGGCCACGCTCGGGCGGGTGCCTCGCCGGACGGGCGAACGGAGGCAGAAAGTCGGAAACAGCCGCGAAGTACTGAGAATCGGCAGTGACCGCAACAGTCACACCGAACGCCTCGACTGCCACGGTCTCTGTGCTTTCACCAGCCACACAGGGAAAGTAGCCGCTGTACATTTGGATGATGAACGACGCGCTGGTGATCGCTCGGCTCTTTCTCGCCGCGGTATTTATCGTCGCGGGGGTCGCGAAGCTCGCCGATCGGCCGGGCACGCGGCAGGCACTGGCTGATTTCGACGTGCCGCGCCGCCTTGCCGAGCCGCTACTGCCCCTCCTGCCCGTCGCCGAGCTCGCGGCGGCGACGGCGCTGGTGTTTCCGACAACGGCGCGCTGGGGGGCTGCAGGCAGCCTTGTGCTCCTCGCGTTGTTCGTGGTGGGGCTCACACGAGTGCTGCGGCGCGGCGAGGCCCCGGATTGCCATTGCTTCGGCCAGCTGCACTCCAAGCCGGCAAGCTGGGTGACGGTAGCCCGCAATCTCGTGCTGGCGCTGCCGGCCGCGTACGTGGCGCTCGCGGGTCCCGGCCCTTCTCTGGCCTCATGGGTCGCGGGCACCGACGCGCGTGAACTCGGGCTGATCGCGACCGGCGCACTGGCAACTCTCACAGCAACGACGTCCGTGCTTCTGTGGCGCGAGAACCGCCGGCTACGCTCGACCGATGGTCGAGCGGCCGCCGCTGCGCCCCGGCAGATCGGAGCGCTGGCGCCGCAGTTCTCATTGCCCTCCGCAGCGGGACATGTCGTGAGTCTTCAGGATCTCTTGGCCGATGACCGGGCCTGTGTACTCACCTTCGTGAGCCCCGGGTGCGGGCCCTGCGCGGCGCTCCTGCCCGAACTCGCACGTTGGCACGACACGATAACCGGACGCCTGGCCCTGACCTTGGTAGCCCCGGTGCAGGCCACGGAAGCCGAGAAGCTCGCTCGTGAGCACGCGCTGACCGACGTGCTCATCGATGAGAAATCTACCGTCATGCACGCATACGGAGTCTGGGGAACTCCCTCCGCTGTCCTCGTCGCGTCGGATGGCACGGTGAGGAGCACACCAGCCGCTGGCCCGATCGCGATCGAATCGCTCGTACGTCTCGCGCTTCAGAACGAGACGCGGCCGGTGCCCGCCCAGGGTTGACCACAACATGCCCCTTCGGGCGGCTGGCGTCACCACCTGAGCGTCGCGCAGGGGCTGCTCCGAGGCGCAGAGGTGCTTCTGCTGGACGAGCCCACCGAGGCAATCGCTGGCCCGCCGTCCCAGTCTTTCACCCTGTCGATCCGGATGGCGTGGGTGCCTAGGCAATGCCGAGCTGTGCGGCCAGACGTCCGGGACCGATAACCTCGATGCCGCCCGCGAGAGGGCCTTCCGGGAGGTGCGAGCGGTTCGCGCTGCAGATCGCACTCGCCTCCCGCTGCACCGTCGCGGCGAGCAGGTGGATGTCGAAGGCGTCGAACTCCGAGGCGATGAGCCGCAGCTGCGCTGGCAGGTCCGCAAGCAGCTGCTCGCGACTGCGCCCGGTGAGCTCGTAGACGACCTCTCCTATCGGGCGGTTGTGCAGCGCCGTCTGCGCTGGCAGAGCCCGGCCAATCGGCGAGGGCTGAACGTTGTCCGGGTTGAATAGGGGCGCGAAGCGATCGAGGAACCGCTCGATCTGCGGCATCTCGTAGGTCACGCCGCCGAGCCCTTCCAGCGCGTTCCGAACGAACTCCATGCCCGCGACGTCGGTCGTGAAGCCGCGCAGGACAGCGCCGTCAGCGGCGAACTCGAGCAACTTGAAGTTGCAGCCCGTCGGCTTGCGGATCGCCGCGCAGAGGACCGTCGCGTCGAAGCAGACGAGCACTCAGGAGCGGCGTCGCTTGACGACCTCGTCCGCCAGCTCCTCATCGGAGGGGCTGGGCGCCCCTCCGGCACGCTCAAGGATCTCCGCCTTCAGTCGGGCACCGTCGTGCGGCCGTCGCTCGCGATGCGCGAACTGTGCGACGGGCAGCCGCCAGGAGCCGCCGGGGGTCTGCTCAGCGCTCACACGTCCAGCGGCGATCCATTTGTAGACGGCCTGCGGCGTCACGCCGTATCGCGCCGCGACCTGCGCGGCCGTCAACCACTCGGGCTCGGCCTGCGCCCGGTCGTCGATGTGCCGCTGCCATGCGCCGGCGAGACGCAGCGCCTTCAAGCGAGCGTCGATCCCGATCCTCTCCATGTCGGCCGCCGCGTCGAGATGGCTGATCAGCAGGGCGGCGAATGCCTGCGCGCGTTCGTCGTCCTCGTCTGCCTCCTCGAATGCCTCACGGAGATCGTCGCGCCCGAGCAGACCCGACCGGTCGAGGACCTCGACAGTATCGACCACCTGCTCTTCGTAGCCGCCATAGAGATCCAAGCGCCGTCCGGCGCTCGCGAGGATCTCCGCTGCGAGGACCTTGAGCAGCGATGGGCGCTCGGCAGGGCCGCTCGTGACAGCCATGCGCCACAGGACGGCGCGATCGGTGGGCGACAGGATGCTCATGGCTCTGGGATCGCTATCCAGTCTACAGCATCGGCACAACAAAAGGAAGCCTTGAAACACTCTAAACAAGCCCGGGTCGCGCGTAGCAGCCGTCAATTCCGACTTCGCGCCGCCGGCATGAAGGGCACTAGCGCCGTCAGCCTACGCCGCGATGGCGTCCAACAAGGCGCTGGCCGCAACGTGAGCCGGCGTACCGACCGATTGTCGGTCTGGAAACAATAACGGCTTCTCCGCGCTCGAACGTCGGCACGCCTACGCCGGCTGGTTAGACGGCAGATCGTCTTCGCTCGCGGCCACCCGCTCCAGATGCGCGATGAACTCCTCGTCGCGGAAGACTCGCCCGGCCGTTTCGCGCTGCACGTCCGACAAGCGTTCCCGCTCCGGACGCAACAGGAGCGAGCCATCGACACGGCGCTCAACCAGCTCGTACGCTCCGGCCACATCAGGCTCACTCAGGACTATCCGCTTGGGAGACGAAGCCATCGTCGGCTCGCCAGGATTGCTGATCGTTGTCGCTTCCAACCGCTCCATGCGTCCTCAGTAATACTCGCCCCGCTGCGTACGGAAGCCTCGCCACCAGGCGCGGGTCGTCACTTTGTTAAGCAGTGACCGCTCGATGCGCTCCTCCACTTGGCCGTCATCGAGACCCTCCGCGGCAGCTTCCCATCCCAAGCGGAAGGCCCGCTGCATGTGCCACTGCGTGTACGGGTTGATGCCGTCGGTGTAGGTCGTCAACGCGGACTCGATTTGTGCCGTGGCTGGCGGGATCGTGATGGCTTCGCATGGAGCGCCGGACGTTCGTGCCTGGTCGGAAGTGGGGGCGATGATCTGCGCTGGCGGCGGCGCAGGAGGTCGGCCTGCACTTCGGCCGCCTCGACAAACGCTCCGAACGCCGCGACCTTGGCGGAGGCGATATCACGCATCGCCTTACGAGTCTTCTTCGGCATTTGGTTGAACTGCTCTACCAATGCGCGGTGCTGTTGCTTGAGTATTTTGATGATCTGTGGACCGCCGACATGGAGATTGAGGGCGATATCGCTCTGCGCATCGGTGTCCTTCAGCCCAATTTCGGCGAACAACAGCCAGATCGTGAGGAGCTTCTGCATCGGTTCCCCATAGGCGCCCTCGGACGCGCTGCTGCCGAAGCTATCTGCGAGATCAGCGACTTCTTGCGCGGCCGTGCCCAACTCATCGATGAGGCCACTGCGCAGGCTGGGAACGAAGCCGGCCGGCACGGTCAGGGTATCGCTCATCGTCTCGGCTCTCTCGTTCTTATGCTTGGCTGCAATACCGTGGGTGGGGTGGATCAGCGTGGGTGCATCGCCGCCCCCTCAGCGGACACCCACGCTGATCCTCTGCCCCCTTTCCCGCGCGCCAGGGCGGTGCCGGCAAGTAGGCGGGCCGGTGGGAACGGCGGTTTGATCTGGCTGTGTAACGTCTGAGCTGGCTACGGGCGTCTGGTAGGCCGCCGCGGAGTGCAGCCCATCAAAGCGGAGCGTAGCGGCGGCCGTAGGGTGGCGTCCGGGGCCGTCGTGAGGGTGTGGCCGGCGACGGGATGACTCGTGATCTGGCTGGCCAGTCTGTGCCCTCGTGGGGATCTGTCTCCCGTCGCCGTCCACGGATGCCGCCGTGACTTCATAGAAGCCTGGACATCACTCGACACAGCTCTGTCCGGCGGCCTCCACATTCACCCTGTCAACGAGGAATGCGGAGGAAGCGATGATCGCAGTTGGAGTAGACACCCACAAGAGTCGCCACATCGTGGTGGCGCTCGACCGGCTCGGGCAGCTGCTCGGAGAACTCTCGATCGAGGCGTGCGCGGCCGGCTACCTTGAACTGGAGGTATGGGCTCGTGCTCTCGCCAAAGACAGTCAGCAGCTCGTGTTCGGGATCGAGGGCGCAGGTAGCTGGGGCGCTGGCCTGTGCGAGTACCTGCAGCTCGCGGGCTGCTCGGTGCTGGAGGTCGAGCGTCCACGTCGGCGCGAGCGGCGCACTGGCAAGACCGACCGCATCGATGCGGTCTCGGCCGCCAAGCACGTGCTCAACGACGAAGGCACTTCGACCCCGCGCCAGCAAGGCCCTCGCCGTGCGCTGGCGGCGCTCCTGATCGCCCAGCGCTCAGCTACTTGCGAGCGCACGAGGCTGCTCAACCAGCTCCAGTCGCTGCACGTGACCGCCCCCCTCGCGTTGCGTGAGCGCATCGGTGAGGGGGAGGGCAAGCAGCTCGAGCGGCGACTGGGCGTGATGCGTGATCGCCGCAACGCACCAGCGGACGAGCACGTGATCTTCGCGGTGATGCGCGACTTGGCGGCACGCTCACGGGCGCTCGCCGTCGACGCGCGCCGCTACGAGCGCGAACTCACCGAGCTCGTCAGCTCGCTCGATGAGACGCTGCTCGGCGAGGTCGGCGTCGGGCCGATCTCAGCCGCGAAGCTCCTGGTGTGCGACCCGGCTCGTTTCACCTCCGAGGCAGCGTTTGCGCGCTGCAACGGGACCGCGCCGCTACCGGCCTCATCGGGCAAGACAGTCCGTCACCGGCTCAGCCGCGGCGGTGACCGCCAAGTCAACAACGCGATCCACACGATCGCGCTCAGCCGCTCCATGCATCACCCCGAGACGCGTGCCTATCTCGACCGTCGCATCAGCGAGGGAAAGACCAAGCGCGAGGCGATGCGCTCACTCAAGCGCCACCTCTCCCGGCGCCTTTTTCACCGCCTCGTAGAGGTGCCCTTGACTTCATAGAAGCATCCCCACTGCGGCGGTCTCAACTGGCCCCACCTCCGTCTGACTGGCAGCCGACTGTTCGGTGCTCTTGGAGCTCGAGCGGGAGGCGGCGAAAGGGATGGGATCACGAGTGGAGACGTTCGAGCAGATCAGGAGGGACCGGGATCGGGATGGCTTGTCGATCAGGGCGCTGGCGGAGCGCTACGGTGTTCATCGCCGGGCGGTGCGCCAGGCGTTGGCCTCGCCGTTGCCGCCTGTCAAGAGCCGGCCTGTCAGCCGGCCTGCGCCGAAGCTGGGGGGCTACCAGGAGCTGATCGACTCCTGGCTTGAGGGCGACCGGGACGCGCCGCGTAAGCAGCGCCATACCGCGAAGCGGATCTGGGAACGGCTGCGTGATGAGCACGCGGCTGATGTCGCCGAGCGCACGGTTCGGGAGTACGTGCATCGGCGGCGGCGGGAGCGCGGGGAGGGCGTGGAGGCGTTCGTGCCGCAGGTGCATGAGGCTGGTGTGGAGGGCGAGGTCGACTGGGGTGAGGCGCAGGTCTGGATGGCTGCTTGCGCGACGAGGGTCTACCTGTTCCACATGCGTGCTTGCCATTCGGGTGCGGCGTTCGCGATGGCGTTCCCGCACTGCTCTCAGCAAGCGTTTTTGGAGGCTCATGTGCAGGCGTTTGACTGGTTCGGCGGGGTGTTCGGCCTGGTGCGCTACGACAATCTCGCGAGCGCGGTCAAGCAGGTGCTCAGGGGCCGCCAGCGCGTGCAGACCGACCGGTTCATCGCGTTGCGCTCGCATTACCTATATGAGTCGCAGTTCACGATCCCAGGGGTCGGGGGCGCACACGAAAAGGGCGGGGTGGAGGGCGAGGTGGGGCGCTTCCGCCGGCGTCATCTCGTGCCCGTCCCGGAGGTCTCCTCGCTCGCCGAGTTGAACACGCGGATGCTCGCTGGGTGCGAGGCGGATCTTCAACGACGGATCGCTGGGCGCCCTGAGACCGTGGGTGAGGCATTCGCGAGGGAGCGCCCGTTGCTGCGCGGGCTGCCAGCCGAGAGGGCATCCACGGCAGAGCACGCCACCCCAAGGGTGAACGCCAAGGCGCTGGTCACGGTCAAGCAGAATAGCTACTCGGTCCCGGTGCGCCTGGCCGGGCTACGTGTCCATTCTCAGGTGGGCGCTCGCGAGATCGAGCTGCGTCATGGCGGCGAGCGGGTCGCGCTCCACGAGCGGCTGCAGGGCCGCTACGGCGTGTCGGCCTCGCTCGACCACTACCTGGAGCTGCTTGCGCGTAAGCCGGGCGCACTGGCTGGGTCGGTCGCTCTCTCCCAGGAGCGCGAGCGCGGTGCCTGGCCGTCGGTCTTCGACGAGCTGTGGGCGAAGATCACCGAGCGCTACGGGCCCTCGGAGGCCGCCCGGCAGATGGTCGACGTGCTGATGCTCGCCCGCGAGCACGGCGCTGGCGAGGTCGAGTTGGCCGTCCGTGGCGCGCTGATGGCGGGTGCCCACGACGGACGCGCGGTCGCTGTCCTGGCAGGCCGCGGTGCTCGCGTGGAGCCCGCGACGCTCGATGATCTCCCCTCGCGCCTGGCCGGGCTCGGGGCGCCACCGCCGACACTCGACCACTACGACCAGCTACTCGCAGCGGGGGCGGCACAATGAGTGCCCCGGCGAAGGTCCAAGCGATGGAAGCACTGATCGACGCGCACGCCCGCGAGCTGCACCTCCCCACAGTCCGGGCCCGCTTCCGCGGGCTCGCCGAAGAGGCCACACGCGACCAGCAGACCCCGACCGCGTACCTCGCCGCGCTCCTAGAAGCAGAGGTCACAGAGCGCGCCGAGCGCCGCGAACGCCGCCGGCTAATCGACGCCAGATTCCCACTCACCAAGCGCCTGGAGGACTTCCAGTTCGATGAGAACCCGAAGATCCCCCAAGCCACGATCGCCGCGCTCGCACAAGGCACCTGGATCGATGACCGCGAGAGCGTCATCCTCCTCGGTGACAGCGGTACGGGCAAGACACATTTGGCGATCTCCCTCGCAGTACTCGCCTGCCAGCAAGGACGCCGCGTGCGCTTCACCACACTCGCCGCGTTAGCGAACGAGCTCCAAGCAGCCGAGAGCCGCCGCGAGCTCGGCCGCGTCGTCGCGCGCTACGCCCGCACCGAGCTCGTCGTCCTCGACGAGCTGGGGTACCTCGCACTCCCCGACGGTGCCGCGGAGCTCGTCTTCCAAGTCATCTCCGAGCGCAACGAGCGCGCCTCACTGATCGTCACGACCAACCTCCCATTCGGCGAGTGGACCAAGGTCTTCCCCGACGCCCGACTCGCCAAGGCCGTCGTGGACCGCATCACCCACCGAGCACACATCATCGACACCGGCAACGAATCCTGGCGCTTCAACCACGGACTCAACCGCACCAAGAAAGGAGCCGCCTGACCCCCCACCGCGAGCCGCGCCGGCGATATCTCGCTCCGCTACGCGCTACGCGCTCCGCTCCACGAGACACCGCCGAAAGTCACAAACAGAGAAGATCAACACACACAACAACCGACGCGAAGTGGGGCCACTTCAAACCGCCGCGCCGGGGCCAGTTCAAACCGCCGCGCCCAGCCGGGCCGGAAAGTGATCCCCGACCCGACCCGATCCGCGGTTATCCTTGGACCTATAGCCTGCGATGTTGGCACGCGATGGCCGTGCGTCAAGGTCTATTTTTCTGCATAAACGAAAGAAGTTCAATAATGAACGGAAAGCGTTTATTTATAAATGCTAGGCCGAATGTCGAGCGGTGCGAGGCCTCGGGCGCTGCCGTAGCACGACCCGCCCGCCGGCGCGTGGCACCAACGTTGCGCTGCGCCATCGTGGCCGCTCGATGTCTGTGCTCGCTGGGAGCACGCGCATAGAAGCGAGCACCTGCCGCAATACCGTCTCCACCTCCAGCAGCGCGAAGTGGCGGCCGAGACAGTGCTTGCGGCCGCCGCCCCACGGCAGCCAGATCCGCGGCTCGGGTGGTTCCTCAAGGAAGCGTTCGGGTCGGAACTCATCGGGTCGCGGATACAGCACAGGATCATGGTGCATGAGGTAGGTGCAGGCCAAGAGACGGACAGGTGGTGCGTAGGTCCAGTTGCCAATCTCGACGGGCCTAACGACCTCGCGCGGAATTGCGAACAGGAAGACCGGCTTGCGCCGTATCGTCTCATGTACGGTGGCGGTGAGGTAATCGTTCTCGGTCCCGCGGTCGATTTCAGTGACGAGACACTGCTGTACCCGTGGGTTGTGTGCGAGCAGCTGAAAGGCCCATGTGATCTCGCCGGCCGTGGTCTCGTGCCCAGCTAGAATCATCGACACGATATCGTCTCGGATCTCCTGCTCCGACATCGCTGAGCCATCAGCGTTCGTGCTTACCAACAGCAGGTCGAGCAAGTCGAGTGGCTGACGCGTGGCTTCTGAACGTCGTCGGCGGATCAGGCTACGCAACACCTCATCGACCTCGGCCCGCCGCTTGATGAACGTGCGCCACAGCCCGCGCCAGCCGGGAATCTGGCGCGCCTTCGGCTCTTGAAAGAGTATGCTGGTCGTGATGCTCAGCATGGCCGTGATGCACTGGTGCAGTCGTGGCAGCGCGTCGTCGTCACCGAAGACGGCCCGTAGAATCGTCCGCAATGTCAGCGCGCAGACGTAGGGATCGAGCGGCACTACCTCGTCCAGTGGCCACGAGGCGACCTCCCGCTCGACGGTCTCCGAGAGCAGACGCGCGTGATGGGCGACAAGCCGCTGATGGAACGCTGGCGTTATGGCCCGGCGTCGGCACATATGCTCGTCTTCCTCCATAAGCATGAACGAGCGCTCGCCGACTAGCGGCTCGATCACGTTGACACTGGCGCCGGGATGCAGCTTGGTTGGATCGCCCGACAGGACGGCGTGAATATCGTCGGGACGGGTCAGGAAGACCAGCGGCGGCATGTCGATGGTGTAGACCGTGAAGCGATGGCCGAGGCGCGACCGGCAGCTTTCGAGATACGACACCGGGGAGTGCCGGCAGAAAAAAGTCTGATACGCCACCGGCAAATGCCTACTCGGCGGCAGGCTACCTTTCAGGCGAATCGCGGTCAGAGTCCCCATGTGAGCGCTCGCGTCGTCGCAGCGGTCAGCGCGCGGAGCTGGCGCGCCGTGAGGGCGCTCGGATCATGGGCTCGATCGGGGAAACCTATATCGCATGATCTAGTAAGCGGGGCTCTCGGTACTGGCAGGTACACGCACGACGAGATATCCCGGCAGAGCCACGGCCGCAAATGCGATGACGCTCACCAACAGGAAGCCAATGACGGCAGCGAGCGCTTCGACATCGAGGGCAATCGGAAAGCCGGTGACGGCTGCCAGGTAACGACTACCAAGCAACTGCGCATATAGTCCAAAGATGGCGCCTATGAAGCAACCGACAGAGAGTAGTGCTCCAGCTTCGCACAGCAGCCAGCGCCGCAGCGTGTTTTCCTCGTAGCCCTGCACCTTGATAAAAGCGATCAAATCGCGGCGCTGCCAGATCATCGCGCCCATCGAGCCGATGACCGCCAGGATCGCGGCTATCAGCACCAATATCCTAATCTGCGTCAGGCGCGAAAGACCCTGAGCCGCTATCGCGTATCGACGGTGGTCTAGTTCTTCGGAGGTTTCCACCGTCAGACCTGGAACCGAGGCCAGCGCCCGCCGGATACGACTGCGCACCACCGCGGCAGAAGCACCATTCACGATCTTGACTGCATAGGCCGTCGGATCGTCGCTCCCCCAAGCCTGCGCATAGGTACCGGAATTGAGTATGATCGCTCCCGGGGGCCATCCGAGATTAGTTGTCAAAGCGGCAACACGCATCGTGGTTGGTCGCGGCGAGGGGAGCGTAAATGTCTGACCGACATGCAAGTCATATTCTGAGGCGAGTGCCTGAGAGAGCACAGCCCAACCGCCACGACGTACACGTTCGGCGGCAAGCTCTGGATTGCCGCTTACGATCTGGCTGGTCGGGATTGGATGTTCGATGCTGCCGGCAGGGGCGAGAACCCAAAGACGACGGTCCCCCCAATTCAGAAAACTACCTCGAAACACACTAGCACGGCTGACTCCTGGTATGCGGCTCAGAGTAGCGGCGCTCACTGCCCCAAGTGAGAATGGCGTCGTGGGCTGAACGTTCAGCTTTCCCCCAGGCATCACCCATAGATCAGCGGCAGCATCCAGACTGCGCGAGGACGAGTCAAGACCTCGTTCGAGGTTCGTCTGTATGCCCTGAAACTCGACCACCCCAAATACCGCGACGGCCGCCGTGGCGGATATCGCCAATGAACGCACGCGGGTACTCGCAGTTTGCAACTCGGTGACCGCCAACGCTGAGCCAACCCCATCGAGGATGTCCGAAACGCGGTCGAGCAGTCGTACGGACAGGTCAAATAGCAGCGGCATCAGAACAATCAGCGCGACCACGAGTACGATATTGCCGATAAGTGCGGCCTTGGCATCCGCAACCAGAATGATCGCAGTGAGCACGAGGCATGTCAAGCCGACTGCTATCCGCGCCATCGTCAGCGTTCGACTATGGCCTGTAGGGTCCGACGAGGGCTGCAACGGACGAGCGAGTATCTCCCGGAGAGGCCAAAAGACGCCGATCACAGCAGCCGTCATCCCCGCGACGATGGCTATTGTGAAATTCTGCCAAGTCACGACGCGATTGTTCCCGACATGGAATGCTACCGCCAGATAGCTCGGCGTGGTTTGGAAGGCGGCGGCCGACAAGAAGTTCCCGAGGACCAACCCGATCACACAAGCCAGCACGCCAATGACGGTGGCGTCGAACAAGAGTATCTTGGCAGTATCCCACCGGCTCGCGCCCTGCGGGCGGATATCTTCGATCATCGCCCGCCGCGACGGCACGGTGATGAGCATTGCGTTGAGCGCAAACATAAAACCCACCAACGCGCTTATCCCTGAGAAAAGCGTCTCGCTCCTGCTCTCCGGCGCAACAGCAACGGCGAACAATTGAGAATTGAACCCGCCCGATACGAGATTCACATTCCACCTAGCCGCGAGTCGCGCAAGCGCCGCACGGGCTTCTCTTGCGCGGGATGGGCGATACCGCACAAAAATCCAGTTTACCTTTTCCGGTGCGCCAGCCAAGTTCTGCGCGTAAAGGATTGGCGCGACCGCAATCGGACTGTGCAATAGCTCGCCAATTTCCGCTTCTCCAAGGGTAGCGGCAACTAGCGTTTCAACAAAGGCTGCCCCGATCTGCAACTTGACAATCTCCAAAGGCCCCGTGCCTATTTCCCGTGCCAACGGGGCCGGAAGCGCGATAGCCCGCTGCGCGACTAGCTGCTTGGCTGAGAAGCGACGTGCCAGAGGTCCGCTTGCACGCACCGCCTTTGGGTTCACCCCAATCAGATCAATCGCCCGTTCGCCGCCAGGCCCAATCACACTCATCTGCTTCACAAAGACCGGCAGCGCGACTTGAACGCCAGGCAAATGCCGGGCTTCTCCAACCAGCCGTTCGTCGACGCCTTCCGGCCCCCGAGCCTGAAGTTGTACCTGTGCGCTGCCGACGAACTGGCTATTGAGCTGAGAAACCGAATGCGCAAGGCTCGTGCTCGAAACCTGCGAGGCGAATAGAAGCGCCACGCCGACCGCGATCCCCAGCACAGCGAAAAGTTCCCGCACGAGAGCGGCCCGTGATTCAAACCGCGCTTCATAGATATAGAGGATGCCAGATAGATTCACCCCCCTCATACCGCTAACCCCCATCGACGGGGGACATGGCCGGCAGCGGCATGTGATCCGGCTTGTACTCAATGAGGCAACCATCACGCAGTTCATGGACCCGATCAGCGAAATAGGCCGCCTGGGGGTCGTGTGTGGCGAGCAGGAGCGCCATCTGGCGTTCGTGGCAGAGGTCGCGCAGTAGGGCAAGCACCTCCCGCGTGCGCTGGGTGTCGAGGCTCCCGGTCGGCTCGTCGGCGAGCACCAATTCGGGCTCCATCGACAGCGCCAGGGCGATCATCACGCGCTGGCGCTCGCCCATTGAGAGCTGCTCGGTGCGATGCCGCAGGCGATCCCCGAGGCCGAGCTGGCAGAGCAGCGGTTCGATCGTCGGCTTCGCTTTGCGGACGTTCGCCAGCAGCAGCTTCAGGGAGGCGGTCTGGACGGCCCGCGCCCCAGGCCACATGTTGTGTGGCTGACCGATGATCCCGAGCTGGTTCAGCCGGTAGGCGTGCCCCTCCTTGCGCGACATCTCGAAGATGTTGCGGCCGTTGACGGTGACCGCGCCGCTGTCGGGGTCCTTCAGGCCGGCGATCAGTTCCAGCAGCGTTGTCTTGCCCGAGCCCGAGGGGCCGTAGAGGGCTACGAACTCGCCGGCGGCCACCGTCATCGACACGCCGTCCACGGCACGAACGGGCTCGCCGTCGCTCATCGGGTAGTGCTTGACTAGTTCGTGTAGTTCCAGCATCTAGCAACAGCCTACGCCAAGCTACCCGCCGACCTCCAGGTTGTCTCTGTCGGGGAACGGGAGGACGTTGCCGCCCATCGGGGGCGCGACCATGAGCTTCAGCCGCCGCTTGCCGGTGATCGACCACACCCGATCGGCGTACATCGCCGACTCTGTGCTCGAGACGCTCATCAGCACCCCGCAGCGAGGCTCGGACGCCTCGATCAGGGAGCGCAGCAAGTCGGATGCCTCTTCCGTTCCGCGCCCGCCGAGCCCGTCGAGCAGATCGTCAATGACGACGGTCATCGGGTTGCCGATGAACGCCCGCGCGAGGCTGACCAACATCCGCTGCCAATCCGAGAGCTCGCCCCAGCGGCGTCCGAGGCACTGCTGCGCCCCCACCCGCTCAAGCGCCTGCCCCGCGGCTTGCTCAGCCTGCCGGCGCCGGCGGCCGTGCAACGCCTGCGGCAAGCCAACGAGCTTTGCGACCTCCATCGTCATCTTCGGCCCGCGGCGGTCAACCCACCTGATCTGGTGCCCGAGCAAGTGGCTCTGTCGTGCGTCCCGGCAATCCGTCAACCTGCAGCCCCCGAGCGACACGCTGCCTTTGTCTGGGCGCTCCAATCCGACCGCGATCTTCAGCAGCGTCGTCTTGCCGGCAAACCGGCCACCTTCAACCGCGACGACCTCCCCTGGTTGCACATCGAGCGAGACGCTCGCCAGGACTTCCGTCCACTGTGATCCGCGCGAGTAGCCCTTCCAGACCCCCTCGATCAAGAAGCGGGCTGGGGTCCATCAGCCGGCCTCACCGAGGGAGTTATCCCGCTGCATATCGTGGAGAAGCTCCTCCAATTCCTCGCCCAACCGTTCCAGCCGTTTGGACATAAAGCCCCACAGAGAGGCTTCGTCCCTTGTTCCGGATGCTTGTTAGCCGGGCGCCGTAGGCCGCGGGCTTGCCTTTGAGCCGCCGCGACCGCTGTTCTCGCAACACTCGTGCGCGCGCGATGGCGTAGGCAGCCGTATACGCCACCTCCTCTTCATTGACGAGCCGGACCAGGTCTTGGAGATCCTCGCGCTGTAGGAACTCCAGCTTGCACTGCAGAGCGTCACGAATGATCGGCGGCAGCTCGGTGTTGCGGAGCCACTTGCGGAAGTGCGCGATTCCCCTGCGCGTCGCTTCGTAGCGGTTGAGCGTCGGCTCATCGGGCGGGCCTTCCTCGACTACCCGCAAGTAGCCCTGCTCTGCGAGCGCCGGCAGCCTCACGTATGCCGTAGTCTTCGAGAAGCGCGCCGACGCGAACTGATCGTTGAGGCGACGCGCGATGCCCGCAACCGTGTCCGACCGCTGGACCACGAGGCCGAGAATCATCATCGTCGGGGTAGGATCGCCTGCGTTGAAGGTAGACATGCCGCCGGATGCTAGTCCAACGCCACCGAAACGTGTGGGCTGCTGGAATAGTCCGGCTGCATAGACATCAAACAGGCTCATTCGTCAAGCCCGCCAAGGGCCGGGGTTTCAGCTAGTCAGAAACATTTTAGGGCTGGTGGAGCCCCTTCCACGCTGGCCGAGCGAGCCGCCGCTTGCGAGCAACCGCGACCTGTGCTATGTGCCGTCAGCTTGACAGTGCCCAGGCAACGGGATGATCTCGCCGTCGTCGCTCAACCGCCCCGACAGCACCCGCAGCGAGTGCTTGCCGGTGATCGAAACCACCCGATCAGCGTACATCGCGGACTCCGTGTCCGACACGCTCATCAGCACCCCACAGCGCGGCCGGCTCTCCTCAACCAGCGAGCGCAGCAGATCGGACGCCCCTTCCGTAGCCGGTTCACGTAGCGCGTCGAGGAGATCGTCAATGACCACGAGCTTAGGACTGCCGATGAACGCCCGCGCGAGCCCGGCCAACACCCGCTGCCAGTCCGACAACTCGCCCCACCGCAGGCCGAAGCACTCTCGCGCGCCCACCCGCTCAAGCATCCCCTCCGCCGCGCGCTCGGCCTGCCGCCGCCCGCGCCCACCCGGAGCCAGCGGCCAGCCCACGAACTCCGCGACCTCGGCCTCCTCGAACCCCGGCCCGTCACGATCCACCCAGCGGACCTTACGGGGCCGATCCTCGAGGTCCGCAAGGGCGCGGCCTTCCAGCGAGACGGTCCCGCTATCCGGATGCTCCACTCCCGCAGCGATCTTCAGCAGCGTCGTCTTGCCCTCCAGGCGACCGCCGACCACCGCTACGATTTCCCCCCGCGTGACCTCCAGCGAGACATCCACAAAGACAGGCCCCCACCCGCCGCGCGAATACCCCTTCTTCATATCCTCGATCAGCAGCAACTCTGCCACGACTCAGCCCCTCCCCGGCCGTCTACCCCCTGCGCCTGCTATATCCCACGAAGACGGGCCTCTAGGGTATGCAGGAACCACTGCACGAGCTTACTCCATGAGGTGCTTGATCGGCCGATATGCACACGATCGGCTGTGCCGCCGACAGGACGAGACACCAGCTCGGCCTTTGGCCATCCCAAGCGCAATGGCACGACCTGACCGTCGCGTCTGATCCATCCAATCAGTAGATTGGTCTGCTAGGGTCGCGTGTCGCGACTTAGTCGGTTCCCGACCATCAGATAAACTTGACGCCCATGCGCAAAGAACACTCTCGTGAACTGAGCATGTCCGGAGGTTGCGAGGCGGCGACCAGCGCATTCCATGCCTCCGACTGACTTGAGCTCGGAGGAGGCCGAGACCGAGGTGTCCAGCCCCCCTCGGCGACGAGCTAGGAGGTTTGCGGGAGGGGCGCGAAGCATGGTCCTCGCGCGTCTACCGAAGACGCGCGACGGACGTATCGCGTTGGGAGGCCTCCTGCTGATCCTCGCTGCGGGCGCATTCATGCGACTGTTGTTCTTGTTGGCATGGCGCCCTGCTTTTTTTGGCTTCCCCGACTCCCTCACCTACGTTGGGCTGGCACGGGAAAAATTGTGGATAGATCCCACCCGTGAGGTTGGGTACCCGCTCTTCTTGCGCGAGCTGCACGCGATCTTCCCGACGCACCTGACTTGGGTGATCGGGTTGCAGCACCTGTTCGGGCTGGCGAGCGCTGTGTTGGTATTCCTTGCCGTGCGACGGGCGGGCGGGCGTCCGTGGTTGGGTTTGTTGCCGGCAGCCTTGATCGTCCTCAATGGCGCTGAGATGTTCCTCGAGCATACGACCCTGACTGAGTCATTGTTCATTTTTCTCCTGTCGATCGGCTTGTACTGCGCGGCACGAGCAGCAAGCGCGCGCACACCGGTGTGGGCTGCGCTGGCCGGCCTGGCGCTCGGCCTAGACAATACGGTGCGCGTGGTCGCGCTGCCGTTGATCGCCGTGCTGATCGTGTGGCTGCTCTTCCTTTCGGGCGGGACGTGGCGGCGGCGGCTGCTTGCCACCGGCTGCTCCTTGGTGTGTGTCATCGCCGTACTGGGCACCTACGCAACTATCCAGCACAAAAATACCGGATACTGGGGTATCACCACGCCGGCGGGAGCGTGGAATCTGTATTCCCGGGTAGCGCCGTTCGCCGACTGTCACAAGTTCACACCTCCACCGGGGACGAGCGTGCTATGCGAAAGCACGCCTCCAGAGCGTAGAACGACCTCGGTTGAAGAGTACGTATTCAGCGATACTGCTTCACCTGCTGACCGCGCATTTGGGAATGGCGCCGGCCCGTTTTGGGCGAGCCAGGCGAGCGACAAGAAAATCTCGGAATGGACGCGCGCGGTGATCCTGCATCAGCCGCTCGACTACCTCGCCACGGTATTTGAAGGCGTGCTGGCATATGTAGCGACCGAGAACATCGTGTTCGGCAGCCACAGTGAGGTTGGTACCGACTACAACACCTTCTACCACGAAGATCTCTTCGAACCACAGCAGCAGGAGATTGCCCGTCAGACTCGATTGGATTACTACGGTGCAAACGGTTATAAGATCAACCACTCCTTGATGAACTCGCTGTTGAGCTATGAGACGCACTCGCGCGTACACGGCGCTTTGATGGCAGTCCTCATGCTGCTGACCTTCTTTGCGCCCTTCGTCCCCCGCGGGCGCCCACGGCAGATCGGCCTGTTGTTCTTCCTGATGGCCTGGGTTGCGCTCATCACCCCAGCGGCGGGTCACTGGTGGGACGCACGGGCTGCAATCCCACCCATAGGTCCGGTCGGCGCCGCAGCGGCGATCGGAGCCTGGCAGGTAGGACGGCTTGGCCGCGCAGGGAGGGCAAGGATGCAGCGGCGACAGGCAACCGCTTAGGAAGCGTTGATAACAAACGCGGCGCGGCAGCTCTCGCCGGGAGCCAGCAGACGCAGGCCGGAGCCACTGCGCAGGGCGTTGGCGGGGGCGGTCATCGGCTCGAAGCAGATGAACGAACTAGCGGGCGGAGCGAACACCTGGGCGCAGGGGTAGCCCTCCAGGAGCTCGAGCGCAAGCCGACGTCCGGCGTCCGCGACGGCGAAGCGGGCGGGAGCGGGCACCGAGTCGAACCCATCGTCGAAATCGCGTTCGGCGAGCTCGAACGTTTGGTCGGGCAGCGTCCGCTCAGGGCCGCTCGGAATCTGGTGGTCGTCGAGCGCCAGACGCCGCATCGCCGGCAGCTCGACGTGCCAGCGCTCGCGCGGGGAGCCCGGCAGCGCGAGGTAGGGGTGAAAGCCGAACGCCACCGGAACGGCGTCCCCACCACACGCCTGCACCGTCACCTCGACCTCGAGCCGGCCGCCGGCGAGCCGGGCTTCGTAGCGGAGGTCGTGGCGGAAGGGGAACACCTCGAACAGCGCCAGCCGCGACTCGCTCCAGCTCAACAGCGCGGCGAGCGAGGGCGCCCCGGGGCCGGGGCCGCGGGTGAGCTCCCACGCCAGCCGGCCCCCGATCAGCCCGTGGATCGGCAGGCCGTTGCCGTCGAGCGCCACGCGCGTGGGGTCGTGCGGAACCGCGACGGTGCGCCCAGCGACGGTGTAGTCGAAGCCGGAAAGCCGGTTGGCCCAGGGGTAGAGCAGCGGAATGCCCATCGTCTTGCCGCGCTCGATGTAGGCGGCCACGCCAGCGTTTTGGGCGAGCAGCTCCTCGCCGCGGTGGCGCAGTGAGCAGCAGAGCATCCCGGCGCCGGGCAGGAACGTAGCCTCGAGCTGCGTCTCCTCCTCGCGCAGCGTCACGGTGGCGAGCTCGGCGTCCACTGCAACCAGGGTAGGGGTCCACCGGCGGGAGCGCAGCCTCCCCTCAGTACACAGGCTCCTCGAGCCCCGGGAACAGCTCGGGCAGGCCCTCGCTCACGCGGTCGGTGAAGACGGGGGCGCGCTTCTCAAGGAACGAGGTGACACCCTCGCGCGCGTCAGCAGACTGCCCGCGCGCGAACATCGCGCGCGAGTCGGCGCGGTGGGCGGCCATCGGGTGGGGGGCTCCGAGCATCCTCCACATCAGGCGGCGCGCGAGCGCCACCGAGACCGGCGCAGTGTGGGCGGCGATCTCGTCCGCCAGCGCACGGGCGACGTCGAGCAGCTCGCCCTCGGGGTGCACGGAGCGCACGAGGCCGCCGGCGAGCGCCTCCTCGGCGGAGAACACGCGCCCGGTCGCGACCCACTCCAGCGCCTGGGAGGGCCCGACCAGACGCGGCAGAAACCAGGAGGAGCAGGCCTCCGGCACGATCCCGCGGCGGGCGAAGACGAACCCGATGCGCGCGCCGGCGGCGGCGAGCCGGATGTCCATCGGCAGCGTCATCGTGGCCCCCACCCCGACCGCGGGGCCGTTGATCGCGGCGAGCACCGGCTTGAGGGAGTCGAAGATGCGCAGCGCCACCTGGCCACCGCCGTCGCGCGGGATCTCATCGCCCTCGGCCCGCTCGCGCCAGTCGAAAGTGGCGCCTCCGGCCGCGAGGTCGGCCCCCGCGCAGAACGCCCGCCCCGCGCCCGTGACGATGATCGCGCGGACGTCGTCGTCGGCGTCGGCGCGGTCGAACGCCTCGATCAGCTCACGCCCCATCGTCGAGGTGAACGCGTTCAGGCGCTCGGGGCGAGCGAGCGTGATCGTCAGTACGCGATCGGCGAGCTCGTAACGAATGTGCTCGAAGTCCATAGAAACCATCCGCAAGGTACTAGGAACTCAGATCGAGCGCTGGTAGGAGCGAAACGCGCGCGTGGCGAACCACCCGCAGAGCAGCGCGAGCGCGAGCAGGTAGCCGCCGCGGGAGAGAATCAGGCCCCAATCGGGGTTGGCCGAGAGCGCGGAGCGCCCGGCGAGGACGGCCCAGTTGACGGGGTTAAGCGGGCGATTTCCCGGATCCACACGGGGATCAGGTTTTCCTGCATGAAGGTGGCGGAGAGGAAGGTCAGCGGCAGCACGACGAAGTTGACCGAGGCGATCAGCGTCTCCTCCTTGCGCGCTCGCAATGCGAGGCCGTTGGAGAACGCGCCGATGCAGGCCCCGAGCAGCACGGAGACGACGATCAGCACGAGCACCCCGAGGACGCCGCCGGGGAAGGAGGCGCCGACGAGCAGGGCGAGGGCGACGATGATGACCGACTGGATCACGACCACGATCGCGCACTGGATCAGCGGCCCGGCGATCAGCGGCCAGCGGCGCACAGGCGAGACGAGGAAGCGGTCGAGCACGCCACGTTCAAGGTCATACAGCATCCCCATCCCGTTCCACCCAGCGGAGAAGAGCGCGGTCATCACGACGATCCCCGGAGTGAGGAAGTCGATGTAGGAACCGCCATGGAAGCCGGGGATTTCGACGATCTTCCTGAACAGCGCGCCGAACAGCAAAAGCCAGATGACGGGCTGCGCCAGCGTGAGCGCGAGATACCAGGGCTGGCGCAGGAGCGCGAGCAGCTTGCGCTGGGTCATGTGCCAAGGGGATGCGAAAATACTCGTGTTCATTGGGGATCGTCCACGTATGGCGGTTCCGACACAGGCGAGTGGGCGCTGGGCCTCCTGCCCAGCGTACGCGCGCGGTGCGCCGGTCCAAGCGTGCTCGCCAAGGCTCGCCAAGGCCGTCGAGTCATCTGCGACCCCCCTCCCCGCGTGCACGCCCCTCGTTGGCGTCGTTGAAGGCGCGCCCAGTGTGGCGCAGGTAGACGTCATCGAGTGAGGGCCGCGCGACGGTGGCAGAGGCGACCGCGATGCCGGCCCCCTCCAGCGCTGCGAGCGCGGCGGGCAGCGCGACCGCGCCGGAGTCCGCGCGGGCGCGCAGCGAGCGCCCGTCGAGGACGACCTCCCGCAGGCCCTCGACGCCCGCGAGCAGGCCGGGCGCGCCGCCGTTGGCGGAGGCGTCGGAAAGCTCAATTTGGATCGCGTCGCCGCGCAGTTGCCCCTTGAGCTCCTCGGGGGTGCCGCGGGCGACGATCTGTCCGCGGTCGACGATCGCCAGGCGCTGCGCGAGCCGGTCGGCCTCCTCCATGTAGTGGGTGGTGAGCAGGATCGTGAGGCCCTCCTCGGCGGCGAGGTAGGAGATCTCCTGCCACATGTCCGCGCGCGCCTCGGGGTCGAGACCGGTGGTGGGCTCATCGAGGAACAGCACCTCCGGGCGCTGGACGAGCCCCATCGCGACGTCGAGCTTGCGCTGCATCCCACCGGAGTAGGTGCGCGCGAGCCGCCTGCCCGCGTCGGTGAGGCCGAAGCGCTCAAGCAGCGCGTCCACCTGCTCGAAGAGGCGCCGTCCGCCGAGCCCGTAGAGCTGCCCGGCGAGCGTGAGGTTCTCGCGGCCGGTGGCGTCGGGATCCACGCCCGACTTCTGGGCGACGACCCCGATCGCGCGGCGCACACGGTCGGGGTCGCGCAGCACGTCCTCGCCGGCGACCCGCGCGGACCCGGAGTCGGGCCGGGTCAGCGTGGTGAGGATCTTCACGGTGGTCGACTTGCCCGCGCCGTTGGGGCCGAGCAACGCGAAGATCGTTCCCGCCTGCACCTGGAGCGAGAGCCCGTCGAGCGCGCGTACCTCGCCGGGGTAGGTCTTGACCAGGTCGGCCGCCTGAATCGCGTCGGGCATCGTGGGCCAAGATAGCGGCCGAGACCCTACAGCCGAGTGATGCCCTCGCGCCGAGACCCCTCAGCCGAGTAACGCCTTCGCGCCGAGACCCTACAGCCCAGTGACGCCCTCGCGCCGAGACCCCTCAGCCGAGTAACGCCTTCGCGCCGAGACCCTACAGCCCAGTGACGCCCTCGCGCCGAGACCCCTCAGCCGAGTAACGCCTTCGCGCCGAGACCCTACAGCCCAGTGACGCCCTCGCGCCGAGACCCCTCAGCCGAGTAACGCCTTCGCGCCGAGACCCTACAGCCCAGTGACGCCCTCGCGCCGAGACCCCTCAGCCGAGTAACGCCTTCGCGCCGAGACCCTACAGCCCAGTGACGCTCTCGCGCTCACCGGTGAGGCCGGCGATCAGCTCGCGGGCCTCGGGCGAGGTCTCCATCGCGCGGATCAACACGGAGATGGTGCCGCCGAGCAGGGCAGAGGGCACAGTCGGGGAGTCGGTGAGCTTCAGCATCGCAAGGCCCACCCCGAGCCCGAGCATCACGTTGGCGAACTGCTCGACGGCCTCCGGGGGCGGCTGGAGGCCGGCGTCGGCGGAGCTCTCGGCGGCGAAGCGCGCGAAGGTGGCGCGCAGCGCACCGAGCCCGGCGGCCAAGCGCAGCCGCAGGGGATCGTCGCGCTGGGCGTAGGACCACAGCTCGACGAACAGCCGGAAGCGGTCGGGGCGCTCCTGCAGGCTGTCCATCCAGCGGTCGCTGCCAGCGAACGGGCGCTCCCAGGTAGCGCGGTCGCGGTCGAACAGCTCCAGCTGCTCGGCGACCTGCCCGGCGAGGTACTCCTCCATCAACGCCGCCAGCAGGTTCTCCTTACTGCCGAAGTGCGCGTAGACGGCACCCTTGGTGAAGCCGGCCTCGGAGGCCACCTCTTCGAGGGTGGCGCCCGCGAAGCCGCGGCGCGCGTAGACACGCGCCGCGGCCTCCAGCAGACTCGCGCGCGTCTGGGCCTTACGCGCAGTGCGGTCGAATTGGCCGCGTGGCATCAGCCCGACCTCTCCGGCGGCGTCTTGCAGCCCCTGGCAGCGTCCTCAGTCGCTCGCGCACGCCACGCTCCCTGCGTCCTGGCCAGGAACGACGAGTAACTCCCCGGCCTTGACACATACTCAAAAGTAGATATACTCATAGGTACCCCCGATTCTACAAGGAGCGGAGCCATGAACAAGAGCCAGCTGCCCCCTGGTCCCCGAATGCCATCAGCGCTGCAGACGCTCGGCTTCTGGAGCCGCCCCACCACTTTCCTCGAGCGCGGCAGGGCGCGCTACGGACGGCGCTTCACGATCCGCCTGCTCGGATCGCCGCCGTTCGTGATCCTCTCCGACCCCGAGGAGATCAAGGAAGTGTTCCAGGCGCCCCCCGACGTCCTGCACCCCGGTGAGGGGGCCAAAATCCTCGAACCGATCGTGGGCCGCCACTCGGTGATCCTGCTCGACGAGGGTCCCCACCTGGAGCAGCGCAAGCTGATGCTGCCCGCCTTCCACGGCGAGCGGATGCAGCGCCTGGCGGGGCTGATGGCCGAGCTGACCGAGCGCGAGGTCGCCTCGTGGCCGCGCGAAGAGGCGATCGTCCTGCACCCCCGCCTGCAGCGGCTGACGCTCGAGATCGTCCTGCGCGCGGTGTTCGGTCTCCAACGAGGCGCCCAGCTCGACGAGCTGCGCGATCTGCTGACACGGGTGCTCGAGTTCAGCGAGAGCCCGCTGTCGCTGCTGCCGCCCCCGCCCCGCGCGCTCGCGAGCTTCGGGCCGATGGGTCGCCTGGAGCGACTGGGCGCGCAGGCCGACAAGCTGATCTACGAGCTGATCGAGGAGCGCCGGCGCGCAGCGGACCGCGATGGCGAGGACGTGCTCACCATGCTGCTCGGCGCCACACACGAGGACGGCTCGCCGATGAGCCCCGAGGAGCTGCGCGACGAGCTGGTGACGGCGCTCGTCGCGGGCCACGAGACGACGGCCTCCCAGCTCGCGTGGACGTTCGAGCGGCTGGCCCGCGAGCCGGCCGTCGTGGGGCGTCTGCGCGAGGAGCTGGAAGGAGACTCCGACGAGGAGTACCTGACCGCCACCATCAACGAGATCCTGCGCCACCGGCCGGTGCTGCCCAACGCCGAGCCCCGTCTGGTCGTGAAGCCCGTCGAGATCGGCGGCTTCGCCTACCCGCCCGGAGTGTCGCTGGTCGCCAACGCTTACCTGCTCCACCACGACCCGGCGGTATACCCAGAGCCCTACGAGTTCCGCCCGGAGCGGTTCCTCGAGCGCGAGGGTGGGCAGGCGCCGGGGACCTACACGTGGATCCCCTTCGGGGGCGGCCGCCGGCGCTGCCTGGGCGCGAGCTTCGCGCTGCTAGAGATGAAGCTGGTGATGCGCGCGGTGCTGGAACGCTGTGAGCTGCGCCCCGCCGGCGAGCGCGGCGAGGCGACCCGCAGGCGGAGCATCACGATCAGCCCAGCCCGCGGGTGCGAGGTGGTGTTGCGCGAGCGCGCGGCCACGCGCGCACCGTCCACGCCGTCGGCGGCGCCCATCGCCGTCTGAGACGCCCCGCGGGGCCCGGGCGATGGTGCTCGCACCCGTCCGGGCGGGTGCCCGCGGCCACCCGACGCACCCCCCAAGCACTCGAACGCATGAGCCCCGCCGGAGATCAACTCCGGCGGGTCGCGACCCGCCGGGCGGGGGCGGCTACTCCTCCACCACCCGCGCCGGCGCCCCGCCCCACAGCTGCTCCAGGCGGAGGCGGCTACTCCTCCACCACCCGCGCCGGCGCCCCGCCCCACAGCTGCTCCAGACGGAGGCGGCTACTCCTCCACCACCCGCGCCGGCGCCTCGCCCCACAGCTGCTCCAGACGGTAGTACTCGCGCGTGGCGGGGGTGAAGATGTGCACGACGACGTCGAGGTAGTCCATCAGGACCCACTGCGCGCGGCTCACGCCTTCCACGCGGCGCGGGAAGATGCCGTGCTCGCGCTTGGCGCCCTCGTGGATCGCGTCGTGGATCGCCTTCACCTGGCGGTCGGTGTTGCCGGTGCAGATCAGGAAGAAGTCGGTGTACCCGACGAGCCCGCGCATGTCGAGCTCGAGCACCTCACGGGCCTTCTTCTCCAGGGCGAGCCGCGCAAGCTCGTGCGCGAGCTCGGTCGGAGAGAGAACTTGGGCGGTGGGGCTCACGACGGGACTCCCGCTCCGGTGGGAGCGCGGTAGAGGCGGTGCTCGGCGATGTAGGCGCCGACGGCGGGCCCCACAAGCTCCTCGATCGGCAGGCCGCAGCGCACGTGCTCGCGGATCAGCGAGGAGGAGACGTCGATCGTGGGCATGTTCAGGAAGCCCATGCGCAAGTGACGGCTGAACGGCTCCGGGCCAGGAAGTCGTGCCCCGGGCTGCGCAGAGACCGCGGCGACTGCCTCGAGCACCTCCTCGGGCTCCACGCCGGGGCGCAGCGCGACAGCGAAGCGAGCGAGCGCGGGCAGCTCGCGGTGCGCGTGCCACGAAGGCAGGGTGCGGGCGACGTCGGCTCCCACGATGAACGTGAGCTCAGTGTGTGGATGGGCTGCATGGAGAGCTCTCAGAGTATCCACCGTGTACGACGGGCCCTCCCGCTCGATCTCCAGGGCGCAGGTGTCGACCCCCTCGAAGCCGGCGGCCGCCAGGCGACACATCTCCAAACGGCGCCGTGGCCCGGGATCGTCGTCGACCGGCTTGCCGGGGGAGATGCGGACGGGCATCAGCAGCACGCGCTCTAGGCCGAGCTCCTGCCCGGCGTGGCGCGCGAGCGCGAGGTGCCCGCGGTGCGGCGGGTTGAAGGTCCCGCCGAGAACGCCGAGGCGGGCCACGGGCCGATCGCCGGAGTCAGTCGAGGCGGCGCCGGCGGGGGCCGCCATACGTGGATCGGCACCCGCCGCTAGACCAACGGGGGTCGCCGTACGAGGATCGGCACCCACCGCACCGCCGCCGCGCCCAGACGCTGCGTGGGGGCGATCCACAGGGCCCTCAGGCGCGGACGTGTCCGTCGCCCTCGACGAGGTACTTGAAGGTGCACAACTCGCGCAGGCCGATCGGGCCGCGGGCGTGGAGCTTCTGGGTGGAGTTGCCGATCTCCGCGCCCATCCCGAACTCGCCCCCGTCGGTGAAGCGGGTCGAGGCGTTGACGTACACGCAGGCCGCGTCAACCCCCCGCTGGAAGGCGCGCGCAGCGGCGGTGTCGCGGGTCAGGATCGCCTCGGAGTGCCCGGAGCCGTAGCGGCCGATGTGCGCGACGGCCTCCTCCAGCGAGTCCACGACGCGGACGGCGAGCGTAAGCGCGAGGTACTCGGTCGCCCAATCCTCCTCGGTGGCGGGCTCCACGCCGTCAAGCTCCCGGAGGGGGTCTCCTGCGGCGGACGCTTCCCTGCACCGCTTCGCGCTCGCGAGGACGCGCTCATCCCCGCGTACGAGCACGCCGGCGTCGCCCAGCGCCGGGAGGATCATCGGCATGAGCACGGGAGCGGCGTCGCGGTGCACGAGCAGCGTCTCCACTGCGTTGCACACCCCCGGGCGCTGCACCTTGGCGTTGAGCACGATCTCCACGGCCTCGTCTACGTAGGCGATGACATCCAGGTCGGGGGGAGTGTCGACATATATGTGGCAGTTGCCCGAAGCGGCGTAGATCACGGGCACCGTGGCAACCTCTTTGAGCGCTGCCTTCAGCCCCTCCCCCCCACGCGGGATGATCAGATCGAGCGTGTCGCTCTGCGTGGCCAACTCGGCGAGCTCCTCGCGCCCGCCGCCAGCGACGAGGCTGACACACCCGTCGGGCAGCCCCGCGGCGACGGCCGCCTCCGAGGCGATCGCGGCGAGCACCGCGTTGGAGTGCGCCGCCGTGGAGGAGCCGCGCAGCACGATCGCGTTGCCGGCCTTCAGGCACAGCGCCGCGGCGTCGATCGTGACGTTCGGCCGGGCCTCGTACACGACCGCGACGACGCCGAGCGGCACGCGCACCTTGCGCACGTCAAGCCCGTTGGGCAGCCGCCGGCCCTCGATCAGCTCACCCACCGGGTCGGGCAGCGCGGCGATCGTGCGCACCCCGGCGGCGATCGCGGCGATGCGCGCGGGGTCGAGCGCGAGACGGTCGAGCAGCGCCTCCCCAATCTCGGCCTCGCGTCCCGCCTGCATGTCCAGCTCGTTGGCACGCAGGATCTCCGGAGTGCGCTCGACCAGCGCCTCGGCGATCGCCACCAGCGCGGCGTCCTTGACGGCCGTCTCGACAGTGGCGAGCTGCCGGGCCGCGCGCTTGGCGGCGGCGCACAGCGCGGGGATGGAGGCGGCGGCGACGGTGGCCATAGTCCTCCAGGGTACCGGCGCCCGCCACGCGCGCCGAGCCTCGGTCCGTGCACGCCGCGTCGTACCGCGCTGCGAACGCCGCGGGGGACCCCCCAGGGGGTCCCTATCCAAATCCTTACGACCGGCAGCGCATCGAGACCCAGGGTCTATGCAAGCACCAACTGGTCGCGGTGCACCGCCTCGTCGGTCGCGTGCGGCAGGATCTCGCGCACCGCCTCGGACTTCAGGCCCCGCGCGCGGCGCAGCTCAGGGGCGGAGTAGTTGCAGATGCCCTTCGCGATCGTGGCACCCCCGCCATCGGCGATCTCGACGGCGTCGCCCGCGTCGAAGGACCCCTGCACGTCGAGGATGCCGACCGGCAGCAGACTGGTGCCGTGCTCGCGCAGCGCGCGCGCGGCGCCGGGGTCGACGACGAGCGTGCCGTGCGCGGGCTTGGCGTAGCGCAGCCACAACTTGAACGAGGAGTGGCGCGCGGGGCCGGGGTGAAAGCGCGTGCCCTCGGGCTGGCCCGCGAGCGCCCCCTCCAACGCGCCGGGACGCACCCCGTTACAGATCACGGCGGGGATCCCCGCGGCGCCGGCGATCTCCGCGGCGAGCACCTTCGAGCGCATCCCGCCCGAGCCGAGCGGCGACGTCGAGTCCCCGATCTGAAGACCCTGCAGCTCGCGCAGGTCGTGCACGTCTCCGACCAGCTCCGCGCCGGGCTGCAGGCGCGGGTCGGCGGTGTAGAGGCCGTCGATGTCGGTGAGCAACACGAGCAGCTCAGCGGAGACGAGCACCGCAACCTGGGCGGCAAGGAAGTCGTTGTCCCCGAAGGAGATCTCGTCGGTGGCGGTGGTGTCGTTCTCGTTGACCACCGGCACCACCCGCCAGTCGAGCAGCGTGCGCAGCGTGTGGCGCGCGTTGAGGTACTGCGCACGCCCGCTCAGGTCCTCGACGGTGAGCAGTACCTGCGCGGAGGTCACCCCCCGCGCGCGCAACAGCTCGTCGTAGGAGCGGTACAACTTGCCCTGCCCCACCGCCGAAGCCGCCTGCAGCTCAGGAATGGTGGTTGGGCGGGTGGGCAACCCCATCGTCCGCACCCCGCGGGCGATCGCCCCCGAGGAGACCAGCACGAGCTCATCCCCCGCGGCGTGCAGCGCAGCCGCGGTGTCGCAGATGCGCCCGAGCACCTCCGCGCGCAGCTCGCCGTCCTCACGCGCGACGATCGACGAGCCCAGCTTGACCACAACCGTTCGCATGGCTAAACCTGCACCACCTCGAGCCCGCCGACTCTCTCGACGGGGCCGAAGTCCTCGTCCTGGGTCACGACCGGTATGCGGTGGGCGAGCGCAGTGGCAGCGATCCAGAGGTCGTTGACGTTCAACCGCCGTTCGGCCGTGGCAAGGTGCACGCGCAGCAGCGCCCATGAGGCCGCGACGGCCTCGTCGATCACGAGCACCTCCACGTCGGCAATAGACTCCAGAGTCGCCAGCCTGCGGGCGCGCGTGTCCACGTCCGAGGCGGCGAGCACACCGACGTGCAGCTCTGCGACGGTGACGGCAGATACCGCGAACTCGTCTGGTAGCAGGCGCTGCTCGAGCGGACGTCCGGTCTCCCGGGCAATGAAGACGCTGGTGTCGAGCAGACCCCGGGTGGGCTGCCCGGTCACCTGAGCGGGCCGAGCTCGTCGGTCGTGTCCCCCGCCAGGCGGGCGAGATCCTCGCGCAGACCCGGGTCCGCCTGGGCAAGCGCGAGACGCCGAACGAGCTCGGCGCGGGGCAGCCACCGCCGGCGCGCGGGCGCGAACGGCACCAGTGACGCGACCGGCTTCCCGCGCGTGGTCACGACCACCTGCTCCCCCGCCTGCACGCGACGCAACAGGCCGGCCATGTTGTTACGAAGCTCGCGCGAAGCCACCTCGACTATCATGCGACAAAGGTAGCACATCTGTAGCCGGTACCCAGACAAGCCGTGCTCGCGTCAAGGCTCTGCCAAGCGCCGGCGAGAAGCTACGCGGCGGAGTCGAGCTCCAGCGCCACGCCCGCGATCCGCAGCTCGTCGCCCGGCTGGAAGCCCTCCGCCTCCAGGGCGCGCAGCACGCCGAGGCGGCGCAGGCGGCCCTCGACGTAGGCCATCGCGTCTTCGTTCTCGACGTCGAAGCGCTGGAGCAGCCGCTCCACGGGCCGGCCGCGCACCGCGAAGGCGCCCGGGCCGACGCGCTCCACGATGATGCCCGTGCGCTGTGCGGGGCGGAAGACCATGTGCTCGGCCAGCTGCTCGGGCTCCGCGGTGGCCCGCGGCGTAAGGTGCTCCTCAGTCGGCGGGCACACGACAGGCACACGCCGCAGCAGCTCGCCCGCGAGCTCGGCGAGGCCCGCGCCGGTGGCGCTGGAGGTCGCGACCACCGGCACATCGGGACCCAGGCGCTCAGACCACTCCGCCACTGCCTCCTGCACGCGCTCCGGGGGGACGAGGTCGGCCTTGGAGAGCGCGAGCACGCGGGGCAGCCCGGCTAGGCGTGGGTCGTGCGCAGCCAGCTCGCGCTCGATCGCCTCGTGGTTGGCGAGGGCGCCGGCCTCCCCGCCGGGGTGGGTGGGCTCCGAATCAAACGGGGCGAGGTCAAGCACGTGCACGAGCAGGCGCGTGCGCTCCACGTGCGCGAGGAACTCGTGGCCGAGGCCCGCACCCTTGCTCGCGCCCTCAATCAGGCCGGGGATGTCGGCCACCACCAGCTGGCGCTCCTCGGATTCGAGCACGCCCAGCACCGGCTCCAGGGTCGTGAACGGGTAGGAGGCGACCTTCGGCGCCGCGCGCGTGAGGCGCGCCAGCAGCGAGGACTTGCCGGCATTCGGCAGGCCCACGAGGCCCACATCCGCAAGCAGCTTCAGTCGCAGCTCCAACCACCCCTCCTCGCCCGGCATACCCCGCTCGGCGAAGCGCGGCGCCTGGCGCGTGGCCGTCGCGAAGCGCTTGTTTCCATGGCCCCCCGTGCCGCCACGCGCGATCGTCACGCGCTGCCCGTCGCGCAGCAGCTCCCAGCGGCGCCCGCTGGCCGAAACGGGGATGCTGGCCGAACGGGGGATGCTCGCCGAAGGCGAGTGTCTCCCCGCTTCGGTCGAAGGCGAGTGTCTCCCGGCTTCGGTCGGCGCTCCGCCGGCCGCCTCGCCGTCACCCGAGGGGGTGCTCTCGACCGCGCTTACCTGTGTCCCCGGCGGCACTCGCACCACGAGCGCTGCTCCGTCGGCTCCATGGCGCAGGGCGCCTTCGCCGTTGCCCCCGCGCGGCGCGCGGTGGTGAGCGCGGCGCGTGAACGCCTGCAGGTCGCGCAGTGAGTGCTCGCAGAGCAGCACCACGTCTCCCCCGCGCCCCCCGTCGCCACCGTCGGGCCCCCCGCGCGGCACGTGGGCCTCGCGGCGGAAGCTCACGCAGCCGTCGCCCCCCGCGCCGGCCTGGACCTGGATGCGCGCGCGGTCGTGGAGCATCACCGCATCCTGACACGCGCGCGGCGTCGCGCCACCTGGCGTCCCGGCCGATTGAGCCTGTGCGCCGACCCGTGTGGGCGGGGTCCTACGGCTGCTCGCCCGCGACGACGCTCACCACGCGGCCACGGCGGCCCGCGGTGAACTGCACGGTGCCGGCCGCGCGAGCGTAGAGGGTGTCGTCCCTGCCGATCCCCACGCCCTCGCCCGGCTTGAAGCGGGTGCCGCGCTGGCGCACGATGATCTCCCCGCCGGTGACGCTCTGGCCCGCGAAGGTCTTCACACCGAGGCGTTTGGCGTTGGAGTCGCGGCCGTTGCGGCTGGAGCCGAGGCCCTTCTTATGCGCCATGCTCGCTCTCCTGCACCTTGGTCTGCGGCTCCTTGGCCGGACGGCGCGCGGCGGCTGGTTTCGTGGAGCCCTCGCCCTCCGGCTTCGCCGCGGCCGACTTGGCTGAGCCTTTCGCGGCCGGCTTCTCGGCAGCGTCCTGCGCGACCGGCTTCTCGGCAGCGTCCTGCGCGAGGAGCTGGGTAGCGCTTGCCACGACTGGTTTGGCGGGCTTGGACGTGGCGCCCTGCGCGCCGCCGAGCGCGATGTCGAGGATCTCGATCCGCGTCAGCTCCTGGCGGTGGCCGGTGCGCCGTTTGTAGCCGCGCTTGGGCTTGAACTTCACCACGCGCAGCTTCTTCCCGCGCTCGTGCGCGAGGACCTTCGCGGTGACGTGCACCTGCTCGAGGCCCTTGCTGTCGAACACCGTCTCCTCGGAGCGGTACATCAGCGGCGCCAGCGCCACGCTCGCGCCCTCCGCGTCGGGGAGGCGCTCGACCAGCAGCCGCTGGCCGCGCTCCACGCGGTACTGCTTGCCGCCTGTCTTCACGATCGCGTACATGTCGCCTTACTCCGTGCTCGTCTCTGCCTTAGCAGCCGAACGGCGCCTGCCGCCCCTGCGGCCACGGCGCCGAGGTTTGGATTGTACGCCATCCTCCTCCGCCACCTCCACCGGCTGCTCGGAGCGCTCAGACGCGCCGTTGCTCGACGCATCGCCAGCGGGCGCACCCAGCGCCGGGGGGTCGACCGCCGCGATCCCCGCGGGAGGCTCGCTCGGCGCGACCGATCGAAGATCGGCCAGCGCACCCACCGGCTCCGGCTTGGGCTTCGGCGCCGAGCGCGGTTTGCGTGGAGCGCGGCGCCTCGCCGGGGTTGAAAGCCCGCCCACCCGGGGCGATTGGGGCCCGCTCACCCGCACCACCTCGCCGTGCTCGTCCAGCAGCAGCGCGCTCGCCGCGGTGCGGCCCACCTGCTCGATGCGCACCATCCGCTTCTCCCCGACGTGCGAGGAGGCGCCCGCGATCGAGATGATGTAGCCGTCGATCTTCGCGACCGCGTCGTCCACGTCGTACATGTGCGGCTCGACGATCTCCACCAACACCTCGTCGCCGGCGTGGAACGGCAGCGCGCGCTCCTCCACCTCCTCGCGGGTGCCCTGGAAGGTGATCGCGAAGTGCTCCAGCGACAGCCCTTCGGAGCCCTCGAAGTGGAAGGAGCGACCCGTGTCGTGCTCCAGGGCGTGCAGCACGCGCGAGTGCTGGCCGGTGAACTGCGCCGTCACTCGCGGGTTGACCTGCACCAGGAACGCCTCCGCGTCCGGGTTCTCCGCGGCGATCTCCCGCAGGCGGCGCTCGAAGTCGATCGCGAACGTCTCCTCGGAGCGGATCACCCCGTCGCCGTCGCACGTCGGACAGGGGCGGCTCATGATCTCGCGCACCCCCTCGGTGACGTTCTGGCGTGTCATCTCCACCAGCCCGAGCTTGGAGATCTCCGCCGTGAACGTCTTCGTGCGGTCCTCGTCGAGGGACTTGCGCAGCGTCTTCATCACCGCGTCGCGGTTGCGCGCGCGCGCCATGTCGATGAAGTCGATCACGATGATCCCCCCGATGTCGCGCAGGCGCAGCTGGTCGACGACCGCCTCCGCCGCCTCCAGGTTGGTGCGCGTGATCGTCTCCTCCAGGCCCGCGCTGCGCCCGCGGCCGGTGAAGGAGCCGGAGTTCACGTCGATCACCGTCAGCGCCTCCGCGTAGTCGATCATCAGGTAGCCCCCGCTCGGGAGGTCCACGCGACGGGACATCAACCCCTCGATCGCGCGCTCGACCCCGTACACCTCGAACAGGGGGCGGTCCTCTCCCTGCCACAACTCCACCCGCTCCACGAGCTCCGGCGCGGTGCGCGTGAAGAACGACACGAGCCGGCGGTACTGCAGCTCGTCATCGACGATCGCGCGCTCGAAGTGTTCGGAGAAGATGTCGCGCACCACCCGCACCGAGAGGTCCGCCTCCTGGAAGACCATCTCCGGGGCGACCGTCTCCTGCACGCGCTTGACCAACACCTCGTGCAGCTTGTGCAGGTACAGCAGCTCCCGCTCGAAATCCTCGCGCTTGGCGCCGTGCGCCGCGGTGCGCACGATCGCCCCGCCGCCGCCGAGGTCGAGCTTCGTCGTCTGCTTGCGCAGGCGCTCGCGCTCGCGGTCCTCCAGGCGCCGCGAGACGCCCACGCCCTCGCCGGTCGGCTGGTAGACCATGTAGCGGCCGGCGATCGCCACGTCCATCGAGAGGCGCGCACCCTTCGTCTTCAGGGGGTCCTTGATGACCTGCACCACCACCTCCTGGCCCGGTTTCAGGAGCTCCGTGATCTTGCGCCCCCCGCCGCGGCCGCGGCGCGAGACCTCCACGCCCGGCAGCACGATCTCGTCGACGTGCAAGAAGCCGTTCTTCTCCAGGCCGATGTCCACGAACGCCGCCTCCAGGCCGGGCAGCACGTTGTCGACCTTGCCCTTGTAGATGTTGCCCACGATCGAGCGCGCGCCGCGGCGCTCGATGTAGAGCTCAGCGATCCGGTAGCCGGCTCCCGGCAGGGCGCTCCCGCGCCTGCGCTGGCCCAAACGGGGATTCGCGCCGGAGGCGCGTGTCTCCCGGCTTCGGTCGCCTGGGTTCGTCCCTGCTGCGGCCGGTGCCCCGGTCGCCTCCATGAGCGCCACGCGCGTCTCCGCGCGATCGACGCTGACAAGCACTTGCTTTTTCAATGTAATCGAGTCTTTCGGTGTCGGTTTGGACCGAGCCCCGGAGCCCTGAGCTGCCTGCGAAGCGCCCGATCGTGAATCGATCCGGCTTTGACCCCGCTGCGGCGCGTGAGCGTGCGCCATGCAGCACGGGAGTCGTGCAGGTGGGCTGTTTGGGGTTCTCGGTAAGCATTGTGTGCGGCTGGCTAGGGCCGCAGAACGCGGCCCTTCAAAGCCTCGGTGGCGCGCGCCTGAACGTAGATCGACTGCAGCAGGCCAACGGCCAGCAGCGTTGCGATCACCGACGAGCCGCCATAGCTCATGAGCGGCAGCGTAACGCCGGTGACGGGCATGATGCCGATGGCCATGCCCACGTTGACGAACACCTGAAACATAAGCATAGCCACTACTCCCCCGGCAACCAGCGACCCGAACAGATCCTTGGCGATCGCCAGGATCCGCAGGGCGCGCCAGATCAACAGCGCATACAGCGAGAGCACCAGCGCCGCGCCCACGAAGCCGTAGCGCTCGCCGATCGCGGCGAACACGAAGTCCGTGTGGGCCTCCGGCACGTATTCGCCCTTGATCTGGGTGCCGTTCGCGCCGCTGCCCGTCCGCTGCCCAGAGCCGATCGCGATCTTCGACTCCAGGTACTGGTAGCTGGCTTTGTTTTTCGGGTTGTCGGAGGGGTGCAGGAAGGCCGTCAGGCGTTCCAGCTGGTAGCCGTGGAGCACCTGCACCCCCGCCGCGGGGGCGACCACGAGCACGAGCGCGATCGACACCGCGCCCAGCGCCAGCAGGCTCGCCAGGTGGCCCCATGGGACTCCCGCCACGAACAGCAGCATCAGCGCGATCGACACGTACACCAAGCCCGACCCGAGGTCCGGCTGGGCGATCACGAGCATCGCGGGCACGAGCGCCGCCAGCATCACCCGCGCCGTGGTCTCGCGCTCGCGCAGCTGCCGCGAGCGGTCCACCACGAGCGCCGACAGCGCGAGGATCAGCAGCACCTTGCCGAGCTCCGAGGCCTGGAAGGAGAACAGCGGGAAGCTGATCGCCCGCACCGAGCCGTTGGTGCCGTGTCCGGCTCCGAGCACCGCCAGGATGCTCACGATCAGCGCGGCGTAGATCGCGACTTTGTAGTGGCGCAGGCGCGCGTAGTCGATCCGCGCCAGCGCCACCATCAGCGCCGCGCCGATCACCAGGTAGATCGCCTGCCGCTCAGAGTAGTAGTGCGGCTGGCCCGCCACCGGTTCGGAGGTGATCCAACCGAGGATGCTCACCGAGCAGACCCCCAGCCCCAGCACCGCCAGCGTCAGCAGCGGGTCGAGCAGCAGGCGCGGCCTCGTGCGCGTCTCCTGCGGAGCGCCCTGCGTGCGGCGCTCCGCCTCGGGGGCGGTGATCGGGCTCAGCGGAGTGGGCATCGCGGGTTCGGCATCGCTGGCTCGGCGGCGTCGGCACGGGCGCGGGCGGCAGATACGAGCGGGGTTGTGGTGGAGCTTGGCACGATCGTCAGTGGTCCGGGTTCGATCCACTCACGAGTTTGAGCGGCTGGTTGAACCAGTTCGAGGCGATCAGTCGCGCCACCGGCGCCGCCGCCTGATCACCAAAGCCGCCCTGTTCGACAGTCACCGCGATCACGATCGGCCGACCGGCGTCCGGGAGGATGCACATGTACCACGCCTGTTCGACCTGGCCCGCGCGTTCGGCGGTGCCGGTCTTGCCGTACACCGGGTACTTGGCCTGGTTCCACCCCGACCACACGTCCGCCGAGGTGCCACCCGACTCCGAGGTGGCGTCGTGGATCCCTTCCATCACGAGGTTCACGTTGGCGTCGTCGAACTTCACCCTGCGCTGCGGAGGAAAGTCGAGCGTCTGCACGATCCCCCCGCTGGGGCTTTCGATCGCCATCCCCAGGTGCGGGGTCGGGACCACGCCTTCGCCGCCGTCCATAAACGCGTTCGCCAGTGTCGAGTAGGCCACCGCCATCTGCAGCGGGTCGGTCTGCAGGTCGCCCTGGCCGACGGCCAAGTCCATGTTGTCGCCCGGCTCCCACGGCCGGATTTCGGCGACGTAGCCGCATTCGGAGTGGGGGTGATGGCGTAGGCAGAGTTCCTGCTTGTGGTTCTGTTCTTCGCGCCACCGCGGCGTCGGCAGCACACCTTCGGATTCGTTGGGGAGGTCGATCCCCGTCGGTCGCCCGATTCCCAGCTTGTGAGCCATGTCCTGGATCACCGGGCCGTGGGGGTTGTCATGCTCGCCGACTTCGAAGAAGTACGTGTCGGAGGAGACCTTGAGCGCTTCCACCAATCCGAGCGCGCCGTAGTCGACTTTGCCGGCGTTGCAGAATTCCTCGCCGCCCGGCGCCACGATGCAGTTGCCCGCCCCCATGCTCGCACTCGGGTCCAGCAGCCCCGCTTCCAGGCTCGCGATCGCGGTGATCGGCTTGAACGTCGAGCCGGTCGGGTAGTGGCCTTCGGTCGCGCGGTCGAGCAGCGGCGCGGCCGGTATGCCGCCTTCGGTGCCCGGCCCGATCTGCTCGACTTCGTCCAGTTCCTTTTCGCCGAGCGCTTTGGTGAAGCGGTTGGGGTCGTAGCTCGGGTAGGAGCCCAGCGCGAGGATCCCCCCGGTGCGTGGGTCCATCGCCAGGAACGCCGCCCCGTTGCCGGGGTTGCCGTCGGCGTGCGCCAGTTCCATGCCCTTGCGCAGGGCGATTTCGCCCTCCTTCTGCAGCGCGAGGTCGAGCGTCAGCCGCAAGCTGTAGCCGACTTTCGGCTTGGTCTCCGGCAGGTTGGACTGCTGCACCTGGTTTTCGGCGTTGACCTCCACCGGCTGCACCCCCGGGGTGCCGCGCAGGTAGCGTTCGTACTGGTACTCGAGGCCCTGCTGGCCGACGATGCTGCCGGGTTCGACGCCCTTGAAGTGGTGGTACAGCGGCTTCCCCGGCTGCTTCTCTTCTTCGGTCACCTGGCTGACATAGCCGAACGCCTGCGCGGCCATTTCACCGTGGGGGTACTCTCGGATCGAGACCGGTTCCTGCTTGACGCCGGGGTATTCGTTCTGGCGCTCCCCCAGCACCGTCAGCACGCCGCGGCCGGCGTCGGTCTTGATCGTCACCGGGGCGTAGGGCAGTTCGCGGTGCCCCTTGCGCTGGATTTCCACGATCGTCCGGGGGCTCATCCCGAGCAGCTTGCCCAGGCGCCGGTAGAGCGCGCGGCGGTGCGGCCCCGCCGGAGGCAGCTCCGAGGGGACGATCTGCACGGCGTTCGTGACCTTGCTCGTCACCAGCACTTCGCCGTCGCGGCCGAGGATCTGCCCGCGCGGCGCCGCGATCGGCAGTTCGCGCAACGTGTTCGCGGCCGCCTGCTGGACGTACTGTTCGCCGGTCAGGATCTGCAGGTACCACAGGCGGAAGAAGATGATCCCGAACATGATCAGCGCCACGCCCCCCACCACCGCTACGCGCAAGCCCAGCTGCGAGGTGTTCGGCGGCAGGCGTTGGCCGAAACGGGGATTCGCGCCGGAGGCGCGTGTCACCCGGCTTCGGTCGGGGGTGCGGACTCGTTCGAGTGGGCTCATGCTCTTGAGAGCGGACTCAGGCCGCCCGTGCTGTAGGCGCGCCGCCGCCGCCGGCGCGGGTCCTCGGGGAGACTCGGCTGCAACCAGCGGCGCACCAGCGCCCACACCGGCACCGCCACCACCGTGTCGAGCGCCACCCCCACCACGATCTGGCGCAGCAGCTCGAAACTCACCGGGGCGTCCACCCCGAGCAGGAACTCCATCAGCGAGTACCCCACCAGCGACGTTGCCGCCGCGGCCGCGCCCACGAGCAGCGGGGTCAACGCAGCCTGCGGGTCGCGCAGCTCGCGCAGGCGCCCCGCGCTGTAGCCGATCACGGTGAAGATCAGCGAGGTCAACCCGAGTGTCTGCACCAGCGTGAGGTCCACCAGCAGCCCGATCCCGAAGCCCGCGACCGCCCCCGCCACCGAGCCGCACTGCAGGCCCACGAAGGCCGCCACGAGCGGCGTCAGGTCGATCGCCACGCCGAACACCGGCACCTCCGAGACGACGCCCGTCTGCAGGAAAACCACCACCACCGCCAGCGCCGCCACGCGCGCGATGAGGGCCCCGGATGGAGTGCCGGCCATCAGCCCCCGCTCCCCGTTGAGGCCAGCTGGCTTTCGCCGGCCGCCGCCGGTGCGGCGGGTTCTCCGGGGGGCAACGCCGCTGCGACGCTGCTCACCTGCGCCGGCGCCGAGCCCTGGGTGTCGGTCAGTACCTGCACCGTTTCCAAGCCGTGCAGGTTCGCCAGCGGGGTCACTTCCACCGTCTTGTACGGCGCTTCTTCGCCCACCGCGGTCACCTGCCCGATCGCGATCCCCCGCGGGAAGAGCGAGTCGCCGTGGCTGGAGATCGTGCCCGAGGTAACCACGTACTCGCCCACGCTCACCGGCGTGTTCGCCGGGAGGTACTCCATCACCAGCGTGTTCGGAGCCCCCACCTTCGGCAGCACGAACCCGGGCGCCCCGGTGCTCGAGATCATCGCCGACACCCCCACCGAGCTGTCGGTGATGAGGCTCACCTGGGCGCCGTCGGAGGCCGCAAGCGTGACCTTGCCCACCAGGCCTTCCCCGTCGATCACCGGGTCGTTGACCTGCACGCCGGCGGAGGTGCCCTTGTCGATGTTGACGGTCGTGTACCAGATGTTCGGGGACTGCGCACCCACCGTCGCCGCCACCGGGCGGTAGTCGGAGATGTGCAGGCCGCCGTCGAGCTTGTAGAGCTGCAGCAGCCGGTGGTAGCCGCGGTCGTCGTCTTCGCGTTCGATCAGCGCCGCGCGCAGCCGATCGTTCTGCTTGCGCACTTCCGCGAGCTGGCTTTTGGCGTGCGCCGCGCTCCCGAACCACCCGAACAGGTTGCGCACCGGCTTGAGCGCCGCGTTGGCGCCCTCCTGGATCGGCGAGACGACCGTCAGGAAGCCGCGCTGCACTCCGTGCAGGCGCCCGTTGGGGGACTCGCCGAAGTAGGCGGTCAGCAGTATCAGGGAAAGCACGACGAGGACGACGAGCACCGCTCGCCGCCGCCGCACAGTCTTGTCGTACACGAGCGGAAACCTTCCAGAGCTTTGTCAAAGGGTACGCACACCGCCCGACCCACGTTCCGCCGCCGCCCGCACCCACCCCGCGTCGCCCGCCGGGTCTCGATCTGGCCGCCGGCCACCGCGGCTACCGCCGCCGCCGGTTGCGTGAGTTGCGGTTGGAGCGGTGGATCGCCTCGAACTCCTCCAGCGAGCGACCCGAGCCGACCGCCACGCACGTCAGCGGCGACTCTGCCAGGTGCGCCGGCATCTGCGTCTCCTCGCGCAGGCGCTCGTCGAGGCCCTGCAGCAGCGAGCCCCCGCCCGCGAGCATGATCCCGCGGTCCATGATGTCCGAGGCCAGCTCCGGCGGGGTGCGGTCGAGCGTCTCCTTGACCGCGTCCACGATCTGCACCACCGGTTCCTCCAGCGCTTGGCGGATCTCCTCGCTGGTCAACACCACCGTCTTGGGCAGCCCCGACACCATGTCGCGCCCGCGGATCTCCGCCTGCAGCTCCTCCGCCATCGCGCACGCCGAGCCGATCTCGAGCTTCAGCTCCTCCGCGGTCTGCTGGCCGATCAGGAGCTTGTACTCCTTCTTGGCGTAGTTGATGATCGCCTCATCCATCTCGTCGCCGCCCACGCGGATCGACTGCGACACCACGATCCCCCCCAGCGAGATCACCGCCACCTCCGAGGTCCCCCCGCCGATGTCGACCACCATCGAACCGGTCGGCTCCCCCACCGGCAGGCCCGCGCCGATCGCCGCCGCCATCGGCTCCTCGATCAGGTACGCCGTGCGCGCCCCCGCCGACAGGCACGCCTCCTCGACCGCGCGCTTCTCCACGCCCGTCACCCCCGAGGGTACGCACACCACCACGCGCGGGTGCGCGAAGCGGCTCTGGTGCACCTTCTGGATGAAGTGGCGCAGCATCTCCTCGGTCACATCGAAGTCCGCGATCACCCCGTCCTTCAGCGGGCGGATCGCCTGGATCGTGCCCGGCGTGCGGCCCAGCATTCGCTTTGCCTCGATCCCGACTGCGTGCACTTCGCCCGTGCGCGAGTCGATCGCCACCACGCTTGGCTCCGAAAGCACGATCCCGCGCCCTCTCACGTACACGAGCGTGTTGGCCGTGCCCAAGTCGACCGCCATGTCGCGGCCGCCGAATCCGGTCAGGTAGCTGAAGAAGCCCATGTATTGGTCGAGGGAGCCCCAGCCCGGCTGAGCGGCGGCGAGCCCGCGCGCAGTCTAGCGGACGGCCCTCCGCGGACGGAACGGCTGCCAGCTTATTTGCAGGGGAAAATGCCCCTCAATGCCCCTGGGAGGCCCAGGCCTCCTGGGAGGGGGGCCAAGCCCCCCTCCCAGCCTCCCCCCCTGTGGGAGGGGGGTCTCCCCCCTCCCACGCCCTCCCCCGCTACGCGCTGCGCCCGAGAAGCTGCGGGCAAAAGCCACGCGCTCCGCCCGACTGGCTGGGGGCAGAAGCTACGCGCTGCGCCCGAGAAGCTGCGGGCAGAGGTCTAGGAGTGTTGCTACCGGCAGCCCTACTACGTTCTCGTAGTCGCCCCTTACCTCGCGCACCAGCGCTGCGCCCGCGCCCTGGATCGCGTAGCCGCCGGCCCGTTCACGCCACTCGCCGGTGGCTACGTACCAATCGATCAATCTCTCGTCCAGCGCGCGAAAGACGACCTCCGTGCTGGCTAGCGCCGTGCGCTCATCCCCTTCGTCCAAGAGCGCCAAGCCGCTCAGCACCGTATGAGTGGCGCCGCTCAGCACGCGCAGCGTCTCCCGTGCTTGGCGCTCGTCTGCTGGCTTGCCATAGATCGCGCCGCCGAGCGCCACCACCGTGTCTACTCCCAACACCGGCACGCCGGCTGCCTTCACACCAGCCTCGTTCGCGTTTGTCACCTGCGCGTGCACCGCGCGCGCCTTGCGCAGCGCGTTCTCCACCGCTACCTGCGCTGGGTCGCCCTCCTGCAACTCCGCTACGCCCGACGGGCGCACCGTGAAGGCGACGCCCAGCCGTTCGAGGATCGCCCGGCGCTGGGGCGAGGCCGAGGCGAGGATCAGCGATGAAGGCGGCTCAGAGAGCACCACTCAGGCGTGCGCCTTACCGGCGAATCGCTGCCTCGCCGCCTGTCGGGACACTCCGAGGGCCAGTGCGATGTGGTTCCATGACCGGCCGTGCGCCCGCGCGAAGATGACCGCCTCCCTCAGGCGAGCGTCGTCCGCACGTACCGCCTCGGCGGCCGCGGCGATCTCGCGCAGGTCGTCGGTGTGCTCGACCTCGGCGGCCGCCGGGTCCAGCGTGTCGGCAAGCTGCTCGAACCGCTGTGCTGCCTGCTCGATTTCGTTGTCTGTATGCCGGGTCATCGCCACTTCATCCGAGAAACTTGTGGAACTTGGGCCGTAGCGGCTGGGCGTGGATGACGACCGGGTCGCTCCCGTCGATGTCAAGAACTCCGATCTCGAGCAGCGCTCCGTCGGACCTCGGTCCGACGAGCATGACCAAGTCTTCGTCCACAGACACCAACCGCACGGTGTTGCGAACTGCGTGCCATATGTCCGCGTCGGCGACGCCATGCTTTCGGGCTGGCTCGCCAATCCGCACTTAGACAATATAGCTTGTCTGCCCTGGAAGCCGCCGCGCATCAAGCAACCTTGCGCCACTACCGATGTTTATGGGGCATGCGTGCCTTCGGCCTCGTTGTCGCTCTCGCGGCCTGCTTTGCGGGCACCAAGCCGAGCATGGCCGCCGCGTCCAGAGCATTGCGGTGCCCGGCGCGTGGCGCCCATGTCCTCCTCCACGATGCCCGCAGCGCGGTCTACTGGTTCCCCCACCGCAGCGAAGAAGGTCGCGAGGAAGGCTCTGCGGTCTATGCGTGCACGCGCAGCCACCGCGCCGTGGCGCTCCAGGAAGTGATCGAACACGCAGAAGGTGCCGGGCCCTGCGCCGGCTACACCGGGGGCTGCCTGCCAACCAACTGGCGGCGCACGATCGCGCTCGCGGGAACGATGCTCGCCTACGCAACCTATTCCCCCGAACCGAGTCGCTACTACATCTGCGACTGCAGGCATTGGGGCATCACGGTGGTCGACCTGAGCACAGGACGAGTCGTCCACCGTGTCCCGACTGGTCCGCATCACGGGACCGTCAAACCGGAAGGGTCTCTGGAAGAAAAGAAACCGGATCACGGCGACCTCTACGTAGGCGTCGGACCCGCCGAACAGGTCATCGTCAAGCCCAACGGCTCCGTGGCCTGGATCGCCGAAGACTTCATCGCTTGGCTCGAAGCGTTCAGGGAAGGGCGGGAACACGAACCTCCCACCTACGAACTTCGCGTGATCGACCAGACCGGCGAACGCCTCATCGCTTCAGGCGCAACGCTCGACCCTCACTCGCTCGTGTTCCACGGCGATCGCCTCGAATACGAGCTCCGATCCTCCACAGTCGTCAACTAGCGTCCCCGGCACAGCACGAGAACGATCTCAACAAAGCGGTTGAGGGGGGAGGGCGAGGGAGGGGGGCCAGGCCCCCCTCCCTCAAGGTCAAGAGGGAAGATCAGGAAAGAACAGCGCGGCCTCACGAGCAGCAGACTCCAGCGAGTCCGACCCATGAACCATGTTCTGACCCGTCTGGGTAGCGAAATCCCCCCGAATAGAGCCAGGCGCGGCCTCAAGAGGGTTCGTGGCCCCAATAACCTGCCGAGCCGCCCGAACCGCCTCGACCCCCTCAAGCACCATCGCGACCAAGGGCCCAGAGGTGATGAACTCAACAAGCTCCCCGAAGAAAGGCCGCTCCGCGTGCTCGGCGTAATGCCGTTCCGCAAGCTCCCGCGCAAGCGTCATATGACGCAAAGCGACGAGCCGCAGCCCCTTGCGCTCAAAGCGAGCAATGATCTCGCCCGTCAGCGAGCGGGCGAAGGCGTCCGGCTTTACGAGGATCAACGTACGGTCCATGGGTTCCTTTGGTCGGAGAGGGTCTAGATGAGGTCTTCAGTGGGCCCAGCGCTCGAGCGCGGACGGCTCGCTCGCCCAGAGCCCCGCGAAGCGGGCTCCGGCGCCACCACGGCGGTACGGCCATCCTTGTACGTGGCCACCGTCAGCTCCTCGCCCCCCGCGGCGCTCGGGTCCTCCGCGGCGGCGCGACGGCCGGCCGCAGAGCGTCCGGCGCGACGGCGCGGAGGCGCCTCCGGGGGCACGTCGGTCTCGCAGTACGGGCAGATCGTCCATGCCTTGTCCAGCGGCTTTGCGCAGCTCGTGCACCGCTCCTTGAGCTTGCGCAGGCAGCTCGGGCAGCGGATGAAGTCCCGCTCGATCGGATAGTCGCAGTGCGGGCACAACCCGTGGTCGAGCTGACGCACGCGCGCTTCCGCCGCCTGCATCTCCAGTTCGCGCTCCTGCACGTCCTCCAGGTACTCCGGCGGGCGCAGGATGACGTACACGAGCGTGCCCACGAACGGGAACAGCGAGGCCGCCGTCGCGCAGCCGATCAGCATCGGGTCCACGATCCGCCGTCGCGCGTCCGCGTAGGTCCAGTAGAGCAGCGACACGTACACCACGACCGCGAACACGATCAGCAGGTCCACCACCAGGCTGAACGTGTGGCTTTCGATTCCGAAGTATGCAAGCGGCGGCATCATGCCTCACGGGGCTCCCGGTGGGCTCATGGGGGAGCCGAGTTTAGACGCTCTTACCGCAGAAGGCCGCAATTTGCACGGCAGTCATCCGAGGAACAGCCGGCCGAACCCGTACCCCGCCGCGAAGAACACGAGGATCACCAGCGCCACGATCAACGCCACCGCGCCGACCATCGCGACCACCGACGGGCCGTCGTCGTTCACCCGCGCCTCCCCGCCACATCCTCGCCGGCGTCGTCTCGCTCGGCGCACTCCGCCAACAGGTCGCCCACCAGGTAGATCGAGCCAGTCGCCAGGACCGCCGCCCCCGGCTGCCCACGCGCCCACTCCTGCGCCAGCGCCAGCGCCCGCCGGGGGCTCGGCTCGCACTCGGCCTCCTCGAAGCCCATCTGTCTGGCCAGCGACTGTAGCGCCGCGGGCGAGAGCGCGCGGGGGCTCGGGGGAGCCGTGAACCACGCCCGCGCGCACAGCGGCAGCAGCGCCGCGAGCATCCCCGCCGCGTCCTTGTCGTCGAGGACTCCCATCACCAGCGCAAGAGGACCACGCATCGCCGGCAGCGATTCCACGAGCGCTCTCGCCGCGTCGGGGTTGTGCGCCCCGTCGAGCACCGTCAGAGGATCCTCCGCCACCATCTGCAGGCGTCCCCGCACCACCGTCTCCCGGGCCGCCGCCAGCACCGCCTCCTCGTCCAAAGCGATCCCGACACCGGCCAAGTAGGCCTCGGCAGCCACCCGCGCAAGGGCGAAGTTGCGCCGTTGGAAGGTGGCCAGCGGCGCGGCGGCAACATCCTCGGCGGACACCTGCGCGAGGCGCGCCCCCCGCTCCGCCGCCGCGGCGCGGGCGAGCGCGAGCGCCTCCGGATCGAGGTCCGCGCCGAGCGCGAGCGTCGTCCCCGGGCGCAGCACCGCGAGCTTCTCTGCCGCGATGTCCCGCACTGTCGGGCCCAGCCAGCGGGTGTGCTCGAGGCCCACGTTCGTCAGCACCGTCACCTGCGACTCCACCACCGCGGTCGCGTCGTAGCGGCCTCCGAGGCCGGCCTCCACCACCGCCACCTCCACGCCCCGCTCCGCCAGCGCCCACAGCGCCGCGGCGGTGAGCAGCTCGAACTGGGTCACGTGGTCGTCCTCGGCGAGCGTGTGGTTCACGCGCTCCGCCGCCCACGCCGCGCGCGCGACCGCCGCCGCGAAGGCCGAGCTCGAGAGGTCGCGCTCGCCGACCTGCACCCGTTCGGCGTAGGCGACGAGGTGCGGCGAGAGGTAGGCGCCAGTGCGCAGCCCGTGGCGCTCGAGGATCGCGGCGCACATCCGCGTCGTCGAGGTCTTCCCGTTGGTGCCCACCACGTGCACGGTGTGAAAGCGCCGCTGCGGAGAGCCGAGCGCGGTCATCATCCGCCGGATCCGGTCCAGGCCGAAGCGCATCCCGAACAGCTCCAGCGAGCGCAGGTGGCGCTCCGCGCGCTCGCCGCTCCAGGGCTGGCTCACCGGCCGCCCTCCGCGCCTGTCCGTCGCGGGGCGGTCCGCCGGGGGCTCACACCGCCTCCAGTTCGGCCCGCAGGCGAGCGAGCTTTCCCCGCTCGCCCTCCACGACCTCGGCGGGGGCCCTCTGCACGAAGCTCGCGTTGGCGAGCTTGGCCTGCGCACGGGCGATCTCGCCATCCAACTTCTCGCGCGCGGCCCCGCGACGTCGCTCGGCCGCCGCGAAGTCCAGGCCCTTATCCGAGAGCACCTCGATCGTGCCGCACGGCACCGCTATCGAAGCCACTGGCTCGGCGCCGGACTCCGCGAGGTCGAGGTGCGCCAGCGCGGCGAGGATCCCCGCGGTCGACTCATACCCCTTGGCGTTCACGCGCGCGGGCACGACCATCCCGGGGGGTGCGTTCACGCTGTCCCGCCAGCCCCTTGCGAGCGTGACCGCCTCGATCGTGCGCTCCAACTCGATCTCCACATCCGGGTCGATCAGCGTCTCGTCCGCCGTCGGGTAGCGGGCGCCGGCGAGCAGCTCGCCCGAGCTCTCCAAATAGGACCACAACTCCTCGGTCACGAACGGGATCACCGGATGCGCCAGCGCGACCGTCTCGCGCAGCACGTGCAGCAGGGTCGCCGCGAGCGCCTCGCGGTCCTCGCGGCTGCCCGGCGGCTGGTCCTCCTCTCCGCCCTCCAGCGGCCGGTCACCCGCGCTGCTTCGCGGGAGCGGGTCGCCCGCACCGCTCCCCCCCGGCGCGCCGCTCGCCAGCCGGGGCTTGACGATCTCCAGGTACCAGTCGCACAGCTCCCCGTACACGAAGTCGTACAGCCCGAGCGCGGCGTGGGAGAAGTCGTAGTCCTCGATCCGCGCCGCCGTGTCGGCCTTGACCTGCTGCAGCCGCGAGAGGATCCAGCGATCCTCGATCGTGCGCGGGCGCGGCGCCGGCTCGATCGCGGCAAGCCGAACCGGGTGGGTGGGGTCCCGATCCATGCTCGCGATCCGCAACAGCGCGAAGCGCGCCGCGTTGAACAACTTGTTCGCCAGCGCCTGCCCCTGGCGTACCTTCTCCGCGGAGTACCGCACGTCCTGGGAGGAGGACATCGCCAACAGGCCGAACCGCACCGCGTCGGCGCCGTGGCGCTCGATCTCGTCAAGCGGGTCGATGCCGGTGCCCAGCGACTTCGACATGCGCCGCCCGTCGGGGGCCTGGATCACGGAGTGGATGTACACCTCTTTGAACGGCGCCTCACCGGTAAAGCGCAGGCCCATCATGATCATGCGCGCCACCCACAGGAACAGGATGTCGCGCGCGGTGGAGAGCACCGCGGTGGGGTAGAACGCGCGCAGCTGCGGGGTCTGGAGCGGCCAGCCGAGCGTGGCGAATGGCCACAGCGCGGAGGAGAACCACGTGTCGAGCACGTCCTCCTCCTGGCGCGGCTCCCCGCCGCAGGCCTCGCAGCGCTCCGGGGCGCTCGCCGCGACGTGCAGGTGGCCGCAGGTCTCGCAGTAGTACACCGGCAGCCGGTGCCCCCACCACAGCTGCCGGGAGATGCACCACGGGCGGATGTTCTCCATCCAATCGAGGTACACGCGGCGGTGGTTCTCCGGAACGATCCGCACGCGGCCGTCACGCACCGCCTCGATCGCCGGGGCGGCGAGCTCGTCCATGCGCATGAACCACTGCAGCGAGATCAACGGCTCGATGCGCTCGCCGGAGCGGTGCGAGTAGGGGACCTCGTGCTCGTAGGGCTCCTCCCCCACGATCCGCCCTTCGGCCCGCAGCGCCTCGACCACCGCTGCGCGCGCTTCCATCACCGTGAGCCCCGCGAAGCGCTCCCCCGCCTCGGAGGTCATGCGCCCGTCCTCGCCGATCACCGACACCTGGTCGAGCTCGTGGCGCTGGCCGATTTCGAAGTCGTTGGGGTCGTGCGCCGGGGTGACCTTCAGCTGGCCGGTGCCGAAGTCCATCTTCACGTACTCGTCCGCGACGATCGGCAGGTGGCGCCCGACGAGCGGCAGGATCGCCGCGCGCCCGAGGAGCTCGCGGTAGCGCTCGTCCTCGGGGTGGACCGCGACCGCCGTGTCCCCCAACATCGTCTCCGGGCGCACCGTCGCGATCGTCACCGCGCCCCCGCCCTGATCCGAAGAACGAGGGGCCCGGCTCCCCGGCCCCTGGCCGGCTGTGCCACCCTCGAGGTCGTAGCGGATCGAGTACAGCGTGTCGCGCTCGCGGCGCTCCTCCACCTCGAGGTCGGAGATCGCCGAGCGGCTGCCGGGGTCCCAGTTAACGATGTAGCGGTCGCGGTAGATGAGGCCCTGCTCGTAGAGCTCCACGAACACCGCTACCACCGCACGGTGGTAGCCCTCGTCGAGCGTGAAGCGCTCTTCGGAGTAGTCGCAGGAGGCCCCCAGCCGCTTGAACTGCTCCACGATCGTGTGCCCGTAGTGCTCGCGCCACTCCCACACCCGCCGCACGAACTCCTCGCGGCCGAGCTCGTGGCGGCTCGTCCCCTCCGCGCGCAGCGCTTTCTCCACCTGCGCCTGCGTGGCGATGCCCGCGTGGTCGGTGCCCAGAATCCACTTCGTGCGGGTGGGTGGAGACTTGAGTTGGGACTTCATCCGGTGGTAGCGGATCAGCACATCCTGGATCGAGCCGTTCAGCGCATGGCCCATGTGCAGCGAGCCGGTCACGTTCGGCGGGGGGATCGCGATCGAGTAGTTCTCGGTCGCCTCGCCCTCGGGCTCGGGGTGGAACAGCCCGCTCGTCAGCCACCGCTCGGTGATCCGCGGCTCGACCTCCGCGGGCTCGAAGCGGGTCTTGTGCTCAAGCTCGCCGATGCGCTCGCTCATGGAGCCGGAGTGTAAGTCAGTTGCCGAGGCCGCCGAGGTAGGCGTAGGGGTGAAGCATCCGCCAGTACTCCAGACCGTTGCCCTGAGTGTGGATCTCGCTGCCCGGCGGAGCCTCGACGCGCAGCCGCTTGGCCAGCGCCGCGGCGTCGTCCTCGTCGTTAGCGCCCACCAACAGGTGGCGCCAGCGCTGGTTGACGGGGATCCCCTCGCCGCGCAGGCGCTCGGCGAAGGCGCGGGCGTCGTGGTGGGTGGGAAGGGTGACGTAGACCTCCCACTCGGGTTCGTGCAGCTGCAGCGACTCCTCGGTCTCGAGCTCCTCCAGGCGGGCGTGCTCGGTCGCGCGCTCGGGCTCGGTGGCGGGCAACGGCTTGGAGGCGTCCTCCCAGCGCTCCTCCAAAGGATGCCAGCGCCATAGATGCACCTCCCCGACGATGCCGCCATCTTGCAGCGCCTGTCGCGCCGCCGCGCGCGCGTGCTCAGCGGCCTCGAGCGAGTCGGCGTAGAGGAAGACGTGGTCCCCCTCATGGGTCACTGTCAGCCGCGGCGCGGAGCGCAGGGCCTCCTCGCCCATCTCCAGACCCTTCAACGCATGGATCACCGCGCCGGGTGACTGCGTCTGCACCTGTACGCGGAACTCGTCGTGCATAGTCCTGTTTGGCAGCAGAGGGGCCCAGCTCGCCGGCCTTGCGGCCGGCTGCGCCACCCTCTAGGCCGACTCCTCGCGCAGGCGCCGCGGGCGCGGCTTCTCCTTGGCCTCGGGGGCGGCCTCGGTGACGAGCGTAGGAGTGCGACCCTGCTCGACGGTCTCCTTGGTGACCACGCACTTGCGCACGTCCTCCCGGGAGGGCAGCTCGAACTGGACCTCCAACAGGATCTCCTCGATGATCGAGCGCAGCCCGCGCGCGCCGGTGTTGCGCTCCAGGGCGCGCTCGGCGACCGCCGTCAGCGACTCCTCGGCGAACACGAGCTCGATGCCGTCGAAGGAGAAGAAGCGCTGGAACTGCTTGACGAGCGCGTTGCGGGGCTCCACGAGGATCGAGACGAGGTCCTCGCGCGAGAGCTGGTGCACCGCGCTCATCACCGGCAGGCGCCCGATGAACTCGGGGATCAGCCCGTACTCGATCAGGTCCTCGGGCAGGCACTTCTCGAAGATCTCTCCCGTGTCGCGGTCGGCGCGCGTCTGCATCGGGGCGGCGAAGCCGACGCCGCCCGAGCCGATGCGCCGCTCGATCAGCTTGTCGAGGTTGGCGAACGCCCCGCCGCAGATGAACAGCACGTTGGTCGTGTCGATCGTCAGGAACTCCTGGTGGGGGTGCTTGCGCCCGCCCTGCGGGGGCACCGACGCCTGCGAGCCCTCAAGGATCTTCAGGAGCGCCTGCTGGACGCCCTCGCCGGACACGTCGCGCGTGATCGAGGGGTTGTCGGCCTTGCGCGCGATCTTGTCGACCTCGTCGATGTAAATGATCCCCGTTTCGGCCTTCTTGACGTCGTAGTCGGCGGCCTGGATCAGCTTCAGCAGGATGTTCTCGACGTCCTCGCCGACGTACCCGGCCTCGGTCAGCGCAGTGGCGTCGGCGATCGCGAACGGCACGTTGAGGATCCGCGCGAGCGTCTGCGCGAGCAGCGTCTTGCCGCAGCCGGTGGGGCCGAGCAACAGGATGTTGGACTTCTGCAGCTCGACCTCGGAGTCGTCGGACTGCATCATCTGCACGCGCTTGTAGTGGTTGTACACGGCCACCGACAGCGTGCGCTTGGAGGTCTCCTGGCCGATCACGTACTCGTCGAGCACGTCGTATATCTCCCGGGGCCTGGGGAGTTTGTCGAGGTCGAACATCGGCGTGGGCGCGAGCTCCTCGTCGATGATCTCGTTGCAGAGGTCGATGCACTCGTCGCAGATGTACACCCCGGGCCCGGCGATCAGCTTCTTGACCTGCCGCTGGGACTTGCCGCAGAAACTGCAGAGAAGCTGCTCATTGGAATCGGTAGGTCGGGCCATGGTTTCCTCCTAAACGCGCCCGCTACCCCGGAGCTTTCAGTGCTCCGAGATGACGCGGTCGATGATGCCGTACTGCTTGGCCTCCTCGGAGCTCATGAAGTAGTCGCGCTCGGTGTCGTTGCGCACCTGGTCGAGCTCTTTGCCGGTGTGCTTGGCGATGATCTCATCGAGGCGGTGGCGCACGTCGATGATCTCTTTGGCGTGGATCTCGATGTCGGTGGCCTGGCCCTGGAAGCTCGAGGAGACCTGGTGGATCAGGATCTTCGCGTTCGGCAGCGCCATCCGCTTACCCTTCGCCCCTCCAGCGAGTAGCAGCGCGCCCATCGACATCGCGATCCCCACGCAGATCGTCTGCACGTCGGGCTTGATGAACTGCATCGTGTCGTAGATCGCGAGCCCCGCGTACACCGAGCCGCCGGGCGAGTTGACGTAAATCGAGACGTCCTTCTCGGGGTCCTCGGACTCCAGGTGCAGCAGCTGGGCGACCACGAGGTTGGCGATCTGGTCGTCCACGGGGGTGCCGAGGAAGATGATCCGCTCGTTGAGCAGGCGGGAGTAGATGTCGAACGCGCGCTCCCCGCGGGAGGTCTGCTCGACGACCATGGGCACTAGGGGGCTCATCGTCCTCGCTTCTGTTCGACTCGGGTGGTGGCCGGGAGGGCCGCTGCGTGCAGTGGGCTCATCGTCCTCGCTTCATTTCGCTTGACCGGCCGGATTCCTCCAGGGCTTCCTCTAGAGCCTATCGATCCGGCGTCCACAGCCCGCCGGGCGCCGGCTCACCGGCCTGTGCGACCTCCTGCACCTGCTCCTCGCGGGCGCGCTCGGAGCGCTCCTTCTCAGGCGTCCACAGCTGCTCGCGCGCCCGCGCCTGCTCGAGCGGGATCGGCCGTGCCTGCGCCGCGATCAAGTCCATCGCGTGCCGCGCGGCGAGGTCCTCACGGAGCTCCTCCACGCGCCCGGCCTCACGCAAGCGCCGCAGGAGCGCCTGCGGGGTGAGCTCCTCGCGCTCGGCGGCGGGACGGACCGCCTCCAGCAGCTCCTCCTCGCCGGGGCTGATCCCCTCGGCGGCGACCACGGCGGTGAGCACCGCCTCGCGGCGCAGCGCGCGCTCGGCCTCGGGGGCGGTGTCGGCGAGGATCTCCTGCTCGGAGCGGCCGGTGATCTCCAGGTAGGACTCGCGCGAAATCCCGCGGTGGGCGAGGGCGTGCAACACGCGCTCGAGCATCTCCCGCGCGCGCGCCTCGATCAGCGCCGCGGGCACCTGCACCTGCGCGTGCTCCACGGCGGCGTCGAGCGCGGCCTCGCGGAACTCCGCGTCGATGCGCTGCTCCTCGGCCTCGCGCAGGCGTCGGCGGATGTCCTCGCGCAGCTCTCCCACGGTGTCGAAGCCGGTGTCGATCGCGAGGTCGTCGTCCACCGCGGGCAGCTCCTTGCGCTTGACCTCCTTGACGGTCACCTCGAAGGAGGCCTCCCGGCCGGCAAGCTCCGCGCGCGCATAGTCCGCTGGAAAGGTGAGCTCGAGCGTGCGACTTTCGCCCGCGGAGGCCCCCTCCAGCGCCTGCTCGAAGCCCGCGATCAGGTTGCCCGAGCCCAGCTCCACAAGCTGGTCGCGTCCCTCCCCGCCCGCGAAGGGCTCGCGCTCGGCGGACTGGCTCGCCGGCTCGCCGGCTGCGCCACCCTCCGGGCCCCCCGCGAGCGCGCCCTCGTAGTCGACCACCACGAAGTCCCCGGCCGCGGCGGGGCGCTGCACGGTCTCCAGGCGCGCGAGGCGCTCGCGTAGAGCGTCGATCTCGCCCTGCACCCGCTGCTCCTCCACGACCGGCTCGGCGCGGCCCACCTCCAGGCCCCGGTACTCCCCGAGCGTCGCCTGCGGGAGCACCCCGATCTCGAAGGAGAACCCCAGGGCCCCGCCGTGGGGGGGCAGCTCCCCGAGGTCCAGCTCGGGGTCCCCGACGGGCACGATCCCGGTGAGCTCGAGCGCGTCGACGTACCAGGAGGAGAGCGTGTCGCGCACGGCCTCCTCCATCACCGCGTCGCGGCCGAGCCGCTGGATCACCAACGGCGCGGGCACCTTGCCGCGGCGGAAGCCCGGGAGTTTCAGCTTGCGGCCGAGCTCGCGCGCCTTGCCCTCGATGCGCTGCTCGAGCTCGGCGGGGGGTACCTGCACCTGCACGCGCACCCGCGACTCGGGCAGCTGCGTGACTGTCGTCGTCAGGGCGCTGGGCATCGGCTGGCTCGCCACGATACCGTGCACCCGATGCGAGCGCTGCGGCGTGGGGAGCGGTGGTGGTGGACCGGCCCGGTGAGCCACCTCGTGGGCGGCGGGCTCGACTTCGCGCAGGCGCTGGCGCGGTACCGATTCGGGAGACACTCGCTCCGCCGAAGCCGGGGGACGCTCGCCTTTGGCGAGCATCCCCGTTTCGGCCAGCATCCCCGAATCGGCCAGCGCGCGCGTCGCGCCCGCCGGGGACGCGACGCGCACTGAGGGCTGCCTACGCGACCGAACAGGGAGACACTCGCTACGCTCGCATCCCCGGTTCGGCCAGCGACGCGGTGGCGTTGAAGTCGAGGGCCACGCCGCGGGGCACGACCAGCACGGCGCCGGCGTCGTCCTCGATCAGGTTGAGCGCAGCGGCGGAGAGGGCGACCTGGCCCTGGCCGGCCTCGGGGCGAGAGCCGACTACGAGCAGGTCGGCGTTGTGGCCTCTCGCGGCGGGGCTCACGCTCGCGTCGAGCGCCTGCGCGAGCGCCTGCGCGGTGCTCTGCGCGCTCGGGTCGGTGGGGTCCTCGGTGGCCGCGATCCGCTGCACGCCGTCCTGACGCTCAGCGAGACCCGCGGAGGCGATCGCGATCGCGAAGCGGCCCCCGTCGAGCAGGCGCTGTGCGGAGTTGCCGACGGTCACGTGGCGCGGAGCGGTGTGGGAGTCCGAGCAGAACACGATCCCATCCGCGCCCTCCTGTTCGGCGAGCGCGCGCAGCCCCTCGGGGGTGGAGCGGTCGGAGACGACGTAGCAAGCCACGTCGGGCACCCCGAGCAGCTCGCCGCCGCGCTGCAGCAGCTCCTCGGCCTCGTGCTGGGCGAGCACCTCGCGGTCGGGCTCGGGCTCCTGGGTGTGGCGCACGTACGCGAGCGCCACCTCGGCGCCGGCCTGTGCGAAGAGACGGCCGAGGGCGATCGCGTCGTCCTCGTTGTTAGTGCCGTCGTAGGAAACGATCAACTTGGTGGCAGACATGGCTACTCCTGTTCGTTGGGCTAAGGCTCTTGTGCGAAAAGTTCATCCACAGCGTGACACTTTCCTGCCATCAGCGCCAATGATTCTCTTTATAGATGAGATAAGCTGTGCTTATGCTCAACGTCGCACGTTTGCGGGTCCTCAGGGAGGTCGCTCAGCGGGGCTCGTTCTCCGCGGCGGCGGAGGCGCTCTCCTACACCCAGTCGGCGGTCTCCCAGCAGATCGCGACGTTGGAGGCAGAGACCGGGATGACGCTCCTGGAACGCGGCTCCCGCGGAGTTCGGCCGACGGGCGCGGGGCGCACGTTGGTGGAGCACGCCGAGGGGATCCTCGCGCGCCTGGAGGCCGCCGAGGAGGAGCTCGCGGCGCTCGCGGGCCTGCGCGGGGGGCAGCTGCGGATGGCCTCGTTCCCCACCGCGGGCGCCACGCTGATGCCGGTGGCGATCGCGGCCTTCCGCGCCTCCTACCCCGAGGTGGAGCTGACGCTCGCGGAGGGCGAGCCCGAGGAGATCGCCCCGCGCCTGCGCGCGGGTGAGTTCGACCTCGCGCTGCTGTTCGAGTTCGGCGCGGCCGAGGGTGACCTGAAGCGGGTGGAGCTGCTGGAGGACCCGATGTACCTCGCGCTGCCCCGCAGCCACCGGCTGGCCGGCAAGCGCACGCTGCGCCTGGAGGCGCTGCGCGGGGAGGCGTGGGTGCAGACCTCCCGTTCGAGCCCCTGCGCGCGCCACGTCGTGCGCTGCTGCCACGCCGCGGGGTTCGAGCCGAACGTCGCGTTCGAGAGCGACGACTACCAGACCGTCCAGGGGCTCGTCGCCGCCGGAGTCGGAGTGGCGCTGATCCCCGAGCTCGCCTTCCTCGACCGCCCGGCCACCCGCGAGGACATAGTGGTGCGCGCCCTCTCCCCCCACCCGCCGGTACGCAGCGTGATCGCGGCGCTGCCGGGGCGCGTGGGCGCCGCCACGCGCCTGACTCCGGCCGCCTCAGCGATGCTGCGCATCATCGAAGAGTCCGCCGCTGCGCGCCATCGGCCGCTCCCTCGGCACGACCCGCTTGCGAGCTTGAGCTGGTTGTCCAGTGCGACGATACCTGTCTGCTAACTATCCAGCTATCTAAACGTTTCGAGTTTGAGTGCACGCGATGGTACGCTCCGCCGGTGCGACACTCTGAGCGGGGACTCTAGATGTCTGCGAACGAGATGGTCCTCGGCCTGTTGATCGAGCGGCCCGACACCAGCTACCAGTTGGACAGGCGGCTCGAGCAAGGCTTTCCCTCGGCGCAGTTCTCGCGCGACACCGCGCGTCAAGCGTTGAAGCGGCTCGCCCGGGAGGGGCTCGTCCGCCCCGTGGATGGGCAGAAGCAGGAGTCGCTCGAGGACGCCAGGGGCGAGCGGATCGTCTACGAAGTCACCACTGCGGGAGTCAGGCACTTCGGGGCATGGATACGAAGCTCGATCGCGCTTCCTCCGGCGCGCGAGGATCTGCTCGCGAAGATCGCGCTCTGCACGCCGGAGGACCTGCCCCGGATGATCGAGGTGGTCCAAGAGGCCGAGCAGAGCTGCACGGCCAAGCTCCTTCGTCTGAACAGACGCACGCGCAGAGAACGCGAGAAACTCGGCCCGCGGGAATGGAAGCGGCGCATGGGTGTAGCCGCGGCGGCCTCCGAGGCCGCGTGGTGGGACGGGCGCATCGCGTGGCTGCAGCGGCTCCGTGTGGACTTGAAAATCGAGCTGCAACGCTACGAGGCCGAGCGTCGCCCAGCTCGACCACCCGGACCCAGCTGATGTCAGCCCAGCTGCTGTCGTTGCGCAGGGTGTGCCTGGGGTTCTCGCGCGGTGGGCGGCACGTGGTGGAGGCGTTGCGGAACGTCTCCCTCGATCTCGACGCGGGGGAAGTGGTGTCCGTGCTGGCGCAGCGCGCGCAGGGCAAGACGATGCTGCTGCGAGTCGCAGCCGGGATGCAGAAGCCGACCGCGGGACAGGTCCGCTTCGAAGGCCGCGAGCTGTGGGAGCTCACCGACCGCGAGCGATCGAGGCTGCTCGCACGGCGAATCGCGCTGGTCGGGTCCGTCGGGCCAGGCGTCGACATCCCGATGCAGGAGCACGTCGCGACGCCGCTGAAGATCGTGTACGGCAAGCGCGAGGCCCAGTCACGGGCGCAAGCGGCACTCGAGCGAGTCGGGGCCACGGAGTACGCGGACCAGCACTGGAGAAGCCTCGCCGACTGGGAGCGAGCGCTGGTCGCGCTCGCACAGGGCATCGCCCGCAAACCCAGCCTGCTACTTGTGGACGACCTGACCGTGACACTGGGGCTGACCCAAACCGACGAGCTGACACAGCTCATAGCCTCACTCGCGGAGGAGCTGGGAACGGGCGTGCTGATGACCGTCTCCGACGCACACGCGACCATGTGGTCACAACGCATCGCGACACTCGCCGGCGGCGAGCTGCTCGAGCCCCCCACGCCACCCGAGGACGACCGGGAGGACAACGTCATCGACTTCCCAGGCGATGGCTCGGCGAGCGGCCGCGGTTACGAGCGCGGCATGGCCTCTTAGCGTGCAGGCCCGGGGTGCTGGAGCTCAGGGAACTCGTCAAGCACTACCCCGTCGGCGACGGGGAGCCGGTGCGCGCCGTCGACGGCGTCTCGCTGTCGATCGCGGCGGGCGAGCTGGTGGCGCTGTATGGGCCGAGCGGCTCGGGCAAGACGACGCTCTTGAAGTTGACGGCGGCGCTGCTGCGCCCCGACAGCGGCGCGGTGGTCGTGGACGGCCGCGACATCTCCGCGCTTTCGGACACCGAGGCGTCCCGTTACCGCCTGCGTGAGCTGGGGCTGATCGACCAGTCCTTCGACTTGCTGCCGGGAGCCAATGTGCTGCAGAACGCCGCGATGAAGCTGTGGCTGATCGAACGCACGCGCAGCGCCGAGCGCCGCGTGCAGCCCATGCTGGAACGTCTCGGCCTCGGCGCGCGGCTGAAGCGCCGTCCGGCGCAGCTCTCGATGGGCGAGCGCCAGCGGGTGATGATCGCCCGCGCGCTCTCGACCGAGCCGAAGCTGCTGCTCGCGGACGAGCCGACCGGGAACCTCGACACGCAGCGCAGCCGCGAGGTGCTGGAACTGCTGAGCGAGGTCTGCCGCGAGCACGGCACGGCGGTGCTGCTAGTCACGCACGACCCGCAGGCCGCAGCATTCGCCGACCGCGTGCACGCACTGCGCGACGGACGGATCGTGGAGTACGAGCCCGACCACGTCTTCGCGCCGATCGGCGAGCGCCGGCAGCCCTGAGCAAGATGAGGCTCTCGAACATCGCCGATCTCTACGTGGTCCGCCTGCGAGCGAGGCTCGTGCTCGTCCAGGAGCTCTTCGCGATGCTAGGCATCGCCGTCGGTGTGGCGCTGCTGTTCGCCTCCCAGATCGCGACCGCGAGCCTCAACGGGTCGGTCAGGCAGCTCACCAGCGAGGTCGTCGGTCAGATGCAGCTCCAGCTCGAGGCGCGCGACCCGCAGGGCTTCAACGAGCGGCTGCTGGGAGAGGTGCAGCGCCTGCCCGGTGTGCGCGCAGCGCTGCCGGTGATCGAAGCGCCCGCCAACGTGGTCGGCCCGACCGGCCAGCAGGCGGTGGAGCTGCTCGGCACCGAACCGAGCTTTGCGCCCCACAGCAGCCCGCTGCTGCGCCACTTCAGCTACGCCCAGCTCGCGCACCAACGGGCGCTTGCGCTCCCCTCGCAGGTCGCGCAGACGATCGGCGCCGGGCCCCTGGAGGTCATCAAACTGCAGGTCGGCGCGAGCGACATCAGGGCGCTGGTGGGCACCGAACTGAACGCGGCGGCGATCGGGACGCTCGCCCACAGCCCGGTCGCGGTCGCCCCGCTCGGCTACGCGCAGACGCTCACGGGAATGCGCGGCCGGCTCGACCGCATCTTCGTCCAGGCCGACTCCGGGCGCGAAAGTGAGGTGCGCGCGGCTCTGGTGCGCCTCGCGGCGGGCACCTTGAATGTCGAGCCGGCCGACTTCGACGCGACGCTCTTTCGGATCGCCGCGGCGCCCGTGAACCAGACCGAGAGCCTGTTCTCCGCGATCTGCGCGATGGTCGGCTTCATGTTCGCGATCAACGCGATGCTGCTAACGCTGCACCTGCGCCAGGGGCTCGTCCGCGAACTGCGCGCAAACGGCGCGACCCGCGTGGACGCTGTCAAGGCGCTGCTGTTCGACGCGCTCGTGCTCGGTGGGCTCGCCTCGCTGCTCGGGCTGGCGCTCGGCGATCTGCTCTCGATCTTCCTCTTCAACTCCAACCCCGGCTACCTCACGCTCGCGTTCCCGATCAGCTCGCTGCGAATCGTCACCTGGCAGAGCGCGGCGATCGCCGCCAGCGTGGGGATGTTGGCTGCCTGCGTCGGGGTCTTGACACCGCTGCGAGAGATCTGGTCGCGCTCTTCCAGACTGCCCGGGCCCCCCGAGCACCGGCCCCTCAGCCGGTGGACCCTCGCAGCCCTGACCGGCGGTTTCCTATGCCTCGCGATGACGACCTTCATCCTCATCGTCGCGCCACAGTCCGCAGTTCTCGGCAGCGTGACGCTCGTCATCGCGCTGGTGCTGCTCCTGCCGCTCCTGCTAGACGTGGTCATCGCCGTGTTCGACCGCCTCCAGCGGCCTCTCCGTGGCGCGGCGGCGCCGCTCGCCGTCGCCGAGCTAAGGTCACCGGCGACCAGGGCACGCTCGATCGCGATCGCCGCGACCGGAGCGATCGCGGTCTTCGGGATCGTCGCGGTCCAAGGAGGCCACTCGAATCTCCAGCGGGGTCTCAACCGCTTGGCTCACGACCTGACGGGAATCACCGCGGTATGGGTTCTCCCCCCCGGCCCTCAGAGCCTACTCGCCACTGCGCCATTTCAGAGCAACGCCGCCGCCAAGCTGGCGCGCCTGCCAGGCGTCCGCGCCGTCGGCCTGTACCGGGGGAGCTTCCTGGACTACGGCGAACGCCGGATCTGGGTGTTCGCGCCACCGCTCTCCGCGAGCAACCCGATCCCTCCGAGCCAGGTCTTGGCCGGCAGCCTGCCTACCGCGCTCGCCAGACTCCATGAAGGCGGCTGGGCGATCCTCACCAAAGCCGTCGCCACCGATCACGGCCTGCATATCGGCCAGCGCTTCACATTGCCCACCCCCCACCCGACCACGCTGCGGATCGCGGCGCTGATCACCAACCTCGGGTGGCCACCCGGTGCGATCATCCTCAGCCCCGCCGATTACGTACGAGCCTGGGGCAGCGCCAGTCCCAGCGCCTACAACGTGGCGCTCCAGCCCGGGGCATCGCCACAGCGCGTGAGCAGCGAGATGCGAGCGGCGCTCGGGCCGGCGTCGGCGCTCACGGTCCAGACCGCGCAGCAGAGGGATGAAACCCAGCTGGCCGCGAGCCACCAGGGACTGTCGCGCCTGACGCAGATCTCCGCGATCCTCCTGATCTCCACGATCCTCGCGATGTCGATCGCGATGAGCACGCTGATCTGGCAGCGCCGTCCCCAGTTCGCGCGCATGAAGGCGCAGGGCTACGACCAGGGCGTGCTCTGGCGAGCGCTGCTCCTGGAGAGCGGGGTATTGCTCGGCAGCGGCTGCTCGATCGGCGCGGCATTCGGGATCTACGGCCAGCTGCTCACAAGCCACGCAATGGCGGTTGTAACCGGCTTCCCGATCGTCTTCTCCGCCAACGCCCTGATCGCGCTCGGCACCTTCGCGTTCGTCAGCGCCGTCGCGGTCGCGATCGTGGCGCTGCCGGGGTACCGCGCCGCCAACGTACCGCCGTACCTATAGCTACCCCCGTGTCAGAATCTCCCCGTGGGAAACACCGCATCGATGTCCTGCCTTGTCTGCCATAGCGCGAGCAATGGCCGGCTTCGGGTGACCGACTCGATCCTTTACTCTCGGGCCGCATCCCGAACCTCAGAGATAAGGACACAGCACTCCGTTCGCTGCCACCGGGCCTGGGCCTGCCCGCCCCAGCACAGACATGGCTCTTCTGGAAGTGGCCATTCTGGTACCTGGAGCGATGCCGAAGCCGCTACGGGACCAGCTTCACGCTGAATGCCACCAGCTACCCACCGCTCGTGTTCCTCTGCGAGCCCGCCGACATCAAGGCGGTCTTCACCGCGCCGGCGGACGCGCTCCATCCCGGCGGAGGCCTCGAGACGGTCAGGCCGATCCTCGGCGAGCGATCGTTCATGCTCATGGAGGGGGACGAGCACCTGCTCGGCCGCAGAGCGATCCTGCCCGCCTTTCACGCAAGAGCGATACAGCAGCATGTCAACCTGGTGTCCGAGATTGTCGAGCGGCACGTCGCATCATGGCCCGCCGATGTCCCCTTCGCGCTCCATCCATTCCTGCGCGTATTGACGCTGGAGGTCATTCTGCGGACCGTCCTCGGCATCCCGGCGGACATTCGCGATGGCCCGCTCACCGAACTCACTGGCAAGCTTCTCGCAATGCTGACGGTGACCGCAAGCACTGTACTGTCGGCACCGCTGCTGCGCCACGGCCCGGGCCGGCGCGTATGGGAGCGCTTTCTCCGGGATCGAGACGAAGTGGATCGTCTCCTCTACGCACTCATCGACGAGCGCCGCCGTGCCGGCGGCGGCGCCGGCAACGCACTGGCGATGCTCCTGGAGGCGCGTAACCGAGATGGCTCCCCGATGTCCAACATGCAGGTGCGCGACAACCTCATCTCGCTGATCCTGGCCGGACACGAGACGACGGCGTCCTCGCTCGCCTGGGCCTTCCAGTTGCTCGCCTACCACCCGGCAGTGCTCGACAAGCTCACCGCCGAGATCGACAATGGCGACGATGCGGCGTACCTGACGGCGACAATCCAGGAGGTCATGCGCCATCGGCCGGTATTCCTCTTCACCTTGCCCAGGGCGGTGAGACAGCCGATCAAGATCGGCGGCCGAACCTACCGCCCGCCCGCCCAGTTGCTGGCGTGCGTCTATCTGGTGTACCACGACCCAGCCATCTACCCCGAGCCCCAGACGTTCCGCCCCGAGCGATTCCTCCACACGCGGCCAACGACATACACCTGGCTGCCCTGGGGCGGCGGGCCAAGACGCTGCCCCGGGGTCCACCTGGCCACGCTCGAGATGGAGACCGTGCTCCGCACGGTGCTCTCCACGAGGATCGTGCGCCCCGCGTCCAGGGATATCGAGCGCCCCCGCTGGCGAAGCGTGATCGTGACTCCCGGGGACGGCTCGCGGGTCGTGCTCCACCGGCGTGGCGAGCTGAGGCCGCGTCGGCCCGCGGGCCCGCAGCAGACCACGACGCCGCGCGAACCTCAGTCGGCCCAAGCGCCTCGGGCCGCGACCATCCAGGCGTCCGAGCCGACAGCCTGACTCGCGGCAAAAATATATAGCGACGCCTCGCTATGCAAGCCGTCATCCAGACGGCACGATTCCTTCTATGAGGACAGAAGGGGACGTTTGGACCGGGCTCGCCGATGGATCCGCAGAGCAAGGCGGGGTGCCGAGGGTGAAGGCAGAATCCGACAGAATCGGTGCCGACGGAGAGCGGCTGCCGTCGGTTCCGAGCCTGCCGGGGCAGCACTACTCGCATTCGCTGGAGCGCGGCCTGGCGATCCTCGGCTGCTTTACGCCGCAGCGGCCGGTTCTTGGAATCACGGAGATCGCGGAGGAGCTGGAGATGAGCCGCTCGACGACCCACCGATACGCGAGCACGTTGACCGCACTCGGATACCTGCGGCAGGGCGCCCGCCGCCGGTACCACCTCGCGCTGGGCGTCACCGCCCTGGGGATGTCCGCGATGAACGGCATAAGCCTCCACGAGCACGCGAAGGCATACCTGAAGGAGCTACGGGACCGGACCGGGTTCACGGTCAGCATCGGGGTGCTCGACGGCCCCGAGGTGCTGCTTGTGGATCTCCAGCGTGGTGGCCGTCGCGGCCAGCAGCAGATCGATCTCGGCCAGGCGCCCGGGGCCGTGCTGCCCGCTCACTGCACAGCGATCGGCAAGCTCCTGCTCGCCCATCTTCCCGAGAGCGAGCGGCGGACGGTCATCTCCGAGACAGCGCTCAGCAAGCACACGGCGAGCACGATCACCAGCAAGAACGCGCTGCGGGCGGAGCTGGAGAGTGTCCGCGAGCAGAGCGTCGTCGTTGCCGAGGAGGAGCTCGCGCCCGGCCTGTATTCGATCGCTGCGCCGGTCCGCTCGGCCTCCCGCGAGGTGGTCGCAGCCGTCGGGATGGACGCGCACAGCTCGATGATTCCGCTGGGCGATCTAGTGGACGCGCTCGGGCCGCATCTGATCGCCGTTGCGGATCGGATCTCCGCGCGGCTGGGGTATAGGCGCGACGATGAGCTGCCTAGCCGGGGGGTCGATACCTCGCGTCCGGTCGAGGTGGGGAGAGAGTGACCAGCCAACGGGCCTTCGGACGTTGTGGTTTTACCTCTCCAAAACTTGGATCACCGGAAAGCTTCTTTTCAATAAAATCTCGTAAATTGCGGGAATTATATGATCGCGGCCATTGACATACGCGGGTTCAATCGAATAGGGTCATCGCTGTGAGTACGTGAGTTCCTCTTGACATTCGGACCACAGGTCACTAATCAAGAGAGTTGCTCCCGAGGGCATGCCCCGGGATCGTTGCTGCGCGAGGAGACCATTAAGCGTTAAGCAAACTGCAATCGCACAGAGGGCAAGCGATGAGGAGTGGGGAATCGCCGTGTAGCGCAGGCCCGCGACGTAGGTCGCATACTGAGCTTCTGCTTGGCGTTCTCGCCGTTGTTCTACTGTGGGGCTGTGGGCTGGGCGCTTCTTTGGCGTCGGCGTCTGTGCCGAGCACGGCGATTCGCTACACGTACACGCCGGATAGCCAGTTGAGTTCGGTGATCAAACCGGAAGCTGAATATGGGTTCTATACGTGGGATGCGGCGGGTAATCTGTCGTCGGTCGCGAAGAAATCTTCAACGAAACTGTCGATCATCCAGCTGGAACCGAGCAAGGGTGCTGTGGGGGAAACGGTCGATATCTGGGGGACGGGGTTTTCCACGACGCCGAGCAACGACACCGTGAAGTTCCATGGGACCGCTGCGACGGTGACTGCCGCGACGGCGTATACGTTGGCTGTGAAAGTTCCATCGGGTGCGACGACGGGGACTGTGACTGTGCAGACGACGACTGAAGGGCCGGTCACGAGCTCGCAGACGTTTACGGTGGCGAGCGCGGTTGGTGCGCCGACGGTCACGTCGCTGTCGATATCGCTAGCGGAAGCAGGCTCGACCGTCACGGTATCGGGTACGAATTTCGAATCTACGGCTGCCGATGATATTGTGCGGGTGAATCAGGATGATGCGGAAGTGGTTTCGGCATCGAGCGCGTCGATCAAATTCAAGGTGCCGTCCTCGACGAGTGGCGGGCATGTGTCGGTGACGACGCCACAGGGCTCGGTGAGCGGACCGGATCTCTATGTCCCGCCTGAAGGGATTGCGGCATCGAAGGTCGGTGCGACTGAACGTATCCCGGCCGGTAAATCGGTGACTATCAAACTCTCCGTGGCCGAAACGGTGGGGCTAGTTCTTTTCGATGCGTCTGAGGGTCAGCATGTTGCGGTCATCGATTCTGAACAGACGTTCCGTGGCTCGGTGGCGGTTTACAGTCCGCAGGGCGTTCAGTTGAACCAAGAAAGTTTCGATGAAAAAGAAGTGAGGGTGGATCGCTTGAGCTTGCCGACGACGGGTACGTACATGGTGGTGGTCAAACCTGAAGGTACCGGCACGGGGAGCGTGTCGCTTTCGACCGAGACCGATATTACGGGGTCGATTACGCCGTCGACGAAAGGCGCCGAACAGCCGGTCTCGATTACGGTACCGTACCAGCGGGCGCTCTACTCGATCGCTGGTACCACGGGCGAGAACGTCTCGGTGAAAATCTCAGGCGTGTCCTTTTCCGGAGAAGGCGGTAGAGTAGAACTCGTGAATGCCCAGGGCGGATTGCTGGGATCGCAGACATTTAATAAATCGGAAGGTGGATTCATCAATCAGGTGAAGCTCCCCGCGTCGGGCGCCACGTTGATCATCGAACCGACCGCCGGCGCGACCGGGTCGCTAACGCTGACCGCGTATGAAGACCCGGACGTGACGGGCACGATCAATCCAAGCGCGGAAGGCGAAACGAAGACGATCACGACGACGATCCCGGGGCAGAATGCGCGGATCTCGTTCTCGGGGACCGAAGGCGAGCGGGTCTCGTTCATTCTCTCCGAAGGCACATATCCTCGTGGGTATTACGCGCTTGTGAATCCGGAAGGAAAACGAGAAGACGAAGGCACTCTTAGGGAAAGCTACACGCAGTTCATTTCACCGGTCAAACTGGCTGCCACAGGCACCTATACGTTCCTGATCGAACCGACCGAAGGATATACGGGGCACATCAAGCTCGCGGCTTACTCAGTGACCAATACCACCGGTTCGATAACCCCATCCACAGAAGGCGCCAAAAAGGAAGTAGCGATCAAAACGCCAGGCCAGGAAGCGCTATACACATTCTCCGGCACAGCGAACGAGAAAGTAGCGGTAAACATCACAGGGGTCTCATTCTCGCCCGAAGGCGGCGAAGTGGCCATCCTGAACTCCGAAGGAAGCAGCCTTGGCTTTGAAGACTTTCGGTCGACTGGTAGCAGTTTCCTGCCCCAGGTGAAGCTTCCGGCTACGGGGACCTACACTCTGGCCGTCAAGCCCTTCGGAGCCTCGACCGGGTCGCTAACGCTGACCGCGTATGAAGACCCGGACGTGACGGGCACGATCAGCCCGAGCGCGGAAGGCGAAACGAAGACGATCACGACGACGATCCCGGGGCAGAATGCGCGGATCTCGTTCTCGGGGACCGAAGGCGAGCGGGTCTCGTTCATTCTCTCCGAAGGCACATATCCTCGTGGGTATTACGCGCTTGTGAATCCGGAAGGAAAACGAGAAGACGAAGGCACTCTTAGGGAAAGCTACACGCAGTTCATTTCACCGGTCAAACTGGCTGCCACAGGCACCTATACATTTCTAATCGAACCAACCGAAGGATATACGGGGCACATCAAGCTCGCGGCTTACTCAGTGACCAATACCACCGGTTCGATAACCCCATCCACAGAAGGCGCCAAAAAGGAAGTAGCGATCAAAACGCCAGGCCAGGAAGCGCTATACACATTCTCCGGCACAGCGAACGAGAAAGTAGCGGTAAACATCACAGGGGTCTCATTCTCGCCCGAAGGCGGCGAAGTGGCCATCCTGAACTCCGAAGGAAGCAGCCTTGGCTTTGAAGACTTTCGGTCGACTGGTAGCAGTTTCCTGCCCCAGGTGAAGCTTCCGGCTACGGGGACCTACACTCTGGCCGTCAAGCCCTTCGGAGCCTCGACCGGGTCGCTGACGCTGACCGCGTATGAAGACCCAGACGTGACCGGGACGATCACGCCTACCACGGAAGGCGAATCAAAAGTAGTTACGATCAGCATTCCCGGGCAGTACGCACGGATCACGTTCTCGGGCACCTCCGGCAAAACAGTCACACTGAAGGCCAGAGAATCAACAATCACCCGCGGCTACATCTTCGTGTTGACTCCCGCAGGAGAAAGGCGGGACGAAACGACCTTCGGAGGCACAGGGGCATCGATCGAACTATCGCTCTCAGAAACGGGGACCTATACGATCGTGCTCGAGCCCGAAGGCGCAGAAACCGGCACCGTGAAGCTCACCGCCTACCTCGGCTCGCACCCAGGCGGCATACCCATACGCCTCGAGGCCAGCCAAAACCCCCTCCTGGGAGGCACGATCACGCCACTGCAGCCAGCGTTTCCCAGCAGCACACCCCTACTGGCGCGCCCCGCGAGCCTCCCACGCACCTCCAACCCCCGGCGCGCTGCGAAGACGACGCCACTCCCTCAGAGCAAGACTACATCCTCCGGTAGGCAAGTCGTCCGCCGGTTGACAGACGGTGAGGATCCGCGGCCGGCCGCTCGCCGGCGAGCGGCAGCGCAAAAGGGTGTCGGTGAGCACCGGAGCGTCGCAGCGGGCTCGCCGATCCCACGGGCAGCACGGACGTTCCGCCCGGGCGGGCCGCCGGCGTGGAACCCGTCCCCAGGCAGGGGCTGGGAAACGAGGGCGCCCATGAGCCCGTGGGCAAGCGCCAGTCCGTTGCGGGCACCCGGTGGAACGAGCGCGCTCTCGGGGCAGGTGCTCGCGCAGAATGGGCTGCCGATCGCCGGGGTACGGGTAGCGCTCGAGGGAACCTACACCGCGGCGAAGACCGACGAAGCGGGACGCTTCCTTCTCAGCGGCGTGCCCGCAGGCCACCAGGTACTCGTCGTGGAAGGCGAACCGCTTCCCGGCCATGCACGGTACGGCACCTACGAGATGGGGGTCGATATCGCCGCGGACAAGACCACCGTCCTGCCTTACACGGTCTGGCTGACGCCGCTTGACCCGGCCGGAGATCACCGGATCGCCTCTCCGACGGGCCGGGAAACACGGATCACGACGCCGCAGATCCCCGGCCTAGAAGTCAGGCTCCCCGCGGGGACCGTGATCCACGATGCAGCCGGGCGTGTCGTGCGCAAGTTGAACATCACTGCGATCCCTGTCGACCGGCCGCCGTTCCCGCTCCCGTTCTTCACGAACGTCCCGCTGTACTTCACGGTACAGCCAGGCCGGGCGTACCTGAGCAAGGGCGCGGAGATCGTCTACCCCAACTACAACCATCTCCCCGCGGGGCAGCGCGTGGACTTCTGGAACTACGATCCGTCCGGGCGCGGCTGGTACATCTACGGGGAGGGGACCGTGACACCCAACCGTAAGCAGGTCGTGCCTGATCCCGGCGTGCGGGTATGGGAGTTTACCGGCGCGATGATCACCCACGAACCAAAACGACCGGGCAAGGGGACTGGCCCAGGAGCAGGTTCCGGCGGGGGCGATCCCGTGGATCTCGGGAATGGCCTGTTCAACTACCGCAGGACCGATCTCGTGATCCCGGACACGACCCCGATCGTGATCGAACGGACCTACCGTCAGGCTGACTCGAACTCATACAGCTTCGGCGTCGGCACAACCAGCCTCTACGACCTGCGTCTGTGGTCGGAAAACAACTATCACGAAGCTGACCTCGTGATGCCCGATGGTGGGACAGTGCTTTACAAACGCACCTCCCCCGGCGAAGGGTACATCGAAGCGGAATACAAGGCGACGGAAACACCGAGCGCGTTCTACAACTCGACGATCAAATGGGATCCAACCGAGCCCGGCTGGGAACTGACATTGACAAACGGCACGACCTACATCTTCGGGGAGCTCGCGCCGCTAGAGGCGATCCGCAACAAGCAGGGGCAGCAGCTCACGATCACCCGCTCAGAAGGCCAGAGAGGGAACATCACTCAGATCACATCCCCGCATGGCCGCTGGGCGAGGGTCACCTACAACAGCTCCAACGACATCACCGAAATCAAAGACAACAGCGGACGCACACTGAAATACGCCTACAACAAAGCCGGCCTCCTCGAATCCGCGACCGACCCCGCGAGCCGCACGACGAAATACGAATACGACACCGCGGGCGACATGACCTCGATCACGGACCCCCGCGGCAATACCTATCTCAAAACCGAATACAACTCCAACGACATGGTCTCCAAGCAGACCTTGGCGAACGGGGGCGTCTACGAATTCAGCTACACGCTCGGCGGGTCCGGCAATGTGGAAAGCGCGACGGAGACCGAACCACGCGAAAGCAAACGCAAGGTCACGTTCAACGCCAACGAGCTCCCGACCAGCGAAACAGTCGGTCTCGGCAGCGCCATCGAACAGAAAACGACGTTCGAACGCCAGGCGGGCACCGGCTTCCTGCTCTCGAGCACAGACGCCCGCTCCCGCAAGACCGCCTACGAATACGACAGCTACGGCAACATCACCTCGATCACGCACCTCGCGGGCACGGGCTCCGCGCAAACGTACAAATACGCCTACGAACCGGACACCAACGAGCTGACCAAAGAAACCGACCCATTGGGCCACTCGACCAGCTACGAATACAACAGCCTGGGAGAGCGGACCGCCAAGAAAGACGCGCTCGGCCACACCACCCACTACGAATACAACGGCGACGGGCAGCCGACGATCATCACAGACCCGCTCGGCCACAAAACGACGATCGCCTACGAACTCGGTGCTCCGGTCTCCGTGACCGACCCGCTCGGCCGTACCACCAAGCAGTTCGTGGACGCCGCCGGCCGGGTTCTATCGACCACGGCACCTGGCGGGCAGCGCACCCTCTACGAATACAACAACGACAACCAGATCACCAAGATGACCGACCCGCTGGCAGACGTGACGTCCTATGAATACGACGCGGACGGAGACCTCACCGCGACCACCGAACCCTTGAAACACAAGAGCACCTACGCCTACACCAAAATGGACCTCCTGGAAAGCGAAGAGGACCCATTGGAAAAGAAAACCACCGCAGCCTACGATACCGAGGGGAACCTCATCGAATTGACTGACCGCCGGGGCAAGGTCGACAAGTTCATCTACGACGCCCTCAACCGCCTCACCGAATCGAAGTACGGGGTCTCCGGGGAAACCGCCGAAAGCACGATCAAATACGAATACGACAACGGCAATCGCCTCACGAAGGTGATCGACAGCGTGGGCGGGACGTACACCCCCGAATACGACGAACTGAACCGCCTGAAGTCGCTCGCGACGCCCCAGGGCACGATCAAATACGAATACGACGAAGCGAACAGGCGGACCAGCATGACCGTCCCGGGCCAGGAAGCGCTCAAATATACCTATGACGAAGCAAACCGCCTCAAAGAACTCAAACGCGGTACACAGGCGGTCTCCTTCGCCTACAACGAAGACAACCTGCCGACCACGACCACGCTCCCCGACGGCGACGAAGAGCAGTACGGCTACGACGAAGCCAACGAGCTGACCTCGATCGCCTACAAAAAAGGCTCCACCACCCTCGGGGAACTCGACTACGCCTACGATCTCGACGGCCGCAAGGAAGCCGTCTGGGGCAGCTACGCCCGCACCGCGCTACCCGAAGCCTTCAGCTCCGCCAAATACAACGCCGATAACGAGCAGACCGAACGCGGCAGCAAAAAACTCAGCTATGATGCGGACGGCCACATGACGTCCGACGGTACCAACGAATACACATGGAACACACGCGGACAGCTAACCGGAATCACGGGCGGAACCAAAGCCAGCTTCAGCTACAGCCCGTTCGGGCAACGCGTCAGCCGCATCCTCAGCGGCACCACGACCGAACTGCTCTACGACGGGCCGAACGTCGTCCAGGAAATCCAGTCGGGCAAAGTCACAGCCAATCTTCTGACTGGCCTGATGCCGAGTAACGTATTCACACGCACCACGAGCAAAGCCACCGAAAACCTGCTCACTGACCGGCTCGGCAGCACTATCGCCTTGGCCAATAGCAGCGGCAGCGTCGAAACCACCTACACCTACGATCCGTTCGGTGCCACCACTAAAGAAGGCGCCACAAGCGAAAGCACAATGCAATACGCCGGACAGGAAAACGATGGCGACGGCCTCTACTACGACCGCGCCCGCTACTACAGTTCGGCTGCTGCTCGCTTTATCAGTCAGGATCCACTTGGCCAGGTCGAGGGCCCAAATCTATATGAGTACACTGGCGATAACCCGTTGAATGCGACCGATCCGCTAGGGACCAAATACGAATCTACCGAAACGGCACCAAAGGGTCTGTGTGAAGCAGAAGATAAGATCTACGAAGGTACCGGCTATGAACAACCATCATGCGGGCCAGCTGAAGTTCCGGGGAGTGTCGAACAGGGGCTCTGTGAACTGGGGGCGAGTTTTATCCCGACCCCGGGCGGTCCAGTGGTAAGGATTGTAGCGGGTAGGGTGGAGGAAGGGGTTTGCGAAAGAATTTTCCATGAAAAAGAAGGTGGCGGCGGCGGAGGTGGCTCCGGCAGTGGCCCCGGCTCTGGCAGCGGAGGCTCCGGTGGCGGCGGAGGGCACGGCAAGGGTCCCGGGCTTCGATAAGGATCACAGCCACGACCTTCACGTCTTCCAGTCCGACGGGCATGAGGCGCGAGAACCCCACGACTACCGCCGTTATGGGCGGACGGGCGTTGGTGCGGGCTCCGCACGGCTTTAGCGAGCGTCGCTCGATGCCGATATTGACCGCATGAGCAGTCGTGTGCCTCGACCTAGAGCAGCACGAGGCGTCCCGCTGCTTGCCGCTGGTTTGCTTGTCGGATGCGGAGGCGCTGCCGCCTCGGTGGCCGGTCCAACCCGACCAACGTCGGGGCACGTGACCCAAGCCCAAGCCATAGCCTATGCGCACGCCGTCAATCTGCACGCCGGGGATCTACCGGGGTTCACCGGCATCGGAAGCGAAACGGAAGCACCCAAGCCGGGGCGATATGGCCTCGAATACAGCCGCTGCGTTGGTGGCGTCAACTCTGCCCGCCGGATAGCAGCGATCTCCTCGCCCGAATTCTCCGCTGGAAGGGGCTTTTACGGCAAGATCATAAAATCTACCGTCGAAGTGTGGCCGACGCCGGCCATTGTCGCTGTCAACAACACCAGATCCTATAGCTCCCACGGTAAAGCGTGCCTCGTGCACTTTCTAAAAATGGTCCATAGGCAGATTAATCGGGAACGCAAAGGACGAGCACAAATCGGATCGTTCACGATCACGATTGTCTCTAACCCACTGCCCACGGTTAGTCATAGCTTTCTAACAAAGATCAACGAAACACGGTTACTCCGTACGGGAGCGATTCGTGCTCATATCTACCGCGATATTTTTGGGTTCACTACCGGTCCAGCCGAAATTGGACTTGAAGCAATCGGCGTCGGCCATCCCATTCCGGCCTCCACAGAGGAGGAAGCACTACAACTGCTGCATGGCCGCGCCACGACTAACCCGGATCGTGCATGAAGCAGTTGCGGCCCCGATGGTCGGGGCCGCTGAACTGTCCGCCTGAGCTGGGATTCTGGGGTTGCTGAGACCTTGGAATCGAGCTTGGGAGGATCACCTTGAAGGTGACACGCGATGGGCGCAATTTCAGAGTAGATGTCGTGTCGGACGGAGAGGGGCTGGTTTCGCACGCGGGTAGCGCGCTGCTGGCCTGGGTGGCCGACAAGACGGGGCTGACGGGCGCCCTGTCGTTGGAGCTTGCTGGCTTGAAGCAGCGGCGATCCGGGCACGACCAGGGCCACGTGATCCGCGACCTCGCGGTGATGCTCGCCGACGGTGGGGACTGTCTGGCTGACCTGGGGGCACTCGGCGATCAGGAGTCGCTGTTTGGGAGTGTCGCGTCGGCCTCGACGGCGTTCCGGCTCGTTGATCGGATCGCCCGGAACCCAGATGGCTTGGGGCGGTTGCGCGGGGCTCACGCGAAGGCGCGGGCACGGGTGTGGAAGCTGACCGGTGCTCTGGAGCGTCTGACGATCGACCTGGATGCCACGCTCATCGGCTCGCACTCGGAGAAGGAGGGAGCAGCGGGGAACTTCAAGGGCGGCTACGGGTTCCACCCGATGCTCGCCTACGCGGATGAGACCAGCGAAGCGCTGGCCGGCGAACTGCGGTCGGGGAACGCCGGTGCGAATACCGCCGCTGACCAGATCAAGGTCGCCGAGCAGGCGATCGAACAAATCCCCGCCGAGTCCATAGAGAGCATCAAGCTGCTATTGCGCGTGGATACCGCGGGCGCCAGCCACGAGCTGTTGGACTGGGCTCGCGAGGGCCGGATCGAGTTCTCCGTCGGCTACGAACTGAACGAGGCGGTACGCACCGCGATCCTCCAGATCCCTGACAGCGACTGGGTACCAGCGCTCGACCAGGACGGCAGCCCGCGCCCCAACGGGCAGGTCTGTGAGATCACCAGCCACCTCGACCTGTCGGGCTGGCCGGAGCGCTCAAGGGTGATCGTCAGACGCGAGCGCGCGCACCCCGGCGCGCAACTCACGTTCACCGACCACGACGGACACCGCTTCCAAGCGATCCTCACAGACCAGCCCGGTGATATCGCGCACGTCGAGCGCGATCACCGCGGCCGCGCCCGCGTCGAGGATCACATCCGCAACGACAAGGACACCGGCCTGCGCAACCTCCCTTTCCGCGACTTCGAGCACAACCGTGTCTGGCTGGAGCTCGTGCGCGTCGCCCACGACCTCCTCGTGTGGACCCAGCGCCTACTACTCACCGGCGAACTCGCGAAATCAGAGCCCAAGCGCCTGCGCTACCGACTGCTGCACGTCGCCGGGCGCCTCTCCTTCCACGCCCGCACCGCCACGCTTCGAATACAAGCAACCTGGCCCTGGGCAAGTGACCTCACCATCGCGTTTGCCCGCCTCAGAGCGCTCCCCACGCCCGCAGGCTGACACAACACCGGGCCACACGACAACCAGCCGGCCCCCGGCGCTACCGCCCCGCGAAGCCTGCCCGCAAACCAGCACTCGACCACCACAAACACCCCGGAATCCCCCCGCGACACCCACGACCCACGCCCACAACAGCCCCAACCGTCCCCACCCCCCAACCAGCCCGCCAAACACTCACATCACACGACTTCATGCACGATCCGGGCTAACGCCATCGACCTGCGGCGGCAGGCACCGTCGTAGGTCATCATTTGTCTATGCTGCGCTGGGCGGGCTGGAGATGGCAGTTGGTGGGGCTGGTGATCTTGGGTGCCGCTCGCTGGGTGGAACATAAGTTCGGGTTGGTGCCGGGCCTGGTTTTGCTCATAGTGTGTGCGATTGTGGCGCACCTTGCGTACCGTGCATCGCAGTGACGATTATGCATCAAGGGCCGCTTTCGATCGGGCAACAATTTGGGTAGATGTTGGAGAGAGAAGATCATGGAGCGCGGGCGGTCTTCACGCGCAGGGGAGTGATTTCCGGCGCGGCGCTTGTGGGCATCGGAGCGGGGCTGGATCATGTTCTGGGCGCATCGGCACGTAGCGCGACCACTTACCAAGAGCGGCTGAACCCCCCGAAGCGTCTTCGGGCAGCGCATGACTCGATGTGTCGAGCGTTTCGAGAGGAGTACGCTGCTCTGTCTAAATACTATGCGGCATCTCGCGGCTCCGACCCCGAAGCTGTTCGACCTGCCGCAGCGGAGTATCAACACGCGGCACAGGAATGCTACGCGCAACTCAAAGACCTCGGAGTCCGTACGGCGGCGAAGCTCCCTACCTAACGTCCGTTCTGCTGAATCGCGATAGAATCATTCCTGGTGCCTTCTGGCATGATGTAGTGGTCGATGGCTGGTGATTGAAGCGCGTAGAGGTGTCCGGAGTGAGTCGCATGCAAACGGATCGCATAGAACGACGCTCGATGGGGTGGGTTCTGATGGCTGGTGGCCTCGTGGGACTCCTCGTGCTTGCGCTCCCCGCGACATCGCATGCTATCGGCGGCGGCGGGATTGGCGGCTTCGGCGACGGTGGCGGTAGCGGTGGCGGTGGGGGTGGGGGATTCAGCGGTGGTGGGCATTTTTTGGGTGGAGGAGGGGGATCCGAAGAAGGCTCGACTGAAACCCTTGCCAGATTGCTAATAGCAGGGCTGATCGTGCTGTACTGGATCGTGGGCATACTGCGGGTGAGGCGTGGCCGTAGGCGCGCCGAGCAGCGTGAGTCGTTCTCGCTTGGGCTTGTTCTCAGGACGTTGCGGCGCGTGGCGCTGTGGCCCGCTGACTGGGTGGTCGAGTGGTGGCGGTTGGGCCGCCGCAGGCACCGGGTCAGGCTCGCGGCGGCGGAGGCGTCTGAGAATGATCCGCGGTTTGCGCCTGATGTGGTTTGCGACGGTGCTGAGCGGCTGTTCTGCGCGGTCCAGGCCGCGTGGACGGAAGACGATCGTGTCGAGCTTTCTCGCCTTGTCGCGCGAGATTTGATGGTCGAGTGGGAAGAGCGACTAAAGGGCTTTGCTCGGCGGGGATGGAGCAACAAGATCGAGCTGCGCGGTCCTGTGCACGTTGACTATGTGGGGTTGCGCAATGCAGCGGATGAGCGGGGAAAGCGCGTTGTCGTTCGCGTCAGCGCACGGGTACGCGATGTCGTTATCGATGGCCATGGGAGCACGATCCACCGCAAGAACAGCATGGCTGATACCCACCACATTTGCGAGTACTGGACGCTCGTCTCGGTTGAGCAGCACCACGAGGGGCTGCACCAACTCCATGAGCCCGTTATCCCCTCACCATGGTCGGACACAGCGACACTACAGCGCGAGGCGACGCTTGAGCTGATCGCGGGGACCCGGATTGAAAACGCACAGATCCATACGATCGCGAGCACCGACCTCACGAGGAACGCCTACGCAGCGGCCCTCGACCTTTCCCTGGTCGACGATCGCTTCGCGCCCCGCGTGCTCGCCGGCGAGGCCGACTACGCGGTATGCGCTTGGGCTGAGGCCATTGACGGCGATGACACACCCCTAAATGCGGTAGCCAGTCCGATGGCGCTGGCGGAGCTGCTCTACCCAGGCGACCCCGATCGCCGCCGGCGCCTCATCGTGCGTGGGCCGCGCGTCCGGTCGGTGCGGATCCTCCAGCTCGGGGCGCATGACACCCCCCCGTGGATGCTCGTCGAGCTGTGTATCAGCGGGCGCCGCTACCAGGAAGACCGCACCACCACAACCATCCTCGACGGCGACCGCTCGATCCAGACGACATTCACCATGCGCTGGCGCATGGAGCTCACCGAGGATGACAGCCACCCCTGGCGTATCGCCGCCGTAGTTCGGACACAGCTAAACCACCAAAGAGCTCACGAAGCCAGCACTCCGTGTCGATGAGCGCCGGAGAGGATCGTGGGGTTGGTCATGGCTCGCGGCCAAGTTTCACGCGCCGGAGTCTGATTGCCGGTGCGGCGCTCCTAGGCGTCGGGGCAGGGGTGGATCATCTGGTGGCCAAGGCCCCAAAGGCGACCGTCACAAACTCGGTCTCCTCGGGCGACGCCGTACCGTTCTACGCTTCCCACCAAGCCGGGATCGCCACGCCAGCGCAGGACTACCTGCACTTCGCGGCATTCGATGTCACGAGCGAATCGGCCGATGATCTACGGGGCCTCCTCGAACAGTGGACGGCCGCCGCGGCGAGACTGACCGCCGGGGAGCCTTACCAGCCTGTCCCCCAAGCACCAGACGAACCGCCGGTGGATACCGGGGAGGCTATCGGCCTGGGGCCATCGCGGCTGACGATCACGATCGGCTTCGGCCCGAGCCTGTTCGGCTCCCCTGGCGCCGACCGGTTCGGACTCGCGCGTCTGCGGCCCGCGGCGCTTGCGCGGCTCCCGGCGTTTCAAGGCGAGGTTCTCGACCCGTCGAGTTCGGGCGGGGACCTGTGCGTGCAGGCGTGCGCGGATGACCCCCAGGTCGCCTTCCACGCCATCCACGTCCTCTCGCGAATTGCGAGCAGCGCGGCGACGCTGCGCTACACCCAGCTGGGGTTCGGCCGGACCTCCTCCACCAGCCGCGCGCAGGGGACACCGAGGAACCTGATGGGGTTCAGGGACGGGACCGACAACATCCGCGCCGAGGACACCAGCGCGATGAACGACTTCGTCTGGGTCCAACCCGGCGACGGCCCAGGGTGGATGACCGGCGGGACCTACCTGGTCGCACGGCGCATCAAGATCCTCTTCGACGTATGGGACGCCACCACCCTCGAAGACCAGCAGCGCGTAATCGGCCGCGACAAGCTCACCGGCGCCCCACTCGGCGGACACAGCGAGTACGACCCCGTCGACCTGCAGGCCCTCAACTCCGACGAGGAACCGTTGATCCCCACCAACGCGCATATCCGCCTCGCCAACCCGCAGAACAACAATGGGCAGCGCATCTTCAGACGCGGCTACTCCTACAGCGAAAGCGTCGAACCCGGCAGCGGACAGATCGACGCGGGCCTATTCTTCATCGCCTTCCAGCGCAACCCAAACCGCCAGTTCATCCCCCTCCTGCAACGCCTGGCGGCCTCCGACGCACTCAACCGCCACACACTGCACACCTCCAGCGCGATCTTCGCATGCCCGCCGGGGGTACAGCCCGGAGGGTTCGTCGGGGAAGCGCTCTTTGCCTGACATGCAAGGCGGGCCAGCTAGGTGCCAGCCTGGAGACACCAGCAATAAAGAACCCGAAGAAACAGAATACGAAAAAGGATGAAAGAAAGGTCCGGAAAAATACTGGAGGCGTGTGCCAGGAGTGCCGTGGGAACCGCGGGTGTGGCAGCAGCAGTTGCCTCCCCAGGTGGCCCAGCGGTGGCCGGAGCAGCAGGTCTTGCTGGGATTGTCCCTGGGTGCCGACGACCAAGGGTGCCCTCGGGGAAATCACCCTCGTCGCCACAGGTTCTGAACTGCAGCTCATCCGCTTGCGCCTCTGACCGGCAGCTTTGCGCCGAGGGCGGCCCTACTGCCCCGAGATTCGACGTGCTGGTCGCCTTGTCCCACGGTCTGGGCGCTTGGACTTTCCGCGTTGGTCCCCGACGACGAGGAAGATCAGGCGAGTTAGCAGAGGGTCCGGGCATCCTCAAAGCAGCCGATTGAACTGCTCGCGGCTGATTCCCGCCGTGCGCAGGATGTTGCCGAGCGTGCCCCTCTTGATCGGCTGATTGCCGTGGACCGGCACCGGGATCGCGTCGGGCACCGCGGGGTGGCGCAGGATGTGATGGCTGCCTCGAACACGCTTCACATACCAGCCTTGGCCTTCAAGTATCTTGACGAGCTGCTTGCCTGAGACGGTGGGGGTCTGGCTCACGCAGCTTGGACCGCTACACGGTCGCGGTGGACCGTGGGGATGGGAAGGCCATCGTCGTGCATGACTTCGAGGTATCCCTCGATCGCCTCTTGAGCATTCGCGCGGGCTTCCTCGATCGTCTCGCCCTGCGTAGCGACGCTCGGAAGCTCGGGCACGAACACGCTATAGCCGCCTCCCGGCTCAGCTATGATCACCACGTCGAACTCCCGTTGTGTGCTCATGCCACCAACGATACCGCTCCGCCGAGTCCCACGAGCGCTCACGGCTTCCTTCATCCCGAGCGGTCCCCATCCTCAGACGCGGCTACTCCTACAGCGAAAGCGTCGAACCCGGCAGCGGACAGATCGACGCGGGCCCATTCTTCATCGCCTTCCAGCGCAACCCAAACCGCCAGTTCATCCCCCTCCTGCAACGCCTGGCGGCCTCCGACGCACTCAACCGCCACACGCTGCACACCTCCAGCGCGATCTTCGCGTGCCCGCCGGGAGCCACGCCCGGGGGTTTCATCGGGGATGCGCTCTTTGCCTGACATGGCAAGGCGGGCCAGCTTGACAGAGCCTTGGCCAGGCGGCTCCAGGCAGGTCTTGGTGTCTACCTGAAGCGCATGCAGATATCTGCGACAATGAGGTGCATGACACAAGCCAAAAAGGCGAGGATCGCCCTCTCCGCCATCGCTTTCGCAAACATCGCGGTCATAGCTGCCAACTGGCCTCACCCGCCGAAGTCCACAGAGATCGCAACGATGATCGTATGCGGCGGCCTGGTCCTGCTCGACTATCGCGAAAACCCTGCAAGCTTTCATCGACGAGTCAGTTACACAGAGGCAACACGGCTCCTCCTCATACCCGTAGTTCTCGTTGGCGTAGTCATCCTACTGGCAACGACCCGTCTGCTCTAACGACAAGCTGAGCGACAACGAGCAGACTGAACGCGGCAGCAAAAAATTCAGCTATGATGCCAACGGCAACCTCACCTCCGACGGGACCTCCGAATACACATGGAAAACACGCAACGCACAGTAGCTAAAACTCTATACCAAACTCGTGACCGAATTGCTCCTCGCTGGGCCGGAGGGAGCTTTTTGGTGGTGCTTAGCATCGTGGCAGTAGCCCTCTTTTTGCTGATTGAAGGTCATATGGTTGCGGGTTTAATTGTTTTACTAGCTGACATAGCAACGGCATGGCTAACTGGCGTATGGGTAATACCTCGGAGTATTGATGCGTACTCACGTAAACTATCACTGATAATGCGCGAGGCTGATACCACCTCGTGGTATGAAAGAGATCGGCAACGCAAGCGGCTGAGAACCATTTCTTCTGAAATGGAGAGCCTGAGCCCACCACAAAGTAAATTGGACTTACACCGGCGCATACTTGCTAATCTGCATCAGCTCGAAGATATACTTGATGACAAATCACTTGCGTTCACCGATCGCGCTACCAGTATTTTCGAGAAGGGCCAGACGTTCCGTCGTTTTCGAGCTGAGTTCAGTGACCGTTGCAATGAGCCATACACTCGGATGGCGACCAAAATGCTCGATCGATATAAACTCGTCATCAATAAAGGCGCCGAGAGGGATCGGGATTTCCTCGGCCGTCTTACTACCCGTATAAAGAAGCTAAGACCTCCCAGCGTTTTGGCCGAGCGCCACAGAGATTATCTACTAGCTTTGTCCGAGTACGTATCTGCTACTAACAGTTATTATGAAGCGGCTAAAGGCGACAGCATCGAGGCGGTCAGAAAGGCAGCCATGAGCGTTACCGTGGCGCGCTCTATTTTGGATAAAGAGAGCCGTGATTATGCCGCAGAGGTACAGATAAGGTCTTACGCTCGGACGATCACAGCGGACAAGTGACCTCTACATGAAGATCGACGGTATTTGGCATCACGGGCGGCTGTGGAGCGCGGCGCGAATCGGCGTGCCTGCTGGGACACTCTTCGGGCTGTTCCAGTTTGCGCTCTATGAATACCCCGGCAAGGCGATCTTTGGCGGGATCTTCTTCGCCGTGCTCTTCGGCGCAGCTATGGCGCGCATCATGTGGAGATCGTGGCCGGCAGCGGAGAATCTCAGTGGCGCGGACCGGGCGATAGTCGTCCGATGCGTTGCCCGAGGCGAGAACATCGAGGATCCGCGTCTCGCCCCCGCCGTTCTTGACTATGCCAGTGTCATCCGCCACACACAGGACCGTGACCGTAGTTATAGCTGGATGCTCTGGATATTCGCTGGTTTGGCGCTGATTCTGGCGCTGAGCTCAAGCTCCGGTGGATCGGCGCGCATCGCGGCGACCTGGTGGTTGCTGGTCGCCTTCTGGGTCGGCTTGCTGCTGTGGCTACCTCGAAAACGGGCTCGAATGCTCTCGCGAGCGTCGCGCGCGGAGGCCGCAGCGAAACAGCTGCTGCTGCGGCCTTCAGCCGAGTAAACCCGCAGGACAGCCAACGCAGCGCATCCTCAGGCCCACGCCGCAACGCCGCGACGCGGGGCACGGAGGCCCCGCGCCCACGCGCGCGTCCCCGACACAACGCCGCGTGGACGATCCCCCGGACCCACCTCCTTGCACACCACAGGCCGTGGAACTGGTTCGCCGGCGCCATATGACGGCCTGCGCTTCCCGGCTCTCAAGTCGCAGGGCGCTACTGCTCGATATCTGAACTTGTGGACTACGGTCGAGAACCGCCGCCGGTGGCGTGGTGGGCGAGCGAGCGCGTTCGGCTCCCGGTGCTGCTCGGGTGCCTGGGGGTGCTCGTGGTGTACGTGCTGACGGCTCGGACCGGGGTTCTCCGCGCCAGCGCCGTGGCGGAGTGCCCCTCCGAAAGCGCGCCGCACGTCATCGCCGCCACGGCCGCGGATCTCTCCGGGTTGCGCGCGAGCGTGGCGCGCGTGATGCCGCAGCGGATCGGGCGCCTCTACGAAGATGGGACGATCGAAGCGAGCAACGCCTGGTCGGATAACTCCCCGAGCCCTCCCCCACTCCTGTCGACGGCGCCGCGGCCCGCCGGCTATGAGATGCGCTGGTGGGCGCCGAACGGCGATGACATCGTCGCCGACGTGTTCGTGTTCGCCGGCCCCCGCAAGGCCCAGGAGTTCCTGGCCCACGCCGCCAGCGCGCGCTGCCGTCCCTACGGCAGGCAAACCCCGGCGCCCTGGCCGGCGCAGGCTCACAACCTCCGGTGGGTCAACCCCGACGGCTTCGCCCAGGAGGACGTGCTCTTCGCCCGCGGACCCCGCGTCTACCGCGTCGCCGACGTACCGGCGGGGCAGGGGCGGGCCGAGCTGCGGACGGCCTCCTGGAGAGTCGACACCCTGGCGTGCCTCCTGCCCGACGCGGGCTGCGCCCTCTCCCCCTACCCACCGGTGGGCAGCGTGATCACGGTGGTGACATCCGGACTCACCCCGAGCTCGGCCTCGACTTCGTCGAGCTGGGGTTGGTCTACGGCGTGGAGGTGAACCCGGGGCCCTCCCGCTTATCCCAGCGTAAACGCCTCGCTGTGGATCCGCTCGCGCCGCCCGGCTCCGCTGATCAGCGTGAGCGTGTAGCGGCCCGGGCGCAGCTTGCGCAGCGAGATCAGCCGCAGTCCCAGGCGCCCGCGGGACTCACTCGCCGCCCCCGCCGCGAACACCACGCCGTGACGCGAGAGCGTCGCGCGCGCCGAGCGGGTCGTGAACTTGACCGTGCCTGAGACCGTCTTGGTCGTGCACTCCTGCTTCTTGCCGACCTTCTTGCACGTCACGAGCTCGACCTTGCCGGCGGGGCCTTCCTTGCCCGCTGGACCGGGAGGACCTTGCGCCCCCGCTGAGCCGGTGGCGCCACTCGCGCCGGCGGCGCCCCTTTCGCCCTGCGCGCCCGCTTTGCCCGGGAGACCTTCTTCTCCGATCCCTCCTTCTAGCCCCCCTTCGCCTTCCTTGCCGTTGCCGCCGGTAGACCCGGTTTTGCCTTCCGCGAGGAACACGGCCGTGACTTCACGCGCTTGCGTCATTTCGACCGTGCACGTGGTGCCCGAGGCTTTCTTGCAGCCGATCCAGCCGGCCAGAATGTAGCCGGGGTCGGGCTCGCCCGTGAGGGTCACGGTGCCTTTGGCCTGCTGGGTGCATTCTTCGCCCAAGCACACGAGGTTCGGCACGGAGGATTTGACCGTGCCTTTGCCCGTGATGAACACGGTCAGCGGGGATGTGGTGACTATGCCGTACTTGGCCGCGACTTTTGTTTCCGCGCTCGGCATCGAGAATTTGCATTCGCTTTCTTTCGCTTTCGCGCCCACACACGGGCCTTCGGTCCATTCTTCGAACTTGAAGCCGGTTTTGCCTTTCGCCACGAGCGCGACCGGTTCTGTTTCTTCGATTTCGGCTTTGCACCCCGCGCCTGTGCCGCAGTTGATGCCGGTGGCGCCTTCGGAGCCGACGACTTCGCCTTCAGTCGATTCCGCGACGATCAGTTTGAACTTGGGCAGTTCCACCTTCACGTGGAACGCGTGCACGTTGCTGTTTGTGAGGTCGCTGACGTACACATCTTCGTTGAACGGGCTGTAGGCGATCCCGATGGATTCGCCGATATGGCCCGCGCTGAATTCTTCGATCGGGGGGCTGGGCGCGATCTCGCTCGCTCCGAACACCTCGACATGGGCCGCGGCTGCTTTGCCGGAGAGCAGGAAGACGTCGCCACCACTGGCCGGATCGACCGTGACGCCATCGAAGCCTGCTGGGCCCAGTACTTCCGTGATCACCGTTTCTTCTTCCAGATCGTAAGGCGAGGTCGGGCTCTGTTTGTATCGCAGGAGCCTATCGACATCTTCGTATTCTTCTTTTTCTCGGTCTTTGTATTGTTCCTTCGCCACGTAGACGAAGCTGCCCGACACCGCCAGACCTTCGATACGCTGAAAACTGCCGACGTTATTCTGTTCGACCACCTGATGGCCATTCGGTTCGTACTCCACGAACGTGGGCCCATTGGTCGCGTAAACGTCCCCGTTTTCAGGGCTCACCGCGAGAGTCATGAGGGTGTTGCCTGAGCCGACTTCGAACTGCTTGACATATTTGTATTTGTTCGGGTGGCCCGCTTCCGGTTCGAACTGGTCAACATCTTCTCCCCCCGCGGCGACGTACACATCACCCGTGTACCCGCCGGTCGGATCGTTATCGACCGCTACGCCGCCGATAAATGTGCCGGGTTCCCTTTCGGTCGCCTGGAAGGGTGCCGGCGCGCCACTGCCACTCGCCGTGATCATGCCCACTTCCGTGTAGGTCCCACCAACATCTTCCCACTTCTCGACCCGGCGAGTGTTCTTCGCCTGCGCGTTCACCACCGTGCAAGTCAACAACGGTTCACAGCCCAGCGTTTCGATTTTTTGTTCTGCACGTGCTCCTGCGAACTCGACCACGAAGGGCGCACCTCCACCACCCGTGACAAAAGCGCTACTATCACCTTCGGCCGCACCGACCGCCTCTTTAACCAGTTCGGCTGCCGCGTTGTAAGGAATAGCGACTTTCAGCGTCACACCTGCTTCCGTTGCGGTAGGCGCTGCAGAGAGTTCCAGTTTGTATTCGCCGACCGTGACTTCTGTGACTGTTTCGATCGTGGTGAGGCTTGGGATGCTTCCTCCTTCGATCGCCTCACCTTTCAGAGGCGTGCCGGTCACGCCCGTAACCGTGACTTTCTCGGAACCTGCCTTCAGGCTGCCCGTGCCTTGTGCACCCGTCTTGATCGCTTTATGTTCTCCTATGAGCCCTTCCCACGCGAGCGTGAACGTCCCGCTCGACGGAGGCGTCACCGTCTGAACATCATTCAGAACCACACCAGCATTTACAAACACATCACCGGTCGAAGATTCCACCGCCATCCCAGCCGGCTCTTCGAACTGGCCAGCACCCGGACCCGCTTCACCAAACGACCCCACCAAGCGATACGCTCCAAACGCCGAAGCGCTGCCAAACGCCAAAACCCCACAACAAAGCACGGCCACACTCAAGAGAGCCCGCAAAGCCCTCCAGCGCAACCACGCCCCCGTCTCAAAGTAACGCTTAATCATGGTCTTCCGCTTTCTCTTGAGAGTTTGGGCGTCAGCGTCTTGCTTGACGATCCGTTCGAGTCCTTACGCTTCTTCACCGCCTCGTGCTTCGCGCGCGCTTGCTTCATGCACCGCGCGCGTTTGCTCTTCCGCTCCCGTTTGCAGGCCTTCAGCGCCGCCGCGAGCTTTTCCTCGTTCGTCAGCCTCTTGGTTGTCGTACCCATTGTCCCTGCTTCTTCCTTCGGGAACCCAGGCGAGGTGTAGACGATCAGGGGCGGAGATGATGGGGTGCTCAGCAGCGAGGGGAAGCCGGGCGTCGTGAACACGGCGGGCTGGCCTTTTTCGGTGCCGTCGGCGTTGGTTGCTGTGATGCGGTAGTAGTAGGTCGTGCCGGGCTGCAGTTCGCCCAGCGTCACGTGCACTGCTTCGGTCTGGGCGCCGCCGATCGCCCCGAGGCCTGTAATGGGCCCCCACCCACCCCCGTCGTAGTTGTTGTTCGGTTCGGTTCCGATTTCGAAGCCGTAGTTCGTCTGCAGGCCGTTCGTTGTTACCGTCCCGTAGAGCGTCGCCGAGTTCTGGCTGACGGCGCTCACGCTCCCAGTCGTCACGAGTGGTGGAGTACCAGGCTGGGTGGCGAACGTGGCGTCTTTGCCGTAGCCGAGCTCGACGGTGCCTTCGAACTCGTTTTGGGCCACCAGCCGGTAGTGATAGGTCTGGCCCGGCAGCAATCCCGTGGCCGGGCTCGGGGGGATCGTTTGCGGTTCATAGCCCGTGTAGATCCGTCCCCCAGGTTCCGTGACCTTGACGGGAGCAGTGGTTTCGCCTTCGGCGTAGGGGTTCGCTTTTTCTACGGCGTCGCCTTTGTCTGCTTTTTCGTAGCCCGCCTGGTTGATGTACGCGAAGTAGTATGTCGTTGCCATACCCTCGGGGTTGACCGTCCCCGAGAGCGTCGCGCTGGTGCGAGTGACGCTCTGCGCTTCGCCCGTCGCAACGACCGGCGCTTCCGGCGCCGCCAGCGCGGGAGCCACCGAGACCAACAAGCCACCGGCCAACACACCCAGCGTCACCAGACCCGCCGTCGACAATCTACGAACGCGCGTCATGATTTACCTCCCCGTCCGTTACCGGCCTTTCGCGCGCTACTCGCCTTCTTCGCCTTCTTCGTCGCCTTCTTGGCCTTTGGATGGGTGGGTGGGCATCCCGTAACACCGATCTTCGTCGACTCGTGAATTTCAGCGCCGTTCTGGGCGACGATCGCGGTCGGCATCGCCAGCTTGCTCGTGCAGAGATTCCCCTTTGCCGCCAGCGCGGAGTACGTGCCCTCGGGCAGATACAGCTCGAAGGATTCGAACGGAACGTCGGGCACGCTCTTGAACGTCGAGCTCGTGATCCCCGCCTGGGAGATGAACGTCGAAGCGACGACATCGACACGGACACCATCGCCCTGCAGCACGATCTCCAGCGACGGGAATGCTTCCCCGCCGTGGGAGACGAAATACACCGGGCCCGTCAACTGCACCGGCACCACGGGCGTGTTGACCCTGACGGTGCCGATCACCGACGCCACGGGGCAGCTCGCGGGGTTCGCTTCGAACGTCTGAGCGAGACACGCTTTCTGGAGCGTCGTCAACCGCGCGGGCAGCTGTTTGGGGAGATCGACCTTGAACTCCCTGATGTCCGCCTGCGTGCCCTGACCCGTATTGGGATAGGACACCTTCGCGTCGAGGCTCGCGCCGTTCGCTCTCGACGTTTTCCCCGATGTCGAGACCGTGAACTTCGGCTGGAATTTCAGCGCCTCGCAGTTCGTGACCTGATAGGAGGAGGACTCGTTTACGCCCGCGGCCTGCGTGTCCGTCAGCGTGCCGCCGATCGCCATTTTATTACAAGACGTCGCGTTGAACATGAATTCCGGCCGGTTGATCGTGACGTTCACGAGCCGCAGCTGCAACGGGATGCCATCGAGCTCCGTCGGCAACTGGTCAGAGGTCACAGTCAACGCCGACGTTTCGGGATTGACGCTGATAGCAGAGCGGACCACGACCGTGCCCTTCCCGGTCGTACCCGAGAGGGTATAGGGGCCGGCTTTCGCGGGAACGACGATCGACAAGCCATAGGGGGCGCCCTTGTACGGACCGGTGAGGAACACCTTGCCGCCTGTCACGAGGAACGGGTCGGCGCCCGGCCCCGTCTCGACGGTCGTTTCGCCGATCTGGCTTTCCGGCGAGCACGTGCCTTCCGCCGCCTGCGGTTCTTCGCACAGCTTGACGTGGGAGAGCATCCCCAGCAGCCCCGGCGGCGTGCGGACCTGGATCCCGTTGAGAAACCCATCGTCATCGCCGCGCCCGAACGAGACAGAGAAGGGCGAGTACCCACCGGCCTGGTTGCTCGTCGTGCCAAAGCTGAACGACGGATTGAACTGCGCGCCGAAGCAGTTTTCATCGATATCGAAGCTGCTCGTCGGTGTCGCGTCCGGAGTGTAGGGCGTGCTCCACGGCGTCAGGTCGACGGTAGTGTGCACTTCGCCGCACGTGCGGGGGTTGGCAAGCGTCGCGCGCTCGCCCCCCTGCAACGTGAGCTGAAGTTCGCTGAACGGCAACTGCGGAGTTTCGTTGAAGGTCGTCGTGATCTGCCCCGTCTGCTGGTTGATCGAGCCCGTGCCTTCGAGCTTGATGACGATCCCGTCTTCGCCTTCGCTGACGAACTGCGCGTACAGATGAATCATCTTTCCATCAGCCGCATCTTCCAGGGTACACGTACCGTTCACTCCGGTACATTCAGGAGCTCCGAGATACACGTCCCCCTTCAAGCGTTCTTCGAGCGCCGGCGACTTGACCCGGATCGTCCCCACCTGCGAATCACGCGGACACGAACCCGGTGTCGCGAGCCGCGCCTGCCCCCGCTGATCGGCGGGACCGTAAAACTCTTCGCTCGTACAGACCCCCAACCCGTCCGCCGCCGACGGTGAGATCACGGTGCCCTGCGGCAACGTCACCGACGTCCGCTTCACATCAGGCGTCGCCAACCCTTCCGCTTCGGTGTCCTGCGGCAGCGCCAGATCGAACGAGTAGCCGGCCGGCGCGCCCGCTTCGAGCGTATCCGGCAGCATCGACACCGACGGCGTCAACGACAGTTCACCGCAACCTGTGTCCGTACCCCCCGACGCTCCTTCTTTCGCGAACACCCCCGGCCCCGCCCCTTCCCACGAATCCGATTCGAGGATCCCTTCCAGCGAGGTCGAGCACTGCGACGGGTTCGTCACCAATGGCACCCGCGACTGTCCGACACCCGGTCCTCCGAATTCAATTTCATCCCGCGGGTCAAAGTTTCCTGTTTTAGCATGCTGGTCCGCGCTGAGATTGCGGCCCGCGAAATCGGACCCGGGGCCGGCGTGATCGGCGGGCACCCCCCAGATCGTGACCCAGGACGCCAGAAGCTCCGCTCCTTCGGTGATATCCGGGACCGTCACACGAACCCCGTAGTCGCCGTCCGAGAGCACGCTGGTATCCAGTCGCACTGGGAAGAGCAGATCGTTGAAGGCAAACGCGGCGGGCTCGCCCGGCGCCGGAGCGATGTTGAACACGGGCACCGTGATTTCCAAACGCCCCGCATAGCCGTTGTAAACGATCACGGTCGACGTTCCGATCATCGTATCGGCCGGACAGTCCGCTTCATGGATGACAGCTGCCATCGTGCAGCGCGGCATCCCCACCGTCGTGCCAACCAGTCCTGGTGGGAGATCGCCGCGGACATCCTTGGGATTGCCGATCGGAAGGGCAGGAAGAGCACCATCGTCCTGAAGGCGCGTCTGCGTCTGAATGCTGGTGTTGAGAAAGAACCCTATGGTCGCGTTCGGGTGAGCGCCGGCCTGCCTCGTCGATGTGGCCGCAAAAAAGCCACCCGGAGCCACCCCGTATTGCGGGGGCGTCGAGCTGATCGTGACCGGCTCGGACACCGACTCGCTCGCCGCGCTACCGCCCGACACCGTGGCTTGGACGGGGAGACTCGATGGCAGGTCTGACGCGACTTCCACCCGAATCGTGACGATCAACGTGTCGCCCGGATCGACCACCTCGGTGGTCGTGCAGGAGGGACTTAGTCCCAGCGAGCAATGCATACCGCCGGTGCCGCCAGGCTCTTCACCGATGTCTTGCACGACAGGATTCTTGTAACTGTCGTTGCCGTAAATCGCGGTAGCCGTCAGCCCGGCCGGCACGGACTCGCTGAGGGTGATCGCGCTCCCGTCGGTGGCGCCGCCGCCGACGTTCGTCGCGGCGATCACCAGCGCGTCATGGCCGCGATCGCCCGGTGCGAGGTTCGTCGGGTTGGAGACCGAGAGGATCTTCCACACCGGGCCGGTGGTTTCAGCTTGGGCGGCGGCGCTGAAGATACCCAGCGCACAGACAGCAATGAGGACGGGCGTGACTCGCTTAAACACGTTACTTCCTCCCCTTCGCCGACTTTTTCGCGTTGGGCTTTTTGACGCATTTGTTTTTCTTCTTTACGAAACCCTTCTTGCATTTGACCGCCCTCGTCGTGGTCTTCTTTGCCGGGAGCGGCGGCGTTTCTTCGGGGGTGGGGTTGCCGAGGCCGGAGAACGTCGCGCTGGCGGGTGGGGTGAGGGGCGAGGGCACGTTGGGAGGCCCCTGGCAGACCGAGCCTTCGCACGGCACCGCCGTGGCGGGCGGGTTTTCAGGGGGGTGGGGAACCCGCGCGTCGTACACGTCATAAGCGCCGTCCGTGTCGCCCGGGACGAGGCCTTCCGCGGTCGCGAAAAAGACATCGCCGCCATTTTCGCTGCTGTCGAGGAAATACGAGTTATATGGGCTCTTACCGCCGGAGATCAGGTATACGACACCGTTCTCCCACTCGTACACATTGCGCCCCTGCGGCTCGAGGCCGCCGCCTTCTCCGAAGGGCTGGGGTGGCGAGTTGGCGTTCGAAACCTGCGGAACGAGTGGATCGGCCGTGTCGAAGAAGATGCGTTCGCCGTCGGAGGAGACTCCGCGCTCGTCAACCACGTATCGGTCTAGAGAAAGACCTTCGTCGTTACTCCTCAGGACCGACATCTCGGCGCTGCTCGTTGACGTGACGCCCACCGGGGCGCACGACACGCAGCTGAGCGTGTTCGCCGGCACGTCGTAGCGGTAGATCTGTTCGTTACCTACTGGTTCAGATTCACCTTTAAGATTGCTCTGTAGATGCGTGCCCTGATTGAAGCCGTACGGCAGCTGTTGGCCGGTCATGAAGACGACCGCCGAGCCATTTTCCGAGACGCGCGCCTCCGAGACGTCAGGGCCGATAAGTTCTGGGGTCCGCGGTTTGTGCACTGCTCCTGTCATTTGCGTGATCGGCGTCACGGTCCCTCCGTTCGGGCCGGCCGACCACAGCTCGAGCTCGGCGCTGGCCGCCGAGATTTCGGGGCTGACGAACACGAACGTCGAGCCGTCCGCGTTGGAAGCCGCGATCTCTCCGACGACGCCCGGCAGGTACGTCAGCGATCCCGTGTTGAGGTTGAAGTCATACATCTTCGCGGCGCGGTTGCGCGGGGGGCCTTCGGGCGCGCTCCTCGTCAGCCTGTCCTCGCTCTCGAAGAACGCCTGCGAGCCGTCGGGCGAGGCGTACACAAACGACTGGCCCAACAGCCGCCCTTCTTCCCGAGCCTGCAGGCTATACCCGACTTGCAAGGACGCGTTGGGGAAGCCCATGGCCCCGTCAGGCGCCCCCACCGGCAGCCCGTCACTGCGGCGGATCAGCGTGTCCTGTGACACGAGAACCGTTTTTTCTCCGTTCTCGCGTACGTACAGCTCCGGAGGATTGACAGCGCAGTTGTTTTCGCCTGTCAGTTCTTCCTTGCCTACTATTATTTTATTAGTTGTACATGACGCCGGGTCTGGGCTCACGAAAAATGCGCGCGATCCGTCGGCTGACACCTGATTGTCTTCGACGTCGCGACCATGACCCGAGGCGGCCGGCACGGCGCCCCAGGGGCTCGGCGAGCCGTCGGGGAGCACCCCCGCCTCGCTGAGCACCCCATCGCGGTACTCATAGAAACCCCAGGGCGACACGTCGATACCCCCCCCTGTTTCCGGTTCGATCATGCGAGGCGCGCGGGAAGCGTCTTCCGGAAGCAGCGTCCTGGGAGTCGTGAAGTAGAACGTGCTGAAGTCCGGCGTTCCCCCAGCGATCGGGGGGAATATGCCGTTGGTCAACCCACACGCCAAGATCGGGCTCGCGATCTCGGGCTGTTCTATCAACTCGAACGTCGCGGCGGGTTCAATCCCGGCTAAATAAAGCTCTTCACTAGTGCATTCATCCGGCAACCTTACGGCTAGCAGGGCGGAGAAAACAAGATGAGACAGGTCCGCGGACGGATCAATCACCTGCGGCTGCTCCAACAACGTTCCTCCCGACGGAGTCGGGATCGACGAGCGGGGCACCGCCGATTCCGTGCTCCAGCCCGAGGAAGTCCGCCGCGCGACAAAGTATCCGTCGTAGCCGGCGGAGCTTTCGCCCATCGGCCCGGTGCCTTCGAACAGCACGGCATTGCCGTCAGGCGCTGCTAGCCCATAGCGAAGGGTCGCGCTCGCGCCCCCGGACGTCGGGTTCGTACCCGTGCCCGCCTCGTTGCCATCCTTGTCAACCGGCGAGACCTGTTCGTAGGCACGGCCGTCGGGAAGGCCCGGGGCATTCGAAGGGACGGGCGGCGATCCGATCGTGGCGTCGGCGCCGGCGCTCGCTGGGAGGGTGGCGCCCAAGCCGACGCTCGCGAGCAGGGTGGCGGCCAGGATAGAACCCAGGGCTAGGCGCATCTTCCGTCGAGGCCGTGATCGTGCAGAAACTTTTTGGACGCCCTTGCAGGGCTTTCCGGGCGCCGGCTTCGTGATCGGCATGGCGCTGGGCCTGGTGATGTTCTGGCCCCGGGCAGCGCTCATGCCGCCTCCCGCCGAAGCTCGCTCGTGAGACTGAGCTGCGCGGTGACACGCTCACCCAGCGGGGTGAGATGCCACGCGTTCGGCTCGCCTTTGGCATGCCCCTCGCCGCTGTTGGCAAGCAACCTAAGGCGCTGCAGGCGCGCCAGCAGCTTCGAGACCTGCCCCGGGTCCTGGATACCCGCGCGGGTCGCGACCTCGCGGTTGCTCGCCCCCGGGCGCTCGGCGACGCCCTCCAGGACCCGCGCGGTGCGATACGTCACACGCATCGCGACACCATCCAGCAGATCACCCACAGCCCGCCCTGCCACAGCCCGCCCCGCCACAGCCGGCGCGCCGCCCGCGCCGACTGGTACTGCGGGCGCAGGCCGCTCAAGCTCCCGCCGCGCCGCCGCCGCGCCGCGGTAAGGCAACACGATCATCCCCATCAACTCGCCCAACAAACCAGTCAACGGCCCCTCACCCCGCAACAGCCGCGCATACACGATCGCGAACGCCGCGCCAACCACGCCCTCCGCCGTCATCGCCGTACACCCCCCGCCACGCACACCCTCCAAACGACCCTCATCCACAACCGCCGCCAAGCCCGCGAGGATCTCCCCGCGACGCTCAAGCACCAACCCACCACCACGCAACGCCTGCACCACACACACCCGCGCCAGCGCCGGCTCACGATCCAAAAACGAAAGGATCACCCACAGCCCCGCGCGGACCCGCTCACGCCACGCAAGCCCCGCCAGGCCCGCCCAGCCAATCTCCCCCGCGACCAGCGCGACCGCGTCCTCCAGCACCGCAGCCAAACACTCCTCACGGTTAGCGAACAACTCGTAAAACGTCCGGCGCGAAACCCGCGCGCGGCCCGTCACATCCGCGATTGCCGTATCCGCATAACCAAGCTCATCGATCGCCGCGACCGCCGCCGCCAACAACCGCGAGCGCTGGATCTCCGCGATCTGCCCGTGCCGGCCGATCTCCGGTCGACCGCCACCCGCAAGGCCCGCCGCTACCACGGATGCCGCCCCGCGCGCGGACATCACGCCGCCCCCCACGCGAGCTGTACTACAGCTACGCCACCGGGCTCCTCCGCCGGACGCCCCGTGCTAGGCCAGGCCGGACGAAACCCTTCCCGCGTGGGAGAGACCGAGTGGCCCGAGCCGGGCCAGCCGGCAGAGCGCTCAGGCCTCAGCCAAAGCAGACAAGAGAGAGAGAGAGAGAGAGAGATGCATCGGCAAGTTGCCGAGGCATCTAGCAACGTGCCCTCGCAAAGCGACAAGCACTCCCGTCACGTTTTTCCCTCTCGAAACCACGCTAAAGCAACTCCCTCATGCTTTGTGACCCAGTCCCTCTCGCTGCCCCACTTACCCTGCTAGCGCTTTGAAGTCAAACCACAAGGTGGGATGACCCAAACCGGACCCTATGTTGAGCGGCCCCACACTCCGTGGACACCGCGACCGTCTGTATGTAACCACATCTGTCACGCGATGTCAAGCCCTGTCGCGCAACCCCCACCGATAACCAGCCCCCGCCCCGGCCCTTTGATACCCTACCTGCCAGGTAGGTGATCTTCGATCGGCCCGCGTGGGGCCGGCCTGAGCGCAACGCCCGGCACCGCGCTGCGAACGCCGCGGGGGCCGCCTCAGGGCGGCCCCCATCCAAAAAAATGCCCGCCTGCTCGCCGCTCGCTCGGGTCCCCGGCGGACGCGATAGAATCCCTACTTCAGAGCACGGGATTCAAGCGAAGGAGCACAAATGGCCGCCACGGACACAGTCAGGATCGCCAAGCCCTCCCCGATCGTCGAGGACGAGCAGGGGCAGCTACGCGCGCGCCAGGGGATCTCGCGGGAGGTCGTCAGCGAGCTCTCGAAGGTCAAGGGCGAGCCCGACTGGATGGCCGAGAAACGGATCAAGGCGCTGGAGATCTTCGAACGCAAGCCGCTGCCGACTTGGAGCATCGACCTGTCGGGGCTGAACCTCGACGACCTCGTGCTCTACTCGCCCCCCACCGCCGGGCGCTACAACTCCTGGGAGGAAGTCCCGCAGGAGATGAAGCAGACCTACGAGGACCTCGGCATCCCCCAGGCCGAGCGCGAGCACCTCGCCGGCGTCGTCGGCGTGTGGCGCCAGGAGCCCGTGTACGAGGGCCTCAAGGAGGAGTACTCCAAGCAGGGCATCTTGTTCTGCTCGATGGACACCGCCATCACCCAGTACCCCGAGCTCGTACAGAAGTACTTCATGAACAAATGCGTCCCCGCCCAGGACAACAAGTTCTCCGCGCTGCACGGCGCCGTGTGGTCCGGCGGCGCCTTCTGCTACATCCCCAAGGGCGTCAAGTGCGACCTGCCGTTGCAGTCCTACTTCCGCATGGAGGGCGCCGGCGAGGGCACCTTCGAGCACACGCTGATCGTGGCCGACGAGGGCTCGGAGGTCAACTACATCGAGGGCTGCACCGCGCAGACGTACTCGGTCAACTCGATGCACTCCGCGGTCGTCGAGATCTTCGTGCACGAGGGCGCCAAGGCCCGCTACACCACCGTGCAGAACTGGTCCAAGGACGTCTACAACCTCAACACCAAGCGCGCCATCGTGGACGCCGGCGGGACCGTCGAGTGGGTCGGCGGCTCGATGGGCGCCAAGTACGTGATGCTCTACCCCGGCTCCTACCTGATGGGCGAGGGCGCCCGCGCGGACCACCTCAACGTTGGCGTCGCCTCCGGCGGCGTGCACAAGGACACCGGCGCGAAGGTTGTTCATCTCGCACCCAACACCACCTCCAACATCCTCGCCAAGTCGATCTCCAAGGACGGCGGCATCATGGGCTACCGCGGGCTCGTGCGGATGGGCCCCCACTCCGCCGGCTCCAAGGCCCGCGTGCAGTGCGACGGGCTGATGATGGACGGGATCTCCCGGTCAGACACCTGGCCGGACATCCAGATCCAGAACCCCCACGTCACCGTCGCCCACGAGGCCACCGTCGGGCGCATCTCCGACGACCAGCTGTTCTACATGGGCTCCCGCGGCTTCACCGAGGACGAGGCCGCCGCGATGATCGTCAACGGCTTCATCGAGCCCGTCACCAAGGAGCTGCCGATGGAGTACGCGGTCGAGCTCAACCGGTTGATTCAGCTGGAGATGGTCGGCTCCATCGGGTAGTCGGGCGGCGATCTTGCGCGCCCCAGTTGACACGATTCCCGCGCCGCCGTTCCTGCCGCACCTGCGGTGGGTCAACGTCAAGTCGCTGCGCATGGACCGCCTGCTCGGGCGGCCGGTGCTGATCGAGTTCTGGGACTTCTGCCGGCCCAACTCGCTACGCACCCTGCCCTATATGAAGGCTTGGCATGAGCGCTACTCCGAGCGCCCGCCCGCGGCCGACCCCCAGAGCGGCGAGGTGGGCGCCCCGGACGCCCAGAACGGCGAGGTAGGCGCCCAGGCTGGCGGATTGCAGGTCGTCGGCATCCACTCCCCCGGCTTCGAGCGCTCCCGCGACCGGGGCGCGGTTGAAGCGGCCGTCGCGCGCCTGGGGATCGCCTACCCCGTGCTGCTCGACCCCGACCTGGAGATGTGGCAGGAGTACGAGAACCAGGGGTGGCCCGCCCGCTACCTGTTCGATCGGCGGGGCCTGCTCTTTCACTACCACTATGGCGAGGGCGCCTACACGGAGACGGAGCTCGCGATCCAAGAGCTGCTGGGCGTGCAGCGCAAGCCGCTCGCGCCGCTGCGCCCAGAGGACGCCGTAGCCCCCTCGCCAAACACCTACCGGGCCTTGGTTGGAGCGAGCTCCGCGTGCCCGCGGCTCTCCAGCAGCCGCCGCAGGATCGGGGGGCCGTCGTCCTCCACCAGCACGCAGCACCCCGGCCAGTAGGGGCTCTCACCGGCCGTGGGGGTGAGGAAGTAGGAGTCGTACGTCCAACACCCCGTATTCACCAGACGCCCGCCGCCAGGGGTCAACCACTCGCTCGCCTCCTCGCCCGGCAGCGGGCCGGCGCGGTGGGTGTGGCCGAACACCACGTGCGCGGGGTGAGGGGGGGTCAAGCTCAGGCGCTCCGCCACCTCGCCCATCGCGCGCAGGCCCGCCCGGCGCAGCTCCCCGCTCGAGAGGTCGGTGTTCAACGGGCCGAGGCCCGCGCGGTTGAGCGCCGCCACCGCGAGCGCGAACCCCCCGCCGAGCGTTCGGGTGCGCAGCGCCCGGCGCAGGCCCTCGACCCGGCGCCCATTGCGGCCCACACCGGGGTGGGTGAGCGGGCGGGCGGGCGAGCGAGCGGGTTCCCCATACCCCGCGGCCGTGTCACCGCCACCCCCGTGCCTCACGGCTGTGTCCCCGCCGCCCCCATCCCTCGCGGCTGTGCTGTCCCCGCCACCCAACGCGTGCCACGCGCGGACGGTGCTCCCGCCGTTGAGCGCCGCGCCGGTGGGGGCCTGGCGGGCGACCGCGTCGATCCACGCGAACACCGGGATCGTCACGGCCTCATAGTCCTCGGGTCCCGCGAAGGCACGCGCGGGGCGGTGCAGCATCCGGCCCATCGCCGCGATGCCCAGGCGCTCCATCGTGGGGATCGTGAGGTGGCAGTCCAGGTAGTGGCCGTGGGTGGCGTACACGTCGGGGCGCACCCACACACCGGGGTACGCCGCGCTCAGGCGGGCGGGGGCGGCCCACTCGGCGAGCTGGGCCATCATCGCGGAGGCCGCCGTCGCCTCCAGGCGCTGCTCGACGCCCAGCGCGGGCGGGTCCGGCAGTTCGCTGCGGCGCTCCAACCACGGCTCGACCAGGGCGTGGTCGTGGTTGCCGGCGACCACCACGACCTCGCGGGCGGGCGGGGCTCCGAGCACCCGGCCGAGGTCTTCGAAGAACGGGCGGGCTGCCGCCAGCGCCTCGCGGCGGGGGCCGTGGCGCAGCTCGAGCAGGTCGCCGAGCAACACCAGGCGATCGACGTCGCGCAGCGCCTCCAACAGCGGCGCGCGCAGCTCCGCCCGTCGCAGCACGTCCACGCCGCTGGCGCTCCCCAGGTGCAGGTCTGAGACGATCAGCGTGCGCAAGTCTTACTGGAGCCCGCCCACCCCGCCGCCGGCCGCGACGGCCTCGCGGATCGGCTTGGGGAGCATGAAGCGGACGTCCTCGCGGACCACGTGGAACTCGGAGATGTCCTCGTCGCGCACCCCCCGGGCGCGGAACAGGTCAAGCAGCTCCCCCACCAACTCGTCGGGGGCGCTGGCGCCAGAGGAGACACCCACGACGCGCCTGTCCGCCAGCCACTCCTCGCGCACCTCGCGGCTGTTGTCGATCAAGTGGGCCTCGGTGCCGCAGTCGCGTGCGACCTCCACGAGGCGCACCGAGTTGGAGGAGTTGCGCGAGCCGATCACCAGCACCAGATCGCAGCGGTCGGCCATCTGCTTGACGGCCGCCTGACGGTTGGTGGTGGCGTAGCAGATGTCCTCCGTGCGGGGCCCCGCGATGCTCGGGAAGCGCTCGCGCAGGCGCCCCACGATCGCGGCGGTTTCGTCCACGGAGAGCGTGGTCTGGGTGATGTAGGCAACGCGCTCGGGGTCGGGCACCTCGAGCGCGTCCACGTCGTGCACGTTCTGCACGAGCACGATCTGCTCGGGCGCCTCCCCCATCGTGCCTTCGACCTCCTCGTGGTCGGCGTGGCCGACGAGCACGATCGTGTAGCCCTGCTCGGCGAAGCGCCGCGCCTCGACGTGCACCTTCGTAACCAGGGGACACGTCGCGTCGATCGTCTGCAGGTCGCGCGCCCGCGCGTTGGCGCGCACGGCGGGCGACACCCCATGCGCGGAGAACACGGTCACCGCCCCCTTGGGGACTTCGGTCTCATGTTCCACGAACACCGCCCCCCGTGCGCGCAGTTGCTCCACGACGTGCTTGTTGTGCACGATCTCCTTGCGCACGTACACCGGCGGCCCGTGCAGCCGCAGCGCCTGTTCGACGGTCTGCACCGCGCGGTCCACCCCGGCGCAGTACCCGCGCGGAGCCGCGAGCAGGATCTTCTCCACCGTGTTGGCCACCAAGTCCATTGTAAGGGCGCTGCGAAGTACCCTAAGCAACATGCCCCAGCGTCACCTCGACCGGCTCACCGCCGTGGACGCCGCCTTCCTGCACCAGGAGGGGGCGAGCTCGCACATGCACGTGGGCGGGCTCACGCTGCTGGAGGGCCCCCCGCCCGCGCTGGAGGAGTTCCTGGAGGAGATCCGCAAGCGCCTGCACCTGGTGCCCCGCTACCGCCACAAGCTCGCCCACACCCACACGGCGCTCGACAGCGGCCGCCCGGTGTGGGTGGACGACCCGAGCTTCAACCTCGAGTACCACGTACGTCACACCGCGCTACCCGCGCCGGGGGACTGGGAGCAGCTGTGCAACCTGACCGCGCGCATCTTCTCCCAGCAGCTCGACCGCTCCAAGCCGCTGTGGGAGATGTGGCTGATCGAGGGGCTCAACCCCAACCTCGGTGCCCCCGGCCGGCCACAGGCCGGGCGGGGGGATTCCCCACGGAGTGAAGGCTTCGCGCTGATCTCGAAGACCCACCACTCGCTGATCGACGGCATCGCGGGGATCGACCTGGCGACGGTGCTGTTCGACCTCTCCCCCACCCCGCCGCCGGTCCGCCACTCCGGACGGCCGTGGCAGCCCCACCGCGAACCCGGCACGCTGGAGCTGCTGGCCGCGGGGGTGCGTGGCGCGCTGGGCGGGGCGCTCGAGCTGGCCGCGGGCGCGGCCGACGCGCTGGCACACCCCGATCGCGCGCTCGCGAGCGCGCGCGAGGCCGCGGAGGGCGTGGGCGAGATCGTGTGGGCGGTCCTGAACCCCGCGCCCCCGACGCCGCTGAACGTCGACATCGGGCCCCACCGACGCTTCGTCGGGGTGGGCAGCCCGCTGGCTGACTTCAAGCTCGTCAAGAGCGCGTTCGGGTGCACCGTCAACGACGTGGTGCTCGCCGTGGTGGCGGGAGCGCTGCGCACCTTCCTGATCTCCCGCGGGGTGCGCACCGAAGGCCTGGAGCTGCGTGCGCTGGTCCCCGTGTCGGTGCGCGCCGAGGACGAGCACCACCAGGGGGGTAACCGCATCGTGGTGATGCGCGGCCCGCTCCCGGTCTACATGGCCGACCCGCTGCAGCGCCTGCGCTTCGTCAAACGGGAGATGGACGGGCTGAAGGAGTCCAAGCAGGCGCTCGGCGCAGAGGTGATCGCGGGCGCGCAGAACTTCGCCCCGCCCACGATCCTCGCGCAGGCTTCACGACTGAACTTCTCCACGCGCCTGTTCAACCTGATCGTCACCAACGTCCCCGGCCCCCAGTTCCCGCTGTACGTGTTGGGCCGCCGAATGCTCGAGGCCTACCCCGTCGCCTTCCTGCCCTCCCACCACGCGCTGGCGATCGCGATCATGTCCTACAACGGGCAGATGAACTTCGGCCTGCTTGGCGACCTCGACGCGATGTACGACATCGACGAGTTCGGGGCCTCGATCGCCGAGGAGCTGGCCACGCTGGTGTCGCTCGCGCGCGAGGCCACCGCGGCGCAGCCGGCCTAACCTCACGCCGTCTGGGCTAGAAGCCCAGTGCGAACTTGGCGTCCTCGCTCATCCGCTCGGGCGACCACGGGGGCACGAAGACCATCTCGCACTCGACTGAGGCAACCCCTTCGAGCTCCCCCACGAACTCTTCCATCTGTTCGGTCACCTGCGGACCGATCGGGCACGCCGGGGTGGTGAGCGTGAACGTGATGTGCACGTCTGCCCCGTCCACCTCCACCCCATAGACAAGCCCCAGCTCGACGAAGTCGAGGCCGAGCTCGGGGTCGATCACGTTGGAGAGCGCGTCGAAGACGTCATCGACGTCGACGACCGGAGCGGCGGCGGCTGGCTCAGACATAGCGCGAGTGTAGCCGCGGAGCGTAGGACGTGGGAGAGGCGGCGTGAAGCTTATATATAACTTTTCAAACCTTGTCTTACAATTGTTATACGCTGCTCAGATTTTTTGATACCAGTACCCACCCTTCTTCACATCTTATATATACTATAGTAATATCAAACTAGCTCGCCCTCAAACTAGCTCGCCCCTCTAAACCACCTCCCGAACCTCCCTACCACATCCCGACAACCTCCTACCTCCCACCACTTACCACCCCTCTACCCGTCAGTTATCGCACCCTAAGCGGTCCCACATGTACAGCTGGATGCACTCGTTGGCGAGCTCGTTGGCGCGACCGCGGGAGAGGCGGGGCAGGACGGTGTCGAGCACCTGGTCCTCGGCGACGCCCTCCTGGAAGGCCTCCTCGCCGCGGAAGCCCGCCGCGATCTTCAGCGCCTCCCGGCGGTTCTCGCCGAGGCTGTGGAAGACGCCTTGCAGGAATTCGGTGTTGGCGATCGGCTGACCCACCTCCAGCGAGGCGTGCCAGGCCGCGAGCAGCTGCAGGTCGTCGTCGTCGAGGTCGGCGATCGCCTTGGCGTAGTGGACCGAGAGCTCCTGGTCGGGGATGTCATCGACCCAGGCCCGCACGACCTCGCCCACCAGCTGCCTGCGGGCCTCACGGCCGACCGACTCGGCGACGACCCGGATCGCATCCTGAGGCTCGATGAAGCAAAGCGGCATCGCGCCAGACTGTAAGCACCGGTGTGGACGGCATTTTTTGGTTGGGGGAGGGCAGGCCCTCTCCCAAAGCCCCCTCCCGCGTGGGACTTGCCACAAGTGAGGGACTCGCTCAGAGTCCCAAAGCGGAGCGGGCGCGCTCCAGCGCGTGACCATCCAGCGCCTCGGGCGGGACGCCCAGCGTCGCCCGCTCCCCCGCCTCCCAGTTGGCAAGCCCCAGGTCGAGCGCTTCGACCGGCACCGACATCGCCTTCGCCAGCTCCTGCGCGCGGTGCTCGAGATGGATCGGGTCGCCGATCCCGAAGATCCGCTTGGCGGCCAACGTGGCGAGGTCGCCGTGGGCGGCGCCCGGAGCATTCGTGAAGTAGAGGGCGTCGGCGTGCATCTCGCCCAGCCCGATGCGGCCCACCGTGAGCAGCAGCTCGTAGCGGCCCATCCGCGCCAGGCCGGGGAGGGCGAGCCGCTCGAAGAGCCGCTCGAAGCGCCGTCCAGAAGTCCAGGCGGCATCGCCGACGAACGCGAGCGCCCGGCGATCGGACCCCGCCTCCCACTCGACCGCGAGGACGGGATCGGGGAGCGGGGCGGGGTCGCCGATCCGTGAGCGCTCGACATACGGGCGGTCGCTCTCCGGGCGGTCGCCCCGGCGTGTGGCGTGTGCGGCCCACTGCAGGTAGGCGCGCAGCGTGGCGTCCCCCCGCGCGGGGTCGTGGGATGTGCGAGGACCGAGCGGGACCCCGTCGAGGTCCGGGAGCTCACCCGCGCGCCAGTCCGCCTCCAGGGCGCGGCGGATGCCGGCGAAGGGGTCGGGGCTCTCCAGCGGGCAGAGGTAGGCGCTCAGGAAGCACATCCACGCGGCCTGTTCGGGGTCCTCCTCCTCGCGCATCTCCCCATAGAGGTCCGGCGGCGCGGTGGTGAGCGCCAGCAGGCGCCCGTCCGCGAACGCGATCTCCTCTGCCAGGCGCGCCGCGTCGGCGGAGGCGCGCAGGCCGGGCGCAAGCGGCGTGCGGTAGCCGTCGTCCTCGGCTCGGCGCTCGTGGCTGACGTGTACCCCCGTTCTGCGGCGGGCCCCCGGTGTGGAGCCGCGACGCCGGCCCGCAGCGGCGCGCCCTGGGTGGTCGGGGTTGGCGGGGTCCAAATCCCGGGCGCCAGCACCCGAGCGGCGCCCACCGCCCTCAGGCGGAGCCACAGTCTCCCGGCAGATCGGGCAGCGCTCGACGAAGCGGTTGTGGCGGCAAAACCTCTGCATACACGCCAGTTTAGGACGCGCTACGCGACGGCCTGCAGGGCCCGCGGGGGCAGCGGCAGCGCAAAGCCCTGCCCGCGCGCCCGCGCGGCGCCGGCGCGGCGCTCGTCGTCGAGCTCGACGACGTAGTTGGAGAAGTCCACCTGGATCGTGTGCCGCTTGGAGGCGTGGTAGCGGCGGGCCTGGCGGCGCAGCATCGCCTGCATGTCGCGCTGCATAAGCGCCGGCGCGGGCAGCGCGTACTCGCCCGTCAGGTGGCCGGCCACGAGCCGGCTCTGGACCTCGGCGATCGGCATGATCGCGCCCCACGGCTGGACGAAGCCGATGAAGTACAGCCCCGGGTGCGCGGGCGAGAAGAGACGCTTGTAGAGCACGAGGCGATTCTCGGGCGCCGCGAGCAGCCGCTCGTCGAGGAACGGGAAGGTGATCTTGTAGCCCGTGCAGTACACGATCAGGTCGGCCTCCTGCACGGTGCCGTCCGCGTAGCGCACGCGGGACCCCGCGAGCTCGGCGATCTCCGGCCGGACCGCGATCGCGCCGTGGGCGAGCCGGTCGAGGATGCGCGAGGAGACCGTCGGGTGGGCCTGCCCGAGGCGGTGGTCGGGCAGCGGCAGCCCGTAGCGGTCCATCGGGCCGACCGTCAGGCGCGTGAGAAGCTGCATCCCGCGCAGCAGCCACGCGAACGGCACGCGGCTCGGCCGCACCCCCGCGTCGAGCGGCCGGCCGAGGATGTACTTCGGTACGACGTGCACCCCGCGGCGGGCGACCAGCGTGGTGGAGAGCGCGTGGTAGGAGGCGTCCACCGCGATGTCCATCGCGGAGTTGCCCATCCCCACCACCACCACCCGCCGGCCCGCGAGCTGGCTCGGCTCCTTGTAGTCGTGCGCGTGGATCTGCTCCCCGTCGAAGGAGCCCGGGATCGGCGGTTCCGGCCAGCGCGGGTTCCAATGGTGGCCGTTGGCCACGAGCAGCGCGTCATAGCAGCGAGTCTCGCTGCCGCCCGCGGCCCCCTCGCCGGTGAACGTCACCTCCCACACGCCGTCCGCGCGCGGGTGGGCGTGCTCCACGCCGGTCTCGAAGGTGATTCGCTCGTGCAGCCCGAAGTGCTCGACGTAGTCCTCGAAGTAGCGTGCGATGTGGTCGTGGCGGGGGAAGTCGGGGTAGGAGGGAGGCATCGGGTAGTCGGCGTACTCCATGCGCTCGCGCGAGGTGTTGATGTGCAGCGTCGAGTACGACGAGGACATCCCGTTGCGGTTGCCGAACACCCAGTTGCCGCCCACCCGGTCGGAGCGCTCGAAGCAGTCGAAGGGGATGTCCCGGTCAGCGAGGGCCTTGGCCGCGGTGATCCCCGAGGAGCCTGCCCCGATGATGCAGGCGCGGGGGAGTGGGGTCATTCGACGCTGACCCCGCCGCTGACGTGCTGCGGCGGGCCCTCGGGACCTTCGTCGGCATCGGCATGGCCGAGCAGGGCGTCGTCCTCGGGCAGCGGATCGATCGGTGAGGAGCCGTTGCGCAGGCCGGCGAGAAAGCGGTCGACCATCCGCGCGCACTGGCGGCCCTCGTTGATCGCCCACACGATCAGCGACTGCCCGCGGCGGGCGTCACCGGCGGCGAAGATCCCCTCGACTGAGGTGGTATAGGGCCTGATGGCCTTGACGTTGCCGCGCGGGTCGCGCTCCACCCCGAGTTGGTCGAGCAGGCCCTGCTCAGGCCCCACGAAGCCCATCGCGAGCAGCACCAGCTGGGCGGGCAGCTCGCGCTCGGTGCCCGCCACCGGCGCGAACGGCGGCGCGGGCTCGGCGCGGGCGACGTGCAGGGCCGTGACCTTGCCATCCGCGTCGCCGGAGAAGTGCGTGGTGGTCAGCGAGTAGTCCTGCTCGCCGACGCCCTCCTCGCGCGCCTCCTCCATCGCGTAGGAGAGGCGGTACTTCAGCGGCCACTGCGGCCAGGGGGTGAGCGCGTCGGGCCGGTGTGCGGGCGGCTCGGGCAGCAGCTCCAGCTGCACGATCGAGGCGGCGCCCTCGCGCAGCGCGTTGCCCACGCAGTCCGCGCCGGTGTCGCCGCCGCCGATCACCACCACGTGCTTGCCGGCCGCGGTGATCTCGCTGTCCGCCGCCGCGATCTCGCTGCTGCCGGCCGCGGTGATCTCATCAGCGAGCGGAGCCTGAGGGGCGGTCGGTGCGGGCTGCATGGTTTCCCCCCCACCCTGCGATTCGAGCTCCCGGGCGATGAAGCGGTTGCGTAGGTAGAGGTAGTCCATCGCGAAGTGGACCCCCCGCAGCTCGCGCCCGGGGACGGGCAGGTCGCGCGGCACGCGCGAGCCGGTGGCGAGCACCACCGCGTCGAAGCCCTCGCGCAGCTGCGCCACGGTGAGGTCGCGGCCGACCTCCACCCCGCAGCGCAGCTCCACGCCCTCGTCGAGCAGCTGGCGCACGCGGCGCTCCACGACGCGCTTCTCGATCTTGAAGTCGGGCACCCCGAAGCGCACGAGACCCCCGGCGGCCTCGTCGCGCTCGAGCAGCACGACGCGGTGGCCGGCGCGGCGCAGCTGCTGCGCGGCGGCCATCCCCGCGGGCCCGGAGCCGACCACGGCGACCGCCTGGCCGGTCTCGCGGCGCGGAGGCTCGGGCACGATCCAGCCCTCGGCGAAGGCGCGCTCGATGATCGCGTGCTCGATCTGTTTGATCGTGACCGCGTCGCCCTCGCGGATCTCCAGCACGCACGCCGCCTCGCACGGGGCGGGGCAGAGGCGCCCGGTGAAGTCGGGGAAGTTGTTGGTGGCGTGCAGTTGCACGATCGCCTCCCGCCAGCGGTCGCGGTAGACGAGGTCGTTCCAGTCGGGGATCAGGTTGCCCAGGGGGCAGCCGTTGTGGCAGAAGGGCACCCCGCAGTCCATGCAGCGGGCGCCCTGCTCTCGCAGCTGCGCCTCGGGGCGGAGCACCAAGAACTCGCGGTAGTCCCGCGCCCGCTCGTGCGCGTCGCGGTAGGGGAGGCCGTGGCGCTCGATCTGCAGGAACCCGCCGAGCTTGCCCATCAGAGCCCCGCCACTCCCTCGATCTGCAGAAACCCGCCGAGCTTGCCCATCAGAGCGCCGCCACTCCCTCGGTCGGCTCCTCGGCCTCGGCGAGCTCGGCCAGCACGCGCCGGTAGTCGCGGGGCATCACCTTCACGAACGAGCCCCGCGCGAGCAGCCCGTCCCACTCGGCGAGCACGTGCCGCGCGAGGATGGAGTCGGTGCGCTGCAGGTGCTCGGAGCACATCGCGCGCAGCTCGAGCGCGTCGGCGGAGGTGAGCTCTTCGAGGTCGACCATGCCCATGTTGCAGCGCGCCGCGAAGGCGCCGGGCTCGTCGAGCACGTAGGCGATCCCGCCGCTCATGCCGGCCGCGAAGTTGCGCCCGGTGGGGCCGAGCACGACCACACGCCCGCCCGTCATGTACTCGCAACCGTGGTCCCCCACGCCCTCGACGACCGCGCAGGCGCCGGAGTTGCGCACCGCGAAGCGCTCGCCGGCGAGGCCGCGGAAGAAGGCCCTGCCGGAGGTCGCCCCGTAGAGCACCGTGTTGCCGACGATCACGTTGTGCTCGGCGGCGAAGTCCGCGTTCATGCCCTCGCGCGGGCGCACGGCGACCACCCCGCCGGAGAGGCCCTTGCCGGCGTAGTCGTTGGTATCGCCCCACAACGTGAACGTCACCCCCGGGGCCAGCCAGCCGCCGAAGCTCTGGCCCGCGGAGCCTTCGAAGTCGACCACGATCGAGTCCTCCGGCAGGCCTTCGGCGCCGTGCGCGCGCGCGATGTGGCTGGAGAGGATGCCCCCCACACAGCGGTTGACGTTGCGGATCGGCAACTGCACCGTGACCCGCTCCCCGCGTGCGATCGCCGGCCCGGCGCGCTCCACGAGCTGCCAGTCCAGCGCGTCGTCGAGCACCGCCGGCGGCGGTTCCACGCGGCGGCGGGGTTTTGATTCGGGATCCCCCCCGCCCAGCTCCACGTGGGTGAGGATGTGGGTGAGGTCGACGCCGCGGGCCTTCCAGTGGTCGATCGCGGGCCCGGCCCGCAGCAGGTCCACGCGGCCGATCGCCTCGTCGAGCGAGCGCAGCCCCAGCGAGGCGAGCAGCTCGCGGACTTCCTCGGCGACGAAGAAGAAGTAGTTGACGACGTGCTCGGGGGTGCCCTGGAAGCGCTTGCGCAGCTCGGGGTCCTGCGTGGCGATCCCCACCGGGCAAGTGTTGAGGTGGCAGGCGCGCATCATGATGCAGCCGGTCGCGATCAGGGGGCCGGTGGAGAAGCCCATCTCATCCGCACCCAGCAGCGCGGCCACCAGCACGTCGCGGCCGGTCTTCAGCTGGCCATCGGTCTGCACGACGATCCGCGAGCGCAGCTCGTTGAGCAGCAGCGTCTGCTGGGTCTCAGCCAGGCCGATCTCCCACGGCACGCCCGCGGCCTGGATCGAGGAGAGCGGCGAGGCGCCGGTGCCGCCGTCGTGGCCGGAGATCAGCACGCGGTCGGCGTTGGCCTTCGAGACGCCCGCGGCGACCGTACCGACGCCGACCTCGGAGACGAGCTTGACCGACACCTGCGCGGCGGGGTTGGAGCAGCGCAGGTCGTAGATCAGCTGCTTGAGGTCCTCGATCGAGTAGATGTCGTGGTGGGGCGGCGGTGAGATCAGCCCGACGCCGGGGGTGGTGTGGCGGATCGAACCGATGTAGCGGTCGACCTTGTGGCCCGGCAGCTGGCCACCCTCGCCGGGCTTGGCGCCCTGGGCCATCTTGATCTGCAGCTCGTCGGCGTTGACGAGGTAGTTGATCGTCACCCCGAAGCGCCCGGAGGCGACCTGCTTGATCGCCGAGCGACGCCGGTCGCCGTTGGGGTCGGGCGCAAAGCGCACGGGGTCCTCGCCGCCCTCGCCGGTGTTGGAGCGCCCGCCAAGGCGGTTCATCGCGATCGCGAGCGTCTCGTGGGCCTCGCGCGAGATCGAGCCGAGGGACATCGCGCCGGTGCAGAAGCGCCGCACGATGTCCTTCGCGGGCTCGACCTGCTCGAGCGGAATCGAGGTTGTCCTGCCACCCTCCGGCCCGTCGATTCCCCGAGCGGGCTGCGAAGCGTCACCGGTAGACGGCGAACCGTCCCCGGTAGACGGCGAACCGTCCCGGCAGCTCGGGCCGATCTCCAGCAGCCCGCGCAGGGTGGCGCGGCGCGCGGCGTCCTCGTTGACCGCGCGGGCGTACTCGCGGTAGGTGGCGTAGGCGGGGCTCTCGCGCACCGACTCGTGTGCCCGCGCATCCCCCGCGAGCGCGGCGCCCACCTGCCCGGACTCAGCCGTGCGCACGGCGTGCTGCACGAGCGCGATCGTCTCGGGGTTCCAGATGTGGCGCTCCCCGTCGCGTCGCCACGCGTAGACCCCGCCGACCGGGAGCAGGTCGTCGGTGAAATCGGAGCCCGCCCACCCGCGCGCGTGGCGCTCGAGCGCCTCCTGGGCGAGCTCGCGCAGGCCGACCCCGCCGATCCGCGAGGCGGTGCCGGTGAAGTGGCGGTCGATCAGCTCGCGGGAGAGCCCCACGGCCTCGAAGATCTGCGCGGAGCGGTAGGACTGGATCGTGGAGATGCCCATCTTGGAGATCGTCTTCAGCAGCCCTTTGTCGAGCGCCTTGACGACGTTCTGCGCGGCCTGCGCGGCGGAGAGCGAGGCCGTGGGGCCGTCTGCGCCAGCGGGGGCAGGGGCGGGCGGAGACCCATTCACGGAGGGCGCGAGCAGCCCGGAGTAGACGAGCTCGTCGAGCGTCTCGAGCAGCAGGTAGGGGTTGACGGCGGACACCCCGTAGCCGATCAGCGTGGCGAAGTGGTGCACCTCGCGCGGCTCGCCGGACTCCAGCACGATCCCGGCGCGCAGACGGGTGCCTTCGCGCACGAGGTGGTGGTGTACGGCGGAGACCGCCAGCAGCGAGGGGATCGGCGCGCGGCGCGGGTCGAGTGAGCGGTCGGAGAGGATCAGGATGTTGACGCGACGGGCGAGCGCCTCGTGCGCCTGCGCGCAGAGGCGATCCAGCGCCCGCTCCATCCCAGCGGCACCCTCGGCGACCGGCCAGGTGATGTCGAGGGTGAGTGCGGAGAACTCCTCGTGGGCGACGTGGCGCAGCGTCTCGAGCTCGCCGTTGAGCAGGATCGGCTGGCGGAGGATCAGCTTGTGGGCGTGCGCGGGCGTCTCGTCGAAGAGGTTGCGCTCGGAGCCCAGGGAGGTGGCGAGGCTCATCACGATCTCCTCGCGGAGCGGGTCGATCGGCGGGTTGGTGACCTGCGCGAAGAGCTGCTTGAAGTAGGAGAACAGCGGCGGCGCCTGGTCGGAGAGCACGGCGAGCGCGAGGTCGTTGCCCATCGAGCCGACCGGCTCGGCCGCGTCGCGGGCCATCGGGGTGAGCAGCACCCGCAGGTCCTCCTGGGTGTAGCCGAACGCGCGCTGGCGGGCATGCAGCGGCTGCGTGGAGATCGTGACCTCCTCGGAGGGGGGGAGGTCGTCGAAGTGCACGGAGTTGCGCGTGAACCACTCGCCGTAGGGCCGGCGGGTGGAGACGGCGCGCTTGACCTCGCCGTCCTCGACGATGCAGCCGCGCTCGAGGTCCACGAGGAACAGCTTGCCGGGCTGTAGGCGCCCGAGGCGCTTGACGCGCGCGGGCGGGATGTCGAGCAGGCCGCACTCGGAGCCGAGCACGACGAGACCGTCGACGGTCTCCACCCAGCGCCCCGGCCGCAGGCCGTTGCGGTCGAGCGTGGCGCCGATCACGCGCCCGTCGGTGAACGCCACCGAGGCGGGCCCGTCCCAGGGCTCCATCAGGCACGCGTGGAAGGCGTAGAAGCCCCGCAGCTCCTGCGGCAGGTCCTCCCGTTCGCGGAAGGCCTCGGGGATCATCATCATCACCGCGTGCGGCAGCGAGCGCCCCGCGAGCAGCAGCAGCTCGAGCACGCGGTCGAAGGTCGCGGAGTCCGAGTCGCCGGCCTTCACGACGGGCAGGATCTTGGCGAGGTCCTCCCCGAAGAGCTCGGAGTGCAGCTCGGACTCGCGGGCGCGCATCCAGGAGACGTTGCCCATCACGGTGTTGATCTCCCCGTTGTGGCAGATCACGCGGTAGGGGTGCGCGAGCTCCCAGGAGGGGAAGGTGTTGGTCGAGAAGCGCGAGTGCACGAGCGCCATCGCGCTCTTGACGCGGGGGTCGCGCAGGTCGGGGTAGAAGCCGGCGAGCTGGTTGGAGATCAGCATCCCCTTGTAGTTGACGGTGCGCGAGGAGCTCGAGGTCACGTACAGCCCGGCGGCGGCGGGGTCGAGCTCGCAGACGCGGCGGATCACGTAGAGCTTGCGCTCGAAGGCGTCCTGGTCGAACGGCTCCTCGAGCCCGCCGCCCCAGCCGATGAACAGCTGCCAGATCGCGGGGCGGCAGGCCCCGGCGGTGCGGCCCGTGCACGCCGGGTCGACCGGCACCTCGCGCCAGCCGAGCACCCGCTGGCCCTCGGCGAGCACGGTGCGCTCGAGCAGCTCGCGCAGGCGCGTGCACTCCTCGGCGGCGAGCGGCAGGAAGCACATCAGTACCCCATAGCGCCCGGGCGGGGGCAGCTCGAAGCCGGCCACCGCGCGCAGCAGCTCGTCGGGCATCTGCATGAGGATCCCGGCGCCGTCCCCGGTCGTGGGGTCGGCCCCGGAGGCACCGCGGTGCTCGAGGTTCTCCAGCGCCCCGATCGCCTGCGCGATCACCTCGTGGGTGGGGCGGTTGTCCAGGCGCGCGACCATGCCCACGCCACAGGCGTCGTGCTCGAAGCGGGGGTCGTAGAGACCGACGGCCTTGGGCGGCTGCAAGATGTGCGAAGTCATGGCAGTGCTCCCGGGAGGGCGGTGCCTCCCGCACGGGCGGGACGGGTCCGTGCAGGCGGTGAGGGCACCTGAGGCGGAGGCTGAAGCGTAGCAGTGGACAGGGGACGGAATAGTCCCTCGGCGTGGACCCTCGGCGCGCCGCCGTCCAACCGTCCAGTCGCCCGGGCGGCCGTCGCCGAGCTGGCGTATGCTGATTTGCGGCAGAGCGCTAGGACGAGCGGACGCGACAGCGTACACCAGGGGCGGTCGGGGCCGTTGGATGTGTGAAAACTGCCCCAGCAGGGCACCATCACTCAAGACAAGATCCGTACCCCAAACGGATGGGGAGAGGCAAACACCATGACCGCCGACATGCAGCTAGCGCTTCCGGCACGCGCGGAGAACATCGCGATCGTGCGCCACGCCTTCGGGGCGTTGGGCGACGCGTACGCGCTCGACGCGCAGACCCTCTCGGACATCCGCTTGGCGGTCACGGAGGCGTGCACGAACGTGGTCGTCCACGCGTACCCGGACGGCGAGGAGGGGCCGATGGAGGTGCTCGCGACCATGATGGTGGACGAGCTGAGGGTGGTAGTGCGCGACGAGGGCAGGGGCATCGGCCCGCGGCCGGACAGCCCGGGGTTGGGGCTCGGCCTGCCACTGATCGCCTCGCTCACCGAGAGCGTGGAGTTGGGGCGCGACGAGGAGGAGCGCACGGAGGTGCGGATGACGTTTTTGTTGACGGAGTCGCTCCACCGCTACAGCGCCGTGGCCAACCGCGCCGCCTCCAACGCGATCGAGCCTCCGGCGGGCGCGTGAACGAGGAGCCCCACGGCAGCTGCGTGCAGCCCGAGCGCGGGGACGGCCTGTACGAGGGCTCGGTGTCGCTGCGCCTCGCCTGCGGCCCGCTGGTGGGACCGGTGTTGTGCAGGGTCGTCTCGATACTCCTCGCACGGGCCAACTGCCCGATGGACCGCCTGGAGGACGCGATGGTGGTGTGCGAAACGCTCAGCGCGCACTGCCCCTCACACGCCGGCGGCGACCACCTCGCGCTCGCGGTGAGCGTGCGCAACGGAGCGCTCGAGCTGCGTGTGGGCGAGCTCACGGGGAGTGCCGCGAGCCGGCTGGTGCAGGACACGGTAATGCCCGGGGTGGGCAACGTGCTCGAGCGGATGACAGACGAGTTGCGCGTCGAGTCGGGGGCGGACGGAGCCGGCGAGGAGCTCGTGCTCGGGCTCGTGTTTTAGGTTCGGGCTTGCTTGCGGCTTCGCCGCGGCACCGTTGGGGCCCTTCGCGCGAGGAGCTCGTGCTCGGGCTCGTGTTAGGTTCGAGCTTTCTTGCGGCTCTTCGCCGCGGCACCGTTGGGGCTCTTCGCCGCGGCACCGTTGGAGCCCTTCGGAGGGGTCCCGTTGGGGCCCTTGGCCCCGGCCGCGCGACCCTTGGCCGCAACCTTGGTGCGCTTGCCGGCGGGGGGCGCGCCGTCGGACTCGCGGCGAGCGCGCACCTGCGCGATGGAGGCCTCCAGGGCGCTCATGAGGTCGAGCGTCTGCAGCGGCTCCTCCCGGGCGGGTGGTTCGAGCACGACTTGCTCGCCACCCGCCTTGCGGTCGATCAGCTCCAGCAGAGCCTCGCGGTAGGTGTCGTGGTAGTTGGACATGTCGAAGGGGCGGGCGATGGACTCGACGAGCCGGTGCGCGATCGCGAGCTCGTTGGCGCCCAGCTCCACGTCCGCCGCTTCCCGGAGCTCACCGAGGTCGGCGGTGTGCTGGATCTCGTCGTCGAAGTTCAGGGTGGTCATCATCAGGGCCTGCTCGCGCGGGTGGATCGCGACGAGCTGCTGGCGGGAGCGCAGCACGACGCGCCCGATCGCGACCTTGCCGGTGTCGCGCATCGCCTCCAGCAGCAGCCGGTAGGGGCGGGCGCCACCGCGGGAGGGGGCGAGAAAGTAGGGACGGTCGAAGTAGATGGGGTCGATCTCGTCGAACTGCACGAAGTCCTCGATCTCGATGGTGCGCGTGAAGGCGGGTTCCAAGGCGGCGAACTCCTCGGCCTCGATCACGACGTGCCGTCCGGGGGCGATCTCGTAGCCCTTGACGACCTCCTCGAAGGGGACCTCCTCGCCCTCGGCCGAGCAGTAGCGCCGCTGGACGATGCGCGCGTGGTCGGTGGCGTGCAGATGGTGAAAGCGCACGGAGCGCTGAACGACCGCCGTGTAGAGCTTGACCGGCACGGAGACCAAGCCGAAGGTGAGCGTCCCTTTCCACATCGAGCGGGGCATACACACAGTGTGACCACTCTTGCCACGATGTCAAACGCCCGCTGACACCAGACGGGGTGGGCAGGAGGATTAGGCGCCCCCCTCCGGGGCGCCCCGCGGCGTTCGCAGTTCGAGCTCCGGCGTGTGCACGACCCGCGGAGCCGCGACGCGGGAGCGCCTACCGACCAGGCTCCTCCTCGCCCAAAAGTCCGGCGCGCATGCGCGCGATCGCCTGGCGGATCAGGCGCGAGACCTGCATCTGGGAGACGCCGATGCGCTCACCGATCTCCGCCTGGGTGAGGTCCTCGCCGAAGCGCAGCTGCAATACGAGGCGTTCACGGGGGGAGAGCCGGGCCAGCAGCGGCTCCAGGGTGGCGCGCTCCTCGGCGCGCTGAAAGCCGGCCTCCTGCGTGCCAAGGGTGTCGGCGACGCTCTCCCCGGCCTCCTCGCCTCGAGCGGCGGAGCGCGGGGCGTCGAGCGAGGTCGCACGGTAGGCGGCGGCGGCCTCGAGCGCGTCGAGCACCTGCTCGGCGGAGGCGCCCACGGCGTGCGCGATCTCGGACACCGACGGTGAGCGGCGCTCGCCGACGGAGAGGCGCGTGACCGTGTGGTCCACGCGCAGCGCGAGCTCCTGCAGGTCGCGGGGGACGCGCACCGACCAGGTGCGGTCGCGGAAGTGGCGGCGGAGCTCGCCCAGGATCGTGGGGACGGCGTAGCTGGAGAAGACCACCTCGCGACCCATGTCGAAGCGGTCGACCGCCTTGATGAGGCCCAGGGAGGCCACCTGCACGAGGTCCTCCAGCGGCTCCTCCGCGCGCTGGTAGCGGCGGGCGAGGCGACGGGCGAGCGGGAGGTAGCGCTCGATCAGCTGCTCTCTCGCTCGCGCGTCGCCGTCGTGCGCGCGAACGAATAGCTCCGTGTCCGCCGAGACCTCCCCGCGCGCGTGCTCAGCGATCGCCGCCCGAGACGCCCGGGGCTCCAATCCCGGCGGGCCGCTCGCAGAGCGTGTCGACCTCATCCTCCGAGCATAGCCACGCACGTCCCGTGGCAGGTGAAGCAGAGTGCCCGTACCGCACACCAGGTCCAGATTTGTACCCTGTCCCCGGTACAGCTCAGGGTTGGCGGGGGACCTCAAACGTTGGCCGGTCCGCGAGCGGCGATGCCCGCCGCAGCCACTCGCCAAACAGCGGATCGACGATGTACCAGCTGCCGTCCCGCTGATCGACGAGCCCACGCCCCTGCAACCGCACGAGCGCCGGGCGCACGCGCGAGTGGCTGGAGAACCCGTAGCGCGTCGCGACCGGTCGGCTGGTGACGCGCTCGCCACCGCGGTCGGCCAGCAGCTGCAGCGCGCGAACCTCGTTCGCCTCCGCCTCGTCCCCGTTCATCAGCACGTTGAGGACGGACGCGAACTCCGATCGCTCGATAGTCTGCACGAGCCGGTCGTGCGCGTCGATCGCGGTCCCGAGCGTCACAGACTGGCCCGTCGGCGTGCCCGCCCAGCACTCCCACGCCAGCTGTTGTGTACTGCGGGGATGTGCGCCGGTGGCGCTGAGCAGGTAGTCGAGCGCGTCATCGTCCGCCGGCTTGCCGGTCGCGTCGAACTGGAAGTCCAGGTACTCGATGAAGTCGGCGCGGCCGATGGCTGGAAGCTGCATCTGCGCGGCCTCGCCAAAGATGGGCTGGTGGGAGTCCTCGAGCATCATCTTCAGCGCGTTGCGGATCGATCCCGTGAACAGCAGCGAGACGTGGTTGGAGCCAGAGCTCATGAGCGCCGAGCGGATGAGCGCCAGCGGATCGCCTGGACAGTGCCGCAGTCGCTGAAACTCGTCGAATACCACTACTAGGCGATCCGACAGGGAGCGCAGGGCAAGGAGTTGCGCGTGCAGCGTCTCGGCATCCTGAGCTGGGGTGACGGCGGCGCTTTTCACCGAGCCCTTAATGACCTTGATGTCGAAGCCGATCTCCTTCTCCAGCGCGCCTATCTGCCGCCGGGCGGCCTGGCGCAGGCTCTTGACCGGGTGGCCGATCATCGCGTCGTGCACACACCCGATGAACCCCGGGATGCTCACCACGCGTTGGAGGTTGACCTTGACAACGTCGAACGGCGGCGCATCCTCGCCATGGCTCTTGGCGAGCTCGAGCACCAGCTGGTTGGTGAATGTGGTCTTGCCCGTGTCGCGTGGCCCGAACAGCGCGACGTTCGTCTGCCCCTTCAGTGTCAGCGCGACCCGATTGGCGAACGCCTCCATGCCGACGATCTTCGACGGGTCGTCAAGCGGGCGGTCCCAGATGAACGGGTTGAGCACAGCCAACACTGCCCCGATTGTACCACCCAGACGGTACTATTCTGGACCGGATACCCGGTACTATTCTGGACCGACTACCCGGTACAACTTTGGACCGGCTACCCGGTACAATTGTTGGGGATTCTAAACCGGCTACGCACCAGGCGCTAACCCATACCGTCAAGCGACGGACGCCCTCCGGAAACCGCTCCCGGGTCGAGACTCTGCTCGCGCAGGACCGCTCCGACAGTGGTCGGGCTGTTCAGCCAGCAACGAACCAAAGCCCGGCCCTCGGCGTCCGCACGATCGCGAAGGTCCTCCTTATCGGCCAAGTCCCCGCCCACGACAAGCTCCATGATGGGGCGCTCCAACGTGCGGGCAAGTGCGGGCAGCGCAGGCGCGAGCGCAGGGGCAAGCCACGTGATCGGAGCGCCCCCCCGGATCGGCGGCCCACCCGTCCCGGGCCAGCGCTCGAAGTCGCAGGACCCGCTCAGCAGCAGGCGCTCGCGCGCGCGGGTCATCGCGACGTAGACGATCCGCTCCTCCTCCGCCGCTTCCGCGCCGCGACGCTCCTCGCACAGCTCCTCGTAGCGCAGGCACGCCACCGGCGGGGACCCGTCGAGGCGCGCCAGGCGCAGGCCGACGCGGGCGCCGTCCACCAGCAGGTCGGGCGGCGTGCCAGCGCCGGCGCGGCCGAGGTCGGCGATGCACACCACCGGAAACTCGAGGCCCTTGGCGGCGTGAATCGTCATCAGGCGCACCGCGTCGGGCGCAGAGCCGGTAGGGGCGTGGGGCTCGGAGTCCTCGGAGAGGGCGCGGGAGTGCTCGACGTGGTCCAGGAAGCCTCGCAGGTCGCGGCCCTCCGCGGCTTCGTAGCGGCGGGCGAGGCGCAGCAGCTTGTGGATGTTGGCCAGACGCCGCTCGCCCCAGGGGAGGGAGAGCACGTGCAGTTCGTAGCCGGTGCACGCGAGCACGCGCAGCAGCAGCTCGGCGAGGGAATGCGTCGGCGCAGCGCGCCGCTCGGCGGCGAAGCGCTCGGCGAAGCGAGCGAGGCGCTCGCGGTCGGGGGCGCAGAGGCGCGCGTACAGCTCACCCACGCCCTCCGCAATCGCCGCCCACACGCCGGTCCCGGCCGCGCGGGCATGGAGCGCCAGCAGCGCGAGGCCGTCGCTCGAGAGCCCCACGAGCGGGGAGGCGAGCACCGAGTAGAGCGCGAGCTCGTCCAGCGGGGAGGCGAGTGCGCGCAGCCACATCAGCAGGTCGCCCACCTGCTGGTGGCCCCAGAAGGAGCCGACGGCCGCGAGCGTGCGCAGGCCGCGCTCCTCCAGGGCGCGCTCGTACACCGGCAGGTCGCCCGCGGCTCGCAGCAGCACCACCACATCCCCCGCCGCGGCCTGCCCGCCGGCCACGAGCTCGGCCACACGTTGGGCCAGCAGGCGCGCTTCGGCGTGGCGCCAGAGGGTCGCCGGCGGCAGCGCCCCGGCCACGGCGAGAGCGTGAGGCGACTGCCCCCAACCGCTCTTGTCGGTGAGCAGCAGCTCGACCGCAGCCCCGCCGCCCTCCTCGCGCGCGGCGAGAAGCGGGGTGTAGGCGTCTCCGAAGCGCTCACCGAAGACGGCGTTGACCGCCGCGATCAGCGGAGGGCGGCTGCGAAAGTTGTGGGTCAGCGCGAGCGCCGCCCCCTCCGCTTCGAGCCCACGGCGGCGCTCGTGGAAGAGCGCCACCTCGGCGTGGCGGAAGCCGTAGATCGATTGCAGAGCGTCTCCGACGGTGAACAGGTTGTCGCGCTCGAGCAGTTGAAGGAGCGCGAGTTGGCGGCGGTTGGTGTCCTGGAACTCGTCCACCATCAGCAGCTCCAAGCGCTCCGCCCACATCCGGCGTACACCCTGGTGGCCCTCCAGCAGCTCGCGCGCGCGCAGCTCGAGGTCGTCGAAGTCGAGCGCCGAGCGTGCGCGCTTGAGCTCCGCGTAACGGTGCCCGAACTCCTCCAGGACCATACCCAGCAGCTCGCACGCGCGGATCGCCTCCCGCTCCGCGGGCTCGGAGGGCTCCAGCTGGGGCAGCGACGGCAGGCTCGTCCCACGGCTGCGCTGCTCGGCGTACACCGCCAGCACCATCCCCCGCACACGGTCAGGGCCGTAGGCGGCGAGCAGCTCGACCGCCTCCGCGCGGCGCTCCCCCGCCGAAGCCGGGAGACACTCGCTTTCGGCTCGCGTCCCCGTTTCGGCCAGCACCCCCGTTTCGGCCAGCGCCCCCGGTTCGGCCAGCACCCCCGGTTCGACCGAAGCCGGGAGACACTCGCTTTCAGCTCGCATCCCCGTTTCGGCCAGCAGAGCCGCGAGCGCGTGGCGGAAGGCGAGTAGCCGCAGCCGCCCCGCGCCGGCCTCGTCAAGAATCGCGAAGTCGGGGTCAAGTCCCGCGGCGAGCGCGTGGATGCGCAGCAGGCGAGCGCAGAAGCCGTGGAAGGTGCCGATCAGCGCCCCCTCGGTGTCGCGCGCAGCCTCCCGCTCGCCCAGCTCCAGCAGGCGCGCGCGCACCCGCCCGCGCAGCTCCGCGGCGGCGCGCTCGGTAAAGGTGATCGCGAGAATCCGCCCCGGGGCGATGTCGTCCTCGCGCACCGCCCGCACGAAGCGCTCTACGAGCACCGAGGTCTTCCCGCTGCCCGCCCCCGCCGCCAGCAACAGTGGGCCCTGCCGGCGCGCGGCGGCCTCCTCCTGCTCCGCGGTCAAGGCTTGTGTGGCCATGACGGCCATGCTCAGCGCTCGCACCGGCAGATCGTCGGGTACATGCAGCCGCCGCCCCCGAACCCACACGTCGCCGGCCGTGCCTGTAAGGCGCCCGCGCGCGCCTGCTTGGCGGCCTCCCGCGCCGCCGCCACGACCTCCTCCACGAGCTCCCGCACCTCCGCGGGCTCGCGCGCGTCGCCCCGCACGCAGGAGAGCTCCACGCCCTCACCCTCCGCGAGCACCCCCCGCGCGCGCAGGTCGCGGCCGGCGAGCGGCTGGTAGAAGCCCCCCACCGCACGCGCGCCGAGCAGCTCCTCCACGGCGCGCATGTAAAGGGGTACCTGGTAGCTGCGCTCACCCAACCACCTGTCGGGTGCGGGCGCGTGGGCGCCCTTGTAGTCGTACACCACCGCCGCGCCTCCCGGCGCGAGGTCGACGCGGTCGATGAAGCCTCGCACCAGGACTCCCTCGCCGAGGTCGAGCGCCCCCAGCGCCTCGGGCTGCGCCACCCTCTCAGCCGGGAAGCCGAAGGACAGCTCCAGGTGGGTGGGTTCCAGCGGGGTCTCATCTTGCTCCTCGCGGGCAGCGGCGTGCTCCAGGTAGCGCTCCAGGTCCGCCTCCAGCCGCCTGCGCATCCCCGGCACGCGCTCGGGGGCGGTGGAGAGCGGGTACTCGTCCGCGTGCTTGGCAAGCGCCGCGCGCAGCAGCTCGCGCGAGCAGGGCAGCCGCTCAGGGGTCAGGCGCGCGGAGCCCGTCTCGCTCCGCAGGCCCTCCAGCACGTCGCGCAGCACCACGTGCGCGAGGCCCCCGCGCGCCAGCGGCTCGGCCTCGGGTTCGAGGTCCTCCGCGCGCAGCAGGCTCTCCACGAACCACCGCACCGGGCATCCGGCCCACGTCTGCAGGCTCGACGCCGACCACAGCCGCTCACGCAGCTCCGCCAGCACCCGCGGATCGCGTAGCGGCGCGATCTCCACGCGGGGGCTCGCCACTTCCGAGCCCCTCCCCTCCCCCACCTCACCCAACGCCCGCCGCGTGCGCGCCTCGTGTTGGCCGAAACGGGGATTCGCGCCGCAGGCGCGTGTCACCCGGCTTCGGTCGCATGAGAAGAGGTCGCACACGTCGTCCACGAACAGCGAGCGCGCGCTCGGCAGACCGTCGTCGTCCGCGGTGTGCCAGCTCAGCACCAGCAGCTCCTCCGGACGCGAGACCGCGGCGTACAGCAGGTAGCGCTCGGCCGCGAGCGTGTCCAGCGGACGCCCCAACCTCAGGCCCGAGGCTTCCGCGAGCCCACGGCGCTCCTCCTCGGAGAGGAACGGCTCGGGACGCGCGGGAGCGGGGAAGACGCCTTCCTGTAAGCCGCACAGGAACAGCGCCCGCACCCGGCGCGCGCGCAGCGCGAGGGGGTCGAGCACCGCCACCGCCGCGGGTGGGGAGTCCTCAGACGCCTCCGGGCCTCCGGGTGGGTGGGCCTCGATCACAAGCTCCAACCCGCGCAGGACCGCGAGCAGCTCGCGTGCGTCCGGGGCCAACTTCGGCGCGGAGCAGGCCAGCTCGCGCAGCTCCTCGAGCGCCGCCTGAGCGGCCGCCAGCGCGCGCGCCTCCGTCAGCTGCGCAAACGTCGCCACCTCCGCTGCGCCCGGCAGCGGACCGCGGAACAGTCGCTCGAGCTCCGTCGCCGTGCGGTCGATCAGCGCCGCCGGGCTCCGCTCCGCCGCCGCTTGCAGCCAATCCAAGGTCTCCAGCGGCCAGTGCTCGGCCTCCCACAGCGCGCGTGCCTGCACCGCGCTGCGCGTGCCCTCGCGCCGCGCCCGGCGCTCCAGGGCGTCCGCGAGCTCCGGACGGCTCAACACCCCGGGCGCACGCAGCCACGCGAGCAGGTCCCCGAGCCCGTTGTCGTTCGGCTCAGGGAACGCCGCGGCCAGCAGCCCCAGCAGCGCGCGGCCGGTCGCCGTGTGCGCGAACCGTAGGCGCCGCTCCAGCGCAAAGGGGATGCCGTAGGAGCGGAAGACCTCCCCCAGCAGCTCCGCGACGCTCTCGGGGGAGCGGTGCGCGACGGCGATCTCACCGGGGCGCAACCCGCGCTCGATGAGCCCCAGGACCTCCTCCGCGACCAGCTCGAGCTCCGCGCGCTCCCCCCCGCCCTCCAGCAGCCGCACCGCCTCCCCCGCGCTCACCGCGGAGTGGTCGGGCTCGAACAGGAAGCGCTCCAGGTGGTGCAGCGCGACCGAAGCCGGGAGACACTCGCCTTCGACCGAAGCGGGGAGACACTCCCCTCCGGCTCGCATCCCCCGTTCGGCCAGCATCCCCGTTTCGGCCAGCGGGGCGGGCGCGTAGTGATCCGCACGAGGCTCCAGCCGGCGGTGCTCAGCCGCGAGGGGGAGCAGGCGCTGGAAGGTGTCCCCGCGACCCGCGAACGCCGTACGGCCGGGCTCGTAGGCGAGCGAGACCGTGACTGCGGCCCCCACCACCACGCCCAGCGTTTCGATCGCGTCCAGCTGCAGCCCCGCGAAGTCGTCGAAGCCGTACAGCAGTACCGGCGTGGCGCCCCACAGCGCGGGGGCGCGTCGCAGCGCGTCGAGCGCACGTGCCGCCCGCCGCTCGGAGCTCGCCCGGGCGGGGCCTAGTCCCTCCAGCACACGGCGGTACTCCGCGAACAGCTCCGCGAGCTCCCGCGCGCGGGAGGCGTGGGCGGGGTCCGCCGTGGCCCATGCGGCAAGCGCCTCGCGTAGGCGCTCGGGGGTGACGCGCTCGACCTCCAGCTCCCCCACCAGCGCCGCCAGGGCGCGCACGACGCCGGGGGTCGCCCGCGCCCTCTCCGTGTCGGCCGCGCCACCCGTCGGGTGTGCAGCCCCCGCACCGAACGCGCCCCGCCGCGCGCGTTCGAGCACCGCCGCGAGCACCCGCTCACGGGTCAGGCGCCCGAGTGGCCGCTCAGAGGGGCCCGCGCGGCGGATGACCTCGGCTAGGAGGCCCTGGAACCGCTCCACCCGCACCCCCGGCACAAGGTCTCCACGGGCGAGCTCGCGCCGGTAGTGATCCACGTCGGCGTGCGTGGGCACCACCAAAAGCGGCTCCTCCGCGCGCGCGCGGTGGGCGCGCACGGCGTCCAGCACCACCCTGGCCTTGCCCGCGTTGGCGGGCCCGGTGACTAGCGTGATCGGCATGGAAGCCATAGTGGCGTACAGACCCGACACCACAGCCCGGCCACCTGACTCAACCACCAACCACTTCGACACACCTGCAACCGCACAACCCAGGCAAAACGGCCCAGGCCGACCCTACGCGGCAGAGTGGGCGGCCACGGCCTCGACCGCCTGCTCAGGCTCAGCGGCCCCGGCAGCGGCGGCAGTCTCGTGATCGGGGGGCTTGGCCCCCTCCTTGGCCCAGTTCTCGTTGAACTCGACGCGCCATTTGCCGTCGGCGGTCTGCTGGAGGGCGAGGTGAGCGCGGAAGGAGCGCCCGGAGCGCCCGCGGAAGCCGGTGACGGGGCGGGCGGTGTAGCCGGTGCGGATCAGCTCGCGGGCGACGGCGATCGGGAGCTGCTTGCCCGCTTTGGACTTCCAGATCACGAAGCCGCACCCGGGGTCGGTGCGCGCCCAGCAGGAGTAGCCCTTGCGGTTTTCCACGATCTCATGGCCGCAGACCGGGCAGGGCCCGAGCGTGGCTTTGGGGATGCGGACGTCCTTCAGCGCGTGGTCGAGCATTTTCACGGTCTCCCCGGCGAAGCCGGCGATGTCGCCCATGAAGCGCTCGCGGGAGTCCTCGCCGCGCTCGATCGCATCGAGGCGGTGCTCCCAACGACCGGTGAGTTCGGGGGAGGTGAGGGGGTGGCGGCCGAGTAGGCGCACGACGTTGAGGCCCTTCTCGGTGGCGACCAGCGAGCGCCCGTCGCGCTCGATGTAGCCGACCTGGATGAGGCGCTCGATGATCGCGGCGCGCGTGGCGGGGGTGCCGATCCCAGACTCCTTCATCGCCTCGCGCAGCTCGTCGTCGTCGACGAGCTTGCCGGCGGTCTCCATCGCGCCGAGCAGGGAGGCGTCGGAGTAGCGGCGGGGCGGCTTGGTCTCCTTGGAGAGGGACTTGATCTCGCGCGTGTGCACGTGCTCGCCCTCGATCAGGCGGGGGAGGTGCTGCTCGGAGCCCTCGTCCTCCTCGGCGCCGCGCGCGCCGTCGCCAGCCTCGGCGGGAAGCTCCCCGTAGACACCGCGCCAGCCGGGCACGATCAGGAGCTTGCCGCGGGTGCGGAATACGTAGCGGCCGGCGCGGGTCCCCTCGCCGGCGGGGATGGTGGTCTCAACGCGGGTGTTCTCGAACACGGCCTCGGGGTGGAAGACCGCGAGGAAGCGGCGGGCGACGAGGTCATAGACGCGGCGGTCGTCGTCGCTCATGCGCTCCACTTTGTGCTCGGAGCGGGTGGGGATAATGGCGTGGTGGTCGGTGACCTTGGCGTCGTTGACCACGCGCGCGAGCGGCAGCTCGTCGAGGGAGGCGACGTAGGCGGCCGCCTTGGCGTACTCCTTGCCCGCGCCCACGAGCTCCGCGGTCGGCCGGATCTCGGGGATCATGTCTTTGGTCAGGTAACGCGAGTTGGTGCGGGGGTAGGTGAGCGCCTTGTGCTCCTCATACAGGCGCTGCGCGGCCCCAAGGGTGCGGCGGGCAGAGAAGCCGAAGCGGGTGTTGGCCTCGCGCTGCAGGGAGGTGAGGTCATACAGCATGGGGGCGCGCTCGCGGGCCTCCTTGACCTCGAGCTTGGTGACGGTCGCCTCCCGACCCTCACACGCCTCGACGATCGCGACGGCTTCCTCCTCGGTGGCAAGGCGCGGTTTGGCGCCGGCGTGGAAGCGGCCGTGGTAGACGCGCTCGCCAGGTGGCCCGCCTACAGCGGCCACGCCATCCCCCGCAGCGGCCCCCCGGGCGCCAGCCCCATCCCCATCACCATTGGCCTCGGGATCGACCCCGCCGGCGGCTGCGCCGCCCGCCGCGGAAACCGCGGCGATCGAGTCTCCCCCCTCCCCCTCCAGCGGCGGAGCGGCAAACACAGCGTCCACGAGCCAGTAGGGCTCAGGTACGAACGCTTTGATCTCCTCCTCGCGGCGGGCGACGATCGCGAGCGTGGGAGTCTGCACGCGCCCGAGCGAGACGGCCCCGTCGAAGGAGGTGCGCAGGCGGATCGTGGCGGCGCGGGTGGCGTTCATGCCGACGATCCAGTCGGACTCCGAGCGCGAGCGGGCGGCCTGCTCGAGCAGCGCGACCTCGGAGGCGGGGCGCAGCGAGGCGAAGGCGTCCCGCATGGCGGCGGTGGTCATCGAGTTCAGCCACAGTCGCCGCACGGGCAGCGTCGAGGCGGCCTTCTCGTAGATGTAGGCGAAGATCAGCTCCCCCTCGCGGCCGGCGTCACAGGCGTTGATGACCTCGCCGACGTCCTTGCGGGAGAGTTGACGGGTGACGACCGACATCTGCTTGCGGGAGCGCTCGTCGCGCACGACGAGCTTGAAGCGGTCGGGCACAATCGGCAGGTCCTCCATGCGCCAGCGCTTGAACTTGGGGTCGTATTCGTCGGGTTCGGCGAGTTGCACGAGGTGGCCGACAGCCCACGTGACAACGTGCTCCTCGGCCTCGAGGAAACCCTCCTCCTTCTTGAAGGTCCCCGGCAGCACGCGCGCGAGGTCACGCCCGACGGAGGGCTTCTCGGCGATCACGAGGATCTTCGACATGGCGGTCAGCCTAGCTCACTGTGTGTCGCACGGCCCGGTCCCCACGGGAGCACCCGCGCCGGCCAGCACCTGGGCGACGGTGGCGTTGGCGACGCCGTAGCCGCCGTGGGGGCCGGCGCCGGTGGTGCCGGCGAAGACGGTGGTGAGCACTTCGCCCGAGGGATCCACGACGGGCCCCCCCGAGTTGCCGGGGCGTACGAGGCCGCGCAAAGGGGTGAGCAGACGCGAGACGGGCCCCTGGCCATAGGCGTTCTGCGTGAGCACCTGCGCGGTAGGCCCGATGCGCCCTGACTGCACGTCGAAGGGCCCGTTTTCGGGGTAACCGAGGATCGCCCCGGCGCTGCCCGAGGAGGGACTCGAAACGAGGCTCAGCGCGGGCAGCGAGAGGCCAGGGACGCGCAGCACGGCGAGGTCGACGGTGGAATTGAAGGCGATCGCCTGCGCGGGGAGACCGGGGGGCTGGCCTTCGATCTCCACGGTGGTGTCGCTCTCGCCGGCGACGACGTGGGCGTTAGTGAGCACCTCTTCGGGCCGCGCGACCCATCCAGAGCCCTCGATCGCAAGGCCGCAGGCGGTGCCGAGCACGCGCACGACGCTGTGCGAGGCGACCCGTACGCCGAGGTTGTCGGCGATGCGCGGCGGGGGGGCCGCGAGCGAAGGCAGCGGGCCCGGGATCGAGGGCAGGGGATCGAGGCGCGCGAGCGCATTGAGGATCGGGCCCGAGGGAGGGAGCAGGCCGTTGAGGTCGCGCAGGATCGCGGAGCGCTGGATGTCGGCGCGCAGCGTGGTGGCGGTGGGGATTTGCGCGGCGACGGCGGCGACGATCCACACGATCCCGAGGCCGACCGCCGCGGAGAGCAGCGCGCCGAGCGCGCCGTCGAGCAGGCCGAGGCCGGGAACCAGCATGGTGGTGCGGCGCAGCCGCCAGCCGAGCCCCTCCAGGCCGGTGGCGAGGATCGCCCCGGCGAGCAGGGCGCCGACGAGGCCGAAAGCGGGGGCGTAGGGCGAGGCGGACCCCTGGGGCAGCAGCAGCGGGCCCACGCGGGTGCCGATGAACGCACCGAGCGCGAACCCCCCGAAGGACAACACCCCCACGATGAAGCCTTGGCGCAGGCCGAAGAGGGCGAGGACGGCGACGAACAGGAAGATGATCCAGTCGAGCGTGGTCACAGCTCATGTTCTACCGTTCCGCGATGTGAGAGCCCGCAATGGAGATCGGCGTTGACTGCCGGATCGGTCTCCAGCCGGGGAGCAGGGGTGCAGCGGGCACGCCGGCGGCGCGCGCGACCGATGATCGCCCTGGCGGCGGCGGCGTTCCTGGTGGGAGCAGTGGTGGGCGCGGAGCACCACTCATCGTCGGCCGCCCCCGCGCTTGCGGCGCGCTTCGTGGCGGCGTGGGCGCAGGGGGACTACGCGACGATGTACAGCGAGATCGCCCCCGCCTCCCAGCGGGAGGTTACGGCGAGCGCATTCGCGCAGGCCTATCGGGAAGCGCTGATGACCGCGACCGCGAGCGGCGAGCGCGTGACGGGCGCCCCGCGGGCAGCGGCGGGGGGCGTGGAGGTGGTGCCGGTGCGGGTGCGCACGCGGCTGTGGGGCGCCCTCCCGGAGAGCTTCAGGCTGCCGATCCTCGCGGGACCCGAAGCAGGGGTGCGGGTGGCGTGGTCGCGTTCGCTCGCTTTCCCTGGCCTGCGGCCGGGCGAGCAGCTGAGCAGGCGCACGGCGCTGCCCCCACGAGCGGCGCTGCTGGCGCGCAACGGATCGGTGCTGGCGGAAGGGCCGGCCACAGAGGCAGGGGCGCGCAGCTCCCCGCTGGGGGCGGCGGCAAGCGCGGTGGTAGGGGAAGTGGGGCCGATCCCCGAACGCAGCCTGCGCACGCTGGAGGCGCAGGGGGTGCCGGCGAACGCTATCGTGGGCGTGAGCGGACTGGAGCTCGCCGAGGACGAACGCTTGCGGGGCACCCCGGGAGGCGAGTTGCTCGCCGAAAAATCGGGGGCCCAGACGCCCCCCGAAGCGGCGGCCGGGGAAACGGCGGGCGCAGGCCGCGAACGAGTGCTGGCGAGCGCGAGCGCGCACGCGGGGGACGCGGTGCGGACCACGATCGCCCCGGCGGTGCAGAGCGCGGCGGTGAGCGCGCTGGGGGGCCAGTACGGCGGGGTCCTCGTGCTGGAACCGGCCAGCGGCGAAATCCTGGGGGTGGCGGGGATCGGCCTGGACGCCCTGCAGCCACCGGGGTCGACGTTCAAGATGATTACCGTCAGCGGAGTGTTGGGCGCGGGGATCGCGACCCCGCAGAGCACCTTCCCCTACGCGACCGCGGCAACCCTGGACGGGGTGCAGTTGCACAACGCCAACGGGGAGGAATGCGGCGGCTCGCTGGTGGAGGCGTTCGCGGTGTCGTGCAACTCGGTGTTCGCCCCGCTGGGGGTGAAGCTGGGCGCGGCGCGGCTGGTGGCCACCGCGGAACGGTTCGGCTTCAACCACCCCACGGGGATCGAAGGCGCGCCGCAGAGCACGATCCCCGCCGCCAGCCAAATCCAGGGCGAACTCGCGGTGGGCTCGACGGCGATCGGCCAGGACCAGGTGCTGGCCAGCCCGCTGGAGATGGCCACCGTAGCGGCGACGATCGCCGACGGGGGCCGGCGCCCAGCGCCGAGCCTCGTGCTCCCCGGCGCGGCGGGGAAGGGTGGGAGCACCGCGGCAACCGGCGCAGCGGGGACGGCGGGCGTGCGCGCGGTCAGCCCCGCGACGGCGCGCACGGTGCGCGGCCTAATGATCGACGTGGTGCGCTTCGGCACCGGCACCGCGGCGGCGATCCCCGGAGTGGTGGTCGCCGGCAAGACCGGGACCGCGGAACTCGGCAGCCCGAGCTCGTGCGGGGCGAGCGGCGGCGAACGGAAGCCCTCGGAAAGCGAACGGGCCTCCGCAGAACACGCCGCCGAAGAACACGGCTCCGAAGCGAGCTGCGCCGCCGAACAGAGCAACCCGCAGAACACCGACGCGTGGTTCGCGGCGTTCGCCCCGGCGGCGCACCCGAAGATCGCGGTGGCGGTGCTGATGGTGCGCGACGGCGCGGGCGGAGCGACCGCCGCGCCGGTGGCCCGGCAGGTGATCGAAGCGGGGCTGCAGGCCGGCGGGCTCTGAACACAGCTCCGCGAAGACCCTCACGACGCCACACTGCAAGCCCTCCCGCAGAAACTGCAAGCCCTCCCGCAGAGCCGGCCAACCAGCCAGGGCCAGGTGGCGGGAGCTAGACGTCTAGTTCCGCGGAGGCCGTTTGGGCGGAGTCGCCGGGGTCGACGATCTTCAGCGTAAACGGCCGGTTGTCGAGCGATTCGACTTTGATCTTGTAGAGCAGCAGCGCCCCCTGGGTGGGGCCGTCGGCGGCGATGGTGTCTAGAGCGGGGACGCGGCTGTTGGGGGGCACGACCCCGGCGCGGTAGGCGAATGGGTTGGCCGCGCCCAGGGTCAGGGGGTAGTAGATGTTGCCTTCGGTGTCGCTGATCGTGAAGTCGGTCGCAACGGGGTGCGGGAGGGAGCTTTCGTTGTAGACCTGCATGAACACCCCGAACCACTCTTCGCCGGGGTGCAGCGTGCGTTGGGCGGGGGTGAGACCGAGCAGGTAGGAGGAGTCCTCGGTGTCGTAGGGGTTGAGCTCGCGGGAGAGCTGGACCTCGTAGATGAGGGGCCCGACGTTGAGGTAGGGGGCGTTCTTGCCCGAGCTCCCCGCGTAGGTGCCGGTGGTGACCCGCGTGTGGGAGTCCCCGCAGGCCCCCAGCGCGAGCGCCGCGAGGGCGACGAGCGCGGCGAGCATCACGTTGCGCGGGAGGCGGGACATGCGAGGCGGCAGTTTTACAGAAAACGAGGGGCCCGGCTCGCCGGCCTGCGGGCCGGCTGCGCCACCCTCTTACCCGCCGGCGACCGTGACGCGCCGGCCGCGGCCCTCCCCGCTCTCGATGATCGAGCGCAGGCGGCGCATCGCCTTCACGTTCTTGCGCCGCAACCACCCGCGCGCGCCGAAGGACTCCATCAGACGATCGGACAACGTGACGGGCTGGGTCTCCACCGTGAACTGCACGCGCGTCGTGCCGCCCGCGCCCGGGGCGAGCTCGTAGACCGCGAGGGTGCGGACGCGGTTGCCCTTGCCGCCACGACCGACCTCGACGATGCGATGCGGGGGGAGCACCTCCGCGAAGGTCACGTCGCCCCAGCTGAAGCGGTTGCCGGGGGCGGCCACGCGAAAGCGCGCCCCCGCCCCGCGGCCCACGGAGTCCGCGCGGGTGAGGTGCCAGTCACGGAGGTAGTGGTCGGTGAACTCCGGGTGGTTGGCGAGGTCCTGCAGGTACTCGAAGACCCGCTCGCGAGGAGCGTCGATAAGGATCGAGACGGTCACGGGGCCCATCGCGAGCGGCAGCGTACTACGCCGCGCGGCAGGCAGCGTACTACGCCGCGCGGGCAGTGAGGCGCACGCCGTGGCCGCGCTCGGAGTGGCGCACCCTCTCGGTGGCCACGGGGGGGTCGCGGCGCAGGGGACGGCACAGCTCGCAGACGACGGCTTCGTGATCGTAGAGGTGCACCCGCTCCCCCACCAGCGGGGTGCGGCGGCAGTCCGCGCAGCGGTTGCGGTCGGCCGTGAGGACCCCCACGCCACGGCGCAGGAGGACGCGCTCGAACCGCTCGATGTCCGTGACGGTCGCGGATGACATGCCACGGGGTTTCGCCGCTCGGCGCCGGTCTCCTCCCGGTCTGCCCACGCACCGGTGGAGGGGGCTCGCCGGCCACCCACATCACCGCCTGCGCCGACCAGCCCCGAAGCGCCGGTTTGGAGGAGGCAAGCCGGGGGTAGAACAACCCAGCTACCCCAAGTTCGGCCTCTGCCCCGATCTGCCGAGCCCGTGAGCCCGTGCGGGTATCCGGGAGATAACGCGTCTTTCTTACAAGCCCTCTACACCTCTCGAGGAAAGTCTCGTTATGATCGCCACAAGGTTTCGCTGGCAAGCCGGACGCCAAGACGCAACCCAACGGGAGAAGAGGAGCGCTGAGATGGTGGAGTCACTGACCTCGGGCACACTGGCAGGAGCGGGATCCTTTCGCTGTCAACGTTGCGGTTACGTCCTGACCCTGGCGGCCTCCGACAGGCTGAGCGACTGCCCTGGCTGCGGAGGCGCGAGCTTCGTGCGCGCCTCGCTGTTCAGCGCCGGACGGCTCGGCGGGGAGGCCGAAGGCGGGAGCGCCACCCTGGAGGGCGGCGGCAGAATCACCGAACGGGCCAACCGATCGGAGATCGACCAGCGCGAGGAGGAGTGGCTCGCGGAGATCAGAGAGCGGATCGAGCGGCCGGGGGAGTACCTCGCCTACGAGGAGGACGGGGAGACCACCGTGATGGCGCTGACCCACGAGTGGACCCGCGTGGGGCGCAGCCTCGCGGCGGACGTGCGCTTCGACGACCCCACCGTCTCACGCCGGCACGCCCTGCTGGTGCGCCAACCCGACGGGGTGAGGGTGCTCGACGATCGCAGCCTCAACGGCGTGTTCGTCAACGGCGAGCGGATCGAGTGGCGGATGCTCGAGGACGGCGATGAGATCGTGGTGGGCCGCTACCGGCTGCGCTTCCTCAGCGTTCCCTCGCGGCTCACTGACCGCAGAGCGACCCGCACAGCCAAGCCCGCCGCGGACCGATCGACGATCAGCGAAATCGCCTGATCGGTGGCACCGCCCGCCAGCGCTGCGCGCTGTGTGCCCGCTGGGGTCACGCCGGACTCCGAGGCACCGAGCACGACTGGCTTCGCCGAGCCACCACGACCGACTTCCCCGGCCACCACGACCGGCTTCGCCGAGCCACCGCCGGGGACTCTTGACAACCGTGGCGTGCCCTTGACAACACAGCTGCGGCAGGACTACTCTTTGTAGGGAGAGGAAACTCACAGTCCGGGATTCAGCGCCTGGAAAACGCGGCCTCAGCCACGGTCCGACCGGACAGCGGTCGCGCTCCTCCACCCGCTCCTTCGCCGGGTAGGGAGGAGGAATGATGTTGCACAGCAGCCACCTCGGCGCACCACAGGAGTCCGCGGCCAGCCCGTCTCTTTCGGCGACCGGCCGCTCCCCCAACCCCCGCATCCGCATCCTCGACGCGATGATTGCCACGGCGTCCTACCGGGGCTACGATCGCACCACCGTAGAGCGAGTGCTACAGACGGCGAACGTTCCGGCGGCGCTCTTCGAAGAGCACTTCGCGAACAAGGAGGACTGCTTCCTGCAGGCGCTCGACGCGCTGATCGCCCGAACGGAGAGCCGGGTGCTGGAGGCGACGGAGCGCGCGGTGCCCTGGCCCGAGCGGGTCCGCTCGGGGTTGGCCGCCCTGCTGAGCGGGCTCGCGGAGGACCCCGACGGCGCGCGCGTGGTGCTGGTGGAGTGCCTCAGCGCGGGCGCCGCCGCAAGTGAGCGCCACTTCGCGCTGATGCGGATCTTCCTGCCGCTGCTGGAGGAAGGCCGCTTCCACAGCGCCGACCCCGACCACCTGCCCTCCTGCATCTCCGAGGCGATGGTGGGCGGGATCGCCTCGATCATGCACCACCGCGCGCTGGCGGACCGCACCGGCGAGCTGCCCCGCCTGTGCGGCGAGCTCGCCTACTTCGCCCTGCTTCCCTACCTCGGCCACCACCGCGCGATCGTGGCGGCGTATGCGAAGGAGCCTATTTAGCCGCCGGCGGGGTTACGTGCGGGTACTGGCTGGTGGTGCCTTCCCACGCGAAGGGGCTCTGCTGCGTGCAGGCGGGCGCCCCGACAGCGTTGGCGGTGCTTTCCGGGGCGTTGGCGACGTGGTCGGCGATCAGCTGTTCGATGATGCTCTTCGACACTGCCGCGGTGGCCGGCCCGCTGACCGACGGCGCGGAGTTGGCGCAGGCGGCGGTGCTGAACACCTGCAGGCCGCCGTTGTTCAGCAGCCGGAAGGCGCCCGGCTGGAAGTAGGGGTTCGCGCGGTTGGTGCCGATCCGTTTGCTGTAGACGGCGAGGCCTTCCGGGTTGATCGTGACCAGGCCGCGCAGGTAGTGCTGGATCTGGCCGTTGACGGTGTCGGAGTTTTTGTCGTGCGCCTCGGTGGCGGCGGTCACGTTGGCGAACAGCGACTGCAGCTCGGGGACGTACCCGCCGGTGAACTTCAGGAACGGGTCGAAGTTGCGCAGCACCGGGCCGACGTTGCCGAGCAGCGGCTCGAGCAGGCTGAGCGTGCGTTCGAACGCCGGCAGGCCCCGCTTGGAGGCGCTCGTGAACGGGCCGAAGTCGGTGAGCAGGTTGTTGAAGTCCGGGGTGAACCCCTTCAAGGCTTCGAGCAGCGGCGTGAGCTCGCGCTCCCACGCACGTGACTGCGCGAGCACGGGGCTCGCGGCCGTCGTGAGGTTGTCGAATTCGCGCAGCGTCGCCGTGCCGCGCCGCTCGAAGGCGGGCAGTGCACGGAAGGCGTCGGCGAACTGCGCGCTGCTCAGGGCGAGCGCGTGGAAGGTGCGCTCGCCGTTTTCGATCAACCCGCGGTACTGGTGGTCGCGTTCGGTGAGCGCGTCGAACACCACGCCGGTGTTGTGCACCGTCGCCCGCAGCGCCCCTTCCTGGGAGGCGAGGATGCCCACCAGCTTGTTGGCGCTTTCCACGAACGGTTCGAGTTCGGCGAAGTCCGAGTTGATCTGTTCGCCGCGGCCGTTGTACGAGGCGGCGAGCGTCTGCTGCCACGCTTTGAAGGCCGCGCGCGTTCGCGGATCGAGCGCCGCGAGGATGTCGTCGAGCGTCACCGCCGGTTCGACCTGATTGGCGGGGATCTGCCCGCCGTCTGGCAACGGACGCGCCGGCTGGTGCTGGGGCAGCAGTTCGAGGTAGGTCTCCCCCAGCAGCGTCTTCTGGCGCAGGATCATGCGGTCATTGGTGGGCACCGGAGCGTACTGGTGCGCCATTTCGATCGTCACGTCGTTCAGCCCGTTGGAGTGCTCCGCGAGACTGACGACGTGCCCGACTTTGACGCCGCTGATGCGCACGTCGGACTGTTCGGCCAACGCCAGGGTGCGCGACAGCTCGACGCTGAAGCGGTACCCCTTCGGCTTCAGCGGCAGCGGTCCGCCGAAGGACTCCCACAGGAACAGCAACAGGCCGAAGCAGCTCAGCGCGAACAGCACGATCACGAGGATGTTGGCCAGCGTGGGCGCACGCTTCTGCATCAGTGGTTCCCTCCGCTCACCGGCGGCGCCAGCGCCGTGGCGTCGGGGCCCTGGCCGAAGACGCGATCCGCGAGCCGGGCCTCCGTATTGACGCCGCCGTGCAGGCTCGCCGCTTTGGCCGCGGCGGAGCCGCTCTTCGCGGCCGATGCGCACTGCGCGGCGCTCGGCGGGTTGAGCAGACCCAGGATCAGTTTCGCCGTCGGGTCGGCTTCGGCGACACCGGTCAGGATCGGCACCAGTTCGCAGTTGAAGTACAGCAGCGTCTGACCGATCGCGCCGTGGGCGTCGCCCTGGGCGACCACGCTGTTGAGGTCGTGGGCGCCCCAGGCGGCGAAGAACCCGAAGCCGGCCCGGTTGGGGCCGGGGTTGTAGGCGAGCTCGTTGAAGAGTTCGTTGAGCACCGTGAAGCTCGTGGTCAGGTGGGGCGAGGCCTGTGCGAAGTCCTGCAGCGAGGGCTGCAACTGGTTGATGACCGGCAGGATCTGGCGGAACAGCGGCCGGACTTCGTTCTTGAGCACCGGGGCGGTTTTCCTGAAGAACGGCTGCGACGCGCGCTCGGCCGGTGCGAGCACCTTGGCGAAGGGCTCCAGGGCGTGCAGCGTGCTGCCGACCACGTGGACCGAGGTGGCGAGTTTGCCGAAGCTGTGGTTGGTCTGGTGCAGTACGCCGGGCAGCTCGCGCAGGGTTTCCTGCACCTGGCGGTCCTCCTGCGAGAAGGTCGCGAACACCGCGTTGGAGGAGTCGACCAGCTGTGCGATCTGACTGTCCTTGCTGCCGAACGCTTCCAGCACCAGACGGAAGTTGTGGATCCCGTGTTCCACGTAGTACTGGCGCTTGGCGACTTCGCGGCCGATTTCCTGGAACTCGCGGGCGAGCGGGTCGAAGCGCTTGAAGGTCGCGGAGAGGTTCGCGCTGTTGCCCTGCAACCCTTCGCCCGCTCCTGCGAGCAGCTCCTGTAGATAGGAGCGCGTGTCGGCGTCCAGCGAGGCGAGCAGTTCGTCGAGGTTGCCGTCCGGGGAGGTCTGGGTGATCGGGACGGTGTACCCCTGGGACACTTTCCCCGTGGCGGGGTTGCCGGGGGAGACCTCGACCGTCTCGTCCTTCAGCCCCGTCTTGGGACGCAGCAGCATCGTGGCGTCGCGGTAGATGTAGCGGGCGTACTTGGGCGTCACGTTCATGCTCACCACCGCCCTGCCTTCGTGCAGCTCGACGCTCGCGATTTCGCCGATCTTGGCGCCCGCGATCGTGACCGACTGGCCCTGGCCGGGCGTGACCGCCTGGCCGGTCTCGAATTCGCCATTCAGCTTGAACGATTCGCGGCCGATGATCGGCACCCACGCGGGCACCGACAGGCGCTCGTGGGCGAGGATGTAGCCGGCGCTCCCCGCCGCGATCACGATCATCGTCACGACCGCGAGGAACGCAGTGCGATAGCGCCTGATCTGGTCGCCGATCCCCCGCCCGGCCTCCTCGTGTCCCTCAGCCGGAGTGGCCATCATCCTCCCCCATCTGCTGGGCCGTGCGCCAGCGGCCCGTTGAAGTTTGAGACCGCCTGCGTGTCGCAGGGCACGAGCGGCCTGTACGGAGGCTCGCTGCCGGGGAAGCGCGGGCTGGTCCCTTCGGGAGTCAGAGCCGTCTGGGCGATCAGCGGTTTGGTGCCCGCCGGCGCGCCCGGCTTCACGACGGTGGCTGGCGGCGAGAGGATCGCGGTACCGCTACCCCCCGCGATGAAGCGTCCCGCGGCGCCGTTGCCGTCGAAGTTCTGGCCGATACCCGCGAGGCCCGCGAGGGCGTAGAAGAATTCCTTGTAGTTTTCCGCGCCCGACGTGTTGGCCCCATCCTGGAGCTTGGTGTCGATCGAGGGGAAGAACACCTTGGTCAGGCACTGGTTGAACTGGTTGAACTGGTCCTGAAAGGAGACCTGGCCGGTGGTGAGGGTGGCGATCGCCGGCGCCGCCGTGTTCAGGCCCGCGGCGACGCCCCCGAGCTCGTTCGGCGCAAACGACGCCTGCGTCTGTTCGATCCAGGGGTAGGCAGCGGTGGCCGTGGCGGGGATCTCTTCGACGCCGGGGATGATGTCCAGCGCGAAGTTCCTGATCGAGGGGGCGGCCCCGTCCAGTTCGGCGAAGCCGCGGTCGGCCCCGTGCAGCGCGCCGGGCAGTTCGGCGACGGCCGTGCGCAGACTTGGCGCCTGCGCGGCGAAGGAGTGCAGGAACGTGTTGAAGTGGCCGACCAGTTCGCCGAGCTGCTGTTCGTGCACGTCGAGCTGGGCGGTGAGTTTTTCGATGCTCGCGAACAGCTTCGAGAGGTCGTGCGTTTCGGTGCCGGCGAACGCCTGCTGGACGATCGTACCGTCGCGCAGCGCTTCGGGGCCGCGCTGGTAGGCTTTGTTGAGCGCCTGGGCAGCGTTCAAGCCGCGTACTTCGGGCGCCTGTTCGGCGTCCTGCGCGGCGGTCGGCTTGGCCGTGAGCGCGGCGCCGTATTCGATCAGGAAAGTCTGCAGGTTGGCGCGCGTGTCGGTGTTGAGCGCGTCGAGCACCTGGTCAATCTGCACGGGGTCGGAGGTCTGGGTCACCGGGATCGTGGCGCCGGAGGAGAGCGTCCGGGCGGCGGGGCTGCCGGGCTGCAGTTCGACGAAGAAGTTGCCTTCCAGGAAGATTCGCGGGCGGATCTTGAGCGTCGCGTCCGCGTGGATCGGCAAGCCCTTGCCTTCGATTTCCATGCTCACGAGCGCCGCGCTGCCCTCGCGCGTGGCGGAGGTGACCTTGCCGACGTTGACTCCGGCGATCCGCACCGGGGCCTTGGAGCTGATGTTGAGGGCCGAGTTGAACACCGCGTTGAGGCGGTAGCCGTGTTTGAACGGGACGTGCTTGGTGAAGCCGAAGTACACCCCGATCGCGACCACGATCAGGAAGATCGCCCCGAAGCGCACCGGGTTGGAGCGCTTCTGCAGCTCGGAGACCGGGACGTCGCGCCGGCGCCACCAGCGTGCGCGGCTCATTTCCCGCCCCCCTTGCTCTTGCTGTTCCCCTTGCCGGCGTTCTTGCCCTTGCCCTTGCTCTTGCTCGCCGGCGAGCCTTCCTTCGGGAAGTACTTCAGTTCGGAGGCGGGGTACGTTTCCCCGAACAGGCTTTCGCTGCGCTTGGTCACGTCGTGGAGCGTCCCGAGGGTGGTGGAGGTGTTGCCGATCACCGTCTGGCCCGCCACGTAGTGCTGGTTGCCCGCTTCGCACTCCTTGGGCTGACCGGGGCCGCCCACGTACGGGTAGGGGTTGTAGTGCAGGTGGTTGTCCGGGATTTCCTGGCCGGTGGTGCCGCTTTTGTCGAGCGACTTCCCGTTGGCCGGCGCGGTCGCCGGCAGACCCTCAGCGTTGGGACCAGAGGGGCTGAGCACCGGCACCACGCGCGCCAGCGTGCCGGTCCCGACGCTCTCAGCGAGCAGGTTGGCGACGTTGCGGAATGCCAGCGTGACGTAGTTGCAGGTGGTCTGCGCGGGTGCGATCCCTTCCAGCAGCGGGTTGCCGAGCTGCGCGGTCGTGGTGAATTCTTCGAGGCCGAGACCGACGACGGGGTCTTCGGCGAAGCTCTTGAACGCCTGCAGCGCACTGGCCAGCTGCTTGTTCAGCGCAGTGGCGGCACGCAGGTTGACGGCGCCCTCCGCGAAGGCGTGGCCGAGCGGCGCCGCTACGGTGCGCAGGATGCTCGCGCTCGGGCGCAGCAGGCGCGCGAACTCGGTGGCCCCTTCGATGAACGGGGCCTCGTAGGGCAGTGAGTGAATCGCCTGGCGCAGCGCCGCCGGGCCCCCTTCGATCGTGCGTTCGAGCGAGGGCGAGGCGCCGGCGAAGGCCGTGAAGAAGGTGTTGAGGTCGACGAAGAAGCTCGCATTGGTCTCGGCCACCGGCGCGACCTCTTTGGCCGCTTTGTCGAGCGCGATGAACAGCTGGCCAAAGCCGGTCTGCGGCGAGGCGAGGTTGTGCAGCACGGGGACCGCGTTCTTAACAAGCGGGCGCAGTGTGGCGATCGTGCTGTTCAAGCCGAGCCCCCGCCCGGCGAAGCCGTCGCCGAAGGTGTTCGTGTTCTGCTGGATCGCGATCCTCGTCTGCTTGTCGAACATGTTGAAGAAGTCCTGGATCTCGACCGGTTCGCGCGACTGCGAGACGGGAATCGTCATCCCTTCCGAGAGCATCCTGCTGGCGCGCCCGCGCCTCAGTTCCAGGTACTTCAGGCCGATCGTCGAGACCGATTCCACGACCGTGTGCGTGTCGATGGGTAGCGGCCCCGCGTGCTTTTCGAGCTTGAGGCTGACGATCGCGGTGACCCTGCCGGTGGCCGGATTCTGCTTGGGGGTGAGCGCGCTCACGACCCCCACGCGCTTGCCGGCGATCCGCACCTGGTTGCCCGTCTGCAAACCCGAGGCTTCCGGCAGTTCCACCTTGATGTCGTAGGTGGGGGTGAACGGCAGGCCGTTGTTGGCGTTGTAGGAGATATACACCGCCACGACCGCGATCAGCACCGTGAGCGCCCCGATCAGCAGCGGGCTTCCAGCGAGCGAGTTGCGACGGCGCGGGTTCATCGCGGCACCCGCGCCGGGACGCAGCCGAGCCGGCGGTCGTGGTTGTGGCGGCGGGGAGCCATCACGGCACCTGCGTGGGGTCGCAGCCGAGCTGGCCGTTGTCGGCGAAGGGCGCTGAGCCGTCGGCTGGCGCCGGCGTGGCGCCCGCGCCGGGACAGCGGTGCAGTTCGCGGGTGTGCAGGCCCTGCAGGCCCTGCGGGGGGTTGACCGGAGTCAGCGTGTTGCCGGCGCCGAGCGCGAAGTTGTCGAACACCGGGCTGACGCGCGCGTAGTTGCCGTTTCCGTCGTAGTAGCCCGCGCTCGTGCCGAAGTCGCGCACGGCGCCCTGGAAGTCGGGTGCGTAGGGGCCGAAGAGGGCGGTCGCCGGTACCGATTCCTGCAGCGCCTTGACCGCGTTGGGGGAGCCGCTCGCCAGCGTCTGCGCCAGCGCCGGAAACGCGAGCGCGGCGTCGGTGAGATCGTTGCTCGGCCCCGGCCGGCTGAGCGCGAGGCTAAGGTTGTGCAGCACCGGCCCGGCGGCGACGAACAGCGGCTCCAGCCGCGCGAACAGAGGCGCGAGCTGCTTGGTGTCGGGCCCGGAGACTGTGAAGAACCGGCGCAGTGCGGCGAACGTGGAGGGCAGTTGCGCGAACGCACGGTTGGCCTGATCGAGCGTGCCCGGCAGCTGCGCCACCCCGCGCTGGAGGCTCGCCTGCTCGGAGCCAAGCGCCTGGAAGGTTTCATCGGCGTTGCCGACCAGGCTCGTGAGTTCGGAGCGGTGGGCGCCGATCGTGGAGAGCGCCCTGGCTGAGTACACGAGGAAGTTGGTGAACGTCTGCTGATCGCGGGTCAGCTCGTTGAAGATGTGGGTCGCGGAGGCGAGCGCGGGGGCGAAGTATTCCGCGGAGAGGCCCGCCGCCGCGGTGGCACCTGCGTACTGTTCAGCCGTGCCCACGAACAGCTCCTGCAGGCCTTTGCGGGTGCGCGGGTTGAGCGTGTCGAACAGCTGGTCGAGGTCGGTCGTCCCCAGCGCGGAGCCAGGCGGCAGCGTCGCGCCGGCGGGCAGCGCCGGCCGGTTGTTGGGGCCCGGGGAGAGCGCCACGTAGCGTCCGGCGACGGTCGTCAGCGAGGGCACCCTGACCTGTGCGGTGCTGCCTTCGTGCAGCGGCACCAACGAGCCTTCCACGTTGATCGTGATCAACGCTTTGTCGCCGTGGGTGAGCGTGATCGCGGTGACGCTCCCCACGGGCACGCCGCCGACCTGCACCTGGTCGCCGAGCACGAGCTGGCTGGCGTTTTCCAGTTCGAAGTGGTAGGTGGCGCTGTTGCCGCCGGAGAACGCGAGGTAGGCGACGATCCCCACCACCACCGCCAGCGCGCCGGCGGCGACCCAGCGGCCCACGCTCCGCGGCGGAGGTGAAACCGGCCGCGGTGGCCCCGGCGGGCCGCCCGGCGGCGGTAGAGGACTGGTTGGGATCCCGCCCGAACGGTTCGGGAGCCCACCCACCCCTGGCGTGGTCGTAGCCATCTCACCCACCTCCCGCATCGTTGGAGGGGGCCGTGCCTGCCCCGGGAGCTGGGGGCGCCACCGGCGCGGACTCCGCTGCCCCGCCCGCAGTGTCGGCGCCTGTACTCGCGCCTGTCGAAGCGCCACCCGCGGGTGGGTGGGTACTCGGATCCGGGATCGCGGCCGCGGAGGGCTTGCCGGCCACGGCCGGCTCGGGGATCTCTCCGAGCTGCGCGACGAGCTGGATCCACTGACTGGGAGTGAGCGGTGAGCCAACCACCCGCGCCGCCCGGGCGCCGGGGCCAAAGGACGCCGAGAGCGGAGCGGCGAAGACGACATGGATCAGGCCGCGGTAGCCGGGCAGCGTCAGCGTGTTGTCGGTCCCCGGGTAGCTGTTCGCGCTGACGATCTGCGCGGGCTTCATCGTGCCCTGCAGCCGCAGCAGCCGGCGCACCGCGATGTCCGCGACCGAGCCCGGCCCTTCGTGCCCGGCGAGCGGGGTGCCATCGATCGCGGAGATGTCGAGCTCCTCGCCCGCGGAGCCGCCGGCGAGGTTGCGCGCGCCAGGTGAGCCCACGTGCCCGCAGCCCGCCGCGGAGACCGTGGGACTCAGGCCCGAGACCGAGAGGAACTCGAGCGTCGCCAGCACCCGCCGGTCGACCTCGCTGGCCCGTACCTCACCCCGCTCGCACCGAGCGAGGTGGACGTCCGGGTCGCGCAGCACCTGCTGCTCGAGCTGGGGCTTGGACTCCAGCAGCACCTGCCCGACGGTCGGCGAGGTCGCCAGGAACGGATTCTCGCCCTTGGCTTTGAAGATCGAAGTCTCTTCTAGGCGCACCCACCCGTCGAGAATCGGCTTGGGGTCGATCAACGGCGCCCCGGCGCCGGCGGGGCGGATCTGGAAGAGCATGTGCGGTTCGGGCAGACCGCCAGAGCTGGGCTGACTCGGCTGACCCGCTGCGGGACCCCCCTGCGACTGGGCGGGCAAGGTTTCCACGCCGCTCGCCGCGCCGACGTGCCCGAGCACGGTTCCGGCCAGCACCTGCACGCCCGGCACCAGCGGGTGCAGGTAAACCTCGTCGGGGCCGGAGCGAAACACCCGCGGGGTGGCCGCCGCCTGGGGCGGCGCGGTGGGCACCGGGGGCGGCGTGACCGCCACCGGCGGGGGAGTTTCCAGGCCGCTCGCTGCGCCCATCGTCAGGCTCGAGCTGACGGCGGCCTGCGAGAGCGGGGAGTGCGGCTGCACGCCGGCGCTCGCGGGTGCGATCGGACTGGGAGTGTGAGGGCTCGCGTTCGTGCCGGGCCGGGTGATCCGTGGGCTGACCGTGGTCTGCACGCGCGGTTCGAGCACCGGATACAACGCGGCCACGCTACCCAACTGCGCGTAGGTGTAGGTGTTGCCGTAGGCGTCGCGCAGCGACACGTAGTGCCCCAACGCCGGCGAGTCCCCGACGGCGGTGATCTGCCCGTCCTGCACAGCGATCACCGGCGCCCCCGCCTGCGAGTAGATCGTCGTCCCCGCGACCGTCTTGGACTGGCCCGATCCGAGCCCGCCGGGCGGGGGGGGTTCTACAACGGTGGGGAAGCCGTCGCTGAAGTGCGCCGGCGCATGCACGGGGAAGCGCGATTCGGTCAGGCCCGTGATCGCGCTCAGCAGTTCCGGCGGCGTGCCCCCGAGCAGCTGTGCGCGCAGCATCACCGATTCGACATACTCCTGGGAGTGGTTGTAGGCGTAGATCGCCGCGCGGATGTGCTGCGCGCCGCCAGCCGCTTGGAGGTAGCGGGCGGCGGCGAAGATCGCGTCAGCCGGGTTGTAGGGGTCCTCGAAGCCGGCGCCGGTGGCGTCCACCCCGTACTGAGCCCACGAGGAGGGCAGGAACTGCATCCACCCCTCCGCGCCGGCGCTCGAGACGCTGAGGTCGCGCCCGTAGTCGGTCTCGACCTCGTTGATCGCCGCCAGCACCTGCCAGGGGATGTCGTAGGCGGTGCCCGCCGCCTGGTAGATCGGCAGCAGGAACGGGGGGATGCGGAAGCTTTCGATGAAGAAGTCAGGGATTCCCGAGATCGGCGCGCCGAGCGCGCCTGGCAGCGGCGGGGTCAGCGACGAGGGCGGCGGCGCGGGCTGCGTGGAGGGCTTGGCCGAGTTGGACTTGGTGGTTGGGCCTTCGTTCCCGTTCGCACCGCTGCGCCCGTGTGCGTGGCCGTGGAGGCGGGGAGGACCCGGGACACTCGTGGCCTGGGGGCTCTGTGCCCTGACTTCGGGCGCGGCCGTCGTCGGGGCCGTTTCCGGGGTGCCCGCAGCTCCTTCCCCGCCCCCCGCGGCCGGCGCGGTTTCGGTGCTCGCCGCCGGTTCGCCCACCTGCCCATGAACGCCCGCGGGCGCTTCGGTGCCCGGCGCAACCGAGGTTGAAGTTGAGGTTTCGGCGCCGCCCGTCGAGACCGCGCCGGCTGGCGCAGGCGTTCCGGTCGTTTCGCCCCGAGCGGCCACAGCGCTCGCGGCGAGCAGCGTCAGCGCCAGCAGCCCCGCGCAGGCCAGCCGTGAGCGGACCTGGAAACCGTTGCCGGGGCTTCGAGGGAAGGCCGCGTGGCTTTGGAGCAGTGGCATCACACGATCGCCGCGACGCGGATGGGGGTTGGCTGTGGCGTGCGGGGGCATCGCGTCAGTTGCCGAGCAGGTAGTTGAGCAGCAGGCCATCCGCTTCGGTGCCTTCGCTGCTGGGTGTGTAGTAGGTGGTGCCGGCGCTCGCGCCGCCCACCGGCTGGGCGACCGCCGGCGCACCCGTGGAGCCGCCGCCCCCGAAGAGGCTCCCGGCCGCCGCTTCGGAGCCCGGGTACTCCGCGATCGCCTGCTTCGCGGTGGCGCCGTGCGCGATCGCGACGATGCGATCCATCGCGAGGCTCGTGCCGCTCGCACTCGCCTGCGCCGTCGAGCCCGAGCCAGAGCTGTTGATGAAGTTCGCTTCGCAGCCGCTCTGCGGAGCGACTTTGTAGGCGCTGCAGAGCTTGCCGACCCCGACCACGCGGAGGAAGTGCCCGAGCGAGTTGTAGCCGTTGGCCGAGTTGGTGCCAAGGAAGATGAAGTCCATCAGGCGCTCCAGGCCGCCCGTGGAGCGCAGGCTCGAGAGCAGCGCGGAGAAGTTGCTCGCGAACGGCTTCGCCGCAGCGCCGAGCGTCTCGAAGCGTTTCAGCAGCGGCTGGGAGGCGACGAGCCCCTCCCCGATGCCGTGGGAGGCCTTGCCGAGGCTTTCGAAGAACTGCGTCGAGCTAGTCGAGAACGGGCCGAGGCTCTCAAACGTGCGGTTGATCCCGGGGGCCGCTTCGCCGAGGTCGGTGAAGGTCGGCGTGGCCTGTTCGGAGAGCTGGTCGAGCCGTTTGAGGTAGGGGCCGAGCGCGCGCACGAAGGCGGGGAATTCGTGCAGGTTTTCGGCGAGCTCGCGGCGGTGGCGGGCGGTCGCCGTCGCCACGGTGTTGTCCTGAGCGAAGAATTCGGAGAACTGGTGGCGGTCGCGGGCGAGCGGGACGAGCGCGCGGTCGCCTTCGACGGCGAGGTCGCCGAGCACCTTGTTCTCGGAGGCGAGGATGCCGAACACCTTTTCCAGTTCGCGCAGCGCCGGGTTGGAGCGGTGCAGGACCGCGTTCAGGTCGCTGCCCCGGCCCGCGAGGCCGGCGCCGAGTTCGTTGATGATGATCGACAGGCGCTGGTTCTCGGGCAGGTGGTTGATGTCGCTGAGCAGGTCCACGCCGACGGGGCTCGAGGTGTTGGCCACCGGCAGGTAGTACTGGCCGGCCCCTTCGTCGGTGCCCGGTTCGTTTACCCGCAGCTTGCGCAGCAGCGGCGGCGGCGGCGTGTCTTCGGGGCGCGTCTGGGTGGGCAGGCAGTTGACGTACTTCTCGCCGATCAGCGCCTGCGGTTCGATCGTGCAGCTCGCGTCGGCGCGGAAGTTCTGGAAGCCCGGGTTTTCGATGTTCAGCGTGACCGCCGCGTCGCCCTGCGAGGTCGGCACGACCGAGCCGACCGTGCCGACCTTGACACCGTCGATCTTGACGTTCTCGCTGTTGACGAGATTGCCGGCGTCGTCGAAGATCGCGCGGACCGTGTAGCCCCCGCCCGAGCCCCCGGCCGCCGTGGCGAGCAGGATCACGGCGACCAGCGCGACGACGCTGAGCCCACCGGCGATCGCTGCTGCCGCACCCCTCCTCGACGACCCTGCGGTACTCAAAGCGGTCCTTCCTCCTCCGTCCCAGCCGATCGAAGATCGGCCAGCAAGCTGGGGCGACCCCCTCTCCGCTGGGTCGCCCCGCCCGCTCTCGTTTTCAGTCGAGCGCCCGCCCGGGGCGGGCGCTCGCGACTTAATCTAGCTCTCCGCCATCAACCTACTTCTTGTGTTTCGGGCACGGAGCCTTGTATTCCGCCGCAACTACTTCCCCGCTCAGGAATTTGACTTCCGTCTTGAGCGGGAAGCCGCCCTTCGGACACTTGGTCGGGACGGTTCCGTAGGAGATCAGCTTCTTGCCCTTCTTGTACGCGGCGCCGACCTTGACCTTGATGAATTCGGCCGACCCGTCGAGCGCCCCGGGAACCGATTCGACCAGCGGCACTTCGGCTGTGAACACATCGCCGAAGAGGCCGCCCGCGGCGGTGATGGTTCCTGAGGATATGAGTTCGATCGAGGCCGGCGTATCACCGTCGGCCGCGAACAGCAGGCCCCCGCCGGGGGCGAAGAACGGCTGCACGGTCAACGTCTCGTGCACGCGCGTTTCGCCGAAGCTGACCGTACCCCGCGCTTCGCCCTTGGGGCCGGCGTAGGACTTCTTCGGGCACCCTTCGGGGCCCTTTGTCTTGATCACCGCTTCCGAGCAGGTGGCCCACCCCGTCGTGTGGAGCTTCGTACCGTGGGGCACAAAGACCTTGATCTGCGTGATCGGCGAGGGGCTCGCCTGGGAGCCGGTGCCGTATTCGGTCCCGGTGATCTTGAATTCCGTTTCGATGGCGGCGCCTGCCCCGAGGATGTCGCCGGTCCCCGGGTAGGTCTTGCTGTTCGCGACGGCCGGGTTGATCGGGATCGGGACGGCCGCCGCTTTGAGTGTGACTTCGGGCCTCGCCGAGGCGGTGGCCGGCAGGCCGACCAGCAGCCCCAGGACTCCCAGGCCGAGCAAGGCCCTTCGTGTGGATGCTTTGCGCATCATCAGCTCTCTCTCCTCTGTGTGTTTGACTAGAACTATAGTCGCCTCGATCCGGGTAGCTCCGAACCGTGCTCGGCCCGGCGACATCGAGATCCCCGAGCCTCCCAGCCCGAAGAACGGTGGCGAATCTCCCTTAGACTCTATCTGTCGCGGACGATGGCTTCAAGTTCGAGCGTACGGATGCCCTCGGCGCGGGACTCCGCATCAGTTCTGGCTTGGCGACGTGAACGCCGCCTGTCCCCGCTATCCGAACGCTCAATCTAACCCTCGCAACCCTCAGGCTTTAGTTTAGGGACAGACACCGCGGCCCGCCACGCCCACGCCATCCAAATCGATATACAGGTCCTACCCCACCTCAGGAGGAGACCGATGGACTTCCAGCCCAGCGCCCGCTGCCTCGAGTTCAGGGAGCGCCTGACCGCGTTCATGGACGAGCACGTGTACCCCGCCGAGCCCGTGTACGAGCGCCAGTTGCGCGAGGCCGGCGGGACGGGTGGGAGCTCCATCCAGCCCGCCGTGATGGAGCAGCTTAAGACGCGCGCGCGCGAGCTCGGCCTGTGGAACATGTTCCTGCCCGACCCCGACCGCGGCGCGGGGCTCTCCAACGGCGACTACGCCCCGCTCGCGGAGATCCTCGGGCGCAGCCACATCGCCTCGGAGGCCTGCAACTGCTCGGCGCCCGACACCGGCAACATGGAGGTGCTGCACCTGTTCGCCACCGAGGAGCAGCGCGAACGCTGGCTGGACCCCCTGCTCGCCGGTGAGATCCGCTCCGCGTTCGCGATGACCGAGCCCGACGTCGCCTCCTCGGACGCCACCAACATCGCCCTGCGGATCGAGCGCTCCGGCGACGAGTACGTCCTCAACGGCCGCAAGTGGTGGATCTCGGGGACGCTGCACCCCCACTGCCGGATCATGATCGTGATGGGCAAGACGCGCACCGACGGCCCTCGCCACGGCCAGCAGAGCATGGTCCTCGTGCCACTCGACACGCCCGGGGTGCAGATCGTGCGGGCGCTGCCCGTGTTCGGCTACTACGACCACGAGGGCCACGCCGAAATCCTCTTCGAGGACGTCCGCGTCCCCGCCGCCAACCTGATCGCCGGCGAGGGCGAGGGCTTCATGATCGCCCAGGCCCGCCTCGGCCCGGGGCGCATCCACCACTGTATGCGCTCGATCGGAGCGGCCGAGCGGGCGCTGGAGGCGATGTGCCGCCGCGCGGTCTCCCGCGTCACCTTCGGCCAGCCGCTCGCCTCCCGCGCCAACATCCAGGACTGGATCGCCGAGTCGCGCATCGAGCTCGAGATGGCCCGCCTGCTGACGCTCAAGGCCGCCTGGCTGATGGACACCGTCGGCAACCGCTCCGCCCGCACCGAGATCTCCGCGATCAAGGTCGCCGCCCCCTCGATCGCCCTGAAGGTGATCGACCGCGCGATCCAGGTCCACGGCGGCGGGGGGGTCTCCGACGACTTCCCGCTCGCCTGGGCCTACGCCCACCTGCGCACGCTGCGCCTCGCCGACGGCCCCGACGAGGTCCACAAGCTCGCGATCGCCCGCCGCGAGCTCGCGCCCTACATGCCGCAGGAGTGAGCGGCCGCGGCAAGCGACTGAGCGAGGGCGCGCTGACGCTCTCCGCCGGCCTGGCCGCCGCGATCCCGGTGATCGCCGCCACCGTGAGGGCCGTGCAGGCCGGCTGGGTGCCGGTCGCCGACCGCGGGATCATCGCCACGCGCGCCCACGACGTGCTCACCTCGCACCCGCCGCTTGTCGGCCAGTACACACTCGCGGGCGAAGTCACGGGCCGCGTGACCCACTCCCTCGGGCCGATGCTCTTCTGGCTGCTCGCCCTCCCCGCCCACGCCGGCTCCGACGTCGGCATGACCGTAACGATGGGCGCGCTCAACACGCTCTGCATCGTCGGCTGCGTCGCGCTCGCCCGTCGCCGCGGGGGGCGCGTCCTGATGGTGCTGAGCGCGCTCGCGATCGCGCTGATGTGCCAGTCGCTCGCCGCCGAGACCTTCCACGACATCTGGAACCCCTCCGCCGGCCTGTTCCCCTTCACGCTGCTCGTCTTCCTCTGCTGGTCGCTCGCCTGTGGGTCCTATCGGCTGCTCCCCCTCACCGTGATGGTCGCGAGCTTCGTCGTGCAGACGCACCTCACCTACCTCCCCCCCACGCTGGGACTGCTCGCCGTCGGCCTCGGCGGGCTCGCGGCGCGGTGGCTCGCGCGGCGCCGGCGCGGGGCCCCGCGCGTGCGGAGGCGGAAGTTGGTCGTGTGGGGCCTCGCCACGGTGCTGGTCGCCGCGTTCTGCTGGAGCGCCACGATTGCGGGGCAGCTCACCGAACACCCCGGCAACCTCACGCTCGTCGCCGAAGCCGCCACCCGGCACAAGGCCACGCTCGGCTCCGACGTCGGCTGGCACGCCGTCGTGCGCGCCGTCGGGATCGTGCCCTGGTGGCTGCACACCCCCGCGAGCCGCTGGCAGCGTAAGTACGAAGTCCGCTCCACCCCCTCTGCGCTCGCCACCGACTCCACCGTGGCGCTGCTCACCGCGCTCGCGCTCGTCGCGGCCGTCGGGCTGTGGCGCCGCCGCCGGGATGTCACGGCGCTGGCGCTCGCGGCGCTCGTGCTCTGCCCCGCGCTGGGCTCCGTCGCCGCCGCCACGCCGACCCCGCACCTGCTCTCCGCGACGCTCGGGTACACGATGTGGTGGGGCTCCCAGGTCGGCATGGTCGTCTGGCTCACGCTCGTCTGGGCGCTGTGGCTGGCGCTTGCTTGGGCTGTGCGCGGAGTGGCCCACGCCGTAAGCCGGCGTCGCGCGAGGACTGTGCCCAACCACACCATTGGCCTTCCCAACCACTCTGCCAGCCCTCCTACCAGCCAGGCTGCCCCGCCCACTCGCGCCGTCCCGCCCACTCGCGCAGTCCCGCCCACTCGCGGCGCCCCGCCCGCTCACGCCGTCCCGCCCCGCCGTCCCGCGCGTCGCGTCGCCGCGCTCGGCTCCGTGATCCTTACCCTCCTCGGGATCGCCGCCGCCGCGGCCGTGGGCGACGCGGTTGCCGCCAACGGGAAGCCCGACGAACACGCCGTCACCTACCGGCCGATCAAAGCGATCGACGCGCGCCTCGCCCGGCTGATCCCCCGCGGGGGGACCGTCCTGTTGGAGGGCGAACTGGACGGCGCCACGATGCCCGTCAAACCGGCCCTCCGCTACTTCCTCGTCACGCGCGGAACCCGCGTGCTCGCCCCCGGCTCCTACCTACGGCTCGGCTCGTGGTACGAACTCTACGACCGCCCCTACCGCGAAGCGATCTACCTCAGCGACGTGCCCCGGCCGCCGGTCAAGCGCGTGCCGCTCGCCTTCGACGTGAGCTTCCGCGAAGGCACCACCGTGAACACGGTGTACGTGTGGCGCTCGGACAAACCGGGGCGGTGAGCCGGTCGGAGCGGCCGGACACGCCTCCGCCCGCCGCGGGGGCCGTGAGCCCGTTCGCGCCAACTTTGGCGGTGAAAACAAGAAGGCCGGAGCCGCTATGCTTGCTCGGATGCGCGCGCTGGTTCTGGATTCCCCTACGTCTGGGCTGGAGTTCCTGCTCGAGAGTCGGCGCCGCTCGGGACTCGATCGCTTCGACGAGGTGTGGGAGGGTGTCCTGCACATGGTCCCCGGTCCCATCGGCGAGCACGCCGACATCGCACAGCAGCTGGCCGTCGCCCTCAATCGTCCCGCCCGCGCCGCGGGACTGTGGCCGACGATGGGAGAGTTCAACCTCGGCGAGAGTGAAAAGAACTTCCGGGTGCCCGACGGCGGCGTGCACCGAACACGCCTGCGCGGCGTGTGGCATTCCACAGCCGCGCTCGTCGTCGAGATCGTCTCGCCCGGCGACGAGAGCTGGGAGAAGCTCCCGTTTTACGCCGCCCACGACGTCGACGAGGTGCTGATCGTCGACCCCGAAGAGCGCGCCGTCCATTGGCTCGCGCTCCGCGACGGCGGGTACCGTCCGACCGAGCGCAGCGAGCTGATCGACCTCGGCGCAAGCGACCTCGCCGAGCAGATCGACTGGCCGCCCACCGAAGACCCCGCGCACCCCCCTACCCCTCCGCGAGCGCCGCCAGCCGAGTGACCGTGTTCCAGTTGCGCGCCGTCGCAACGACCCCGAAGCGCTTCTCCCAAAAGGCGTAGGAGAGTGTGATCGCGCGCACGCCCTCAGGGCACCACACGTAGACCTCGCGCTCCCCCACCCCGAAGCGGTCGGGCTCGAAGGCGGCCGGGTCGAGCTCGCGCAGCAGCTCGGGAGCGAGCGGCGCGGAGAGGAAGGTGACGAGCAGCCGCGAGGGCTCGGCGACCGCCTCGGGCAGCGGGTTGGCGGCAACGACCCGTGCGAGCTCCCCCGCGGTGCGGACGAGCACCCTCACGGAGAGCCCGAGGGAGCGCGTGAGCTGCCCTTCGATCTCCTGCGCTGCGCGCTCCGGCGGCGTTCCGGGCGCGGAGAACACCGCGTTGCCGCTCTGCAGGTGCGTGCGCACGTCCCCGTAGCCGAGCTCCCCCAGCAGCTCGCGCAGGTGCGCCATCGGAACCTTTTGGTGGCCCCCTACGTTGACGCCGCGCAGCAGCGCGACGTGGCGCTGCGGCTCCCCGTCGTGCCCAGCACTCACGCTCACAGCGACACCGTAGCGACCTCAGTTCGGATCGGCCAGTTGCCGCTCGTAGGGCCCGCGGCCGGTGAGGCAGAAAGCGCCGCAGCGGGCCGCAAGCGCCAGCGCGTCAGGCACCGCGAGGCCGGCGCCGAGGCCGTAGGTGAGACCGGCGGCGAAGGAGTCCCCGCAGCCGTAGGAGTCCACGGGCTCGCCCGGCGGCAAGGCGGGCGCCCATCGCCCCGACGCGCCGGCGCGCTCCCAGGAGCCGCCGCGGGCGCCTTCGGTGCACACGACCAGCTCGGCCTCGCCCTGCGCGCGGGCGGCCTCGCCGCGCTCGGCCGCGTCGCCGCCGCTGAGCACCAGCGCGTCCAGCGGCACACCGTGCCCGAGGGCGTCGCCCGCGCGCGGGGAGGCAACCAAAACCCGCGCCGCGCGCGCGGCGCGCAGGGCACCGAGGTCCCCGGCGGTGAAGTAGACCGCGTCCATCCCCGCGAGCTCGCGCCACGGCAGCTGCTCGCCGCCCCCCGGCTCCAGACGAGGCCCGAAGGTCGTGATCGTGCGCTCTCCCGCGTCGTTCACCAGCGTCACGGCGAAGCGGGTGGGGCCGGCGCGCCGGGCCGCGCAGACCTCGACCCCGAGCGCACGCAGGCGCTCGCGCGAGCGCCCGCCGTGAGCGTCCTCGCCCAGCGCGCTGAGAAGCACAGCGCCGCCGGCCAGCCGGGCCAGCTGCACGGCCGCGACCGCTCCCCCTCCCGCGGGCTCCTCGAAGGACTCACGCGCGTGCACGATCTCCCCGGCGCGCGGGACGTGCGGCACGCGCCCGAAGCGCACCCACTCGACGTGGCCCACCACCGCCACTCTCAGCCGGCTCGCGCGCATCAGCCGCCAGCCTAATGCCCGGGGGGCGTACCTTTTGATTGATGAGCGGCCTCCGGCCGCCGCGGCGTACGTATGGCGGACCGGCGGCCAGCTTGAAAGGGCAACGCGGGCAACGCGTCCGTCGCCCCAACTGCCGTGGAGCCCACGACCAAGGCCCATGCACAAAAAGACTGCGACCGGCTCCGGACGGTGGCCGCGGCTCAGCCACCAGACGCGAGCTCGGCCAGCAGCGCCGTGACGGCGCACTCGTCGAGCTGGGCGCCCGCGACCCGGCGCAGCTCCTCGCCGGCCTGCGCGGGTGTGCGTGCGGGGCGGTAGGGGCGGTCGGTGACGATCGCGTCGTAGGTGTCACAGGCCGCGATGATGCGCGCCGCCAGGGGAATCTGCTCGCCGGCCAAGCCGTCGGGGTAGCCGCCCCCGTCCCAGCGCTCGTGGGAGGCGCGGACCGCGGGGGCGAGGTGCGCGAAGGCCTCGATGCGGCCCACCAGCTCGCCTCCGACGGCGGCGTGGGTGCGCATCACGACCCACTCATCCTCGGTGAGCGGCCCGGGCTTGAGCAGGATCTCCGAGGGCACCGCGATCTTGCCGATGTCGTGCAGCATCGCCGCGAAGCGCACGTCGCGCGCCTGCGCGCGGGTGAGCCCCAGGCGCAGCGCGACCCGCTCGGCGAGGCTCGCGACGTCCTCGCCGTGGGCGGCGGTGTAGTCGTCCTTGGCCTCCACCGTGGAGGTCAGCGCCGCCAGGGTGGTGGTGAACGTGCGCTCGAGGTCGGCGACCAACCCGGCGCGGTGCACGGCGGCGCCCAGGGAGGCGGCGACCGCCTCCACGAGCACCGCGTCGGCCTCGCCGAAGGCCCCGGGCGCGACGGCCTCGATGTTGAGCACCCCCCACACGGTGCCGTCCACGAAGATCGGGGCGCTCAGCTCCGAGCGGGGGTCGGTCAGGGGGTCGCGCACGATGTAGTCCCCGTCCGTGGCGGTGTCCGACACGAGCGCCGTGCTGCCCGAGCGGGCCACGCGCCCGTTGATGCCCTCGTGAACGGGCTGCTCGACGACCAGGAACTCAGTCATCACCTCCGCGAGCGGGCCGGCGCCGGCGATCAGACGCAGCATCCCGTCGCGGTCCAGGCGCTGGATCGCGGCGAGGTAGAAGGCGAACGTGCAGTGCAGCTCGTCCACGACCAGCCGCGCCATCTCCTCGACCTCCTGGGTCGCCGCCAGCCGCGCGGTGAGCAGGGAGGCGACGCGCAGCTGCGCGCGCAGGTAGGCCAGCTCCCCCGCGCCGGCCATCTGCTGCACGCGCGCGTCGGCGCGGTGGCGGCGCAGCGCCTCGGCGCGCCGCTCGCGCTCGCGCGTGCCCGCGGCGCCCGGCGAGCGTTGCTTGGTCGCGGAGCGACCAGCTGACTTGACAAAGAGCTCGGGCATCGCAGACGCATCGGACGCTCCCATTCTGCGCTTGAGCAAGTGCCCGCGCCGGTGGCCGACCACGCTCGCTCTGGACGCAGGCCAAGTTGCCGCGGAGCCGATCTCCTCCAGGAATCGGCGTCGGACGCCGATAAGTCGCAGATGAGCCCGGTTCGACCTGCGAGCTTCCGCCGCGCGAGCCCCACCGGACCGCAAGCGCCGGCCCAGGCACAGGCGCCGACGGCCGCAATCGAGCCGGCCGAGGACCTTCGTCGTCTCGGCGAGGCGCTGAAGGCGCGCACCGGGGACGTGCTGAGCGGAACGGTCGCTCGCACCAGAGCGTCCAAGCATGAGCTCGGCACGATGGTCGACGACAGCTTCGAACGTATCTGCACCGCCTCGACGGCAGCCGTGGCCAGCTGGATGGCAGGCGAGAGCCTGCAGGCGGCTCGCGAGGTCGGCATGGAGACGTGGCACATCTTCGGCCAGCTCGCCGCCGAGCGGCTCGCGCCGCTGGACGAGGTCACCAAGCGGTGCCTGCGGTGGCGCGACGCGGCAGCCGACGTGCTGCACGAGAGCGCCGCGGAGCTGGAGGTGGCGCCGGAGACGCTGCTGCTGGCCCTCGCCGCGTTGCAGCGGACGCTCGACATCACGCTCATCCGGGTGGGGCGGTTCTTCGAGGAGGAGCGCCGCCGCGCGGACGAGGAGCTCACCCGCCGCCAGGAGGAGCTCGCGTTCCTGGCGACGCACGACACGTTGACGGGGCTGCCGAACCGCACGTTGATCCTCGACCGCGTGGAGCAGATGCTCGTGCGCTCGCGCCGCAACCAGACGCCGGTGGCCGCCCTGTTCGTCGACCTCGACAACTTCAAGAGCATCAACGACACCCTCGGCCACAACGCCGGCGACGAGCTGCTGCGGGCGGTCGCCGCGCGACTTGACGGGATCGTGCGTGCGACCGACGCGCTCGGACGCCTCGGCGGCGACGAGTTCGTCGTGATCGCCGAGGAGCTCTCACTGGCGGCGGGCCCCGAGGTGATCGCCGAGCGTCTGCTGGAAGCGCTCAAGGAACCGTTCAAGCTCTCCGAGCAGGACACCCGCCTGACGGTGACCGCGAGCATCGGGATCGCGATGGGCCAGCGGGCGTCGGCCGAGGAGATGCTGCGCGACGCGGACATCGCGATGTACAGGGCCAAGTGGGACGGCCGCAACCGCTACGTCGTGTTCGAGTCCGGGATGCAGGACGCCGTCCAGAGCCGGATGGAGCTCGAGATGGACCTGCGCGACGCCTTGGAGAACGACGAGTTCTTCCTCGTGTACCAGCCCACGTTCGACCTGCGGAACATGAGCCCCACCGGGGTGGAGGCTCTGATTCGCTGGAACAGCCCGTCACGGGGCGTCACGCAGCCCGACGACTTCATCCCGCTACTCGAGGAGACGGGCCTAATCGTCGAGATCGGCAGGTGGGTCCTGAACGAGGCCTGCCGCCAGGGCGCCACATGGCGCGCGGCCGGCTACCCGATCAACATGGCCGTCAACGTCTCCGGGCGACAGCTCGACATCGATGAGTTCATAACCGACGTCGAAGACGCGCTCTCAGCCAGCGGACTGGACCCGTGCGCGCTGACGATCGAGATCACCGAGACGACCCTGATGCGCAACGCCGATGAGACCGCCCGCCGGCTCACCGCGATCAAGGCGCTCGGCGTGCGGATCGCGATCGACGACTTCGGCACCGGCTACTCCTCCCTCGCCCATCTGCAGCGGTTCCCCGTCGACGCGCTGAAGATCGACCGCTCGTTCATCACCGGCCTGGCGCACAACCAGGAGGGCGAGACCCTGATCCACAGCCTCGTGCAACTCGGCAAGGCCCTGTCGATCGAGACGCTCGCCGAGGGCATCGAGCAGCCGCAGGAGCTCACCCTCCTGCGCGACGAGCAGTGCGACAGCGGGCAGGGCTTCCTCTTCGCCAGGCCCCTGGACGTGGCCGCCAGCGAGGAGTTCCTGCGCAACTGGAACGCCCCCGCGGGCACGGCCGCCGAGCCCCTCGCCACCGACCCACCGCCGGCTCCGAGCGCCGCCGCCAGCACGCCCACGAGCATGGTCGCCGAGCCCCTCGCCACGTTACGCGGCGGGGATGACGTCGAACGCGTGCGTTGAATCGGAGGGCCGGCCCTCGCCGATGCGCAGGCTCCGCAGCCGTCGGAAGGTGCGCGAGCGCTCGCGGCAATGCGACCAGCCATCGACGGTCGGTCGCAAAGCCTGCGCGAGGCGGCTGAAGGTCTCCTGCGCCTCCAGCCGCGCGAGGCCCGCGCCGACGCAGAAGTGCGGGCCATTGCCGAAGGCGAGGTGCGCTGGCCCGCTGCGAGTGAGCTCCAGCCGGTCGGGGTCGGGGTAACGTGCCGGATCGCGGTTGGCGGCGCCGAGCACGACGAGCGCCTGCTCGCCCTTGCGCACCGTGACGCCGCCGAGCACGAGCTCATCGCGAGCGACGCGCGAGGCGACCTGAGCGGGGCTGTCGTAGCGCAGGAGCTCCTCGACAGCCTGCGGGGAGCCGTCGGGATGCTGCGCGAGCCAGTCGAGCTGAGCGGGGTGCTCGAACAGCGCGAGCGTGCCGTTGCCGATCAGATTCGAGGTCGTCTCATGGCCGGCGGCGAGCAGCAGCAGACACATCGTGATGATCTCCTCGGTCTTGAGCACGACGCCACCGTCGGGCGGATGGATCAGCGCGCTCAGGAGGTCCTCGCCCGGGTCCGTGCGCCGCTGCGCGACGAGCGGAACCAGGAACAGCATCACTGTCATCGCCGCCGTGCCGATCGCCTCGATCTCCGCGGGCGTCGGGTCGAGCTCGAGCATCCGCGCAATCGTGGGGGTCTCCGCACGCATCACTTCCGCACCCTCGAGGCCGACGTCGAACAGCTCCGCGATCACCGCGAGGGGGATCGGGTAGGCGAGCTCGCTCATCAGCTCGATCGGCTGGCCTTCGGCGAGCGGCGCGCACGCGCTGTCGACGATCGCGGCGACGCGCCCGCGGATCCGCTGCACCGCGCGGGGGGTGAAGAAGCGGTTGACGGCGCTGCGCAGTCGCGTGTGGGCCGGCGGGTCGCTCATCAGCAGCGACTCGCCCCACAGCTCTGCGCCCGACCCCGACCCGCCGAGTGAGGCGAGCAGCTGCGGGCTGTTGCGCGGGTCGGAGCTCCATTCGGGGCTGCGCAGGACCGAGGCCGCGTGCTCGTGCGAGAGCACGAGGTGGGCGCCGAGCCGCTCGTTCCACTGGACCGGCGCCCGCGCGCGCTCGGCGTGGTAGGACGGGTAGGGGTCCTCGGTCGGGAACGGCCAGGCGCTCCAGTCAGGCATGGTTGGCCGCCGCCCGGGGTTCATCGAAGAACGCATGGTCACGCTCGCCCATCGCCGTGAGCGGCGCGGCGTCCTCGAAGTACTCGGCCGCGATCGACAGCCAATCGTTGCCGGCATACAGCTCGGCGAGCAGCGACGACACCCCAATCTCGATCCTGCTCATGAAGGTGTACACAGGCGACGGAGTGAGGTGCAGAAAGGCGTTGGCCGCGGGGCCGGTCGGTGAGTACTTGTGCTCGATCCACCTGGCCACATACTCGGGGGTGACCGTGAACGGCTGCTCGGCCCAGAACATCTCCCAGGGCTCCCGCCAGTATGAGAGGACTTCCTCGGGGGTCACCGGGTCCGATGATCGCCAGAATCCGCCCTCCACGCTGGCCCGCCAGGTCCCAACCACATCGTCCCTCAAACATTCCCGCGCGATCATGTTCATCATCTCGACCTGCTCGCGGGAGAAGCGCTTTATGCAGCCGAAGTCCAGGCAGCTCACGCTGCCGTCGTCGTGGAAGAGGTAGTTGCCGGGATGCGGATCGGCGTTGAACTCGCAGAAGCGGTCAAGTGAGCCGTAGACGAAGCGGTAGATCGCCTCCGCCCACCGATCGCGCAGCTCCTGCGGCGCTTGCAGCGCATCGCTCCACGGCCTGCCCTGAACGAATTCCTGGGTCAGCACCCGATCGGTGCAGAGCTCGTCGATCACCTCGGGGACATGGATGAACGGGTGCCCGCGATAGATCTCGGCGAACCGCGCCTGGTTGGCCGCCTCGAGGCGATAGTCGAGCTCCTCGGTGATCCGCTCCCCGATCTCCCGGGCCCCGCCTCGCAGGTCGAAGCTCATCCTCCGCGAGGACAGGCCGCCGATCAACCCGAGGAACGTCGCAAGCAGCTCGGTGTTCTTCAGGTCGGCTGCGATCGCGTCCGCCACCCCGGGATACTGGATCTTGACTGCGACGGCGCGACCGTCGTGCAGCCGGGCGGCGTGCACCTGGCCGATCGAGGCAGCCGCAAGCGGCGCCCAGTCGAACTCGGCAAACGCGGTTTCGGTCGGATGCCCGAGCTCGCGCTCGAGCACCTCACGAGCGAGCTCCGGCGCCATCGGCGGCGCATCGTTGCGCAGGCGCGCCAGCGCCGCCCGGTAGGTCGACTGGAAGTCGCCCCCCACCGCGGGACCGAGCGAGGTGAACGAGAGCAGCTGCCCGGCCTTCATCAGGGCGCCCTTGGAGCGGCCGAGCAGCTCGGCGTAGCGCTCGGCCGTGCGCACATGGAACTCGGTGCTGTCTGCGCCGGTCAGCTTGGAGCGCAGCCCCACGACAACCGCCTCGCCGGCCGTGCGGGCGGTCAGACCCACCAGCGGAGCGGTGCGCCGCAGGCGCCCGCGGCTGATGTCATCGCCGGAGGGCGGTACATCGCTTGGATCCGAAGGCGGTCGGAGGTCGGGCACGACACGAAGCTCTTTCTCAGGGGACATTGACTTCAACTAAGTGTATACTGAGGAGGCGACCATGTCAAGCACGACCCGCGACCGCATCATCGACCAGGCGATGAGCCTGTTCAGCCAGCACGGCTATGCCGCCACCAGCATCGCCAAGATCGAGGCCGCCGCGGGACTCACCCCCGGAGCCGGCGGTCTCTACCACCACTTCGACAGCAAGGAAGCCGTCCTCGCCGCCGGCATCGAGCGTCAGCTCGCGCGACTGGACGCGCTCCGCGAGATCCGCCGCGTGCTCACCCCGCTCGGCGACCTCAAAGCCGAACTGACCCTGATCGCCCGCTATATCCTCGCCGAGCTCGACAGCGAGTCCGAGCTGCTGCGCCTGCTCGCCTCCGAAGCGCGCAACCGACCGCAGCTACTGAGGACCGCCGTCGAGAAGCTGGTGAGCTCCACCTTCGAGGGCTTCGCCACGTGGGTCGGCGAACGCGCAGAGCGGCCGATCTCGAGCGTCGAGGCTCCGGCGATAGCCGCCGTGGGGCTGGGGTCGCTGCTCTCCTCCCGCCTGCTGCGCGACGTCCTCGATGTACCGGCGCAGGTCGACGACGAAACGCTCGTCGACACCTGGGTCGCGCTGATGGTCACCGCGCTCGCCGGCCCAGCGCCCGCAAGCTCATCTGAATAACTCCCCGGAGTTAAGTTGCCGTACACTTCCCGACGCGTGAACCTGTGGATCCCGGATGAGGCCGGTCACGACGCGATTGGACAGCCGCCGGGGAGTGTCGCACTCGGCCTGATTGTGGACCGCTAGAGCTGTGCCCACCCAGGCTCTGGCGTTGGCGCTCGCCGCGTCGATCTACCCACCGGCCGCGGTGGCGGTGATCGCCCTCGGCCGCGGCGCGCAGGTCCGCTCGCGCGTCTTTGCGTTCGTCTTCGCAGCGGCGCTCACGACCTACGCGATGGGCGCACTGATGCTGCTCGTGCTTGAAGAACTCGGTGCGACCGGCACCCATCACCTCACGCCGAGCGCGGGGATCGACCTGGCCCTCGGTGTAATCCTGATCCTGCTCGCGGCCCACCTGTACAGGCGCAGGCCGCAGGCGGGCGCGCACCCAACGACCCCGAGCGGACCTTCCAAAATCGCGCGCTACCTGGAGAGCCGCCGGCTGGCGTTCGTGCTCGGCGTCACCCTTTACATCCTGCCGTCGCCCATCTACCTCGCCGCGGTCAAGTCGATCGCGGACGCAGAACTGTCGACGCGCAGCGAGCTGCTGGCGCTGGTCGTGACCGTCGCGGCGATGCTGTGGTTGATCGAGCTACCGATGCTGGTGCTGCTGGCCGTTCCCGACCGGGCGTCGAGCGAGCTCGAGCGAATCAACGCGTGGTTCTCGGGGCACGGCCGGCTGCTGGCGGTGGTGGTGTCCGCCGGGGCAGGCGTCTACCTGGTCGTCTGGGGGCTCGTCCACCTGATCGACTGATGGCGCGCATGATCGCGGTCACGAGACCCCGGGTCAGGCCTCGGCGTCTCCGGGGGCGTCGCGGTGGCGCTTGGCCTGCCGCTTGGCCTTACGGGCGGCCGACTGTTCGGAGCTCTTCTCGCGCGCCTCGGTGTAGGACTGTTTGACGAGCGTCTTGCCACCGGACCAGCCGAAGGCGCAGACGAGTAGCAGGATCGCGAAGAGGATGCTCCAGGCCGAGATCACCAACTGCTGTGCCACGGAGTAGGCGGTTGCGTTGGCCGAACTGGTGATGCCTTTCAGCGAGAGGACGTTGAATCCCTGGACGACACCCGCGCCGCCCGGGGTCACCGAGGTCATGTTCGCGATCGAGTTGCCCCCCACCACACGCATCAGGATGTGGAAGCTCACGGGAATGTTGTAGGCCGCCAGGAACACCGCGATGATGCCAAGCATCGCGAGCCAGCTGATCACCTCCGGGAGCAGGACGCCGCCGAGATAGTTCCGGGGGTGCACGAGGATCTGACCTCCCACCTGTGCCTGCTCCCACCACCGCCGGATCCGCTTGCTCAGCACCTGTGCGACCAGGAATAGGAGCGCCGCAACTCCCGCGAGGAGGATCAGCGTGGCCCACGGATGCGATGTCACAAAGCCAAGCTGGAGGTCGAAAGAACCGCCGACGCTCAGGAACAGATACAGGTAACCAGCGATTCCGATCAGCGTGTAGAAGACTTTCTGCACCACGTAACCAGCGAGGACACCGGCGAAGCTGGCCGCGGCGATGATCGTGGTGAACATCAGCAGCATCACAAGCGTTCCGAGGTTCGCGGGCAGCACGCAGTTGAGGGCCACGGCGGCGGCGTAGCAGGCGAGCACCTGCACCCAGCTGACGCCCGGGTCGGGGTAGGCGAAGCGAAGGATCGAGTACCAGGCGTACGCGGTCGTGGTGGTCTGGATCGTGATCAGCGCGATCGCCACCAGCAGGTAGCCGACGGAGATAGTCGTGAGCGTGCTCCAGATGTGTTTCAGCCACGTGCCGATGTCCCAGCCGAACAGCGTGGCGGCGGCGCCGATGACCACGACGATCAGCCCGCCGATCAAGATCGGCTTGAGGTGAACCCGCCCGCGCACGGGGACAAGTGCCTGCTGACTCGCCGTCGCCACCGGGTGGATCTTACGGGGGATCGGGCGTGCCGCGGCCGGCCGGATGGCGAGAGGCACGCTTCAAAAGGTTGTTTCCTGCCCCGGCGCCAGGATTCGGACCTCGACGTCCGGGGCCAGGCGTGCGAGGTGCTCGGCGAACCGGCGCGGCGGGTCGCCGAGCCGTGCCCCGCGGCGATGCACGAACCCGATCGGCAGCAGCGTCCCCCAGTGGATCGGGATCGCCAGCCGCGGCTGCAGTAAACAGGCCGCGCGCGCGGCCTCCAGCGGGTCCATGTGCCCCGAGCCAAGCGTCGGCCCCCATCCGCCGACGGGCAGGAGCGCGACGTCGAGCCGCGGGGAGAGGCTGGACATCTCCGGGAAGCGCTCGGTGTCTCCCGCGAAGTAGATCGCACGCCGGCCGCGCACGAGGAAGCCCACCGTCTCAGCGCGCGGGCCACCCAGGCGGCGACCGTCGTGATGCGCCTTCACCGCGACAACCGCGAGCGCGCCCACGCTCGCCTCCTCGCCCACGACCAGCTCGCTCACGCCCTCAAAGCCCTGGCGGCGCAGCCACGCCCCGGCGCCGGCCGGCACGAGCAGCGGCAGATCGCGGCCAGGTAGCGACAGATCGCGACCAAGCAGCCGCAGCGAGGGCAGGTCGAGGTGGTCGTGATGCAGGTGTGAAATCAGCACAGCATCCAGACCGTGGGTCAGCGTCATGTCCACCGGCGGGGCCTGGCGACGCAGGTGCGCGACGCGAGCGCGCAGCAGCGGATCGGTCAGCAGGCGCACTCCGTCCAGCTCGATCAGGACGGTGGCGTGCCCCAGAAAAACGATACGGTCCCCGGCCGTGCCCGCGCCAGCGCTCCTAACCGCGCCATCGGCCATAAGCGAGAAGGTAGCAACGAGATGAGTCCGGCAACCGATCGGCGCGAGCACCAGCGACGCACGGGCAGTTGGCGGCGGCTCGTGGGGTTTGCGATCCGGGCCGTGATCCTGCTCGGGGTCGAGGCCCTGGCGCTCGTGGCGATCACCGCGATGCTGTCCGCGACCGACGCGCTCTCCTTCGGCGCGGCCGTGCTCGTCGCCGCCGCGATGGCGCTCATCAACGCGGTCCTGTGGCCGATCGTCATACGCCTGACACTGCCCCTGACGATCGTCACTTTCGGCCTGGGCTCGCTCGTGATCAGCGCCGGGACGGTCGCACTCGCCTTCTACTGGGTCGACGGAAGGACGCCCCTGTTCTGGGTGGATTTGGCGATCGCATTCGCCCTGGCTGTGGTGTCGATGCTCGTGGCGCCGCTGCTCGACGTCGACGGGGACGCCCTGCACCTGCGCGTGGTCCGGCGGCGCGTGCGAGGCGGATGGCGCCGCGAACGCAGCGATGTCCCGGGCGTGATCCTGTTCGAGATCGACGGACTGGGAGAGGGAGTGCTGCTGGAGGCGATGCGCGATGGATACACGCCGACGATCGCCCGCTGGCTGTCAGACGGCTCACACCGCGTGCAGGGCTGGGAGTGCGACCTCTCCTCCCAGACGGGCGCAAGCCAGGCGGGGCTGCTGCTCGGAAGCAACTGGGACATGCCCGCCTTCCGCTGGTATGAGAAGGAGTCCGGCCGCACGCTCGTCTCCAATCATCCCGCCGACGCGGCCGAGATCGAGCAGCGCCGCTGCACCGACGACGGCCTGCTGGCCGCCGCGGGGACGAGTCGCGGGAACATGTTCTCGGGCGGTGCTCCGCGGTGCACGGCGACGATGAGCGTCATCCGCGACCGCTCCCGCTCGAAGGCCCGAGACCTGTTCGCATACTTCTCCGATCCATACGGGTTCTTGCGCACGATCGCGCTGTCGCTCGCCGACATCGCCTACGAGCGCCGCGCCGCTGCCCGCCAGCGCCGCAGCGGGGCAGAGCATGTCGCGCGAGGTGGCATGTACCCACTCATCCGGGCAGCGATCACGGTGGTCATGCGCGATCTCGTCACGGCGCTGCTGATTGCTGACATCGTCGAGGGCGTGCCCGTCAGTTACGCCACGTTCGTCGGCTATGACGAGGTCGCGCACCACTCGGGGATTCGCGAGCCCGACGCGCTGGCGGTGCTCAAGCGCCACGATCGCCAGCTCGCGCGTTTGGAGCGCGCAACGACCCAGTCGCCTCGCCCGTATCACCTCGTCGTCCTCTCAGACCACGGCCAGACACAGGGCGCGCCGTTCGCTCAACGCTACGGCGAGACGCTGCAGGAGCTCGTGCGCGGAGCGCTCGAGCAGGGTGACGTGTACGCCCCGGCCGCGATCGACGAGGCCTGGGGTGACCTCGGCGCCGTGCTGGCCGACGCACGCCAAGAGCCCAGCGTCGGGGGACGCGCACTGGCGCGTGCCACGCGCAGCAGGTCGGTCGAGGGCACCGTCGCACTGGGACCCAACCGCGAAGCCCTGGCACAGCACAGCACACCCAATCGGGCGGCGCGGGAGGAGCAGGCGGTCGTGCTGGCCTCCGGTTGCCTCGGGCTCATCTACCTACCGCTCGACAAAGAGCGGCTGACGGCCGAGCAGATCGCGGAGCGCCATCCGCGACTGCTGGACACCCTGGCCGCCCATCCCGGAATCGGCTTCGTGATGGTGCGAACGCAAGCGCAGGGCGCCGTCGTGATCGGCGGGGCTGGGCGCCGGTGCCTTCAGGACGACGCCGTCGAGGGCGAGGACCCACTGGCGTGCTTTGACCGAACGGCGGCCGACCATCTGCGCCGCCACGACAGCTTTCCTCACTGCCCCGACATACTCGTCAACAGCATGTACGACCCGGACGCGAACGAGGTGGCCCCATTTGAGGAGTTCATGGGCTCCCACGGAGGCCTCGGCGGGCCGCAGACCAGACCCTTCGCGGTGGTGCCGGCCGCCTGGAGCGAACCGGCCGCGCCAATCGTGGGCGTGGAAGCGATGCACGGCGCGCTGCGCGACTGGCTGGCGCAGACACACGGCGGCGTCAGATGAAAAAGTAGGCGAACATCAGTGGCCGGACTCGGCTACCGGATCGACGACTACTACGCCTGCGGCATCGAAATCGCGTCGATTGAGAGTAACAACCGCCAGATCGTGCGCCAGCGCGGTCGCGGCGATGAAGCTATCCTTGATCGGCATCGCGCGCCCTTGTGCACGAAGCGTCGCGAGCATCTCGGCCCACCGCAGTCCCGTCGAAGCATCCCACGGGATGCACTGCAACCTCTGCACTCCCTCCTCGAACCAGCGCTCAAGCCGGCTGCGGCGGCGACCACGTGGGAGCAGCAGGATGCCGAAACGGATCTCACCCAGAATGACCGGGTCGACTGCTAGCTCGGGCTCATTACACCCAAGCCAATCGACAACGCTCTGGTCCGGGGCGGGCTTGGTCGCCTCCGAAAGCACGTTTGCGTCGACCAGATATCGCGCCAATGCGATCAGCTAAAGCGAGTCGGTTGACTCGGACTTAATCTCTACGAACCAGCCATCGTCTGGACACGACCGCAGCCATTCGACCAAACCGCGGTTCGGCGGCGGCGTCAGCCGAGTAAGCCGGTACTCATCAGGGCCGACCCGGTCGACCTCGAACTCCTCCCCCGCCTCTATGCCATCCGCAGCACGAAGCTCCGCGGGGAGAACGATCTGGCCCTTCGTAGAGACGGTGGTACGCATACGCGTAAGATAGCATCTTACTAGGCACGAGCACCCGCCCCGGCCTTTAGCACCGAAGACGAGGATTCGGTGGAGGAGAACCGTACGTTGCGCAAACCCCATGGTCGTCCAGGCGGAGCCGCTGAGCTTGCGGTAGAACGCCGGGACGGCAGGGAACATCGCCTAGCTCGGGACCGTTGGCGACGCACATGGGGGCGGCTGACTACGCAAAGAGCCCCAGCCGCGTCATCCCGAGGGAGAGAGGCACACTGAGGCGTCCGCCTGGCAGAGTAGCAGCGCAGTCACCGTTTGAGCCGGTACGCTGAGAGCATGTCACGGCTAGATCGCATCACCACTGTCCCAGACATCTGCCACGGGCAGCCCACGATCCGTGGTCTACGCTACCCGGTCGAGAGCCTTCTGGAGCTCCTGGCTTCAGGCATGACGATCGAGCAGATTATCGCCGATCATCCAGACCTCGAACGCGAGGATCTGCTCGCCGCTTTGGAGTTCGCAGCGCTGGCCGCCGGCGGGCACCGGGTCGTGCCGCTCGGCGCAGCATGAAGTTCCTGATCGATGCTCAACTCCCGCTGCGGCTGTCCAACCTGTTGGCCGAAGCCAATCACGACAGTATCCATACCTCCGACCTACCAGACGGCAATCGAACCGGCGACCGCCAGCTTGCGGACATCGCCGACAGCGAGAACCGCGTGGTGGTCACAAAGGACCGCGACTTCCGCGATAGCCACCTGCTGCAGAACCTGCCACGCCGGCTCCTCGTGGTCGCCACCGGCAACATTGCCAACGACGACCTGCTCGCCCTGTTCGAGGCCAACCTCAGCTTGATCGCTGACGCCTTCGAGAACGCCTCCCTCGTCGAAATCAGCGAGGCGAGCGTCGTCATACACGACGACCGATGATCCGCCGCCACGCCAGTGCCCGGCAACGCCCGCTGCGCCGGCAGTGGCTCAGTCTTCAGTCGTGCACCTTCGAACCCGAGCAAGCAAAGGCGCTCCTACGCATCCTCATCGCCGAGCTGCGCGTCAACGGCCGCCACAACATCCAGCCCACCTACCGCGTCATCACCCCCGACCACGCCGCCACGGCCGGGGTTTGCGCAACGTCAGGAAAAGTGGAGACGGTGGGAATCGAACCCACGTCCGCAGTCGCGTGAAAAGGCGGCTTCTACGAGCGTAGCCGGCGCTCTGATCTCGTCCCCTGCTCGCCTCGCCGGCGGGGTTGCGGGGGACCAGCTCCCTAAGGTGTCCCCGGTTCGGCGGGAGCGGGCCTCGCCGGGTGAGCCTGCTGTCTGATCCCGGTGATCCCCGCCGCAGGCTAACGGGGGCCGAGACCTCAGGCCTGGTGTTTAATCAGGCCGCGAGGGCGTACTCGTGAGAGTCCGCACTTATGGTTTTCCGGGTGATTTACGAGGCCTCCCGGAACCTCGGCTCGCCACCACCCCCACGAACCGACCGCGTCGAAGCCTGTCGTCCCCGGGGATGCTTGTGCCGCTCCAGTGTAGCGAACCCGCCCACCCACACGGGTCTTGCAAGACGGAGGGACCGGGCAGCGCGAGGGGGAGCCGAGGGGACCAAGCTGAGGAGGAGGGACCCGAGGAGGTGGAGCCCAACAAGCCGAGAAAGAGGACTCTCCTGACGTTTCCGTGGGTTATGTGAGTCGGCCGGGGAGGGGTGGGCAGAGTCCCGAGAGGAGGAGGGCCCGGGGGACGACGGTGGCCTTAACGAAAGCGACGCGGTCCCGGGCCACCTTCGAGGAACCCGCCCCGAATGGCCCTAGGGCCCTCCGGCTGGGTGGCGCGGCCTCACACCTCGTTGGCCTCGCTCTTTGGCGGCTCGGTTCCGCGTCTAGATTCACAGTACGCCTCTCCCGCGAGGATTGCAAGCCTTTTTTGCCGCCTCCCCCGCATTCTCCGGAAAAAACGTCGAGACGCCGCTCGAGCACCGCCCGGGAGAGCCCCTGGATGGGACCCAGAGCCCCTGGACGGGACCTTAGGCACCGCTTATCGCACGTGCCACAATGGAACCATGGATGAGAACCCCGTCGCGCCCGCCGGCTACCCTCCGCTCGGCACCTACCCCACGCACAGCGCCACGCCGCTGCCCGGCGCCGCGCCTGCGCTCGGCTCCCTCCCGCCGGGCGCCGCGGGGGTCGGAGAGGGGATCGGCGGCGCCGCACATGCCGCCACGACGGTGAACGGCGTGCCACTGGCACACGCCACACCCGTCACGCGCAGCGGCGCCACGCTGGAGGGCAAGCCCTTCGGCGCCGAACGCCGGGGGCTGCGTAAGCGGATCGGCTCCGCGCTCGCGGGTCTCGCGGCGCTGGCCGCCAAGTTCGGCGCCGCACTCAAGGCGCTGCTGGTGGCGTTGCCCAACCTGAAGCTGCTGACCACCGGCGGCACCGCGCTGATCTCCGTCGCCGCCTACTCCCTCTTCTGGGGCTGGGAGTTCGCCGCCGGCTTCGTCGTGTTGATCTTCATCCACGAGATGGGCCACGTGATCGCGCTGCGCCGCGAGGGGATCAAGGCGAGCGCGCCGATGTTCATCCCCTTCATGGGCGCCCTCATCACCGCTCGCTCGCTCGGCGACAACGCCCTCGCCGAGGCGCGCGTCGGGCTCGCCGGCCCGATCCTCGGCAGCCTCGCCGCCGCCGCGGTCGCGGTCGTCGGGGAGCTCACCCACAGCGACATGCTGATCGCCCTCGCCTACGTCGGCTTCCTCATCAACCTCTTCAACCTGCTGCCGATCGTGCCGCTCGACGGCGGCCGCGCGATGGCCGCGATGGCGCCCTGGATGTGGTTCCTCGGCTTCGGCGCGCTGCTCGTGATGCTCTTTACGTTCCCCTTCAACCCGATCCTGCTGGTCATCGTGCTGTTCGGCGGCTTCGAGCTCTACCGTCGTTGGCAGTTGCGCAAAACCCGCTCCCCGGCGCAGGAGGCCTACTACCGCGTCGCCCCCCACCACCGTCTGATGGTCGGCATCGTCTACATCGGCCTCGCCGCGGCCCTCGCCTTCGGGATGGCCGAAACGCACGTGCTCGCAAGCGCCGGGCACAACTTCGGTCGGCTCTAACACCCATTGACTTTGCAGTAACCCCCTCAGCGTCGGGCCCGCGTCACCCGTTCCATATCTCGTTTCATCTCCCGTTCGCGGATCGCCTCGCGCTTGTCGTAGAGGTCCTTGCCCCGCGCGAGTGCGATCTCCACCTTCGCGCGGCCGTCGCGGAAGTACATCCGCGTCGGCACCACCGTGAGACCCCGCTCTTTCACCCTCGCTTCCAGGCGCTCGATCTCGGCGTGGTGTGCGAGCAGCTTGCGGTCACGCTCGGGCTCGTGGTTCTCTCGCGCCGCGGGGCCGTAGGGGGGGATGTGGACGCTGTGCAGCCACAACTCCCCTGCGCGGATCGCCACGTACCCCTCTTTCAGCTGCGCCCCCGAGGCGCGTAGCGCCTTGACCTCGGTGCCCCGTAGCTCGATCCCGCACTCCAGGCGCTCCAGCAGCTCGTAGCGGTAGGAGGCGTAGCGGTTGCTCGCCACGTCCCCCGCGCCCACCTTGCGCTTTCCGCTCCTGGCTTTCGACATCGCCCACCGAGCCTACCGCCCCCGCGATGCCCCTTTGGCTCCCCGGCCGGCCCCTCCTCCTGCATCCCCCTCCGCCGGCGCGAGGTCGAGGTCCACCCGGCCCCGCCGCGAGTCCACGCGCCCGACCCGCACCGCGATCGGGTCGCCGAGGCGCAGCGTCATGCCCGAGCGCTCGCCGCGCAGGATCGTGCCCTGCTCGCTCAGCTCCCACCACTCGCGGCCGTCGCTGCCCTGACGTGCCGCTGCGAGGCGTCGCACCGGCAGCATTCCCTCGTAGCGGTAGCCAACACCCCCGGGCTTCCCCGCGGGGGGACCGAACGCGACGAACGCGCCCGCGCCGATCACGCCCACCACCTCGCCTTGAAACGTCCGCTCCCACCCCTCCGCCAGCAACTCGCGCTCCAGCGCGAAGCACCGCGCCACGTCGTCGGCGTCGCGCTCGATCTCCATCGCTGCGCGCTCGCGCTCGGAGGCCCACTCACCCAGCTCCTGCAGGGTCCCCGCGCGCGGCGCGCGCTCCGGGCCGCCGAGCGTGGACAGCAGCGCGCGGTGGCACACGAGGTCCGGGTAGCGGCGGATCGGTGAGGTGAAGTGGCAGTAGCACGCCGACCCCAACCCCGCGTGGCCGAGGTTGCGCGGCGAGTAGTACGCCTGTTGCAGGGCTCGCAGTACCAGTGACGTCAGCGCCTGCCTGCCCCCGGAGGGAGCGGCCGTCGCGTCGCCCGCGCGTGCGCGCGCCGCTGTGCGCCCCACGTGCGCCTCCACCATGCGCGACACCTCCCCCACCACCTCCGCCGCCTGCGTCGGGGACATGTGTGACGGCAGCGGCGGGGTCGCCACCCCCAGCGAGGCGAGTTGGTCCACGAGGCGCTCCACGCTCGCCGCCCGCGGGCGCTCGTGCACCCGGTACAGGCACCCGACGCCTCGCCGCTGCAGCTCCTGTGCGACCGCCTCGTTGGCGGCGATCATCAGGTGCTCGATCAGGCGGTGGGACTCCGTCTGCGCGCGGCCCTTGATCTCGCTCACTTCCCCCTCTGCGTTGAACACGAACTCCGGCTCCTCGGAGTCCACCGTGAGCGCGCTTCCCCGCCGCGCGCGCGCCTGCCCCAGCGCCGCCGCCGCCTCCCGCGCCGCCTGCAACGGCTCGCCCCACGGCTCCCGCGCTGCCTGGAGCCCCGCGAAGATCGCGTCCACGCAGTCATAGTCCAGGCGCTCGTCGGAGCGGATCGTCGAGCGGTAGAACGCGGTCCGGCGCACCTCCGCGCCGTGGAGATCCATCTCCACCGTCACCGCCGCCCGCTCGCGCCCCGGCAGCAGCGAGCACGCGTCGTTCGACAGGGCCTGCGGCAACATCGGCTCCACCGCGCCCGGCACGTACACGCTCGTGCCCCGCTCCCTCGCCTCGACGTCCACGGGGGAACCCTCGCGCACGTAGGCGCTCACGTCCGCGATGTGCACCCACACCCGCACCGCGGGGTGGGCGGGATCTGATCCCAACCGCTCGGCAGACACCGCGTCGTCGAAGTCGCGCGCCGTCACGGGGTCGATCGTGAACGTCGCCAGGTCGCGCAGGTCGCGCCGCGCGGGCGCGCTCACCGCGACCCTCGGGCGCTCGCGCGCGCCGCGGGCCGCGCGCTCCACCCCTCCCTCGAAGCGCCGCGCGAGGCCGCGCTCGCGCATCAGCTCCTCGATCGCGTCCCTTGCGCTCTCGCGCTGCTGCGGCGGCCACACCACACGCGCCCCATCCGGCGTACGGCCGCCACCTGCCCCACGGCCCCTGCCCCCCTGGCCACCCCGGCCACCACCCCGGCCGCTCTTGCCTGCGCCCCGGCCGCCCCGGGGAGGGTGAGGTGGGACCATTATCTGTCGATTTTGGCGGCGAGCGTCCGCAGCGCCACCGCCAGGCCCACGGGGCCGTCGACGCCGTGGGGCACCGTCACTTCGGGGGTGAGCCCCGCGCCCTCGCGGACCCCGCCGCCGCCGAGGTTGTGGCCGTTGGGAGTGAAGTACTCGCCGACCGTGATGTCCAGGGCGCCGCCGTTGGCCAGCGGCTGCTCCTCCTGGAAGACGCCCTTGCCGAACGTGTGGGTGCCCACCACCGTCGCGCGGCGGTGGTCCTGCAGCGCCCCCGTAACGATCTCCGCGGCGGAGGCGGTGTTGCGGTCCACGAGCACCACCACCGGCACCGACGCCGGGATCGGGTCGCCGACCGCGGTGATCGTCTGGGTCGGCTGAGTGCGCCCCCGCGTAGTGACCACCACCGCCCCCCGGGGCAGGAAGATGCTCGCGACCAGCTGCGCCTCTTCGACGAGCCCGCCGGGGTTGGAGCGCAAGTCGAGCACGAGCCCGCGGGCGCCCGCGCCGTGCAGCTCGTGTTCGACGGCTTCGCGCAGTTCTCCGTGCGCGCCCCCGCTGAACTCGGCGAGCGCCACCACCCCGAGCTTCACCCCGTGGACGGTGCGCGTGATCGAGGCCACCACCGGCTGGGAGATCGTGGCGCGGGTCACCGTCACGGTGCGCGTGCTCGGTCGCGCGCCCGGAGTACCGCCCGTGCCCCCGTGCGCGTGCCCGCCCGAGCGCGCGGCCGGAGGTTCGATGCGCAGCACCACGTTCGTGTCGGGAGGCCCTTTGACGAGGCTCGTCGCCGCGTCCTCCGGCAGGCCCGCGAGGGAGCGTCCGTTGACCGCCACGATCACGTCTTCGGGGCGCAGGCCCGCGCGCGTGGCGGGAGAGCCGTTGAAGACCTGCACGATCAGCAGCCCGCGCGGGTTGGGGTCGACCTCCACGCCGATGCCGCTGAAGCTCCCGGGGCGAGCGAATTCGCGCAGCTCGCTCGGGGTGAGGTAGTGGGAGAAGCGGTCGTCCAAGCTCGCCACGGCGCCCGCGATCGAGGCGTCCGCGAGCTGCCCTTCGCCGACAGGACGGTAGTAGTCGTGGTGGATCCGCGCGAGCGCTTCGTCGACCACGCGCGTGCCGCGGTTGGCCACCAACGCACGCTGCATGAACCCGGGCAGGTCTTCGGGGTGCCCTCCCCACCAGATGCCCGCGACCACGAGCCCGCCCAGCACCACGAGCGCCGCGAGCGTGGCGGCGACGGCGGGCAGCGGCTGTCGTCGGCGGGGGGTCATGGCCCTCAGCCTACGTGGTCACGTCCCCGGTGCGCGGCGCAGCCGGTGCAGCTGGCGGACGGGCCGATCAAGGCATGTTGCACGGTGCAGCACGCCGGCAGGGGGCGCGGGTCGAATAAGGTAGGCGAATGGCCCGCGTCACCACCACCACCGTCCCGGCCAACGGCCTGCCCGTGCACCGGGTCGCGGTGCCCGGCACGCGCGCGCTGACAGCGCTGGTGGCGTTCGACGCGGGCGCGCGCACCGAGCGCCCCGAGGAGAACGGGATGGCGCACTTCCTCGAGCATCTCGTGTTCAAGGGCGGGGAGAAGTACCCCACCTACACCGACGTCAACGAGACCGCCGAGCGGCTGGGGGGCATGCTGAACGCGTACACCTCCCACGACCTCGTGGCGTTCCACATCACGGTGCGCGCGGAGTCCGCGGCGGCGGCGATCGACCTGCTGAGCGACTTCGTGGGCCGCCCGCGGATCGACGCCGAGGAGCTCGACCGCGAGCGGGGGGTTGTGATCCAGGAGATCAACCGCGCCTACGACCAACCTTCGACGATCGCCGAGTACCTGATCGACCGCGCCGCCTTCGGAGCGCACCCGCTGGGGCGCACGGTGCTTGGGCCCGAGGAGAACCTGCGCTCCTTCACGCGCGCGGCGATCGTCGCCTTCCGCGAGCGCCGCTGGGCGGGCGCGCGCGGGGGGGCGTTCCTGGTCGGCAACCTCGACCACCTGCCGGACGAGGCGCAGCTGCACGAGTGCTTCGCCCGCTTCCCCGCGCTCGGCGAGCCCGAGCCCTACGTGCCGGCGCCGGCGTTCGCGCCGGAGACCCTGGTCGAGCAGCGCGACACCAACCAGTCGCACCTGCGCATGATCTACCGGCCCGGGGTGGCGGTGCGGGACCGCCGCCAGCGCGCGGCGCTCGCGATTTACTCGACGCTGCTGGGGGGCTCGATGGGCTCGCGACTGTTCGACGAGATCCGCGAGAAACGGGGCCTGTGCTACTCGGTGTACGCGATCGATCACTCCTTCGCGGACGTCCCGATCCTGCAGCTCGGCTCGGGCCTCGACTCCAGCAAGTGCATCGAGGCGTACACCCGTATGCGGGAGATCGTGGAGGAGCTGCGCGCCGAGGGTCCCACCGAGGAGGAGGTCGCCCGCGCGCGCGCCTACGCCGCCGGGCGGCTGGTGCTGGCGTTCGAGAACACGAACGCCGTCGCGCGTTACGCCGCGGGCCAGTCGATCGTCTTCGGTGAGGCCATCGATCCCGACGCGGCGATCGCCGCGCTGGACGCGGTCACCTTCGAGGAGGTCCGCGAGGTCGCGGCCGGGATCACTGAGAATCTGGCCGTCGCCTGCGTTGGCCCCCACAGCGCCGATGAGTTCTGAGGCAGGCGGGGAGCCTTTCTTTTCGACCCCTATATAGGTCGGCGGGGGAACATTCTTTTAGACCCCTATACAGGCTCACGGGGGAACGTCTTTTCGGACCCCATATAGACAGAGCGGGGATTCTTTTCGACCCTATATTTTCGACCCTATATATAGACCCGCGAGGAAGCATTCTCTTCGGACCCCATATAGACGGGCGGGGAGCAAATTTTTCGACCCTATATATAGGCCCGATTTTTAATCAACCCAACGCCACCATTCGGTCGATGGGGACACGCGCGCGGACGGCGACGTCCTCGGACACCCGCACCTCGAACTTCATGTCCCTGAGCGAGTCGCGCAGCTTGGGGAGCGTGATCATCTTCATGTACCGGCAACTCGCCTCGGCGTTGGCGGGGATGAAGTCGATGTCGGGCGCCGCCATCCGCAGCGGGTAGAGCATCCCCGTCTCGGTCGCGACGACCGCCTCGCGGCGGATTCGACCCCGCCCGCCCTGCGCTTCGGCGTCGCGCTCGGCCTCGCGCGCGTAGGCGAGCATCCCGCCGGTGGCGAGCATGTGCACGCCCTCGGCGGAGACGTCGCCCGCGGCCACGTACTCCATCACGCTCGTGGAGCACCCGCACTCGGGGTGGATCAGGAAGTCCGCACCGGGATGCGCGGCGCGCGTGGCCTCGATGTCGGCGGGGCGGATGCCCGCGTGCACGTGGCACTCGCCGTCCCACACGTGCATCCGCCGGCCGAGCTGCTTCTCGACGTAAGCGCCGAGCCACATGTCGGGGCCGAACAGGATCTCGGTGTCGGGGCCGTGAGTCTCGTAGATGTGGCGCACGACCTCGACGGCGTTGGAGGAGGTGCAGCAGTAGTCGGTCAGCGCCTTCACCTCGGCGGTGGTGTTCACGTACATCACCACCACGCCCCGCGGGTACTGCGCGCGCCAGCCCGCCAGTTGCTCGGCGTCGATCGAGGCCGCCAGCGAGCAGCCGGCGTCGAGGTCGGGGATCAGCACGGTCTTCTCAGGGCACAGGATCGAGGCGGTCTCGGCCATGAAGTGCACGCCGCAGAAGACGATTGTCTCGCCTTCGGCCGCGGCGGCCTTGCGCGAGAGCCCGAGCGAGTCCCCGACGTAGTCGGCGACGTCCTGCACCTCGGGCACCTGGTAGTTGTGGGCGAGGATCACCGCGCCGCGTTCGGCCGCGAGTGCGCGCACCTGGTTCTGCAGGTCCGCGATCTCCTCCGAGGCGAGCGCCGGGGCGGCGGTCGGCGAGGGGACCATCGGCAGCGAGCGGGACGCGGTCGCCGCCCCTGCGGTCGGCAGCGAGGATGCGCTTCCACGCGGGGAGACGAGGGACGGGGAGTTGGCCATGGGCAGGTTCATGGCAGCGCCTCCAGGATCATCGACAGGTCGAGCGCCGGCGCCGAATGGGTGAGGGCGCCCATCGAGATCCATTCTACCCCGGTCTCTGCGCGCCTCCGGAGCGTCTGGAGGGTGACTCCCCCGCTGGCCTCCAGCCGCGCGCGGCCGGCGACCTGTGCGACCGCGGCGCGCAACTGCGTTACGTCCATGTTGTCGAGCAACAGGCGCGGGGCACCGGCAGCGAGCGCCTGCTCGATCTCTTCGGGGTTGCGCACCTCGACCTCGAGCGTGTCCGCCAGGTCGGGGGCCGCTGCGCGCACGCGGGCGACCGCCGCCACGATCCCACCGGCGGCGGCGATGTGGTTCTCCTTGATCAGGACCGCGTCGTACAGCCCCGCGCGGTGGTTGTGCGCCCCGCCCGCCGCTACCGCGGCCTTCTCCAGCGCTCGCAGCCCCGGGGTGGTCTTGCGCGTGTCGAGCACCCGCGCGCCGGTCCCCTGCACCGCGCGCGCGGCGCGCGCGGCCATCGTGGCCACGCCGGAGAGGTGCCCGAGGAAGTTGAGCGCGGTGCGCTCCGCGGTGAGCAGGGCGCGCGCGGAGCCCTCCACCGCGAGCACCGGCCCACCGTCCTCGCGCCACACCCCCTCCTCCACGAGCCGCTCACAGCGCGCCCCGAGGTCGACCGATCGTCCGGGATCGGCAAGCGCAAACGCCGCCTCGGCCGCATCAAGCCCGTAGATCGCCCCGGGGGCCTTCTGCGTGATGAGCGCCCGCGCGCGCGCATCCGCGGCCACCGTGGCATCGGTCGTCACATCGCCCGGGCCGACATCCTCCTCCAGCGCCCGGCGCACGAGCGCGGTGAGCTCGGTCTGCGGCAGCGCGGGCGACATCGTCGCGTGAGCATATGCCCCCGCGCGAGCGTTCCATCCCAAGCGCGCGGTTTGCTGTGCACATGGCAGCCGTAATCCACGTCTTCTGTCAAACGAATCCATCGTTCGCGACCTCGCTCGTGAACGGGCTGCTTGCATCGGCGACCCTCCTGGGAGGCTGCATGGCCGTCGGCTCGGGGCTGCCGGCAGCGGTATCGCTGCTCGTCCCTGTCAAGCCGGCAATGCGGGCCAATGCGATCAACATAGGAGTCGGCAGAGGCTTCACCGCGGGCATGATCATCGGTCCCTTGACGCTCATTGTCTTCATTACTAGACTGGTGCCATGAGTGACAGTAGTGAAACCGCCGCCCTCCTCGACTGGTGTGACTGGGCCACGATCGGGATGACGGCCGTCGCCGCGAGCGCAGCCCTGCTGCTGGGCGCCCCACTTTGGGCGGCGGTGATCGTCGCATTGGCCGGGACCACGGTCATGGTCGCCAGGGGTGCTTGCCGCGACCTCGGCGTGTTCGAGCATCGCGATGCCGGCGAGCCGGAGGCGTCCCCGAGCGCCGTGGCCAGCCCGCCGCTGGCCAGCGAGTCCCCAAGCGCCGTCGCACGCCCGTCCGCCGGCGTGCAGCCTGCGCTCAGCCTGCCGCCGCACGCAACAGGTAAGCCCTGACGAACCCGTCGAGGTCGCCGTCGAGCACGCGCTGCACGTCGCCCATCTCGTGGCCGGTGCGGTGGTCCTTGACGAGCGAGTAGGGGTGCTGCACGTAGGAGCGAATCTGCGAGCCGAAGTTGACGTCCTGAGCCTCGCCCTTCTCGCGGGCAACCTCTTCGCGGCGTTCGCGCTCTTGGCGTTCGAGCAGCTTGGCGCGCAGCATCGCCATCGCGGTGGCGCGGTTGGAGGACTGGGAGCGCTCGTTCTGGCACTGCACGACGATCCCCGTCGGGCGGTGCGTGATGCGCACCGCGGAGTCGGTCTTGTTGACGTGCTGGCCGCCCGCGCCGGATGCGCGGTAGGTGTCCACCTGCAGATCGTCGTCGGCGATCTCGATCTCGCCGGCCTCCTCGACGATCGGCGCGACCTCCACCCCGGCGAAGCTTGTGTGGCGGCGGTGGGCGGAGTCAAACGGGGAGAGGCGCACCAGTCGGTGCACCCCGCGCTCGGCGCCGAACAGGCCGTAGGCGTTCTCGCCGGCGGCGCGGAAGGTGGCGGACTTGACGCCCGCTTCCTCCCCCGCGCTCGCCTCCAGCAGCTCGACTCCAAAGCCGCGCGACTCCGCCCAGCGCATCTCCATACGCAGCACCATCTCCGCCCAGTCCTGCGCGTCGGTGCCGCCCGCGCCTGCGTTGACGCTCACGAGCGCGTCGCCGGAGTCGTAGGGTCCGGAGAAGAGCCGCTGCTCCTCGAGCTCCGCAAGGCGCGCCTCGACCGAGGCGACGTGCTCCTGCACCTCCTTCTCCAGGGACTCCTCCTCGGCGGCCATCTCGACCAGCCCGTCGAGGTCCTCCACGTCGCGCTCGAGCGCACGAAAGGCCTCCAGGCGCCGGGACACCCGGGCGTGCTCGGCCGACACCTGCCCCGCGTGCTCGGAGTCATCCCAGAACCCGGGCGCCTGCATCTCGGTCTCGAGCGCCGTCACGCGCTCGCTCAGCGCAGCCGGGTCAAAGATAGTCCGCGAGCAGCTTCAGCTGGTCGCGAATCGCCGCAAGTCTCTGCGGCGTGGACTCGGTGGAGGCGGTGGTGGCCATGCACCCACGCTATCAGCACCCCCGGCTCTGAGCACGCGAGCGACCGAGGACGCAGCTATGCGCCGTGTCCAGGGCCGCCCTACGCGCCGTGACACTTCTTGAACTTCTTGCCACTGCCGCACCAGCAGGGGTCGTTGCGGCCCACCTGGTGCTCTGTGTCCACCACGCGCTGCTCGACGGGTGCCATCTCCAGCTCCTGTTCGCCCCCACCGTTGGTGGCGTAGGCCTGCGCCGATCCGATCCCACCCGCCCCGGCTGCCGCGGCGGCGGCTGCGATTGCGCCCGCGCCCATCGCGGCGCCGCCACCCGAGTAGGAGACGCGCGCAGGGCGCGTGGGGTTGCCGGCCGCGGCGAAGGCAGGCACCGGAGCTCCACCGCCGCCGTTGGAGCCCTCGGCGACGATCTGCACGTTGAAGATCATGCGCGCGTAGTCGGCCCAAATGCTGTTGATGAGGTCGCCGAAGAGGGTGTACGCCTCGTTCTTGTAGGCCACGAGGGGATCGACCTGGGCGACGCCGCGCAGGCCGATACCTTCGCGCAGGTAGTCCATGTCGTACAGGTGCTCGCGCCACCGTTCGTCGATGACCTGCAGCAGCAGGTAGCGCTCGAGCTGGCCCATCAGCTCCTCGCCGAGCTCCTGCTCGCGCGCGTCGTAGCGCTCCATCGCCATCTGCAGCACCCGATCGCCGAGGAGGCTGCGGTCGACGGCCTCGGGGTTGAGGTCTTCCGGCCCGAGGTCCAGCGGGAAGAGCTGCGAGAGAGCGGTGAAGAGCCCGCCGAGATCCCAGTCTTCCAGGTAGTCGCCCTGGGTGTACTGGTCGATCGTGCGCTCGATCACGCGCCCGATCTCCTCGCGCGCCTGCTCGCCCATCGCCTCGCCTTCCAGCACCTGGTCGCGGTAGGCGTAGATCACGCGCCGCTGCTCGTTCATCACGTCGTCGTACTCGAGCACGCGTTTGCGGATCAGGAAGTTCTGCTCCTCGACCTTGCGCTGGGCTTTTTCGATCTGCTTGGAGAGCATCCCCGCCTCGATCGGCTCCTCGTTGCCCTCCTCGTCGACCCCGCCCAGTTTGTCGAGGATGCGGTAGATGCGGTCGCCCGCGAACAGCCGCACGAGGTCGTCCTCGGCGGAGAGGAAGAAGCGGCTCTCGCCCTGGTCGCCCTGGCGGCCGGAGCGCCCGCGCAGCTGGTTGTCGATGCGCCGCGACTCGTGGCGCTCGGTGCCGCAGATGTAGAGGCCGCCGGCCGCCGTCACGCGCTCGCGGTTGGCCGCCACTCTCGCCTCGACCTCGGGCAGCAGCTCGGTGAAGCGCTGCTCGTAGTCCTCCTCCTCCGGCTTGCAGCCCTGCTTGGCGAGCTCCAGCCGCACGAGGTGCTCGGGGTTGCCGCCCAGCTTGATGTCCACGCCGCGGCCCGCCATGTTGGTCGCGATCGTGACCGCGCCCGGCTGGCCGGCCTCCGCGACGGTCTCCGCCTCGCGCGCGGCGTGCTCGGGCTTGGCGTTCAGCACCGTGTGCGGGATCCCGCGCTGCTTCAGGCGCGCGCCCAACAGCTCGGAGACCTCCACGGAGATCGTGCCGACCAGCACCGGCTGGCCGTTCTCGTGGCGCGCCGCGATCTCTCTGACGACCGCGCTCCACTTGCCGTCCTTGGTCTTGTACACCTGATCGTTGCGGTCGGCGCGCACCATCGGCACGTTCGTGGGGATCTGCACGACGGGCAGCTCGTAGATCTTCATGAACTCGGTGGCCTCCGTCAGCGCGGTGCCGGTCATCCCCGAGAGCTTGTCGTAGAGGCGGAAGAAGTTCTGGTAGGTGATCGTCGCGAGCGTCTGGTTCTCCTCCTGGATGCGCACCCCCTCCTTCGCCTCAATCGCCTGGTGCAGGCCCTCCGACCAGCGCCGCCCATCGAGGATGCGCCCGGTGAACTCGTCGATGATCTTCACCTCGTTGTCGATCACCGCGTAGTCGACGTCGCGCTTGTACAGCGACTCCGCGCGCAGCGACTGGTTGAGGTGGTTGACGAGGTGGCCGTTCTCGGCGCGGTAGAGGTGGTCGATGCCGAGGAAGCGCTCAGCCTTGGCGACCCCCTGCTCGGTGACCGACACCGTCTTGTGCTTCTCGTCGAACTCGTAGTCGAAGTCGGCGAGGAACTCCTTCTTGGAGCGCGGGTCCATCCCTTCGGGGGTCTTGCCCGGGGTCAACCGGGGCGCGAGGCGCGCGAACTGCACGTACAGGTCCGCCGCCTGTTCGGGGGCGCCGGAGATGATCAGCGGCGTGCGCGCCTCGTCGATCAGGATGTTGTCGACCTCGTCCACGATCGCGAAGGGGTGCCCACGCTGGACCTTTTCTGAGAGGTCCTTGGCCATGTTGTCGCGCAGGTAGTCGAAGCCGAGCTCCGAGTTGGTGCCGTACACCACGTCGCAGGCGTACGCGCGGTGCTTCTCCTCGTAGGGCTGCATGTTCTGCAGCACCCCCACCGTGATCCCGAGGGCGTTGTAGATCGGGCTCATCCATTCGGCGTCGCGGCGCGCGAGGTAGTCGTTGACGGTGACGACGTGCACGCCCTTGCGGTTCGCAGGCGGGCTCCCCACGGCACCGTTCGGGTGGGCGGGGCTCCTATCCCCATCCATGCCGGCCCCGTCGGGGCCGGGGCTCCTATCCCCATCCATGCCGGCCCCGTCGACGCCGTCTGGGCGGGCGAGGCTCCGCTCCGAGGAACCCTCCCTCACCGCCAGCGCGTTGAGCGCGACCGCAAGGGTGGCCGTGAGCGTCTTGCCCTCGCCGGTCTTCATCTCCGCGATGCAGCCCTCGTGCAGCGCCATCGCGCCGATCAGCTGCACGTCGAAGTGGCGCATCCCCATCGTCCGCTTGCCGGTCTCGCGCACCACCGCGAAGCACTCCGGGAGCAGATCGTCGAGCGACTCGCCGTCCGCGGCGCGCTCGCGCAGAGTGCCCATCCGCTCGCGCAGCTCCGCGTCGGTGTCGTGTTCGAGCTCGGGCTCGAACGCGCCGATCAGCGCGACGCGCTTCTCGTACTGCTTGAACTTCTTCGCCTCGCCGACGTTGAGGGCCCGATCCAGGAGGGACACGTCCCCAGGGTAGCGCCTGGGGGCATGCCCGGTGGGGGTGATCCGGTGGGGACGGACCGCCCCTACGTCACCTACGGAACAGCTGGGACACCGGGGTCAGCGGCCGGGCTGCGCTCGCGAGCGGCCACGGCCCGCTCGGCAAGCTTCGCGGCGAGCGCCGCCCGCGTCTTGCGCCTGCGCCGGCGCGCCACGCGGTAGCGCTTGACCTGCCGGGCCAGCTCGTCGACCACGAGGTTCAGCGAGTGCAGCATCTGCGGCGAGGCGTCGCGGGCGCGCAGCGTGGCGCCCTTCAGGTAGAGCGTGGCCTCGGCCACCTGGTGGTCGGCGACCCGCGGATTGGGCTCCCGCAGGAGCTCGATCTCCAAGCGCGCCAGCTCAGACACCTGCCGCGAGACCTTCGCCAGGCGGCGCTCTGCGTGCCTGCGCAAATCGTCGGGAACCGGAACGTTGCGGCCCTTGATCTCGATCTGCATCTGTGCCTCCTATCGGTCGGGGAGACTGTTCTTCTCAGGGATGCTACGCCCCTTGGCGGCGGTTGTCCATCGACTTTCCGCAGATGTACGACGCAACTGAAACATCACAAGCGGCCGGTATGGTCGGCGAGCTTCTCGAAAGAGGAGCGGCTGCCCCCGTAGCTCAGTGGATAGAGCACGCCTTTCGCAGGGCCGAGGTCCCGGGTTCGAATCCCGGCGGGGGCATGTTGTACAGTGATGGATACCTGCGATAGGCGTGCCCACTGAGCTGGACCTAGCACCCGGTGCTGACGGTTCAGAACGGCAGCACTTTGAGAGCCCGCTTCGGCGGGCTCTCTTTCATCCGCCCCGCGGACACATGCTCCCGATGATCCCAGCGTGCCCGGCGATCGCCCCGATCAGGATCGCCCCGGGCGCTACGGCGGTGCCCGGGAAGAGGATGCTCTCGCGCAGTTGCGCCCCGTCGCCGACGTGGGCTCCGTCGCCGAGCACGAGCGGGCCGGTGAGACGCACGCCCGTTCCAATCCGCACGTCGCGCCCGATCCACACGGACCCTTCAACCTCGGCGTCCTCCGGGAGCGACGAGCCGCCCCCGCCCGCGAGGGTCACCCCGGGCGCTACCTCGACGCCGTCCACCTGCAGGCGTAGCTCACCGCGCAGCGCGTCGAAGGTGCCCTGGCGCAGCTCGGCGAGCGAGCCGACGTCGTTCCAGTACTCGCGGATCTCGTGGATGTGGAACGGCACGTCGTGCTCCAAGAGCGCGGGGAACACGTCCTGCGCCCAGTCGGCGAAGGGGCGCGCGGGGAAGTAGTCGAAGATCGCCGGGTCGAACACGTAGATTCCGCAGTTGCCGAGGTCCGAGAGCGCCTCCTCAGGCGGAGGCTTCTCCTGAAAGCCGGTGATGCGCCCCGCGCGGTCGTGCAGCACGACGCCGTACTCACGCGTGTCGGGCACCTGCTTGACGGCCAGCGTCGCGATCCCGCCCGCCTCGCGGTGGCGCGCGGCGAGCGCCGTCAGGTCGATGTCGGTGAGGGCGTCCCCGGAGATCACCAGGAAGGGCTCGGAGCCGAAGAACTCCGCGCACGCGCGCACCCCGCCGGCGGTCCCGAGCAGCTCCTCCTCGTAGCGGTAGGAGAGCGGACCCTGCTCGCCGAAGTAGGCGCGGATCGAGTCGGGGAAGTAGTGCAGGTTGGCGATCACATGCTCGAAGCCGTGGCGCTCCAACAGGTCGAGGATGTGCGCCATCACGGGCCTGTCGAGCACGGGCACCATCGGCTTGGTGATCTCGTAAGTCAGTGGGCGCAGGCGGGTCCCGAGGCCCGCCGCGAGGACCATCGCCCTCATCGTCGGGATGGCCCCTGACCGAAGCCGGGAGACACTCGCCTTCGGCTCGCATCCCCGTTTCGGCCAGCGCGATGCTGCGTCCTCGGTCGCTCGCGTGCACAGCACGCCACGCTCCCTGCGTCCTTGCCTCGCTTGGTCATCGACCCTCCCGATACTGGAACAAGACCGGGGCTAGTAGCGGTAGTGGTCCGGCTTGTAAGGCCCCTCGACGGGCACACCGATGTAGGCGGCCTGGGCGTCGCTGAGCTTCGTGAGCCGGACATCGAGCGCGTCGAGGTGCAGGCGCGCGACCTTCTCGTCGAGGTGCTTGGGCAGCACGTACACGCGCCGCTCGTACTGCTCGTTCTTGGTGAACAGCTCGATCTGGGCGATCGTCTGGTTGGTGAAGGAGTTGCTCATCACGAAGCTCGGGTGGCCGGTGGCGTTGCCGAGGTTCAAGAGGCGCCCCTCGGAGAGCAGGATGATCGCGTGGGCCGGGCGCTCGGCGGTGGCCGGGAAGACCCACTCGTCGACCTGCGGCTTGATGTTGACCCGCTCGACGCCCGGCACCTTCGCCAGGCCGGCGATGTCGATCTCGTTGTCGAAGTGCCCGATGTTGCCGACGATCGCCTGGTGCTTCATGCGCGCCATGTGCTCGGCGCGGATGATGTCGCGGTTCCCGGTGCACGTGACGAAGATGTCGCCCTCCTGCACCACTTCCTCCAGGGTCTTGATGGTGTAGCCCTGCATCGCGGCCTGCAGCGCGCAGATCGGGTCGATCTCGGTGACGACCACGCGCGCGCCCTGGCCGCGCAGCGATTCCGCGCAGCCCTTGCCGACGTCGCCGAAGCCGCAGATCACCGCGAGCTTGCCGGCGATCATCACGTCGGTGGCGCGGTTGATGCCGTCCACGAGCGAGTGGCGGCAGCCGTAGAGGTTGTCGAACTTCGACTTCGTCACGGAGTCGTTGACGTTGATCGCGGGGAACAGCAGGGTGCCGGCCTCGGTCATCTCGTACAGCCGGTGCACGCCCGTGGTGGTCTCCTCGGTGACGCCTTTGATGCCCTCACCGATCCGCGTCCAGCGCCGGGGGTCCTCGCCGAGCGAGCGCTGCAGCAGCGAGAGGATCACCTGGAGCTCCTCCGAGTCCGATGATCCGGGCCCACCCACCCCGGGCACGGCGCCGGCGGCCTCGTACTCGGTGCCCTTGTGAATCAGCAGCGTGGCGTCGCCGCCGTCGTCGAGGATCATGTTCGGCCCGGGGTGGGTGGGATCCGATCCCCCCGGCGTACCATCCTCACCCGGCCAGCGCAGCGCCTGCTCGGTGCACCACCAGTACTCCTCGAGCGTCTCCCCCTTCCACGCGAACACCGGCACGCCCCGCGGCTCCTCGGGAGTGCCGTCGGGTCCGACGGCGACCGCGGCGGCGGCGTGGTCCTGGGTGGAGAAGATGTTGCAGCTGCACCACCGCACCTCGGCACCCAGCGCAGTCAGCGTCTCGATCAGCACCGCCGTCTGGATCGTCATGTGCAGCGAGCCGGTGATGCGCGCGCCCCGCAGCGGCTGGGCCTCGGCGTACTCGCGGCGAGTCGCCATCAGCCCGGGCATCTCGTGCTCGGCGAGCGTGATTTCCTTGCGCCCGAGCTCCGCGAGGGAGAGGTCGGCGACCTTGAAGTCCTCCGTGGTGGCTGTGGCGGCGGGAGCCATCGACGGCAAGTCTACCGCGCGGCGAGTTCGGCCTTGAGCTGCTCGAGCAGCTTGACCGGCCCCGGGTCCACGCCGCGCAGGGCGGCGAGGTAGACGGACACGAGGTCCCCGAGCAGCACCAGCGAGAACACCCGCTCGATCGTGGTCTGGCCGCGAGTCTCCACGTGGAAGCAGGCGACGGCGTTGTCGGCGATCAGCTTCTCGGTGAGCTCCATGCGCTCCTTCACGCGTGGGTGGGCGTCGGAGTCGTCGAGGAACACCGCCGCGAAGCGGGCGGGTGGGTCCAAATCTCGCGCGCCCTCCCAGCCGACGAGCTCGTTGTGGTCGAGCTCGGGGAGCTCGTGCGCGAAGCAGGGGAGCTTCGCGTTCTCGTTGATCTGGGTCTTCCAGCGGTAGGCGACCGGGACGGTCAGGCCGGCGCCGGCCACCACCGGCGCGCAGCCGAGCAGGCCGCGGGCGAGCTCCTTGGCGAGCGAGTCCTCCGGCGCGTCGGGGCCCCACTCGGCGACGAGCTGCTCGGCGTGGGCGCCCGCCACGTCGATCTCCGAGGTCAGCCGCGGGCCGGCCCCGCAGAGGGCGGCGACCTCGAGCGCGGCGACGGTCATGTAGGCGACGGCGGCGCGCGGCTGAAAGCCCCCGGGGAGGGGGATCACGGGCACCTTGTCGGCGCGCGCCAGCTCCGCGAGGCGCCCGCCGGTAGTGACCACCACACGCTGGGCGCCCAGGGCGCCTGCGGACTCGTAGCAGGCGAGCGTCTCCTCGGTATTGCCGGAGTAGCTGGCGCACAGCACCGTGGTCTCGGGGGTCGTCCAGGGGGGCAGCCCGTAGGCGCGCGTCACGAAGATCGGCCGCGAGGCGTGGTCGCCGAGCGCGGCGCACGCCAGCGCGCCACCGATCGCCGAGCCGCCCATGCCGGCCACCACGAGCCCGCCGGGCGTGTCCCACTCGTTCATGATCGCGGACTCCACCCGCCACAGCGCATCGCGCAGGTGCTCCGGCAGCGCCAGCACGTCGCCCAGCTGCCCGGAGCTGTCCACGGCGGCGATCGCCTCGCGGGAGAGGGTGGTCATCACGTTCTCGGTCACGAGAACCTCAGCGCTCCGTCGGGGAGGGTCACGCCCGGGAAGATACGCGCACCACGGGTCACGATGTTGTGCGCCCCCACCGTGACCCCCTCGCCGAGCACCGCGGAGCCGCTGATGTGGGTGCCCTCCCCCACGCGGCAGCCCGCCGCGACGACGCAGTCGCGCAGCGTGCACCCCGGGCCGATCTCCGCGCCGTTCATGATCACCGAGCGCTCCACGGTGGTGCCCGCGCCGATCGCGACCCCCTCGCCGAGCACCACGAGGCTGCCCACCTGCGCCCCCGCGCCCACGTGCGCCCCGCGCCCCAGCACCGCGGGGGGAACCGCGCGCCCCTGCACCCGCGCGTCGGGGGCGATCGACAGGTAGTCCTCGCCGAGGAGGGCGCCCACCGCGGTGCGGACCTTGCCCTCGATGATGTCGAAGGTGCCCTGCAGGTAGCGCTCGGGGGTCCCGATGTCCAGCCAGTAGCTTTCCGAGGGGAACCCGTAGAGGCCGGCGCCGATCAGCAGTGGCCACACCTCGCGCTCGATCGAGACGTTGCGCCCGGCGGGCACGAGCTCGAGCACGTCGCGCTCCAGCACGTACGCCCCTGCGGAGATCAGATTGGTGTCGATGCGATCGGACCCGGGCTTCTCGACGAAGTCAAGCACCGAGCGGTCCTCGGCGAGGTGCACGAGCCCGTAGGCGGAGGGGTCCTCGACTCCCACCAGCGCGAGCGTCGCCCGCGCGCCGGTCTGCTCGTGTTGGGCGAGTTGCGCGGTCAGGTCGATGTCGGTGAGCACGTCGCCGTTGAGCAGCAGGAAGCGCTCGTCGAGCATCGACTCCGCGAACTTCAGCGCCCCGGCGGTGCCGCGCGGGTCGGGCTCCTCCACGAAGCGCAGGCGGATCCCGAGCCCCGTGCCGTTGCCGAGCACGTTGCGCACGGAGGTGGCGAGGAAGCCGCAGGACATGATCACGTCCTCGATCCCGTGCCCACGCAGCCATTCGAGCATGAACACGATGAACGGCCGGTCCACCAGCGGGACGAGCGGCTTGGGCACGGTGGAGGTCAGCGGGCGTAGGCGGGTGCCCTCGCCGCCGACGAGGATCACTGCCTGCATAGTTGAAGTCCTCGTGCCGGCATCCGGCCGGCGTCTTGGGCAGGAATGCTCACCCTCCAGGCTCACTTGACCGGGCCTGCGGCCCTCTTCTTCCGATTCCTTCGTACACGAGCCCAGCGGCGCGCACGGCGTCGCCGTCGAGCGCGTTGCGCCCGTCGATCACGACGGTGCCGCGCATCGCCTCTGCGACCTGCGACCAGTCGAGGCCGGTGCACTGCGGCCACTCGGTGACGAGCACCACGGCGTCGGCGTCGCGCACGGCGTCGAGCGCACAGTCGGCGAGCTGCAGGCCCCCGATCAGCCCGCGGGCCTGCTCCTCGGCGACGGGGTCGTACGCGCAGACGGTGGCCCCGTCGGCGTTCAGTCGCGCGGCGAGCACCAGCGAGGAGGCCTCGCGCATGTCGTCGGTGTTGGGCTTGAACGCGAGCCCCAGCAGCGCCACCCGCCGGCCGACGAGCGAGCCGAGGTGCTTGTGGAGCTTGCCGATCACGCGGCGCTTCTGCAGCTCGTTGACCTCGATCACGGCGGTGAGCAGCTGGAAGTGGTAGCCGGAGTTGCCCGCGAGCTGCTTGAGCGCGTCGACGTCCTTGGGAAAGCAGGAGCCGCCGAAGCCGATCCCGGCCTGCAGGAACTTCGGCCCGATGCGCCCGTCGAGGCCCATGCCGCGCGCGACCTCGAGGACGTCGGCGCCGGTCTCCTCGCAGACGTTGGCGATCTCGTTGATGAACGAGATCTTCGTCGCCAGGAACGCGTTGGAGGCGAGCTTCACCATCTCCGCGGAGGCGACGTCGGTGCGCACGAGGGCAGCCCCGAGGGGCGCGTACAGCTCAACCACGGCATCCCCGGCCCAGTCGCCGTCGTCGCCGACCACCACACGGTCGGGGTGCAGGAAGTCCTGAACGGCGGAGCCCTCCTTCAGGAACTCGGGGCAGGAGACGTAGCTGAGGCCCGCCTTGCCCTGCTCGGCGAAGATCCGCCGGATCGAGGCGCCGGTGCCGCAGGGCACCGTGGACTTCATCACCAGCGCGTGGTCCTTGGAGGGCGGGATCGCGTCGACGACCGCGTGCACCGCCGAGAGATCGGCGTCACCGGAGTAGGTGGGCGGCGTGCCGACCGCGACGAACAGCAGCCGCGCGCGCTCCAGCGCGTCGGCGAGGTCGGTCGAGAAGTGCAGGCGGCCGGCGTGCCGGGCCAGCAGCTCCTCGAGGCCCGGCTCGTAGATCGGCGACTCCCCGCGGCGCAGGCGCTCGATCTTGGCGACGTCGATGTCCACGCACCACACCTCGGAGCCGAGCTCCGCGAAGCCGGCGGCGGAGACGAGGCCGACGTAGCCAGTGCCGATGACCCCGACGGGCTCGCGCTCAGCCGCCATCGAGCGCGGTGGCCTCCTCGACCAGCACGAGCGCGCGGTTGCGCTCGAACTGCAGGTAGCCGGCGGCCTGCTCGAAGCGCAGGATCTCCGAGTCGCTGAGGTAAAGGCGCAGCTCGGTGGGCCTGAGTGTCGCGAGCACCGGCTCGTGGTTGGCGAGGATCCCGATCGAGCCCGACCCGGTGAATGTCGAGAGCATCTCGACCTCCCCGGAGAAGACGGGCCCCTCGGGGGTGAGCACTTCGGCGGAGAACTTCGTGCGCGCCATTACTTCTTGGCCGCCTCGACGACTTCGTCGATCGTCCCCTTCAAGAAGAAGGCGCTCTCTGGCACCTCGTCGTGGCGACCCTCGATGATCTCGTCGAAGCCCCTGATGGTCTCATCGATTTTTACGTAGGCGCCAGGGGTGCCGGTGAACTGCTCGGCGACGAAGAACGGCTGCGAGAGGAAGCGCTCGATGCGCCGCGCGCGGTTGACGGTGACCTTGTCCTCGTCGGAGAGCTCGTCGATGCCGAGGATCGCGATGATGTCCTGCAGCTCCTTGTAGCGCTGCAGGATCTCCTTGACGCGGTTGGCCACGCGGAAATGGTCCTCGCCGAGCACGTCGGGCTTGAGGATTGTCGAGGTGGAGTCGAGCGGATCGACCGCCGGGTAGATGCCTTTCTCGGAGATCGCCCGCGAGAGCACCGTCGTGGCGTTGAGGTGCGCGAACACCGAGGCCGGCGCGGGGTCGGTGAGGTCGTCGGCGGGCACGTAGATCGCCTGCACGGAGGTGACCGAGCCGGTCCGCGTCGAGGTGATGCGCTCCTGCAGCTGGCCCATCTCGGTCTCCAGCGTCGGCTGGTAGCCGACCTGGGAGGGCATCCGCCCGAGCAGCGCGGAGACCTCGGAGCCGGCCTGCACGAAGCGGAAGATGTTGTCGATGAACAGCAGCACGTCCTGACCCTGGTCGCGGAAGTACTCCGCCATCGTCAGACCCGAGAGCGCGACGCGCATACGCGCACCCGGAGGCTCGTTCATCTGCCCGAAGACGAGCATCGTCTTGTCGAGCACGCCGGACTCCTTCATCTCCAGCCACAGGTCGTTGCCCTCGCGCGAGCGCTCGCCGACGCCGCAGAACGCCGACAGCCCGCCGTGCTCCTTGGCGAGGTTGTGGATCAGCTCCTGGATCAGGACGGTCTTGCCCACGCCGGCGCCGCCGAACAGCCCGACCTTGCCGCCCTTCGCGTAAGGGGCGAGCAGGTCGACGACCTTGATGCCCGTCTCGAACATCTCCGTCGTCGGGGTGAGGTCGTCCGCGCGCGGAGCCTCCTGGTGGATCCCGCGGCGCTGCACGTCGGCGGGCAGGTCGGCGCCGAGGTCGATCGGCTCGCCGAGCAGGTTGAAGATCCGCCCGAGCGTGACCTCGCCGACGGGCACGGTGATCGGCCCGCCGGTGTCAACCACCTCCGCGCCGCGCGCCAGCCCGTCGGTGGTGTCCATCGCCACGGCGCGCACGCGGTCGTCGCCGAGGTGCTGCTGGACCTCGCAGACCAGCACGTCCTCGCCGGCCGCAGCGATGTCCTCGACCTCCCCAGCGGCAGCGGCCGCAGGCCGGGCGACGGTGATCGCGTGGTTGATCTCGGGCAGCCGCTCGGGGAACACGGCCTCGATCACGACGCCCTGGATCTCCTCGATGCGGCCGACGTTGCGCGTGGTGGAGGCGGCGCCGGCGGCGGCGGGCTGGGTTGCGGTGGTGGGTGTCATGGGTCTCTGGAGTCTCCTTGGTTTAAAGCTTTTTGGATGGGCTTCGCCCGTCGGCGTTCGCAGTGCGGCATAGGCCTGTGGGCGTGAAGGCCGGGGCATCGCCGCGCGGGCCGGGCGCGGTGCACGGGGAGTCAAAACCGGACATCGGCTCAACCCAGCCGCGCCCAACTCCATAAGTGCAAGTCAAGATCGCTGACATCAGCTGAGCCCCTCTGCCCCCGCCACGACCTCCATGATCTCCTGGGTGATCTCGGCCTGGCGGGCGCGGTTCATCTGCAGCGTGTAATCGTCGATCAAGGTGCCCGCGTTCTCAGAGGCGTTGCGCATCGCGGTCATCTGCGCGCCGAAGAAGCCCGCGGCGGACTCCAGCAGCGCGCGGTAGATCGAGACCTCGATGTAGTCGGGTATCAGCTGCAGCAGGATCGCCTTGGGGTCGGGCTCGTACTCGACGAGCGCGCGTTGGCCGCGCTCCTCCCCGTCCCCGTCGGAGCCCTCGCCCGTGATCGTCGCGTCCGCGAGCGGCAGCAGCGTCTCGTGCGTGACCGTCTGGGTGAGCGGGGAGACGTAGGCGTTGAAGAGGATCTCCACGCGGTCGAGCTCCCCGGCGGCGTAGGCGGCCGTCAAGTCCTCGGCGATCGCGTGCGCGTCGGCGTAGGCGGGGCGGTCGGTGAAGCCGACGTAGGCGCCGGACAGCTCGCGCCCGCGGAAGGTCAGCGAGGAGGCCCCGCGCCGCCCGGCGGCGTACCACACCGGCGTGCGCCCCGCCTCCTGCACGGCCGTCCCCGCGCGCAGGCCCGTACGGACGATCTGCGAGTTGAAGCCCCCCGCGAGGCCGCGGTCGCCGGTGACCACCAAGAGACCCACGTTGCGCTCCTGCTCGTGCGTGGCGAGCAGCGGCAGCGAGGAGGCCTCCTCGCCGGCGGCGCGCGCCGCCTGGCGGGTCATGCGGCGGATCGCTTCGGCGTAGGGGCGCAGCGCGGCGATCCGCTGCTCGGCGCGGCGCAGGCGCGCGGCGGCGACCATCTCCATCGCACGGGTGATCTTCTGGATGTTCTTGACCGAGGCGATCCGGTTCTTGACGTCGCGCTGGGAGGCCATAGCGTTACCTGGGGGAGGGCAGGCCCTCCCCCAGTACCCCCTCCCTTTTCGGCCGTGGGGTTTTCGGGGCCGGGCCGGCAAAGCCGGCCCTTGTGAGGAATTCAGAGTGTTGCAGGGGAATTGTTGTCATCAACGAGCTCTCGCTTATCCAATGTTCAGGCAGCCTTCGCGGTGTCGGCGGCGGGCGACGGGGCGCCGGCGGGCGCCGTGGGGAGCTCGTCCTCCAGCGGCTGGCCCTCCTCGTCGAGGTCGTAGCCGAAGTCCTCCGCGAACGAGGCCACCAGCGCGTTGACGGCGTCCTGGGTCTCCTGCGACCAGTCGCCGCCCGCAATCTTCTGACGGACGTCCTCGTGCTGGCCGTGCAGCCGTTCGGTCAGCTCCGTGAGGAACTCCGGCACACGCTCGACGTGCAGGCGATCCACGAAGCCATTGGTCGCCGCGTACAGCTGCACCACCTGGTCCTGCACCGCGAGCGGCTCGCGCTCGCCCTGGTTGAGCGCCTTGACGAGGCGCTCGCCGCGGGCCAGCGTGCGCTGGGTGTCGGCGTCGAGGTCCGAGCCGAACTGGGCGAACGCCTCGAGGTCGCGGTACTGGGAGAGCTCGAGCTTGATGCGGCCCGCGACCTTCTTCATCGGGCCGATCTGGGCATTGCCGCCGACGCGCGAGACGGAGATGCCGACGTTGATCGCGGGACGCACCCCGGAGTTGAAGAGCTTCGGTTCCAGGAAGATCTGCCCGTCGGTGATCGAGATCACGTTGGTGGGGATGTACGCGGACACGTCCCCGGCCTGCGTCTCGATGATCGGCAGCGCGGTGAGCGAGCCGCCGCCGGGGAGCTTCGCGCCGGTGCGCGGGTCGGTGACGTCGTCGGCGAGCTTGACCGCGCGCTCCAGCAGGCGGGAGTGCAGGTAGAACACGTCGCCGGGATACGCCTCGCGGCCGGGCGGGCGGCGCAGCAGCAGCGACATCTGCCGGTAGGCGTAGGCGTGCTTGGTCAGGTCGTCGTACACGCACAGCGCGTGGCGGCCGGAGTACAGGAAGTGCTCGCCCATCGCGCACCCGGCGTAGGGGGCCATGAACTTGATCGGGGCCGCCTCGTCGGCGGGAGCGGCGACGATGATCGTGTTCTCCAGCGCGCCGTGGTCGTCGAGCGTCTGCGCGAGCGCGACGACGGTGGACATGCGCTGGCCGATCGCGACGTACACCGACACGACGCCGGTGTCCTTGTTATTGATGATCGCGTCGATCGCGATCGCGGTCTTGCCGGTCTGGCGGTCGCCGATGATCAGCTCGCGCTGGCCGCGGCCGATCGGGATCATCGCGTCGATCGCCTTCAGGCCGATCTGCATCGGTTCCTTGACGGGCTGGCGCTGCACGACGCCGGGGGCCTTGAACTCAGCCGGGCGCGTCTCGGTGGTGGCGATGTCGCCCTTACCGTCCAGCGGACGGCCGAGCGGGTCGACGATCCGCCCGAGCAGCGCGTCCCCGACGGGGATCTCCAGCAGCCGGCCGGTGCGCTTGACGGTGTCGCCCTCGGAGATGCGCTCCCATTCGCCGAACAGCACCGCGCCGACGTTGTCGGACTCGAGGTTCAGCGCGAGCCCGGTGACGCCGTGGGGCAGCTCCAGCATCTCCAGCGACATGCAGTTCTCGAGGCCGTGCAGGCGGGCGATGCCGTCGGCGACCGACAGCACGGTGCCGACCTCGGTCAGCTCGGCCGCACCGGCGTCGAGCCCGGCGATGCGGCTCTTCAAAATACTGGTGATCTCATCAGGGTTAATCTGCATTGGTCTCAGTCGATCCTTTGTTGGTCTTCCATCTAACTCGGGCTGGCGTGGTAGGACAGAGACTTTGGCCGGCAAGCCTCACATGCCGAAGACACCAGATATGTGTGTGGCGCAGCTCAAGCACGCTCGTGATCTCGTCTCCGTTGATCTGCATCACGCGACTCCTGACGCCACCTGCCTGCGCAACTGCTCCAAGCGACTGCGGATCGAGGCATCGAGGATCGAGTTGCCGACCCTGATCACGATGCCGCCGAGGATGTCGGGGTCGACGCGGGCGGCGAGCTGCACCTTGCGGCCGGCGCGTTCGCCGATCGTCTTGCCAAGGCTCTCGGTGGTGGTGGCGTCCAGCTCAATCGCGCTCGTGATCTCCACCGGCAGCATCTTGTTCTCCTCGTCCCACAGCCGCTCGTACTGGCGGCGGATGTGGAAGATCACCGGCATCCGATGGTTTTCGATCAAGAGGTCGAGGAAGTTCAGGAACACCTCGTCGGCGCCGTCCAGCAGCTTCGTGAGCGCGGCCTGCTTCTCCTTCGTGGCGAAGTAGGGCGAGAAGAAGAACACCGCCAGCTCGCGGTGCTCGCGCAGGGCGTCCGCCAGCTGCCCAAGCTGTTCGCGCAGCACGTCGAGCTTGCCCTGTTCACGGGCAACCTCGAACAACGAGCGGGCATACACCTGGGCCAGCTCCTCCATTAATTTTGGCTCCCGGAGATCGCCGAGAAGTCGAGCTCGCCGAGCGCCTCCTCCACCAGCCGCTTCTGGTCGGCGTCGGTGAGCGACTTGCGGGTGACCTTCTCGGTGGCCATGATCGTGAGGTCGGCGACCTCGCGGCGGATGTCGTCGAGCGCCCGCTTGGTGGCCACCTCGATTTCGCGCTCGGCCCGCTTGGCGGCCTCGGCGATCAGCTCCTGCCCACGCTCCTTGCCCTCGGCCTCGTGCGAGTCGGCGGTTTGGCGTGCGCGCTGGACGATCTCTTCGGACTGGGTGCGGGCCTCCTTCAGCCGCTCGCGGTATTCGGCGAGGATCTGGTCGGCCTCGGTGCGCAGCTCCTCGGCGGCGTCGATGTCGCCCTCGATCTTCTTGGCGCGCGCGTCGAGGGCTTGGCCTATCAGAGGGAAAACCCACTTGCGCAGAATGGCCAGCGAGATGGCGAACACCACGATCGTCCAGACCATCAGCCCCACGTTGGGGGTGATCAGGAACGATCCGCTGGCGATGGGTAGGTTGGCGGTGAGGTGCATCGTGGCCTACAGGAAGAAGGCGATGAACCCGCCGACGAGGCCGTAGAAGAAGCACGCCTCCGTGAGCGCGAAGCCGAGCCACTGGTCGCGCTCGACCTCGGCGCGCAGCTCGGGCTGACGCGTCTTGGCCTGGATCGAGGCGTTGAACACCGCCCCGATGCCCGCCCCGGCGCCGGCCGCGCCGCCGCCGGCGCCGACGCCAAGCGCGATCGCCCGACCGGCGTCCTGGCTCTGCTTGATGATCGGTTCCACGGTCAGGATCAGTGGGTGAAGCGCACTGAAAAAGTGGAGAAACTCCATTGCTCGATAGCTCCCTTGGTTTGTGTTAGTGGCTCGCGACCGCGCCACCGAGATAGATGGCGGTCAGGATGGCAAAGATGAAGGCCTGCAGGCCGGCGATCAGCACGGCCTCGAACAGGAAGATCGCGATTCCGGCCGGCAGCAAGAACCACGACACGAGCTGCAGACCGACGAGCACCCCGAGCTCCCCGCCCATGAACGCGATCAGCATGTGGCCCGCGAGTAGATTCGCCCACAGTCGCACCGTCAGCGAGATCAGGCGCAGGAAGTTGGAGAGGATCTCGATCGGGAAGATGAGTAGGACGAGGGGGCCATTGACGCCACCCGGCATCAGGCTTTTCAGATAGCCGATCGGCCCGTGGTGCTTGACGCCCTCGTAGGTGAACAGGATGAACACGCTCAGCGAGAGGATCAGCGGGAAGGCGACGTTGGTGTCGGCCGCGTAGATCTGCAGCGACGGGATGTGCGCCCCGAATACGTTGAAGCTCTCGCCCGAATCGACCGGCAGTGGGATGTAGCCGATCAGGTTGGAGACGAGGATGAACACGAAGATCGTGGCGATCAGCGGGAAGTACCTCGCCTCCATCTCAGGATTCAGGTTTTCCTGGGAGATGCGGCGCATGAAGTCGTAGAACATCTCCACCGCCACCTGCAGACGCCCGGGGCGCTGCTGCAGACGCCGGGCGACGTAGAACATCACCCCAAGCGTGATCCCAACCGTGAGCAGTAGGTAGAGGACGGCCTTGTTGAAAGCGATCGGCCCGACCTGGAACCAGGTGTCGAGTTTGAACTCGCCGGTCGGCGAGAAGACGCCACTGGCGACGTCCGGCGCCTTGTGTGCCGTGACCCCGAACAGGATCACGAACAGGACGATCCCGCCGAGCCAGACGCCGAGCACCCCGTAGAGGACCTTTTTCCCCTGGCTCATCCCCTGCTGCTCGGGCTGAGAGGTGGGCGAGGTTCCCATACCGGGGGCCAGCGGCGGTGCCCCTGCGACCGCGCTCATCGTTCGAAGCCCTCTCGGCCGCTGAACATACGCGTGGCGAACGCCACCGAGTAAGCAGCGAAGATCGTCAACGCCGCCGCGAGCCCGTCGGAGCGCCCGCCCGCGACGCCCGCGAGCACGATCGCCCCCGCGAGCAGCCAGATACGGCCAAACGACTCGGCGACGTCGAGGCCGAGCCGAGACCCCGGCTCACGCGTGCGGGCGATCCAGCGCCGGTCGGTGTGGGCCAGCACACGCTGCACCAGCCACGCGCCGATCCCGACCAGCAGGCCGAACGCCGGCGCGCCAAGCACGAGGCCCACCGGAGCGGCGAGGACCACGAGCACGACGTCCAGGTAGCGCAGCAGCTCGGCCGGCGATCGAACGGCGAGCGGGCGCGCGTCAGCAGCCGGGCTCGTGCCGGGGTGCAGCGCAGGGGCCATCCCTTGTGGCTCGTGGTTGGGCATGAATAGTTGGCTGGGACCCTACAGACGCAAGAGCCAGCGCGTCCGCCCACGGCGGACTCTCGCCCCGGCCCTCCTCTGGTCGTCCGTAGCAGCGCCGCGAAGTCTACCTGATTTGGGACTTCGTAACAAGTTTGTGACATGCGGTACCTGCGCGCACAAGCAGCGCGGCCAGCGCCGCGGTCGCGACACCCGCGAGCACGTCGAGCAGGTAGTGGTTGCCGGTGGCGAGCACCGCCACGCAGGTCACGCACGGGTAGAGGACCGCCACGACGCGCACCCACAGGCGCTCCGTCAGAGACCACATCACCAGCGAGCACCACACCGCCCACGCCATGTGCAGCGAGGGCAGCGCGGCGAATTGGTTGGCGGCGGCGGCGAGCGGCCCGGTGTGCCAGCCGCCGAGCGCTCCGGTGGAGGCGACGACGTCGTCGAAGCCGCTGCCGGCGAGCAGCCGCGGGGGCGCGGTGGGGTACAGCCAGAAGACGGCGAGGCCGAGCACGTTGATCGCGACCAGCGTGTTGCGCAGCGGCCGGTAGATGTCGGCGCGCCGGTACCACAGCCACCCGAGCAGCCCGAGCGTCACGACGAAGTGGGCGTTGTCGTAGTAGTCGGAGAGCAGCAGGCCAAGCGTGTGGTGGCCCGCCAGCCAGCGGTTGAGCGCGAGCTCGGGGTCGAGCCCCAGCGAGCGTTCCAGGCGCAGCACGCCCCAGCCGTGCGCGAGCGCGGCGTGCACGCGCAGCGGCGCGAGGTTGTTGATCGCGTCGTACACCCAGCACAGCCACACCACCACGAGCGCCTCGACCCACCAGCGCGTGCGCGCGGCGGAGGCGGCTCTCACTCCGTCCAATGCCTGCCGAGCAGGCGCTGTCGGAACGTACGGCAGCGCCAGTTCCCCAGAGGCTGTCTCTGTCTGGACGCCCGAGGCCATCGGGCAATGTTAGGGCGCCACCGGCTGGAGCCCGCGCTCGGCGAGCGTATCCAGGACCCGCGGGAGCGCAGCGGCGGTGCGCCGCCAGGAGCCGGGCGCCGAGTAGTCGTCAGCATCGTGCAGCAGCAGCACCGAACCCTGGCCGGCGCCGCCGGCCACCAGGGCGGCGATTGAATCGGGGGTCGCTCGCGCCTGCCAGTCCTTGCCCCAATGGCTCCACAGCAGCGTGCGCCAGCCGTGTCGCCGTGCGATGCTGAGTGCGGAGGCATTGAGCACGCCGTACGGTGGTCGGTACAGCCCGACAGCCCGGCCCGCGGTTTCCTCGATGATCGCCTGGGCGCGCGCGATGTCCTCGCGCACCTGCCACGGCGTCAGACGCAGCAGATTGCGGTGGCGGTGACAGTGCAATCCGACAACGTGCCCGGCCGCGACGATCTCCTCAGCCAATCCGGGGTTGCGCAAGACCTGCTCGCCGACCAGGAAGAACGTCGCTCGCACATCGGCCGCGGCGAGGATCTCGAGCGCCGCTGGAGTCCCCTGCGCGTGGGGGCCGTCGTCGAAGGTAAGCGCGTAGCCGCCGCCGGTGGCCGTGCGGTCCTCGATCCCCAGAGGGCCACGCAGCCCACGCAGATAGAAGGCGAGCGCGGGCAGCGCATAGCCCGTGTAGGCGAGTGCGCCCATCAGCGGCGGGAGAAGACTGCGATCATCGGTGGCAAGCATGGAACTGGTGCTGGGAATCATGGCGGCGGTGGGGGCCTCGACCCTCTACAGCCTAGGGGTCGCGCTGCAGGCGATGGACGCCAAGCAGACCCCAAGCCACGAATACCTGCGCTTGGGGCTGGCGCGCAACCTGGTCAAACGCTCACGCTGGCTGCTCGGCACCGGCCTGTCGCTGCTCGGCTGGCCGCTGCAGTTGCTGGCGGTCTCGCTGGCGCCGCTGGTCGTGGTGCAGCCCGCGATGGCGGCGGGCCTGCTCGTGCTGCTGCTGATCGGCGAGCGGATGCTGGGCGAGCGCGCGGGGCGCCGCGAGCACCTGGCTGTGGTCGCGATCGTGGTGGGCGTGCTCGGCGCGGCGCTGTGCGCGCCCCCGCACACCTACGCCCAGGCCTCCGACACGGTCCTCGCGATTGTGCTGAGCGCACTGGGTCTGGCGAGCCTGCTGCCGTACATCATGCTGCGCCTCTCCCGCCGGCCGCCGGCGATGCTCACGATCGTCGGCGCGGGCCTGGCGTACGGTTGGACCGGGGTGGCTACCGTACTCGCCTCCAACAACCTGCACTACGGGTACATATGGGTGGCGGTCGCGTGGGGCCTCGCCACGGCGGCGGTCTCCGCGACGGCCGCGCTCAGCGAGATGAGCGCGTTGCAGTCGCGCCCCGCGATCCAGGTGGCCCCGGTGGTGTTCGTGATCCAGACCGCGGTGCCGGTCGCGCTCGCGCCGGTGCTGCTGGGCGAGCACTTCACCGAAACGCCGCTGAGCGGGGTTGCGCTGGCGGTGTCGCTGTTGGTTCTGCTGGGGGGCGCCGTGGTGCTGGCCCGCTCGCCACTGCTGCTCGCGCTGATGGAACCGAGGCCGGGAGACACGAAGGAGCAGTCCGAGGACGAGCAGGCCGAGCCGGCGGGCGCGCAGGGGGAGCCCCGGGACGCAGCGGCCGCGCCGGCGGCGTTCAGCGCGAGCGGGTGAGCGCGGCGAGCGACTCGGCGGAGAGCCCGTCGGAGCGCAGCCAGGAGACGAGGCGCTCAACCCCCTGCACGGAGGCGCCCGACCCGTCGACGCCGACCACGAGCACGTCGCCGGCGCGCGTGGGGCGCTGCGGGAGCGCTCCCCGGGCGTACAGGCGCAGCGCGCCCTTCACGGGGGTGGCTCCCGCGGTGCGCGCGAACAGCAGCTGGCCCACGGTCAGGCCGCCGGCGGGCTCCAGGAAGTAGTAGCGATGGCGTAGGCCCAACGCGCGGGCCTGCGCGTGCAGCGCGCCGCGGGCGCCCATCCAGCGCAGGATGCTGTGGCCGGGGGGCAATTCGGGCAGCAGCTCGTCGCCGAGCGAGCGCAGCGCGGCGATCGTCGCGGGCGCGTGCGCGCCGCCGTCCGCGAACGAGGCGTGGATGCCCTGCGCGGCCAGCTCGCTCGCCACCCGCGTGACCTCGCCCGCGGGGACGCGCACGATCAGGCCCACGTCGGGACGGTCGGTGGGCACGTGCGCGAGCGGGTGCACGTGCAGGACCGCGGCCGCCACGGCGCTCACCTCGTCGGTGGACATCGTCCACATGCCGACGCTCAGCACCACCACGAGCTGCACGCAGAACGCGGCCAGCCGCAGCCGCCAGAGGGGGATCGGGCTCACGCGCCGGGGGGCCTTCAGCACGACGTCCACGGCGTGCGGGTGTTCCCCCGCCTGAGCGGGCGCGGGGCTCGCCTGGCGCCGCTCGGGCTCGTCGACGGCAAAGCTCGCCTGCACGTGCTCGCGCAGCTCGCCGGTGTCGTTGGCGAGGCGCAGCAGATCGAGGTCGGCCATCGCGCGGGTATTGAGGCGGGCGTGGCCCACGGGCAGCCCGTAGGAGACGACGGGGGTGCCGGTGGCCTTCGCCTCCAGGCAGGTGACCCCGCCGGTGGAGTGCACGAGCGCATCGGCAGCCGCAAGCAGCTCGGGCATCGCGTCGGTGAACCCGTACACGTGCACGCGGGACTCCCGCGCGAAGGTGGCGCTGAGGCGCTCGTGCAGCTGCTCGTTGCGCCCGGCAAGGCAGACGATACTCGAGACCCCGGGCACGCGGCAGAGCTCGCGCACGGCGCCCTCGACGTCGCCCACCCCCCAGCCTCCGCCGGAGACGACCACCATGCGACCGTCCTCGGGCAGCCCGAGCGCGCGCCGGGACTGCAGCGGACAGCGGGGCTCCAGGAACTCGGCAGAGATCAGCGGGCGCACCAGGCGCGCGCTGCCTTCCCCCGCGATGCGCTCGACCGAGGGCATCGACTCGCCGTACATCACGAGGTGCATGTCGATCCCGGGCTGGGCCCAGAAGAAGAGGCCCGTGAGGTCGGTGATCGTCGCCACGGTGGGACAGCTCACCGCGCCGGTGCGGCGCAGCCGCGCGAGCACGACGGTGACGGCGGGGTAGGTGGAGACGACCACGTCGGGGTCGTATTCGGCGATGCGGCGCGCGAGCGGGCGGGCGCCGAACAGGCGCAGCTGCCAGCGGGTGAGCCAGCGCACGGGTGGCACGCGCTCGAGCAGCCAGTACACGAGCGAGTAGCTCCACGGCAGGAAGCGCAGCTGCACGCGGTAGCCGTCCTGCACGACTTGGCGCAGCACGCGCCCCATCGCGGCGAGGCCGTCGATCACCGTGACCTCGGTCTCCTCGGGGGAGGCCTCGATCTGCTGGGCCAGTGCGCGCGCGGCCGCAGCGTGGCCCTCGCCGACGTCGGCGGACAGGATCAGGACACGCCTGGGCACCACGCACAGCGTACAGGCTCACCGGACGACAGAACGCTCAGCACAACACGATCTCAATGTTTGCGGGCCGCGCCGAGCAGCGCGTCGGCGGCTGGCGTGGCGGGCAGCTGCCCGAGGATGTGGAGCTCGCGCACGAGCACCCAGAAGGCTGGGCGGGGGGTGCCATGGGGCCCGATCAGCGCGGAGTCCCACGGCTGCGGACGGTGGGTGCCGGCGTTCCACTGGTAGAGGTAGACGCGCGCGACGCGCGCGGAGAGGCGAGCGAGGCGTTCAAACACGAAGCGGGTGACCGCGGCGGCGTGGGCGGGCGATTCGGGGAAGTCGTGGGCGGAGTGGTTGTGGCGGGCGACGAGCCCGCCGGTCTCGGTGAACCAGATCTGGCCACTGGTCGCTCTCAACAGGGCCTGCGTGGAGGCAGTTTGGAAGCGGTTGGCGCCGACGTAGTTGTGCAGCCCCCAGATCCCGGGTTCGTAGCCGAGGGCGCGCCGCAGGTCGCGCAGCCAGGCGACCATGCCCGGGACGTCGAGCAGTTCGGCGCCAAGCACGTTGCAGGTGGGGCAGATGCGGCGCATCTGCACGTAGTAGGCGGCCACCAGCGCGGGGGAGTGGCAGGTGGGCTGGCCGCAGTAGTTGGCCTCGTTCCAGGTCGCGAAGTCGGTGACCCACGGGTAGCGCGCGTGCAGCGCCCGGAACTGGCGGGCGAGCTGAGCGGCGCTCGGCAACTGCCGGTGGCGGCCGGCGATCCAGGAGTGTTCGAAGCTGATCAGGGGGTGCACGCCGTCGGCACGGGCGGCGCGCAGCCAGGTCGCAAGCGCCCTGGCCTCGGCGTGGTTTGCAAGCGCGTTCCAGCCGATCGACAGCCGCGCGTAGCGAATCCCGAGCGCCTGGAAGCGGGGTTCGCTGAACATGTAGGGCTGCTGCTCGCCGATCCCCACTAGAGGGTGGCGCAGTCGGCCGGAGGCCGGCGAGCCGGGCCCCTCTTTTTGCAGATATAGGTGGCGCAGTCCGCCGGAGGCCGACGAGCCGGGGTGGGCGGGATCGACTGCTTCACTGAGCAGCGCGTGCGCCCCCGCGGGGAGGGCGAGCGCGAGCAGGCTCACGACCAGCGCGAGGCGCTTCACGGGGAGACGGTTTGGAACTCGCCGGTCTCGAGGTCCTGCGCGACGTCGCTGTCGATCTCCGCAGGGGAGGCCTCGGGTCGCAGCCGCCGCAGGCGGATCGCGTCGAGGCGGCGGAACTTGAGGATCTCCAGGACGTATACGAGGTAGACACTTGCGGCGGCCACGAGTAGCGCGATCGCGGCCATCACGAGCGTCCAGCCGAGGTAGAGGTGGCCTTTGTGGTCGGAGTAGGGGACGAAGCGCAGGGCGAGGGCGAACCCGGCGAGCAGCAGCGTCCAGGCGTACAGGTAGGCGATCGTGCGCCGCCGGGAGAAGCCGATGCGGGCCATGCGGTGGTGGAAGTGCTCGGCGTCGGAGGCGTAGATCGGGCGCCGGTACTTCAGGCGCTTGAGCACCACGAAAGTGGTGTCGAGGAACGGCACGGCGAGCAGGATCAGCGGCAACACGAAGGAGAGCACGACCTGCGTCTTGACGGCGCCCTCGACGGTCAGACAGCCCATCAAGAGGCCGAGCAGGTTGGCGCCGCAGTCGCCCATGAAGGAGGACGCGGGGGGGAAGTTGTAGAGCAGGAAGCCGAGCGAGGCGCCGGCGATGATCGCGGCGAGCACGCCCGAGGGCCAACGCTGCAGGTCGAACGCGATTACGGCGAGCGCGGCGGCAACGATCGCGCAGACTCCCGCGGCGAGGCCGTCGACGCCGTCGGAGAAGTTGACGACGTTCATCAGCGCCACGAGTCCGACCACCGTGATCGCGGCGCCGGCGTTGGGGAAGTGCAGCAGGCCCACGAACGGCAGCGCGATCTCCCTGACTTCGACGCCGAAGTGCACGACGATCAGCGCGGCGGCGACCTGCCCGGCGAGCTTCACCGCGGGCGGCAGCTCGAAGCGGTCGTCGAGCGCGCCCACGAGGGTGATGAACGCCGCAGCGATCAGCACGCCGTGCCAGATCCGTTCGTCGGGCAGCCAGATCAGCCCGGCGACGAGCGTCCCGGCGAAGATCGCAAGACCGCCGAGCAGCGGGGTGGCGCGCTCGGAGAGGCCGCGCTCGCGGGGCAGGTCGATCGCCCCGACGGCGCGCGCGAGGCGCATCGTGAGCGGGGTCAGCAGCGCCGTCACGGCGGCGGCCGCCAGGAGGGCGTACAGCGCGTCGAGCTCGTGGGTGCTCATAAGCCCGTGACAGCATCGCAGGCGCGGGCGTCGTATGTGCGCGGTGGGCGGTGGGATGCCCACTGGCAGTGTCCGCCGGGCATGGAGGCCCGGCGCCCACGGCGCCCCGACGTCGCGCGGCGCCGCGCGGACGATCCCAAAAAAACGGCCCCCTCCCGACGGGAGCCCAGGTCCTACGCGGAGACCGCGGCGGGAAGCTCCTCGTACAGCGGGTAGCGCTCGACGACGGCGCGCACGCGCTCGGCGAGCTCCGCGGAGCGCTCCTCGAAGTCGGGGGCGAGCGCGGCGGCGAGGATCGCCCCGACCTCCTCGAAGTCCTCGCGCTGCAGCCCGCGGGTGGCCAGCGCGGGGGTGCCGATGCGCAGGCCGGAGGCCTCCATCGGGGGGCGGGGGTCGAACGGGACGGCGTTGCGGTTGACGGTGATGCCGATGTCGTGCAGGCGGTCCTCGGCCCCGCGGCCGGTGAGCTCGGGGCGCATGTCGCGCAGGTCGGCGAGCACGAGGTGCACGTCGGTGCCGCCGGTGAGCACGTTGACGCCATGGCCGGCGCCGAGCAGCTGCGCGGCGAGTGCGCGGGCGCCCTCCAGCGTGCGCCGCTGGCGCTCGCGGAAGAGCTCGCTTTTGGCGATCTTCAGGGCGACGGCCTTGGCGGCGATCACGTGCTCCAGGGGCCCGCCCTGCTGACCTGGGAAGACGGCGGAGTCGATTTTCTTGGCGAACTCCTCTTTGCAGAGGATCAGGCCGGCGCGGGGCCCGCCGATCGTCTTGTGGGTGGTGGTGGTGACGACGTCGGCGAACTCCACGGGGTTGGGGTGCAGGCCGGCGGCGACGAGGCCGGCGAAGTGGGCCATGTCGACCATCAGCAGCGCCCCGACTTCGCGGGCGATGGCGCGAAAGCGGGGGAAGTCGAGCTGGCGCGGGTAGGCCGACCAGCCGGCGAGCAGGAGCTTGGGCCGGCGCTCGCGGGCGATGCGCGCGACCTCATCCATGTCGATCCGCCCGCTCTCGCGCGAGACCTCATAGGCAGCGATGTCGTATAGCCGCCCGGAGACGTTGAGCCGCATCCCGTGCGTCAGGTGCCCGCCGTGGGCGAGCGAGAGCCCCATGATCGTGTCTCCGGGCTCCAGCAGCGCGTGGTAGACGGCGGTGTTGGCCTGCGCGCCGGCGTGGGGCTGCACGTTGGCGTGCTCGGCGCCGAACAGGGCCCGCGCGCGGTCGATCGCGAGCTGCTCGGAGACGTCGACCCACTCGCAGCCGCCGTAGTAGCGTCGGCCGGGGTAGCCCTCGGCGTACTTGTTGGTGAGCACCGACCCCTGGCATTCGAGCACCGCGCGCGGCACGAAGTTCTCGGAGGCGATCATCTCAAGCGTCGACTGCTGGCGCTCGAGCTCCCCGCGCAGCGCTTCAGCGACCTCGGGGTCAACCTCGGCGAGCGGGCGGTTGAAGTAGTCGGGACTGGGATCGGACATGGGCACTCCTCGGGACGAGATGAAGGTGCCCAGGCGCGCGGCTGCTCTGCATCGGCCGTCGCTCCCCGGTGGTGCTCCACCTCATCCGGCGCCAGTCGCGATGACCAACTGCGAGGCTAGCACGTGGCGGATCACACATGCGCGCACGGAGAGGGGTGCTCATCTGGGGCGCATCCGCAACGAGCCTCGCGTACCCACTCGCGCATGTCGGGACAAGCGCCAGGCCACGCTGGGCGAAGTGGTGGTCGAAGGCGAACTCATTCCAGCGCCCGCTTGAGCTCCGCCTGCCCGACCGGCCCCGCGCGCACGATGTCCCACCGTCCTGTGCGCTCGTAGTCGCGCAGGTCGAGGACCGTGGAGGCCGTTCCCGGGAGCTCGCCTCCGTCGATGGTCAGGTCGGCGCCCTCCAGCAAAGCGGGCGGGACGTCGGAGAGACGCCGCGTGTCGGGACCGCCGGAGAGGTTGGCACTCGACTGCATGATCGGACGCTCGACCGCGCATAGGGCCGCCAGGCGCTCGGGGAGCAGCGGGACACGCAGGCCCAGGATGTCCGACCCGCCCGTCAATGGATAGCGACGCTCGCGGTTGGGGAGCAGCAGCGTCAATGGGCCGGGCAATAGCGCCCCCAGCGCCGCGCGCTCCCGCTCGCCCAACTCGGGGAGCGCGTCGAGGGCCGCCTGGAGCCCGAAGAACATCACCGCCGCGGGGCGGTCGGGGGGCCTACCCTTCAATGCGTACAGCCGCTGAACCGCCTCGGGCCGCATCGGGTCGCAGGCGAGGCCATACACCGTGTCCGCTGGGAAGACCGCCACGCCGCCCGCGGCGATGCAACCCTCGAAGCGTTTTGCGTCCTCTGCGCTCAGCACTCTCGACCCCGCAACCGTCATCACACCTCGGTCAGTTGGGCGCCGAGCTCAGCGAAGCGCGCTTCGATCTGCTCCACGAGGTCTTCGATGATGAGGGCCAGTCTATGGCGCGGGTCGCGAATGACATTAGTCTACTTCTGCGGCTCGCATAACCTATGGGTTATCATGTGCCCATGACCGATCCTGCCACCCTGCTCAGAGACTCGCGCCGCCGCGCGGGGTTGACGCAGCGGCGGCTCGCGCTGCGCCTGGGGGTCAGCCAGGCGGCGATCGCGAAGCTGGAGCGTCCGGGGGGGAATCCGACCTTCGAGACCCTCGCGGGAGCCCTGTGGGCCACCGGACACCGCTTGGAGCTCGAAGCCCCCGCGCGGCGCGGCGGCGTGGACGAGAGCCTGATCCGCCGCCAGCTCGAACTCTCGCCCAGCGAGCGGCTGCACGGACTCGAAGCGATGCACGCGCAGGCGCGCACACTCGCGCTGGCGGGCGCGCGGAGTCGCGGTGAACACGCCTGAGTCCTGGCTCGACCAGCCGGCGTTCAAATTGGGCAGCCTGCTGCGCCGTCTGACGGAGGCGGAGGTCGACTTCGTGATCGTGGGCGGCATCGCGGTCGTCCTCCAGGCAAGCCCCCGCTTCACCCGAGACCTCGACATCTGCTACGCCACGGCGCAGGCGAACCTCGAGCGGCTCGCCGGAGTGCTCGTCGATCTCGACGCGATGTTGCGCGGCGTCGATGAGGACCTGCCGTTCGTGCCCGACACGCGCACGCTGAAGCGGACACAGATCCTGACGCTGAGCACCGGCGAGGGCGACATCGACCTGCTCGTCGACCCCGACGGATCACCGGGCTACGCGGCGCTCCGACGCCGGGCGGATCGCATGAACCTCGACGGCCTCACGGTCGCCGTCGCCTCGATCGACGACCTGATCGCGATGAAGCGCGCCGCCGGCCGCCCGCAGGACCTGATCGACCTCGAATCGCTGCAGCTCGCGCGGGGGCGGCGTGGGTGAGCGCCGCCTACGCCACAACCTCCACGCCGGTCAGGTCTGCCTATCGCTCGCCGACGACCACGCGCTCGATGCCCGCGAGGTCGCGCTCGGTGCGCACCGCGGGGAAGCCGGCTGCGCGCATCAGCTCGCTCACGGCCATTACCTGGCCGGCGCCGACCTCCAGCGCCGCCAGGCGTATGCGCTCCCGCTCGGCCAGCTGGGCGATCAGGTGCCGGATCGTTCTCAGGCCGTCATGGCCGGCGAACAGGGCCTCCTCGGGCTCGTGGCGGAGGATCTCCGGCGCCAATGTTCTGCGCTCGGACTCGGCCACGTATGGGGGGTTGCTCAATACCGCGTCGTACTCGTCGGGCACGTCGTCCAACAGGTCGGAGCGCAGCCATGCGACCTCCAGGCCGAGCTTCTCTCCGTTCTCCCGGGCCAGTTGGAGCGTCTGCTCGCCGATATCGCTGCCGGTCACATATAGGTCCTTGCGCTCGTGCTTGAGCGCCAGCGCCACCGCTCCGCTGCCGGTGCCCACGTCGAGCACGCAGAGGGCCTCGGGCAGGTCGATTCCGACCTCCACGAGCAGCTCGGTCTCCGGGCGCGGGATCAGCGCGCGGGGGTCCACGTGCAGCTCCAGGCGGCGGAAACCGCGCCTGCCCGTGATGTAGGCGACCGGCTCGCGCTCCACCGCGCGGCGGCGCACGGCCTCCTGGAACGGCCTCACCGCGGGTCCCGCCACGCTCAGCTCGCCGTCTATCAGCAGGCGCGCGCGGTCCACCCCGAGCACGTGCGCGAGCAGCACTTCCGCGTCCAGCCGCGGGGTCTCGACGCCCGCAGCCGTAAACGCCGTGATCGCGCCGTCGAGCGCCTCCCGCACAGGGACGCCCCGCCGGGCCGGAGCGCGTTGGGGGTGCACACCACCCTCTGAATGAGCTGCGTACGCCCGCCCGCGGCCGGAGGCCGCCCATCCCAACCCTTCACACCCCGGCGCGCCGCTCACGCCGTGGTCTGCCCCTCCAGGCGCCGGCGCTTCTCGTCGGACTGCAGCGCCTGCGTGAACTCGTCGAGCTCGCCTTCGAGCACCTGGTCGAGATTGTGGGTCGTCAGCTTGATGCGATGGTCGGTGACGCGCCGCTCGCCGTAGTTGTACGTGCGGATCTTCTCCGCCCGGTCGCCCGTGCCGACCTGCGCGCGGCGGTCCGCGGCGAGGCTCGCCTGCTGCTCGGCCAGCGCCCGCTCGTACAGCCGCGCGCGCAGAACCCTGAGCGCCTTCTCGCGGTTCTGCAGCTGGGACTTCTCGTCCTGCATCGCGACCACGATCCCCGTCGGGCGGTGCGTGATGCGCACCGCGGAGTCAGTCGTGTTCACCGACTGGCCGCCCGGGCCGGTCGAGCGGTACACGTCGATCTGCAGGTCGCTCGGGTCGATCTGCACCTCCACCTCCTCGGCCTCCGGCAGCACCGCCACCGTCGCCGTCGAGGTGTGCGTGCGGCCCTGGGACTCGGTCTCAGGGACGCGTTGCACGCGGTGCGTGCCACCCTCGAACTTGAACACCGAGTACGCGCCAGGGTGGGCGGGGTGGGCGGGGTCCAGTCTACCGGCGGGCCCGCCGGAGGAGCGGGCCTTGATCGCGAACGTGTACTTGCCCTCGCCCACCTCCAACGGCTCGATCTCGAGGCCCCTACGCTCCGCGTAGCGGCTCAGCATCCGGTACAGGTCGCCCGCCCACAGGCCACCCTCCTCGCCGCCCGCGCCGCCCTGGATCTCCACGATCACGTTCTTCTCGTCGTTCGGGTCCCGCTCCACCATCGCCAGGCGGATCTCCTCCTCCAGCTGTGCGATCCGCTCGCGCGCACCTCCCAGCAGCTCGCGCACCTCGGCGTCCTCGCCGTCCTCGCTCAGCAATTCCTCCGCGCCCGCCGCGTCGTCGCGCGCGCGGCGCCACTGCGCGGCCAGCTTTGCCGCGGGCTCCAGCTGCCGGTACGCGCGCCCCGCCTCCGCGTAGCGCACCCTGTCGCCGATCACTTGGGGGTTGCTCAGCTGCGCGCTCAGCTCGGAGAAGCGCGCCTCGATCTGCTTGACCAGGTCCTCGATCACCGGACTCAGTCTATGGTGCCATCGCAGCCGCTGCCCGCGCTCGAGCTGAGCGAAGCGTGGCCAGCACCGAGTCGCCTCGATAGCGCGGGCGCGGGGCTGCAAGGTTATGCCGCCTCTCGATGCACCGATATGCGCATCTTGATGTAGTAGCATCGGCATATGCGCACCACGATCACACTTGCCGACGACGTCGTCACAGCCGTCGAGAAGCTGCGCCGCGAACGCTCCATCGGCCTCAGCGACGCGGTCAACGACCTCGTCCGCGCGGGCCTCACCGAGCGGCGCACCGGACCCCCGTTTCGCCAGCAGGCCCATGACCTCGGCCGCGGGATCGACTTCTCCAACGTCGCCGACGCGATCGAGACGCTCGACGGGCCCGCCGCCCGCTGATGCTCCTCGATGCCAACCTGCTCCTCTACGCAGTCCACCAGGGCGCCCCACAGCACGACGCCGCAGCCGAGTGGCTGACCGAGCAGCTCAACGGCCCACGGCGGGTGGGACTGCCTTGGCAGAGCCTCGCCGCGTTCCTGCGCATCGCGACCCACCCCCGCGCCTTCCAGCGGCCGCTCGCCCCCGCCACCGCCTGGGAGCGCGTAGCCGACTGGCTCGCCGCGCCGGTCTCCTGGATCCCCGAGCCCGGGCCCGAGTACCCTCGGATCCTCGGCGAGCTCATCACCACCCACGACGTCCAGGGCAACCTCGTCCCCGACGCCCAACTCGCCGCGCTCGCCATCGAGCACGGTCTCACGCTCTGCTCCGCCGACACCGACTTCGCCCGCTTCTCCGGCCTGCGCCGGCTCAACCCTGTCGGCTGAGCGCCTGTGGGTAACACGCCGGCGTGGAAGTCAGACGGCGGTCAGATCGTCCATTCTTTGCCGTTCCAGCTCTCGGCAAGCGACGTCGCGCCTCCCGGTTCTTTGACCCCTGCATCCCCCGAGGGACTCCGTCCCGCGTGGCAGGGACGGCTGCCCGAGCTCTAGGCCACGACCTCCACGCCCACGAGGTCCGCCGCGGTCAGCTCGCCCGGGGTCTCGTGCGCCAGCACCGCCTTCAGCGCCGCGATCGCGACCGCGAGCTGGCTGAGGTCGGGCTCGCGCGTGGTGAGCAGCTGCAGCTTGAGGCCCGGCCACATCAGCGTCTGCACCCACCGGCGGCGGCGGTTGCGCCCAGCGAACTTGATGATCTCGAAGGAGATCCCCGCGATCAGCGGGATGCCGAGGATGCGCGTCGCCACCAGCCAGTACCACGCCGGCAGGCCGATCGGGGCGAACACGAAGATCGCCACGATCATCACGATCAACAGGAAGCTCGTCCCGCAGCGGGGGTGCAGGCGGGAGAAGCGCTGCGCGTTGGCCGGCGTCAGCTCGAGCTGCGCCTCGAAGCAGGAGATCGTCTTGTGCTCCGCGCCGTGGTACTCGAATACCCGGCGCAGGTCGCGCACGCGCGAGAGCGCGAGCATGTAGCCGAGGAAGATCGCCGTGCGCACCACCCCCTCGATCGCCCAGAACGCCACTGAGGAGCCTCCGAGCTGGCCCTTGATGAGGCTCGTCAGGCCCACCGGGACGAGGAAGAACAGGCCGACCGCGAGGATTACCGCCACCACCACCGTCCCCGCCCACATCGCCCCCGACACCTCCTGCGGCTCCTCGCCGGCCTCGCCCGCGGGCAGCTGCGCGTTCGCGGATACCCCGAGCGCGCGGAAGCCGATCGCCATCGACTCTCCCAGCGCCACCACGCCGCGCACGATCGGCGCCCGCAGCAGGCGGTGGCGTCGCAGCGGGGAGCTCAGCGGGAAGCTCGTCACCTCGATCTCTCCCTCGGCCGCCTCCTCGGGGTCGACGCCGCCGTGCTCGAGCTGCTCTGAGCTCGGCTTGCGCACCGCCACCGCCCAGTTGGAGACCCCACGCATCATCACGCCCTCCAACACCGCCTGGCCCCCCAGCGGGGCGTCGCGCTGGGCTGTCAGCTGACCGTCGTGGGGATCGGAGCCCACCCGCCCGGAGGCGCCCTCTCGATCCACGACGGACGTCACCGTCGGCGGAGCGGCGGGCGCGCGCGCGGCCATCGCTACTCCGGCTGCGTCTCGCTCTGCGCGGCGACGGTCGCCTGGCCCTGCGCGGCGACGTTCGCCTGGGCCTGGCGCAAGCGGCTCTTGGCCACCCGGCGCTGGAAGCGCTCCACGCGCCCACCCGTGTCCACCAGCTTCTGGCGGCCGGTGTAGAACGGGTGGCAGTTGGAGCACACCTCGACGTGCAACTCCTCGCGGGTCGCCCGCGTCGTGAACTCGTTGCCGCACGTACATCTGACGTGCGCCTGCACGTAGGAGGGGTGGATCGAGGTCTTCATGCTCAGGGCATTGTAGCGGCGTGCGCCGGGTCGGTCGCGGGGACTCTCGCCCGGATGGGTCCGCTAGGATTCCGGCGCCTGGTGGGTGCTCTTGTGTTCCGTGCTCGGCGCCGGGGTGGAGCGTTCGTCCGGCTGGCGGCACACGGGGGTGCGACGTTCGTCGCGCTTGATCGTGTGGCCCCGTTCATTCAGCCACCGGTACTGCACGATCGCGCGGTACCCGGCGGGCGCGGGCAGGTCGGTCACCTGGCGCTCGTACTTGTAGATCTTGAGCCCCCCTTCCGAGCGCTGCCACGTCCCGCTGCCGGCGGCGGCGAGCGTGCGGAAGCCCTGTTCGCCGGGGTCGTGCTCCTGCACCACGATCTGCATCGCCATCCGGTGGGCGCCCGGGATTGTTTCCATCTGGCCCGTGAACGTGACCGAGCGGTCGGCCTGGGTGGCCGCCGTGACGCACTGTTCGACGGTCGCGCCCAGTACCGGCCCAGGGCTCGTCGTGCCAGTGCCCGGCAGCGCCATCAACGCCACTGTGCTCAGAGCCATGGAGAGCATCGATCTAGACATCGCCCTTCCCTAACACTCCAAGGGCCGCCCCAGTTGCGCAGCCGGGCGCACGGCATTTGACTTTCCCAGACGCTTGGGTACAGCTCAGAGTATCTGGTACAGGGGGCCGTCGCCTCCCTCGGGTGTGGTCAAGCGTCCGCCCTTGGCGGTGATCGCGCCGCACTGCACGCAGTTGGTGTAGTTGACGATCACGTCCACCACGCCGGATCCGTCCCCACCCTCCCCGTCCTCGGGGATCTCGTACACCCCCGCGGGGCACATCCAGCGCCACGTCTCGGCGAGCTCGCGGGGCACGTGTTTCTGCACGCGGATGTGGTTGGGGGCGTCGTCGCGGGTGGCGTTGCCAGTGATGAACACCGAGGAGAGCTTGTCGAAGGTGTACTTGCCGTCGGGCTTGGGGTAAGAGTCCTTGGTCTTGCCGATGAACATCGGCTTGGCGTCGTTGCGGTGCAGCGTCCAACGGCCGCCGGGGAAGCGGCCTTTGGTGGCGATCATCAGGTTGACGAGCGGCCCGCCCTTGAGGACGCCTTTCTGGAAGGGCTGGCGGGTGTTGCGCTGTTCCCACAGGTCCTTGCCGATGATCGAGTCCTCGACCACCTGCTCGTAGTTCTCGAACGAGTGCTCGCCGCGCCCCAGCGCCGCGTAGATCGACTCCGCCGCGAGCATCCCCGACTTGATCGCGTAGTGGACGCCCTTCAGCGACGCGAGGTTCATGATGCCCGCCGCGTCGCCGACGAGCACGGCGCCGGGCATCGAGAGCTTCGGCATCGCCCAGTACCCGCCGGCGGGCAGCGCCTTGGCTCCCCAGGCGACGCGCTCCCCGCCCTCGAGCACGTCTTTGAAGAGCGGGTGCAGCTTGATCTCCTGCAGCAGGTCGTGCGCAGAGGTGGTCGCGTCGGCGTAGTCGAGGTCGACGATGAAGCCGATCGAGACGAGGTCCTCGCCGGTCTTCTCGTTCTTCATCGGGTACATCCACGACCCGCCGATCTGCCCGTACTTGGCCGAGATCTTCAGCGGCCAGCCGACGAGTGTGTGGATCACGCGGTCGAGGGGCTGCTTGACCTTCCAGACCTCCTTGACGCCGAGCTCCCACACCTGCGGCTCGCGGCCGGCGGCGAGGTCGAACTCCTTGATCGCCGCGCCGGTGATGTGCCCCCAGCAGCCCTCGGCGAGCACCGTGGCCTGCGCCTTGATGTCGGTGCCCGGCTCGAAGTTGCCGAGCGGCTCTGAGTCCTTGCCGCGGCCCTTGTCGCCGGAGCGCACGCCGACGACGCGGCCATCCTCGACGATCAGCTGCGTGGCGGCGGTCTCGGTGAGGATGTAGGCGCCAGCCTCCTCGGCGACGCGCTGCTGGTAGCGCGCGAGCGCCGAGACCGAGACGACCTCGTTGCCGTGGTTGTTCAGCGGGGGCGGCGGGGGGATGCGGATCTTCGTTTTGCTGTTGGGCAGCGCATAGATCGCCTCCTTCTTGACCTCGCCGAACGCAAAGCCCTCTTCGCGCCACTGCTCCCGGGTCATCTCCGGGAACAGCTCCTGCAGCGGCCCCGGACGCATGACCGCACCGGAGAGGTTGTGCCCGCCGCAGGTCTTGGCCTTCTCGATCACCGCCACCGGCACCTCTCCGAGGCGCTCCATCGTCTCCGGATCGTCGGCGAGCAGCTGCAGCAGGCGGTTGGCGCACGCCAGGCCGGCGGTGCCACCGCCGACGATCGCCACCCCGACCTCGATCAGCTCGTCCTCGGCGTCGAGGCCGCGCTTGACGAACTCCTTCCGCGAGTCCACGGGCGGCGGGTAGGCCGCGGGCACGACCCTCCCGTTGTGAGAGCCATTATGTCCGGACATTGCTCAGATGCTCCTTCGGTCGGCGTGGCGCATCCCCGAGCTCCCCGCGTCCCCTAGCTCGCCTTCTTCGCCTTCACGGCCTCGGTGAGCTTGGGCAGGATCTTGTTCAGGTCACCCACGATGCCGAGGTCGGAGAACTCGAAGATCGGCGCGTTGGAGTCCTTGTTGATCGCGACGATGTTCTCCGAGGCCTGCATCCCGACCTTGTGCTGAATCGCCCCGGAGATGCCGGCGGCGAGGTAGAGCTTCGGCGCGACGGTCTTGCCGGTCTGCCCGATCTGCGCGGCGTAGGGGTACCAGCCGGCGTCGACGACTGCGCGGGTGGCGGCCACAGCGGTGTTGCCGCCGAAGGCGCCCGCGAGGTCTTCGCAGAGCTGGAAGCCCTCGGCCTTGCCGAGGCCGCGCCCGCCCGCGATGAGGATTGAGGCGCCCTCGATGTCGACGTCCGCGCCGCGCTGTTCGCCGCGGGTGACCATCTTCGCCCGCTGGGCGTGGGGGCTCAGCTCGTAGGCGAGCTGCTCCACGGGGGCATCGGCCCCGCCGGTCTCCTTGATCTCGAAGGCGTTCAAGCGGCCGATGATGATGCCCACCGGCGAGCGGTACTTGATCTCGGAGATCGCGGAGTCGCCGAGGATCGGGCGCTCGGCGATCAGCTCGCCGCCCTCGGCGCGCACTCCCGTGACCTCCATCGCGACGCCTGCGCCCAGGCGCGCGGCGAGGCCGGCGCCGATCTCGAAGCCGAGCAGGCCGCCGCCGAACAGCGCGTAGGAGTAGCCGCCGCCCGCGATCGCCGCGGCCATCGCGTCGACCAGCGGCTGCGCGAGGCCCTCGGGGCCCTCGGCGACGAGCACCTTCTTCGCCCCATACTTGCCGAGCGAGGCCGCGAGGTCCTGCGGGACGCCCTCGCCGAGCAGGATCGCGTGCGCCTCGCCGCCGAGCTCAGCGGCGAGCTTCGCGCCCTCGGAGACGGCGCCGAGCGAGTTCTTGTTGATCGCGCCGTTGTAGTGCAGCGCGTAGACCAGGATGTTTGCCATCTAGATCAGCTTCCTCTCGTCGAGCCACGCGACGATCTTTTCAACCGTCTCGCCGGTGTCTTCGTCCTCGATGATCTCCCCCGCGGCCTTCGCGGGCGGCGCCTTCGCGGCGACCCACTGCGCGGCGGAGTGCTCCCCGCCCACCTTCGCGGTGTCGATGCCGACGTCCCCGACGCCGACCGTGTCGAGCGGCTTCTTCTTGGCGCCCATGATCGCCTTCAGCGAGGGGTAGCGCGGCTCGTTGATCGCGTCACCGACGGAGATCACCGCGGGGAGCGTGATCTGCACGGTGTCGTAGCCGTACTCGGCCTGGCGCTCGCAGCGCAGACCGTCGTCGCCGACGTCCATCTTGATGACCTGCGTGAGCGAGGGCATCCCCAGGTGCTCGGCCACGACGGCGCCGATCGTGTAGCACTCGCCGTCGTCGGACTGCTGGCCGAGCAGCACGAGGTCGGGGCTCTCGCGCTGCAAGGTCTGCGCGAGCGCGTAGCCGGTGGCCGCGACGTCGGAGCCGGCGACCGCGGGGTCGGAGAGGTGCACGGAGCGGTCGGCGCCGAGCGAGACCGCCTTGTGCAGCGCGCGCACAGCGCTCTCGGGGCCCATCGTGACGGCGACGATCTCCTCCACTGCCACGGCGCCGCCCTCTTTGATCTGCATGGCGGCCTCGATGGCGTGGGTGTCGTAGGGGTTGAGGTTCTTCTCCCCGCTGCGGTCCATGCGCCCCGTCGAGGGGTCGATCCGCTTCTCGACGGCGGCGTCCGGGACCTCCTTGACAAGGACGCAAATCTTCATTCTTCAGCCAATCTCCTTGGGTGGGGACCTGTATCGGGACCTATCTCAAGCCTGTATAGCGTACTTGATCGTGCGGTTGACTGACTAGTCAATCAGTTGTCGACCACGCCCGCGCGGATGAAGTCGACGATCGCCTGCGTCGGGGCGCCCGGCGTGAAGACCTCCGCGACCCCCAGACGCTTGAGCTCGGGGATGTCTTCCGCGGGGATCGTGCCGCCGACCGTCACCAGCACGTCGTCCACCCCCTGCTCGCGCAGCAGCGCCACAACGCGCGGCACGAGCGTCATGTGCGCGCCGGAGAGGATCGACAGGCCGACGGCGTCGGCGTCCTCCTGGATCACGGTCTCCACGATCTGCTCGGGCGTCTGGTGCAGGCCGGTGTAGATGACCTCCATACCGGCGTCGCGCAGAGCGCGCGCGATGATCTTCGCGCCGCGGTCGTGGCCGTCGAGGCCAGGCTTGGCGACGACGACGCGGATCTTGCCGCGGGCTTCGGTGGCGGGAGCCATCGCGGGGATTATGCCCGCGAGTGCCCGCGCTCGCCTGCACGCCCAAGCACGAAGCGCCCGAGGCCGGCGAGCGTGGCGCCAGCGGAGAGCGCGACGGCGATCTTCAGGCGGCGCCCGAGGTGGTCCAGGCGCAGGACCTCCCAGCCCTCGCGGGCGGCGATCCGGCCCAGCTCGGGGTCGGGGTTGACGACGACCGGGTGCCCAACGGCGCGCAGCATCGGCAGGTCGGACTCCGAGTCCGAGTAGGCAAAGGAGGCGGCGAGGTCGATGCGCTCGCGCGCGGCGAGCTCGCGCAGCGAGAGGACCTTGCCCTCGCGGTAGTTGAAGGGCCCGTCGGCGCGGCCGGTGTAGCGGCCGTCGCGGACCTCCAGGCGCGAGCCGACGCCCCCGTCGAAGACGAGCACGTGCGCCATCAGGTCAGCCATCTCCTGCGAGGCGGCGGTGACGATGTAGACCGGCAGGCCGGCGTCCTGGTGGGAGTAGGCGCGCGCGAGCATCTGCGGATACAGCCGCGGGAGCACCCCGGCGAGCACGCGCGGGGAGAGACGCTGCAGGTCGCGCACCGCGACCCCGGAGAGCATCTCGCCCACCCGCACGCGCACGGCGTCCGCCCAATCGTCGGTCGAGCCGCGCAGGCGAAAGCGGAGGTTCTGCCAGAGGTCACCCAGCAGACGCCGGCGCGAGATCATCCCGGCGTCGTAGGCCGCGCGCGCGAAGAAGACGCCGGATGAGCCGGCCATCAGCGTGCGGTCGAGGTCGAAGAATGCAGCGGGCCGCAAACCGTTCTGGTTCATTTGGTGCGCATCCGCGCGGGCCGGTTCGGCAACAGGGTCGTGGGGGCGGGGCATCCTACCCCGCCATTTTGCGTGTGGCTCCGGCGGGAGCGCTCATGCGAGGCGTCAGACGCGGACGATCAGGGCATCGCCCTGGCCGCCGCCGGAGCAGATCGCCGCACAGCCGAGGCCGCCGCCGCGGCGGCGCAGCTCCAGCACGAGGGAGCCGAGGATACGCGCACCGGAGGCGCCGATCGGATGGCCGAGCGCGATCGCGCCGCCGTTGACGTTGACGCGGTCCTCCTCGATGCCGAGCAGGCGGATCGAGTTCAGCGTGACGGAGGCGAAGGCCTCATTGATCTCCCAAACGTCGATGTCCTGCGCGGCGAGCCCCGCCTTCCGCAGCGCCTTGGTGGCGGCCGAGGCGGGCGTGCGAGCGAGGTAGGCGAAGTCGTCGCCGCTCTGCGCATGCGCGACGATCTCGCCCAGCGCCTCCTTGCCGTTGGCGGCAGCCCACTCATCGGAGGCGAGGACCAGCGCGCCGCCGCAGTCGTTGACGCCGGGAGAGTTGCCAGCGGTGTGCGAGCCCTCCTTGCCGACCAGCCCGGGCAGCGCGGCGAGCCGCTCCAGCGACGTGTCGCGACGAGGGGCCTCGTCGACCTCGACGGTGGTGTCCCCCTTCTTGCCCTTGACGGTGACCGACACGATCTCCTCGGGCAGGCGGCCCTCGTCGGTAGCCTTCAGCGCGAGCTCGTGCGAACGCAGCGCCCAGCGGTCGAGGTCGGCGCGGGTCATCTCGAGCTCGTCGGAGACCGCGGTCGCCTCGACGAACATCTGCTTGCCGGAGAAGGGGTTGGTGAGGCCGTCGTGGACCATCGCGTCGAGCGCCTGCACGTCACCCATGCGAAAGCCGAAGCGCGCGCCCGGGAGCAGGTAGGGGGCCCGGGACATCGACTCCATCCCGCCGCCGACGCCGACCTGCATGTCTCCAGCGCGAATCGCCTGGTCCAGCAGCGCCGACGCGCGCAGGCCGGAGGCGCAGACCTTGTTGATCGTCTCCGAGGAGACCTCCTTGGGGATGCCCGCTTTGATCTGCGCCTGGCGCGAGGGGATCTGCCCCTGCCCGGCCTGCAGGACCTGGCCCATCACGACGTGCTCGACCTGCTCGGGCGCGACCCCGGCGCGCTCCAGGGCGGCCTCGATCGCGATTGCGCCGAGCTCGGTGGCGTCCAGCGTCGATAGTCCGCCGCCCATCTTCCCAATCGGTGTGCGCGCAGCGCCGAGGATCACGGTCTTAGGCATTTGACGGGGCTCTCCTAGTTCGATGACAGCAGCCGGACGCCGAGAATGCTAGCGAGGTCTGCTGGCCCGACCCGAACGAGGAGACGTTGAGCTGCGCCACCAGGCGCCCGGACCACCATGGTGAGTACGGCTTGCCGGCCGAGGTTGACGGCCCCTCCACGCCAGCCCGAGTTACGGGATCGTTGAGAGCGGTATTGTGCCCAAATCATGGATGTCTCGGCGACCACGCAGGACGGGAGCGCTATCGACGCCGATACCGTCGCGGTTGGGATCTTCGCGGGCGAGGAGCCCCAGAGCGGGCTGCCAGGCGCGGCGGCGGAGCTGATCGCCTCGGGCGAGGCGCGCGGCACGCCCAAGGCGCTCGCGGTGGCCCACGCGGAGGGCAAGCGATGGCTGCTGGTGGGGTTGGGCAAGCGGGCCGACTTCACACCCGAGCGCGCGCGCGCGGCCGCAGCGGGCGCACACGCACGCGCGCTGGAGCTCGCGACTCGCACGCTCTGCTGGCAGGCGCCGGCGGAGGGGGGCGCGGAGGTGTGCGCGGCGCTCGTCGAGGGCACGACGCTGGCGGACTATCGCTTCGACCGCCACCGCTCGGCCCCGCCCGACGCCGAGGACACGGCCCCCAAGCACCTGGGGGCGCTGGTTATCAGCGCCCCCGGCACGGCGGATGCGGCTGAGCTCGAACGGCGTGTCTCCGAGGCGGCGACGGTGGCGGAGTCGGTGAACGCGGCGCGAGACCTGCAGAACCGGCCCGCCAACGACCTGACCCCCACCGCGCTGGCGACGCACGCGCGGGCGCTCGCGCAGGAGGTCGAGGGGCTCTCGGTGGAGACGGAGGGCCGCGAGGAGATAACCGCGCGCGGCATGGGCGCGTTCGCGGCGGTCGCGCAGGGCTCCGAGCAGGAGCCGGCGCTGATTGTGCTGCGCTACGAGCACCCGCAGGCGCGCAGCCCGCTGCTCGGAATCGTGGGCAAGGCGGTGACGTTCGACAGCGGCGGCATCTCGCTGAAGCCGGGGGCGAAAATGGCGGAGATGAAGTTTGACATGTCCGGGGGCGCCGCGGCAATCGAGGCCGTGGGCGCGATCGCGAAGCTGAAACTGCCCGTGAAGGTCGTCGCGGTGGTCGGCGCGACGGAGAACCTGCCGAGCGGCGCAGCGGTGAAGCCCGGGGACATCGTGACGGCCGCGAACGGGAAGACGATCGAGGTCAACAACACCGACGCGGAGGGCCGGATGGTGCTGGCGGACTGCCTGCACCACGCGGTGACGCTCGGGGCCGAGCGGATCGTGGACCTCGCGACGCTCACCGGCGCGGTGATCGTCGCGCTCGGCTCGACCTACGCGGGGTTGATGGGCAACGACGACGAGTGGGCAGCGCGCATCACAGCGGCGGGCGAGCGGACCGGCGAGATCGTGTGGCGCCTGCCGCTGCACGAGGAGTACGACGAGCTCGTCAAGGGCAAATACGGCGACCTCGACAACGCCCCCGAAGCGCGCAAGGCGGGCACGATCGTGGGCGCTGCGTTCCTCTCGAACTTCGTCGGGGAGACGCCCTGGGCGCACCTCGACATCGCCGGCTCCGCGTGGGACCTCGACCGCGCATACGTCGGCAAGGGCGCCTCCGGCTACGGCGTGCGCCTGCTCGTCGAGCTGGCGCGCTCGTACTGCGCGTAGCTCGACTGCAAGCTGCGGGTGAGACCGTGAGCTGCGCCACCAGGCGTCATGAATCGTCACGGCGTGTACGGCTTGCCGGCCGATGTCGGTGGCTCCCTCAAGCCAGCCCGAGTTACATGAGTCGATTAGAGCGGTGAAGCCTGTCCCACTGCTCGACCTGAAAAGATGCCGCCATGGACTTCGACCTCTCCCCCGAGCACGAGCTGATCCGCAGGACGGTACGGGAGTTCGCCGAGGGCGAGGTGGCGCCGGTGGCGGAGGAGCTCGACCGCACGAAGTCGTTCCCGTACGAGATCGTCGCCAAGCTCGGGAAGCTGGGGATGATGGGGATTCCCTTCCCCCAGGAGTACGGGGGCGGCGGGGGCGACACGCTCGCGTACGCGCTCGCGGTGGAGGAGCTCGCCCGGGTGGACTCCTCGGTGGCGATCACGCTCTGCGCGCACACCTCGCTGGGGACCCAGCCGATCTACCTGTTCGGCACCGAGGAGCAACGGCGCGAGTGGCTGCCGCAGTTGTGCTCGGGCGCGAAGTTGGGGGCGTTCGGGCTGACCGAGCCGGAGGCGGGCTCGGACGCGGGCAACACGCGTACCCGCGCGCGCCTGCGGGACGGCGAGTGGACGATCGACGGCTCCAAGCAGTTCATCACCAACGCCGGCACGGACATCTCGGGCGTGGTGTGCATCACAGCGGTCACCGGCGAGTCCTCCACGGAGGACCCCGAAGAAGTCGACCCCGCCCACCCGGTCGACTCCACCCCCTCAGCCGTTTCCGCCCGCCCAGCCGCTCCCATCCGCCCCAAGGAGATCTCGAACATCCTGGTCGAGAACGGCACCCCGGGCTACGAGCAGGGGGAGCCGTATCGCAAGATGGGCTGGAACGCCTCCGACACGCGGCCGCTGAGCTTCGACGGGTGCCGGGTCCCCGAGGGGAACCTGTTGGGCCCCCGCGGGCAGGGCTTCAAGCAGTTCCTGCACATCCTCGACATCGGCCGCATCGGGGTGGCGGCGATGGGCGTGGGCCTCGCGCAGGGCGCGCTCGAGCAGGCGCTCGCCTACGCCAAGGAGCGCAGGGCGTTCGGCAGGCCGATCGCGAAGTTCCAGGCGATCCAGAGCAAGTTGGCGGACATGTCAACCGAGATCACCGCCGCGCGGCTGCTCGTGCACAAGGCGGCGCTCGAGAAGGACGCGGGGGCCAACTTCACGCTCACCGCCGCCCAGGCCAAGCTCAAGACGGGCCGCCTGGCGGTGCGCTGCGCGGAGGAGGCCGTGCAGATCCACGGGGGGTACGGCTTCATCGAGGAGTACCCCGTGTGCCGCTTCTACCGCGACGCCAAGATCCTCACGATCGGCGAGGGCACGGACGAGGTCCAGCAGATGGTGATCGCGCGAGCCCTCGGGGCATAGGCACAGCCCGCCTCCGCGGTCTCACATGAGGCGTAGTCGGCCGCCGCGATCTCTCAGCGCCAGTCGAGCCCTCAGCGCCAACCAAACCCTGAGCGCCGGTCGAGCCCTCCGCGCAGGGCGCATCCTCGGCGAGCACGCAGGACGGCGCGAGCGGGCAGGGAGGCGCAGGGCGGCAGCCGCATCCAACCGCACGACGCAACAGTTCCCCGGCGACCGGGTGCCAGCGCGCTTCGCGGAGACGGGGGCCTCCCCAGCCGGGTGGGCGGGGTTGGGGTCCCACATTAAAAAGCCTCATCCCAGCGCGGCGGCGATGCGTTGAGCGGTGGTTGTCACTCTGGGGCCGAGCTCCTTGAGCAACCGCTCGCCGGGGTAGGCCTGCGCGGGAACCGCCAGCTCCACAGCCGCGATCGCGGCGCCCTCCCCGTCCACGACCACCGCCGCGAGCGCTCGCCGGCCGGCGAGCAGCTCTTCGTCCTCCTCCACCACCCCGCCCCCCGCGAGGATGCGCTCGAGCTCCGCGCGCAGCGCGGTCTTGGTGGTGATCGTCTTGGGGCCGCGCTTGGTCAGGCGCAGCTTGGCGATCTCCTCCCGCTGCTCCGCCTCGGGCAGGCGCGCCAGGAGCGCCTTGCCCGCGGCGGTGCAGTAGGCGGGCAGGCGCGTGCCCAGCCCGATGCCCGCGTCGACCGCGTACTGCCCTTGGCGTGCCCCCTGCCAGCGATCGATGTAGGCAACCTCGGTCTCCCCAAGGACCCCCAAGCTTGCGGTGCGTCCGGTCCGCGCCCGCAGCTCCCGCAGGTGTTCGCGGGCCACCCGGCGAACCACCATCGAGTCCAGCAGCGAGAGCCCGAAGTCCGAGACGCGCGAGGAGAGCCGGTACTTGCGCGAGGGCCCCTGCTCGAGGTAGCCGAGCGTGACCAGCGTCGTCGCGTAGCGGTGGGTCGTCGAGCGGCCGAGGTCGAGCTCGTCGGCCATGTCGGCGATCCCGCGCACGGGATGCTCAGCGGTGAAGCACGTGAGCATCGCCAGGCCAGCGCACAGCGAAGAGGAGAACCTGCCGGGATGCTCGGGATCGAGTGGCTTAGACATGGCTTTGATGAACGGTCGTTGTGTCTGTGGCGGTCATAGTTGTGGTGATGTAGGTGACGGTGGCGGTGATGTAGGTGACGGTGGCGATCGATTGCGATGTTGTTGACGATCTATTGGACTAGCCGATGAAGTGATTGTTCCCGGACGCGCGGGTGCCTAACCTTCGCTTCGGCCCGGCGCACCCTGTGGCCGCCACCGACTCCCGGCCGCACCCCGTTGGCGCTACCGACTCCGGGGGAAGGTCCTGTGGGGACTACTTCCCCCGAAGAGCCGGCAGAGCTCAGAGCGCTAGCACTCCCCTATCAATGAGAGCCATCGTGTCGAGCGCGCGCCCGCGAGACAAGTCGCAACGAGAATGGTCGCATTGCGAGTAATTTTTTCGGACGGCGAGAGACTTGAATTATACGAGGTTGCTGCCACTGTCCGCTTGCACTGTCTCCGACTGAGGGCACTACCACCCCGTCCTCACCGCATAGACGCTTCGGGCGAGGCATCCAGCCAGCGCTCGGTCGCGCCCCGACTGGCAGCCCGCCGCGCGCCCAGCACGAGCATCGTGGGGATCGCGAGGCCCCCGATCGTGCCCAGAACGGTGCGGGCGGCAGGCAGCGCATCCGGCTGGGAGGCCCCCGGCATCGAGAGGTAGTGGCCGGCCATCCCCGCGAAGATCAGCACGTGCGGGCGGCAGCTCGGGAGCGCTTGAACACGGCGCAGGGACTCCGCCGCAAGCAGCCCCAGGCGGGAGGCGGCTTCCTGAGGCGAGGCGTAGTAGTCGAGCAGGCTGCGCTGACCCGCCGCGGCATCCTCCCGCCGGTCGACGAGGCTGTCCAACAACAGGTGCAGGGAGCCGATCCACGGGAAGTAGGCCTCTTCGATCGCCACCGTCTCCTCGACGCCCACGATGCGGTTGGCAGCGGCCGCGATCAGCACGTAGACACCAAGCGAAGAGCCGGCGGAGGCCGCGGTCTCCCACCAGCGCAGGTCGGCGCCGGAGGGCGTCTCCGCGCGCGCCCACTGCGCAAGAGCGGCGTGATCGCCCTGCGATTCATTGAGATTCAGGCTCTGGAAGGAAGCCATCCGCGCGGCGGCTCTCCGCACGCAGGACGCGACCGAGGCGTAGGACGGAAGCTCGCGCAGAGCGGAGCGGCAGGTCTCGACGATGCCCTGGAGGTAGCCGGCGTCGTCGGAGTGCGGGTGGTGCGCGTAGTAGTCGATCCGCGGACCGGTGGGATCGAGTGCCGCGCTCAGCACCTGGTGCAGTTGATCCCCGTTGCGCACCGGCTCGGAGCACGGCTGCTCGGCGAGCGTGTCCACGTAGTCGTAGGCGACCTGCAGGGCGACCTGGGCGCGGACCACCGCGGCGCGATGCGCAGCGGGGACGAACGCTGCGAACGCCGCCGCGCCGTCGAGGTGCAAGCGCCCCGCGCTCAGATTGGCGAGCGCGGCTCGGCGGAGCACCGGATCGGCGATCTCCTCGGCCCGGTGGCGCCAGTGGGCGGCCTCGCGACGGACGTGAGGAAAGACCCCAAACCAGTAGCGTTTTGCGGCGCCGGCGAACTCGGCTCCAAGCGATGCGCGTCTTTCAGTAGCTGCGGCCATAGGGAAAGCTTGGCGCGCGCCTGGGACACCATCTTTGCGCACACGCGTACGCCCAGTGCCCGCGTTAGACGAATGTCTCTAACCGAACACTTGGAGTTCATCCAACTAACACCGGTTGGGCTACCGAAGCCGGGAGACACTCGCCTTTGACCGAAGCCAGGAGACACTCGCCTTTGACCGAAGCCAGGAGACACTCGCCTTTGGCTCGCATCCCCGTTTCGGCCAGCATCCCCGTTTCGGCCAGCATCCCCGTTTCGGCCAGCGGAGCGGCTGCGGCCTGGGGTCTTACTCCTGCAGGCCCACCTGCGCCGGCACCCGCGCCGCTTTGAAGCCGGGCACGGCGATCACCGCCATCGCGATGCCGGCGACGAGCAGGAAGGTGCCGAGGACCTGCAGCCCCGCGAGCGAGAACGGCGCGGGGAAGCCGGTCGTGAGCTTCAGCCAGCGGCCGGCGAGCGCGTGACCGTACACACCCAGGACCACCCCATCGACGCTGCCGACGCTCAGCAGGATGAGACTCTCCAAGAGGAGCGCCCGCCACAGCTGGAGGTAGTCGAAGCCCTGGATGCGCAGCGACGCGAGCTTCGCGCGCCGCTGCCAGATGACGGCGCTGAGCGCCGAAGCGACGGACAGCGCGGCCGCGATCAGCAGCAGCATCGAGATCTCGCCGAGCGTCCGCAGCCCCTGGCGGGCGCTCGCCTCACTTTCGGCGGCTCGCTCGCTGGCCGTACGCACCAGCAGCGCCCCATGAGCGTCGAGTGCGCCTTCGATCCCACGCCCGACCGTCGCCGCGCTCGCACCCGGCGCGAGGTCGACCTCGAGCGCCGCCGGATTCGTCGTCTGCCAGTAGCGGCTGTAGTCCTCGGTGTTGAGGGTGATCGCACCGGGAGGCCATCCCGAGTTGGTCATGATGGCCGCGACGCCGAAGCGCACCGGACCGGACGGGGTTGGCAGCGACACCGAGCCGCCCACCCGCAGGTTGCGTTCGGCGGCGAGGCCGCTGGAGATCGCGACCCAGCCGCCACGGCGGATCAGCGCGGTGGCCTGCGCGAGGCTGCCACTCACCACCTGGCCGGCTTCGAGCATCGCCGGATCGCTCGGCGAGCGGGCGCGCACCCACATCCTGCGCGCACCCACATCGAGGAGCCCTCCCTGGTAGGTGCGCACCGAGGCGACGCCCGGCACACGCGCGATCCGGGCAGCGATGCCGTCCCCCGCGAAGCTGTTGGTGTTGAAGATTTCATCGCCGTTCACCACCCAGATGTCGGCGGTGGCGAAGTAGTGGGAGATCGCCCCATCGATACCACGCAGGAGGTCCTGGCGAGCCCCCCCGATCGCGACGCTGCCGTAGACCGCCAGCGCGGCCACCCCCGCCAACGCGACCGAGCGCGTGGCCGTCGAGCGTAATTCGCTCACGGCGACGACGAGCATACTGCCGTGCAGGCGCTCGCCGAGGCGCGCGAGCAGCCCGGCTAGGGCGGCGAAGGTCGCCGGGATCAGGCAGACGGCCGCCAGCGCCAGCGCCATCCCACCGACGATCGTGAACCGCGGGTTCACCAGCACGAGCACGGTGACCGCGGCGATCAGCGCGAGACCGATCACGCCCAGCCTGAGAGCGACCCTCCAGGCGATGCCGGCCTCGCCTCGCGCTTCGCGAAAGACCGCGTCGGCCGGCCGACCTGGACGCAGATCGAGCAGCGGGGGCAGCGCGGCGAGCAGCGTGGCGAGCATCCCGGCGCCGATCGCCAGGAGGACCGTGCCCAGATGGACGATCTGTTGGCCGCTGAGCGGGAAGGCCACCGCGAGGTAGAGCGGCACTCGATGGAAGAGCGTGTGCGAGAGCGCACCGCCGAGCGCGATCCCCACGAGCGAGGCCCCTAGCCCGAGCACCAGCGCTTGAAAGCCCAGGATCAGCAGCACCTGGCGGGAGTCGAAGCCCTGCATGCGCAGATCGGCGATGAAGCGCCGGCGCTCGGGAACGGTCAGCAGCATCGCGTTGAGAGCCAGCAGGAAGCCCACCATGCCGCCGATCGCGGCGAACAGCGAGGTCGACTGGTCGGTCGGCTGCGCCGCGGTGCTCAGCTGACGCAGTTCTTCGTCGGCCGGCTCCACGTTCAAACGCCCGGCCGCCAATCGCCGCAGCTCCCTGGCGACAAGCGCTTCGGAGCCCGGCAGCGGCTTGACAAGCACCTGCGTCACCTTTCCCGGCTCGCCCATGAGCGTTTGGGCGAGCGGCAGCAGGGTCAACGCGATGGTCCCGTCCCTGGTCGCGTCGGCGAGCGCGCCGGAGAGCACGACGCGGACGCCGACCGGGCGCGCCTGCCCGTTGGCGAGGAGCGTAATCTGGCGCCCCTGGCCGGTGCCGATCGTGTTTGCGACTTCCGCCGGCAGTCCCAGCCCTCCGATCAGCAGCACCTCCGAGTAGCTAGGTTCCCGTTGCCCCAGGGCCCCGAGCCGGATGATGTTGGGGTCGATGCCGATCAGCTGGACGGACTCGCGGCCCTTCGGGCCGAGCACGGTCACCTGCCGGCGCAGCAGCCCCGCCGCGGCTTCCACTCCGGGAAGTTGACGGACCTTGGTCACCAGCCGCTCGTCCAACCCTTCGCTAGAGCGCGCCGCCAGCTGCAGGCGCGCCGACCCGGCCAGCCCATGCAGCAGCGCGCCCGCCGAGCCGATCAGGCTCGTGGAGGCCACGAGCACCCCGAACACCAGTGCCACCCCCACCGCGATCCCGCCGCCGGCGAGCAGCTCCTGCGCGGTGTGGCGCCGCAGCCGCCACACGTAGAAGCGCAGCAGCATACTCAGGCGCACGCCGAAGATCGCCGGGTTGAGCGAGGGGCGGCTCATCGAACGTGGGGCGCGCTGGCCGATTCGGGGATGCGAGCCAAGCGAGTGTCTCCCGAATCGGTCGGCCGGCTCATCGAAAGCGGAGCGCCAGGATCGGGGGGCTCATCACGCGAGGCTGACCGCCAGCTCCGCGTCCAAGCCCTCGTGCAGGTGCCCGTCGCGAAGCGTGTGCACACGGTCCACGAACGCCCGCGCCTGGGGGTCGTGCGTGACGAGCAGCCCGGGGATGCTCCGCTCGTGACAGAGGTCGCGCAACAGCGCGAGCACCTCCCGGCTGCGCTTGGAGTCGAGGTTGCCGGTGGGCTCGTCGGTGAGCAGCAGCTGCGGCTTCGCCGCGAGCGCCCGCGCGATCGCCACCCGCTGGCGCTCGCCCATCGAGAGCTCCGCGGGGGTGTGCTCCTCGCGCTCACCCAAGCCCACGCGCTCCAGCCACGGTCGCGTCTCCCGGCGGGCCTCGCGCAGCGTCCACCCGTCCCCCAACAGCTTCAGCGCGGCGTTGTCCAGCGCCGTCGCGCCAGCCATCAGGTGAAAGGACTGGAATACGAAGCCCACCTCACGACGGCGGTAGCGGGCGCCTTCCGCCGCCGGCAGCCGGGTGATGTCGCGCTCGCCGAACCACACGCTCCCCGCGTCCGGCGTGAGCAGCCCGGCGGTCAGCAGCAGCAGCGTGGTCTTGCCCGACCCGGAGGGCCCGTACAGCGCGACGAGCTCGCCGGGAGCGACCGTCAGCGCGACCCCGTCCACCGCTCGGATGACCTCGGAGCCGCTGGAGTAGTGCTTGACGAGCTCGCGCAGCTCCAGGCTCGAGCTCACGACCCGGAACGCTCCAACCCGCCGGGCGGCTGAGCCGGATGTCGAGGCGGAAACGGCACGACGACGCCGGGCTCACCACCGGTCCGCAGCAGCTCGCCGTCACCGATCTCCATGAGCATGGAGGTCTCACGCGTAGCGCTGTGGTCCTCCGAAGCCACCACCAGCGCAGCATGGTGCTCACGCGCACCAGCGCGCATCAGCTCGTAGAACTTATTGCGCTCGCTCGGACTCGGCACCACCGCCGGCTCGTCGACGAGCAGCAGGTCCGGCTCGCGCACGAGCGCCCTGGCGAGCATCACCCGCATGCGCTCCCCCACCGCGAGCGAGGCCGCGAGGTCGTCCGCGTACTCTGTGGCACCTGCCCAGTGCAGCGTCCGACGTGCCCTGCGCTGGGCCTCGTGCATGGTGGCCCCGTCGCTCAACAGGGGCAGCGCCACGAGATCGACGACCCGCTCGCCCTTCGCCGCCCGCCAGTCCTCGCTCGCCAGCAGCCCGATCCGGCAGCGCAGCAGCCGGTCGCGTTCGACCGTAGACATCCGCGCCACGTCGCGCCCTTCGAAGGCGACCTGCCCCCCGTCCGGCGCCTCGACGCCCGCGGCCAGTCGCAGCAGCGTCGACTTGCCCGAACGCCGCGAGCCAAGGATGCCGACGTGCTCGCCCCTGTGGATCTCGAAGGAGGTACGCTCGAGCACCACGATCCGCCGCCGTCCATCGGGGTATGCCTTGCTGACCTGCTCGAAGCAGAGCAGCGGCACACCGGCAGAGACCGTACCGGCGGGGATGCTACCGACGGCGCCCGCCATGCTCCTCGATTCGCCTGCGCGTGCGTTTGGCCCACTCGACCTCGGCGTGCAGCTGGGCATCGGAGGCATCGCGCACGATCTCCATCACCAGACCCATCCACGAGCGCATGGGCAGCGGCGGCCCGGAGCTCTCGCGCAGCAGCTCCAGGCACTCGCACTCGTACTGGCGCAACGCGAGCAGTAGCTGGGGCGCGTCCTGCTCGCGCGCCGCCGCGACCTTCGCTTGGATCTCAGCGCGCGTGGGCTCGCGGGGGGCGAGCGTTTCGAGCCACAGCCGTAAGGCCTCGGGGGCGAGCTCGGTGGCGCGGTACACAGTGCGGTGCTGGCGCGGGTTCTCCGGGTCCCGCTCGACCGTGCCCACGATCAGGCCCGCCCGCTCGAGCTGGTCGAGCATCCGGTAGAGGCGCTTGGGGTCGATCGCCCACGTCGGCCCCAGGCGCGCGCCGAGACGGGCACCGAGGTCGTAGCCGTGACCGGGGCGCTCCAGGACAAGGCCGAGGATCGCCCCCTTCAGGGGCGAGGACCCGCGCATCCAAGCTCTGTCAACGACAGCGGTCGAGCTCTCTGCGGCCTTGTTGTTGACAGCGGTCAGGTTCTTCGTAGACATCTTCCCCCGGCCACCCCTCCCGATGACCGCTCGGTTACACCTGCTTAACCGTACACCAAACCGCGTCCAAGTGCAGCTCCTTTAAGAACCTTTCAAATAAACCAACAGCTACGTTTCTGTCGTCAAGCCTCTCGGGTCCCCCTCCGTTCGGCCCTGGTGGGCCGCCCGGGATCCCCGAAAGGGAGGACATCGCTCGAACTGCTCTCGGCTCGTTCCAGCAGCGCCGTGGCGGCACTCGCCGGGTCCAAGCGGCGCTCCACGACCTCATCGAGGAGGCGCTCGAGCTCTCCGTCCCCCTGTACCTCGCGCTCCAGGCGGCGGCGCATGCGGGCACTCGCCAGCGCGAGCACCTCGCTGCGCAGGTTGCGCCGGCGGCGCTCCGCGAGGTAGCCCTCGGCGAGGATGTGGGCACGGTGCTCCTCCAGGCGCTCGACCAGCTCGGGGACGCCCCGGCCGCCCGAGGCCTCAGTCCTGACGATTGGTACTCGCCAGATTGGGGCACCTCCGCGATCGAGGTTGGCCAGCGAGAGCACCCCGCGGATCTCGCGCACCATCGTGTCGGTGAGGGGGTGGTCGGCCTTGTTGATCACGATCACGTCCGGGATCTCCATCACCCCCGCCTTGAGCGCCTGGATCGAGTCGCCCGAGCCGGGCATCAGCACGAGCACGACGGTGTCGGCGTGGTCGATGATGTCGACCTCCGCCTGCCCCACCCCGACCGTCTCCACGAACACGTCGTCGCGACCGGCCGCGTCGAGCAGCAGCGCGGTCTGCAGCGCCGCCTCGGAGAGGCCCCCCAGCGCGCCGCGGTTGGCCATCGAGCGGATGAACACCCCCGGGTCCAGGAAGTGTTCGCCGAGGCGGATGCGGTCCCCCAGCAGCGCGCCGTGGGTGAACGGTGAGGAGGGGTCGATCGAGAGCACCCCCACCGTGCGGCCCGCCTCCCGGCGCGCGCGGGTGAGCGCGCCGATCAGCGTGGACTTGCCCACCCCGGGGGGGCCGGTGAAGCCGAACACCGCGGCGCGGCCGGTGTGGGGGTAGACCTCCCGCACGAGTTCCCACCCCTCCGGGCGGTCGTCCTCCACCAGCGAGATCCCCCGCGCCAGCGCGCGGCGGTCGCCGGCGAGCAGCCGCTGGGCGAGCGTGGACGACATGCCGGAAGGTTACGTCGGGACGGCCCCCACCCGTCCCCCGGGCAGCGGTCGGGACGGCGCCCACCCGTCCCCGAGCAGCGGGGGAGCCCCCCCCGTGCTCCCGTGACCGGGCCTGCGGCCCGTAGGATGCCCGCTCGTGACACGGCCCCGGGAGTGCCTGCGCACATGGCGGTGGATGCGCGCGAACAACATGGTCAACCGCCACTACGCGCTGCTCGGCGCGCGGTGGGTGTGGCTGAAGGTGCGCTGGCGCGGGCGCCTTGTGACCGACGGCATCTGCTTCGTGTGCCCGGGGGTGAAGCTCGAGATCGGCCACCACGCGAAACTGCACATCGGCCGGTGGGCGTGGATCGGGCACGGCTCGAAGATCAGGGTGCACGAGGGCGAGGTGCGGATCGGCGCGAAGACGGTGATGGGCCAGGAGTGCACGATCTCCGCCTTCCAACATGTGGCGATCGGGCGCGAGTGCATCGTCGCCGACCGCGTGATGCTGATCGACTTCGACCACGGCGTCGTCGAGGTCGAGCGCCCGATCCGCCTGCAGGGCATCTACAAGCGCGACGTGGACGTCGGCCACAACGTGTGGATCGGCTACGGCGCTTGCATCCTGCGCGGGGTCACGGTTGGCGAGAACAGCGTGATCGGCACGAGCGCCGTGGTCACCCGCGAGGTCCCCGCAAACGCCGTGGTCGGCGGCATCCCCGCCCGGGTGATCCGCATGCGCGAGGCGCCCCGCTCGATGCGCTGGGAGTGATCAGAGCGCCAGCAGCGCGGCGCGGTCCGCGTGCACCGCGAGATTGCGCACCGCACCCGCGTCGGCGTCCGCACCGGCGGCCAGCGCGCGCTCGACTCCCAGGCGGTGGCCCTCGAAGCGCTCGCGCGCGTAGGGGACCGCGAGGCCGCGGGAGACCATGAAGGCCCAGTCGCTCGATTGCAGCGCCAGCAGCTCGCGCACCGCCGCCTCGCCCGCGCGGGGGCCGGCGTGCACCACGTCCAGCTCCGCGGCGCGCGTGGCGAAGGCGATGTCCGCGACCGCCGGACCCGACCACGTGGAGAGGCCGCCGCCCTCCCCCCATGTGCTCGCCTCCCACACCTGGGCGAGTTCCGAGGACGCTCCCCCCGGCCCCAGCCCAGCACGCTCGCGCCTGTGAGCCTCTCGCATCGCCGAGACATCCTCCACGTCTCGCATCGCCGAGACATCCTCCACGTCTCGCATCGCCGAGACATCCTCCACGCACGCCGGCTCGCGGCGCTCCAGGGCGTCGTCGAGACGCACGAGCGCAAGGCCCTGGCGCGCGCACTCCTCGACCACCGCGTGCAGCCAGGCGAGCCCCTCGTACCACCAGTGGCCGAGCAGCTCGGTGTCCAGCGCGCACACCGCCAGGCCGCCCCCCGGGAGGCCCTCGCCGTCGCGGCGCAAGCGCGCGGCAGTGCGGGCCACGAAGTCCGCCGCGTGCTCCCGCGCCAGCGCGAGGGCGCGCTCGTGGTCGTAGGCGTTGCCGTCGTTGGCCCAGGGCTGGTGGTGGTGGATCGTGTGGTGGTGGTAGTCGCGGTAGGTGCCGTGCGCGGGGTAGCCCGCATCGCTCCACACCAGCGCGATCGTGGCACGGTCGATCGGCGCCAGCACGACGCCCGACTCCCCGACCAGAGGACGCAGGTGCTCGCGCGCGCCCAGTCCGAAGCGGCCGGTCAGCTCCACGCACACCGCGTGCACCCCGGCGTCCGCCAGCGTCGGCTCCAGGTGGGGGGCGTGGGCGCACTCCGGCAGCCAGAAGCCCCCCCGCCAGCCCGCGCCGAAGCGCGCGCGGTGGGACTCGACGCCGCTACGGGCCTGCATCCGCAGGCCCGCCTCGGTGGCCAGCAGCGGCAGCACCGCGTGGGTGGCCGAGGAGGTCCACTGCGCGTGGGGCGCGAACGCCCCCAACAGGTCCCCGCCGCGGCGCTCGAAATCCTCCAGCGCGCGCTCGTAGTCCCCCCACGCGCGCTCCACCTCGCGCGCCAGAGTCTCGTGGCCGCCCGCGCGCAGCCCGCGGGCGTCCTCAGCGTGGGTGTAAGCGCGGGTCTCACCCACGAACCGCGCGAACCGCGCGCCTACGCCGCGGGCCTCCAGCTGGTCGCACAGCACCGGAGTCAGCGACACCGTCAGCGGCGCGCCGCGCTCCAGCAGCTCCAGCAGCGGCAGGTAACAAGTGGCGATCGCCTCCCACAGCCACTCCTCCCCGAACGGCCACGTCCCGAAGCCCTCCACGTAGGGCATGTGGGTGTGCAGGACGATCGCCAGCTCGCCCCGGGAGCCTCCGCCGGCCCGGCGCGCTCGATCGCCGGTACTCACCGGCGCAGACCGCAAGCCGCTCGAGCGCTCACGCGCGGCACACCGCCACGAAGTCCAGCGCCCGGTCGAGGTCGGCTCCTCCGCGGGGACGCAGCGCGAAGTCCGCGACGGAGATCGCCGGGGTGAACCAGCCGTAGAAGCGCTCCGTGAGGCCCAGCCGCGGGTGCACGCTGTCCCAGCCCAGCCGCAGCGCGAGCTCGTGCGCGCGCAGCTTGCGGGCGTGGAAGAGGCCGAACAGCCCCACCGAGGCGAAGTGCTCGCGGCAGAGCCGCTCGAACTCCTGCGCGCGGTACTCGTGCACGTGCCACGGGTTGTCCGAGCGCTCCGCGCCCTTCGGAGCCAGGGTGAGCACGTTCGGGGTGGAGAGGTACACCGTGCCCCCCTCCCCCACCAGCCCGCGGAAGTGCGCGAGCGCCGCTCCGGGGTCCTGGAGGTGCTCGATCGTCTGCAGGAACACCACCGCGTCCGCGGGCTCGGAGAAGGTCTCGATCAGGTCGCGCTCGAAGCGCAAGTTCGCCCGGCGGTAGCGCCTGCGCGCGTGCTCGTGCGCCTCCGGGTTGGCGTCCACCCCCACCACGCTCGCGGCGCTCCCCGCGAGCACGTCCGAGCCGTAGCCCTCCCCACACGCCATGTCGATCGCCCGCAGGCCCGCCACCCGCGCGGCGATCCACTCGTAGACCACCAGATGGCGGCGATACCAGTAGTTCTCCTCCGGCACGTCCGGCAGCGTGCGCTCGCCCGTCAGCGCCAGCGGCGGCACGTCGGCGGGCTGGTCGCGCTGCACGTAGAGGGGCGCCGCCACGGCGCGCGAGTATATGGTCCCTCCATGCCGCCCGCCCTGAGCCCCGAGGAGATCCGCGACGTCAACACGCGCTATCACGACGTCGCCGCCGGGCACTACGACGCGAAGTGGGGGATCGACTTCGGGGACATCGGCCTCGAGCAGGTCACCGCCAAGGTGCGCAAGGCGCTCGGCGCAGATCGGATGCCCGCCCAAGATCAGGTGCCCGCCCACCCGCTTCCGATCTACGCGCGGTCGCTTGAGATCGGCGCGGGCACGGGGTACTTCACGCTGAACCTGATGCGCGCCGGGCTGATCGAGCGGGCCACCTGCACCGACATCTCCCCTGGGATGCTCGCCACGCTGGGCGCCAACGCCGCGCGCCTGGGGCTGACGGTCGAGACCGTGGGCGCCGACGCCGAGCGCCTGCCGTTCGCGGACGGCAGCTTCGAGCTCGTGCTCGGCCACGCCGTCCTGCACCACATCCCCGACCTGCCCACCGCGTTCGGCGAGCTCGCGCGCGTGCTCGCCCCCGGCGGCACGCTGCTGTTCGCCGGTGAGCCCTCCCGCTACGGCGACCGCCTGGCGCGCGTGCCCAAGCGCTTCGCCGGCGCCGTGGCGCCCCTGTGGCGAGCGGCGCTGCGCGCCCGTCCCGCCCCGCCGCCCGAGGGCGGGGCGCCCGATGCGGCCCTGGAGAGCGTGGTCGACGTGCACGCCTTCGCCCCCGGCGAGCTGCGCGAGCTCGCGCGCGGGGCCGGCCTGGAGCGGGTGCGCGTGAGCGGCGAGGAGCTCCTCGCCAACTGGTTCGGCTGGACCAACCGCACGCTCGAGGCGACCGCCGAGCCCGCGGACGTCCCCTGGGCGTGGCGCCAGTACGCCTACCGCGGCTACCTTGCGTTGCAGGAGCTCGACCGCCGCCTGCTGGAGCCGCGGCTGCCCCCCGCGGTCTTCTACAACCTGATGCTCTCGGCGCGCAAGCGAGCCGGGTACTGATTATTACCCGGCCGCGAGGTTCACCACCCCCAGACGGTTCATCCCCTTAGACTCTGCCCCATGGCAGAACGGCTGCACCGCGGTTTCCCGCTCTTCCCGCTCGGCATCGTGGCGCTGCCCACCGAGAACGTGCCCCTACACATCTTCGAGGACCGCTACCGCACGATGATCGAGGAGTGCCTGCAGGACGAGCGTGAGTTCGGGATCGTGTGGATGGCCGACGACGAGCTCAAGCCGGTCGGCTGCGCCTGCACCGTCGAGCAGGTGCTCGAGCGCCTGGAGGACGGGCGCATGAACATTCTCGCGCGCGGCACCCGCCCGTTTCGCCTGCTCGAGCGCCAAGACGACCTCCCCTACCCGGCGGGGGTCGTGGAGTTCCTCGACGAGCACGATGAGCCGGCCGACCTCGAGGTGGTGCGCGCCACCCGTGAGCTGTACGCCGAACTGGTCGAGCAGGCTACCGACAACGCCCTCTCGACCGAGGAGCTCGAGGCGCTGGACGCCTACCGCATGGCCGCCACGGTTGAGTTCGGCGCCGACGCCAAGCAGGAGCTGCTGGAGCTGCGCTCCGAGAACGCCCGCCTGCGCCTGCTCACGGCGCTGTTCCGCGCCGCCATCAAGCGCATGGAGCTCGTCGAGCGCGCCCGGGCGCACGCGCAATCCAACGGCAAGGTGCGCTTCGGGTAGAGCGCGCACCCCGGCAGCCGGCCTGTGCCCCTGCGACCGGCCCGGCGCTCCCCGCCCGCGGCCCTCACTCCGGCAGCCCGCACACCTTCTGCGCCACTTCCAGCACGAAGTACGCCAGGTGGTGCAGCACCGAGGGCTGGCCCGCGGAGTTGTCGGCGAAGCGCACCGCGCCTTCGGCGTCGCGCGCGTAGTAGCGGAACACCGACCCCGGCCGCGGTGCCAGCGAGAGGTGCTTGGAGGAGGGACTCTGCAGTTCTTCGGAGAGGCCCCGCGCCTGCACCAGTTGGGAGTCGCTCAACTGGCGCGTGAAGCCGGGGAGGACGGGGCGGGGGACAGCGGGATGAGCGGGGCGGGCGGGTCCTGCATCGCAGCGGACCGACCCGCCTTCGTTGACCACCAGCGTCAGGCGCGCCCCCGGCACGCTGCCCCAGCGCTGCACCACGAACAGGTCGGGCAGCTCCACGCTATCGCCGCAGCCCGCGAGCAGGACCGCCGCACACAGCAAGACCGCTGCCGCGCCAGCCCGCCGCGTGGCGCTCATCGGACGTCCTCTGTCGCCTCAGCCATCCTCGGGAGAGCCAAGGCACGTCTCACGCCGACACCGCCACGCCGCCGCGGCGGGGGTCGCCCGCGCCGAGCAGCACCCCGTCGCGGCGCTGCACCGCCTGCACCCCGCCGAAGAACAGGTTGAGCGCGTGGAAGCCCACCACCCGCCGGCCCTCCGCCTCAAGCGCGGGCGCGTCGATCCCCGGCTCCGCGTACACCACCCCGTCCTCGAAGTGCACCCGCGGGGCGCCCACCGCTTCTGAGACGTCCCGGCCGTGGTCGACCACCCCCACGATCGTTTGCAACAGGGCCGAGCGGATCCGGTTGGAGCCCGCGCTGCCGAGCACCAACTCCACCTCCCCCGCCCGCGTCACCACCGAGGGCGCCATCATGCTCGGCATTCTGCGCCCCGCCGGGTGGCGGTGGAAGCCCAGCGGGTTGAGGTCCTGCTCACCCATGATGTTGTTTACGTGGATCCCCGTCCCCGGCACCACGACCCCCGAGCCCTCGCCGTTCGTGCACGTCACGCTGCACGCCCGCCCCTCGCCGTCGAGGACGGAGATGTGGGTGGTGGCGCCGAGCCGGCCGCGCGCGCGCCCCGCGGCCGAGCCGCCGGGGCCCAGACGTCCCGCGAGGAACCGCTCCAGGAAGCCCTCCTCGGCGAGCCCCTCCACGAACTCCGGGGTGCGCTCGGCTTGCGCCGCCTCCATCGCCGCCACGACCTCCACGAGCGCGGGCGGGCCCGGGCGCCGGTCCAACAGCCCCAGCGCGTACGCCAGCAGCGTACCCCCGGCGGACGGCGGCGGGTTGGTGAGCAGCAACCGGTCGCGGTAGCCCATCCGCACCGGCGCTCGCCCCAGCGCCCGGTAGCCGCCGAGCGCCGCGCGCGTGACCGAGCCCCCGCGCTCGCCGACCCACGCGCTGACCGCCGCCGCCACATCCCCCTGGTAGAAAGGCTCCGCGCCCTCCCGGCCCAGGCGCTCGAGCGCGTCCGCGAGCTCGGGGTTGCGCAGCACCTCGCCCTCTCCCAGCACGTGGCCCGCGGGCGCCCACAGCGCCGCGCACTCCGTGGTCGAGAGGAGCAGCTCGGCGAGGATCTCCGCCACGTACGCCTGCCCGGCGTTCAGCGCCACCCCCGCCCGCGCCAGGCGCGCCGCCGGCGCCGCCAGCTCCTCAAGCGGCGCGGTGCCCCACCGCACGATCGCCTCGCACACCCCCGCCGGCGTCCCGTACACCCCGCAGGAGGCCGGCCCGATGTGGAACACCTGCACCGCATCCCCGAAGGACACGTCGATCGCCTGCAGCTCGGCCGCCGAGCCGTCCTGCGCCCGCGCGGGCGCCTCCACGAAGAAGTCCAGCAGCGCGGGCTCCCACCCCGGACCGGCCACGAGCAGGTAGCCCCCCGCGCCGAGACCCGTCAGCAGCGGCTCCGCGACGAAGGACGTCAGCATCGCGCCCACCGCCGCGTCGACTGCGTTGCCGCCCTCGCGCAGCACCCGCGCCCCCGCCTCCGCCGTCAGCGGATGGCCGGCGGCCACCACTCCTCGCTCAACTCGACGCATGGACGCGAAGCGTAGAGGGCGGACGCGGTGCGCCCCGCAGCCGGCGTTCGCACTCCCGCTGGACGCATGTTCGATTGTCCAGCGCCCGCGTAGGGGGCGGATCGGCCATTGCCGATTGCATCTTTAACTCGTGCGCACATGCGCGGGGACGCGCGCCACACTCGTGGACCCATCGCAAGTCGCACAGCCAGGACCACGATGCTCAGTCGACTCGAGACATCCGCCCGTTCACACCCGAGCTCGACCGCGTTCGGGGTTTCCCAGCGCGAGCTCGAGGAGCACACGAGCGTGATCGCGGTCGAAGGGGAGCTCGACCTCTCGACGGCTCCGCGTTTGAAGTGGATGCTGATCGACTCGCTGGGGGCGGGGCTCGACCGACTCATAGTCGACCTCTCGCGTGCCACCTTCATGGACTCGACCGCGCTGGGCGTGCTCGTCGGTGTCAAGCGGCGACTCGCAAACGATCAGCGCTTGGCGATCGTGTGCCCGCGGACCGACGTTCTGAAGATCTTCGAGTTTGCTGGCATGGACGGGGCGTTCGCGATCTTCCCCGGACTCGAGGAGGCGCTCGCGAACGTACGGGGACATGCTGCTCATCCCGACTGATCGGGGCGGGGCATGGTGACGGCGCGCGGCACGCACGGACGCCGCTCGTTCACCCGCCCACGCAGGCGTCTGGCCGTGGCGATCGCCCTCGGCTGCTGTGCGCCCGCCCTGGCGTGCACACCCACCGCCGCGGCCTGGCCGCCCCACGCACAGGATCCGGGGAGTCACGAACAGCGGGGCGCGGAAGCCCCTGCGCAGCCTGGCGCCGGGGGCCACGAACAGCGCGCGGAACCTCACGCACAGCAAGGCACCGGGAACCACGAACAGCGGGGCGCGGAAGCCCCTGCGCAGCCGGGCGCCAGGGGCCACGAACAGCAAGACCCCGGGAACCACGAACAGCGCGACGCGGAAGCCCACACACAGCCGGACGCCAAGGGCCACGCACGACAGAACACGGGGAGCCGCGAATCGCCGCGCGCGGAACCTCACGCACAGCAAGACCCCGGGAACCACGAACAACACGACGCGGAAGCCCACACACAGCCGGACGCCAAGGGCCACGCACAGCAAGACCCCGGGAACCACGAACAGCGCGCGGAACCTCACGCACAGCAAGGCACCGGGAACCACGCACGGCAGGACGCCGCGGGAAGCCCGTCACAGGCCACTCCGTCGAGCGCGGTCTCAGGCGCGTCGACCGCCACTCCTGTGCCACTCCTCGGCACCGCTGCGCTCGTCCCGTCGAGCACGACGACCCCTACGGCAACGACACCGCCACCGCAAAGCCAAAGCGTGTCGCGACCGTCCGGCTCCGGCCGCTCGCACCATGCCCCCCGGCGCATCCGCCACGTGCGCCGCCGCACCACCGGGCGGGGCCGCGCGCAGACGGGCCTCGCCTCCTCGCCGCGGGCCCTGGCCCCCGCGGCCGCCCTCCCCGCCGCCGGGCGCGCGACCCAGACCGCGCGCGCGGGGAGAGCGACGCACAGCTCGCCGAGGCATGGTCGTACCTCGCCGCTTGTGAGGACGATCACCAGAATCGTCGGCGTGGTGCCCGTGCCGCTGCGAATCCTCGTCGGGTTCCTGCTCGCGCTTGCGCTCGCGCTCGCCGTACGCTCGCGCGTGGCGGCGCTGCGCGCCCGGCGACTGGAGCGCCAACGCACACAGCTGCTCGAGGACGTCGGTCTGCTGCAGGCCGCGCTGCTCCCCGTCCCGCCCCCGCGCCTCGGCCCGGTGGGCACCTCGGCGGCCTACCGGCCGGCTGACGGCCCGGGGGCGGGGGGAGACTTCTACGACGTGTTCGCGCTCGAGGACGGCCGGCTCGCGGTCATCGTCGGCGATGTCTCCGGACACGGCCGGCAGGCGCTGCCCCACACGGCGCTCGTGCGCTTCACGCTGCGAGCCTACCTCGAGGCCGGCCTCTCGCCGCGGGTCGCCGTGCAGACGGCCGGAGCTGTGCTCGATCGTCAGCTCGGGGAGTCCTTCGCGACTGTCGTGGCGGCCACCTACAACCCACGCGAGCGCACCCTCCGCTACGCGTGTGCTGGTCATCCGCCGCCGCTCGTGATCGGTTCGCGCAGCCGGCCGCTGGTCGAAACGGGGATGCGAGCCGAAGGCGAGTGTCTCCCGGCTTCGGTCGACCAGCCCGGGTGGGTAGGATCGACTTCTTCAGTCAACGCGATCGCGCCGATCACGGTGTGCTCCGCGCCGCCGATCGGGGCGGGCTTGCGCACCGGGACTCGCCAGACCGTGGTCGCGGTGCCGGACCGATCGCTGGCGTGCTTCTACACCGACGGCCTCACGGAGGCGAGGGTGGGACCCGAGCTGTTCGGCGCCGAGCGCCTACAGCGCGCGCTCGCCGAGCTCGGGAGCCAGGCCACCGCGTCGGCGCTGCTGGACCGAGTGGTCGAGGCGACCGATGCGCGCCCCGACGACATGGCCGCGTGCTTGTTGGGGATATCCGGTCCCGCCGGGGTGGGCGGGGTGGGTGGGGCTCCAACTCCCGGTGCGCCGAGGGTGCTCGTCGAGGAGCTCGAGCTCGACTGCGAAGCGGCCGCGAGCGGACGGACCGAGCAGTTCCTCCTCGCCTGCGGGGTCGAGCGTCGCGAGATCGCCGAGCTCCTCCGCTCGGCGCGCGCCGCCGCGGGGCAGGCGGGTACCGTGATCCTCGAGCTGCGCCTCGGCGACGGGGCCCCGCAGGTCACGCTGCGACGCGAGAACGTCGCACGGCTTCACACACCCCCGGCGAGACCGCGGCAGGCGGCTGTGGGAGCGTCACGGTGAACGCTGGATCGGCGCTCGCGCCCGACGCGGCGATGGCGGTGGGAATCGCGTCGACTGCGATGCCGTTCGCGCGCACTCCCAAAGACGAAGCCGAGCGCTGGCTGCGGATCCTGCGGATGCACGGCGAGGCGGGGATCGCGCTGCAAGCGCTCGGCGTGAGCGAGGGGCCGCTCCGGCCGGCCGGCGAGAGTTCCGATCGCGAAGGGGCCGCTCCCGCGGGCGCCGAGGATCGCGACGTGGTCGCGCAAGTGATCGCGTACGCCCGCGACATCGCCGACCGGCGGGGTGCCGGCGGCGTCGGCACGAGCGACCTGCTGATGGCCGTGATGCGCATTTACGGCGAGGCCTTCGATCGTGTGCTGCGGGCACACGGGACCGACCGTCACGAGGTGCTCGAGCGACTCGCCCGCGAGCACCGCCCGACGCGCGCGGCCGAGCCTCAGCCCTGACGACCACACACCCGCCGCCACCTCGAACCGACTACGCGGGTGCCCAAGATGCACGCGCAGGCTCTGGATGCCAGACCCAAACTGCTACGTTGCTCACGAGCGGTCGACGCCGTCGGCCGCGAGGCAGCTCGCTTGGGTCCCGCAGACAGCGGTTCGGGTCGGCCATCGCCTCTCGAACCACTCGCGGCCCACAGCGTCGCCAAGGAGTCACACATGCCCACGCAGTCTTTTGCCGATCTCGGCGTCTCGCACGCCGTTGCAGGTGCCCTGTCCCGTCAAGGCGTCACCGAGCCGTTCGCCGTGCAGCGGCTGGTGATCGGCGACGTGCTCGCCGGACGCGACGTGCTCGCGAAGTCGCCCACGGGGTCGGGCAAGACGCTCGCTTTTGGGATCCCGCTCGTCGATCGGCTCGCGGCGGATGGGCCACGCCCGGCGGCGCTCGTCCTCTCCCCGACCCGCGAGCTCGCGCTACAGATCGTCGAGGAGATCCGCGCGATCGCACACGCACGCGCGCTGCGCGTCGCCGCGGTCTACGGCGGCGCCTCGCTGGCCAAGCAGGCACAAGACGCCGCCCGCGCGCACGTGCTCGTCGCGACCCCCGGCCGCCTCGAGGACCTCCTCCAGCGCCGCGCCTTCACGCTCGACGCGATCCGGATTCTCGTCCTCGACGAGGCCGACCGGATGCTCGACATGGGCTTCCGCCCCGCCGTCGACCGGATCGTCGGCGCCTGCCCCGAGCAGCGCCAGACGCTGTTCTTCTCGGCGACGCTCGACGGCGAGGCGGGGCGAGTGGCGCAGCGGTACACGCACGACGCCGCGGTGCATGAGCATGGTCCCTCCACCCGCCGTGCCGCGGCCCAGGTCGAGCACAGGTTTCTGGCGGTTGCGGGCGATGGCCGCGTCGATGCGCTTGTCCGCGAGCTCGCCCGCGAGCGCGATCGCACGCTCGTGTTCGTGCGCACCAAGCGCGGAGCGGACCGTCTCGTCAAGCGCCTGGACGCTCACGGCTTCCCGGCCGTCGCGATGCACGGCAACAAGTCCCAGCGCCAACGCGAGCAGGCGCTCGCCCGCTTCCGCTCCGGCGCGGTGGACACGCTCATCGCCACCGACGTCGCCGCGCGCGGGATCGACGTCACCGGCGTCTCGCACGTGATCAACTTCGATCCCCCCGAGGACCGGGAGGCCTACGTCCATCGCGTGGGACGCACCGGACGCGCGGGCCGTCCAGGTGTCGGCATCACCCTCGTCGACCCGACCGAGCGGCGCGAGATGAGCCAGTTGGCCCACCAACTCGGGATCGAGCACGGGCTCGGCGGGGACGAGCACGCCCACGGGACGCGCGCCGCGCGCAACGCCAAGGGCGCGGGTCCCCGGCCGCAGAAACCGACGCGACGCCGCCGGCCGGCCCGCGCCCGAGCCTAACGGGCTGGCGGCGCCGATCGAGCGCACGCCTTTGAGGTGCGTCAGTCAAGCCAGGCAAGGACGCAGTGAGCGAAGTGTGCTCGAGGACGCAGGATGGCGCAGTGCCGACGCGCCTCAGGCGCGGGGCATGAACTCGGGCACTTCGAGCTCATCGACGACGAGGCTGCCGGGGCGCTCGCGCCGGCCGCCGGTGCTCGCGGCCCGGCCGCCGCGCTGCACACGTGGCTCGCCCGCGGGCTCCTCCAGCCGGCCACGCCCGGTGCTGCGGGAGCCGCGGCGCTCGGACTCGTAGCCGGTGGCCACCACCGTGACCCACACCTGGTCGCCGAGCTTCTCGTCGACCATCGCGCCGAAGATGATGTTGGCGTCCGCGTGCGCCGCCTCGGAGACGGCCTTGGCGGCCTCGTTGACCTCCCACAGCGAGAGGTCGCGCCCGCCCGTGATCGACAGCAGGATCGAGCGCGCGCCCTCCATCGAGGTTTCCAGCAGCGGCGAGGCGACCGCCGCCATCGCGGCCTCCGTCGCGCGGTGCTCGCCGCCCGCGCCCATCCCGATCCCCAGCAGCGCGTTGCCGGCGCCGGACATGATCGTGCGCACGTCCGCGAAGTCGAGGTTGATCAGGCCCGGCAGCGTGACCAGGTCGGAGATGCCCTGCACTCCCTGGCGCAGCACGTCGTCGGCGACGCGGAACGCGTCCACCATCGAGGTCTGCTTGTCGAGCACCGTCAGCAGGCGGTTGTTGGGTACCACGATCAGCGTGTCGACCTCCTCCGCCAGCGCGCGCACGCCCTCCTCGGCCTGCTCGGCGCGGCGGGAGCCCTCGAAGCCGAACGGCTTGGTGACGATCGCCACCGTCAGCGCCCCCACTTCGCGCGCGATCCGCGCGACGATCGGCGCCGCGCCCGTGCCCGTGCCGCCGCCCGCGCCCGCGGTGATGAAGACCATGTCCGAGCCCTTGAGCAGGGCCTTCGCGCGGTCGTAGTCCTCCATCGCCGCCGCCCGCCCCAAGTTGGTGTCCGAGCCCGACCCCAGCCCCCTCGTCAGCTCGGCGCCGATGTGCAGGGTGATGTCCGCGGTGGACTGTTGCAGCGACTGCAGGTCGGTGTTGATCGCCAGGAACTCCACGCCCTCCACCTCGGCCTCGACCATGCGGTTGACCGCGTTCACGCCCGCGCCGCCGACGCCCACCACGCGGATCACCGGGTGGATCACGGGCTCCCCGCCCGCGCTCGGGCGCTGGCCGATCTCCGATCGGTCCTCGCGCGCGTACACGTCCACGTCCACGTCCGCCGCTCCGGGACGCTCCGCCGCGGGCGCCTGCTTCGCCTTCGCGGCGGCGGTGGCAGGCGGCTCCATCACGTTGGCGGGGATGTCGGAGGAGAAGACGTTGCGCAGGCGCTCCCGCGGGCTGGGGATGGAGGCCCCCCCATCGCCCTGCTCCTCCTCCTTCGCGATCGCCTGCTCCTGCTTGACCGGCTCCGCCCGCTCCTCCTTGGCCGCCTCCGTGGCGGCGGGGTCGGGCCGGTCCCGCGCGAGCGGGCGCCTGGCCTCGGGGGAGCCAGACTCGGGGGACCGCGCCTCGGGCTCTGAGGGCGACTGCTCGCGCTCGGTGGCCCGCTCCTGTTCCTCGGTCTTGCTGAACAGGGCCGCCAGTGGCCCTTCGCGCATACTCGCGCGGCCGGCCGGGCGTTTACTCTGGGCCATGGACGAGGACCTCCCCGGAGTTGTGCACGAGGACCTCCTCGGGACCGTGGGCGGGAACCTGCTCGGAACCGTGGGCGGGAACCTGCTCGGGACCATGAGCAGAAGCCTGCTCGGAACCGTGGGCGAGGACCTCCTGCGCAAGCTGGCGGTAGGACTGGGCCGCAACCCCGTGGGGCTCGTACTTGAGCACCGACATCCCCTTCACGGGCGCCTCCGCGAAGCGCACCGTCTTGCGGATGCGCGAGGCGAACACCCGGTCCCCGAAGTTCTCCTCGAGGATCTCGATCGCCTCCTTGGCGTGGATCGTGCGCGAGTCCACCAACGTGGGAAGGATACCCTCGATGTCGACGTCCGGGTTGAGGTTCTCGCGGATCATGGCGAGCGTGTTCTGCAACTGGATCAGCCCGCGCATCGACAGGTACTCGCACTGCACGGGGACGATCACCTTGTCGGCCGCGGTGAGCGCGTTGATCGTGAGCAGCCCCAGCGACGGAGGGGTGTCGATGCAGATGAAGTCGTAGTCCTCGCGGATCGGCTCAAACGCCTTCTGCAGCGAGCGCTCGCGGCCGATCATCGTGGACATCGCGATCTCCGCCCCGGCGAGGTCGATCGAGGAGCACGCCACGTCCACCTCGCGCCGGCGGATCACCTCGCGGATCGAGACTTTGTGGACGAGCACGTCGTACATCGATTTCTCCAGGGTGTCGGGGTCGATGCCCTGGGACATCGTCAGGTTGCCCTGGGGGTCCATGTCGACGCACAGCACGCGGTGGCCCTCCTCCGCGAACGCGGCGGCCAGGTTCAGCGTCGTCGTTGTCTTGGCCACCCCGCCCTTTTGGTTGGCGAACGCGATGACCTTGGCCCTTGCTTGCACGGCAGGCTCCGATGCTCGATGGTGGAAAGCCGATGGTGGAAAGCCGATGGTGAAAAGCCGTCGCGTGGGTATTCGCACGCGGGGCCGGGATTCCTGCACGCGACTACGATCCTGGGATGCCCGCGGACAGCGCTGAGCCGAGCGAGCGTCCGCCGGCCAAAAGGCCGCGGAGCGCCCCGAGCGGAGACCGGCCAGCGGCTGAGCGAGCGCCAACCACACCCCCAGCGAGGAGCGCCTCGAGCGGTCGCTCACGCACGGCGCCGGCGTTGGCCCAGCGGCTGAGCGGTAAGCGCGTGTGCGTGTGCGCGGGCCCGGGCGGAGTGGGCAAGACCACCACCGCGGCGGCGCTCGCGCTGGGGCTGGCGCGCAGCGGGCAGCGGGTCGCAGTGGTGACGATCGACCCCGCCCGGCGCCTGGCGAGCGCGATGGGCATCGAGGAGCTCGGCAACGAGCCTCGGCGCATCGACCCCGCCGTCCTGGCAGCCCACGGGATCGAGCTTCAGGGGGAGGGCGAGCTGTGGGCGACGATGCTCGACGCGAAGGGCACCTTCGACGCGCTGATCGGCCGCCTCGCCCCCACCGAGCGCGCGCGCGAAGAGGCGCTGGCCAACCGCATCTACCAGGAGGTGTCCTCCGCGGTCGCCGGCACCCAGGAGTTCAGCGCGATCGCCAAGCTGTACGAGCTGCACTCCGAGGGGGGCTTCGACACGATCGTGCTCGACACCCCACCCGCGCGCAACGCGCTGGACTTCCTCGACGCCCCGGGGCGCATGGCGCGCTTCTTGGAGGGCCGCGCGCTGAAGCTGTTCCTCGCGCCCGGCAACCTCGCCGCGCGGGTGGTGGGACGCGGCAGCGGCGTGGTACTCGCGGTGTTCTCCCGCTTCACCGGCGTGGACTTGATCGGCGAGCTCACGGGCTTCTTCGGCTCGCTCGCCGGCATGGTGGACGGCTTCCGCGAGCGCGCCCACGCCGTCGAGCAGCTGCTGCGCGACCCCGGCACCGCCTTCCTGCTCGTCGCCTCGCCCGAGCGCGAGCAGGTGCGCGAGGCGGTGTTCTTCGCCGAGCAGCTCGCCGCCGCGGGGATGGCGAGAGCGGCGACGGTCGTCAACCGCGTCCACACCGACGGCCTGGAGGGGCACTCCCCCGCGCAGGTGCAGGCGCTGCTCGCCGGGGAGCTCGGGGAGCGGTTGGCCGCGCGCGTGGCGGGCAACCTCGCGGACTTCGACGTGCTCGCGCGGCGCGACCGCGAGAGCGTCGCCGAGCTCTCGCGGAGCCTCGGCGAGCCCCACCCGATCGTGGTGCCCCACCTAGACGGGGACGTTCAGGATCTCGCCGGTCTCGACCGCATCGCTGCAATCCTCTTCGCCTGACGGCGTCTCGGCCAAGAGTTGAAGCTGAGGCTCAGCGGCGCTCTGCGCCGGCGCCTGGGGCGGGTGGGCATCGGTTCCGGCCGACGCCAACAGCTCGTCCGCGAGCGACACCAGGTCGGGGCGCAAGTGGCCGCAGAGCACGTCGCGCAGCAGCGCGCGCAGGTGGTAGGCGAGCTCGCGCGAGAGCACGGTGGCGCGCACGTCTTCGACCGCGGTGCCCGCGACGACCGCACGCTCCAGGGCGAGCGACCGCACCACCCGCCGGGTCAGCTCAGGGCGCTCGGCGGGGGTGGCACAGAGCGCGGCGAGCCGACCGGCGAGCAACCCGCTCGAGGGCCCCTCGGGCTCCAGCAGCGCGCGCAGCGCCAACAGGTGGTCGCTCAGCGCCTGCAGCTCAGTGGGGCGTTCGCAGCCCATCTCGAAGCGGGCGAGCGCCCACGCGAGCTCGTTCTCGCGCGGGGCGCGGCGGGAGACGAGGGAGCAGAACGCGCGCAGCTCGTCCTCCTGGGCGGCGGCCACCACCAGCATTCCGTGTGGCCGGCCCCCACAACTCAGCGCCTGGACGCCCCACGCGCCTGCGCCCACGCGCGCCCACGCGAGCCGACCGAGCGCGAGGCGCCCGTCGCCGAACAGGCGCAGCGCGCGCAGCAGCTCGCCCAACACCTCGCGGCCGCGGGCAAGCGCGGCGAGCACGTCGGTGTCCTCAGTGGTGAACGCCACGAGCAGGTGCCCCGCCGCCGCCGCCGCCTCCTCGCCGCCGGCGGAGGCCGAAGAGCCCGCCCACCCCGCCGAGTCGGCGAGCGCGGCGTCGGGCACGTCGAGCAGCGCGTCGGGTCGCGCGATCGTCAAGCCCGCCGCCAGCGCCAGCTCCGGCGAGGCGATCGCGAGGCCGTGCAGCGTGGCCAGCAGCGTGACCTCGGTGGCGCTCGCGTGCGCCGAGCAGTCCAGGCGCTCCAGCGCCCCGCGCAGCCGCTCCTCGCGCAGCGAGAAGTCGCTCTGCTCGGCGAACACGTCCCCCAGCAGCGCGCGCAGCGCCGCGTCGGCCCGCTCGGCACTCCGCGGCCGGCTGCCGAGCGCCACTCGCCGGCCGCTTCCGACCGATTGGGGAGACACTCGCTCCGCCGAAGCCGGGAGACGCTCCCGCGTCCCCGTTTCGGCCAGCATCCCCAAATCGGCCAGCGCGTCACGCGCGAGCAGGTAGCGATCGAGACCCTCGAAGCCCTGCAGCGCCAGCACCGCGCGCGCGTGAGTGGCAAGGCCGCGCAGCGCGACCCACCGCTCACGCAGGAAGGCGTCGGTCAGCGGGCGGTAGCAGTACAGCGGAGCGCCGCGCCCCCGCGAGGAGCGCGAGGCCAGCTCGAAGGGCACCTCCGCGCCGCCGTCGAGCGCGGCCTGCAGGCGCAGCGCGGACTCCTCCACGAACTCCGTGAGGGCCGTCTCGAGTTGGCGTGAGCGCACGCGGCACACTTCGCCGGCGCCCCGAGCGCTCCTGCTCAGCGCAGCAGGCGTTGCAGCGACAGACCGAGTGTGTGACGCACTGTGGGTCTTGCTTTGAGATCATCCACGTGGCGAGACGTCAAAGACCCGCGCGCGGGCGCGGAACCTCCTGTCCCGCGTCGCAGGCTCGGGTCAATCGCGGTGCACCCGGCCCTACGCGACCGCTGCAGGGGTCTCGGCAAAGATCGCGGAACGCACCCGATCCTCGCAGCCCTGCACGATCCAGCGCTCGCCGTAGATGCGCATGTCCTCGATCAGCGGCAGCAGCGCGGAGCCCTTCTCGGTCAGCGCGTACTCCACCCGCGGGGGCACCTCGGGGAAGGTGTGGCGTTCGACGACCCCCTCCTCCTCCAGAGCGCGCAGCCGCAGCGAGAGCGTGCGCGGGCTGATCCCCTCGAGCGAACGCTCCAACTCGCAGAAGCGCGAGCAGCCCTCCGCCAAGTCGCGGATCAACAGCAGCGTCCACTTCGCGCACACGATCTCCGCCGTGCGGCACACCGGGCAGGTCTCATCTACGGCCATTCCCATACTTTACCGAATGAAGTAAGGCTACCGGCGAAAGTGGGTCAGTTTGAATGTGCCGGCTTGTCCGGTAAGCTGAGGACTTATGAGCGTTCGGTCTGTAGCTGTGTCGCAGCGTCCCGTGGCTGCACCGGGCGCTCACGCTGGCCGTATGTACGCAATCGCGTTTGACATGGACACCAAGGAAATGGAAGCCACGTATGGCAATCCAAACTGGCGGCATGGCTACTCCGAGATCGGGGCCATCCTCCGCACGCACGGCTTTGACGACCACAAGCAGGGCTCGGTCTACTTCGGTGACCGCGAGCGTGTAACCGCCGTCACGTGTGTGGTCGCCGTCCAGGATGTCGCTCACCAGTTGCCATGGTTCTCGGCGTCGGTGCGCGACATCAGGATGCTCAGGATCGAGGAGGAAGACGATCTTGCCGTCGCCCTGGAGAAGATCGAGCCCGCGCCGACTACGGGGCAGCTTTTCGAGGCCCCGAAGCTGGTCGAGTAGCCCCCACGCTCCTCCAGACTCCAGATGTGACCGGCGACGCCAGCCAGCGGTGCCCGCCGCCTCACGGCGACCTGGCGCGCTGGCTCCCACACCTCGCGCCCTGAGCACCGCGCCGAGGTCGCCCTACGCGACTGTCAGCGGCGGCCGACTGGACGGCGCTGACGCAGGCGGCGCCTGCGGGGGCGCGTCGCTCACGGGCACAGCCGGCGCGGCATCTGAAGCAGGGCTTTCGCCCCGCTGCTCGGCCATCGAGGCGACGTCCTCCATCGTGGTGCCGCGACGGCCGTCGGCCTGCACCAGCAGCTTGAAGTCGTGCGGGCTCGTGGCCACGCGCATCGCGTCGTCCATCGTGACCCTCCCCGCCTTCAGGTGCCCGAAGAGGGCCTGGTCGAAGGTCTGCATCCCGTAGTAGCCGCCGGCGGCGATCACCTCGTTGAGCTTGCCCGTTTGGGCGGGGTCGACGATCATGTCGCGCACGCGGCCGGTCATGCGCAGGATCTCGCACACCGCGACCCGGCCGCCGTCGGCCCCCGGCACGAGCCGCTGGGAGATGACCCCCTTGATCGTGCCTGCGATCATCGAGCGTGCCTGGGCGTGCTGGTGAGGCGGGAAGAAGTCGAGCATCCGGTTGATCGACTCCGCCGCGTCGACCGTGTGGATCGTGGACAGCACGAGGTGGCCGGTCTCGGCGGCCGAGAGCGCCGTTTGGACGGTCTCCTCGTCGCGCATCTCGCCGACGAGGATCACGTCGGGGTCCTGGCGCAGCACGCGGCGCAGGGCGCGCTTGAAGGAGGCGGTGTCCATCCCCACCTCGCGCTGGTTGATCACCGAGCGCTTGTCCCGGTGCACGAACTCGATCGGGTCCTCGATCGTGACGATGTGCTTGCTCATCGTGAAGTTGATGTGGTCGATCATCGCCGCCAGCGTCGTCGACTTGCCCGACCCGGTGGTGCCCGTGAGCAGCACGATCCCGCGCTCCTCCTCGGCCAGTTCCCGCACCACCGGCGGTAGCGTCAGCTCTTCGATCGTCGAGATCTTGGTGGGGATCGCACGGCACGCCAGCGAGATCACGCCGCGCTGGCGGAAGGCGTTGATGCGGAAGCGCGCCACGCCCGTGATCTCGAACGAGAAGTCGACCTCGTGCTCCTCGGTGAATTCCTGCAGCTTGGTGGGGTCGTGCAGCAGGTCGTGCAACGCCCGCTCGGTGTCCTCCGCGCCCAGCTGCTCCCCCTGCTCCTCGTGGGCGAGGATGCCGTGCACCCGGTACAGCGGCGGCGAGTCCACCTTCAGGTGCAGGTCCGAGCCGTGCTTTGAGACCAGCTCGCGCAGCGCCGATTGCACGTCGAACATGCTTCCCGCATCGGCACCCCGCGCGGTGGGCTTGAGCGCCGGGCGGAGCGCTAGACGGACGCTACGCCACGTCCCTTAGCTTCTGCGCCTCGGCAAGGGACTGCAGCTTCTTCAGCGACTGGTTCTCGATCTGGCGGATGCGCTCGCGGGTCACGTTGAACGTGCGGCCCACCTCGTCGAGGGTGCGGGGGTGCTCGCCGCCGAGGCCGTAGCGGAGCTCGAGCACGCGCCGTTCGCGGTAGGAGAGGTTCTCCAGCGCCTCGCGCAGCGCCTCCTTGGTGAGGATTTCGGCGGCCCGCTCGTAGGGGGACTCGGCGCGCTCGTCGGCGATGAACTGGCCGAACTCCGACTCCTCCTCGTCGCCGACCGGCTTCTCCAGCGACACGGGCGCCTGGGCGGAGCGCTTGATCGAGTCGACCTCTTCGGGGTCGATCCCGGTGACGTCCGCGATCTCCTCCGCGGTCGGTTCGCGGCCGAGCTCGGTGACCAGCTTGCGCTCGGCGCGCCCGATCTTGTTGAGCTTCTCGACCACGTGCACGGGGATCCGGATCGTGCGCGCCTTGTCCGCCAGCGCGCGGGCGATCGCCTGGCGGATCCACCAGGTGGCGTACGTGGAGAACTTGAAGCCCTTGCGGTAGTCGAACTTCTCCGCGGCGCGCACCAGCCCGAGGGTGCCCTCCTGGATCAGGTCGAGGAAGGGCAGGCCCTGGTTGCGGTAGTTCTTGGCGATCGACACCACCAGGCGGAGGTTGGACTCGACCATCTTCTGCTTGGCGTCGAGGTCCCCGCGCTCGATCCGCTTGGCGAGGTCGACCTCCTCCTGCGCGGTCAAGAGGCGCACCTTGCCGATGTCCTTGAGGAACAGCTGCAGCGAGTCGGTCGTCATGTCCGGCTTGAGGTCCAGCGTCGCTTTCGCTTTGCGCCGGCCCCGTTTGTCCGGGGCGCGCTCGACCTGCGACGCCGCCGCGGTCGCCGGGTCGATGTCCTCGACGAGCTCGATCTCGGATTTCTCCAGGAAGCCGTGCAGCTCCTCGACGTCGGACTCGTCCAGGTCCAGCTCGGAGGTCGCCGTGGAGATCTCCGCGAACGTCAGCACCCCCACCTGCTGGCCCTTCGCCAACAGGCCCTTTATCTCATCGAGCTCCTGCAGTTCCACTACTGACATCGATTTCCGTTTCCGTAGACAGCGATTTTGGGGAGCCCACCCGCCCTGCCCGCCCCGCCTGGACATGGGGAGGGTGGGCCGTACAAGAGGCGACCCCGCCGGTGCACCGAGGGACCTGCCCACCCGGCCCGGCCGAGACGCCTCCCACGGTACAACCGAACGTGGACCCTATGCTAACGCTTCGCCGCCACCCATCCTTATGCGCGATGATTGCGCCCGCATGAGCTCCCCGCGCGCAACCGACAGGCCCAGCAACCAGCGGCGAGCCGGCGGAGCGCCGCGACCACGCGATCCCGGCGCGGACAGTCCGGGCGTGCTGGGGAGCCTCCCGAGCACCCGCCCCCAGCGCCCCTCCGCCCGCCGGGCAGCGGCGCGGCGAGCGGCCGCGACCGAGCCCGCCACCAAGGGCACGAAGACCCCGTCCCGGCCGGCTGCAAGCGCACGCCCGCGACGGTCCGCGAGGACTCCACCCGAGCCCTCCGAGCCGCCCGTGCCCCAGCAGGGGTTCGAGACCGAGGAGCCGATCGAGCCCGGTCGTCCCGTGCAGCCGCCGAGCGGCCCCGAGTTGGTGGCCTCGGTCGCCGATCTCTTCGGGGAGCTCGCCCAGGCGGGTCTCTCCACCGGGGAGCGCCTGGTGCGAGACGCCCTCAGGCGGCTCTCCGGCGACTGAGCCTGGCTCTCGTTATGCAGGACCTAGCGTCACGAACATACGTTTGTATTCCGTCGTATCGGCCTTGTAGACTGATGAGCACGGAGCGTATATCGGCAAGGTGCCGTGAACGGCTGATAACCGGGAATTCGGGGTAGCTCCTCGGATGAGGTTCGAGTCCTCTGCGCTCCGCAGCGTTTTGCTGATCTGGGAAGTGGACGAGTGGCTATAGATCATGCGCTTGCGGGTAGCTCCCGCCTGGGTCGCGCTCCCCGGATCAGCTTGAAGTTTCTGAGGATTGCGTTATCGTAAGAGGTGGTTATCAGCCGTTCTGAGGGTCGCTCCCTCGCTTCCCGACCCGCCTAAGAGGCGGGTCGAGTCGTTCGGGGGCAATCCGCGAGTTTCGCAGATCGTTTCGCAGGAGTCTGCTTGAGCTGACCGTCGCGGCTCCCGTCCGGGCGCTCTGTATACTGCCCCGCACGCCGAACCTCTGCGGCCCAGGTCGCGGAGGGCGGGGGACCCAATGCTGGCCGAGCTTCGGTCCGCGGGGGCGAATCGGTCTTTCCAGGCCGTAGCGCTGCAAGCGCGAGCCCGTCAGCTCACCCCGTAGGCGACACGACATGCGTATCGCTTTCTTCAAGCACGCCCTGCTGGCAGGGTCATTGGCCGCGTTGCTCGGCACGCTGGCGGCACCCGCGGTGGTGGCGTTCGCCGCCACGGCGAGTCAGGGTGCCTCCGCCTCCAGCGCCCCGGCTTCAAGCACCCCTACCGCGGGCGGCTCCGCCCCAAGTGGTTCCACATCCGGCGGGGCGGCCCCCACGCCATCTACTCCGGGCAAGGCCCTGGCGACGTGGTTCGGTCCCGGCTTCTACGGCCACTCGACGGCGTGCGGCCAGACGATGAGTCCCGCGCTCGTGGGCGTCGCAAGTCGCACGCTTCCGTGCGGGACGCTCGTGCAGGTCGGCTACCACGGCCACCAGTTGACCGTGCCGGTGCTCGACCGCGGGCCCTACGGCCACAACGGCGCCGTGTGGGACCTGACGACCGGCGCCGCGCGAGCGCTCGCGATCAAGGACACGGTGCGCATCACCGCGCAGGTCGTGGGCAGCGTCCCGAACACTCCCACGCTCGGGGAACCCACACCGGGCGCGCTCTCCGGTCCGCTCGCCACGCCCCCATCGGCCGCCGCCGCGACGACCGGCGGAGCGACGGCCGGTTGAGCTGAGCCGGAGGGGTAGCCTGAACGGGCATGACGGCTGCCCGGATCGCCAACTTGCGCGACTCCTCCTCGGTGGACGAGCGCACCGGGGCGGTGCGCTCGGTGCAGACCGCCGACCTGCTGCTGAGCGAGGAGGCGCTGCGCGGGCTGTGGAGCCCCGAGCACTTGGAGCGCCTGGCGCGCACCTACTGGCGCTTCCTCACCCACGTGACCCTGGGGCTGGTGCGGGTCCGCTACACCGAGCGCGAACGCTTCGTGGTGCTGCTCTTCCGGCCGTTGAAGCTGCTCACCTTCCAGGCGCCCGAGTACGAGCTGGACGCCGACCACGGGGTGGTGAGCTGGCGCATCGAGCGCGGTTTGCTGGTCGCCCGCGCGGGGCGCCACGGCAAGGGCCACCTGCGCATCGAAGTGCGCCGTTGCGCGAGCGAGGCTCCGGCACGGGCACGCCTGCACGTGGAGGTGGAGGTCGCCAACTTCTACCCCGCGATCGCCGCCGGGCTGGGGCGCCGGCTCTACAACGCCACCCAGTCGCGCATCCACGTGACGGTGACCCACGGCTTCCTGCGCTCGCTCGCCCGCCTGGATCTCGCGCCCTCGCGGGTGGGACGGCTTGCTGATGAGAAAAGAGGGGCCCGACCGAAGCCGGGATGACACTCGCCTTCGACCGATTCGGGAGACACTCGCTTCGCTTGCATCCCCGAATCGACCAGCATCCCCGTTTCGGCCAGCCGGCCCGTGAGGCCGGCTGCGCCACCTCTGATGAAGAAAGAGGGGCCCGGCTCGCCGGCCCGTGAGGCCGGCTGCGCCACCTCTGATGAAGAAAGAGGGGCTCGGCTCGCCGGCCCGTGAGGCCGGCTGCGCCACCCTCTAGCCGAAGCGAGCGTCCCCGTACAGCGCCCGCAGCTTCGCGCGATCGTGGCGCGCGCTGATGCGCCGCACGGTGCCCGAGCGGGAGCGCATCACCAGCGATTCGGTGCTCGCCCCGCCGGCGGAGGGGTAGCGCACACCCTGCAGGACGTCCCCGTCGGTGATGCCCGTGGCGCAGAAGAACGCGTCCTCGCCGGCCACGAGGTCGTCGCGGTCGAGCACGCGCTGCAGGTCGTAGCCGGCGTCGAGCGCGGCGGAGCGCTCGTGCTCGTCGCGCGGCCACAGCCGCCCGAGCAGCTGGCCGCCGAGGCACTTGACGGCGGCGGCCGAGATGACCCCCTCGGGCGTGCCCCCGATCCCCCACAGGAGGTCCACCGGGGAGCGCTCGGTGACGGCCTGCAGCGAGGCGGACACGTCGCCGTGGGCGATCAGCCGTACGCGCGCTCCCGCCGCGCGGATCTCCTTGACGCCCTGCTCGTGGCGGGGGCGGTCGAGCACGACCACCATCACGTCGCCGATCTCGCAACCCTTGCGCTCGGCGATCAGGGCGAGCGTCTGCGGCATCGGGCGGTCGAGGTCGAGCAGGTCGGCGACCTCGGGGGAGCCCGCCATCTTCTCCATGTACACGCACGGCCCGGGGTCAAACATCGTGCCGCGGGCGGACAGGGCGATCACCGCCAGCGCGCTCGGCATCCCGTGCGCCGCGAGCGTGGTGCCCTCCAGCGGGTCCACGGCGATGTCGACCTCGGGCGGGGAGCCGTCGCCGATGTGCTCCCCGTTGGCGAGCATCGGCGCCTCGTCCTTCTCGCCCTCGCCGATCACCACCAGCCCGTCCATCTGGATCGACTGCAGCGCGTAGTGCATCCCGTCCACGGCCGCCTGGTCGGCGGCCTCCTTGTCGCCTTTGCCCACCAACCGCGCCGCCGCGAGCGCAGCCGACTCGGTGACGCGCACGAGCTCCAGCGCGAGGTTGCGGTCGGGTCGCTGGCGGGTGGGGTCTGGACTCATGGGGTTCTTTTGGGATCGTCCGCGCGGGTTGGTGTGCCAACCGGGCGCGTGGGCGCGGAGCCTCCGTGCTCCGCGTCGGCGCACCGTGCTCCGGTCGAGGGGCTCACCGGATACCTTGTGCAACCGTGGCGTGCGAAACCTACACCAAACCACCGCACGCAATATCCTGGCGCAAGCCTTCGACTGAAGTGGAGGGGCCGTCGTGACACCGGAGCGAGCAGACGCCAAGCAGATCGGGTTCGTCGGCCTGGGCAAGATGGGCGGCAACATGGTGCACCGCATCCGCCGTGACTCCGCGCACGAGGTGGTGGCCTTCGACTTCGAGCAGGCCGCCGTCGCACAGGCGGTGGGCCATGGAGCGACCGGCGCTCGTTCGCTCGCCGACCTCGTCAAGAAGCTCAGGGCGCCGCGGACCGTGTGGATCATGGTCCCCGCCGGCGAGGCCACCCAACAGACCGTGGACAAGCTCGCGAAGCTGCTCGACCGCGACGACACGATCGTCGATGGGGGCAACTCCCAGTGGACCGACGACAAGCGCCGCGCGGGCGAACTGAAAAAGCTCGGCATCCACTACGTCGACGTCGGCACCTCGGGCGGCGTGTGGGGCCTTGAAGTCGGCTACTGCATGATGGTCGGCGGCCCCGCCAAGGCCGTCGGGCGCCTCGCCCCGTTCCTCGACGTGCTCGCCCCCCCAACCAACGAGCAGAGCGCCGCGGCGATCGGCCCGCACGGCTGGCTGCACTTCGGCCCCGCCGGCGCCGGGCACTTCGTGAAGATGGTCCACAACGGCGTCGAGTACGGGCTGATGCAGGCCTACGCCGAGGGCTTCGACCTGTTCGACAAGTGCGAGTACGAGCTCGACAACGCCAAGATCGCCCACCTGTGGGGCCAGGGCTCGGTGGTGCGCTCGTGGCTGTGCGAACTCGCCGCCCGCGCGTTCGAAGCCGACGGCAACGACCTGCACGCGCTCACCGGCTACACCGAGGACTCCGGCGAGGGGCGCTGGACGATCGCCGAGGCCACCGCGCGCGACGTGCCGACCCCCGTGATCACCGCCTCGCTGTACGCGCGCCTGACCTCCCGCGGCAACGGCGACTACGCCAACCGCGTGCTCGCCGCGCTGCGCAACCAGTTCGGCGGCCACGCGGTCAAGAAGAGTCCATGAGCACGCTCGAGCAGGCGCCGGAGAACCCGCTGGTCGAAGGCCTGGAGCGGCTGCCCGTCGCACCGACCACGCTCGTCATCTTCGGCGCCACCGGCGACCTCGCCCGGCGCAAGCTGCTGCCCGCCATTTACAACCTCGCCCACGAGGGGGCGCTGCCCGAGCGCTTCCACCTCGTGGGAGTCTCGCGCCAGGAGAAGGCACACGAGGACTACCGCGCCGAATGCGAGCAGGCGATCCGCTCCTTCTCCCGCCGCCCCCCCGACGATGACGTGCTCGCGGGGCTGCTCGCCGACGTCAGGTACGTGCCCGGCACCTTCGACGACGACGCCGTCTACGGCGAGCTCGGGCAGGTGCTCGACGGCTTCGAGCAGCACGCCGGCGAGCGGCTCAACCGCGCCTTCTACCTCTCGACCGCGCCCGCGTTCTTCCCGGTGATCGTGGAGGCGCTCGGCCGGCAGGGGCTCGCCCGCCATGAGGACGCGCAGGTGCGGGTGATCATCGAGAAGCCGTTCGGCACCTCCCTCGCGGAGGCCGCCGAGCTCAACCGCCGTGTGCTCGAGGTGTTCGAGGAGGCCCAGGTCTTCCGCATCGACCACTACCTCGGCAAGGAGACCGTCCAGAACATGCTGGCGTTCCGCTTCGCCAACGGCATGTTCGAGCCGCTGTGGAACCGCAACTACATCGACTCCGTGCAGATCACCGCCGCCGAGGACATCGGCATCGGCAGCCGCGCCGGCTACTACGACCACTCCGGGGCGCTGCGCGACCTGATCCAGAACCACATGCTGCAGCTGCTCTGCCACGTCGCGATGGAGCCTCCGGTCAACTTCACCGCCGAAGAGGTGCGCAACGAGAAGGTCAAGGTGCTCCAGGCGATCCACGCCCCCACCGAGTCGGACATCCCCGAGCTCGCCGTGCGCGCCCAGTATGCGGCCGGGCACGCCGGCGGGGAGGACGTGCCCGGCTACCTGCAGGAGCAGGGGGTGCGCGAACACTCGAACACCGAGACCTACGCCGCCCTGCGCCTGGAGGTCGACAACTGGCGGTGGGCGGGGGTGCCGTTCTACCTGCGCGCCGGCAAGCGCCTGGCGCGCAAGATCACCGAGATCGCGATCACGCTGAAGCCCGTTCCGCACCTCGCCTTCGACCAAACCGGCTCGCTGGGGATCCGGCCCAACCAGCTGATCCTCACCCTCCAGCCCAACGAGGGCGTGTCGTTGCAGCTCGGCGCCAAGATCCCCGGGACCCGCATGATCATCCGCCCCGTCAACATGGAGTTCCTGTACGGCACCGCCTTCCTCTCGCAGTCCCCAGAGGCCTACGAGCGGCTGATCATGGACGCGATGCGCGGGGACCCCACGCTGTTCACCCGCAACGACGAGGTCGAGGCGCAGTGGCTCATCTGCGACCCGATCGTGAGCGCGTGGGAGGCGACGCCTGGGCCGCTGGCGCAGTACGAGTCCGGCTCCCAGGGACCGCCCGAGGCGGCGAGCATCCTGCGCGAAGGCCACGCCTGGCGCTCGATCTGATGGGCCGGCAAGGCACTCCCAGGACGTGCCTGGTCGCAGGCCGGCCGATCCACGACCCGCCGGCGAGACCCGTGGCGATGGTGCGAGCGAGCGGGCGCATCGCGATCTGATGCCCGCGGTCTCCGACGCCGTGTGGAGCGAGCAGGGCACCACGCCCGATGCGATCGAGGCCGCCCTGCGGCGGATGCTCGCCGAGCGCCACGTGGAGAACGGCGGCTTCGTGCCCGCGCGGGTGCTCAACATGATCGCCTTCGTGGACCGCGAGTGGTCGGGTGAGATAGCCAACCGCCTGCGCGGGGTCGGGCGCTACCACGCCTCCCGCCTGGTCGTCCTCTCCTACGAGCCCCGCCGCGAGCGCCTCGACGCACGCGCCACCGTGGCCTCCGAGGGCGACCCGCGCCCGGGCGAGCTCTCGCTGCTGCGCGAGACCGTGATCGTGGAGATCGGCGACCGCCACCTCGACGACCTCTACACGATCGCCGACCCGCTCGTGGTGAGCGACCTGCCCACCCTCCTGTGGTCCCCGCACGGCCACCACGAGATCGTGGAGGGGCTGCTGGACCTCACCCAGGCAGTGCTGCTCGACTCGGTCGCCGAACCAGACAGTCGCGAGGCGGTGGCGCGCGCGTGCGAGATATCCAAACGCACCTACGTGGTGGACCTCGCGTGGCTGCGTTCGACTCCGTGGCGGGAGCGGATCGCCACCACGTTCGATCCCCCGCACATGCGCGGCGAGCTGCACGAGATCACCTCCCTGACGATCAGCCACCATCCCGAATCGGCGATCGCGGCGATGCTGCTGGTGGGCTGGCTCGCCTCGCGTCTTCAGTGGCAACGGGTCGACCGCCTGCAGATCGAACCACGGACGATCGAAGACGGAACGCTGTTCGGGCCGCTGCCGACCACCACGCCGCTCAGCGAGATTCCGCTGACCCAAATCACGCGGCTGACCGGCAGCGCCATGGACGCCCAGCGCCGGCCGGTGTCGCTGTCGCTGCGCCACGCGCCCGAGCTGCGGGTGCCGGGGCTCGCGAGCCTTCAGATCGAAACGGCCGCGGGTCGCACGGTGCGCCTGGACCGCGGGCGCGGCGGCCTGCGCGCCCACCGCGTCGACCCCGATGGCCACGAGCGCACGTGGACGATCCTCGGCGCTTCCCGCGGTGAGGCGGGAATCCTCGGCGAGGGCATCCGCCAGGCGCTGCTGCGCGACCCCACCTACGCGCCCGCGTTGAGCGCCGCCGCCGCGATGACCCCGTGACCAGCCTGCATATCTTCCCCGACCCCGAGGCCGCGGCCGAGCACGCCGCGGCGGAGATCGCACGCGTCCTGCGCGACGCACTGGAGCACCGCGGGGTCGCCCACCTTGCGCTCGCCGGAGGCTCCACTCCGCGCCGCGCCTACGAACTGCTCGCCGGCCTGCTCAGTGACTGGAGCGGGGTCGAGCTGTGGTACGGCGACGAGCGCTGCGTCGCGCCCGAGGACCCCGACAGTAACCACCGGCTGGTGGCCGACTCGCTGCTCGCTCACCTTCCGGGGCCCTCGCGGCCCCTGGAGCACCGCATCGCCGGCGAGCTCGGTCCCGACGCGGCCGCGTCGGCGTATGCCGCGCTGCTGCGCGAACGGGTGCCCCCCGCCGAGGAGGGCGGCCGGGCGGGCGGGTTACCATCCCTCGACCTCGCGCTGCTCGGCCTCGGCGAGGACGGTCACACCGCCTCGCTGTTTCCCGGCCATCCGGAGGTGGAGGACAACAGCGGCGCACTCTGCCTGCCCGTGCGCGACGCGCCCAAGCCCCCGCCCGAGCGGGTCACGCTCAGCCTGCCCGTGCTGCGCGCCGCCCGCCACTGCCTGCTGCTCGCCACCGGCGCCGGCAAGACCTTGGCACTCGCCGCGGTGTTAGCCGGACCCGACCCGCAGGTGCCCGCCTCCCTGCTCGCCTCCGAGCTCCTGCAGATCGTTGTAGACGAAGCCGCCTCACCCACCTGAGGGCGGCCCCGGCACACGCCGGAGGGGCCCAGCTGAAGAGCCCCCGCAGGCGCCTCGAGGCGCCCCAAAGCACGGGCGGGCGATCCGCGCAATCGACCTTCAGACAGTTCGGATGAGGCGAGCTGCCGCAGCGCGAGCACAAGTTCAGCCGGGCGCGCTATGGTCCTACATTGAGTACGCGCCCGGAGCTCATGGCCCGCACCGTTTCCCAACCGACCGCCGCGCCCCAGCCCCTCGCCGCAGAGACGCTCGCGACGCTCGATGAGGTCCGGCGCGAAACCTTGACGCTCGTCGCGCACCTCGACGACCGCGAGCTCGAGCACACGCTCTCGCCAATCATGAGCCCGCTCGTGTGGGACCTCGCCCACATCGCCGCCTACGAGGACCTGTGGCTCGCCCACCGCCACGCGGGCCTCGACCTGCTGCGGCCCGACCTCGCCGAGCTCTATGACGCCTTCGAGACGCCCCGCGCCGTGCGCGGCGAAGTCGAGCTGCTCGACGCCCACGACGCCCGCGCCTACATGGAGGAAGTCCGTGAGCGGGTCGCTTTCGCGATCGCGCGCGAGGGGGTCGGCGACGGCTTCCTGCACGAGCTCGTCCTGCGCCACGAGCTGCAGCACACCGAGACGATGCGCCAAACGATGGCCCTCGCCGGGCTGCTCCCCCCGGGGGAGCCGTCGCTGTCGCCGCCGAGCGGTGAGGAGGAGCCGAGCGACGGCGAGGGGGGTTGGATCGAGATTCCCGCGGGCGCCTTTGCGATGGGCGCCGGACCGGAGGGCTTCGCCTACGACAACGAGCGCCCCCGCCACCTCGTTGAGACTCCCGCGTTCAGCATCGCCCAGCGGCCGGTCACCAACGCGAGCTGGCTGCGTTTCAGCGAGGGCGGCGGCTACGAGCGGCGCGAGTGGTGGTCGGCGGAGGGCTGGGCGTGGAAGGAGGAGCACGACATCACCCACCCCCCCTCCATGGCAACCAGCCGCACAGGTGGGTCCGACGGGGTGGGCGGGCTCCCAGTCATCCACGTGAGCTGGTTCGAGGCCGACGCCTTCGCCCGCGCGCACCGCGCGCGGCTTCCCACCGAGGCGGAGTGGGAGCGGGCGGTGAGCAGGGGCCAGGCACCCGACGAGGCCGTTGCGGAGCGCGGCAACGGCCAGGCGCACGAGGCGCCTGACGGAGTAGAGAGTCGCGACGGCGCAGCGCTGGAGGGGGTCGGGCAGGTGTGGGAGTGGACCGCCAGCCACTTCCGCGGCTACCCCGGGTTCGTAGCCCACCCCTACCGCGAGTACTCCGAAGTGTTCTTCGGCGAGCACTACCGCGTGCTGCGCGGCGGCTCGTGGGCCACCCACCCGCGTGTGGCCGGCCCCACCTTCCGCAACTGGGACCTCCCCCTGCGACGGCAGCTATTCGCGGGTGTGCGGCTGGCAAGGGACGTGGCGTGATGGAGCCCATTCGCGACCCCACCCAAGCTGCAATCCAAATCGACTCTCACCTCGGCGGCGCCGAGCAGCGCACCCTCGCCGAGGACGTCCTCGACGGGCTCACCCGGCCCTTTAAGGAGCTGCCCCCCAAGCACTTCTACGACGCCCGCGGCGCCGAGCTGTTCGACCGCATCTGCGAGCTCCCCGAGTACTACCCCACCCGCACCGAGCGCTCGATCCTCCACGACACCGCCGCGGGGATCGCCGAGTTGACCGGAGCGGTCGAGCTGGTCGAGCTCGGCTCCGGCACCGCCGCCAAGACGCGCGTCCTGCTCGACGCCCTGCTCGACGGCGGGACGCTCGAGCGCTACGTGCCGGTGGACGTCACCGAGAGCATGGTCCGCGACTGCGCCGACGAGCTGACCGAGGAGTACCCCGGCCTGCAGGTGCACGGGGTGGTCGGGGACTTCGAGCGCCACCTCGACCGCGTCCCCGCCGCCGCCGGCCCCCGCCTCGTGGTGTTCCTCGGCGGCACGATCGGCAACTTTCCCCCCGGCTCCCGCCGGCGCTTCCTGCGCCAAATCGCGGGGCTGCTCGGGCCGGGCGACCACCTGCTGATGGGCACCGACCTCGTCAAGGACGCCGACGTGCTCGAGGCCGCCTACGACGACCCGCAAGGGGTCACCGCGGAGTTCAACCGCAACCTCCTGCACGTCCTCAACCGCGAGCTCGACGCCGACTTCGACCCCGCCGACTTCGACCACGTCGCGCTCTTCGACGACCGCCACGAGTGGATCGAGATGCGCCTGCGCGCGCGCCGCGACCACACCGTCACCGTCTCCGCGCTCGAGCTCGACGTGCACTTCGACGCCGGCGAGGAGATGCGCACCGAGATCTCCGCCAAGTTCACCCGCCCGCGCCTGGAGAGCGACCTCGACGCCGCGGGCCTTGAGCTCGTGCGCTGGCTCACCGACCCCGAGGACCTGTTCGCGCTGACGCTCTCGCGGCCCTGCGCGTAATCGTGATGTAGGCTCCCGCCGCACCATGCGGATCGAGGGCCACTCAGCAATCGTCGTCGGCGGGGCCTCCGGGCTCGGCGAGGCGACCGTGCGCCGGCTGCACGCGGCGGGGGCCTCAGTGACGATCGCGGACGTGAACGCCGAGAAGGGCGGGGCGCTCGCCTCCGAGCTCGGCTTGGAGTTCGTCGCCTGCGACGTGCGCGAGGAGGCCCAGGTGCTCGCCGCCGTCGAGCACGCCGCCGCGGGCGAGGGCGGGCTGCGCATCGCCATCTGCTGCGCCGGCACCGGCTGGGCGCAGAAGGTCTCAGGCTCCAAGGGTCCGCATCCGCTGATGCCCTTCGAGACGATTCTCCAGATCAACCTGATCGGCACCTTCAACGTGCTGCGCTTCGCGGCCACCGCGATGATCGCCAACGATCCCCTCCCTGAGGACGGCGAGCGCGGCGTGTGCATCAACACCGCCTCGATCGCCGCCTTCGACGGCCAGGTCGGCCAGATCGCCTACTCGGCCTCCAAGGGCGGCATCGTCGGCATGACGCTCCCGGCGGCCCGTGATCTCTCCCAGTACGGGATCCGCGTCTGCACGATCGCCCCCGGCCTGTTCGACACTCCACTGCTCGCCGCGCTGCCCGAGGAGGCCCGCCAGAAGCTCGGCGCCGGCGTCCCCTACCCGCAGCGCCTCGGCCTGCCCGACGAGTACGCGCACCTCGCCTCTCACATCATCGAGAACCGGATGCTCAACGGCGAGGTCATCCGGCTTGATGGGGCCTTGCGGATGCCGCCGCGCTGATCAGCTCAAACGCTCCACGAGCATCGCCATGCCCATACCGCCGGCGACGCACATCGACTCGATGCCGTAGGTCTTATCGAGCGTCTGTAGGTCGTTGATCAGCGTCGTCATGATCCGCGCGCCCGTCATCCCGAAGGGGTGGCCCAGGGCGATCGCGCCGCCGAAGGGGTTCAGCTTCTCGTCCTCGATCCCGAGCTCCGCTTTACAGGGGACGATCTGCGCGGCGAACGCCTCGTTGATCTCCACCACGTCGATGTCGCTCATCGACATCCCGGTGTTCTTCAAGAGCTGCTGGATCGCCGGGATCGGGCCGAGGCCCATCACCTCCGGGCGGATCGCCACCACCGTGGAGGCGAGGATCTTGACTTTCGGCTTCAGCCCCAGCTCGCGCGCGCGCTCCTCGGAGGTGACCAGCAGGGCGGCCGCGCCGTCGTTGAGCGGGCACGAGTTGCCCGCCGTCACCGTGCCGTCCGGGCGGAACGCCGGCTTCAGCGCCGCCAGCTTCTCCAGGGTCGTCCCCGGGCGCGGGCCGTCGTCCTTGCTCACGACCGTCTCGGGCACGTCGATCTCGTTGCCCTCCTTGTCGGTGTCTTTGTGCGCCGGCACCGTCACCGGGACGATCTCCACGTCGTAGTGGCCCGACTCCTGTGCGGCCACCGCGCGCGTCTGGGAGATCAGCGCCCACTCGTCCTGCGCCTCGCGGCTGACTTTCTTCTCGTCCGCCACGTTCTCGGCGGTGAGGCCCATCGGGATGTACACGTTGTACAGCGACCCCTCCGAGCCGTCGAGCTTGTGGTGGAACTCGAACTGCGCCCCACCCCCCGCGCGGGAGACGGCCTCGACGCCGCACGCGATGTACGTGTCGCCCTCGCCCGCCTTGATCGCGTGGAAGGCCATCCGCGTCGTCTGCAGCGAGGAGGCGCAGAAGCGGTTCACGGTCGTGCCGGGCACGTGGTAGTCGAGGCCCGCCAGCAGCGCGGCGTTGCGGCCGATGTTGTAGCCCTGCTCGCCCTCGCAGAAGCCGCACCCCATCATCACGTCCACGATCGAGCTCGACTGCAACTGCGGGTTGCGCTCCAGGATCGCCCGCAGCGGGATCGCCGCCAGGTCGTCGGCGCGGACGGTCTTCAGCGACCCCTTCGCCGCCCGTCCGATGGGGGTACGCACGGCGTCGACGATTACGGCGTCAGGCATTGCGGCTCTCCTTTGTCGGTCGTTTTGGGCCCGCCCACCCCGGTGCTGCCGCAGGTTGGCAAGCCGAGTGGCGAGATCGGGTGGGTGGGGCTACCGATTCTGCCGGGCCATCCTACGGGATCGAGGCGCCCACCGGCTCCCGCGCGCCGCGGCTGAGCACGAGCGGCTGGAGCACGCGGTCGGCGAGCAGCCCGAGGCAGCCGAGGTTCGCGAACCCCGGCCCCTGGCTCAGCGCGGCCAGCCCGGGGATGTGCAGCCGCGGGCTCATGCCCTCCAGCTCGAGGAACCGCCCGAACGGGACCTCCACCTCGGGCGGCCTGTCCCACAGCTGTCCCACGCGGCGCTCGATCTCGGCCCGCACGGCGGGCGGGAAGAGGTCGCGCAGCTGCTCCAACAGATCGAAGCCCGTGCTGTTGAGCAGGTAGTCGTAGCGCTCGGAGCTGACGGCGCCCGCCAAGGTGTAGTCGACGCGCACTCCGCCCTCCGCGTCCGCCGCCGCGACGTACACCACGCGGCCGGTGACGAACCGGCAGCGCTCGTCGTAGGCAATGTCCGACAGGGTCAGCGGGTCGAAGACCCCCCGGTCGCAGTGCTTGAAGAAGTCGCGGCGGGTCCCCATGTCCAGGGAGCTCCACCCCACGTTATCGGGGTTGGAGAACACGCGATTCTCCAGGAAGCTCTCGCCGCGGCTCATCGGCAGGGTGGGCGTGAAGATCGTGATCCGCACCTGCGGCCTGAAGGCCCGCAGGAACGCCGCGCCGCTGAGCGCGCTCTCGCCCCCGCCGACGATCGCGATCTCGCAGCTGCGGCCGGCGGGGATGCACGCGAAGTCGGTGCGCTTGCTGTCGCAGTGGAAGATCCGCGACGCGGCGCCAGCGTCGTGCGGGAGATGACGGTGCACGCCGGGACCGGTGAGGACAAGCGCACGGCAGGCGTACCGCTGCCCGCGGCCTTCGTACGCGGCGCCCTGGCCCGCGGCACCCTCGCCCGCAATGCCCTGGACCGCAGCACCCTCGACCACCACGCCCTCGCCCACGGCGCCCCCGGCCCAACCATCCACCCCCGCTCCGTCGGCAGGCTCCACGACGTCGACCGTCCACCGGTCTTCCTCCGCCGCGAGCGCCACCTCCGTGACGCGGCCCCTCACGAGGCTCACGCCCGCTGTCGCGCGCGACAGGACCCACGTGAGGTACTGGCCGTACTCGCGGTGCTCGATCGCGGGCGACCCGGCGTCCACCCAGCGGGCGTAGCTTTTTTTGTCGATCAAGTACCGCTGCCAGGAGAACGGCATCACGGCGCGGTCGACCTCCTCGCCGACCTCGCCGAACGCCTCATAGCTCTGGTAGGGGAACCCGACGTCCTTGATCGGGGTGATGGCCAGCGGCTCCTCGCCCGAGGTCATGCCGTTGCGGCCCGACCACGACGCGGCGGGCCCGTTCGCCTCGATGATCCTCAGCGTGATGGGGCCCGCGCCGAGCGTGTTCAGAGCATGGACCTTCGCCGCGAGCGCGGCCGCCTTGGCGCCGGCGCCGACCGCGATCAGATCGGCCTCCATCCTCACGCCGCGACGAGCTTCGGTGCGGTGGCCGTTCCGGGCGTGCGGCGCGTGACCATCACGAGGCCCTGGTGGTTGGGGCTGAAGGCGATCGCGCTGCGGCGCGCCTGCTCGCCACGCGACTGCACGGCGCGCAGCTCCACCTCGCTGAGCACGGCCTGCATCACCCGCTTCATCTCGAGCACCGAGAAGGTCGCGGCCAGGCAGCGGCGGGTGCCGCCGCCGAAGGGGATCCACGTGTACGCGCCCGCGGGCCGCTGCAAGAAGCGCTCGGGGATGAAAGCGCGCGGCCGGGGGTACACGTCCCCGCGGCGGTGTATCAGGTGGATGCAGGGAGCCACTTTGGTGCCCGCCGGGATCGTGTAGCCGCCCAGCCGCATCGGCTCCACCAGCCGCCGCACGACCATCGGCACCGACGGGCACAGGCGCATCGTCTCCTTGGTGACGGCGTCCAGGTAGGTGTCCTCCTCACCCGCGAGCACCTCCGCGCGCAGGCGCGCGAGCTTGTCCGGATGGCGCAGCAGGCGCTCGAACACCCACGACAGCAAGGTCGCGGTCGGCCCATCGGTCACGAGCGTGACCAGTTCGTCGCGCAGGTCCTCCTCGCTCAGCGGCGAGCCGTCCTCGTAGCGCGCCTGCTCGAGCATGGAGACGACGTCGTCGCGCTCCCGCACCGGGCTCTCCGCGCGGCGCCGGTGGACCTCCTCGAGCACCGCCGCCTGCACGGGGGCCATCATCGCCCGGAACTCGCGGTTGCGCTCGAGCCACCGCGGGCCGAGGAGCGCCAGCAGGGTCAGGCGCCGTGGGTCGTTGAGCCATTCGGTCTGCGCCCCCATCAGCTCGCGTAGGCGCCGCAGGGGGTCGCTGTCGATGTCTCCGAAGACCACGCGCATGACCACCTCCAGGCTGATCGCCTGCATCCGGGGCCACAGCGCCACCGGCTCGCCGATCGGCCAGCTGCGCACCTCCCGCCGCGCGACCTCGGCGATCATCTCGCCGTAGCGCTCCGTGCTCTTGCCGTGGAGCTTGCGGAGCATCACCTTGCGACGGGGCATGTGGTCGGGCTCGTCCAGCAGCACCACCGAGCGCCGGCCGAGCAGGGGCTCAAGCAGCGTGTTCGCCATGCTCACTCCCAGCCTCGCGGGATCGGCGGTGAACACACTCCTGACGTCCTCGGGGTCACATAGGACCACCCACGTGCCCGCGTGACGGATGCGCAGCGTGAAAATGTCACCGTACTGTCTCTGACACCTTTCCATGAAAGGCAGCGGGCGCCGCGACCAGCCGAAGGCCTGCAGCGTGCTGGGCATACGCGGGCCGGGGGGCAGCCCGTTGTGCCCGTCGAAGCTTGGGAGCAAGCTTAGTTTGGTATGCATGTCTCTCTCTTTAGTTCCCAACTTTTAGTTCCCGACTCATGTCTCTCACGTCATCTCCCTGTTAGCCAAGCCACCGAGCAGAGTATGAAGGGCAGCGCACGCCCTCGTCAGCCACCCGCCCGCAGCGTGCCGGAGCGCGCCCGAGCGTGACAAACGTCCTGCCCCATCTACGCATGGGAGCTGGCTTTGCTCGATGCTCACTCCTCTCGTTTCAGTCGCCCGCGTATGTCTCCCACTTCACCTTTCCTGCCCGCCCAGGCCGTTACACACGACATGCCACTGCATCAGGGCCTTCGATCTATTGAGTCTTCTCACTATGAAAATGGAGTCCTGGTATATGGTACGCTCGACATAGCGGACTCACTGGGCGGCGCGCTCTGACGTCGGCGGAGATCGGGGTCGGGCGACCAGCCCGACAGGCACCAGTACCTTAATCGGTTAAGGGGCGGCCTTAAACGCCGCTGATCCGGGTTCGAGCCCCGGCTGGTGCATGGGACAAATCCACGTCTCGCTGCTATGACTGCCAATCTCTTTGACTACTTTGAAGAAGCCCCGCTGCGGGATGGAGCGCCTGCCCGCTGGGCCGCCCGGGCGCCACGGCGTCCGCACGAGCACTTCGACCTGAAGCTCGTGCCGCGCCTGCCCGCATGGCGGGAGGATCCCGATTCGCTCGACGCGCTGGCGCAGATCGAGCGCGAGCCGTGGGTGAGCGCCGTGGTGCACGAGCACGACGGGGTGCGACTGCGCCTCGACGACGGCTGGATAGAAACAGTCGGGGCCGCCCTGGAGGCCGGCGCCGTCGCCGAGACGACGCTCGCCGACCTCGCGCACGGACAGCGCTTCTCGGTGCAGTTCTGGGACGCCAACGCGACCAAGGCGCTGCACATCGGCCACCTGCGCAACCTCGCGATCGGCAACGCGGTCGCCGCCGCGCTCACCCAGGCCGGCGCGCAGGCCGAGCGGCGCAGCCTGATCTCCGACGCGGGCCGCTCGATGGGCGAGGCGATGGCCGGCGTGATGAACAGCGGCCGGCACGCGCACTCCTGGCCGGACGGCGACGAGAAGAGCGACCACTTCGTCGGCGTCTGCTACGCGGAGTACGTGGCGGCCTCCGGCTCGTTCACCGGGGCGGAGATCGAGTACCCCGAAGACTCGCTGACCCGGGAGCTGGCGCTGCGCGACGACGCCGCTGATGAGCTGCTGCGGCGGGTGATGGGCGGCGAATTGGAGGCGCTCGAGCTCTGGTACAAGACGCGCGCGTGGGTCATCGCCGGCCAGCGTAAGACGCTCGCGCGCCTCGGCATCGCCTTCGACAGGGTCTTCTTCGAGTCGGACTTCCTCGCCGACGCCGCCGAGCTGACCGCAGCCGGCCTGCGCGACGGGCGCCTCAAACGGCGCGAGGACGGGGCCGTCATCTACGCGACGGGCCTGAAGGACTTCGAGGAGTTCCCGCTGGTGCGCGCCGACGGCCTGCCGACCCAGCACATGCGCTCGCTGGCGTACTGGATGGCGGCGCCCGAGCTCGCCGGCACAACCTCGATGCAGGTGTGTGGAACCGAGTGGGTCTCGCACGTCACCTGCAGGCGCAAGCTGATGGACGAGCTGATGCCGGCGGGCAATGGCAACGGAAGCCCGGGCGAGCCCGCGCAGATCCACCCGACGCACGACATCTTCAACGGGATGGTCGCCCGCCAGAAGCGCGCGCTGGCCTCGAGCGAGGGAGCGCTGCTGATCGACGAGTTCATCGACTGGCTCGACGCGCGGATCGACGCCACTCCCCGCCTACACGCGGTGCGCCGCGGGCATCCCGCTCCGGAACGGATCGCGGCGCAGGTCGCGCTCGGCTACTTCCTCTCCTACCCGGTCGCCCCGCCGATCGACTTCGCCCCCGAGAAGCTGCTCGAAGACAACGAGAGCCTCGGTTGGGACATGGCGCGCGCGCGAGCCCGTCACTCCCCTGTCGCCACGAACGGCCGGCCCGCGGAGGACCCCGACTACCGCTTCGCCGTCGTGCAGTCGGAGCTCTACCGGCGCTACCTGCGCCTGGCGGTGCAGCGCTTCGACGTCGGCCCGCTCGCGCTCTACCTCAAGCACCTCGCGCGCTGGTACGAGGAGCGGGATCGCTCCGAACCCGTCGAGCGGGTCGTGCAGACGCTGCTCGACCGCTCCGCGCGCGGGTTGGGCCTGGAGGGGGCGTGAACGCCATCGGACACACCCGCACGCCGTCGCCGCCGGGTAGGAGGCCCGGCGCCCACACACCCGTTGCGCCACCCACTCACGCGGACGATCACCGATGAGCACGCTCCTGGTCGACAACTACGACTCGTACACCTACAACGTCTTTCACCTGCTCGCGGCCGTCACCGGCGAGGAACCGATCGTGATCCACAACGACATGGTCTCCTGGCGGGCGCTCTCGCGGTGGGACTTCGACGCGATCGTGCTCTCGCCCGGGCCGGGCCGCCCAGAGCGCTGGCACGACTTCGGCGTGTGCTCGGACATCCTGCGCTCGAGCGAAATCCCGGTGCTCGGCGTGTGCCTTGGACACCAGGGCCTCGGGCACGTGCTCTCCGGCCTCGTCGGGACCGCGCCCGCCGCGATGCACGGGCGCCTGAGCCAGGTCCAGCACCTCGGTTCCGGCCTGTTCGAGGGCATCCCCCAGGACTTCTCCGTCGTGCGCTACCACTCGCTCGCGGTCACCGGCCCGCTCGAGCCCGAAGGCCGCGTGACCGCCTGGACCCCCGACGGCGTGGTGATGGGGATCGAACACTGCCATCGCCCGCTGTGGGGCGTGCAGTTTCACCCCGAGTCGATCGCGACCGAGCACGGCCGGGCGCTGATCGAGAACTTCTACGCGCTCGCTCGCCGCCGCTCCGCCGCCCGCGCGCGCCGGGGGAGCCTGCCGGTGGCGCCGACCCCACGCACCCGGCGCCCGCGCGCGCGCAGTGGCAACGGCGCGCGCCCCGGCGACAGCGCGCGCCTGGAGCTCCACGTGCGCTCGATCGCGGGCGAGCCACCGACCGAGCCTCTGTTCGAACGGCTCTTCGGCGCCGCCGAGTACGCGTTCTGGCTCGACTCCGCCGACGCGCCGACGCGCCTGGCGCAGCGCTCCTACCTCGGCACCACCGCGGGTCCCGACCGCCTCGTGCTCGAGTACGACGTCGAGGAGGGGCGGGTGACCCGGCACGCCGCCGCGGGGTCCACCGCCGAGTACCGGTCGATCTTCGACGCGCTCGACCGCGAGCTCTCCGTGCGCACGGTCGAGCCGCTGGCCGATCTCCGATCGGCAGGGCTCGAGCAGGGCCTGATCGGCGGCTTCGTCGGCTACCTCGGCTACGAGTGCAAGGCCGACTGCGGTTCGCCCAACGCGCACAGCTCGGACGTGCCGGACGCCGTGATGATGCTCGCCAACCGCATCGTCGCGGTCGACCACACCCGCGGGTGCACGCACCTGCTCGCGCTCGGCGGCGCCGGGGACGCCGACGCCGCGGGCTGGCTCGATGAGGCCGAGGCGGTCGTGCGAGAAACGCTTGCCGCGCCTCCCACACCGTCGTCCGATGCCGGACAGGCGGCCGCAACCGGCGGTCCAGGCGTGGCCGCGGCACCCGGCGATCCAAGCGCTCCGGTGACGTTCCGCTGTGGGCGCGGGCGGGAGCAGTACCTCGCCGACATCGCCCGCTGTCAGGTGGCGCTCACCGCCGGCGAGTCCTACGAGGTGTGCCTCACCGACCAGCTCTCGACCACGGCGAGCCCGGAGCCCTTCCAGCTGTACCGCCTGCTGCGCCGCCACAACCCCGCTCCGTTCGCCGCCTACCTGAAGCTCGGCGCGGTGGCGGTGTTGTCCTCCTCGCCGGAGCGCTTCCTCGCGGTCGACCGCGACCGTCGCGTGCAGGCGCGCCCGATCAAGGGTACGGCGCCGCGCTCGGCCGACCCCGTCGAGGACGAGGGGCAGCGCGCCGAGCTGCTGCACGACGAGAAGACGTTCGCCGAGCACCTGATGATCGTCGACCTCCTGCGCAACGACCTCGGGCGCGTGTGCGAGCTCGACACCGTCCGTGTGCCGGAGTTCATGGTCGTTGAGTCCTACCCGACGGTGCACCAGCTGATCTCGACCGTCACCGGGGCGCTCGAACCCGCGCGCACGCCGGTGGACTGCGTGCGCGCGTGCTTCCCCGGCGGCTCGATGACCGGCGCGCCGAAGCTGCGCACGATGGGCATCATCGACGACATCGAGCGGGTCGCTCGCGGCGTGTACTCGGGCGCGCTCGGCTACTTCGGGCTCGACGGCTCCGTCGACCTCTCGATCGTGATCCGCACGATCGTGCTGCGGCCGGGCGCCACCACGATCGGCGCCGGTGGGGCGATCGTGATGCAGTCCGACCCCGCCGAGGAGTTCGACGAGCTGCTGCTCAAGGCGCGCGCGCCGATGGCCGCAATCGCGCAGGCCGTGACCGGCAGCGACGCGCCCGGCGCGTCGACCATCGAGCTCGAGCCGACTGCGATGGCCGCGGCGGCATGAGCGACACCGCCCCGCCGAGACTGAGCTGGAGCGTGCGCTCCGCAGCCTACGAGGACGTCCCGACGGTCGTCGAGGCCATCGGGGAGCTGTTGCGCGAGCTCGGCGGCACGCCCCCTGCCACGGACGCGATGCAGGCCGCCGCACGCGCGCTGCTCGACAGTCCCATTGCCGGAGCGCTGCTCATGGCGGAGGCCGACGGCGCTACGGTCGGCGCGGAGACCGACGGGGCCGCCGACGCAGAGGCCGGCGCCGTCGTCGGCGTGCTCGGCGTGAGCTGGCAGACCGCGATTCACGCAGCGGGCCCCTACGCGCTGATCCAGGACCTGTGGGTGCACCCCGACTGGCGCGGGCGGGGAGTCGGCGGTGGCCTGCTCGAGGCGTTCTTCGCGCTCGCGCACGAGCGCGAGATCACGCGCGCCGAGGTCGGGCTGCCGCCGGCGCGCTTCGCGGGCCTCCCGGCGACAGAGGCGTTCTACCGCGGTAACGGCTTCGCGCCGCTCGGCGCGCGGATGCGGCGGGTGCTCCCGTGAGCCAGCCCGCGACTGCCCAGCGACGGCGGGTGGAGCCGTGAGCCGGCTGCTGGCGATCGAGCAGCGCCGCGGCCACGGCGACGACGCGCCGTGGGTCGTGGAAGGCGGGCGCAGGGTGCCCGGCCAGGAGCACAACCGCCGCCTGTCCGAGCTCCGGGCGGGACTGATGCGCCACACCGGCGTGCGGGCCCTCCCCGCGGACGCCACCGACGAACGCGTCGAGCAGACCCTGCGCGCGGTGCACGAGCCCGGCTACCTCCAGGCGCTGCGGGGAGTGCGCTCGACCGAGCCCGTCCTGATGCCCGAGCTCGCGGCGCCCGGCGTCGCGCCGGACATCCCGGTGTCCGCCCCACTCGTCGCGGCGGCCCACGAGGGCGTGCGCACCGCGATCACGGCGGCGCAGGGCACCGTCGCAGGGGCCCGCTTCACCTACGCGCTGTGCCGCCCGCCGGGCCACCACGCCGGCCCCGGATGGTGCGGCGGCTACTGCTACCTCAACAACACTGCCGCCGCCGTGCACACGCTGCGCGAAGGCGGCGCGCAGCCGGTCGGGATCCTCGATCTGGACCTGCACTACCCGAACGGCACCTCCGCGATCGTCGCGCCGCTGACGGACGTCGCCCTGCACTCGCTGCACTCCTGGCCGGCGCCGCACGCCCCGACGCTGGAGGTGCTCCCGCGCACGAGCCGCGAGCGGCTCGTCGAGTTCCGCAGCGCCCCGGCGCTCGCGCCCTACCTCGACGCGGTCGCCGCGTCGCTGCGCACGCTCTCGCAGTCCTGCGCGGTACTCGTCCTTTCGCTCGGCTACGACACGGTGGCGGGCGACCCGCACGGCTCGTGGAGCTTCCCGCCGGCGCTCTTCACGCCGATCGGCTCCCTGCTGGCGGCGTCCGGGCTGCCGGTGTGCGTCGTCCAGGAGGGCGGCTACGCGCTGGAGGCGCTCGCGGCGTGCAGCCACGCCTTCGCGACCGGCCTGCTCGGCGGAGGCACTACTGGGACACGGGAGCCCGGCCGCAGCCGACACCCCCACGCACTGGCAAGCACCACACCCGATGGGAGTCGCACATGAACGGCCTCGAGTCCTTCCGCCGGCGCCTGGACGAGCTCGACGACCACATCGCGCGAGGGCTCGGCGAGCGCTTCGCGATCTGCCGCGAGATCGCGCTCTACAAGCGCGCGCACGGGATCCCAATGATGCAGCCGGGTCGCGTCGCCGCGGTGCGAGACCGCTACCTGGCCCGCGGCGCCGAGGTCGACCTGCCCGCCGACTTCACCGCCGCCCTCTTCGAGCTTTTGATAAGCGCCACGTGCAAGCTGGAGGACGAGCTGATGGAGTCCTCCGCGGCGCCTCCCTCCGTCGAGCCCCTGTCCACGGAGCCCGAGAGACACCGAGCATGACGTACACGATGCTCGCAGGCACGTCGGTCGGGGGCCTCACAGGAGGCGAGGCATGACGTCCCCGACGTTCATCACGCTCGGACCTACGGGCACTTGTCACGAGAACGCACTTCTGCACTACCTGGAGTTCCAGGGCCTCACCGACGTCGAGATCGTGCTGGTCGAAGACCTCCTGGAGGCGATCGGCCGCGTCCGCGAGCGGCCCAACACGTTCCTGGTGCAGTGCAGCGCACACGTGCAGGTCCACCTCGTCACTGAGCGCTACCACGAGGACGTGTTCGTCATCGACACGTTCATCTACCCGACCAAGGCGCTGTCGCTGCTTGTTCGCACCGACATCGACGAGCCCCGGAGCCTTGGGATCGTGTCGGCGACCCGCGGCTATCTCGATCTCACGCGCTTTGACACCGTCGTGGACGAGCCCTCCAAGCCCGTGGTGGCGCGCCATCTGCTGGAAGGGCGCTACGACGCCGGCCTCACGCACGTCCACCATGCCGACGAACATCCCGACGTCCTGCGCGTCGAGGAGTACTACGGCCCGGTGGACACGACGTGGGTCGTGTACGGGCCCCGCAAGCGCTTCCGCGGCGCCGTCATCGGACAGCGCGTCCCCTGGCTTTTCAGGGACGAGCCAGAGCCCGTTGCCACAGACGACCTCGAGCCACAGGCCCCGAGCCGATGAGAACTCACTGAGCCACCAACGACACAAGGAGACCACGCGATGCACACAACGGAATGCCATTCTCACACACACGACCTTGGCCCCCGGGCCGCCCTACAGTCCTGATGCCCATGCTCACTTCACTCCTACAGCGAACGGGCATCGGCTCAGACAGCGGTATGCAGGCCCCCGGGATGGGGCTGCGTGTCGCCGCCGTTGGTCTCCTATTGGTCGCAGGCATTGCCCTATCGTCATGTGGATCCTCGCCTAAGCCCCCGCTCAACGGCTCGGGCTATCCAAACGACAACCCCTCTAACACTCGTGACGTGAGCGGTCCGATCGACAGCTCGACGGTCTCGAAACTCCAGGTCGCATGGACGCTGCCGCTCACCGCGAAGAGCCTGTACGGCAGCTACTCGTCAGCCCCGATCATCAGCAAGGGCGTCGTCTACTCCCAGGACCTGGGGTCCAACGTGCAGGCGATCGACCTGCAGACGGGCGAAGTGCTGTGGACAAAAACATTCGAATCCGCAGATCAGGGACCGAACGGCCTCGTGGTGGCAGGTGGCCGTGTGTATGGCGCGACCGCAACCTCGGCGTTTGCGCTCGAAGAGAAGACGGGCAGGCAGTTGTGGTCGGTCGAACTCGTGCGCAACCCCCACGAGGGCATCGACATCGCTCCCGGCTATCACGACGGCATCATCTACGTGGCAACGGTGCCCGGGAACAACAAACTGTTCTATGGTGGCGAAGGCGTCGGCATCCTGTGGGCCCTCGAAGGCGCGACCGGCAAGAAGCTATGGCATTTCGACACGGCGCCCGAAAACCTGTGGTCGTCCAAGTCCACCAACATCAACTCCGGCGGCGGGGTGTGGTACACACCCGCTTTCGACGAACAGGGATTCATGTACTTCGGGACCGGCAATCCAGGCCCGTTTCCAGGTATCGCAAAGTATCCGTGGGGATCGAGCAGGCCCGGTCCGGACCTGTACACCGACTCGCTGGTCAAGCTCAACGCCACGACCGGCAAGCTGCGGTGGTACTACCAGATGACGCCCCACGACCTGTATGACCGGGATTTCCAGGACCCTCCGATCCTGCTCAACGTAAACGGCAGGCCGGCGGTGATCGAGGCCGGCAAGGCCGGCTTCGTGGCGGCGTTCGACAGCCAGAGCGGGAAACTACTGTGGAAGCGCTCGGTCGGGACCCACAACGGTCACGACAACGACAACCTGTACGCCATGAAAGGCGAATACTCCAAGCTGAAGCTGCCGGAGACCGTCTACCCCGGCCTGTTGGGCGGCGTGATCGCGCCGATGGCCACGAATGGTTCGACCGTCTTCGCGCCCGTCGTCAACCACCCTGTGAGCTACGCCAAGCAGAACGCCCCCGAAGAAAACGCGACCGGTAGCGGTGAACTGGTGGCAATCAACGTGGCAACGGGCACCGTGAAGTGGATCCACAAATTCGCCACGTCGCTCTTCGGAGCCGCTACGGTCGTCAACGACGTTGTGTTCGCGACCACCTTCAACGGAGTGCTGTACGCGTTCAACGCCAACACCGGCGAACTCATACGGGAATTCCAGCTTCCGGCCGGCACCAACACGGGCGTCGCGGTCGAAGGCAACACACTGATCGCCCCCGCCGGTCTGCCGGTGAGGGCCGGTGAGAAACCGCAGCTGGTCGCCTACCGGATCGGCTGATGAGGAGTAGAGTCAAAGATCCAGGCGCGAGACGCCTAGCTCATCGAAGCCGACGTGGTGGGCGAGCTCGTGGCGGACCGTGCGCACCACGTGTTCGCGCAGCAGCTCCGGGTCGCGCCCGAAGTCCCGCCGCAGCGTGTCCCGGAAGATCACAATGCGATCGTGGGTGTCGCTGCGGCGGGTCTGGCCCCCCTGGTAGAGGCCGTACGCACCCGCGGCGCGGCCCTTGTCGGAGATCACCACCGGCACGTGGCGCAGCGCGTTGCGCAGCAAGTCCGGCAGGTCGTCCAGCGCGTCGCGCACGAGCTCTTCGAAGTCTTCGTCGTTGAGCGGGTCGAGCTCCATGAACTCCGCTTCCTCGGGGTCGGCCGCCAGGCCTTCGCGCCCGAGCTCCTCGGCGCGGCGCACGATCGCTTCGAACTCCTCCTCGGACTCCGGGTCGCGCCACCCCGCCAGGCGCACCGCCACGAACGCCGCCGCTCCCATCAGCGCCGCGATCACCGCGAGCCCCACCACCAGGTCCTCCACCACCCGCACGGCTCCCACTGTGGAGAAGCCCTGACTCACCACGACCACCACCAGGCCGACTGACAGCGCGAGTAGGGCCGCCAGCCCGACGCGCTTGAGCTGGCCGGAGACGCCCTGCGACCTCAACGGGCGCACGAGCAACCCACCCCCTACCTTCTTTGGAGCGTGCGGGCGATCACGAGCCGCTGGATCTCGTTCGTGCCCTCGTAGATCTGGGTGATCTTGGCGTCCCTCATCATGCGCTCCACCGGGTACTCCTTCACATAACCGTACCCACCCAGCACCTGCACCGCCTCGACCGTCACCGCCATCGCGGTGTCCGAGCAGAAGACCTTCGCCATCGAGGAGTACTTCGCGCGTGCAGGGTCCAGGCGATCGGCCATCGCGCACGCCTTGTAGAGCAGCTCCCGCGCGGCCGCCGTGCGTGTTTCCATATCGGCGAGCTTGAAGGCGATCGCCTGGTGCTCGAGGATCGGCTGGCCGAACTGCACCCGCTCGCGCGCGTACCCCACCGCGTAGTCGGTCGCCCCCTGCGCGATCCCCACCGCCTGCGCCGCCGCCCCCAGGCGCGTGCGCTCGAGCGTCCCCAGCGCCACCCGCAGGCCGCGGCCGACCTCCCCGATCACGTTCTCGTGGGGCACCCGCACGTCCTCGAAGACCGGCTGGCCCGTGGGCGAGGCGCGGATCCCGAGCTTGTGCTCGAGCTTGCCCACGCTGAACCCCGGCCGGTCGGCCTCCACTACGAACGCGGTGATCCGCCGGCTCTCGCGGTCGGTGACCGCGAAGCAGATGTAGAAGTCGGCCACCCCGAGGTTCGAGATCCAGTTCTTCGCGCCGTTGATGACCCACTCGTCGCCGTCGCGCACCGCCGTCGTCCGCATCCCCGCCGGGTCCGAGCCGGCCTCGGGCTCGGAGAGCGCGAACGCCGGCGAGAACTCCCCGGTGGCGCACCGTGGCAGGAAGCGCTCCTTGAGCTCCTCGGTGCCGAACAGCTGGATCGGCAGCGTGCCGAGCTCCTGGACCATCAGGATCAGCGCACACGCGGCGTCCACCTTCGCGATCTCCTCCACCGCCATGTTCAGCATCAGCGTCCCCGTGCCCGTGCCCCCGTACTCCACTCCGAACGGCAGCCCCAAGATGTCCTGCTCGGCCAGCAGCTTGCGGATGTCCCACGGGTATTCGGCCCGCTCGTCGATCTCCGCCGAGCGCGGCGCGATCTGCTCACGGGCGATCTGGCGGATCGTCGCGCACAGGTCCTGGTGCTCCTGAGGGATCGTGTAGACCTCGCTCACTGCCTCCATGGTGTGGATGCTAGTGGCCTCAGCGCGGCGATGGCGGACCACCGCGCGGCATGACCTCCGAAAGACCCGGGGTGCAACGCGCGTAGAGGCGCGATCGGGAGCGGGTGGTGCCTATTGGGGATATCTGGGGATCGTCCGCGCGGGTGTGTGTGGCCACCGAGCGCGCGGACGCTGGCCGAAACGGGGATGCTCGCCGGAGGCGAGTGTCCCCCGGCTTCGGTCCTTCTGCCCTGCGTCGGGGCGCGGTGGCCAGCGAGTAGGCCAATCCGCCGGATCGGGGGCCTCATGGTAGGATCACGAATAGTCATTCATGCATAATCAACGTAGAGAGGACGGCCCAGGGATGAGCAGGCGACAAGTACGCCAAGTACTAGCATCCGGTGGCCTTTCGCTCATCGCGACGCCCAAGAGCAAACGCGCCACGTCGGCCACAAGCGGAAAGCGGTCTGCATCGATCTCACCCGATCGGCAGAGCGACAAGCTCGCGCAGGCCAGCCCCTCCAAGCCCGCTTCCACCGGCCGCTGACCGCGCAACTTTCAGGTCTTGCGACGTTTGAGTACGGCGCCTTAGGGGCGTTCGGATCGCTCGTCATCGTCCAAATCCTTCCATGGGGACTACGCCTCTTGGACGGGGCTGAGCTGCACGTCTCCGGCACTCGAATCGCAGGGTTCTTGGTCGTCGTTACTTGCTACCTGGTAGCAGGGGGGCTGGTCGCCTACGTCGTGGGGGACGCGACGGCTGCGAGGCACGCAATAGCCTACGGGTTGGGCTGGCAAGGCCTCATCGGGGGCTTGCTGAAGGTCGAGCCGAACGGCGACGGTCCCAGCTAGATCGGGGCCAGTCCACCTGGCCGGTTTCTACCGCTTGCCGTTCGAGATCAGGGGAGGCCAAAGGCCGGGACTCGAGCTGCCCCAGGTACCCATAAGCTCACCGACGAACGATGGCGCGCCATTCGGTGCGGCGATGGCCCTGGGCGGAGGCATCGCTGCTGGGCGCGATCGATGGCGGAGCGGCTCTCCCAGCTCCGAGGCCGCGGCGCGCGAACGCTACCCTGCCTCGGTGAGCACCACCGACCGCTCAGCCGAGCTCGCCGTCGAGCCTGCCCGCCTCGCGGAGTGGATCGCCCAGGACCCCGACCTACAGGTGGTCGACGTCCGCGAGGGGTACGAGCGCGAGGCGGGGTACATCGCTGGCAGCGTCCACATCGAGCTCGCCCAGCTCCCTGCGCGGGCCGAGGCCATCGACCGGGAGCGGCCCGTGGTCTTCTACTGCCGCGTGGGCGCCCGCTCGCTGATGGCCGCCCAGGCGTTCAGCGCCTCCGGCTTCAAAGCGCACACGATGGACGGCGGTCTTCTACGGTGGGCGCAGGAGGGCAGGCCGCTCTCGCCCGAGGGCGGGCAGGTCGCCGATCATTGAGAGCCAACCGGCAGCGCGCCCCCGCGGGCTTCCGGCAACCGATCCACCCCAAAGCAACCATAGGAGAGACCCACATGGAGGCATCCGAGTACCCCAAGGTAACCACCGGCGAGGGCTACGCCGTCGGTGGCCTCGACGCGCTGGGCGAAGGCCCCGGCTTTCGCAAGGTCCGCAAGGGCCTTGGCGTGACTGCGTTCGGCGTCAACGCGATCGTCATGCCCGCCGGCTACCAGAGCGGGCGCCACTACCACGACACCCAGGAGGAGCTGTACTTCGTGCACCGCGGCGCGATCGAGATGCAGTTCGGCGACGGCTCCACGCACCGCCTGGAGGAGGGCGCCTTCGCCCGCGTCGACGCCCCCACCGTGCGCAGCATCCGCAACGTCGGCGAGGGTGAGGCCGTGTACCTGTGCGCCGGCGGCAAGGACGGGTACGTCGGGCGCGACGGGCGCATGCCCGAGGGCGAGGAGCGCGTCAGCGGACCGCCCGGGGCCGCCCACTGACTCGGGCGGCTCGGTCTCGCCCCACCACCAGCCCCACCACTGACTCGGCCGGCTCGGCGCGCGCCACCACAGCCCAACCACCGCCTCGACCCGGCGGCAATCCGGCTGGCAGCTCGGACAGCCCGCCGGACTCAGTTCAGGAACGGACTCAGTTCAGGAAGCGTTTCACTTCGTGCTGGTGCTGCTGCCCAAGCGAGGTCGCGGTCGGCCGGATGCCGATCGCGTTGTCCATCGCCGTCGCCAGCGGCATCCAGGTGAGGATCAGGTAAGCCCCCAGCGCCAGCGCCGTGCGGCGCAGCGCGCGTGAGCGGGAGAGCGCCACCATCGGCAGCACCCACAGCACGTACCACGGCAGCACCCAGCTCAACGTCACCAGCAGCGCCACCGTCGCCCAGCCGGACGCGCTCAGCGCGTCGCGCCGGCGCCACGCCAGCGCGCAGCAGCCGAGCACCGTCAGTGCCAGCGCCAACTCGAGCAGCGCGCGCATCGTGTCCGTCTCCCCCCCTGGCCCAGCGCCAGGCCGACCACGTTGGGCAGGCTCATCGGGATCACCAGGCGTCCCTGCGTGCCGAGGTCCGGCAGGTGCACGCCGAACGCCGCCACGCTGCACGCCCCCAGCACGATCCCCCCCGCCACCATGCCCACCACCACCTGCACGAGGCGGCGCGGAGCCCACAGCAGCCCCGCCAGCACCACCGGGACGAGGATCCCCGCCGAGGCCTTCAGCGCGATCGCCGCTGCCAGCGCCGCACCGGCGCCCAGTTCGGGCGCCGCCAAGGGCAGGAACAGTGCGCGCACGCGCTCCAAACGGCCCGCGCGCGCTGGGGCAGCGGTCAACGAGCCGTCGATCCCAGCCGCTAGCGCAGCCAGGGGGTCCTCGCGCTCGGGCCCCGCCGCGGTGCCCGCGGGAGCGCGCAGCGCGGGTGAGATCCCCGGCGCGCCCGCGCGTAGCAGCAGGTAGAAGGCGAGCACGATGAAGAACACCGTGAGAAAGTCGTTGTGGACTCCACCGAGGCCCCACACCAGCACGATCGGGTTGAGGCCGACCAGCACGATCGCCCGTATGGAGTCCCGCTCACCCCAACCCAGCAGGTGTGCGCACCTCCATACCAGCAGGATCGTTGCCAGGCTCGCCACCATCAACAGGCCCTTGAGCGTCCACAGCGAGCCCGCGATCCCGAGCGGCACGACCGCGTAGGTGAGCAGCGTGAACAGCGGCCCGTACGGGCTCAGCAGCTGGTGCCAGTTGCTCAGGTAGAAGCTCGGGTCGGAGTGGGGCTCCAGCACCGGCACCGTCGTGTAGGGGTTGAGGTGGTGCAGCACGCCCATGCGCCCGTAGTTGATGTAGTTGAACACGTCCGTCAGCGCCAGCGGCGGGGAGAGGAAGAGAATCGCGTGCACCCCCACGATGGCCGCGATCGCCCACCGTGCCCGCAACAGCGGCACGTACCGCAGGCCGACGAGGTACGCCACGTACATCACCACCAGCGCCCCCGTGAACAGCGCCTTGATCGCCTGTGGGCTGCGCGTGAACCATGGCCACAGCCCGCCGAGCGGGCCCGCCATCCAGTGGGGGAAGAAGCCGTACTGGCTCGGCGCGGAGAGGAAGCTCGGGCGGTCGGCCGCCGCCAGCACGATCAACGCGGCGCACACCACGATCACAGCCAGCGCCAGCGCCCCCGCGGTCTCCCCGCGCGCCCGCGTCCGCACACGCAGGCGCCCGCTCGAGGCGGAGTGCCCCTCGCGTAGCGAACTTCCTCCCGGCGCGCTCGCGGGGTCGCCCAGCAGCGAGTCCCGCAGGGGAAGTGTGGTTGCGTCGCTCGACATAAAGAGGACCCGGCGAAACCGGGTCCTCTTAGATTAGTGTCTTCGGGGCTTGCCAACCAACGCCTCTAGGGCGTCGCTGAGCAAGCGAGGCAAGGACGCAGTGAGCGAAGTGTGCTGGCCGATAAGGAGATCGCATCTGATCTCCTATCGGTACACGAGCGATCGAGGACGCAGCATCGCGCCGCTCAGCGTCGTCCTAGACCGCGCTGACGTTGACCGCCTTCGGCCCCTTGTCGCCCTGCTCCGCGTCGTAGGACACCTTCGAGCCCTCCTGCAGCGAGCGGTAGCCGTCGCCGTTGATGCCGGTGTGGTGTACGAACAGATCCTTGTCCCCGTCATCCGGGGTGATGAAACCGAATCCCTTGTCGTCGCTGAACCACTTCACTGTGCCGGTAGGCATGTGACAATTCCTCCACAATTCGTGCGTGCTGCTGCGCGGAGGATGCTGCGAAGAGCTTCGACCTGCGAGAGCTTGCACCGCTTACGCCGGCCTTTATGCCGGCCCAACGAAACCGACGGTAGCACGTACGACAGCTGTTTGTTCTCAACTTGTTGCCCAGCTAGGGTGGTCCTATGAGCCCCGAGACGGAGCCCGCCGCGCTCACGCCGCTGCTGGGCAGGTCCTCGCAGCCGCTGACCGCCGCGCAGGTCGTGGAGCGGCTGCGGCCATGGGAGCCGAGCTCACCCACGGATCCCAGCCCGCCCACCCGGCGGCCGCGAGTGCTCCTCAACATGGTGTGCACGGCAGACGGGCGCGCCACGCTCGGCGGGCGCTCCGGGCCGATCGGCGACCGCGGCGACCGTGAGCTCTTCCACGCGCTGCGCACCGCCGTCGACGCGGTGCTCGTGGGCGCGGGCACCATACGTGCCGAGCGCTACCGCCGGCTGGTGCGGGTGCAGGCGCACCGCCAGCTGCGGCGCGAACGGGGGCTGGCCGAGGAACCGCTCGCGTGCATCGTCTCCGCCAAGCTCGAGCTGGGGACCGACATCCCCCTGCTCGCGGACCCCGCCGCGCGGATCGCGATCCTGACCCCCTCCCCCGCCGGCGAATTGAATGGGTACCCCGCCCCGCCCGCGGCCCCCGTCGAGTACGTGCGCGCCGCCCGCGACGACGGGGGGCTCGACCTGCCGGCCGCGCTCGGCGAGCTGCACGAGCGCCTCGGGGTCCGCACCGTGCTGTGCGAGGGAGGCCCCCACCTCAACGGCCAGCTGCTGGCCGCGGGTATGGTGGACGAGCTGTTCCTCTCGCTCGCCCCCAAGCTCGGTGGGGGCGAGCTCGCCGAGTCGCTGCGGATCGTCAGCGGGCCGGAGCTCGACCCTCCCGTCGAGCTGGAGCTGCTCGACGCGCTCGAGAGCCGGTCCAACCTGCTGTTGCACTACCGGGTCGGCGGGGCGGGCGGGTCTCGATAGCCGCCCGCGGCGCCCGCCTGCTCCTTCTCGGCGCCCGCCTGCCGGCCGATCTCCGAGCGGTCGACGGGCCGGTCAATCGATCCGCCAAGGCGACCCTTGCCGGTGTGGACCGCGACGTTCAGCACCACGGCGTTGGGCACCAGCACCGAGCCCTCCTCGGTGGCGAACGTGGTGTAGAGCAGCCCCAGCGAGCTCACCACCCCCTCGATCTGCCCGGCCAGCGGGCCGCCCTGCAGGCGCACGTGCTCGCCCACTCGGAAGGGACCGGCGCTGAGCAGCACGGTCCCCGCGATCAGGTTGCCCAGCGTCTGCTGCGCCGCGAGGCCGAGGACCACGGCGGTGAACGCTCCGCCGAGGGCCAGGGTGCGCGCCTGCACCCCCGCCACACCCAGAGCCACCAGCAGCGCGAGCGCGACGGTGGCCAGGCGGATCAGGAAGCCCACGGTCCCCGCCGTGGCGGGGTCCATACGCCGGAACAGCGCCGGGCCGAGCGCCCGGCCGGCATCGCGCGCGATCGCCCAGCCGAGGATCAGCAGCACGACCACCGTCGCCGCCGTCACCAACGCCTGCAGAGGTTCTTCGATCGTGGTGTACGCCCGGTGGCCGTTTGGTCCGGACATGGCCGGCACCCGCGTGCCGAGCAGGCTCAGGCGGTTGTCGTAGAGGACCACGACCGCCACGAACAGCACCGCGAGCACCAGCCCCTCCATGCGCGCCCGCTTCGCCGCGCGGGGGGAGACCTGGTGCAGCAGACCCACCTCTTGCCACGCTTGGCTGCGGGTCTCGAACATCTTCGGCGGGGTCTTCAGCAGTGGGGTTCGGGGCATGGGACGCCACACATGATGGCGGCTGCCAGGATCAGGGGATGTCCTTGAGCGGCCCCGAGGTCGGCCTAGCGGTGTCGGTGTTCCTCGCGTGCACGGTGGAGGCGGTGGAGGCGCTGACGATCGTACTCGCGGTCGGAACGACGCGCAGCTGGTCCTCGGCGCTCGCGGGGGTGGGCGCGGCGACGGTGGCGCTGGCAGTGGTGGTGGCAGCGCTCGGCCCAGCGCTGACCGCGCTGCCGATCGACGTGCTGCGCGTGGCGGTGGGCGGCATGTTGGGGGTCTTCGGGCTGCGGTGGCTGCGCAAGGCGATCCTGCGCGCGGCGGGCAGGAAGGCCAAGCACGACGAGCAGAAGACATACAGGGAGGAGGTCGAGGCGGCCCGCGCGGCGGGCGCCAGGCGGCCGGGGTGGGACGGGTACTCGTTCACGATCGCCTTCAAAGGCGTGGCGCTGGAGGGAGTGGAGGTGGTGTTCATCGTGCTGACGTTCGGCGCCAACCAGCACCGGGTCGGCCTCGCCGCGGTGGCCGCCGCGGCCGCGGTCGCAGTGGTGGCGGCGATCGGCGTGGCGGCTCGCGCGCCGCTGGCGAGGGTGCCGGAGAACGCGATGAAGTTCGCGGTCGGGGTGGCGCTCAGCTCCTTCGGGGTGTTCTGGGTGGGCGAGGGCGCGGGGGTCAGATGGCCGGGCGGGGACGCCGCGATCCTCGCGATCCTCGCGGGAGTCGGGGTGGCATCGCTGGCGATCGTCGCCGCCCTGCGCCGCGACGTCGCCGTCGCATGACGCCCGCACGCGGCTACACCTGCGTGTAGATGAACATCCCCAGGCCAAACAGCAGGCAGTAGATGGCGAAGGGGATCAGGGTCCTGGTCTTGAACCAGCGGACCAGAAAGGCGACGGTGAAGACGGCCGTGACCGCCGCGCTCGCACAGCCCACGAGCGCTTGGCCGCGGATCCCGTCGCCGAGGTGGCCGAGCAGGTCCGGCAGCTTGACGACGCCCGCCGCGAGGATGATCGGCGTCGCCAGCAGAAAGGCGAAGCGCGCCGAGTCGGAGTGGTCGAGGCCGCGCGCGAGCCCCGCCCCCATCGTCACGCCGTCGCGAGAGATGCCGGCGACCAGCGCGCTCGACTGCGCGACCCCGATCACCAGCGCCTCGCGGTACTCCAGGGTGTCGAGCTCGCGGGCGCCGTCGGGCTTGGCCCCCTCGCGAGCGGCCAGTTCGCGGACCTGGGCGCGGCGGCGGTAGCGCTCGGCCGCGAACAGGATCAGGCCGTTGACCATCAGAAAGATCGCGGCGATTTCCGGCTTGGCGGTGAGCGTGCGCAGCTGGTGCTCGAGCGCCAGGCCGATGATCCCCGCGGGGATGCTCGCGACGACGATCAGCCAGGCCAGGCGCTCGGTGGACGTTTGCGCACGCCGCGTGGAGAGCGTGTGGAAGAAGGCCCGGACGATCTCCACCCAGTCGCGGCGGTAGTAAAACAGCAGGCCGAGCGCGGAGCCGACGTGCAGCATCACGACGAACGCCAGCCAGAACGACTCCGGCTGCGACTGCGCATCGACGAGTTGGTTCCACCCAAACAGCGTCGGGAACAGCACCGTGTGGCCGAGACTCGAGATCGGGAACAGCTCGGTGACGCCCTGCAGAAAGCCGAGCACGATCGCCTGGAAGTAGGTGAGCGCGGCGGCGAGGGGGAGCGCGAGAACGGACACGAGCGCGGAAGCATATGTTCCAGACCGGCCAGCGGGCACAGCCAGGAGGCGAGCGGGATGAGAAAAGTCTTTTTTTGGATATGCCCTGCCGGGCCGCGGGCCGGTACGTGTCGGCCCCCCGCGCAGTGCGAGGTCCGCGGGGCAGGCGATCTGGTGAAGGCTCGGTGTACGGTGAGAAGATGAAAGGCCAGATCAACAGCGCACCCGAGACACGTTGCCCCATAGACGGCCGATGACACTCCAGCGCTCCCTGCCCCTGCGTCGCAGCATCGCGCGGGCTCTGCCCGAGCGCCCGTTCAATGTGCGCTTCTGGGACGGCGGCAGGGTAGGCGCGACGGTGGAGCCCGCGCCGACGTTCTTCATCGAGCGCCCAGCGGCGCTCGCGCACTGCCTGCGAGCGCCGGGGGCGCTCGGGCTGTTCCGGGCGTACGTCGAGGGCTCGCTGAGCGTCGACGACCTCGACGCCGCCTTTCTGGTCGTCGACGACTGGGAGCCGCCGGCGATCTCGACGCCCGACCGGGTGCGGCTGGCGCTCGGGGTCGCGGCGGCGGTGGGCGGATGGCCGCGGCGGCCCGCGCTCGAGCTACGGCTCGGCGGCGAGCGTCACAGCATCGAGCGCGACGCGGCAGCGGTCCGCTACCACTACGACGCGGGCAACGACTTCTTCGCGCTGTTCCTCGACACCTCGATGACCTACAGCTGCGCGATCTTCTCGCGCGGCGCGAGCACGCTCGAGGAGGCGCAGGCGACCAAGCTCGACGTGGTCGCGAGCAAGCTCGAGCTCGCCCCCGGGCAGCGCGTGCTCGACGTCGGCTGCGGATGGGGGAGCTTTGCGATCCATGCGGCCACGCACTACGGGGTGCGCGTCACCGCGATCACGCTCTCCGGCCAGCAGGCGGCGCTCGCGCGCGAGCGGGTCGCGGCCGCCGGCCTGAGCGACCGCGTCGAGGTACGCGTCGCGGACTACCGCGAGCTCGCCGAGGAGCCGTTCGACGCGATTGCGAGCATCGGGATGGTCGAGCACGTCGGGGCGAGCCAGATCGACCGCTACGCACAGACGCTCGCCGGGCTGCTGCGCCCCGGGGGCACGCTGCTCAACCACGGGATCGCGGTGACGAACCCCGAGGACGACCCGCTCGACGACGACGTCACGATGCGCTACGTGTTCCCGGACGGCGAGCCGCTGCCCTACTCGCGGGTGCAGCTCGCGCTGGAGCGCGCCGGCCTGCACACCGAGCACGTCGAGGGCTTCCAGCGCGACTACGCAGTGACGCTGCGCCACTGGCACGATCGCCTCGACGCGCGCCTGGGGGAGGCCGAGCGCCTGGCTGGAGCGGAGCGCCTGCGCGTGTGGCGCCTGTACCTCCGCGCGGCGCGCCATGGGTTCGACGTCGGCTACACGAAGGTCTACCAAGTCCTCGCCCGCCGTCCCGCCGTCACCTCCGAGCCGGGTCCCGCGCGGCGCGGCAGCTCGCGGACCCTCGCCTGAACAGCGTTCACCGACTTCACAAGCTGTACCCGGCTGCGGCAGCTCGCGGACCCTCGCTTGAACAGCGTTCACCGACTGTTCACAAGCTGGTACCCGGCTCGTTACAAGAACCCGCAATTTGCGGCCGAATCATGAGGGTATGGGTACACAGAGCCCCATCGCAGCAGACCGGGCGGGCGACGTGAGCAGGGTCGACCTGCACTGCCACTCAGCCGCCTCGGAGGTCTCGCGGCTGGGGGTGCAGCGGGCGGTGGGGCTGCCGGAGTGCGCGACCCCGCCCGCGGAGGTGTACGAGTTGGCCAAGCGGCGCGGGATGGACTTCGTGACGATCACCGACCACGACACGATCGCGGGGGTCATGGAGATCGCGGACCGTCCCGACGTGTTCGTCTCCGAGGAGCTCACCGCCCACTTCCGCGACGAGCCCCAGGCGGTGCACGTGCTCTGCTACGGGATCGACCCCGCGGACCACGAGTGGCTGCAGGCGCATAGCGCCGACGTGGAGGAGTGCGCGGAGTACATGCGCGAGCGCGAGATCGTGTGCGCGCTAGCCCACCCCTACTACACCGTCGGGGCGCCCCTCACCCCGCGCCACCGCCGCCGCCTCGCGGAGAGTTTCGAGATTTGGGAGGTACGCAACGGCGCGCGCGCCCGCGAGCTGAACCGCCCCGCGGCGATCTACATCTCGACCCACGACGGCACCGGCATCGGCGGCAGCGACGACCACGCGGGGGTGGACATCGGCCGCACCTTCACCGAGACCCCGCCCGCACGCACGCCGGCGGAGCTGATGGAGCACCTGCGCGCGGGGCGCGCCACCGCGCGGGGCGAACAGGGCGGCGCCGCGAAGTGGGCGCACGCCGCGATCGCGCTCGCCGCGCGGGCGCTCGGCAGAGGCCCAGGTACCGGCCCGCACAGCCCGGACCCCCGCCAGCCCAACCCAGGTACCAGCCCGCACAGCCCGAACCTCCGCCAGCCCAACCCAGGTACCAGCCCACACAGCCCGAACCTCCGCCAGCCCAACCCAGGTACCAGCCCGCACAGCCCGAACCCCCGCCTGCCCGGTCCAGACCCCCGCGCGGTGCTGAGGATGGCCGAGCGCCTGCTGCGCGAGGGCGATGCCCGGCACGGGGGGGTCGGCAGCGACCTGACACCCGCCGACGCCCGCGACCTGCTGCGCGCGTGGCTGGCGGCGGTGGGCCTGGAGGAGCTCGACGAGCACGGCTTGATCGCGTACATGCAGGACGAGCGCTTCACCCACGCCGACCTGCACCGCCGCGCGTGCCGCGCGCACGAGCGCAAGCTGCGGGCAGCGGTCGAGTCAGTCGTACAGGCGATCGCCGCACCGTCGCACCCGGCGCAGGGCTTTGACGCGACCGGCGGCGGCGGCCCACCGACCCCCGCCGAGGTGGGGAGCATCGACGCGCAGGGCGCGGCGATGGCGGTCTTCGAGGGCTGCATCGCCGCGATCCCATACGCGCCCGCGGCGGCGTTCCTGGGCAACGAGAAGGCGAAGCTCGACTCGCGTGAGGGCGAGACCCCGCGCGTGGCGATCATGGCGGACGGGATCGGCAGCACCCACGGGGTGTCGCGCACGATCGAGGAGATCCGCCTGCGCGGCGTGCCGGGCTTTGAGATCGAGGTGATCGGCACCGACCCCGAGGTCGACCGGCGGCTCGCGGCGGTGGCGGAGGTCGACGTGCCCTTCTACCCCGGGCTGCGGATCGGGGTGCCGAGCCTGCCCGCCGCGGTGGAGACGCTCGCGGAGGGGGAGTTCGACGCGATCCACGTATGCTCCCCCGGGCCGGTCGGCGTCGCCGGAGCGCTCGTGGCCCGCGCGCAGGGCGTGCCGCTGATCGGCAGCTACCACACCGAGCTGACCGCCTACGCGGGGCTGCGCTCCGGCGAGGTGCGTCTGGCAGACGCGATGGCAATGGCGGTCACGGCCTTTTACGGGGCGTGCGACGTCGTGCTCTCCCCCTCCCCCGCCTCCGACGAGGCGTTGCGCGAGATCGGCGTCGGCGCCGAGCGCGTGGCGCGGTGGGACCGCGGCGTGGACACTGCGCGCTTCGACCCCGCCCTGCGCGGGCAGCTCGAGCTGCCGGGCGAGCTCAACGTGCTCTACGTCGGGCGCATCACCCGCGAGAAGGGCGCGGAGGAGCTGGCGGAGGCGTTCCTGGACGCGCATAGCCGCGACCCGCGGCTGCACCTGGTGCTGGCGGGCGGGGGACCCGAGCAGGAGCGTGTGCGCGAGCGGGTGGGCAAGCACGCGACCTTCCTGGGGTGGCTGCAGGGGAGCGAGCTGGCGCGGGCGTACGCGAGCGCGGACATCTTCCTGTTCCCCTCCGCCACCGACACCTTCGGGCAGGTGATCCTGGAGGCCCAGGCCAGCGGACTGGCGGTCGTGGCGGTCGCCGCGGGTGGGCCCATGTCGCTCGTGGAGGACCGCGTCAGCGGCCTACTGAGCGAGCCCCGCGCGGACGCCCTGGCGGAGTGCGTGCTGGAGCTCGCCGGCTCCCCGCTGCTGCGCCGGCGGCTGGCGGCGGTCGCGCTGAGCTCCGTGCGCGGGCGCACGTGGGAGGCCGCGATGGGGCGCCTCGCCGAGGGCTACCGCCGAGTGACGGCCGAGCCGCGGAGCGTCAGCAGCGCGACCCCGGGGGCGCGCCGTGCGGCGTAGCGGCACACAGCTTGTGAGAGCGCGGCAGGGAACGGCCGCGAGGCAGGCGGGTAGGAAGCCCGCCGCGCACCCGCGTGGTGGGGCGCTCACACACGTGGACGATCCCCCCCCAACACCCACCGGTTCGACGCACGCTCGCGCACTCGCGGTCGCGCTGCACGACGTCGAGCCGGCGACCTTCGAGCGCTGCGCGGAGATCCGCGACTGGCTGGATGACCGCGGGGTGGACCGCGTAACGCTGCTGGTGATTCCCGCCCGCGACCTGCACCCCCTGGGCGAGCGCTCCCCAGAGCTCGTGGACTGGCTCCTCGAGCGCCGCCGCACGGGCGACTCGATCGCCCAGCACGGCTTCCAGCACGAGCGGCTGCGCCGCGCGAGCTGGCCCCACCGCCTGCGAGCGCCGGCGCGGACGCTGCGCGCCGCGGAGTTCGCGGGACTCGACGGCGAGGAGACCCGCCGCGCAGTGGAGGCGGGCTGGCGGCTGCTGAAGCTCGCGGGGATCGAACCCGATGGGTTCGTGGCCCCCGCCTACGCCTACACCCCCGCGCTGCGCCGCGCGCTGCGCACGCGCTTCCGCTGGTGGGCGAGCCTGTTGGGCCTGCACGGAGCGCTCGCCGCGGAGCAGGACGCAGCCAATGCAGAGGGCTCCTGGCGCCGGCTTGTGCCAGTGTGGAGCGTGGGCACCGAGGGCGCGCTCGAACGCGCCCTCTCCCCGACCGCGATCCGTGCCGGAGCGCACCTGGCGGGGAGCACGCTGCGCCTGGACCTGCACCCCTCCGCCCTGGAGCGCCCCCGCCAGCGAGTCGCGCTGGAGCGGGCGCTGACACACGCCACCCGGCGGCGCACCGCCGCCACCTACGACGAACTGGCGGGCACCGTGCAGGGAGTTGCGTTCGAGGAACCCGCGGGCACGCCACAGGTCAGGCGCATCGCCGCCGAGCGCTCCGAGCAGCTCGCGCTTTGACGCGGGGAGAGATGGCTGAGAGGACGGGGCTGACTCAAGACCCCGCGTTGAACACCGACGCTTCGAACGCGCCGGCGCCGGATTGCGCAGCGTAGCCGAGGGGGGGCAGCCCGAAGAGGTTCTCGAGCGTGTGCAGCAGCGAGAAGTCGTTGAAGGGTTCCTGGTCGAAGGTGCCAGGCTTGACGAAGGGCGATAGCAGCAGCGCACCGACCTGCCCACCACCCCGAGGCGGCAGGTTCACCCCAGGCGGAGTGCTCGCGGCGGGTGTCGTCGTGGTCGGTGCTGTCGTGGTCGGGGTCGTTGTGGTCGGGGTGCTCGTTGTCGTGGTCGGCGTGGTCGCTGCCGGCGCAGGCGTGGTCGGGGTGCTCGCTGTCGGCGCAGGCGCGGTCGGCGTGGTCGCAGGCGGGGTGCTCGCGCCGCCCGGAGGCAGAGCGAGTGGCGCGGGGAAGCGCGGCTGCAGGCAGCACGAGCTCGAGTCGGCGTACTCCCCCGTGGTGGGGGCTTGGTCGGTCGTCACGATCAGCAGGCCCCCGTGCCGGTAGGCGGGGGCGGCGAGGATCTCGGGGACCACGCGGCGCAGGAAGGATTCAGCGGCCGGCAGACCGCTCGGTGCGCCGGGCGCGCACGGGGTGGGGCGCCCGTCGTGGCAGAGGTCGGGCACGATGTAGGAGAGGGACGGGGTGCGCTTGGCGCTCTCCAGGTCGCTGGCGAACCCTTCCAGGCCGACGTCCTCGCGGGCGCAGGCGGGCGAATGGAGCACGCCGTCGAAGTAGGTGAAGGGGTCGCGGAAGGTGGCGAAGGAGTCCCCTTGCGGCGCCTGCGAGGTCGGGTCGGCGGCTCCGAATTCGGGGTGCCTGCAGGATGCGAGCCCACCCGGCGCACCGTTGCCCATCCCTTCCGCGTACACGCGCCAGGTGAGCCCCTTCGCGGCGAGCTGTTCGCCGATCGTCGAGGCGGCGGGCGGATAGATGCAGCCCTGGCCGGTGTACTGCCCGTGTTCGCCGGCGACCGCGGGCACGATGTCCTTGAAGACCGGACAGTCGGCGGCCGTCTCGGGGGTCGGCCCGAGGCCGCTGACGAGAGCGATCTCGTCGGCGAGCTCTTCGTGGGCGACGGCGTAGAAGCGCACGAGCAGCTCACCGCGGCGCTCGAGCGTGTGCGCGAGGTAGGGAGCCGGGGATTCCGGCCCGAAGGTTTGCGCGTAGGGCTCATCGGCGAGTACGATCAGGAAGACGTGCTTGACGGGCGGCAGGTGCGAGCCGCCCGACCCGCTGGAGCTGCCACCGGACTTCTTGTGGCCGCTGCCGGTGGAGGCCGGTGCGGAGGATTTGGCCGGCGTGGATTCCGTGGCAGGCGGCGCTTCGACGGGTTCAGGGGTAGAGGCCGCTTCCACCAGCGGCGGCGGCGAGGCGGCGGCGAGCGCCGTGGCCGCCGGGGCGTGGGCGGGCATCAGCAGCGTGAGCGGCCCGCGGCGCAGCGCGCTCAGCGCACCCGCGGGGTTGGAGGCGGCGGCGCCGGTGACCGTCCCGAAGGCGAGCATCGCGAGCGTCAGCACGGCGGCCGTGCGCGGGCCAGGTAGACCACCGCGTGGCCGCAGCGCGGGACGAGGTACCGGTGCCCGCCCACCCGGTGCCCACCCACCCCGCAGGCCCGCGAGGATGCGCTCCAGCGCAGGGGGGCGCGGCCCACAGCGCGCGCCGCAGCTCAGGCAGTAGCGCTGGTCGGCGGCGAGCGCCGAGCCGCACTCCGCGCAGGCGCCCGCGGCGTGGACCTCGGGCGGTCGGCGATCCCCACTCACGGGCGGCGGCTCAACCGGTGGACGGATGCGAGGGAAGCGCCACGGGGGGAGTCTCGCTCGCCGACCCGTTGGCCGCGGCGCTCGGGACGCGCTCCATCAGGACCTTGCCGCACTGCCAGCAGTACAGGGCCCCGCGGGCGTGCACCGCCCCGCAGTCCGGGCACGCGCCGGCGCCGGCGTTCTCCTGGATGCTCAGGACGCGTTCGAGCTCACCCAGCTCGCCGTCGCGCTCCTGCAGCTCGGCGGCTCGGCGGATGAGCACGTCGAGGCGAAAGTGGTCGCGAATCGCCATCTCGTACGCCAGGCCGCCGAGGTCCCAGTGCAGCTCGGCGACCTGCGCGACCAGCTCGTCGCGCCTGCGCTCCAGGCTTGCGCGCCCGTCGTCGGAGGGTGAGCGGGAGCCCTGCGCGGGATGGGTGGGAGTCAATTCGCCGGCGTCCGAGTCGGGGCGGGAGAGCAGTGCGTCGAAGATGCCCATCAGCCGGTGGTCACCACGTTGGGTAGGGCGCGCGATTTCTGCTCGTAGCTTGCCCCGCTGTTCGAGCTCGACTTGGGAGTGGTGGAGGTCTTGCTCGCACCGCCGCCACCGCCCTTCGAGGAGGAGTGAGTCGAGGAGGAAGAGGAATGAGACGCGTGGGAGGAGGAGGAGCTTTCGCCGTGGGGCGAGGCGCTCGCGCCGGAGGGGGAGCCACCACTCAGAGGGCTCGCGCTGGTCGGTGCGGGCGTGGTGCTCGCACCCGCGGCACCGGGGGAGGCGACCGAGATCACCTGTGCAGGCGCGGTGGCGGTCTTACCGGCTCCGGCGCGGCCGATCAACACGCCGACGCCCATCGCCAGCAGCAGCACCCCGACGCCCGCGACGGCGGTGGCGCCCGAGGAGCGGCCGCTCGCCGCCGGCCCCAGCGCCGCCTGCTCGCCCGGACCGACCGCGGCGGGCGTGAAGCGGTCCAGGAACTGGCTGCGCGCCTGCACCTGGCGCCCACCGCACTCTAGGCAGTAGCGCTGGTCGTCGGCGAGCGAGGCGCCGCAGTACGCGCAGGCTTTCATAGGTCCCGCATGATACGTACCCGCCCGGGCGACGACTGGTGACGATTCGGTGAACAGATTGCTCTGAGCCGCCCCCACATGCGAAACTCGCGCCTCACACGCCCTTCGGAGCGTGCTCACAATCCCTTTCCCACCGCCGGGCCCTGCGGTGGCGCAGCTTTCAGAGCCGATGCCACAGGAGCCCTCAGCTCGCCGATGACGACCGAGTCCCCCGTCCTCACCCCGCGACCCCTGGAGTCCGCGGCCCCGACTCCGCGACCCCCGCTCGCCGGCGCGCAGACCGTCCAAACGCCCTCGTCCGACCAGTCACGCCAGCCCGAGAACCAGCCCGACCACGCGAACCCGCAGGCCCTGACCTTCGGGAATCTCGAGCTGCGCCCCGACGAGATGCAGGCGCTCGTCGCCGGCGTGCGGGTGGGCCTCACCGTGCGCGAGTTCCAGGTCCTCGCGGTGCTTGCCGACCGCGAGGACCGCGTGGTGCGCCGCCCGGAGATCTACCGGCAGGTGTGGGGCGGCGAGATGAAGCACCGCGACCGCGCCGTGGACGTGTTCGTGCGCAAGGTCCGCACCAAGCTCGCCGCAGTGGCTCCCGGGTGGGCATACATCCACACGCACTTCGGAATCGGCTACCGCTTCGCGCCCGAGCCCGCCACACCAGAGCCCGTGCCTTCCGCGCCCGCCCAGTAGCAGGCAGCTCCGCAAACTCGCTGCTCTGCGAACTGCGCCACTCACGGCCACCGCCGCGCAGGACGCGACGCGCGCTCGCCACCGCTCCGCCTCGCGGCGGTCCACTGGCGCTGGGCCCGGCGGTGCAGCCCCGGCAGTGCAGCCCCGGCAACGCAGCCCCGGCAACGCAGCAGGCCCAGCGGCATCAGGCGCCCGACCCGCCCGTAGGCTGGCGACCGATGGGATTCACGGCAATAACGACTACGGCCGCGCCGATTCCCAACCGGCGCGGCCGCTGCTGCTTGCTCAGGACTCTCGTGGTTGCTAGCCCACGGATTCGATCCGGGCTATTTGATCCACGTGAAGTTGCCCGCCGGCAATCCTTCTTCGATCTTGCCGCGGAACGTTCCTTCTTCGCCTTCTTCTTCCAGTTCTTTGCCTTCTTTCGCTTCCGATGGGTTTTTCGGCCCGGTGCATGGCCAGCCATGCGCGACGTAGTGCATCCCCTGAAGTGCGCTTTCGACCTGGATCTTCATCTGGCCATTGGGGAATTTTTTGTTGCTGAATGCGGATACGTCACTGTAAAAAATGGATTCCTTGCTGAAGCCCGCCTGTGGCGGGATTTCGTAGTGGCATTTCAGTACGGTGGAGCTGATCGTGATCGGTTCCAGAATCGCCACGGTACCGTCTGCGCTGTATTCGAAATGCCCCATTGACACGGTCATTTTGAGAAGGCCGGCAAACGAAGTGCATCCGGAATACTTCACTTCATCGGTGAACGCTTCAGATGCGCCTTCTTCCACCGTGCCTTTGGTTTCCGCTTTGCCGCAGACAACACTCATTGGATACACGTGAAATTCTTCGCTCTTGGCTACACTCGAGCCCCGGGTTGTCCCACCGGTGGATTCGAATTCGCTGGCCGATGCCGACGCCACGCCAACGCCAAGCGCGCACACCGTCGTGGCAAGCCCAAACACCATCCTGAGATGTCTCATGCTCCTAGTCCTCCTGTTCGTCCTTTTGAGAGTCGACTTGGCATCGATCGTTCGACGTCCAAATCGGCCTGATGTTAATTTGTTGCCGGGCCGCAGGCGGCTTGGGCCACCTTATCCCACCTGGCGGACGCCGCCAGGACGGCGGGGCCTGCGCTCACCGGCACACCGAGCCATCGAACTAGAGCCGCCCTCTCTCGAGGGCGCGCCTACGGCCGTCGAGGAGCATCCAGTTCGCACCTGGCAATCTTGACGCGAGAGCTTTCCTGGTGGTGTGAACAAACAGTGAAGTCAGCTCATCTGGGATCGAGCGCCATCGCCGCATCGATCTGCCGCCGGTCGTGTTTGCAGGACGAACGGCCGAGCGCGTTTCAGGACGAACGGCCCGCGCGCAGGACGAACAGCCCGAGCGCGTGCGAGACGCGACGGTGTGATAGAACAGCGAGCACGGGGAGCAACCTGATATGTGGATATACAAAATTGGCCGGCGGGTCGCCCTGGGCGCACCGATCCTGGCAGGCGTGGCGCTGGCGCTGCCCGTCGTCTCGTCACCGGCGCTAGCGACCAAGGTGCCGGCGATCAAGCCTCCGACTGCATCGACGGGGGGGGTCACCCTGGTGACCGGCGTCTCGGCGACGCTCGCGGGAGCGATCGATCCTCACGGTACGGAGGCCAGCTGCTACTTCCAGTACGGTCCCACCGCCGCCTACGGCTCCCAGACACCCACCACCGAGGTGGGCAACGGCACCGCGCCGGTCAAAGTGAGCCAGGCAATCTCGGGACTCCAGCTGGGCACGACCTACTACTACCGCCTGGTCGTCGTGGCCGCCACCGGCACGGTTGCAGACGGGCAGGGCCACATGTTCACCACCAAGAAGATCCCGCTCAAGTTCGCGATCGCCAAGCCGCTTGAACCGGTCGTCTACGGGAGCCCATTCTCCATCGAGGGCACCTTGACCGGCACCGGCGGGGGCAACCGCCAAATCGTCCTGCAGGGCAGCCCGTTCCCCTACCTCGGCGTCTTCACCGACATCGGCGCGCCCGCGCTCACCAACGCTGCCGGAGGTTTCTCGTTCTCCGTCACAAGCCTGCCGCAGAACACCCGACTGCGCGTGGTGACGCTCGACGTTCCGCCCCTGACCAGCCCGGCGGTGATCGTGCGCGTAGCTGTGCGGGTGACCCTCCACATGCGCCCCACCAGGCGCCAGGGGTACGTACGGCTCTATGGGACGGTCACCCCTTCGGTCGTAGGCGCGCCGGTCACATTCCAGCTACTGAGGCCCGGCCTCGCACCCGTGGGCGTGAGCGGCACGCTGGTCAGGAGAGGCACCGCAAACACCTCACGCTTCAACAGCGTGGTCTTCATCCGCCACGGCCGTGGAGGCTCCTATCGCGCGCTCGTCAGGGTGGCCAACGGCAAGCTGGTGTCCGGCTACAGCGCGACCGTCTCGATTCGCTCGGCTCCCGCGCCCGCACGTAGAGGCAGGCGGAGAAGGAGAGGATGAGGATGCACTCGAGAGGGTGAGGATGCGCTCGCAACCCCGCGGGCACGGTGAGGGAGCGGCTGCTGGTGGGGGAGCGGCTGCTTCGCAGACCGGCGCGCCCGGCGCCCCAGCAGCAGCACGAGCTTGACGGCATAAGTTCTGGTTCGCGTTCGCCCCGACGGGTCGGGAGCCAAGACGTGGATCGCCAGGCGCGCATTCAGGCGTCCCCGGCCAGCGCTCAGACGCGAGCGCCCGGCGGCGCGGAGCGTGAGCTTGACGGTCTTCGTCGCGCCACGCGGGATCGAGAACAGCGCCGTGGCGATTGCGATCGCCCTGGACCGCCTTGCGGCCTGCGCCCGCACTGCAACCACGAGCGTGAGGCGGGCGCGGCAGGCGACCGGGGCGGTGCACCGAAGCCTGACTCTCGCCCGCCCGCTCTGCACGTGTACGGTTCGGCTGAGGAGCACGACCCCGCCACCCACGGCTTTGTACGCCGCCACGCCGTGCTTGGCCGTCGGTGAGCTCGTGCCAGGCGAGCTCCCGGTTGCGGGCTGCGTTTGGGGGTCTGAGGAGCCCGGCTGCGTTTCGCCGGTTGGCTGCGGTTCAGGTTGCGAGGAGGGGATGCCGAACACCCACGCCGCCCCCGCTTTCCCGCTGTCACCCAAGCCACCGATCAGCGCGGTGCCGGCGTCGGCGGACAGCGCTACGCTCGAGCCGAACCAACCATTGCCACTCTCTTCTGCACCGACGAGCTCTTCTCCCTGCTGCACCCACGTCGAGCCCGAGCGCGCGAACACCCACACCGCCCCGATGTAGCCGTGATCGCGGGGACCGCCGATCAGGGCGGTGTCGCCGTCGGCGGCGAGAGCCACGCTGTAGCCGAGTTCGCCGGCGCCGATCTCTCCACTTGCCGCGGTGAGCTTTGCGCCCTGCTGCGTCCAGGTCGAACCCGAGCGCGTGAACACCCACGCCGCTCCGATCATGCCGTTGTCGTAGCGACCGCCAACCAGCGCCGTGTCGCCGTCGGCGGAAAGCGCCACACTGCGGCCGAAGCGGACCTCTCCAACCTCTTCGCCACCCGTGAGCTTCGAGCCCTGCTGCGTCCAGGTCGAACCCGAGCGCGAGAACACCCACACCGCACCGACGCCATCGCTATCGTGAGGAGCGCCGACCAGCGCGGTGTTTCCATCCGAGGACAGCGCCACACCCCGGCCGAGTTCTCCCGGGCCGCTCTCTTCGCCGCCCTCGAGCTTCGAGCCTTGCTGCGTCCAAGTCGAGCCCGAACGTGTGAACACCCACATCGAACCGAGACTGTGATCATCGGTGGGAGCGCCGATCACGGCCGTGTCGCCTTCGGAGGACAGCGCCACCCCGGCGCCGAATTGGCCACCGTCTGACTCCCCGACGCCGGTGAGCTTCGCCTGCTGCGTCCACGTCGAGCCCGAGCGCGTGAACACCCACACCGCGCCAAGGCTATCGTCATCGTTGGGAGCGCCGATCACGGCCGTGTCGCCGTCGGCGGAGAGAGCCACGCTATGACCAAAGTGGCCTTCGCCCACCGCTTCCTCCCCACCCGTCAGCTTCGCCTGCTGCGTCCAGGTCGAGCCCGAGCGCGTGAACACCCACACCGCACCGGCTTCGCCGCCTTCGTGAGGGGCTCCCACCAGCGCGGTTTCGCCGTCAGCGGACAGCACCACATCGCGACCAAAGTAGCCCTCGCCACTTTCCTCGCTACCCGTCAGCTTGGGACCCAGCTGGACGAGCGGACTGGTGGCGAGCGCCTTAGACGCCGATCCGTGCGTCATGGCCAGAGCGACGGCGATGAGGAGCGAGACGAGCGCCAGATCCCGACGGCGCCTGTGCACGGCGAGAGGTTGCGCAGCCGGGCCGGATCTGCTCCAGGTTACGCGCCCAGCCTCAGCTCGCCCATGCCCCCCCACAGCGCTGTCCCTCACATTTTGCGTGCCATGTCCTTGCATTGCTGCCTGCAGTCATTGCGCCACCTCCGAGTACCGCAGGCGTGCGGACGCAACAGGGTACTTTGCCCCACGTACATGAATTGTAAAATGCTTGTAATCAACCAGATGACCGCGTCCGAGCGAGGGCACGCTCATACGCTTCGAGCACGGCGCCCACGTGGCGATCGACGGTGAAAGCCTCCGCAACGCGTCGCCGGCCCTCACGCCCCATCTCCTCCGTCCGCCGCGGATCCTCCGCGAGCCGGCGAATCGCCTCCGCCCAGGCTCGGGGCCTGCGCGGCTCCACCAGAAAACCCTCACGCCCATCCTCGAGGATCTCTGGCGGCCCGCCCACACTCGTCGCCACGACTGGAACCCCCAGGGCCATGGCCTCGATCAGGGCGCGACCGAACGGCTCCTCCCAGGATGGGAGCAACAGAACGTCGAGCGCCCGCACGAGCTCGGGGACATCCTCGCGCTCACCCAGCCACGAGACGCGATCCGCGAGCCCCGCGCCGGCCACGAGTCGGCGCAGGCGCGCCACATAGCCCTGATTGTCAAAGCGTGTGGCCCGGTCGAGGAACTTGGCCGAGCCGATCAGCAGCAGATGCGCGTCGATCCCCTCCTCGCACAGCAGCTTCAACGCTTCGATTGCGGTGTCCTGCCCCTTCCACGGGCTGAGTTGGGCAACCACCCCCAGCAGCAAGTCGCGCTCGCCGGCCCGACCGAGACGGGCGCGAGCCCAGGCACGGTCGATGCGCTCCGGATCCCAGCGCTCGAGATCCACCGGGTTGTGCACGACCTCCAGGCGCGCCCCCGGCGCGAGCGCCCGTACCGAGCGCGCCGTGTACCGAGAGTTGGCCACAACCGTCGTCGCGGTGGCAGCGATCAGGCGCATCGTGGCGGTGGCGACCGGGCCCGCGGGCAGGCAGTCACGCACGTGCACGACGGTCGCGGCCGGCGCGAGTCGGGCGAGCGCCAGGACGATCCCGGCACGGATCGAGTTGGCGTGGACCACCTCGACGCGATGGCGGCGGGCCACCCGGCGCACCTGCCAGGAGGCCGCGCTCAGCTCGGCGAGCGCGCGCGGGGTATGCAGGGGATGCAGCCTGAGACTGCCCGCTGTGCCGGTGATCGTGGCGGTCGGGATGTCCAGCTCCTCGACGGCCGCCGACAGCCGCCCGCGCGGCGCCCCCACCCGGGGCTGCACTGTGTCGGGCAGCGCGGCGAGCAGGCTCAGCAGCGAGCGCTCGGCCCCACTGACCTCGGCGGTGTGATTGACGTAGAGGACTCTCACACGGACCCGCGCCCACCTGCGCTGCCCTGCTGTGCCGCATCCACCGCGTGGCTGGCATCGATGACCGTCGGCCGACGGTCGCAAGGATCTCGCATCCGGCCGTCCTGCCGTATCGCACCCACCGCGTGGCAGGCATCGAGAACCCTCACCCCGCCGTCCTCGCAAGATCCTCGCGCTCCGCGGGTGCATGCGCTAAGCGGGAGGGCTCCCCGAGTTGTTCGAGCAGCACCGCTTCGACCCGCGCGACGATCGCCGGCCATGCGAAGTGCTGCGCCCGCCGCGCCCCAGCGCTGCCCAGCCGTCGCGCCAGCTCGCGGTCGAGCAGCAGACTGGTGATCGCATCCGCCACCGCGAGGGGATCGGTGGGGTCGACGAGCAGCCCGCTCTCGCCGTCGGCCACCGCATCGAGTGCGCCGGCCACGTTGCCGGCGACGACTGGCTTGCCGTAAGCGCCGGCCTCCAGGTAGACGATGCCAAAACCCTCCCCGGCCTTGCCGCCGTCGGGCAGGCGGCTGGGCATCGCCAGCAGGTCGGCGCGCCGCAGCCAGCAGTTGCGCCGTTCGTCGGAGACCGAGCCGAGAAAGCGGACGGAGTCCGTCACCCCGTGGACGCGGGCGAGCTGTTCCAGACTCGAACGCAGTGGTCCGTCGCCGATCACGATCCACTCGACGTCGGGCACCTTCGTGCGCACCGCCGCGAGCGCGCCGATCAGCACGTCGTGGCCCTTGTAGCGATCCTCCAGGCGGGAGATCGTCACGAAGGTGGGGCGCTCCGCGACCGACCGATGATCGGGGGCACCGCCGCCTGAGGCGGTGGTCGGCGAGGGATCTGAGGGCAGGTCGACGCCCGGGGGGATGAGGTTGATACCGGCGGCGCCGACCCCGCTCGCCGCGAGGAGGCGGGCGGTGTAGGAGCTGACCGCGATCGACGCGTGCGCCTCCCTGGCGGCGAACGCCGCGAGCCACGGCCGATTTCCGATCTCCTTGGCGTGGAAGTACTGAACGGTGTGCGCGCCGAGCACACGGCTGATAGCCACCGCGGCGGGGCTCGCGACGATGTGCACGCTGAGGGTCAGGTGCGGGCGAAAGCGCAACGCCTCCCGCAGAGCGATCGCGCCCAGCCCGACGTGCCGTACCGCCCCCAGTCGCTTGCTGCCACGAACGCGCCGCGTCGCGAGGCCACTGGCCACATCGAACTGCGTAGCCCCTGGCGCGTCGAGCGTGACGACCCTCGTCTCGAAGCCCTTCAGGCCGGCGGCTAGCCGGTGGGCGAGCATCTGGATGCCTCCGTGGGCGGGAGGGAAGTCGGGCGTGATGAGCAGCAGTCGAGGTCTATGCGCCCTGGGGGACATCCGGCGGAAGCATACGTACGTCCGTCGCGGCGAACCTCGGTCAAGCGTCCTGGACGGATGGCCGATCGACCCACAAGGCGCCTCTCTTCGGCCCTCTCCCGCGCATGCCGACTGACACGCCCATCCACCGTCGCCGATCCGTCCGGCCAGCCTCATTGCTTGGCGCCGCGGTGCTCGCCCTCGGCCTGATCGCGCCCGTCTCAGCGCCGGCGAGCAAGAGCCACCACGGGCCGACCCTCGCAGGCAGGAGCACAACCCACGAGCGGTGCACGCACAAGCGCGGCAAGACATCCTCGAGCCACGCTCGCGTGTCGCGAGCGTGCACGAGCGGACGCTCCGTCAAGCGCGCAAATGCCCGCGCCAGGAAGCCCACCCAGGCATCCACACACGGAGCGGGCGCCGCAGGCGGGCCACTCTACCCACCGCTCGCGATCTGGCCCGGCGCGCCGACCGCCGCTCCGAGCCGGGGGCCCATCTCGCCGACACCGCCAACCGCCGCTCCGAGTCGGGCCCCGATCTCGCCGACACCGCCAACCGAAGGTCCTGCGCAGAGTGAACCCAAGAGCGACCTTCCAAGCGACTCCGGCGAAGTCGTGACCGACCCGATCGACCCAAGGTTCCTAACCTACGTACCGTTCGGGACGAGCTCGTTCTGGATCCAGCCGTGGCGAGCGTATCTGGATACCTGGCCCGCCTCCCGGCTGCTCGATGCTCTGGGGATCAACTTCAACGTGGGCGAGGCGAAGGCCGAAGCCACCGCGCAGCTTCTGCAGGACAGCGGCTTCACGCTGGCTCGCAAGGAAATCGGCTGGGACTCGCTCTCCTACAGCGAACCAACCAAGTTCCTCGACGACTCCAAAATCCGCACGATCCTGAGCGCGTTGCACAACCATGGCCTACGACCGCTGATCCTGCTCAACGCCAACAGCGGCGACCCGGGTCCCTCCAAGCACCTCACCCTCGAAACGATCTCAGCCGCGCCAGCGGGCGCTCAGACCGTGACGCTAACTGCAGACAGCGCCGCAGCGGTTGTGCCCGGCAAGACCGGCTTCAACGGGCTCACGTTCGGCGGCGACCCCGACATCCTCATAACCTCGGTCGGCGCGGATGACGTGGCCACCCTCTCCAGGCCGCTGCCCGCAGCGCTGGCCGCCGGCGCACACGGAGGCACGACGCTGCTGTACGCGCCCTTCGAGCGACCCACACTCGCAGACGGAAGGCCCAACCCGACGTTTGAGGCCACGCTCGCCGGGTGGTTGAGCTACGTGGCGACCGTCTGTAGGGAAGCCGCAAGCATCAACGGGCCAGAAGGCTATGACCTCGAGATCTGGAACGAGCTTGGCTTCGGCTCGCAGTTCCTCAACGCGGAAAACTACTACTCGCCTGGCAACGAAGGCAACTCGGAAACTGAGGGTGGCTCGGAAACTGAAAGCAGCTCGGAAGCCGAAACCGGCGCGGAAGCCGAAACCGATGCGGAAGCAGAAGAAGGCTCCAACGAAATGACAAAAGGGCAGGTCACCAAAGCAGTGACCAAGGCGTTGCTGGACGAAACCGTAGCTTATGTACGCAACCCCGCAAACGGGATCTCCCCGAGCGTCGGCATCACGGACGGCTTCGCCAGCCAGACTCCCTTTCCTTCCGGTGCGGATGCGCCGCTGGGACTCACCGCGCTCAGCAAGCACCCCTACGTAAGCGAGCAGAGCTATCCCTCCGCCTACAACTACAGGAACATCACTCCCCTCAACGCGCTCGGCAGGCGAGACATGGAAAAGGGCTCGCAGACGCCCTCGTTCATTCCGACCTACGACTCGCTCTTCCCCGAGGTCACCCTCACCGCGACACACACCGAGACGCTGATCCGCGACATCGCGCCGTTCACAACGGACATCTACGGCTTCCCCCACGGTCGCGATGTCGGACCCGCGGGCGGCAGCCCGCTGCAGAAGTGGGTGACCGAGTACAACCTCGGCATCGGCAAATCGCCCGTCATGGGGCCGGACGAGACGACTCCGGAGACCGGGGGCTCCGCGACGCTCACAGCCGCCGACAAGGCGCACTTCCACGCCAAGGTGGCGCTGCGCAGCCTCGTGGCGGACGTCAGCAAGGGCATCAACCGCGAGTACTTCTTCGCGGCCGCTCCCGGCGGGCTCAGCCTGATCGGCGAAGACTTCTTCTCCGCCCTGGAAGCCAACCCGAACGCCTATCCCGGCGATGCGCTCGGTGGTGAAACCATGACCGGCCTGCGGAACATGCTCGCCGAGTTCCAAGGCCCCGGGCCAGGCGGCACCCCGCGGCAGCTGACGCTGCTCTCGATCGCCCAGGACGGCAACCACGCGCAGTTCGAAGGCGACGGCACCGCCGCGCATCCAAGCCTCTACGACCGCGACGTGCTCGCCGTATTCCCCTTCCAATCCTCACCCACGCGCTTCGTCATCCCCGTCTACGTCATGACACGAAACCTCCTCACCCTGTACGAACCCAACCAGCCGGCGACCGACATCGAGCGCTTCGACCTCCCCAACGAGACATTCCGCATCACCCTCGGCAACCTCCCCGAAACCAGCGGTCCCCCAGCGATCAGCGCCTACGACCCCCTGCGCAACGAATCCACGCCGGCGCACCTCATATCGCAGACGGGCAGCACCGCCACCATCGAAATCGCCGCCACCGACTACCCCCGCATCCTCACCGTCGACTTCACAAGTGGATAACACCCATATGCGCAGGTAATGCCGCCCCTGCCTATGATGCGGCGATGGGATCGTCCAAGACGGCACCACGCGCAGTTCACCGGCGACGGCACCGCCGTACACCCCGATCTCTATGACCGCAGCCGGGCCGCGATCCATTAGGATCCACACATGGAGGTGAGCGAGGGGTCACTCGAGCAGCGCTCCGAACAGCTTGCCGAGAAGATCTTCTCGGCGGCCCCCGGGGCGACTTCGAGCGGGTCGGGCGGCTCTGCTTCGAAGTTCTCCTGAAAGAGGGGCTGCGTCCATCCTCGCGCGTGCTCGATGTCGGGTGTGGCGCGCTGCGCGCGGGCTACTGGCTGATGCGGTTTCTCGACGCGGAGTGCTACTTCGGCATCGAGCCCAACCGCGACATGCTCAGGGTCGGTCTCGAGCAGATCGTCCAGCCGGAGGTGGTCGTGGGCGCGGCGGCCCGCTTCACTTACAACGACGACTTCGATTTCTCGGTGTTCAACGAGCGTTTCGACTTCGTGCTCGCCCGCTCCATCTGGACGCACACGTCAAAGGCGCAGATCCGCATGATGCTCAGCTCGTTCGCGACGACCGCCGCTCCGGGAGGCGCCTTCCTCGTCTCCTACCACCCTGCGTCGGTGCTGGCCCCGCTGGGACGGCGCTGGCCGCGACTCAAGGGGCTGCTCACGACTCCTCTCGCCCAGCTCTCGCCGATCCTGGTCAAGTTGCCGGCTATCGACTCCTCGCGCGTGTACGAGGGCGAGCGGTGGGTTGGCATCAGCCATCAGTCAGACCAACCCGGAGTCGTGCGGCACAGCCTGCATTGGATCGCCGAGGAGGCCCGTCAGCACGGGCTGAGGGTGAAGCTGATGCCCTATCCCGTCACCAACGCCCAGTATTGGCTTCGCGTCACGCGCGCATCCGGCGCGTGATCCCAGTCGCACCGCCGGCCAGTCTGCAGAACCCGTCGGGGACCTAATAGTGCTTTGGTAGCCTTGTCACTCTTCTTGTGGTCTAGGTGCCTGCCAGCACAGGCTCACGCGGAGCGTCCGCGAGGGCAAGCGGCGGCACCCTCAAGGTGCTTCAGGGCTTGGCCCTCGACCAACTCGATGAATGAGTCGAGGTTGCGCAGGGCGTCGCGGACATGTTCGTTGAACTCCGTCTGCTGAGTCGAGTGCTTTTCGAGCTTCGCCAGGCGCGCTGCGAACTCGATGAGCGCTGGATGCGACTCAAGCTCGGCGAGCTGGTCCCGCATGGCGACAAAGGCGCGCGCCACCGCGACGCTGACCTCGGCAGCACGCTCGCTCCTGAGCACTGCAGAGGCGGCGAGCGCGCCCTGCTCCGTGAAGGCAAGAGGGGGATAGCGACGCCCTCCGTGGCGAGAACTTGACAACGCATTTTGTGTGGTCAAGTTCGAGAACTCCTCCGGCGTCAGCCGGAAGCAGAAGTCATCAGGAAAGCGGTCCTCATTGCGCCTGACCGCCTGAGTTATCTGGTCTGTGCGCACGCCGTAGAACTCAGCCAGATCGCTACCGAGCACGACTCGTTGCCCGCGCACCGTCAGGATGCGGCTTGCCGCCTCAGCCTCGACATCAGCGACCGGGATCAGCTCGTTCCCCTTCCGGGCGGCTGGGCTCATGCTCGCGTCATCTCCTCGTGCAGGCGTTCGATCTCCGTGAGGTTCGCGCGGAAGCCGGCGATGGCGTCAGACGCCCTATCACCGCTGGCCTCGCCTCGTTCGAGGAGCTGGCCCAGGCGCTCGGATCGCGCCAGGGCATCCGCCCTCAGATCGGACGGAGCCGTGGGGAGAGCGTCGGCCATGATGACTAGTGCATCCTGCGTCTCCCGCCCGACCACGACCAGAGCGGCGACCTGCCCCTGCAGCCCGGACATCCGCTTGTTCAGTTCTTCCAGGCTCTGTGCGCCCGAGTTCGCTATTTCGAGCGCCTTGTCCCAATCCAGGGAGAAGCCGAGGCCGCTCATCTTGGTTGGCGGACCCCCGGCCCGCACGGTCACGGTCAGGAGCGCCGCCAGCGCGTACAGCACCACGAAGATGAAGACGCCGAACGCGGCGTGGAAGAACCACCCTGTGCCCAGCCTCAGCCCTGCGGGCAGGCCCGAGCGCTGCGCGGCGACCGATGCTCCTGCGCTGAGCAGCACCATGCACGCCAAGACAACGTTGAGCAGCTCACCGATACCGCAGCTCACAGCGCCTCTGCACTCGGCGTAGTGCCCGTCGCACCAAGCTCGGCGAACGCTGCTTCTCAGCGGATCTCGGACGGGGAGCCAGCGACCCGCCGTCGTCATATGGGGTACGCATGCGGTTGAGCTGCACCAGCCGTGCCACGAGGCCGCTCGCACGGGCGGGGCTGGCATCGACAGGTTGATCGTCCTTGATCGCGACCAAGCCGATATCGAACTGGCGAACCACATTCAGCAGATGTCGACGCGCCCACACTCGGAGGAATCCCGGCGCGAGTCCGAACCATCCCATGTAGGTGTAGCGGACAAACACTTTGCGGAACGCTATATCCCCCATCTCGGCGGCTGAGTCCTTCAGCAAGAGGGGATCAAAGAAGTCGAAGGATCTCTCGCTAAAGTTGTGAAGGTGATACGGATTAATTAAATGGAGTTCCGTTAGAGTCACGTATGGCAGGCTCAGTAAGAGCTCGCCATCGTGCTTCAGGACACGGTGAATCTCGCCAAGAGCAAAGAGGTAGTCAGGAATATGCTCTAGGGTGTGGGCTGAAAATACGGTCTGCACGCTGCTATCCGGGAATGGCAATTTGTCAGTGCCGAGATTGAGGGTGATGTCTGCTCTCTCGTGGATATCGATGTTGATGAACCCTGGGATATGGGTATGGCCAGCACCAAGATTGAGATTGTAAGGTGGGTCCGGCAGCTCATCAGCCATCTTTCTCTCCTCTTTTCAATTGCGCGTGCGGTGTTCTCCGTCGGTTGTTCCCCGGCGACACCCGAATGTCGATCTAGTGTCGTGTCTGGTTGATTCGTTGGCAGTATCGTCTGATGGAGTCGAGGATTTGGTCGGCGGTCTTGGTCCAGACGTAGGGGCGGGGGTTTTCGTTCCAGGTGTCGATCCATTGGCGGATGTCGGTGTTCAGCGCGTGGACGGAGCGGTGCGCGCCGCGGCGTAGAAGCTTGGTGGTGAGCTCGCCGAACCAACGCTCGACGAGGTTGATCCATGAGCTGCTGGTTGGGGTGAAGTGCAGATGAAACCGGGGGTGCGCAGCGAGCCAACTTTGGATCTTGGGGGTCTTGTGGCTGGAGGCGTTGTCGAGCACGAGGTGCACGTCGAGATGGCCGGGCACGTTCTGGTCGATCGTCCGCAGGAACTTCAGGAACTCGATCGCGCGGTGGCGCTGGTGCAGCGAGCCGATCACCTGCCCGCTCCCGACGTTCAGGGCGGCGTAGAGGCTGGAGGTGCCGTGCCGCTCATAGTCGTGCGTCGCTCGCTCGGGCGTGCCGGGAAGCATCGGCAACGTCGGCGCGGTGCGGTCGAGTGCTTGGATCTGGCTCTTCTCGTCCACGCAGAGCACAACGGCACGCTCGGGCGGATTCAAGTACAGGCCGCAAATATCGTGGACCTTCTCGATGAGCAAGGGATCCTTGGAGAGCTTCCAGGTCTCTTGGCGGTGGGGCTGCAACCCGAAGGCGTGCCAGATCCGCATCACCGCGTCCGGGGTCATCCCCACCTCCCTGGCCATCGACCGGGTCGACCAATGCGTCGCGTTCTTCGGCGCGCTCTCCAAGGTCTTGGTCACGACCCGCTCGACCTGCTCATCGGTGATCGTCCGCGGTTTGCCGGGCCGCGGCTCATCCGCAAGACCTTCAAGCCGGCGCTGCGCGAACCGGTTGCGCCACTTCGTGACCGTCGGCCGCGAAACCCCAAGCGCTTCGGCGATCTCACCGTTGGACCACAACCCCTCAGCGGCCATCAGCACGATACGTGCCCGCAGCGCCAGCGCCTGAGCGCTCGTCCGGCGCCGCGTCCAGCTCTCCAGCACCGACCGCTCGTCGTCGGTCAACTCGATTGAAACGGCAGTAGGAATAGGCATAACCACCACCTACCCTAACCGCAAACGAATTAAACAAGCACGACACTAGATGAAATCGACCAGCCAGTCTGTGCCGCCACGCTGAATCTTGTCAAAAATGACCTTCGACTCCCCAACGAGGCGTTGCTCGGTCTTGCGTTCCCAGGAGCGCCACCTCGCTCGGTTGGCGAGGCGCACCGTCGGACGCAAAAACGATAGGCGAGTCCGCAATGGCTCTGGCGCCGAGGCTCGATGCGCGGGACTGAGGTTACCCATGCGAGAGCCCGGGTCGCGGGAGCCCGCACCGTGGTGATAGATGGTATCACCATAGACGGCAAAGCATATGGGGTCGAGCTCTCTACGATTGGATCGGAGCACTTCGACCCACGGCGTTTCCGTCAACTCGAGCCTTCGCAGAAGATTGCCCCCGACATCGCTGATACGCTCGCCTCGGACGCCGGGCCAAGTATGGCCGGCGGTCCAGTCACCGCCCAGCGTACGCCAGGTTTGCACGGTCGTCACGCAGAAGCATGGGTGCGGTTGAGGCTCGCTTCCATTCTCAGCCCTGCGAACCGCGATCAAGGATGCCTTCGCGAGGCCGTCGGCGATAAGCGGCATCGGATCGGCGATCGGAAATGCGTCACTATCGAGAAACATCAGCAAATCGTCATCAGCGGCCTCTTGTGATATCTCGAGGGCAAGGTGATTCAACTTGGCCGCATGTGAGCCGCGCTGATCGATTACTCGATCGAAGTAGGCGGAGTATGATGGGTCGATCTTCTCCAGCGATGACCATACTTGATATGGCACCGAGATATACTGGCGTAGATACCTTGTCTGGACCTCGATCCACTGAGATGCTTGATAGTGCACCGTGGCGATATAGAGCATTAGCAGGCCATTCCGTTGCGGTAGGTGAGGACCGAGCTACCCCGGCGCCGCCAGCCAGTTTACGACGCCGGTGCTCGCGGCGAACGCAGAGCGTGTGAATGGACCGTCGCCAGTCACCGCAAAGATCTCATAGCCAAGCTCGGTGAGCAGATCCCATAGATCCTCGGACCCGGCGCCGTACAGTGCTGACGCCTGCGCAACATGCTCGAACATCACGACTGGCCGTACGCGGGAGAGTAGCGAGCTGCCTCCTTGCAACACCGCGAGCTCGGCGCCCTCGACGTCTATCTTGATAACGTCTGGCGTCAAGCTGACAAGCTCGGCGTCGAGCGTTGACACCTCGACGGTGATGTACTCGGGGCGACCTCGCTCGTCGCTGATATCTGGGCATCGGCGCAGCCCGCTCCAACCATCAAGTTGCGTGAAGTGACAGAACTCCGCCACCTCTGCGCGGGCACCCAGCGCCTTCTGGCGGCAGTCAACCTCCGGGAATGCACGCGCAATCCCGGCCGCCAAGGCTGGTATCGGCTCAAAGGCAATGTGGCGCCCGCGTGGCGCGACGCGCACGGCTTCGCGCAAGACCTGGCCCCGGTTGGCTCCGATGTCTGCATATGTCCCATCGCTGCGAAGTGTGCACGCAAGCACCGCACTGATTCCAATAGCCTCGCGCTGCGCCATCCGCGCCCCCGCGTCGACGGCGGCAAGCAGCTCCGGCCGCCCAAGACGTCGCGATGCCGCCCCCGTAGCCCTGCTGACCAGCCGCATGCTCGCATTGTTGCAGCTGGCCTCTGACAACGTCACATCCCGAACGATGCGTGCCAGGCGACGCCTTGCATCCCGAGGCAGGCTTCACCTCAGCGTAACAAGTTTTGATGCGAGTCGCCAGCGGTGATTGCTAGCATCCAACGCTCATGGGAATCCCAGATCGGATGCCGAGCCTCCGCCCGCAAGACCGCTGGAGATCCATGGAGGCGCTGGCGGCGCTCTCAGCACCGTGCCACCGCTGCGGGGAAAGAAGGCTCTGGCTCCGCGGCTGATGCAACGGGCAGAGAGAGCACAGACCAACCGATCGCAAGATGTCGACGAAGCCAAGCTCGGTGCTGTTGGTGACCCCACGATGGGTTAGAGACGGCGGCGTGTCGGCGCATGTCCAGGCCAGCGCCACGGTGCTTGCCAAGCATGGCCTGAATGTGCTCGTGCTGGCGGCGAAGATCGAGCCCGGCGAGCCGGTCCCCGGTGTGAATCTGTTTGAAAGTCCGGAACTTTTCAACAGCAGCGCGCCAATGAGCATAAGACTTGGCAAGGCCATGGCGAGCCGCCCGGAGGTTATTCACCTCCACCAGATTGAGGATCCCGAGCTCGCCGGCTTCATGCGAGTGAGCGCGCCCGTTGTCGTGAGCGCTCACGGCTACTCGGGCTGCACGTCGGGTGTCTACTACTTTCAGCCAGGCCACGAATGCACACGATCCCACGGCTTGGGCTGCGTACCCAATCTGATTGCACACGGCTGCGCGCATACCCGCTACCGCAGAACTCTGCCGGCGAAGTACAGAAATGCGACGCGCGCGCTGGCAGAGCTGCGAGGCGCCGATCTGGTTGTCTCCTACTCGACGGCGGTGGACCGGCACCTGGCGGCAAACGGCATGGCTCGCCGGATGATCGTGCCATATTTTCCCACTATAACCGCGATGGAGGGCTCTGGACACGCTGGTCGACGGCGTGTTGTCTTCGCCGGTCGGATAGTTGCGCTGAAGGGTATCGACGTCCTGATTCGCGCCGCTCGCAGCGTTGACGCCGAGTTTGTGATATGTGGTGACGGCCGGCGATTGGGCAAGGCGCGCGCCCTCGCGCGACGCCTCGGCGTGCAGCAGCGAATCCATTTCAAGGGCTGGCTGAAGCCCGAGCAGCTAGCGGACGAGCTCGCAAACGCGTCGGTGGTGGCCGTGCCGTCGCTGTGGCCTGAGCCGCTTGGGGGCGTCGGGATCGAGGCGTTGGCAGCGGGCCGGCCGGTGGTCGCGAGCGCCACCGGAGGAGTCACCGACTGGCTCGACGACGGCGTGTCGGGACTCTGCGTGGCACCCGGTGACGAGCTCGAGCTCGCGCGCGCCCTCAACGAGCTGCTCGACGATCCCGAGAGGCAGCTGGCCATGGGGAGCGCCGGCAGGAACGCGGTCGCCACGCGCTTCTCCCCCGAGCGTCACTTCGTGGCGCTGCTGGAGGGCTATCGAACCGCTCGCTCGGCCTGGGAGGCTGAGCGCGGCGAGACGCCTCGCTGAGCAAGGACGTCGTCGAGCAACGCCCTCACCACATGCACGCTGCGTGCCACGCTCATATGGCGCTCGGCAAACTCGCGACCGTGCGCGCCGAGCGCCTCACTCAGATGTTGGTCGGCGAGGATCGTCTCGAGCGCCTCGGCCAGGGCCTCCGAGGTCGGCTGCACGACGCGGGCGGCCTCGGACTGAACCAGCTCGGACCATCGGAGCGGACCGTCGATCGCTACAACGGGCCTGCCGGAGGCGAGCGACGCCGCGAGCGTGCCCTTGCGCGAGGATGGGCCCGAGGCATCTGTGAACAGCAACGCGTGACACGCCGCTAGCGCATCGGAGAGATCCTGTGCGGAGAGAGTGCCCGAGAAGGACAGGGCCTGCACGACCTCGCGGGCCCGCGCCGCCGCCAGCCACGCCTCGGCGGAGGCCGAGGAACGACCAGGCGCGCCGAGCAGCAGCAGCTGCACGTCGACGCCTCGATCCCTCAGGAGGCGAATGGCGTCGAGCACCAGCGAAACCGCGACCCCCTCGTAGGAGTAGCCGAACAGCCCGATGGTTTTGCGATCGCGATCGGGGGAAGAGCCGCCGGTGGGCGGCGGCAGGTTCGAGAACACCGGCGCGACCACGACCGGCCGCTGCGCCAGCCATGGTCGTGAGGTGAGCCACTCGGCCCGGAAGTCGGCCGTGACGATGACCGCCGCAGAGCGGCGCACGATGTCGACGAGAACGGCGCGCTGGGTCATGGCCCACACGTTGCCCCGCCAGCCTCCGTGCCGCCACGGGTACGCGAGCTCGTGCAGGACGGTGATCAGCGGAATCCGCGAGCTCCGCAAAGCCGACAGCGCCGGGCGGACGAAGAGCGGAAGACCACGGTATGAGTAAGCGAAGACCGAGTAGTGCAGCAGCACAGCGTCCGGCGAACCGGAGTCGAGCTCGCCGGCAAGGCCTCTCCGCCACGCCTGCACCTCCAACCACGCCGCGCGCATGGACTCCTCGCTGCGCTGCAGCCAGTACAGCGAGTGCGACACGCTCTCCTCACCGAGCGCTTCGGCAAGCAACGTGGCATGGGCCCGCACGCCGCACATGGGGCTGGCGGACATCCCGACGACCGCGATCTGCGCAGGCTGCGCCTCGCTGGGTGCCTCGGAGCCCGCCGTTGGCTGCGCGGGCATCGTCCTCATTTGAAGAGCTCCCCGCGATATGCGGCCTGCACCGTCTCCGTGAGCGCACACAGATCCCCCGTCGGCACGATCAGGCCATTGCGGCCGGAGCCGATCAGATCCTTCATCCCAGTGTCCTCGCTGACGATGACCGGGACTCCGCAGGCCAGGGCCTCCGCCGGGGCATAGGCGAACCCATCCTCATAGGTCGGATGCACGCAGAGCCGCGCGGTACGCAGATGGGGCAGCGGGTCGCCAGGAGCCACGCTGATGCGGGAGTCCCGAGCGCACGCCCTCTGCACGAAGCGCCGCATCCCTCGCGTTTTCCAGCCCCCGACCAAAACGAGCCGTATGTCTGTATAGGGGAGGCGACGAACGGCGTCCATCAGGAGCGGGACACCCTTGTTGACGGTGAGGCTGCCGATATACACGATGTCGAAGGTGGTCGAGGTTCGTGGCGTAGGAGACGGCTCATAGCGAGGATCGGGTGTCAGAGGGAAGAGTGACAGCACGCTCTCAGGGACGCCCTCCTCGACGAACGACTCCCAGGCGTACCGGGACGCGACGTAGATGCGGTCCGCCTGCGCGTACTCGCTGATATTTCGTCTCACGACACGTGTCGCCCACGGGCGCTCCAGCGGGTATTGGCGATAGGCTCGAGCGTGCTGGCGCACGACACGGCGCAGGTGCGAGTTTGCCGCAACGAGGGAGATCGATTGAAAGCGCGCTCCCCTCGCGGCGCGAAACTGCGCGAGGGCGGTGCCATTGAATGCGATGAGATTGTCTGCCGCAGGCAGCGATCGTGCGGCGTTGGTGTCGAATCTGACGCTGGCGACCCAGATACGCCAGGCGGGAGAGAAGCGCACCAATAGCCCCAGCAGCCTGCTCGGCCCGCGCGCGCGACTGCGTGGGAGCGGCGCGGCCGACACGCAGCTCGATTCGCAGATGCAGACCCTTGGCTGCTCACGGCGATCGAGCGCCGCAACGATCTCCTGCAGGTGGCGCCCGAGACCACCGACGCCAAGCGGGGCCGGGCAGGACACGAGCGCCCGTCCGTGCGGCAGAGCTGCCTCCTGCGCCCGCTCGCTCTCCGCGCGCCAGCGTGGGCCAAGTGGCCCATCATCCGGCCCGCCCGCCGACACGCGCGGCTCAACGGATACTGTCATAGCCCCACAGGGTCGCGAGATCGCGGCCCAAGTACTCGCTCAACGCCAGCACCTCTCCCCTGAAACGACGGCGCAACTCGAGCGTCAGGCCCTCATCGGGCGGTCGCGGACTGCCGAGCACGACACGACGCTGAGCCACCCGCAGCGCACCCCGACGCAGGCCCCGGGGCGTGAGCGCCTTGACCGCAGCCTTCGTGACGCGCGACACCGGGCCCCGACCCACCGACACGGTGTTCACCAATCCGTCGAGCTGCTGCGAGCGCATACGGACCGTCGGATTCGCCGTCGTCATCTCGATCGGCCGAGTGTCATCCACCCCCAGGAAGCGCAGCACCGCGCGCACGGTCCCCTCGTTATCACGCCGAAAATCGTCGTAAATGAGCACCAACACCTGCTCCCGCGGAAACACCTCGTGGTACCGGCGCAACTGCTCGACATAGCGCACGCGATCGGAATATATGAGCGCCTGTGGCCAGTATGAATAGCGTGGTATATGCCTGCCCTGACGCCTGTCGTCCTCGAGGGCCATCGCCTTGCGCAGGTCCTTCTCCGTCTCGGCGTGGTTCTGCAGCAGCTGCAGATGGAGCGAGTGCAAGAAGCTCACGGGCTCCCGTAGGATCGCGATGATGCGCGCGGCGGGCTGCTGCTCGGCGATGCGGCCTGCCGCGGTGCGGGACCATATATAGGATGTCGAAGCCTCGCCGACGCGCTGCTCCGGTTTCGCCGCGTCGAACAACGACAGGTATTCGTCAAGCGTTTCAGCGCGTTTGCCGGTTTGATCGAAGGTCTTCTCACCATATGTAAGCGATCGTGGATCGCGCGCAAAGAACCACGGCTCCTTGGCGTCGGGCATGTAGATCTGGGGGTGACGCCGCAACATCTCATACAGCGCAGTCGTGCCGCACTTTGCGTGGCCGACGATGAAGAAGTCGGGGATTCTCCTCCCCCCACGCTCGCGCGGGGCGGCTTGTGGCTCAATCGAGACTGTCATAGCCCCACAGGCCCACGAGATCGCGGTCCAGGTACTCGCTCAACGCCAGCACCTCTGCCTTGAAACGGCGACGCAACTCGAGCATCAGGCGCTCATCGGGCGGTCGCGGACTGCCGAGCACGACACGACGCTGAGCCACCCGCAGCGCGCCGCGCCGTAGACCTCGGGGCATGAGACCCTTGACTGCGGCCTTCGTGGCTCGCGATGCCGGGCCCCGTCCCACCGACACGGCGTGTACCAATTCGTCGAGTTGCTGTGAGCGCATACGAACCGTAGGATTCGCCGTCGTCACTTCGATTGGCCGAGTGTCGTCCACCTCCAAGAAGCGCAGCACTTCGCGCACGGTCGACTCGTTATCACGCCGAAAATCGTCGTAGATCAGCACCAGCACCTGCTCGGGCGGGAAGACGGCGTGATAACGGCGCAGCTGCTCGACGTAGCGCACGTGCTCTGAATATTGAAGCAGCTGTGGCCGGTGCGAACGACGGGGAATCTGTTGACCCCGACGCCTTGCATCTTCGAGCGAGAGCGCCTCGCGTAGGTCTTTCTTCGCCTCGACGTGGGTCTGCAGAAACTGAAGATGCAGCGAGCGCAAGAAACTAGTGGGCTCCCTGAGGATCGCAATGATACGCGCAGCGGGCTGCACATCGGCAATATGGCGCGCTGCGGTGCGAGACCACAGATAGGACGATGATGCCTCGCCGACGCGCTGCCCCGACCTTGCCCCGTCGAACAGCGATGCGTAGTCGGCAAGCGTCTCCGGAAGCCTACCGGCTCTCGGCGGTTGAAAGCGAGGACGCATATCGCTTGCGAAGAACCACGGCTCCTTGGCGTCGGGCATGTAGATCTGGGGGTGACGCCGCAACATCTCATATAGCGCAGTCGTGCCGCTCTTTGCGTGCCCGACGATGAAGAAGTCGGGGAGCCTCTGCGCGGCCATCGTGGCGGCAGCCTCCGATTCAGTCGACACTCTCATAGCCCCACAGGGTCACGAGGTCGCGATCCAGGTACTCGCTCAGCGCCACCACCTCTCCCTTGAAGCGACGACGCAACTCGAGCATCAGGCGCTCATCGGGCGACCGAGGAGCAGTGAAGAAGAAGCGGTCGCGGATCGCCAGAGCCGAGCTGCGGCTAAGTCGTCGAGGCGCAAGCGCCTTGACTGACGCCCTCAAGGCCCGCGCGGTGGGGCCCTGCCCCACAGATACCGCGTGCACCAGCTCGTGCAGGCCCCGCGCCCGCACGCCGACCGTCGGATTCGCCTCCCGCACGGCGAGCGCAGCGGTGTCGTCGACCTCGAGGAAGCGCAGCACCGCGCGCACAGTCCCCTCGTTGTCGCGCCGGAAGTCGTCATAGATCAGCACCAGCACCTGCTCGGGCGGGAAGACGGCGTGATAACGGCGTAGCTGCTCGACGTAGCACACGTGCTCTGAATAGATGAGCATCTGCGGTCGCAGAGATTGGCGGGGGATGCGTTTACCCCGACGCCTTGCGCCCTCGAGCGAGAGCGCCTTGCGCAGATCCTTCTCCATCTCGTTATACGACTGCACGAACTGAAGATGCAGCGAGCGCAGGAAGCTCGCAGGCTCCCGCAGGATGGCGACGATGCGCGCAGCGGGCTGCACATCGGCAATGTGGCGCGCCGCGGTGCGAGACCACAGGTATTGCGGCGATGCGTCGCCAGCACGCTGATCTGGCGCTGCGTCTTCGAACAACGACAAGTACTCCTCGAGCGTATCCGGATCCCCGGTGGGCCGTCGCGGCGCGGGATGCCGAAGGTCGCTCGCGAAGAACCTGGGCTCCTTCAACACGGGCATATAGATCTGCGGATGGCGCTTCAGCGTCGCGTACAGAGCGGTCGTGCCGCACTTGGGGTGCCCGACGATGAAGAAGTCGGGGAACCGCCTCAGCGACGAGCGGGCGCCGGATGTCGCCATGTCACACGATGCTGTCATAGCCCCACAGGCTCACAAGATCGCGGCCCAGATACTCACCGAGCGCCATCACCTCACCCTTGAAACGGCAACGCAGCTCGAGCATCAGGCGCTCGTCGGGGGGCTCGGGATCGGTGAACAGAACGCGACGCTGCGCCGCAAGCAGCACTTTGCGGCGCAGGCGTTGAGGCGCAAGCGCCTTGACCGAAGCCTTCACGGCCCGCGAGACCGGGCCTCGACCCACGGATACCGCGTGCACCAGCTCGTGCAGGCCCGGCGCCCGCACACCCACTGTCGGATTCGCCTCCCGTGCGGCGAGCGCAGCGGTGTCGTCGACCTCGAGGAAGCGCAGCACCGCGCGCACAGTCCCCTCGTTGTCGCGCCGAAAATCGTCGTAGATCAACACCAGCACCTGCTCGGGCGGGAAGACGGCGTGATAACGGCGCAGCTGCTCGACGTAGCGCACGTGCTCTGAATAGAGCAGCGTCTGCGGCCAATACGAGTACCGAGGCACATGTCGACCGTGGCGCCTGGCCTGCTCGAGGGAGAGCGCCCTGCGCAGATCGTTCTCCGTCTCGATGTAAGACTGCACAAATTGGAGATGCAGCGAGCGCAGGAAGCTCGCGGGCTCCCGCAGGATGGCGACGATGCGCGCGGCGGGCTGCGCAGCGGCGATGCGCTCCGCCGCGGTGCGCGACCAGAGATACAGCGGCGAGGCCTCTCCCCAGCGCTGCTCCGGCGTTGCCGCGTCAAACAACGACAGGTAGTCCTCGAACGTGCTCGGAGTCCCACCGGGTCGCGGCGGTGTGCGAACGTGCAGCTCGGGGGCAAAGAACCACGGCTCCTTGCCGTCGGGCATGTAGATCTGCGGGTGACGTCTCAACATCTCATAAAGGGCGGTTGTGCCGCACTTGGGATGCCCGACGATGAAGAAGTCGGGAACCCGCCTCTGCGGCGCACGCGCGGCGTCCGGGGGCACGGCATCCACTCCCCTTGACGACGGAGAGCGCGTCGGACTGCCGTTCTGTGTCAAAGCAGTCCCCCTCCGGGCACTCCAGCGGCGAGCTTTGATGCGGATCGATAGTAGGAGTTCTGTTCCTGCAGGAGGGCTGTCGTGGCGAACGCCGCCAGCCGGCCATCGATGATCACCATCACACGCTCACAGATGTCGAGCGTCGACATCCGGTGCGCAACGATGAACAGGGTGAGCTCGTTCCTCAGCGCGCTCAGCGACTCCTGAATGAGAGCCTCCGAGTGCGGATCGAGCGAGCTGGTCGGCTCGTCGAGCACGAGCACCTCCGGCCGCGCCGCGAGTGCGCGGGCGAGGCAGATCCGCTGCTGCTGGCCACCGGAGACCGCGTCGGCACGAGGGCCGACGACCGTGTCATAGCCGTTTGGCCATCCCATGATCTCGTCATGGATACCCGCGAGCTGACCGGCTCGCTGGACCGCGTCGTCGTCGAGGGTGCGAAAGTACCTGATGTTCGCTGCAACCGACGCGTGCAACAGGCGTGGTTCCTGTGGTACGTAGGCGATCTGCCGGTGCCAGTCCTCGCCTGCGAACCGCTCGGCGGGCACACCGTTCACAAGGTAGCGACCCTCCTTCGGCGCCCTCAACCGCAGCAGAATCTGAATCGCCGTCGACTTGCCCGCTCCCGACGGACCGATGACGCCGACCGCCTCACCGCGGACGACCTCGAAGCTGACATCTGAGAGCACCGACCGGCCAGGCCGGTAGGAGAAGAAGACGTGCTCGAAGGCCAGCGTCTGCACCTTCGTCAGCGCCTGATCGCCCTCGACGGGACTACTCAGCGTGTAGCGCAGCCTCGCCTCCTGCAGGCGCTCGATGAAGGGCAATGACTGGCGCAGGCCCTGCCAGGCACCCTGGACCTGCTGGCCGTATGTCCCAGCTCGGACGACCAGCAGGACGATCGCCCCGATCGAGGCTGCGTGGGCTCTGCCGGTTGCATACAGGACGTAAAGGCCACCCACGAGCAGCAGGTAGATCAGGCTCTGGTAGATCCCCCCCACAAGGCGGCCGACTATCTGAGTGCGCAAGAAGAGGTCCCGAGCAGAGGCAACCAGGCGATCGCTACGACTGCGCTGTGCGGCGGCGACGCCGAACACGTGCGTCTCCTCGGCGACCCTGATGGCCTCGCCGAGCCCGCCCGCGTATTCCATCTGCGCCCGCGACAGTGCCCGTGAGCGGCTGACGCCAAGCGCGCGCAGCGGTCGCAGAGACCCAAACACCACCAGGGATGAAATCAGGACAACGACCGCCACCAGAGGGTTGAGCAACAGTGCCACCGCTACCAGAACGATGAACGTGAACAGCGAGGTGATCAGGCTGGTCGCCTGTAGCGAGGCGTTGGTCGCCTGGAGCACCTGGCTGGTCATGATCTCCTGCAGATGCCCCTCGCGGTCGCGCGATTGCACCTCCCATGAGGCGCGCGTGAAGGCGTGGAATAGGCTCCTGCGCATCCGGGCCTGAGCGTCGGCGGAGATCCGCGCCGGCAGGATCGCCATCGGTACCTGCAGCGCGAGGCGCAGAATGGCGAGGGTGGCCGCAACGGCGAACAGGGTCCCGACCGGCGCGTGTATGTGGAGTGAGGTGACACTCGTGTGCAGCGACGTGGATTTGTCGACCAACGCCACCGCGACCTGCGCTATGACCGCGAGAATCCCGGCTTCGGTGAGCCCGGAGACGATGGAGGCGAGCATCAGCGCCAGCACCGTCCGGCGCCGAGCGCCGAGCAGAGCGTTCATCTGTCTCAGCGTGGAGGCTCGCGGCGATCGATCCCCACGGTCGCGTGAGCGACGGCGTAGTGACCATCGGCGGATCAACTCGCACCGACCCGGATCGTTGGAGTTGGACGGGCCGTGCGTCCGGGTCCCGCAAACCAGTATGCGGCGATCCCCACCGCGAACCAGAAGGCCGGGCCGGCCGGCGAGGTGTACGTGGTGGGTCCGCTGAAGCCCATGACGACATAGGCCAGCGGCACCGCGAATACGGCCGCTAGGTCGATGCGCAGCTCGAGGTCCTCGATACGCCGCAGCCCGCGTACCACCAGCGCGGCCAGCTTGATCGTGAGGGCGACCCACAGGAGCAGACCAACCACTCCCAGTTCCAGCACCACGGAGTTGTACTGGGACTCCGCGCTGGCTGAGTGTTCTTCGATCGTCACCTTGTTGACTCCGCCGAAGCCCGTGGCCGCGCCGACGACCGCCAGACCTGCGCCGAAGGGCTCGTTTGCGATGTCCGACGGAATCTGAGTCAGAGTTCGTTCCTTGGTGTCGACCGAGGTCGTCGCCGCCTTTTCCGGACTCGCGATCGTGGCATAGCGGGAGAAGACCCCCGCGCCCTCGGTAGCCGCCAGCACCGAGAAGACGGCGACCGCGAGGCCGATGACCACCAGGAGCGCCACGAGCGGACGCCTCGCACGGCGCCCGGCACTGAGCGAGAGCAGAGCAAAGCCGAGCATCGCGACGCTCGTTCCGATCACCGCCGTTCGCGACGCTGAGGTGGCGACGCCGGCCAGGGCACCCAGACAGAGCAACGTCACGACCCACCGTCGTCGCGTGCGCACAGCCGCTAACAAAGCCAGGATGGCGGGCAGGGCGAGCACGCCGACCCCGCCGCCAAACCCGGCCTCCGAGCCGAGTGCCGGCGGACGGACCCGTGCAACCCCTTCGCTGCGGTAGCTCCGGCCTCCCAGGCCCTTGGCGCCGCCGCCCTTGGCCAGTTCCTGGTAGCCCGGGCCCCAGCTGGCCAGCTGAGTCGGGCTGAGCCGCGACTGATATGTGCCGACCACCCCGTTGGCCAGCGCGATCACGCCGAGGAGCAGGAAATACTTGCGAAAGCGCTCCTTGGAGCGCATCAGCAGATACCCGAAGAAGAAGAACGGCATCCACTCCAGCTGCTGTCTGAAGCCGCCCAGGACCTTCAATACTCCGTGGGTATGAGGATTGAAGCTCTCTACCAGTACGAGCACGGCAAACGCCACCACCCAGCCCGATAGGGGAGGCAGCCTCACACGCTCCCTGCTGGCGAGGATACGCACGACCGCCCCAAGGCTGACCGCAAAAATCAAGACGTCGCGGCTGGCCGACGCCAGAGCGCCCCCCCCACTGCCAAGCTTGACCGGCCCTTCGAGCAATCCGAGGTAGAGCGCGACGAGCGCGAGCGTCACCGCGTAACGGGTGCTGACCATGAGCGCCAGCACGCCCAGTGCCGCAAGCATCACCCCGAGGGTCAGCAGGATGCTCGGATTCGCCACCTCCCGGGTGACGCCGAGCGCGACCGCCAGAGGGACCAGCCCCATGACGCCGAGGAGCAGGAGATCCCGCCCGCGCCGGTCCAGGAGGGCCGGCGGGACACCTCCGATCGGACTGGACAGGCGCGGGTACTGAGCGGCCATCTGGGCGATCAGCTTGGGTGCGGCCAGCGCCGCTCGCGGTGCGCCGAGGAGAAGCCCTGCCTCCTGATCTCCGCCCATGACACGGCGTTGGCGACCACGCCCAGCACCGGCGCGGTGGAAGAACGCGACAGGAGCTGCGTCAGCCGCTCAGCCGACGCCTCGCGCGTGTGCTCGAGCCGCGCGACGATCACGATCCCGTCGACCATGCGCAGCAGGGGCATGGCGTCGCTCACCTGCAGCGGGGGAGCATCGATCAAGACGTAGTCGAAGTCGGCTGCGGCTGAGCGCAGGAGCTCCTGCATGGCCGGGCTCGCCAGCAGAGCCGGCGGGTTGGCGACGGCCCCCCCACCGGCGAGCAGCGACAGCGATCCGGTGCGGCGCAACCGGGCGACCGTGGACACTCCGGCGACCGGTTGCGAGGCATCGATCCCGACGTCTGTGTCGATCGATCCGATGCTCTGCATGGCCCCCTCGAAGGTGACCGCTCCCGCGAGCACCTCCGCCAGACCGCGGGGAGAGCCTGCCGAAAGCAGGTCTGCCAGCACCGGCCGGCGCAGATCGGCCTCGATCACCGCCACCCGCGCACCGGCGTCGCGCTGGACGATCGCCAGGTCGGCGACGAGCGTCGACTTGCCGTCGCCGGCGTCGGCGCTGAGGAACAGGATGAGACGGGGCGAGGACCCCCTGTCATGCTCGAGCATGTCTCCGAGCTGCAGGGAGGTGTGCAGCCCGCGAAGTGGCTCGAGCAGCGGCTCGGCGGGCCGCAGCTCTCCATCCCGGTGGACGACCGGCAGCTTCACTCGCGGGAGCGCAGTGAGGATCTGCGCCCGGAAGACCGCCTCCACATCGGCGAGCGAGCGCAGCCGGCGTTCGAACCTGTCCACGGCGTAGGCGGCGAGCGCCGCCAGCGCGACGCCGATCACGAACCCGAAGATGGCGTTCCTTTTCGGCGCGGGCGAGACCAGTTGCGTGGAGTCCGGTCGGGCAGGGGTAATCTGCTGTACGCTCGAAACTGATAGATCCGATTCGAGCTGGTTGATCCTCGCACTGAGAGTGGTGATCTCGAGCGTCGCCACGCCGCCCAAGCTCGCGCTCTTGCCGGAAGGCGCGCCCTTCCCTCTCGGCGTGCGTGACGACGCTTCTTGGGCGGCTTCGAGCCGGTGCAGCTGGTCATGTGTGGCGACGATCGCCGCCCGCACGGCTCGCTGGTAGCTTGCCTCGTGCTGTTTGACGTATACCTGTGCGTAGCTGTTCGCAAGCTGCGCAGCCGCCCGAGCCGTATGGGCTTCTGCAGAGATCTGGACGAAGTTGCTCCCGGCGGCGGACTTCGCGTGCGCCGTACCCTTGGCAGCCGCAAGATCGTGCGCTTCGCGCAGCTTACGGTGAACCGCTTCGCCGATGGTCGAATTGATAAGCGTGGCTTGATCGGCGACCTGGGTCGCAGTCAGGCTTGTCTTACCCAGGGTGGTGTTGACCACGCCCTGCTGTTCAGAGGCGCTGCTGAAGTAAAGTTGTGTCTTCGCTAGGTAGACGCTCGGCTTATGCCGGTAGTGGACGTAGGTGGCGACCGCGACCAGAGCCCCGACGAGGAGTATCAGCCACTTGCGCCTCCACAGTGGAGCGAAGATCGTGGCAGCGTCGGTTGTCTCGGTCATCGCTCGCGATCATCCCTGTCGGGCAGTCGTGCATCTGGGAGGTTGGGGCACCCACTCACTGGTCGAGGCGCAAAGCATCGGGCATGGGTCGCACCAATATGTAAAGGATTTGTAATCCACTGGCGCCTGTGCCCAGGAGGATGTGACCATGCTCGGCATGAACGAAGCCAAACGCCGGCTGCTGGTGGTCAGCCATCCCGCCGTGGTGAGCGTCAACCAGGAGGTGTATCGCGAGCTGGCGCGACGCGGATGGGATGTCACGATCGTCGTGCCCAGCCGCTGGCGCCACTCCTACTCGAAGTCGCCCGTAACTCCGCGGGCGCTCGACGGGCTGGAGCGGTCGCTGCGTCCCGTCCCCGTCGTGTTCGCGGGGCGTCCACAGCGCCACCTCTACCTGACCAGATGCCGCTCGCTGTGCACCCGGTTGCGTCCGGACGTGGTGTTTGTGGAGGCCGAGCCCTACTCGCTGGCGGCGACGCAGTGGAGCCGCGCGTGCAGGCGCTCGGGCGTGCCGTTCGGGGTCCAGTGCTACGAGAACATCGATCGGACCCTGCCCCTTCCCGTACGTGGGCTGCGCTCGCGGGTGCTGCGCGACGCCGCTTTCGTGGCCGCTCGCTCCGACACCGCCGCGCGGCTCACACGTGCATGGGGCGCACGGGGCGAGATCGGGCTCGCCCCCCCCGCGGTGCCCGGTTGGGGGAGCGTGCCAGCAGCCCGTGAGCGTGGGGTGGGCGGGCGTGGGGTGGGCGGGCGTGGGGTGGGCGGGCGTCCATTTACAATCGGCTACGCGGGCCGACTGGTGCAGAGCAAGGGGCTCATGGACCTGCTGGGCGCCGTGCGCAAGCTGGAGGCGCCGGTGGAGCTGCTGCTCGTCGGGGACGGCGAGCTGAGAGCAATGCTCGAGGGGCAGTCCATCCCCGGCTCGCAGGTGCGCGTGATCGACGGCTTGGCCCACGACCAGATGGCATCCGCGTACGCGCAGCTCGACGTGCTCGTCCTGCCCTCGCGCACTACGGCGACATGGAAGGAGCAGTTTGGGCGCGTGATCGTCGAGGCGCTGTGGTGCGGCGTCCCGGTGGTCGGCTCCGACTCCGGCGAGATTCCCTGGCTGATTGGGCTGACCGGAGGAGGACTGATCTTCCGCGAGGGCGACAGCGAGATGCTCGCCGACCGGTTGAGGAGATTGCGAGAGTCGCCCGCGCTGCGCGAGCGGCTGGCGAGAACCGGCAGAGATGCGGTCGAGAAGCTGTGCTCGGTGAGCGCGGCGACCGATCGCCTCGAGTTCCTGCTCACGAACGCCGCGGCGACCCGCGGTCCAGACGCACGTACAGATCGTGGTGCTTTGCCACCATTTCCTCCCAGCTGAATGCGAGCGCCGACTGACGGGCGGCGCTCCCCAAACGCCTCCTGAGTGTCGGATCCGCCGCGAGCTGTCCGAGGCGCTCGGCGATCTCGCGTGGCTCTCGAGTGATCAAAAAGCCGTTCTGGCCGTCTCTGATGAGCTCGCGCACGCCGCTCACCGCGGTGGCCAGGACGGGCAGACCGCTCGCCGCCGCCTCGAATGTGACCAGCGAGAAGGTCTCGTAGCTGGAGGGGAGCACAAAGGCATCCGCGAGCTCGTAGAGGAGCTGCACGTCGGAGGTGACTCCCAGCCAGCGCAGGGCTCCTCCCACGCCGAGGGAGTCGGCCAGTTCCTGATAGCGCCGCCGATCTCCCTCACCGGCCACGACCAGATCCCACTCCGGCGCCAGCGCAAGCGCCCCGATCAGCGGCTGCAGGCCCTTGCGCTCCCACTCGCTGCCGACGAAGGCGGCCACGAGCCGCCCCTCGCCCAACCCCAACGCGATGCGCTTCGCGCGGGCCTCCTCCGTACGCGCGCCCGACGCGAACGTCGCGGCGTCGACTCCGTTGTGGATCGTGAGAACCCGTTCGGCCAGCTCTGGATAATGCTCGCGCATCTCTGCGGCCACGCCCTCGGACACGCACACGAAGGAGGCTGAACTGCTCCGCCGGAAGCACAGTCGCTCGGTCGTCCGCTTCAGAAGCTCCACGACCCGCACGTGCGCCCGGAACAATCTGGTGGAGCGGCTGGCGTGGGCAGGGCCCACCTGATGACAGTAGTGCACCGCGATCACGTCGACTCGGTTGAGCACGATCGCGCCGGTCGCCTGGACCACTCCCCGCCGCCATCTGCGCACGGCTAGCGAGCCCGCGACCATGAACCATGGGTATGCCACGAGGAAGGGGCGACTCGGCCCCCGCACCCGGTGAAAGACGACTCCCGCGCTCGCCTGAAGCTCGCACGTCCGCGCAATCACCGTGACCTCGTGGCCCATTGCTCGCAGGCCCATGATCAGCTCCGCCAGCACGCGCTCCATCCCCCCGACCGAGCCGATGTCGTGGGCGACGATCGTCACATCGCATGGCGCCGCAGGCCGCGGAATCCTGTTCTTGGTCTTGGCTTCCATGGACCTCGAAATCTCCCCTGGTAGAGTCGCAGCTTGTTAGCCAGCCCCGAGTATGGTCCAGGTCACCATGAGCGAAATCGCACAGCGCGCACCGTCTCGGACCCTCCGAGCCTACCGGTTTGTCAATCGGCCTTACTACTGGTATCGACCCTCCCAGCTCGCCATCCGTCTCCGCACCAAGGCGAGCCCGGATGGGAGCCCGCGTCTGCTGCGCACCGCCTGGGGCTCGCACCTCTACTGCTGGCCCGACCCTCTCGGGAACGCGATCGCGAGGACCGGGATCTACGACCTGATCGTCGCCGAGACGCTCGCGCGCCTCGCGGATCCGGGCGAGACCGTCCTCGATGCCGGCGCAAACGTAGGCGTCATGTCCAACCTGCTCGCACACGCTGTCGGACCGGCTGGCCGCGTGGTCTCCTTCGAGCCCCACCCGCTCATATTCGAGACCCTGAAGCGCAACGTCTCGCGCTGGAGATCGATCGACGGACTCGAGCAGATCGACATCCGCCAAGCCGCGTTGTCGTCCTCCACGGGCGTGCTTCCCCTGGCCATCGACCCAGACGTGTTCGCCCACAACAAGGGCACCGCGTCGTTGGAGCGACCCGATCCCAGGCACGCGACCGACGTCGACACCGTGCGACTCGCGGACGAGTTCACAGATCCAATCGGCGTGCTCAAGCTCGACGTCGAGCGACATGAGCTTGCGGCCCTTCAGGGCGCCGAGCCGCTGCTGTCGGGCGGGCTCATCCGAGACATCCTGTTCGAGGAGCACGAGCCGCCCCCAACCTCGGTCACCGCGCTGCTGCAAGGGCATGGCTACACCGTGCTCGGGGTCCGCCAGGGACCGATCGGCCCGCTGCTGTCAACGCCGGCGGACGCATACGAGAAGCAGCTGTGGGATCCCCCAGCCCTGCTCGCGACGATCGATCCCGCTCGCGTACAGCGGCGGCTGAAGCGACGGGGATGGGTCTGCCTGACTGGCCAGCTCCGCGCTGCCAATGCCCGCTAGGGCTTATCAGGATGCGCACGTACTCAGACCAGATGGACTCCGCGGGCACGTCCATGAGCGAGATCGTGGAGGTCGCGCTCGATGCCGCCCAACCCGAAGCAGGCCTGCGCTGGCTCGACATCGGCTGTGGACGCGGAGACCTCCTTCGAAGAATAAGAGATGAATGGGAGCCCGCCGCCCTCTGCGGCGTGGATCCAATCGACTGGCTTGACGACGACCTGAGAGCAGATGTGAGCTTTCACACTCTGGCCGCCGAGCACGCCGACGAGCTCCCCACTGCCGACCGTGTGCTGCTTGTCGAGGTGATCGAGCACCTCGAGGCTCCCTGGAGCGCGTTGCGCAAGGCCGCGCGGCTGGTCGCACCCGGTGGTCGAATCGTCGTCTCCACGCCGAACCTGGCCACTTTGCGCAGCCGCCTCGAGCTCGGCCTGCGTGGCAACCTCACGAGCTTCCGTCCTGACTATCAGCCCCATATGTCGCCGGCGCTTCCGCATGTCAGCACCCGCATCATGGCCGAGGAGGACCTTGTGGTGCAAGCGCCACGCTTCGCGGGCGCCGATGTGATCTCGCTTACCAGGGGGCGCGTCTGGCCTGAAAGCATTCGCCTGCGCTATCCCACCCTCACATCTGTCTCGATCGTGATCGCGGCTCGCCGGGCGTCAGGAGACCCCAGAGCGGCGTAGGTTCCGTCGTTCGACAAGCACCTCGAGGTGCTGAAAGAACCGTTCGCGCATGGCCCCGTCGGTGAAGTCCCGCATGAATCGTTCCCTGCCCGCCTGAGCGATCGCGCGGCGCTCCTCGGGTGAAGCCAGCAGGGATTCCAGCGCATCCGCGAGCGCGCTTGGCTGCCCCGAGCGCGCGAGCACGCCCGTCCGCCCGTGCTCGATGAACTCGGCGGGCCCGCCTGAGTCGACCGCGACGACGGCTACGCCCCTGGCCATCCCCTCCAGCAGCACGATGCCGAAGGGCTCGGGATCGGACGCGTTGACCAGGATGTCCATGCGCTCGATATATGGTCCGGCGTCGGGTACCTGGCCGGTCAGCGTGACCGCGTCGCCGAGTCCCAACTCGCCGATCAGCGGCTGTAGCGACGCGGCGTACTCGGAGGAGAAGCCGTAGGCGTCACCCCCGACGATGACCGTGTGAATGTTATGTCCACGTTCGCGCAGCAGCGCCTGTGCGCGGAGTAGCCGATCCTGACCCTTCCACGGCTGTAGGCGTCCCACCAGACCGACCACGGGAGCTCCCGGTGCGAGCTTCAGGGAGGCTCGCTGTGGGGCGGGGGAGGGAATCGGCGTACCGGCGGCGACCACAAACGTCGTTCGAGCTGGGGCTAGCCGCGCCTGCGCCCGGGCAGCCGCCTCGGAGTAGCATCCGACCGCGGCCGTGGGAAGCGCCGTCGCGCAGCGGTCGAGCCAGTGGCCCGTTGGAATCAGCTGCTGCCACCACACGACCCGGTCGCCCATGCCGCAGAGCAGCGCGGCGGGGGCGCCATAGAGCTGTGTTTTCGCCGCCCAGTTGAGGATCACGTCCGGTTGGCGGCGGCGGATCATCCGCGCGAGCCTCGCGACTGTAGCGACCCATCGGTGGGCTTCGCGCAGGCGCCCAGCGGGTAGGACCGCAACCCGCAAGCCAGCGTCGCTCAGCTCAGCCGGCCAGGGCCCAGGCTCGAAGAATACGGGCTCGAGCTGATGGCCGCTCTCGCGCGCTCCTTCGAGCACCATCTGCAGCATCGCCTCGGCGCCTCCGAGGCGCTGTCCCCACGGCAGCGTTATCAAGATGCGCACGGAACTGTCTCCCCCGGCGATCCACTCACGGTCCACCATCGATCATCGTGATCGGGTCGCGGACCCCGCTGCGTCATGTTCGGAGACTATCCGAGCGATGGGTTGACGGACTGGTGAGGGGACTCCCCCAGGACATGTGACCGACTTCCCCAAGACTTCACATCTACTCAGCTGCCGCCGAATAGTTTGGGCGCACGCTCGGTGTGGATCAACCGCGAGCCTGCGATGAGTCATCTATCCCTTCCTTCTCCACCAGGTGAGCTCTTCACCAGTTTTTCACCGGCAGGCGAGCATACCAGCCTCGGCCAGCCGCCCGCCGAGCCCTTCACCAGTCTTTCACCACCACCCGGACGGGTTAGCCTCGTCCACGATTACCTGCTGGTGATGCGCGGTGCCGAGCGCACGTTCGCGGCCATCGCTGACCTCTACTCCCGCGCGCCGATCTTCACCTTGCTCTACAACGCGCAGGGCACCAGCCAGCGGTTCGCGGGCCGCTCGATCACGACCTCGCCGCTGCAGCGTCTGGGCGTCGGCCAGGCCAAGTTCAGGCGGCTGCTGCCGCTGTACCCGTTCGCCATCGAGCGCCTGCGGCCGCCGGCCGCGGATGTGGTGATCAGCAGCAGCAGTGCCTTCGCCCACGGCGCGTGCGTCCCGGAGGGCGCTGTGCACGTCTGCTACTGCTACACGCCGTTTCGCTACGCATGGTATGAGGAAGAGTGCGCGCTCCGGGAGGTCTCGCCCTTGCTGCGTCCACTGCTGCGAGCGCAGCTGCGCCGCATGCGCAGGTGGGATCTCGCCGCCAGCCAGAGCGTCGACGCTTACATCGCCATCTCCGAGCTCAGCCGCGAGCGGATCAAGCGCTACTACGGCCGCGACGCCCCGGTCATCCACCCGCCGGTGGAGACCCACCGTTTCGCGCCGGGCGAACCCGGCGACGCGCTGCTGGTCGTCTCGGAGTTCGTACGCCACAAGCGCCTGCACGTCGCGCTGGAGGCAGCCCGCCGCGCGCGCGTTCCGATCCGGGTCGTCGGCTCGGGACCCGACCACGCCGCCCTCAGCGAGGCGTACCCCAAGGCCGAATTCTTGGGGCGCGTCGGCGACGAGGATCTCGTGGAGCTGTACACGAGCGCCCGCGCGGTGGTCGTACCGAGTGTAGAGGAGTTCGGCATCACCGCCGTCGAGGCCCAGGCGGCCGGCCGGCCGGTCATCGCCGCCGCCGCCGGAGGGGCGCTGGAGACGGTGCTCGATGGGCAGACGGGACGGCTGGCGAGCTTGGACGACGTCGACTCCTTCGCGCAGGCGATGCGCGAGATCGACGATCTCGACTTCGACCCTGCATGCGCCGTGCAGAACGCTCAACGCTTCTCGGTGGCCGCCTTCCAGCGCCGGCTGGCGGAGGAGGTGGCGCAGGCGATTCAGAGCAGAGACGATTCGCAGGCGGCCGATCGTAGATCAGCCGGTGGCGCGCGCGCCCACCGATCGGCTTCCACACCCCCCTACCGGTATTCCGCTGAGGAAAGTCGCTGGCCGATCGCGGCGTGCGCGGCTGAGCAGGCTCGGTAGGCATTGCGGTAAAGCGTGAATAGATTTCTCACCCAAGGATTCGCTTGCACCGGTGCGCGGATGGCCCACCAAGACTTGGGGCGGATTTCGGTAGTGTGCCCACGATGCCCACCAGACCACTGCGGATAGCGTGGCTTGGGCCTGCCCCCGGCGAGAGCGGAGGCGTGCCGGGCGTCGCGACCGAGCTCCTGCACGGCCTTACAGCGCTCGGCCACCGGATCGACTGCTTCTTCCCCGCGGCCGGGCACGAGCCGCCCGCCCGGCTAGTCGGCAACGAGCGCCTCACGTTCGTCTGGGGGACGAGCGCTTGGCGGTGGGACAGGTGGTACAGCCGCACGAGGATCGGAGCGCTCGCGAGCGGCCTGCTCGCTCGTGGCCTCGCCTCGCTTCGACTACGGCGGGAGATCGCCTCCAGACACGCGCGCGAGCCGTATGACCTCATCTACCAGTTTTCGAACATCGAGAGTCTCGCGGCGCCGGCGAGCGTGGGACGCGCCGTGCCGCTCGTCATCCACCCCGAGACCCATGTCGCCGGCGAGCTGCGGTGGCTGATCGCCGAGCGCGGGCTCGCGTTGCGCTGCCAACCCCGCCACACGTTCGCGACCGTGGCGGCCATCATGTTCCTGCGCGTGCTCGTGCAGCGGGTCCGGATTCGTCGTGCCAGCCTGCTCGTATGCATCAGCAGCGTGTTTCGCGACCATCTGGTTCATGACTACGGCTATCCCGTCCACGCTACCGTCGTCGTTCCAAACCCGGTCCGGCTCGAGCGGTTCGCCGACACTGACCGGCAGCTCGGACGGCCGCCGACCGTCCTGGTGCTGGGGCGGATCGCCGTCCGCAAGGGCGTCGATGACGTGGTGGCCGTGGCCAGGGCGCTGCTCGCGCGCGAAGTCGACGCACGGATCCGCGTCGTGGGAGGTCCGAGCCTCTTCTCCGACTACACGAGGCTGCTCGAGGACCTGCCGGCCGAGAACGCGGAATACGTCGGCGCGGTCCCCGCGTCCGAGATCCCCGGGGAGCTCGCCAACAGCGACATCCTGCTGCAGGCGAGCAGATATGAGCCGTTCGCCCTGACCGTCGCGGAGGCCCTTGCCGCCGGACTGCCGGTCGTGGCGAGCAGCGAGGTCGGCGCGATTGAGGGCGTCGAGCGCTCGGTGGTGGCGGAGGTCGCGCCCGGCGACTGCGCGGGCATGGCCACGGCGATCGCCGCGCTGCTGGAGGGGCTCAGGATGAACCCAGCCCAGATGCGGTCGGTGGCGCGAGCGGAGGCAGAGCGGCTGTTTGCGCCCGAGGTTGTGTGCGAGCAGATCTCGCGCGCGCTCGAACGGCTCGTCGACAGCCGCGGGAGCGACCTTTCGACGAATGCGGGAATGACATCGCCACTTCCGCGCGAGGATCGGCCGGCTGTCGCTGCGGGCACTGCACACCGTTACACTCCGGGGCCATGACGGTCGCGGCCAAGCAGGCGGCAACTGCTCAGCTGGTGGGCAAGCGAGTCCCCGACTTCTTCGTCGTGGGTCATCCCAAGAGCGGCACCACCGCGCTCTACGACACGCTGATTCGCCATCCACAGATTTACATGCCCTCCAGCAAGGAGCCGTGGTTCTTCGCATCCGAGCTGGGCCTTCGCGACCCGCCGCGCCCGCGCGGAACCGGCTGGACTCCGCAGACGCTCGAGGAGTACCTGTCGCTGTTCGACGCGGCGGGGCCCGAGCAGCGCGCGGGAGAGGCATCGGCTCTGTACCTCTGGTCTCGCACTGCCGCGGAGCGCATCGCCGAGGTGCAGCCCGGCGCGCGTATCATCGCAATCCTGAGAGAGCCCGCGAGCTTCCTGCGCTCGCTGCACCTCCAGTTCGTACAGACCTATCTCGAGACCGAGAAGGATTTGCGCAAGGCGCTGTCCCTCGAGGAGTCCAGGCGAGCAGGCCGGCATGCACCCCATAACTCGTATTGGCCAGGAGCGACTCTCTATTCGGATCACGTTCGCTACGCCGAGCAGCTGCGCCGCTTCCACGCCGTCTTCGGACCCGAGCAGGTGCTGGTGCTGATCTATGACGACTTCCGGCGCGACAACGAGGCGACGGTGCGCACGGTGCTGCGCTTTCTCGAAGTGGACGACACTCCCCCGATCGCGGTGAGGGAGGTGAATCCGACGGTGCGCGTGCGGGCAAGGGGCGTGCACGAGCTGGTGCATGCGGTGGCCGTGGGGCGCGGGCCGATCGCACGAGCCGTGAGGGCTTCGGCTGTGGCACTCGCCCCCCGCGGACTGAGCCGCGAGTCGGCCATGGCGATTCGCGACCGCATCTTCTTCGCCGATCCCCAACCGCCCGACGAGCCGCTGATGCGCGAGCTGCGCCGCCGCTACCGGCCGGAGGTGGTGGCAATCAGCGAGTACCTCGGTCGCGACCTCCTCACGCTCTGGGGGTACGACGATGTCGGGTGAGCGGCTGAGCGCAGCATCCGCGTCGCGCAAGCCGGGTCCCGATCCTCAAGAGTCTCAACTCGAGCAGGCGGCTGCGATGCAAACCCCACACGAGCAGGCAGCTGCGGCGCAAGCCCCGCGCGAGCAGGCGCCGCCCGACCCGGCGTCCATCTCTGTGATCATCCCCACCTTCAACGACCTGGGTCGCATCGGCGACGCCCTGGAGTCGATCGTCGGCCAGACCCTGCCACCCGCCGAGATCGTGGTCTGTGACGACGGCTCCGAGGATGGCACCGAGCGGTTCGTGCGTGAGTTCGCCGCCCGGGGGGCGAGTCAGGTGGCCGTTCGCTATACCCGCCTGCGCTCCCGCTCCGGCGCCGCGGCGGCGCGCAACGCGGGGATCGCGGCCGCCCGAGGAGAGTGGATCGCCAACTGCGACTCCGACGACGTCTGGGCGCCTACCAAGCTCGAGCGGCAGATCGCATTCCTCCATGATTGGAAGGGAGCCCGACGCATCGCCCTGCTCGGCACGCACGGCTATAACATGAACGATGCGAAAAAGGTCATCTCCCCCGCGATCATGGGACCGACCACCGAGGACGATTACAACGAGCTGGTGCTGGCGGGCAAGATTTTCTATGTGATTCACTCCTCAGCGCTGTTCACTCGCTCGGATTTTCTGGCCGTCGGCGGCTACTCGACCGAGTATGGGGCCGCGGACGACTACCCCTTTTTCTGCAGAATGGCCGAGCGCGGGGTTGTCCTCAACATCCCCGAGCCGCTTGTCCACTATCGAAAGCGCGCGGGCTCCGTGCAGTTCGATCGCTTCTGGGATCTGCGTCAGGACGTCATGCGCCTGACGGTCAACCAGCGCAGGCTCGCCAACGGCCAGGCGCCGATCGGGCGCGAGGAGTTCGCGGCCCAGCTGGCCCGCGCCCCCGCCCGGGAGCGCTTCAGGCGCCGCAAGCAGCTGTGGGGGTACTACTACTACAAATTGGGGTCCACCCACATGGTTAACGGCCAGCGGGTGCGCGGGGGCCTGGAGCTCATGCTCGCGGGCCTCCTGGATACTGCACGCGTTCGTTCCGGTGTCCTGAGCGCCGCTCGGGCCCGTCGGCCCCGGGTTACAGCCCGCGGCGTCCGAGCACGTGGGGCACGGTCCGCAGCAGGATCTTGAGGTCCTTCCACAGCGACCAGTCGGCGACGTAGAGGCAGTCGATCGCCACCATCTCGCCGAGCGGCGCACGGGCGGGCCCGAGGATCTGCCAGGGGCCGGTCATGCCCGGCATCAGCTCCAGGCGGCGGCGGCGCCAGCCCGCGATGCGCTCGTCCTCCTCGATCACCAGCGGGCGAGGGCCGACGAGGCTCATCTCACCTTTGATGATGTTGAGCAGTTGAGGCAGCTCGTCCAGCGCGCTGCGGCGCAGGAACCGGCCGACCCGGGTCACGCGCGGGTCCTCGGCGATCTTGAAGAGGCCTCCCCGCGCCTCGTTGCGGTGGCGCAGCGCATCCTTCAGCGCGTCGGCCTCGGGGACCATCGTCCGGAACTTCAGCATCTGAAAGCGCCGCCCGTGGCGGCCCACGCGCAGTTGGCGGAAGAACACCGGCCCGCCGCCGTCCAGCTTGATCGCCGCGGCGATCGCGACCGCCAGCGGCAGGACTGCCAGCAGCCCGAGCGAGGCGCCGAGCAGGTCGAGGGCGCGCTTGACCCGCATCGAGGAGCGCGGCATGGAGGAGCGCGCGAGGCCGCTGCGCCTGAGGCCTGCCACCGCCACCCCGTGAAGCGCGTCCCGGCGAATGCCCACCTCTGGGCCACGCACATCGGCCAGCCACGGCGGCGTCCCGCCGCGGCGTCCCGCCGCGCCGGCAAGACCCTGAAGGCCCACCGGCGCCCCACCCCACGAGACCCGCTCCGCTCCGCTGCCCGTCTCGACACTCATCGCTGTGGCTGACTCCTCCTCGCCGCCGTCGACGGCTTCTCGCCGTCCCCACCGCCCCGCATCATGCGGCTTGGGCATCGAACAAATGTCTAGATTTCGTGATTAATGCTCACGCCGCGAGATCCGCACGGGCACCGCCAGAGCATGGCGCCGCGGTTGATCTCGGCGGCCTCTCGGCGGATCGGCCATCGGGCGGATCGGCCATCGCCATCGCGACCGGCCACAACGACAAAACCGGGCCGCCCCATCCTTGGGGCGGCCCGGTTTACTGCTGACTGCTGATCGCTTCTCAGGTCCTAGGTCTCCTGCCACCGCAGCGACAGGAGTTGTGGACGCTTAGAATTCGACCCTCGCCGCGCCTCCCTGAGCGATGACGAGTATTTCACCTGCCGGGAGTCCAAGGTAGTCGCGGCTTTTGATCAGTACCTGACCACCCTGTTTGCCTGCGGTCGACGTCGTGCTCAACACGAAGTTGAGGTAGTTGTTGACCGTCGTGGCCTCTGTGAGCGTCGGGAGAGGTGTCGTGAAATCACCGTAGTGATGGAGCGACACGACATAGGTGAAGCCGCAGAGCGTGTAACCTTTCTCTGTCAGTTTCGTCGTAACCCCATCCCACGGTTCAAACACGCTCGGCGGCGGGAACGGTTCTGCTTCGCCTTTCGAGTTGGTGTTGGAGTATTCCTCGCCCGCGCAGTTCGCGCTGGCTTTGGCTTCCACGTCTTTGTTAGACGCCGGGTCCGCGTAGGATTCTTCTCCTTCTTTGTTCTGAAGCGGAGCCCAGAATTTCGGGAAGTTGGGCCCGCCGTCATCGGCTTTCTTGCTGAAATCGCCATTTGACCGCGCGTCTGCGAGGTTGACATAGGCGATGCTGCTCGGCGTTGCGGCGACTGTCGTCACCATACTGGGACTGCCTTCGCCTGTCTCTTTTGTGACCACCCCTTCGGGCCATTGCGTATTCGCGCCGCCCTCGGAGATTGCGCCCCACGTCACCGTGTTCCCTGCTTCGTCTTTGAACGTCGCGGAGTTGATCAGGTTCAGGTAGCGCTTGAAGATGTGCGTCGTGCCAGAGCCATCACGGCGCACAATCGGGATGATTGCCGCTTCCGGATTGCACTTAACCGACGTAAACGTCAGCGTAACTTCTCCGGTTTTTGTCGCTTCTTTCGACAGGGTGATTTCTTCCGCTCCGGGTCCGAGAGCTTCAACGGTCGTCCCCGTGGCAATGCCCGTGCCGGTGACTTTCATTCCCACTTCGACTTCCGGGAAGCCTCCGGATGCCACAGTCGCGGCCTTTGAGTGGATCGTCGTTTTGACTTTGACTATTTTCTTTGCAAACGCTGACACTTTATCAGCGTTTTCTTTGACTTCGCTCCACTTTTTGACCGTACCCCGGTAGATGCCCTCCAGGGTGGAGTCGTTGAACACCAGGCGACCTTTGTTCGATTTGCTGGTCGCAACGCAACCTTCCGGCAGGTTGACGATGATTGCGACAGCTCCCTCGAGGACTGGGACGGTCTCGACCTCTGCCCTTGGCGACTGTATGCCAAGACTATCCTCTGATTCGATTTTTTCGATCTGTTCCGAGTTCGGCGGTTCGTCGGTGCCCAAAAAAGCGTTTTCCGCTTCGGGCCCTTTGTATTCGCTTTTCGGCGGGCTGCCGTGCAATTCTCCATCCCAGCTTCTGAGACCCGCGCCGCTGCCGGTGCCTACGTATTTCACTGTCGATGTCACAGAGCCTTTACACGCGTGCACGTTGCCCGACGTGTTGAAATCTTCCGCCCATAGAATCTCGGCTTCTTCCTGAAGCGTCGAGCCCTGACCCTTGACGGCCGAGCCCGAGCACTGCGCCCCGAGCGTGGCGCTCGCGGCACTCGGCAGCACGCAAGCCACCACCGTCGCCGCCGAGATGATGCACGCCGGCAAAATGCCCCGTGCGGAGAGAAACTTCATTACTAGTCTACCTCCTGAGTAGTTTATGCTGCCCGATTGCGGGATCATCCCGCAATCAGAACACTCGCACGTAGCCACGGCATTGTGTGTTACCAATCTGGTTCTTCAACCTTTGAACCACGACTCTCGACATCCTGGTTCACGAGTTGGTCACATCCGTTTACGACTTCTTTACGCGCGGAAACTACTTTTTCTTCTTCTTCTTGCTCGCATACTTTTTGTGTGCTGCCGCTTCACATTTCGTTCGCTTCTTGCCCGACTCTTTTTTGCAAGTCTTCAACGCTTTCGCCAGCAGCTGGGCGCGGGTCGGTGGCTTGACGTGGGACTTCGCTTCTTCTTCACGCCGCTTGTTCGCCGCCGCTTCTTCTTCCTGGTGCTTCTTTGCGGCGACCGCGGCTTCTTCCTGCTGCCTTTTCGCAGCAGCTGCCGCTTCTTCTTCCTGACGTTTTTTGGCTTCCGCTTCCTGGGTTTCTTTTTCTTCTTGTACTTTTAGATTCGAACCCGCTTCGGTCGTGAACGTCCCGGCTTCTCCGTAGCTCGTTCCGCTCACGGTGCTCGCGACGATTCGGAAGTAGTAGGTCGTGCCGGCGCTCAGGCCGGCCAGCGTGGCGGTCACAGGCACGGGGCTGCTCCCAGACCCCGGCGAGGACGCGCAGGGTGCGCTCTGCCCGTAGGCGTTGGAGGTTCCGTAGTCGAAGAGGCAGTTTTTGACCGTCGCGCCCTCGGAGTTGACGGTCGCGTTGAGTGTTGCCGCACTCTGCGTGGCCGATGACGCTGCCTGAGTCACGGCGACCGGCTGCGGCCCCGTCGTGAACGTCTGGTCCGGGCCCTTGCTGGTTTCTCCCCCGCCGGTCGCCACCACTCGGAAGTAGTAGGTGGTGTGTTCGGTCAACCCCTTGATCGCCGCCGACACCGCCACCAGGTTATCTCCAAGTTTGGGGAGCTTTTCGCATTTTTCTTCATGTTCGAATTTTTCGAGAGGACCCTTTTCTGTTGTCCCATATTCGAAATAACATTCGGTTACTGTCCCACCATTGGGATTCACCTTTCCCCTCAGCGTCGCCGACGTGCCTTCGATTGGGCTCGCCTCTTCCGTGACGACCACCGGCGGCGAGGCGACGATATCGATTTTGCTTTGCACCACGATTTCCGGCGTCGCGAGGTCGTCGGTATGGATCTTCTCGGTGACCGTCAGCTCTCCGCCTTTTGCAAATTGATGTGTCACTTCGGCCATCTGGTACTCATCAGTGCTCACCGTTTCTTCCGTCCCGTCTCCGAATTCCCATTCGACCTTTTGCGCGTTCGCCTGTGTCAGCGCCGAGGACAGCGTCACCTTGTCGTTGATCGATATGGGTTCAGATTCTGGCGCGGGCACGCCGTTCACCGAGGCGCTCGGAGTTGTGGCCGACGCCTGCGGGCAGCCCGTGCCACCAGGGCCAAACTCGACGACGTGCGGGGCTGCCGGGTTGGAGGAGTAGACAAAAAGAGTATGTCCTTTGCCGGCCGCCACCATCGGGGTGCCGAGGAAGCTGATCGTGCATTTCCCCTTGCCGGTTGCTTCGCTCTGCCCTCCCGTCCAGCCTTCCTCCACGCCCTCGGCGTTGAAAAGCAGAGCACCGGGATACCTTCGCCCAGAGCCTGCTTGCAATTTGATACCGGCATAGGCGTAGATAGTACCTTCTGAGCCGACCGACAGGCCCAGGCCGTTTGCCGCGGGTGGATCGCCGGGAAAGAAGGTGAGTTCTTCCAGCGCGGAGTCGAGTTCGATCACGGGCTTTGGCGAAATCTTTTCGGTGAAGTTCGCGGGGATTTCGTCGATTTGATCGACTCCCTCGACGTACACTTTCCCGGTCGGTGTAACCACGGGAGAGCTTGCGGTAGTGGGTTCGAGGACGTGTTCAGTGTCGACATAGCGGGCCCCCAACTTGCCATCTTCGGTGACCCGCTGGAGCGCAACGGCATCCTGCGGTTCTCCACCCACTTCGCCAGGATCTTCACGACCCATGATGATCACTTCGTGCGTCCCGGGATCAACCGTGATGCCGCTCGGGTCGAGGAGCGCTGCGCCCGGTGTTTCGGACTGCGGCATCAGGACGCTGGCCGGGGCCAGCACGCCGCCCGTTTTCGTGCCGGTCGCCGGTTCGAGTTTTGTCCCGTTGGCTTTGGTCGAGAACGCATACAGCGTGCTGGCCGCCATCACACTGGGGTCGATTCTGGGCGTTTCTTCTTCTTCCCCTTCCTGCCTGTACTCACTGGCGAGCACGTAGATGCGTTCCTGCGCCGGTTCAACTGCGATGCCCTCCAGGCCGTCCTGGACTTCGGACCCTTTGAATTCTGCTGGTTTGAACGTGACGGAAGCCACGAATTCGTACTTGCCCTGCGCGTTGGCGCTGAACTTCTGGATCCGGTATTCCCCTTTTTGGGGATTGGGATTGTCGGCGACATAGACGCTGTTGTCCGTCGGATCGACCCCGAAGGCATCGACGCTGGAGGGCACCGAGGTGAACTGGCCGGAGCCGGTACCGCGTTCCCCGAAGGGTTCCCCGATTTCGCCATAGTCGTCCGCCTGCGCAATGGCGGCCGTCGCTCCAGCCATCAGCACAACCATGGTCAGGACGGCCAGCAGGCGCCAAAGGACACTAGCGCGGTCAGACATTTATGCTCCTATCTCGTTGCTTTGCCGAAGACCCAGAGCTCGCACGGGCGGACAGGCCGCACCAGGGAGTCGCCAGCTCGTCATACGGGTCGTGCCAGAGGCCGCAGATGCCCCGGAGGCCGAAGATGCCCATCACATCCATAAGACTGCCGATCCCCGGCCCGCATCTTGTGTAGAAATCGTGAACCACCGGTGAACGAGCGCCTCAGGGACGCCGCCCGCGTCGGGGGGCGCTCCGGCGCTGAGCGCGCATCGTCGAAAGCGTCGCCGGCGCTACGTGCAGATCGCCTCGTCCTGCGCGCATACGCCTGCGCGTCGAGGCGCCGGCGAACGCGGCGAGGAGCACTATCCCAAGGATGTAGCCGGGTGAGGGCTCGTGTTCGGGAGCGCGGTAGGCAAGCGCCTGGTTGCTCACCGACTCGGTGGCCTCCTCCTCTTCCTCTTCTTTCTGAGCGGCCTCCACGGGAGAGGTGACCGCCGAGGTGCCGCTCGGCGGTGTCGGCTCCGCCGGCGCGGGCAGCGGCGGCGGAACGAACGCGGGCACGAGAAACGGGAGCGCCGGCTGGAAGAAGAACGGCGTTGGGGGCGCCGCGGGCCGCAGGGGGGTGGGTGGACCGGGCGGCGCGACGACGAGCAGCGGTGGGGGCGGAACGGGCACGAGCGGCGGCGAGGAGCTCGGCGCGGGGCCCGCCGGCGCGGGCGCCGGCGGGGGTACGGGGGCCGGCGCGGACTGGCTCACGGCGCGCGGCTTGTTCGCCGGCACCGTGCCGCACGGCTGGCGCACGCTGCCAGCCTCGACGACCACCGGCAGCGTGTAGGACAGGCCACCGGCGCTGATCGTCACTTCTGTCGTCCCTGCGTTGTAGGCGCAGAACAGGCTCGATTTGGATTCTTCGCGGCCGGTCGCCTTGTTGATGGGTTCGCGTTCGGGTTCGCCGTTGGCTTTGAGCAGCACCTCGTGGCCACGCGGTTCCGCGACGAGGTTGGGCTTGACGAAGCCGCCGATTTCCGGCTTCGATGAGCTGAAGGTGAATTCAGGGAACAGGCCTTCGCTTTCGCAGATGCTCCCGATGCAGATGGAGGGTATCGGGATGTACGGGTCGGTTTCGACCGTGGTCTGATTGTCGGCGGCGCGATTGCCCGAGCGCGGACGGCGGGCGAGCGCGGCGAACTGCGTGACCTGACTGCGCCGCAGCAGCGTCCCGTCCTTGGCTTCCATCGAGAGTTCTTCGATATCGGGGATCAACTCCACGTGGACCGTAAAAACGTTGGCTTTTTTGAGTTGCCCGACCTGGGTCAGCAGGAATCCGCTGTCCCCGATGAAGTCTCCCTTTTCTTCGGCGAGATAGCTGACGTAGCCCAGGGTTCCCGAGCCGAAGCTGGGAATCGAGGCAGCGCCCGCCCGCAACGGCAGCTTGACGTTCTTTTCGGGGGAATCGAAGAAGTAAGCCGAGGCGCCGTTTTCAGCTTCGTGGCAGAGTCCTGCGTGGCCGCACACGAGCACCTCGGCAACGCTGTCCGCGGCTTCGCGGGTGGCGGCGGCTTCCATCTGTGCGGCCAGATCGGCGTTGCCGACGGCGATCGCGGGTTCTGCCGCCTTTCCGACTGTGGATCTCGCAGCCGCAAGTTCTTTTTCGAGCCATTTCAGCTGTTCGGGAGACACCGGCCCCGTACCGTCGAGCACGATCACGCGCACGCCCGCTGAGGAGAACGCAAAGTAGGCCGACTGGCATCCGGACGTATGGCATTTCGGTTCGCCAAACGGCGCGGGGAGCCCACTCCCGCCGAACGCTTCCTCGAACGCGCCCTCGCCTTCCGTGCCGGCGAGATCCGTCGGCGAGGCGGCGGCGTACGCCTTGACCGGGCTCGCGCGCAGGATTTCCGCGTAGCGCGCGAACTCCTGCGGGTAGGGGATCGGAAGCGTCGCGAGGCCGGCCACTTCGCCGGTCGTGACCCGCGGCCCGGTGTAGAGGAACGCGCTCATGCCCTTGATTTCACTGGCACGGGACAGCGCGGCGGAGAGCCACACGTCCGGGCCGATCCGCGCGTTTGCACGCGTGGCGCACGGTGCGGCGCACTGCGCACCGCCTGCGATCGCGAACGTGGGCTCGCCGGCGAATTCCGCCACGCCGCGTTCGCTCGATACCGGGAAGGCTTTGACGCCAACGGGCTCGGTCCCGTCAGCGGGGTAGCGCCAGACGTCGGCGGTGTCGAGCAGCGGGTGTTCGCTTTCGAGCACCCCGCCCACGGCCCACCCCTGAGAGCCCGTCGGGTCGACCGTCACAGCCGTCACGGGATCCGGCTCGTAGACGGTGTCGTAGTGAACGTAGCCACCAGGCGGTTCCCTGGCGTTGTTCAGTTCGTGCTCCTGGTCGCTCCAACCGGTCGCGGTCTGGCGAATCACTCCGTGTTCCGGATTGGAGCCGACTGGGTAGGGCCTGATCAGCGCGGGCGGAAACCCCGGCGGCGGGCTCGGTTCGTCTTCCACCTGATAGGTGTCTGGCTCGGTTCCGGCGGTGATCGCGCGCAGTGCGCCCCCTTCGCGGAACACGGCCAGCGATCCCGGCGTGCCGCCTCCTGGAGGGTAGGGCGTCGCGGTGGCCTGCCACTGGGCGCCCGCCGCTTCGCGCTCGTAAATCCGCGCGCCTTCACCCGCCCCCGAGGCCACGACCGCCGCCCCGCCGTCGGGGAGCGCGGCGACCGCCCAGGGCACGTCCGCCCCCATCGCCTGTGCCGCGCCCTGGTCGAGCTGCCAACCGGATCCGTCGTTGACGATCAAACCTCCTTCGTAGCTGTCTCGCGAGGGGTCCGGGAGCTTGCGATAGGCGACGATCGCTTCCGAGCCCGCGAACGCGATCGAGGTGAAGTTCGCCCCCGCGACTTCGGGCGGTAGGCACGGCTGGGGCACGCCCGCTTCGCACGTCCGTTCTTGGGTCCACGTCTTGCCGTACCTCAGCAGCACCCCGCCCTGGCCGACCGCATAGCCGCGCGCGGTTTCGCCGGGATCGAAGGCGATCCCAAGGAGACTGCCGCGGAAGTTCTGAGGGGTCGCGGGATCCCTTTCCCAGAGCCCGGTTTCGGCCCGCCACAGCCACATCTGGCCTTCGTCGCGGGTTTCTTCGACGCCGACCGCGTAGGCACGAGACGGGGTCGGCCAGGCGACTGACCGCAGGCGCGGCGTTTCGCGCCGGCCTCCCGCTCCTAGCAGGCTTTCGGGCAGCCAGCCCTGACCCGGCCGGTAGCGGGCCACCTCGCCCTGATCGCCAACGGCGAGCGCTTCGCTGGAGAGCGACCCGACGGGCACATCCGGCTGCGGGGCCAGCGCGAGCAGCGCGTCATGGAAAGATACGGGCCACGGCGTGAGGCGGCTCGCCGCGGGCGTGAGGGTCAGATGGACAGGCAGGTTTTCCTGGCCGAGCCAGCCCTCGCGCGACCCCGAGAACGCCGCCCCGAACGTGCCGCCCACATCGGCGGGGGCGGACGATCCGCCGAGCGCGAGCACGGAGCGGAACTCCGTGCCTTCCAGGCGCAGGCTCACGCCGTCCGCAAACCCGGTAATCACGCGTTCGCCGAACCCGCCGGTGGCCCAGGCGAAGCTCCGCGCGTGTTCGGTGGACAGCGCTTCCGGCAGGTCGTACTTGCACGGCGGCGTCCCTTCGGGTGCGCCAGCCGGAAGCTCACACCAGGCCGCGAGCACTTCACCCGCAGCTTCGCCCGCGGGCTTGAAGAACATCGTCGTGGACGCATGCGCATCGCGGCGCAGGCCGTCGATCCACACGCCTTCGCCGGTCACAGTGAGGATCTGGGACTGATCCCCGCTCGGCACGGTGAACTGCTTTTCTTCTTCTCCCGGGCCTTCCGCCTTCGGCACTTTGACGCTCAGCGGTCCTCCGGGTTCGCCGCCGGGCTTGGGGGCCACCGGCAGCCAGGTGGGGGTTTCTCCCGCTCCACCCAGGTGGCGGCGGAAGAGCGCGACCGAGCCGGTCGGGTAGCTGGAGGACAGCCTGGCGATCAGCCAGGCGTTCTGCGGCGAGCTCGCGCCGATCGCGATGACCTGAAATTCCTTGCTGGTGGCCGCGGGGATCTCGATTGGCTCGCGCGTCCAAGCTTCGCCGTTCCAGTGCAACACGCCCGAGTCGACGTTCCCGCCTTCGTCGACCGGGACGACCAGCGCCCCGGCGTGGGGCGCCGCGCCGCCTTCTTCGAGCGCCGCGACGATCGGCGCCTGGTTGAGCCCGAAGAGGCTTTCGCCTTCCTTCAGCAGACCAGCGGGCAGCGGAGCCGTCTCCTTGAAGGCGCCGCCGGGTTCCCGCACGAGCACGAGCTGCTGCAAGCCACCGCTCACTTCGGGCGCGGGGATCGTGCCCAGGAGCGCGCCGCTGCCGTTCGGAGTGATCTGACCGGCGAGCGGGCTGGGGTCGGGATATTTGAAACCTTCGGGATGGGCGAGTTCAAATCCGGCCAGCGGCTGACCGTCGGTGCCGAGCGGACCCCCCATCAGCGACCAACCCGTTTCGGTCGTGTAGCGCACGATCGCAGATGCTCCGTCGTAGCGGCCAAACCCCCACGTCTCGCCGGGGGCCTCCTGCGGAGAGGATCCGATCATCGTCACGTCACTCGCGGGGACCGAGGCGTCGGTCTGCGGCGTGGGTTCTCCTCCGCCACCCGGCTGCCCGGCGACGGCGGGGGTCACGGCCGGCCCCGGCAGAGCGATAAACAGAGCAGCCCCGAGCACGCCCGCCGCTGCCACGAGCGCGCCCAGCAGATGCCGGCGTGACCGGCGTTTGACCGTTGGCCGCGGGCTCAAAGGAGCGGTTCCAGGCCGGTGAACGAGGGGGTATGGGGCAGCACAACCAGTCCGGTGGTCACCGTGGTGGTGCCGGCTTCACGGGTGGAGCGGGTCGGAAGCGGTGCGAGCGCATGCGTCTGGAGTTCGAGCTTGGTCGGCCAGCGGTGGACGCTCAGGCGCAGCAGCAGGCTGCGATTGCCGGCCTTCAGGGCCCGCGCCGGCGTGCTCGCGACCACGCTCCGGCGGTGCTTGGCGAGCAGGCGCACGCGTGCCTTGACCGCAAGGTGAAAACTCAACTCGAGCGTCGTGCCGTGCAGGAGCCGCGAGCGAATGTGGGAGAGCAGCGGCACGGTCACCGTGGCGAAGTTATTTTCCGCCGACTTCTCCACCCCCGCGGTCGTCTGCAGAGGCGACGTTTCTTCAAGCCCCGAGTCATCCACCGGGGGCGCGTCGGGGGGCACCTGGGGCAACCCTTCATCCCGCGGGCGAAAGGTGATCAGTTCACCCGAGAACACTGGATCGTCGTCCGGTTCGAGCTGGCGTTCGCCAGGGGGGCTGAGGTGCAGCAGCCAGCCCTGGTTGGTAACCATCCAGCAGTCGTGCGCGGCAGGGCAGACGATCCTTTCGCCAGCGCCCTTGGGGCCGTACGGTTCTTCGCTGGAGGGCAGATCCAGTTCGTCGGAGATGCTCCCGTCGGCCGCGACCCGTGCCACCAGCGCGCGTGCGGTGGGGCTGGGAATCAGACTGTCCGCCTTTGAGTCCAGGGCCAGCCAGGCGCTGCTCGTCCCGGGTTCGGCGGCGATCGCGCTCACCACATCTTCGGGGAAGCGGCTGAGGCCCGAGGGTTCAGTTTCGGGGCCGAGCACCTGGCTCCAGCTTGGCGTGCTCTGCTCGATGCCCATGACTTCCTTCGAATAGCGAACGACCGTCACCCCGGCGGGCACAGATTTTTCGGGGGCTTCGAGCTCGGGGCCCGCCGCACCCCAGAACGCGTTTTCGACGGCCGAGAGATGCAGATAGTCGAGGGCGTAGGGGAACTCGCCGGGGCCCAGCAGGGGCACCCCCTGTTCCGCTTCGAAGCCGGACGAGGACCCTTCACCGTTGCGCAGGAGGGCGGGCAGCTCGAGCGACCTTTTGATCACCCGATCGGTGGCAGAGAGACGCAGGCTCTCGTAGAGGCTCCCTTCAAATGAGCTCATATCCTCCACGGCGTGCCCTTCGGGCAGGTACGGTTCGGCCGCGATCGAATGTCCATTCCAGTGCAGCTGAAAGGCGCCGATTTGGGGGGCCGGCAGCGGTTCGCCGGCAAACCAGCAGTCGGAGGGCCCCAGGCACCCCGCCGCGTGCATCACCTGGTAGGAGTTCGACTGGAACGCCGGGGCGGCGTAGGAGGCGAGGACTTCCAACTTGCCGGAAGGGCCGGGAGCGAAGTGACACAGGGTGTTGTCTTCCAGCGGCGGCCGCCGGCCCAGGGCTTCGGCCGCCTGGCCCGGCCGCCCATCGGAGACGGTCCAGAATTCCTCCGGGCCGGCCCAGACGATGCGCCCGTCGGTGGCGCCGCAGACCGCTGCGAGCTCCCGCCAGCGTTGGCCGTTGTAGAGCCACACGCCGGGGGGTACGGTGCTGCCGTTCCCGGCCGTGATCAGCGCGCCGCGGTTGGGCGCCGAGAACTCGATGTCGCCGACGTGGCCGAGGCCGATCGGGACGCTGGAGCCTGCGACCCCCGGCGGGGGCGGGGGCGGTTCGGGCTGTTCGACGCGCCATTCGGCGCCATCGTCATCGCTGAGGCCCTGGGCGCCCGCGCATGCCGCCGGTACGGTAGACAGGCATAGAGCCAGCAGCGCGAGCAGGGCGAGCCGCATCCGCAGAGAGCTCATCGCGGGACCCCGTGCCGAGCTTTGGAGCGAGCTCAGCGCGACCCGTGCCGTTTGGAGCGAGCTCAGAGCGACCCGTGCCGTTTGGAGCGAGCTCATCGCGGGACCCCGTGCCGAGCTTTGGAGCGAGCTCAGCGCGACCCGTGCCGTTTGGAGCGAGCTCAGAGCGACCCGTGCCGTTTGGAGCGAGCTCATCGTGGGACCCGTGCCGTTGGGAGCAAGCTCATCGTGGGATCCCGTGCCGGGCTTTGGAGCCAGTCCGCCCGGCGGCTCGCGAGCGGCGCCGTAAAACAGTTTTCTTCGCTGCCATGCGCACGAACGACACGGCGATGCTCTGGTGCAGTGCGGAGTGTCCAGACGGGGTGAACGTCAGGTTCGCGGTCGCCGACAACCCACCCGTTTGCGCGGCGAGCGCACCGTAGCTCGGGGCGAGCCTGAGCAGCAGCGTGGTCAGACCGCCGCCGCTTGCCGCAACACGGTCTGTGGCGGTCGCCACGGTGCGGGTGAGGACGGCTGCCGCAGCGCGTGCGTGCGAGCCCTTGCGGCGCCCGCGGCGCGTGGCGCGCGAGGAGCGCCTCGACCGCGTCCGGATCGGGCTGCTCACGAGTGCGCTCAGCGTCCCCGCGCTGGGTGCATCGACGTAGAGCAGCACGCTGCCGTCCCCCAGCGAGAGCGCCGTCACGCCAAGCTCCCAGACCGGCGCGACCGAGATGCCCGGTGCGCTGGAGACGTACTGCGGGGTAGGCGTCGCGCCGAACATGATCCGGTTGACGCCAAACACATCGCTCCCATCGAGGTTTTCGTCGCTCAGCGGGGGGGTGTTGCCGTCCCCGTAGACGAGATTCGAGGCGGTCGAGGAGAACGCGAGCAGTTCGCTGTTATCAGAGAAGGACGGCGCCAGCGCCCCGTCGTCTTCCTTGTGGTAGGGATCTTCTTCAGCCGCGAGCGGGGCTTGGTGGGGGTGTTCGCTTGGGCCTCCTTCGTAGCCGTGGGTGACGCGTGTGAGGGTGTCCTCGACGAGATCGACATCGAACAGTTCGCTCAGGCCAGGGATGACCGCGGGGACGCTCACGTATGCGGGGGATCCAAGCGGGAACACGGTGCGCTTGGTCGTGAACGCGACCTGGGTGCCTTCGGGGGAGATCCCGAGATCCAGGATCGGGGCATTGGTCGCGATGTGTGTTTCTTCGCCGCTGGCGAGCTCGGTCAGCGGGGTCAGCGCCTGCACGCGGGAGAGCCCTTCGTGCATGTCGACGACGTACGCGTCGGAGTGGCGGCCTTCGGTGTTGACGCCGAAGTCGGCACCGAGCGAGACGAGCGGCGCATTGGCCAGGAACGCGACTGTATATCCGTCGGCGCTGAGACGCGGGATCGTTTCGCCTGTGCCTGCGGACCACACGCCGTGTTCCCCAGAGACGGCGAACGGGCCCTGGCATGGGTCCGACGGCGCGGGCGTGGACGGAAGGCGTCCCTCGGGATGCGCCGCGCACTGGGGGTCGGCGGGGTCCGAGCCCCCCGTGACCCGCCGGGTCGCAGCTTCCTCGCTGGGTTCTCCGCCGGCGCCCACGATGCGCCGCCACAGTGGCTCGCCATACTTCGGCGGGATCGATTCTGCGGGGAGCGTTTGGGCCTGCTCGCTGATGTTCTGGCCCATCCACGCGACTGTCGAGCCGTCCGCGCTGATCGAAGCCCCGATTTCGGGCGTCAGCGAATACGGTGCGGGAGACGGGAAGCGCGGAGGCCCAGCCGCGGTGTATACGGCACCGAACGCCGGGCTGCTTTCTTGGAGGGGCACCGGTTCGGGCTGGCCGGTCTGCTCGTTCGTGGTCGGCCTGCCGGTCACGGGGTCATACTCGACGCTCACGAGTTCGGTCTTGCCGGTTTCTAGGTCGTGGACCGCCACCTGCAGCGGGGGCGTTCCGGGGCCGTCCAGGTTGGAGGCGGCGGTCGTCACGAACACGACCTTCTGCCCGTCGGCGCTCAGCGCCGTGCGCCCTACGGCTACCGACCCGTAAGTTTCCTGTTCGAACGCCTGCTGTGCCCCGGAGGGGTATTCGTAGCTCAGGGGCGAGGCCAGCGTGAACGCTCCCGCTTCGCCAGGCTCCCTGCTCATGTCGCGCACGTACACGTTCGGTGGTTCGCCGGTTTCGTGCCTGGGGTCGGGCAGCCCGTCGGTGATTTCGGGCAGCTTGGCCCCTTCGTTGGTCGTGAAGCTGACGTACTGCCCGGTCTGGCTGATCGAGGGGAGATCGGCGTCCCCTCCAGCGACCTGCACGAGTTCGCCGCCGGGCCGGTTTTCGCGCCGCCAGACGCCCGTGACACCGCCGATCGAGCCGTCGAAGACGACGTACCGCCCGTTGCCCGAGATCGCCGGGTCGTGGGCGTAGTCGGACTGCTCGAAGGGGCTCGCCGAGAGCAGTGAGATCGACCCGAACACGTCGGCGCCGGCGGGCGCGGCGGCCACTAGCAGGGACGCGATCAAAGCGGCCAGCACACTGAGGATCTTCTTGCTGTTCCCGTCGGCGCATGCGCCGACGGGCCGGTCAGTGCATGCACTGACCGGAGCAGGGCCGCATGCGGCCCTGCTTGGGACGGCCACATGTGGCCGTCCTCCAGGCCGCACATGTGCGGCCTGGCGCCACGCCGTATACGGCGTGGCCCTCATCGCACGCTCACCCACTGTCTCACGACGCCGGTGTTGCCGAGGCGGTCCTGCACGTGTACGACGACCTCGTAGACGCCGCCGCGGGCGTAGCGGTGGCGGAAGCGAGCCCGGCCACGGGCGCCGTGACCGTCGCCGAAGCTGACGCTGACCGCGTGCGCGTCGACGCCCGAGTAGGCGTCGCTGACACGCACGCTGACCCCGTAGCCTCCCTGCGCGGGTGCGATCTTGACGGCGGGCGGCTGGCCGTCCACGCGCAGGGTGTACGACGGGGAGAGCGTGGCCTGGCCGTCGCTGTCGGTCGCGAGCACCTGCACCTTGTGCGAGCCGCTGCCCAGCCCGCGCGGGTCGAGGCGCAGCGCAAACGCGCCCGCCGGAGTGGGGAGCTGGTGGCCATCGAGTACGACGGTGTAGGTCAACGGCTCGTTGGCGCTTTCTGCCGGCGCCCAGGAGACGGTGGCCTGGGAGGGCTTAATCCAGCCTTTCGGCAGGTTGAGGATGAAGTTGGCGGGCGGGGCGCTCACCTCGGTCGCGACGATCGCCGCATTGCCGAGCGGGCCTTGCTGGAAGGCGACCAGGCCATCCCCGAGCCCCGAGCGGCCGACCGCCAGTCCGCCGATCGGACCGCCCGCGCCGCCGCTGACGAGCCCGGTCTGTACGGCCCCGCCGGGAAAGTCCTCACGCACCGCCACGGCGGGGTCGCCCTGGGCGTCGGCGCTCGGCCACGCCGAGACGCCGCCTCCGGCCGGATTCATGACGCTCGTCGAGGGCAGTTCGTCCGCCGGGGCAAGCTGGGACCCAACGAAGGGCGGGCCCAATGAGAGCGTGCCCGACAGCCCGTGATCGGTGCCCTCGACGACGCGCGGCGTCCCGTTCGAGTCGTACAGCAGCCGCACATCTTCCTTTTCGTCGATGTCGACGCTCGGCAGCCCGACTTCGGCGGACGCGCCGCCCGCCACGGCGGAGTCGGCGACTTTCGCACCGAGGAACTCGTCTCCGCTGGCCGCTTCGCCGTTGGGCAGAGTGTTCAGGAAGATCCGCGGGCCCGGCAGCGGCGAGCCCGCAGCAACGCCCTGCCGGTAGGCGACGTCGGCCTGCCCCAGACGCGAGACGGCGACGCTCGGTGCTTCCGCGTCCTGCTCGATCGGAGCGCCGGCGAAGCTTTCGGCGCTGACGGGCATCACGTAGTCGAGCGTGCTCCCGAACAGGCGCCTGGCCCAGATGCGCGCGACGCCGGTGATTTCCGGCTCCTGCCAGACGACCACGCCGTTGCCCGTCGGGCCGATCGCGATCTGCGGCGCGTTGGCCTGCGTTGGCGGGCGCATCGAGACCCCCGGGTCGCGGTTGATCGCGCCCAGGTTCGACCAGCGCTCACCGTCGAAGTGGGCAACGCGAACCTGCTCGGCGACGTCGCCTGGCCGCAGCAGCGAAACCGTGCTCTGGCTCTGGACCACCCGGTAGACCACATCGGCCTGGCCGGTCGAGCTCGTCGCCAGATCGGGGCTCGTGCCGGTCGCTTCTTCGATGTCGGAGTCGACGATCATCGCCGGGCCGAAGCGTTCGCCGCCGGGGCCCAGCTCCGCGCCGAGCAGCTCGTCCACCGGCCTGCCTGCCCGCGTCGCAAATGGCGTGGCCCACACGACGAGGAGCTCCCCGCCTTGGGCGGCCCCAATGCGCGGCCAACTGGCCGCGTAGGGCTCTTCGGTGTCGACGCGGATCGGCGCCAGCCAGTGCCCTCCCGTGTAGCGCGCCACGAACACGTGCGCCACACCGTCGACCCGCTTGAGATACACCACCCCCCCGGTCCCGTCTTCGGCCATCGCGACACCCCCGAAGCCGACGATTTCCTCACTGGGGCCGTCGATCGTGGTGGCCGGCAGGATCACCGCGCGCGCGCCGGGTGCGGTGAGGGCGAACACGAGGGCCGCGCAGAGTGAGATGAGCGTGATGCCCGGCCAGCCGCGCATCTCACGAGGTCGATTTGTTGAGAGCCCCCGGCGTCGGGGCATACGCGCAGCGGAAGTTCTGCGGTTCGGAGACCGGCTGCGAGCCGGCGAAGCCGCCCTTCGTGCCGTTGCTGTAGACGGTGACGTACTGCAGCGATTCCGGCAGCGGGTTGGCCGGCAGCGGGACCGGGTTGGGCTGGCCCTGGCGGGGGTCGCCGGTAGCGCCTTCGGTGACGCCCTCGAAGCCGGCGGCAGCGGAGCCCGCTTCGGTGGTGACGAGCGTCGAGGACATCTCGCGTTCGTCTTTCAGGCCCCGGGACGGGTCGAGGTTCACGGTCGCAGTCAGCGGCGAGTCGTGGATAGTGGACTCGAGCTTCACGCGCGCGGCGGCGCCGAGCAGTTCCGCCGCCGAGGGCAGCCAGCCGCCTTCTTCCTCGCACTTCTTACTGGCCCACACGAAGTTGTTCTTGCCGAGCTCGGCGTTGGTAAGCGGGAAGGGCGCCGATTCCAGGCACCATGTCCCGAGGTCGACCGTGTCGGGCGGGCAGGAGGGCACGAGTTCTTCGGAGGTCTTGCCGTCGAGCCGCTTGGCGTTCTCGACGCTGCCCGCCACCGGGATCGCCGCGGCTGGGAACTTGCCGTCCCGGCCCAACACCAACAGCGCACCGGCGTGGGGCTTCGTGCTGATCGGGTGTCCGTCGATCGCCCCAACCACCGCGTGGCGAGCGGCGTCGGCGAGTCCCGTCGTGGAGAGCACGAGCGCGATCAGCGCGACGACCATCGCCGGCGAAGGCAGACCCCGCGGCGCGGGCGCCCTGCGTCGCGGCGGGCGCGCTCTCATTCGGCCTGCTTGGGGTCGCGGGCGGTGAACCGTGGGGGCGAGGCCCGGCGCACCTCGCGCAGCTCCTCGAGCGTCACCTCCTGCACGGTGGAGAGCACCGCCTCCAGGGCGACGCCCGAGAGCGTCTCCTGCTCGAGCAGCGCAGTGGCGGTCTCCTCGACGGTGGACCAGTTGCGGTCGAGCACCACCGCGGCGCGCGCCTCGGCGTCGCCGACGAGGCGCTCGATCTCGTTGTCGATCACGTTCAGCGTCTCGGGCCCGACCGAGCCGAGGTCCTGCAGCGAGGCGCCGAGAAACACCTCGCCGCCCTTCTCGCCGATCGTCACCAGGCCGAGCGCCTTGGACATGCCAAAGGAGGTGACCATCGAGCGCGCGAGCGCCGTGGCGGCGTGGAGGTCGTCGTTGACGGAGGTCGAGTGGTGCCCGAAGGCGATCCGCTCGCCCGCGATGCCGGCGGTGATCGAGATCAGCTGGCGGTGTAGGTCGGGCTCGCTCATGATCGTCTGGTCACGGTCGGTGAGCATGTGCGCGGCCGTGCCGAGCTGCCGGCCACGGGCGACGATCGAGAGCTTGCGCGTGGAGGTCGTGTGGCCGAGCGCGTCGGTGACGACGGCGTGCGCGGACTCGTGAATCGCGATCAGCCAGCGCTCCTCGGGGGTCAGGATGTGACGCTTGGCGGGGCCGGCCACGACGCGGTCGATCGCCTCCTCGAGCGTCGCCTGGTCGATCTCCACGCGGCCGTCACGCACGCTCAGCAGCGCCGCCTCGTTGATCACGTTGGCGAGCTCGGCGCCGCTGAAGCCGGGGGTCTGGCGCGCGACCTCCTCGAGCGAGGCGTCGGGCGTGAGCGGGCGCTTGTCGCCGTGCAGGCGCAGGATCTCCAGGCGCCCGTGCACGTCGGGGACGTCGATTACGACCTGCCGGTCGAAGCGGCCGGGGCGCAGCAGCGCGGGGTCGAGGATGTCGGGCCGGTTGGTGGCGCCCATCACCACGAGGCCGCCGTCGCCGGCGAAGCCATCCATCTCGACAAGGATCTGGTTGAGCGTCTGCTCACGCTCGTCGTTGCCCTGCCCGATGCCCGCGCCGCGCTTGCGCCCGGCGGCGTCGAGCTCGTCGATGAAGATGATCGCGGGCGCCGCCTTGCGGGCCTTGCGGAAGAGGTCGCGCACACGCGCGGCGCCGACGCCCACCAGCGACTCCACGAAGTCCGAGCCTGACAGCGAGAAGAAGGAGGCGTCGGCTTCGCCGGCGACCGCCTTGGCGAGCAGCGTCTTGCCGGTCCCGGGCGGCCCCACCAGCAACACTCCCTTGGGTGCAGCCGCGCCGACGCTCAGGTACTTGCCCGGTTCGGCGAGGTAGTCGCGGATCTCGCGCAACTCGGCGACCGCCTCGCCCGCGCCGGCGACGTCGCCGAAGGTGATCCGGTCGGAGGTGCCCTTGCCCTTGCGCTTGCCTTTGCCGGCGAACTGCGAGAAGCCCGCGATGCCGCCAGCGGCGCCTTCGGTACCCAGGCGCATGAACAGCGAGAACAGGCACACCAGCAGCAGGATCGGGATCAGGAACTGGACGATGATCTCCTTCGTGCCCTTACCCGACTGCTGGTCGACCACCACGGGGGCGCCGGAGGCGACCAGTTCGTGTAGCAGCTGCTGGGTTTGGGCGCCGGAGGCGGGGTAGGCGGCCCACAACAGCTGTCTGTTGCCGGCTCCGGGCGGAGCAACCATGACGGTGGAGACGCGAATCCGCTTCTTGCCCTTGACGGTGACCGGCGTGCGCACAGTCCGCGGTGTGGAGGGGGGCACGAGGCCGGCGAGCGAGAGCGGGGGCGCCGCGGCGGTCGTGGTGAGCTCGACGCGGTTGTCGTGGTCGAGCAGCACCGCGGCGGCGATCTGCCTGTTCTTGGCGAGCGTCTGCACGGTGTTGATCGGCGCCTCGACGCCCACGCTGCTCGGCTTGATGTCGCCGAGCAGCGTGGCGAACGCGATCGCCAGGCCAATCGAGGCGAGCAGCAGGAACAGCGCGATCGGGTCGCGGAAGGCCACGCGACGAGCGCTCTGGGCGAACGCGCCGAGGGTCGCGAACACCGGGTTGCGGCGCGTGGCCAGGCCGGAGCGCACCGCTGGACGGGTATCGGATGCCCGCCCGCCCCGGCCATTGGCGCGCCCGTTCACGGGCGCGGAGGGGGAGCCGTCGGGCGAGGACTCGGGAGAGCTGTGGGGACTTGGCTGGTCGGACATGGCTGGGTCGCCTCGGCCGGCCTTGGCCGTGGTGAGGGTTCCGTGGGTGGCGTGCGCAACGCCGAGACCCTGAGACTTGCAGCAGGTGGGAAGAAAGGGAAGAGCCCTTCACAAAAACGAAACATCGCGCGGGCACAGCCACCTTCGTTCACCAGATTTTCTCCACTTGGCCACCACCTGTTCACGCGAGGCGGGGACGGCCGACCGAGACTGAGGCCCCTCGCTGGGAGACGCCTGCGTCCTCCCGCGCTGTCGTTCGGGCGTCTGCGACCACCCTGTCGTCGCCGGCGCTCACAACCTGCCACGCCCAACGCAAAGGAGTTCATGTGCGCGCCCACCGCACCCTCAAGGCCCTCCCGCTGGTCCTCCTCACCCTGATCGCCGCCGCACCCGCGGCCGGCGCGGCCAAGCGCCTGGTCATCGGCGGCTCGACCTCGGTGCTCCCCCTCGCCCAGAAACTCGCCGCCGCCTACCACCACCAGTTCCCGCGGATCCCCGAACCGAAGGTCGAGGGTGGGCAGTCCGACATCGGCGTCGCGGGCGCGGCCAGCGGGCGCTTCGACATCGGCGACTCCTCGCGCGACCCGCTCAGCACCGACCCCCACGGGCTCGTGTTCACCAAGATCGCGCGCGACGGCATCTGTGTGATCACCAACGACAAGAACCCCGTCGCGAACTTCTCACAGGAAACGATCCAGGAAATCTTCAGCGGGTCCAAGCGCGACTGGAGCGAAGTGTCGGGCTCCACGCAGACGGGCCCGATCGACCTGTTCGACCGCTCCAGCGCCTCCGGTACGCAGGACGCCTTCCAGAACATCTTCATGGGCCTCGACCTGAAGATCTCCCCCAGCGCGAGCGCCGAGAACTCCAACGGCGAAGAGCAGAACGCCGTGTCGGCCGACGCCAACGCGATCGGGTTCGTCTCCTTCGCTTACACCGCGGGCGTCCACCCGGCCAACTATCAGGGCATCGAATGCAACCTGCGCAACGCCCGCTCTGGGCAGTACGGCGGAGTGCGTAACTTCTGGATGGTGACCAAGGGCGCGCCCAAAGGGGAAGCGGCCAAGTTCATCGGCTGGGTGACGAGTGGCAACAAGACCACCAAAAACATCATCAACTCCAACTGGATCGCGGTCCACTAGAAAGCGGGGGGAGGGCCTGCCCTCCCCCCGTGCCCCCTCCCCCATGCGTCAATCAAAGCTCCTCACAACGTCACGAGTGAGCGGCGGAGGTCGGCAGCGGTGAGCTCGGGCAACCCCCGGCGGGCGGCGCACCTCAGAGACGCCGCCCGCGACCGGCGCGTCGAGCTCGCGCTCGGCGCGTTGGCGGCCGGCACGCTGGCGCTGATCGCGCTGATGCTGGTGACGGTGCTCGTCAACGGGTGGCCGTCGTTCGCCGCCAACGGCCTCAGCTGGTTCGGGCCCGGCCGCGGGGCGAGCGGGGACCCCGTCGTCCAGTTCCGCGCGATGCAGACCGGCACGGCGCTGCCCGGCCATCCACTGCTGTACTTCCGCGCGTGGCCGCTGATTTGGGGGACGCTGCTGAGCACCGGCGGCGCGGTGGTGATCGCACTGGCGATCTCGACGCTCGCGGCGATCTTCCTGACCGAGTTCGCGCCGGCGCCGGTGCGGCGCGTGCTCGAACCGGTGGTGCGGCTGCTCGCCGGCGTGCCGTCGGTGATCTACGGGCTGGTGGGGCTGCTGCTGATCGCGCCGTGGGTCAACGGCCTGATCAGTAACGGGCGCAAGGAATCGGTCCAGTACGTCGTGCAGCTGAGCGGCTCGGACCTGCTGACCGCGACGCTCGTGCTCACGGTGATGATCCTGCCGATCATGATCGCGCTCACCGCCGGGGCGCTCGCCGCCGTGCCGCCGGCCTGGCGCGAAGGCTCGGTGGCGCTCGGCGTCAACCGCTGGCGCACGACCTGGCGCGTGTCGGTGCGCGCCGCGCGGCCCGCGATCGTCTCCGCCACGGTGTTCGGCACCGCGCGCGCCCTGGGCGAGGCGATCATGCTCGCGATGCTCGGCGGCGGCCGGCCGTTCGCGCCCAACCCGCTCGACGGGCTGACGTTCTTCTACGAGCCGATCCAGCCGCTGGCGGCGTCGATCGTCAAGGAATTTGGCGACAACCCCAACACGCCGATCGGGCACACCGTGTACGCGATCGGCGCCGTGCTGCTGTTCAGCGCAGCGCTGCTGTCACTCGCGGGGTGGGCCGTGCGCCAGCCACTCAAACGCTACGGGATAGGCGTGTGATGGCGACCGCCGAACCCGCCTTCCAGCCGCCCGGCGCAATCGTGCGGCCGCGGCGGGAATCGACCTCCTCCTGGCCGCTGGCCGATCGGCTGGCGTATTGGACGTGCTGGGCGGTCGGGATCGGGCTGTGCGTGGTCGCGGTCGGGATCGTGGCGTTCATGTTCATCAAGGGGATCTCGGCGCTGCGCCCGAGCCTGTTCGTCGAATCGCCGGCGACGGGGGCGCTCCAGGAAAGGCACTCCGGCGGCTTCCTCGACCCGCTCGTCGGGACGTTCATCGTGACCGCGATCGGCATGGCGATCGCCGCGCCCGCCGGCGTCGGCATCGCGGTGTGGCTGGTCGAGTACGCGCGCCCGCGGTGGCTGGCGCGCGCGGTCGAGTCGGCGATCGAGACGATCGCCGGCATCCCGAGCATCGTACTAGCGCTGTTCGGTCTGTTGATCTTCGCGCGTCCCCTGTTCGCGGTCCTCTCCGGGAGCGCCAGCAACGGGACGGTCGGTGGCCAGTCGTTCCTCAACGCCGGGATCATCATGGCGGTGCTCGCGCTGCCGCTCGTGGTCGGGGCCACGCGCGAGGCGCTGCTGCAACTGCCGTCGCGGATGCGCGAGGCGTCGTTCGCGCTCGGCAAGACGCGCGCGACCACGATCCGACGGGTGCTGCTGCCCGGAAGCCGCAGCGGGATCGCCAGCGGCTCGGTGCTGGGGATGGGCCGCATCATCGGCGACACAGCGATCATCCTGATCCTGCTCGGCACCCTGAAGCTCGAAGGGGCCGGCGGGGCGCCGGTGCTCAGCACGCTGCGCGGCACCGGCTCGACGCTCACCTACTACATCTACTACTACGCACCCACCGGCGATGGCAATTCACCGCAGAAGGCGTACGCGGCGGGCTTCGTGCTGCTGATGATCGTGCTCGCCCTCAACGCGCTGGTGACGCGGCTGAGCAGCGGCAGCCAACGCACCGGGTGGCGCAAGCTCGCGCCGAGCTTGATCACGCGAGGAGCCCGGTGAGCAGCGGCATGGGCGGCAGCGAGGACACCGTCGAGCGGCCCCCGCCGCCCCCCGTGCGCCGCATCGCGGTGGACCGCCACCCGCGCGTCGTGGCGCCCACCTCGCCCGCCGGTGTCGCGGGCAATGGCGCCGCCATCGCCGTCGCCTCACCCGCCGCGACCCGCCGTCGCACCGCGCGCCCGGCCGTCTCCCCGGCGGTGGAGCGGATGCGGATCGAGGCGGTGTCGCTCGCGTACGGGCAGAAGTGGGTGGTACGAGACGTGAGCCTGCCCGTGCGCCAGGGCGAGGTGCTCGCCCTGATCGGCGCGTCGGGCTCGGGCAAGACGACGCTGCTGCGCTCGCTCAACCGGCTCACCGAGATCACCGCGGGAGCGGGGCGGGCAGGGCGAATCACGCTCGACGGCGAGGAGATCCACGAGATCGAGGTCAACGCGCTGCGCCGACGGGTGACGATGGTCTTCCAGCAGCCCAACCCCTTCCCCATGAGCATCTTCGAGAACGTCGCGTACGCGCTGCGCGAGGCGCCCGGCCGCCGCCGCCGGCACGCCCGGCGCAGCCAGCTGGAGCCGGCGGTGCGCGACGCGCTGCGCCGCGCCGGCCTGCACGACGAGGTCGCCGACGAGCTCAACCGGCCTGCGCTCGCGCTCTCGGGCGGCCAGCAGCAGCGGCTGTGCATCGCGCGCGCGCTCGCGGCCGACCCGGAGGTGCTGCTGCTCGACGAGCCCTGCTCGGCGCTCGACCCGATCTCCACGGCGGTGATCGAGGAGCTGATCGTCGGCCTGCGCGAGAGCGTGGCGGTGGTGATCGTCACCCATAACCTCCAGCAGGCCCAGCGGGTGGCCGACCACGTCGCGTTCATGCACCTCGGCGAGCTCGTCGAGTACGGTCCGGCCGAACAGGTCTTCGACAGTCCCCGCCAGCAGCGCACGCGCGACTACATCGGTGGAGCGTTCGGGTGAGCCGCGCGTGAGGCGCCTCGGCGTGCTGCTCCTGGCAGCGCTCGCGCTGGGGGGGTGCGAGAGCAGTCAGGAAAAGAGCGCGCAGCTGGAGCGGGCGGCGAAGCTGGCACGGGCCGAGCACCCCGTGCAGGCGAGCAGGGGCCTGGCGATCGCCAATGCGAGCACCCAGGTGCAGGTGGTGGCCACCCAGGTGCTGCACAGCTCCGAAGGGACCGCGGCAGTGGTGACGCTGCGCAACGCCTCCGCGCACGCGCTGCGCGACGTGCCGATCGCGATCACCGTGAAGGACGCCGCCGGGGGCACGCTTTACCAGAACAACGCCCCCGGCCTCGAAGCGGCGCTCACCTCCGTGGCGTTGTTGGAGCCCGGCGCGCAGTTCACGTGGATCGACGACCAGGTGCAGGCGAGCGGCGCACCGGCAAGCGTGAGCGCGCTTGTCGGCGAAGCCCAGCAGGCGCAAGCAAGCGTGCCGCAGATCGCCCTCACCGGAGTGCACGCAACCGAAGAATCCGGCAGCGCCGGAGCGGCGGGGACCGTCAGCAACGACTCCGTGGTGGCCCAGCACGGCCTCGTGGTCTACGGGGTCGCCCGCCGCGGCGGGAAGATCGTGGCGGCCGGGCGGGCGGTGCTCCCCGAAGTAGCGGCGCACGGCACGAGCGCCTTCCAGGTGCTGTTCATCGGCGGCGCCGCTGGGGCGCACGTCGAAGCGAGCGCTCCGCCGAGCACGTTCTGAGCCCCGGCCCGAGTCCCACCGCCGTCGCGGCGCGCAAAACCTGCTTCGGTCAGCCGGCGATCGCGGGTGCGAGCGCGTCCGCCGACACGCGGTTGGGGATCGTCACGCGCAACTCCCCGTCACGTTGCAGTAGCCACTTGGCGTTGACGAGCGTGAGCGCTATGACCTGTCCTGTCACGTCGTAGCGGACGTTGTGACCCTCCACGGTACCGTAGGAATCGGCGGGCTCACGCGGCTCGCCGACGCTCAGATAAAGCACATCCCCGTCGGCGTCGTAGTCGACGTGGTCGAACGTAATCGTGCCGATGGTGATTGTCATCTTGGGAGGCCATCCGGTCCGTTGTCCTGACCGAAAGCTGTAACGACGTGGTCAACGTCCCCCTCGAACTGTACTACCGTCCTCAACCAGCGAAACCGAAACGGTGGCCGCGTGCGAAGCCAGTAGCGCTCCCGTCCCGGGCGGGGATCGGGCTCTTGGAAGTCGGGCCGGCGGATCGCCGCGAGCAGCAACTCCAACTCACCGCGCATCTCGACGTGACGCTGGACGTAGGCCCACTTGCGCTCGGTGAGCTCGATGGTGCGCCCCTGTGGCGAGACGGCGCTCGCGATGACGACGGTGTCATCCATACCCGGAGCTTGATGGCGACCCCCGACGTTAGACTGCCGCGGCCATGAGATGCCCTGCACGCGTGCGGCTGTCGCTGCTCGGCGGCCTTGGCCTTGGCGCTCTGCTGTTCCCCGCGAGCGCCTCGGCGCACGGGATCGTCGGGAAGGCCGATCTGCCGATCCCCCCCTGGCTGTTCAGCTGGGCGGCGGCGGTGGTGCTGGTCGTGTCGTTCGTGGCGCTCTCGGCGCTATGGACGCGCCCGCAGCTGCAGCGCGAGCACCGCCGGGCGCTGTTCGCCCTGCCCAGGGTGGTCGACTGGCTGGCGAACGTGGTCGGGGTGGGACTGTTCGCGCTCGTGCTCTACAGCGGCTTCGCGGGCGCCCAGGTGTGGTCGGTGAACTTCTCGGTGACGTTCGTGTACGTCGTGTTCTGGGTGGGGATGCCCGTGCTGAGCGTGCTGTTCGGCGACGTCTTCCGGGCGCTCAGCCCGTGGCGCGCGTGCGCGCGTGCGCTGCGCGCGGGCCTCGACGTGTTCGCGCCAATCCGCACACGCACGCGGCCGCTGCGCTACCCGCGGTGGCTGGGGGTGTGGCCAGCGATCGCGACGCTGGTGGGGTTCGGGTGGCTGGAGCTCGTGTACCCGATCCCCAACCGCGACCAGCCCTCGCTGATTGCGGCGCTGTCGCTGGGGTACTTCCTGGTGACGGTCGCCGGGATGCTGCTGTTCGGAGTGGATGAGTGGGGGGGCCAGGCCGACGGGTTCCAGGTGTACTTCAACCTGCTCTCGCGGCTCTCCGCGCTGGTCCGGGGGGAGGACGGGGTGGTGTACGCGCGGCGCCCGCTCAGCGGGCTGACCGACCTGCCGATGCGGCGCGGGACGGTGGCGTTGATGTGCACGATCATCGGCATCACCACGTTCGACGGGTTCAGCAACGGCGTGTACTGGCACGACAGCTGGCCGTGGCTGCAGAGCCGATGGGCGGAACTGGGGTTCGGCTCGATGGCCTCGCTCGAGCTGGCCTACTCGGTCGGGCTGCTGTTCTGCATCGGCGTGATCGCGGTCGTGTACAGGCTCGGGGTCCTGGGGGTGCACAGCGTCAGCGGCCGCTACGACATGCCCCACCTGATGCGCGACTTCGCACACACGCTCGCGCCGATCGGGTTCGCCTACGTGCTGGCGCACTACTTCTCGTTGCTGATCTGGCAGAGTCAGGCGATGGTGTACCTCGCCTCCGACCCGCTCGGCAACGGAGCGAACCTGCTCGGCACCAACAGCTACATGATCCACTACGGGATCGTCTCCTACGCGGCCATCTGGTACGTGCAGGTCGCCGCGCTGCTCTCCGGCCACGTCGGCGGGTTGACGCTCGCGCACGACCGCGCGCTGGTGCTGTACCGCGATCCCCAGGAGGCGCTGCGCAGCCAGTACTGGATGTTGGCGGTGATGGTCGCGTTCACGAGCTTCGGCCTGTGGCTGCTCTCGGCGGTGGGGACGTGATGGGGCCGGCCCACGCGCGCTCGCCCACGGCGGGGCCGTGGCTGTACTCGGCGGTGGGGACGCGCGCTCGCCGCCTCGCCCTCCCCCTCGCGCTCGGCGCCCTGCTGCTCGCGCCGGCGCTCCCCGCGCGCGCCCACGCCGCGAAGCTCACCTTCCAGGAGAGCGGCAGCCCGATCAACGACCAGGGCAGCAGCTACCACTACCGCACCTACATCACCCGCGTCGCCCCGCCCGTGCCGGGCCTCGTCCTGCACGTGCTCGAATTCGCCGACCGGCTGATCATGGTCAACCACACCGGCAAGACGGTGACTGTGTACGGCTACCAGCAAGAACCGTACGCGCGCATCCTCGCGAACGGCACTGTCGAAGTCAACCTGCACTCGCCCGCGTACTACCTCAACCAGAACTTCTACGGCGACGTCGCCGTGCCCGCCTCCGCGTCCCCCGAAGCCGCCCCGCAGTGGAGCGTCGTGGACCGCGCCGACCAATTCGAATGGCACGACCACCGCATCCACTGGATGTCGCCGCTGCTGTCGCCCAAGGTCACCAACCAGGCCAAGCGCACGGAAATCTTCGAATGGCAGGTACCGATCCGAGTAGGAGCGCAGCCGGCGACGATCGAAGGTCAGCTCTTCTGGGTTCCCGAGGAAGGCACCAAGACGCCCGTCGCGGCGGTCGTCGCGCTGGTGGTGATCGTGCTGCTCGCAGTGGCGCTGGTGCTCGCGGTGCGCAGGCGCAGAAAATCAGGGGCCCCGTCCTGGTGAGCGGTCAGCGTGAGCGCGAGCAGGACCAGCAGCGGGCCGGTGTTCAAGTCCGTCGCGTTGCCGGCCCAAAACGGGCCGCCGAGGCTCTGCCCGAACACCCAGTAGACGAGCGCGAGCGCCGCGCCGATGGCGAGCGCGCCGGGACGCAGCCGCGTCCACACGCCGAGCGCGATCAGCACCGACGCGAGCGCGAGCAGGGTGGCGATCGTCACGCCGTGGCCGCCTGAGGATTTCGCGACCGAGCTCTGCGCGGTGGCGAGCCAGTGGGGCGACATCGCGGCCATGCCCGATATCTGTTCGTGGATCGCGCCCTTGGAGCGATCGACGTGCAGCAGCCACAGCACGGCCGCCTCGAGCCAGATCAGCGACCACACGAACCTCCCGCCACGGTCGCCGAGCAGCCCGCCGTCCGCCGCGGAGCGCTCGCCCTCGGCATCCTTGGGCCACACGAGCAGCCCGATCAGCCCGTACACGATCACGGCGCCCGGCGCACCCATCAGCGGCGAGACGGGCGCGCCCGAGAGGATCGTCCCGAAGCCCTCGCCGAACCACCACACGACGAACGCCCACACGAAGGAGACGAGCAGCGCAGGGCGCACCGAGCGGCGGCTGAGGATCAGCCCCAGCCCGATCGCGCACTGGATCTCCGCGGCGAGCGTGTTCCACAGCGTCAGGTCGTGCCCGTAGAGGTGCGCGAGCGTGAGGATCGGATCGCCGATGAACCCCGGCTGTCCCTTCGCCGTCGGTTCGATCACTTCGGCGATGAACGCGTGGGTGTACATGTAGCTCTGGAACTGCAACAGGCCGTCCAACAGCCAGATGCAGCCGAGCGCGATCTGAATGCCGCGCCGGGTGATGCGCAGGCGACTTCGCAGCGGCGCGCCCACGGATGGCGCGCGCGCGGAGGCCCGCCCGGATTGTGCGTCGTAAGCCATTGCGTCAACTCCCATCGCGAATTGATGACCCCGCGACGCGCGCGCCGGCGGAGCACGAGTGAGATCCCGGATCGGGATCGGGCGATCGGGAACGCGGGCTGCGCCCGCTTCAGCAGCAGCCCGCCGCGAGGGGCGGCGCACGCCCGGCGAGCGAGACGGCGATCAGGCGTCCTCCGCGCTGGTGCTCGCGCGGACACTGACGTGGACGCGATCCGCCGGCCGGCCGTCTGCGCGGTCGGGCCGCTCGCGCCGCACGCAGCCGCTCGATGGCGCGCTCCCCCGGGTAGCGGTCGCCGAGCAGGAACGCCGCCAGCGCGAGCGCGGGCAGCAGGTACATCAGCCCGTCGAGGGAGGCCCCGGCGCCGAGGCTCACGACGACGGCGAGCAGCGCAAGGGCGGCGAGGAGTATGAGCCGGGGGACTCGCTGGCCTGCGAGAGCGCGGCAACGGACTCTCATCGCCGCGCGAGAATACCACTGCTCACGCGCACCGGAGCCGGTAAACTCGGGCCGCGATGGTGATGAACGGGATGTCGATGGGCGCGACCCACTCGGGCACCCACTCGGGGATGACCGCCATGGGCGGGATGTCGATGAGCGCGGGCCACGGGGCCACCAACATCCTTCCGAATTGGCTGGCGGTGATCTGGACACTGCTCTTCCTCGTCGTCCTCGTCCTGCACGCGCGCCACGTGAGCGAGACGCGCGGGGGGCGGCAGTGGTGGCACTCCGGCCACGTGTTGATGGCGCTCGGGATGGTGTTCATGTTCGCGCCGGCGTCGCTCGACCACTTCAACATCCCCACGAGCTTCTGGCAGCTGCTGTTCGCCAACGCCGCCGGGCTCGTGCTCGCGTGGATCCTCGCGCAGGCGCTGAGCGGCCGCGCGGTCAACACGCTGTGGGTGGTGATGGCAGTCGACCTCGCCGCGATGGTGTACATGTTCTCGCCCGCCGGCTTCCTCGCGCCGGTCACGTGGCTGCTGGTCGCGTACTTCGCCGCCCAGGCGCTGCTGTGGGTGACGAACGCCTACCGCAAGCTCGACAACCACGCGATCGTCAGCGCCAACGCGGTGAACCCCGACGGCACGGTGACGATGAACGCCGTCCAGCCTCTGATCTGCGAGCGCGACCTGCGCGGATCGATGTTCGTGATGACGCTCGGCATGGCCTACATGTTCGCCGCTATGCAGTTGTTGAGCTGAGCGAAGCTCGCTCGCCCCAGCCCCGAAGCCCGCCGGCCAACCCGCGAGCACCCCCGCCACGCTCCCGGGCCTGCTCGTCATCCTGCCGTCAGCCGATCGTAATCGTGAACGACCCGCCGAGCGGGTGGCGGGCCCCGTCGCTGCCGGAGATCCGAAACGTCCACGTCCCCTGCGTCAGCTTCACTTCGCCGATCTCGTGCGCCGGCCCCGCGGGGAAGAAGCGGGGCGTCGCGGTGGCGCCGGTCGTGGAGGTACCGCGCATCGCGATCGCTCCGATCGTCGGCTGGGCGCTCCCCGCGCTCACCAGGTAGGTGTGCAGGTCGACGGTCCCGGGCTCCAACGGCAGCGCGGTGATGTAGAGGCTCTCGCCGAATGGCTCGTGCACGATCCGGTTGGCCGTCGGCGGGCCGACGAACGTGTTTGGGTCGGCCACCACCAGCCCGCCGAGCAGCAAACACGGGGCGATCGCGGCGGCCGCGACGCTCGCCACCTGCTCGCGACGGGAGCGGACCGGCGTCGGGCGCCCGGGCGCGCCGAAGCGGCGCAGGCGCAGGCTGTTGGCGACGACACACACGCTCGAGACGCCCATCGACACGCCCGCGAGGGTCGGGCTCAACAGCCCGGTGATCGCGAGTGGCAGGGCGATCAGGTTGTAGCCGAACGCCCACCCGAGGTTCTGCAGGATGATGTTGTACGTCTCGCGCGCGAGACGTAGCGCGCGGGCGACGCCCCGCAGGTCGCCCGAGAGCACGCTAATGTCGGCGGCCTCGACCGCGGCGCCGACGCCGGTGCCCATCGCGATCCCGAGGTCGGCCTGGGCGAGCGCCGCGGCGTCGTTGACGCCGTCGCCGACCATCGCGACTCGCTGCCCGGCGGCCTGCAGCCGCGCCACCTCCTGCACCTTCCCGGCGGGGCTCACCCCGGAGAGCACGCGGTCGATGCCAACCTGCGCGGCGACCGCTGCGGCGGCGCGGGCGTTGTCGCCGGTGAGCAGCGCGACGTCCATGCCCATCCGCTGCAGCCCGCGCACGGCGTCCCGCGACTCCGGCTTGACGGTGTCGGCCAGCGCGACCGCGCCGATGAGGAGCCCTCCGCGCTTGACGACGACGGCCGTCCTGCCCTGGGCCTCCCACTCGTCGAACACCGGCGGGCGCTCGCGCTCGTCCTCGGGGCGTCCGACCCACACCGGCTCGCCGTCGACGGTCGCGTGCACGCCCTGCCCGGGGAGCGAGCGGAACGCGCTCGCCTGCTCGAGCTCGAGCTCACGCTCGCGCGCGGCCTGCACGATCGCGAGCGCCAGGGGGTGCTCGGAGCCCCCCTCGGCCGAGGCGGCCACCGCGAGCAGATCATCCTCCGCGACACCAGGGGCGCTCCAAAGCTCGGCGACCGACAGATCGCCGGTCGTGACCGTGCCGGTCTTGTCGAGCACGATCGTGTCGATGCGGTTGCTGTGCTCGAGGATCTCCGCCCCCTTGATGAGCATCCCCAAGCTCGCCCCGCGCCCGCTGCTGACGAGGATCGCAACCGGGGTCGCGAGGCCGAGCGCGCACGGGCACGCGACGATCAGCACAGCCACGCCGGCGAGGAACCCGCGCTCGGACTGCCCCGCGAGCACCCACCCCGCGACGGTCAGCGCGGCGAGCAGGAGCACGGCCGGCACGAACACGCCGGCGACCCGGTCGGCGAGCCGCTGGATCTGGGGCTTGGACGCCTGCGCGCGCTCGACCAGCGCGACGAGGTGCGCCAGGGCGGTGTCGGCACCGACGGCCGTCGCGCGCGCGCGGAAGGCGCCGTCGACGTTGAGCGTCGCGCCGACGACCATCGAGCCTGTGTGCTTCTCGACGGGAAGCGACTCGCCGGTGAGCATCGACTCGTCGACCGTCGAGTCGCCCCAGAGCACGATCGCGTCGACGGGGACCCTGTCGCCGGGCCGGACTGCGAAGACATCGCCGCGCCGAACCTGCTCCACCGGCACAAGCCGCTCCGGCGCCGTCGGGTCCCGCTCGTCGAGCAGCCGCGCCTGCGCGGCGCCCAGCATCGCCAGCTCTCGGACCGCCCGGCCCGCCCGGCCTTTCGCGCTTGCCTCGCACCAGCGGCCGATCAGCAGGAAGCTGACGATCGCCGCCGCCATGTCGTAGTGGAGGTGGCCGCTCATGAACTCGCCTCCGGGGCCGCCGTGGTCGTGCAGGTTCGTGGCGGTGAACAACTCAACCGTCGAGTACACGAACGCCGCGAGCGTGCCGAGCGCGATCAGCGTGTCCATGTTGGTCGTGCGCGCCCGCGCGCGCACGTACGCGCCGCGCAGGAACGGCAGCCCGCACCAGAACTGAACGGGCACAGCCAGGGCGGCGACGATCCAGCGCGCGGTCTGGTTGTGGGGCAGGGTGTAGGTGAGCACGACGATGACCGTCGTGAGCGGCACCGCGAGGGCGATCCGGCGCAGCCACCCGGCGCGCTCGCGCGCCTCCGCCACGTCGAGCTCCGCCGCCGCGCGCGCCGGCGTCAGCGCGACGCCAGCCACGGGCGCGGCGCCGTAGCCGAGCCCTTCGACGACCTCGACCAGGCGCTCGGGAGCGACGGCACCCGCGGCGGCCTGCACCGTCGCGCGGCCAGTCGCGAGGTTGACGACCGCGTCCAGCACGCCCGGCTCGCGGCCGAGGGCGTTCTGCACCCGGGCGGCGCACGACCCGCAGGACATCCCGGTGACGTCGAGCTCGTACACGCCGCGCTGCCCGTCACCCTCGCCTGCCCTGGAGGCGCCGTCGGGCGCCCGCTCGGTGGTCGAGACCGCGTTCATGTCCACCATTTCAGCACGTCGCCCCACTGCGCCCAAGCGGTCGCCCGCGGATGCGGGTGGCGATCGGCGCGCGACGTCTGCTGGCTTGGAGCATCGGCGTTCGCCGACCGAGCAGGCGCCGGTGGCGACTCGGCCCGGCGCATCGATCCACCCGCAAAGTCGAGTCGACCGATCAGCTTTGGTTCACTGATCGACTTTGATATAAAATTGCCAGGGAGCCAGGGGAGACCACGCGACTGCTATGCCGGCTGTCCCGCGTTGGCCGGGGGCCGGGAGCGAGTCATCGGCGTCACCCGCCGCCATGCACGTCGATCCATACATAGTCCTCGGGAGCGCCGTCGTCGGGCTGCTGGTCGGTATGACCGGCGCGGGCGGGGGCGCGCTGATGAGCCCGATGCTGATCCTGCTCTTCGGGGTCACGCCGTCCACCGCGATCTCCTCCGACCTCGTCGCCGCCGTCGTGATGCGCCCGATCGGCGCCGGGGTGCACCTGCGCGCGGGCACCGTCAACCTGCGGCTGGTGCGCTGGATGGTGCTCGGCTCGGTCCCCTCGGCGTTCCTCGGGGCGTACCTGCTGCACCTGATGGGCTCCTCGAAGGCGTCCCAGGAACAGATCGAGGTCGTGCTCGGTGCCGCGCTGCTGGTGGGCGCCGGCGCGATGGTGCTGCGGCTGGCGCTCGACCGCCGCGCGGGCCACACCCGCACCGCCGCCGTGCACGAGGTGATCGCCCGCCCGCTGCCGACCCTGGCGATCGGGGTCGTGGGCGGGATCATCGTCGGGATGACCTCCGTGGGGTCGGGGTCGCTGATGATCGTGCTGATGCTCTTCCTCTACCCCATGATCGGGGCCAGCCAGCTGGTCGGCACCGACCTCACCCAGGCCGTCCCCCTGACAGCCGCCGCCGCGCTGGGGGCGCTCGCCTTCGGCCACGTCGACTTCGGCGTCACCGCGTCGTTGGTGATCGGCAGCGTCCCCGCGGTGTTCGTCGGCTCGCTGCTCTCCTCCTCGATGCCCGACCGCTACGTCCGCCCCGCGATCGCCTTCGTGATCTTCGCCTCCGGCCTGAAGTACGTCGGCGTGGGCGTCACCGCGCTCGGCTGGACCCTGTGCGCGGTGCTGCTCGCCTGCGCCACCCTCTGGCTCGTCTACGCCCGCCCTTGGAGCGCCGCGCGCAGGGCGGGCGGTGCTGGCGCTCCCATCCTGGAGGACCAGGTCCCCGCAGAGGCGCCAGAGCCGACAAGCGTCGGGTAGCGGTACGTCCCGAAACTCGGCTCGGGCCTACAAAGACCTTGATATCGTTGGTTCCAATGGTCGTGGGAGTGGATACTCAAGGTCTTGCGTCGTGTCTGAGTGCCCTCAGCGGATGCGTCATAGCCGGCGTAGCGGTCGCGTCCTACAAAGAAAAAAAAACCCTCAAAACCCCCCATTTGGGGGATTGTGGACAACTCGTTGGGGGATTGTGGAGAACTCGTCGATTGGTGAGGATCCACTCGCGTAGGAACCTGGAGCGCTTCAGCGCCGCCGCCCGCGCTGCTTGAGCGTGATGCCCTCCAGCACGTGGGCGACCGTCTCGCAGGCGTCCACGGCGGCCTCCAGGGACTCGAAGATGTCCTTCCAGCGGATCACCACCATCGGGTCGATCCCGCCCGCGAACAGCGAGGCGACCGCGTCGCGTTGGAGGCGGTCGCCCTCGTTCTCCAGGCGGTGGATCTCCACAAGGTGGGGGGCGAGCTCGGTGCCCGTGCGCAGGCACCGCAGCGCTCTGGCGATCTGCTCGCTGGCGCCGACCAGCACCTCCGCGAACTCGACCGCCTGCTCCATCGGGGCCTCCACCCCGTACAGCACCATCTGCGCCGCGGCGTGCTCGGTGTAGTCGACGATGTCGTCCAGCGCCGTCGCCAGCGCGTAGCCGTCGCTCGCCGCGAACGGGGCGCGCACGCGCCCGCCCCCGGTGAGCCGGTGGATGATGTCGTGGGTGATGCGGTCCCCCTCCTGCTCGCACACCTTCAGGTCGCGCGCCAGCGGGGCGTGCTCGGGGAACTCCGCGAGCAGGTCGCGCAGCAGCAGGCCGGAGCGTTGCACGTTGCGCCCCGCCTCCTCCAGGAGGTCCATCAGGACCCCGTCCATGCCGCGGCGCAGGAAGCTCATCGGCGGAGGATATTAAGTCCCAGCCGTCAGCCCTGCCACCTCCGCGCCGCTTTCACGACTTTTTCACGATTCGATCACGACTTCGCAACCCGCGCGCGGGCCGGCTGCTCGATTCTGCCACCCTGTGGAGGCATCTCGCGAGAACGGCGTCCTGTACGCGGGCGAGCTCGAGATCCGGCCAGGCGAGGGGCTGGCGCTCGCGACCGGCCGGGTGTTGACGCTGTCGGTGCGCGAGTTCGGGCTGCTGGTCGCCATGGCCCGGCGGATCGGGTCGATCCTCACGCGCGAGGAGCTCTACGACGCCGTGTGGGGCGGGGAGCTGCGCGCCGGGGACCGCTCCGTCGACGTGTACGTCTCGAAGCTGCGCACCAAGCTCGAAGCCGCGATGCCCGACCGCCGCTTCATCCACACCCACCCTGGCTTCGGCTACCGCTTCCAACCACAGCCTTCACGAAATTTTCACACGCACGCCGTCGTGGACTAGGAGAGTAGTCCTGGCATCACACGGGCAGGGACCGCCTTGCGTCTCACTCCCCCCTACCCCGATCCATAACCCCAAGCCAGAGGGAGACTCAGCAGTGATCAACTTGCAAAAGACAGCCGCGGCGGCCCTGGGCGTCGCTGTACTCTCGCTCGCCGTCGCCGCCTGCGGCAGCTCCAACTCGGGCACGACGAGCTCGTCCACCGCGAGCGCCTCCAAGAGCAGCTCCGCCACGATCTCCGGCGCCGGCTCCACCTTCGCGGCGCCCGTCTACGAACAGTGGGGTTCGCCGGCCTCCGGTCTCGGCCTCACCGTCAACTACCAGGCCGTCGGCTCCGGCGCCGGCATCACCGCGCTGGAAGGCAAGACCGTCGACTTCGGCGCCTCCGACCCGCCGCTGAAGGGGGCCGAAGAATCGGCGCTGGCGAAGATCGGCGAACCGGTTCAGATCCCGATGTTCCTGGGGGCGATCACCGTCTCCTACAACCTCCCCGGCGTGAAGGCCGGCCTGAAGCTCGACGGCCCCACGATCGCCGCCATCTACCTCGGCACCGTCAAGACCTGGAACGACCCCGCGATCAAGGCGCTCAACCCCGGCGTCACGCTGCCGAGCACCCCGATCACGGTGATCCACCGCTCGGACTCCTCGGGCACCTCCGCCGGCTTCACCGGCTTTCTCGCCGCCGTGGACCCCGAATGGGCCAGCAAGGTCGGCTCCGGCAAGATCGTCCCCTGGCCGGTCGGCACCGGCGCGAAGGGCAACGCCGGCGTCGCCGGCGCGGTCCAGCAGACCACGGGCGCCGTCGGCTACGTCGAGCAGGCCTACGCGCTGCAGCACAACTTCACCTACGCCGACGTGAAGAACAAGGCGGGCAACTACGTGGCGCCCACGCTCGCCTCCACGAGCGCCGCCGCGGAAGGCGTCAAGCTGCCGGCCAACCTCGGCTTCGCGATCAAAAACCCCTCCGCCCCGAGCGCCTACCCGATCACCTCGCAGACGTTCGTCGTGGTCTACAAAGACCTCTGCAAGGCGGGCGTCCCCGGTGGCAAGTCCGCCGCGGAAGGCGTCGCGAAGTTCCTCAACTACGGTCTCGGCGAAGGGCAGGCGATCCTCGCCAAGGCCGACTACGCCGCGCTGCCGGCCGCGATCCTCGCCAAGTCGAAGGCGGCGGTCGCGAGCCTTACGTGCGAAGGCTCGCCGCTGACCTAGAGGGTGGCGCAGCCGGCCGCAGGCCGGTGAGCCGGGCCCCTCTTTCTCAGGAAAGGGTGGCGCAGCCGGCCGAAGGCCGGTGAGCCGAGCCCCTCTTTTTCTGTCAACCTGAAAGGCGCTTTGGAGGCAGCATCGATCCCAAGTGGCGGCCGCTCCTCACTCGAGCGGTCGCCGCTTGCGCGCCTCCCCGATCGCGCCCTGCGGTACGGGCTCACCACGCTCGCCGCACTGATCCTCGTCCTGATCGTCTACTTCTTCGTGCGCCTCTTCGGCGAAGCGCGCCCCGCGTTCGCCTCCTCCGGGGTCTTCGGCTTCGTTTTCCACAACGAATGGAACCCCTCCGCCGAACGCTACGGCGCGCTGCCGCTGCTCGTCGGGACGCTCATCACCTCGGGCCTCGCCCTGCTGATGGGGGTGCCGATCGCGGTCGCCACCGCCCTCTACCTGACGGAGCTCTGCCCCAAGCGCCTCCTGGCCCCCCTGACCGTGCTCGTCGAGCTGCTCGCGGCCGTGCCCTCCGTCGTGTACGGGCTGTGGGGCATCTTCTTCCTCGCCCCCAAGCTCGAGCCCGCGGAGGAATTCCTCGCCAGCCACTTCTCCTTCATCCCGTTCATCGGCGGGGGCCTCGTCACGATCCCCAACTGCTTCGTCGCCGGGCTGATCCTCGCGATCATGATCCTCCCGATCGTCTCCGCGATCTCCCGCGAGGTGATGAGCACCGTGCCCTCCGACCACAAGGAGGCCGCGCTCGGCCTCGGCGCCACCCGTTGGGAGATGGTCCGCATCGCCGTGATCCCCTACTGCCGCTCCGGGATCGTCGGGGGGGCGATGCTCGGCCTCGGCCGCGCGATCGGCGAGGCGATCGCGGTCACGATCGTGATCGGCGACGCCCCCCAACTCGTCCACCACCTCTTCGGCCAGGGCTACACGCTCGCCGCGGTGATCGCCAACGAATTCGGCGAGGCCACCGGCCTGCACCGCTCCGCGCTGTTCGCCGCCGCGCTCGTGCTGTTCATGCTCACCCTGCTCGTCAACGCGCTCGCCCGGCTGCTCGTGCTGCGCGCCGCGCGCGGCACCAAGACGCGCACCGTACCCGGCGAGGGTCCCGGCGACCTCGGGGCCGCCGTGGCGGCGGGCGCATGAGTGCGGACCGCCTCGCGCGCTTTGCGGTCTCCCCCCGGCGGCGGCGCACCGACAGCGTCGCCCGCGGCCTGCTGCTCGGCGCCACGCTGGTCGCGCTGGTGCCGCTCGTGTTAATCGTCTACTACCTGCTCCTCAAGGGCCTCGGCGCGTGGAGCTGGAGCTTCTTCACCACCGACCCCACCGGCTCGACCTTCTTCGGTGGCTCCTCGATCGGCGGAATCAAGAGCGCGATCATCGGGACGCTCGAGATTGTCGCGCTCGCCTCCGCGATCGCCATCCCGATCGGCATCGGCGTCGCGCTGTGGCTGGTCGAGTACGGCCGCTCCTCCTGGTTCGCCCACACCGTGCGCTTCTTCGTCGACGTCCTCACCGGGGTGCCCTCGATCGTCTTCGGGCTGTTCATCTACATCGTGCTCGTCATCGGCACCGGCTCCACCTACGCCGGCTACAAGGGCTCGCTGGCGCTCTCGCTGCTGATGCTCCCCGTCGTGATCCGCTCCGCCGAGGTGATCCTGCTGCTCGTGCCCGGCGCCCTGCGCGAGTCCGCGCTCGCGCTCGGGGCCCCGCGCTGGAAGGTGATCTTCAGGATCGTGCTTCCGACAGCGCTCACCGGGATGCTCACCGGCGTGCTGCTCGCCGTCGCGCGCGCCGCCGGGGAGACCGCCCCGCTGCTGTTCACCGCCGGGCACACCAACAAGACCTCCTTCGACCTCGGTGGGTTCATGAACTCGCTGCCCTACCAGATCTACAACGACGTCACCTCCCCGACCACGCAGGTGGTAAACCGTGCTTGGGGAGCCGCTTTGACTCTCGTCACGATGATCCTCATACTCAACCTTCTCGCCCGTCTCGTCGCCCGAAGGAGCCGCCTTGCATGAGCCCCGACGCACCCTCCCCCCGTGCCGCGGGCGAGCCGCCTGAGCCGATGCTCGAGCCCGCTCGTCGACCCCCTCCCCCGTCCGGCCCCTCCGCCGCGACGCCCGCTGGCGAGTCCGGGCGGGCGGGCGGGGTATCGGCGGGCGGGGTATCGGCGGTCAAGGTCGCGCCCGAGATCCGACTCGAGGAGCTGCGCGCCTTCTACGACACCTCCGAGCAGGTGCGGGGCATCGACCTGCGCTTTCCCCCCAACCAAGTCACCGCGATCATCGGCCCCTCCGGCTGCGGCAAGTCCACGATGGTCCGCTGCATCAACCGTATGCACGAGGAGATCCCCGGCGCCCGCGCCGAGGGCCGCGTGCTGCTCGACTCCCTCGACGTCTACGACCCCTCCGTCGACGTGATCGCCGTGCGCCGCGCCGTCGGGATGGTCTTCCAGAAGCCCAACCCCTTCCCCACGATGTCGATCTTCGACAACGTCGCCGCCGGCCTGCGGCTCACCTCCAAAGGCCGCGGCGAGCTGCACCACCGCGTCGAGACCGCGCTGCGCGGGGCCGGTCTCTGGGAGGAGGTCGCCGACCGGCTCTCCACCCCCGGCGTCGGGCTCTCCGGCGGCCAGCAGCAGCGCCTCTGCATCGCCCGCTCGCTCGCCGTCGACCCCGAGGTGCTGCTGATGGACGAGCCCTGCTCCGCCTTGGACCCGATCGCCACCCTGAAGATCGAGGAGCTGATCGCGCAGCTCAAGCGGCGCATCACGATCGTGATCGTCACCCACAACATGCAGCAGGCCGCCCGCGTCGCCGACCGTACCGCGTTCATGCTCGCCGGCGAGCTCGTCGAGGTCGGGCCCACCAACGAGATCTTCACCAACCCCACCGACCCCCGGACCGAGGAATATGTCACCGGAAAGTTCGGCTGATCCCGCTCCCCGCGCACCGCGGCCCCGCCGCGGTGGGGCCGCCGGCGCACGGGACCCCCGTGGCGGGGGCGCCGCCGCGGCCGGCGCGCTCGCCACGACCACCCCCCGCCAGCACTTCCAGCAGCAGCTGCGCGAGCTCGAGTCCCGCGCCCTCGGCGGCCTCGACCTCGTCGTCGAGCAGCTCGACCGCGTGCTCGAGGCGCTCGAGCACCAGGACGTGGAGCTCGCGGCGATGGTGATCGCCGACGACGACCGCGTCGACGGGCGCTATCTGGAGATCCACCAGGGCATCCTCTCGCTGCTCGCCCTGCAGTCTCCCGTCGCCGGGGACCTGCGCGTCGTCGCCGCCCTCTTACACGTGATGAAGAACATCGAGCGCATGGGCGACCAGTGCGTCAACATCGCCAAGCTGATCCCCCTCTCCGGCCACGAGCCGCCCGTGCGCCGCCCTTTGCTGGAGGCCCTCTTGAAGATGGGGGCCCTCGCCCGCTCGGAGGTCACCCAGTGCAAGGCCGCCTTCGCCGCCCGCGACGTCGGCCTCGCCGAGGACCTCGTCCGCCAGGACCGCGCCATCAACCGCCTCAACCGCGACATCTTCCGCATGGCGCTCGACGTCGGCGACGACTCCGACACCCGCGAATGGGCGATGCACATGATCTTGGTCGCCCGTGCTCTGGAGCGCGTCGGCGACAACGCCGTCGACGTCGGTGAGCAGGTCGCGTTCGTTGTCACCGGCTTATTCCGCGAGTTCTCCGACTCCTCGCACCCGCTGGGCTCCGCCGAAGGCCCCACCAGTGGAGCGGTCTGACCGGATCGCCGCAACTACCGGCCGTTCTGTGAACATCCTGTGACAATTGCCTGCCACGCGGCATCGTGACCCGCGGTTTGCATACACTGAGGCCCGCGATGAGGGAAAGTACTCACGCCGCGCAGGGGGCCGTGCAGGACGCACGCAGCGCTTCCGCAACTGGCACCCAACTGCGGATCGCCGTTCTCGACCGCGACAGCGGCTTCATCCAGGTTCTCTCCAAGAGACTCGACCGCCTCGGCTGGGAGCACCGCGTGCTCGCCAGCCCCGTGCCCACCGACGCGATCGCCTCGATGCGACTCTCCGCGCTCGTCGTCGACCTCGCGATCCTCGGCCCCCAAGCCTGGGCGTGGCTGGAGCGCCTCTGCGGCGCGCTGCCTGAGCTCGGGATCGTCGTCTGTACCGGCCCCTCCACCGTCGCCCAGCGCGTGCGCGGGCTGCGCCTCGGCGCCGACGACTGGATCACCAAGCCCTGCCACCCCGAGGAGGTCATCGCCCGCGTCCAAGGCGTCGTGCGCCGCCGCCGGCGCTCCACCGGGCGGACCGAGCTCAAGCCTGTCAGCGCCGGTGAGGTCGAAATCCGCTCCGACCGCTTCCAGGCGTTCGTGCAGGGCCGCTCGATCGACCTCACCCGCCGCGAGTTCGAGCTGATCGAGCTGCTCGCCACCGCCGAGGGCCGCGTCTTGGAGCGCGAGGACATCTACTCCCGCCTGTGGGGCTACGCGATGGTCCGCGGCGACCGCTCGGTCGACGTGTTCGTGCGCAAGCTCCGCCAGAAGCTCGAGAAGGCCTCGCCCGACTGGCGCTACATCCACACCCACTTCGGCATCGGCTACCGCTTCGCCGCCGAACCGGCCGACGGAGCGCCCGAGCCGGCCGAGGGAGCCACCGCCCCTGTGGAGCGCAAGCCGCGCCACGCCGCCCCAAGCCCGCGGCAACCCGAGGCAGCAGCCTCCGCACCGGACGGCGCCGTCGAGGCCGAGCCGGACAAGGTCGAGGCGCTGGTCTAGCCTCTCAGCGGGGTAGGGCCCGGGTATCGGACCCTACCCAAACGCTCGCGACTCAGATGCTCAGAACGGCAATACCGAAAGCCCTTCTCCATTTGAAGCACTGAAGTCACCCTGGCCTTCTTCTGTACCTGCTCCCGTTCCGCCTTCCGTGCACTTCCCTCTCCCTCTTCTTAAGCGCGTGATTTCTACTAAGAAAACTGGAACACCTAGCACATCTGAGATCACGGGTCTCACGCTCAATACTTCTGTTTTACCTGATTCGTACGTACATGTATCGGTTTTTGGGCCAAGGATAGTGTTACATTTAACCGACCACCCTGGTTCCCCATTGCCGTCGGCCAGCTCGCTATCCTGGAAGCTACCTTCAGTTTCATACAATTCAGTCCGCCACGGCAGATCGACTCCTTCTACCGATTCTATTTTATTTGATTCACAGGCCCCTTCTATTCCTTTACAGTTCGTAGAGGCATTTTTTACTGTAGACTTCTTTATGATGGCTTTGCCTCCGGAGGAGACTTCTCCTTCCAGTTCGCCACCCGAATCACACCGGACCACTGTTTTTCCTAGAGGTGTTTTTTCGTCCTCGAGCGTCAAAGTAAAATCTGTGCCTTTGACCGTTGTCCCTTCCTGGACTCCAACCTCCTGCCATTTACCGGTTGATTCGGCTTTAGTGCACCCCTTAGTTGAATATTTGGTGAGACCCGGGCCTTCTCTACACAGGGCCCATAACGGTGCCGCAGAGGCGCTCCCCGTCAGAGCCATACCCATCATGAACATGGACACGAGACAGAGTCCCGCGATCCTTGGACGCTTCATTTCGTACTGCCCCTTTCCTTTGACTGATGGCCAACACAAGGACGCCCCGCTTGCAAACGCCAGACGCCTGTGCTAGCCCAGTGTTCCACCAGTGGGCGCTCCTAGCAACCACCAAGCGCACCTTGATTGGGCCAGGTTCAAGACCTCATGCATGACTCGGCGGGCACACAAGGAAAGGCTGTGGTTCCTACTATCTAAATCCCGTCTGGAGCTCCGAAAGAATGTTTCTGATACCACCCTCAATCCAAATCCGCCCGCACCATCCGCTCCACCAACTGCTCGAAGCTCATGCTCGCCTGCCACCCCAGGCGCTCCCGCGCCCTGCTCGGATCGCCCACCAGGGGGGTCGGCTCCGGGGCGCGTACCAGCTCGGGCGCCACCCGCACGTAGCGCTCGGCGTCCCTGCCCACGCACGCAAACGCCGCCCTTACCAGATCCCTCACCGTGTGGGGCTCGCCGCTTGCCAGGATGAAGTCCTGCGGCTCCTGCTGCTGGAGCATCAGCCACGCACCCCGCATGACGTCCCCCGCGAACGACCAGTCGCGCACGGCATCGAGGTCCCCGAGCACGACCTCGCTCTCCAGGCCCAGCTCCACCGCCGCCGCCGCGCGCGTGATCTTGCGCGTCACGAACCGCTCCGGGCGGCGCTCGGACTCGTGGTTGTAGAGGATCCCCGAGCACGCGTACAGGCCGTCGTGGGCGCGCATCGCCCCCACCAGCTGGTGCACGGCCAGCTTCGCGATCGCGTATGGGGTATCGGGACGGCAGGGCGTCTCCTCGCGCTGGGGGCTCACCCCCGCCGCGCCGAACATCGCGCCCGAAGCCGCGACGAACACGCGGATCGCGGGGTCGATGTCGCGCACCGCCTGCAGCAGCGAGGCCGTCGCACCCGCGATCGCTGCGAGCGCCTCCGCGGGGTCCTCCCACGAGGCCGGCACGAACGAGGGCGCGGCCAGATGGTAGAGCTCGTGCGGGCGCACCTCCTCCACAGCCGCTCGCAGGCTGCCTTGGTCGAGCAGGTTGCCCGCCACCGCCCGCACCCGCCCGCGCAGATGCTCGGCCGCGCCCAGCGAGGCGCGCGGCCCCCCGCGCACTACTCCCGTCACCTCGTACCCCTCCGCCAGCAGCAGCTCCGCCAGGAACGAGCCGTCCTGGCCCGTCAGCCCCGTCACGAGCGCCCTGCGCGGAGCGTCAGCCACTCAGCAGCCTGTGGTCCGCGTCGACCATCAGCCGGATCAGCTGCTCGAAGCTCGTCTGCGGCTCCCACCCGAGGTCCCGGCGGGCCTTCGCGGGGTCGCCGATCAGGTGGTCCACCTCCGCGGGGCGCATCAGCGACTCGTTGAGCGCCACCCGCCCGTCGATCTCGAGCCCAGCCTGGTCGAAGGCGATCTCCAGGCATTCGCGCACCGAGTGGGCTTTCCCGGTGGCGATCACGTAGTCCTCGGGCTGCTCGCGCTGGAGCATCAGCCACATCGCCTCCACGTAGTCCTTCGCGTAGCCCCAGTCGCGTTCGGCGTCGAGGTTGCCGAGCTGCAGCTTCTCCACCAGCCCGAGCTTGATCGCCGCCGCGTGCCACGTGATCTTGCGGGTCACGAACTCCAGCCCGCGGCGGGGACTCTCATGATTAAAAAGTACGCCGCTGGTCGCGTGCAGGCCGTAGGACTCCCGGTAGTTGACCGTGATGAAGTGCCCGTACGCCTTCGCCACCCCGTACGGCGAGCGCGGGTAGAAGGGGGTCTGCTCGGTCTGGGGGACCTCGCGCACCTTGCCGAACATCTCGCTGGAGGAGGCCTGGTAGAAGCGCGCCTCCGGGCATACTTCGCGCATCGCCTCCAGGATGCGGGTCACCCCCACTCCCGTGAACTCCGCGGTGAGCGTCGGCTGGATCCACGAGACCGCCACGAAGGACATCGCTGCCAGGTTGTAGATCTCCTGGGGTTTCGCCGCGCGCAACGCGTCCACCAGCGAGCGCTGGTCGAGCAGGTCGCCCTGGTGCAGGGTGACCCTGTCGCGCAGGTGCTCGATCCGCTCGAAGCGCTCCGTCGAGGAGCGGCGCACCATGCCGTGCACCTCGTACCCCTTCTCGAGCAGCAGCTCGGCGAGATAGGAGCCGTCCTGGCCGGTGATCCCGGTGATGAGCGCCGTGCGTCCGCTGGTCACGCGAGGACCCTATCGTGTGCGGCCGCTTCAGTCCGCCGCGATCAGCGCCAGATCGCTCGGGCGCAGCAGCGCCAGCAGCTCGCCGCCGGTGCCGTCGACTCGCACCACCGCCAACCCGCCCTTCTTCAGGTCGATGCGCGCCCCCGTCAGCTGCGCCACCACCGTCGAGAGGTCCGGCTCGTGGCCGACCACCAGCAGCCGGCTGTCAGCCGACAGGCCGGCCAGCGCCGCCAGCGCCTGCTGCGCCTCGAAGCCCCCCGCGAGCGGCGGGTGGACCTCCAGCCGGTTGCGTTGCTCCTCTCTCCACGTTTGCGCCGCCACCGTCGCGGTACGCAGGGCCCGCTCCTTGGGGCTGCTCAGCAGCGCCTCGAACTCAACCCCCATCCGTGCGATCGCCACGCCCGCCAGCCGCGCCTGGCGCTCGCCTCGCTGCGTCAAGCGCCGCTCGGAGTCCTGGCGGGTTCCGTGCGGCTCCGCGTCCGCGTGACGTAGCGTCCAGAGCTGGCGAGCCATCTCCCTCGCACTTCACACTACCGCGATGTCGAGGGTGTAGCGTTGAGGTACGTCATGAGCAGCGCACCTACGCAAGCGGAGGGCGGCGTCCACCGATCGCCTGGCCAATCTTCGATCGGTACGCCGGCGCAGCCGGTGGTGGGCCTGCACGACACCTCGCTCTACATCAACCGCGAGCTCTCCTGGCTCGACTTCAACGAGCGCGTGCTGCAACTCGCCGAGGACGAGGCGATCCCGTTGCTGGAGCGCGCGAAGTTCTGCGCGATCTACACGACCAACCTTGACGAGTACTACATGGTGCGCGTCGCCGGCCTGCACGACCAGATCGAGGCGGGCGTGGAGAACCCCTCGCAGGACGGCTCGACCCCCTCCGCGACGATCGGGGGCATCCGCGAGCGGGTGCTCGAGCTCTCCGGGCGCCTCAGCGCCTGCTTCGAGCAGCGGCTGCGCCCCGCGCTGGCCCGCCACGGCATCCGCGTGGTCGGCTTCGAGGAGCTCGACGAGCCCCAGCGCGCCTACCTGGCCAACCACTTCCAGCAGGTCATCTTCCCCGCGCTCACCCCGCTCGCGGTCGCCCCCGGACGGCCCTTTCCATACATCTCCAACCTCTCTCTCTCCCTGGGGGTGCTCGTGCGCGACCCCGTCAACGACCAGACGGTGTTCGCCCGTGTGAAGGTCCCGACCGAGATCCTGCCGCGCTTCATCGCGCTCCGCGCGCCCGGAGCGCCCGCCGCGGAGGGCGTCACGCTGGTGCCCCTGGAGGAGGTGATCGCCCACCACCTCGACGCGCTCTTCCCCGGCATGGAGATCGTGGACTCCTCCGTCTTCCGCGTCACCCGCGACGCCGACCTGGAGGTCTCCGACGACGCCGCCGACCTGCTGCAGGCCGTCGAGGACGAGCTGCGCCGCCGCCGCTTCGGCGAGGTCGTGCGCGTCGAGCTCGGCGCCCACTGCTCGCAGCCCCTGCGCGCCGAGCTGCTCAGCCTGCTGGGCATGGCCGAGGAGGAGCTCTACCCCGTCGCGGGACTGCTCGACATGGGCGCCCTCTGGCAGCTCGTCCGCCTCCCCGGCCTGCCCGAGCTGCGCTACCCCCCGATGAGCCCGATCACCCACCCCCGGCTGCTGCGCCACGAGGGCGAGCGGCCCGACGTGCTCGGCGCGATGCGCGACGGGGACGTGCTCGTGCACCACCCCTACGACTCCTTCACCACTTCCGTCGAGCGCTTCGTCGAGCAGGCCGTCGCCGACCCCAACGTGCTCGCGATCAAGCAGACCGTGTACCGCACCTCCGATGACTCCCCGCTCGTTCCCGCGCTGATCGACGCCACCGAGAGCGGCAAGCAGGCCGTCGCGCTCGTGGAGCTCAAGGCGCGCTTCGACGAGCGCATGAACATCCACTGGGCCAAGGCGCTGGAGGAGGCTGGGGTGCACGTCGTCTACGGCCAGCCCGCTTTGAAGACGCACGTCAAGTGCGTGCTAGTCGTGCGCCGCGAGGGTGAGGGGGTGCGCAACTACGTACACATCGGCACCGGCAACTACCACTCGACCACCGCCCGCCTGTACACCGACTTCGGGCTGTTCACGACCGACGAGCAGATCGGAGCCGACGTGGCGGACATGTTCAACTACCTCACCGGCTTCGGCCGCCCGCTGCACTACCGCAAGGTCCTGATCGCCCCCGCGCAGCTGCGCGACGGGCTGCTGGCCGAGATCGAGCGCACCGTCGCCGCGCACTCCCCCGAGCACCCCGCGCGGATCCTCATGAAGATGAACGCGCTCGTCGACGGACGCTGCATTCGCGCGCTCTACGCCGCCTCCCGTGCGGGGGTGCGCGTCGATCTGAACGTCCGCGGCATCTGCTGCCTGCGACCCGGCCTTCCGGGGATCTCCGAGAATATTCGCGTCGTCTCCGTCGTCGGGCGGCTGCTGGAGCACTCCCGCGTCTACGCCTTCCAGCGGGAGGGCCGCGACACCGTCTACATCGCCTCCGCCGACCTGATGCCGCGCAACCTCGACCACCGCGTCGAGATGGCCGTCCCGATCGAGGCACCCGAGCTCAAGGCCGAGCTGCTCGACGTCCTCGAGCGCGCCTTCCACGACAACCAGAACGCCTGGGAGCTCGACGGCGATGGCGGCTGGCGGCGATTGCATCCGGGCCCCGAGGAGCCGCCCCGCTCAATGCAGCTCGAGCTGATCGAGCTCCACGCCCAGCGTGCCGTCGAGGAGCGCCCGGGGGGGCGCGAGGAGGCCGCCGCCTCGCCGTAGGACTCGTTGGCCTGAGTCATTGATTGTGCTACCAGTTTAGTTGACTTTGCCTGTGAGTTCGTGTTACTCTAGGTTACATGAAGATGCGCAGCGGGGGCTCGATCTCCGGTAACGCAACGGCCACCTACCGGCGGAGCGGGGGCACAGCCAACTTCTCCGGGACGCTGACAATCACCGGCGGGAGTGGGAGCTACACCCACATCCACGGATCGGGACTGCGTTTCAGCGGCACGATCAACCAGTCCAACGACGCCATCACCGTGCAGATGAGCGGCACGCTCTCGGATTGAGTCGCGGCCGGAGCGAGGACCAGGAGATCCGGTGCTGGAGCTGCGCGAGCTTGTGAAGCACTACCCCGCCGTCGGCGGGGAGCCCGTGCGAGCGGTGGACGGCGTATCCCTGAAGGTCGCAGCCGGAGAGATGGTCGCCCTGTACGGGCCCTCCGGATCGGGCAAGACGACGCTGCTGCTGATGGTCGCGACGCTGCTCAAACCCACAGCCGGCACGGTCCTGATCGGTGAGCGCGACGTGTCCTCCCTCTCAGAGCGCGAAGCCTCGCACTTCAGGCTCTCCGAACTGGGCTTCATCCGCCAGAACTTCGACCTGCTGCCGGGCGTGTCCGCGATCGACAACGCGGTACTGAAGCTGTTGGAGGCGATGCGCTGGCGCGATGCGCAGCGCGAGATCGCGCCCCTGCTCGAACGCCTCGGGCTGGGTGGGCGCCTGCAGCATCGCGCCGAGACGCTCTCGATGGGCGAGCGCCAGCGCGTGATGATCGCCAGGGCGCTCTCCACCAAGCCGCGCCTGCTGCTCGCGGACGAGCCGACGGGCAGCCTTGACACCCAGCGCGGGCGCGAAGTGCTCGAGCTCCTGCGCGGGCTGTGCCGCGAACGGGGGGTCGCGATTCTGCTCGTCAGCCACGACCCGATGGCCGCCGACTTTGCCGACCGTGTGCTCACGTTGCGCGACGGCCGGCTCTCTGACCGCGCGATCGAGCGGGTGTCTGTGTGAAAGCATCGAACATCCTGCGCCTCTACCGGGTGCGCCTGCGTGCGCGCCTGGTGCAGGAGTGCCTGGCGGTCATCGGAATCGCCGCCGGGGTCGCGCTGCTGTTCGCCTCGCAGGTGTCGAGCTCGAGTCTGCAGAGCTCCGTCGGGGAGCTCTCGCGCGGAATCGCCGGCCACGCGACGCTGCAGCTGCTGGCGCGCGACCCGCACGGCTTCCCAGAAAGCATGTTGGGGCAGGCGCGTCGGATTCCCGGGGTGCGCGTGGCGGCGCCGCTGCTGGAAGCCAGCGCCAACGCGATCGGGCCCCGGGGTAGTGAGTCGGTCGAGCTGCTCGGCGCCGACGCGAGCCTCTCCGAGCTCGGCGGGGCGCTCGTGCGCAACGCGGAACTGACGCCATTTGGGGGGTTCGGCGCGGTCGTGCTGCCCGCCCCGCTCGCACAAGCCATCGGTGTGCAGCGCTTCGGCCAGAAAGTCACCTTCCAGCTCGCCGGCCACACGGCCACGGCCCCGCTCTACGCTCAGCTTCATGAACGGCAGATCGGGCCGCTCATCGGCAGCCCGGTCGCGCTCGTGCCGCTGTCCTTCGCGCAGGAAATGGTCGGTCTCGGCGCTCGCGTGAGCCGCATCCTCGTGCAGCCGGCCGCCGGCTCGCAGGCCAGGGTGCGAGCCGCCCTGAAGCGACTCGCCGCTGGCCGATCTTCGATCGGTCGCTTGAATGTCGAGGCGATCGGCTACGACGAGGAACTGTTCACGAAGGCCGCCGCGGCGAGCAACCAGTCGACCGCACTGTTCGCCGCGATTAGCGCCTTGGTCGGGTTCCTGTTCGCGTTCAACGCGATGCTGCTCACCGTCCCCCAGCGCCGGCGGCTGATCGCCGACCTGCGCCGCGACGGGTACTCCCCGCGGACCGTGATCGCGGTGCTGCTGCTCGACGCGCTCCTGTTGGGTCTGGCCGCATGTGCGCTCGGGCTGGCGTTGGGCGAGGAGCTCTCGATCCACCTCCTGCACTCCAACCCTGCATTCCTCTCGCTGGCCTTCGCGTTTGGCTCGGAGCGCGTCGTGAGCTGGCAGAGCGTCGCGCTCGCCACGGGCGGGGGGATGCTCGCCGCGATCGTGGCGGTGCTCAGCCCCCTGCGCGACATCCTCGCTCGCGATCCGCTCGCTGCGATCGGCCCACGGGAACGCACCGGCGCCGCTTTGCTTGGGAGTCCGCCCGCCCAAGCCCTCGCCGGCCTGGCTTGCCTCGGTGGCGCCACCGCGATCCTGCTCGCCGCTCCGGACGCCGCGATCCCCGGGATGGTCCTGCTGGTGGGCGCCCTCCTGCTGGAGCTGCCGCTTGCGCTCAGCGCGACGCTTGCGCTCGTCAGGCAGCTCGCCCGCACGCTTACGAGCGCCACCCCACACGTCGCCGTGATGGAGCTGAGCGCGGCGCGCGCGCGAGCGCTCGCAATCGCGGCGACCGGCGCCGTCGCGGTCTTCGGCAGCGTCGCGATCCAGGGCGCACACCACGACCTGCTCGCGGGCCTCGAAAACGCGGCGCGCGACATGAGCGCGTCCACCGCTGTGTGGGTCGCCCCGGCGGGCTCCTACAACCTCCTGCAGACGGAGCCGTTCAAACCGACGCAGCAGGCGCAGCTCGCACGCCTGCCGGGCGTGCGCGCGGTGCGCCTCTACCGCTCCGGACTGCTGGACTACGGTGAGCGCCGCGTGCTGGTCATCGCCCCTGCGCGCCAGGCCGAACCGCTGTTGCCCGCTGACCAGCTCGTGCGGGGCAACCTGCGCCAGGCGACCGCCCGGGTGCGCGCGGGCGGCTGGTTGGTCCTCTCGCAGGCGATCGCCTCCGAACACCACCTGCGCATCGGCCAGGCGTTCACGCTGCCGACCCCCGACCCGCAGACGTTCCGCCTCGCGGCGCTGTCCACCAACCTCAGTTGGGCGCCCGGCGCGATCGTCATGAACGCCTCCGACTACGCGCGCGCGTGGGGCAGCGGCGACGCGAGCGCCTACTCCATCCTGCTGGACCCCGGCGTCGCACCCGCCCAGGGCGTCCGCGAGATCGAACAGGCGCTTGGAGATGGCCGGGGGATCGGCGCAGGCGCGGGCGGAGGGGTGAGTGGAGGAGAAGGCCGAGGGGTAGGTGGAGGAGGAGGCCGAGGGGTAGGTGGAGGAGTGGGCGGGAGCACCATCTCAGGGCTGACGGTCGAAACGGCTCGGCAGCACGCGGGCCGGCAGAGCGCGCTCAGCCGCCAGGCGCTCGCGCGCCTCACCCAGATCGCCACGCTGATCCCGATCGCCGCGGTGCTCGCGATGGCGGCGGCGATGGGCGCCCTGGTATGGCAGCGCCGCCCGCGCCTGGCCAAGCTCAAGCTCGAGGGGCTCCCCCGCGCCAAGCTATGGCGCACGATCCTGCTCGAGAGCCTGCTGCTGGTGGGCGTCGGGTGCTTGACCGGGGCGGTCTTCGGCCTCTACGGGCAGCAGCTGGCCGATCGCGCGCTCGCCGACGCGATCGGCTTCCCCGTCGTCTACTCCGTCACGGCGCTGGCGGGTCTCGAGAGCCTCGCCCTGGTGACGGCCACCGCGCTTGCGATCCTTGCGATCCCCGGCTACCTCGCCGCCTGTGTGCCGGCCGCCCTGGCGCTACAGGACTGATGCGTTGACGCCCGCCACTCAGCTGGCCGATCGGGGAGACACCCTTTAGGTTTATGGCCGACATCGACAAACGCCCGTACAAACAGGTGGCGCGAGCGCAGGCGCAGCAGCGCACCCGAGACGCGCTGCTGGACGCAGCGATGGAGGAGTTCACCCAGGGTCGCTGGGAGAAGGCGTCGCTCGAGGCGATCGCGGCGAAGGCGAATGTCACCAAGCAGACGCTGCTGCGCCACTTCGGCTCCAAGGACGGGCTGTTGATGCAGGCACTGGCGAGTAGTGCCGCGGAGATGTTCAAGCAGCGCTGGAGCGCCCCCCAGGGCGACATCGAAGGCGCAGTCGGCAACGTGCTCGACCACTACGAGGCCTGGGGCGAGCGCTCGCTGCGCGTCGGCGCCTGGCTCGAGAGCGGCACCCCCGCGCTCGCCAGCCTCTCGCAAATGGCACGTCAGGTTCACTACAACTGGGTCGAGTACGCATTCGGCCCGCAGCTGGAGCGTATGCCCGAGCAGGCTCGCGTGCGCTGCCGCGCTGCGCTGATCGCGCTCTGCGACGTGCACACCTGGTGGTTGCTCTCCCACGACCTCGGGTTCGAGCGCGGCGAGGTTCGCGCGACCCTCACCAACGCGATCGAGTGCCTGCTCGCGGAGCGGCGGTGAAGGTCCTCACCTACACCTCCCCCGCGCGCGGGCATCTGTACCCGGTCGTGCCGATCGTGCAGGAGCTGCAGCGGCGCGGCCACGAGCTCACGCTGCGCACGCTCTCCTCGCAGGTCGAGCTGGTGCGAGCACTCGGCATCGACGCCGAGCCGATCTCCGAGCGCATCGAAGCGGTCGAGCTCGACGATTACAAGGCGCGCTCGGTGCCTGCGAAGGGCAGGCGCGCGCTGGCGACGTTCGCCGCGCGTGCCGAGCACGAGGCCCCCGACCTCGCGCGCGCGATCGAGGAGCACGACCCGGACGTGCTCGTGATCGACGTCAACTGCTGGGGGGCCGCGACGGTGGCCGAGGCATCCGGGCGCCCCTGGGCGATGTTCTCCCCCTTCCTGCTGATGCTGCCCTCCCGCGACGCCCCGGCCTACGGGCCGGGCCTGGCTCCCCCTGGCGGTCCGCTCGGCCGGGCGCGCGACGCGCTGCTGCGCCGCATCTTCAACGCCACCGTCGACCGGGCAGTGATGCCTAGCCTGAACGCGCTGCGCGCTCGACACGGCCTCCGCGGTCTCGGGAGTTTCACCGACCTGCTGGAGCGTCCCCCCCTGCTGCTGGCGCTCACCGCCGAGGGCTTCGAGTACCCACGCAGCGACTGGCCGGCGAACGTGCGCCTGGTCGGCGCGATTAATTGGGACCCCGCCCACCCCACCCACCCCACCGCCTCGCCCGCCTCCCACGCGCCGCCCGCATGGTTGGCCGAGATGCCCGACCCGCTGGTGCTCGTCACCTGCTCGACCGAGCACCAGCACGACAAACGCCTGGTCAGGGTCGCGCTGGAGGCGCTGCCGCCGGCCGGGATGTCGGTACTCGCCACCAGCGCCGCACACGATCCCGACGCATTCGACGCGCCGCCCGGGAGCAGGGTCGTGCGCTTCGCCGCCCACGGCGCGGTTCTGGAGCGCGCCGCCTGCGTGGTCTGCCACGGCGGCATGGGCATCACCCAGAAGGCACTCGCGGCCGAGGTCCCAGTCGTCGTCGTGCCCTTCGGGCGCGACCAGCTCGAGACCGCGCGCCGCGTGGAGGTCGCCGGCGCGGGAGTCCGCCTACCACCCCGACGCCTCACCCCCGAGCGTCTCCTGGACGCAGTCAGGACCGCGATCGGCTGCCGCGGCGGCGCGCAGCGCGTGAGTCGCGCCTATACGGCAGCGGGCGGCGCGCCGGCGGCAGCGGAGGCGATCGAGGCGCTCGGCCGACGATCCTAACGTGGATCGTCGCGGTCCAGGTTCCAGTGGCGCACCGTCGCACAAACCCACAGCCAGGGCTCCTCGTCGGCGACATGTGCGCGTGGCGTGACGTGGAAGCGGGTGATCGTGCGCTGCCCACCCTCGTGATCGCCGTAGAGAACGTCGACGAATATCTCGCTGCGAGCCGTGATCGCATTCCGCAGCGGCTCGTACAGAGCGTCGCCAGTATCGCGTATGGCTCCCTGCCAGAAGCTGACGTCGCCGGCGGGCACATAGAGGTCGCGCGTGAGCCGGCGAAAATCGTCGATCGCGGGCGGCGGAATATCCCCTCTCACCCGCTCGGTCGAAAGGCGCCACCCGTGCAGAACCGCGAGCCCGGAGGCGACGTTGCGCAGCGGAATCGCGAGATACAGGTTCTCCGCGGACTCCTGCACCGCCGCGAGCCCGTCGCGCAGCACGAGCCAGTGGTCATCGCCATACCCGACCTTCTGCGGCGGATCCTGCGGACGGGCGTTGAACAGCACAGGGCGCAGCCCCACTTTCAACGCCTGCTCGGTCACGCGGGACGCGCGGTTCGCCGAGCGCGTCGAGGAGAACGTGGCCACCGCGAGCACCAGCGTGCCTCCGGCCGTCGCAAGGGACGCGATCGTGCTCGTGTCCATGTCAGCGCAGGCTACTGATGACGCCGGCTCGTGATCATTGGGAGCTCGGCACCGAAGATGTCGAGCGGGACGCCTACCAGCTGAACTGGCGGGCTATGACGCCGGGAGCGCGCCCAACGCCGCCTTGAGGTCGTCCACCGACTGGTAGTCAAGCCCCAGGAGGTGATCGTGGCGGTGGCGGACCACGCCCTGCTCGTCGATGATGATGACGGCACGCTTGCCGCTGGCGCTGTACGCCTTTCCGACGGCCTTATCGACATCCGCCAGCAGCGGCACCGTCAGCCCGTTCTTCTCGATGAAACCCTTGTGGGAGTCCACATCCTGCGATGAGATCCCGACCACCGTCGCATCGAGCGCCGCAAAGTCGTCCGCGCGGTCGCGGTAGGAGCAGAACTGTTTGGTACATACCATCGTGTTGTCCCCCGGGTAGAAGAGCAGTACCACCCGCTCTCCCCGGTGCTCGGAAAGCTTGAACGGACCCTCGGTGCCCGGCAGCTCGAAGTCCAGCGCCTGCTCCCCGACTCGCGGTGTCTTTGGCATCCTCGCCACCCTAGCGGATGCTCGGGCAGCGCCACGCGCAACTGGTAAAGATTCCGCCGAATGGAGCGCACGACACCGCTCGCCGGGGTAGCCTGAAGCACATGGAGGAATCGCTCAGCGGCCAGTTGCTCCTCGCCGCCCCATCGCTGCGGGACCCCAACTTTAGGCGCGCCGTGGTGCTGATCGGCGCTCACAGCGAGGAGGGGGCGATGGGAGTCGTGCTCAACCGCCCCTCCACGGTGACGGTCGGCGAGGCCGTGCCCCAGCTCGAGGAGGCCGTCGGCGAGCTCGAGACCGTGTACGTCGGAGGGCCCGTCCAGCCGAGCTCGATCGTGTTCCTCGCGGAGTTCCTCGACCCCTCCCCCGCCGGGCTGCTCGTGCTCGGGCGGATCGGCTTCCCTGCGCCCGAGGCCGACATCGACGAGCTCTCCGAAGCGATCGCACGCCGGCGCGTGTTCGCCGGCTACGCCGGGTGGGGCGAAGGGCAGCTCGACGAAGAGCTCGACCAGGGCGACTGGATCGCCCTCCCCGCGCAGCCCGACGACGTGTTCACTAAAAGCCCAGACGAGCTCTGGAGCGAAGCCCTCGCCCGCAAGGGCGGCGCCTACGTCCTGATGGCGCGGATGCCGCTCGACCCGAGCGTGAACTGACCCACCGCTCGATGCGAGGCGCCGGACACGCGCCGGGAAGTCTCTACTCTCTACAGAAGCCCCGCCCGGCAGGATGATGCGCGCCGCGCCCCCGCCCCAGGTTCCCCCCTACCGCCCGAGGTCCCGATGCTCAAGCTCGCCCGCTGGTCCACTACCCACCGCCGCTACGTAGTCGTCGGCTGGATCGCCCTGATCGTCGCCGTCGGCGCCCTCGCGCAGTCAGCGGGGACGGAATACTCCAACAACTTCACGCTGCCCAACTCCGACGCACAGCGCGCCGCGGACCTCCTGCAGCAGAGCTTCCCCGCACAGGCGGGGGACCGCGACCAGATCGTCTTCCGCGTCGCCTCGGGCACCGTGCTCGAACCGGCCGTGCGCGCACACATGAGCGCGACCTTCGCGGAGGTCGCGAAGCTGCCGCACGTCTCCGAGGTGGTAAGCCCCTACGCCGGGCCCGCGGCCGGCAAGGCGATCTCCGCCAACCGCCGGATCGCGTTCGCCACGGTGGTGTTCGACAAAAAAGCCAACCTGCTGCCCACGAGCGCCGCCGAACGCGTCGTCAAGGTCGCGCGGGCCGCCCAGCGGCCGGGTCTGCAGGTGGAGCTCGGGGGGCAGGCGATCGAGGCCACCCAGCAGCCGGGCTTCGGGCTCTCCACCGCCGTGGGGCTGATGGCGGCGATCGTGGTGCTGCTGCTCACCTTCGGGTCGCTGCTCGCGATGGGCCTGCCGATCGTCACCGCCCTCTTCGGCCTCGGCACCGGTCTCAGCGTGATCGCGCTGTTCACCCACGTCGTGGACACCCCCAACTTCTCCTCCGAGCTCGCCGCGATGATCGGTCTCGGCGTGGGGATCGACTACTCGCTGTTCATCCTCACCCGCTTCCGCGAGTCCTACGCCGGCCCCGGCCCCACCCACGGGCGGGTCCAGGAGTCGGTCGTGCAGGCGATGGACACCGCCGGCCGCGCCGTGCTGTTCGCCGGCACCACCGTCGTGATCGCCCTGCTGGGGATGATGCTGCTGGGGGTCGACTTCCTCTACGGCGTCGCGATCTCGGCATCGATCGGCGTGCTGCTGGTGATGCTCAGCGCGCTCACGCTGCTGCCCGCGCTGCTCACCTTCGCGGGCCCCCGCCTGACCAGGCCGAGCCGGAGGGCTCGCCGCCGCGCGCGCAAGGCCGCCGCCATCGAGGTGGCGAGCGCCGCGGCTCCGAGCAACGGCGTCTCGGCGGGCAACGGCGCCAGCGGCGCCACCGGCAACGGCGCGGCCCGAAGCGACGGCTTGACAGCGGCCGGCAACGGCCAGGCCGGAGGCGATGGCCTCCTCGCAAATGTGAGCGATGGCGTGCACCCGGCGACAGGCGGCGGGGCGTGGCTGCGTTGGAGCGAGTTCGTGCAGCGCCGGCCCCGCACGATCGCGCTCGCGGCCGCGCTCGTGATGCTCGTGATCGCCGCTCCGGCGACCGCGCTGCGGCTGGGATCGAGCGACGCCAGCAACGATCCCACGAACACCACCACCTACCGCGCCTACCACTTGCTCGCGGAAGGCTTCGGCGAAGGCTTCAACGGCCCGCTGCAGGTCGTCGTGCGGCTGCCGCGCCGCGACGACGCGCCCGCCCTACGCGAAATACAGAGCGCGCTCGTTACCGCCCCCGGCGTCGCCTCGGTCACCCCGCCGCGCCTGAACCCCACCGGCGAGGTGGCGACGTTCTCGGCCTACCCCAGCTCCTCCCCCCAGGCGTACGCCACCACCGTGCTCGTGCGCGATCTGCGCGAACACGTGATCCCGCCGGTCGCGGCGCGCACCGGGGCGGTCGCCTATGTGGGTGGCGTCACAGCCGGCGCGGTGGACTTCGCGACCGTGCTCGGCCACAAGCTGCCGCTGTTCATCGGCGTCGTGGTGCTGCTCTCCGCGCTGCTGTTGATGGTGGTGTTCCGCTCGCTGGTGATCCCGCTGCAGGCGGCCTTCATGAACCTGCTCAGCATCGGCGCCTCGCTGGGCGTGATCGTGGTCATCTTCCAGTGGGGCTGGTTCCCAGGGCTGCTGGGGGTCAGCCCAGGCCCGATCGAGTCGTTCATCCCGGTGATGCTGTTCGCGATCGTGTTCGGGCTGTCGATGGACTACGAGGTGTTCCTCGTCTCCCGCATCCACGAGCAGTGGACCCGCACCCGCAGCAACCGCCGCGCCGTCGGCGAGGGCCTCGCGCTGACCGGCCGCGTGGTCACCGCCGCCGCGGCGATCATGGTGTGCGTGTTCCTCTCCTTCATGCTCGGCGAAGACCGCGTCATCAAGGAGTTCGGCCTGAGCCTCGCCAGCGCCGTGTTCCTCGATGCCCTGATCGTCCGCTGTATGTTGCTGCCCGCGGTGCTCAACATCGTCGGCGAGCGCACCTGGCGGATCCCCGCGTGGTTGGACCGCGTGCTGCCGCGTGTGAACATCGAGGGGACCTCCGTGCGCGCGCTGCCGGCCGAGGAGCAGGAGCTCGCAGTGAACGGCGCGCGTGAGCGGGAGCGCACGGGCGTGCGATGAGGCCGTAAGGCTATGAGGCGCAGGTGCGGCAAGCACCGTGCAGCACGATCTCGTGCTCGGAGACCACCAGCGGCACGCGCTCGCTGAGCTCGTCGATCGCGCGCTCCAGGCCCTCGTCGGAGAACGGCATCACCACGCCGCAGCTGTCGCACACCAGATGGTGGTGGTGCGATTCGCCCCCGGAGTCGTTGTGCGCGCGCTCGTAGCGGACCATCGCCTGCCCGGTCTCCACGCGCGCCACCAGCCGCAAGTGCTCGAGCTCCTCGAGAATCCGGTACACGCTCGCGCGGCTCACTCGGCGCCGCTCGGCGTCCAGCGCCCGCTCGATCTCGACGGCCGTCAGCGCGCACGTCTGGCGCTCCAGCAGCTCCAGCACCGCGCGGCGCGCGCCCCCGCGCTTGTGGCCCGCCGCCGCCAGCGTCGCCTCCGCGCGGTCGGCCCAGGTTGCGGTAGAGGCGCCGACGGTCATAGCTCGATGGTAACCGCGGTCCTGCTCGCGCCGGCACCGCGACGCACACGCAGGCGGCTCCCTCCGGCCACCACGGCGTAGAAGGCGAGCGCCGTGAGGATTACCGCGCTGCCGGGCGGGAGCGACGGCACCCAGTAAGCGAGCGCGAGCCCCACCCACATCGCTCCCAGCGCGATCAGCGCGGAGAGCGCCATGCCCCGGTAGGGGTTGGCCGTGAGCCGCAGAGCGGCACCCGCGGGAGCCGCCAACAGGCCCAGCAGCAGCAGCGCACCCACCGCCTGCGTAGCCTCCGCCGCGTCGAGGCCCAGCAGCGCCAGGAACGCGAACCCCAGGGCACCCACCGGCACGCCCCTGGCCACGGCGAGCGGCGCATCGATCGAGGCGAGCAGCAGCGGGCGGGAGATCGCCAGCAACCCGGCGGTGGTCGCCACCCCGATCGCCGCCGCGAGCCACACCTCGTTCGCGGTGAGACTGAAGATCGAGCCGAACAGCGTGCGCGCGGCGATCGTCCCGTTGGCGCCCGAGGCGCCCGCGCTGAACAGGTCGAGGAAGAGCACCCCCAGGCCGAGCACCCACACGAACACCATCCCGATCGCGACGTCGTCCCCCCGCGCGCTCCGGGTGGGTGGGCCTCCGATCAGCCCCAGCAAGAGCGCCACCAGCACGGTCGCCGCGAACAGCCCAAACCGCAGGTCCACACCGGCCGCGGCCGCCGCCAGCGCCCCGGTGAACGCCACGTGGCTGAGCGCGTCCCCCGCGAACACCTGCACCCGCAGCACCACGAAGTACCCGATCAGGCCGCTCGCCACCGCGATGCACGAGCCCGCCAGCAGCGCGTCGCCAAAGAACCCTCCGAACGGCATCAGCTGCCCTCCCCCTGGAAGGCAGCCGCTGGGGCACCGCCCTGACCAGTCCTCCCGGGTCCACCTCGACGGCCGCCTGGCCGGCGGGTGGTGGGGGAGTTGGAGGCGAGCCGCGCCGCCGCGAATAGCACGATCGCGGTGCTCGTCACGAAGAACCCAGAGGGGAGGTTGGTGAAGTAGGAGAGGCCCAGTCCCACCCACGCCGTCAGCAGCCCCACCGCCACGCTCAGCCCCAGGCCCAGCCCGATGCGCGGGGTCAGCTCGCGCGCGGTCGCTGCGGGCCCGAGCAGCAGCGCGAAGACCAGCAGCACCCCGGTGATCTGCGCCGTCGCCGCCACCGCGAGACCCAGCACGAGCAGGAACGCCACCGCGAGGACACGCACCGGCACGCGGCTCGCGGATGCCAGCGAGCCATCCAAGGACGCAAAGAACAGCGGGCGGCCCACGACCCCGAGGAAGGCGATGGCGCACGCCCCAACGATGCCCAGCGTCAGCACCTCGCCCCGCGTAACCCCCAGGATCGAGCCGAACAGCAGCGTCTCCAGACTCTCGAGCACCCCGCCGTAGATGCTCAGCAGCACATAGCCCACCGCCAGCGCGCCGGCGCCGACCATCCCCACGACGGCCGCCTGCTGGGCGGGACTGCGCGACCGGCCCCCGCGCGCGGAGCCCGCGATCAGCAGCGCCCCCGCGCCGCAGAACGCGAAGTACCCCCACGCGAGCGGCAGTCCCACCAGCGCCGCCGCGGCCGCACCCGGAAAGGACATCATCGAGAGCGTGTGCCCCGCGAACGCCTCGCCCCGCAGCACCATGAACCAGCCCACCACCGCCGCCGTGACCGCCACGACGCCGGCCGCCTGCAGCGCGTTGACCATGAACTGGTACGCCAGCAGTTGGTGCACGTCGGAGTAGAGGTTGAGCGTCAGGTGAGGACTCATCGCAACACGTGGCGGGGCCCGTGCAGGTGAGGAGCTTCCGGCTGGCCCACGACCACGAGGCGCCCGTCGGCGGTGCGCAGCACCTCGATCGGCGCGTCGTATAGCCGGGAGAGCGTGGCGCTCGTGATGACCTCCTGCACCGGCCCCATCGCGGCGTGGCCCCCTGCCAGGTAGAGCACACGATCGACGTAGGGCAGCAGCGGGTTGACGTCGTGGGCCACCAGCAGCACCGTCACTCCCGCCGAGCGGCAGATGTGCTGCACGAGCCCGGCCACCGCCGCCTGGTTGGGCAGGTCGAGGCCATCCAGCGGCTCGTCGAGGACCAGCATTCGCGGATCGCGCACGAGCGCCTGCGCAATCAGGAGGCGCTGCTGCTCACCGCCCGAGCACTCCCCGATCGCCCGCCCGGCGTAGGCGCCCGCGCCGACCCGCTCGATCGCCTCCCCGACCCGCTCGCGGGCCCAGCGCGAGCGGGCGCCGAAGCGTCCCGCGAGCGGCAGCGGTAGGCCCCAGCGGTGCCCGTCGAGGCCGAGGCGCACCATGTCCACCCCCCGCACCCGCGTGCCCGCGTCGAACACCCGCCGCTGGGGCAGGTAGCCGATGCGCTCGTTGCGCGCGCCGGGGGCGCCTCCCAGAACCTGCACGGTGCCCTGCTCGAGACTCAGCAGGCCCAGCAGCACTCGCAACAGCGTCGACTTCCCCGCCCCGTTCGGGCCGAGGATCGCCACGAACTCGCCCTCCGGCACGAGCAAGTCCACACCGCTCCAGATCGTGTGCCCGCCGAGGCGCACCTCCGCGCCGGTCAACTCGATCGCGGGGGTCCCACGCTCCGCCTCCTGAGGAGCCTCGAAGCCGGGGGCTAACGCCGCCGCATCCGCAACACCAGCCGCATCTCCGGGGTCAATTCCGCGCGGGGGCATCGAGGCTACTTTCCCGTCGCCTCGTGCAACGCGCGCCCCAGCCCTTCGAGCTCGGCGACCTGCCACTGCTCGAAGGTGTCGCTCGCGGGTGAGAGCGTCTCGGTGACGGTCGCGATCGGGATGTGAGCAGCGCGGGCCAGTTCGTTGACGCGCTGCACGTCGGGGGTGACGTTCTGGCTGTTGAACACCCATACCTTGATCCTGCGGTCTTCGGCCTGAAGGTCCACGGTGCGCTTGTCCTGCGCGGTCACTTCGGCGCCCTCCGCGATCGCCTTGGCGAAGCTGTAGGGGGTCAGCAGCTTCAGGCCGAGGTTTTCACCGAGGCCCTGAAAGATGCTCTCGCTGTAGCCAACCGGCGTGCCGGCGTAGCGTGCGCTCAGCTCGCGGCGCAGCTCGTCGTAGCGCGCGAGGTCCTGCGTTTCGAAGACCCGCTCCCGTTGTGCGAAGTAGCCGCGTGCGCTCGGCACGAGTACTTCATAGTCGTGAACGAGACGTCGCACGACTGTGAACACGTCCGCCGGGAAGTACCAGCGGTGTGGGTTCGCACCGTCGTGCAGCCCCAACAGCCCGCCGACGTTCAGCACCACCCGCCCACTCGCGGGACTCGCCGCCAGCAGCTTCGAGGCCCATTCGTCGTAGCCCACGCCGTTGACGATCGCCAGCTGCGCGCCCGCCATCGTGCGCGCGTCCTGAGCGGTGGGTTCGTAGCTGTGCGGGTCCGTCGAGGGGTTGGTGATGATGCTCCTCACCTGCACCCGCGCGCCGCCGAGCTGCGCCGCGATGGAGCCCCAGAAGTTCTCCGCGGCCACCACCTGCAGCTTGCCACCGCCTCCCGCCGCCGTGGCGGCGCCCTCCGAGCCACAGCCCGGAAGCAGGACCAGCGCCGCGGCTGCAAGGACCGTGGCTGCAAGGACGGCGAAGGCACGCACGCACCCCACCGTATCATAAGACTGAGTCTTGTTCTCGTTTGCTCAGCCGGAGCCCGCCGGGGGCGGCGTGGAGGCCGCCCCACCGCCTTGGGGGGGTCCCTGCTCCTCGACAAACTCGCGGCGGCGGCCGAGCAGCAGCACGACCAGCACCACCACGATCACCACGATCAACAGCCCGCCCGCGATGTAGCGCAGTTTGTGGTGGACCGTCGTGGGCTTGGCCTTCGCGGTGGCGACCGTGAACGACGAGCCCCCCGCACGGGCCGCCGCGGTCAGCTGCGGCACCTCCGCCGGGGTGTAGGTGACCGTGACGTGCCCCCCGGAGGAGAGCGAGGCGTGGGCCTTGTAGCCCTGCGGGTGGAGCACCACCGCGATCACTTCCCGGTGGTGCAGCTGCCCCAGCAGCTCCTGGTAGCTCTCGGGCTGGAAGTGCGTCGCGAGCGCGGGAGCGGCAGCGAAGAGGCTCAGCAGCATCGATGCCGCACACACGGCCGACAGGGTGAGGCGTCTTGGGTTCATGCGGCGAACCCTAGCGCGCCGGAGCGCCGAGTAGCCTCGGGCAAGCGAGGGACAGTCGCAGCCGGGCGGGCCAACCTACACCCGCCCGGTGTCGTGCCGGTAGGCGCGGCGGGCGAGCAGCGCGAGGACCACAGTCCAAGCGCCAATCACAACCCACGCCTTGGCGGGCCAGGGGTGGCCCCCGAGCGCGACGTGGGAGGCCTGCACGAGCCAGTAGGAGGGCAACAGCTGGGCGAGATCGTGGACGAAGCCGTGCCCTTCGATCGGAAACCAGACCCCGCCGAGCAGCGCCAGCAGCGAGACCCCGCCGCCCACCGCCGGCCCGATCGAGTCGGGGGTGAGCATGTGGCCGATGGCGATCCCCAGCGCCGCGAACGGCACCAGGCCGACGAGGATCAGCACCGTCATCTGCAGCCACCGCCCCGCCGGCAGCGAGACCCCGAGCACCGCGCCGGACACGTACAGCGCGAGGATCGTCAGCAGCGCCATCATGTACGCCGTGAGGACCTTCGCGCGCAGGTAGGAGCGCGTGGAGAGCGGGCTGATGCGCAGCTGGCGGTTCCAGCCGACGGCCCGCTCGGCCGCGATCCGCGCGCCGCACGAGAGCATCCCGCTCATCGTCCCGAACGACACCATCCCGATCATGTAGTACAGCGGCAGCGAGATGCCGGAGCCGTCGAAGTTGTGCACGTTGCGGTGGGGCCCCGCGACGACAAAGAACAGGATCAGCGGGAACGCCAGCGAGAGGATGAAGAAGCGCCGGTTGCGCAAGGTGCGCAGCAGCTCGAAGCGCGTGTAGACGAGGGCGTTCACCGGCCCGGCACCTCAGAGCGCGTGTAGGCGAGGGCGTTCACCGGCCGCCCTCCCCGAAGGCCGCGGCGGCGGGAGCGACGGAGGGCTCGCGCACGTCGGCGTCGGACCCTGTGAGCCGCAGGAACGCCTCCTCCAGCCCCGCGGCGGCGATCTCCAGGTCGCGCGCATCGGGAAACGCCGCCAGCAGCGCGCGGATCGCGGCGTCGGAGTCCGCACACGTCAGCACCACCGCCTCGCCGCGGCGCTCGGCACCCGTCACCCCCGGCAGCCCCGCCAGCGCATCCAGGGCAGCGCCCGGGAGCGTCGCGCGGATCGTGCGCGTGCCGACCATCGCCTTGATCTCGGTCGGCGGCCCGTCGGCCACGACCCGGCCGTGGGCCATCAGCACCGCGCGGTCGGCGTACGCGTCGGCCTCCTCCAGGTAGTGGGTGGCGAACAGGATCGTCTTGCCGCGCGCGGCCAGCTCGCGCATCGTCGTCCAGAAGGCGCGGCGGCCCTCGACGTCCATCGCGACCGTCGGCTCGTCGAGCACCAGCAGCCGGGCGTCGGAGACGAGCGCGACCGCGAAGCGCACACGCTGGGTCTGCCCGCCGGAGAGCTTCTGCGTGCGCTGGCCGGCGATCTCCGACAGGCCGGTCAGCTCCAGCGCCTCCGCGACGTCAAGCGGCGCGGGGTACAGCGAGGCGACCATCGCGACCAGCTCGCAGACCGAGAGGTCGCGGATCAGCGCGCCGGTCTGCAACATCGCGCCGACGGACCCCGCGTCGACGGCGGCGGAGGGGGAGCCCCCGAACACCGAGACCGTGCCGCCGTCGGGAGCGGCGAGACCGAGGAGCATGTCGATCGTCGTGGACTTGCCCGCCCCGTTGGGCCCCAGCAGCGCGACCGTCTCGCCCACGTCGATCGCGACGTCGATGCCGCGCACGGCCTCCACCGAGCCGTAGCTCTTGCGCAGCCCCGAGACCTCGATCGCGCTCGCCAGCGTACTCACATGCGCCTCCTCACGGCGTATATATAGAGGCTCCAACTTTGGTCCCCGCCCGCCCCGCTCGCCGCACCCCCCACCGCGCAGGGGAGCTCATTTCCCCCGCCGGATGCGCGCCGCCTTCATGCGCTCGGTCTTACCCAGCTCGACCTTGCGCATCCGCACCGTCTTCGGCGTGACCTCGACGCACTCGTCCTCGCGCACGAACTCCATCGCCTGGTCGAGCGTGAGGCGGCGGTGGGGGATCAGGCGCTCGAGCACGTCGGAGGTCGAGGAGCGCATGTTCGTCAGGTGCTTCTCCTTGACGGGGTTGACGTCGATGTCCTCCGAGCGGGCGTTCTCGCCGACGATCATCCCCTCGTAGACCTCCTCGCCGGGCCCGACGAACAGCGTGCCGCGTTCCTGGAGGTTCATCAGCGCGAACTGGACGGTGGGCCCGCGGCGGTCCGCGATCAGCGCCCCGGTGGTGCGCGTGCGCATCTCCCCCGCCCAGCGCTCCCAGCGGTCGAAGACGTGGTGCATCATGCCGGTGCCGCGCGTCTCGGTGATGAACTCCGTGCGAAAGCCGATCAGCCCGCGGGCGGGCACGAGGTAGTCCATCCGCACCCAGCCGGTGCCGTGGTTGGTCATGTGCTCCATGCGTCCTTTGCGCAGCGCGAGCATTTGCGTGACGACGCCGACGAAGTCTTCGGGCACGTCGATCGAGAGGCGCTCCACCGGCTCGTGGCGCTTGCCGTCGATCTCGCGCTCGAGCACGCGGGGCTGCCCGACGGTCAGCTCGAAGCCCTCACGGCGCATAATCTCGACGAGAATCGCGAGCTGCAACTCACCGCGGCCCTGCACCTCCCAGGACTCCGAACCGACCCCCCCGGTGTGAGCGACGCGCAGCGAGACGTTGCCGATCAGCTCCGCGTCGAGGCGGTCGCGCAGCTGGCGGGCGGTGAGCTTCGAGCCCTCGCGGCCGGCCATCGGAGAGGTGTTGATGCCGAGCGTGATCGACAGCGAGGGCTCGTCCACGGTGATCACCGGCAGCGGGCGCGGGTCCTCGGGGTCGGCGAGCGTCTCCCCGATCGTCACCTCCGCGATCCCCGCCACCGCGATGATCTCCCCCGGCCCGGCCTCGGCGGCGTCGACGCGATCGAGCGCCTCGGTGACGTACAGCTCGGAGACCTGCGCGCGCTCGACGGAGCCGTCCGCGCGACACCAGGCGATCTGCTGGCCGCGGCGAATCCGCCCATTCCACACGCGGCAGATCGCCAGGCGCCCGACGTAGGGGGAGGCGTCGAGGTTGGTGACGAGCGCTTGGAGCGGATGGGCGGGGTCGTGCACCGGCGCCGGTATATGTTCCAAAAGAAGGTCGAGCAGCGGCCCCAGGTCGCCCTCGGGCACCGGGTTCGAAGCGTCATACTCGAGCGACGCGCGGCCGGCCTTGGCGTTGCAGTAGACGATCGGGAAGTCGATTTGCGACTCGTCCGCGTCGAGGTCGAGGAACAGCTCGTACACCTCGTCGATCACCTCCGCCACGCGCGCGTCGGGGCGGTCGACCTTGTTGACGACGAGGATCACGGGCAGGCGCGCCTCCAAAGTCTTGCGCAGCACGAAGCGCGTCTGCGGCAGCGGCCCCTCGGAGGCGTCCACGAGCAGCAGCACCCCGTCGACCATCGTCAGGCCCCGCTCGACCTCGCCCCCGAAGTCGGCGTGGCCGGGGGTGTCCACGATGTTGAGCTTCACCCCCCCGTAGTGCAGCGCGGTGTTCTTCGCGAGGATCGTGATGCCCTTCTCGCGCTCGAGGTCCATCGAGTCGAGCACCCGCTCCGCCACGTCCTGGCCGACACGGAACGCGCCGGACTGCCACAGCATGGCGTCGACGAGCGTGGTCTTGCCGTGGTCCACGTGGGCCACGATCGCGACGTTGCGGATGTCAGAGCGAGGTTCGAGCACGGCCCGACAGGCTAGCGGGGCGTTGCCCGGACCCGGTGAATCGCCACTTGTTGTGCTTGGAGATCGTCCGCGCGGGCCGGTGCGCGCCCGCAGCGCAGCGCGCGCTGGCCGAAACGGGGATTTGCGCCGAAGGCGCATGTCTCCCGGCTTCGGTCTCCGTGCCTCACGGCCACGGTAGAGGCCCATACCAACAGGTTCAATACCAATTGGCACCGAACCAGGGCGCTCAGAGCGGTAAAGTCAGCTCAAGCGATGCGCGCTCTCGTTCTGGATCCTCCCACGGCGGGGCTCGAGGAGTTGCTCGAGCGTCGGCGCCGCTCGGGGCTTGATCGGATGGATGAGGTGTGGGAGGGTGTCCTGCACATGGTTTTCTCAGGCAGGCACGCCGTGATCGAGTGGCAGCTGGCCCGGCTACTTGGCCCGCTCGCGGAGCAGGTCGGCCTGCACGCGTGCGGCCAGTTCAACCTCGGTGAGGGCGAACACAACTTCCGTGTGCCCGACGGCGGGCTGCACCGCACGGTCCCAACCGACACGTGGTATGCGACCGCCCCGCTCGTGATGGAGATCGTCTCGCCGGCCGACGAGAGCTGTGAGAAGCTCCCGTTCTACGCTGCCCACGGGGTCGAGGAGGTGCTGATCGTCGACCCCACCAGGCACACCGTCGACTGGCTGGGGCTGCGCGGGCGGGAGTACCGGCCGATCGAGCGCAGCGGGCTGATCGAGCTCGGCGCGAGCGAGCTCGCCGAGCAGATCGACTGGCCGCCCGCGAAATAAATCAGCGCAGGGCGCGAGTCGTCCCCCGAGCCATGCGCACCCCGAAGCGGGCCAGCGCCGAGGGCATCCGTTCGGCGGCCGCCACCACCTCCTCCAGCGCGGCGGCGAAGCGCCGCAGCTCGGCCTCCTCGATCACCAGCGGCGGCAGCGCCTTGATGACGTTCATGCGGTGGCCGGCGACCTGGCAGAAGATGCGGTGCTCGTGGAAGAGCGGGACCGTGACGAGCTGCGCGAAGAGGCCCGGCTGGGCGCGCTCCATGGCGTTCCAGGCCGCGCGCGCCGAGCGCCCCTCCGGGGGGCCCAGCTCGATCGCCCACATCAGCCCCAGGCCGCGCACGTCGCGCACGATCGCGTGGCGCTCCACCAGCGGGCGGGTCAGCTCCAGCAGCAGCTCACCCATGCGGGCGGCGCGCTGCACGAGGCCCTCCTCGTCGAGCACCCGCAGCGTCGCGAGGCCCGCGGCGGCGGCGAGGTCGTTGCCGCCGAAGGTGGAGCCGTGGCGCACGGCGCGCTCCATCCCGTCGAACACGCGAGCGAACGCGGCGCGGGAGACGAGCACCGTGCCGATCGGCACGAGGCCCCCAGAGAGCGCCTTCGCGAGGCAGATCAGGTCGGGCTCGAGGCCCCAGTGCTCCAGGGCGAGGAAGCGCCCGGTGCGGCCGAGGCCGGTCTGCACCTCGTCACAGACCAGCAGCGCGCCCGCCGCGCGGCAGAGGCCCTGCGCGCCGGGCAGGTAGCCCTCGGGTGGCAGGTTGACGCCCTTGCCCTGCACGGGCTCGACCACGAACGCGGCCACGTCCCCCCGCGCAAGCTCCCGCTCCAGCGCGCCGAGGTCCCCGAAGGGCACGGGGTCGCAGCCGGGCAGCAGCGGCCCGAAGCCGTCGCGGAAGTGGGCGTCGCCGCACAGCGAGAGCGAGCCGAGCGTGAGCCCGTGGAAGGCGTGCTCGGCGTAGAGAATGCGCTCACGGCCGGTCGCCGCGCGCGCGATCTTCACGGCGGCCTCGACGGCCTCGGTGCCGCTGTTGGCGGGCACCATCGCCCCCACGCTCGCTGGCGCGCGCGCCAGCAGCTGCTCGGCGAGCACCCCGGAGAGCAGCGTGACCCCGAGCTGCGGCAGGTTGCCGGTGCGCGCCGCCATGACGTCCTGCACCGCGGCGATCGCGGCGGGGTGGTTGCGCCCGATCGCGAACACCCCGTAGCCGCCGAACAGGTCGAGGTAGCGCACACCCTCGGAGTCGATCAGGTACGCGCCCTCGCCCCCGACCCAGACCTTGTCGAAGCCCAGCGTCCGCAGAATGCGGCCCATCTGGGAGTTCAAGTGGCGATCGTTCAGTTGCAGCTCCTCCCCCGTCCGGGACGCGATGATCTCGCGCACCGGGGGGATCGAGGCATGTGTCATGGAGTAAGGGTAAGCCTCTGACTGTCCGTGCTCGGACGCCTACGTCGTCAGTCGCGTGCGTAAGCCAGAGCAAGACCGAAACCTCGGTCACCACCACACGTACTGCCCGGCAAGCCCCCACACGAGCGGTGCGAGCTGCGCGTGGCGGCGTAGCTGGATAACGCCATGCCCTCCTCTGCGACCCGCGCCGCGAGGCACGGAGGCCGAGCGCACACTGCGCGGGGCCTTCACCACGGCCCGCGTGGACGATCCCCAATCCCAACCCCAGGGCCCTACGCTGCGGCGTAGCGCTTGCGCCCGCGGCGCTCCTCGGGGACGCTCACCACGTCCCACACCAGCCCGACGCGCTCCAGGGAGCGGATCACCAGCGCGGAGACGTCAGGCTGGCGCCAGGAGAAGCCGTGGCTGGCGGAGGTGGGGAAGGCGTGGTGGTTGTTGTGCCACGCCTCGCCGAACGTCGGCAGCGCCAGCCAAGCGAGGTTGCGGGAGTGGTCCTCGGTGGCGTAGTCGCGCCGGCCGAAGAAGTGGCAGAGGGAGTTGATCGAGTAGGTCATGTGGTGCAACACGAGCATCCGCACGGCGCCGCCCCACAGCAGGCCGGTGAGGCCGGCCTGCCAGGTGCCGCCGATCGCGTAGCCCAACCCGAAGGCGGCGGCGAGGCCGCCGAGCGCCCACACGAAGAAGGTGCGGTCGACGAACTCGACGACCGGGTCGGCGAGCAGGTCGGGTGCGTAGCGTTCGCGCGAGCCGCGCTCGGTGTGGATGAACAGCCAGCCGAGGTGGGCGTGGGCGAGGCCGCGCAGCGCCCCGCGCAGGCCGACGCCGTGGTCGACGTGGGGGGAGTGGGGGTCGCCGTCCTTGTCGGAGAAGGCGTGGTGCTTGCGGTGGTCGGCCACCCAGGAGATGATCGGCCCCTCGATCGCCGCCGACCCCAGCACGGCGAGCACGCCGCGCACCGCGGGGGAGGTCTTGAAGGAGCGGTGGGTGAAGAGGCGGTGGAAGCCAACGGTCACGCCGAGGCCGGTGAGCAGGTACACGATCGCGAACACGATCAGGTCGGAGCGGTGCAACAGCCCGTCCCACATCTGCCAGGCGACGAAGCCGAGCGCGAGAATCGGCCCGATGGTGATGAGCGCGGTGAGCGCGCGGTTGAGCCACTCGTATTCGACCGGCTGGACGTCCTCCGGCCCGACGGGCCTGGCGAGCGGGACGCCGTCCTCCGCGCGAGCGGCCGGCGGAACCTCGTCAAGAGCCTCGAGAAGATCGGTGTCGGTCATGGGCTTGCCTACCTGCGAGGACAGGGAAGCTAGCACCGACGGGGGCGGCAGGTCGTACCGGGGCCCTAATCTTCCTGCCAGGGATGCTCTGCAATCGGCAAGCTCGTGACAACGACGACAAGGACGGGGGCGCCCGTGCCGTTCGCCCGCACTGAGCCGCTGCGCCGCGAGCTGGCCGCTGCGCTCCCCGAGCGCCCGTTCACCCTGCGGTTTTGGGACGGCACGGAGCTGGCCGCGACCGCGCCGGGGGGCCCGGTCTTCACGGCGCGCTCGCCGACGGCGGTAGCCCACCTACTGCGCGCGCCGGGGCAGCTCGGCCTCGGCCGCGCCTACGCCGCGGGGGAGCTGGAGGTGGACGACCTCGACCGCGTGATCGGCCTGCTCGACGGCTTCAAAGCGCCCGCGATCGACCGCGCCACGCGCCTGCGCCTGACCGCGGCAGCGGTGCGCGCGTGCGGCCTGACGCGCCCTCCGCGGATCCCCGCGAGCGAGTTGCGCCCCCAGGGCGCCCGCCACAGTCGCGCGCGCGACGCGCGCGCGGTGCGCCACCACTACGACGTCTCCAACGACTTCTTCAAGTTGTTCCTCGACTCCTCGATGACCTACAGCTGCGCGGTGTTCTCGCGCGGCGCGAGCACCCTGGAGGAGGCCCAGCTCGCCAAGCACAAGTTGGTGTGCACGAAGCTCGCGCTGCGCGAGGGCGAGCGCCTGCTGGACGTGGGCTGTGGGTGGGGCAGCTTCGTGCTGCACGCCGCCGCCCGCCACGGCGTGCGCGCGGTCGGGATCACGCTCTCGCCCAACCAGGCGGAGCTCGCGCGCCGGCGCGTCGCGCAGGCGGGCCTGGAAGACCGCGTGGAGATCCGCCTGCAGGACTACCGCGACCTCGGCGGGGAGCGCTTCGACGCGATCGCGAGCATCGGCATGGTCGAGCACGTGGGGGCCAGCAAAATCGACGCGTACGCCGCGCAGCTCGCGGGCCTGCTCGACCCGGGAGGCCGCCTGCTCAACCACGGCATCGCGCGCTTGCGCCACGGCGACCCCGAGGCGGGCCCCTTCTCCGAGCGCTACGTGTTCCCCGACGCGGCCCCCCTGCACGTCTCGCGCGTGTTGCTCGCGCTGGAGCGCGCCGGCATCGAGCCGACGCACGTGGAGGGCTTCCGCCAGGACTACGTGGACACGCTGAGCGAGTGGATCGAGCGCCTGGACGCCAATCTCGCGCAGGCACGGCGGCTGGCCGGCGGCGAGCGCGTGCGCGTCTGGCGCCTCTATCTACGCGCCGCGCGCCACGGCTTTGCCACCGGCTTCACCTCGATCTTCCAAATCTTGGGTGCCCGCCCAACAACGCCAAGCGTGACCGACAGGCCAAGCGAACAAACCGTCCCAAGCGCCGCGTAGCCTCGGGCGGCGTGACGATTGAACGCTTTGTTTGGACGATTCACGCAGAGGATCGGCGCACCCAGCGACTGCTCGACCGCTTTGAGTTGGAGCGGGCGATCCACGACGGACACGCTGACCGCCGAATCAATCGCGGAAAGGCAGACTGGTCGATCGAGGGTCTGACAGCCGACGGGCGACATTTTGAGGTCGTCTACGACCATCCCGTTGGCCACGATCATTGCGCAGTGCTGATAATCAGCGTGTGGGACTACTAGAACCGATCTCGAAGGAGTACCCTGGAGGAGCCATGGAATTGCACTTGCACTACGATCCCGAAGTCGACATCGCGCTGATCTCCTTCGAAAAAGGGCGCGCGATCAGCGAGCGGCACTCCTGGGGTCTGATCGACCGCGACCCCGACGACGGCCATCTGATGGGTTTCGAGATCTGGGAGGCCTCCACGATCCTCCCCGCCGAGCTGATCGCCGCGCTGCCCAGGTCGGGCAAGCACAACGTCGCCGTCTGACGCTACCCGCCTGACTCGACCTACGCAAGCGAAGCCATTACGTGCTTGACCACGGTGTAATCCTCCAGCGAGTACACCGACAAGTCCTTGCCGTAGCCCGACTCCTTGAACCCCCCGTGGGGCATCTCGGAGACGAGCGGGATGTGGTCGTTGATCCACACGCAGCCGAAGCGCAGGGCCTTGGAGACCCGTAGGGCGCGGGCCACGTCGCGCGTCCACACCGAGGAGGCGAGGCCGTAGCGGGTGGCGTTGGCCCACTCGATCGCCTGCGCCTCGTCCGCGAAACGCTGGACGGTGATCACCGGGCCGAAGATCTCCCGCTGGATCAGCTCGTCATGCTGCTCGGGGCCCGCGACCACGGTGGGCTCCAGGTAGAAGCCAGGGCGCTCGGGGGCGCGCCCGCCGGTAACCACCTCGGCGTGCGCGGGACGGCGCTCCAGGAAGCCCTGCACGCGCTCGCGCTGGCGGGCGGAGTTGAGCGGCCCGAGCGTCGTGTCGGGGGCCAGCGTGTCGCCGATCACGAGGCCCTGCGCCTGCTCGGCGAGGCCGCTCACCACGTCGTCGTACACGCCGTCGGCGGCGAGCACGCGGGTGGCGGCGGTGCAGTCCTGGCCGGCGTTGTAGTAGCCGGTGGCGGCGACCGTCTCCATCGCGGCCTCCATGCCCACGTCGTCGAACACGATCACCGGCGCCTTGCCGCCGAGCTCCAGGTGCACGCGCTTGAGCGAGTCGGCAGCGGTGCGCGCGATGTGCTTGCCGGTCTCCACCGAGCCCGTCAGCGACACCATGTCCACCTCCGGGTGGGAGATCAGCGCCTGGCCGGTCGGCTCGCCGCGGCCGGTGACGACGTTCAGCACGCCCTTGGGGAGGTGCTCGGCGGCGAGCTCCGCGAGGCGCACCGTGGTGATTGGAGTCGTCTCCGCGGGCTTCAGCACGATCGTGCAGCCGGCCGCGAGCGCGGGACCGATCTTCCAGATCGCCATCATCAGCGGGTAGTTCCACGGGGTGATCTGCCCGACGACTCCGACCGCTTCGCGGCGCACGAAGGAGGTGTAGCCCTCCATGTACTCACCCGCGGCGCGGCCCTCGGTGCAGCGGGCGGCGCCGGCGAAGAAGCGCAGGTTGTCAGCCATCACGGGCAGCTCGTCGCGCGCGACCGCGGTCAGCGGCTTGCCGGCGTTCAGTGCCTCCAGCCGCGCGAGCTCCTCGGCGTGCTCCTCGATCGCGTCCGCGAGCCCCAGCAGCGCGGCGGCCCGCACGGCGGGCGTCGTCTGCGACCAGCCGCCGAACGCGGCGCGGGCGGCGCGCACCGCGCGGTCCACGTCCTGCGCGGTGGAGTTGTGGGCGCGCGCCAGCTCCTCCCCAGTGGCGGGGTTGAGGATCGCTTCGGTCTCGCCGTCGGAGGAGGCCCGCTCGCCGTCGATGAAGTTGCTCAGGGTCTCGGTATGGGTGGCCATCTGGACCTCCTCTTGGAAATTGTTAGACAGGGTCGGCGAGCGCCTCGGCCACGGCGGGGTGCGTGATCTCACCGTCGCGCACGTTCAGCCCCATGCGCAGGCCGGGGTCGCATTCGAGCGCCTCCTCCACGCCGTGGTCGGCGAGGGCGATCACGTAGGGCAGCGTGGCGTTGGTGAGCGCGTACGTCGAGGTGATCGGCACGGCGCCCGGCATGTTGGCGACGCAGTAATGAGTGACGCCGTCCACCTCGAAGGTGGGGTCGGAGTGGGTGGTGGGGTGCGAGGTCTCAAAGCATCCCCCCTGGTCAATCGAGACGTCGACTACCACCGCGTGGCGGCGCATCAGCCCGAGCTGCTCGCGGGTGATGACGTGCGGGGCGCGGCCGCCGTGGACCAGCACCGCGCCGATCACGAGATCCGCGGAGGGCAGCATCTCCTCGATCGCGAGCGTCGAGGAGTACACGGTTGAGGCGCGGCCCCCGAAGGCGACTTCGAGCTCGCGCAGGCGGTCGATCGAGCGGTCGAACACGAACACGTCGGCCTGCATCCCGATCGCGATGATGGCGGCGTTCATGCCCACCACGCCGCCGCCGATCACGAGCACCGTGGCGGCCGCCACGCCAGGCACGCCGCCGAGCAAGATGCCGCGGCCGCCGAGCGGCTTCTCCAGCATGAACGCCCCGGCCTGCGTGGCGAGCTTGCCCGCGACCTCGCTCATCGGGGCCAGCAGGGGAAGGTTGCCGCGCGCGTCCTCGACGGTCTCGTACGCGATGCACGTCGCCCCCGAGGCCTGCAGCCCCCGCGTCAGGCTCGGCTCCGCCGCGAGATGCAGGTAGGTGAACAGCGTCTGGCCCTCGCACAGCAGTGACACCTCCTCGGGCTGGGGCTCCTTGACCTTCAGCACCATCTCCGCCTCCGCGAACACCGCGCGCGCGTCGGGGGCGATCCGTGCGCCCTGCGCGACGAAGCTCGCGTCCCCGAAGGCGCTGCCCTCCCCCGCGCCGGCCTGCACGATCACTTCGTGGCCGCGCGTGCTCAGCTCGCGCACGCCCGCCGGGGTGATCGCCACGCGGTACTCGTCCAGCTTGATCTCGCTCGGAACGCCAATTCTCACCGCCGTAACCCCCTGGTCATTGCGGGTGCCTCGGATTAACACAAACTACGCCGCCCCCGACCCTCTGATTAAAGGCCCGCCCACCCACATTCATCAACATCGGCTCTGCCCTCACCTGGCCAGCTCCCGTCCCCGCAACGCGAGCCAGAACTCGATGCGGTCGCGCGCGGTGGAGAAGTCGCGGCCGGTGAGCTGTTCCACGCGGCGGATGCGGTAGCGCAGCGTGTGGCGGTGGCAGTACAGCGCGCTCGCCGCCTTCTCCCAGTGGCCGTTGTGCTCGATGAACACGTCCAGCGAGCGCAGCAGCTCGTCGCCGTACTCGCCCTCGCCCGCTTCCACCGGGCCCAACACGCCGCGGCAGTAGGTGAGTAGCGCGTCATCGTCCTGCAGGGATAGCAGCAGCTGGAAGGCGCCGAGGTCCGCGTAGGAGGCCACCACCTCCGCGCTGCCGCCATTCTGCAGGCGCACCGCCTCCAGCGCGCAGCGCGCCTCGTGGAAGCTCACCCGCAGCGACTGCGTGGGGGCCACGCGGCTCGCGCTCGCGCGCACCTCCCCGCCGACGCGGGCGGCCAGCTCCGTGCGGATCCTGCGGGCGAGCGCGATCGGGTCCAGCTCGCCGGATGGATGGGATGGGGGCCCCCCATTCAACCCCGAGGTGGGCGGGGCTCCATCGACCACCGCGCACAGCAGGCCCGCGCGGATCGCCACCAGGCTGCCAGCGGGGGATTCGACGCCCGCCCCCGAGGACTCCCCCTTGGAGTCCCCGCGCGCCAGCATCCGCTCCACCAGCGGCGCCGCCACCGCGGGGTCGACCGATCGTCCGGGATCGGCCAGCGTGAACGCCAGCACCGCCGCGCGCTCGCCGATGCCGAACGGGCGCAGCCGCGCCTGCAGCTCCTCCGGGTACAGGCGGCCCGTCAGCGCCTCCGCCAGCACGTCGCCCGCCATGCTGCGCTGCAACATTTCGTAGCGCTCGTCCAGCAGTTGCGCGAACGCCCGCTCGGTGATCGCGATGAACGGCAGCTCGTAGGGGACCTCGAACAGCGGGAAGGCCCGCTTGCGCGCCTCATCGGCGAGCGCGGCCGGGAGGCGCTTGTGGGCGAAGCCCGTGCCGAACCCCAACCCCGCGATCTCGTGCTCGGCCAGGCGCGCGACCAGCTCCCGCTGCGCCTTTGCGCCCTCGAGCTGCAGGCCGGTCGTGAGCAGCAGCTCGCCCCCGCGCAGCCACGGCGTGGGGTCCAGCAGCTCGGTGCTGTGCACCCACCGCACGTGCGCTTTCGCGGCCTCCTGGCCGCTGAGCAGCTCCAGGTCAAGCTCGTTCACGAGGCTCTCGACGGTCAGCATCAGCCCGCCCTTCGCACTGTCACCGCGTCGGCGTCGCGCACAGCAGCCCACCGTCCCGATGTGGACGGTCGATTGACGCCAGCTGCGGGCGCCTTCATCGTCGTGTCCCCCTCACCGCCTCGCGATCCGCTCCCACGCCTCGCTCAGCACGGGGCGCAGCACTGCCTCGATCTCCTCGAACTGCTCCGGTCCGGCGATCAGGGGAGGTGAGAGCTGGACGATCGGCTCGCCGCGGTCGTCTGTACGACAGATCAGCCCGCGGCGGTACAGCTCGCCGGAGAGGAACCCCCGCAGCAGCTCCTCGGACTCCACGTCGTCGAAGGTCTGCTTGGTCTCTCTGTCCTTGACCAGCTCGATCGCGTAGAAGTAGCCCACGCCGCGCACGTCACCCACGATTGGCAGGTCGCGCAGGCTCTCGAGCATCGCCCGGAAGGCGCCTTCGTGTGCGAGCACGTGCTCGCACAGCCGCTCGCGCTCCATCACATCGATGTTCGCCTGCGCCACCGCGCACGCCATCGGGTGCCCGCCGAAGGTGAACCCGTGGTTGAAGATCGCGTCCCCGTGCAGGAACGGCTCGATCAGGCGATCCGAGGCGATCACCGCGCCCAGCGGCGCGTACGCGGAGGTGATGCCCTTCGCGGTGGTGACGATGTCCGGCGCATAGTCGAAGCGTTCGCACCCGAACCAATGGCCGAGGCGCCCCCACGAGCAGATCACCTCGTCGGAGATCAACAGCACCCCGTGGCGGTCGCAGATCTCGCGCACCCGCTGGAAGTACCCCTCCTGGGGGACGAAGCACCCGCCGCCGTTCTGCACCGGCTCGAGGATCACCGCCGCGACCGTGTGCGGCCCCTCGAAGGAGATCGCCTCCTCGATCGCGTCCGCCGCCCACAGCCGATCGCGGTCTTCTTTCCAACGGTATGAGTTGGTGTTGGCCACGTGATGCCCCCCGGGTGTGAGCGGCTCGAACGGCTCGCGCAGGGGCGGCAGGCCAGTCGCAGTCAGGGCGCCCATCGAGGTACCGTGGTAGGCGAGGTTGCGGGAGATGAGCTTGTGCCTGCGCGGCTCCCCGCGGGCGGCGTGGTAGGCCTTCGCGAGCTTCCACGCGCTCTCCACCGCCTCCGAGCCGCCGGAGGTGAAGAACACCCGGTTGAGGTCCCCCGGAGCGAGCGCCGCGATGCGCGCCGCCAGCTCGATCGAGCGGGGGTGGGCGTAGCTCCAGTTGGTGTAGAAGCCCAGCTCCTTTGCCTGGCGCGCGGCTGCCTCGCCCAGCTCGGCGCGGCCGTGGCCGATATTCACGCAGTACAACGCCGAGAGCCCGTCGAGATAGCGGCGGCCGTGCTCGTCGTACACGTAGCACCCCTCGCCCCGCACGATCACCGGGACCTCGTGGTCGGCGTAGGCGCCCATGCGCGTGAAGTGCATCCACAGATGGCGCTTGGCCAGCTCCTGGAGGCTGCCCCCGCCGCCGACTGCCGCGGGCGTGGCGTCCTTGGCCGCCGGCGCGTGGCCGCCGGGAACGGGCTCGGTTGCCGTGGTCGGTTCGCTCAGGTGGGTCGCCATCGCTCTATCTCCTCTGACTGAAAAAGAGGGGCCCGGCTCGCCGACCGAAGCCGGGAGACACTCGCCTGCGGCTCGCATCCCCGTTTCGACCAGCGGCCGCCTGCGCCACCTCTAGTCGGAACTCTCTGCGGTGTTGATAGACACTAAGCACAACAGTACTCCGCCCCTATGCATGTATCAATGCGCCACCAGTTCAAGAGCGGCTGACCTTATTGTACCAAATGTATAATAGGATCGCTGAAGTTTGGGAATTGCGCACCTTGTGTCGCCTCCGATCCGGTCGTAGCGTTTGCCACAACCGCCTGTTGTCCGGAGGCGAGAGGCAAGGAGACGAAATGGCCACTGTGAGCGTCGCGGAATCCGGTGCACCCGACCCCTCGGGGGTCATGGACAAGGGCCTGAAGAAAAACGCGATCGGCTACCTCTCGAACATCGTGATCGGCGTCGCCTCGACGGCGCCGGCCTACTCGCTGGCCGCGACGCTGGGGTTCATCGTCGCCGTCAAAGGCGTGGGCGTGCACGCGCCCGCGGTGATGCTCGTCGCGTTCATCCCGATGCTGCTCGTCGCCGCGGCCTACAAATACTTCAACCGCGCCGACCCCGACGCGGGCACCACGTTCGCGTGGGTGACGCGCGCGTTCGGCCCGATGACGGGCTGGCTGAACGGCTGGGCGATCTTCCTCTCCGACGTGATCGTGATGGCCTCGCTAGCGGACATCGCGGCGATCTACACGTTCAAGCTCTTTGGCTTCACCGAACTCGGGGAATCGAAAGCGGCGATCATCATCGGCGCGGTGCTGTGGATCGCGATCATGACCTGGATCTGCTACCGCGGCATCGAGCTCTCCGCGCGCATCCAGCAGTTCCTGCTCAGCGCCGAGGTCTTCATCCTCGGGCTGTTCGCGGTGGTCGCGTTCGTCAAGGTCTACGGCAGCCACCCCCCGGCCGGCGCGATCAAGCCCTCGCTCGATTGGATCAACCCGTTCGCGATGAGCTTCGGCGATCTGGTCGTCGCGCTGCTGCTCGCGGTCTTCATCTACTGGGGCTGGGACTCCGGGGTGGCGGTCAACGAGGAGTCCGAGGATCCCGCGGAGGGGCCGGGCAAGGCCGCGGTCATGTCAACGATCCTGCTCGTGCTGATCTACGTCGTGGTCACGGCGGCCGCCCAGTCATTCCACGGCACGGGCTTCCTGACCAACGAAGCCAACCAGTCGGACATACTCAGTGCGCTCGGCGGCGGCGTGCTGGGGAGCGGCCTGGACAAGCTGCTGATCATCGCGGTGCTCACCTCGGCGTCGGCCTCGACGCAGACGACGATCCTGCCGACCGCCCGCACGACGCTGTCGATGGCGCACTGGAAAGCGGTCACCGCCCTGCTCTCCCGCGTCCACAAGCGCTACCTGACCCCAACCGTCTCGACGCTCGGCTTCGGCCTGCTTTCGATCGCCATCACGGTCGTCCTGCTGCTGCTCTCCGAAAGCGTCCTGGAAGACTCGCTCACCGCGATCGGCTTTCCGATCTGCTTCTACTACGGCTGCACGGGCGTGGCGTGCGGCTGGTACTACCGCCACGACCTGATGGAAAGCGCACGCAACTTCCTGCTGCTCGGCCTCGGCCCGCTGATCGGCGGGCTGATGCTGTTCGGGATCGGGCTCAAGGCAGCGTTCTACTACGGCCACGCGGCAAACGTCTCGTCGAAGCCGATCCTCGGCATCACGCTGCCGCTGTGGATGGGCATCGGCGGCATGATCCTCGGCGCCGTCATCATGCTCGCATCGCGGCCGGTGTTCAAAGAGTACTTCTCGCGCAAAACCGAAACCGCGCCGCCGGGGCTGCTCAACCAGCCGCCGCCGACCGGGCCGGTCCCCGCGCGCGTGGACTTCTGAGGCAGGACAAGACTGCCCTGGGGGGCAGAGGGCGAGGCGCGTGCAGGGAAGCCCGCGCCTCGCTCCTTTACTCCTGCTGCCGGCCATGCGGTACGGCCACACGACCGGCATAGCTCGATCACACGACGACGAAACTCCCGGCGAATACGACTTCGGCATGAACCTCTCCTTCGGCGAAACACACCGCCCACCCTCTCATATGCGCGGTCCATTACTCGGGGACCGACCAACCCATACGCGCCAACTTTGGGGGCGGACATCCCATAAACACGGGCGATTGAGCTCGTGCCGGGAGCTCGGCCGAGGATTCCATCGCGGTCGGTGCGTACGGTGGCCGGCATGTCCGCGATAGCCACCATCCGCATCCTCTGCGAGACCAACCCCTCGCTGGGAACCGCGATCGTCAACGGCCTGCTCGCGTGGGCGACCATACTGGGCGGCGGCACGGCCTTCTGTGCCGGGCTGCCAGCTGCGCTGTTCGCTCTGGACACCACTCCTGCCCGTCTGCGCGCCGATCTGATCAACCGCGGCCTGGGCATTGGCTTTGGCGGTGGGATGCTCCTCGGCTCCTTGATGTTCTTTGTCTTCGTCGCTAGGATCGCGTCATGAACGACTTCGACCGCTATGACTGCGTCATCAATGCAATAGGCGGACTGATCTTCGTGGGCATTCTGCTGTTGGGCGGCCCTCTATGGGCAATAGTCCCCATCGGCATGATCTGCGCCACCGTCAGCCTGTACCGCCACCTTCCTCTCCCCCCACGCAGAAGGACGTAATATCACGCGGCCCGCCGCTTGTTGGGGCGCTCAACGGCCATGCGGTACGGCCACACGCCATCCCGCCGCCGCTACCCCTTCCTGCGCTTGCGCTTGTGCCTGTGCTTGTGCCTGTGCGCCTGCTTGTGCTTCGCCTTCTTCGCCTTGCGGCACCCGGTGACGGCGATCTTCGTGGTCTCGTGGATTTCGGCGCCGTTCTGCGCGATGAATTCGGTGGGCATCCGCAGGTTCGCCTTGCAGAGGTTCTCGTTGGTCGCGAGCGCGGAGTACTGGCCCTCCGGAAGCGTCAGTTCGAAGCTGCCGACGGGCGCGTCGGGAACCGTCTTGAACGTGCTCGAGGTGATCCCGGCCTTATTGATGAACGTCGTGCCGACCAGGTCGATCGTCACGCCGTAGCCCTGCAGCACGATGACCAGCGAGGGGAACGCTTCGCCGCCGTGGCTGACGAAGTACGCCGGTCCTTCCAATGGGACGGGGACCAGCGGGGTGATCGCCTTGGCGTGGCCGACGACCGAAGCTGCTGGGCACCTGGCGGGGTCAGCTTCGAACGTCGCAGCCGTGCACGCCTTCTGCAGCGTCGTCAACCGGGAGGGGAGTTGCTTGGGGAGTTCCACTTTGACCTTGGCGATGTTCGCCTGGCTACCGAACGGCGCGGTCGGATAGGTGAGCTTCACCGCGAGGCTCGCGCCGTTGGCCCTGCTGGTCTTCCCTGACGTCGAAACCGCGAATTTCGGGGCGAACTTCAGCGCCGCGCAGTTCGTGACCTGGAAGGGGACGCCAATCGTGTCGGTGGATCCTTCGCTCGAGTGGATCGTCCCCGTTACTTCCATTTTGTTGCAGTCAGTGGGGTTGAACTGGAAGTCGTTGCGGGTCGTGATCGCGTTGACGTGCTGGATTTCGAGGGGAATGCCTTCGATCGACGTCGGGATCGCGTCGGGTGTGCCGGGGGGATTTGAGACGATCGTGATCTGCGCGGTGAGCGGGTTGATTTCGATCTTGCCGCGCACGAGCACGCAGTCGCACGGCGGGTGGTTTTTCTGCGTGTTCGCGAGATCGAACGGGCCGGCCTTGGCGGGGACCTCGAACGTGATCCCGAACGGCGCGCAGCCCGATTCGGAAACGTTGCAAGCGCCGGAGCCGTTGTAGGGGCCGGTGAGGTAGAACCTGCCGCCGGTGACGGTGTACGGATCGCCGCCGACCCCGACGGAGACGGTGGTTTCGCCGATCAGGCTGTTCGGGGGGCACTCGCCCTCGTTGGCCTGGGGTTCGGGGCACAGCTCGATGTTGGAGAGCACGCCGGAGAGGCCCGGGGGGAGGTGCACTTCGGCTGACTGCAGGTTCTGTTCGCCGGGGAGGCGGGTCATCGTGAACGTGAACGGCGAGAAGGAGCCCGCGTTGATGTTCGTCGCGGCGCCCCTCAGCGACGGGCTGAACGGCAGCGCGGAACCGGGACATGGTGTCGCGCCCGCCCCGTTGTTCGGGCCGCTTGAGATGTTGAACGTCGAGGACGCCGGGACCGCTTCGTTGCCCGACCACGGCGTGAACGACGCGTTCGTCGTATAGGAGCCGCAATGCGCGGGGCTCGCCAGCGGAGCGCGTTCCCCGCCGAAGAATTCCAGCACGGCGTCTTCGAACGGCAGCGGCGGGTTGTCTGCAAACGTCGTCGTCAGCTGCCCCGTGGCTTCGTTCAGCGAGACCTTCCCCGGAAGCTTGACGAGCACACCGGAGACGGGGTCCTTCGCGACGATATAGAGCGCGATCACCGAGCCGAACGGGTTTCCCAGCGGACCGGCGAAGCTCTGCGGCGCGGCGAGATACACGAAGCCCTTCAGCGGGTTGGGCAGCAGCGGCGTGAGGATCGTGACAGTGCCGATCTTCGACGCGTTCGGGCACGACGCTTCTTCGGGCGTGAATTCATCCACACCACTCACCGGATTTTCTTTTGTGAAGCCGATCTGCGCAAGCGAGCAGGCCTGCAACCCATCCCCCGCGGAAGGGTTGACAGCGACGCCCGGCGGCAGCGCGACCGTGATGTCCTTCACGTCGGACTCCGCCACGCCGTTGGGGACCAGGATCGAGGCCTGGGGGACGTGCACGTCGACGTTCAGCCCGCTCGGGGTGCTCGCCGCTTCGCCGTCGGGGGTCACCTTGATCGACGGTTCGAAGCTCAAACCTTCGCAGCCGACCAGCGGCAGCAACCGGTTCGACTGGTCGTGGAGCGTGTATGGCAGCGGCGGCACCGACAGCGCCGCCGGATTGTCGTCCGGCCCCGCCCACGATTCGGCGGCCATCGTCGATTCAAACGGTTCACACGCGGTCGGCAACGCCAGGAACGGCGCGGTATCGGTATCCGACGGGCAGCTCGCAGACGAGACACCCGTTTTTCCCAGGCAATAGTTGATCGGGACCGATTGGAATTCGTCGCGCGCGCTGTTATGGCGCTTATCGGCCGGGACGCCCCAGAGCGTGGTCTGCGAGCCGAGGAACTGGACCGTCTGCTCGATGTTGTCGACGTTGACCGTGACACCGTAATCGGAGCCGGTGCGCACAGCCGTATCCAGGTACACCGGCCCCGTCCCGGTGGGGAACGCAAACCGCGCGGGCTCGCCCGGCGCCGGCGGCAGATTGTAGATCGGCTGGGTGATCGTACCGTAGTTCGGTTCTCCGACCGAGAGCACGATCACCCCGATCTGCGTGTCGGCCGGACAATGGTCTTCATCATCGAACACCGCTTCCGGACACGTTGGGAACGCCGTCGGGTTGCCGACCAAGCCCGCCGGCAGCACGAAATGCAGATCCTTGGGCATCGCGGGCTGGACCTCCAGGCCGATTTCGGGACCCGCGTCGAGCATGAAGGTGGTCGTCAGCTGGAAGGGGTGCGAGCCCGCCCGCGTATCGACCGACCCGTCCGCGTTTTCCGGGACTATTTCGTAGGATTCCACCCCGAACGACGTCTTTTCCGGGTTGTTGACCGTCAGCGGGTCGCTGACCGACACGGGCTGCGCGCCGCCACCGGAGACGCTGACCTGATCGAGGAGCTTGCCGGGAGCGAGCGCCGGCGCGACAGTGACCTTGATCCGCAGTTCCAAGAGCGTGTACGGGGCCAGCGTGCCACCGTAGCTGCACACCACTTCTGAAGTACCCGTACAGCCTATGTAGTGAGGAGCATAGAGATTATCGTAGACAAGCTCCGATTCTGTGGCTTCGACGCCTTGCGGCAGCTTGTCCGTCACGGTTATGGGCGAGGTTTCACCATGAGCTTCGCCGTCGCCGAGATTCGTCACCAACACCACGACCGTGCCACTGGGCTCGCCGGCGGTCACTTCGGCCGACGTCGTCGAGCCTTCCAGGCATTCATCCATTTCGTACAGGTCACACGCGTATTCGCTGAACTCCGTTTCGATCAGGCCGATCTTCCGGCCGACCAGGGTGCCCTTGAACGTCACGAGATACCTGCTCGTGACCTTTTCACCGGGGACGACGATACCTTCGGGACCGCCGGTCACCTGCACGTTGCCGGCCCCGTAAATCGACGGTGATTCCAGGATAGCCTGCACTTCTTGATGCGTCGCGTCGTAGGGAACGACGAAGGTTTCTTCGTGGGCTTCGGGATCAGCCAGGAGCGCGTCGCCTTTCGTCGCGGTGATCGTGAGTTCCTCGACCTCGCCCGTGGTCGCGCTGGCCTGCAGGTTCGACGGACGGCCAGCGACGTTGACATGCCACCACGGCATTTCGGGAAGTTCCGTGGCGAGGGCCGGCGCGGCGGAACACGCAAAAGCAGCCAAGACGAGCGCGACGCAGATCGTTCGCAGAGCTTTGAAAATAGTCATCGGCCCGCCCCCCGGTTGGTGTGCACAGACTTCTTCGCCTTTGCTTTCTTCTTCTCGCCCCTACGGGACCCGTCACGTTTACATTTGTTGTGACTCAGATGCTTGCCCTTGGCACATTTGACCGTCTTGGTTTTCGCTTTGACGACGGCCGGCTGATTAGGCGCCCCCCCAGCCACGTTGCCGGCGCCGGAGAAGGTTTCGCTCGGCCCGGACCCGAAGATCGCCGGTTGCGGCGTCGGCGCCGCTTTGCACGTCGCTTCCGTGTTACACGGCGGCGGCGGCGACACTTGCGCCAAGCACGGCGCGAGCGCGCTGCACGCATGCGCGTCATACACCTCCAACGTCGAACCTGAAGTAGCCACCGAGGTGAGCTGCGTCGAGGACTCGAAGAACACATCGTCGCCGTTTTCGCTCGCGCCCACGAATGCCGCTTCTTCACCGGAGGACCCCGAGGAGATCAACCCGACACAACCACCCGAGCGTTCGCCGAACGTCACACTCGAGGCTCCACAACCACCGACGCCCGCCGGCTCATACTCATACACATCCGCCAACCCGTTCGTCGCCTGCGAGACCAGATGATCGGGACTGTTGAAGAACAACCGCCCTTCATCGGACAGATACGCCGACTGAGATAAAGCGTTGCCGCTCGTGTCAAGCGCCGACCATCCCGGCACGTTCGCCGCCACCCACCGACCTATCCAGAGCTCCTGCCCATCCATCAATCGACCTTCAGGAGCTGCAGCTTCTGGGCTGGACACGCGCAGCCCCACCGGCCGCTCGCCCGTAGGGTTGCACGACGCGCAGACGAGGCGATTGGTGCCCGCATCATACTCATAGACCTCCTCATCGGGCACACCGCTGTACGCGTCATGGTTGTCATACCCCGTCAGTTCTCGATCCGACATGAACGCCAGGTAGCGGCCGTCCGGCGAGACCCGCGAAGTAATTTCCAAGTTACCGCCATGCCCCCAGTCGCGTTCGTCTTCGCGTGAGAGCGCGGCGATGAACACCGGCGATTCCCATTGCTTGGTTTGTTCGTCGTAGTGACGCACGTAAAGATTGCAGGTCGCTCCCGATGGTGATGCAAAGCCTGCGCAGTCTCCGGGAACCGCTTTTTCTCCGGCGCCGTTGGGGACTTCGGTCAGGACTCCATTGGCGACAAAGTACACGTATGAGCTGTCATCGCCGCCGACCTCCACCGCACCCTGCACAGCGGCGTGCCCGCCGGGATCGACCGTCAGATCTTTCAATTCGCATTGCAGTTCGCCCGCTTCTTCCACCATTTCGCACTCGTACAGGTCAGGGGCAGGGTTATCGTTGGCTTCTCCTGCCGTCGCGTCAGCGGTCAGATCCTCAGAGTCGGTAAAGAACACCTTCGAGCCGTCGCTGCTCGCGAACTGAAATTCCGGGTGAGGTTCTCCCCGGCCGCTTCCACCTTGATTTTTATCCAACTGGATGGTCTGCTCGAGCGGCAGGTCACGCATGTAAAGATGAGCTTCATTGCCTTGCCCATTCGACCAGACGACGCGCGAGCCATCGCTCGAAACCGCGCCCCTTGTCTGATTATCCGCAGTTCCGAGCTGGGGCTGCGCCGCCTGTCGGTGGTTGGGCAGCAGGCTGACGAGCTGCAACCGCCCAGCGGACCACTCGTAGAGCCCCTTGCCTTTCGTCGTCTTGCCCGTGGGAGTCGTCGCCGTCAGGGGCACAGCGGAGGAAAGGACCACATGACTCAGGTCGGGCGAGGCGCCGTCGAAACCGAGCGATTCTTGGACTTTGGTTCCCGCGGGCACGTTGGCGTATCCAGGCTTGGAGGTGACCAACGCCTTATAGCCCCCTTCGGCGAGCGCTTCGCTGAACGGGCCCTGCTGGAGAGGACTCGGCGAGAGCGGTTCATCGGCACGCAGAAACAGCGTCGCTTCAGACGCCGCCGGCGAGAGCAACCCCCCATCACCAGAACCCAGCCCTTCGGCGACACTCGGGTCGACGAGACCGAGCGACAGATTGCCCGAGAAGAAGCGGTACTCCTGCCCCACACCGACCGCTACGCCGCTGGCATGTTCACGCGCCGTCGCGATCTCCCGCGAAGACCAGCCACCACCCGGTTCACGCACCGAGAGCACCTGCGACCAGTTCGCGAAGCCCGGCGGAGTGGCTTCGACCGAGCCGAGCACCCCATAGGTGATCGCGCCACCATCTTCGGCGGCCTGGATCAACGGTCCTCCGTCGTTTTCGAGCTCGTCCGCCGCGGCCGTGGAGCCGTCGATCCCCGGGGGCGGGGAGACGAGTTCCCACTGCCTGTTATCCGGGAGCGCAAACCCGCTGCCGGATGGCCACGTCGTGAACGTCTGGTCGGGACCGGGCGATCCGCCCGGCGGGCTCTGCACGTTGAACGCGAGGACACGGTAGTGATAGGTGGTGTGGGCGCGCAGACCCTCGATGTAAGCACCGGCCAGGTGGCCGGTGTCATCGGAGCCGATCGGCGGGGATTCGGGAGTGCTTTCGGCGCCGGCGCCGAAGGTATTGCCGTCGGATTCGAACTGAGCGAGCGTCAGGTATTCGAAGCGGTAGGTCGTCTGGGCGCCCCGGGGGTCGATCTTCGCCTGCAGCGTCGCGGCGGTCGCTGAGACCTGCGTGACCCACTCTTCTTCGGTCTCGGGACCTTCGCTGAGCGTCATGAACATCACGGGCGCGCTCGTGACGCTTTCGCCCGCAACGTTTGAGACACGCAGGCAGAACGTGTACGGCATGAGGGGCTCGAGACCGGTCAGTTCCGCCGAGACGGGCTCGGGCGTCACGCCCGTCGCCGCGCCCGAGACCGTGTGGTGGCCCGCGCCGTCACATTCGCTCGGGGACTGCTGATAGAAGAATTCGTAGGTACCCGGGTTACCTTTGTGGTTGGGGTTCAGGACGCCCTTCAGCGTCGCGGTGGCGCCCCCGACCGGATTCGCTTCCAACCCAGCAAGCGTTTCGGGGGGGATCGCGGTCGTGAAGTGCTCGACGTTGCCGATCGCTTCTTCGCCCGACGCGTTCTTGGCGAGGACCCGGTAGTAGTAGGTAGTGTTCTGCGTTAGCACACTCCCGGTTTCAACGCTCGCCGCTACGCCCGTCGCGCTGTAGCCATTCAGCGCGACGCCCGCGAGCTTCGTGCCGTGGCCGGCCAACATTTCCGCTTCGCTGGTCGAGTATTCGAAGGTGGGTATCGTTTCCTGGTTGTTCGGGTTGATCTGTGCTTGCAGGGTCGCAACGGTCGCCTTGACGGGCGCCATGGTGCTCTCGCTAAGAACTTCCGGCGCGAGCTTCGGCGTTGCAAAGGACACCTGATTGCCCTGGAGTGACCCGAACGGGTTGAACGCCACCAGACAGTAGGTGTATTTCGTGTTCGGCTGCAGATCCGTCGCTTTCACCGACACGGCGGCTTTGCTCGCGTTCGCGACTTCCCCCGCCGGCACAGGGACGCGCTGTGCGCCCGTGCACGAGCCATCGGTGTTGTAATCGAACTGGTATTCGAGCTTGCCCGTCGCGCCACCCGGGTTCAATTCACCTTGGAGCTTCGCGCTCGTCGGCCCGATTTCGCCCGGGGGTTCGGTCGTTTTCGGCGCTTCCTTGGGAGCTTCCCCGAGCGTGAAGACATCCACCGCACCTTCGCTCCGGTTACTGACATAAACCGGACCCGACGCGGAGCCCACCGCCATACCTTCACCCTCGACCGGGTGCAATTCGCCAAAGGTTTCGACATGTTCCAGCAGCCCGTTGAACACTTCGACGACAGACCCGGCATTGACGTAGACATCATTGCTGGGATCCACGGCGACCGCGCTCGCGGGTTCTCCGCCCACCATTCGATCTAGGAGCGAGCCGTTGCCCGCGAGCTGGGCGACGATGGGGGTGTCCTTGCCGGTATTAGTGAGAGTCTGCCGATAGATGGCGTAGAGGGTATCTGAGGAACCGGCAGCAAGACCCAATTGAAATGGTTCTTCGTGAGTGATCTGCGACTGATTTAGGGAGCTGAATTCGTTCACGAGAGCGTCGCTGAAACTGTAGAGTACATTAAAGGCTCCAGAATCTATAAGCCCGTCGACCCAGACCTCCCCTGTGGGGTCCACCGCCACGCCAAGCAGCGGGGCTGCCGGTTCAAACGGCACAAAGCCATGGCACGACGGCGGGGTTTCCCCCGCCTTTTCGCAAGTCCCGGCTATCAAACCAAGATACTTGCCTTCCGGGCCGAACTTGTAGATCACCGGATAATTTTGAAAAGAATTTTCTCTGACGTCATTGATGACATACACGTCGCCAACAGACGGATCTTCAGAGGGCGACTTACCCGAATTATCGACCGCGATCCCGGCAGGCGAGGAGAACTGTTCTTCACCGCCCTGCAAGGAGAACTGTTCTTCACCGCCGGCGGGTTCGCCGATTTCGCCCGCGATGCCCTTAAAGCACGTGAGTTCGCAGATCTGAAAATTTTCGGTGATACCATCGGCCACGCCCAAACCCCACGCCCGCACAAACGCGCCATCGGATTTGAACTCGTCGATGCGATTGTTACCCTCGTCGGCCACATAGACATCGCCCGTCGTGTCGTTCACCGCGACACCTTTAGGATCCTCCATCTGACCAGCGCCCGAGCCCGGTTCGCCGAGCTGGGCCGTGAAGCCACGATGGGTGGCGGCGAACGCGGGCGCGGCGGCGAACGCGGAGCCGCAGACCACGGCGCAGAGCGCCGCCAGGGTCGCGAGGATCAGCCCGCGAGCACGACCGGCTTCGGGCGCACCGGTGCCTTTGACACGGTGCGGGCCACAGGGCAGCGCGAAGCGACCGGTCTTCGATGCGACGGCGAGCTTCGCGTTGTGCGCTGTGGGTTTCACCTTGTCTCCTTGGCTGGGTTGATGCTCATACATGGTCCGCTTGCGTGTCCAGTAGGTGTCGGCACCCCCGTGCAAACAGCTTGTGACGGGTTTCGTGCGTGGGGCTGTTTTAGACCCCACGCACGGCCCCGTTGTCTAAGTGACGGTGCTCCTATGCTTTGATTTCCAGGGCTTCTGCGGTTGTGATTTCGATGGTGCTTTTGATCCCGGTCTGGTAGAACGTTTTGCTGGCGAGGACGGCTGTTTCGAGCGTGTGGATCACTTCTTCGCCTTCGAAATGCGTCAGTGTCTGTTCGTATGGGGCTGGTATACCGCCGGCGAAGTATTCGAGGGTGAATTTCGTGGTTTCTTTATTGATCGGGGTGAGCCCGCCGATGACGGACCCTCTGAGTTCTACGGTTGGGGTTTTTTCTTGGTCGGCGCATTCCGCGATCAGTTTCCCGGTGGGCGGTTCGAGCAGCAAGCCCGCCTGTGTTGTCGTTTTTTTGTAGGTGTATCCCAGCCTTCCCGAGAGCTGTGTGGTGATCATTTCGTCTAGTTCAGCGCCGGGGCTGGTGCAGTAGCCTTGTCGCGTGAGTCCTACTTTGCATCCGGTGAGCTTGACGACGACGTTCGCGACGTCGCTGGAGCCGCTGGTTTCACCGGTCAGCGAGCTGCCTGCACAGGACCATGCGTCGTGGTTCTTGCTGCCGAATGTCATCCCGCTGCCTTTGCCGGTGAGTTTCACGGTTTTTTCGAGTGCTTTGCCGCCTTGCTGGAATTCAGGCAACGCCGCCGAGGCCGAGGCGACCGCGACCGCGCTGAGCGCGAGCGCCGCCACGAGCGTTGCTGCTGTCATTGTTAGTTTGGATCTCATCTGCTAGGATTCCTTTCGTATCATCAGGTGCCCGGGCGTCATCCCAACACGGCGGCGCCCCGGCACCGGTTCTTTGTTGACAGCGCGCTCGAACAACAGGCGAACATCGCCCCGGAACGAAGCGCACACTGGAGACCCGAAGGGCACGGGCGAAAGTGGGTTGAAGGACCCGTACGCGCCTGGCATCACGCGGCCCGCCGCTGGTGGGAGGCGCTGCTGTGCATCCGGATGCTCCGCGCGAGGAGCTCGCCCTTGGCAGTGAGCGTCCAGGCGTTTGGCTCGCCGCTCAAATACCCCCCACCCGCGTTGGTGAGCAGATCGAGGCTCGCAAGGCGCCGCAGCAGCTTCGAGACCTGCCCCGGGTCCGTGATCCCGGCGTACTCGGAGACCTGGCGGTTGCTTGTCCCGGGGTGGTCCGCGATCTCTTCGAGCACCCGCGCAGTGCGGTATGTCAGGCGCATCTCGACACCCCCGAGCGGGTCGGCCACCGCCGCCGCGGTGGCCTTGGCGGTCGCCCGTCGACCACTCACACGGCTGGCGGGAGCGGTGCGGGTCTGCTCGCGGCGCGCCGCCGCCGCGCCCTGGTAGGGCAGCACGATCATCCCCATCAGCTCGCCCAGCAGATCTGTGAGCGGCCGGCGCTCGCCCCGCAATAGCCTCGCGTAGACGATCGTGAACGCCGCGCCGACCAATCCCTCCGCGGTCAGCGGCGTGCACTCCGCGCCGCGGGCACCCTCGAAGCGGCCCTCGTCCACGACCGCGGCCAGGCGTGCGAGGATCGCCTCGCGACGCTCGAGCACCGCCGGGCCGCCTCGCAGCGCCTGAACGACAAAGACCCGCGCAAGCGCCGGCTCGCGGTCGAAGAACGAGAGGATCGTCCACAGACCGCGGCGCACCCGCTCGCGCCACGCCAGCCGCTCCAGGCCCGCCGCGTCGAGCTCGCCGACGATCAGGCCGACGATGTCCTCCAGCACCGCGGCGAAGCACTCGTCGCGGTTGCCGAACAGCTCGTAGAACGTCCTGCGCGAGATCCGCGCGCGGCCCGTGACGCGCGCGACCGTCATCCGCGCATACCCGACCTCCTCGATGCTCCTGACCGCCGCGGCCAGCAGCCGCGAGCGCTGGATTTCGGTGACCTGCGCGCGCGGCAGGCCCCCCCGCGAAGGTATCCGCTCGGTGCGCACGCGCGCGGGCATCTAGAACCCACCCCCCGCGCGGGAGGATCCCGGACGGCGCGAACGCGCCGCTACCGGCCGGCTAGCTGCAGGCCGAGAAGCTGAAGAGAGAGAGAGAGAGAGAGATGCATCAGACCGCTGATGCATCTAGCAAGAACCCCATGCGGGGCCGCGCACATATCCGGCACGTTATTCCCTCTCGAAACCACGCTAACCCATCTCCCTCATGCTTTGCGACCCAATCCCTCTCCCTGACCTCAACATCCTGCCAGTGCACTCGAAGTCAACTGCAGACGAGGTTGACCCCAACTAGACCCTATGTTGACCGGCGCTCCGCTCCATGTGTACGCCGCGATGGCATAAGCAAAGCAGATCGAGTGCTTGTTGTCAAGTCCGAAGGCGAGAAGATGTCGTGACGAGCCGGTCACAGTTCCGCGCCACGGCCACATTGGACGCCGGGATCCGCGATAGATAGACAAGATTCGCTACATCTCGCGCTGCCCGTGCGGAGCGCCGAGCGCGGCCAGGCGCTCCAGGAACGGGGCCGGCGGAAACGCCTCGGGGCCGAGGACGCCGGTGCCCTGCCACAGACCTTCGTCGAGCAGCTCGAGCGCCACGACCGGGTTGACCGCGGTCTGCCAGACGACCGCCTGGCTTGAGTACTCGCGCATCGTGTGCTCGTTGTCCACCACGTGGTAGAGGTAGGTCGAGCGCGGCTTGCCGTCCTTGCCCGTCCCCTTCACCCACGTGCCCGCGCAGGTGCGCCCGCTCATACGCTCTCCTAGCGTCGCGGGGTCGGGCAGCGCGGCCGCCACCACGTCGCGCGGGGCCACCTCCACGCCGCGCACCGACACTGGCCGGGTGGAGTCCAGGCCGAGCTTGTGCAGCGTGCGCAGCACCCCGATGAACTCCTCCCCCAGACCGTACTTGAACGTGACCCGCTCACACTGCACCCAGCGCGGGATCAGCACCACCTCCTCGTGCTCGACGTTCACGCACTCCACGCTGCCGATGCCCTCCGGGAACTCGAACACCTCCGGTTCGGAGAACGGCGCGGTGGTGTAGAAGCCGCGCTCGCGCTCCCAGATCAGGGGTGGGTTCAGGCACTCCTCGATCGTCGTCCAGATCGAGAAGGTCGGCGCGAAGTCGTACCCCTCCACGACCAGGTCCGCGCCGTCGCGCACCCCCACCTCCTCGATCTTCGAGAACAGCTGCTCGGCGGCGTAGCGCGCGAACACGTCCGAGAGGCCCGGCTCCACGCCGATCCCCACGAGCGCCAGCAGGCCGGCCCGCTCCCACTCCTCGTGGCGCGCGAGCTGCAGATCGCCGAGCATCACCCCGGGCAGCTCGTACGGGCGCTGCGGGTGGGGGTGGGAGAGCGTCATCGCCATGTCCAGATATGTCGTGCGTGCCTCGAACGCGGCCGCGAAGATCGGCTCGTTGAAGCGCGGGTCGCAGGCGTTGAGCACCGCGTCGGGTTTGGTCGCCTCGATCAGCGCCACCAGCTGCTCGCGGCTGGAGGCGTCCACCTGCTCAGCGGCGAAGCGCCCCGCTTCGCCCAGCCGCGCGACCACGTCGTGCGCGCGCTTGGGCGAGACGTCCGCCAGCACCACCCGCTCGAACGCCGGCCGCTGCTGCGCGATCGCCGCGAACGCCGCGCCCACTCCGCCGGCTCCGACCACAAGGACCCGCACCCCCACAGTGTTGCGCAGATCCGCTCCCCGGAACGGACAATCTCCCCCGGCCACACCCGACACTGCGTCACATGCCCCTCGCGTATCCTGTGCGCCGATCGCAAGGCAACGGACAACAAGAGATCGTGGGAAGCGGCGCCTAGCGCTCGTGGCGATCCTGCTCGTCGGCGTGTCCTACGCGACGCTGATCCAGAACTTCTCCTGGAACCAAACCTCGCACTACGACCTGCTGCAGGCGCTTTACCACGAACAGACCACGATCGACCCGTACGAGCAGGACACAGGCGACAAGGTCTTTTATCACGGGCACTGGTACTCGGCGCGCGCACCCGGACTCGCGCTGTTCGTGATGCCGTGGTACACGATCCTCAATGCTGTGAACGCTCGACAGTGGGCCCGCGAATCCCCGGCGCAGCCCGGCGTCGATGAGCTGATCTACCTCGTCGGGCTGTGGGGCAACGTGCTGCCTGGCCTGCTGCTGCTGTTGCTCGTGTGGGGCGCCGCGGAGCGCCTGCAGCCCGGCTTCGGTGCCGCCGCCGCGGTCACGCTCGGCCTCGGCACGATGGCGCTGGCGCTCTCGACGCTGCTGTTCTCGCACATCTTCACCGCGTTCCTCGGCTTCGCCGCGTTCGTGCTGCTGATGCGCGAGCGCGACGGGCCCCCGCGCGCGTGGCTGACCGGCGCCGCCGGCCTGGCGATCGGCTACGCGATCTCCTCCGAGTACCCGCTCGCGCTGCTCGCCGGCGTGCTCGGGCTCTACCTGCTCTCCCGCCGCGACGCGCTCACCCCCCTCGGGGTGCTGCGTCGCGGGGGCGCCTACGCAGCGGGGATCGCCGTGGGCCTCGTGCCGCTCGCGCTCTACAACCTCGCCGCCTTCCACTCGCTCACGCACGTCGCCTACGCGAACGTGCCCCAGCAGCACAAGGGCTTCTTCGGGATCACCGCCCCCTCCCTGCGCGTCGCCGCCACGCTGCTGGGCGACTCCCGCGGCCTGTTCACGCTCGCCCCCGTGCTGGTCATGGGGGCGCTCGGGACGGTCGCGCTCTACCGCCGCGGCCGCCGCGCGGAGGCGCTTGTGATCGGCGGCGTGCTGCTCTGCTACCTCACCTACAACTCCGGCTACTACCTGCCCTTCGGCGGCGGCTCGCTGGGACCGCGCTTCCTGGCCACGACGCTACCGTTCCTCGCGCTCCCGCTGGCGATCGCCTTCGAGCGCTGGCCGGGCCCCACGATCGCGCTGGCTGCGGCCTCGGTGACGTGCATGACCCTCGCCGCGATCACCCATCCGCTGATCGGCTACGAGACCGAGACGGTCAGCTGGATGCGCCACCTGCTTGAGGGTTTCTTCCAGCCGACGATCGCCTCCGCCTACGGCCTCGGGCGCGGCTGGGGGTCGATCTGGACCTTCCTGCTCCCCGCCGCCGGAGCGATCGCGCTCGCCGCGGCCGCCACCCCCCGGATGCGCCTGGACCGCCGCTCGCTGCTCGCCGGGGTGCTCGCGCTCGCAGTCTGGGGGCTGTACGCCGCCCTGGCCCCGACCCTGCTCGGCCTCGACCACCAGGGCCTGCTCGACGTCCTGCGCTCCGGCGACCCTCACGCCCTCACCAAGGGCGCCTACTTCGGCTCCTACCCGCTGCGCGCACTGGTTCCACTCGCGTGCGGAGTTGCCGTGCTCGCGCTGGTGGCGGCGTGGGTGTGGCGCAACGAGCCGGTGGACCCCGCCGGGGCTCCGGTCGAGTCAGTTATCGACGGTCTTCACGTTGCAGTGCGCTCCGTGTAGCTGCCTGCATACGACCACGTAGCCAGGGCGGGGCTTGTAGTGGGCGTTCATCAGACCCGAGTCGAAGCGCGTCGAGGGGGAACCGCCGGTCCAGTCGTAGATGTAGAGGCGCTTGACTCGCGGATTGGAGGCCGCGACGCCGAACATGTAGTGGAGCACCTTCGCCGCGCGCGTGAGGCCGGAGCCGTGCTTGTTGGGGAAGTCGTTGCCGAACTTCACGATGCCGCCCGTCTCGGTGAGCCACACTTCGCCGCCGAGGGCCGCCACGAGGTCGCGCGTGCGCCAGCTTTCGTAGCGGTTGAGGTCGGAGTAGTTGTGCAGGCCCCACACCGTCGGCATCACCGTCTCCAGGCGGTATATCTCGCGCTTGAATTCCGCGATGTAGTCGAGCGTCGGGTAGATGTCCTGCGCGTCGAGCACGTCCAGGCCGACCACCGTGCAGCGGATGCAATCGCGCTTCAGCGCCTGGTAGTACTGCGCGTCCTGCACCGCGGAGGGGCTCGAGAAGAGGCCGCGAACGTTGCCGCGGTTGACCTCGTCCCATGCCTCGTATTCCCTGACGTGCGGGAAGAGCTTGATGAACTTCGCCACGTCGCGCTTGTAGACGGAGACGCTCGGCATCTTCGTCGGCGTGGCTTCGGAGTGGTAGAAGGCCACGAGCACCCGCTGGTGCTCCGTTTCCGCCTCGTGGATCCATTCGTCGGCGCGTCTCAGCCAGTACGGCCGCACGGCGGCGTCGTAGGGGACCACGTCGCGGGAGATCTGCGTGTGCAGCTGCTGCCAGAGGGGGTTGCCGAACATCTCGGCCCACTCGTCGCCGATGCCGGTCATGTAGGACGGCCCGCGGGGGGGCGCCTGCTTCGCCGCGGAACTGCTTGCGAGCGTCCACGCGAACACCAACGTTCCGAGCGTCGCGCCGAGCAGCAGTACGGCAGAGATCGGCCGGCGGGGAAGGAATCTAGGCATGTTCATGCCAACAGGCTATGCGCCCTGAGGTTGCGCCGGCGCCGATTCCCCGGGCTGCAACGAAGCCTGCGCGGCGGCGCCCGCAGAGCGCAGCACGATCACCTCCCCCGGGACGTTTGAGAGCAGCCACGCCACGGCCTCCGGGGTGAAGCCCTCCCCCGAGCTGTCGGCGCCCGCCGCCACCACCATCCGCTCGAAGCGCTCGTGCGCGATCAGCTCCCGCAGCGCGTGGCGCACCGTGCGCCCGCGCTCGATGCGCGAGTCGACCGGCACTTCCGCGCGGGCCGCGCGCTGCTCGATCGCCTCCAGCATCGGCAGCGCCACGTCGCACTCGCTGCGCAGCGGCACGTCCACCGATAGGCGCAGCGGCACCAGCGCGAGGTACACCGGCATCAGCGTCGCCCCCTCCGCGCGCGCCAGCCGCAGGGCGGCCGCGAGCGTGGGCTCCGAGAGCCCCTCGCCGGTGAACGGGAACGCGATCCGCCGCACCCGCGTGCGGCCACCGAGCGCGCGGCCGCGCCGCCAGCGCTCGAGGCCCACGGCGCTCGCGAAGCCGACCGCCAGCGCGGCCACGATCAGGACCGCCGCGAGCGCGGTCATCGAGCAGGCCCCCTCCCGGCCAGCGCCGCACGTGGACCGGCCCACGTGCCGCCGTCTGAGGCGAGCGGGGTCATAGAACCGCCCCCTCCTCCTCCGGCTCCGCGTCGCCGGCGCTCGGGCGCAGCGTGCGGTCGGCGACGATCCGCAGGTCCACCCCCGGCAGGCCTTTCAAGAGGCGGAACGGCAGCGCCGGCTGGGTCAGCCTGCGCCACGCGCTGCGCGGCTTGGGCGTGCCCATCAGCAGGTACGTCGTGCCGCGCGAGCGCGCGACCCCGATCGCCGCATCCGCGACGTCGTCGCCCTCCTCCAGCAGCAGGTGCGCGCCGAGCACCGAGGCCAGGCGCCGCAGCGCCTCCAGCTGCTCGCGCTCCTCGCGGCTCGGCGTCGCCCCCGGGGGGCGCACCACCAGCAGGTCGAGCTCCGCTCCCAGGCGCTGCGCCGAGCGCCACGCGCGGCGCACCACCCGCTGCGAGCGCGGGGTCGGCGTGACCAGCGCCAGCAGCCGCTCGGAGATCACCTGTGGGGCCGTCCTTTGGATCAGCCGATCCTCGCGCCGACCGACCACGGGGACCTCGCGCACGAGGCGCTCGAGCTCGACGCCCTCGGCCACCTGGCGCAGCGCCGTCTCCCGCAGCGCGGAGAGGTTCTCGATCTTGAAGAAGTTGCCGAGCGCCGCCTGCACGCGCTCCGCCGGATACACCTTGCCGGCGCGCAGCCGCGCGATCAACGCCTCCGGCGTGACGTCGACGAGCACCATCTCGTCGGCGGCGGAGAGCACCGCGTCGGGGATCGTCTCGCGCACCCGCACGCCCGTCAGCTGGGTCACCTGGTCGTTGAGGCTCTCCAGGTGCTGCACGTTGACCGTGGAGAACACGTCGATCCCCGCCGCCAGCACGTCGCGCACGTCTTCGTAGCGCTTCTCGTGCTCCACCCCCGGAGCGTTCGTATGCGCGAGCTCGTCGATCAGGCACAGCTCCGGCGTGCGCGCGAGGATCGCGGGGAGGTCCAGCTCCTCCAGCTCCGTGTCGCGGTAGCGCACCCGCCGGCGCGGCACCGCCTCCAGGCCCTCGGCCTGCGCCGTCGTCTCCGCGCGGCCGTGGGGCTCCAGGTATCCGATCGCCACGTCGCGCCCCGCCTCCGCCTCCGCCTGTCCCTCCTGGAGCATCCGGTATGTCTTGCCCACGCCCGCCGCCATCCCGACGAATACCTTGAGGTGTCCACGATCGGATGGCACGACCCGACATTCTCCTTTACGCGGCGGGGGATCGCCGCGCCGGGTAGAGTCTGGCGCGGAGAGCCGGGAAGCCTGGTCGGCGTGCCACTGCCCGTGGAGGCGACCGTGACCAGCAACCAGCTCGTAACCGCCGGATCGCATGCTCGGAAGCGGGGATGACCTCCGACGCGCTGCTGGTCGCGGTCTTCGCTGCCGGCGTGGTCGTGAGCCTCGGCGCCAGCTGGGTGCTGGTCGCCACGCTCGAGCGGGTGGGGGCGCGGCTCGGCCTCTCCGAGGCGCTGCTCGGGATGCTCGCCGCGCTCGCCGCCGACGCGCCGGAGATCACAGCCGCGGTGACCGCGCTCGCCAGGCACGACACGCACATCGGCGCCGGCGTCGTGATCGGCTCGAACGTCTTCAACCTCGCCGCGCTACTTGGTCTCTCCGCCGTCGTCGCCGGCCGGATCGTCTTGCACCGGCGGGTAATCGAGCTGGGTGGGGCGGTCGCGCTGTGGACCTCGCTTGCGTGCCTGCTGGTGGTGGTGGGGGTCCTCTCGCCCCTGGCGGGGCTGCTCGCCGTGCTGGTGGTGCTCGCGCCGTACGTGGCGGTCCTCGGCATCGGCCCGCGGCGGATCGAGCGCCTGTCGGCCGATCTCCGATCGGTCCCCGGCTCGTGGGCGGGCTGGCTGGCGGAGGCGGTCAGGGAGGAGGAGCAGGAGCTGCAGGTCGCGATCCACCCCACCCGCGGCCATGCGCGCGACGCCGTGCTGGCAGCGGCCGCCACGCTCGTCGTCGTCGGCGCGAGCATCGCGATGGAGCGCACCGCCTCGGAACTCGGCGCGCGCCACGCCGTCCCCGGCATCGTGGTCGGCGGCCTGGTGCTCGCCGCGGTCACGAGCCTCCCCAACGCGGTCGCCGCCGTCTACCTCGGTGCGCGCGGCCGCGGCACGGCGGTACTCAGCACCGCGCTCAACAGCAACGCGCTCAACGTCCTCGCGGGACTCCTGATCCCGGGGGCGATCGTCGGCCTGGGCGCTCCGTCGGGACAGACGACGTTCCTCGCCGCCTGCTACCTCGGCCTCACCGCCGCCGCGCTCGGGATCGCCTACCTCGACCGCGGCCTGCGCCGCCTGCCCGGCGTGCTGATCATCGCCGCTTACGTGGCCTTTGTGGTGGTGCTCCTCGCTAACGCTTGACAGCTCAGGCGAACAACTCGGCGACCGCCACGGTGAAATCCGGCACGGCGTCGCTCAGGTCGAGCGTCTCCTCGCCGCTGTGGACATGCACGTCGCCCTGCCCGCGGTACACGGTCGCCGTGCGCTTCGGCGGGTCGAGCACGAGCACGGCGATCGTTCCAGCCACGAGCCATTCGAGCGCCTTGTCCTGCACCTCGTGGAAGGTGTCACTGGGCGAGACGACCTCCACGGCGAGATCGGGGGCTCCCGGCCAGTACTTCGGCGTGCTGCCGACCTTCTCAGCGCGCTCCTTGGAGATGAACGCCGCATCGGGGGCCCGCACGGTGTCGGGGTCCCGCGCCAGCAAGAAGCCAGTCTCGGCCGCAACCACCACGCCGCTGCCAGTCTGGCGTGCGTGTGCTCCAAGTAGAAACCCTACGGTCGCCGCGACGCGACCGTGGTCGAAGCCCGGGGGAGGCATCATCCGATGCTCCCCCCGCACCAGCTCGTGGCGCATCCCATCATCGGGCATGTGCAACAGCTCATCGGCGGTGATGATGACAGGTGTCTCGGTGACAGCCACCCCGCTGAGGCTACCTTGCGCCGGCGCAAAGCACAAGCTCCACGCCTACCCCCCGAGCAGGTTGTGCACAACCAGGTCGATCAGCTTGATCCCGATGAACGGCGCGATGATGCCACCGAGGCCGTAGATCCAGAGGTTGCGCCGCAACAGCGCGCTGGCGCCGATCGGGCGGTAGCGCACGCCGCGCAGCGAGAGCGGGATCAAGAGCGGGATCACGAGCGCGTTGAAGATGATCGCCGAGACGATCGCCGAGCGGGGGCTGCCGAGGTCCATGATGTTGAGCACGTGCAGCGGACCCTTCGCTTCGCCGGACGCCGCGTACGTGCTGATGAACACCGCGGGCAGAATCGCGAAGTACTTGGCCACGTCGTTGGCGATCGAGAAGGTGGTGAGCGCGCCGCGCGTGATCAACAGCTGCTTGCCGACCTCGACGATCTCGATCAGCTTCGTCGGGTTGGAGTCGAGGTCGACCATGTTGCCCGCCTCGCGCGCGGCCTGGGTGCCCGTGTTCATCGCGACGCCCACGTCGGCCTGCGCGAGCGCCGGGGCGTCGTTGGTGCCGTCGCCGGTCATCGCCACGAGGCGGCCGTCCTGCTGCTGCTCGCGGATCAGCGCGAGCTTCGCCTCGGGCGTCGCTTCGGCGAGGAAGTCGTCCACGCCCGACTCCTCGGCGATCTTCGCTGCGGTCAGGCGGTTGTCGCCGGTCACCATCACCGTCTTGATACCCATCGCCCGCAGCTGGTCGAAGCGGACCTTCATGCCCTCCTTGATCGTGTCCTTGAGGTAGATCACTCCCAGCACCTGACTGTCGCGCGCCACCGCCAGCGGCGTGCCGCCCTCGCGGCCGATCCGGTCGAGCTGCGCCTGCAGCTCCGGCGGCGGCGAGCCGCCCTCCTTCTTGACGAACTCGACGATCGAGTCGCCCGCGCCCTTGCGCAGCTGCTGGCCGTCGTAGTCGACGCCGCTCATCCGCGTCTGCGCGGTGAACGGCACGAACGTCGCGTTCAGCGAGGACATGTCGTGCTCGCGGATGCCGTACTGCTTGGCGAGCACCACGATCGAACGGCCCTCCGGCGTCTCGTCCGCCAGCGAGGAGAGCTGCGCCGCCTCGGCCAGCTCGGACTCGGGCACGCCCGGCATCGGGATGAATTCCGAGGCCAGGCGGTTGCCGATCGTGATCGTGCCGGTCTTGTCGAGCAGCAGCACGTCCACGTCGCCCGACGCCTCGACCGCGCGGCCGGACAGGGCAAGCACGTTGCGGCGCACCATGCGGTCCATGCCCGCGATCCCGATCGCCGAGAGCAGCGCGCCGATCGTGGTCGGGATCAGCGCCACCAGCAGCGCGATCAGCGTCGTCTCGGAGATCGCCGTGCCCGCGAACAGCCCGAACGGTCGCAGCGTCGCGACCACGATCATGAAGATCAGCGTCAGCGCCGCGAGCAGGATGTTCAGCGCGATCTCGTTCGGCGTCTTGCGCCGCTCCGCCCCCTCGACCAGCGCGATCATGCGGTCAAGGAACGAGTGCCCCGGCTCCTGGGTGATTTCCACGACGATCCGGTCGGACGTCACACGCGTGCCGCCCGTCACCGCGCTGCGGTCCCCGCCGGACTCGCGGATCACCGGCGCGGACTCGCCCGTGATCGCGGACTCGTCGACTGTCGCGATCCCCTCGATCACCGTGCCGTCGCCGGGGATCAGCTCGCCCGCCTCCACGACCACCATGTCGCCACGGGTCAGCTCCGAGGCGGCCTTGGTGGTGCCGTCCTGCATCTTGGCGACGGTCTCCTTGCGCATCGAGCGCAGCGTGTCCGCCTGCGCGCGGCCGCGGCCCTCGGCGAACGCCTCAGCCATGTTCGCGAACACGACTGTCAGCCACAGCCAGAAGGAGATCGTGAACGTGTACCACGCCGGCTCGTGGCCGCCGCCGAGCGGCTTGCCGCCGAACACCTGGATCAGCCACGTGACCGTCGTGATCACCGAGCCGATCTCCACGACGAACATCACCGGGTTGCGGACCTGCACGCGCGGGTCGAGCTTCTTGAAGCTGTCGATCAGCGCGCGCACGACGATCTCGCGCTGGAACAGAGAGACCGCGCGGCGTTCGGTGGCGGCAGGAATCGTCGACATCAGCCCGCTCCTCCAGCCAGGCGGTCGAGGGCCAGATTCAGCTCGAGCACGTTCACTCCCGGTTCGCCCGAGAACCCGAGGCCGCGCCCAGACGTGTACTTGGAGATCAGGCCGTCGACGGTCGTGAGCGGAAGGTGGCGCACGGCTGCCACGCGATCGGCCTGGATCCAGGCGTTCGCCTGTGAGATTTCGGGGTCGAGACCCGAGGCCGAGCTGTTGACCGCGTCGACCGGGATCTTCGCCACCGTCAGCCCGGGGTCATACGGCTGCTTGTTCGGCGCCGTGTTCAGTTCGAGATACGCCTTGATGTTTTCTTCGTTCGCTTCCTTGGTCTTGACGCTGTTGGGCCCGTGGTTGGAGAATGTGCTCGCCGCGGCGTTGTATGCACCGCCTTCGGTGGCCGAGGGGCGACCCTGGAAGTAGCGCGGGTCCGCTTCGGTGACCACCGCGCCTTTCACTTCCTTGGGCTTGCCGTTCTTTTCAAGCACCGGGGTGCCGAAGTTCTGGCCGATGAGCTTGGAGCCGACGAGCCGGCCGTCGAGGTGAATCTGCTGTCCATTGGCGTCGCCGGGGAAGGCGATCTGGGCGATGCCCGTGATCGCGAGCGGGTACACGAGCCCGAGCAGGATCGTGAAGACGACTATGCCGATTGCGGAGGTGATGATGTCGCGTTTCATCTCAATCGTTCTCTCAGTACAGATGTCCGGTCAGGCCCTGCACGATCGGTCCGAGCAGCAGGGCGGGGAAGAATGTGAGCGCGCCGACGAGCACGATCACGCCGATCAGCAGCACCACGAACGTGCCGTTGTCGGTGCGCATCGTGCCGAGGCCCGCGGGGGTGACGCGCTTGCCAGCCAGCGCGCCGGCGACCGCGAGCGCGAACAGGATCGGCGCGTAGCGGGCGAACAGCATGTCGAAGCCGCCGAGGATGTCGGCGAAGGTAATGCCGTGCGAGCCGAGGTTGCCGGCGTTTGGCTGGATGAAACCGGTGTAGCCGGCGAACGCCGAGCCGTTGTTGTTCGCCTGGGAGAGGTAGGCGTAGAAGCTCTCAGAGAAGGCCTGCGGGGTATGGATACCAAGCTTGGCGGAGGTCGCCACTTTAGAGATCGACTTGCGCCCGGCGCTGCTCGCGGTCGCCAACGCCGTGCAGAACAGCGCCGCCAGCGGGGTAATCAGGATGCCGAGGCCGGCGAGCTTGATCTCCCTGGCCTCGAGCTTCTTGCCCAGCCACTCCGGCGTGCGCCCGACCATCAGCCCGCCGATGAACACCGCCAGCAGCACGTACAGCAGGATCGAGTACAGCCCGGTGCCGACGCCGCCGAAGATCACCTCGCTGGCCGACAGGTTGGCGAACGGCACGGCCCCGCCGATGCCGGTGAACGACTCGATCGCGCTGTTGACCGCGCCGCACGAGGTGACGGTCGTGACGACGTCGAACAGCGCCGACCCCGCGATCCCGAAGCGCTGCTCCTTGCCTTCCATGTTGCCGCCGCCCGAGCCGTGGATCACGCCCGTATGCAGACCGGCCGCGTGCTGGGCGGGGGAGCCGTGCGCCTCGGCGATGTAGGCGACGCACACCGCGCCGAGGAACATCACCATCATCGTCGTGTAGATCGCGAAGCCCTGGCGGCGGTTGCCGGTCATCCGCCCGTACATGAACACCAGCGCCGCCGGGATCACCAGCACGGCCAGCATCTCGAAGAAGTTGGTGAACTGGGTCGGGTTTTCGAACGGATGCGCCGCGTTGGTGTTGAAGAAGCCGCCGCCATTCGTGCCGAGCAGCATGATCGAGTGCTGGGAGGCGACCGGTCCCATCGCGATCGTCTGGGTCAGGCCGGTGATCGTGTGAACGACGAGGTAGTTTGACAAGTTGGCGATCACCCCCTGGGAGGCGAGCACGATCGCAACGAACACGGACAGCGGCGCGAGCACGTAGAGGATCGTGCGCACGATGTCCTGCCAGAAGTTGCCGAGGCTCTTGCCGGTGCGCCCGATGATTCCACGAACCAGCGCGACCGCCACGACGATCCCCACGCCGGCCGACAGCCAGTTCTGGACGGTCAGCCCCGCCATCTGGCTGAAGTAGCTCATCGTCGTCTCGCCGCTGTAGAACTGCCAGTTGGTGTTCGTCATGAACGACGATGCGACGTTGAACGTCACGTTCCACGGAGGCGAGTGATAGCCGAGCGGGTTGAGCGCGTGGGGCACCCACGGGGCGTTCTGCGTGCGCAGGATCAGGTACAGCAGCAGCCACCCCGCGAGCGAGAAGACGATCAGGCTTTTTGCATACGCCTTCCAGTCCTGCTCGCGCTTGGGGTTGACCTGCAGGACCCGGTAAAGCATCCGCTCCGGCCCCGCGAACAGCGGCGTCAGGATGACCCGCTGGCCGGTATACACCTTCGCCATATAGCCGCCGAGCGGCATTGCGAGCGCGGTCAATATGACTGCGAACAGCACGATCGTGAGCCAGCCGGTGAAGGTCATCGCCTAGAGGTTCTCTCCGCGGATCAGTGCGTAAAACAGATAGGCGATCACCAGCACCGACACGACTAGGCCGAAGAAGTCCGCGCCGCTCATATGCGCGACGAACGCGCCGAGGGGCAGCGCGCTCATATCCTGTCGACCCCCTCGACTATCGCGAGCAGGATCGCGAACATCGCGATCCCGATCAACACCGCCACCACGTCCATGCGCTCACTATCTCCGCTTTACCATCACGGCCGCGTGACGATTCACCCCCGGTGTATAACGATTTCGTTACGGCGCCTCGAGGTTATCCAGAAAACCGGTACCCCACGCCCGGGTCGGTGAGGATGTAGCGCGGCCCCCCCTGCGGCTCGATCTTGGCGCGCAGGCGCGCGATGTGCGTGCGTAGCGCCTGCACGTCGTCCACGTACCCCGGGCCCCACACCTCCGCCAGCAGCGCCCTGTGCGTCATCAGCCGGCCGCGGTTCTGCGCGAGCACGCGCAGCAGCTCGAACTCGATCGGAGTTAGGTGTATAGGCTCGCCCTCGCGGCGCACCGCGTGCGCGGCGAGGTCCACCTCCAGGCCGTCCGCCGCGATCGTCGGCTGCTCGTCGGCGCCCTCGCTGCGGCGCAGCGCCGCGCGCAGCCGCGCCACCAGCTCGCGCGCCCCGAAGGGCTTGGTGATGTAGTCGTCCGCCCCCGCCTCCAGCGCCCTCACCTTCTGCTCCTCCTCCCCCACCGCCGAGAGCACGAGGATCGGCATTGCGCTCCACTCCCGCAGGCTGCGCGTCACCTCCACCCCGTCGCCCCCTGGCAGCACCAGGTCCACGATCGCCGCCCGCGGCGATCGCACCGCCGCGAGGTCCAGCGCCTCCGGGGCGCTCTGCGCGCTCAGCACCTCGAAGCCGGCCTCCCGCAGCACCACCTTTAGCGCCCTCAGGATCTGCAGCTCGTCGTCGACCACCAGCACCCGCGGTTTCGCAGGGGTAGCGTCAGCCGCCATCCGTCCGCGCCCCCGACGCCGCTGCGGTGGGCGCCGTCGCACCGCGCTCCAGCGGCAGCTCGAACACGAACGTCGCCCCCTGCCCCGGCAGCGACTCGACGTGCAGCGAGCCCCCGTTCGCTTCGATGAAGCCGCGCGCGATCGCGAGGCCGAGGCCCGAGCCGCGGCGCCCGCCGCGCGCGGTGCCCGCGCTGTAGAACGGCTCGAACACGCGCTCGAGCTGCGCCGGGGGGATGCCCGGGCCGCGGTCCACCACGCGCACGATCAGGCGGTCCCCCTCGCCCCCCATCGTCCGCACCGCCCGCGCCCTGACCGACACCGGGTGGCCGCCCGAGTGGCGCCGCGCGTTCTCCAGCACGTTCACGAACGCCCGCTCCAGCTGCGTCGAGTCTGCCCGCACCAGCGGCATGTCCCGGTCGATCGAGAGGTTGAACCCCGCCAGCTGAGCGCTCCCGCCCTCGGGCGGCGGGGGCGCCAGGTCCTCCAGCGCCGGGGTGGGCGGGGGCGCCAGGTCCTCCAGCGCCATCCCAATCAGCTCCTCCACCGACAGCCACTCCCGCCGCGGCTCCGCCGCCCCCGCCTGGAGCTTTGAGAGGTCCAGCAGGTTGTCCACCAGCCGCGACAGCCGCCGCGTCTCCCCCAGGATCGCCGTCGCCAACTCCTCCCGCTCCTGCGCCGAGACCCCCGGCAGCGCGATCGCCTCCGCCGCCGCCGAGATCGCCGTCAGCGGGCTGCGCAGGTCGTGCGACACCGCCCGCAGCAGCGCCGTCTTGACCACGTCGGCCTGGCGCAGCGCCGCCGTCTCCACCACTCCCCCCTGCAGCCGCTCGCGCTCCAACGCCGCGCTCAACAGCGCCTCCAGCGCCGGCACCACCCGCTCCTGCAGCCGGTACAGGCTGCGCTCGGAGCTGTCCGCCGCCACCACCACCGTCCCCAGCCGGCGGTCGCCCTCGCGCAGCGGGAACGCCACGCTGCGCGCATCCGGCTCGACCGCCTCCATCACGATCGCCGCCGACTCCAGCTCCAGCGCCTGCGCCATCCGCGCCGCCGCCGTCGGCAGCACCTCCGCGAGGCTCCCCCCTCCCAGCAGCAGGCGCGCCATCTCCGTCACGAGGCTCGCCTCCCGCCGGCGCTCCAACGCCTCCCTGCGTGAGCTCGAGGTCGGGACCGGCACGATGCCCAACAGGCGTGACATACGCGCTCAGCGTAATCAACCTGCGGGCGAGCCGTGCGTTCGTCCGGGCCGGCCACGCCACCTTCATGCCCGCATCCGCTACCGTCGATTTGAACACGGTGACCCATGGACGGCCCCGGATGAGGCGCGTGCCACGCGCCGGAACGATGCGCCGCGCACTCCTGGTGGCGTGCGTCCTAGTGTCCTGCCTGCCCACGGCCGCCGCCGCCTCCGTCGCGCCGCTGCCGTCCTCGGCGGAATACCAAACCCGCCCCGTCTGCGCCGCCCCGGCGCCCGGCCGCGCGAGCTGTCTGTCCCTGGAGCTCGTCCCCAGGACGGGGACGGCGGGGCCGACACGGGCACAGGCGCGCTCCCCCTTGGCACGACCGCTCCCCGCGCGCGGCGCCCCGCGGTCCCAGACGCGCGCCACTCCTGGGTTTGCGGAGGGGCAGAAACCCGAGCCGATGTTCCCCGCTGAACTGCGCGCCCCCTACCAGCTGCCGGTGGCACCGGTGCCAGGCTCCGCTCTACAGACGATCGCGCTCGTGGACGCTTACGACGACCCCGCGGCGGAAGCCGACCTCGGATTCTACGACCAGGAACTCGGCCTGTCCCCGTGCAGCGAAGCGAATGAATGCTTCAAGAAGGTCAATCAGCTGGGCGAAACCGGGCATCCGCCGATGGCCAGCAGCGCACAGGAAAAGGAAGAAGCCGAAGGCTGGACCCTCGAGATCTCAACCGACATCGACGTCGCCCACTCGCTCTGTGAGAGCTGTCACATCCTGCTCGTCGAGGCCAACTCGTCCGCTTACGAAGACCTCGAAGTGGCCGAGGAAACCGCCGTGCGGCTCGGCGCCACCGAGGTCTCCAACTCCTGGGGCGGCTCCGAGCCCCCGTTCGACAGCGCCGCCTTCAACCATCCGAAGATCGTGATCACCGCCGCCGCCGGCGACGACGGCTACCTCAACTGGACCGACGCCGGCAAACCGGGCTACTTCGCCGGTGCCGACTACCCCGCCTCCTCGCCCCACGTGGTCGCCGTCGGCGGCACCGAGCTGACCCTGACCGAAACCGGCGCGCGCCAGAGCGAGACAGTCTGGAATGAGGACCCCGATCCCGCGGGCGGCAACGAGGGTGGCGGCGGGGGCGGCTGCAGCACGCAGTTCTCCGCCCCCGCGTGGCAGCGCGAGGTGGCCGACTGGGAAAGCGTGGGGTGCGGCACCGGCGCCGAATCCAAACGCGCCGTCGCCGACGTCGCCGCGGACGCCGACCCCTACAGCGGGGTGTACGTCTACGACTCCCTCTACGACTCCGGGAAGTACAAAGCAGACGTGCTCGCGATCGGCGGCACCAGCGTCGCCTCCCCGATCATCGCCTCCGCGTTCGCGCTCGCCGGCGGGGCGCACGGAGTCGAATACCCCGCCCAGACGCTCTACTCCCGCCTCGGCTCCCCCGCCGGCTTCCCGTCGTTGTACGACGTCACCGAAGGTGGCAACGGCAAGTGCGACGACCTCTACACCGGCGGCTGCCACGGCTCGATGCTCTCCTCACTCGACTGCGGCGCGGCGACGCTGATCTGCAACGCAGCCCCCGGCTACGACGGCCCCACCGGCGTCGGCACCCCCAACGGGATCGCCGCCTTCGAGCCCGAAAGCGAAGCAGAACACGCGCAGCGGGTCGCAGCGGAAGTGAAGGCAGCCGAAGCAGCCAAGGCCGCCGAAGAAGCAAAGAAGGCCGCCGAAGAAAAGCAGGCGCGGGAAGCAAAGCAGCAAGCCGAAGCAAAGCGCAAGCTGGAAGCAGAAGCTGAAGCTGAAGCCAAGGCCGCCGCACAGAAAGCCGAAGAAGAACGCAAGGCGGCCGCCGAAAAGAAGGCCAAGGAAGAAGCGGAAGCGCGCGCCGGCTCCGGGGGCGGCAAGGGCGGAGAAACCACCGGCCCGGGCGCCAACCAGCTGATCGCCGGCGCAAACAACCTCGCCGACGGCGAACTTATCGATGAAGAAGCAGCCTCCGCGGAATCCTCGCACGCAAGTGCGAGCGGCTCCGGCAAAGCGAGCGTCCGCCTCACCGGCCTCGTCCTCACCGCGCGCGCGAGCGCCGTGATCGCCCGCGGGTTGCCCACCCTCTCACAGGTGGCCTTCGCCTTCACCCTCAGCGCCCCCGCGCGCGTGCGGGCCACGCTCTCCCGGCAGACCCTGGTGCATGGGCGCCCGCGGTGGGTGGCCGCCTCCGGCGCACTCGTGCTCACGCTCGCCGGCGGCCGCCACCACGCCCACCTGCGGGGCCACGGTAGGCCCGCCCCCGGGCGCTACCGCCTCACGCTCACGCCCGCGCGCGGCGGGGCGCAGTCGATCGTGTTCGTGCTGCGGTAGGGGCCTCGTCCCGCTGGCGGATCGCGTGCTCCATCTGCTCACCGCGAGGCGTTAGCTCCCACGCGTTGGGCGCGCCGCGGCGGCCGCCGCCGCCGCGGTTGACGATCAGTCCCTGGGACTCCAGGCGGCTGAGCAGCCTGGAGATCTGGCCCTGGTCGACCACCTCCCCGCGGTTGCCCACCTCGCGGTTGCTCGACCCGGGGCGTTCGGCGATCGCCATCAGCACGCGGGCCGTGCGATAGGTGAGCCTCATGCCCACCCCCTCCACCGCGGAGTGGCCGCTCTGCCGTGGCTGTGAGCGCCGCGGCGCCGGACGTACGAGCTCCCGCTTAGCGGCGGCGCTGCCCATATAGGGGAGCACGACCAGGCTCGCGAGCTCTCCGAGCAGTTCGCTCGGCGGCGCGGAGCCCGGCGCGAGCAGGCGCGCCTGCAGAACCGCCAGCAGCGCCCCCACCACCCCCTCGGCCGTGATCGCGGGAGGCTCGGCGTGTGAGGCCAACTCCAGGCGACCGCGGTCGATGTAGTCGCACAGCGCCATGATCGCCTTGGCACGGCGGCGCAGTACCCGCGGACCGGCGCCCAGGGAGTACACGATCCATAAGCGCGCCAAATCGGGCTCGCGCTCGATCAGCTCGAGCATCGCGGCGAGGGCGGCCCTGACCGCCTCGATCCACCGCGGTTCGCCCCCGTACGCATCGGCCATCGTGGCGCCCGCGCGCTGCGTGGTCCACTCGAAGGCCGCGAGGATGCCCCCCTCGACGTCCGTGAACTGCTTGCGCAGCTGCCGAGGCGAGACCTCTGCCCACGCGGCGATGTCCGCAAGCGTAACGGAGCGCACGCCCCGCTCGGCCACCGCCTCGGCGATCGCCCTGAAGGTCCGCGCAGGCCCGTCGTCCTCCACGGCATCTCCTCGATCGTGCACTCAACCTCCTCTCTCCCGCACTCGAGCCCTCGCTCCTGCCCAACCCCTCGACCCAAAACCGCGGCTGCCCGCGGCCTACGCGGCAAGCTTGATCTTTACCCTCGACAATATCTTCTCATTGTCCAGCCACCGGCGGCACTATTGTAGGGAAGCGTTTCCAGGGCTGCGCAGGGTCGCGAGCGCTCGCGCCGGCCGGAGCCGAGTCAGCCGCGGCACACGCCGGAGCGTCGAGCTGACTCCGAGCGCCGCCGGAGCGGCTCTGTGCGGCGGCTGTTGTAGCCTTTGTTTCCTACTATGCGGGCCTCGCTGAAGCGTCCATCCGCGCAGTTTCTCGCGTGTGTGCAGGGAAAACGCGAGGTGTCGCACGCAGGCGCTCGCGCCTGGACCAGGCCTCCGCGCAATTGCAATTGCGCGGCCGCGCGATCGGGCTTACCCTCGGATCGCGGTGATCAAATCTTCTCCAGCGCCCGTAGCTCAACTGGCTAATGGCCATAACGGCAGCGGCGCCCGATCCCCTGGTGTAGTCATTCAACCGGCGGTGAACTTGGGGCCACGCGCCCGTGAGTCTCGCAGGCCGGCGGCTATCTGCCGCGTAGCGGTCGCCTGGTGGGAACTGGCCCGCGCGAGTCGTCGGTGGTCTAAGAGCAGCGGCCTTCTAAGCCGCCGATGTGGGTTCGAGCCCCGCCGGGCGTACCTCCTGACCGAAAAACATCCTCTAAGCCAGCACACGTGAAGTGCTCGACCAGCTCACACGGGCCCTGAGCGCGGTTGCGCCGCGGGGCGAGTTCTCGGTGATCCCGCTGCACAACCCGCGCCGGAGCGCCGACGCTCAGGTGTTCTTCAAAAACCTCGACCCCACCCGCCCGCAGCAGGCCGCGGACGCCGGAGCGCTCGCCGCGGCGCGGGAGGTGCTGGCCGCGCTGCCCGAGGTGGCCGCCGTCGGCGCGCGCGCGGACGCGCTGACGGTCCGCTTCGCCGACGCCCGCGTGGCGTCGCTGGGAGCGCAGTTGGAGTCCGGCGAGCGCGGCGCGCTGGACACGCGCGAGCTGCTGGCGGGCGCGGAGACCGTGGTCAACTTCTGCGACGCCAACCCCACGAAGGCGCTGCACATCGGCCACCTGCGCAACATCGCACTCGGCCAGGCGCTCGCCGGCGCGCTCGCCGCGGCGGGGGCGCGGGTCACGCGCCAGAGCCAGGTCAGCGACTACTGCCGGAGCATGGGCGAAGCGCTCGCCGGCTACATGGAGCTGCCCACGCACGTCACCCCGCGCACGTACGGCGTCAAGAGCGACCACTTCGTGGGCGACTGCTTCGCCCGCTACGCCGGGACGCTCGCCGAGCGTCCACAGGCCGGCGTCGAGGAGCCGGCGCTGAGCGCCGAGGCCGCCGTCCGGCACGACCTCGCCGAGAAGCTGCTCGAGCGGTTGAACGCCGGCGAGGAGGAGGTCGTGGAGCGCTGGCGCAGGCTGCGCGGGTGGGCGCTGGAGGGCCAGGACGAAACGCTCGCCGCGCTCGGCGTGAAGCTTGACCGGATGGTGTACGAGTCGGACTCCCGTGCCCTCACGAGTCGCGTGCTCGACACCGGGCTCGCCCGCGGCGCCTTCACGAAGGCGGAGAGCGGAGCCGTGGTGTACGAGACCGGGGAGGAGGAGTATCCGCGGCTGCTGCTGGCCCGCCCGGATGGCTTTCCCACCCAGCACCTGCGCACGATCGCCCTGTGGCACGCCCTGCGCGGCTCGCTCGACGGCACGCGTTCGATCGAGCTGGTGGGCGAGGAGTGGCACGCCTACGTGCGCTACCACGAGCGTCTGGTGAGGGAACTGGAATCCCCGCCAGCCCGCTCGCCCGAGAGCCCGCCGGGCACGGAGTCCTCGCGGCGGAACGGAACCGGTCCGGCGCCCCCACAGTGGCACCCCACCAGCAACGTGATCTACGGGATGGTCACGGTCGCGGGCGGCGCGGTGAAGTCCAGCAACGGCCGCCCGCCGCTGGTGGACGGACTGCTCGAGCGCCTGACGGCCTCCGAGGAGCTGCGGGAGCTCGCGGCGCGCGGCGCGGGACGCTTCGAGCCGCGGAGTCTCGCGGCGCTGGTCACGCTCGGCTTCTACCTCGGCCGCCCCACCCGCAAGCCCGTCGATCTCACGCTCACTGAGATGCTCGGCCTCCGGGGCGGGGTCGGATGGGAGCTCGCACGGGCGGCGGTCCACGCCTGGAGCCCGCGCTACGACGGGCCGCCCGACCCAGCGCCCGAGGACGCGCGCTACCGCCAGACGGTCCTGCAGTCCCAGGTCCACCGCCAGTTGCTAGCGCGCGCGGTGGAGCGGTACGACGTGTACGAGCTTGCGCGCTTCTACGGCCACCTGAGCCGCCGGTACCTGGCGGCTGGTGCAGAGCGCGGGGCAAACGGGGACGCACGCCCACCGGGCGGGGACGCGCGCGTGGCGCGCGCGATGCGCTCCCTGCTCGCCGCCGGCCTGGGCGCGCTGGGTCTGCCGGGGGCGCCGGAGGAGGGCGCTCCGCGATGACGCCCAGCTGGCGCACGGGGAGTCAGGTCGCGCAGCTGGACCGCAACGAGGCGCTGCGAGGTCCCCCACCGGGGGCGGTCGAGCGGGTCCACGCGGCGATCGCCCGCGGACACATATACCCACACGAGGCGCTGGCGCGCGCAACGGCCGCCGCGGCCTCCCATCTCGGGGTCGAGCCGACGCAGACGATCCTCACGACCGGCGTGGACGAGGCCGCCGACCTGTGCATCCTGGAGCTGGGGGACCCCTACACCGTCACGCCGGGCTTCGACGGCTACGGCGACCGCGCGGTGGCCCTGAACCACAGCTGCCGGGCCTTCCCGCTCACCGACGGGCACGCGCTCCCACAGGAGCTGATCGAGGCGGTGGGAGCGGGGCGGCTGGTGATGCTGGCAAGCCCCAACAACCCGACCGCTAACGCCTTTGCGGCGGAGTCGCTGCGCGCGCTGGTGGAGCGCTCGGCGCACCTGATGCTCGACGAGACGTACGCGGACTTCTGCGCACATGCGCCGGGTTTGAGCTGGCTCGCGGAGCACCCTCGCCTGGTGGTGTTCCGCTCGTTCTCAAAGGCGTACGGGCTCGCCGGGCTGCGCATCGGCTGCCTCGTCGGGGAGGCGGAGCTGATCGGGCGCCTGCGCGCGCGGCAGGCGTACCTGACGACGAGCGGCCTCGCGGCGGAAGCGCTGATCGGCGCCCTGGAGAGCGACGCCGACTTCCCCAGCCGGCACGCGCGCGAGGTGCGCGCGCTGCGCGAGGAGCTGATCGCGCGGCTGCGGGCGGTGGAGGTGTTCGAGCGCGTGCACGACAGCGAAACCAACTTCGTCTTCGTCCGGTGCGCCTCGGCGGGCGAGGCGGGGTGGATCCGCGAGACGCTCGCGGCGCGCCGGAATGTGATCGTGGCCTCGACGGGCCCGCTCGGGGAGCCGGCGGGGCTGCGGATCGGAGTGAGCCTGCAGGGCGACGCGGACCGCCTGATCCAGGGATTGACGGCAATCAAGAGGGAGAAACCAACATGAACGGCGGCACCCAGACGACGGCGGCGATCACGCCGCAGGCCATCCACCGCGCGGCGTTCAGGCCGACGCTGCTGAGGACGCTCGACTACCTCGCGGGGTGGGCCACCGCGGAGCTGTTGATGGCGATTCTCGAAGACGAGACCATGCTGGCCGCGCTCGAGCAGGGCGTCAGCGCCGAGGAGCTGGCCCAGCGGCTCGGATCGCCCGACAGCGAGCTGACCGGAGCGCTGCTGCAGGCGCTGCACTCCGAGGGGGCAGTGGTCCGCGAGGCCGGGACGTACCGCTTCGCCGAAGACCTCTCCGAGCTGCGCGCCGTGCACGGGTGGATGGAGCTGCTGATGGAGGGATACCGCGAGCTGTTCCAGGGCGTGGGCAGGCTGATGCGCGAGGGCGACGGGAGCATCGAGCGCAACCACCTGCGCGTCGCCCTCGGCAGCGCACGGATCGCGATCTACGACGCGGTGCCGCTCACGCTGCGGCTGATCGAGCGGCTCGGGGCGAGCGAGGGGGTGGTGCTCGACTACGGCTGCGGCAACGCGCTGTACCTGATCGCGCTGTGCGCCCAGCACCCGGGGCTGCGCGGGCTCGGCGTGGAGCTCGCGCAGGAGACCGTGCAGGCCGCGCGGGCGCACGTGCGCGAAGCGGGCATGGAGGGGCGCATCACGATCGAGCACGCCTCAGCGCCCGACTACACGCCCAGCGAGGAGGTCGACTTCGTCGTGTCAGCGTTCGTGCTGCACGAGATCGTCGGCCAGCGCGGGATCGAGGGGACCGTCGAGTTCCTGCGGTCCTTCGGCAAGCGCTTCCCCAAGGCGCGCCTGCTGATCGTCGAGGTCGCAAACCCCTACGAGGAAGACCGCGGCGAGCTCGTCGGCTCCGACCGCCAGGGGCGGGGGTACTACAACTACTACATCTGGCTGCACTCGGTGACGACCCAGCGCCTGCTGCCTCACGCGCAGTGGCTACAGCTGTTCGAGCAGGCCGGGTACCGCGTGCTCCACGAAGAGCGAGTGGACGACATCGTCGATTCCACGGGCCTGGAGATCGGGTATGCGCTGGAGCGGATTTAGAGGTTTTATCTAGGGATCATCCGCGTGGGCGAGTGCGGAGAACCAGGGTGGTGCGCGCTCGGCCTCCGTGCCTCGCGGCTACGCGCAGGGGGGCAGCGCCGGAGGGCTCCCGAAGGGGACCAGGCACTCCGGCAGCGTGACCGAGCCGTCCTCGCGCTGGCCGTTCTCCAGCAGCGCGATCAGCGTGCGCCCGACGGCGACGGCGGTGCCGTTGAGCGTGTGCAGAGTCTCCGTGCGCTTCTCCCGGCGCACGCGGATGTTCAGGCGTCGCGCCTGGTAGTCGGTCGTGTTGGAGCACGAGGTCAGCTCGCGGTAGCGGCCCTGGCTCGGCAGCCACGCCTCGCAGTCGTACTTCTTCGCGGCGGAGGACCCGAGGTCGGTGACGGCGATGTTGACGACGCGGTAGGGCAGGCAGAGCTCGCCCAGGATCGCCTCCTCGATGGAGAGGATGCGCTCGTGCTCCGCGCTGGAGTGCTCCGGCTCGACGAAGCTGAACATCTCCACCTTGTCGAACTGGTGCACGCGGAAGATCCCGCGCGTGTCTTTGCCGGCGGCGCCGGCCTCGCGGCGGAAGCAGGGCGAGAAGCCGGCGTAGCGCAGCGGCAGGCGCTCCGCATCGAGAATCTCTTCGTCGTGCAATGAGGCAAGCGCGACCTCGGAGGTGCCGACGAGAAACAGCTCGTCCTCGGGCAGCGAGTAGATCTGCTGCTCGGTGTCGGGCAGGAAGCCGGTCCCGAACAGCGCCCGCTCGCGCACCAATACCGGCGGAATCACCGGCTCGAAGCCGTAACCGCGCAGCTTCTCCAGGACCCAGCGCACCAGCGCCAGCTCCAGCAGCACGAGGTCGCCCTTCAGGTAGGCGAAGCGCGCGCCCGAGAGCCGGGCGGCGTGGTCCATGTCGATCAGCGGCCCCGCCAGCTCCAGGTGGTCGCGGGGCTTGAATGGGGACCCACCCACCCCGGCCTCCGCCCCGGGCGCACCCAGCACGGGCTCCCCGACGACCCGCAGCAGCTCGTCCTCGGGGCCGGGGGCCGCAGTGGGGTCCGGCAGGTTGGGCAGCCGCAGCAGCAGCGCGTCGAGTTGCTCGCGGGCGGCGTCGGCGCCTTCGCCGAGGACCTTGACCTCGGCGCTCATCTGCCGCAGCTGCCCCATCAGCTGCTCCAGGTCGCTTTGCAACTGCTCGGCCTTGGCGTTCCAGCCGCTCACGTCCGCCCCGGCACGCTCGCCGGCGGCGGCTTGCTCGGCGGCTTCCTTCAGCATTGCGCGGATGGCATTGCCGCTCTCGGAGACCGCCCGCTGGTGGGCGCGCTGTTCCTCGGCGCCGCTCGTCGCCTCCCGCCACTGCTGATCCAGCCGGAGGATCTCATCGACGAGCTCCACCAGCGCGGGGTCCCGCCGCCCAAGCGCCGCGCGCACCGCCTCGGGCTGCTGGCGGATCAGCTTGATGTCGAGCACGCGCCCCAGCCCTCCAGGGCGGCGTCTACTTGCCCGTGGTGCTGCTGGCGGAGGCGCCCGGCAGGGCCGTGTTTTCGATGACCGGCACCTTGGGAGCCTGCAGGCCGGAGTACTTGGCCAGGAACTCCGCGACTTCGCGGGCCTGGGCGCCGACAACGATGTTCTGGGGCATGATCGCGCCGGAGAAGCCCCCGTTGCGGATCGCGAAGAGGACCTGCCCGTACTGCTCCTTGCGGAAGTTGAAGTTGGGGCCGTTGTTGCGCAGGCGGTCCTTGATGGAGGTCGCCGAGCCCTCCGCGCCGACGGTGGCGAGCGTGTGGCAGCCCGAGCAGCGCTGGAGGAACAGCGCCGCCCCATGGTAGTAGGCGCTGGTTTTCGGGACCTGGATGCCCTGCGAGCCGCAGGCGCTGACGCCGACGGCCGCGGCGGCCACAGCGGCGAGCGCGGCGAGGATCTTGGGATGGACGCTCATGCGAGCCGGAATATATAGGCTCGACGGATGCGGCTCCGGCCCCTCGCCGTAGCGTTGACCGCGCCGCTCCTGCTGGCGGGCTGTGGGGCCGGGCGGACGGTGAGCGTGGCGGGCCACCGCCTCTCCCTAGCGCTCGAGGAGTACCGCATCCTCCCGCAGACGGTGAGCGTACCGCCGGGACGCCTCGTGATCGCCGCCTGCAACCGCGGGATCCTCACGCACAACGTGGCCCTCCAGCGGGGCAGCCTCGACTCCGACGAACGGACCACACTCACGGTCATCCCCACGCTGCTCCCCGGGAGGTGCGGCGCGGTGACGACGCAACCGCTGGCGCCCGGCCGCTACCTGCTGACGAGCACGGTCGGCAACCAGGCCGTGCTGGGCATGGCCGCCACGCTGATCGTCCGCTGAGGATTCAGATCCCGTGCGCGGTGCCCGCAGCGCTGGCTTCGTCCCATCGACTGACCAAAAGAGCGCGCCCAGCACCTGCCCTCTTGTCGGCTGCGCCACCTTCTAATCTTGACCTATGGCCGACATCCTCCCCAGGCGTATCCGCAGCGAGCGACGGCCAAGCGGTCTGCTGCTGAGCGATCTACAGGCGATCAGCGATCTGGCCGGCGAGCTGCAGGTCGACTCGGATGCCTCGGACTTCGACGTCGGCCTGAGCACCGACGACATGACGCCAAGAAGATCAAGGCAGGCACAGTGACCATAGGTGCATCTTCGCCGACCCCTCGGACGTGGCCCAACCATCGAACTGGTGGGAGCCGCGCGCGCCCAGCAGCTCAGATCCCGTGCGCAGTGCCCGCCGCGCGCAGGAGCAGGAAGACGACGACCAGGGCGGAGAGGGCCATGACGCCCTGCTCGCGGCGGACGATCGCGGCGACGACGGCGTGCTGCTGCACCTCGGGGAGGAGGCCGACCTCCTGGGCGCTCTCCAGACCGCGTTGGTCGAGGATCGTCTGGGCGGAGGCGACGCGCAGCTGCTCGGCTACGAAGGCGACCGCCAGGGGAAGCAGGGCGTAGAGGTAGAAGAGGTTTTCGCTGGAGGAGCGGCCAGCGGCGGCGAGCACCCCCACGGCGAGCGCGAACAGGACGGCGCCGGCCTGGGCAATGCGCAGCAGCACCCAGAAGGCGCGGCTGGATTCGCCGCGATACCAGCGCCAGCCGCCGAGCAGAGCGGGGAGGGCGTTGAGAGCAGCGGCCGCGAGGGCACCCGCGACCACCGCACCGTTCACCGGATGCCCTCCGGCGGGGCAGGAGCGGCGGCGCGCTGCCGCAGGCGGACAGACGTCACGCGGCCGGGCGAGTCGCAGAGGCCTGAGGCGAGGCCGCTACGACCCGGCGATATCGAGCCGATCGTCACTATGTAACACTCTGGCACAAGCATCGGCGTGCGGTGGTATAACAGCCGCGGTGCTGCGCTCATACCTCCCCGCGCTCGTCTTCCTGATCCTTGGCGGCGCCGTGGGCGGGGCGTTCACGCTGCTCAACGGCGTGCTGGGCCCGCGCCGGGCGGTCCGCCAGAAGCAGGATCCGTACGAGTGCGGGCTGCCCTCAGAGGTCAAGCGGGGGCTGCGCTTCGGGATCAGCTTCTACCTGATCGCGATGCTGTTCATCCTGTTCGACATCGAGGTGATCTTCCTGTACCCGATCGCGCTGCAGCTGCGGGCGTACGGGAGCTACGCGCTGGCGGAGACGGTGACGTTCATCGTGCTGCTGTTCGTGGCGTTCGTGTACGTGTGGCGTAGGGGGGCGCTCGAGTGGAAGTGAGGCGCGAGCCGGTGCTGCGCGTGCGCGAGTTGAACGCACACCAGCTGCTGCGCGGCGGAGACCTGGAGGGTGCCAACCAGCCGGCGCACCTGGAGGGCGAGGAGCTCGAACGGTACGTACAGGAGCGCGTGCTGACGACCACGCTCGACAAAACTGTCGCGTGGGCGCGGTCGAACTCCTTCTTCCCGCTCGGCTTCGGGCTCGCGTGCTGCGCGATGGAGCAGTTCCACGCCGCCGGCCCGCGCATGGACATCGCGCGGTTCGGGTTCGAGGCGTTCCGCGCCTCCCCCCGCCAGGCCGACCTGATCATCCTCGCGGGGCGCGTGTCGATCAAGATGGCGCCGATCATCCGCAGGCTCTACGACCAGATGCTCGAGCCGAAGTGGGCGATCTCGATGGGCGCCTGTTGCAGCTCGATGGGCGTGTTCAACAACTACGCGCTGGTGCCGGCCGACAAGTTCATGCCGATCGACGTGCACGTGCCCGGCTGCCCGCCGCGCCCGGAGGCGCTGATGCACGGCATCCTCAAGCTGCGCAAGCTGGTGCAGGACGACCCCGAGATGGGCTGGCGCCGACGCTACGACGCGGTCGGCACGGAGGAGATCGACCCCGGTGCCTGACGATAGTCCTGCCGGCTTTGACGTTACCCGCGACGTCGACGGCACACCCGCAGAGATCCAAACCAATCGGGGTAAGCGGCTCGGTGAATCTGATGGGACCTTCAGCCGGCTCGACGCCCAGGGCGGTTGCGGGTCTCCGACGCCGCCAAGCCAGACGGGGGATGGGGATGCCTGACGCCACCGGACTCGAGCTGCTCGCGCGCGAGCTGCGCGAGGCGCAGGGGGAGGAGGCGGTGCTCGACACGGTGTTCTTCCGCGGGCGCGGCACGATCGAGATCGACCCGGCCCGCATCCGCACCGTGCTTCAGACCCTGCGCGGGAAGGGATACGGGTTCCTGGCAAGCGTGCACGGCGTGGACCACTACCCCGAGGAGCCGCGGCTGGGCGTGGTGTACGAGCTGCTGGATATGAGCCGCGTGGACCGCATCACGGTCAAGCTGCGCGTGCCGGTCGACGCACCGCGCGTGGAGTCGGTGACCGAGGAGTGGCCGACCGCGGACCATCAGGAGCGCGAGGTGTACGACATGTTCGGGGTCGTGTTCGAGGGACATCCGGACCTGCGCCGGATCCTGATGCCCGAGGACTACGAGGGGCACCCGCAGCGCCGCGACTTCCCGACGGGCGGCGAACCGGTGATCTTCACGCGCGACGAGGCCAAATGGCTGGAGGCACCCGAGTGAGCCCGGTTCAGCCCCGCCCCGTAACGTCCAGCGCCGAGACCGCTGCATGGGGGTTGCCGCGATGACCCCAACCAAGAGCCCGCCGTTGTCGGAGTACCGCCGGCGCGAGCAGAGCATCACGCTGGCGCCGGTGGAGGACCAGCTCGACGGGGTCGAGGGCGCCGAGACCTCCGAGGAGCTGCTGACGCTCAACTTCGGGCCCCATCACCCCGCCACGCACGGCGTGCTGCGGCTGCTGGTGACGCTCCAGGGGGAGGTCGTGCGCGACCTCAAACCGATCATCGGGTACGTGCACACGGGGATCGAGAAGACCGCGGAGGATAAGTCCTACTGGAAGGTGATCCCCGTGGTGGAGCGGATGGACTACCTGTCCTACTACTTCAACGCGATGGCGTACTGCGGCGCGGTCGAGACGCTGATGGAGGTGGAGGTCCCCAAGCGCGCGCAGTACCTGCGCGTGATCCACCTGGAGCTAAATCGCATCGCCTCGCACCTGATCTGGCTCGGCACGAGCGTGCTCGACCTCGGCGCGACCTCGATCTTTCTGTACTGCCTGCGCGAGCGCGAACTGATCCTCGATCTGTTCGAGATGTCCTCGGGGGCGCGGATGCACACGCGCTACTTCCAGGTCGGGGGCGTGATCGAGGACATCCCCGCCGGCTTCGAGGCGAAGGTGCGCGAGTTCCTGAAGGTCATGCCCAAGCGCGCCGACGAGTACGGTGCGATCCTCAACTCCAACGAGATCGTGCTGCAGCGGCTGCGCGGCACGTGCCCGCTGGACGCACAGACGCTGCTGGGCCTCGGCGTGACAGGTCCCCTGCTGCGCGCGGCGGGCAACCCGTGGGACCTGCGCAAGGCCGACCCGTACAGCTCCTACGAGGACTTCTCCTTCAAGATCCCGGTCGGCACGGTCGGCGACAACTACGACCGCTTCGCGGTGCGCCTCGCCGAGATCTACGAGTCGGTGCACATCATCGAGCAGGCGCTCGACGGGCTGCCCGAGGGGCCGCACATAACCGAAGACCGCAAGGTGGCGCTGCCGCCCCGGCACGAGCTCGCCACCTCGATGGAGGCGTTGATCCACCACTTCAAGCTCGTCACCGAGGGGTTCCGCGTGCCCCCGGGCGAGGTCTACAACCCGATCGAGTCCCCCGGGGAGAGCTGGGCTGCTACGTGCGCTCCGACGGCTCCTCGAAGCCCGCGCGGGTCCACATGCGCGACCCGTCGTTCGTCAACCTCCAGGCCCTCTCGCACATGACCCGCGGCAGCTACATCGCCGACATGATCGCCACCACCGCGATGCTGGACCCGATCCTGGGCGGGATCGACCGATGAGCGCTCCTGGGCCCGCATGGCGGCGCTGGATCTGCGTCCTCGGTCGCTCGCGTGCAGAGCACGCCACGCGGGGCGGGCGGGCCATTTCATCCTTGCCCAGCTTGCCCTGCGAACCCAGGAGGGCGTTGTGAGCGCTCGCGGCTGGGATGCACCTGCGGACCTCGACAAGGCCCCCGCGACGATCCCGGACCCGGACACCACGCCGGTGCCCGCGGAGCTGCGCGCGGAGATCGAGCGGCACATGGCGCTCTACCCCGAGCGCCACTCCGCGACGCTGCCCGCCCTGGAGGCGGCGCAGCGCGTGCACGGGTGGTGCTCGCCTGAGGCGATCGAGCAGGTCGCGTGCGTGATGCGCGTCACCCCCGCCTACCTCGAGTCGGTGGCGACCTTCTACGACATGCTCGAGACCACCCCCGTGGGGCGCCACAGCGTGTACGTGTGCACCAACATCTCCTGCTCGCTGTGCGGGGCGGACGAGCTGTACGAGGCGCTCCGCGCCGCCGCCGGCGAGGACGCGGAGCTCAACGTGCGCTCGTTCGAGTGCCTCGGCGCGTGCGACATCGCACCGATGGTTTCTGTCGACGGCGTATATATAGGGCCGCTAAAAGTAGCCGACGTACCCCAGCTCCTGGAGGACGTCCGCGCCGGCCGCGAGGTGCTGCCCGAGAAGCAGCTCGCGCGGCGCCCCTGCGCGGATCCGGAGGCCGGCGCGTGAGCCCGCGCCGCGCTGCGCCGCGGGGCACGAGGCCCCGCGCCCACGATCACTGGACAGAACCCGCCCACGCGGACGATCCCCAAGCCCCACCCCCAGACCTCCCACGGGCGGTGTCTCCGTGAGCACAAAGCTCCTCTTCGACCGCATCGACGAGCCCGGGCTGAACACGCTCGCGGTGTACGAACGCCGCGGCGGGTACGAGGCGCTGCGCAAGGCGCTGACGATGCCGCCCGAAGCCGTCCTGCACGAGCTCGAAGCCTCCGGCCTGCGCGGGCGCGGTGGGGCCGGCTTTCAGATGGGCAAGAAGGTGTCGTTCCTACCCAAAGGCGGGATGGACAAGTACCTCGTGTGCAACGCCGACGAGTCCGAGCCGGGGACCTTCAAGGACCGCGAATTGATGCAGAAGTCCCCGCACATGCTGATCGAGGGGATCGTGATCGCCGCCCACGCCGCGGGTGCCACCCGCTCGTTCATATACATCCGGGGCGAGTACGTGCTGCAGGCCGACATCCTCGACGCCGCGCTCGCCGAAGCGCGCACCGCGGGGTACGTGGGCGAGCAGATCCTCGGCTCCGACACCTCGCTCTCGCTGGTCGTGCACCGCGGAGCCGGCGCGTACATCTGCGGCGAGGAGACCGGCCTGCTCGACTCGCTGGAGGGCAAGCGCGGCAACCCGCGCCTGAAGCCGCCGTTCCCGGCCAACCAGGGCCTCTACCAGGGGCCGACGTTGATCAACAACGTCGAGACGCTCGCCACCGTGCCGACGATCCTCCGCATCGGCGGCGACGAGTACGCGAAGCTCGGCGTGGAGACCTCCACCGGCACGAAGCTCGTATCGGTCTCCGGCCACGTGCAGCGGCCGGGCAACTACGAGATCGAGCTCGGCATCCCCTCGCGCGAGATCATCTACGGGCTCGCCGGCGGGCCGCCGGAGGGCCACACCGTCAAGTGCTGGTTCCCGGGCGGCTCCTCCTCCCCTGTCCTCACCGGCGAGGACCTCGACGTCCCCTACGACTTCGACTCGATGGCGAAGGCCGGCTCGATGCTCGGCTCCGGCGCGATCATCGTCGTCGACGACTCGACCCCGATCCTCGACGTCGCGCTGAAGGTCGCGAAGTTCTACCGCCACGAGTCCTGCGGCAAGTGCACCCCCTGCCGCGAGGGCACCAACTGGACAGTGAAGATGCTGGAGCGGATCGAGAGCGGGGAGGCCACCCCGATGGACCTGGAGATCATGGCGAGCGTCCAGGAGCACATCATCGGCAACTGCCTGTGCGTGCTCGGCGACGCGATGGCGATGCCGATCGGTTCGATGATTAAGAAGTTTAAGGAGGAGTTCGAAGCGCATATCGAGGCGGCGCGCATGAGCCGCGGCAACGAGGTGACGGCAGCCGGGCCCGTCGGCGCGGAGGCCCCGCAGGCCGGATATGTTGCGGCGACGATGGGGGTGAGTGGCTGATGTCACGCCCCTGGCCTTACCCAATCAAGTGCACCACCGACGGTCTCGAGGCTCAGGCACCGCTCGCCACGGCACACCCCGACGGGGGGGCACTCTGATGCCGCGGCCCGCACCGAACACGATCACGTTCACGATCGATGGGCTCGAGGTCAAGGCCCCCGAAAACTCGATGCTGGTGGACGCCGCCAAGCGCGGCGACGTCGAGATCCCCGTGTTCTGTTACGAGCCCAAACTCGGCCACCCGGTCGGCGCGTGCCGCATGTGCCTGGTGGAAATCGAGGGCATCCCGAAGCTCCAGACCGGCTGCTCTACCCCCGTCAAGGATGGGATGGTCGTGCACACCCAGTCAGAGCGCGTCAAGGAGGCGCAGAACTCGGTGGTGGAGTTCCTGCTCGTCAACCACCCGCTCGACTGCCCCGTGTGCGACAAGGGCGGAGAGTGTCCCCTGCAGGACATCACCTTCGGGTGGGGCCGCGGCACCTCGCGCTTCATCGAGCCCAAGCGCCACTTCGTCAAGCCGCTCGCGCTCTCGCCCAACATCGCGATCGACCGCGAGCGCTGCATCCTCTGCTACCGCTGCGTGCGCTTCTCCCAGGAGGTCTCCGAGGATTACCAGCTCGTGCTCTCCGAGCGCGGCGCGCACTCCTACGTCTCGACGTTCGACGGCCACCCCTACGTCGCGCCGTTCAGCGGCAACATCGTCGAGTTGTGCCCCGTCGGCGCGCTCACCTCCCAGCCCTACCGCTTCCGCGCACGGCCCTGGGACATCGAGGACTCAGGCACGGTCTGCACGCTGTGTCCCGCGCAGTGCAACGTCACGCTGACCGTGCGCGACGAGCGCGTGTTGCGCGTGCTCTCGCGCGAGCACCCCGAGGTCGACGACGGGTGGCTGTGCGACCGCGGCCGCTTCGCCTATCCCGCGCTGGGGGGGATCCCGGCGGCCAACCGCGGGGGGGCAGCGAATGGCGCGGGGGCTGGCAAAGGCGCGGGAGCAGGCAGTGGCGCGGGAGCAGGCAGTGGCGCGGAGGTAGGCAACGGCGTAGGGGCGGGCAAAGGCTCGATCGACCCGGGCACGCGCGTGACCCAGCCGCTGCTGCGCGACGGCGGCGAGCTGCGGCCCGTCTCGTGGGAGCGCGCGCTGGCGGAGGCCGCCGCTGGGCTGTCCCGCGCGGGCGAGCGCACCGGCGCGGTGGTGGGCGGCGAGGCCACGAACGAGGAGGGGCACCTGCTCGCGCGCCTGCTGCGCGAGGGCCTCGGCTCCCCCCACATCGACTCGCGCCGGGCGGGCACGCTGGCGCTGGAGCTGCACCGCGCGCTCGGCGACCCGCGCCTGCAGGCGCGGGTCAGCGACCTGGAGTTCGCCCACGCCGTGCTCGTGCTCGCGGCCGACCCGATCCGCGACGCGCCGATCCTCGACCTGCGCCTGCGCAAGGGTGTGCGCCGCCACGGCATGAAGCTGCTGCACGCGAGCGCCGCGGACCTGCTCGACGACAAGCGCGTGGGCGAGTTGACGCAGCGGCTGCGCGAGGCCGGCGAGGAGACGGTAGTCCTGTGGCACGAGCGGCTGACCGTGGGCCCCGACGGCGCGGCGGCCGCCCGGGCGCTGCTCGAGCTGGCGCAGACGCTGTCCCTGGCCGACACCGACGGCGCGGGCCTCTTGGAAATCCCCGCGGGTACCAACGGCCGCGGCCTGCGCGAGGCGGGCGTGCTGCCGAACGCCGGCCCCGGCCTGAGCGAGCTCGGTTCAAGCGGCGGTGCCGAGCCCCTCGACGCGCGCGGGATCGCGGAGGGGCTGGCCGCGGGCGAGCTGGCGGCGGTTGTGCTGCTGCAGACCGACCCGCTGAGCACGGACGAGACGCCCCTCGATCGCAACCCCGCTGGCGGAGATCCACCCGACCACGCGATCCCGGCGCGATACCCCGACGCCGCCAACCCCGAGCTGTGGGAGCAGGCGCTGGAGCGCGCCTCGACTGTCGTCGCGCACGCCACGTTCCTGACGGATGGGCTGCGCGAGCACGCCAACGTCGTGCTCCCCGCGCAGGCGTACGCCGAGAAGGAGGGCACCGTCGTCCACCCCGACGGGCGCATCCAGCGGCTGCGGCCGGCCGTCGCCCATCCGGGCTCCACGCGCGCGCAGTGGCAGGTACTGGCCGACCTCGCCGCCCGCATCGGGCTCGACCTCGAGGTGCGCACCGGTTCGATGGCCTCACAGCAACTGTTCGACGCGGTGCCCTTCTACGCGGGCCTCACGCTGGAGGAGATCGGCGGTAAAGGCGTCCGCTGGCAGGAGCGTGACGCCGCCGGCGCCTACGCGGCTGGGGAGCGCGTATGACGATCGCTATACCCGCTCCCCGGAGAATTTCCACTCCCCCACTTGTCGTATCACCATGGTTGCGCGGAGGTGGGGGGTTGTACATTCAATTTAAAACCTTGTGTAACTATGGTTACACCAAGTTCAAAACGAATACAACTCCTCGCGGGGCCCGTATAACCAATGCATCTCCAGCCAGCCGCGAGGTCGATGGATGACCGTCTTCGCCCTCGTCGGCTTCTACGAAGAATGGTGGATCCAGATCCTCAAGGCGGTGATCATCTTCGCCGTCGGCCTGCAGCTCGTGCCGGTCGTGCTGCTCGCCGAGCGCAAGCTGCTCGGGCGCTTTCAGTCCCGCTACGGCCCCAACCGTGTCGGCCCCTACGGGGCGCTGCAGCCGCTCGCCGACATCGTCAAGCTGCTGACCAAGGAGCAGTTCCGCCCGACCAGCTCAGTCGGCTTCCTGTTCGCGTTCGCCCCGCTGATCTCGATCGTCACGGCTGTCGCGGCGTTCGCGCTGATCCCGTTCGGCGACGTCCAGCACATCTTCGGCACGCCCGTCGGGCTGTACGGGGTCGACGTCTCGATCGGGCCGCTCTACCTGTTCGCGTTCGGCGCGATCGCCTTCTACGGGATCATGCTCGGCGGGTGGGCCTCGGGCTCGAAGTACTCGTTCCTCGGCGCGATGCGCGGCGCCGCCCAGCTGATCTCCTACGAGGTCTCCCAGGGGCTCGCGCTCGTCGGCGTGATCATGACCGCGCAGACGCTCTCGCTGACCGGCATCGTCACCGCCCAGAAAGGCATGTGGTACGTGGTCCCGCAGTTCTTCGGCTTCCTGATCTTCCTGACCGCGAGCTTCGCCGAGATCAACCGCGCGCCGTTCGACCTGACGGAGGCCGACGCGGAGCTCGTCGGCGGCTACAACACCGAGTTCGGCGGCGGGCGCTTCGCCTCCTACTACTTCGCCGAGTACCTCAACGTGCTCGTCGTCTCGGGCATCGTCACCACTGTGTTCCTCGGCGGCTGGCTGCTGCCGTTCGGCATCCACCCGCCCGGATGGGTCGACCCGCTCGTGGTGCTGTTCAAGATGGGGCTCTTCACGTTCTTCTTCATCTGGGTGCGCGCCACGCTCCCGCGCCTGCGCTACGACCAGCTGATGAGCTTCGGCTGGAAGGTGCTGCTGCCACTGGCCACGCTCAATGCACTCGTCACTGCCGTGCTCGTGGTGGTGACGCACTGATGTGCAGAGGACCTGCCTCAACTCGATGGGGGGTGGCCGGGAGGGGGGCCTGCCCCTCCCGCTCAGCTTGCGGTGGTAACGCACTGATGCTCGCGCCCGTTCGCACCCACCTGCGGTCGTCGTGGACCCACCGCACCGTGCCGACTGGCACCCACCACGCATCGAATGATTGCCCGCCCACCCGGAGGCCCGGCGGGCGGGCGGGCATCCGATCAATCTTTGACCCCACCGCTCGCGCGGACGATCTCAAGGCAAAAGCATGAGCTGGCCACCCGGCGACGATGTAGTCGAGGTCCAGCGCGTCCCTGCACCGGGTCCCGCGCGCAGCACGTGGCGCACGTTCCGCGAGACCGTGCGCGGCCTGCTGACGACGTTCGGGCGCTTCAACGAACCGGTTGTGACCGTGCAGTACCCGGAGGAGAAGACGCCCGTCTACCCGCGCTTCCGCGGCCGCCACAAGCTGCACCGCTTCGAGGACACCGGCCTCGAGAAGTGCGTCGGCTGCTCGCTCTGCGCCGCCGCCTGCCCCGCCGACTGCATCCGCGTCGTCGCCGCCGAGAACACCCCCGAGAACCGCGTCTCCGCCGGCGAGCGGTATGCCGCCGTGTATGAGATTAATCTGTCGCGCTGCATCTTCTGCGGCTACTGCGAGGTCGCCTGCCCCTTCGACGCGATCACCATGGGCCACGACTACGAGCTCTCCGACTACTCGCGCTCCGACCTGATCTTCACTAAGGAGATGCTGCTCGCCGAGCCGCTGGAGCGCACGCCGCTGCGTCGTGAGGGGGAGTAGGCCGTGAGCGCGCTGCTGTTTTTCATCGCGGCTTTGGGCGCCATCGGTGGGGCGGTCGGCGTGGTCATGCTGCGCGACCCCTTCTACTGCGTGCTTGCGCTGGTCGTCCACCTGCTCGCGCTCGCCGTGCTCTTCCTGCTGTTGCGCGCCGAATTCGTCGCCGCCGCGCAGGTCGTCGTCTACGCCGGCGCGGTGATGGTGCTCTACGTGTTCGTCGTCGCCTACATCGGCGACTCCGGCCGCGGTCTCGGCCAGCAGCTGCGCCGCGGCACCTCCACGCGCGGCTCCTTGCGACTCGGCGGGGCGCTGCTCGGCGGCGCGCTGCTCGTCGAGCTGCTGATCGCGCTGCTCGGCTCCGGCCTGAAGGCGATCGAAGGGTACGGCGCCGGCTACGCGCCAGGTCCACGGGCGTTCGGCACCCCCGCCTACATCGGCAACCTCTTGCTCACCCGCTTCCTACTGGTCTTCGAGACCGCCTCCTTCCTGCTGCTGATCGCCGCCGTCGGGGGCGTCGTGCTCGCGCGTCGTCGGGGAGGGCTCGGCGAGGAGGAGCGCGGGCGACTCACCCCGCTCGATCTGCTGCGCCCGCAGGGCACCGGCACGATGGCCGAGGGTGTGGGAGGCCTGCTCGTAGCCGTCCACGCGAATGGCGGCGAGGTGGAGCACCGCAACGGCGCCACCGAGTATCGGCCCCACGTCGCGGTCGGCAGCGAGGCGGGCGGCGGGGTCGGCGGGCATCCTCCCGAGGAGGGCGACGAGTGAGCATCGCCTGGTTCCTAGCCGTCTCCGCGATCGTCTTCGCGCTCGGCGCCGTGGGGGTCATCATCCGGCGCAACCCACTGGTCGTGCTGCTCTGCCTGGAGTTGATGCTCAACGGCGCCAACCTCGCGCTGATCGCCTTCTCGCGCATGTGGGGCAACGGCGACGGGCAGGTCCTCGCGCTGGTCGTGATGACCGTCGCCGCCTGCGAGGTCTGCATCGGCCTCGGCATGATCGTCGCGATCTACCGCCGGCGCCTGCCCATAGATGTCGATGAGCTCAGGGAGTTGCAGGGGTGAGCGCCACTACCTTCGGCTGGCTCGTGCTGCTGTTCCCGCTGCTCGGGACGCTCGTGATCGGCTTCGGCTTCCGCTCTTTGCCCGGCCGTTCCGCCGGCTGGATTGGGACGGCCGCGATCGGGCTCGCGTTCCTCGCAGCGCTGGGGGCGCTGATCAAGCTGCAGGGTCACGCACCCTCCCACCGCGAGCTGAACTCCTCGCTGTGGTCTTACGCCGTCACCGTCGGCATCGACGCGCACGTCTCGATCCTCGTCGACCCCCTCTCGGTCTACATGATCCTCGTCGTCTCCGGCATCTCCACGCTGATCCACCTCTACTCGGTCTCCTACCTGGAGGAAGACCGCGGCTTCGCGCGCTACTTCGCCTACCTCAACTTCTTCGTCTTCTCGATGCTGCTGCTGGTGCTCGCCGGCAACTTCCTGCTGCTGATCGTCGGCTGGGCGTTCGTCGGCGCCGCCTCCTACCTGCTGATCTCCTTCTGGTACCGGCGCACCACCGCCACGCGCGCGGGGATCAAGGCGTTCGTGATCAACGTCGTCGGCGACGTCGGCCTCGTGCTCGGCACCTACTTCATCTTCAAGCACACCGGCACGCTCGAATTCACGAAGGTCTTCGCCGCCGCCCCGCACGTCTTTCACTCCGGCGAAGCCGACATCACCGCCGGCTGTCTGCTGCTGCTCGTCGGCGCCTGCGCCAAGTCCGCTCAGATCCCGCTGCACACCTGGCTGCCCGACGCGATGGAGGGCCCCACGCCGGTCTCCGCGCTGATCCACGCCGCGACGATGGTGACAGCCGGTGTGTACCTGATCGCGCGCATGCACACGCTGTTCGAACTGGCCCCCGCCGCGCAGGACACCGGCGCGGTGCTCGGCGCCCTCACGCTTTTGATCGCAGGCACGATCGCGCTCGTGCAGACCGACATCAAGCGCGTGATCGCCTACTCGACGATGTCGCAGATCGGCTACATGATCATGGGCGTCTCCGTCGGCGCCTACGCCGCCGGGCTCTTCCACCTGATGACCCACGCGTTCTTCAAGGCGCTGCTGTTCATGGGCGCCGGCTCGATCATCGGCGCGATGTCCGGGGAGCAGTCGCTCGAGAAGATGGGCGGCTTTCGCAAGGCGCTGCCGTTCACGTTCGCCTGCTTCGTGATCGGCGGCCTCGCCCTCTCGGGCATCCCGCCCTTCTCCGGCTTCTTCTCCAAGGACGAGATCCTGCTCGTCACGGCGGAGCGCGGCGGCTGGCACTGGGTGCTGTACGCGATGGGCTACCTCGGCGCCTTCCTCACTGCGATCTACACCTTCCGCATGATCTTCCGCGCCTTCTACGGCGACCCCGTCGCCGAGGCGCGCGAGCTCGAAGGCGGCCACCTGCACCACGCGGCCGTCCCCACTAACCCGGCGACGGGCGAGGTGGAGGACACCGACGTCGGCTTCCCCGGCCCCCACCACACGATCGCCGAGCGCGCGCTGGGAATGCGCGTGGCGATGAGCGTCCTGGCGGTCGGCGCGGTCGGCGCCGGGCTCGTGCAGGTCCCGGGCGTGGACGACGTTGTGGTCAACTTCCTGCGCCCCACGTTCGCCTCCTCGCCGCTGTACGAACCCCACACCCGCGACGGCCTTTTGATCTTCGGCCTCTGCCTCGGCACCGCGCTCGGCCTGCTCGGCATCGCGATCGCCTACCGCATCTGGGTGCGCGAGCCGGCGATCGCCGTCCGCGCGCGCGAGCGCCTGCGGCCGGTGTACGAGTTGCTCGTGCACAAGTGGTACTTCGACGAGCTGATCGCAGCGCTCGTCGTGCGTCCGATGGCCGCCGCCGGGGGCTTCGCGCGCACCAGCATCGAGCGCGTGTTCGTCGACGGCACGCTGATCGGCGGCACCACCGGCATCGTGCGTGCCGGCTCCGCCGCGGTGCGCGCCGTGCAGAGCGGCTTCCTGCGCTACTACGCCGCGCTGCTGCTGCTCGGCGTCGGCGCGCTCGGCCTCTACTTCCTGCTCCAGTCCTGATGCCCGTGCCCGTGCTCTGATCCGATGCCCCTTTCAGTCCTGATCTGGCTCCCCCTCGCCTGCGGCCTGCTGGGCGCGATCCTCTCCGCCGGGCGCGGCCGCGCCGCGGGAGGTGCGACCGGCACAGACGGAACCGCCGCGGCGTCACCAGCAGACGAGAACGCCGATCGTGCCGCCCAGCGGATCCCCGGCCTGCTCGCGCTCGCCGGCTCCGTGGCGGCGCTGGGCCTCGCGATTGGGTACATCGCCGACTACCACTCGGGCGCCGGCCTGCAGCACGTCACCGACGTCGTGTGGATCGCCGCGCTCGGCATCCACTACAAGCTCGGGGTCAGCGGCCTCAACGTCTTCCTGGTCGGGCTCACGACGCTGCTGTTCGCCGCGGCGGTGCTCTCGCTGAACGTGCGCAAGAGCGCCCTGCGACCCGAGCGCCCCGCACTCTTCTACTTCCACTTCATGCTCGCCGAGTCCGCCGTGCTCGGCGCGTTCCTCGCGCAGGACCTCGCGCTGTTCGTCGCCTTCTTTGACCTGATGCTGATCCCCTTCTACTTCCTGATCGGGACCGATTGGGGCCCGCCCACCCCAGTGGGCCCCGACCGAGTGAAAGCCACGCTCAAGCTCGTGATCTACACGCTCGTCGGCTCGCTGCTGATGCTCGCCGCCGCGATCGCCACCGGGGTGCTCGCCTCCGAACAGCACGGGACCTCGCTGACGTTCGTGCTCTCCTCGCTGCACGCGCTGCCGCTTTCCACCGGGTCGCAGGAGTGGATCTTCCTGTTCTTCGCCGCTGCCTTCCTGGTGAAGATGCCCGCCTTCCCGCTGCACGGCTGGATGCCCGACGGCTACCGCGCGATGCCGATCGAGGTGCTGATGGTCTTCTCCGGCGTGCTCTCCAAGGTCGGCGCCTACGGCTTCCTGGCGATCGTGCTGCCGCTCTACCCCCACGCCGCCGTGCACTTCCAGCTGCTGATGCTGCTGATCGCGCTCGCCTCGATCCTGTACGGCTCGGTGATGGCCTTCACGCAGACGGACGTGCGCCTGATCGCCGGCTTCTCCTCCGTGGCACAGCTCGGCTTCATCACGCTCGGGATCTTCGCGCTCAACCCCCAGGGCGCCCAGGGGGCGCTGCTGCAGATGGTCAACCACGGGTTGGTGGTGGCGCCGCTGTTCTTCATCATCGCGCTGCTCGCCGCGCGCGCCGGCGGCTCGGAAGACATCCGCGAGCTGGGCGGCATCGCCTTCCGCGCACCCGTACTCGCCTCGCTCTTCTTGATCGTGGCGCTCGCCACGCTGGCGATGCCCGGCTCGGCCAACTTCGTCGGTGAGTTCCTGATCCTGCTCGGCGTCTTCAAAGCGAAGCTGGCGATCGCCGTGATCGCCTTCAGCGGCGTCGTGATGGCGAGCGTCTACGCACTGCGCCTGTTCATCGGAGCGATGCACAACCGCGTCCGCGACGGTGTCGACTCCCGCGAGCTCACCCTGCTCGACGGCGCCGTGCTCGTGCCGCTCGTCGCCGTGATCCTGTTCTTCGCGGTCTACCCCCAACTCGCGCTGCAGCGCAGCGAAGGGTCGGTCAAGGCCGCCGTCGCCTCCGCGCAGGCGGCGCAGAGCTCCAGCCCCCCGGCCGTCGCGAGCACGAGCCCATGACCCCCCTCTTCCCCCTGCACGTGGCCGCCGCCACCCACCTCAAAGGCCCGCCCGTGAACTTCGCGGGCCTCTCGCCGCTGATCGCGCTGCTCGGCGGCGCGGTCGTGGCGCTGCTCGTCGGCCTGCTCGGCTCCCGGCGCGTGCGCGAGCACGTCGTGCCCGCCCTCTCCCTGGTGGCGCTCGGTACAGCGGCCGGCCTCACGATCTGGCAGTGGAACGAACAGAAGTCGATCGTCTCCGGGGCGCTACGGATCGACGACCTTTCGCTGGTGCTGAACCTGATCCTCATCGCCGGCGGCGCCGCCACCGTGCTGCTCGCGTGGCGCTCGCTCGCCGCGCGGGAAGCGGCCCACGGTGAGTTTCACGCGCTGCTGCTCACCTCGATTGGGGGGATGTCGCTGCTTGCGGCGGCGCAGAACACCGTCGCGGTGTTTATCGGCCTGGAGCTGCTCTCGATCCCGCTGTACGTGCTGTGCGCCACCGAAATGCGCCGCGAGCACTCGCTGGAGTCGGGGCTCAAGTACCTAATCATCGGCTCGGTCGGCTCCGCGACGCTGCTCTACGGCCTCGCGCTGCTCTACGGCGCCACTGGGGCCACCGACTTCGCCGCGATCGCCGAAGCGGTCTCCGCCAATGGGCTGAGCACCAACGTGCTGCTGCTCACCGGCGTCGCGCTGTCCGTCGCCGGCCTCGCCTTCAAGGCCTCCGTCGCGCCCTTCCACCAGTGGACCCCCGACGTCTACGAGGGCGCGCCCACGCCGGTCACCGCGTTCATGGCGGTTGCGACGAAGGTCGCCGCGCTCGGGGTCTTCCTGCGCCTCTTCGACGTCGCGCTGATCGGCGCCCAGGACAGCTGGGGGCCCGCGGTCGCGACGCTCGCCGCGGTCACGATCGTCGTCGGCAACGTCGGCGCACTCGGGCAGTCCTCGCTGAAGCGGATGCTCGCCTACTCCTCCGTCGCGCAGGCCGGCTACATGCTCGCCGGCGTCGTCGTCGCCACCCAGCTCGGGGTGCGCGCCACGGTCTTCTACCTGGCGGTCTACCTCTTTATGAACATGGCCGCGTTCGCGGTGATCGTCGCGCGCGAGCGCGAGGGCCTCGGCGACGACGCCCGCGCGCTGGCCGGCCTCGGCCGCGAGCGCCCCTGGCTGGCCTGGCCGATGACGCTCGCGATGCTCGGCCTCGCCGGCATCCCCGCCACCGCGGGCTTCATGGGGAAGTTCTACCTGATCGACGCCGCCGTCTCCGGCGGCTACACCTGGCTCGGTGTCGTGATCGTGATCGGCTCGATGATCTCCCTCGGCTACTACCTCCCCGTGATCGCCGCGATCTGGATGCGCGAGGCGCCGCTGCCCGCGATCGCCGGCGCCTCGCCCGAGTTCGACGCGCAGGCGCCCCCCGCCACTGGACCTCCGCCCGAGGTGGCCCTGGTAGCCGTGCTCGCCGGTGCCGCCACGCTCTTCTTCGGGATCATCCCCGGGCCGCTGTTCGACCTCGTGCGGCACGCGGGCGCGGGCTTGGGGCTGTTCTAGGGCCTGCCGAGGCGGGCCCTCGGCGACCGCGCGAGCGTACCGTCGCCATCGATCCGTACGATCGCCGGCATGCAAGTCCTCGACGATCCCGTCCCGCACACAGCAGACCTCCCGTGGCTGCTTGGCAGCCGATCTGACCGGTATGATGGTCAGGTGGGCCGAATAATGACCGCTACCGAGGTGAAGGCGAAGATCCTCGCGCTGCTCGACGAGGTCGCAGCGGGCGACGAGGTGGAAATCACCAAGCACGGCCACGTCGTCGCGCGCCTCGTACCGGCCAGTGGCGCCCAAGCGCTCAAGGGCAGGCTCACCGGCGTCGCCATGACGGCGGCCGCAGGGGAGGACCTGTTCACGACCGGAGTGCCCTGGAACCTGCAGTGACGACGGTGCTCCTCGACACCCACGTCGTCCACTGGTGGTCGGCAGAGCCGGATCGAGTGAGCCGCACCGCGGCCGAGGCGCTGACCAACGCCGACGAGCTCGCCGTCGCAGCCATCTCGTGGTACGAGCTGGCGTGGCTGGCCAAGAACGAGCGGGTCGCCGTCACGATCCCTGTCAGGTCGTGGCTCGAGCAGCTCGCCGGCCAACTTCGCACGGTCGGGATCACCCCGGCCGTCGCAGAGACCGCCGTCTCCTTGCCATCGTCCTTTCCGGGAGACCCCGCCGATCGCCTGATCTACGCGACCGCGATCGAGCACGGGTGGCAACTCATCACAAAGGACCGCAAGCTGCGAGCCCACCGTCACCCGCGCGCCATCGCCGTCTGGTGAGTGTCGCTCTCAGGAGTAGTACGCCAGCCACGCGAAGAGGCTCGTCGTGCCCGCCATCGTTCGGAACATGCCGGGCAACGTTTGGGAGTCCCTGATCGGGCCTCCCCACCAGCTTCCCAGCCATAGGCCGTCGCCGATGGCGGCGTGCTGGGCGGCGTGGGCGGCGTTGACCTGCGCCACTTCCAGCCAGTGGCTGTCGCCCACCGCCTTGCCGTAGGCCATCATCCACTCCATGAAGATCGAGTCATACAGCGGCGCGAAGTTGTACTCGACGCCGTAGATCTCCGTCATCGACCGCGCCTGTTCCGCCGAGCGCGTGCAGTAGCCGTCCTCGCCCGTCGCCTGGCAGAGCAGGTACTGCGCGTAGATCAGCGGTGCCTCCACGTAGTCGATCACCGTGCTGCCCGGGCCGCCGCTCAGGTAGAGGCCGTGGAAGCCGATGTCGTGCGCGTTGCCCCAGTCGATGAACTTGCGCACCTCTTCGAGCTGGAAGCGTTCGTGGTCGACCCCGTACAGCAACATCCCCAGCAGGCTGTTGGCCGCCAGCGCCTCGCCCGCGTGGTAGGGGTGGTCGGTGTTCCACCACATGCCGCCCCCGCCCGCCGCGTCCCAGCCCTGCGTGGCGGCGAAGTCGAAGGCGCGCTGCGCGTCGTGCACGTAGCGGCGCTCGCCCGTGGCCCGGTAGGCCTGCATGAACGCCACGCCCAGCCAGCCGTTGTCGTCGAACCACGCCTCCGCGCCGCGGTAGCGGTCGCCCGGGTAGGGCGCGTAGCCGTTCAGGTACGGGTTCCAGTAGCGCTCCGATGCGTGCGCGAAGCGGTCCACCCGCGCGCGGTGCACGGCCGAGGGCGCCGCGAGCTGCAGCGCGTCGACCGACTCGAACATCCGCACGTCGCCCCACACCGTCAGCAGCGGGTAGGCGCCCGTGCAGCCCAGGTACTCGCAGTACCACCCGCCCGAGCGCCAGCTCGAGCTCTGCGCGATCCCCCGTTCGGCCAGCGCCATGTAGTCGAGCGACTGCGCCGTGGCCGGCGGCGCGATCACGGCGGCGGCAAGCGTCAGCGTCACGGTGAGAGTGAGCAGCGCGCGAGCGATCACGCCACCCTATCGACACGCCTGCCCACGTGGCTTAGGTCGGCGCCGCCGCCGCGGCCGTTTCGGCCTGGTTCGATCGCTGTGCGTTGACGCGGGGTAGGAGGCCCCGCGCCCACCCGCGGGGTACGCCCCTACAAACCCGCGCGGACGATCCCCTACTCCACCCCCTCGTACGCTGCGCTCTGGTTTACGCCGCCCGAGCCGCCGCTTCGGCCTGCTCGAGCTGGCGCTCCACGAGGTCGAGGCCCGCGTCCCAGAAACCCGGGTCGGTGAGGTCGATCTCCACGAGCCGCCCCAACTCCTCCGGGCTGCGCGAGCCGCCCGCGGCGAGCAGTTCCAGGTACTTCGGCACGAAGTCCGCGCCGTGCTGCTCGTAGCGCTCGTACACCGACAGCGCGAGCAGCTGGCCGTAGGCGTAGGCGTAGACGTAGCCGGGGGTGTTGATGAAGTGGGGGATGTACGACCACCAGCTGCGGTAGCCCTCGGTGAGCTCTACCGAATCGCCCAACAACTCCGTCTGGCTCTCCGCCCACAGCTCACCGAGGCGCTCCACCGAGAGCTCGCCCTGCTCGCGGCGGCCCGTGTGGACGAGCTCCTCGAAGCGGTTCATCGCGACCTGGCGGAACACGGTGGCGATGATGTCCTCCAGGTGCTCGGCCAGCAGCGCCAGGCGCGAGCGGGGTGTCGAGTCCTGCGCGAGCAGACGCCCGAACACGACGGTCTCGCCGAACACCGACGCCGTCTCGGCCAGCGTCAGCGGGGTGCCCTGGTGAAAAACGCCCTGGCGCGCCGCCAGCGCGAAGTGCACGCCGTGGCCGAGCTCGTGGGCGAGCGTCAGCACGTCGCGCCGGCGCGAGGTGTAGTTGAGCAGCACGTAGGGGTGCGCGGAGGGCACCGCCGAGGCGCAGAACGCTCCCCCCGCTTGGCCGGGCGCACCGGGGCGTCGATCCACCGCTCGGCGAAGAAGCGCCCCGCCAGCTGCCCCAACTCGGGGGAGAAGGAGGAGTAGCAGTCGAGCACCAACTCGCGCGCCTGCGCGTAGGTGAAGCTCACCTCGTCCTGCGTGACCGCCGCCATGCGGTCGTAGTCGGCCAGGCGCTCGATTCCGAGCAGCCCCGCCTTCAGCCGGTACCACCGGCGCGCCAGCTCGTAGCGGCCGCGCACCGCCTCGATCAGCGCCTGCACCGACTCGTCGCTCGCCTCGTTGGCGAGGTTGCGCGCCGCCAGCCAGTTCGGGTAGCTGCGCAGGCGGTCGTCGACCGACTTGTCCACGAGCAGCGTGTTGAGCACGTACGCCCGCGTGCGCAGCCCCGGGGCCAGCGCCGCGGTGACCGCCTCCGCAGCCGTGCGCCGCACCTCGCGGTCGGGCACCGCCAGGCGGCTGAGCGCCACGTCAAGGGCCACGCGCTCGGTCCGGCCTCCTCCGTCCCCGTCGCCGGCCGGCTTGGCCCCATCTCCGGCCCGACCGTCGGGTGTGGAGACCTCGGGTGGATGGGCCTCAATCTCCCCGCCGTCCAAGGGTGGGTAGGCGCCGATCCGCGCCGGCAGCTCCACCTCGATCGCCGAGGTCAGCTCCTCGAACAGCCGCGCCCACGCGGTGGCCCCCGTGAGCGACTTCTCGGAGAGGACCTTCTCCTCCGGTTCGCTCAACAGGTGCTCGCGGTAGCGGCGCACGTTGCGCAGGTGGTGGCGGCAGAAGTCGAGTCCCTCACCCGCCAGCAGCTCCTCGGCGCGCTCCCGCGGGAGCGCCGCCCACTCGAGCTCGAAGAACAGCAGCGTCGTCTCGATCGCGGTCTCGCGCTCCTGCACCATCTGCAGCAGCGCCCCGTTGGCGGGGTCCGCGGTGTCGGTGGAGAAGCGCAGCCCGGCGTACGTCCCCGCACGGCCCACCAGCTCGTAGATCGCCGCCAGCTCCTCCATCGCCTCCTGCAGGCCCGCGCCGTCCAGCTCGCCCAGCTTCCCGGCGTAGCGCTTGGCGAAAGCCTGCGCGCGCGTCAGGGCCTCCTGCATCCTGGTCTCGACGCCCCCCTCGCCCTCGCTGTCCAGGAGCGGCTCGAGGTCCCAGGCTGCGCTCTCCAGCTCGGGGTCGGTGGGCTGTGTGGCGACCGTGGGCATGGCGGCTCAGGATAGCCAGTCCCGCCGACCGGTCGGCGGGCCCACTCGCCCGGTCCGGCTAGGCGGGCGACGAGGGCTATGGGGCCTCAGCGAAGCGACAGCTCACGCAGGCGCATCCGCCACGGCCCGCCGTCGGCCACCACGGCGCCGACGAAGCCCGGCCGCGGCCACGCGCGCCGCACGCGCCACTCTCCGGCCCCCGCGGGCAGAACGAGGCACGGCCGCTCGGCAGAGCCCTCGACCCCTACCTCGCGCAGGTCGAGCGCGAGTCCCACGCCGAGCGCCTTCGCATAGGCCTCCTTAACCGTCCAGTAGGCGAGGAACGTCCCGGTGCGCTCCTCGGCGCGCGCCCCCATCACCCGGCTCGCCTCACGGGGGTTGAGCGCGCGCTCGATCAGCCCCGCGGAGGGCGCCCTCCGATCGAGCGCCTCGACGTCCACGCCGATCGCGCGCCCTCGCCCGAACGCGAAGAGCGCCAGGCCGGCGGTGTGGGAGAGGTTGAAGCTCAGGTCGTGCGCCGCGGCGAGCTCCGGACGCCCGCGAACGCCCCGCCGGATCTCCACCTCCCGGGGCGCGATCCCCAAGTAGGATCCCAACAGCAGGCGCAGGCCGGCACGCGCCACCCAGCGCTGCCTGCTCGCCGGGTCCGCCACGTCCAGGGCAAGCGTCCACACGTGCAGCGTGTCCGGATCCAACGTGGCGACGCCACTGGAGCCACAGTGTGCAGCTGGGAGAGCGGCCATCGTGCCAGGATGATCTCAGTCCGTCCGCACGCTCGGCAAGGATGTGATCGTGCGCGAGACCACCACACTTCCCGAGCCGGAGCCCCTGACAGCCGCAATGCGCGAGACCACCCCATCCGTCTTCCTGATCGCTCGCCCATCGGTCAGCACGGAGGGTATGCGCGGCTATCTGGAGGACGTCGGCGGGGCGTCGTGGCTGGAGCGTCGCATGAGCGAGACCGATGGCTCGTTGCTGAACGATGGCGAGCTGCTCGTCGAGTTCGGCGGCCGCATCTGCTACCGCAGCTGGGAGCCCGGACTCAACCCCAACGTGACCCGCGTGCGCACCGACCAGCAGGAGTACTTCGCCAACCTCCTGCGCTGTGGCCACGGCAGCGTGCTGGAGCACGCCAGCTACTCGTTCGCCCTGCGCAACGTCTCGCGCGTGTTCACCCACGAGCTCGTCCGCCACCGCGCCGGCTCGGCCTTCAGCCAGGAGAGCCTGCGCTACGTGCGCCTGACCGACATCGGCTTCCGTGTTCCCCCGAGCCTGGAGCCGATCCGCGAGCAGGTGGTGAACATCGTGGAGCAGCTTCAGGACTTCCAAATGACGGCCGCGGACGCGCTGGGCCTCGATGAGGAGGGCTTGCCTTTCAGCATCAAGAAGGAGATCACCTCCGCTCTACGCCGCTTGGCGCCGATCGGCCTGAGCACCGACATCTTCTGGACCGCCAACGTTCGCACCCTGCGCCACGTGATCGAGATGCGCACCGCGGAGGGCGCCGAGGAGGAGCTGCGCTTGGTGTTCGACAAAATCGCTCGCATCATGCAGGCGGAGGCCCCGAACCTCTTCCAGGACTTCGTGCGCCAGGACGACGGCTGCTGGGTGCCCGAGCACCGCAAGGTCTAGCCGCCGTCTGCGAAGACCCCGCTGTCGCTACTCGTACTGCAGCGCCTGCAGCACGTTGAGCCGAGCGGCGCGGCGAGCGGGGAAAATCGCGGCGACGATGCCCGCGAGGATCGCGGCGAGCACGAACACGATCAACGTCCTGACGGGGATCGTGAAGGCGGGGTATTCGATCGCCTGCCCCACCATTAGCGCCAGCACAATCCCCACCGGGATCCCAAGGGCGGCGCCGATCAGGGCCGTGACGATGCTCTCGTGGCGGATCATGCGGCGCACCTGGCGGCGGGTCATACCGATCGCGCGCAGCATCCCCAGCTCGCGGGTGCGCTCGAAGACGGTCAGCACGAGCGTGTTGACGATCCCGAAGAGGCTCACGAGGATCGACAGCGAGAGCAGCACGTACAGGAGGTTGAGCAGCGTGTCGATCCCTTTCTCCTGGCTTTCCTTGAACTCGCTCTCGGTCTGGATCTTTGCGTCGGGGAAGCCTGCAAGCGCAGCCTGCAGCCGCTGCGTGTTGGCCACGGTGGCGCCGCCGGCGATGTCGACGAAGGTGAAGACGCTTTCGGGGTTGGGGTATTCGGCGTCGAAGCGCTGCGTGGAGATCGTCACGTCCCCGTAGGGCGAGCCGCCTTTGGGCGGCGCGAAGATGCCGCGCAGCTGTAGGTGCATGACCTTTCCGGTGGGGGTCTCAACCGCGATCGGCGAGCCGACGTGAAGGTGGAGTTCTTTGGCGTATTCCTTGTCGACGAACGCACCGCTCGCGCCCAGTTCGCCGGGGACCGCGGGCGAGCCATCCTGCCACTTGACGTCCACCACCCTGCTGATGTCGCCCGAGACGCCGCTGACGTTGATTTCCCCGCCGAACGCGCGGCCCTTGCCGGCGCGCACGCCGGAGACGACCTGCACGCCCGGCACCTGGCGCACCGCTTCGGCCGAGGCGACCGAGACGGGCGAGAAGCCGTTGGTGGACGTGAGCGCGTAGTCGGCCTTGAACAGCTGGTTGACCGAGCTCTCGAACGTCGACTTCAGGCCGGCCGCCAACACCGCCACGAGCGTCACGAGCGCCAGCCCGATCATCAGCGCCGCCGCGGTCGAGGCCGTCCGCGCGGGGTTGCGCATCGCGTTGCTGCGCGCCAGTTTGCCCGCTGTGCCTCCGATCTTCGTCGCCGGCCAGCCGAGCGCGGAGGCGAGCGGCGGCACGAGCAGCTTGGCGACCATCGCCACGCCGAGGAAGATGCCGGCGGCGCCGAGCCCGATCGCCAGCAGCCGCTGGCCGGTGGAGAGCCCGGAGACGAGCAGTCCCACCAGCAACAGCGCGACCGCCACGCCGATCGTGAGCAGCGCGGCGGGGGTGCCGAAGCGCGCGAAGCGCGACGGTGGCAGCAGCGCGCCCTCGCGCACCGCCGCGATCGGCGCCACGTGCGTGGCCCGCAGCGCTGGGCGGGTCGCGGCGAGCACCGTGACCGCGACACCGACGGCAAGTGAGACGACGATCGTGCGCGTGGCGAAGACGGTGCTCGCCTGCGGCAGGTCGATGCCGAAGGAGACGAACAGCGAGTTGAGGCCCTTGGCGAGCCCGAGCCCGAGGAACAGGCCCACCACCGCCGCGAGCAGACCGATCGCGAACGCTTCGAGCAGCACCGAGCGCAACACCTGGCGGCGGGTGGCCCCGAGCGTGCGCAGCGTCGCCAGCTCGCGCGTGCGCTGCGCGATCGTGATCGACAGCGTGTTCGCGATCACGAAGCTGCCGACGAACAGCGCGATGCCGGCGAACGCGAGCAGGAAGTCCTGAATGATGCTGAGGAAGCCGTTGGTGTTGCTGGTTGCCTGCTTGGCCTGCGCTTCGCCGGTACGCACGCGCGCGTTGGGCGGTAGCAGCGGCCGGATTTCGCGCACCACCTGCGTGGGCGTGTAGCCGTGCCGATCGGCGATCGAGATCGAGTCGAGCTTGCCGACCTTGTCGAACAGCTGCTGTGCGATGGGGAAGTCGAAGATCGCTATCGTCGCGCCACCGAGCGAGGAGACGCCGCCGATCTTGGCGATGCCGCTGATCTGAAAGCGCTGCTCGGACCCGCGCGCGATCGCGCCGATCGTCTCGCCCACGGCGTAGTGCTGGCGTTCGGCGGTGTTGGCGTCGATCGCGATCTGGTCGGGACCCGACGGCCAGCGCCCGGCGACGAGCTGCAGCGAGTTGAAGCGCTGATTGCCGTGGCCGTGCACGCTGAACGCCAACCCGGCGCCGGCGCCGCCCGAGATGACCTTGCCGTCGCGTCCGATGAGCTGCGCGGTGTCGGAGATCCCGCCCTGGGCTTCGGCCACTCCCGGCACGCTACGTACCTTCGCCAGCAGCGATTCGGAGAAGGCGGGCTCGGCGCTCCCCTTGTGTTCGCCTTCGCCTTCCCCTTCGCTGATCGCGCTCTTGCCCGTGATCACGACGTCGGTGTGCTTGTAGACTTCCGTGAAGACGGTGCCGAACGCGGATTTGATCGTGTCGGTGAGGATGTAGGTGCCGCTGATCATCGCTACGCCGAGGACGATCGCGACCGCCGTCAGCGCCGCGCGCAGCTTGCGGCCCGCGAGACCTTTGAGCGCGACGCCGATCATGCGGCAAGCCCCCGCCTCACGCACAGAGCCCGGTCATCACGTCGCGCGCTCCCCCTCACGCGCAGAGCCCGGCCACCACGTCGCGAGCTCCCTCTCACGCGGAGAGCTCCCCCATCACGCTCAGCACCTCTGCCGCGGTCGCACCGCTGAGCTGCTTGACGATCGACCCGTCGGCGATGAACAGGATGCGGTCGGCGATTGCCGCGGCACGCGGGTCGTGCGTCACCATCACCGTCGTCTGGCCGTAGGCGTCGACCGACTCGCGCATCAGCTCGAGCACTTCACCCCCGGTATTCGAGTCGAGGTTGCCGGTCGGCTCGTCGGCAAGCAGGATCGTCGGTCGGGTGATGAGCGCGCGCGCGATCGCCACCCGCTGCTGCTCGCCCCCGGAGAGCTCGGACGGGCGGTGGTGCCGTCGTTCCTGCAGACCGACCTTCGACACGAGCTCCGCAACCCACTCCTCCCGCGGCTTCTCACCGGCGATCGACAGCGGCAGGACGATGTTCTCCTCGGCGTTGAGCATCGGCAGCAGGTTGAAGAACTGGAAGATGAAGCCGATGTGGGTACGGCGCAGGCGGGTCAAGTCTCCATCGCCGAGCTTGCCGAGCTCGGTTCCGGCGATCGTCACCGTGCCGGTGGTCGGCTTGTCGAGGCCGGCAAGCAGATGCATCAGGGTGGACTTGCCGGAGCCCGAGGGGCCCATCACGGCGACGAGTTCGCGGTCGCGCACGTCGAGATCGACGCCGCGCAACGCTTCCACCGCGGTGCTGCCTTCGCCGTAGCGGCGCGTGAGCGCGCGCGCCGCTACAGGGATGCCGGCAGACGCTGTCGCGGTGCTCGCCTCGGCCGTGGACATTGACGTCAGGCTAGTCGATGGCGCGTCTTCAGGCGTCCATGCGGCTGGTGCGCCACGCGCCGAGCCCGAGGAACACCACCAGCCAGCCCACGATCACAAGCACAGCGGTGCCCCCGGACATCGAGAGATTCGAGACGCGGTCACCCAGCTCGACGGGACTGAAGTGGGTGAGGGCCTGGTCGAGGATCACGTTGCGCACGCTCCCGAACACGCTGATACTCGCCAGCAGCGGGCTTGCGATCACCTGCCACGCGATCAGCGCGATGATCGCCGCCGGCCGGGAGGTCGTCAGCGAGGCGAAGCCCACCGCCACCGCGCACAGCACGCCGGAGCCCAACAGCAGGAAGCCGAGGCTGTTGAAGATCAGGGCGCCGTCGGGCGTGGGCAGGTTGGAGGCGAACACGAACGTCCCCAGCAGGATCAGGAGGTAGGCGGAGACGATCAGCAGCCAGCACACGGCGAGCGCGGCGGGAACGCGCGAGGCGAACAGCGCCACGCGCGAGCGGCCGGTGACGACGAGATCCCGGAAGACCCCGGCGGAGGCATCGCCCGTGCCGGCCTCGACGCCGATCAGGATCGCCGCGAGCGGCCCGAAGAACAGGCCGCCGAGCAGGCGCACACCGATATGGAAGTTGTGCGCTCCGCCGGCCGGGCCGTTTTCGCTCGGGTTGGCGGCGTGCAGAATCGCGCCGATCACGAAGAACAACACGACCGGGGCCACTGCCAGAACGAGCGCCCAGATCAAGATTCCGCGCTTCTTGCGCAGCTTGAGGAGATCCGCGCCGAACATCTGCGCCGCGACCGTGACCGGCGAGCCATCGGCGCCACGACTCCCAGGGGCAGGGGCTGTCGGAGAGATCGCGCTCACGCCTTCACCTCCTGCGCCTGCGCGGGCCGGTCGGACGCGGCGCCTTCCAGCCGCGTGGTGACCTCCAGGAAGCGCTCCTCGAGGCTGTGGCGCACCGGCTCCAGGCGCATGACCGCCACGCCGGCGCGCACGAGGCTCGCATTCACCTCCGCGGCCGTCTGCGGATCGCCGGTCAGCTCGACGCGCAGACCCTCGTCGGAGCGGCGGGCCTCGCGCACGAGCTCGCTGCCGCCGAGCGTGGTGAGCGCCAGCTCGACGTCGTCCACGCCCACGATCAGCTCGTGGTGGGCGCCACTGCCGCCACTGGCGAGCTCGGCGATCGGGCCCTGCGCGATGATCTTGCCGCGATCGACGATCGCCGCGGCGTCGCAGATCTTTTCCACCTCGTCGAGTAGGTGCGAGGAGAGGAAGACTGTGCGGTTCTCCTGCTCGACCATCGTGCGGATCATTTCGCGGAACTCCTGGATGCCGCCCGGGTCGAGGCCGTTGGTCGGCTCGTCGAGGATCAGCAGCAGCGGGTCGGCCAGCAGGCAGCGTGCCACCCCGAGGCGCTGGCGCATCCCGAGCGAGTACTTCTTGACCTTCTCCTCAGCGCGCTCGCTCAGGCCGACGCGGGCGAGCGCGGGGGCGATCCGCGCGTGCACCTCGGGCCCGCGCACGGCGGCGACGATGCGCAGGTTCTCCCGACCCGTAAGGTTGGGATGAAAGCGCGGCTCCTCGACGATCGCGCCGACGCGTCGCAACGCCTGCGCGCGCTCGGCGGGCACCGGGCGCCCCAGTACGCTCATGCTCCCCGCGCTTGAGTGGGTGAGGCCGAGCAGCATCCGGATCATCGTCGTCTTGCCCGCCCCGTTGGGGCCGAGGAAGCCAAACGCGCTGCCGCGCGGGACGTGCAGGTCGACGCCGTCGATCGCGGCCCGCGCGCCGAAGCGCTTAGTCACCCCCCGAGTCTCGATCGCCGCGACGGCCGCCGCATCCGAATCCGTCGCACCATCCACGTCAGCTCGCATTCATGCGAGCCTACCCTACTCGTCAGTCCTCTTGCGCCGTTAATCCTCCTGCGCCTGCAGCTCCCTTACGCGCTCCTCCAACAGGGACATCACGTCGGGGTCGCGCAGTGTGGTCACGTCGCCCAGCGCGCGACCCTCCGCGATGTCGCGCAGCAGGCGGCGCATGATCTTGCCCGAGCGCGTCTTGGGCAGATCCTCGGACCAGATGATCCGCTTGGGGCGCGCGAACTTGCCGATCCGCTCGGCTACCGTCGCGCGGATGCTCTCCACCTCGCGCTCGTCGCCCTCGAGCTCGCCCTGCAGCGTTACGAACGCGACGATCGCCTGCCCGGTGTCCTCGTCGTGCTGGCCGATCACGGCGGCCTCCGCGACGTCGGGGTGGGCGACGATCGCCGACTCCACCTCGGCGGTGGAGAGCCGGTGCCCGGAGACGTTGACCACGTCATCGATGCGCCCGATCACCCACAGGTAGCCGTCCTCGTCACGGCGCGCCGCATCGCCCACCAGGTAGGTCTCCGGGCCAAAGCGCTCGAAGTAGGTCTTGATGTAGCGCTCGTCCTCGCGGTAGAGCGTGCGCAGCATCGACGGCCACGGACGGGTGAGCACGAGCAGTCCCTGGCCCTGCTCGATCGGGTAGCCCCCGGACTCGTCGTACACCTCGGCCTCGATGCCCGGGAAGGGGCGCGTGCAGGAGCCTGGCTTGGTCTGAGTGATGCCCGGCAGCGGCGTGATCATGATCGCGCCGGTCTCCGTCTGCCACCAGGTGTCAACGATCGGGCAGCGCCCCCCGCCGATCACCTTGTGGTACCACAGCCACGCCTTCGGGTTGATCGGCTCGCCGACCGTCCCTAGCAGCCGCAGCGAGGAGAGGTCGTGCTCGTTGGGCCACTGCGCACCCCACTTGATGCAGGCGCGGATCGCGGTCGGAGCGCAGTACAGGATCGTGACCCCGTAGCGCTCGATCAGCTCCCACCAGATGCCCTTGTGGGGGTAGTCGGGGGCCCCCTCCCACATCACCGAGGTCGCCCCGTTGGCGAGCGGCCCGTAGACGATGTAGGAGTGCCCGGTGACCCACCCAACGTCGGCGGCACACCAGTACACGTCGGACTCCGGCTTCAGATCGAACACGTAGCGGTGGGTGGCCGACACTCCGGTCAGATAGCCGCCGGTGGTGTGCACGATGCCCTTCGGCTTCGCGGTGGAGCCGGAGGTGTAGAGGATGTACAGGGGGTGCTCCGCGTCCAGGGGCTCCGCCGGGCACTCCGGCGCGGCGGCGGCGAGGATCTCGTCGTAAAACACGTCGCGGCCTTCGCGCATCTGGCAGGGGACCCCCTTGCTCCTGACGACCACGATCCGTTCGAGCGTGGCGAGGTCGCCCATCACCTCGTCGACCCGGTCCTTGACCGGCGCCATCTTGCCCTTGCGGGCGGCGCCGTCCACGGTGACGAGCACCTTCGCCTCGGAGAACTCCATGCGCTCGCGCACGGCCTCTGCGGAGAAGCCCCCGAAGACCACGTTGTGGGGCGCCCCGATGCGCGCGCACGCGAGCATCGCGACCACCACCTCGGGGATCATCGGCAGGTAGATCCCGACCACGTCGCCCCGGCGCACCCCGAGGTCCTTCAGCGCGCTCGCGAAGCGCTGCACCTCCGCGAGCAGCTGCGCATAGGTGATGTCGCGCTCCTGGCCATCCTCGCCGCGCCAGTGCAAGGCGACGCGCTCCCCCCTGCCCTCCAGGACATGGCGATCCAGGCAGTTGTAGGAGGCGTTCAGCCGGCCCCCGACGAACCACTTGTAGAACGGCGGGTTGGAGTCCTCGAGCACTGTCTCCCACGGCTCGAACCAGTGCAGCTGCTTGGCCTGCCCCGCCCACCACGCCTCGGGGTCGCGCGCCGCCTCCTCGTACAGGGCGGGGTCGTTCAGCAGCGCCCGCTCGCGGAACTCCGGGGAGGGTGCGAACGTCTGCACCTCGAGCAGCTTTGCCAGTTCGCGATCCAGCGCCCCCCCGGCGGAGGCTGCCTGCGGCTCAGTCGCCATGATCCGACTCTACCTTTTACTCAACGGCATCACCGGCAGCACCGTGCGCCCGAAGGTCGAGTTTGCCACAGCGGCGAACGAGGCGTACCAGGCGGCCGCCGCGGTCGCCAGGCCGACGTAGCCACCCCAGTGGGTGACGGTCGTGTGCGGGCCCACCGCCCCGATCGCTAGCAGGATGAAGGTGGCCGTCAGGAGCACGAACACCAGCAGCACCGCTCCGCTGACGCGCAGCGCCGCCACCGTCATGTACGCGGTGAAGATCGCCCACGCCCACAGGTACACCCCGACGGCGTGACCGGCGTTGCCACCGATCTGCTTGGCGTAGAACACCTGCAGCGCCCAGAAGGAAATCCAGAAGGCCCCGAATGAGCAGAACGCCACCGCGCCGAAGGTGTTGCCGGTGCGGAACTCCCACATGCCCGCGAGCAACTGCACGATCCCGCCGTAGGCGAGCGCCAGGCCAAGCACGACCGGGACGCCCTTTTCGTCGACGAGATTCGAGTTGAACATCGAGAGCACGAACGTGGTCATCGCGAACCCCGCCAGGCCGAGCGGCCCGGGGTCGGCCGGCTTCCATAGGCTCGCCTGCGCCGCCTCGCCCGGCGGCGGGTCGCGGCGCGGGATCGATTGCATCGACTCGGGACGATGGATTGATGCTGCCTCCATGAGAAACCCTCCCTTCAGCCACCCTTGTGGGCGGCTCAGGACGCTTTGGAAACTGTTCTACTGGGAACGGGGAAGGGATTGTGGCGATTCCCACATTCTCCCTGTAGTTATTCCCGCTCGGCGGGGAACTCAATCATCGCGCGCTGCGCTTGCGCCGGCGCCTGGAGCTTCCGCTCCGAGTCGGCTGCGCAGGCTCCGGTACCAAGTCGCTCGTGTCCGGAGCGGAGCGCGCGGCCTCGCGTTCGGTGCGGGCCTGCGCCTGGGAGGGCCACGGCCGAGCTTCGCCGGCCTCCCACGCCGGGGGATTCCCGCCCGGCCAGCGCCCCATCAGCAGGATGCCCATGGCCACCATCCAGAAGGCGGGCACCAGCTGCTGGGCCTCTCCCAGCGCCAGCCCGAAGGGGGTGAAAGCGAGCAGGGCCGCGAAGATCCCGAGGTACATCATCCAGCGGGGGAAGAGCCCTGTGCGGGAGGCGCCCAGCACCGTGACGATCATGCCCGCGGCCAGCGCGAGCCCCCCCAGCAGGCCCAGGTACTGCGTAGCTTCGAGCACCGCACCCTGCGTCAGCGCTCGGTTGACGGCGTCGGCGGTAAAGTCGTGGCCGGTCACGAAGTTGTGAGCGTTCACCACCTGCGCGAGCGGGTGGACCACTGAGACGAACACCATCACAGCGCCCCCGCCGAAGAGCAGCGGTCGTGCGACGGAGCTCGTCTCGGGCCTGCGAAAGCGGACCGCACCCAGCAGGAAGAGCAGGACCATGAGGATGAAGGCGATCGCCAGCGCCTGCAGCACGTTGCCGGCGAGCAGGCCAAAGGCGTGACTGTTGACAAACCTCACCTCGGCGGCGCCGGGGCTGACGGCCGGGTTTGCTTCTCCCCGCAGCGCGGGGGCCAGCCCCTGGACCACGCCGACCGTGGGCAGGGGCCTCAGAGTTGCGCTGACGATGATGCCGCCCAGCAGGAACAGCACGCCTCCCGCGATGGCGGGCGACCCGAGACGGGCGCGGCGCTCGCTCTCGTGGGCCACCCGCGCACGGATCTCCTCCTTGCCGGGCGTGGCTGCGCTCCCACTGGCCTCGTCGCTCTTGCGTGTCTGGGACATTAGCCCGCGCAGTCTATGGTGCCCGCCCGCCGCTCGCAGCCGGTGGGCGCCGTGAGGAGGCGGTGGCCCGCGAGGGCTCGCAGCCGGCCGGCGCCGATTACGAAGGCGGTGGGCTAGGATGACAAGTACGATGGAGGGCAGCGGCGGTCTAGGAGACTTGTTCGGAGACCCCGAGGAGCTGCAGCGACGGCTGGCCGACTTCGCCATGCAGATGCAGGGTCAGCAGCGCCTCGCGTGGGCCGACAACGCGATCAAGCTCGCCGTCGACATGACCGTGGCGGCGGTCAACCGCGTCAACCTCCAGGGCAGCGCCGAGGCGCAAGCGGAGCAGATCCGCGCGGTGATGGCGACCGTCTTCCCCGAGGCGGTCACGCTCGTGCGCGAGGCACGCGAGGGACTGCAGTAGGCGGCTCCTCGTCCACCAGCAATACGCCGGCCCGCTCGGCGCTCCGCTCGGCCTCGCGTGAGGCGTGCCCCGCGGCGATCACCTCCTTGAAGGAGCGGAAGCGGAAGATGAACACCACCGCGCCGAGGCCCACCAGCGCGGTGAAGACGGCAATCGCGATCTGCTGGCCCACCGAGTACGCGGCCACGGCCGCCGTGCCGGCGGCGCTCGCGGCGAACACCTTCACCAGCAGCGCCTGCTGCACCCCGGCGCCCCCCGGCGTGAAGGGCACCGCACCCGCGACCTGGTTGACGCCGAACACGAGCAGCACGTTCTCCACCGAGCCGCCTACGCGGAAGGCTTCGAGCAGGAACCAGAACGCCGCGAAGCGGCACAACCACGCCGCCGCCTGCCACGCCGCCACCTCGCGCAGGTAGCGGCGGCGGTCGCCGAGGATCGTCACGCCCTGGCGGATGCGCGCCCAGAAGGCTCGCGCGCGCACCGACAGCAGCGCGAAGGCCACCAGCCCAAGGATCGCCAGCGCGGTGAGCAAGAAGAGAGTGAAGCGGAAGTGCTCCGCCAGGTAGGAGATATCGAAGGAGCTCAGCCGCGAGAAGTCAGGCGGCTTGGGAAACACGCCCCGGGTGAACGCGAAGATCAGCACCACCACCCCCACGCTCACGTCGAAGATCGACTCCACGAAGAACGCCGAGGCCACCGTCGGGTAGGTGGAGCCCGGGATCGAGCTGCGCGTGAGGAACAGCTTGATGATGTCCCCCCCGCGCGCGGGCACCACGTTGTTGAAACCCACCGCCGCGAAGTACGCGCCCCAGATGCGCCGCCACTGAAAGCTCACGGCTGGGTACGCCGCGCGCAGGCTGTGGAAGAACGCCCGCGAGCGCAGCGTCAGGTTCAGGCCGAAGAACGCCAGGCCCAGGACCAGCGCGCCCCAGTGGACCGCGGCGAGGTCCGAGAAGAACTGGCCGGTCGCTTCGAAGAACGAGCTGAGGCTGCGGCCGATCGAGGTCGAGGCGCTGGGCACGCCTCAAGCGTACGTCGAGCGCGCCCCGCGGGGGGCGTGCGGCGCAGATCCGCGGTACCCAAGCAGGTGCGGCCTCCGTGGGCGGAATCGATCGGGGCACGCCGAGCGACCGCCTCAAAACACGTTCTCAGGAAGCGCTCAGCGCCGCCAGCACCAGCTCGTCGTGCTCGGCCGGCTTGACCTTGCGCAGCACGTCAGCCACCCGGCCGTCCGGTCCGACGATGAAGGTCGTGCGCTCGTTGCCCTGTAGGTCCGGCCGTACATGGCCAGATCGAAAGGGGTAGTAAAATGCGAAACGTTGTGATGGCCAAGCCACGGGTAATCATATCGGTGCGGGTCTCCAGCGAGGCCCAGCAGGAGCAGGGCTTCGGCCACGCAAACCAGCTGCGACGCCTCCCCGAGCTCGTGACGGAGCAAGGCTGGGAGATCGCCAAGCGTCCCGACGGCACGACGGGGATCTATGACGAGGGGTTTGCGTCGACGACCGCCGCCGCGGGCGAGGACCTGAGCTTGGAGAGCCGTCCGGTTATGCAGGCCCTGCTCGCCGAGCTCTCGCACGTACAGCCGACCTACCTGGTCTGCCGTGAGCTTGATCGTATTCATCGCTCGACCTTGGAGTGGGAGCTGCTTCAGCACTCCCTCGTGCGGGCAGGCGTGGAGGGGATCGTCCAGTTCCCGAGTCTCGAGGGCGCCCCGCTGATCACGCGCTTGCGAGAGTCCAAGGATCAGGCGTTCGCATCGATCCTCGCCGCGTTCTCGCAGTTGCAGAAGGCCGATATGAAGACGAAGCTGATGACGGGACGCCACGAGCGAGCAGCCCAGGGTCTGCCAAACGGTGGCTTTGCCCCCTACGGGTACGAACGGGTGGAGAAGGGAGCGCCGTTCGCCATCAACCAGGCTGAGGCCGAGACCTATCGCCGCATGATCGACTGGACGGTCGAGGGGCATGGCTCGGCATCGATCGCAGTGAAATTGAATCGTCTAAAGGTGCCGACACGCAGCGGGAAGTCCAAATGGACCGCACCGACGGTCCGCCACATCGTGGCAAGCCAGGCACCGTTGGGGATGATCCGCGTCCGCCGCAATCGCGTGGACAGCTGGGTACCAGCCAAGAACCAGCCGTCGATTATCACGAGGGAACTCTGGGAGGAAGCCCAGGCAGCGCTCGCGCCTCGCCGGCGCCCCGGTGACGGTGGCACGAATCGACGCAAGCACGTACTCGCCGGGCTACTCAAGTGCTCCGCCTGCGGAAAAACTCTCAGGGCGCGCGTCCACCGGCCGACTCGGCTCATCGGCTCAACCGGCGAGCGCAAGCGCTACGAATACTGGTTCTACACGTGCAAGCTCATCGACTCAGGCTGCCCCGAAGGCTGCGCGATCAGCGAGCGCCGAGCGCTCAAGGAACTCACCGGGCACATCGACGACTACCTGAGTTCAACCACGTGGGTCCAGGCCGCGCCGGCCAGCAATATCGGCGAGGTCGAGCAGCGGATCAGCGAGTTGGAAGCCGACCTCGCCGACGCGAAGCGCAAGGTCAAACGGGCGCACACCGCGTACGTCGATGCCGAGGACGACATGGCGAGCATCGCCCTGGAGGAGCTCCACAACCGTCGCGCGCGCACACAGAGCATCGAGTTCGAACTGAGCGAGGAACGCCAGGGGTACGCACAGGCGATAACCGCGCCTTCGGGCCAGGTGGACCTCGACGAGCTTCGGAGGCTCCTCGCCAGCTGGGACACGTTCGATGACAACGACAAACGAGTCCTGCTTGAAACTATGATCGACTACGCCGTTGTCAGGCCGCCCGGTCGTAAGGACAGGCTCGAGATCCACTGGGCCTCCTCGCCGCGGTCTCCGGAGGAGATCACCGGGCTCTCGTCGTAGGCCCGCTCGCCGTAAACAGCCGGGTCACGCGGGGGCCGGCGGGCGCCCTAGCTGCCCCGGCTGCCTCAGGTTCAACGAGACTCAGCCGTATCGAGTCCGGCAGCTTGCCTTCGCGCTTGAGCTTCACGTTCAAAGCGAGCTGCAGCAGCCGCAGCTGCTGGTCGGCCGTCAACGGCGGCCTGATACCTGTGGCCCGGCGTGCCAACCGGCCAAAGAACCCGCGGCGGCGCACGACTGGTGCAACGGCCGAGGGATACGTCGCCGTGTGTAGCGGCTTGCGCCCGATCGCGCCCGGTGCGCCCCGCATCCCCCGGTAACGGTTCCAGGGTGCGCTCGGTGGACGTGTGGGCATTGTCGAGAGCGCACGCATCACAGGCCACCGTTCGTGTGCTGCGCGGTCTGGTGGCGCTCAAGGGCCTGGAGCGCTGTGTGGCGGTCAAAGCGCCACCGTGCCTTTGGTCCCTCGCCGATGCGGCGTCCGCCGAGTAGGTGGCGGTGCTTGTAGATCCAGGGGCGCGCGACGCCGAGGTAGAGGGCCAGCTCGCCGGCGCTGATCAGCTGCGGCTCTTGCCTCTGCTGCTGGTGTCCGAGTAGCTGCGCGACGCGGCTGGCAACTTGCTCAACGGCTTGGGGGGTGAGATCGACAGCGACGCGGCGTGCCATCGCGCTGAGTCCTCCCCGTCGGGGCCGGAGGTTTCGTGCGACGGTGGTGGGGCCGGCGCTGGGGGTGTGCATGGGGGCTCCTTGTCTTTCAGGGGTGTGGGGTGGTGTTGGGCGGGCCGGGGTGGGCGCGGAGCTTTGCGATGCGGGGCTTGGTGTAGGGGTGTGTGGCGCGGGAGAAGCGCATCCGTCGGATCGAGCGCTCATATGGCAGGGAGCTGTGTTCGAGCGACTCGGCGAGTGCTGGTCCCTGTCCCAGGCGTGCGGCGTACTGGTCAGCGGCGAACTCGCGTGAGCGCCAGTACATCTCCCATGCGTTGCCCGTGAACCACAGCACGGCCTGCCCGGAGGCAAACCACGCCAGGCCGCGGAACGGCAGCGACCAGAGGGGCCGGATTTCGGGTGTCGCCATCGGGACGAGCAGCGTGAGGTTCAGTGCGCTTGCCAGGCGCGCGTCGCTTGTGTTCAGGTGCCCCAGCTCGTGTGCGATTACCGCGGCGGCGTAGGGGCTTTCCAGCAGGCCCCTGTCCACGCTCAGCGACGAAGCGTAGGCGCTCGCATTCATCCCGGGCTCTTCGGCGATGAACCAGTGCCTGGGGACCCGCAGGCCGGGGTCGATCTCTCGCAGCTCGCCGACGGCGCGCTCGAAGGCGTCCTGCTCGTCGGGCTCCGGCGGGCGCCCCCCGGAGGCGATCTCCCACCAGCGCCCGTCGATCGGGGCGACCAGCGGCGGACAGAGGATGCTGAGCAGCGAGACCGCGAGCGGCGCGAAACCGATCGCGAGCGCGATCGGTTCGACCGGTATCGGCCAGCCCATGATCCACCTGATGATGCTGAGCAGGATGACGATGATCAGCGCTCGTGCGAACGTCGCGAGCAGCTGCCCGGCGAGCGTTATCGCATACAGAACGAGGGCCGCCGCAGTGCTGCTCGTCCTGTCGAGGATGCTCATGCGCCGGCCTCCTTGCCCTCGCCCGTTGCCGGGGCCAGCGACCAGCGTCCTTTGTGCTCCTGGAACTCGCCGGCCTTCTTGCCTTTGCTGAGGTGCGAGCCGGCGTTGGTCGCGGGGACGCCGAGGGCTTCGGCGATCTCCACGGCGAGCGATTCGGGGTGCTTGAGGAGATAGGCGCGGATGTCCTCGCGGGCGAGGCGGCGTGCGTGCTTGCGCGGCGCCGGTTCTCCGCGCAGCGCGGCCTGCGCGGCCCGCAGTCGTTTGATGCGCTCCACGACCCGCTTTTCCTCCGCTCGGGCTTTGCGCAGCTCGTTGTCGAGCTCGCGCATCGCACCGAGGGCGTATCGCCGAGGCGGCATTCAGTCCTTCCTGTCAGAGTTGCTCAAAATGTTGCTCAGCATCACGAGCAACTTTAGGGTACCATGCCCGACATGTCAAGGCGAAGGAGCGGGCAGCCTTGGGGACCCACCCACCAGCGGATGGAGCCCCCGTTCGAGCACAGGCGCCCATTCGCATCGTGTTTGGGTGCGGTGCTCGCCTTCGTGTTCTTGTTCGTCTTGGTGAACGGCGTGCGTATCGCGCTCGGCCTGGGCTCGGGCAACCCCATCCGCTGGACACTCGCCACCCTGATCGGCCTGGGCGTACTCAGAGTGCTGCTCACGCTCGGAATCAGTGGCCTCGCGCGAACCCCGCGCACCCGCGCCCGGCCGGCGCCGCGCGGACCGGCGGCGGACAGGCCGGCGGCACACAGCCCCGTGACCGTGGCAGCGCGCATCAGGGAAGGGGTCCTGCGCTCCGGCAGCGGCGCCTACCTCGGCAAGCGCGAGGAAGAGTGGGTGTGCGCTGACCCCGAGAGCGCGGTCATCGTCCTCGGCCCGCCCCGTTCGGGCAAGACCAGCGCGGTGATGATCCCCGCGCTGATGGGTTCATCGGGGGCGGTGGTGAGCACGTCCACCAAGCCGGATGTGATGCGCGCCACGATGCGAGCGCGCGCAGAGATCGGCGAGGTCTGGCTGTTCGACCCCTCGGGTACCGAGCCCGTGCCCGAGGGCGCCCGCCGCCTGTCGTGGTCCCCGATCACAGCCGCCGCCGGCTGGGACGAGGCGCTGATCACCGCGAGGGCGATGACGGCAGCCTCCAGCGCCGGCGCCGGGACAACGAACGAGAGCCACTGGACCGAGCGCGCCGCCGCGCTGCTCGCACCGCTGCTCTACGTCGCGCATCTGACAGGCCGTCCGATCGAGGAGGTGCTGCGCTGGACGCTGCGCCAAGACCTAGCACCGGCGCTGGAGGTCCTCGCTGACAGCGACGCGCAGATCGCCGCCGACGTACTTGTGGGGATCGAGCACACAGACGCCCGCGAGCGCTCCAGCATCTTCTCCGCGACGGCGGGAGTGCTCAGCACGTACAACAGCGATGCCGCCAGGCGCACCGCGGCACATCCGAACTTCGACCCGATCCGTTTCGCTTCCAGCACCGACACGATCTACATAACATCCTCCGAGCACCACCAGGCCGCGCTCGCCCCCCTGATCGTCGGGCTGCTGGAGCAGATTCGCCGCGCCGTCTACGAGCAGGCCCGCGCCGATCGCGCCCCCGACCCTGGGATGCTGTGGCTGCTGGACGAGGCCGCGAACATCGCCCCGATCCACGACCTCCCTGCGCTCGTCTCCCAGGCTGGTGGGCTGAACCTGCAGGTCGTCATCGGCCTGCAGGACCTCTCACAGGCACGCACCCGCTGGGGACGCGACGCCGCCGACGGGTTCATGAGCCTATTCGCAACTAAGGTCGTGCTCTCGGGCATCGCCGACAGCGCAACCCTGGAAAGTATCTCCCTCACTCTCGGCGAATACGACCGGGACACAGTCAGCCACACACTCGGGCGCTCAGACGCACAAGAGTGGCTCAGCGTACCCACGCACAGCGACACCGTCAGCTACCACACCCAGCGCCAGAGGGTTCTCACGCCGGGAGACGTCGCGAAGCTCCCGGATGGCAGGGGGCTGCTGCTGCGCGGCGCAGATTGGGAGCTGATCGCGCTCACCAGGTGGTATGAGAACGAACCCTGGCGGCGGGCCGCGGCATCGGTGAACCCACACCCTGAACAGCCCCCGCAAGCGAGCGATAACGAGACATGAAGCTCAACCCGACCAACCGCACCCCAGGCCCTCCCACGAAGCCCTCCAGACAGAAATGCCGACACGCCGCGCGTCCGCACTCCCCGTGCCGCAGCCACGGCTAGCGAGAACCCTTGGACCCGATCGCGCCAACTTCTCCTCAAAACCTTGACATCCCCCGGCCGACCTGGAAAGGTCGGCCGGCCCCCATAAAAACGAAGTGCCCCCGCGCTGCTACGAACAGCCGGGGGCCGGCACAGGAGGTACTTCCCGTGCAGGACCAGAGTATCTGCGAGCCGTCGTGCTCGCTCGAAGCGACAGAACAGCAGCTCCTATGGCTGCTTTTGCGGCCCGCCCGCTGCGGCCCCTGGCACACCCACGAGCTCGCCCGCGAGATCGGCGACCCCGACCAGACCAGTGTCGCGCTCGCCGGCCTCCACGCCTCAGGGCTCGCGCACATCAACGGCGAGTTCGTGCACGCCACCCGCGCCGCCGTGCGCTTCCACGCCCTCGTCATCCCCCTCGACGGGGAGGACCAAGCGTTTCACTGACCCCCACCACAAGCAAGCTGGCCCCGGCACGGATTACAGCCGCGCCGGGGCCCGCACGGAAAGAAAGGATGTTTCTTCCCATGCCAGACCAGCCTATAGACCGCCTCCAGGAGAAGGGCACCCAGCACATCATCGTCCTGCAACTGCTGCGCAAGGAGCGCCCGCAGAGCTGGAGCCGCGCCGAGCTCCAAGCCGAGCTAGAGGGCATCGACCACGACACGATCACCGTCGCAATCGAACGCCTACAGGAACAGAGCGTCGTCCACGTGGACGACGAGCAGCTCTCGGCCTGCGCGTGCGCCAGGCACCTGGACGCCCTCGACCTCATCTGCATCTGAAAGGAGATCGTCTGATGAGAAGCGAAACCGAACTGGAGCGCCACATAGGCGAGACGAGCAACCTGCGACCCGCAACCGCTGGCGTCGCGACCCTCAACGGCGAGCACGTGCAGGCGTCGGCCTGCACTCGGCACATGGACGGACTGGGGCTGGTGAGGATATGAGCCCCGGCGAGGGCACGGTCATGGTCCCCGCCGCGTTCGTGGACCTGCTGCGGGAGGTACTGCGCGAAGAGCTCGCGGACTGCGCCGGGGAGATCGAGAACTCTGCCCGTAACCCCGACGAGGAGATCGCAGAGGAACTGTTCGAGGACCTCGACGCCTACAGGGCGCTGTTAGGGCAGGTCGGGTTGGTGCCCGTGCTCCCGGAGGTGCAGGTCGAGGTCGAGCTGAGCCAGAGCCACAGAGCGCTGGTAGCGGCGGCGCTCCGCGAGCGTCTGGACTGCGAGCGGGAACTGATGTACGTGAACCACTCAAAGCCCACTGCTGCAGCGCAGCGCCGTGAGGCGCAGCGCCGCGCGAGAGAGATCGAGGAGTTCATGTCCGCCGCTGGCCTGGGGGAGGGATGAGACCGACGCCGACCACCTCGGGGATCGGCCGCGCGGTGCGGCGGTTGCGCCAAGCACGCGGGCTCAGCATCGAGTCGCTCGCGGGCGACGCCGGGATGAGCCCGACGTACCTCTCCGAGATCGAGCGAGGGCACGTCAACCCCAAGGTGGCGGAAACGCTGCTCCCGCTCGCGGAAGCTCTCAACATCAAACTCTACGAGTTGATGCTCGCCGTCGAAGCGGAGACGGAAGGGGTCGAGGCGCCTGGAGCGCGCAGGCTGACCCCCGAGGAGTCCGAGGAGCGCTTCAGGCACCCTCCCACCGACGGCGAGGGCTGAACAGTGCGCGAGGAAGAGCGCGCGGCGGCCGTCGCGTTCGGGCGGCGCCTCCGCGCGGTGCGCGAGCAGCGCGGCATGTCCCTGGACGATCTCGGCCACGAGGCCAAAGTTCACCCGACGGCGATCTGGCGCATGGAGCACGGGGGTCGTGAGCCGCGGCTTGCGTCAATCGAGCGGCTTGCGGCCGGCCTGGACGTGGAGCCCGGAGCTCTGCTGCCCGCCGCCGAGTGCAGGGTCCCAGCGGGGATCGTGGACGTGCTGCACGAAATGGTGGAATCCGGGCACGGCGCAATGATCGTGGCGGCGCTCCGGGAGCGCGAGGACTTCGAGCGGCGACGCGCGATCGAGTCGGGCGATTCCGAGCAGCGCCGTATCGCGCGGCGCAACGTACGGCGGATCGCAAGGTTCATGGCAAGCGCGGGCGTGGAGAGAGACGACTCCAACCCCGGGTCGCGAAGGGGAGCGGCGTGATAGGTGGGTAAGAGCACGCCGCCACGTGGCGTGGTCGAGGACTGCGCGAGTGGTTGGACCCACAGCGCGGGCGCTCTCCCCCCAACGCCCGCGCTGCTCGCGTAGCTCAACCCCCGGAGGGTTGCGTCGGACGGGGGGCGGGGTGACCCGGCGTCGCTCATGGACCCCGCAGCTTGAGCCCCTCACCCGCTCAAGCTGCTCGCGAAGTTCACCGCTGAGCGCATCAAGGCACACGCGACCAAGCTCTCACGAAGGCAACCGCACAGCACCGCGAACAACGCCCAGGCAGCCCCAGGTGGTGTGCTGAAAACCACCCCCACGGCGTGTGCGAACCTACGCCAGCGAGCATCCCAAGCGCGACCAGCCCCCACGGCTGAAAGCAACGCAGACTATACGCACCCAAGGGAGCAACATAGGCACGTATTAGCCGACGATAGCTGTCAATTAACACTTTACCCAATATCTCCTTGTGGTGTGAAGGCGAGGCCGTTACGTTCGCTGAAGAATGCAGACGACTCACAAGATTCCCGGCGGCTCCGCCACGACCTACGCGCAGTATCTGACCTCGACGGCGTCTCGTGGCGACTACTACACCCAGGACGGCGAGGACGATGAGGACCGCCCGGTGCCGAGCCAGTGGTACGGCTCGGAGAAGACCCTCGCGTCGCTTGGCCTCTCGGCGCGGGGGCCGGTGCAGCGTGCTGATCTGCGCGCGGTGATGCAGGGGCTCTCCCCGCTCGACGGTGAGCCGCTGCGCCCGGCCGGCTCCGATGGCACGAGGACCGCTGGGGTCGAGCTGATGATGGCTCCCCCGAAGACGGTCTCGGCTTTGTGGGCCGCGGCCGACCCGTATCGTCGCGCCCAGATCGAGGTGGCGCACAGGCGGGCCGTGGGGAGCGCGCTTGCGCGAACCGAGCGTGAGGTCGCGCTCGTGCGACGCAAAAGCGGCGGGGTCGTGCGTTTCGAGAAGGCGCAGCGGCTGCTCGCCGCCGAATTCGTGCATACCTCGAGCCGCCTCGCGCAGGACCAGGACGCCGGGGGTATCCCCGACCCGCAGCTGCACTCCCATCTGATCGTGTTTGCCGCCGAGCGCAAGGACGGCAAGCTCGCCGCGGTGGAATCCAAGCAGCTCTACAAGGCCGCGCGCGAGAACGGGGCGTGGTACCGCGCGGAGCTGGCCGAGAACTTGCGGGAGCTGGGCGTGTCGATCGACCGGCGGGCCGGCAAGAACGAACGCTACTTCGAGGTCCGGGGCGTCCCCGAGGAGCTAGCGAGCCGCTGGTCGAGCCGCTCCGAGGACGTCGATCGCGCCGCGCGACTCTTCCGCGGGCGCTACGGGCGAGAGCCGCGCGCCAGGGAGCTCGGGTCGCTGACGATAAGCACACGGGGATCAAAGAGCGCCGCCGACCCGCTCGACGTCAACGACGCCTGGCGAGCCGTCGCCGCGGAGGGCGGGCTCACCAAACAGCAGGTTCAGCAGCTCTTCGACGACCGGCAGATCGACAGCGCCCCCAAGGTCGATCTCGCCAACGAGCTGCTGAGAGAGGTCACCAGAGAGCGCGCAATGATCACCGAGCGCGAACTGCGCGCCAAGGCGTACGAGGTCTCGGCGGGGGTATGCCGGCCAGCCGACGCGGACCGGCTCGTCAACGACCTCGCGCGCTCCGGGGAACTCGTCAGGTTGCAGGACGACACGTGGACAACCCGGGCACATCGAGACCTCGAGCAGAGGACGCTCGACATCGCCACCCGGCGAGCCGCGGAGAACGCGGCGCCCGTCGGCGAGCAGGCGCTGAAGCAGGCACGCCGCGAGGTCGCACAGGAGATCAAGGGGCCGCTCAGCCAAGAGCAGCGCGAGGCGCTTGAGAGGATCGCCGGGCCGGGCGGCGTCGCGGTGCTCGTGGGGCGTGCGGGAACGGGGAAGGGAGTCACGATCGCCGCCGCGGCGAGGGCGTGGCAGCTGGAAGGCAATGAGGTAATCGGCACCGCGGTCGCGGGAGCGACAGCCCAGCGCCTGCAGACCGACGCGAAGCTCGAGCGGTCGTTCACAACAGACGGGCTGATCAACGGCGTCGAGAAGGGATACATCAACCTGGGGCCGGGCAGCGTCGTGGTCATGGACGAGGCCGGGATGGGTGACAGCGACCGCATCTCACGGCTCGTGAGGGTCACTGCGGAGCGCGAAAGCAAGCTGGTCCTCGCGGGTGACGCCGCGCAGCTCTCCTCGATCGGCGCCGGCGGCCTGTTCAAGCACCTGGAGGGCCGCGTCCCGACCGCCGAGCTGACCGAGGTCCACCGCGCACACCACGAGTGGGAGCGCAACGCATGGGAGCAGATCCGAAACAGCGAACCAGGACCCGCGCTCGCGCAGTACCAGGCCCACGGCCGACTGCACATCCACGACACCCGCGCGCAGGCCGCGGAGGCGATGGTCGCCGACTGGGATGAGACGAGGAAGGGCCTGCCCGAGGGCCGCCAGGCGGTGATGATCACTGACGCCTCCAACAGGGAGCGCGACCAGATGAACGCGATGGCCCAGGAACGCCGCGCCCAAGCCGGTGAGCTGGGAGGACACCGCGTCGAGCTCCCGGGCAAGCCCTACGGGCTCACAACCGGCGACGAGGTGATCTTCACCGGCCAGTACCACATCCCCGGACAGAGCCGCGTCGAGAACGGGATCACCGGCACGATCGTCCACACCAGCCGCGGCGAGAACGAGAGCCGTGTCACGATCAACACCCGGGAGCGCGAACCACGCGACGTGCACGTGGACACCAGCGAGTTCTCCGACATCAGCCTCGCCTACGCCGTGCACGTCCACAAGGCGCAGGGCCTCACAGCAGAGACCAGCGGCATCCTCACCGGCGGCTGGCAGACCGACAAGGAGCACGCCTACGTCGCCGTCAGCCGCGCCCGCGAGCAGACCCAGCTCTACGCCTCCCGCGAGGACCTCGGCGAACAGGGGATGGACACCGGCGCAATCGAACGCCTCGCCGACCGGATGCACCGCAGCGGAGCACAGGAGGCAAGCATCACGAAGGAGATCGCCGAACGAGACTCGCCACGCGAGCAGACCACAGAGCGCCCACACCAGCACACCACCGAGCGCGAGCGCCCCCACGAGCACGACATCGACGACTTCCTCGACCCCCGACACCGCCGCCCGCACGACCGCTCCAACGACGACGACCTGATCCCCGCCAGCCAGCGCGATCAGACCCAACACGACCGGGTGCAGAGCGACGCCCACGAGCGCGTCACGGAGCACCAGCCCGAAGCGCAGAACGCCCCGGTCAACATCCAGGACGCCAGCCCGGCGGACATTCAGCTGGACCTGCGGGACGCCGGTGACATCCAGCTCGCCTACTCGACCCAGCTATATGACCTCCAGGCTCACACCGGCCAGCCGACGTATGTCCTGTTTGGCGGATGGCAGACCGAGGAGCAGCTCGGCTTCGTCGCCGCCGTCCACACTGACGGCGAGACCGACGTTCGCATGAGCACCGAGAACCGCGAAGGACGAGACATCCAGACCGAGCTACAAGACCGCATCGGACAGATCATCGAACGCAGCCAAACGCGCGAAGCCGGCAACACCCGCGCCGAGCAGACACCACAGCGAGCAGCACAGAACGAGCCCGCCACCCAGGAGGAGCCGCTGCACGAACGCGAGCACCAACACGACCAGCCGGCCCAACTCGAACCCGACGAGCACAACCTCTACCAAGCCAAAGACGCCGGCCGCGACACCTACATCGAACAGGCCATCCAAGAGGCGCAAGAGCGCCAGCAAGCCCAGGAGCGCGCCATCGAACAAGACCGCGAGGACGACCGCGGGTTCGGGATCGAATGAACATCCCACGAGCACGCATGGACGCGATGACCCCGCGCGAGCACTTCGACGAGCCCAACACGAGCGGCACCACCCGCCATCCCAGGAACATGTCCAACCGGCGAACCGCCCGAGTCACCGGCTCCGGCGAGGCGGTATCGCGTGTAGAGGTTTTCGCTGCTACTCGTTTTGTTTAGCTCACTCGATATGTGAATGAGGCGCACACCAAAAGTAGGTTCCGCTGCCACACCGGGATAAGTACGTCCTCACCATCCTCGCCGAACAACTCGAAGGTCGCCTCTGAGGATGTATCAAGCTCATGCACGTTGACCGCTAGCCGCTTACCCGAGCTCCCCAGAATTCCATTGGGGTCATAGCGCTTGAAGTGATCGACCGCCGACTTCGCGGCCAGTGAACCGATCAAGCCGTCAACCGCCGGATCGGCCAGGTAGCAGAGCCATGAGTACGCATCGTCACGCCGGGGTCCGAACTCCACCTCAGCCACGTCGATGCTAAACGCCGCGCAAGCGGACTCCAGCATGGTCCGCGCAAGTGCCCGGTGAGCCTCATCATCAAACACGTTGCCAACCATCCCTGCAGGGTAGCGAGCCATCCACTTACCGTGTCATACATGCCGCCCGATCGGCGACTATGGTTGCGCGCGTGCCCGCGCAGCAGATCCGCACAGCGACCGGCGCCGGTGAGCTCGTTGCCCTGGACCCGGCGGAATTGGCGTGGAACCGGTCCGATCAACGGTTCTGGTTCCACTACACCGACCGCGGCGCGGCACGGGCGATCACCACGACCGGCATGTACAAGATCGGCGACCGCCATCCCAAGAGCCCCGGTCTGTACGTCACGACCCTGCAACCCGGCGCGGTCGGTTCTGAGGCACTCCTCAACGCCCTGTTCGACGGCACCCGCGACCGCGAACGCACGCAGGCCGCGGTCGTCTTCGCCGACGGTCCGCTCATGTTAGAGCGGGTCAGCGAGCACGCATGGCGGCATTCGGGGCCAGTCGGCGCCGAGCTGAACCTGCGCGATCAGATCGTCGGATGGGCCGCAATCGAGCAAGACATCTGGCTGCACTCCCCGAGCCTGTACCTGCCGGCGCAGTCACAGCCCATACCGTAGTGCGGTATACTGCCTTTGCAAAGGTAGCCATCATGCCATCCGACGATTCCAACATCCCCGCCGAGCGGATCACATTCGAGGGCCGCCCCCAGCTTCGCGCAGACCGGGCCGGATACGTACTCGACGGCGAACATTTCGAGGGCTTCGCCGACCGGACCGACCTAGATCCACGCAGCCGCCGAACGATCACCGAGTGGGCAAAGGCCTTCACCCCCGACCGCCTCACCGGCGAGCAGCAGCGACTTCTTGAGCAACCCGACCCGGGAACATCGGAGACCGAACGTCAGCTGCTCGAGGCCGCTATCGAAAACGCCGAGCGCGACATGCCGTTGACAATCGACCTGGGCCTGTACGCACGCCTTGACGCCGACCAGATTCGCGCGATCCGCGAACCCTGGACGGTGCTCGACGGAGCACGCCGACGGGAATACCCGTTGAACACCGGCGAGCTCGCCCGCCTCACCGGCACCACCGCGAAGCAAGTCCGAACCTGGGAGGAAAGCGGTCTTCTGCCCGCGTACTGGATCGCCGGCCGGCGGCACTTCTTCTCCGCCGCCGCCGTCTACGCCTTCCTGCTCAAAGACCTAGACCGCAACGAGATCCGCGGCGCGCGGCGCGTTCTCTCCGCCGAACCCGGCGACCTCATACCCGAGCTCGTCGCCTCCGCCGTCGAGCGCTCACGCCACACCGCGCACCCCGCACGCCTAGCCACGCTGCTCACGCTGCGCCGGTAGGTGACGTAGACAGGATGCAGAAACGCAGTGGCCGGCGTGGGCTGCGCCACCCACATGCGCGTCGTAGAAGCCTAAACATCAAGTGTGGTTCCGCATTTGGCGCAGAACACGCGACTGAGGGTGCAGTCGCGACCACAGCCACTCCAGTCCGAGCACCGGTGGCATTCCGGTCCGTTGTGCTCCGTTTCTGCGGGCTGCCAGCATGAACTGCAACGCCAGGACCCGCCAGTGCTCTTCCACGGCAAAGCACTCCTGTTCCATGCGAGATGGAACTGGTCACGAACCTGGTAGCGGCCCCAGTCTGTGTCAATCCAGTCCCCAAGGTCTCCGCGCAGCACGCGGTTGTCGTAGTCGATCGTGGCCGCCTTGCGCTCCGCGATCCGCTCGCGGTGGGCGCGAATCGCGCGTTCGAAGTCATCGTCATCGACGAACCACGCGCCAGAGACCTTGCTGGCCGGGATGCGCACCCTGTCGATGGAGACTGACCCGGACCGCTGTGCGGCGCGCCGGTACCAGTCGTAGCGGTTCGCCGGCGCATCCTCCTCACGCCGGTACCGATCGACAGCGTCCGATAGTCGAATCAGCGCCATGCCGATCGAGGTAGCGACTCAGGCGGGTGAGAAGCCGGGCCGGAGCCCGGGCGCCGGCGGCGGGCGGCGGTCGATCCGGTGAAACGACCAGTTGCCGTGGTAGTCCCGTCGCGCTTCGTACTCGGCCTTCAGCTTCTGCACCTCCGCACCCGTGATCAATCCCACGATGGCGCCGATAAGCGCCCCCGCGACCGCCACGACGCCGTTCTTCGAGGCGCTACCCACGGCACCGCCGCCGAAGAACCCAAGGATCGCTCGGTCAATCGCCTCATCCACCCACTCGCTAACCCTCGCTTCGATAACCGCGAAGCCGAGCTCGTCAACGAGCAATACCAGTTCGTTCAGCGCTTGGGCGTCGGTGGGGCGCTCGAGCTGCACGTGGATCGTGCAGCGACCCATCTGGTCTTCACCAAGCTCCCGGACGACAACGCCGACGAGCGCCTCCATCAGCACGTCCTCCGTCAAAGCAGAACCAAACCCCGGAAGCGAGAAGTACAGCTTGGGTTCAACGACGAGCTTGTACGTCTTCATCGACTCGGCTCCCTGCGCAACATGGTTCGAACAGCGTAGCGCGCGGTCAGACAAACGCAAGCGGGGTGAAGCAGTTGGGCGAGCACAAGCCGCCGTCCTGCGAGCACGGCGAGTGGAGATTCGCCGGAGCCGACCACAAGCGCCATGCGTGCAAGTGGCGCTGCCCGACCGGCGAGTGCAAGCCCGCCTCGGTCTGGATCAAGGCCGACCGACTGCACCCGCTGATCCCGTACGAGGAAACGCCCTATCGGAGGCAACACCCCGGTCGCCTTCGTCGCGCGGTGTCGCGCGCGCGGGCACTGCTTACACGAGCGGGCCGGTAGGCCACTCAGTCCAGCAGGTCCGCGATCTCGGTCCCGATCCAAATTGACCCATTATCTGCGGCGGAGCACCCAGGAACTGCATCCGCTCCGCCTTCGAGGGGGCGCCCGAGCCGCCGCGTATACGGTCGTGCCCTGCCCTCGCAGGAGTGGTTCTCGCCAGGCCTGAGACGGCAGCTCTCAAGACCCGGAAGAAACCTGCGCTGCCAGCAAGGATCGCGCCCGTGATCTTCGCTCTCGTGTTCGGGGGGGGATCGTCCGCGCGGGTGGTAGGGCATCCAGGCGCAGCGTGCGCGGGACCTCCGTGTCCCGCGTCGATGCGCAGGACGTCAACTAAGGCAAACGGCGAGCTACAGTCGATCGTCCGCCGCTCCCCAACCAGGCTGCGCCTAGCCGGGGGCCCCGACCGCGGCGGAGCGCAGTCCCCCGGCCCCCGCCGGGCGGGGTAGGGTAGTACGCCCTGTCAACCCACAAGGGGTACGGCCCTGACGGGCCTTGACAGGGCGTGCAGCGGGAGCCGTGCCGGGGGCCGGCCGACTGCTCGATCGACAGATGGGACCTCCGCGGGGAGAGAGGAACTCGGGGAGCCCTGATACTCCAAGGCTAACGCGAGTGGAAGGACAGAGGAACAGCGCAATCAGGGGTGGGTGGGGTGGGGGCTCCGCTGATGCTCGGGGTGGTCGCCTGGTTGAGAGCAAGTCGCAGTCTTCCACTGCTAGTGGGAAGTGATGCGGCTCCCCATGGGAGGGAGTCTCTCCTGCGGTGCTGCTCGCGCTCACATCAGCAGGCGAAGGCCCGGGAGGGTTGCCCCGACGGCCGCCGCGCATTGAGGCCGTCGGAGGGCGCAAGGCCGAAGAGGCAGCGCCAGAGCTACAGGACGCTCCCGCCTCGCGGGGCCGGCCCCGGCCGCGCCGGTGGCGCCGGCGGGGTCAAACGGCGAGTTACCCAACTACGTGACCGGCCGTGTCAAGCACGGCCTCCCCCCGGTGCAGCAAGTACCTCGCGCTCCGCTCTGCTCTCAACAGTTACGGCCTGCGGCGGCTGCACCGGGAAGGCACTCAGGGGTGGGTGAGATGGGAGGGGGAGGCCCCCTGGAAGGTCGTGGTCCTCTGAGGCCTCGGCGCTCAGGGTGGATAGGGCTTTCATCGAGCCTGACAGCACGCATCCGTCCGATCCATTTACTACCCTATACGAAAAGGCCGTACATCGACTTCTGCACCCACACTCCGTAGGCCTCCGCCACGGCGTGATCCTCGTCGGCGAGCAGGGTGAAGCCGAGGCTCCGCTTATCGTGGAATTTCTTGACCTTCGCCACCGGGTCCGGGGAGATGCCGAGCACCGTGGCGCCCGCGCTCTCGTAGCCGGCGCGGTGGTCGCGCACCCCGCATGCCTGTGTGGTGCAGCCTGGGGTGTCCGCCTTGGGGTAGAAGTAGACCACGACCGGCTGGCCACGGAGGTCCGAGAGCCTGACGGGGCGACCGTCCTGGTCGGGCAGCTCGAAGTCGGGGGCTTCCTCTCCTTGCACAATCATGCTTGGATCGTAACGCTTGCCTCCACGCGCTTTTCAGGCGGATGGCTCGGCAATCCAGAGCGTGCGCACGCTGAGCAGCTCGCCGAGACGCTCGAAATGGCGATCGTAGTGCAGTACGTCCAAGCCTGAGCGCTGCGCCGCCACCGCGACCGTCAAGTCTGCCAACGGCAGCCGGTGCGCTCCATGAGCGCCCTCGTCCGCCAGTTCGCGCATCGCCGAGAGTACCCCTCGCTGGACCGCTAGATCCACCGCGACCTCGCGCAGTCCCTCCAGAGTGCGATCGACGGCGGCGATCCCGTCCGGTCCACGCGCGTCGACGATCAGCTCATAGCGAACCGGCCAGCACCACGCCACATCGCCGCGTTCGCCCGCGGCACGAAGCAGCCGACGAGCCGTTGGCAGCCGACGCGCGACTGTCCATGCCGAGGTGTCGACCAGCACCGTGCCCTGGCCGTCCCACAGCTCGGCGCTCACGCCATGTGCTCAGGCCAGTTGAGACGATCGATCGCGTCGAGGTCGAGATCGAACGCACCGCTGTCCATCGTGGCGAACAGCGCCTCGATCGCCGTGCCACGCTGAGGGCCAGCCTCCAGTTGGACCTGCGCCCCTTCAACCGCAAGCCTCCGCACCAGCGTCGCGTCGGCCTCGCGCGTGCCTGTCGCCGCCCGCACGCGCTCCAACGCCCGCCCAAGGTCAGGATCGGCTGTCACGGCGATTCTCGGATGCTTGCTCGGCACAATCCCTAGTGTAGCTCGTTGGGGTTACTCCTGCGTTGGCAGCCAGCCGGCCGGCACTTTCGTATGCCTCGAAGTGACCGTCCCTACTTCAACAGCCGCGAGAGTCGCCTGTCCTTGAGGACTCGCTCCTCTGTCTGGCAGACGGGACAGTAGGCGATCACGTAGTCCTCGAAGTGCACCGCCCGCAGCGTCGCCCGGCAGCGGGGGCACGGCTCGCCCTCGTGGCGATGCACCCGCAGCGGCAGCGGCAGCTTGTCGGGGATCGGCAGCTGGATGACGCGCTCGTAGTGCTCGATCGCTGACCCCAGCGTGCCCACGATCGCCTCCTTCAGCCTCTGCGCCTCCGGCACCGTGAGGTCCGCGCCGCGCTTGTAGGGAGAGAGGCGTGACTCCCACAGGATCTCGTCCACCCATGAGCGCCCGATGCCCGCGATCGTGCGCTGATCGCGCAGCATCGTATGGAGCGGACGCGGGGCGTCCAGCAGCTCCAGCAGTCGCGCTGGCCCGCCTGGGTCGGGCCACGCTTCGGGCCCGAGGGTCGCCAGCGCCTCGTCGGACTCCAGCTCCTCCGCGCGCAGCAGCTTCACCCACGCGGCCTGCTTGGAGCCGAACTCGCGCAGGCGCAGCTCGGCCTCTCGGGGACCGGCGCCCGTGCCGTCGGACGGCGGCTCCCCATCCCGCGGCGCCAGGCGCACCCGCACGAGCAGGCGCGAGGTGCGGTCGCGCGGCCCCGCGCGCTTGTCGTACAGCTGCAGTCGGCCGGCCGACATCAGGTGGATCAGCAGCGCCAGCCGGTCGGAGTCCCCATCGATCTCCACGATCAGGTGCTTGCCGCGCCTACGCACACCGGCGATCTCGCGGCCCGTCAGCTCGGCGAGCGTGGGGGCGAAGGTCCTCAGGGCGTTGATGCCCGGCGCCAGCGCCGACTCGATCTGGACCCCGCGCAGCGCGGCGTCGAGCCGCCTTGCGGTGATCTCGACCTCTGGCAGCTCCGGCATCGCCCTCCCACTCTAGGAGGGCGATGCCGCGCCACTGGTGCCTCCGCGGCCTACAGTGCGGGTGTCATCCCGATCGGCGGCCCCTCGTACCTGGCACCCGTGGTGGGGTCCGTCCACCGTACCCGCCAGTCCACACCCGCCACGGTCGAGGTGAAGTGCCAGTAGCCGAGGGATTCGGTGGCGGCCTTTCTGAGCACGCGGTACCGCTTGGCGCCTCGCGCCTTGACGAGGATCGTCACCGTCGTCGGTCCCGTCGCCCCCCGCGCGAGCCCCCACAGTGAGAAGCCGTGGCCCTGTCGGGAGACCACCAGCGGGACCGGCCACGCCGAGTAGAGCGGCTTGGGCTGCCCATTGAAGTACTCCAAGCCCGTCTGGAAGCCGACGTAGCCGCCGTGGACGCTCGACCCTGGACGCCCGCCGGTGGGGTCGTCGCGCAGCAGGTACTGCGAGAAGGCCGCCACGCGCGGGTCCCTCCAGGCGATGTATTCCGCAAGCGCGTCCTCTTCGGCCTGCTTGGCGGGCGACACGCCGAGATAGCGGTTGGGCTTGCTCTGCACCCCGAACTCGGTGAGGTAGATCGGCATGCCCGTCCTGATCGCGCCCGCTCGCGCCGCCCGATCGAGGGCGCCTTCCAACCGCGAGAGCACCCCGATCGTCACGTCGTCGTACTCCGGCGGGACCCACAGGGGACCCTGCTTCTGGGTGTAGGCGTGGTCGGAGTACCCGTACGCCGGCAGCGATTCGCACGAGCCCGCCTTCTGGTAGTGCGAGTTCAGGCACAGCGTGCCCCGCAGGAACGCCAGCGGTGCCACGTCGTGGAGCAGCCCTTCATGGCGGATCGTCGAGCGGCTGAGGCTGTCGTAGCCGACCGGCGCCGTTTCGCCCATCAGCACCTTGGGGTGCGTGAGGCCCGCCGCCTGCAGCCCCGCGTAGCCGTCCTGGAATAGACCACGGTAGATGCGCGGCGAGGCGGGGGAGCCGTTGGCGTTGAACTGCGGCAACAGGAAGGCCGCGTCGTTGGGCTCGTTCCAGATCGCGAACAGCGCGACCTCCGAGCCGTAGTGGCGACCCACCGCGGTCATGAATTCCTCGAAGTCTTGGGGGTCGGGGCGCGTGAAGCTGGTGCCGTTGGCGCTCGCCCACCGCGGCACCGGCGCGGTCACCGTCAGCAGCACCGGCCAGTTCAGTTCCTTCGCCTTCGCCAGCAGCCAGTCGTACGCGCCCCAGTGGTACGCCGCCGGGTTCGTCGCTTCGAAGCTCGGGCGCTTCTTGCCCCCGGCGCCGGGGGCCACGTCGGCCCAGTACAGCTCCACGCGCAGCGCGTGTACCCCTAGGTGCTCCAGCTGCGCGATCGCGTGTTCGCGTGTGCGCGCTTCGAGCAGCGTCTGGCCCCCCTCGAAGAAAACCGTTTGGTTGTGCGAGGCGAGCGCCGGAGCGGCGCCCACCGCCGCGGCGGCGAGCGCCGAGGCGAGCAGTGCGCTGAGGAGTACGCGGATACGCGGCATTCCAGAAGGCTCCTTCTGTCGTGGCTTACAGGGACTACGCGCAGACGTGTCGCGGAGCGGCCGTGCCATCGCAGGGACGAGGGACACGCTGGCGTGCTCGCGCTTAAGACACCGTACCGGAGATAAGGTTGCGGCCGATGAGCGCAACAGTCGCACCCGACGACATCGTCGGTACCCACGCGGAGGCGCAGGGCAACGCCCGTCCCCCCCTGCTCGTGCTCGAGCCCCTGCGCGAGTTCCTCGACGCCCACGGCCTCGGCGCGGGGGAGCTGCAGGCAAGCCCGATCGGTGAGGGGCACTCCAACGTCACCTACCTCGTCCGCCGCGCGGACGGCCGCGAGCTCGTCCTGCGCCGCCCGCCCCGCCCGCCGCTGCCGCCCTCCGCGCACGACGTGCTGCGCGAGGCGCGCCTGCTGGGAGCCCTACACGGCACCCCCGCGCGCGTGCCCACAGTGCTCGCCGTCGGCGAGGACCCCGCGACGATCGGCTGCCCCTTCTACGTGATGGAGCGAGTGGAGGGCGAGGCGATCGTCTTCAGCCTGCCCGACGCGCTCGACGCGCCCGCCGAGCGCCGGCGGATCGCCGAGGAGCTGATCGACGCGCTCGTGGAGATCCACGACGTGGACTGGCGCGCCGCGGGCCTGGAGGGCTTCGGCAAGCCCACCGGCTACCTGGAGCGCCAGCTGCGGCGCTTCTCGGGGCTGTGGGAGCACAACAAGACACGCGAGATCCCCGCCGTGGAACGCGTCGCCGGCTGGCTCGCCGAGCACCTCCCGGAGTCCGGCCCCGCCACGATCGTGCACGGGGACTACCGCCTCGGCAACACGATGTTCGCCACCGGGGCCCCCGCACGGCTGACCGCGGTACTCGACTGGGAGATGGCCACCGTCGGCGACCCGCTCGCCGACCTCGGCTACATGTGCATGGTGTGGGGGCAGGCCGACGACCCGCCGGGGGGCATCAGGGACTCGCTGGGCGCCGTCACCAAGGCCGAGGGCTTCCCTACCCGCGCGGAGCTGATCGCGCGCTACGAAGCGCGCACGGGCCGCTCGATGAGCGACCTGCGCTGGTACGTCACGCTCGCGGTGTGGAAGATGACGGTGTTCATGGAGGGCAACTACAAGCGCGCGCTCGCCGGCGCCACCGACGACCCCTACCTGAAGCACTTCGGGGAGGGCGTGCTGCAGCTCGCCGCCCACGCCGAGGAGGTCGCGCGCGGTGAGTGAGCCGGTCGTAGGCAAGACGGCGCAGACGCGCAGCCCGGAGAGCGAGACCGGATCGGGCAAGGAGACGGAGCCGGCACGGGGAGCGGGACAACCGGCCGGCAATGGAGCGATCTGCGGCCTGCTCGTCGACTGGGGCGGGGTGATGACCACCAACCTGTTCGGCTCCTTCTCAGCCTTCTGCGAAGCCGAGGGCCTCGACCCCGCCGCGCTCGTGCAGGTCTTCCGGAGCAACAGGGACGCCCGCGACCTCTTGATCGGCTTCGAGGAGGGCCGCGTCGCCGAGGCCGACTTCGAGTCCGGGCTCGGTCGCGTGCTCGGCCTCGACTCCCCCGCGGGGCTGATCGACCGCCTCTTCGCCGGCGCCGTGCTGGAGGAGACGATGGTCGATGCGGTGCGCGCCGCCCGCTCGGCCGGGATCGCCACCGGCCTGATCTCTAACTCCTGGGGCACGACCCGCTACCCGCGCGAGCTGCTCGGCGAGCTGTTCGACGGCGTCGTCATCTCAGGAGAGGTGGGGCTGCGCAAGCCCGCCGCCCGCATCTACGAGCTGGGCGCGGAGGCGATCGCGCGCGACCCGGCCGCGTGCGTGTTCGTTGACGACCTCCCCTTCAACCTCGCCCCCGCCGAGGAGCTCGGGATGGCCACTGTGCACCACACCGCCGCGGGGACCACCATCACTGAGCTGGAGCGGCTGCTCGGGCTCTCGCTGCGAAGCGCGGTCGGCTGACGGACGCCAGGGGGCGGAGGCGATCATCAAAATAACCGCCTATATACTTTACAAAATGAAGTTATATAGGGCCCGAAAAGTAAACATCCAACACCGCCTCCCCCACCACCAACCTGCCCCATCCGTGCGCGGCATCTTCGCAGCGGAGATGAGCGGCGGGCCGACGATCGACGAGCTGCGCGCGAGCGAGCGCGCCGAGGACGCCGAGCTCGAGCAGCTGCAGGCGCACCGGCACCATGCGCCCCGGCGGCAGGCGTAAGGAGACGTCGAGGAAGGCCGACCGCCGCGTCAGTCGCGCTTGCCGCGGCCGTAGAGCAGCTTGAGCGCTTTGCCCAGCCGTTTCGTCCCCCCGCGCGTGTAGGGGAAGAAGTGCAGTTCGCGCTTCAGCGCCAGCCGCGGCGTGACGAGCAGCGCCTGCTGGTTGCAGTACTTGCGGATCCCGCCCGCGCCGTGGCGTGAGCCGAGGCCCGAGGCCTTCACGCCGCCCATCGGCAGCTCCAGCGCCGCGAAGTTGATGATCGCGTCGTTCACGCACACCGCGCCCGCTTCGACGCGGCGGGCGATCCGCTCGCCCTTCTCGGTGTCCTTGCTGAACACCGAGCCCGCGAGGCCGTAGGGGGAGTCGTTGGCCAGGCGCACGGCCTCCTCGGCGTCGCGCACCCGCATGATCGGCAGCGTCGGGCCGAACGTCTCCTCCCGCATGATCTTCATCGAGTGGTCGACGTCCACCAGCACCGTCGGCTCGAAGAAGTGCCCGTCGCCCGTGCCGCGGTGCCCGCCCGTGAGTGCCCGCGCGCCCTTCGCGAGCGCGTCCTGCACGTGGTCCTCGACGAGGTCCACCTGCGGTGGGAACGTCATCGAGCCGACCTCGACCGTACCGGGACCCCCGTCGGGGCGGCCCTGGCGCAGCGCGCGCACCTTCTCGGTCACTTTCGCCACGAACTCGTCGTACACCGGCGCCTCCACGTACGCGCGCTCGATCGAGATGCACGTCTGGCCGGAGTTCTGCATCGAGTAGTACGTCGCCACGTTGGCCGCGCGCTCGAGGTCGGCGTCGGCGAGCACGATCATCGGGTCCTTGCCCCCCAGCTCCAGCGACGCCGGGATCAGCCGGCGACCGGCGGCCTCCGCGACCTTGCGGCCGGTGCGCGTGGAGCCCGTGAACATGATCATGTCCACCTCCTCGATCAGCGCCGCGCCCGTGCCCCCGCGGCCCGTCGCCACCTGGAAGACGTCCTCGGGGATCCCGCACTCCTGCAGGCCTTCCACCAACAGCAGCGAGGTCAGCGGCGTGACCTCCGAGGGCTTCAGGATCACGCTGTTGCCCGCGGCCAGCGCCGGAACGCAGTCGCCGAAGGAGTTCGTCAGCGGGTAGTTCCACGGGCCGATCACGCCGATCAGCCCCAGCGGCCGGTAGCGCAGGATCAGCTTCTTGCCCTTCACGAACACCGCGCTCGTCTTCACCCGCTCGTCGGCCAGGTACTCGGGCGCGTGCTTGGCCCAGAAGCCGAACGCCGCGCCTCCGTAGGAGATCTCCGCGAGCTGCGCGTCCTCGTAGGTCTTGCCGGTCTCCGAGACGATCGTGCGCACGATCCGATCCGCGTTGTCCATCACCCACTTCTGCATCCGCAGCAGCACGCGCGCACGGCCCTCGAAGCCGTACGCCTCCCACGTCGGCTGCGCCAAGCGGCCACGCTTGGCCATGTCCGCGATCGCCGCCGCGTCGAGGTCGGGCACGGTCCTGATGATCTCGCCCGTCGCCGGGTTTTCGACCGGGATCTCCGTACCCGCCGTCGCGGTCGAGGTTCCATTCGCCGCGCCGTTGTGGATTTCGGTTGCGTGCTGCTCGACAGTCGCCATCGTGACCTCCCGTGGGTTTGCGCTCCTACAGAGGCTACTCCTCGAATACGGTCTCGTCAGGCGCCTCTTTAAAGCCGAGGTTCCGACCGGCGCATGCGCCGGTCGGCGGGGGGCGCATGCGCCCCCCGTGTAGCCGCACATGTGCGGCTACAGGAACGGCCACATGTGGCCGTTCCAGGCAGGGTCACATGTGACCCTGCCGGCCATGCCGTATACGGCATGGCCCCCCGAATCAATGCGTCTACTGCGACAGCTCGATCGAGGCGATCCCAACCGGCTCCACCGGGCGGTCGGAGCCGTCCGTGGCGATGCCCTCCAGGCGGTCCACCACGTCCATCCCGTCGGTCACCTCGCCGAACACGGTGTGCTTGCCGTCCAGCCACGAACACTTCTTCGCGGTCACGATGAAGAACTGCGAGCCGTTGGTGTTGGGGCCCGCGTTGGCCATCGCCAGCGCCCCGCGCACGATCTTGTGGGGGTTGATCTCGTCCTCGAAGGTGTACCCCGGGCCGCCCGTGCCCGTCCCCTGCGGACAGCCGCCCTGGATCATGAAGTCCTTGATGATGCGGTGGAAGTTCAGCCCGTCGTAGAAGCCGTCCCCGGCGAGCTTGCGGAAGTTCTCGACAGTCTTCGGGGCGTCCTCGTCGAACAGCTCGAAGGTGATCTCGCCCTCGGTGGTCTTCATCGTTGCAGTTGACATCTCTTTACCCTACCCGCTCTAGCCGCACGGGGTGTCCTCGCACGCGGCGATCCCGCAGCGCCTCGATCACGCGGTCGGCCTCCGCGGCCGGCACGGAGAGGAACGAGAAGCGGTCGAGCACTATCACGTCGCGCACCGCCTCCCCGTCGAGGCCCGTCGCGGAGGTCACCGCGCCCACGATGTCCGCCACCCGCACCCCGCCCGCGCGGCCGCCCGCCAGCATCAGCTTCGCGTGGGGTTCGGAGCCGTCGCGCGAGATGCTCGGCTTGGAGTGGCGGCGCGGGCGCTCGCGCACCGGCGTCGGGGGAGCCACGGCGCCCCGCTGCCACGGTGCGATCGAGGTGCCGATGTGGCGCTCGATCGCCTCGAGCTCGCGCTTCTGGCGCGTCTCCACGAACGTGATCGCGCGTCCCGAGCGCCCCACCCGGCCGGTGCGCCCGATGCGGTGTACGTACGTGTCGGGTGAGGTGGGCACGTCGTAGTTGATCACGTGCGTCACGGTCGATATGTCGAGGCCCCGGGCGGCCACGTCGGTCGCCACGAGGATCGGCACGCGGCCCCCCTTGAACGCGAGCATCACCCCGTCGCGCGCCCCCTGCGTCATGTCGCCGTGCAGCGCCCGCACGTTCATCCCGCGGTCGCGCAGCGTGCGGAACAGCTGGTCGCAGCGGATCTTCGTGCGCACGAACACGATCGCCTGGTCGGGCGACTCCGCTTTGAGCACCTCCACCAGCTTCTCCGCCTTGTCGCGCGTCTCCACCGAGAGCTGGAACTGCGCCACCGTGTCGATCGTCAGCGTCGCCGCCTCCACTTTCACCGTCACCGGGTCATACAGGTACCCGTCCGCGAGCTTGCGGATCGGCGGGGGCATCGTCGCGCTGAACAGCGCCGTCTGCCGTCCGCTGGGGGTCATCGAGAGGATCCGCTCCACGTCCTCCAAGAAGCCCAGGTCGAGCATCTCGTCGGCCTCGTCGAGCACCACGAAGCGGCAGTCGTGCAGCACCAGCGAGTGGCGCGAGATCAGGTCGAGCACGCGGCCTACCGTCCCCACCACCACGTGCCCCCCGGAGCGCAGCTGCGCCTGCTGGGTGCGGATCGGGGCACCCCCGAAGACCGCCACCACGTCCACGCCCGCGTGGGACCCGTACACGCGCAGCGCCTGTGTCACCTGGATGCACAGCTCGCGCGTGGGGGTCATCACGAGCGCCTGCACCTCCCGCTCCTCGGGGTCCACGTACTCCATGATCGGCAGCCCGAACGCCGCCGTCTTGCCCGTGCCCGTCTGCGCTTGGCCGATCACGTCGCGCCCCTCCAGCAGCGACGGGATCGCCTGCTCCTGGATCGGGCTGGGCGCCTCGTAGCCCACCTCGCGCAGCGCCTTCAGGGTGCGCTCGGTCAGCCCGAGCTCGGCGAATGTCTTGGCCATGTGGCAGAGCAGCTTACGGACTTGGCGCGCTCAAGCGCTTGGATCGAGCAATAGCTTGCCCGTCGTGCGCCGCTCGCGCAGGTCGATGTGCGCCTGCGCCGCCTGCTCCAGAGGGTAGGTGTGCCCCACCACCACCTCGAGCGCTGGGCGGGCGGGGTCCGACCCCACGCGCGCGAACAGGTCGCTCAGAGCCTCCTCGAACATGCCCGGCCGCTCAAGACAGTGGAAGATGTAAAGGCCCACCACCGCGCGCGAGTGGCGCAGCAGCGATCCGCTGGACACCTGGTTGGGCTGCTGGGAGGCGATCCCGCACACCACCAGCCGCCCGAACGGCGCGAGCGCCGCGTAGGAGGCATCGAACACCTCGCCCCCCGCCATCTCGAACACGACGTCCACCGGGCGCCCTCCGTTCGCCTCCAGCAGCCGCTCGGTGAGTCCCTCCGGCGCGGGGTCGATCGCCACATCCGCACCAAGCCGCAGCGCGAGGCTGCGCTTCTGCTCGCTGGACGCCGTCGCGATTACCCGCCCGGCGCCCAACGGGCGCCCCAACTGCACCGCCAGTGAGCCCACGCCCCCCGCGGCCGCGTGGACCACCACTGTTTCGCCGGCCCCCTCCCCTTTCATGCCCTCCCCCACGCGCCCCGCCGTGCGGTAGAGGTGCCACGCCGTCGTCCCCTGCACGAGCAGCGCGAGCGCCGTCCCCTCGTCCACTCCCTCGGGGATCGCCCACACGTGCTCCGCGGGCGCCGTGGCGTACTCGGCGTAGCCACCCGTGCCGGTCAGCGCGACCACGCGCTCCCCGGTGTCCTCGCGCACGCCCGCGACCTCTCCACCCGGCACCAGCGGCAGCGTGGCCTTGCGCACATAAGAGTTGGTGCGGATGTGGGTGTCCGCAAAGTTCACCCCCGCGCGGGTCACCCGGATCAGCGCCTGCCCCGGACCCGGGGCAGGCCGCGGCAGCTCCACGAGCCCCAGCACCTCGGGGCCGCCGAACTCGGTCATCTGAATCGCGCGCACCGGCGCCAGGCTACTCAACGCCGCGTGCCGCGCGCGGGCGGCGCACTCCGAACTGCGCAAGCTGTCGGTGGCCGCCGGGTGTAGGGTGCGCGTTCATGCCCATCACCGTCGTCGGATCGATCGCCTATGACAGCGTCTCCACGCCCTTCGGCGAGCGCCAGCGGATGCTCGGCGGCGCGGCCGTCCACTTCGCGCTGGCCGCCTCGTTCTTCTCGGAGGTGCGCGTCGTAGGACCGGTCGGCGAGGATTTCGGCGAGACCGAGCTCGACGTCCTGCGCCACCGCGAAGTGGACATCTCCGACGTGGAGCGCATCCCCGGGGGCAAGACCTTCTTCTGGCGCGGCAAGTACGGGTGGGACCTGAACTCGCGCGAGACGCTCGACACGCAGCTCGGCGTGTTCGAGGGCTTCCAACCGAAGCTCTCGGAGCGCTCGCGCTCCTCCGAGGTGCTGTTCCTCGCCAACATCCAGCCCGACCTGCAGCGCGAGGTGCGCGCGCAGCTCCCCGCCGCGCGGTTCGTGGCGCTCGACTCGATGAACCTCTGGATCGAAGCCGCGCGCGAGTCGCTCATGAAGGCGATCGCCGAGTGCGACTGCCTGATCCTCAACGACTCCGAGCTGCGCCAGCTCACCGGCAAAGCGAGCCTGTACGCCGCCGCCCGGGAGATCCTCGCCTGGGAGGGCGGGCCTCGAGTCATTGTCGCCAAGCAGGGCGAGTACGGGGCCGCGCTCGTCACCCCCGGGGGCTTCTTCTCGCTGCCCGCATTCCCGCTGGAGTCGGTCGTGGACCCCACCGGCGCGGGCGACACGTTCGCGGGGGGCTTCGTCGGGTACATCGCCGCCCACATCGACGAGGAGCTCTCCGACGAGCTGCTGCGCCAGGCGATGGCCCACGGCACCGCGCTGGCCTCCTTCAACGTCGAAGAGTTCGGCACCGGGCGCATCGAAAACCTCGCGGGGGCCGAGATCGTGGCGCGCGTGCGCCAGCTGCGCGAGTTCACCCAGTTCTCCGCCGCGCCCGTGCCGCTGGGCGATTGAGCATCGGTACTTGCCCACAGCCCGCTAAGAGGGTGGCGGAGCCGGCCGGGGAGCCGGGCCCCGCTTTTGCCACTCCAAGGGAGTACGATCGGAGGTGGAGTGGATGCTTGGACCTTCATCTGGCTGATGGTGATCCTGAAGATCCCGATCGTCGGGCTTTTCCTGATCGTGCGCTGGGCGGTCCGCCAGGGACCCGAGGCGGCCCCCGAAGAGGACGGCGGCATCGGCTTCCGTCCCCGCCCGCGCCAGGGACCAATCCACCCGCGCCCGCGCCTGCCGCGTGCGCCCCGCCGCGGGCCCCACCCAGGTGCGCCGGCGCTGGCCGCACCGACACGCATCCGCACCGCCGCCACCCGCGCGAGCCTCTCGCGGCACTGAGGGCCGGGCGGCCAGAGGGTGCGCCCCGCCGCGGTCGGCGTGGACTCGCATACGTTGCCCCATAATCGGGCAAGACAACCTTGAGCGCCCGACATAGGAGATAGCGATGAGCACCGAGACGGCGGATACGCAGAAGGAGGCCACGGGTCAGCAGGCGCGCGCGAATGGAGCCCCGCCCGCTCCCGCCGGGACGCTGAGCGTGACCGACAACCGCACCGGGCGCACCTACGAGCTGGCCGTTACCGACGGCACCGTGCGCGCGATGGACCTGCGGCAGATCAAGACCGACGAGCAGGACTTCGGGCTGATGGCCTACGACCCCGCCTTCACCAACACCGCCTCCTGCCGCTCCGCGATCACCTACATCGACGGCGACGCCGGCATCCTCCAGCACCGCGGCTACCCGATCGAGCAGCTGTGCGAGCACTCCTCCTACCTGGAGGTCGCCTACCTGCTGATCAAGGGCGAGCTGCCCACGCACGCGCAACTGGAGGAGTGGGTGCACGAGGTCACGATCCACACGTTCGTGCACGAGAACGTCAAGGACTTCATGCAGGGCTTCCGCTACGACGCCCACCCGATGGGGATGCTGGTCGCCTCCGTCGGCGCCCTCTCGACCTTCTACCCCGACGCCAGCCGCATCAGAGACGAGGGCGTCCGCGACATCCAGATCATCCGCCTGCTCGCGAAGATGCCCACGCTCGCGGCGTTCGCCTTCCGCCACAACATGGGCCAGCCCTACGTGTACCCCGACAACGACCTCGGCTACGCGGGCAACTTCCTCTCGATGATGTACAAGATGACCGAGCTCAAGTACAAGCCCGACCCACGCCTGGAGCGGGCGCTCGACGTGCTGTTCATCCTGCACGCCGACCACGAACAGAACGCCTCCACCAACGCGGTGCGCTCGGTCGGCTCCACGCAGGTCGACCCCTACTCCGCCGTCGCCGCCGGCGTGGCCGCGCTGTACGGGCCGCTGCACGGCGGCGCCAACGAGGCCGCCCTACGCATGTTGGGGCGAATCGGCAAGGTGGAGAACATCCCTGCCTTCCTGGAGGGGGTCAAGGCGGGCGACGAGCGCCTGATGGGCTTCGGCCACCGCGTCTACAAGAACTATGACCCCCGCGCGCGCATCATCCGCAAACACCTCGACGACGTGTTCGCGGTGCGCGGCAAGAGCCCGCTGCTGGCGCTCGCCACCGAGCTCGAGAAGCGGGCGCTGGACGACGAGTACTTCACCTCGCGCAAGCTGTACCCGAACGTGGACTTCTACTCCGGCCTGATCTACGAGGCGCTCGGCCTGCCCGTCGCGATGTTCCCCGTGATGTTCGCGATCGGGCGCACCTCCGGCTGGATCGCGCAGTGGCTTGAGATGGTCCAAGACTCCGAGCAGAAGATCGCCCGCCCCCGCCAGATCTATACCGGGGAGCGCGATCGCGACTACGTGCCCGTCGATCAGCGCGGCTAGCGGTTCGATGGCCAAGCCAGGCAAGGACGCAGTGAGCGAAGTGTGCTTTGCTGGCCGAAACGGGGATGCTCGCCGCAGGCGAGTGTCTCCCGGCTTCGGTGAGCGATCGAGGACGCCGCCTGGCGCCGTGCCAGCGGGCCGCTAGAGCACCAGCGTCCCCCCGTGGCGGCGTAGCCACTCGCGGTCCTCGCGCCAGCGCGGCCAGCGGCGCTCCACGAGCGCCCAGAAGCGGGGGGAGTGGTCGAGCACCTCCAGGTGGCACACCTCGTGCCACACGACGTAGTCGAGCACGCTCTCCGGGGCCATCAGCAGGCGCCAGTTGAAGCTCATGCGCCCTTTCGCCGAGCACGAGGCCCAGCGGGAGCGCTGCGCGCGGATCGAGAGGCCGCTGTAGGGGGTTCCCGCCAGCGCGCTCGCGCGGTCCAGGCGCGCGCCGAACTCAGTGCGGGCCGCGCGGCGGTAAAAGCGCTCGAGCGCCGGCCGCGAGTCCCCCGCGGGCACCAGCAGACGCCCGTCGCGGCGGTGCACCCGCGTGCGCCCCGCCTGCGCGACCAGCTGGAGCGGCTCCCCCAAGTACGGGACGGTGGCACCGCGCTCGGCCACGCGCGCGAGCGTCTCGTGCGCCTCACGCAGCCGCCGCTCGATCCACGGGCGCAGCTCCTCCACGGCGGCCGCTGCCGCCCGCTCGGAGGCGCGCGTAGGGAGCACCACCTCCACGCCCGAGTGAGTGTGCACGTTGACCCGCACCCTGTGCGCGCGCGTGGAGCGACGGATCGTGTAGGGGATGTCGGTCATCGCACCGTAGGGTACGTGTGCGGGCGGGGGCATAATCCGCGCGATGACCAAATCGATCGTCAAGCTCCCCCGCGAGGTACGCGGGCCGTACGAGGTCTACCTCAACGGGGTGCGCCAGCAGCTCGGACCCGACTACGTCGTCCGGGAAGGCGCACTGATCTTCGAGCGGGAGCTGCGCAAGGACCACATCAGCGGGTGGCGGTGGCTGTTGGGCGCGTGGGGCGTGGGCACGTACCGCCAGAACGACTCGGTGGACGTGCGCTACCAGGCCCCCGACGGCTCGCCGCGCGTGGCTGAGGGGCTGGAGATCGAGCTGGCGCCGACGGCAACGCCGTTGACTTGAGCCGTTGCTCAGTCGTCAGGACGAGGCTCTGACGCTGCGCCTGCTCGGTCGAATCTGTTCCCGCAATTAGCGAGCTCAGCCAGCCTCCCACGGCCGCGCGAGCTTCAGCGCGCTCAGGATCGCGCGCGTGGCGGGGGAGCGGTTGAGCGTGTAGAAGTGGATGCCGGGGGCACCCCCGGCCAGCAGCTCCGCGCACTGCAGCGTCGCGTAGGCGACCCCGAAGTCCAGCACCGCCTCATCGCCGCCCTCGCGTAAGCGCAGCTCACGACGCAGGCCCTCCGGGATCGAGGCGCCGCACATCGTGCTCATGCGCTCCACCTGGCCGACGTGGGTGATCGGCAGGATGCCGGGGACGATTGGGACCTCGATCCCCGTCGCGCGCGCGCGGGCGAGGAAGTCGAAGTAGAGAGCGTTGTCGAAGAACAGCTGGGTGATCAGGAAGTCCACTCCGGCGCGCACCTTCTCGGCGAGGTGCGCCAGGTCGTCCTCGGGGCTCACCGCGTGGACGTGCGTCTCCGGGAAGCACGCCGCCCCGATCGCGAACGGGTAGTCGGCTGCGATCAGCGCCACCAGCTCGCTGGAGTACTCGAGGCCCCCGTCCGTCTTGCACCAGGCCTCCTGCCCCGCGGGGGGGTCGCCGCGCAACGCCAGCACGTTCTCGATCCCTGCCCCCCGCATCTCCTCGAGCGTGGCGCGCAGCTGCGCCACAGTGGCGCCCACACACGTGAAGTGCGCCATCGCCTCGAGGCCGTGCTCGCGCTTGATGCGCTTGACGATCTCGATCGTCCGCTCCCGCGTGGAGCCCCCCGCGCCGTAGGTGACCGACACGAACGAGGGCTCCAGCTCGCGCAGCTCGCCGAGCGCCGCGTACAGGTTGCGCTCGCCCTGCCCGGTTTTGGGGGGAAAGAACTCGAAGGAGAACACCGGGCCGGCGTCTGCAAGCAGCGTGTCGATGCGCATGGCCGCTCAGTTTGACAGCGCCCACCGCGGCGGCTTCCCCAAGATGGTGCGCGCGCAGCCTGTCCCCATCGCTGCCGCCCCTCACTCCCCGGCCGGGATCGCGGCCCACGTCTCCGGCTCGCCCTCGATCCGCCGGGCGCGGCCGGTGGCCTGCAGGTGCGTGAGGAAGGCCAGCGTCTCGGTCAGCAGCCACGGGGCGGTGTTGGGGGTGAACGGCACCTCCTCGAGCACCTCCGGCACCACTTCGAAGGCCGTGCGCGGCCGTGAGGCGATCGCCGCCAGCGCCAGCTCGAGGCGCTCGCGCACCAGCCTGCGGTTGCCTTCGATGTGCGCGTGCACGTCGGCGAACGTGCGCCCGTGCCCCGGCAGGCACAGGCGCGCCCCGAGCCGCTCGACCACGTCGAGCGAGCTGACGAATTCGCCCACGGGGTCGGGGGAGTAGCCGTAGTCGAAGAACAGCGAGATGCGCCCCAGCAGGTGGTCGCCGGAGATCAAGAGGCGCCGCTCGGGCTGGAACAGGCAGACGTGCGAGGGGGCGTGGCCGGGCGTCTCGTGCACCGTCCAGGGACCGAGGTCCGTGGCGATCGTGACCCCTCCCAGCAGCGCGCGGTCGGGCTCGATCACCGCCGCGATCCCCGAGTCGTGCTCGCGCCGCTCAGCGGCGTAGCGGCGCAGCGGCTCCTCCGGCACCCCGCTCTGACGGGCTACCTCGATGCGGCGCGCGATCGCGGCGTCGGTGTCCCTGGCCCACTGGGTCATGTGCGCGTGGTTGGGGTGCATCCACAGCTCGCAGCCCGTGCGCTCCACGATCGTCGCGGCCTGGCCGTAGTGGTCGGAGTGGGCGTGCGTGCACACCACCAGGCGCACGTCCTCGACACGCAGGCCGCACATCGCCATCGCCCGTTCGAGGTCGACGAACGAGCCCGGCTGGTTCATGCCGGTGTCGAACAGCACCACCCCGTCGCCCGCCCGCACGGCCCACGCGTTGCAGTGCGGGACCCCCGGCCACGGCAGTGGCAGGCGCAGGCGGAAGACGCCGGGGAGGATCCGTTCCCCGCGGCCCAACTCGCGCTTGTGAGCAGTCTCCGCCACCACGGGGAGCCTATTGGCTCTCCGGCCAAACGGGGCTCCGGTCGGCTGCCTGCGTGCGCACGCACGCCCAGCGCGGCGGCGGTCCGGTGAGCGCCGCACAGGGTAGCCCGCCGAGCCAGCCAGCCGCGGGCCGGCGCTCGGAGTCCCTACACTGGTGCCTCCGCCGCAAACGCCCAAGGAGCAGACGATGGCCGAGGAGAACGCAGAGCAAGCCGCCACGCGGGTGCAGGAGGCGGCGGCGAACATCCACGCGACGGCGGCGCCTCGGGAGCGCATCTCAGGGTCACGCACGGGCGAGGGAGCGGGAGCCGAAACCCAGGCGGAGAGCGTGGCGCGGCGGTACTTCGAGGCGATCAACGCCCACGACCTCGACGCCGCCGTCGCGCTGTGGGCGCCGGGCGGGCGCGAGCACGTGCGCGGCCAGGTGGACGTGACCGCACCCGAGGGCGTGCGCGCGTTCGTCGGCGAAATGCTCGAGGCGCTGCCGGACCTGCGGTGGGAAATCGTGGACACGATCACCGAGGGCGAGCGCTGCGCGGTGCAGTGGCGCATGACCGGCACCTTCGCCGGCCCCGGCACCTTCAGCGGGCTGGCCCCCACCGGGCACCCGCTCACGCTCGAAGGATGCGACGTACTCACCGTCCGCGACGGGCTGATCCACGTCAACGACGCCTTCACCGACACGATGAACGTGCCGCGCCAGATCGGGATGATGCCGCCGCTTCACTCCGCCGCGGAGCAGCGGATGCTCGGCGCGTTCAACGTCAAGACCCGCGTCACCGGCCGCGCCCTGGGCGAGGCCAAGCTGGTGGCCGAGGGCGTGTGGGTCGTGCAGGGCCAGCCCGGGCGCTGCAACGTCTACCTGATCGATGATGGGGACGACGGCGGGGTCACGTTGTTCGACGCCGGCGCCCGCACGATGGTGCGCGCAGTCGCCGCCGCGGGCGCGCGGCTTGGGGGCATCCGCCGGGTGGTGCTCGGCCACGGCCATACCGACCACCGCGGCACCGCCCCCGCGCTGGGCGTGCCGGTGTTCTGCCACCCCGACGAGGTGCAGGACGCCGAAGGCAGCGGCGGCTTCCGCTACTGGCCGCAGGGCCTCGCCGGCCTGCCCACCCCCCATCGCCAGATCCAGCGCGTGCTGCACCGCTTCGCCTGGGACGGGGGCCCGGTGAAGATCGCGGGCACCCTCGCCGAGGGCGAGGAGGTGGCGGGCTTCCGCGTGATCCACCTCCCCGGCCACGCCCCGGGGCTGATCGGCCTGTGGCGCGAGTCCGACCGGCTGGCGCTCACGAGCGACACCTTCTACACCCTCGAAATGTGGGGACGGGACTGCCCGCCGAAAGTGCCCTTCGCCGTCTACAACTACGACACCGAGCAGGCGCGCGCGAGCATCCGCAAGCTGGCCGCCCTGGAGCCCGCCGCGGCTTGGCCCGGCCACGCCAAGCCGCTCACCGGCGACGTGCGCAGCCAGCTGGAACGCGCGGCCGACTCCACCTGAGCGTGGCCCGGCGTAAACCCAAGCAGCGGCTGAAGGCCCCCACCAGCGACTACACCGACCCGCACGGCAACACGCTCACGCTGCGCGGCTCGATGACGCCGGCGGCGCGGCTGCAGTACGCCGAAGCGCTGGCCGGCGAGGGCGCGCGGGCGGCGAGCACGCGCGAGGACTCCTGGCACCGCGCGGTGGAGCTCCTGTTCGAGTACCTCGCGGTGCGCTGGAAGCTGATGGGCAAAGGCGAGTCCACGATCAGCCGCCAGCGCGAGCTGCTGGAGCGCTTCCGCGCCGCGACCCCCGCGGAGCGCGCGTGGGTGCGCGAGGCGCTGCGCGAGCACTGCGCAGAGCACTTCCCCGACGTGCAGGCCCCCTGACGGCCGAATAGCGGCGCGATGCTGCGTCCTCGATCGCTCACGTGCTGAGCACGCTTCGCTCACTGCGTCCTTGCCTCGCTTGCTCTTCGGGCGCCAGCAGGGCATAAGAAGCGCGCCGGGGAGTCCCCGCCGACCGCTACCGTGCGTGCGATGCGCCGCACGAAGATCGTCGCCACGATCGGCCCCGCCTCCCGCGAGCCCGAGACCCTGCTTGCGATGGTCAACGCCGGCATGGACGTGGCGCGGCTGAACTACTCGCACGGCACGCTGGAGGAGCACGCGGAGACGGTGCGGCGCGTGCGCGACGCGGCGGGCAGGGCTGGGCGCGCGGTGGCGATCCTGCAGGACCTGCCGGGCCCGAAGCTGCGCATCGGTCCGCTACGGGAGGACATGGTGGAGCTCAAGCCCGGTGACCGCGTCACCTTCTCCTGCGGCGACGGGGAGGGGGAGGGAGACGCGAGCCACATGACGATCTCCTGGCCAGGCCTCGCCGACGCGCTGGAGCTGGGGGCGGTGATCTACCTGGCCGACGGCTCGGTCAGGCTGCGCGTGGCGGACCTGCGCTCGCAGGTCGCCGAGGTGGAAGCCGAGGTCGAGGCGGGCGGCGCGGTGGCCTCCCGCCAGGGCCTCAACATCCCCGGGCCGGTGGACATGTTGCCGGCGGTGCCCGCGGAGGACCTCGAGCTGCTGCGCCACGGAGAGTCGATCGGGGTGGACATGGTGGCGCTGTCGTTCGTGCGCCGCCCCGAGGACATCGAGCTGGTGCGCGAGCACACGCGGCTGCCGTTGATCGCCAAGATGGAGAAGCCCCAGGCGGTGGAGCGCGCCGAGGAGATCCTGCGGGCCGCCGACTGCGTGATGGTGGCGCGCGGGGACCTCGGCATCGAGCTTGCGATCGAGCGGGTGCCGCTCGTGCAGAAGGAGCTGCTGCGCCTCGCGGGGTGGTTGGCGCGGCCCTCGATCACGGCGACGCAGATGCTCGACTCGATGGTGACCTCCTCGCGCCCCACGCGCGCGGAGGTGGCGGACGTGGCGAACGCGATCCTCGACGGTACCGACGCGGTGATGCTCTCCCAGGAGACCGCGATCGGCGCCTACCCCGTAGAGGCGATCGCGATGATGGCGGCGGTCGCCGAACAGGCCGAGTCGATCGCGCCCTACGACGAGTGGAACGCCTCGCGCGTGCGCCGCACCGAGGCCGACCCCGCGTACACGCTCGCGCACAGCCTGTGCATCGCCGTGCGCGAGCTGAGCCTCGACGCGCTGGTCGTCCCCACCCTCTCCGGGCGCTCCGCCCGCCTGGTCTCCGCGCACCGCCCGACGGTGCCGATCTACGCGCTGTCCCCCGGCCGCGAGACGGTGCGCCGCTGCGGTCTGATGTGGGGTGTCACAGCCGCCTCGATGCGCCGCCACGAGACGACCGAGGAGCTGATCGCGGACGCCGCGCGGCGCGTGGTGGAGCTCGGCTGGTGCGAGCAGGGCCAGCGCGTGGGCATCACCGCGGGTCTGCCCTCCGGCCGTCCGGGGACGACGAGCCTCGTGCAGATCCAGGTGTTGTAGGAGCTCCAGACCGCTGCGGAGACGTCCTGGCAGATCGTTAGCCTACCGTCCGTGGGCTTGCCGCCGCGCATCCTCGACACGATCCTTCGCGGCGACTGCCGAGACCTCCTCGACCAGCTGCCCGATGAGAGCGTCGACCTCGTCGTCTCCTCGCCGCCCTACAACCTGGGCAAGAAGTACGAATCCCGGGTGGCGCTCGAGCACTACATCGAGGACCAGCACGAAATCCTCGCCGAGTGCGCGCGTGTCCTGAAGCCGACCGGCTCGCTCTTCTGGCAGGTCGGCTCATACAGCGCCAAGGGCACGCTGATCCCGCTCGACATCAGGCTCTTCCCCGTCCTGGAGGGCCTCGGGCTCCAGCCGCGCAACCGGATCATGTGGGTACGTCAACACGGCTTGCACGCTCGCCGGAAGTTCTCAGCGCGACACGAGACCATTCTCTGGTTCACGAAGAGCGACGACTACGTTTTCGATCTCGACGCGGTGCGAGTGCCGCAGAAGTACCAGGGCAAGACCTTTCACAAGGGCGAGCGTCATGGAGAGCTGTCCTGCAACCCGGGGGGCAAGAACCCAGGCGACCTGTGGTCCTTCCGGAATGTGAAGCACAACCACGAGGAGCAAACGATCCACCCCTGCCAGTTCCCCGAGGATCTGGTTGCGCGGATCGTGCTCGCTACCACCAACGCCGGCGACGTCGTGCTGGACCCCTATATGGGAACGGGCTCCACCGCAGTCGTGGCCCGCGACTTCGGTCGCCACTTCCTCGGCGCCGAGATCGACGAGGCCTACTACGGCGTCGCGATGCTTCGTCTCAGCGGTCGGCCGGATGAGAACGGCCGCTTCGCCAACCTCAAGTGCCTGCGCGCCTGGGTCGAGCGGACTGGGGAGCCGATCGAGCGCTACCGCTTCGACGTGCAGGTCGGGAAACGGCCTTCAGCGGTTGCGAAGATCAACCCCGAGGAGCACCACCTCGCTGAGCTCGAGCGACGGCTCGAGCTGGAGGAGACCGCCTTCGGACAGCGCGTCCGCGACGGTGAGATCGACCCGGCACTGCTCGCCCAAATCACGACGACGACCGCCCGTGGCAACGGGCAGCCCCAGCGGCGCGGGCGACCGCGCAAGCCGGTCGTGCCCGCCCTCGACGCGCTCTCCTGAAACTATTTGACCACGATGGCCGCACGGCTGGTCGGACGCGCGCCGGCCGTGATCTTCGCCGTGGTGCTCCGGCTCACAGCTGTCCGCGAGCGAGCGGCCGGATAGGTCTCCCATACGACGGGGACCTTCGGGCCATGGGACTCGTAGAGGCCCACGAGGCGCAGGGGCACTTCGAAGACGTTGTCTTTTACAAGCGCGTCGAGTTGTTCGAGCGCCCGCTCATAGTAAAGCGAGGAGTTCGACGCGTCGACCATCTTCGTCTTCGTGACGATCACGACAGCGTCGACCATCGAGCCGCCGAGCGCGATGCCATGTTTGAAGAAAAACTCGCACCGCATCACGTTGTTCAGCAAGAACGGGTAGTTCGAGAATTGCACCTCGATTGCCACTCCACGCTTGATGAAGTCGACATGCTTGCCGAAGAACACGTATGACGGCGGAATCGCGGGGTGCTGACGCCAGCCTTTGTGCATGTTGGCAAACTCTTCATGGATCGCCGCGTTGTTGCCCACCGAGTCCCACACAGGCTCGCCGATCTTGCCTTTTTGACGCGAGCCCTTCAGGTGCAGTGTGACCCCGGCGAGCGCCGCATCGATCTCTTTCCACTGCACGGCGTGGCTTTTGGCGAAGACCGCGCCCGCACCGTTGAAGTCTTCTTTTTTGAACTTCACCGCCAATCGATTCGACACACCCGAGCCCTGTCCTGCAAGGGCCGTCACTCCACGCCGGTCGGCAAGCATCGCTCAGGGCGTGCACACCGCGGGGCACCGCACTGCGTACGCCGCGGGACCCGGAGGGTCCTATCCAAATAAAGACCTGCGGCTCAGCTCGCCGCGCCGACCTCGCCGTGCGCGTAGAACTCGGCCTCTTCGCGCCCCAACTCGGTGACGGGCTCCTCGCCGTAGATCCACTCGCGGGCGATCCGGTGCCAGTTGGCGCTCGCGCGCAGCTGTGAGAGCACCGCCAGCGTCAGCATCTCCATGCGCCGGCCGAACAGGTGCTCGGGGCGCATGTCCTGGTGGCGCATGTGGCGGAAGTGGCTGGAGCGCGGGTCGGAGCTCTCGATCATCACCTCGGTGGCGATCTCCGGCGTGAGCGCCACGACCGTGTCGGTCGTGTACCACCCGATCGCATCGACGAAGAACGCCAGCAGCTCGTCTGGGTCCACGCGCTCGGGGTGCGGCAGGAAGCCCGACTCGGCCAGCAGCGTATGCATCGCTGCGGCGTCGCGCTCGGCCACCGCGCGCTGCGCCGCCAGCTCGAGCTCCACGGGCGCCGCGTCGAGGCGCTTGAAGAGGCCGAAGTCCAGGAACGCCACGCGCCCGTCGCCCATCAGCATGAAGTTGCCGGGGTGGGGGTCGCCCGAGAACTGGCGGTGGCGGTACAGGCAGCCGAGGAAGAAGCGGAACACGATCTCCCCGATCCGGTCGCGCTCGGCCTGGGGGTACCCCTTTAGCTCCTCGAAGCCCACCCCCTCCACGAGCTCGCTCACCAACACGCGCTCGCGCGAGTACTCGGTGACCACCGCGGGGACCTTGATGAACGGATGGCCGTGGAAGATGCGCGCCAGCGAGCGCTGGTTCTGGGCCTCGAGCTCGTAGTCGAGCTCCTCCCCGATCCGCTCCTTGATCTCCCGCGCGACCGCCCGCACGTCCAGCTGCGGAGTCATCCGCTTCAGCAGCCGCATGAGCATGTCCAGGTTCTGCAGGTCCGCGCGCACCGCCGCGGCGACCCCCGGGTACTGGACCTTCACCGCCACCTCCCGGCCGTCCTCGCGCAGCCGCGCGCGGTACACCTGGCCGATCGACGCCGCCGCGAGGGGCTCCTCCTCGAAGGACGCGAACACCGCTGCGATCGGCTCTTCGAGGTCGTCTTCGATCACCCGCCGCATCTGCTTGAAGGACACCGTCGGCGCCGCGTCGCGCAGCTTTGCCAGCTCGTGCTGGAACTCCTCGCGGTACTGCTCCTCGACGAGGCCCACGTCCAGGAAGGACATCACCTGGCCGAGCTTCATCGCCGCGCCCTTCATCGTGCCGAGCACCGCCACGATCTGCTTGGCCGTCTCGACCTGGCGGCGCGCCAGCGCCTCCTGCCCGGCCTGCTCGCCGCGCGTGACGTTAGCGGCGCGCGTGCCGAACTGCTTCACCGCCTCGGAGGCCGCGAGTTTCCCCACCGTCGCGGTGCGGCGCACCCTCGATGTCTGGATCTTCTCGCGCGCCACGCCCCCATGGTAGGGCGGGCCGGCGCTCAGAGAGATTTGACCTGGGAACCAGGGACGATGTCGTCGGAGCCGTCCGGCCAGCGCACCCACGCCTTGTGGCCTCCGTCGTAGTCCCCGCACAGCAGCACCAGCGTGGCGGGCTCGCCCAGCGCGGTGCAGCGGTCGGCTCCCTCCACGTCGAGGCCTCGCCACACGCGGATGAACGGGTTGCTCTCCCACTCCTGCGCGACCGTCGTGGGGTCCGCGTGGCCCGGCTCGATCACGGTCTCGGGCGGCAGCTCCATCAGTGTGCCCATGATCGAGTCCTTCAGGTCCGTGTACGTCGTGTGGCCCGGCGCCCGCACCCCGCCCACCGAGCCGCGGAAGAGCGTGTCGCCGGTGAATACCACCCCTTCGCGGCCCGTGAACCCCCCGGGTGCCGTGCTGGAGGAGGGCCGCGACTGCCCGTCGGGCTCCCCTACCGCGAACGACAGCATCCCCGCCGTGTGCCCCGGTGTCAGCAGCGGGCGTACCTCGAGCGCCCCGAAGCTCAGCGCCTGCCCCGGCTCCACCGTGCCCGTGGCGCCACCCTCCCCCATCAGCTCGCGCTCGATCGGGTGGATCAGGACCTCGAGCTTCGGCCACCGCTCCTGTAGCGCCCCCACCTCGCTCACGTGGTCGTAGTGGTGGTGGGTCAGCAACACGTGCGTCGGCGTCACGCCCAGGCGCTCGGCCGCCTCCACCAGCGGCGCCACCGGGCCGCCCGCGTCCACGAAGAACGCCGGCCCCCCCCGGCCGTCCGCGACGAGGTACGTGTTCGACAGGAACTGCGCGTTCATCGCGCGCTCGACGATCATCGGGCGCCATCTGTAAGGAGAGTCATCGCGCCATCCTTGCACGAAGGGGCCTCTGGGGGTCTTCGCGGCGCCTCGCCCGCGGGCTCGCGGTCGTAGACTCCACCCATGGCCCTGATCCACACCTGCTACCGCATCACCGACATCGACCGCTCGGTGGCCTTCTACAAAGCGCTCGGCTTCGAGGAGGTCGGGCGCCTCCCGATCCGCGACGAGGCCGTCAACGTCTTCATGAACCAGCCGGGCGACGGCGACATGCCGCGGCTGGAGCTGACCTTCAACTTCGGCGTGGACTCCTACGACGTGGGCAGCGGCTACGGGCACATCGCGATCACGGCCGCGGACCTCGACGGGACGCTTGCGCGTCTGGCCGAGCAGGGGATCGAGCCGGAGAAGCCGCCCTACTCGGTGCGCGAGGGCGGCTCGCGGCTGTGCTTCGTGCGGGACCCCGATGGGTACCGCGTCGAGATCCTTGAGATGTAGACAGATGGCCGCACCACGTGTGCGGTTTCGGCACGGCTCGGGACGGACGCGCTACCTTGTGACGCACAATGGCCGCAACGCATCCAAGATCGGCAGCCAAGACGGTGGGCGTTCGCGAGTTGCGTCAGAATCTCAGCAAGTACCTTGCGCGCGTTAAGGAGGGCGAAACGCTGACGGTCACCGAGCGGGGACATGAGGTCGCGCGGCTCGTGCCATCGCGTCCTGATGTTGACCCCTACTACCTGGAACTGGCGGAGAAATACGGGGCGACGATCCCCAAGGGAGACCTGGTGGAGACGAGCAGGAAGTTGCGTGCCTTGCGGGGCGTTCGTCCGGGTGCTCCAGCCGGGACGGGGGACGCGATTCTCGCCGAGGGTCGCGACTGGCGCCGCTAGTTGCCTGCCATCTACATCGACACAAGCGCCACAGCCGTGAAGCTCGCGGAGACCGACGGGCTCGACGCCGTAATGATTATGACAAACGCCTCGCCGCGGGAGCACGAGAGCACGGGCTGACTGTGCTCTCTCCAAGTTGACCGACGCGCCACCGTCTGGACGGTTGCCGATAGGCCATCGAGCACGCGAAGAGGCGGCGCGTGGCGATAGCCTCGTGGTGTGGAACTGGGCCTCGCGACCTTCGCCGATCTGCCGCTCGGCGCGGACGCCGGCCGGGCCGCACAGCGGCTGGGTGAGTTGCTCGAGGAGATCGAGCTTGCCGACCAGCTTGGCCTCGAGGTCTTTGGGGTGGGTGAGCACCACCGGGCGGACTTCGCCGTCTCCTCGCCCGCGGTTGCGCTCGCTGCCGCCGCGGCACGCACACAGCGCATCCGCCTGAGCAGCGCCGTCACGGTCCTCTCCTCGGCCGACCCGGTGCGGGTGTTCCAGGACTTTGCGACGCTCGACCTGCTCTCCGGGGGGCGCGCGGAGATCATGGCCGGCCGCGGGTCCTTTACCGAGTCCTTTCCCCTCTTCGGCCTCGACCTCGAAGACTACGACGAGCTGTTCGCCGAGAAGCTCGGGCTGTTGCTCGCCCTGCGGGACTCCGAGCACGTCACCTGGTCGGGGCGCCACCGTCCCGCCCTGAACGACGCCGGGGTTTACCCCCGTTCGCTGCAGCACCCGCTGCCGGTGTGGATCGCCGTGGGCGGCACGCCGACGTCGGTCGCCCGCGCGGGGGCGCTCGGGCTGCCACTGATGATCGCGATCATCGGCGGAGCGCCGGCTCGCTTCGCGCCGTTGGTCGACCTCTACCGCCGAGTGCTCGCGCAGGGTCAGGCTCCTGCGGAAGCGCAGATCACCCAGGGCCTGTCGTCCGATGCGACCGCGGTCGCTGTGGGGTCCGCCTCCGCGGGGCCAGAGGAGGCTGTCACGCGAGACTCAGCCGCTCGGCTAAAGCCACCCGGTCGCGCCGGACCCGCGGTCGGGATCAACTCCCACACCTACCTCGCCGCGACCTCCCAGCGAGCGGCCGACGAGTACTACCCCTCCTATTCGCAAATGATGAACCGCATCGGCCGCGAACGCGGCTGGCCACCGATGACCCGCGCCCAGTTCGACGCCGGCTGCGGGCCGGACGGCCACCTGCTCGTAGGCAGCCCCCAGCAGGTCGCGGAGAAGATCCTCGCCGAGCACGCGCTCTTCGCCCACGACCGCTTCCTGGCGCAGATCAGCGTCGGCGCGCTGCCCCACGAGCGGGCGATGCGCGCCATCGAGCTGTTTGGGACCGAGGTCGCGCCGGTCGTCCGTGGCGCCCTCGCCGACCGCGGCGGCAGCCCTGCCGCAGACGGCCCCGAAGAGGCACCGACGAGCACCGCAAGCGGGGCGAGCGGTACCGACCCCGCCGGCCCCGGCTGATCGAGGCCCCTACGCGGCGATGAGGCGCTGCGACTCCACGCCGTCGAGCAGCTGCCAGTTGCCATCAAGAGCGGCCTGCGCCCGCGCGACCATGCGCTCGCCGGCCGCGGCGCGCTCGCCCTCGTCCTCGGGCAGCAGCTGCGCGATCAGCTCGCGCGCCTGACGGGCGTGCTCCACGTCGAGCTTCGCGTGCAGCCTGAAGTACGCTGCTCCCGGGGAGTCCTCGCGCATGTCGTAGTGGGTCGCCAGGCCCTCCAGCTTGGTGGTCGAGATCGCCGGCTGGCTCGCCTCGATCGTGTACAGCACCGCCAGGTGCTCCAACAGGTCCTCCCCGGCGGTCCACGCCTGCGCGCACGTGCGCGTCTGCGCCAGCGGCTCCCCGCTGGCCCCCGCGCGCTGGTCGAAACGGGGATGCGAGCCTTCGGCGAGTGTCTCCCGGCTTCGGTCGATCTCCGATCGGTCGCCGTCCCGCTGCGGACCCGCCGCCCGCGTGGCGAGCGCCCGCGCGAAGTCCTCCCACAGCTCCACGTGGCCCTCCTCCTCCCGCGCGTGGCGGAGGAGCCCCGGCGCGTGCTCTGAACCGGCCTTCTCAGCAGCCAGCCGCGAGGCCTCCGCGAGCGCCCGCACCGCGTGGCCGTACTCGCCTGTGTACACCTCCAGCTCCCGGGACTCCAGCTCCCCGGCGCTCCAGCGCTGGTAGAACGGGTGGTTGAGCACGTTCGTGCGCCTGCGCGCCTCGTCGAGCTGAGCGAAGATGTCCATGGCGTTCCCCTTCTTGTTCGGCTGTCGGTGGTGCGCGCATCGTACGCGCGGCGGCGGTCGCCCGCTCCACGGCGGGCCCCTCGCATTGCGGTGGCCCTATCGCCCACCCATTGCGGTGGCCCCACCGCCCACGCATTGCAGCGGTCGCCCACCGCCCACCCATTGCAGCGGTCGCCCACCACCCACGCATTGCAGCAGCTCCCGCCGCGCTACGCTTGCGGCGAGCGATGGCGGACACGGGCAAGATCGCCAAGAACTTCGAGCGCTTCGCGCAGGCGGTGGCCGCGCACGACCGCGAGAACCCCACCCACACCGCCCACGGCATCGGTCTCGCCCACTTCGACATGGAGCGCCTCGGCTTCGAGGAGGGCGAGGAGATCCTGCCCGGCATCACGATCCACGCCGACACCGGCGTCACCGGCAACTTCCGCGTGCTCTGCGACGGGCAGCACGACGAGGGTCGCGAGGAGTCAGAGGCGGAGGTCGTCGAGGCGATCGCCACCCAGGCGGTCCCCGCCATCGCCCCCGCGGCTCCTCGATTCCGGCCGTTCGGGGAGTAGACGACTCAGTTGCCTCCCCGCCGTGCGGCAAACGGCCGCGGCTACACCGGCTCTACTGCACGCGCGCGATGACCGGCGCCGGCACACCGGCACGCGCGGCGATCATCCCGACCAACCGTTCGATCGTCGGGCACGGCACCCCGTGGCGGGCCGCCGCGCGGAGCACCGCCCCGGGGATCGCGTCCAGCTCAGGCGGGCGGCCAGCCGCGATGTCGCGCTGCATCGAGCTCCCCAGGGTCGCGTGCGCGCCGCTCAATTCGCCCAGCGGATCGGCCGTGTCGATGTGCGCCCCCTCCGCCGCCGCCACCGCGCAGCCCTCCTCGATCGCCCCCACCAACTCTCCTCGCAGCTCAGGCGTGGAGAGGATTTCTCCGAGCAGCTTGTCGAACGCGCTCGTCGTGCACGCCAGCGCGTTGAGGCGCACCAGCTTGCCCCACATCACCTGCGCCTCCGACTCCCCCACCCGAGTGGGTATCCCCGCCTCCTCCAGCGTCGCCGCCAAGCTCTCCATCGCCGGCCGCGCCGCCGGATGCTCGGAGGCCATGTCGATCCGCAGGAACGGGCTCGTGTGCACCACCACTCCCGCCTCTGGGCGGTCGGCCTCCACGCGGATCGTGGCCGCCACCACCGCCTGCGCCCCGAAGCGCTTGCGCAGCTGCGCGAGGTGGTCGAGGCCGTTGAGCAGCGGCACCACCAAGCCCGGCGGAGCCGTGATGCGCTCCAACCCCTCCCGCAACCCCGTCGCCTTGGTCGCCACTACCAGCGCCTCTACCGGCTGCTCCAGCCGTGCGACCGCACGGGGGTGAGCGACGAAGTCCCCCAGCCGCACCGAGCTCACCCGCAGGCCGCGCTCGGCGATCAGCCCCGCCGTCGCCTCACGCGCGACCACGACCACTTGAGCGCCCCCGCGGTCCAGCGCCCCCGCCACCAGGCCACCCACGCCCCCGGGGCCGAGGACCGCGATCTTCATTCGACCAGCTCGCCCGCCGCCGCGCGCGAGGATCGCCGATCCTCGTAGCCCCAGCCCCAGTGGTTGCGTAGCCGGTTCTTCACCCTCGCGAGTCTAAGGTCACTAGCCTTCTCCTTGCATGTCCGCCCAGCCCGAGCCCGCCACAGGCAGTCCCAAGGTCCTCGCCCGCGGCCCCTGGCCGCTGGAGCGGGTCGCCGCGCGCTGGCGCGAGCAGCGCTTCGAGCCCCCGCCGGCACATGTCGAGGCGGCGGACGCCGCGATCGTCGCGCTGCAGGAGCGGGGCTCCCCCAGCCACGACGGGATGGCCGGACGGCTGGTCGACTACCGTGAGCAGGACGGGGGCATCGAGCTGGAGCTCCAGCCCCTGCGCTGGGCCCTGCGGCTGGTGAGCGGCGACGCCTCGTGCAGCATGGCCGCGCTGTGCGTCACCCGCTCCGCCGACGGGCGGTGGCTCGCGGGGCGGCGCGCGCCGTGGCTGGCCTCGTGGGCCGGCCGTTGGGCACTCGGGGCCGGGGGCTCGGTGGACCTCGGGGAGAACCCCGCCGTTACGCTCGTGCGCGAGCTTCAGGAGGAGTGGTCGGTCGTACCCGAGCGCGTGCGGGCCGAGGCGCTGGTGGCGCTGCCCCATCGGCTGGTGATGTTCGTCGGGCAGGCCTGGCTGCCCGCGGGCACCGAGGTCACGCCCGACCACGAGCACGACGCCTTCGCCTGGTGGCCGGCGGAGATCGAGCAGTGGCCCGCCGAGGCCGGCGAGAGCCTGCCCCGGATGGCGCGCTGGCTGTCACAGTGAGTCGGAGTCGGTGGTGAGCCGGGAGTCGGTGTTCACCCGCCTGAAGTGGATCTCCTTCACCCACTCCTGCATTTACACCGCGCTGCTGGTGTGCGCCTTCGCCGCCGGCAAGCCCCAGCCGGAGACGTTCGTGCTGGGGCTCACCCACGGGCTGCTCTGGATCGGGATGTCGCTTACCTGCATCGTGTGCGTGCGCCTGCGCATCGTCCCTCTACGCCTCGCCGCCGCCGTCGCCGTGCTCGGGGGGATCGGGCCGTTCTTCGGCAGCTTCGAGTTCGTGCGCGAGCAGCGCCGGCGGCGCGCTGCTGGGTCGCCAGGCGGGATCACCATGATGACCGCTAAGCCCTGTGAAGGCCAGGTTAAACCGCCCTCGCACGATCCGCTCCGCCCACCCGCCGCGCTAGAGTAGTCCAGAGATGGCGGCAAGCGTGACGACTGGGCAAACAATCGACGTCGTCACTCCTGCCGCGGGCGAGTCGGTCACCGAGGGAACGATCCTCGAATGGCGCGTCAAGGTGGGTGACACGATCGGGCGCGACGACACGATCGTCGAGATCTCCACCGACAAGGTCGACGTGGAGCTGCCCTCGCCCGCCGGCGGCACCGTCAGCGAGATCCTCGCCGAGGAGGGCGACACGGTGACCGTGGGCCAGGTGATCGCCAGGATCGTCGTGCAAGTCGAGGGCTCGGCCGGGGCAGCTCCGGCCGCGACGCCCTCGGTTGACGGCGCGGCGAGTGCCACGGCCCCCAGCGCAGCCCCCTCTGAGACACCCCCGGCGGACGGCGCGGCCGGTAACGGGGCACCTTCGACCGACCACACCGCACCCCCCGAGGGGGTACGGGTCTCGCCCGTGGCCGCGCGCGCGGCCACCGCGGAGGGGGTGGACCTCGCGCGCGTCTCCGGCAGCGGTCCCGCCGGGCGCATCGTCAAGGCCGACGTGCTCGACGCCGCCGCCGGCAACGGCGCAGCAGAGACCGTGGCCTCGGCAGGCGCGGGGGCGGTGGCTCCCCCGGCCACCCAGCCGGCCGCCTCCGCCGACGGTGGCGCGGCGGCCACCCCGGCCAGCGCCGAGCTGATGAAGGGCGGCGCCGCGGCGCTCGCCCGCTACATGGAGCAGTCGCTCTCGATCCCGACCGCCACGAGCTTCCGCACGCTCACCGTCACCGCGCTGGACGCCCGCCGGCGCGAGCTCAAGGCGGCCGGCAGGAAGGTGTCGTTCACTCACCTGATCGCCTACGCGATCGCGCGCGCCGCGCAGGACATGCCGGTGATGGCCGAGCATTACGCGGAGACCGACGGCCGGCCCCACCGCGTGCGCGACGGGCAGGTCAACCTCGGCCTCGCGGTGGATGTGGAGAAGAAGGACGGGTCCCGCACGCTGATGGTCCCCGTGATCCGCGACGCCGCGCACCTGCCCTTCGAGCGCTTCCTCACCGCCTACGACGCGCTGGTGGAGAAGGCGCGCACCAACACGCTCACCGCCGATGACCTCGTGGGAGCGAACCTCACCCTCACCAACCCCGGGGGCCTCGGCACCGCCGCCTCGGTCCCCCGGCTGATGAGCGGCCAGGGCACGATCGTCGCGACCGGCTCGATCGGCTACCCCGCGGGCCTCGCCTCCATCGGCGCGATGATCGGGGCGGAGAAGGTCATGACGATGACCTCCACCTACGACCACCGCGTGATCCAGGGAGCGGAGTCCGGCCGCTTCCTGGGGCGCATCGAGGAGTACCTGCAGGGGGAACTGGGCTTCTACGACGGGGTGTTCGCTTCGCTGGGGGTCGAGCTCGGCCCCGCCCCGGCCGTTCCGGCGCCGGCCGCGGCGGCAGCCGCGGCAGCGGCCACCGCCGAGGAGGCGCGCCGCGCCGCAGAGCCGCACGGCGCCCCCGGCGAGGAGCTGCTGCAGGCCGTGCAGGCCGCCACCGCGCTGCTGAAGGCGTTCCGCACCCACGGCCACCTTGCCGCTCGCCTGGACCCCCTGGGCACCGAGCCCGAGGGCGACCCCGCCCTGGACCCGGAGTCGATCGGGCTGACCCCCGAGCTGATGGCCCTGATCCCGGCCAAGATTCTGCGCATGTGGGTGCCCGGAGCGACCCTCGCCGACGCCCTGCCCCACCTGAGCGAGACCTACTGCGGGACGATCGCGTACGAGATCGAGCACATCTCCTCCCACCGCCAGCGCGTGTGGCTGCGCGAGAAGATCGAGTCCGGGGCGTTCCGCCAGCCGCTCACCCACGAGGAGCGGCTCACGCTGCTCAAGCGCCTGGTCGAGGTGGACGCGCTGGAGCGCTTCATGCACAAGGCCTACCTCGGTCAGCACCAGTTCTCGATCGAGGGGCTCGACATGACCGTGCCGATGCTCGACGAGCTGATCCAGCTGGCCGCGGTCCACGGTGGCAAGGAGGTCGTGATCGGGATGGCCCACCGCGGGCGGCTGAACGTGCTCGCGCACAACCTCGGCCGTCCCTACGACACGATCTTCGCCGAGTTCGAGGGAGCCTCCACCCTGGAGGCGGTCACCACGATCCCCCAGGGCGGTACCGGCGACGTCAAGTACCACCACGGTACCCATGGCTCCTACCTGCTGCCCGACGGGGACACGATCCAGGTCAACCTGGAGTCCAACCCCTCCCACCTGGAGTACGTCTCCGCGGTCGTCGAGGGCGCCACCCGCGCCGCCCAGACCACCCGCGTGGGCCCCCACGCCCACCAGGACACCGACGCGGCGGTGCCGATCGCGATCCACGGCGACGCCTCCTTCCCCGCCCAGGGGGTGGTCGCCGAGACGCTCAACCTGCAGGCGCTCGACGGCTACAAGGTCGGGGGCACCGTGCACCTCATCACCAACAACCAGATCGGCTTCACCACCGACCCCGACGACGCCCGCTCCACGCGCTGGGCCTCCGACCTAGCGAAGGGCTTCGACGTGCCGATCATCCACGTCAACGCCGACGACGTCCCCGCCTGCATGAGCGCGGTGCGCCTCGCGTTCGCCTTCCGCAGGGAATTCGGCCACGACGTGTTGATCGACCTGATCGGGTACCGCCGCTTCGGGCACAACGAGTCCGACGAGCCCGCCTACACCCAGCCGGAGATGTACGCCAAGATCAAGGGCCACCGGCGTGTCGCGGAGCTGTGGGCCGAGCGCCTGACCGCTGACGGGGTGGTCTCCAAGGAGCAGGTCGACCAGCTCGCCCAGGGGGTGTGGGACAACCTCACGACCCTCCACCAGCGCCTGAAGGCGAAGATCGCGGCGGCCGCCGAGCACGACTCGACGGCCAGCGGCACTGGCGAATACCAGCTCGACCGCTCCCCCTCCCCCGACGTGCAGACCGCCGTGGCGGCTGAGCGCCTGCGCGAGCTCGGCACGCAGCTGCTGCGCACACCTGAGGGCTTCACGGTGCACCCAAAGCTCGTCAAGCAGCTCGAGCGCCGCCGCGCCGCGCTGCAGGAGCCGGGCGGGGATGCTGGGGGAGCCGGGGGAGCCGCGGGAGCTGGCGCAGACGCCGCGGGCGCAAGCGCACAGGACGGCAAGAGCGCCGACACGGAAGCGGCCGGTGATCGTCCCCGCCTCGACTGGGCGCACGCGGAGGCGTTGGCGTTCGCCTCGCTGCTCACCGAAGGTACCCCCATCCGGCTGACCGGCCAGGACACCGAGCGGGGCACCTTCAGCCAGCGCCACATGGTCCTGCACGACGCCAAGACCGGGCAGACGGTGTGCCCGATCCAGAGCCTGCCCGAGGCGCTCGCGCCGTTCGAGCTGCACAACTCTCCGCTCTCGGAGCTGGCGTGCATGGGCTTCGAGTACGGCTACTCCCAGGAGGCACCCGAGACGCTCGTGCTGTGGGAGGCCCAGTTCGGCGACTTCGTCAACTCCGCCCAGGTGATCGTCGACCAGTTCATCGTCTCCGGCCTGGCCAAGTGGGGGCAGACCTCACGCCTCACGCTGCTGCTGCCCCACGGCTACGAGGGCTCCGGCCCCGAGCACTCCTCTGGACGCCTGGAGCGCTTCCTCGCGCTGGCCGCGGAGGGCAACATCCGCGTGGCCAACCTGACGACGCCCGCCCAGTACTTCCACATGCTGCGCCGCCAGGCCCGCATCGCCAAGCAGCGACCGCTGGTCATCATGACCCCCAAGTCGCTGCTACGCCTGCCCCAGGCGAGCAGCGACGTCTCCGAGCTGGCCGAGGACAGCCGCTTCCAGCCGGTGCTCCCCGAGCCCGGCGTGCAGGATCAAAAGATCACGCGCCTTGTGCTGTGCACAGGCAAGATCTACTACGACCTCGTCGGCCACCCCGACCGCCAGGGCAACGAGGCCGTCGCGGTGGGGCGCGTGGAGCTGCTCTACCCCTTCCCCGAAGGGCAGATCCTCGCGCTGATCCGTCGCTACCCCAACCTGCGCGAGGTCGTGTGGACCCAGGAAGAGCCCCGCAACATGGGCGCCCGCGCGCACATGTTCCCCCGCCTGATGCAGATCCTCTCCGGGCAGATCCACTTCGGCTACATCGGGCGCCCCGAGCGCGCCAGCCCCGGCGAGGGCTACCCCGCCGCGCACGCCGCCGAACAGAGCCGTATCGTACGCACCGCTCTGGACCTCGACACGGACACTTCCCAGTACCCCCGCAAGACCCCCGGAGAGCGCTGAGTCGATGCTCTGGCGACGCTTCATAAACGTCGTGCGCCAGTGGCGGCGCAAACGCCGCGCGCGGCGGGGCTGAGCCCTACCGCCCCCGCCACACTGGCTCGCGCTTCTCCTTAAACGCGTTGGCGCCCTCCTTGGCGTCCTCGGAGGCGAACACCGGGCCGGAGATCGCGCCCTGGCGCTCCCACATCTCCGCCGTGGACCAGTCGACCTGCTCCTGCAGGATCTGCTTAGAGGCGACCAGCGCGAGCGGGCCGTTCTTGGCGAGCGTCGCGGCGAGTTCCTCCGCCGTCTCGACGGCGCCTCCCGGCTCGGACAGGCGGTTGACCACGCCGAATTCGTGGAAGCGCTCGGCCGGCATCGTGTCGCCGGTGAGCGCCAGCTCCATCACCACGTGGTAGGGCATCCGCCGGGGCAGGCGCAGCAGCGCGCCGCCCGCCGCCACCAGCGAGCGCTTGGCCTCGGGGATGCCCAGCTTCGCCCCCTTGGCCGCCACGATCAGGTCGCACGCCAACGCCACCTCCATGCCCCCTGCGACTGCGAAGCCCTCGATCGCCGCGATCAGCGGCTTGCGCGAGGCGCGCTGGGCGATGCCTGCGAAGCCGCGGTCCCCGAACCAGGGGGATTCGCCGCGCACGAACGCGCCGAGGTCCATGCCCGCGCAGAAAAACCCCCCCGCGCCGGTGAGGATCCCGACCGAGAGCTGCTCGTCGGCGTCGAGCTCCTCTAGCGCGTGCGCCACGCCCTCGGCGACCGCGCCGTTGACGGCGTTACGCACCTGCGGGCGGTTGAGCGTGATCAGCAGCACGCTCCCACGTCGCTCGCTCAGGACGGCGGGGGGTTCGGCGGTTGAGGTGTCGGTCGTTGTGTCGGTGGTGGCGGCGGTGTGATCGGTCATGGCGGGAGCGTACCGCGTGGACGCCCCGGCGCCACAGAGCCTTCCGCCGCAGCGGCGCTCACGCCGCGAACAGCCGCAGCTCCGGCTCGCGCTCCCCGCGCAGCACCTCCAGATCGACCTCCACGCACTCGATCCCCCGCGCCTGAGCGAGCACGCGCGCCTGGGGCTTGATCCGCTGTGCCGCCAGCACCCCGCGGCAGGAGCCCAACGCCGGGTCCAGGCGGATGCGCTCCAGGTAGCGCGTCAGCTGCTCCACCGCGTCGATCGTGGCGATCCGCTTGATCTCCACCGCCACCCACTCGTCCTCGCAGTCGCGGCACATCAGGTCCACCGGGCCGATGTCCGTCGGCCACTCGCGCCGCGCGAGCCGAAAGCCCTCGCCGCACCACTGCGGGGCGTCGGCGAGCAGCTCCTGCAGCTCGCGCTCGAGGCCCTCCTTCTCGAGCGACACCAGGGTGTCCAGCTCGTGCTCGATGTCCGAGAGCACCTCGCCGATCGCGATCTCCAAACGGTCCTCCTGGCGCTGCTTGCGCACCGTCAAGCGCGTGAGCACCCCCTGCGAGTCGGTCTGAAGTTCGAGCACCGTCGGGGGGGTCATCCAGTTCAGCGGCTTCACGTTCGGCCCCCCACCGTCGGCCCACACCATGAAGGTCCCGTCCGCCTTCAGCATCAGGAGGCGCACCGCCTCCGGCAGCACCGTCGTCAGACGGCCGATGTAGGAGACCTCACAGCGGGCCACGATCAGACGCATCCGGGGACCGTACCCGGTGGGTCGGATCGTCCTCCTCCTCGACGACCCCGCCGTTCAGCGCCTCGCGGAACTCGCGGATGCTCTTGCCGGCCGCGCGCGTCAGTTCCGGCAGGCGCTTGGGCCCGAGTACGACCAGCGCCACAGCTGCGAGGAACAGGATGTGCACGGGGTTCTCGATGCCCATCGGTTGAGGCTAGCGTTCCTGGCGCTAAAGCCGATCGGGGGAGGGGGCACTGGGGGAGGGCCTGCCCTCCCCCAGCCCATTGATGTGCACGGGGTTCTCGATGCCCACACACATCAGGCTAGCGTGCCCGCCGACCCGCGCCCTACCCTCTCCCCGTGGCCCAGGAACCCGCGCGCGCCCCCGGCCGGCCCTACCCGCCGCCGGCCGCTTCCGAGCCCTTCTGGCCCGCACAGGCCACGATCCTCGCCGCGATCGCCTTGCAGCTGGCGCTCCCCGACCGGCTCACCGCGGGACCCTCGTGGCTGGTCCCCTCGCTTGAGGGCGCGCTGTTGATCGGGATGTTCATGGCCACCCCCCGCCAGCTCGAGCACGAGCACCCCCGCCGTCGGCGCGTGGCGCTCGGCCTGACCGCGTTCGTGAGCGCCGCCAACATCTACTCGCTGGGCGCGCTCACCCACCTGCTGCTGCACGGCCATGTCGACAAAGGCCGCGAGCTGATCGTCTCCGGGGTGCTGATCTGGCTCACCAACTTCCTGATCTTCGCGCTGTGGTATTGGGAGGCCGACCGTGGTGGCCCCGGCCGGCGCGCCGCCGGCCACGACGGCCCGCCCGACTTTCTCTTCCCGCAGATGTCCGACGACCGCATCGAGCCGCTCGCCTGGCGGCCCAAGTTCATCGACTACCTGTACGTCTCCCTCACCAACGCCACCGCCTTCTCCCCCACCGACACGATGCCCCTCACGCCCACCGCCAAGAGCATCATGGGCGTCCAGGCGCTCGTCTCACTCGTCACGATCGGGCTGATCGTCTCCCGCGCCGTCAACATCCTCACCTGAGCTGAGCGGCTACGCGGCGGTCGACGCAGCCTGCATCCGCGGCTCGATCGCCAGCGCCTTCACGACGAGGTCCTTAACCTCGCCGTCGGCTCCCAGGCTCAGTGCGCGCTCCAGCGCTTGCAGCGCTCCCTCGCGGTCCATCATGCGCAGGCGCAGACGACCCAGGCGCTCCCACGCCCCCGCGTCGGTGGGGCCTCGTTCGGCCGCGCGTCGCGCCGCTTCCTCAGCGAGGTCCACCGCGCCCACGTCTTCGTAAATGCGCGCCGCGAAGCGATGCGCGGCCGGGCGCTCGCCGTCCACGCGCGCCCAGTCGCGTACCGCGCGCGCCGCCGCCTCCAGGTCGCCGGCCTGCCAGAACGCGAGCGTCATCAGCCGCAGCACCCCCACGTTGGTCGGTTGCGCTTCGCGCGCGTACACCAGGCGCTTCGCCGCCAGCGAGTACTCGCCTTCGGCCATCGCGCGCTGCGCGGCGACCATGAAGCGCTCCATCCGCTCCCCCGCGGGGTCGGGCTTGGAGAAGTCCACGAAGCGCATACTCCCCGCGGGCACCGTGCGGATACCGTGGCTGAACTTCACCCGCGCCCACTGCTGGACCTCATCGCTTTCGGTGCTGTCGCCCGTGAAGTAGATCCCCGCCACCGTCCCCACCCCCCACTCCGGGTAGGACATGCAGCGCGCGTAGCGGTGCACCACCGAGTGGTCGGGCACCCTGCTCCCGAAGGGGTCGTGCTTGGCGTTCTCCGCCGCGCTCTCGCGCGCGCGCTGCTCCGCTTCGTAGGCCCTGCGCCCCGCCTCCTCGCGCGCCCTGCGCGCCGCCGCCGCGCTCACCCGCACCGCGTTGCGCGACACCTTCCCGCCGCGCAGGCTCTCCGCCATCCGCTCCAGCTGGTCGGCCGCCTCGTTGATCGCCTTCAGGTGGCGCTCGTGCTCGGGCTGCTTGCCCGGGGGTGCGAGGTCCGGGTGCCAGCGCTTGGCCATCCGCCGCCGCGCGAGCTGCACCGCCCGCTTGTCGAACGGGGGCTCCAGCTCCAGCAGCATCATCTGCTGTTCGATGTCCAACACGGTGGGCATGACCCGTAAACGGTAGCGCCTCGGTTTGGCCTCTATCCTGCGCGGGAATGTCCGCCCAGTACATCTTCACGATGCACCGTCTCTCCAAGGTGCACCCCCCCGACAAGACCGTGTTGAGCGAGCTCACGCTCGCCTTCTACCCCGGCGCCAAGATCGGGGTGCTCGGCTACAACGGCGCGGGCAAGTCGACGCTGCTGCGGATCATGGCGGGACTCGACGAGGAGTACCGCGGTCAGGCCGCGCTCGCACCCGGGGCCACGGTGGGGATGCTCGAGCAGGAGCCCCACCTCGATGAGTCCAAGGATGTGCTCGGCAATGTCCAGGAGGGCGTCGCGGAGACCAAGGCGCTGCTCGACCGCTTCAACGCGCTCGCCGCCGACTACACCGAGGAGTGCGCCGCCGAGTTCGCCGACGTGCAGGCGCGGATCGAAGCCGCCGACGCGTGGAGCCTCGACACGCAACTCGAGTACGCGATGGACGCCCTGCGCCTGCCTCCGCCCGACGCCGAGGTCGCGCGCCTCTCCGGCGGGGAGCGCCGCCGCGTCGCGCTCTGCCGCCTGTTGCTGCGCGCGCCCGACCTGCTGCTGCTCGACGAGCCCACCAACCACCTCGACGCCGAGTCGGTTGCGTGGCTGGAGCGCCACCTCGCCGAGTACAAGGGCACGATCGTCGCCGTCACCCACGACCGCTACTTCCTCGACAACGTCGCCGGTTGGATCCTCGAGCTCGACCGCGGCCGGGGGATCCCCTACGAGGGCAACTACTCCGCGTGGCTGGAGCAAAAGCAGGCCCGCCTCGCCGCCGAGGAGCGCTCCGAGCAGGGCCGCCAGCGCACGATCGCCGCGGAGCTCGAATGGGTGCGCACCAACCCCAAGGGCCGGCGCACCAAGTCCAAGGCCCGCCTCGCCCGCTACGAGCAGCTGATCGCCGAGGAGCGCAACGTCAAGCTCGACGACGTCCAGATCCACATCCCCCCGGGGCCACGACTGGGTGAGAAGGTGCTCACCGCCGCCGCCCTCTCCAAGGGCTTCGGCGAGCGCCTCTTGATTGACGACCTCTCCTTCGATCTCCCCCGCGCCGGGATCGTCGGCGTGATCGGCGCCAACGGCGCCGGCAAGACCACGCTGTTTCGCATGATCACCGGCGAGGAGGCCCCCGACGCGGGCACCCTCGAGCTCGGCGACACCGTGCAGCTCGCCTACGTCGACCAGTCCCGCGACGCCCTGGACCCCGCCAAGACCGTGTGGGAGGAGATCGCCGACGGCCTCGACCACCTCCCCCTCGGCGAGCGCGTCGTCAACTCCCGCCAGTACGTCGCCGGCTTCAACTTCAAGGGCTCCGACCAGCAGAAGCGGATCGGCCGGCTCTCCGGCGGCGAGCGCAACCGTGTGCACCTCGCCAAGCTGCTGCGCTCCGGCGGCAACCTGCTGCTGCTCGACGAGCCCACCAACGACCTCGACGTGGACACGCTGCGCGCGCTCGAGGAGGCGCTGCTCGGCTTCCCCGGCTGTGCGGTCGTCATCTCCCACGACCGCTGGTTCCTGGACCGCATCGCCACCCATGTGCTCGCCTTCGAGGGCGACTCCCGTGTGGTGTGGTTCGAGGGCAACTTCGAGGCCTACGAGGAGCACCGCCACGAGCTGCTTGGGGCGGCCGCGGATCGGCCGCACCGGATCTCCTACAAGCGGCTTGTGCGGGGGTGAGCTACCGTCTGGGGCTGCCGCCGCCTACTTGGAGGAGACGGCTTGCTTAGTTAGCAGTCGCTAAGATCGGGGGTCAGACCTCGGTGAGCACTACAGATAGGAGCCTGCCATGGCTAACTACACCGCGAAGCAGATCGATGAGATGGAGGCCGCGTTCGGCGGCGGCCTGAAGAAGGCGCGCGCCGAGCTCGGTGTCGAGGCCTTCGGGATGCAGGTGATCGACCTGCCGCCCAACTACAACGACTACCCCGAGCACGACCACGAGTCCGACGGCCAGGAGGAGGTCTACTCCGTGATGCGGGGGTCGGGCTCGATCGAGATCGAGGGCGAGCGGTTGGATCTCAGCCCAGACGTCCTCGTGCGGGTCGGCCCGGGCATCAAGCGCAAGCTCTTCTCCGGCCCCGAGGGCATGCGCGTGCTCGCGCTCGGCGGCACGCCCGGAGCGGCCTACGAGATCCAGGAATTCACAGAACTGACCGGCGCCTCCGCCTAGCGCGCGAGCGAGGTCCCCGCGTCCAGCGTGCGCGCCGCGGCGGCGATCAGCTGCGCGGCGGCGTGCACGTCGGCGAGCGCGACGAGCTCCACAGGGGAGTGCATGTAGCGGATCGGGACCGACACGAGCGCAGTCGGCACCCCGCCGCGGGAGAGGTGCACGGCGTCGGCGTCGGTGCCGGTGTTGCGGCCGATCGCCTCGACCGTGAAGGGGATGCCCTCGCGCTCCGCGGTGTCGTGCAGCAGCTCAAAGAGACGCGGGTGCAGCGTCGAGCCGCGGCTCAGCACGGGCCCCGAGCCGAGCGTGTGCTTGCCGGCCTCCTTGACCTCGATCCCGGGGGCGTCGGTGGCGTGGGTCACGTCCACCACGATCGCCGCGTCGGGTGCAAGCGCGAAGGCGGAGGTGCGCGAGCCCCCGAAGGTGGTCTCCTCCTGCGCGGCCGCCACCGCGACCAGCTCCCACTCTGCGCCGCCCGCCTGCGCAACCAGACGTGCGGCCTCCAGCGCCACGAACGAGCCGAGGCGGTTGTCCAGGGCGCGCGCGGCGATGCGTCCGCCCGGCAGCTCCACCGGGTCGGCGGCGATCACCGCGACGTCCCCGATCCGCACGAGCTCGCGCGCCTGCTCGCCGTCACGCGCGCCGATGTCGATGTGCAGGTCGCGCACCTCGGCGACCTTCTTGCGCTCCTCCTCGCGCAGCAGGTGGACCGGCTTCTTGCCGATCACCCCCGCGATCTCGCCCTCCCGCGTGCCGAGCGCCACACGCTGGCCGACAAGGATCTGCGCGTCCCAGCCCCCCACCTCGCGGAACCACAGAAAGCCCTCGTCGTCGATGTGGGTCACGATCAGCCCGATCTCGTCGATGTGGCCCATCACCACCAACCGCCGCGGCGACGTCCCCCGTCCAGCCAGGCGCGCGGAGGGAGTTCCCACCACGTCGATCTCCGCCTGCGCCCCGAACGCCTGCGCCGCCGCGCGCCACACCTCCGCGGGCGCGGTCTCATAGCCCGAAGGGCCACGAGCCGCGAGCAGGTCGCGGAGCACCTGCGGGAAGTCGTCGCTCATGCGGCGAGCAGCCCTCGCAGGACGTACTGGAGGATGCCGCCGTGGCGGAAGTAGTCGGCCTCGCGGGGGGTGTCGATGCGCACCGTCACCGTGAACTCCTGCTCGTCCGCGCGCACATTCAGCTCATGCGCCAGCGCGGCGATACCCTCGATCGAGAACTTCTCGTGACCGGTCAGCCCCAGCGAAGCGGCCGAGTCCCCGGGCTTGAACTGCAGCGGCAGCACGCCCATCCCGATCAGGTTGGAGCGGTGGATGCGCTCGAAGCTCTGCGCGATCACCGCGCGAACGCCGAGCAGCTTCGTGCCCTTCGCCGCCCAATCGCGCGAGGAGCCCGTGCCGTACTCCCTGCCGGCGAGCACCACCAGCGGTACCCCTTCCTGCGCGTAGCGCATCGCGGCGTCGTAGATCGACAGCTGCTCACCGTCGGGGGAGTGCAACGTCACGCCGCCTTCGGGCAGCGCAGCTCCCCCCGAAGTTCGCAAGAGGTTGCGGATGCGGATGTTGGCGAACGTGCCGCGCACCATCACCTCGTGGTTGCCGCGGCGGGCGCCGTAGGAGTTGAAGTCGCGCGGCGCGACGCCCTGCTCCTGCAGGTAGAGCCCGGCGGGTCCGTCGCGCTTGATCGACCCCGCGGGGGAGATGTGGTCGGTGGTCACGGAGTCCCCCAGCAGCGCCAGCACGCGCGCGCCCTCCACGTCACGGACGGGCTCGGGCTCGGCGGGCATCCCCTCGAAGTAGGGGGGCAAGCGCACGTAGGTCGAGTCCTGCGCCCACGCGAAGCGATCGCCGGTCGGAACCTCCAGCCCGTTCCAGTGCTCGTCCCCGGCGAACACCTCCGAGTAGCTCTTGCGGAACATGTCCGACTGCACCGCCTGCTCGATCGTCTGCGCGACCTCGCGCTCGGTGGGCCAAATGTCGCGCAGGTACACCTCCACGCCCTCAGCGTCGCGGCCGAGGGGCTCGCCGAGCATGTCGATGTCCATCGTGCCCGCCAGCGCGTACGCCACGCACAGCGGCGGGGAGGCGAGGTAGTTCATCTTCACGTCCGGGTTGATGCGCCCCTCGAAGTTGCGGTTGCCCGAGAGCACCGACACGACCGCGAGGTCCTGCTCCCCCACGACCTTCGAGAGCTCCTGCGGCAGCGGGCCGGAGTTGCCGATGCACGTGGTGCACCCGTACCCCACGAGGTTGAACCCGAGCCCCTCCAAGGGCTCGGTGAGGCCGGCGCGGTCGAGGTATTCGGTGACGACCTTAGAACCGGGCGCGAGCGAGGTCTTCACCCACGGCTTGCGCTGCAAACCACGGGCGAGCGCGTTGCGCGCGAGGATCCCCGCCCCGATCATCACCGAGGGGTTGGAGGTGTTCGTACAGCTCGTGATCGCCGCGATCACCACGTGGCCATGGCGGAGCGTGAAGGGCGGCGATTTGTGCGTGGGTGGGTCGGAGGCCGGGAACGACTCCGCCCCCGCCTCCTCAGCGGCGCCGTTGCGCTGAGCGTCCGGGGACAGGTACTCGCGCAGCGCAGCGCGGAAGGCGGGCTGGGCGTCGCTCAGCGAGACCCGGTCCTGCGGGCGCTTGGGGCCCGCAAGGCTCGGCACGACCGCGCCGAGGTCGAACTCGACCTCCTCCGAGTAAGCGGGCTCGGGCGAGCTCTCGTCGTGCCACAGGCCCTGCTCGCGGGCGTAGGCCTCGACCAGCTCCACCTGCTCGCGGGGGCGCCCCGAGAAACTTAGGTAGCGCAACGTCTCCGCATCGATCGGGAAGATCGCGCAGGTGGAGCCGAACTCGGGCGACATGTTGCCGATCGTCGCGCGGTCGGCGAGCGGCAGCGTGGCGAGGCCGGCGCCATGAAACTCCACGAACTTGCCGACCACCCCGCGCTCGCGCAGCAGCTCGGTGACGGTCAGTACGAGGTCGGTCGCGGTCGCCCCCTCGGGCAGCGCGCCGTGCAGGCGCAAGCCGACGACCTGGGGGATCAGCATCGACAGCGGCTGGCCCAGCATCGCGGCCTCGGCCTCGATCCCACCTACGCCCCAACCGAGCACCCCGAGGCCGTTGACCATCGTAGTGTGGGAGTCGGTGCCCACCAGCGTGTCCGGGTAGGCGCTCGGCGGCTGCGAGCCATCTCCATCCTCGACGAACACCACACGCGCGAGGTACTCGAGGTTGACCTGGTGCACGATCCCCGTGTCGGGGGGGACGACCTTGAAGTGCTCAAACGCCTGTTGGCCCCACCGCAGGAAGAGGTAGCGCTCCTGGTTGCGCTCGAACTCGCGCTCGGCGTTGAAGCGGAACGCGTCGCGCGTGCCGAAGGCGTCGACCTGCACGGAGTGGTCGATCACGAGCTCGGCGGGCGCGAGCGGGTTGATCTTGGCGGGGTCGCCCCCCATACGCGCCATCGCGTCGCGCATCGCCGCGAGGTCCACCACCGCGGGGACGCCGGTGAGGTCCTGCATCAGCACGCGCGCGGGCGTGAAGGCGATCTCCTCGTGGGGCTGCGCCGCGGGGTCCCAGCCGGCGAGCGCCTCGACGTCCGCGGCGCCGACCACCCCGCCGCCCTCGGTGCGCAGCAGGTTCTCGAGCAGCACCTTCAGCGAGAACGGCAGCCGCGCCACGTCGAAGCGGGGTCCGAGCGCGCCGAGGCGGAAGACCTCGTACTCGCGCCCGCCCACCGCGAGCGTGCCCCTCGCGCCAAAGCTGTCGTGCGCCATACCTCCAGTCTATGTGGCGCGCTCGACGCGGCCCTTGCCGGCGCGCTTGCTGCGCAGCAGCGCCTCGTCGCAGGCCTCCAGCAGCTGGGCCTCGGTCATCCCCGGACGCCACTGGGCGACGCCGATCGAGGCGGAGACCCCGGGGGCGAGGTCGAAGGAGGGGATCGCCGCGAGCCGCTCCAGGGCGCGGCCGGCGGCCTGCGCCACGCTCTCCAGGTCGGCGGCGGGGAGGATCACGACGAACTCGTCGCCCCCGTAGCGGGCGACGCGGTCGAAGGCGCGAAACTCGCCCATCAGCGCACGCGCGACGCCGCGCAGCAGCGCATCCCCCGCGGGGTGGCCGTGGCGGTCGTTGACGAGCTTGAAGTCGTCGAGGTCGAGCAACATGCACGCGAGACGCCCGTCGGTGCGGGCGGCACGGCCGATCTCTTCCTGCAAGCGGCGGCGCATCGCGCGGTGGTTCATGCAGCCGGTCACCGCGTCCGTGCCGGCCTCCGCACGCGCGCGCAGCAGCGCGAGCGCACCCGCCGCCTGGTCCACTAGCGCCGCCGCCCACTGGAGTGCGCGCTCGTCGAAAGCCGCGGGGTGACGGCGCGCGAGGAGCACCACCGCCTCGACCTCCCCGCGCACGGCGAGCGGCACCAGCAGCGCGCAGTCGGCGCCTCCCACGGCCGCCAGGCGCGGCACGGAGGCCGCCAGTTCGCGCGCCCCGACGGCGAGCACGCTCTGCCCGGTGCTCGCGACCCAGGCGACCCCGGGCGGGCGCTCGGAGCGAGGCGCCACGTAGCCGACGCGGCTCTCCCCGCCGAACAGGTACACCACCACCGACTCGTCCTCCTGTCCACGGGAGTCGGAGGAGAGGTGGTGGACGTGCACCTCGTCGGGGTGGAGGGGCCCCATCATCGAGAACAACTCACGCGCGAGGGCGCGGAAGATCACCTCGGGCTCGCCGGCGCCGTCGCCCAGCCGGATCAGACGACGCAGGGCATCGAGCAGGGGATCTGCGTCGGCGCCCATGGGCTGGCGGCGTAGCGGGATGTCGATGCTCGCGGTCGCCACCCCTATGACTTTAGAGGGCGCGCGGGCCAGAGGCCATCCGGAAACCCTTGGACCCGCCGCCAGTGTTGCTGGAAAGCGATCTGAAGAGCTCAGAGTACTTCTGGTGATCGTCCGCGCGGGTTGCGGCTTACCCACGCGCATGGGCGCGGTGCCTCCGTGCACCGCGACGGTGCGCACCGTGTCCGCGCGAGTGCTTGCGACGCTTGGACCGCGGGCAGCGCTTGACGGCGATCCTCGTCGTTTGGGTGACCCGCGCGCCGTCCTGCGCGACGATCGTGGTGGGCATCGTGAGCGCCGCGCGGCAGAGGTTGCCGTTGGCGCTCAGCGCGGAGTGCGGGCCGACGGGAAGGCTCAGCGAGAAGCTCGAGACCGGCACGTCGGGGAGCGATTCGAAGCTCGCGGTGGTGACCCCCGCGCTCGAGATGTGGGTGTGGCCGACGAGCACCACGGTGACGCCGTCGCCGCGGAGGATCACGTCGAGGTCGGGGAACGCCGCGCCGCCGTGGGAGACCAGGTAGACGGGCCCGGTCAGCTCGCCGGCCAGCACCGGAGTGGTCGCGGTGGCGTCCCCGACCTGCGCTTGCACCGTACAGCCGCCGGGTGGGCCCCCGGCTTCGAAGGTCGCGGCGGGACACGCCTTGCGGAGCGTGCTCTGGCGCGTAGGTAGCCGCTTGGGCAGGGTGGTGAGCACCTGTCGGATGTCCGCCTGGTGGGACCCTTGAGCGAGCTTGACTTCGAGGCTCGCCCCGTCCGCCCGCGAGGTCTTCGCGTCCGTGGAGGCGGTGAGCTTCGGCGTGAAGGCGAGCTTGCCGCATGCGCCCACCTGGAAGGGGGTGGAGAGGCTCTGCATCGCGCCGAACGTCGAGGTGAGCAGCGATTCGGTCGCGAGCGGAGCGCAGGTGGTGGGGTTCAGCAGGAAGCTCGGGCGGCTGACCGCCACGCTGATGCTCCGCAGGCGCAGCGGGACGCCTTCCACGACCGTCGGCAGCGAGCTGGTCACAGTCAAACGGCCGTTGTACAGGCCGACGTCGATCCCCGCGCGCGTGACCACATCGCCAAAGTTGAAGAGCCCGCCCACCCCGGCGATGGCCGGCACCACGATCGACAGCCCGTAGGGCGCCCCGCCGTAGGGACCGGTGAGGTAGACGTGCCCCGCGAAGGCATACGGTTCGCCGCCGGCGCCGGCGAGCACTTCGGTCGTGCCGATTTCGCTGGAGGACGGGCACGTGCCGGCGTCCGCCTGAGGTTCGGGGCAGAGCACGACCGCGGGGATCGCGCCCAGCAGGCCGGGAGGCAGCGTGGTTTGCACCCGCGCGAGGTACTGCTGCCCTTCGCCGCGCGCGAGGTCGAGCGTGAACGGGCTGTACGCGCCGGCGGTCGGGGGACTCTGCGGCGGGGTGGTTTGGGTCGGCGAGAACGGCAGCGGCGTGGGGCATTCCCCGCCCGGGCCTTCGCCGTCGACGACGAACCCGTGGGTCTGCACGGCTGCCGGCTGCCCGGTGTAGGGGGTGAGCGCAGCCGACGGTTCCGCCGGACCGCAGCCCAGCGGGTTGGCGAGCGGCGCGCGGGGGCCGCCCCTGAACGTGAGGATGAGGTCTTCGAAGGGCACCTGCGGGGCGCCCGTGAACGTCGCGGTCAGCTGGCCGGTTTGCGCGTTCGCCCGCACGTGGCCTTCCAACCGGACCCCGACGCCGTACTGCGGCGCTTCGGCGGCCAGGAAGATCCGGAACTCCCTGCCGGATTCCGGCCCCTGACCCGGTTCTGGCGAGCCGAGGTAGATGCTCCCGACCAGCGACCCGTTCGGGATGCCGGGCGCGTCGACGGCGACCGACCCGATGTTCGAGCCGGCGGGGCATTCGATCCCGTCGTCGGTGCCGAGCCCGATCTGGGTGTCGGTGCAGCCTTCCAGTCCGTGCGCCGCGGAGGGGTTCAGCGTCATCCCTTCCGGCAGCGTCACTTCGGCGTCCTGCAGGTCCGGGGAGTCCGGACGCGTCGGTTCGGCGGCGAACTGCGGAATGTGCACCTCGACGCTCGCGCCGTCGGGCCGGTCGGACTCGCTCGTTTGCGGATCGAGCGACAGCGAGGGGTTGAACTGGAGCTCCTCGCAGCCGGTCGCGGTCACGGGCGTTGCATTGGCGTAAGCGAGAAAGTGACCAGGGTCTTCGTAGGAGTCGACGTGCAGGTAGGTCGTCTGCTGCGCCGCACATACCGCAGCGGAGCTCGGCATCGTCAGGAACGCCGTCGGCGTCCCGATCCCGGTGTGTTCGGAGGGCACGCCCCAGAAGACCAGCTTCGACTCGATGATTTCCGGCTGCTCGGGGAGGTTCTCGATCTTGAAGAACTCGTGGTAGTCGCCGCTGGCGACGCCGCTGCTTTCACTGGTTTCGGGTTCCTGATGCCAGCTGAGGCCCGCTTCCAGGTAGATGTGCCCGCGGAGGTCGTGTCCCAGGAGAGCGAGCGCTGCCAGTGTGGGACTGTTGATTTCGACACCGAACCGCGCGGGCTGGCCCGGCTGGCGGACCATGTTGTAAACGGGGAAATGTTCGGTGACTGTGGCGCCCACGCCCAGCAGTTCGAGAACGGTCGCGGTGCCGGTCGCTTCGTCTTCGCCCACCTGGCTGCCCGCCGGGCATTTGAATTCCTCGAGCTGATGTTCACTGCACTGTGCGGTCGCTTCGGGGTTGACCGCGAGACCCGCAGGAAGGTCGACACGGACATCCTTGACTTTGCCTTCGGGTTGCTTGTCCAGCGGTCCCACTTCGCGGTAGTTGAACGCGAAGTCGGTGATCCCGAAATCCGGGTGGCCCGCGGCCTGCGTGTAAAACAGCGCGTGCGAGCCCGCGTCAGTGCACGTCGACTCCTTGCAGGTCCCCGCTTCCCATCTGCTCACCCCGAACGTAGCCTGCGCCGCGGGCGCCGCCGCACCGAGGGCGGTGCAAGCCAGCAGCGCGGCGAACCAGTGCGCCGGTCGAACCTTCACGACTGACCTCCTGATCTCTTGACCTCTCCCAGGGTCGCCCCTGCTCACCGCCGGGCCGCTGTCGACCCGGACGCACCTTTTATACCCCGACCGCACACTCTCTACTCGGGGTTTCAACAAATGGCCACGCGCACTCGCCGTCAGAAGATGCGCCGCCCGCTAGCCCGCGCGGGCGGCGCTCTCTGTGGAGACCCGTCGAGCGCGACAGGTCTCCGGCTCCCCGCCAGGAGCTCAGGCTCGGAAGGTCACCGTGGCGAATGCCTTGGAGGTGGCGCGGCCCTTCTTCGGCACGAACCCGACGCGCACCTTGATCCGCAGCCGGCGGAATTTGCCGAGCACTTCGCGGCCGACGCGGGTGAGCGACACCTTGATCGTGGTGCGTTCGGCCTTGCCGACGTTGCGCTTGTTGAATTTCAGGTCGGTGCCGCCGGCGCTGATGCTGCCCGCCGCCGGGACCTGCACGGTCATCGTCGCCGTCGTCCCGGAGGTCTTGTGCTTGACGATCTGCACCGGGCAGTTGCGCGTGGAGATCTTCGTGCTCTGGGTAATCTTCGCGCCGTTTTGCGCGAGGATCGTGGTCGGCATCACGAGGTTCGAGGTGCACAGGTTGCCGTTGGCGGCCAGCAGCGAGTTGGAGGCCGACGGGAGGTACAGCGAGAAGCTCGAGATCGGCACGTCGGGCAGCGATTCGAACGAGGTGGTGATGATCGAGTTGGTGATGTTGGTGTGCCCGACGAGGATCACAGTGACGCCGTCGCCCTGCAGGATCAGGTCGAGGTTGGGGAACGCTTCGTTGCCGTGCGAAACCAGGTAGGCGGAGCCGGTGAGCGTCCCCGGCAGCACGGGCGTGACCGCCGTGGCGGTGCCGACCTTCGCTTCGCTCTTGCAGCCTCCGGGTGCGGGGCCCGCTTCGAAGGTCGCCTGCGGGCAGGCTTTCGTGAGCGTGCTCTGACGCACGGGCAGCTGCTTGGGCAGCGTCGTGGTCACCTGCTTGATGTTGGCCTCGCCGGAGGGCTGGCTGATGTTGACTTCGATGTTGGCCCCGTTGGCGCGCGTGGGCTTCCCACCCGCGATCGCGGTGAGGCTCGGTTTGAACGCCAGCTTGCCACATTCTTCGGTGGTGAACGGGCTGGCGGCGCTCTGCGTGGTGGTTGTGCTCGACCCGAGCAGAGTGGTGCCCGTGAGCACCGATTCGGTCGCGAGCGTCGCGCAGCTCGTCGGGTTCAGCATGAAGCCCTGACGGTTGACTTCAACCGTCAGGCTCTGCATACGCAGCGGGATGCCCTTGAAGATCGTGGGCACGGACCCCGCCACGACCACACGCGCGGTGTACGGTTCGACCGTGATCGTCGCACGCGTGACCACGTTGCCGAGGCTGAACGGACCGGCGACGGCGGGCACCACGAACACCAGGCCGTACGGCGCGCCGTTGTAGGGGCCGGTGAGGTAGGCCGAGCCGTTGAACTGGTAGGGCGCGGGACCGGCTCCGGCGAGCACCGTGACCGACCCGAGCCGGCTGGAGGCGGGACAGCCGCCCGTGCCGGCCTGCGCTTCGGCGATCTGCGCTTCTGCGCAGAGTGCCGCCGCGGGGATCCGCCCGACGAGGCCGGCCGGCAGCACGGTGTGAACCTGCGTGAGGTACTGCTGGCCCGCGGGGCGCGTGAGCGTGAACGCGAAGGACGTCGAGGCCCCCGCCGTCGCGGGCTGGTTGGAGGTGCTCTGCGCGAGTGCGAACGGCAGCGGCGAGGCGCAGGCGCCGCCGGAGCCGTTACTGTCAACGACGAACGAGCTGGACGGAGACTGCGTCGCGAAGGCGCCGATGTACGGCACGAGGCTCGTTTCCGTCGTGGCCGTCCCGCAGGCGAGCGGGTTGGCCAGCGGCGCGAGCGGCCCGCCGTCGAGGTGCAGGATCACGTCGCTGAAGGGCTGCTGCGGGTTTTCGGTGAAGCTCGCGGTCACCCGCCCCGTCGCTTCGTTAGGCACGACCGTGCCTTTGAGGCGCATCGCGACGCCGTAGCGCGCCGACTCCGCGTCGATGTACATCGTGTACGGGGGTCCGGTGATCGGGCCGGATTCGGGCCCGCCGAGGTAGAGGTTGCCCTGGAGGGATTCCGGCGGGAGGTCCGGGACGTTGAGGGTGACCGTGCCGATCTTCGAACCGATCGGGCAGCGGACCGGTTCGCGCGTGCCGATGCCGATCTGCTTGGGCGTGCACGCTTCGAGGCCGTGCGCGGCGGAGGGGTTGAGCGTCATGCCTTCCGGCAGCGTGACGGTCGCGTCCTTCAGCTGCGAGGAGTCGATTTCTTTGGGGCCCGCGGCGTGCGGCAGCTTCAGTTCAGTGGTCACGCCGGTGGGCTGATCGGACTGGGTCGTTTCCGGCGTGAGCGTAAACGCTGGCACGAAGGGGACGGGCGAGAAGGGCGCCGCCCCGGTGCAGCCTTCGGTGCCGAGCGGGGCGGTGTATTCCCTTGATGCCATCTGGCCGCCGAGCGACGTGAGCGTCACCTTGTTCAGGGTGGCGGGGCCGGGGCCGGCGCAGTTGCTCGGGTTGGTGATGAACCCACCCCGTCCCGTCGTGCCGATGTCGCCAACGAGGGCCAATCGCGAGGAGATCAGCGGCAGCGTTGGTGAGACGTTGATTTCGTAGTAGTCGTGGTAGTCGCCCTGGTTGGTGCCCGCTGCTTCCCTGGCCCATTCCACATAGCCTTCGATGAAGGTATGGGAGTAGTACTGTCCTTCCTTGAGCGCTTTTTCGGCGGGTTCCCCGACCGGGTGCCCTTCTTTTGCAAGTTTTTCAAAAACTTTCTGCAGGATGGCCGCGGTGGCAAACTTCGGGAGCTTGAGCGCAACTCCGAAATCAGAGGCCAGCCCGGTGGGCTGCACGAGGTTGTAGACGAGCCCTTCGAGTTCCAGGTCAGCGTATTTGTGTTCGACCGGTTCGATGGCCACCTTTACCTTGTTGACCCCGATTTCCGTCCCTTCTTTTTCGCCTTTGTTCTTCTTGCAGCCCGGTTCCCCATAGAAGCCGAGGCCCGGCAGCGCCGCTTCGGTTTCCCCAAATTCAGCGAACGAGCACTTTTCCATGGCCTCCGGGTTCGTGCTCACGCCGGGACCCACGTCGGTGCGCACGTGCGTCACGATCGCCGTCGGTGCTTCTTCAGAGGCGGGCGGTGTCACGGTGGCCACCTTGAATTCGGTGACTCCCAGCGCCGGGTGACCGGCCGCCTGCGTGTAGCCTTCTTCTTCCGCTTTCTTCTTTTCTTCTTCGGGCGTTGCGGAAGATGGGGCCGGGGTACACGCATGCCCTTCTTTGCAATTCCCCGCAAAGAAACTTGCGACGCCGAGCGCTTCCGGCGTCGCCTGCGCGGCGGTGGCGGCGGTCGCGAAGATGCCAGCAACGGCGAGCAGCGCGACGAGCCAGATCCGCACAGGACGGATCTCAATGATAGCGGGGAACCTCATCGTCTCAACCTCCCTCGTAGCCCAGGGTCGTCCTGCATACCTGGAGAACACACTGTCTATACCCAGGTTGCGCTCTCCTTACGCATTTTTTATTCGCTCAAGATGAATCGGGCTGGGGAGTCGTAAGCGGGGCCTGCTCCTCGCGGGCGCTCGCAAGCACGTCATCCAAGCCCCTGCGCGCGCCGAGGTCGACGAGCGGCTGGAGGAGCATCCGCAGCGGCAGCACCACCCCCACCCAACCCGGCGCGGTCACGCGCCTGGAGCGTCGTAGCACGCCGCGCTCGATCGCATCGATCGCGAGCGCCAACGGCACGGGCCTGGTGATTGCTCGGCGCCCGGTCGAGACCTGTGCGGCGGCCCGCGTCTGGAAGCCGCGGCTGACCATGTCGGTGTCGATGAAGCCGAAGTAGGCCACTCCCGCGCGCGCGCCCGAGCCGTGCAGCTCGATGCGCAGCGTGTCGCCGAGCGCCTCGACCCCCGCCTTCGAGGCGCTGTAGGCGCTGAGCATCGGGGCGTGTAGGGCCGCCGCCAGCGAGGCGATCGTCAGCGCGTACCCGCGGGGGTGCGCAAGGTACGGTCCGGCGGCGCGCAGTGTGTAGTAGACGCCGAGCAGGTTGACCGCGACGGTGCGCTCGAAGATCTCGGGGTTGCCCCCGATCAGGGGCAGCTGCGCGGCGACCCCGGCGTTGGCGACGACCACGTCAAGCCCGCCGAGGCGCTCCACGGCGCCGGCCACCGCGTCCTCGACCTGGGCGCGAGCGGTGACGTCGCACGCAAACCACGGCGCACCGCCGCACTCGGCGGCCACCCGCTCGAGCAGCTCGGGCTCCAGGCCCGCCAGCGCCACGCGCGCACCCCGCTCGTGCAGGCGGCGCGCCGCGCCAGCGCCGATCCCGCGCGCGGCGCCGGTGATCAGGACGCGGCGGCCCGCCAGGGGGATCGGGGCTCTACTCATCGCGTGCAGGCAGGGTCAATCGGATCGCCTTCCGGGGTGCAGGCTACTCACCCCGGCCCCGGCCGCGCGAGTGGGCGAGTGGGCGAGTGGGCGGACATCGCTTAGCGAATGGGGTGCAGCTCGACACCGTGGGCCGCCCCATGCCACGCCGTGTCGGCCGTCAACGCTGGGACGCCGAGCCGCAGTGCCAACGAAAGGCACGCCCGATCTCCGAGCGAGAGCCCGGCATCGCGCGTCAGGGGGCGCAGGCGCGCCGCGTCGATCGCGTCGGCGCTCGTGAAAGGCTCAACGGCGATCGCGCCGTCGAGCAGCCCTCGCTCGGTGAGCTGCACGGCGAGCTTCACCGGATCGGTTCCCTGCTCGGCCGCGCGACTGAGGGCCTCCGCGAGATTGACGGTCGAGATCGAGGCGCCATCGGCAATCGCGTCTGCGACAACGTCATCGCCGGGCTCACTCTGAAGGTAGGCGAGCAACGCCGAGGCGTCGAGCACGGCCGTCACCGCCCGGCGTCCTCATGTGCGGCTTCGGCCCGCCGTTCGGCGAGCAGCCCAGCGACCATCGACCCCCCAGGAATATCGCGGAGCAGGCCGCGACACTGCTCGGCCACGGCGCGATAGGGGCGCAGCCGCAGCGAGCCGTCCCGCTCGGTGCTCAAGAGCATGTGAGTGCCGGGTTTCAGGTCCAGTTCGCGGCGCACCGCCGATGGCAGGACCACTCGCCCGCGGTCCCCGACCGTGACCTGTCTCTCAAGATGGGCCATTTCGAGAGTATACCACGACTACCGAACGTCCCACCTCGTGCCAGCCGCCTCCTCGGGCCGCCCTTCATCCCGTTCCCGCTTTGCACCTTTGACTCCCGCTTTTACGCGCACTTCACCCCGCTTTTACGCGCAAACGCTCATCCCGGCAGATGAAACGGAACGGTCGTCACGACGATCCCAGGCAGCTGGCGCAACGCCCGGCGCAGACGCGGCGCGACGCCGTTGTGCAGCAGCCGATGCCAGCCGCGGTGGACGACCAGTTCGGGGAGCACGACGGTGATCGTGAAGTCGGGCACCTCGTCGTGCAGCAGCCACAGGTAGCGCCCGAGCGGGGCGACGAGGGCGCGGTAGGGGGAGAGCACGATCTCCAGGGGGACGTGGTCGCCCCAGACCTGCCAGTAGGAGCGGAAGCGCCGGGCCTCCTCCTCGTCGGCGGAGATGTGCAGAGCCAGCACTGGCTGGCCGAGCGAGGCGGCGTAGGCGAGCGCGCGCAGCGAGGCGAGGTCCATCGCGATGACCGGCACGACGGTGAGGTTGAGGACCTGGTCGGGTGCCTCCTCGTGCTCGCGCAGCCCGCTCAGCGACTCCCCGCGGACGCGCGCCTGCAGGCCGAGCCCGGGCGGGGGCGTGATGATCCTCGCGCGTGCTCGCGCGGCCAGCGGCTGCAGCGCGACGGCGCGCCCGACAGCGAGGTAGTGGGCGCGGATGCGCAGGAACAGGACAACGAGCAGGGGGACCAGGATCACGACCAGCCAGGCGCCCTCGAGGAACTTCGTGAAGGAGGTGATCAGCAGCACGATCGCCGAGAGGAAGGCGCCGAGCGCGTTGAAGCAGATCGACCCCCGCCAGCCCTCCGCGCGGGTGCGCAGCCAGCGCAGCACCATGCCCGACTGCGAGAGCGTGAACGCGAGGAACACCCCCACCGCGAACAGCGGGATCAGACTGTTGACCGAGCCGTCGAAGGCCGCCAGGATCGCCGCGGCGGCGGCGCCGAGCACGACGATCCCGTTGGAAAACGCGAGCCGGTCGCCCATCCGCAGGAACAGGCGCGGGGCGGAGTAGTCGCGCGCGAGGAAGAACAGCAGCCGGGGGAAGTCGGAGAAGGCGGTGTTGGCGGCGAGCAGCAGCACGAGCGCGGTGGCGGCCTGGATGTAACCGTAGAGGACGCCGGAGCCGACGCTGCGGTGGGCGAGCTGCGAGAGCACCGTCTGCGTAGAGGAGGGCACGATCCCGTCGAGCTCGAGCAGGACGATCGTGCCGATGAACATCACCACGAGCAGGCTCACCATCCAGGTGAGGGTGGTGCGGGCGTTGCGCCACTCGACCGGTTTGAAGGCGGGGATCCCGTCGGAGATCGCCTCGATCCCGGTCATCGCGGTGGCGCCGGAGCCGAAGGCGCGCAGGATCAACAGCAGACCCACGCCCTCGGCGGCGTGCACCGGCGGGCGCGGCGTCGAGTGGAAGCCGTGCCCGGCGGCGTCGGCGAGCCCGACGGCGACCAGCAGCAGGATCGCCGCGAGGAACATGTAGGTGGGCGCGGCGAACAGCAGCCCCGCCTGGCGCACGCCGCGAAGGTTGCCGGCGACGAGGACGGCGATCACCGCGAGCCCGAGCGGCACGGTGTCCGGCGCGAGCGAGGGGATCGCGGAGGTGATGGCGGCGACCCCGGAGGCGACGGACACGGCGACGGTGAGGACGTAGTCGAGCATCAGCCCGGCCGCGGCGGTCAGGCCGGGGACCAGGCCAAGGTTGTCGGAGGCGACGATGTAGGAGCCCCCGCCGCGGGGGTAAGCGCGGATCGTCTGGCGGTAGGAGAGGCCGACGGCGACCATCAGCACGACGATCGCCACGGAGATCGGCACCGAGAAGCCGAACGCGGCGCTCCCGCCGAGCGCGAGCACGACGAGCATCGCTTCGGGCCCGTAGGCGACCGAGGAGAGCGCGTCGGAGGAGAGCACCGGCAGCGCGACGAGCTTGCGCATCCGCTCCTCCAGCACGGCGGCGGAGTGCAGCGGGGGCCCGAGCAGCGCACGCCGCAGCCGCGCCGCGGTCCAGCCGCCGCGCGTGGGCGCGTGCCCCGCCTCGCGCGTAGCCTGCAGCTCCTCCCCGGGCGCGCCGTCGACCTCGACAGGTACAAACCGGGTGCGCCCCAGGCGCACGGCGCCCTCGCCGGCGTCGGCGCTCGACTGCCCGAGGTTGGGGTCGCACGGCAGCGCCCTGATCCACCGCGCGCGGTCCCCGAGCGCGCTCCCCCACCGCTGCCCGATCCCGCGCAGCACCTCCAGGTCGCCCTCCCCGAGCGCGGGGTAGCCGGTCGCCGGGCTCAGCACGACGGGCGGCTGCTCGCCATCGACCACGGCGGGTGGAGGCGGCGCAGGTGTCGGTGCCTCGGGGGGGCTCGCCATCGGCGCCATCATCACAGAGCCGGCAGCCACCGCCGTCGCGAAGTGCCGTGACCCAGTGGTTCGACCCGGCTTGCGAGCGGGCCCCGGGCTTGTATGACCGCGCGAGCCTTTAGCTTATGGTCATGCCAGACGAGCGTAGGGTGGATTCGGAGGGTGCCGCCGTGGGGCTGCTCGGTCCACGGACCCGGCACGTGCTTGCGCTCGAGTTCGGCTCCAAGGCCCAGTTCGACGACCCGAGCCTGGAGTGGCGCAGGCTCTTCTCCGAGCTGCTCGGCACGTTCATGCTGGTGCTCGTCGCCGCCGGCGGCGGGATCCTCCACGGCGAGGGCCAGATCAGCCTGGCCGCGGCTGTGGTGGCGCCCGGGCTGATGGTCATGGCGATCATCCTGTTCATGGGAGCGGTGTCGGGCGCCCACCTGAACCCCGTCGTATCGCTCGCGTTCGCCCTGCGCGGAGACTTCCCGTGGAAGCGCGTACTCGGGTACGTCATCATCCAGCTCGCGGGCGCCACGTTGGCATGCCTGTTTCTCGACGCGGTCTTCGGCAACGTCCAGCACCTCGGCGCGACCCTGCCCGGCCCGGGGTATGCGAACTGGCAGGCGCTGCTGATGGAGGTCGTGCTCACCGCGACGTTGGTGAGCGTGATCCTGGGAACAGCCTCGGCTGCCCAGAACGTCGGTGCGCTCGCCGCGGTAGGCGTCGGCGGCTACATAGCGCTCGCCGGCCTGTGGTCGGCGCCCGTGAGCGGCACCTCGATGAACCCGGCCCGCTCCTTCGGCCCAGCGCTCGTGAGCGGGGATTTCAGCAGCTACTGGGTCTACGTGCTCGGCCCGCTCGCCGGGGCGTTCATCGCCGTCGGCTGCGCCCACATCCTGCGCGGCGGGAAAGGGGATCCGGTCGCCTACATCGCCGGGACCGGCAGGTTGGACGCCGAGGACCCGAAGATCGGCCAGCACGACAGCTAGCGCCGCCCACACCTCAGATGCCCATCGCGGCGGTGGGCGAGGAGCCTTGAGGGCCTCAGCGCACGATCAGGGTGGCTTTCATCCCTTTGGCCTCGTGGCCGGGAAGCGAGCAGAAGAGAGTGTAGGAGCCGGCGTGGAGGTTGAGCTTGAGGTCGCGGACGCCACCGGGGGTGGTGTTGGGGAGGGCGCCGGGTTCGGAGCCCGCGGCAGGTTCGAGGAGGTGCAGGTTGTGGGTGTCTTCGCCGCGGTTGACGAGCTCGACAACGACTTCCCCGGCGGGCACTTCCGGACGGGAGAGAGTGAAGCTGTACTCCTTGGCGATCACCTGCACGCGCGCGGGCGCCGGCGGGCCGGCAGGGCTCGTCGCGGGCGCTTCGCCGGCCGGTTCGCCGGGGGCGGGGGAGCTGCCTTCCGCGGGCGCGGCGGGGGTCGATGGCGGGGGGGTGCCGGAGGGAGTGGAGGAGTTGGGATGGGCCGGCCCGGCAGAGCCGGCCGGGGGGGCGGGCGTTCGTTGCTCGCTTTCGCGGCGGGATGGCTGGCGAGCAATACGACGCGCGGGGGGGCAGCGGTGGGCGCGCGCGGAGCGACAGGCGTGCGTGGAGCAGCGGGATCGATGCGAGGCCCGGCAGGCGCGGCGGGCGGGCGCGGCGAGCGCGACCGCGGCGAGGGCGCCGGCAGCGAGGCAGAGCGCGCAGATCGCCACCGCCCAGGCCCGCGCGCGGGGGCTCATCACTTCAACAGCACCGGGCGCGCGAAGCTCGCGGCTTCGGGGATCGCGACGGCGGCTTCGGTGTCGAACCACTGCTCCAGCAGCGAGCAGTACATCGAACGGAAGTCAGAGGTGTTGCGGAGGTTTTCGTTTTCGTCGAGTGTCGCCAAGCCGGGGTATTCGCCGACCATCGTGCCCGACGCCCGGGTGCCGATCAGGAAGGCGAGGCCGCCGGCGCCGTGGTCGGTGCCGAACCCGTTTTCGCGGGGGTGGCGGCCGAACTCCGACCACAGCTGGACCAACACGCGGTCGGCCAGGCCGCGGGCTTCGAGGTCGCGCTGGAAGGCGAGCACCGATTCGACGGTTTGGCCGAGGTTGGTGGCGAGCGTGGTGGCCTCGTTGGAGTGGGTGTCGTAGCCGCCGACGGCGTTCAGCGAGACGCACCTGATCGGCAGTCCGGCGTGGAGCATCGCGGCGAGCGCGGCGAGCCGTTCGGGGAATTCCCCGCCGGCGGTGGGGTAGGTGACGGGTGAGGTGTAGGTGGGCTTGCCTTCGGGGCCGACGAACGGAGCCATTTGGTTGAGCACGATCGAGGTGTCCAGCGAGGCCCCACGCGCTTCGGCGTAGGCGGGGGAGGGGGCGCCGAGCGCCCCGAGCGCGCCGTAGGTCTCCAGGGCGGGGGCGGTGAGCGGTTCGTCGAGGCCGTACGCCCACATGTTGAAGCCCGCGGGAGAGGAGACGGCGGCGACCGGCACCTTGTCGGTGGCGAGCGCCGGGGCGAGGGAGTAGTCGAGCGAGAGCCCCTGCAGCGGGTTGCCGGGTTCGCCGGTGGCGTCCAGGAAGCGCCCCATCCAGCCGGTGCGGGTGTTGGTGTCGAGCTGGCCGACCTCCCAGTAGTGGCGGCTGGTGAAGTGGCTCTCGTCGGGGGGGTCGTAGCCGACGGCGGGGAACACGGTGACCTTGCCCTCGCCGTGCAGTTCGGCGAGGCCGCCGGCGGAGGGATGCCACATCAGCGTGGGGTCCTCGGTGAAGGGTTGCCCCGCCCCTTCGGCGAGGCCGATCGTGGGGCGCAGTTCGTGGTAGAGGGCTTCCTTGACGGGAGCGAGCACCGACAGGGCGTCCCACCCGCCTTCCATGAAGATCGAGACCAGCACCGGCTGGTTGGGGGTGGCGGCGGCTGCCCGGGCGATGCCCGCTTCGAAGTGGCGGGGGGAGAGCATCGAGGCGCCGTAAACGGAGAACGCGGCGCCGACGGAGCGCAGCAGGAAAGCGCGCCGGTCCATCCCGGTGCCGGCGGGCAGCGGCATCCCGGGCTCAATCGAGGGCAGCCCGCGACCGGCGACGGCGGCGCCGCGGCGCAGCAGGTGGGCGCGGTTGAAGTCGTTGCAGGAGCATCCGCCGGGCATCAGCTCACCTGCATGTCTGGGGCCGGGCATCAGCTCACCTGCATGTCGGGGGCGGTAGCGATCAGCATCCGCAGCGCGTTCTGGCGCAGCGCGCGGTAGGGGCTCTGCTCCCATTCGGCGGTGAGCTGGCCGTTCAGGCACGATTCGGCGAAGGCCGCGATGCACTGCTGCGATTCGCCAGACAGCGGGGGGTCGGCCCAGTAGGCGAGGGCGCGCGCGAGCGCGGTGGCGGGGTCCTCGGTCGGGTCGTACGCGGGTTCCCCTTCGGCAGGCCAGGGGTTGGGATAGGTCTTGGCGGTCACGTAGGAGGCGATTTCCCAGCGGGCCTTGGCGGTCGAGGTGTCCAGCCAGCGCGAGAAGTCCCAGCCGGAGACGTTGGGGGGGTAGAACAGCTGCTGCCCCGCCGCGGAGTCCAGCCACGTCCAGGCGGTGGTGTCGATCGGACGCCCGATCGCGCGCAGCAGGCCGGCGTTGTAGACGACGGGGGGCGTGACGAGCTCGGGGCCTTCATAGAAGTCGGGGTGCTGGAGGATCGCCTCGACGACGGGGCGAATGCCAAAGCCGCTCGCGAGGTAGAGGCCCTGCAGCGAGGCGAGCGTGGCTTCGTCGGGCGGGGAGGGGACGAAGTAGCCCCACAGCTTGGTGACGAAGAACGAGGCGTGCAGCGGGTGTTCGACGCAGAGGCGCACGGCGTCTTCCCAGTTCCAGGTGCCGGTTTGCCCGAACACGGTCTTGTCGGTTTCGTCGTGGCGCGCGGGGTCGAAGCGGAAGTTGTGGAGTCCCAATTCAGACGATTCCGCGGTGAAGCCGGTCAGCACGCGGCCCATTTCGCGCACGTCGTCCTCGGTGTAGGCGCCGCGGTCGGCCCCGAGCGAGAACAGCTCCATCATCTCGCGCGCGTAGTTCTCGTTGGAGTTGCCCGCTTCGTTGTAGATGCCGTCGAGGAACACCAACATCGCGGGGTTGGCGGTGACGGCTAGGAACAGGTCGCGGAAGTTGCCAAGGCACATTTCGCGGAAGAGGCCGTTCTGGTCGAGCATCAGCTGTTGGGAGTCGACCTTTTCGTTGGAGTTGGCAAACCAGTCGTGCCAGATGAAGGTCATGCGCTCCACGAGCTGCTGGTCGGAGCGGACCATGCGGTCGAGCCACCAGCAGTGGTCCTGCCCCCAGGCGTCGACAGGGTCGAGCGGTTCACCTTGTTCATCGACCGGCGCGGAGCCGGTCAGGACGGCGGGGCCGGAGGGGCGGGTGAGGCCGTACACCACCTGCTGGACGGGCTGCCCAGCGAGCGCCGCGGCCTGCCCGGGGGTGGGCCCGAAGCCGGCACGCCACAGCAGGCGGTTGGCGTTCGCCTGCGTGAGGGTCGCGGGAGCGGCCGGGACCGGCGCGTTCGAGGGCGGCGGAGGCGAGACGGGGGCGGTGGGCAGCGCCACCCCGGCGGTGCCGAGGTGGCGGTGGTGCTTGTGGTGGCGGTGCTTGCGGTGATGCTTGCGGTGCTTCTTATGGTGGGCGTGCCCCTTGCCGTGCGTGTCGTGTCGCTCGGCATGGCTCCCCGAGTGGGGACCTCCAGGGCTCCCCGCGTGGGAACCTCCAGCGTGGTGCCCCGTGCCTGCGTAGCGGCCCCGCGCGCCGCCCCCTCCGCGCCCAGAGGCCGTACCCGCCGCGAGCCGGGTGAGAGCTTCGAGGTGTCGGGACGCCTGGCCCGTACCGACCATGTGGCGCACGTCGGCTGAGCGGGCCGGAGACTCAAGCTGTGCAACCTCGGCTGGACGATCGTCCAGCCGTAGGGCTTGTGGCTGGCCTTGCACGTCACGCCGAGTCACTCCACGTGCGCCCGCTTGCAAGCGTGACCGGGCTCGAGCCTTCGCAGGAGTCCTGGCTCAGCCGCACGAGGATCGGGCGCCCATGAAACGTGAGATAGTCTTCCGCTGATGACGGACGACACGCCTGGACTCGTGACTCTTGGACGCCGGCGTGATCAAGCGAGGTCGAGATGAGGGGGTGGCGTGGCAATGCGCGCGTAGCATGGGTCGCAACGGTGGCTGTGCTGCTCGCCGTTCCGGCATGCGCACTAGGTTTCAATGCTTATTCACCCCAAGCTGGCGCTCGTGCTGCCGCGGGACCTGCGCCGCGGCTCGGTAGGGAATACCATCCTGGGCTGGCCGGCTTTGGGCATGTCAGTCCGAAGGCGATCTCCCTTGGCGGGGATCCCACGGGGTTCGTGAGACACATCCACTGGTCCGGATGGGGCAGCAGCCAAGCCGTCGGCTACGGCGAAGCGGAGTATGACTGGCCCGGGACTGCCGTAGCAGCCAACGGCTTCACCTCGGGGGCGCGTGTTGTCGCCTTTCACCTCGGCAGCTGTCATAGATACCGCTCCTACAACGCGGTTGAGTGGTATTTCCCGAAGTACGGACAGCTGTTCAACCCGCATCGCTACATCAACGCCTGCACGGGAGAAATCGTTGGCATCCCCAAGCTGGTCTCCTGCCCTGATGTCGGGATCAAAGATGGTGCCGGGACAGCGACCAGCGTCATCGTGAATGCGATGTCTTGCGAGAGCGCGAGCCATCTGATCGCCGAAGCGCCCGTAGCGCAGTACGTGCCTGAGGGCGGGCGCTTCATCCAGTCCGGCTTCCGGTGCGGCACAGAAGGGGGAGACTCCGGTTCGGTCTTCTCCTGCGAAAAGGGGCCGCTTGAATTCTCCTACACCGTCGAACCCTGACGGTTGAGTTCGGGGTTGTAAACGGGAACCTCATTTCGCAGGGCGTCGCCGCTGTGGTGCCCGTCCGGGGGGGTGGCTGGGGTTCTCCCGCGCGGGTGCCGGAGGGATCCGGCGGGTCAGCGCCCGCTCCGCGTGGACGGTCGCCTGCTTGCCGTGATGGAGGATCTCAAGGGAGGAGCCTTGCAACAGGGAGTAGGTCGCCTGCTTGTGTCCGACCTCCACTAGCAGCCTTTGCCCACGCACGCATAGGCGGAAGGTAAGCCGGGTGAGTGCCTGGGGCAGGCGCGGGGCGAAGCTCAGGATCCCGTCGTGGTCGCGCATCCCGCCAAAGCCCGCTACGGCGGCGATCCATGTCCCGGCCAGCGATGCGATGTGGAGCCCGTCACGGGTGTTGTGCTGAAGGTCGTCGAGATCGATCAGCGCGGCCTCACAGAGATAGTCGTAGGCCAGCTCGAGGTGGCCAACCTCGGCGGCGAGGACGGCCTGCGTGCACGCTGACAGCGAGGAGTCTCGCACTGTCAGCCGCTCGTAGTAGTCGAAGTCTCGCGCCTTCTGCTCGTCGCTGAAGGCGTCGCCGCGAAGCTGCAGCGCGAGCACGAGATCGGCCTGCTTGACGACCTGCTTGCGATAGAGGTCGAAGTAGGGGAAGTGCAGCAGCAGTGGATACTGCTCGGGGGCGGTGGCCTCGAAGTCCCATGGCTCGTGCTCGGTGAACGACTCGGCTTGCGGGTGCACTCCGAGCTCCTCGTCGTAGGGGATGAACATCGCCTGCGCGGCATCGCGCCAACTGGCGGCCTCCTCCTCGTCGACGCCGAGCTCGGCGGCGCGTTGGGGGTGGCGTCCTGCGGCTTTGAAAGCCTCCCGCAGGTTGCGCTCTGCCATCAGGTTCGTGTAGACGTTGTTGTCGGCGATCGCGCTGTACTCGTCGGGTCCGGTTACGCCGTCGATGCGGAAGCGCCCAGCAGCGTCGTGGTGTCCCAACGAGCGCCACAATCGCGCCGTCTCCACGAGCAGCTCGAGGCCCTCGACGCTCGCGAACTCGCCATCGTCGCTCGCCGCCTGATAGCGGACAACGGCATCGGCGATGTCGGCATTGATGTGGAAGGCCGCGGTGCCCGCGGGCCAGTAGCCCGAACACTCCTGTCCGCGGATCGTCCGCCACGGAAACGCGGCGCCCGCAAGCCCGAGCGAGGTCGCTCGCTCCTTCGCGAGCTCGAGGGTGACATGGCGCCATCGCAGGGCGTCGCGGGCCGCGTGTGGAACCGTGTAGGTCAGCACGGGCAGGACGAATGTCTCCGTGTCCCAGAAGGCATGTCCGTCGTAGCCCGGCCCAGTCAAGCCCTTGGCGGCGATCGCCCGCTGCTCAGTCCTCGCGCCGGCTTGGAGGGTGTGGAAGAGTCCGAAGCGAACGGCCAGCTGCAGCTCGGTGTCGCCCTCGATCTCGACGTCCGCGCGATCCCAGAAGTCCTCGAGGTATGCGCGCTGCTGGGCGAGCAAACCGTCCCAGCCGTGATGTCGGGCCTGCGCCAGGGCTGCCGCGGCCTGGTCGATGATCGCCGGTGGAGAGCGCTGACTGGACCACCCGTACGCCAAGAACTTGACTATGCGAAGGGGTTCTCCGGGTGCCACGTCCGCGGTCACGAGCAGCCGACCGAGGTCCGCGAAGCTCTCCGCGGTCGTCGTGGTGCCCGGTGGCCCATCGATGGTGTGATCCATCGCGGCGGCCATCGTCAGCCCGCTCACGCGGGTCGAGTGCTCGAGGATCACACGGGTGTCGCGCTCGCCGAACTGCTCAGAGTGCAGCGGTGCCGCCAGCGCGGCCGCGGCGCGGGGATCGCTCTCGGCGCCCGGCAGCAGCTCGTTGGCGACGAGCTCGGACTGCACGACCACCGGTGTCTTGCCGTCGAGCGCCTCGACCTCGTAGAGGATCGCCGCGACCGCCCGCTGGGCGAACGAGACCAGGCGCGTCGAGGCGATCCGCACAGAACGTCCAGCGGGAGACCGCCACTGGAGCGTACGGCGCAGCACCCCTGCGCGGAGATCGAGCACCCGTTCGTGGCTGCGCAGCTCGCCGTAGCGGATGTCGAGCGGCTCATCGTCGACGAGTAGGCGCATGATCTTGCCGTTGGTCACGTTGATGATCGTCTGGCCGGCCTCCGGATCGCCGTAGGCCGGCTCGGCGTAGGGCAGCGGTCGCACCTCGTAGAAGCCGGCGAGGTAAGTGCCGGGCAAGCCAAATGGCTCGCCCTCGTCGAGGTTGCCGCGGAGGCCGATGTGGCCGTTGGCCAGTGCGAACACCGACTCCGTCTGCGCGAGCTTGTCGAGGTCGAGCTCGGCCTCGCGCACAGCCCAGGACTCCACGCGGAAACCCGCATTCTGAATCATGACGCCTCGAGCAGCTCGGCCAGATCGGCCACGACGACAGCGGCGCCGTGAGTCCGCAAGGCGGCCGCCTGACCGACCCGGTCGACGCCCACCACAAAGCCGAAGTGCCCCGCGCGGCCAGCCTCGACACCGGCGAGCGCGTCCTCGAACACGGCCGCCTGGGCTGGCTCGACGCCCAAGGCCCGCGCACCGGCTAGAAACGTATCCGGCGCAGGCTTGCCCCGGAGGTGCTCACGCTCGGCGACGAGGCCGTCGACGATCTCTTCGAACAGACCCTCGATGCCCGCCGCGGCGAGGACGTCGCGGCAGTTGGTGCTTGATGAGACTACGGCGCAGCGTAACTTGGCGGCTCGGGCGGCTTTCACGTAGCGAACCGAGCCCTCGTAGGGTTGGACGCCACGCCCACGAATGAGCTTGAGCACGAGCTCGTTCTTGAGGTCGCCAAGGCCATGGATCGTGTCCACACCCGGCTTGTTAGGGAGCCCGCCCTCCCCGCCCTCGGGTAGCTCAATGCCGCGCGAGGACAGGAATGAGCGCACGCCATCGTCGCGGGGCTTGCCGTCAACGTATTCGTCGTAATCGCGATCCTGATCGAACGGGACGAATGCTTCGCTCCTCTGGTCGGCTCGTCGGCGCAGGTAGCTGTCGAACATCTGCTTCCAGGCGGCGGCGTGCACCTTGGCTGTTTGCGTCAGCACGCCATCCAGGTCGAACAGGCACGCAGTAACAGGGGAAGGCAGGCCGAGCACGCGCCAAACGGTACCGTCCACTCGTCGGCGTTGTCACGGCGCACATGGCGGCGCATTCCGCTGCGCGACGGCCGGGTCGCCTCCGACGCGCGCTAACCGCCGTGACTGAGTGAGTCGACCAGGACCTCGAGGAGGCGCTTGGTGGTGCTTCCGTCCGGGGATCCGTGGTGGGGGTTGAACTCGGTTACGGTGAGGGCGCAGACACGTCTCTTCGGGGTCCAGCCGCCAGCGAGAGTAGCGCGCTACGCCGCCCCCGAGCTCGACTGGCTGAACGAAGGCGTCTTCATCAGCGTCGAGGTCTGTCTGTCGGCTGTCCGCTGATCGTCCGGAGGGCCGTACGCCACCCGGCGGCTTACGAACGATCTAGACTCAATGCGCCCAATGCAATCCCCGATCCTGATCGACGTCTGGACGGTCGACCCGTCGCAGCAGGTTGAGCTAGCCCGAGGGATCTCCGACGGAGTGCGAAACGTGATCGTCGGCCGCCGAGGTTTCGTGTCTGCCCAGCTTTACGAAAGCCCCAATGGCGACGCGATGATGGTGGTAGTGCGCATGCGAACGATCAAGGAGCGCCAAGAACTCACGGATTCGCCTGAGGCTCACAGCCTGCTGCGCGAACTTAGAGCGATCGCGCGCTCCCACGTGCGGCTCTTCCGGCTGGTTGAGAGCTTTGGCGAGTCGGACGAGCCCCGCTGATCGGCGCCTCGAGCCAGAGGTCCGGCCCAGTCCTCAGCTGTACGCCAGAGCGCGTCTATTCCAATTCGCTGAACCCACCGTCCTGCAGATGAACCGTACCTTCCTGGCGTCGACCAGAACATCTGCCTGGGCGAAGAACTCGCCAGCCCCAATGCGCCGGGCCACCGGCCGAGCTCATGACTGGACCGACGGACAGAGGTCGAATAGCCAATGCCCGTCGACCCTCACGAGCTGCGCCGCGCCGAGCCCGTACTGTGCGGTCGCGGTCGCTCTCGATCCGGTGATCGTCACTGTCAGGTGCACCATGAAGCTGCTCACGAGCTGCCGCCAGCCGCTCGCGCTGTAGCCGGAATCGTCGTCGCCGGGCGTCTTGTGCTTGAGCACGTGCTGCTGCTCATCGAACGCTTGTGTGCAGGTTTCGCGGCCGGCGGTGAAGGAGCGCACCCCCGTGGCGGTGAGGCGGGAACACACCGCGCTCGCTGGTCCGAAGTACTCGGCAGTGAGCACCTTGCGGTAGACCGCTCGCACCTGAGGGGCGGGGGCGTCCGCCGCGGCCTCGGCCGGCGCGGACGCCGCGATCCCGCCGACCGCAAGCACGAGCGCAACCCATCTTCTGCCTATCGTCATCGAGCCGTCCCGACGTCGCCTGAAACAAACACCGTAGCGCTCCCCACCCCCACACACTAGCGTCGTCGTTGATGGCGGTCCAGCGCATGTGTAGTGATCTGTGCGAGCGTGGTGCCGATGAGCGATCCGACGACGACGTCGCCGGGATAGTGGACGCCGGTGTGCACTCTGGAGTAGGCCACGAGAGCGGCCAGCGCGCGCAGCGGGACGGCAGCTTGTGGCATGAGGTGGCCGACCCCGGTTGCGAATGCGAAGGCCGCCGCGGCGTGACCGGAGGGGAACGATGTAGAGGTCGGCATGCGTACCTGGCGTTCGAGCGGGACGTGTTCGGCTGCGCGATCGGGGCGCAGGCGTCCGCTGAGCGGCTTGACCGCGATGTTGACGACGGTGGCCGTGAGTCCGACGGAGGCGAGCCCGAAGGTGGCCGCGCGACGTCCTGTCGGTCCGCCGGCGAGGGCGAGAGCTGCAGCCGAGGCGAGCGACAGCCGCGAGTAGTTGGCCGCGTTGGAGAGTCTGCTCATTGCCCTATCGAGCGACGGCGTAGGCGTGGCGGCGATCGCAGAGTAGATAGCGGCGTCGACGTTCTCTATGTCTCGCAGCCAGCGGCGATATCCCGGCCTTATGCCGTTCGACGACGGTTGGTCGCTGTCTACGTGGCTCACTCGAGCGTCATCCTATGACGCGGCGGCAGATCACGGCAGTCCTGGCCCGGCAGCGGCGGTCGCGTGCGTATGCTGGGTAGATGGCTGACCAGCTGGGCGACCGGCGCCGGGCGCGCCTCGCGGAGTTCATCGAGCCTTTCCGTGTGGCGCCGGGCCGCAAGGTGAGGCTCGCGAAGGACTTCGATCCCGCCTTCAGGGGGGGACTGCATAAGAAGAAGCAGGGTGTCGAGCTGCTGGAGGAGGGCGTGGCGTTGCTGAGCGAGTACCAGGCTCGGTTGGCGGCACAGGACAGCTGGGGTGTGCTCGTTGTGCTCCAGGCGCTGGATACCGCCGGCAAGGACGGCACGATCCGTCACGTTATGAGCGGGGTCAACCCGCAGGGGGTGGCGGTGCACAGCTTCAAGGTGCCCTCAGCCGAGGAGCTCGACCACGACTATCTATGGCGCTACGCTCAGCGCCTGCCGGCGCGGGGAGAGATCGGCATCTTCAACCGCTCCCACTACGAGGAGGTGCTCGCGGTCCGTGTCCACCCCGAGAACCTCGATCGGCAGAAGCTCCCCGCCAAGGCCAGGAAGGGGGGTGTGTGGAGGCGGCGCTATCGCGAGATCAACGACTGGGAGCGCTACCTGACCGACAATGGCTTCCGGATCGTCAAGCTGGTCCTCAACCTGTCGAAGGAGGAGCAGCGCTCGCGCCTGTTGCGCAGGATCGACCTGCCCGATCACAACTGGAAGTTCTCGTCTGCTGACGTCACCGAGCGGGCGCTGTGGGAGGACTACCAGCACGCGCTCTCGGAGATGCTCTCGCACACGAGCACCGAGTGGGCGCCGTGGCATGTGGTTCCCGCCGACCGCAAGTGGTTCGCCCGCATCGCGACGGCATGCGTTCTGGCAAGCGCGCTGATGGAGATCGATCCCCACTACCCCGAGGTGAACCCTCCGCAGAGCAGGGCGCTCCAGGCGGTCAAGAAGCAGCTCGTAGCCGAAGCGCCGAAGGGAGCCGCTCCGGACCCCAACGAGAAGCGCAACGGCAGCCGCGTCGCCGGCGCGGCTGCGGGCGACGGGGAGTCGGGCCGCGCAGGCGGGCCCCGGCATCCGCATCAGGCACCCGGACGACAGCAGGGAGGTGAGATGAAGTGAGGTGGCCGTAGTCGGCAGCGTCGAGCGGGCGTCCGGCAAGGAGCGCTGGTACAGCCTCAGCGGCGAGGAGGTGACCGGCCGCCTCGGTGTCGATCCGACGGTCGGGCTGTCGGGGCAGCGGGCGGCCGAGCTGCTGAGCGACCATGGTCCGAACGCGTTGCCCGCCGAGCGGCCGCCTCCCGGCTGGCGGCGCTTCCTCGCCCAGTTCCGTACCTACATGCAGCTGATCCTGCTCGCGGCGGCGGTCGTCTCGCTGGCGGTCCAGCAGTGGAGCACGGCGGTGATGCTGGTGGCGATCACGGTTCTGAACGCGACGGTCGGCCTGCGCCAGGAGGGCAAGGCCGAGAGCGCGATGAACGCCCTGAAGTCGATGGTCAAGACGACCGCCCGGGTCCGCCGCGACGGTGTCGAGCGGGAGCTGGCGGCCGAGGAGGTCGTGGTGGGCGACACGGTGCTGATCGCCGCGGGCGACGAGGTGCCCGCGGACGGCCGGATCGTGCGGGCCAGCTCGTTGCAGATCGACGAGTCGGCGCTGACGGGCGAGAGCACACCCGCGGCCAAGGAGGTCCCGGCGCCCGCCGGCGTGGATCTCGCTCCCGGCGAGCAGAGCGACATGGCGTTCATGCACACGCCTGTCACGCATGGCAGCGGGGAGATCGTCGTCACGGCCACCGGCGCCGGCACCGAGGTGGGCAAGATCGCCGGGATGCTCTCGGCCACGGCCCGCGAGCAGACGCCCCTCACCAGGCAGCTGAACACCCTCACGCTGTGGATCGCTGGGGCGGCGGGCTTCACGATGATCACGATGTTCGTGCTCGGGGCGCAGCGGGGCCGGTCCTCGAGCGCGCTGTTCGTGAGCGCTGTCGCGCTCGCCGTGGCAGCCATTCCCGAGGCGATGCCGACCGTCCTGCAGGTCGTCCTCTCGCTCGGGGCCACCGACCTCGCGCAGCGCGGCGCGATCGTCACCGACCTCACGTCGGTGGAGACGCTGGGATCGACCTCGGCGATCAACTCGGACAAGACGGGCACCCTGACGATGAACCAGATGACGGCCGTCGAGGTGGTCGATCCGACGGACCGGTACTCCATCTCCGGGAGCGGCTACGAGCTCGAGGGCCGGGTCCGGCACGCCGCCGGGTCCACGGACACGATCGAGGACGCGGTCCTGCCTTACATCGTCGCGAACGACGCGGAGCTGGCCGAGGGTAAGCTCGTGGGCGACCCGACCGAGTCGGCGCTGCTCGTCCTCGGCCACAAGGCCGGCCTGGACATCGAGGCCACGCGGGCGCGCTACCCGCGCCTGGCCACCCTCCCGTTCGACCCCACCTACAAGCTGATGGCGGTTTTCTGCCCGGCGGGAGACGGGCCGGGCGCGCAGCAGACCGTGCGCTGCTTCGTCAAGGGCGCCGCGCCGGCGGTCATGGACCACGCGGCGAGCGCCCTCTCGGCCGGCGCCAGCATTCCCTGGGACGCGGACCTCAGCGGCCGGGCGCAGGCCAACATCACGCGCATGGGCGAGCGGGGGCTGCGGGTCATGGCCGCGGGCTTTCGCGACATCGATGTCGGCTCCTTCGACCCCGAGGGGGACCTGCTGGCCTACGTCGAGGGCCTGGAGCTGACAAGCCTGGTCGGCATGGTCGACCCTCCCCGTAAGGAGTCCGGCCAGGCGGTGTCCGATGCCCAGAGCGCACACATCCGCGTGCGGATGGTGACCGGTGACGACGTCGTCACCGGCGCGGCGATCGCCAAGCAGCTGGGAATCGAGGGCGAGGCCATGCTCGGATCCGAGTTCGCCGCGCTCGACGAGCAGGAGCGCCTCGCGCGGATCGAGAAGATCGGCGTGGTCGGCCGCGTCGCCCCCGAGCACAAGGTGATGCTCGTCGACACCCTCAAGCAACGGGGCGAGGTGGTCGCGATGACCGGGGACGGCGTGAACGACGCACCGGCGATCAAGGCCGCCCACATCGGGATCGCGATGGGCAGCGGGACAGAGGTCGCCAAGAGCGCCGGCCGGATGATCCTCTCCGACGACAACTTCGCGACGATCGTGGCGGCCGTGGAGCAGGGTCGCCAGCTCTACGACAACCTCATGAAGTACGTGCGGTTCGTGATGGTCACCCTCGTCGCGTTCGTACTGACCTTCCTCGGCGCCACGCTCCTGAACATCGCCGGGGGCGAGCCGTTCAGCTCGCCGCAGGTCCTGTGGATCCACTTCCTCGTCAGCGCGCCATTCGGCGTGGCCCTCGGGCTCGACCTGGCCACCCCGGGCCTGATGGCGCGCCACCCCCGCCCGAGCGAGGAGTCGATCGCGACACCCAGCCTGAAGCTGACGGCCGGCCTGGTCGGGCTCTACATGGCAGCGGTGCTCGACGCGCTGATCCACCTCGGCAAGGCGCACTACGCCAGCACGGCGATCGGCTCCTCGATGGGGCTCACGGCGTTCGCGCTGATGATCATCGTCGCCGCCTACCAGAGTCGCGCCGTCTCCCTCACCGCGCTGCAGAGCGCGACCTTCGACAACCGGGCGATGAACCTGACCGCCGCCGGGGAGCTCGCGCTCGCGGTCCTCGCGACGCAGACGGATGCCATGAACAGGCTCCTCGGCACGGTGCCCCTCAACGCGGGGCAGTTCGGCCTGGCGCTGGCGGGCGCGGTGCTGCTGTTCGCGCTGTGGGAGGGCGGCAAGCTGCTGGCACGCCACCGCGAGGCGGCGCGATCATGAAGCGACAACCAGCGCCCGGGGCTGCGCTCTCGCCAGGGACGGGCTGAGCGTGAACCCCGGACCCGAGACCCCAGCCGGCGGCGCGACCCCGCAAGTGTCCTGGCGGTCGCGCACCGCGGCGCTCGTGGCGCTGCTGGCACCGGCCGCAATGGCCCTGGTGGCGATCGTCGCGCTCGCGGGCGATCTCGCGCTTGCCGCCGCGGCTCTCGGGCTCGTGCTATTCACCTCGGCGGCCAGTTGGTACGCCTTGACGCGGCGCGGGCAGTGGCGCGCCGGCGGCGCCGTTCTCGCCGTGCTCGCCACGGCGGGCCTCGTGGCGCTGCTGATCGCAAACTGGCACGGGCTGCTCGTGCTGCTCGCGCTGCTCGCCCTGCTGGCCCTGTTCGGCCTGAGCGCGCGCTACGCGCTCGGCAGGACCGGCCCCAACCCGAGCCGGCCGGCTGCGGCCGGCGGCGGGACGAGCCGCGCGGCGGGCCAGGCGGCGCTGATCATCAACCTGAAGTCCGGCGGCGGCAAGGCCGAGCGCTTCGACCTTGCAGGCGAGGCGCGGCGCCGGAACGTCGAGCCGATCGTCCTGGAACGCGGCGAGGACCTACTCCAGCTGGCGGAGGACGCGGTCGCCCGCGGCGCGAAGATCATCGGGATGGCCGGGGGCGATGGCTCCCAGGCGCTCGTGGCTACGGTGGCTGCCCGGCGCGACGTCGCACACGTCTGCATACCGGCGGGCACCCGCAACCACTTCGCGCTCGACCTGGGCCTTGACCGCGACGATGTCATCGGCGCCATGGACGCTTTCATCGACGGCGTCGAGCGCCGGATCGACCTCGCCCGGGTCAACGACCGCGTGTTCGTGAACAACGCCTCGCTCGGCGTCTACGCGAAGGTGGTCCAGTCGGAGGCCTACCGCGACGCCAAGCTCGCCACGTGGACAGAGCTGCTGCCCGACATGCTCGGTCCGGGCGCCGAGCCGATCGACCTCGAGTTCACCGCGCCAGACGGCCAGACCTGCAGCGATGCGGCCCTCGTGCTGGTGTCGAACAACCCTTACCAGCTCACCCACCTGGGCGGTGCCGGCACGCGGGAGCGCATCGACAGCGGCATGCTCGGCGTCGTCGCCGCCCGGATCCGCGGCGCGGCGGAGGTGTCCCAGTTCGTGGGCCTGGAGCTTGTCGGGCAGGCCGGTCGCTTCCCGGGGCTGATGTCGTGGGCGACAGGAGAGTTCGAGGTCCGCTCTGGTGGACCGGTCGAGACCGGCCTGGACGGAGAGGCGCTGTTGCTGGATCCCCCGCTGCGGTTCTCCGTGTTGCCCGGCGCCCTGCGCGTGCTCCTCCCGCGTCAGGCCGGCCTCGCGCCCGCCGCGCGCTCCGTCGCGCTCACGGGTGAGAGCCTGGGCGCGCTGCTCCGGGTGGCCGCCGGCCGGTGAGACGCAGCGCCACATGCCTGGCGCTCGGTCTGGTGGCCTTCGTCCTGGTCGGCTGGGGGGCGGGCGCGCTTTGGAGCTCGATCGTCGGGTCCGGTGACGGGCAAGCAGTGCGCGCGCTCGCCGAAGGCCGCACGGCAGCTCTCACCGCGGTGGCCCGAACGGTCACCTGGGCCGGGAGCGTATGGGTGCTCATTCCCCTGGCGCTGGTCTGGTGCATCCTGCTCGTGCGCGCAGGTTTGCCCCGGGAGGCGGCGGCCGTGGCGGTGAGCCTGGCGGGCGCGATCCTGATCTCGGATCTCGTCAAGGTCCTCGTTGGGCGTCCGCGCCCGCCCGTGGAGCATCTGCAGGCTGTCAGCGGCGCCAGCTTTCCGTCCGGACATTCGACGCAGGCGAGCGCGTTCTGGTTCTCGTCGGTGTTGGCTATACGAGCCGCGGGGATGCCGCGTGGTCGCGTTCGCTGGGCGGCGGCGCTCGCGGCGCTGATCGTGTTCGGCGTCGCCTGCTCGCGGGTCTATCTCGGCGTGCACTATCCCAGCGACGTGATCGCCGGCGTCCTGCTGGGGACCGGGTGGGCGCTCCTCGTCGCCGCCTGCGTCGAGGAGCGGGCGCTCGAGCGCCCGGAGCGAGCGGTGCGCCGATGAGCGGGCGGATCGGGCGCCTGGGCCGCGCCCTGATGCGGCGCTCGGCGCGGGGGCGCCCACCCGGCCTGACCCGGCACGCCGGAGGAGACACTGGCCGGTGAGCCAGCGCGAGGTCGGTCTGATGGAGCGTTGGCTGCCGGGGTTGGGCACGATCCGCAACTACCGGCGTGCGTGGCTGCGCCACGACGTCGTCGCCGGAATCGTCCTCGCCGTGATCCAGCGGCGAAAGCGCGCATGTACCGCAGGCTGCTCACGGAGTAGCCCCGCGCACCTGGGAAGGCCGCTCGCAGGTCGGCCGACAGCCGCTCGATGACCTTCGGACCGCCACGCCCGCGGCTCCTCCTCGGCCTGGCGGCGCACAATCTCTCGACCAATCTGCCAGTACACGCCGATCAGCTCGGCGCTGATCGCCCTCGCGGCCCGCGCCTGCGCGCTGCGGATACGGCCCTTAATGTCCTCAAGGAACTCCTCGTAGCCCTGGGCCGCAAGCCCCAGCGCATCGGCAGACGGTGTGGCAGGAAGGTCAGACATTCGTCTCCAAAGAGTACCGGCCGGATGGCCCATCTGTCGACGAAATCAAGAAACGGCTGGACGCCAAAGAAGCAGCCGAACGCAGCGAATAGGTGCTCACCCAGCCGATGACCGCGTTATCATGGAGTGATCCCAACCGTGCAGGAGGCAGTCTGATGGATCAGCAGTCGAGCACACGTCGTGCCGTCCCTACAGGTCAGCGCACGCGGTCTCGCAGTTCGGCACAGAATGGCGTAGGGCCGATCAGGTCGAAGGCTCGTCGCGCGCAGATCGAGCGCCTGATCCAGCGGACCACGAAAGACAAAGGGCTCAGCCCCGAGGTCGTGGCCACACTGCATGACGATGCGTGGGGCAAGCGTCCGGATTCGTGACGTTGCCAGACGACGGGCGTGTCTATCTCTTCGATACGTCAATCTGGAGCCACACGGAGCATCCGCAGATCGCCTTTGACTGGACGGCGATACTTCGGAACGACCGGATAGCCGTCTCGCCGGTCGTCGCCTTTGAGGTTCTCTACACCGCGCAGAACCAGGCCGACTTCGAGGCTCTTGAAGAACAGCTCGACGCCTTGCGACAGGTGCCCCTGACGCAAGGGATTGTCCGCTCCGCCCGCGCCGCTCTGCACAAGCTTTCAGCGACGAATCATCATCGGCTCCCGTTCCAAGACGCCTTGATCGCGGCGTCGGCCACGCACAAGAACTGGGGCGTCCTGCACTACGACGGCGACTTCGACACGCTCAGCAAGGTGCTCGATTTCGAGAGCCGCTGGATCGCTCCATCAGGGTCTCTTTAGGCCGCTGGCCGCGTAGCTCGCGACCGGCGCGACTCGCACGTCACGCACGGCCTCGGCCATGACCTCATCCTCATCGACCCCGGCCGCCGCGCTGCGCTCCTGCGCGCGTCGGATCGTCTCGAACCCGAGCTGAATCCGCGCGACCCGCTCCAACTCAGGCGGCACGAAGGAAGCGCCGCAGCGCTTCGCGGATGACCTCGGAGGTCGTCGTGGCATCGGCTCGCGCACGGTCGATCAGCTCCCGTCGCAGCTCGGGATCAAGCCGCACGGACTCGACGCTCGCCGGGGAGGAGCCCAGCGCGGGACGACCCCGCTTCGGCCGCCGCGCGATCAGCTCATCGACGTCGTAACCCGCCTCGGCCTCGGCAGCCAGGGCCTCGACGTCCGTGTCGGTGATTGGCCGGCCGGCGCGGGTGTGGCCGTAGACGCGAGGCTCGCTCATGGTTCGAGCAGCCTCCGGAACCTGGCGCGCATGGGCATGGCATGGATCGCGAGCTGGTTGCCCTCGGCAGTCATCATGACGACCACCTCGAGGAAGTTGCCCACGCGATCGGGCCCGATGACGAGCCAACGGTCGGGATCTTCGCCAGCATCTTCGATGACCAGAGCATGATCGACGGCGTGAAGGACATCCTCGTCAGCGACGCCGTGCTTTCGCGCCGAGTCGTGAACCTCCACACGATTTAGTGTACTACGAAAAGAAGCGGCAGCTGCAACTCGATTCTCGCTACCCGCGAAGCACGCGCCCAGCTACCCGCGCTGCTCGAGCGCTTCCGCAAGGCCGGCGCCGCCGCGGAGCCCGTCGTGATCGGCGCCCACCGCCACCCCGAGGCCGTCGTCCTCTCCTACGAGCGCTACCTCGCGCTCGCCGGCGGACGCGAGCGCGTCGCCGCCCTACTGGACTCCCAGGCACGCACCATCGGCCTGAGCGGGGCTTTTCCGCAACGCGCCAGGAGAGATTCGAACTCCCGACCTTCGGTTCCGTATTTTGGCGCTCTAAGCCCATGTAGGGCAGCTATGACCTGTATTCAGGCCATCTTGTGGCGGCAGTCCGGGGTGATTCGAGCTGTTTGGGGAGGAAGTTCGGGAGGAATTCGTCCGAGGGACGCGCTATGGTTCTCAACGCTCTCGACGTCCGAAGCGACTTCGACCATCGGTTCCAGAATGGCATCTCGAGTCCTCGATCCCCACGCCACGATCAGCGGCCACGTATGGCTGTACGAAGGCAAGCGCCGCAACACCTGGTGCGCGAAGTGGCGCGATCAGCACGGACAGCACGAGAAGCGCCTCGGCCCTGCGTGGACCGACAAGGGCGCACCCGCTCCCGGCTTCCTGCGCGAGCGCGATGCCCAGGCGCTGCTCGATGCGATCCTCGTCGATGCCCGTCGCGGGCAGCTGCGCCAAGAGCGTACCGGCGTCCTCTTTTCCGACGTAGCCGAGGAGTGGTACGACCGTGGACGCTTCGAGCGCGACTGGTCGGCGAGCACCCAGGTCGACTATCGCTCGGTGCTCGACGCGCACCTACTGCCAGAGTTCGGCTCGCAGCGTATCGAGGCGATCACCCCCGAGCAGATCGAACGCTGGCGCAACGGCCTGGTCGAGGACGGCGCGCGCAGCCGGCGCACGGCCAACAAGATCCTCACCCACATGCACACCATCTTCGAGCACGCCGTCCAGTACCACGGCCTAGCGGCGAACCCCGTCGCAAAGGTCGCGCGACTACGCGAGTCTTACGACGCGGCGCGCTTCGACTTCTACGCCCCCGAGGAGATCGACACCCTCGTGGCAGCCGCCACGCGCGGAGCCCATCGTGACGACAGCCGCCCGGCAATCAGCGACGCAGAGCGCGCGCTGCAGGCCGCAGAGGATCGCCGGGACGCCGCGATCTACCTGACAGCCGCGCTCAGCGGCCTGCGGCGCAGCGAACTGCTGGCGCTGCGCTGGGAAGACGTCGACTTCGAGCAGTCCTCGATCCGCGTCTTCGAGGGCTACAGCGCCAAACGTGCCGGCAAGCCGAAGTCGCGCAAGTCGCGCGCTGTGCCGATGGTCGAGGAGATCGCCCGTGCGCTCGGCGACCTAAACGCCCGCGGCGCGCACACCGCCAAAAATGATCTGGTGTTCGTCAGCCGCGAGGGCACTCACGTTGACGGCTCCGCCCTGCGCCGGCGCTACCTCGCCACGCTCGAGGCTGCCGGATTGCGGCAATTGAGATTTCACGATCTCCGCCATACTTTTGGTTCGCTCGCGATCAACGTCGCCAGCATCGTCCAGGTGCAAGCGTGGATGGGGCACGCGGACATCAAGACCACGATGCGCTACCTACACCACAAGAGCCGTGCGGACGACGCCCGGTTGCTCTCGACGGCCTTCCGCCCCAAAAAGCACACGCCTGCCACCAGGAACTCGGCAGCCGCCAAGAAGCGCGGTCCCCGCAAACGCACCGCAGGGGCGGGGACCTGACATCTTCTTCTGCTCGCGCAACAGGTGCGACCAACCGCCACCGCTCACGGCAACAGGGCGAGCGTGGATCAGGTAATGCTCACCGCGACCGTCGCCGTCGTGTGGTCGCTGGTGCAGTTGACGTAGACGCTCACCGAGACGCGGTATCGGCCGGCCGCCTTGTAGCGATGGGTTAGACGCCATGCCTGACGCATTGGCGCACCCTTGCCGGCGAGACAGATCAGGGGCACGGCCTCCTGAGCGGCGCTTGCCCCGTCACCGTAGCGGAGCCGATAGCCGAAAGCACCGGGAGCATGGGGCGCATACGCGGTGAGGTTGAACTCGATCGGCGAGTGGGTCTTTGCCCGCATCGATGTGGCCGTCAGCGTGACCGCCAAGTCCCCGGAGCGTGTGGGTGCTCTCGACGATGTTGACTGCTTATCCGCTCCTCCGAGCACCGGCGCGTCGTTGGCCTTGGCGGTGTCCTTGGCACTCCCGCATCCCGGTAGCAGTAGTCCGAGCGCGACGATCGCCAGCGCGGGCAGATGCAGCTTCGATGCTCCGTCGTAAGATATGGCGAAGCCCTCGGTCAGCGTCGTCGCTTCAACCTGAAGGTAACGAGCCGCATGATCGACCTGGGCGCGTCGCCTTTCGGCGTGAACGTGATGGTGACGGTCGCCCTGAGCTTGCCTTGCCTGGCAAGGATCGTCCTTGCGCTGGTCGTCGGGACGAGTGTTACGACGATCCGCCCAGCCTTGCTTACGGTGAGGCGCAGCTGCGCAATCACGAGCGTCGTCTTGCGTTTTTTCTTTGTACGCGAAACACCCGCGAGCTGTGCTGCGCTTGCCTTGCCCACGATCTGGAGCGTGCCCGGCCCCGGAAGCGTCAGCGTGACCTTGACCGTGCCGCGTGCCGCGACGCTTTTCATGCCGTTCAGCACAAATGCGTTGCTCACAGTGCCAGTCAGCGCGCCCGGGCTGTCGCCACTGCCGGAAGAGCCACCGCTACCACCCGAACCGCCACCGCCAGGCGCCTGTGCGGGCGGCACTTGCAGCGTGTTGCTCGTCGCGCTTTCCGATCCGGCGCTATTGGTGGCTGTGACCTGGCAGGTCAGACCGTGGCCCTGATCGGTTGCTTGCACCATGTAGGCGCTTGTGGTCGCCCCACCGATCGGCGTGCCATCGCGCAACCACTGGTAGGTGAAGGTGGGCGGGGGATAGCCCGTCCAGGACCCGTTTGAGCACGAGAGCGCCTGTCCAGGCGCCAGTGTCCCGGACGCTACCGGCGCAGAGGAGTTCGCGGGCGTCACGGCCGGCGGCGGAGTCCCTACCATCACGTTGCCGTGGTCATCGACTACGACGCACATACCTTCCGCTACGCACGACACACCGGGCATTTCAACGCCGCCGAGCGGCAGGATCGGATTCGGGGGCTTGAGTGGCACGCCGTAGACATTGCTCTCGATCCACGCCTGCGCTCCACCAGTCGGGTCCGCCGAAACGATCACGTTCCCTGGGGAGCCGTTGCCGCCGCCCTCACTCGTCGCAACACAGAGCCCGCCCTCCGCGCAGGCGACTACATCGAGACCGTTGAGACCTTCGACGTACGCTTCCGCCCAGGGGGACGCTCCGCTTGTAGGGTCGCCCCAAGTGACTATGGGTTCGAGTGCACTATTGACCGTGACGCACAGACTCACTGAGGGGCATGAGATGTTCCTGTTGGCACCGACGTACCTCAAGCTCCACGTATTCGCGCCTGCCGCTGGTTCCGTCGAGGTGATTATGTATCCTTCCGCCGTCAGGACACACAGGTGTTCAGACGGGCAGGAAACGCCGCTCAGGCCGGGGTACAGGCGCACGAAGCTCCACGCACCCACGCCGCCTGTAGGATCGGCCGAAGTAACGATGTCGCCTTCCGAGTCGATTGCCACGCAGAGACTCACCGATGGACAAGACACGCTCGTGAGCCGACGCGTCGTGTCCACATCGACAACGTTCCAGGCGTGGAACCCTCCCGTCGGGTCGGTCGAAGTCAGAACGTCGCCGGCACTATCAACCGCGACACACAGGCCGGCCGAGGGACACGACACGCTGTCGAGTTCGTGGCCATCAACGTGAGCCTCGCTCCACGCACTGGCCCCGCCAGCTGGGTCGGTATTCGTCACGACGTTGCCGGCGCCATCCACAGCGACACACAGTCCAACCGTTGCACATGACACGCCTGTTAGAGAACTGGAACCAACTTCCAGATCGCTTACCGCCCATGCGCTCGCGCCCTTGGTCGGTTCGGTCGCGCTCACCACGGCGCTGCCATCGTCGCCGAGCACACAGAGTCCCAACGATGGGCACGCCGCAGCGTCGAGCGATGGGTCATTATCGTACTTGTTGCTGGTTGAGATTGAGGCAGGCGTCCACGCAGACGCACCGCCCGCCGGTTCGCTCGAGGTTATGACTTCATTGTCGTCCAGCGCGACACACAGACCCGATGATGTGCACGACACATGTTCGATCAACCCGCTGCCGTCAACGCTGGCAGCAGTCCACGCACTTTTGCCGCCTGTCGGTTCGGTCGCGGTGAGGATATCGCCATAGTTGTCGCTCGCGACGCACAGGCTTTCAGAGACGCACGACACGTCGAAGAGTTCATGGTTGCCGTCCACGTTGGTCTCCGTCCAAGCGCCAACACCGCTCGTCGGGTCAGTCGAGCTCACCATATTGCCTTCTTCGGCGGTGGCTACGCACAAGCGCACCGAGGGACACGAGAGGCCGCCGAGCGCATTACCACCGCCGAGCTTATTGGGAGTGGTTACCTTGGTACTTGTCCATGCGCTGGCGCCACCCGTTGGATCGGCCGAGGTCACGACATCGCCACGGTCATCCGTCACGACGCACAGACTTTCAGATGGGCACGACACGGCTTCGAGATGGTCGCCTTCGCCTTGAGTGTTGGGAGGGACCACTTCTGTCCTGGTCCACGTGCTCGCGCCGCCCGTCGGATCGGCCGAGGTCACGACATCGCCCTCAGAATCAACAGCGACGCACAATTTCGTGGACGGACAGGATACGCCGGTGAAGCTCTCCACGCCGGTGGAGTTCTCGCCCGTGTAGGTCTTTGTCCACGCCCCAGTGCCTCCCGTCGGGTCGGTCGAGATCAGCACGTCGCCGACGCTATCCACGGCGACGCACAAGCCAGTCGATGGGCAGGACACGCCGGTGATGGCCGCCGGTGACGCGAACGGCGGCTGGTCATCGGCACGGATTGGGCTTGCCCAGTTCAGCGGCGAGGCGGCCAGCACCGGCCCGGCCATAGCCAGAAGACTGCCCGTAGCCACCGTTGCGAGGAGTCCGGCGAGCCAGAATGCTCCGCGCTTTTTGCGCTGCGCGCTGCGGTGACAGGACAGTTGGCAATCACGATCCCCTGCTTGCTCAGCCGCCGCACGAAGTCCCACGATCACGATTATATCGAGTCTTGCTCATCACGACGTTGCTCATCACCACGCCCGATAGGCGTGCCCAGACCCCCGAGGATGGGCCCCCGGGGGGTCTGGTGCGAGTGAATGCTCAGCCGCAGCGCTTGCCGTCAGTGGTAGCGCTCCACCAACGGCACCGTGACGCCCGAGCTGTCGATGAAATGCCCGACAGCCATACACGCCATCGACGCTGTGCATGACACGCCATTCAGATTCAGACCTTTGTCTTCTGCGCCTGTCGGGATAGGTGGTTCCGCAACAGCCCATTCGGTGCCGTTCCACCCCTCGGCCTCTGGTGCCCATCCTTTTTTACCGGTGTAGAAGTTCCCGACAGCGGTACAGGCCGTGGCCGACGTACACGACACTCCCTCAAGCTCGGTCTCTGGCGATTCTGTCGGCTTCGCGAGTTCCTGACTTTTCCAGGTCGTGCCGTTCCATCGCTCAGCCACCTGCGTCCACCATGGTTCGTCATATGACTGCCCAACCGCGGTACACGCCGTGGCCGACGTACACGACACCCCGTGCAGTTCGCCCTGTGTTGCTTCCGTCGGGAGGGGCGTTTCTTGTATTGACCATGTTGTGCCATTCCAGCCGTCGGCCATTAGCAGGTGTTCTGGATTATTTTCGATGTAACCCGCTGCGCTACAGGACGCAGAGGACGTACACGACACGGCTTCGAACCAGCTTTCTTTAGCTTTCGGTGGATTCGGCGGTTCTTGGATAGTCCATTTGGTCCCGTTCCAGATCTCGGCCAGAGGTACGCGCGTGCCTGAGCTATTCTTAAACATGCCGGCCGCGGTACACGCTGTTGCGGAATAGCACGATATTCCGTCGAGATCGCCTATCGTTGCACCCGTAGGAGCAGAGAGTTCTTCGGGCGTCCACGTGCTTCCGTTCCATTTCTCCGCCAAGGGCACTATACCGCTACTATCTTTAAACTCTCCGACAGCGATACATGCTTCGGTCGCGTAGCAGGACACCCCGTCCAGGAAAGTGAATTCTTTTGCGCCGGAGGGTGCGGGTGGTTCCTCTACCGCCCAAGCTGTGCCATTCCAGCTCTCAGCGAGAGGCTCGTTTGTGCCCGCACTGTTTCTAAAATATCCGACGGCGATACACGCTGTGGCGGAGTGACACGATATACCCTCCAAAAAGGTTTCTTTTGCTCCCGTCGGGGCAGGCGGTTCCTGAACCGACCAGACTAGCGGAGCCGTAATGAATATTTGGGGCGACCCGTCGGTCGTGCCCTTGCTGCTCGTCGCGACGATCCGGACATAATATTCTGTGCTCGCGGTAAGACCACTGATGGCTCTACTCTCTTCCACATTGCTCGTGCCCGAACCTGCGCTCGCTTCAGCCGTTTTCGTCCCGTAGGATTCCGTGGTCCCGTATTCGAAGTAATATTTCGTTTCCGAGCCTCTCGGATTAACGACACCATTTAGCGTAGCGTCAGTTTCTCCCACGCTTGTCGCCCCCTTTGTTTCCACAGACGGTTTACCCGTCGTCGAAAACACCTTTTCGGTTCCGTAGATTTTTTCGCTTTCGCTGTTCGTCGCGACAATCCGGAAATAGTAGGTTGCGCTCGGTGCTAGGCTCGTGATAGATTTGCTCACTTCCACGTTACTCGTTCCCGAACCTGCGCTCGCTTCAGCCGTTTTTGTCCCGTACGCTTTCGTGGTACCGTATTCGAAGGCATATTTCGTTTCCGAGCCCTCCGGATTGACGGTGCCGTTCAGGGTTGCGCCCGTTTCCGTCACGCTCGTCGCCGACCCCGTAGTCACGACAGGCGCAGTGGTAGATGTAAACACACCGTCGGGCGTGCCCATACCTGTTGGGCCGTTATAGCCTTCTTTGGTGGCGTGGCACAGATAATACGTTTCAGATCCTTCTGCGCCACAGGACCCATTGCTTCCTGAGCTGATGTGGAACAACATGCTCGGCTTCTTATAGAAAGCGTCGGCGCCCAGTGTTTTTGTAGCGCTGGTCGCGTGCGCCTCGACACCGGCGACAAATGGTGAGCTGGCACTTGTGCCGCCAACGTTGCCCCATCCGCCCTCGTAGGGTGTGGTATAGATCGATACCTCTTCGGCGACCGAGGCAACGTCATTGTCTGTGCGATCCGCGCCACAGGCTTTGGGGACCGTTTTGGCTTCCTGCCAGGTGGGCTCCGACTCGTACAGGCTGCAACCGCTGCCGCTGTCCGGCCACACTACCTCTTTCCAGCCACGTTCGCCTTCTTTTGGTTTTTCTACTTTTTCAAGTTCAGTTCCTCCGACGGCGATGACATTGGGGGATACGGCCGGCCACAAGGGTGCGGAGTAACCACGGTTTTTGTTATCGTAGCCACCGTCACCAGCGGACGCCATCACCGGAATGCCCTGGTTGTACGCCGCGAGATATTCTTTGCACCCTTTTTTGGACGGGCACGCTGATTCGTCGTCCTCCGAATAGCCGTAGCTGTTGCTGATCTCTGTCGCTTTGAGTTTTGCGGCCTCTTCCACCGCAGCTGCGGTTTCAGCCGGGTATTCACCGCTCGCCTCGACGAGTAGGATATGACATTCGGGACACGCGGCCGAAACCATCTCGATATCGAGCGCCGTCTCAGCTCCCCAGATTTCTGGGCCTGCCGCAGGATAGTTAGCTTCTTCGCCTTTTACGTTGACCTTTTTGAAGCAGCCGTTTGTTTTGGTGCACGCAGTTTCAGTGCCTTTGTAATACACTTTGTATTTTTCACGATATTTGTTGAGGTCTGATTCGGCGGTGCTGTCGCCATACGCGTCCACGAGAGCGACCGTTTCGCTGGAGCCGCCCGTAGTGGGGATTTTATACGCCGACTCCAGATTTTCTGGATCAAGCCCTCCTTTTTCGCCGCTACCGAGCAGCGGGGACCCATCGGGGAGTTCATAGCCAGATGTAGTCGCGATCGGAACAGGGTCGATGACCAGATTACATTCGGCGACCATGTCCGCACTGGAAGGACACGGCGTGTACCGCTGCGTCGTGGAAGGGGTCGAAGATATCGCTCCTGGTTCGGCGCTCGCTCCGAGTTCCGTGCTCAGTCCCGGTTCCGCGCTAGCGACCTGCGGAAGGACACACCCCAGCAGAGCGGTGACGACAACCAGAACCATCAGGCGGGCTAGGTCGGCCGCGTTACGACGGCGTATAGGCAGACTGACTCTCATGGGTGCTACCTCCTCGTGATTGATTGGATATGTGATTTGCCTGTGTTGACATTTCTCTAACGACTCATCCCAGCCGCGCGGTGATGTGCCGAGCAGTGGCCGCCACCTTGGGACCAAGTTCCTGCACCAACAACTCGCGGGCGTAGGCGGTCGCGGGGACCGCCAGTTCCACGGCCGCGATCGCGGCGCCCTCTGCGTCCACGACCACTGCCGAAAGTGCTCGGCGACCGGCAAGCAACTCTTCGTCGTCCACCGCGACCTCACCCGCGACGATCCGCTCGAGCTCGGCGCGCAGGGCAGTCTTGGTCGCAATCGTCTTGGGTCCGCGTTTGGTCAGGCGCAGCTTGGCGATCAAGTCCTGCTGCTCCGCCTCGGGCAGACGCGCCAGGAGCGCCTTACCTGCGGCGGAGCAATGGACGGGCAGGCGCGTGCCCAGCCCGATGCCCACATCGACCGCGTACTGCCCTTGGCGCGAGCCCCGCCAACGGTCGATGTAAGCAACCTCGGTCCCCCAAAGGACCCCCAAGCTTGCGGTCCGCCCGGTCTGAGCCCGCAACTCCTGCAGGTGCTCACGGGCGACCATCGAGTCGAGCAGCGAGAGCCCGACGTCCGAGACGCGCGAGGAGAGCCGGTACTTGCACGAGGGGTTCTGCTCGAGGTACCCGAGTGTCACCAGTGTCGTGGCATAGCGATGGGTGGGTGCGCCACGAGGCGCCATGAGAAAGGAGATGACGTAGAAGCGATGGACAACATCTCTCCGTGTCGGCTGTGATGCCGGCCCCGGGCTGATGCAGCGGTCCGGCGAAGCTGGGGGCAGTCCTGGCGTGGAATCGCACGCTGTGGGCGAGAGCGCCCCGATGACGTAGCGGCCGGGTGGTACTGCCAGACACCCGAGTGCGCGCAAGCGAGACCGAAAGGCAGAGCGAAAGCGAATCGATGGTAGAAGCCCCTTCATCGTTAGACTGGCCCGAAACCTGGCGGACATGGGCTGGATGCAACAACGAGACCGCTCTCTACTCTGGCGGCTCGCTCCACGTACCTCTTCGGAGCTGGGGTGGAGGCCGGCGGGAGACTGCGATTGCCCGTCGGATGGTTTGCAGGGGTAAAGTCGGCTGCCGACCCGGTCAAACGGATCATGGTGAACGTGGGAAGCGCCCCGTGCGTGCCTGCCCGGTGGGGGTAGGCAAGGCGCGATGTCCGCTGATACGCATGGGGCGTGGCGGAGTCCGCGTAGTAGTCCGAGGGCGGGAAAGCCGCCTGCATGGCGAAGGCGGACAGCAGGACCGCAGCATGGGAAGCTGTTCGGGAGGTCGAGCGTGAATACGCTCGCGCCGCTCTCGGTCGATGAGGCCGGGCAGCGGGTACTGGGATGGCAGACTAAGCTGCACCGCTGGGCGGAGCAGGATGAAAGCAAGCGCTTCGGTGACTTGTTCAACCTGCTCTGCGACCCCGCGACGTTGCTGGTCGCGTGGGAGCGGGTGAAGCGCAACCGGGGGTCTCGCACCCCTGGTGTCGATGGCATGACACGCAAACGGATCGAGGCCGTAGGCGTAGAGGTGTTCCTCGGTGAGCTCAGAGAGTCGCTGCGGGGCCGGACCTTCACGGCGCTGGCGGTCCGCGAGCGCGAGATCCCCAAGCGCGCAGCCGGGAAGACTAGGAAACTAGGCATCCCAACCCTGCGTGACAGGATCGTCCAGATGGCGGCAAAGCTCGTGCTGGAGCCGATCATGGAGGCGGACTTCTGCCCGTCCTCCTACGGTTTCCGGCCCGGGCGCAGAGCACAGGACGCCATCGAGGAAGTGCGGCACTTCATCAACCCACACGCCAGTTATGAGTGGGTAATCGAGGGAGATGTCGAGGACTGTTTCGCCAGCATCCATCACGGGTTGCTGCTGGCCGAGCTGCGCCGTCGGGTGACCGATAAGCGTGTGCTGGGCCTGATTAGACAGTTCCTTGGCGCTGGTGTCATGCAGGAGCTTGGCACCCTCGCCGCCACGCCATCGGGCACACCACAAGGAGCCATAATCTCGCCGCTGTTGGCGAACGTCGCCCTCTCGGTACTCGACCGTCACTTCCAGACTATCTGGGACGCGCGCACGCAAAAACAGCGTGTTCGTGACCGAGCGAAGGGCCTGCCCAGCTATCGAATGATCCGCTACGCGGATGACTTCGTGATCCTGGTGCACGGCACCGAAGCTCACACCCAGACCATCAAGGAACAGACAGCCGAGTTCATGCGTGAACACATGAAACTCACGCTCTCGCCCGAAAAGACAGCGATCACCCACGTAGACGACGGCTTCGACTTCCTCGGGTTCCGCATCCAGCGACGCCCTTGGAATGATCGATCGCTGGTCGCCTACAGCTTCCCCAGCCAGCAAGCATTCGGGGACATCAAGTACCGCATCAAGCAGTTGACCGGGCGTCACACGACGAGCCTCTCGCTCGACGAACTGGTCCACACGCTCAACCCAATCCTTCGGGGTTGGACCAACTACCACCGCCATGCCGCTGCATCGCGCTGCTTTAACTATCTCGACTACTACCTGTGGTGGCGGATAGTCAGATGGCTGCGCAAGAAGCACAAGCGGCTGACCTGGACACAGGTCAAGCGACGGTACTGGGGGCACAACTGGACCAGTCCCGACGGCACACGGCTCTACTGGCCCGGCGAGGTAAAAATCAAACGGTACCGCTACCGCGGATACCGAATCGCCTCGCCGTGGACGACCGACGGAGAACCCCGATTCACCGATAGGCCCGAGGTCGCCGACACCTGACCAACCAGCCAACAGCGGACAGCGCACGTCCTGTGGAGAGCCGGATGCGAGGGAACCCGCAAGTCCGGTTCGGCGGGCGGCGGCGAGGAAACCACCAGCCGCAAGACTGACAGGCGCCTCGCCGCCTACCCAACTGGAGCGCCCCATGTCGAGTTCGTCGGCCATGTCGGCGATCCCGCGCACCGGGTGCTCGGCGGTGAAGCACGTGAGCATTGTGAGGCCGGCGGCCAGCGAGGAGGAGAACTTGCCGGGGTGCTCGGGATCCAGTGGCTTTGGCATCGCTCGAGGGCCGGTCCGCGGTGTCAGGCGGGGTGCCAGCGGGGTTGTGGGTCAGAGCGCCGGGCCGCATTACGGCGGGCGGGGTGGTGGGCGGCCTGGGTGTGGGCGAGTGTGCATCGATCGCGTGGGCGGTCCGCCGCCTCTCCTTCGGCGGGCGCCCGCGCGGACCCGGACCCCGAGGCGCGCCAAGGCGATGCCGAATTCTTGGGGCAGCTCTGCCGCGCCCTGATGAGCTTGTAGACCGCGGCGGGTGGCTGGATTCCCGCTGGGGATGGGGAGCAATAGGTCGTCAAGGCCGGGTGCATGGCGTTAGCGATTCTGAACGCCAGTTGACCGGGGGGCCAGCAAGCTGTTCCGATCTAAAAGGAATCTTTACGATTAGAACAAAATTGTTGAAATCGGAACTGATCGACCGTCTTGATGGGTGGCTGGGGACGCAAAGACGTCCAAGAAGGCTACGCTGACAATGGATGAGTACGCCCTCCGCCGCTTTTCGGTGCGGAAGTGCGCACATGTAGGATGACGCGGGATCCTGCGTGGGGGGTGAGGATGGCGCTGCGCCAGCGTGGGTCCTCGATGCTGGTGCATGCAGGGACCACGCGGCGTGTGGATAGCACCTCTCGAAGGATGGTCTGCATCACCATGAGAGCAAGGTGCCGTCCTGGGCAGTGCTTGCGCCCGGCTCCCCACGGTAGGAATGTGCTTGCCTGTGGGCGTTTGCCGAGGAATCGCTCGGGACAAAAGGCGTGAGGATCTGGATACAGCGCGGGGTTGTGATGCATGAGGTAGATACATCCGGCCAGGTGAGCCGGCGGGCGGTAGGTCCAGCCCCCAACTGCTATGGGCTTGACGACTGCTCGGGGAGGGGCGAACAGAAAGACTGGCCCGTGTCGCAGTGTCTCCTGGATTGTCGCAGTCATGTACTCATCGTCCGTCCCGCAATCAATCTCTTCCACAAGGCGATCCTGGACGGCCGGACTGTGCGCAAGTAGCTGGAATGCCCACCCGAGCTGCGCCGCAGTAGTCTCGTGTCCGGCAATAACGACCGAGGCAAAGCTATCGCGTACCTCCCGATCGGACAGGAAAGAACCATCTGGGTTCTGAGCCGCGATCAGCATATCGAGCATATCACCACAGTGACCATTTCCGCAGCGTCGCTGAGTGATAAGCGCTGAGATCATCTCGTGTACCTCCTCGCGCTGCCTGACGAACGTCCTCCATGTTCTATGCCATCCCGGCAGGTGACGCAAACATGGCTGCTGGAGCACAGGACTAGGCATCACAGATAGCATTGCCAGCAGTCGCTGGTGCAGCGCCTCGTGCGTAGTCTTTTTGTGATCCAGGACAGCTTCCAAAATGACCTTCAGCGTCAGCTGTCGAAGATATGGCTGAAGGGCAAAAGCTGTATCAGTCGGCCACGACGCGATCTCGGTCGCGACAATGCCGGCTACCATATCGCCCCGCTCTTGCATTACCCGCCGATGGAATGCAGGCATTATTGCGTTGCGTCCAGTCAAATGCTCCGCTTCCTCGCGCAACACAAATGAACTTTCCCCGAAAAGTGGTGTCATGACCGTTCCGCCAGCGCCCGGATGCAGGACGTCCGAAGGTGCTGTGGTGACTGCCCGAATGTCCTGCGGGTCTGAGAGGAAAACAAGCGGTGGCATGTTGATGGGATATACGGTGAAGCGGTCACCGAGGCGCTCGCGGCACTGTTCAAGATACGCAAAGGGCCACCACCTGCAGGCTACTGTCTGGAGCGTTGCTGGAAGGGGCGCGGAGGGTGGAAGTTCACGCCTGAGACGGGTCGTGAGCGAGGTAAAATGAATGAAAGGCATGATGTCTCCTTGTTGGTTTAGGTCGAGCGCTGGGCGTAAACGATTCGCCAGAGCCGTAGGATCGGGAGGAGGACTTCGGTGAGCGAGCCGCCGGCGCCCACGAGACTCCTCGTTGTTTCACGCATCGTTTGAGTGCGGGCGCTGTCCTTGCTGAGATACATCGCGACCATGCAGGCGACAAGAAGGGTGTGCTGCTCTTCCTTGGGCAAGGCGCTTGCCTCCTGGAGGCTGCGCCGGATAAGCTGGCGTAGGCGCCGAGCGGCGATCTGCGGTGCTGGATAGTGAGCTATGTAGCTATGGTCACCATTTGCGTGATCCTCAGTCTGGTCGACATAGCTATCGAGCATCGTTGTCGCAGCCGAGATCCATGGAAAATAGGCACGGAAAATACGGGCTATGTCCGAAGCGCTGCACGCTGGCTCGGCGGTGAGAGCAAGGAGCATGTGAATGGTCAGTGATGCGCTGGCGGCTCCAGTCAGCTCGAACCAGTCAGCGTCCGTCTCGTCGGGAAACTCTCGTCTGGCCCACTCTCGTAGAGTCGTATCCCTGCTGGCAGGATCGAGGTCGTGGTTGATTGCGAGCACCTGCGCCCGTATCGCCTCTCGCACCAACAGAGGATGGATACGCTCATATGAAGGCATCTGAGCACAGTTCTCACGACAGACCCCGACCAACGCACGCAAATAGCCGCCGTCCTCACGCCACGGGTGGTAGCAGTAGTAGTCAGAGATCGGCCGGCTTGGGGCGAGCGCCTCGACTAGCGCCAGGTGCAGCTGTCGGCCGTTTGTCTGGCCCGCAGCGGCACCGCGCTCATTCGTGCTGTCGAGGAAATCCCACACGGTCTCGTAGGCGACGAGCAAGCGCAGCAGCTCATGGCTGCGAGGGCGCGGGAAAATGCAGAACAGCCCGGCGCCGTCACTATGCCCACGCTTGCTGTCCAGCGCACTCAGCGCGTCCTGACGGATCGCAGCATCGGGAATCCCCACTGCTCGAGCGCGCCATGCCCGTACCTCGCGGGCGACGGCTGGCAGTCCCCATATCAGCTCGCGCATCGCCGCATGGGCGAGAACGACAAGCTGCTGTAGCGAGAGCGGCGCTAAGCTGGTGGCACGCTCGGAGCTGCCAGTGGAGCGCAGGCTAGTAGGCTGAGCTGGCTGTCCTCGCGGGCGCACGCACCACGAGATACTCTGGAAGTGCAGCAACTGCAACGGTGACAAGGCAAACCAGGGCGAAACTTGTGACTGCGGCCAGGACTTCGACGTTGAAGACGATCGGGAAGCCAGTGACGCTTGCGAGGAAGTGACTCCCCAATAGCTGCGCGTAGAGGCCAAGAATTGCTCCGATCAAGCAGCCGGCCGCGAGCAGGACCGCGCTCTCGCACAGCAGCCATCGCCACAACACGCCTCGGCGATAGCCGTCGACCTTCATGAAGGCCACGAGATCGCGCCGCTGCCAGATCATCGAGCCCATCGCGCCCGTGACCGCGAGGATCGCAGCTATCATCACGAGCAGCCTGATCTGTGTTAGCCGCGAGAGGCCCTGAGCCGCGAGCACGTAATGGCGCTGCTGGCGTTCGCTGGACGTTTCAACCGTGAGCCCCGTTTCCGGTCCGAGAGCGCGCTGTACGAGACGACGCACCATTGCGGGCGAGGCACCCGGCTGGGTCTCGACCTCATATGCGCTCGGGTCGCTGCTTGCCCAGGCTCGCGCATAGTCGTGGGAGTTGAGGATGATCGCCCCCGGCGGCCATCCGAGATTTGTGCTCAGTGCGGCGACTCGGAAGCTCGTTGGTCGTGGCGAGGGCAAGGTGAACCACTCGCCGATGTGAAGGTGATGTTCGGAGGCGAGCACCTGCGAGAGTACCGCCCAGCCTCCCTGACGAATCCTGGCGGCTGCCACCGCAGACTCGCCGTTCACGAGCTGGCTTGTGGGAATCGGTTGACCGGCGCCGTCGCTCGGTGCGAGGATCCAGAGTCGGCGATCACCCCAATCCAAGAAGCTGCCGCGGTATAGGCCGACGGCATCTACACCGGGCAGGCGTACCAGGGCGTGCGAGTGCAGATCTCGGAAGGAGGTTGTCGCGAATGCGTTGGATTCTCCCGTGGGAGTGACCCAAACATCGGCACTTGAGTCGATGCTGCGCGCAGATGAGTCAAGTCCGTGTGTGAGGTTGCTCTGAATACCTTGGAACTCGACTGTGCCGAATACTGCGATCGCTGCTGTTGCCGCGACCGCGAGCGAGCGTACCCGTGTCTGTGGGGTCCGAAGCTCTATGACGGCTATGACCGGCGATGCGCCGTTAAAGGGGCGCTGGGCACGCTCAAAGAGCGCCACGAATCCATCGAAGAGGAGCGGCAGCAGACAGATGAGCGCGATTACGAGCGCGATATTGCCAAGGATCGCGGCCTGGCCATGAATGGCTGGGGTGATTGCCGCGACCCCTATGAAAGCGACCCCCGCCACCAGGCGAGCTACGATCCTGCCCTGCTTCATGGTCGGTGAGGCCTCCTCGGCCTTCAGGGGTCGTGCGAGGATGTGGCGCAGCGGCCATAGCACTCCCGCGATGGCGGCTGCCAGCCCAGCGCCGACAGCGAGTGCGACGCTCGGCCATGTGACTACCCGGTCGCTTCCGACTGGGAATGCGAACGAGAGATAGCCGGGGGTGGCGTGGAAGACGCTGGCCGACAGCAGTTCGCCGAGCACAAGGCCGAGGATGCAGGCCAGCACGCCGATCACGGCGGCATCGAACAGCAGGATCTGCACTGTGATCCGGCGAGTGGCGCCCTGCAGCCGTACGTCTTCGATCAGGTTGCGTCGTGCGGGGACGGTGACGAGCATCGCGTTCAGTGCGAACATGAAGCCCACGAGCGCGCTGATCGCGGAGAACAACGTCTCGCTGTTGCTCGCTGGTTCGGAGGCAACGCTGAACAACTTCGAGTCGAAGGTGGCAGGCTCAAGGTTTACTTCCGCTGCCGCGGCGAGTCGCGTGAGCTCCGCCTGGACCTCGCGTTTGTGAGCCGGCTGAGCGCGAACAAAGATCCGGGTGATCCTGCCGCTCATTCCGGCCAGGTGCTGTGCGTAGGCGACAGGCGCGAGCGCGACCGGACTGTTGATCAGCGCGCCGATGTCGGCTGGCTGCAAGGTCGCGCCGAGCAGGGTAGTCACGACGCTCGCGCCGATCTGGATCTTGATCGTTTCCAGGGAACCCGCTCCGATCGCCTGCGCAATCGGCGCCGGCAGCGCGATTGCCCGCTGTGCGGCGAGCTGCGCGGCAGAAAATCGCCGCAGCAGCGGACCACCGATATGTGCGAAGCGGGGATCGGTGCCCAAGAGATCCACCGACCGCTGACCGTCCGGCCCGATCACATTCGCCTGCTGCTCGAGCACCGGCAGCGCAAACTGCACACCGGGCATGTGCCGTACATCCCCCAGCAGCCGTTCGTCGAAGCCGTTCGGTCCTCGGGCGATGAGCTGGAACTGGGTGTCGCCCACGATCTGGTGGGTGAGCTGGGTGACCGAGCGGGTCAGGCTCGTGCTCGCGACTTGGCTGGCGAACAGCAGCGCCACGCCGACCGCGATCCCGAGGATCGCAAAGCCCTCCTGCATGAGTGCGTTCTTCGCCCGCATCCGTGCGCGGTAGAGGAAGAGGATTTCCGACAGCTTCATCCGCGCCATCACAGCGCTCCCTCTCGCAGCACACTTGGCTCCATCGGGCCGTGGTCGGGTCTGTACTCCCCAAGACATCCATCTCGCAGTTCGTGCACCTGGTCGGCGAATGCCGCCGCCTGCGGGTCATGCGTAGCAAGCACCACAGCCACGCCACGATCTCGACAGAGACCGCGCAGAACCCCAAGGACGTCCCTGGTGCGATGGGTGTCCAAGCTCCCGGTCGGCTCGTCCGCGAGCACCAGCTTCGGCTCGAGCGACAGCGCCCGAGCGATCAGAACTCGCTGGCGCTCCCCCATCGAGAGCTGCTCGGTACGGTGCAACAGCCGCTCCCCGAGCCCCAACTGCTCAAGCAACGGCTCAATCGTCGGCTTCGCCGTGCGCGAATTGGTCAGCAGAAGCTTCAGCACAGCATTCTCGACGGCGCGCGCGCCCGGGATCAGGTTCTGAGGCTGCCCGACGATCCCCAACTCCCGCAGGCGGTACTCGTCGCTTTCCCGGTCGGACATCGCAAAGACGTCGCGGCCACCGACCAGCACCGTGCCGCTGTCCGGCACCCGTATCCCCGCGATCAGCTCCAACAGCGTCGTCTTGCCCGAGCCACTGGGGCCATACAGCGCCACGAACTCACCCGCAGCGACCGTCATCGACACGCCGTCGACCGCGCGGATCGGCTCGTCACCACCGAGCCGGTAGTGCTTGACGAGATCGCGCAGCTCGAGCACTACTGGTGACCCGCGCTGCGGGAGCCGCGGTCCTTGCGAGCGCCGTTGTGCATGGCGATCACCTTGGCGTTGCCGCGGGTCAGGTCGGACATCAGCTTCAGCCGCTCGCGCTCGAAGCCCCACATACGATCAGCGACCAACGTCGGCTCCACATCCGAGGCGCTCATCAGCACCCCGCACCCCGTCTCCTCCGCGAACGAGAGCAGCAGCTCTCCTGCCTTCCGCGTCTTGGTCATCCCGAAACCGTCGATCACATCGTCCACGACCATCAGCCGCGGACGACACGCGAACCCTCGTGCGAACCCCACCAGCACGCGCTCCCAGTTGGACAGGTCATCCCAGCGCCGCCGGGCACACTCCGGCGCCCCCACCCGCTCCAACGCTTCCATCGCCCGATCCTCAGCCTCCCGACGCCCATGCCCGCGACCCATCACCAGCGGCAACGCGAGATCGTCGAGCACCACGAACTTGACCTTCGTGCTCTGACCATAAATCCACGCGATCTCGTGCCCCAACACCCGTGAGCGCTCCTCATCCGAGCACACCGCCAGATCAAGATTCCCGAGTAGCACCGCTCCCGCGTCCGGCTTCTCAAGGCCGGCAGCGATCTTCAGCAGCGTCGTCTTACCTGCGTGCCGCGGGCCGACAACGGCCACGATCTCCCCCGGGCGCACCTCCAGCGCCACGTCGACCAACACCGGGAGCCGTCGAGCGCCGCGCCGGTAGCACTTGTGGACACCCTCCAGCGAGAACAGCTCACCCATCCCCACCCGCCGCCCCGGTCTCCCCGTCGTCCTCGGTCTCCTCGTCACCGTCTTCGAGATCCTCACGTAGGCGCTGCAGCCGCGAGGCCGCCTGCCCCCACAGCCTCACCTCGTCGGTCATCATGGCGCTGAGCGCCCTACTTCCCAGGAGCCCATCCCGCCTGGCGTCGTTAAGGCGAAGCTGTGCTTTTTCGGCCTGTTGCCGGCATGATCTCTCCTGATCTTTGATGGCCTCCACCAGGTATGGTAGATCCTCATCGCCAACGAGCGCGAGCTTGGCGTGCAACACATCACGTAGCGCCGGCGGCACCGCCACGGACACTCGCAACCAGCCCCGGAACTCCTCGACGCCATCCCTCGTCACCTCGTAACGATCCAAGGACGCTTTAGCGCCCTTCTCAGCCAGACGAACGAATCCCTGCCTCGCAAGGCTGGGCAGAGTGTTGTGCGCGATCGACTTCGACCACCGCATCCTCGGGAACTCTTTCTCGATGCGCAGCGCGACGCCAGAGGCGGTGCTGGACTGCTGGATCAGCAGTCCAAGGATCGCCATGCTTGCAGATAGGTCGCCTTTTCGGGACCGAGCCATCGCTGCGGGATACTAACCAAGCGCCGTCTTGGATATATCTTCTCGCTGAACGTTTCGGCTCTCCCGGACGAGAGTGTACAGGCGCCATCGCTACAGCCAATTCATTGGACCGCACGATCACGCTCAGTCGGAAACATTCTTGGCGAACTCCCTGGCGCGCATCTTCCCCGCACTGGTGAGCGTTTTGGTCGTCCTCAGTTCTGCTCAAGTCGCTGTCGGCACATCATCTTCGTCTCGTGACTGGGCTGAAGAGCGTTGTCCATCGAGACAGCGCCGCTCGCGGGTGAGACGTGACCGACTTTCGTGAGGAGCGCTCGAGGTCTCCGTTGTAGCCGTTGACTCGCACCCGCGTCCCCGCGAAGACGCATCACCACTTCAGGCAAGCTCCCCGGCTGCTCGGATGCTCAATGCAGCCTGCTCAGTTGCCCTTCGACTCACACCGCGCTCCGTCGAGCGTGCTCCTCCTCCGCTGGCTAGGCCGCTCCCCCGAGCATCCAGCACCGCGAAAAGGCAAACAGACTAGATGCACTGTGCCAGAGCGTGACAGTTTAGGGTGGTACGATTTGGGGTGGTGATGACGGCTGCGAGCATAGGTGCGGGGCAGGCGGCGAGCTATAGCGCGTACCTGGAGTCGCGGACGGTCGCGCCGTCGCGCGGGGACTATTACCTCTCGGCGTCGGGTGAGCCGACGGAGGCGCAGGGGGTGTGGCATGTCCTCGATGAGACCCGGGAGCGGCTCGGCCTGGAGGCGGGCGAGCCGGTCCGCGCGGACCAGCTCGTGGCGTTGATGGAGGGTCGCCATCCGGTGAGCGAGGAGTTCATCCGTCAGGCGGGCGCGGACGGCCACCGCGCCGGCGGGATCGACCTGACGTTCAGCTCGCCGAAGTCGGTATCAGTTGTGTGGGCGTTGGGCTCCAAGGAGCAGCGCGCGGGCATCGCGCTCGCGCACGGCCGGGCGGTGTCGCGTGCGCTTGGGTATCTGCGGGGCGAGGTTCCGGTCGTACGGGAGGGCGCGGGCGGGCAGGTGCTCGCCACTGCGCACGATGTCCTCGCGGCGGAGTTTCGCCATACGACTGCGAGGGGTGTCGCGGGTGGCGGTGTGCCGGACCCGCAGCTACACAGCCATGTCGTGGTGACAGGGGTGGTGCGTGAGGATGGGCGGTTCGCGGCGGTAGCGAGTCGCCCGTTGTTCAGGGCCGCGCGAGAGCTCGGCGCGTTCTACCGCGCTGCGCTCGCTCAGGAGCTTCGGGAACAGGGGTATGAGATCGAGGCGGGCACCGGGCGCGGTGAGCGGTACTTTGAGATCGCGGGGGTCTCGGAGGGTGTGCGGGATGCGTTGAGTGGCCGCAGTCGTGAGGTGTGGCTCGCGGCCGAGCGTTTCCGTGCGCGGTACGGCCGGGCGCCTGAGCGTGATGAGCTTCGTAACGTCAAGCTCGAGAATCGTCAGGCGAAGATGCCGCAGAGTCGTCCGGAGCTTCAGGCGACATGGGAGCAGCGCGCTGCCACCGAGAACACCGAGGCGAGTGAGGTGCGGGCTCTGCAGGCCGCACGGCCGGGTGGCGTGCAGCGCAGTGGCGAGGCGTCTTGGCAGGAGCGAGTGGCGGGCTCGTTGACGGGGGAGCGCGCGACGTTCAGCGAGCGGGAGTTGCGCGCGGGGGTCCTTGAGCAGGGTGTCGGCGAGTTGGCACCCGAGCGTGTCGGCGAGTACACACGGGAGCTGGTCGCCTCGGGTGAGGTGGTCGAGCTCGAGGGTGGGCGGATGACGACTCGTGAGGTGCGTGGCATGGAGCGCGCGATCCAGGCGCGGGTCGGGGAGATGGCGGCGTGCACGAACGCGGGCGTCAGCGAGGACGCCCGGGAGCACGCTGCGAGGGAGGTCGCGGAGCGGATCGGTGGCGAGTTGAGCGCCGAGCAGCAGCACGCGCTCGGGGTCCTCACCGGCCAGGAGCGCGCGGCGGTCCTTGTCGGCCAGGCCGGGGCGGGGAAGGGTGTCGTGATCGATGCGGCAGCGCGTGCTGAGCAGCGTGGGGGCCGGGAGACGATCGGTGTGGCGGTGTCCGGTTCGACGGCTGAGCGGCTGGGGCGCGATAGCCCTGCGCTCGAGGGCAGGACGATGACGTTGGACTCGCTGGTCGCCCGGGCCCAGTCGGGGAGCATCGGTTTGGGGGAGCGGAGCACGGTGTATCTCGATGAGGGCGGGATGGGTGATATTCGCCGCCTAGACGCGCTCACCCGTGTCGTCAGCGAGTCCGGTGGGAAGCTCGTGGTGATCGGGGATGCTCGTCAGCTCCCCGCGATCGGCGCCGGCGGCCTGTTCGGGGAGCTGTCCGAGACCGCGCCGACAGCGCAGCTTCGGGAGGTCAGGCGCACGAGTGACCCCGAGGAGCGCCGGGCGTGGGCGGATTTGCGTGCGGGACGCGCGGAGGAGGCGATGGCGCACTACCAGGCACGCGGGCAACTGCACTTCTCCGACACTCGTGATGAGGCGCTCGAGCGGGCGGTCAACCAGTGGGTCGAGCTGGCCGACCGCGAGGGGACAAGCGGGGTCGCGTTGATGTCCGATGCGTCCACCGGCGAGATCGACCGGATGAACGCCCGTGCGCAGCACCTACGCGCAGAGCGCGGGGAGCTCGGCGAAAGGGAGGTCGACCTCCCCGACGTCGCCTATGGGTTGCGCGAAGGTGACCGGGTGGCGTTCGTCTCCCAGTACCGCCCCGAGGGGCAGCGCAGGGTCGAGAACGGCACCCGCGGGAAGATCACCGGCGTGAACGTCGAGGAGCAGCGCGTGAAGGTCCTGACCGATGGTGCAGCGCGCGAGGTGACGGTCACGGGCGATGACCTGTCGAGTCTGCGACTCGGCTATGCACAGCATCTCTACCGCCAGCAAGGTGCCACAGTGCAGCGCGCGGTCGTGGTCACAGGGGGTTGGCAGACGAGCCAGGAGGGCGCCTATGTGCAGGCGTCCCGTGCGCGGGAGGGAACGGACTGGCATGTCGCCCGGGAGGATTTGGGGACGGATGGTGTGGATGCTGAGCGGGTGGGGCGCTTGGCGGAGCTGATGCGCGCCTCGCGCGGACAGTTACCATCGGTCGCGTTCCGCGCCGCCGTCCCGGAGGTGGATGTGGGTGAGGAGCTGTCGCGCTCCACGGCTCGCCAGCTCGCCGGCGACACCGGCCTTGAGCGGGACGCGGGAATGGGCGTGGGATTGTGAGCAGGGTCGCGATCACGTTGGACGAGCACGCGCTGGCGGAGCTCGCTCGGCGTGCGCAGGCGAACGGTGAGCCGGCCGCGAGGACGGCAGCGCGAATGGTCCGCGACGGCCTGCTGAGTACCCAGGCCCACACGGCCAGTGAGCAGCCCACGCCCGGGGACGCCAACAGGGATGCCAAGGGCAAGGGTCAGGGGTTGCCGGGGTGGCTTGAGCCGCAGGGTGAGCGCGAGCGCTGGCGGCGTGAGCTGTGGGCCGCGGTCTGCGCGTTGGCGGAGCGCTACCCCCGGGTCTTCTCGAAGCTCGTCGCGGACTGGTGGACTGACCGGCAGCTCGTCGAGGGTCTCGGTGCGCTGAGCGCCTGGCGCTCCCAGCTCGATAAGGGTGAGCACCCGGACCCCCGTGCGGAGCTTCTCTTCCACGACCGCCTGGAGCTCCTCGACCGTCAGCTCACGCAGACGGGTGACCCGACGGCCGCACGGTTCAGCGGTGGGCCGCCACCGTCAGAGTGGCTTGCATAGCCGCTCGCGGCCCGCGCGCGCGAGCACGGTCCAGTCGCAGTCGGTGAACCCGGGCGCACCGGGGAACAGGTCAAGGGTGATCGGTTCGCGGCCCTGGGGTAGCGCGAGCGCACACCCGGCCGGCATCGCGCGGAGATCCGATGGGTGGATCGCGCGCTCACGCTGCTGCACATAGGAGTGGCTGTCCCCGCCGGTGAAGGTCCGGCCGTAGTGCTCGGTCTGATGAGCGGTCGAGGTGTTCTCCCCGATCTGTGCTCGCCATACCAGCTGCTCGCCGCAGGCGTCGGAGACCAGCTGCGCGGTGTAGGGGTCCGCGACCCCGGCGAGGACAAGCCTCAGTGCCGGCGTCGACCACATCGTCGCGGTCTCGTGCTCCCCCCACCGTGCCCGCGCCTGGCTCATGTCCTGCACCCCCAGCACCGGGACGATGCCCTGCTGGATACCCTCGCTCAACAAGCGGGGTAGGGAGCGGATCGGCGCGATATTCGCGACCTCATCCAGCGCAAGCAGCAACGGCCGCTCAAGACGCCCCCCGGGTGAGGTGATCGCGAGGTCGATCGCCTTCGCGCAGAGACCGTCCAGCACGGCCGCGATCAATGGCGCGAGCTCCTGCTGAATCCGCGAGGGAGAGATCACATACAACGTGCCGCGCTGCGCCAACAACTCCTCAAGATCGACCTGTCGTGTCACCGCCGGGTCCGCGCTCTCCCTGACCGCCGCCCTTGAGGCCCACGCGAGCGCGACCTGTGCGGTCCCCAGCACCGACGTGCGGTAGTCCCCGACGGCCTGCGCCCCCACTCCCGAGAGCTCCTCCAGCGCGATCTGCGCCCCCGCGTTGCGCAGGATCTCCGCCGGCGCGGAGAACTCCGAGCGGCCAAGCCACCCCCGCACCATGCCCATCCCCCCACCCGAGAGCGCCGCCGCGTAAAACAACGGGGCCAACAACGCACGCGCCGCGACCGCGAAATGCTCACCATGACGAACCGTCTCATCCTCCCCGGCAGGGGAGAGCATCGCGGCGGCGACCTCGACCGCGCCGTCCCACGTCCCACACCGCGTCAACGGGGAGAACCCGACGGTCGCACCAGGGTGCCCGAGCGAGCCGGTTGGGTCATATACCGCGACCGGGCCGAACCGCGCGCGGTGCACCGCGGTCGCGAGGATGTCGCCCTTCGTCGAGGTAACGAGCGCCGGCCCATCCCAGCACGCCAACGTCGGCGCAATCACCTTCCGCGTCTTACCCGACCGCGGCGGGCCGACGATGATCGCCGCGCAATCCGCCGGCGAACGCAACACACCATCCCCCGTGCGACCCGCCCACACATGCCTCCCCGCGATCGACCCCTCCGGCTGCGCGATCCACGGGTCACCAGGCACACGCACGGGGACCGGCGGCCTCTCCCTCAAGGCACGCTCGCGCAGCACGCCGATCAGCCACAGGCCACCAGCGACACAACCCGCGAAGCTCACCAGCGCCAGCAGCAAGCCCACGACGCTCACTGCCAGTGCGAGGGGTTCGGCCACCGCGGAGGACCCGCGCGCGGGGGACTGGACGGGCGTGGCGGCGCCAGGAGGGGGGAGCGCAGCGGCTCAGGGCCACCGGGCGGCGCCGGGTATTTCGGCTCCCGCCGCTTGATACGCGGCGCGAGAACCATGCCCAGCCCGAGCAGCAAGAAGACGACCATGCCCATCGCGACAGGGGAGGCCCCAAGGATCGCGCCAAGGGGGTAGCGCGGCCCGAGCGGACCAAACCCGCCATGCGCCCTCCTCCACGCCCCAGCCACAGGGTCAGCCCAAAACGGCCACACCACCCACAACACGACTGCCAGCGCTCCGGCCACACGCAAACGCTGACCCCAGCGCAGATCCTCAAGCTCGACCGGGCGCAACAGACGGTCGCACAGCGCAGACACGAACAGCCACCCAAACAACGGGACGAACACCGGCACAGCCCACCACCCAAACCGCAAGCCGACCGCCATGAACAACGCATTCAACGCCAACGCCAACGCCAAGATCACCGACCCGCCGAGGAGCATCACGAGCATCTGCGCGTCCTGATCGGCCTCCTTCTCCGCCCGCGAACGCCCAGCGAACAACGACTCAACCCACCCCGGCGGACGATCCATCCGCCCACCCCGACCACGCGCACCACCCCAACGAGGATCACGAGCACCCATCACCCCACCTCCCTCCCTGGTCTCTCAGCAAGACTCGCCAACAACGCCGCCTCGGTCCTCACCTTGAACGCGACACGCCTCACCTCACGACCCGCGCCACCCGACGGCCCCGAATACGACACCCGACCCCTCGCAGGACGCCCCGCGAACTGCCCATCCAGCCACTCCTCGAGCATCACCCGCGTGAACCGCAGATGACGCCCAACACGCAGACACGGCAACTGCCCCAGCCGCGCCGCATCCCGCACCCACGAGACCCGGACGTTCAACAACGCCGCTGCCGCCGCGCTATCCAGCAACGGCTCGGCCAACGACACCTCCCGCCGCCCAGCACCCACATCGCCATCCCGACGGCTCCCACTCCTACTGGCATCCATCAAGCACGCCCCTTCCATACCCTCCAGTGGACAGCGGATCGGTTCGCTCACCCGCGGAATACACACCCGATAGACGCACGAGCGACGCAGACACCCCCCACGCAAACGAGAGAGTCCCCGCGCAGCGCCCAGCCAGCTCAGAAGTCATGTCGTTGTGTCTCGCCATAAAGCAGCTCCATTCCTTCGTCGCGGAAGAGGCCCCCATTCCCCCGAACAAATTTCGCGGGCGCAAAACAGTCGAGACCTCGGCCCCAGCCGCTGGCTGTTCGTGGTCGTAGACTTCAACGAGACACCAGCGCGGGTCGTGACCGCGTACGCCAACCGCAAAGACCCACCGGGATCGACGCAATGACCGTGAGAATTGGCAGCCTGACCTTCGACCACGCCACCTACGATGAGCGAGGCGACGTCCTCTACCTACACGTCGGCGAGCCCCAGGCAGCCGCCGAGAGCGAGGAGACACCTGAGGGGCACGTATTGCGCTTCAACGCTCACGGCGAGGTCGTCGGGCTCACGATCGTCAACGCCAAATGGCTGCTCGACCGCGACGGGGCGATCAACGTCACCGTCCCCGAGCACGTCGCCGTCAGCTCCGACGTACTCGCCGAGGCACTCGCCGCGGCCTGATTATGAGCCCGCAGTCCCGCGCGAGCGCTTCCGCCGAGTCCCGGGTTCTCAACAGCAAGCACCGAGGGGCGAAGGACCGCCAACCGGTCTGCCCGGCGCCGCGGCAGCACAAGCCGGGTCGGGACCCTCGCACAGCGCGTGAGGTTGCGGCCGGGTGGCCGCCGCTACGTGCACCGGAGGCGTCGGGCTGCGCCCTCCTTGTCGTGCCCACCCAGAACCCGGGAGGAATTTTCGGGAGGAAGTTCTCTTTGCGTGAGACGAACAAAAGAAAAACCCTGACTTTCCAGGGCTTTCTTGACGCGCCAGGAGAGATTCGAACTCCCGACCTTCGGTTCCGTAGACCAAATCAACCGTCGCGTGGGGTGCCGTGCAGTCGGCCGATTTGGCTCTAATGCAGGGAATCCGCCCGATCGTCTTCCGGCGTAGTGGAGTGCGTTGGCGTGGGGCGTGTTTGCACTTTGTTTGCACCCACACCGCGGTAGTGTCTCGGTTCCGCAGCTCAGCGCCTAGAAGCGATGGGCGGAACTACTCGTCCTCGTCGGACTCTACGTCTGCCTCGACGCCGGGGTGGCGCTCTTTGAAGGCACCCACGATGCGCTTGACCGCCTCGATAGCCGCGTAGCCGATCAGTCCGTCCTTGGCTTGCGTCGCTACTTCGATGGTGACGTGGACGACATCCTGTCCGGCGCCACGCCGCTCGAAGGGCGGAGGGAACTCTGCCTGAAGGCCAGCATCAGAAAGCTGACCGGACAGCATGTGCGCGCCACGAATAGGCCCTGAGTAGCGGACTCGGATCACGTCATCGGCTCCGTGCTGCCGCGATCAGTGACGAGTGTCGCGCGGCGGATCGGGGTCCGGGCGATTGATCGTGTTTGAGTTGCGGATCTGGCCGTCAGGTCGGTGGACCACGACCTCACCACCGCCTGGATGGTTCTGAAGGTGCTGGGTGGCGGCGGCCTGAGCTTTAGCCTGCGTCCTGTAGAGGCCACCAGCGCGCTCGGCTCCCTCAGCTTTGTCCGCCCACTGGCCATCGGGCCTCTGCGTGACGTGCCTTCGCTGTCCTGGCATCGGTCCTCCAAGAGATCGAACGTATGTACGTAGCAGACGATACCTGGCTCGGCGGCGGAGCCCTACGCGAGGCAGATCCGGCCCGTCTCGTCCCTGCCGTAGCGATCCCTGTAGGTCTTGTTGCCGACGCGAGCATGAACCTGATTTGACGGAAGTGGCTGGCCGTCGCCTCGAACGTAGAGGCTCCGCCGATTGATCGCATCGGCCAGTTCAGGGGCGTACATGCAGCCTTTCTCAGCAAGCAGCGTGTCGATAGCCTCATGGAGCTTCATCGGGCACAGGATAGCCCCTCCAAACGCCCTCTTGGCTCCATCTAACGGAAGGTCTCGCACACCGTGTGCGAGATCAGCTCAGGGCAGGTGTGCGTGGTACCTCTGCGCTTCGTCTGCACCCCGCCCGAGCTTCAGCGGCTGCCCGATGTCCCCGTCAAGCAGGTGGATATACGTGTCGAGGGTAAACGCGGCAGAGTGGTGGCCGAGCCACCGCTGGACCTGTACCGCGTTGCGGCCCTCGGCGAACAGCATCGACGCGCAGGTGTGGCGGAAGGCGTGGAATCCGACCCACTCCAGGCACGCCTCCTCTCGCGCCGGCTTGAGCACGCGGCGGCGGACGTTGCCCTGGTTCAGCGGCGCTCCGTTGCTCGCCGGAAACACCAAGTCCTCGGCACCTGGCCACTCCGACGCTTTGCGGTGCTCGCGCAACTCCAGCACGAGCGCGTGATCGAGCGGTATCTCCCGTTTGCCGTACTTGCTCTTGGGAGGACCCATGCGGCCCTTCACGAGCGCCCGGCGGACCTTGACGTGCGGGGTGGACCCGTCCAGCTCCAGGTGCCGCCACTGGAGCGCCACGGCCTCGCTGATCCGCAGACCTGTGGAGGCGAGGAACAAGAAGAACATCCGCCAGTTGTCCGGGAGCATCCCGAGCAGCGTCGATAGCTCCTCGTGGCTCATCGCCCGGACCTCCTCCTCTTCGGACTCCTCGGCGGTCGGGCGGTGCGGGAGGTCCACGTCCCGAGCGGGGTTCCCCGACCGGATCAGGCCCTCGCGGACGGCCGTGGCGAGGCACGCGCGCAGCGGGGTCACGATGTTGCGCACCGTCTGGTCGCCAAGGGTCCGACCTTCCTGCTTGGCAGGGTCGCACAGCCACCCCACGAAACCCGCGATCCCGCTCGGCGTGATCTCCGTGAGCCGCAGACCGGCCGGGAAGAACTTCAGCGCATACGCCTCCAACAAGCGCTTGTATTCGTCGCGGGTGCCCTCGCGGAATCCGCGCCGGCCACGGCCCTGGTAGCGCTCCACCCACGCACGGGCGTACTCATGCAACGTGATTCGGGAGCGCCCCTCGAACTCGCCTCGCTCGATGTCCGTCGCCCGCGCTGACTTCGCGCGGCGGGCCTCATCGAGAGTCCTGAAGGTCTCGTACCGCTGCTTGCCATTCTCGCGGTAGGCGATCATGTAGCGGGAGCCCCGCTTGTAGATTCCGGGATGCTTCGTCTTGATCGTGGGAGCAGCCATCGGGGTTCCTCCTTTTGTAGCGCTGGACGCGGACAGCGGGCGTTACGACAGGGCTTCGATCGCTGCGTCAAGGTGTGAGCGCTTGAACAAGAGCCTGCGTCCGTCGCGGCGCGGCGTGAGGCGTCGCTGGCTCACCAGATCGTAGATGCGGCTCGTCGGACACGCAAGGTGCTCCGCGGCCTGCTCCACGCCGATCCACGGCTCCGGCGCGCCGCCTCCCGCGAGGCTGTCGGTCAGCAACTCGGCGACGCGCTCGGCGATGGCCTGCACGAACGCATCAGGGACTTGCAGCTCCAGGGTGCCCGTTCTCATGGTCGTATGCGCCAGCGGGATCGCATCGGCTCTCTGTATGTAAGCCGAGCACCGCCCCCGCCGAGCAAGCGAATTCTTTCGCGTGCCCCACGGCAGGGCGGCTCGACAGCGCAATCCGTAGCAATTGGATGGGTCAGATATCGGGGTGTGCATCACGGTTTCCTCCAAGGTTCGGGCTCCTTTGAGCCAGTTGGGCGGCTGCCCAACTGATTGCGGCCTTTGCAGGTCGTGGAGGAGCTGTCAAGCAAGTTCGCAAGTGACGGCAGTGCCCCGCCGCAGGCGGGGACTTGAACTTGCTTTACAGCGGGGGAACGACCTGCTACCCCCATCCCGGCGCACCGCCGCCGGCTGACTTTCACCCGCGAACAAGGAAACACCCGCGACCCGCAACACCCCGACGCTCCCAATGAGCCGTCGGCCGACCTCGATGACAGCCGACTTGCCCGCCCGACGCGCTCCTGCGGCTCCAACACCGGCTCCAGCCCACCGACCGCCATCCCCCACGTAATGCCATCCCCTCGACGCCGCAACCGGCCCCTCAGCCCGCCACCAAACACACCCGCGCCGACGACCCACGTCCGTCCTCCCCCTCCGACCTCTACCCACCGATGCCTCCCAGCCCTCCTTGTCGTTGTTCTCCACTTCCACCCTGCTGCCCGCTCGCTCCCCTCCCACGCTCTGCGCCTGGCCCCACCAAAACATCTGTGATGTGGTGGGTCGAGGAAGGGGGTCCCCGGGTTGGAGCGAAGCGGAGAGGCGGGGACCCCCTTCCTCAATGCCAGGCGCAGAGCCAAATCTCGCCCGCGAGCGGGCGGCAGGGTGTCCGTCTGGGGTGTTCGCCTTATAGACGTACACCCAAACGAACACCCAGACGTACACCCCGCACCCCAAACGGCGGCAAAGACAGGGCCGTTGTCGTCGGCGTCAAACAACGCGGCGGGGAGGTCCGGGAGAGCGCCACGCCCGGTCCTGCGGCGTGGCGCCCATGCGGTCGTCAGTTGACCCGGCCGACGATCTGGACCATGCGGAAGGCCGCGCGGGTGGCGAACACGTAGCCGTCGCTGGTCTGGTTGATGAGGCCGTTGGTCCGTAGGGACCGTATGGTGTCTTTGATGAGCTTGCCGCGTTCGAGGGCACGAGCGAGGTCCCAGATGGACCAGATCGGCAGGTCATCCCCGGTGAGCAGGTACAGCATGTCGCGCTCGATCGCGTTGAGTTCGGCGACGATAGGGTTCTCGTCAGGCATGGGAGGCATCTTCTCCTGTGCTCAGGTCCCGGCGTTGGGCTACTACCCGCGCCGGGGCCGATTGTTATGGTCTGTGCATCACATTACCACGCGATGCCTCAAAATGATTCGTAATGACTCAACCTGACTCCGAGTCGGTGTCCTTCACGGTTCGTCTCCCACGCGAAACCGCCGATCGCCTCCGAGAGATCGCGGCCAGCGAATCCCGCTCTGTCGCGGCCGAACTTCGCCGTGCCGTCCAAGCGCACGTCGATCGGGCATCCCAGGGCAGCAAGCCCGGGGGCCGCTAGCTTGGGGAAGTCACCGCCGCTCGACCAGCCCGATCCGTTCGCACGCCGCGCGGGCCTCGATGGCCGGCGGGCGCAGGCCCGCGTGGTCGAGCAGATCCTTGTCGCCAGTGATGATCGCCTCGGCACCCGACGCACCGGCGAGCGCCAATAGGTAGTCATCGTCGGGGTCTCGCAGCACGGGCTTGACATCGGTGGGGTCGGCAAACATGACAGCGAGGTCGCTATATGCCTCCAGCGCTTCTCGCGCATCCAACTCGCTCAACAGCCCCCGGAAGTAGGGCTTGGCGAGGTTGTCGCGCACCTCATCGACCAGCAGCGGGCAGGCGACAGCCTCCAGATCGCCGTTGTGGACACCGGCCAGCAACAACGCCGGCGGCGACGTCAGCGTTCCCACGAAGGCCGCGAGCACGATGTTGGCGTCAAGGACGTAGCGGCTCAACCGGCCGCTCGCCGCGCAGCCCGTGACCGGCGCGACGCGCGCACGCCACGCACGGCCTCGGCCATGACCTCATCGTCATCGACCCCGGCCGCCGCGCTGCGCTCCTGTACGCGGCGAATCGTCTCGAACCCGAGTTGAATCCGTGCGACCCGCTCCAGCATCTCCCGGTCGCTCTTGCCGGGTGAGCGCTTGCGAAGCCTCGACAGCAGATCGCTGTCGATCTCAACGGTTGTGGTAGCCGTGGCAGCCATAGCGTCACTAGATCGTATCGCCGTTCCCCTGGAAGTACGGTCGATAGTCCGCAGATCCTTCGACACCTACCCCGTGCCCATCCCCTACGGCTGCGGGCCGCCGAGCTGGGATCGAACAAGTCCCTCGCCGCCCTTGAGGCGCATCTTGTACGTGTTGGACTCGTTCTTGATCTTGGTCCTCAGCCTGATCGCGCGACGAGCCGCCAATCCGAAAAGACCACCAAATACGAGCGTCACGAAAATCAGCGTTACGTTCGGGGAACTCTGCAAGCTCTGTACGCATGGTACGGCGAAGCCAACAGCGGCAGCCCCCAACAGGGAGGACCAGCCGAACCAGGTTTCGTACTCCTCAAGTGCGCCCGCGTTGACCATGCGAACCTCGGGCGTGGGCATACTCACATTGATATCTAGTCCTTCGAGCGGATTGGCCGTCGGCACCTCATCGGGTGTCGCGGGCGATTGAATGATGACGGCCATTGGTTCCCCTAGGCTCCAGGCGTGGGCGCTTCGCTCAAACGGTCTTCTTGTTGAGCGGCTCCCAAATCGGGGTCGGCAAATAGCCCCTGTAGATCCCCGAACCCGGACCTATGAGGGGCGACATTACGAAGAGTGCTCGGCTGTTGAGCTTGTCTTTCGAGGCCGAAACTAGCCTCTGCTGAAGCGCGACTCGCTGTGCCTCATCAGCAAGTGTGACCACGACTACGCCCGGGAAGACCCGTAGCCAGTCCTCGTCAGCAAGTACGGCTTCCATTGCCTCGTGCTCGGTCGCCGAGAAAGGGAGGCCACCAGCGCCTACGCCCCACGCGATCATGCAATGCAAAGCTGATTCCTCCTCGCCGCAAGAGAGCGGCGCTCGCTGGCCAAGACTTCAGGTCGAGAGCCTATCCCACCAATGAAGGCGGACGTGCGGCGCCGATGGCTGGGGTTGGCGGATATGTTTACACTTCCGTTTACACCCCAGCCCAAAACGATCCTCCCAGCAACCCCTCAGACACAAAAAAACCCCGCCTAAGCGGGGTTTTTCTGCAACGCGCCAGGAGAGATTCGAACTCCCGACCTTCGGTTCCGTAGACCGACGCTCTATCCAGCTGAGCTACTGGCGCAGTGCAGCTAGTTTAGTGGGCGACCCGGGTGCCGGTCCGCTGGAGCGTGGCGTGCTCGCCATCCTAGAGACGTTCGCCGCAGCCATGCTCGATCGCGGCTGAGCGGACATACCCATTGCTCTTGGTGCACTATCTCGATAATGCGAGATATAGGGATAGCTGGCCGTGGCTGGGGGTAGACGCTCGGCGGAGGAGGAGCGGGCTTGGCAGGCGGTCCGCCGCATCGTGTTGGAGCGCGACAAGTGGACCTGCCAGGAGTGCGACGAGCAGGCTCCTCGCGACGAGTTGGATGTCCATCACTTGATCCCGCGGTCGGCCGGCGGGCCCGATGCCGCGAGCAACTGCGTGACCCTGTGCGACGGGTGCCATGCGGAACGTCATCTGAACCTCCAGGTCTCGCTCGCGCGCCGCACAATTGAACGCTGGGCGCTGGCGCTGGCCCGTTTCCTTGACCGTGGCCGCGAGCTGCCGGATGAGACCCGCACGCTCAACGCGGGACTGCACCTGTTCGGGGTGACGCGCTTTCACGAGGGGCAGATGGACGCTGTGCTCGGCGCGCTGCGCGGCACGTCGCAGCTCGTGATCCGGCCGACCGGCGGAGGCAAGAGTTTGTGCTTTCAGCTGCCGGCGATCCTCAAGGGCCAGCCCGCGACGTTCGTGCTCTCGCCCCTGAAGACGCTGATGGCCGATCAGACCGGCGGCCTGCACAGGCGCAAGCTGCCGGCGACGTTCATCAACTCCGACATCGGACGCGACGAGAAGCAGGCGCGCTACGAACTGCTCGAGCAGGGCGCGTGGTCGCTCCTATACATGGCCCCCGAGCGCTTCGGGGACAAGGTCAAGCCGCAGGAGATCGCGCGGCTGGCCAGTCACCGGCCGTCGTTCCTGGTGGTGGACGAGGCGCACCTCGTCGACCGGTGGGGAGCGGATTTCCGGACCGACTACAGTCGCATCGCGGAGATCCGGCGCCGGCTGGGCAACCCGCCCGTGATCGCCTGCACCGCGACCGCCGGCGTGGAGACCCAGCGGCGCATCCTCGACTCGCTCGGCATCCCCGATGCGCGCGTGCTTGTTTCGGGGGTCGATCGTCCCAACATCGCCCTGGTCCGCCTGCACGAGTCGAGCGACCGGCGCCGCGCGCAGATCGTCGCCGCCCTGCTGGCGAAGCTCTCCGGTCGGGCGATGCTCTTCATCCCGACCACCAACGAGGGCTTGAAGGCCCAGGCGGCGATGGCGTCTGTGGGGTGGCACCTACCGTTGTTTCACAGCAAGCTGGACAAGCTTGAGCGCGAACACATCCAGGATCGCTTCAGTGGCCGGACCGACCCGCCGCTGAGCGCCATCATCACGACCAGCGCGTTCTCCATGGGGGTGGACATCCCCGACGTGCGCCTCGTCGTGCACTGGCAGCATCCTGCGTCCGTCGAGGACTACCTGCAGGAGTTCGGGCGTGCCGGGCGCGACGGCAAACCAGCGCTGGCGCTGCTTTTCAGCAGAGGGAACGCGGACACCGGCCTGTTGAAGTACATGGCCAAGAAGACCGCCGAGGGCGTCGTCGAGAGTGGCAGGCGCAGCGCAGCGCAGGCGCGCGCCAGCCTCGCGGGACGGGAGCGTCGCATCCAGCAGGTGCATGCTCTCGTGAGCGACACCGACCGCTGCTTTCGAGCTGAGCTCCTCGAGGTTCTGCAGGGCCCCCGGCGCAGGCAGTGGCGATCCCCGGCCCGCTGGCTGCTCGACCTCGTGTTCTCCAGCCGCACCCGCGTCGAGTGGGCCGGAGCCTGCTGCGACCACTGTCAACCCGAGCTCGCCCGGCGAATTCGAGCGGGCACCTACGCCCCCGGGGACAAGCTCACCCAAGGACCTCGGATCGGCTGGCGCAAGCTTTGGCACGGGCTGCGTATCCCCCTCGCGGGGCTCCTGGTGCTCGCCATCGCGTGGGGCACCTTCCACGACCGCCAGGAAGCCACGGCCGCGGACCGCGCAGCGAGCACTTACAGCGCCTACGTCGCCCACCACTACCCGGGGCAGAGGTTCACGACGCCCGGGGCGCGGGTCTACCACGGCTTCTACATCGTCTGTGCGAATCCCCGCCGGCACGGCTCATCGACGCTCTGCCTGCTGACCCACCCGGATCGTCCACAGGGGCACGCGGTGAGCGGCACCTATCGCCGCCGCGGGGCTCAACACTTCGGCTGTACCGGGGACGCACGTCGCCTGCGGATCTGTTGAGCCACACGGCGGGCCCCGGTGCGACGAGAGAGAAGCGGGAGCGCGGGACGAAGATCGAACCCCGACCTTGTGCTAAAGCGCATTAGCGAGCTACACGCTAGGCGCTTCCGCCCCGAGCCAGATCCCGCTCAACCATGCCGAAAACCTCACAACCAGCTCAAAAACGGGGAGCATCTAGTCGACGGCGGCGACGGTCAAGTCGCCCTGCATAGCCGGGGCGGCGCGAGCCTCGCTGATCCGCTCGGCAGCGCACACTCCCACGGCTGCGTGCGGCTGGCCAACGAAGCGATCGACTGGGTCGCAACCAACGTGCCGGTCGGGAGGCTGGTGCGCGTTTACTGATTCTTGGCGCGCCAGCCCATGAGCCGATCGGACGCGATGTCGAGGAGGTGCGTAGCGGCCATGTCGCTGCTCCACGGCCCACTCCCGATCTGAGGTCCGTAGAATGGCGTTTCCCCCTGGCTGTAACCGGGAGGCGTTGCGGTCACGACTTCGATGGTCAGCTCGACGTTACCGATGAGCTGCAGATACTCGCGGCGATTTAGGCCGCCACTCGACGTTTCCCAGTTGGCCCACCAGTTATATGCGCGATAGTCGGGTGGCCCGGGCGCATAGTTTTCTTCCGGGTGTTTGCGCTCGCGGCTGTAAGCGAGGTGCTTGACCGCCGTAACCTGTGCTGGTGTAAGGCCCGGTACAAGGGTGACGGTCAGCGTATTGCTCGGTTGGCCGCTGGCCGTGTAGGTACAGCTGTCGCTCGAGGGCGCCGTCGCAACCCCGCCGAGGATCGCCTCGGCGTCCGCGGGCGTAACCAGGCCGCAGGCCGTCGGCAGCGGGCGAGGCGGCGCCATGTGGGTGGCGGCGAGCGACTTCAGACTCATGTCCAGCGGCGCCGAGTAGCGAGCGCTCTTGCTGGACGACCACGTAAGCGTAGACCCACTCAGCCGCAGGCCGCCGACGTGCGGCCCATCGTCCAAGGCGCGCGTCGAGTGGTGCCCGTCGGTGGCCACGAGCGAGCCGGTGCCGTATTCCGCGACATAGGCGACCCACCCGGACGGCGCAAGTCGCCACGGGGAGACCGCTTCGGGGCATCCGTCGCCGGGACAGCTGATCAAAAGTTCGTTCACCTCCGTGCGCCCGGTCAACGCGTCGAAGACGTTGAGATACACCTCCTGTGGCCCCGGGTTGTTCTGAAACCCTACGTAGCCTCCAGCCACGACGAAGTGGTCGGCTTCTGCGCCTGCGTTGGCAACGCGATGAACGGCCCCGGTCGCACGCACGCACGCGTTCAGCCCGCCGTGCGCGTACCACACCACCACCGCGGATGAATGGCCCACCTCATGTCCTGCAGGCGCGCACCTATCTACCGACGCCGCCTCAGCGCGGCTCAACGCGATCGTATTGCCCGCGGCGACGCCGCAGATCAAGCTCGCCCAAAGCGCCAGACGCACGCACCGCACGCAAACATTGTAGGACCGGCTGGACGTCAGGCGCGTCGGTGGCATCCTCCGCAGATGCTCTAGTGCGCATAGCGGAATTGTGACCGTGATTGACGAGGACTTGGCGGATCGGCGAGCGAAGGTTCGCGGGACGATGGTTCATCATGCCCTGCGTGCGTGGGCAGGAAGCCGTGCTCCCGAGAAGCTGCTTTAGCTGCCTGCTCGGGAACGCCAAGCGAAGTTCGCACAAGAGCCTCATACCCGGCGAAAACGGAGAGGGAGGGACGAAGATCGAACCCGGACCTTGTGTGGAAGCGCATTAGCGAGCTGCACGCCAGGCGCTTCGGCGAAGCCGACCAACCCACGTGCAGCCTGTAGGGACGCTCAGCGAAGCGCAGACGGCTACTTTAGGAGAGACGGCGCCTACCCTACCTAATGCCCTATACTACCCCCGATGCGCAAGACCAGTGTCTATCTCGATGACGAGCAGACCAAACGGCTAGCTAGACTGGCCCGCGAGGAGGGCAGATCGCAGGCTGAGATCCTGCGCGAGGCCGTCGCCACCTACCAGCCGAAGTCATCGCAGGACCGCGATTTCGCGCTGGCCGGCTCCGGGCACGGCGGTGGGACGTCCATCGCCGACGTACCCGACGAGGATCTACTCGAGGGCTTCGGCGAGTGACGGTTGTCATCGACGCCGGCCCACTCGTGGCGTTCGGCGACGCCAACGACCCCCACTTCGCATCCGTCGACCACCTGCTCAGAAACGCCGAGGGTCCGTTGGTGATCCCAGCACCGGTCACCGCCGAGGTGGATTACCTCCTCGGCCGACGCCTGGGCCGCGGGCCACGCCGCAACTTCATCGCCGACCTCGCCGCCGGGCGCTTCACGGTGGCCTGCTTGGAGCGCGACGATTACGCCACCATCGCCGAACTCGACTCCCGCTACGCGGATCTCGAACTCGGCCTCGCCGACTGCGCGCTCGTGGTGCTCGCCGGCCGCTATCGCACAACCCGCATCGTGAGCTTCGACGAACGACACTTCCGCGCCGTGAAGCCGCTGCAGGGCGGCGCATTCACGATCCTCCCCGCGGACAGCTGAGAAGGTCAAGCCCAGCGAGATAAACAGGAGATCAGATGATGTTCGAACTGTGGGCGGGTTCGAACATCGATCAGCAACGGAGAGGGAGGGATTCGAACCCTCGAACGAGGTCAACCCCCGTTACGCGATTTCCAGTCGCGCCCGTTCAACCGCTCCGGCACCTCTCCAGCCATGCGTGCGCTGCGGCCACTGTAAGGCTACAGAGGCCAGCGAGGGAGCGGCCGCAGACCGCCCGGCGTCGTGGCGCAGCCGACACCCGCGGGGCGCGCAGGTGGTAGGCTCCCGCGAGCCGTCCCCCCCACCGGAGCCACGAGGAACATGCTTCTCGCAGCGAGCGCAGCCTTCAGCAAGGACGTCGGTCTGATCATCACGTTTGTGGGGATCGGGGTGGTGGTCAACGTGATCGTGGTGTACATGGCCGTCCAGATTCGGGGAGAGCGCAGCCAGAACCGGGAGTACATCTCCTCCCGCCGGCGCGCTTCCGGCCCCTGAGCGGCGAGCGCCGCCGGCAAGCCCCGCCCGCCGTTGTCGCAAAAGCTGAGGTAGGGGGAGGGGATCGTCCGCGTGGGTCCGGTGGGAGCCGGGCGCGTGGGCGCGTGGCCTCCCTGCCCCGCGTCCGAGCGAAGCTCCGCCTGAGCCTGGCCTCGGGCACACCCCCCACGCAGACCCCGAGCCCGCGAGCCCGCGCCGGCCTCACGAGCGGCGGATAATCCAGAGGCGATGAGCGGCGACGCGCCCTGCCTGTACTTCCACCACCCGGCGTGCCTGGAGCACGACCCGCGGGCGCACATGCCGAGCCACCCGGACACGCCGGAGCGCCTGCAGGCGATCGAGCGGCGCCTGGAGGCGTGCGGATGGCTGGGGTGGGAGCGTCGCGCGGCCCCGGCGGCGAGCGAGGAGCAGTTGGAGCTGGTGCACACCGCCCGCCACGTGCGGGGCATCCGCGAGCTGTGCGAAGCGGGGGGCGGAGAAATCGACGCTGACACGTTCGTGGGAGAGGCGTCCTACCGGGCGGCGCTGCACGCGGCGGGCGGGGCGTGTGCGATGACAAAGGCGCTGCTCGCGGGCGAGGCGGCGGCGGGGTTCTGCGGGGTGCGGCCCTCCGGCCACCACGCCGAACGGGAGCGGGCGATGGGCTTCTGCCTGTTCGACTCCGTGGCGGTGGCGGCGGAGCTCGCGATCGGGGAGCTGGGGGTGGAGCGGGTGTTCGTCCTGGACTGGGACGTGCACCACGGCAACGGGACGGCGGAGATCTTTCGCCGCCGCAAGGACGTGCTGTTCGCGAGCATCCACCAGGCGGGCCTCTTCCCGGGGAGCGGCCCGCTGGAGGACGTGGGCTCGGGCGAGGGTGAGGGCTACACGATCAACCTGCCGGTGCCCGCGGGCTCGGACGGGGAGCTGTGGACGGCGCTGCTGGAGCACGTGGTGCTGGTGGCGGCGGCGGCCTTCGAGCCGCAGCTGGTGCTGGTCTCGGCGGGATTCGACGCCCGCGCGGGGGACCCGCTGGCGGGGTGCCGCCTGCAGACGGAGTCCTTTGCGGAGATGACCTGTCACGTGCGCGAGTTGGCAGCGCGGCTGGGGGCGCCGTTGGGCGCGGTGTTGGAGGGGGGCTACGAACCGCGTGCGGTGGCGGAGTGCGTGGAGGCGACGATGGCAGCGCTGGGGGGCGAGGGGGAGGCGGCCTCGACAGCGCCGCAGGCGCCGCTGACCTCGCGGGCGGTGGCGCACCTCGGCCACTACTGGCCGTTGTAGGAGCGCGGGGCCCGCCGCTCGGAGCGGGGAGAGGTGGCGGCGAGCCCCGCGCAACGGCCGCGTGGGAGGGGAACGCAGCGGCCCGCTGTAAGAAGCGCGGGCCCGCCGCTCGGAGCGGGGAGAGGTGGCGGCGAGCCCCGCGCAACGGCCGCGTGGGAGGGGAATGCAGCGGCCCACGCTCATCCTCCCCCACGCAGGGGAGTCAGTCATCCCGAATTTTCCGTGCGGTGACGTCGGGATGTCCCCGCACCGGGCCGTAATTTCCCGCAGTCCTCCTGTCCCGCGCGCGGGGTTCGTTTCGCGAGGACCTCTCGAGGGCTGCATGCGGGTGCCCCTCCAAGCCGGCCCGCCGAGGGCTCGGCGAAACCGATGAGCTACCGTGCCCGAGGCCCTTGGCGGTGCGGGGGACCGCCTACGCGACTGCGCGCAGGTGGCGGTAGGGCTCGCCGCGCAGTTCGCGCACGAGCGCGTCCACCACGCCCCCCTCGTCCTCCTCGCGACCGTCGGTGACCGCGCCGATCACTGCGCGCTTGCGCTCCAACAGGGTCGCGATCGTCTCGTCGATCGTGCCCGCCGCGAGCAGGTAGGAGGCGTTGACCGCGTCCTGCTGGCCGATGCGGTGGCAGCGGTCCTCCGCCTGGTCGTGCTTCGCCGGAGTCCAGTCGAGCTCCAGGAAGGCCACGTTCGAGGACCGCGTCAACGTGATCCCCTGGCCGGCGACGTCGATCGAACAGATGATCAGCTGGTTCTCGGCGCCGTCTGCGGCCTGGAAGGCGCGCAGCGAGACGTCCCGCGCGGCGTGGCTGTCGGCGCCGAGGATGTGCAGCGCTCCCGGGAAGCGCTCGAGCACCGCGCGCTGGATCTCGCGGTGGTGGGCGAACACGACGAGGCGCTCGCCGGAGGAGAGGAAGTCGTGGATCCACGCCAGCGCCGCGTGCAGCTTGCCGCGCGCGGCAAGCAGCTTGAGCGCGTTCAGCCGCACCAGGCGCTCCGCGCGCAGCGCCGCCGCGACCTTCGCGTCGAGCTCGCGCAGGTCGAGCGGTTGGCTCTGCAGCCACGCCACCACGTCCCGCTCGGCGAGGCGGTACTCGGTCTCGTTGTCGAGCTCCACCGGCACCACCGCGCGCGTCTTGGCGGGCAGCTGCGGCAGCACATCCGCCTTCAGGCGCCGCACGAAGCAGCGCGCGCGCAGGTGCCAGTGCAGACGCAGGTGCGCGTCCGTTCCGCGGAAGCGCCGGCCGAACTGCGCGCCCGAGCCGAAGTCTCCGAGCCGCCCAAGGATCCGCAGCTGCGCGATCAGCTCCGGCGGGCGGTTCATCACCGGCGTGCCGGTCAGCGCCATCACAAGACCCTCGCGCGGCACCGCCGCGGTGAGCCGCTGCGCCGCCTGGGTACGCTTCGCGGCGGCGTTCTTGCAGTAGTGCGACTCGTCGAGCACCACCGCGCGGGGTGCCATTGCGCGCAGCTCCTGCATCCGCGCCGCGAGGATGTCGTAGTTGACGACCGTGACGTCCACGGGCTCCATCGCCGGGGCCGAGATCCCCACACCTCCGCCGCCCACCACGGCCGCGCGCGCGCCCATCCCCGCCGGCACCGAAGCGCCCACGCCGGTGGCTACTGACACCGAGGCGCCCGCGTCGCCTTCGCCCCCCACCGAGCGGCCCACGCCGGTGCCCACTAGCGCCCGCGCGCTGCGGTCCGGCAACCAACGCTCGAGCTCCCGTAGCCAGTTGAGCTTGAGGCTCGCCGGGCACACCACCACCGCCGGGTAGGCGCCGTCGGCCTCCAGCGCCGCGAGCGCCTCGATCGTCTTGCCGAGCCCCTGCTCGTCGGCGAGGAACGCACGCCGCTGGGTCAACAGGTAGCTCACCCCCGCGCGCTGGAACGGCTTCAGCTCGCCCCCGAGCCCGGGGACCTCGAGCGGCGCGTCGGTCGCCGCCGAGAGCTCGACCAAGCCCGCCGCGCGCGCATGCTCCTCGCGGACCTCCTGCAGCTTCTCGAGCGCCTCCGGCTCCACCCACGTCCCGTGCTCGGCGAGGAAGGCGTCGAGCTCCGGGACACAGAACGGGTCCGCGCGGATCGCGGGCAGCTGCGCGTGCTCGTGCCCGGCGCCGCGCCGCGGCTTGACTGGCAGCGTTCCCGCCAGCGCCGCGAACGACTCGAGCTGCGCAGGGTCGTGCCCGGGCGCCAGCACGAACGTGGCCTCCTCATGGATCGCCGAGCATTCCAGCACCGCGGGCGGCACCGGGCGCCCGTCCCGCAACGCCGTCACGCAGCGCTCCGCGGCGGAGCTGAGCCAGGCGCGAACCTGTCCGTCCATGAGCCGCCACGACTCCAGCGTGAGCGGCACGCTCGCGCCGCCCGGCACGCTCGCCGCGCGCTCGCGCAGGGCGGGCGGCAGGCGCTCGGGGTTCCCCAGCAGCAGGAAGACCGGCTCCTCGCCGGAGCCCCCCACTTCGATGTTGCCGCGCCACTCGGTGGCGCGCTGAAGCCAGGCGCTCACGCGCTCATCGACGCTCGCCGCCTCCAGCTGGTCGAGCAGCTCGGCGATCTGCGCCGCGTCGGGCTCGACCGCCGCGATCGCGTACGTCCCGGCCGGGCCGTCTCCGGCATGCAGACCCGCCCTGCCCGCGAGCACCCGCGCAAGCGGCGTGTGCTCCGCCGCCAGCAGGATCCACTGCCGGCCACGGCGGTCGCGGCACAGCGCGACCTCATCCAGCGCGTCGAGGCGGGAGGACGCGGCGGCCTCCACGCGATCGCCGCCCTGCGATCCGCCGGTCGCCTCGCGCCGGGTTTGATCGCGCAGCGCAAGCAGCGCACGGCGCGCGTCATCGCTGAGGCGCAGGCTCCCGAAGCGCGTGCTCAGCTCCCCCACAAGCCGCGCGGCGAGCTCGTCGAGTGGAATCTGCGCGCGGCCGATCGCCGGCTCGCTGTACGCGTCGGGGTGCTCCAGCAGGGCCTCGAGCAGCTTTGGGTCGGCGTCGGTGGCAAAGCCCAGCCACCATTCGCTGTCAGGCCGTACCCGCTCGACCACGCACTCTCCCCTGCGGCGCTTGCGGCGGCGGCGCTCGATCGTGCGCGCGAGCGCCTCGCTCACCTGCGGTTCGCCCGGCAGGTCCGCCAGCAGCCGCGCGAGCGCCTCCGCGGCCTCGGGGTCGAGCGGCACGCACCACGCTCGCTCCTGCGGATCCCAGCGCCGTCCCGGGATCGCGCGCAGCAGCTGTCGCAGGCGTTCGTCGTAAGGAAAGCGCAGCACCGCCTCGCCCTCGGCGAGCGATGCGTGGAGGGGAAGGGGCATAAGAGACTTACGATAGGCCGCGGAGTGGATAGCACCCTCAGTCGGCGGCCACGGCGAGGAAGGCGCGGGCGGCCGGGGAGAGCTGCCCATCGCGGTGCACCAGGCCGATGCGGCGCACGATGCGCGGGCGGGCGGCTCGCACCACCGCGCCGCGGCGACCCGCCTCCCACGCGAGGGGCGCGGGGAGCAGCGCTGCGCCCGCACCCGCCAGCACCAGCGGGACGATCGCCTCGCGTGCATCCATCTCCACCGCGATCCGCGGGGTCACGCCCACCGCCTCCAGCGCCTGCTCCAACAACATCCGCGTGGAGGTCCCCGGCGGGCTCACCACCAGGGGGATGTCCTTCAGCGTCCCCGCCGCCAGCGCGCCGCCGTCGGACGGAGGGGCGTCCGCGCCAGCATGGGTCCGGCGGCCGTGCGCACGGCCGGATGCAGGCGCGCCGTCTGGCAGGGGAGTGCCGGGGGGCAGCACGAACAACAGCTCCTGGCGGCCCACCTCGCGCGTGCGCAGGCCCGCGCGGGGTAACGGCAGGCGCGCGAAGCCGAGCTCGCACGCCCCCGCGCGCACCATCGCGCCGACGCCCGCCGTGCTGGCGGGTTCCTGCACCCTCACCACCACCCCCGGGTACTCGCGGCGGAAGCGGCCGATCAGCGCCGCCAATGGGTCCACCGCGAGCGTCGCCAGCGCCGCGATCTGCAGCGTCCCCGCCAGCACCTCCGCCACCTCGCTCACCGCGCCCCGCGCCACGTCGATCGCGCTCAGCACCTCCCGCGCCGGGCCGACCAGCGCCTGACCCGCCGCCGAGAGCTCAAGGCCCCGCCCCACGCGATGAAACAGCTCCACCCCCAGCTCTCCCTCCAGTGCGCGCAAGGTCTGCGAGAGCGAGGGCTGCGCCACGTGCAGCCGGCTCGCCGCCCTCGTGACGCCCCCTTCCTCTACTACCGCCAGGAAGTACCGCAGCCGTTTTTCATCCATAGGGATATCCTATCGATATAAACATAAAAATGTCTTTGACCTATTGGTAGGGGGGTGGTGCAATCTCTCTATGGACGCGCTCGTCGCCTCCCCCCTCCCCACACTGCGCCGGCGGCTGCTGCGCGAGCCCCCGCGCCCCGCGCGCATCCGCGAGAGCCCCCGCGCCAACTGGTACGTCGTCGGAACCGTCTGCATCGGAGCATTCATGGGGCAGCTCGACGTCTCGATCGTCACGCTCGCGCTGCCCCGCATCGGCACCGGCCTGCACGCCGGCGTCGGCACCGTCCGCTGGGTCTCGCTCTCCTACCTGCTCGTGCTCGCCGGCACGCTGATCCCCGTCGGGCGCCTCGCCGACCGGCTCGGGCGCAAGCTCCTGTACACCCACGGCTTCGCCGTCTTCACCCTCGGCTCGCTGCTCTGCGGCCTGGCCCCCAGCCTCGGCTGGCTGATCGCCGCGCGCGTCCTCCAGGCGCTCGGCGCCGCGCTGCTCCAGGCCAACTCCGTCGCGCTGATCGCCCAGAGCCTCCCCTCCCGCTCGCTCGCCCGCGGCCTCGGCGTGCAGGGCGCCGCACAGGCGATCGGGCTTGCGCTCGGGCCCGTGATCGGCGGTCTGCTGCTCGCGTTCGCCGGGTGGCGGCTGATCTTCCTCGTCAACCTCCCCGCCGGCCTGCTCGGGATCACGCTCGCGCGGGTGCTCCTCCCCCGCAGCCGCAACGCGCTCGGGGGGCTGCAGCTCGCGCGCGGGCGCGCCTCGCTCGGGAGTCCCCACGACGTGGTGCGCGAGCCGCTGCACCGCCCGGCCCTCGTGCTCGGCCTCGCCAGCGCGATGGCCTCCTACGCCGTCATGTTCGGCGTCCTCTACGCCGTTCCCTACTACCTCGCCGCCACCCACACCCCTCCCGCGCTCGCCGGCCTGCAGCTCGCCGCGCTGCCGCTTGCGCTCGGGGTTTTCGCGGTGCTTGCGGGCCACGCCTCCGAGCATCTCGACGCCCGCACGCTAACCGGCGGTGGCCTCTTGCTCACCGCGCTCGGGCTGCTCGCGCTCGCCCTGCGCCACGGCGGCGCCGGACTCCCCCTCGGGCTCGCACTCATCGGCGCCGGCCTCGGCGCGTTCGCGCCCGTCAACAACGCCACCGTCATGCGTGCCGGCCCCCGCTCGCGCGCCGGACTGCTCAGCGGAATCCTCAACTCCACCCGCACCCTCGGCACCGCCCTCGGGGTCGCGCTCGCCGGCGCGCTCTACACCGCCGCCAGCGCGGAGGGTGGGCGCCCTGGCACAACCCCGCTCGCCGCGGCCGGGCACGAGCTGAGCGTCACGCTGCTCGCGCTCGCCGCGATCGCGCTCTGCGTGGCCCTCGCGCAACGCATCGGCCGCCCTCATGCGGCACTATGCGCAGATGCCTGAGCGCATCGGCTTCATCGGCCTCGGGATCATGGGCTCGCGGATGGCCGCCAACGTGCGCCGAGCCGGCTTCCCGCTGACCGTCTGGACCCACACCCCCGGCAAGGCCGCGCGGTGGGCCTCCGAGCACGACGCCGTCCCCGCCGACACCCCCGCCGCGCTCGCGCGCGCGTGCGACATCGTCGTGAGTATGGTCGTCGACGGAGAGCAGGTCGCCTCCGTGCTGCTCGGCGAGAATGGCGTCGCGGACGGCGCGCACCCGGGGCTGCTGTGCGTGGACATGTCCACGATCGCCCCCACCGACACCCGGCGGATCGGCGCCACGCTGGGCGAGCGAGGGGTGCGGATGCTCGACGCGCCCGTCACCGGCTCCTCTCCGCGCGCCGAGGAGGGCTCGCTCACGATCATGGCCGGCGGCGATCCCGCGGACTTCGCCCGCGCGCGGCCGCTGCTGGAGACGATGGGCCGCGTGATCGTGCACGTCGGCGAGCTCGGGCAGGGCGAGATGCTCAAGCTCATCAACAACGCCCTCGGCGCCGCCAACGCCGCCGCGCTCGCCGAGGGGCTGCTGCTCGCGCGCGCCACCGGCCTCGACCTCGACGCCTTCGCGCAGGTGCTCTCCACCGGCTCCGGCGCCTCCGCCCAGCTCGATCTCAAGGCCGGGGCGATGCGCGCGCACGACTACACCCCTCTGTTCAAGACCGAGCACATGCTCAAGGACGTGCGCCTCTGCCTCGAGGAAGCCCAGGCCGCCGGCATCCCCTTCCCCGCCGCCGCCCACGCCCGCGACCTGCTCGCCGCCACCGTGGGCCGCGGGCACGGCGCCGAGGACTACGCCGCGCTGATCGAGGCCGCCGAGGGGCTCGCCGGGAGGCGGCTCTAGGAATGAGCCCAGGGGTCTGCACCGACGACGGACCCGCGAGGGTGCGCCGGCTCCCGCCACGCACGCCCGAAGGCCGCTGGGGCAGATGAGCGGTTGGGGACCCGCCGGAGCGCCCACCGCAGTGTCGATCACGTTCGACAACCTCGGCGAGGCCGCCCAGCTCGAGCTTGGGATGTGGCCCGCGGAGGTGCCCCACGGGCAGCACTTCACCGTCCTCGAAACGCTCCCTCGGCTGCTCGAGCTGCTCACCGCCCGGGGTGTGCGGGTGACGTTCTTCGTGGAGGGCCTCAACGCCGAGATGTACCCCGACGCGCTGCACGCGATCGCCGCGGCTGGCCACGAGGTCGCAGTGCACGCGTGGCGCCACGAGGAGTGGGGCACGCTGGAGGCCGAGCCCGAGCTCGCGCTGCTGGACCGCGCCACCGGTGCGCTGCGCTCGATCGGCCTCGAGCCCCTCGGCTTCCGCCCGCCGGGCGGCGGGCTGACCCCACGCACGCTCGGCCTGCTCGCCGGTCACGGCTACACCTACGCCTCCCCCGCGGGCGAGCGCGAGGGGCTGCTGGAGGGCCTCGCCGTGCTGCCGTTCCGCTGGCCGCTCGTCGACGCCTACGCGTTCCTGCCCCACTTCGCCGGCCTGCGGGAACGCTACGCCGGCAGTCCCGACCCGTACGGGCCCGAACGGATGGGCGAGGAGATGATCGCCGCGCTGCGCGCTCACGCCAAGCGCCGCGGCCACCTCGCGCTGCTGTTCCACCCCTTCGCGGTCGCCTTCACCGGCGAGGACGGCTGGGCCGCGCTCGACGCCGTGCTTGGCGAGGCCGCTCGCCTCGCCGCCGAGGACGCCGTGGCGACGCTGCGCATGGACGAGGCCGCCGCGTGGATGCTCGCGCACCGCGAGGACTTTGACCACCCGCCACAGCTCGACGACGCCACCTGGATGGCGCCGTCCGCGTGAGGGAGCACCCTCAGATGCCGGAGGAGAACTAGCGCCATGCCGAGCAGACCGATGCTGAGCAAGACCGTCAAGCAAGTTGAGCGGCGGGCCGTGAGCAGGGTCGTGAGGAGAGCCGTACTGAGCAGCTTGCCGAAGCTCCCCGCGCCGAGCAGAGCGGCCTCGAGCAGCGTCGCGGCAAGCGCGACGTCAACGAGCGCGCCGCGCCAGACCCTCCGACCCCGCCGCCCCTTCACCTTCCTGACAGCGCTCGGCACCGCCGCCCACCACACCTTCGAGGTCCGCGCCGGCGTGGGCCTCGTCTTCGAGCCGTTCATCGGCCGCCGCGGCGCCGTCGCGATGTGGGCCACCGGGCTGCCCGCGTGGGCGGCCGCGGCGTGGCTCGGCGAGGGCGAGGCGATCGAGAAGTGGCTCGCGCTCAACACCGGCGCCGGCCTCGCCGGCGGGATCGTGCACTTCGTCGAGTGGCCCTGGGAGCTGCGCGGCGGCATCCCCTTCCTCATCGAGGCCGAGGGCATGACACCCGAGCGCCTGCCCCCCTACAACACGATCCTCCAGCTCTGGGTCCTCGCGGGCGCGCTCGCCCTCGCCTGGGAGACTCCGCGTCACGCCCGCCGTTGGGCGCTCGCGGGGCTGCTGCTCGGCGAGCCGCTGCGACGCTCGGCGGTCCACCACTTCCGTTGGGCGCATGAGCAGGCCGAGCGCGACCCCGAGCGCTGGAGCCCGGTGCTGCGCGCGCCGGCTCGCGAGCGCGCGCCCCAAGCGACGTGAGCCGGCTCGACCCCACCGACCCTCACCCCTCCAGCCCGCAGCCGGCGGCGGCCGCGCACGAGCCCGCCGATCCCAAGCGCGCGAGCTCACAGCCCCGTCGGCCGCGCATGACAGGCGCCTGCTGGCGGCGCTGCTCGCCGGCCGGCGCACGGGTTTTGCGGCCCTGTCGATAGCGCCCGGCGCTCGGCTGGCGCCCTGCCTCATACTGAAGTGCGCACCTGGAGCCCATGTCAGCAGCGACCTTCTACTTCGACCTCGGCTCTCCGTTCGCCTACCTGACGGCGGAGCGTTTGGAAGCGCACCTGCCCGAGCCGATCGCCTGGCAGCCCCTGCTGCTGGGCGGCATCTTCAAGCTGAACGGACGGTCCTCCTGGGCGCTCGGCGACGCCGCCCGGCGCCAGGCGGGGATGGCCGATGTCGAGCGGCGCGCCCGGGAGTATGGGCTCCCGCCCGTGCGCTGGCCCGACCCCTGGCCGACCGACTACCTCTTCGCGATGCGAGTCGCGACGTTCGCCTTTGCAGTCGGACGCGGCCGCGAGTTCGCCACGCGGGCGTTTCGAGCCGCCTTCCAGGAGGGCCACGACCTCAGCACCCCCGAGCGCGTCCTCGATGCCGCCGCCGCAGTCGGCATCGATCCGCGGACGGCCGCGGAGGCAACCCGCGACCCTGCCGTCAAGGCGGCCCTGCAGAGCGCTACGAACGCGGCACACGAGCGCGGCGTGTTCGGCGTGCCCACCGTCGCCATCGACGGGGAGCTGTTCTGGGGCGACGATCGGCTGCGGGACGCCGCGGCCCAGCTCGAGCGTTCACGTGTCGGGTAAGAGTGGGACCTCGAGCACGCGCCTCACCGCGGGCCACTGGGCTAGCTCGGACGGTGCTGCGCAGGTTTGCTTACGCAACGGAGCGGGACTCAAGGTTACGTCGAATGGCGCCGAGAAAAGCCTGAGGATGAGGACCCCGCGCGCCAACAGGAAACTGGCGAAGGCCCTGGCGGCGCTCGGAGCGCTGACCGCGGTGGCGGCGGGGGGCGTGGCTGTGAGCGGCTGCGGCGCCTCGGCCACGCTGGACCCGATCGCCCGCGCCGCCGAGGTGACCAGCCAGCAGGCGGGCGCCAGGATCAAGCTCACGATGCAGCTCTCCTCCCCCGCCCTGCCGAGCGGGTATTCGATCACCGCCACCGGCTACTTCGACGAGCGCAACCGCTCCGGAGAGATGAGCATGGACCTCTCGAACATCCCGGGCGCCTCGGAACTACCCGGGGGCGGGGCGGGCACCGTGCGGATGATCTTCCAGTATCCCGTGATCTACATGGACATGCCCTTCCTCGCGGGCAAGCTGCCGGAAGGCAAGACGTGGATCAAGCTCGACCTCGCCAAGGCCGCGCAGGCCGCCGGGATCAATCTCTCCCAGTTCTCCTCGCTGGAACAGGACAACCCCACCCAGTTCCTCGAATACCTGCGCGCGAGCTCCGGTGGGGTGCTCGAGGAGGGCACCGAAGTCATCGACGGGGTGCCCACGACCCACTACTTCGCCACCCTGCAGCTGAGCAGCGTCCTTGCTCGCCTCCCCTCCAGCGACCAGGCGGCGGCCAAAGCCGCTTTGGAAAAGCTCGGCAGCGCCGGCGCGATTCCAGCGAACGTGTGGGTGGACGCGCAGGGCCGGGTGCGCCGTATGCAGCTGACCGTCACCGCCAACGCCCCCGCCGCAGCGGCCGGCGGCGCGGCGGGAGCCGCCGGCGGGAGCGGCACGATCACGATCGACTTCACCAGCTACGGCCCCGTCCCCCCGGTGCTCCCGCCGCCCGCGGGCGAAGTCTTCGACGCCACCTCACTGGCCACCGCCGGGATCGCCGGCGGGCAGGGCGGCTAGAGGGCCTGAGCGGGCGCCCCTCGCGCCTGGCCGAGCAGCGCCGAGCCGACCCACCGGACCTGGGCGGTGTCGGGCTCGACGTTGCGCAGCCGCTCGAGCCGGTCGGCCTTGCCGGCGTCGTGCTCGGCGCCGTAGCGGTGCAGCTCATCCAGCACAGCCGCCAGCGTGTCGTCCACCGCTTCCTCTCCTCGTCTCACCAGCGAGCTACGCCAGTGACCGATTGTAACGTCGGCTGCAATCTCCAGACGCTAAGCTTCGAAACGCGAGAATCTCGTGGATCTACGTGAGCTTCGCTACCCCTCGTTGCCAGGCCGAAGGACGGCGCTTTGGAGGGTCGCCGCCCGCCTTTACCTCGCCCAGTCCGGGCACAGCCGCGCGATTCGCAGAGCCGGATTACCCCTTGGGAGGTGCGTGAATGCCGATTACCTCATCTGAGCAGGTGGCACGAACACCGACGGTCGCCACCAAGCTGCTGATCCCGCCGACGCCGCGCCACCTGGTCCAGCGCAGGCAGCTCCTCGACATCCTGGACGAGGGCATCCGGGAGGGCCTTGTGCTGCTCTCGGCTCCGGCGGGGGCCGGCAAGACCGTGCTGCTCTCCTCATGGATCGCGGCGCGCAAGCTGCCCGGCCCGGCGTGCTGGCTGTCGCTGGACGGCGAGCACAACGACGCCCGCCGGCTGCTCGAGGACCTGCTGAGCGCTCTGCGCAGCTCGGAGCCGACCGAGCTCGACAGCGCGCTGGAGCAGCTGAAGCCCCCGGTGGGGGCTCGCACGGAGCGCTTTCTCGCGCTGCTGGTCAACAGCCTCGCCGAGCTGGACTCGCCGCTGGTGCTGGTGCTCGACGAGATCCACGAGCTGACCAGCCCACAGGCGACCGCGGCGATCGACTTCCTGGTCCGCCACGCGCCCGAGCAGCTGCGAATCGTGCTGGCCGGCCGCGCCGATCCCCCCCTGCCGATCGAGCGCCTGCGCGTGAGTGGCGCGCTGACGGAGCTGCGCATCGCGGACCTCGCGTTCGATCGCGGCGAGACCGCCGAGCTGTGCCAGCGGCTGCACCTCGAGCTCTCCAGCGTCGACATCGACTCGCTGTGGGCACGCACCGAAGGTTGGACCGCGGCTCTGCTGCTGGCGGCGTTCTCGCTGCACGGGCACCCCGAGCCGGGGCGCTTCCTGGCCGAGTTCGCCGGCACCGACCGGGCCGTGGCCGACTACCTCGTCTCCGAGGTGCTCGCCGGCCTGCCGGAGGACCGACGCGAGTTCATGCTGCGCACCTGCCTGGTGGATTCCCTCAGCCCGGAGCTGGCCGACGCGCTGACCGGGCTGGAGGGCGCCACGCTGACGCTCGCCGCGATCGAGCACCTGGGGGCCCCGGTGCAGGCGACCGACTCCGAGGGCCGCTGGTACCGCTACCACCCGCTGTTCGGGGAGCTGCTGCGCGCGCACCTGCGCCACGCCTACCCCAAGGAGGTCCCTCTCCTGCACCGCCGCGCGGCGCGCTGGTACTCCGAGCAGGGGGAGGTGATGCCCGCCATCCGTCACGCCCTCGCCGGCGAGGACTGGGAGCAGGCGGGCAGCCTGATCGCCGAGAACTGGCTCGACCTGTTCCTGTGCGGGCGCTCCGCCGCGATGCGCGGCCCGATGGCGCAGCTCCCCGCCCCCATCGTGGCGGCCGATCCGCGGCTGGCGGCCGCCTTCGCCGGCAGCCGCCTGCAGGACGGGGACCTGCAGGACGCCGAGCGCCACCTGGCGATCGCTCGACACGCCCGGGGTGAAGTAGCGGCCGAGCTGCGCGAACCGCTGGAGGTGACCCTCGCCACGGTGGCGCTGCACGCCGCGCGCCTGCGGGTCAACCTCACGGACGCCAAGCGTCTGGCGCGCAAGCTCACGGGCATCGCGCGGGGCTCTTCGCACCACTGCTGGGCCTCGCTGCGCTCCTTCGCGCTCTGCAACCTCGGGGCCGTGTGCCTGTGGACCGGGGATCCGGCGGCCGCCGCCGTGCACCTGCAGGAGGCCCTGGCGCTCGCGACCGATGACCGGCACGAACAGATCGCCCTGGACTGCCTCGCGCAGCTCGCGATCGTGCACCTGCTGAGCGGCGCGCTGACCCGCGCCGAGCAGCTCGGCTCGCAGGCGGTGGAGCTGGCCGAGCAGCACGGCTGGTGCGAGGGCCCCGCCGCGGCGTGCGCCTATCTCGCCTGCGCCGCGAGCGCCTACCAGCGAGGTGAGTTCGAGCGCGCCGAGGGGCTGCTCGACCGCGCCGCGGCCGCCGCGGACACCGCGGAGGCGCCGGTCCGGCTCGCCACCGGCCTGCTGCAGGCGCTCGCGCTGGCGGCCGCCGGGCCCCGCTCGGCCGCGCGCGCGGCGCTGAAGCTGCGCGCGATCCGCGCCGAGCTCGCCGACAGCGGCGACCGGACATCCGAACTCCTGCAAGTCGCGCTCGAGGATGTCGAGCCACGGGTGCTGATGGCGGCCGGCGACCTCGAGCAGGCACGCGCGACAGTAGCCGACGCCCGCGCGCACGAGCCGCAGCGTCCCGAGCTCATGATCTGCGAGGCGAGCGTTGAGCTGCGCGCGGGCGAACCGGAGCAGGCGGCGCGGTCGCTCGAGCAGGCGCTCGCCGCGTCGGAGGCGACCGCGTCGAGATCCACGACATCGGGGCCGCACGCTTCTGGGCCGCACGCCTCCGGGCCCACCGCGCCAGCGCCGAACCCCTCGGGGCCGACTGCGCCAGAGCCGCACGACACTGAGCACGTGGGCGACACCCACCCCGCGACGCTGCTCGAGGCGTGGCTGTTGCAGGCGCTCGTGGACCAAGCCTCCGGCGAGCAACGCGCGGCCTCGCAGGCGCTGGACCGGGCGCTAGCCCTGGCCGAGCGTGAGCCCTTCCGCGACGCCTTCCTCCTGAACGGGCCGGCGGTGCGCGAGCTGCTGGAGGCCCAAGCGCTGCTCGGCACCGCCCACCCGGCGCTGCTGGAGGTGCTACTCGACGGAGTCAGCCACCACGCGCCGTCCGGCGCCACCACGCTGGCCGAGCCGCTCACCGAGAGCGAGCAGCGGATCCTGCGCTACCTGCCGACGATGCTCTCCAACGCCGAGATCGGGGCGGAGGTGTTCGTGTCGCTGAACACGATCAAGACCCACCTGCGCAGCATCTACCGCAAGCTCGACGCGAGCGGTCGGGCGGACGCGGTGGAGCGAGCCCGCCGGCTCGGTCTGCTCCCCGCCGGGATCAAGCGCCCGCGGGTGACGCAGCGAGTCTGAGCCCTACCGCCGCCGCCGAGCGTCGCCCGCGGTCGAGGACTCCGACAGGCGCCGCACCTCGATCAGCTCCAAGCCGAGGGCCTGGACGCGGTCGAGCAGCCCGTGCAGCGCGGCCTGGTCGAGCGCGGGACCGCGCAGCACGGTCTCCGCGGAGCGGACTGTCGATTCCATACCCTCGAAGGCCGCGAGGAGCTGCTCGCTCATCCCGCCCTTGATGCGAATCTCATAGTAGACCGCGGTGCTCACTCTAATCCTCGGCGAACACCTCGCGCATTTTGGCCTCCTGCTCCTCGGAGAGGTTCGTCTCCAGCAACTCGGGCTGCTGGCCCGCAAAGGCCTCGCGAACCCTGTCCAGCACCGCGTCGGAGGTGAGCGCGAACAGCGCGGAGGTTCCCGGCGTCACCTGCTCACGGATCCGCTTGATGAAGTCGTCGTCGATCCCGACGTCGGCCATCGATCCCCCGAGCGCGCCGGCCGCGGCGCCGATCGCAAGACCGAACAACGGCACGAAGAAGATCAGCCCGAACAACAGCCCCCAAAACGCGCCGCCCATCGCGCCGGCTCCGGCGAGGCTGTGCAGCTGACGGGTGCGCGGCTTCTTCTTGTCCGCCGGCCAACTCACGATGGCGCCGTCGTGCACTTTGATGAGTTCCTGGCTCTGGAGCTGCTCCAGCGTGCGGATCGCCTCGTCGGCTCCGCCGGCGCTGGGGAACTTCCAGACGGTGAGAGTTGCCATGACTGCGACCTCCTTTGTGTAATTGCCGTTTGAGTGGGGTTCGTGGCGGGCCCCTACGCGACCGAGAGGTCCGTGTGCCCATGGCGCTCGTCCCGCGCGACCGCCATGCCGGCGACCGCCAGGCACGCCTCGACGGCGCCGCGCACGATCAGCGAGATGCCGAGCACGACCGCGAACGTGTACACGCCGAACTGCGGCCACGAGACGATCAGGATGCCGATCGCGAGGTCGACCAGGCCCTCCAAGATCCGCCACCCGCGTCGCTCGGGGAGCTCGATCGCGGCGACCAGCTCGAACACCCCGGCGAGCAGCAGGAAGATCCCGAAGGCGAGCGCCAGGATCGTGATGCTGTCCGAGGGATGCCTGACCAGGATCACACCGGCGAGCAGCGCGAGCGCTCCCCGCCACAGGCCGACGCCGCGGACCTCCTTGACCCCGAGGCTGACCCCGACCCAGATCGCTCCTGCGACGAGCAGGTAGATGCCGAGGATCACGGCCAGCGTGCTCAGCGTGCGGTGCGGCCAGAAGAGCAGCAGCACGCCGACGGCGAACGTGCACACCGCGACGAGCAGCAACAGCCACCACGCCCACCGCGGCGTCTCGACGTCGGGGGCGCCCTCGCGGTTTGCGAACGCTTGGCTTGCCATCTCAGCGCGCTGGTTCCCAGCGCGCGGTGAGCTGGTACAGGATCACGATGTCAAGGGCGATGATCATCATCGACCACAGCGGGAACAGCGTGAAGGTACCGAACTGCACGAGCACGTTGAGCGATACGAAGAAGATCCCCAGCCAGCGCGCCCAGCTCTGCCCGGCGAGCAGGCCGAGGCCGGTCAGCGCGACCAGCGTCCCGAGGATCAGGTGCCCCCAACCCCATGCGCTGATGTCCCACACGACCACCCCATGGCCACCCACCGTGATCACTTCGTTGTTGATCACCGCCGCGAGGCCCCACATCGCATCGAGGAAGCCCTCGATCAGCATCAGCACACCGGCGAACACGATCCACCCGCTGATCCCGCCGGTGGATTGGTAGCGATCGCCGACGGTACCTGGCTCGGGAATTGTGCTGGACATGGCGGTCCTCCTCTTAACAGCGACGTTTGCGCCGCCCGCTCAGGCGGCATGACTATGTCCGGACGGGCGGTACCGTCCGCATTCAGCTTCGCCGAGCCGCGGGTGAGAGCTCATCACCCCGTCGGGATGACCTGGGCTGGTGGCGCCGTCAGCTGAGCGCGCGCTGGTGCCTCGGCGGCCCTGTCAGCTGAGCGCGTGTTCGGCCTCGGCGGCCGCGAGCAGGCCGACCTCGACGAGGTCGCGAGGGTGCACCCACGTGTCGAGGACCGGGAAGCCCCCGGCCGCGATGATCGCCTCGCGCAGTGGGATCGCCCAGCGGTGCTCGAGCAGCGCGATCGCGACCGCGGTATCGGGGGGGATCTCCGCCAGCACGTCGAGCAGCTCCTCCTCGCCGAGGCCCGTCGTATCCTGCGACCAGATCTGGGCGGCGCCCTCGGCATCCCCGCCGGCCAGCTCGCCGAGGCCGATCAGGGCCTTGACGAGGTCGCCGAGCTCCTGCGCCTCGTTCGCGGAGAGCTGGCTGATCTGGCGCGTCGCCACCGTCCCGTCGGCCTCCTTGTGCACGACGAGGATGTCGATCACGCGGACGACGTCCCGCTCTTTCAGGCTCTGCAAATGGGCGAGCACCTCGCCCTGGAAGTTCGGCTGCTCGAAGCCGACGACGAGCAGCTGCACCGGACCGATCATCCGCTCAACCCCCTCCGCCGGCGAGAATCTTCTGCTTCTGGGCCTCGAACTCCTCGCTGGTCAGGACGCCGCTGTCGCGCAGCTGCGCGAGCTTCTGCAGCTGCTCGACGGTGGTTTCCGCCGGAGCCGGCGGCGGAGCGCTCAGCGGAGCCTGCTGCTGGCTTTCCATGCCCGCCGGCGGCTGCTCCTGAGCCGCCCGCTTGGCGCCCGCGCGGCCGGCGGCATACCCCACGCCGCCCACCATCGCGCCCCGCAGGAGCGGTCTTCTTCTCCTCATCATGCATCGATTTTTCGCGCACCCCCGGGTGAGGGCACATCACCTGGCCCGGGTGATTGACGGCCGGTCTCGTCCGCCCGGGATGATGCCGGCTCACCCCACCGCCCGCCAGGATCGCTTGGGCATGGCGTCTCCTGCTGCGGCTCCGACGGCTCCCGCGCGCGCTTCCGCGTCCCCACAGCGCGCGGGGCTCGTCCTCGCCGCGCTGATCGCGGTCGCGGCCGTCGCCAACCTCAACCTCGCGGTCGCCAACGTCGCGCTGCCCTCGATCGGCAGGGCGTTCGAAGCCGGCCAAACCGAACTGGACCTGGTCGCCGTGGGCTACTCGCTCGGCCTCGCCGCGTCGGTCCTCTACCTCGGCGCGATCGGCGACCGCTACGGGCGCAAGCTGATGCTGCTGCTCGGCATGGGCCTTTCGATCCCGGCCAGCCTGCTCGCCGCGCTCGCGCCGTCGATCGGGGTGCTGTTCGCCGCGCGCCTGCTCGGCGGCCTGTCGGCCGGCATGGCCTTTCCCACGACGCTCGCGCTGATCACCGCGCTGTGGTCGGGGGCGGCGCGCACGCGCGCGATCGCGCTGTGGTCGGGCATCGGCGGCGCGATCTCCTCGCTCGGCCCGCTGCTCTCCGGGGCGCTGCTCACGCACTTCGCGTGGGGCTCGGTGTTCTTCATCACGCTGCCGCTCGCGCTGATCGCATTTGCGATGGCGTGGCGCCTGGTCCCCGCGCACGTCAACGAGACCACCGACCCCGTCGACAACCTCGGGGGCATCCTCTCGGTGCTGCTCGTCGCCGCCATCGTGCTCGGCATCAACTTCGCGCCGGTGCCGGGCAAGGGGTCCCTCGCGATCGGGCTGGGGGCGATCGCGCTCGCCGCCGGGGGCGCGTTCATTCTCCGCCAGCGCCGCGCGCGCGTCCCGCTGTACGACCTGCGGGTCGCCAAACGGCGGGTCTTCTGGGTGGCGGCGTGCGCGGGGATCATCGTCTTCGGCACGCTGATGGGCGCGATGTTCGTCGGCCAACAGTTCCTGCAGAACGTGCTCGGCTACTCCACGCTGGACGCCGGGCTCGCGATCCTCCCCGCGGCGGTGCTGATGGTGCTGATCGCGCCGCGCTCGGCCAAGCTCGTGAGCTCCCGCGGCTCCCGCCTGACGCTGCTCGTCGGCTACGCCTGCTGCCTGCTCGGCTTCCTGACGATGCTGCTGCTGTGGAAGGAGCACATCTCCTACTGGAAGGTCGGCCTCGCCTACGCGCTCGTCGGGGCCGGCGTCGGGTTCGCCGGCACCCCCGCCTCGCACGCCCTCACCGGCTCGGTGCCCGTCAAGCGCGCGGGCATGGCCTCCGGGACGGCCGACCTGCAGCGCGACCTCGGCGGCGCGATCATGCAGTCGATCCTCGGCGCGATCCTCACCGCCGGCTACGCCGCGGCCGTCGCCTCCGCGGTCGCCGCCTCGCCGGACAAGGACCTCGTCACCAACAGCGTCCAGTCCGAGCTCGAGAAGTCGTTCTCCAGCGCCGCCGACACCGCCCAACGCTACCCCCACTACGCCACCCAAATCACCGCCGCCGCGAAGACCTCGTTCCTGCAGGGCGACCAAAACGCCTACCTCGCCGGCATCCTCGCGATCCTGCTCGGCGCCGCGCTCGTGTACCTCCGCTTCCCGGGGCGCCAGCGCGAGCAGGAGTTGCTCAGCCACTACCAAGCGCAGGACGCCGCACGGTACGCCGAGCCGGCCGGACCTGAATCGCAATTCACCCCACCCGGGTGATGTCCCACCACCCGCCCGCGCGGGACATATGTGCGATCGGTGCGATCGGCCCTCCCAGCCCCATGCCGCGGGGTAGGAGGCCCCGCGCCCACAACCCATGTGCCGAACACACTCACGCGGACGATCCCTAATGACCACCTCGAGTCTCCCCCGGGCGCTCGCATGAGCGACACCGCCCCCCAGAGCGCGGCCGCGCCCTCGCCGTTCCCGCCGATCGCCGACTACGCCTTTCTATCGGACTGTCACACCGGCGCGCTCGTGGCCCCCGACGGGGCGATCGACTGGCTGTGCGTGCCGCGCTTCGACGCTCCGTCGGTGTTCGGGACGCTGCTCGACCGCGAGGCCGGGGCGTTTCGGTTCGGGCCGTTTGGGATCAACGTGCCCACCGCGCGCGTGTACGAGCCCGGCACCAACACGCTGCTCACCACCTGGACCACCTCCAGCGGGTGGATCGCCGTGCGCGACGCCCTCACCCTTGGGCCCCGCCGCGGCGTGGACATCGTCACCCCCCACACCCGGCCCCCCACCGACGAAGACGCCGAGCACCTGCTCGTGCGCGTCGCGTTCTGCATCGAGGGCGAAGTCGAGGTCGAGCTCACCTGCGAACCGGTCTTCGACTACGGGCGCGTCCCCGCGCAGTGGGCCGTCGCCGAGGACGGCCACCAGGCCGATGCCTCCGGCGCCGGGCTCACGATCCGTCTGCACACCGACATGGCCCTCGGCGTCGAGGGCGATTGGGTCAGGGCCCGCCACGTGCTCAAACAGGGCGAGCAGATCTTCTGCTCGCTCTCCTGGGGCGGGCACCTGGAAGGGCCCACCGACGTCGATGACGCCAACGCCCGCCTCGCCACCACCGGGCGCTACTGGCGCGACTGGCTCGGCCGCGCCCGCCTGCCCGACCACCGTTGGCGCGAGCCGATCCAGCGCTCCGCGCTCACGATCAAGGGCCTCACCTACATGCCCACCGGCGCGACCGTCGCCGCGCTCACCACCTCGCTGCCCGAGACCCCCGGGGGCGAGCGCAACTGGGACTACCGCTACACCTGGCTGCGCGACTCCACCTTCACGTTGCAGGCGCTGCACTACCTCAACCTCGACTGGGAGGCCGAGGAGTTCATGCAGTTCATCGCCGACCTGGAGTGCAACGGGGACGGGGCGCTGCAGATCATGTACGGGATCGACGGCCGGCGCGATTTGACGGAGACCACCCGCGACGACCTCTCCGGGTACGCCGGCGCAAGCCCCGTGCGGGTCGGCAACGGCGCCTTCGACCAGCGCCAGAACGACGTCTTCGGGGCCGCCCTCGATTCGATCTTCCTGCACTCCCGTCGCTCACAGCGCCTGCCGCGGCGGCTGTGGCCGATCGTCGAGGCCCAGGCCGAGTGCGCCACCCGCGTCTGGGGTGAGCCCGACCAGGGCATCTGGGAGGCCCGCGGCGCGCCCCAGCACTACGTCTCCTCCAAGCTCATGTGCTGGGTCGCGATGGACCGCGCCGCCCAGCTCGCCGCGATGCGCGGCGACGCCAAGCTGAAGGAGGCCTGGGGTGCCACCGCGCAGGAGATCCGCGCCGACATCCTCGCCCACGGACTCACCAAGGGCGGGGTCCTGCGCCAGCACTACGACACCGACGCGCTCGACGCCTCCACGCTGCTGGCCGCGATCTTCGGCTTCCTGCCCCCCGGCGACGAGCGCCTGCGCGCCTCCGTGCTCGCGATCGCCGACGATCTGACCGAGGACGGCTTCGTCCTGCGCTACCGCACCGGAGAGACCGACGACGGCATGTCCGGCAAGGAGGGCTCGTTCCTGATCTGCTCCTTCTGGCTCGTCTCCGCCCTCGCGATCGTCGGCGAGGAGCAGCGCGCCCGCGACCTCATGGAACGGCTGCTGCACGTAGCCTCGCCGCTCGGGCTGTACGCCGAGGAGTTCGACACCGCCACCGGCCGCCACCTGGGGAACTTCCCCCAGGCCTTCTCCCACCTCGCGCTGATCGAGGCCGCCGCGCGGATCATCCTCGCCGAGCGCATCGCGGAGATCTCCTGATGGACTCCTACGACGTCATCATCATCGGCAGCGGCGCCGGCGGGGGCACGCTCGTGCGACACCTCGCGCCGTCGGGCAAGCGCATCCTGCTGCTCGAGCGCGGCGGCTGGCTTGCGCGCGAGCCGCAGAACTGGTCGGCCGCCGAGGTGTTCGTCGAGAACCACTACGTCTCCTCGGACACCTGGTATGACGGCGACGGCAAGCCGTTCCAGCCGCAGGTCCACTACTACGTCGGCGGCGCCACCAAGCTGTACGGCGCCGCGCTGTACCGGATGCGCAAAGAGGACTTCGGCGAGCTGCGCCACCACGGCGGGACCTCACCCGCGTGGCCGATCCCCTACGAGGCGATGGAGCCGTACTACACCAAGGCCGAGCAGCTGTACGAGGTGCACGGGGCACGCGGTGAGGACCCGACCGAACCGCCGGCCAGCGCGCCGTACCCGCACCCGGCGGTCTCCCACGAGCCGCGCATCCAGCAGCTCGCCGATGACTTCGCCGCCCGCGGCCTGCACCCCTTCCACGCGCCGTGCGGCGTCTTGCTGCGCGAGGACAACATGCCCTACAGCGCGTGCGTGCGCTGCTCCACCTGCGACGGCTTCCCCTGTCTCGTACACGCCAAGTCCGACGCTGAGGTGCACGGCGTGCGACCCGCCCTGGAGCACCCCAACGTCACGCTGCTCACGGGTGCTACCGCGCTCGCGCTGCACACCAACTCCGCCGGCTCCGCCGTCACCGAGGTCGTGGTGCAGCGCGATGGCGCGCGCGAGACCTACGCCGGCGACATCGTGGTCGTCTCCTGCGGCGCGGCGAACACGGCCAAGCTGCTGCTGGCCTCAGCCACCGATAAGCACCCGAACGGCCTCGCCAACGGCTCCGACCAAGTCGGGCGCAACTACATGTTCCACAACAGCCAGGCCGTGCTCGCGATCTCCAAGGAGCCCAACCCCACCGTCTTCCAGAAGACGCTCGGCGTCAACGACTACTACTTCGCCGGCGACGCCTGGGAGTTCCCGATGGGCAACATCCAGATGGTCGGCAAGTCGGTGCCCGAGATGTACCGCGGCGAGAAGCCGCTGATCACCAAACTCGCCCCGTTCGGCCTCTCGCTGAAGGAGGTCGCCGAGCACGCCGTCGACTTCTGGCTCTCCACCGAGGACCTCCCGCGGCCGGAGAACCGCGTGAGCCTGAACCACGACGGCAACGTGACCCTCTGTTACAAGCCCAGCAACGACGACGCCCGCGACCGGCTGCTGGAGCAGCTGCGCTCGCTGCTGGGGCACTTGGGGATGCACGAGCACCACCTGATCCCGCGCTGGGCCTACCTGGACAACAAGATCCCCGTCGCCGGCGTCGCCCACCAGGCCGGCACCTGCCGCTTCGGCTCAGACCCCGCGTCCTCGGCGCTCAACAACGACTGCCGCGCGCACGAGCTCGACAACCTCTACGTGGTCGACACGAGCGTCTTCCCGAGCATCTCCGCCGTCAACCCGGCGCTCACCGCGATGGCCAACGCCCTGCGCGTCGGCGACCACCTGCTGGAGCGCTTGGGGGCCGATGCAGGGTGAGGGGCGGGCGCCGCCGGGTGGTGATCGTCGGCGGCGGCTTCGGCGGCCTGAGCGCCGCGCGGGAGCTGCGCCACGCGGATGTCGAGGTGACGCTGGTGGACCGCGTGAACCACCACCTCTTCCAGCCGCTGCTCTACCAGGTGGCCGGCGGCGGCCTCGCCACGGGCGAGGTCGCCCCGCCGATCCGCTCCGCGCTGCGGTCCCCCAACACCACAGTCCTGATGGCACAGGCCACCGGCCTCGACGCCGAGCGCCGCCAGCTGGAGCTCGACGGCGGCGAGCGCCTTGACTACGACAGCCTGATCGTCGCCTGCGGCGCACAAACCTCCTACTTCGGCAACGAAGCGTGGCGCGAGGTGACGTGCGGCCTGAAGACGCTGGCCGACGCCGTCGCGCTGCGCAACCGGGTCTACGGCGCGTTCGAGCAGGCCGAGCGCACCGACGACGAGGACGAGCGCCGCGAGCTGCTGACGTTCGTCGTGATCGGCGGCGGGCCGACCGGCGTGGAGGTCGCCGGGGAGCTCGCGATCGTCTGCCACGACTCGAGCCGCGACTACACGCGGATCCACACCCGCGACGCGCGCGTGATCCTGCTCGACGCCGGCGAGCGCGTCGTCTCCGCGTTCAGCGAGCGGCTCTCGCGCAAGGCCGCCCGTCAGCTCGCCTCGATCGGGGTCACGGTGCGCGAGCGCGCCGCCGCCACGGCGATCGACGCGCGCGGCGTGACGATCGAGGTCCACGGCAACCAGGAGCGTGGCGGGGCCTCGTCCTCGTCGCAGGAGCGCGAGGGGGCGCAGGAGCGGATCGCCGCGAGGACCGTGATCTGGGCGGCCGGCGTGCACGCCGTCCCGTTCGCCGCGACGCTCGCCCACGCGACCGGAGCGAGCACCGACCGGGCCGGGCGCGTGCAGATCGAACCGGACCTGACGGTGCCCGGGCACCGCGAGATCTCGATGATCGGCGACGCCACGCTGCTGAGCGGCGCGAACGGCAAGCCGCTGCCGGGGCTCGCGACCGTCGCGATCCAGCAGGCGCGCCACGTCGCGAAGGCGATCCGCGACGGCGCGCCGAGCGCTACGACGCCGTTTCGCTACTTCGACAAGGGCGCCCTGGCGGTGGTCGGGCGCGGCCGCGCGGTGTGCGCGATCCGCGGCCTGGAGCTCTCTGGGCGCCTCGCGTTCCTGACGTACCTGACCGTGCACATGTACTACCTCGGCGGCGTCCCCGGCAGGCGACTGAAGGTGCTGATCGAGTGGGCCACCGCCCGGCTCGGCCACCTCCAGAACCAGGTGATCGAGGGGGAGCTTCCCAAAGCGCCGTGAGGGCGCTCGACCCGCGACTGTCGCAGTACGCGCGTGCGACTCGGACCTTTCTCTGTGTCTCGGTCGGCCTCGGCGTGCTCAGCGCGCTGCTGATCGTCGCGCAGGCGTGGCTGCTGGCGGACGTCGTCGCGGGCGCGTTTCGCCACGGGCGTGGCCTCGCGCAGCTGCGCACGCCGCTGGTCGCACTGCTGTGCGTCGTCGTGGCCCGCGCCCTGGTCGCATGGGCGGCCGAGCTCGCGGCGAGCCGCTCCTCGGCGCGCGCGAAGTCCCAGCTGCGCGCGGCGCTGCTGGAGCACGTCGCGCGGCTCGGACCCGACGGCGCGCGGGCGCAGCGCACCGGCGCGCTCGCGCTGCTCGCCACCCGCGGGATCGACGCCCTCGACGGCTACTTCTCGCTGTACCTGCCGCAGCTGCTGCTCGCGGCGATCGTGCCGCTCGTGGTGCTCGCCGCCGTGCTCTCGCGGGACTGGATCTCCGCGGCGATCATCGCGGTGACGATCCCGCTGATCCCGCTGTTCATGGCGCTCGTCGGCGCCACCACGCGCGAGCGCATGGACCTGCAGCTGCGCACGCTGGAGCGGCTGGGCGGCCACTTCCTCGACGTGGTCGCCGGACTGCCCACCCTGAAGGTCTTCGGGCGCGCGCGGGCGCAAGCGGCGGCGATCCGCGAGATCACCGACCGCTACCGCAGGGCCACGCTCGCGACGCTGCGTGTCACCTTCCTCTCGTCGCTGATCCTCGAGCTCGTCGCGACGGTCTCCGTGGCGCTCGTCGCGGTCGCGATCGGGCTGCGGCTGATGGACGGGCGCCTCGACCTGCGCACCGCGCTGTTCGTGCTCGTGCTCGCCCCCGAGGCCTACCTGCCGCTGCGCCAGCTGGGCGCCAACTACCACGCGAGCGCCGAGGGCATGGCCGCGGCGGAGCGGGTGTTCGCGGTGCTCGCGCAGCCGTCCGCGCCCCGCGGCGGGCGCACCGGCGTTCCCGACCTCGCGCGCGCCCCGATCGCGGTCGAGGGGCTGCGGGTGGCGTACCCGGGCCGCGGCGAGCCGGCGCTCGACGGCGTCTCCTTCACCGTGGAGCCGGGCGAGGTGCTGGCGCTCGCCGGCCCCTCCGGGTGCGGCAAGTCGACGCTGCTCGGCGTGCTGCTCGGGCTGCTCACACCGGAGTCCGGGTCGGTTCGCATCGGAGGTGTCGAGCTCGCCGACCTCGACCTCGCCGCCTGGCGCTCCCGGCTCGCGTGGGTGCCCCAACGGCCGCATCTGTTCGCTGCGTCGATCGCCGCGAACGTGCGCCTCGGTCGCGACGACGCGACGGAGGAGGAGGTCTGGGCGGCGCTCCACGCCGCCGGGCTCGCCGAGGCGGTGGCCGCACTGCCCGACGGCATCGACACGGTGCTCGGCGACCGTGGCGCCGGGCTCTCCGCGGGCGAGCGCCAGCGGGTCGCGCTCGCGCGGGCGTTTCTACGCGACGCGCCGCTGCTGCTGCTCGACGAGCCCACCGCCAACCTCGATGGTCACACCGAGGAGCAGGTGCTGGAGGCCATCCGGCGCCTCGCCCGCGGGCGCACGGTGGTACTCGTCGCGCACCGCCCCGCGCTGCTGGCCCTGGCCGACCGCGTGCTCTCGCTCGCCCCCGTCGAGGTCGCGGCGTGACTCCCCCCGCCGGTCGCGGCATGAGGGACGTGCCCACTCACTCCGGCACACACGCCGACGAGGAGCACGGGCCGCAAGCCTCGCTGCGGCGAACGTTCGCGCTCGCGCGTCCCGCCGCGGGGCGGCTGGCGCTCGCGATGCTGCTCGGCGCCGGGGCACTCGGCGCTGCGATCGGCCTGATCGCGACCTCGGCGTGGCTCATCTCCCGCTCCTCGGAGCGTCCCCAGGAGTCGGCGATCGCGGTCGCGATCGTCGGGGTGCAGTTCTTCGCGCTCTCCCGCGGGCTGCTGCGCTACGGGGAGCGGTTGGTCGGTCACGACGCGGCGTTCAGAGTGCTCGCGGACCTGCGGGTCACCGTCTACGAACGGCTCGAGCGGCTCGCCCCGCTGGGAGTGCCGCTCTTCCGCAGCGGCGACCTGCTCGCGCGCCTGATCGGCGACGTGGACTCCCTGCAAGACCTACTGCTGCGGGTGCTGCCCGTGTTCGCCGCCGCGGCGCTCGCCGGAGCCGCGACGGTCGCCCTGGTGTGGTTGATGCTCCCCGCCGCCGGCCTGCTGCTGCTGGCCGCGCTGCTGCTCGCCGGCGTGCTCGTGCCGTGGCTCACGGGCGTACTCGCGGCGCGCGCGGAGGCCAGGCAGGCCACGGCGCGGGGCGAGCTCAGCGCGACAGTGGTCGATCTGCTCGAAGGCGCCCCCGAGCTGCTCGTGAGCGGCGCCACCCCCGAGCAGCTGCGGCGTACTCTGGCCGCCGACGCCGCGCTCACGGGCATCGCCCGCGCGAGCGCCCGCACCGCCGGCATCGGCCAGGGGCTGACGCGCCTCTGTTTGGGCCTCGCGATGTGGGGCGCGCTGCTCGTCGGCATCGCCGCCGTTCACGCGGGACGACTGGACGGCGTGCTGCTCGCCGGGCTCGCGCTGATCCCGCTCGTGGCGTTCGAGCTCGTCGCGGGCCTGCCCGGCGCGACCCAAACGCTCCAGCGTGTGCGCCGCTCGGCCGCGCGCATCCACGAGGTGATCGACACCCCGCCGCCGGTCGCGGAGCCGGCGCGTGCGCTCCCGCTGCCCCCCGGACCGCACGCCCTGCGCGTGCGGGGCCTGCGCTGCCGCTACCCCGGCCAGACCCGCTGGGCGCTCGACGACCTCGACCTCGACCTGAGCCCCGGCAGGCGTGTGGCCGTCGTCGGCCCCTCCGGCGCGGGCAAGACGACGCTCGCGGGGGCGCTGTTGAGGTTCCTCGCCTACGAGAGCGGCTCGGTGATGCTCGACGGGGTGCAAATCGCGGCGCTCGACGGCGAGCAGTACCGGCGCGTGATCGGTCTCGTAGCCCAAGACGCGCACGTCTTCGACTCCACGCTCGCCGAGAACCTGCGCCTCGCCCGTCGCGACGCCACGCCCGAGCAGCTGCGCGACGCGCTCGCCGGAGTCCGGCTGCTCGACTGGGCCGAGCGCCTGCCGCAGGGACTCGACACCGAGGTCGGCGAGCGCGGCGAGCGCCTCTCCGGCGGCCAACGCCAGCGTCTGGCGGTCGCCCGAGCGCTACTCGCCGACTTCCCGGTGCTGGTACTCGACGAGCCCGGCGAGCACCTCGACACGGCCACGGCTGATGCGATCCTCGCCGACCTGCTCGCACTCACCCCTGAGCGGGCGACACTCTTGATCACGCACCGGCTGGCCGGGCTGCAGCTGATGGACGAGGTGCTCGTGCTCGACCGCGGCCGCGTGATCGAGCGCGGCACGCACGCTGAGCTACTCGGCCTCGACGGTCGCTACGCCGCTCTGTGGCGGCTAGAGCACGGCGCGGGTCAGCTCACCTGATCGGCCAGCGCCGCGGGCGCCCGGACGCGGGCGCGGAAGACGTGGAAGGACCAGCCCTGGTAGAGCAGCACGAGCGGGAGGAAGATCACGGTGACGATCGTCATGACGAGGAGCGCGTAGTGGCCCGAGGCCGAGTTGTTCACCGTCAGCGTGTACGCGGCGTTTGTGCTGGAGACCATCACGCGCGGATACAGATCGACGAAGATCGAGCCGACCGTCGCGGCGATCGCGACCGCTGATGCAGTGAACGCCCAGCCGTCGTGGTCGCTCATCGCCAGCCGCGCGGCGAAGATCACCGCGATTATCGCCAGCACCTGCACGGGTCCGGGGATGTCGGTGTGACCCGCGACGACGCGCGTCCAGATCACGAAGCCCACGACCAGCACGACCGCGAGGAATCCCAGCGGCCGCGCGGCGGCACGCGCGCGCTCGCGCACCTGATCGGTGGTCCTCAGCTTCAGGAACGTGGCGCCGTGCAGCAGGCTCAGCCCGAGCAACGTCACTCCGGTCCACAGGCCGTACGGGGTCAGCAGGTCGAAGAAGCTGCCGGTGAAATCGTGGTTCGAGTCGATCGGCAGGCCGACCAGCAAGTCGCCGAGCCCGACGCCGATCAGCAGCGGGATCAACAGGCTCCCGAGCGTCGTGCACCACGTCCACGTCCGCCGCCAGCGTCGATCCTCGCTCTTCCCTCTGAACTCGAAGGCCACGCCGCGCGCCATCAGCGCCACGAGCAGCAACAACAGGGCCAGGTACAGAGCCGAGAACATCGTCGCGTACCAGCCGGGGAACGCGGCGAACGTGCCCGCGCCGGCCACCACCAGCCATACCTCGTTGCCATCCCACCAGGGGCCGATCGTGTTGATCGCGACGCGGCGCTCGGTGTCGGTTCGGCCGACGATCGTGTGCAGCACGCCGACGCCGAAGTCGAAGCCCTCCAGCACGAAGAACCCCACCCATAGGATCGCGATGAGCAGGAACCAGATCGTGTGCAGCTGCATCGCGGGCTCCTCAGTAGGTCAGCGCCGAAGTTGGAGCCCCGCCCGCCCACGTCGCGCCCGGCGCCGCGGCTGCACCAGACTCACCGTCCTCGTGGCCGAGGCCCTTGCGTGAGTAGCGCAGCATCAAGACCACGTCGGCGGCGCCGAGCGCGATGTACACCAGCACGAACGCGATCAGGCTGATCCAGATGTCGGTGCTGCTCACCGAGGGCGAGTTTGCGTTGACGGTCTTCATCAGGCCCTGCACGATCCACGGCTGACGGCCGTTCTCGGTCAACATCCAGCCGGCGGTGTTCATCAGGAACGGCGTGATGACCGCCCACATCGAAACCCGCAGGAACCACTTCGATCGATCGAGGCTGCCCCGGTGCAGCAGCCAGCCACCCCACAGGGCCAGCAGCACGATCAGCGACGCCAGGTAGGCCATGACACGCATCGACCAGTACTGGATGAACACGTCGGGCACGTAGTTGCCCGGCCCGTATTTCGCTTCGTACTGCTTCTGCAACTCACTCAGGCCCACCACCTTGCCGTTCCACGAGCTGGTGGCCAGCAGCGAGAGCAGGTGCGGCACCTCGATGATCTGCGACGGCGTCTGGTCGTTTTTGCCGCCGCCGATCTGGAACAGCGAGAACGAGCACGGCTGGCACGTGCTCCACTGCGCCTCCGCCGCGGCGATCTTCATCGGCTGGTACTTAGTCTCGACCACGCCGAGCTCGCTGCCCACGAACATCGTGAGCAGGATCGACGGGAGCAGGACGACCACCGACACCTGCGCCGCTTTGTGAAACGCGGCGACCTCGCGCTGGGAGCGCAGGTGCCAGGCCGCGACCGCGAGCATCACCAGCGCGCCGGTGATCAGGCCGGCCAGGATGACGTGGACGTACCCCCACAGGAACGTCGGGTTGGTGAACAGCGCCGCGACGTTGTTCAGCTGCGGCTGGCCGTGGCTGTTCAGCGTGTAGCCGACCGGGTGCTGCATCCACGAGTTGGCGGCCATGATGAACATCGCCGACAGCATCGCCCCAGCCGCCACCAGCCAGATGCAGGCCAGATGCACGCGCTTGGGGAGCCGGTCCCAGCCGAACAGCCACAGGCCGAGGAACGTGGACTCCAGGAAGAACGCCGCCAGGCCCTCCATCGCCAGCGGGCCGCCGAACACGTCGCCCACGAAGCGCGAGTAGGTCGACCAGTTCATCCCGAACTCGAACTCCTGCACCAGGCCGGTCACGACCCCGACGGCGACGTTGATCAGCAGCAGCGTCCCGAAGAAGCGCGTCAGGCGCCTGTACTCCGGGTTGCCGTTGTTGTGCCAGGCCGTCTGCAGGACCGCGACGAGGAACGCCAGCCCGATCGTGACGGGCACGAACAGGAAGTGGTAGATGCTCGTCGTCGCGAACTGCCAGCGCGCGAGGTCGTTGGTCACGCCGGTGCCTCTCCCCCTCCCGTCTCCGCAGCGGCCGGCCCGGCGCGCTCCTGCGCGATCTGGCGGCGCAGCGCGAACACGCCGACGACGGCCAGCACGAGCTCGATCAACAGCGGCAGCGCCTGACCGGGCGTGCGCGTCGGGCCGAGCGTGGCGACCAGCAGCACGATCGCGGCCACGCCCGCCGCGAACCAGCCGGGGTGGTGCTCGAGCGGATCGGCGATCAGCTCGCGCAGGCGCCTGGCCCACCGCATCGGGCCGGCCAGCCAGCCGGCGAAGATCACCACGGCCCCGGTGATCAGCAGCCACAGCGCGCGGCTGCGCCAGCCGGCGGTGGCGATGTCGAGGACTTCGCGCATCGCGGGGCGGATGCCTTCGTTGTGCACGAGGTTGCTCACCACATAGGACTCGACCCAGCGGCGCAGCACGAGCGCCACGAGCGCCCCGGCGATGATCCCCACGCCGATTTCGACCAGCACCCGCCGGCGGTAGCCGGCGGCGAGCGCGAGCGCCCCCAGGTACATCAGCACCACGAGCAGCGGCAGGATGAAGCTGAGGTCGCGCATGCCCTTTACGCCATCCTGGGCGAGGCGCAGCTGACTGGAGCGCAGCAGCACGAGCCGGCGCCGGTTGGAGGGCAGTTTCGCGCCGATTTCGCTGCCCACCCCCAGCCGCGCGCCGATCCGGTCGACGAGCGCTTCGAGGTTGATCGACACCACGCCCCCGGACGTGGAGATCGTCTTGGTGCCGCCGTTCAGGATCTGAATCACCTGTTCGTGCGTCAGATGGTTGGCGCGCCCCCACAGTTCCTGGATCGCGGGCACCTCGAGCGCCCGTTCGATCGCCTGCGGCACGACCTGGGCCGCGGCGGTGGAGAGCGCCGGCGCCAGCGGCTGCAGCACCTTCGGCAGCTTTTCGGCCGCCAGGTTCTGCACGTCCACGACGCTCAACAGCCGTTCGGAGAGGTCGCCGGCGACGAGCGCGCGCACCTTTTCGTTCTGCAGCAGCCGCACACTGGTCTGCGTCCAGCCTTCGGTGTCGATGATCTGCGCGCGGATCCACGTCGCCATGATCGAGAACACGACCAGGACGCTGGCCAGCACCACCAGCGCACGCACACGCATCCACCCCGGATGGTGCCGCCTCGACTCGACCGCTCCGCCGGTGGAGGCGGAGGCCTCCCTGTCGCGGGACGGGCTCGATCCGGTGGGATCCGCGCTCGTCATCCGTTACGCAGCCTGAACGCTGCCGAGGTGATCCGGCATCGCCCGCGGAGGGTGGTCCTCGGCCGCGGCCAGCGCCTCGCCCGGGAGCGCTCGCGCGAACCACAGCCCGATGAGGGCGAACATGGAGGCCACGAACAGCGCCCGCTTGAGCGCTTCGATCTGCGCGTCGCTGTAGTAGCCGACCAACTCCGTGGTCTGCTCCGGCGACACGCCGGCCTGCTCGACGGTCGCTTTGAACTGCGCCTGGGAGACCATCGCCAGGCCCTCCTCGGTTGCGCTCGCGACCTGCTGCTGCACCTGGTGGGGTATCGCGGGATCAGCCCGCACGCGGTCCTGGAATCCGCTCGTCAGTCCCGTCAGCAGCACCGCGCCGATCAGCGCCGTGCCGAGCGACTGGCCGAGGTTCTGTGCGGCGCCCTGCGCGCCACCGGCCTCGCTGGAGCGCGATTCGCCGACCGAGGACATCACGACGTTGCCGAGCTGGGAGATCGCCAGGCCGATCCCCGCCCCGAACCCGGCCAGTGAGAGCGCGAACGGGACCGAGGCGAGCGAGGGAGAAATGGACGCCATCAGGCAGCCGATCGACACGAACAGGAAGCCGAGGCCGATCTGCACGACGCGGCGGGGCGAGGTGCGGGTCGCCAGGCGCGGGCCGAGCACGGCGGCGAGCATCATGGCGACCGAGATCGGGAGGATCTTCACGCCGGTTTCCAGAGCGTTCTTGCCGAGCACGAGCTGCAGGTAGAGCGGGATCACGAAGAAGGTGCCGGCCAGGATCAGGTACTGCGAGACGACCGTCGAGAGGCCGGCGCGCATCTGCGGGATGTGCAGCAGGTCCGGCGCCAGCAGCGGCGCGTGGCCGGCCGCCACGACGCGCTGCTCCCAGCGGGCGAAGAATCCGAGCACGACGAGGCCGGCGAGGATCATGAACGGCACGACCGAGAAGCCGAACGGGGTGATCTTCGTACCGGCGATCGTGAGCGCCCCGATCGGTTTGAGCAGCCCCCAGGTGCTGATCTTGAGGATCCCGAACACCGTCAGCCCCAACCCGAGCGCCGACAGGCCGGCCCCCACGTAGTCGAGCTTGGGCCGTTCGGCCAGCGGCCGGTCGCCGATCCTTTTGACGAACGTGAGCAGCACCAGCACGATCACGGTCTCGCCGGCGAACACCACGCGCCAACTCAGCGCGGTCGTGACGAAGCCGCCGATCAGCGGCCCCGCGGCCGCGCCGGCGCCGGCGATGCCCCCGAGCAGCCCGTACGCGAGCGCGCGCTCGCGGCCTGTGTAGTTGACCGCCGTCAGCGAGAAGATCGCGGGGATCACGAGCACCGCGCCGAGCCCCTCGATACCCGACCAGCCGATCAAGAGGACGCCGAGGTTGGGGCTGAGCGCGGTCGTCAGCGACCCCACTCCATACACCGCCAGGCCGATCGAGAAGGCACGCCGGCGCCCCCAGATGTCCCCAAGCTTCGCGCCGGTCAGCATGAAGGCCGCCATCACCAGCGTGTAGGCGGTGATCGCGAGCTGCACGCCGGAGACGGTCGTGTGCAGGTCCGCGACGACCTGCGAGATCGACACGTTCATGACGGTGCTGTCGAGCACCATGACGAACTGCGCGGTGCCGAGAATCAGGATCGTCGTGCGGCTGCGCATCTCAGCACACCGGCCCGTGGGTGCAGCGGCCGGCGCCCGCGGGAATCGAGCGTGGAACGGTACCCCGGATCACGTAGCGGCGCAATTTCGCGCGGCGCTAGATCCGGACCCTGGGCACGAGCCGAGCATCCCGGGAGCGCGGGTGAGACCTCATCACCCCCCAAGGATGACACCGCCTCACCCGCCAGCACACAAGGATCGCCCCGCAGCTGTCAACCGCCCGAGGAGCGAGCACAAGGTGAGCACCGAAGCGCAGACCGCCGGTCGCGAGGACTCCAGCGAGCGTCCGCCGGAATATCGATACGGCGTCGTGCTCACGCTGACGGTCATCTCGCTGGTCTTCGTGATCGTGGCACCGAGCGCGGCCTGGTCGCGCGCCGTGGCCCTCGTGATCGAGAGCGCGGCGCTGCTCGTCGCGGTCGGCACGGCGCGGGCGCCGCGCGCCGTCCGTCGCAGGAGAACGGAGGTGGGCGGCCTGGTAGCGATCGTCGTCGTCTTGGGCGTCACCCTCTCCGCGGCGCCACGCGAACTCGACTTCCTGTTGAGCGGTCTGGTCGCGGGAGCGATTCCGGTCGCCATCGTCGGAGGGCTGTTGGGCCTCGTCCGCGAACGGGGCGTAACGCTGCAGGCGGTCGCGGGCGCGCTGGCCATCTACCTCACGGTCGGGCTCATGTTCGCGTGGCTGATCGGCTTCGTCGCCCGGCTCGGCAGCACCCCCTACTTCGCGCAGGGCACCGACGGCAGCCAGAGCGATCACGTCTATTTCAGCTTCACGGTCCTGACGACCACGGGGTTCGGCGACTTCACCGCGGCCACGCACCTCGGTCGCGCGCTGGCGGTCATCGAGATGCTCGTCGGCCAGATCTACCTTGTCACCGTGATCGGCGTGCTCGTCGGCAATTTCGTGGGCAGACACAGGTCCTGACGTGCGCGACGAATCGATCGTCGGGCCGACAGCGCAACGCAGATAGTTGTCATGGCGGGAGCGGTTGCATCACCGCCATCCCGGTATGCTGAGGTGCGCCTCCGGCGGACGGACCGCCCGTCTGCCGCGAGAGCACAGCGGCGCCGTGCCGATCGACGGGCACACCCGGCGACTGATTCACAGACCATGGACCTGACGTTCAGCCAGCCGGAGATCGCTTTTCGCGAAGAGTTGCGTGCCTGGTTTGCCGAGAACCCCCCGGGCGAGGAGCCCGACGGTGACGAGGATCGGCGGTACGCGTGGCGGCGGGACTTCCAGCGGCGGCTGGCCGACGGCGGGTGGGCGGCGGTCCACTGGCCGCGTGAGTACGGCGGCCGCGGCGCGACGTTGACCCAGTCGGCGATCTTCTTCGAGGAGCTCGGCCGCTCCGGCGCTCCCCTGCCCGCCAACGTGCTCGGGCTGCTGCTGGCGGGGCCGACGATCATGACGTGGGGCACCGCGCAGCAGAAGGACCGCTACCTGACGCCGATCCTGACCGCCGAGGAGATTTGGTGCCAGGGCTTCTCCGAGCCCGACGCCGGCTCGGATCTCGCCAGCCTGAAGACGCGCGCGGTGCAGGATGGGGACGAATGGGCGATCACCGGCCAGAAGGTGTGGACGAGCAGCGCGCAGTACTCGAAGTGGTGCATGTTGGTCGCGCGCACCGACCCCGAGGCGCCCAAGCACAAGGGGCTCACGTACTTCCTGATGGACATGGAGCAGGACGGCGTGCAGATCCGCCCACTGCGCCAGATCACCGGCGAGCCCGAGTTCAACGAGCTGTTCCTCGACGGCGCGCGGGTCCCGAACGAGAACGTGCTCGGGGGCACGGGCAACGGCTGGAAGGTCGCACTCACGACGTTGATGAACGAGCGCGCCGGCCTCGCGTTCTTCCTGCAGGTCCGCCTGCGCCAGCTGCTGGACCGCATGATCTCGGAGGCTGACCGCGAGGGCCTGCTCGAGGATCCCGTGAGCGCTGAGGAGCTCGGCGAGCTATACATGCGCACCGAGATCCTGCGGCTGACCGCCTACCGCGGGCTGACGGCGATCGAGAAGTACGGCCAGCCCGGTCCCGAGGGGTCGCTGACCAAGTGGATGTGGTCGGACACCAACCAGCGGCTCACGCTCCTCGCCGCCGATCTGCTCGGGCCGCGCACGCTGCGCGCCGAGGACCCGTGGGCCTACGAGCTGCTGCGCGCGCGCGGCAACTCGATCGAGGGGGGCACGACCGAGGTGCTCAAGAACATCGTCGCCGAGCGCGTGCTCGGGCTGCCAAAGTCGCGGTAGAGGGCCCGCCGTCCGTGGACTTCGACCTCAGCCCCGACCAGCGCGAGATCAAGGACGTGGCGCGCGAGCTGCTGGCCGCGCGCTCGCCCTTCGCCAAGGTGCGCGAGGCGGCCGAGGCGGCCGCCTACGACGCCGCGCTGTGGGGCGAGTTGGGCAAGCTCGGCTGGCCGGGGATCGCGGTCGCCGCCGAGCATGGCGGGCAGGGGCTTGGCGCCGTCGAGTTGGCCGTCCTGTGCGAGGAGCTTGGCTACGCCTGCGCGGCCACGCCATTCCTGTCCACGGCTACGGCCGCCTCAGTCATCCAGGCGGCCGGCACCGAGGAGCAGCGGTCCCGCTGGCTGCCCGGGCTCGCATCGGGAGAGCTGACCGCCGGGATCGGCACGCGCGAGCTGGCGGCCGACGCCGCGGGCGCCGCCGTCGTCGTCGTGATCGACGGCGACACAGCCCAGCTGATCGAGTCGCCTGAAACCGACGCGTTCGTATCGATCGACCCCACCCGGCGGTTCGCGACCGTTGCGGGCGAAGGCCAACCGCTCGGTCCCGGCGCCGCTGAGCGGGTCCACGCGGCGGTGGCGGCCGAGGTCGTCGGCGTGTGCCAGCGCGCGCTCGACATGACGCTCGCCTACGTCAAGGACCGCAAGCAGTTCGGCGTACCCGTCGGGTCCTTTCAGGCCGTCGCGCACCGCTGCGCGGAGATGCTGCTCGCAACCGAGAGCGCGCGCTCGACCGCCTACTACGCGGCGTGGGCCGCCGGCGCCGAGGAGCAGCTGCTCGGAGAGGCCGCGGCGCTCGCGGGCGCAGCGGCGGCCACCGGCGGACCGTCAGTCACCGCCGGCGCGATCCAGATGCACGGCGGCATCGGGTTCACCTGGGAGGCCGACGTGCACTGGCTGTTCAAGCGCGCGCAGCTCGACGCGGCGCTGCTGGGCGGCGCCAAGCGCCACCGGGCGGCGCTCGCCCGACACGCTGTCGCGAAGGTCCGCGGCGTAGCCGCAGGGGCGTGAGAGCAGGCCACCGAGGGCCTAGTGAGCGGCCTACCCCTACGACCGCCCGGCGGCTCACACGGTCCTGAGCGCCTCGGTGGGTGAGAGGCGGGCGGCGCGGATGGCGGGGAGCAGCCCGGCGACCGCGCCGATCAAGAGCGCCGCGCCGAACCCGCCGGCCCAGGCGAGGGTGGGGACGACGACGGCCCAGCCCTTGGTGGAGGCGTAGATCGCGGTCGCGAGCGCGCCAGCGGCGACGCCCACCGCACCGCCGCCGAGCGCGAGCAGGATCGCCTCGGAGAGGAACTGGGTGCGGATCTGCCCGCGCGTGGCGCCGAGCGCGCGGCGCAGCCCGATCTCCGAGCGGCGTTCGAGCACGGAGATGACCATGATGTTCGCCACGCCCACCGCCCCCACCAAGAGGGCCACGGCGCCGAGCCCGAGGAACAGGCCGTTGAGCGCGCTCTGCGCGTCGGCGCGCGCCGTGAGCGTGGCGGAGGGCTGGCTGACGTCGACTTCGTTGGGCGCTTCGGGGTCCGCGGTCGCGGCGAGCACCGACTGGACGGCCGCGACCTGGCTGTCCGCGGCCCGCAGGTACACCGTGTTGGGGTGTCCGTCGAAGTGCAGGTAGCGTTCGGCGGCCTTGAAGCCGACGAGCACGGCGCTTTCGATTTCGGGGGTCAGCACGGAGGCGCCGAGGATCCCGACTAGGTACAGCCACTGGTTGGCGACCCAGATCCGCTCGCCGGGGTAGATGTGGTCGATGCCGAGCCGCTGCGCGGCGGCCGAGCCGAGCACCGCGACCGGCTCCTGGGCGGTGGCGGCGTTGAGGTAGCGGCCCTGCACGACTTGGAGGTCGAGGGTGTGCAGCAGGCCGAGGCTGGCCGCCTCGACGCTGAGGGCGTTGGTGTCGACTTCCGGGATCAGCGGGGTGCGGTACACCTTCCCTTCGACCTTGCCGGTCTCCGCGACGTTTTCGACCGGGTCGATGCGGGCGATCATTGCCGGCGCCACCAGTGGCAGCTCCGCGGTCTTGCCGGCGAAGGACTGGCCGTTGGTGACCGTCAGCAGGTTCGTCCCCAGTTTGTCGATCTCTTCGAGCAGCCCGGCCTGGCTGGAGGCGGACAGGCCGAGTACCGCGACGATCGCGGCGACGCCGATCGCGATCCCGAGCGCTGAGAGCCCCGCGCGCAGGCGCCGCGTGCGCAGCCCCACGCTCGCCACGCGGGCGAGGTCGGAGGCCCGCAGCCTCCGCGGGGTGAGGTCCGCGGCGCCGGCGTGGTCTCGGGGCCGCCCGGCGACGGCGCTCACCGCGCCCTCACGGCGCTTCGTTGACGAGCGCGAATGCCGCCGGGCGGACGTGCTCGACGCTGGCCTTGACGATGTAGCCGCCCCGCACGTGGTTGGCGGTGAAAACGGGTGCCACGGCGATCCCGCAGGCACTGGTCTTGACCCGCACCGTCCGGAGGCGCGAGACGCGGGAGCGACCGTGGGAGCCGCGGGAGCTGGTCGTGAAGCGTCCGCTCGCGCCGGCGGCGGGCGCGGAGAACGTGACCGACACGCCCGGAACCGGGTTCCCTTCGGCGTCGGTGGCCGTAACGGCGAGCCGTAGCGAGAACTCGGTCCCCGCCTGGGTGGACTGCGTCGAGCCGACCCCCGGGGTGAGCGTGACAGGTTCCCCTGCCGACAGAGGTGCTCGCTTGTGAAGAGTCGGGCACCAAACTCCCGCGGCGGCAAGCGCAGGCGCGCCAGCGATCATGCCGGTGCAGGCCACCGAGCCGGCCGCCAGGGCCAAGGCGAGCGCCGCGCGGCGGGCGGCACACCGCGCGCTCATCGGCTGAGCGCTCCCTGTGCGGACGTGTCGGCGACGATCTGGCCGTCGAGCACCTGGACCTGGCGGGGCAGGCGCGCGGCGAGGTCGTGGTCGTGGGTGATCACGAGGATCGTGGCGCCCTGCGCGTTGAGCTCTTCCAGCAGCTCCAGCAGCGCCCCGCCGGCGGCGCTGTCGAGGTTGCCGGTGGGCTCGTCGGCGAGCACGATCGCCGGCCGTCCGACCAGCGCGCGGGCGATCGCGACGCGCTGGCGCTCGCCGCCGGAGAGCTTGCTCGGGCGAAAGCCGGCGCGCGCGGCGAGCCCCACCCGCGCGAGCGCCGCGGCGGCCCGGGCACGGCGCTCGGCGACGGCGACGCCGGCGTAGAGCAGGCCGTCGGCGACGTTCTCCAGCGCCGTGGAGTGCTCGGCCAGGAAGAACTGCTGAAACACGAAGCCGACGCGCGTGGCGCGCAGCGTGGCGAGCTCGCGGTCGGAGCACCCGGCGGCGTCGAGGCCCGTGATCGAGACCACCCCGGAGGTGGGGCGCTCGAGCGTGCCCATCACGTGCAGCAGTGTGGTCTTGCCCGAGCCCGACGGGCCGACGATCGCCACCAGCTCGCCCGCGCGCACCGCGAGGCTGACCTCCCGCAGCGCGTACACCGGCGGGTCGGCGCCGTAGACCTTGCTGACCGCCTGCAGTGCGAGCACCGGCTCCTGCCGCTCGTCGACCGTGGGGGAGGCAATCACAGAGTGGGTCATAGGGGATCGTCCGCGTGAGTCGGTGGCCCCGGACGGGCGCAGTGGGGGCTGGCCGAAACGGGGATGCTCGCCGAAGGCGAGTGTCTCCCGGCTTCGGTCCTCCGTGCCCCGCCGCCGTCCGCGTACGCGGCGTTGGTCGGCTGCCCGCTCATGTCGCCGGCACCACAACGCGCTGACCGGTGGACAGACCCCGGCCGCTGACCTGCACAAGCCCTTCGGCGTCGTCGAACAGGCCGACGGTGACGGCCACCAGCCGGTGCACGCGGCCTTCGGCGACCTCCACAGCGTAGCCGCCGCCGGCGAGCGCGAGCAGCGCGTCGACGGGCACCGCCAGCACGTTGGCGACGCTTTCGGTAGTGATCTCCACGTTCACGGGCGCCTGGTCGAGGTGGCCCGTCGCGGCCGGGTCGGTGGGGGTGGCGTCGACTTCGACGGTGGGCGCGCTTTCTTCTTCGCCGCCGTGGCTGCCCGAGGACGACGGCGAGGTGGCGACGCTCGAGACGTAGGTGATCCTGCCCGGCGTGGTGGAGTTGTCCGGCAGCGTGATCGTGACCGTGTCGCCGACCTTGACGCTCCCCTGCTCGGAGGCGTCGAGCGCGAGCTTGACCTGGCGGGCGATCGAGGTGATCGCGAGCACCGGCCCGGGCATCACCGTCGAGCCGACCGTCGGGGTGACGCTCGTGACGCGCACCGGCCCGGACTCGAACACGACCGACCCCAGCAGCAGCTCGCCGGTCACCGAGGCGCCGTGCGCGGACTGCAGCGCGCGGATCGCCGCGGCGGTGGCAGCCGTGAATTCATCGCCGGCGAGCCCCTGCCCGTAGCCGAGCGCCTGCAGGTTCGCGTTCAGCTCAGCCACGTCGCTCCCCGACGACATCCCCGCGACGAACGCCCGCGTCGGCGCCACCGAGCCGTACAGCAACAGCACCGGCTGGCCGCCGAGCTCGTACAGGCTCTGCCCGCGCCCGATGATCTGGCCGACCGACGGCAGCGCCGTGAACGTGGAGCTCTGGCCGTACAGCGCGGCCGAGGAGCGCGCCGTTGACAAATTGGACTGGGCGCTCGCGAGTTGTTTTTCGCCAGAAGAGACCTGCGAGCGGTCGGCGGTGACCTTGGCGGCCGCGCCAGTGGCGTTCTGCTGGGCCGAGGCCACGGCCTGCACGTCGCTCGAGCACGAGCTCCCGCCAGCACCCGACGAGCCGTTTTCGCCTCCGGGCGAGGAGCTGGCGGAGGCGGCTTCCGCGGCGCCCGCGCCCGCACAGTCGACCTGCTCCTTCCCCCGCGCCGCCGCCAGCGTCGCCTGGTGGCCCGCGAGCGCCTGCGTGTCGGAGGCCAGCGTCGCCCGCGCCGTGGCCAGCATCGTTTCGGCGCTCGTAACCTGCTGGCTGGCCTGCTGGACGGCGGCGGGAGCGGTCCCCGACGGCACGCGGATACTCGCGGAGCCGGCGTAGCCGAGCGTGCCGCTCACCTGCGTCTGCTGGGAGAGCGACTGCCGCTTCACCGTCGTCAGCGAGGTGGCGCTGGCGTTTTCGGCGACACCGCCGGCGGATTTCCCCGGGCCGCCAAACGGGTCCGTGGCGATCGCCACCACGACGGCCACGACCAGCGCCAACCCTCCGGGCACGAGCATCCTGCGGGCGCGAGGAGCTGGGGGGCCGACCGAAGCCGGGTGACGCTCGCCTCCGACCGATTCGGGAGACACTCGCTTCGCTCGCATCCCCGAATCGACCAGCATCCCCGTTTCGGCCAGCGAGCGCTCGCCGGAGGCCCCGGACGGGACCGCATCCTGGGTGCCCTGCGCAGGCGGCTGGGCCACCGGCGTCGCTTCACCTGACATGGGGTCGCTCACCGCTCACCGCCCATTGGGATGCTTTTACGACACCAGCGGTTTCGGGAAGGTATCGCCGACTCTCGATATCGCCGATTCTCGACCGGCCACACGCTCGCAGCTCACCGACCACCGCGATCACGGGGCCGCTTGCACGGTCCCGGGGCCGGCCCCGGGACCGGGACCGCCCTTCGGCCCGGGCAGGATCGACTGGCAAGCTTTCTGCGCGGCCTGGAACTGGGGAGCGTTGGGATCGATCCTGGCCGGGCCGCCCTTGCCCCCGATTCGTATCCCGACACCGCCGCCGCTGTGGGAGAATTCCGGATCGGGGAAGCTCGGGACTCCGTGGGTGCGCATGCACTGCGAGAACTTCAGCGCCTGTTCCTGCATCTTGGTCTGTTCTGCTGCGCTCGGGGGCTTGCCTCCGTTGGGCGCCAGCTTTGCGCAGGCCTTCTGCGCCGCCTGGAACTGCGAGGACTGCAGGTTGATTCCGGTCACGTGCCCGTTGTGGTCGCTGCGCTGGATCAGCAGCTTGCCTTCGACCGGTTCGGGAAATTCGGGCACGCCGTGGGCGCGCATGCACTGCGAGAAGGCGACCATCTGCTGCTGGGAGGGCGGTCCGCCTTCCGATGAGGAGGAGCTGCCGCCGCCGCTCGGGTCCGAGCTGGTGGATGTGCTGGAGGAGAGGTGCGCGACGCCGGGGCTCGAGGATGAGCCGCCGCAGCCGGCGGCGAGCAGGGCGGCACTGGCAAGCACAGTCAGGCTGAGGGTGATGCTTTTCATGTCCAGGTCTCTTTCAGTCAGTTGATGTCGCCGGCGGGTTCCATCAGTGGTTGTGCAGCGGGAACGCGCACGCGGCCGCCGCCCGCGTGAACGCCGGCGACTGCGTGTCAATCGAGCCCATCACAAGGATCACTCCTTCGATGTCGCTGACCACGAAGCGAGCGGCGCCGGCGGGTGGGTGAAGGTTGGAGGGGACCGAGGTCCGAGGGTCGGGAAATTCAGGCACACCGTGCCGACGCATACACTGCGCGACGTTCAGCCAATGCGCCAGCACCTGTGCGGAGGGGGGCGGGCCTGAGCCAGGGCCGCCGCCGGGCTGGAACTTCTTGCACTTCGCCTGCGCCGCCTTGAATGCGGGCGAGGAGGGATTGATGCCGGCGCCCCGGCGGAAGCGGAAGCCCCCGCTGCCGCTCGGGTCCGGGAAGTTGGACATGCCGTTGGAGCGCATGCATTTGGCGAACGCGAGCAGCGCGGCTTCTGGCGAGCCCGAGCCTGGACTGGTCGCACCGTCGCCGGTCGCGGTGCTCGACCCCGTGCTCGAGCCGAGCTGGGCGACGCCCTCGTTCGAGGAGGAGCCGCCACCGCAGCCGGCGAGGAGCACCGCGACGCTCGCGAGCGCGACCACGCCGAGGTCGAGTCCCGTCATGCCGCGGGGCTCCTCGAGGTAGCGTCAACGCTCGCGGGCAGGGGGGCAGCACCCCTGGCGGCGCTGAAGCGCCTCTCCGAGCAAGGTCCTTCGCGCGTCGGCGGCATACGAGCATCATGCGGGAGGGACCTGAGAATTGGCTGAGAGCAGGCGAGGAACTTCCTAAGCGATACCGGACGCCGTGGGAGCATCCAACCCGGAGGCGGCGAGCTCGGCGGCGGTCATCGGCAGCGCCGGCAGCTCGAGCGTCAGGCGGGCGCCGCCACCGGGGTCGTTGGCGGCGTGCACCGCTCCCCCGTGAGCCTCGGCCATCTGGCGCACGATCGCCAGCCCGAGCCCCGACCCGGGCCGCCCGCGGGCCGCGGGCGCCCGGTAGAAGCGGTCGAACACCCGCGGCAGGTCCTCCGCGGCGATGCCCGGGCCGTGGTCGCGGACCTCGACCGCGCCACCGCGCACGCGCACTTCGACGGGGCCGCCCGCCGGTGCGGACGGGTTCCATTTGCAGGCGTTGTCGAGCAGGTTGGCGATCGCCCGATCGAGGCGCGCGGGCGCGGCGCGCACCAGGCACGGCTCGGCGTCGAGCACGATGCGGCACTCCGGCGCGTGCAGCCGCGCGCGCTGCAGCGCCCCGGCAGCCGCCAGGTCCAGGCGCACGTCCTCGACCTCGACCGCCTCGACCTCGGTCTTGGACAGGTCGACGAGATCGCCCACCAGCACCGTCAGCTCCCGCAGCTGCGCCCGGGCGGCGGCGAGGGTGCGAGCGCGCTCGCCCGCGGGCAGCCGCTCGCCCAGCGCGAGCGCGTCGAGGTTGGCCTGCACGCTCGTCAGCGGCGTGCGCAGCTCGTGCGAGGCGTCGGAGACGAGCTGGCGCTGGGCCAGGCGCGAGCGCTCCAGCGCGGCGAGCATCGTGTTGAAGCTCTCCGCCAGCCGTCCGAGCTCGTCGGCCTCACCGGCCTCGATGCGGTGGCCGAGGTCCTGCGTGCGCGTCACGCGTTCGACGGCGCCCGTGAGGCGGCGCACGGGCACCAGCGCCGTGCGCGAGACGAGCAGCCCGAGCACCGCCGCGAGCGCGATCCCGCCCAGGCACACAAGCGCGAGCACCAGCTTCAGGTGCGTGAGCGTGCTGTCCACGTCGGTCAGCGGCAGCGCCACCTGCCACACCCCTCCTGCGGGCGCACGCTCGGTCAAGATCCGCAGGGGCGTGCCGCCAACGGTCGCGTCGCTGAAGAACGCGTCGCGCCGGCCAGCCGCCACGGCACGGGTGGCGGCGGTGACGGGAAGCTGCGATCCCTTGGCTTCTGAGCGCAGGACCTGCCCGTTGGACTGGAACAGCTGCACGTACCCGACCGCGCTGCCGGGCGTCGGAGGGGGCAGCACGAGTTGGTTGACGGGAGCGACACACTGCGGCCCGCGAGCGGTGCGTGGCCGCGCGGTTTCCCCATAGGCACGCGCCGCAGAAAAGCTCCCCGAGGAGGCTTCGATCGAACGCAACACCACCTTCGCGCAGGGCGGTACCGCCGCGACAGCGCTCCCGCGGGGCACGGGGCCGAATCGTGTCACCGACTGGCCAAGGCCGATCGGCGGCAACGCTCCGGGCGGCAGCCGGCCTTCACGCAGCAGCTTGGCGAGCTCCGCCGCGCTGACGTGCACGGTCTTGACCTGGACAGCCTGCGGCAGGCCGGGAGTGAGCTTCTGACGCAGGCTGGCATCGATCCGCGCGCGCAGCTCGGTACCGGTCACGACGTACACCACGACCGACGCGATCACGATCGCCGCCGCCACCGCGCCGGCCGCCAGCAACACCACGCGCCGGCGAAAGCTCATCGCGGCGAGGAGCGCAACACGTAGCCGACCCCCCGTACCGTCTGCACCAGACGCGCCTGGCCGCCGGCCTCCGTCTTGCGGCGCAGATAGCCGACGTACACCTCCAGCGAGTTCGAGGCCGGCCCGAAGTCATAGCCCCATACGCACTCGAAGATCTTCGCGCGGGAGAGCACCTGACGAGGATGGCGTATGAGCAGCTCCAGCAGCAGGAACTCCGTGCGGGTCAGTTCGAGCGCCCGCCCCGCACGGCGCGCCTCGTGCGCGAGCGGATCGAGCTCCAGGTCCTCGAAGTGCAGGGTCTCCCCGTCGCCCTCCCAGCCCGTGCGGCGCAGCAGCGCGCGGAGTCTGGCGATCAGCTCCTCGGAGGCGAACGGCTTGGCCAGGTAGTCATCGGCGCCGGCCTCCAGCCCCGCCACCCGCTCTGAGACCTCGGCGCGGGCGGTCAGCATCAGCACCGGCGTGCGATCGCCGACGGCGCGCATCCGCCGGCAGACCTCCAGGCCGTCCAGGCCGGGCATCAGAACGTCGAGGATCACCGCGTCGGGCCGGTCCACCGAGAGCGCGCGCATCGCCTCGCCGCCGTCCGCCGCCGTCGCCACCGCAAAGCCGTTGAGGTCCAGCACCAGCTCGAGCGCCTCACGAACGGAGCGGTCGTCGTCAACCACCAGCAGACGCATGAGCCGATGCTGACAGGCGAACCTGAAAGAAAGCTGAGGGGCCACGCTGCCCGCCACCGCGCAACCGCATAGACCGGTGGCCCCCCACCGCGCACTGCCTGGGATCAGAGACCTGCGGGGGCGTCGCGCGCCGAGCCGGAGCCATAAGCACCGCTTGGGATCAGCGCGCCGCTTCGTGCGCCGAGCCGGAGCCGCCGTGCACGCCGCCCGGGATCAGCGATTCGCAGGCGTGCACCGCCGCCTTGAACACCGGCGAGCTCTCGTTCAGCCCCTGATGGTCGATGTGCACACCGCCGCCGGAGAACGTCGGGTCGGGGAAGTTCGGCAGGCCATGCGCGCGCACGCACGCCGCCGCCTTCAGGTACTGCGTCTGTTCGGCCGGGCTCACGACGGGCTGGTTTACGGGGCCCACCCCCCCGCCGCCGGGCAGCAGCTTGCGGCAGGCCTGCTGGGCGGAGGAGAGCTTGGAGTTGCCCGGGCCGACGCCCGCGGGGATCGCGATCTTCACGCTGACTTCGTTGCCGTTGTGGGAGACCTGCGGGTCGGGGAAGTTCGGCACCCCGTGCGAGCGCATACACGCCGAGAACGCCACGGCCTTGCTGCCAGGCGAGGATTCGCCACCGCCGGGGCCGGTCGCCGCGCCGGCCGCAGTCGAGCTCGTCGCAGGCGTGCTCGACCCCAAGTGGGCCACGCCTCCCGTCGGGGAACCGCCGCCGCAGCCCACTGCGAGCAGGCCAATCGCGACCGACGCTGCCGCCAGGGCGGCCGCTCGTCGCAGGCGGGCTGTCGTCGTATCCCGGTCCCTGGTGTGCTTGGTGGTGTGCTTGGCGTCGCTTCGCATGTCGTCTCCTTCGCAGCTCTCGGAATCGTGCTCTGGGCTGCTTGTACGACAGCGGCGGTTTCGCGAAGGTATCGCCGCCCAGACGTGATCGTCCTGCACTGGGCTGCCGGCGCAATCGGCCAGAACGCTGGAAGCAGTAAGCGAAACCGTGCCGAAACCGCCGGGAAGTAGCCTGGAGCACACACCGGCTGGGGAACCAAACCCGGCCATGCAAAGGAGCGGCCGTGCGGGTGCTTGTAATCGAGGACGACGAGGAGATGGCGCAGGCGATCGCGTTCGGCCTGCGGCAGACCGGCATGGCGGTGGACGTCGCGCTCGACGGCCCGGGCGGTCTCTCGCGGGCGCTCGTCAACGACTACGACGTGATCGTGCTCGACCGCGACCTGCCCGGGCTGCACGGCGATGAGCTGTGCGCCAAGCTCGTGGCCGGCGAGTGCCGCAGCCGGGTGTTGATGCTCACCGCCGCGGCGGGGGTCGAGGACCTGGTCGACGGGCTCGGCCGGGGCGCGGACGACTACCTGCCAAAGCCATTCGACTTCCCGGTGCTCGTCGCGCGGATCGGGGCGTTGATGCGCCGCGCGCAGCCCGCGATCCCGCCCGTGCTGCGGCACGCGGACGTCGTGCTCGACACGGCCCAGCACCGTGCCTTTCGAGCGGGCCACCCGCTCGAGCTCGCCCCGAAGGAGTTCGGGGTGCTGGAGCTGCTGCTCGCCGCCCAGGGCCGCAGCGTCTCCGCCGAGGAGCTGCTCGCGCGGGTGTGGGACGAGGCCGCCGACCCGTTCACCAACGCAGTCAAGATCACCGTCAGCCGCCTGCGCGCAAAGCTCGGGGACCCCCCCGTCATTGAGACGGTCGCGAAGTCCGGCTACCGGATCTGAGGATGGCGATGGGACTCGGCCGGCGACTGACTCCCGCGGCGCTGCGCGCCCACCTGCCCCGGCGCACGGTTCGCCTGCGGCTGGCGTTCCTGTACGGCGGTGTGTTCTTCATCTCGGGCGTCGTGCTGCTGGCGCTCATCTACGGCGGCGTCGCGCGCATCCACGGCGCGCACACACAGGTTGTGGCGGTGCCCACCGCCCGGCCCGGCGTGCTCGGAGCGCCCCCCTACGGACCGGGCCCGGTGCTCGTGACGCCCCAGGGCCTGCACGTGTTCGGCACGCAGCGCGGCTCATCCACACACGTCAAGGTTGCGATCGTCGAATCCCACCAGCGCGCCGTCGACCTGCGCGTGCTCGCGATCGTGTCGCTGATCGCGCTGGCGGCCATGGCGGCAGTCTCGATGGGGCTCGGGTGGCTGATCGCCGGGCGGGTGCTGCGTCCGCTGCGGACGATCACAGCGGCAGCCCGTGACATCTCGGCCACCGACCTGCACAGGCGGCTGGCACTCGGGGGCCCCGACGACGAGTTCAAGGAGCTCGGCGACACCTTCGACGGGCTACTCGCCCGGCTCGATGCGTCCTTCCAAGCCCAGCGCCAGTTCGTCGCCAACGCCTCCCACGAGCTGCGCACCCCGCTCGCCCGCCTGAAGACCCTGATCCAGGTCACGCTGGCCGATCCCGACGCCACCCCGGAGTCGCTGCGGGCGGCCCACGAGCGGGTGCTCGTCTCCGAGGAGCAGCTCGAGCGCCTGATCGAGGCGCTGCTCAACCTCGCCGGCGGCGAGCGGGCGCTCGACCGCCGCGAACCGGTCGACCTGAGGGCGGTGACCGAGCAGGTGCTCGCCGCCCGCCGTCCCGAGATCGAGCGCCACGGCCTGCAGGTGAACGCCACGCTCGAGGGCGCCCGCACCGAAGGCAACCCGCAGCTCCTCGAGCGGCTCGTGGCGAACCTCATCGACAACGCGATCCGCCACAACGCGACCCCGGGCCGAATTGACGTCACGACCGCAACCGAGGCAGGAGGAGCCGTCCTAGTGGTCGCCAACAGCGGCCCGGTGATCCCCCCGCAGGAGCTCGACCGCCTCCAACAGCCCTTCCAGCGACTCGGCGCCGACCGCACCTACCATGGCGACGGGCACGGCCTGGGACTGTCGATCGTCCATGCCATCGCCAGCGCCCACGGAGCGACCGTGGCTCTCCGAGCCCGGCCGGATGGAGGCCTCGAGCTCGAAGTGAGCTTTCCGGCGGCGGGTTTCGCGAAGTAGCAGGGGCAGAATTCGACGCGCAGGCGCTGCGCGACGCGCGTCGCGGCCAGCTGCGCACCGGTGTCATCTAGATCACGATGCGTAAGGCGCGCGAGAGTCGCTCATTCTCGATCGCGTTCCCTCAGGCGCTCGATCGCGCGCCGTGCTATCGCCGCCCGGTTCCCAAGGTCTCCGTCGCGCATCGCTGCGACGATAGTGGCATACGGGATGGGGACGCCGGCTTCCTCTTGAATGCTTCTGAAGTACGCGCGTGCTTCGTCCCGCGGGCAGCCGAGAAGCGCCGCGGCATCGGCCAATGCTTTCTTAGAGGTTCGTATAGGCATGTTCTGGCCTCTCTAGCTCTCCCGGATGTCGTATGCTGCCAGGTGGCCGGAGCACATATCCCTCCGGTTGACATGTATCCAGCGAAGCCGGTGTGATTCCGGCGCTGTCCCGCAACTGTGATGCCCCGCTTGGGGTTCAGCCAGGTCGCCTGACTCGTGTCTGCGGATCAACCCTCGGAGGATGGGTGGTTCGTCCAGGTCCCTGGGTCTGGCGAGCTGACTTTTCCTCCGCCTAAGCGCGGAGGTTTTTTTATGTTCATACGTTCTTTTGTCTGGCTCGCCGGGATTCTCGCGGTGATGACTGTGGCGGTGGCCGGCTGCGGCTCCAGCTCGAATGCGGGCACGTCATCGACGACGACGTCGGCGAGTGCCGCTTTTCCCGTGTCCGTGCACGGCACGGGCGGCGTGACGGTCATCGCGCAGGCTCCTCGTCGCATCATCTCGTTGTCGCCCACCTCCACGGAAGACCTGTTCGCGATCGGCGCCGGCCCGCAGGTCGTGGCGGTGGACGACGAGTCCGACTACCCGGCGGGGGCGCCGCGGACGAAGCTGTCCGGCTTTCAGCCCAACGTCGAAGCAATCGCGGGCTACCGCCCGGATCTCGTGGTGATCTCCGACGAGAGTCCTGCATCGCTTGCTCGCGCTCTGCGCAGGCTCCACATCTCCGTCCTTATCAACCCTGCCGCTCGCTCGCTGGGCCAGGCTTACTCGGAGATAGAACAGTTGGGGCTCGCTACCGGACACGACGCGCCCGCTCATGAGCTGGTGGAGCGTATGAGGTCGCAGATCGCCGCAAGCGTCCGCTTGGCGGATGGCCGGGGTCGTGGCCTGAGCGTGTACGACGAGATCAGCCAGGAATACTACGCCGCGGCGTCTGGCACCGTGATGGGGCAGTTGTTCACGCTGTTCGGGTTGCGCGACATCGCCGACCGGGCGCCCGACCCGCAGGGTATCGGCTATCCGCAGCTCTCGGCCGAGTACGTCGTCTCCGCGGACCCCGACATCGTGCTGTTGACCGACACCCTGTGCTGTGGCCAGAGCGCCTCCTCCGTGGTCCACCGGCCGGGATGGTCACAGATGACGGCCGTGCGCAAGCACACGATCATCGCGCTGAACGAAGACATCGCCTCGCGCTGGGGCCCACGCACGCCTACCGTGGCCGCGGAAATCGCTCGCGCCATCCAGACCGCACACGCCGCGGGCCTGTGACCACGGGGTCTAGACGGTGAGCGCTTCATCATCCACCTCGGCACGTCTGCTGAGAATCAGTGAACGTCGTCGCGCTTCGGAGTTGGGCGTCGGGTTGCGCCTGCGGTGGGGATTGCTCGGTGCGGCGGTGCTGATCGCCTCGCTGCTGGCCGGGCTGGCGATCGGCCCGGCGTCTTTGAGCGTCGATGCGATCCTCGCTGACATCGCTAGTCGCGTGCCGGGCTTGCACGTCGGGCATCGTCTGGACCCTCTCGACGCGGCCGTGCTGTGGCAGATACGCGCCCCGCGAGTGATCCTCGGCGCGATCGTCGGCGGGACCCTGGCCAGCGCGGGCGCCGGCTACCAGGCCGTGTTTCGCAACCCGCTTGCCGAACCGTACCTGCTCGGAGTGGCCGCGGGAGCCGGCCTGGGCGCGACCGCCGAGATCATCTACGGACCTCCTGGCTCAAGGAGCCTGCTGATCGCCGCGGCCTTCGCTGGAGCGCTCCTAGCCGCCGCCGCGGCCTATGCGCTGGGACGCTCGGTGAGCGGCCGCGATGTCTCCACACTGATCCTCGCTGGGATCGCGGTGAGCCTGTTTCTGACCGCCGTGCAGACGTTTCTGCTGCAACAGCACACGCAGAGCACGACGGCCGTCTACTCCTGGCTGCTCGGCAGCTTGAACACCTCCGGCTGGAGCGATGTCCTGCTGATAATCCCCTATGTCTCGTTCAGCCTGGCCGTCCTGATGGCGCACCGGCGGGTACTCGATGTCCTGCGCCTCGGCGACGAGGAGGCCGAAGCGCTCGGGGTGAACGTCGGCCGGGTGAGGCTGGTAGTCGTGTTGGCAGCCACGCTCGGGACGGCCGCGGTGGTCGCGGTGAGTGGGCTGATCGGTTTCGTGGGAGTGGTGCTTCCCCACACCGTGCGACTGCTGATCGGCGCGAGCTACCGCGTGATCATTCCGCTCGCCGCGGCGTTCGGCGCATCGTTTCTGGTGCTCGCCGACATCGTGTCTCGCACCGCCCTCTCGCCGGCGGAAGTGCCGGTCGGGGTGATGACGGCCTTGATCGGGGCGCCCTGCTTCGCGCTCGTGTTGCGCGCCACGCGCACGGAGGCGCTGTGATCGAGGCGGCAGAGCTGAGCGTGACGCTCGGCGATCATCTCGTGGTCGATCGGGTGTCCTTCAGCGTGTCTAGCGGCGGCTGGCTGATGCTGATCGGCCCGAACGGCGCCGGCAAGAGCACGGCCTTGCGCGCGCTGGCCGGTCTCGTTCCCTACGGAGGGTCGCTGACGATCGAGGGACGGGAGCTTGTGAGCATTCCTGGGCGAGAGCGCGCCCGTAGCGTGGCCTATGTGCCGCAGAGCCCGCAGCTCCCGGCGGAGATGAGCGTGTGGGAGTACGCCTGCCTGGGTCGCACGCCGCATCTCGGCTATCTCGGCCGCAGCGGCCCCAATGACGAGCACGCCGTGCGCTCCGCGCTTCACAGACTCGACCTTTTCGATATGGCGAGCAGGCGACTCGGAACGCTCAGCGGGGGTGAGCGACAGCGTGTGGTGCTCGCCCGCGCTCTTGCCCAGCAGGCGCGCGTGCTGCTGCTGGACGAGCCGACGAGCGCGCTCGACGTCGGCCGTCAACAGGACGTCCTGGACCTCGTCGGAGAACTCCGCAGCCATCACTCGCTGACCGTGGTGGGGGCCATCCACGATCTGACGCTCGCCGGCCAATACGCCGAGGAGCTGCTGCTGCTCGACCACGGCCGCACGGCGGCGACCGGGCCGCCCGAGACGGTGCTGCGCGAGCCGCTGCTAAATCGCCACTACCGCGCACGGCTGCGGGTCGGCGCGCCCACGGGCCACGGCCTGATCGTCACCCCGCGTCCCCCGGAGGACCCGGCGCGTTCGGCCCCGTCCCCTGCGCTCCTCGGAGATCTCCCAGCGGTGGCGCGGTGAGGGCGCTGATGGTCCAGGGCTGCACCAGCTCGGCCGGCAAGAGCCTGATCGCCACCGTGTTGTGCCGCCACTTCGCTCGGCGGGGCGTACGCGTCGCACCGTTCAAGGGCCAAAACATGTCCAACCACGCGCGTGTCGGCGAGGGCGGTGAGATGGGCGCAGCACAGTATTTTCAGGCGCTTGCTGCGGGTGTCGAGCCGGACGTGAGGATGAACCCGGTGCTCGTCAAGCCCGAAGGCGAGCGGCAGAGTCAGGTGGTGGTACATGGCAGCGCCGATATGGAGCTGAGCGCTTTGCCGTGGCGTGCGCGGGGACAGCGGCTACGCGCGCCGGTGCTCGACGCGCTCGACTCGCTCGCGGAGGAGTACGAGCTGCTGGTGCTGGAGGGCGCGGGCAGCCCCGCCGAGATCAACCTCGCCGACTGCGACCTGGCCAACCTCGCAGTCGCCCGCCATGCCGACGCACGGGTGCTGCTTGTCGCCGACATCGACCGCGGCGGCGCGTTCGCGCACCTATACGGCACGTGGCAACTGCTGGAGGCTCCCGACCGCAGCCGGATTGCGGGTTGGATTCTGAATCGCTTTCGCGGTGACTCGGCGCTGCTGGCGCCGGCACCGGAACGGCTGGCCGAGCTGACTGGCGTGCCGACGCTCGGTGTCGTGCCGCAGATCGCGCACGGCTTGCCCGAGGAGGACGGCGCCGCCTGGACTCCCCGTCCTGTGCCTGGAACGGCGCGTGTCGCGGTTGTTCGTTACCCAACTGCATCGAACCTCGATGAGTTCAGTTTGATCGAGCAGGTAGCCACGCTGGAATGGGCTCGATCACCGGGTGTGATCGCCTCGGCCGAGCTGGTGGTGCTCCCCGGATCCAAGCACGTCAGCGCTGACCTCGACTGGCTGCGCGAGCAGGGACTCGCGGATGCGCTCGTGCAGCGCGTGGCCGCTGGTGGGCGGGTGCTCGCGATCTGCGGCGGTATGCAGCTCGCGGGCCGGCGCCTACGGGACGAGGGCGCGGGTGAGCGCGCCCGCGACGGCCTGGGCGTGCTCCCGCTCGATACGACGTTCGCGCGAGCGAAGCGGGTGGGCTGCGTTGGGGAGCGTTTCGGCGAACTGCCCGAGCCGTGGCACGCGCTCTCAGGATTGCCCCTGCGGGGCTATGAGATTCGCCACGGTTCCAGCTTGCCCGTGGACGGGAGCGCTCCAGTGGATGCGCTGCCGGACGGTCTGGGCTTCGCCGCAGGATCGGTGCTTGGCGTCTATCCGCACGGGCTGTTGGAGGACCCGGAGATCGTGTGCGCATTGCTGGGGGCTGCGCCGCGGCAGAGCGTGGAGCAGGCGATCGACGCGCTGACCGATGCGGTGCTACCACATCTCGACCTCGACGCGATCGACGCCTTGGCGGGTGTTGGATGAGCTGCCGCCCAAAGGACCCCGGGCAACCTCCGCGCGAGCGTCCTTCCTACACGCGCCAGCGCTCGCTCGTGCTCATCAACACTGGCGATGGGAAGGGTAAGTCAACGGCGGCGTTTGGCGTGGTGATGCGCGGGGTGGCACGTGGGTGGCGGGTGAGCGTGATCCAGTTCATCAAGTCGGGGAAGTGGAAGGTCGGCGAGGAGAAGGTCGCCCTCCAGCTCGGGGTGGACTGGGCCAAGACAGGAGATGGGTTCACGTGGCTAAGCGACGATCTGGAGCGCAGCCGCGCCCGCGCGGGCGCGGCATGGGAGCTGGCGGCCGCGACCCTCGCCGCTGGTGAGCATCAGTTGGTGGTGCTGGACGAGATCACCTACCCCGTAAACTGGGGGTGGATCGAGACTGACGCTGTAGTGCTCGCGTTGCGCGAGCGGCCGGAGCACGTGAACGTGATCCTCACTGGACGCGACGCCCCCGCCGCGCTGATCGAGGCGGCGGACACGGTTACTGAGATGGTGAAGGTGCGCCACGCTTACGACCGCGGGGTGCGCGCCAAGCGGGGGATCGACTTCTGATGGCGCTCTCGGTGCTGCTCGGCGGCGCGCGCAGCGGCAAGTCAACTTTGGCCGTTCGCGCCGGCGCCTCATACGACGGGCCGGTCTGCTTCATCGCCACCGCCACCGCTGGGGATGAGGAGATGGCGGTGCGGATCGCTCACCACCGTGCGGAGCGGCCGGCCACGTGGCAGACGGTGGAGGAGCCACTCGAGCTGGAGGCGGCGCTCGCCCGCGCGGATGAGGACACGCTCGTGATCGTCGATTGCCTGACGCTGTGGGTCTCAAATCAGCTCGCCGCTGGAGCGAGCGAGCGGGACATCGCCGAGCATGCCGCTCGGGCGGCCGAGCGAGCGGCCGGGAGAGTGGCGCCGGTGATCGCCGTGAGCAACGAGGTCGGGATGGGGATCGTCCCCGTCGATCAGCTCGCGCGTCGCTTCCGCGACATCCACGGTGCTGTGAACGCGACCTGGGTCGCGCACGCCGCGCAGGCGAGCCTCGTCGTCGCGGGCGCGTTGCTGGAACTTGTGGCCCCCGATCTCAAGCACCTGTCTGACCCACACGCCCCACGCGCCGGAGGGGCGCGATGAGGTCCGGTGAGCGGGACGCGATCGCGATCGTACTCGGCTTCGGGCTCGACCGCGTCCTTGGGGACCCCACTCACGGGCATCCCGTCGGGGGTTTCGGCCGCCTCGCGAGAGCCTTGGAGCGCCGCACTTGGCGTCCTCGCCGCCGCGCCGGGATCGCCCACGTCGCGCTGCTGCTCGCCACGGCAGCCTGGATCGGCCGCCGCGCCGGGGGAAGCCCAGCCACATCGGCGCTGGTGGTGTGGGTCGCGCTCGGGGGACGTTCGCTCGAGCGTGCCGCCCTGACGATGGCCGAGCTGCTGCAGGTGGGCGACCTGCCGGCAGCGCGTGCGCACGCTCCGGTGCTCGTCGGACGCGACCCGCGAGAGCTGGACGCGCCCGAGCTGTGTCGGGCGACGATCGAGTCGGTCGCCGAGAACACCGCCGACGCGCTCGTCGGAGCGCTGCTGTGGGGTACGCTCGCTGGCGCCCCCGGCGTGGCCGTCTACCGCGCCACCAACACGCTCGACGCGATGATCGGGCACCGCTCGCCCCGCTACGAGCGCTTCGGCTGGGCGGCCGCGCGACTTGATGACCTGCTGACGTGGCCAGCGGCGCGGGTGACCGCGCTACTGACCGTGCTGCTCGCGCCGCTTGCGGGCGCCGACCGCAGCCAGGCACTGCGGATCCTCCGGCGCGACGGCGCTCGCCACCCCAGCCCCAACGCGGGACCGATCGAGGCAGCCTTTGCCGGCGCACTCGGGGTGCGCCTCGGCGGCACCAACCACTACGGCACCCACACCGAGCATCGCCCCGTGCTCGGCGAGGGGCGAGCGCCCGCAGTGGCGGACATAGCGCGGGCTGTGCGACTATCCCAGCTCGTCGGCCGGGCAAGCGTAGTCGTCTGCTCGCTGGTCGCGCTCACCCGGCGGTGGCCGTGACAGCGAGAGAACGAACTGTGAGCGAACACGACGCAAACCCGCTGCGTGTGCACGGCGACCGCTTCGCTGCTGAAGGGATGCTCGACTTCGCCGTAAACGTTTGGCCCACACCCCGCTCCGCCAACCTCCGTAGCGCCCTGATCGATGCCCTGGAAAGCAGCGGCTACCCCGACGAGTCGGCCGCGCGGCTTGCGATTGCCCGCCGGCACGAGCGGCCAATCGCAGAGGCGCTGGCGCTCAGCGGCGCGTGCGAAGCGTTCTGGCTGCTCGCGCATGCGCTGCCTACACGGCACGCGGTCTGCGTGCATCCCTCCTTCACCGAGGGAGAGGCCGCGCTGCGCGCGGCCGGCATTCCTGTGACTCGTGTCATGCGTGCAACCAGCGACTGGGCGCTGGACCCGGGGCAGGTGCCCGAGGACGCCGACCTCGTCGTCCTCGCCAACCCGAACAACCCGACGGGCAACCTCGATCCGCCAGCGGAGATCGTCCGGCTCGCGCGACCAGGACGCACCCTCGTAGTGGATGAGTCGTTCATGGATTTCGTGCCCGGCGAACGCGCGAGCCTCGCGTCCCGGCGTGAGCTGCCGGGGCTGGTCGTGCTGCGCAGTCTCACCAAGATCTGGGGCATGGCCGGCCTGCGAGCCGGCTACCTGCTCGCTCCGGGTGATCTTGTCGAGCGCCTTGCCGCCCACCGCCAGCCGTGGAGCGTCAGCACGCCTGCGCTCACCGCCATCGAGAAGTGCCTTTCCGACTGCCACGTGCTCGCCGGGGTTGCCGCCGAGGTTGCTGGCGCCCGGGATGATCTCCGCCAGCGGCTCGCCGGGATACCCGGCGTAAAGATGTGGCCCGCACAGGCGAACTTCATGCTGATCGAGGTGCCCGGCGGCGAGAGGATCATCGCTCGCCTCGCCGCCGAGGGGATCGCGGTGCGCCCGTGCAATTCCTTCCCCGGCCTTGGCACAGACCACCTCCGCCTCGCCGTGCGCACACCCGCAGAGCACGCCGTGCTCGTGGACGCCATCGCTCGCGCGCTCGATCGCTCTGGTCCCCCGCCGCTCGTGTGCGAGCCCGATCCGCGACTCTTGCGCTCATGAGCGACGCACAACGGTTTCCACGACCACCCACGCCCTCTGGGTTCGACGCTTCACGCGCGGCCGAGCGGGCAGCCGACCCGACCGGCTGGCACTACGAGGAGGCCGAGCGGAAAACCGTGCATCGCGTGATTGCCGAGCGCCGCGACGTGCGGCGCTTTCGCCCCGACGATGTGCCCGAGGATGTCCTCGGGCGCGTCCTAGAAGCGGCGCACCGCGCCCCATCCGTCGGGCTGATGCAGCCGTGGCGGTTGATCGTGATACGCGAGGACGCCACGCGCGCCGAGGTGCGGCGGCTTGCCCATCGCGAGCGACTGCGCCAGGCCGAGCGCTTCGACAAACGCACGGCGGAGTTCCTGGACAAGAAGATCGAGGGTGTAGTCGAGGCGCCGCTAGGCATATGCGTGTGCTGCGATCACGGCAAGCCCGAGGTGGAGGTCCTTGGACGCGGAACGATCCCCGAGACCGACGTGTACAGCACAGCGTGCGCGATCCAGAACCTGTGGCTGGCGGCACGCGCCGAGGGCCTAGGGGTGGGCTGGGTGAGCTTCTACCGGCCCGCCGACCTGCGCGCGCTACTCGGCATCCCGCCGCGCGTGGACCCGATCGCCTACCTCTGCCTCGGGTGGCCCGACGAGCGACCGGTGCGCCCGAGCCTGGAGGCGTCGGGCTGGTCAGCGCGGATGCCACTAGAGGCAGTGCTGATGCACGAGCGCTGGCACGAGACGCCCGGCTCTGACAGAGCAACACCATCCGTCGACCCGAACAACAAAACACCATCCCCAGCCCACACCACACTGCCTCCCGGCCCCGACCGCGCGGCGGCGATCGAGGCACGCGACCGCCTCGACGCGCTGGTCAAGCCGGCTGGCAGTCTCGGCGCGCTGGAGACAGTCATCGAGCGCTGGGCCGGTGTTACAGGCCGGCCGCCGCCGCCGCACGTGCGCGCCGGAGTGCTCGTGTGCGCTGCGGACCACGGGCACGTGCGCCACGGGACGAGCCTGTTCGATGGCGCCGTCTCAGCACAGGTCGCCGCGGCGGCCGCGCGGGGCGAGACAGCGGTTGGTGTGCTCGCGCGACGCGGCGGGCACGAGCTGTTGGTGGCAGACGTGGGACTCCGTGTCCCCACCCCGGCCGGTGTGCGCGACGCAAAGATCGCTGCGGGGAGCGCGGATATGACCGACCAACCGGCGCTCACCCGCGCACAGCTCGACACGGCGCTCGCCACCGGCGCGGCGCTCGCCCGTGAGCTGGCCGAACACGAGATCGACTGCTTGGTGCTCGGCGAGATCGGGATCGGGAACACAACGACGGGCGCGGCGCTCGCGTGCGCGTTGACGGGCGCGGCACCGAACGCGATGGTCGGCCGCGGCAGCGGCGTAGACGCCGCGGGAGTGGAGCGCAAGCGCGCGATCGTCATGGCCGCTTTGCGGCGCCACGGCGCGCAGCAGCCAGCGCTTGAGGCGCTGCGCACTGTAGGCGGTCTTGAGCTGGCCGCGCTGGTCGGCGCGGCGTGCGAGGCAGCGCGCCAGCGTTTGCCGGTGCTACTGGATGGCTATACGGTTGCGGCAGCCGCGCTCGCGGCGGTGCAGTTGGAGCCGACAATCGCCGAGGCGCTGATCGCGGGCCACCACTCCGCCGAGCCGGGACACGAGCTGCTACTTACCGAGCTGGGGTTGGAGCCGCTGCTCGACCTGCGCCTGCGTCTGGGCGAGGCTTCGGGCGCACTGCTTGGGTTGCCGCTGATCGAAGCGGCGGGAACGCTGCACGGCGAAATGGGCACATTCGATGAGTCAGGCGTCGCACGCGCAAGCTGAGCACACGAGTGAGGAGGGCAGCCGCCGAGGGCGGCTGCCGTGGAGGGGCCTGCCGCGAGCGATCGCGCTGCTGACGATCCTGCCGGCACCCGCGGGCACCGCGGGGCTCGATGGCGCGGCCGGCTGGTTTGCGCTAGTCGGCGCGGGGATCGGCGCGCTCACCGGCGGCGTGCGCGTGGGAGCCGAACAACTGCTCGGCCGCACCCCCGCGACAGTGCTCGCGATGATCGCGCTCGTGGTAGTGGGCGGCGCGCTGCACCAGGACGGGCTCGCCGACACCGCCGACGGACTCGGCGCCCGCGGCGACCGCGGCCGGCGCCTGGAGGTAATGCGCGACTCCGCCACGGGCGTATTCGGTGCGCTGGCGCTGATCGGCTGGGCGCTGCTGCTGCTCAGCACCCTTGCCTCACTGGGTGCCGCCCACGTACTCGCAGCACTCATCACCGCGTGCGCGCTGGCACGCTGGGCGGCGTTGGTACACACCCTCGCAACGCCACCCGCACGCAGTGACGGACTCGGAGCCGCGATGCACGTGAGCCGCGCCGCGCTCCTCGCTGCGACGACCTTCTCAGTACCCCTCGCGCTCGCCGTCTGCGGGCCGATCCCCGGAGCGAGCGCGCTCGGCGCCGCCGCGCTGAGCGCTGCGCTATCTGTGCTGTTCGCCCGGCGCACGCTGGGTGGGCGCACCGGCGACACACTCGGAGCGACGATCGCCGTCACCGAGGTCGTCGTGTGTATAGCGCTTCTCGCGGTATGGCAGGGATAGTTTAAACTAGAGAGGGCAAGCTCTACTGCTGCGCAGTCCTGGACGCCCATTCCCGGCGCGTTGTCGGCTGGTCAATCGACAGCCGCCAGGCAACCAGCCTGGTGACCAGCGCGCTCGGGATGGCCGTCAAGAACCGCAAGCCTGCCGGTGGCACGATCGTTCACTGCGACCACGGCAGCCAACTTGCCCCGGAGTCGCCTGTCACCGCTGCGTGCCAGCACTAGCGTCCGTACCAGCGACGTCCACCGCCGCCGTCGGCCACGCCTCCCACGAAGAAGCCGATCAGCCACAGTAGGAGGGCGACGATCAACACGTACCAGAGAATGTGTACCGCAAAGCCCAAACCGCCGAACAGAGCGAGGATGAGCACGAGTGCCACCAGGGCGATCATGTAGAGCCTCCAATCGTAGATGCCGACGCGGCGCGCCGACTGAGCAACACTACCCCGCTTGTGGCGCCGCCAATCCAGCCGCCGCCGCCTCCGTGGCGGTAAGGGGCCCTGGCTCACCTACAGGGACCCCTTCACCCGTATGGGTGCTCAGGGGTCCGCGGGCTGTCTGCCGAGCCGCGCAGACGGTTTAGTCGGGAAGGAATCCAGCAATGCCGGAGTCCTGGGGGCCTAGCGCGGCAATTGCGGCGACCTTTCTCGGCGACCTTTCTATGTCGCCTGCATCCCCGGACATCCCAAGGACAGGAGACATACCCAGTGCCTAGAACATCGATCCTTGCCCTCGCTGGCGTCGCCCTCGTGCTCGCCGGCTGTGGAAGCTCAAGCACAAGCAGCAGTTCCAGCTCCGCCTCGGCGCCGCCGGCCACCACGAGCACAGCGTCACCGACCTCCACGACGAGCACCGCTGCGTTCCTTGCCCCGCTGAAGACCGTCTCGACGATCGCCTCCACGGTTCCCTCAAACGGCGATGTCAACCCATACGGGATCGTCCTCGTGCCGAGCAGCGTGGGCAAGCTCCAGGCGGGCCAGATGCTGATCAGCAACTTCAACGCCAAGGAAGGCGGCCAGGGCACCGGCACGACGATCGTGCAGGTCTCGACCGCCGGCAAGGTCTCGCCGTTCGCGACGATCAACGCCAGGACGCTCCCCGGCCCATGCCCCGGCGGCGTGGGGCTGACGACCGCGCTTAACATCCTGCCCGGCGGCTACGTCGTCGTGGGCAGCCTGCCGACGACCAACGGCAAGACGGCAACCGCGAAGTACGGCTGCCTAATCGTGCTCAACAGCGAAGGCAAGGCAATCAAGACGATCGCCAGCAAGAACATCCAGGGTCCCTGGGACTCGACCGCCAAGAGCGAAGGCCCGAAGACGACGCTGTTCATCAGCAACGCGCTCAACGGCGGCGCGGCAAAGGGCATCCATACGATCGACAACTCGACAGTACTGCGGATCGAACTGGAATCCGGCGCACACCAGACACCAACGGTGCTCAGCGAAACGGTGATCGCCAAGGGCATCCCTTGGGTCGACTCCGCGGAAGCGCTCGTGCTCGGCCCGACCGGGCTCGCGCTCGCCGACAACGGGACACTGTACGTGGCTTCGACCGAGGACAACAAGATCCTCGCGATCTCCGAAGCAATGACACGGACGACGCCCGCCGAAAAAGGCGGCACGGTCCTGACCGAAGGGGGTCACCTCAAGGAACCGCTCGGCATGGTGCTCGCCCCGAACGGCAATATCATCACCAGCAACGGTGGTGACGGCAACATGGTCGAGACAACCCCGGGCGGCAAGCAGCTGGCAATGCAGACCGCCGATACCCAGACTGGTGCGGGCTCGCTGTTCGGCCTAGTCGTAGTCCCAGAAGGCAAGGGCATCTACTTCGTAGACGACGGCAAAAACACGCTCAACCTGCTGCACGAAGGCCAACCGGCCAAGCCGACGACATCGAGCACGGTGGCGTCTCCGACGGCGACGACCACGACCCCATCGACTCCTGCGACGAAGTCGATCAGCCTCTCCGTCCGCACCCTGCCAACCGTGGGGGCGGTGCTCGTGGACGCCGAAGGCCGCACGCTCTACGCCTTCGCGCCCGACAAACACTCCAAGGTCACGTGCGTGTCCTCGTGCGCCGCGCTGTGGCCGCCATTGAAGCTTGCGAGCGGTGACACCGCCGCCGGGTCGCCCCAGCTGAAGGCCTCGCTGCTGGGCAGCGACCCTGACCCCGAAGGCGGCCGGGTCGTCACCTACGCGGGCTGGCCGCTTTACACCTATGCGGCCGACGCGGCGCCCGGCCAGGACAACGGACAGGCGACCGAAACCAACGGCGGCCGGTGGTACGTCATCGCACCGTCCGGCAAGGTCATCACGACGAACTGAGACCGTCCCGCCAGCAGCCCGGCCAGGACGCAACGTGCGCAACGTGCGCAACGTGCGCAACGTGCGCAACGGGCAGCGATCGAGCGCTATATCGACGGTGCGCGCTGCCCGGCGCCTGAGCACACCGGCGCCGGGTCCTCAGCGCCAGCGCTACTTGACTGTGCCTCCAGAGGCGTTGATCGCGTACCACGTGCCACCGAATTGCTTTACGCCAACGTAGGAGGTCTTCCCTGGGCCGCTGTCGCCACTGTAGGTGTAGAGCGGGTGACCGGCATAGGTGACCTGGTTGCCGCTGGTCGTGGACAGCAGCGAAGCCTTGACGCCCGAGCCGGCCGTCAGCCTACCGCTTGTCTTCAGCGAAGGCCATACTGCTGAGCACCCGCTGATCGCCGCGCAGCTGTTCTTCTTGACGTGATCCTTCGTGAACTCGTACAGCGTGCGGCCCGAGCTGCTGACGAGGATGCTGCCGAGGCTAGTGTGGCGCAGCTGCACTGTGGCAGCGCGGCTGGAGTGCGCGGCCGGAAGGCTCGTCTGTGCGCTGGCGACCGTCGCGGCGCTCGCCGCGCTTGCCAAGGCGACGGCCAAGAAAACGTGGGTTCGCTTCATGGTTCCTCCAAATTGTCGGGGCGCTCGGGCGCGTGACTTCATCTCTACTTATAGACACCGCTACGCCGCTAACCTTCCCGCGGGTCAACCGAACCCGGCGCGTCGCTCTCCACAGGACGTGCCGGAAGGAACGGCTGCGAGCGGAGTCTTACTTGATAGCAGGACCCTACGCGCCAGCACGGTACCCGACTCGCCATCTAGGAGTGAACGAATGCGTCATCTACTGAAGCTCTCCATACCAGCCGTTGCCACCTCGCTCCTGCTCGCCGCCTGCGGCGGCAGCTCGAGCAGCAACACCACCAGCTCGGCCGCCAGCGCAGCGCCCGCCGCGCAGACGAGCGCCAGCGGGTCGAGCGCCGCCGTGAAGAGCGCCTCCAATCCAACGCTCGGCACGATCCTCATCAACAGCCAGGGGATGACGCTGTATCACCTCAGCGGCGAGCAGGGCGGCAAGTTCATCTGCACGAGCTCCGCGTGTGTTGGCATCTGGCATCCGCTCACGGTGGCGTCCGGCAGCACGCCTAGCGGCGAAGGGGTCACGCTCGGCACAGTCAAGCGCCCCGACGGGACCACGCAGGTCACCTACAAGGGCACCCCGCTGTACACGTTCGCCCAGGACCAGCAGCCCGGTGAAACCAAAGGACAGGGCATCAAAGACGTCGGCACCTGGAGTGTCGTCACGACCAGTTCCGCCAGCAGCGCACCGAGCACGAGCAGCGCCGGCGGCAGCACCCCGAGCACGAGCAGCACGCCGGCGGCACCCGCGGAATCGAACAGTGGCGGTAGCAGCAGCGGTAGCAGCGGGTACGGCTACTAAGCCGAGGAGCGGAGAATGCGGTGCAGCGCTCCTCGCGGTGTGAGATGCCGCCGCGGCGCGCTGGCCGCTGGTTTCTTGTGCACGGTCGCGCTCTGCGGATGCGGTGGTACCTCCACCGCGTCGAGCGTCTCGACCTCATCAGGTCAGCGAGCGGCGTTGACGAGCTACCTGCGCCAGGTGGAGCCATTGCGTCTGGCGGTCAACCGGCTGCTGGAAGGCGCCGATCCGATCCTCTCGGCCTATCACCGTGGGAGCCTCACACCGGCGCGCGCTTCGCAGCGGATGGGAGCCCTCGAGCGAAGCTTCGCCGCCTACGCCGTCGAGATCGCGGCGGTTGAGCCCGCCACCCCTCAGCTGCGTAGCTTGCACGCGATCTACGCTCACACCTATGTCTTCGAGGACTCCTACCTGAGCGCGCTCACGACCGGTCTAGCGGAGGGCGATCTGGACGAACTGCCCGACACGCAGTCAGAACAGCGCGCGGCGATCATCCAATGGCGGATCGGCCTGGAAGTGCTCGCCAGGCGCGCTCGCCTCGCCCTGCCGGCGAACCTGCGGGCGGCCGGCAGGGGCGAGATCCGCCCCTCCCCGGACGGCAGCTAGAAAACTGAGAAAGGCCGCCGCTCAGCCGTGCAGGACGACGCTCTTTGTCACGGTCACCGCGGCGCCGTGAACGGGCGTGAGCACAATCTGCACCGTCAACGCCAGATGCCTGTGGCGGCGCAGTGCTGACTTGGCCTTCGACGTCAAGGGCACTGTGAAAGACACGACGCCGGCCTTCAGGGAAGACCGCAGGAGATGCCCTACGCGGGCCTTCGAGGAATGCTTGGCCTTCGCCAGCGAAGCCGTGGTTGCCAGCAGAGCTACTTCCAGCTGTCCTCCGACCCCGGCCTGAGAGATATCGATGGTTCCATGCACAGAGGAGGAGTGCTGAGTGGATGCCAGCTTGACCGCCCCAAACAGCAGGCCAGAAGCGGGTTCTGCCTCTGGTTGCCCAGAAGACGGTGAGCTGGAGGTTGTGGCCGTGGGATTGCCGCCGGTAGGGGTCGGCGTTGGTGAAGGTTCTTTCGCGGGAGGTTCTTTGGTCGGTTCTTTCGTCGGCGGGGTCGAGGCGGCCATGAATGTGAGGTCTTTGCCCTGGACCGATCCCAATTTGTTTTTCGCGACAAGGCGGAAGTGGTATTCGCTGCCGGGCGTCAGGCCGGTCACGGTCGCGGAGGCCTGGTGTTCTGCACCGTCGGATGGCAGGCTCACCGCTTTGGTGGTGTATTCGTAGGACCCGCCGGAGCCGGCGCCCCATTCGAAGAAGTATTCGGCTTCGGCACCGCCCTCTGGGTCGAATTTGCCATTGAGCGTGGCTTCAGTTTCCTTCAGGGCGGAGGCTGCGAGCGTGCTCACTGTCGGCCCTGTGGCCGGCGGAGTCGTGAATGTCAGTGGACCACCGGAAACTGTCTTGTTGGCGCCGTAGCTCACGATCAGTTCAAAGTGATATTCGGTGCCTGGTAGCAGGTCACTCACCGGGAGCGATACCGAGTGGCTAGTGAAGTCGGTCGCGCCTAGACTGGTTGGGGCACTCGAATGTTCGGACACGCTCCCGCTGCCGTACTCGAAGTGATATTCGATCGGGCTGCCTTCAGGTTCGATACTCCCCGTGAGCGTCGCTTCGGTCTGGTGTTCTGTGCTGGTTGGCGTCGTTTCGGCCTTGGGGGCCCCTCCGACGACGATCTCGTATTTCTTGTAGTTCTCGTAAAGGTCTTCGAACATGGTCGCACTTTCGAACTTGTAGGTGCCCGGCGTTGCGAACGTGCACTTTCCTTCCCAGCCCGTCTTCGTCGACGCCGGCGCGACTGGCACCGATGGTTCGCATGTAGGAGCAGTGCCTGTCCACGCGATGTTCGCGGCGGTCTTCTCGTCGACGAATGTGACGGTGGCGCCAGAAGCAATCATCGTCTGGAAGGCAGGCTGGCTCGATCCCGGAGTCGCCCAGCACGGCCAGTCGGGCTCCACACAGTTTTCGTTCACTTCGAGCTTCGCTTCCGAGGGCGCAGCGAGGGCCTGCGGCGCGACTGCACAGGCGCCGAGCACGGCCGCCACCGCTCCTAGCAGGGCAACAAAGGCAAAAAGTCTCACGGGTCTCAGCCGCCTTTCTCTTGTCATTCCGTAGTCCCGGTGTTGGAACACCTGCCTCCTACAGACCCCCGCCAGTGCCCTTCCTTCCCCGATGTTCATAACCCTGGCTGACGCTCACGCGTGCACGGTCACGGACCTGGTGATGCTCATAGCTTCCCCGTGGACCGGGGTGAGCGTGATCTTCACCTTCAGCACCAGGCGGTGGTGGCGTTTGAGTGCCTTCCTTGCCCTGGCGTTGAGCTTCACCGAGAAGGACTGCTGGCCGGCGCTCACCGAAGCGCTCACGAATCGCCCGACCACCTGCGTTGTGTGTCCGGCCTTCGCCAGCGACGCGGTGGTGGCGAGGAGATCGACCTCGAGGCGATCTCCGGCACCGGCCTTTGCGATCTGTAGCGACCCCTTGACGGTCGTGCCTCGCTGGCTCGAGTGGATCGCGGGAGCGCCGGAGAGCGGGGATCCAGTCGGGCTTTCGCCGGCCGGGGTGGGACTCGGCGTGGTGGTTCCCGGGGTCGAGCCGCCTTTTGAGCCGCCTTCGCCAGTCGTGCCCGTGGGGGGCGCACTGGTCGAACCTTCGACCACCACTTCGTATTTGGTGTATTCCGGCCACAGAGTGGAGCTTTCGAACTTGTAGGTGCCCGGCGTTGCGAACGTGCACTTTCCTTCCCAGCCCGTCTTCGGCCCCGCCGGGGCAACTGGCACCGTCGATTCGCATGTAGGAGCAGTGCCGGTCCAAGCGATGCTCGCGGCGGTCTTGCTGTCGGCATAGGCGACCGAGCCGCCGCTCGCGATCGTGACCTTTGCGGCAGGCTGGTTCGATCCCGGGGTCGCCCAGCATGGCCAATCCGGCTCGACGCAGTTTTCGTTCACTTCGAGCTTTGCTTCGGAGGGTGCGGCAAGGGCCGACGGCACTGCGATCGCCGCTCCGATCAGGGGGGCCAGAGCAAAAAGCAAAAGCGTGCGCGGTCTCACGGTAGATCCACCTTCCTCGTCCTCGATGTCCCATTTGGGCTGGCCCGGCGCGGCGCGGTTTGACGGCCGGCGTCACCTACAGAAGACTCCGGCGCGGCGCAATCCTTCCCGCGGCTCCTCCGGCGACCCTCGCTCCGCCCCCGGCCGGTCACGGTGGCGGCGCTCGAGGACGTCCTCACCGCCGACCCGCAGTCGATGGGCCAGCCCGAGCAGGCACTGGAGATGCAGGGGGTGTATGCGACGATCGCGGGACTGGGAGAGGACTTCCGTCTGGCACTGGTGGCGTGGACGTGCTCGGCCTCTCCTACCGGAAGCCGCCCAGGCGCTGGGCGTGCGGGAGGCGACGCTCACTACGAGGCTGTTCGCACGCGCAAGCAGGTCACCAAGTTGCTGATCCCCGAGCCTGCTCCCGCGGTCAAGACGCAGGAAAACGGCCGCGGTCGGGAAAGAGACACGGCCCGCCGGAGTCTTGCCTAGTAGAGGAACGCCATGAACGAACCGCGCCCACGTACAGAATCCGAGCTGATCGAGCTCCTGCGAGCGTCCGACGTGCGGGCGCCCGAGGCGCTGCACCGCCACGTGCAGGAGCTCGTCGACGGGCATACTCCGATCGCTCGGCGCCGGTGGGCCTTCGTCGATCGGCTGCTCGCGCTGGCCGCTCCGCGGCTGGTCTGCGGCTCGGCGGCGCGCTGGTAGCCACCGCGGTGATCGTGGCCGCGCTCGCTGTCGGCCTGACCGGCGGTGGTTCATCGGCGCTGAACCTGCGCGAGGCATCAGCTCTGACGCTGCGCCCGGCGACAATGGCCGCTCCAGTGGAGAACAACGCGCACCCCGGCCAGCTCGCCGCCGCGGTCGACGGCGTCGCTTTCCCCTACTTGGAAGAGCGCTTCGGCTGGCGCTCGACCGGCGCGCGCACCGACCGCCTCGGCGGGCGGACGGTCACGACCGTCTTCTACGCCGACCGCGACGGCGGGCGGATCGGGTACGCGATCGTGAGCGGCACACCGGCGCCCGCGGCCAGCGGCGGGACGATTTCCCACCGCGACGGCGTGTCCTACCGGCTGCTTCAGATGCACGGCGCACCGGTCGTGACGTGGCAGCGCGACGGACGGCTGTGCGTGCTCTCGGGCAAGGGCGTGAGCGACACCACGCTGCTGGCACTCGCCGCCTGGAGTGATGACGGTCCCGCACCGGCTTGACGCTCCCCCAGCCCCCGAAGAACGTGACGCCTCGGCACCCGTGGCTGCATTTGAGCCCGCGCGGGGCGTGGCGGGATTCAAGCGCCTGACGCAGCTCGGATGGCCCCGGGATTTCCCGATCGTGCAGTTCCCCAACGCGCCGCTGATCATCGCGTTCATCGCCGGCGCGGCGGCTGCCCGCACGCATGGCGCAGACCACTCATATCTCCTCGCAGTCTCTTACCTGGCATTGTGGATATGGGCCTACGAGGAGCTCCTATACGGCGTCAACTGGTTCCGCCACCTGGACGTCGGGGTAGACGACGGCGTCGGGGTAGACGACGGGCTCGCGTCCCCGCCCGGTGAAAAGATGGTCCTAAGCTCTTTGGTACAGGGCTCTTGACCCATGGCGCCAGCAACCGACACCCAGACCGACCTCTTTGCGTGGGCTCGTGAGCTTGAGCGGGAAAACAAGCGGATCGCCGAGGCCAACGAAAAGCGGGCTCGCCGCCGCGGATATCTGGTGTTCGCCACGGACCCGACCGTCTCCCCGGAGGACCCGGCCTACCGCGAGGTCTATGCCGCCGAGGCCAGGACACCGAACCAGGCTGCGGCTAAGGTCAGGCCCCTCTCCACCGGGCGGCGCCTGCACGCATATCTGGCGACCGTCAAGTACAGGCACGGGCTTGCAGATGCTCGCGCGGCGGGGGCAGGATGCGAACCTGCGACCTTCGGGTTATGAGCCCATTTTGGGGAGGCTGGTGCAGGAGCAGCGATACGCGTTCTACGGAGCGGCGCCCCTGTCGATCGCCCGCGAGGTCGGGCAGCTCCTCTACCTCCTCGCGCTGAGCACCCGGCCACGCCGGGTCGTTGAGTTCGGCAGCTCGCTCGGCGTCTCCACGATCTATCTCGCCGCGGCGCTCCGCGACGGTGGCGGCGGAACGCTCATCACGAGCGAGCACCACGAGCAGAAGGTCAAGCTCGCGCGGCAGAACCTCACCGACGCCGGCCTAGCGAATCTCGTTGAACTGCGCTACGGCGACGCGCTTCACACGCTGGCGAACATCACCGAGCCCGTGGACCTCGTGTTCCTCGACGGCCGCAACGACCTGTACCTGCCGGTCCTGCGCCTCCTCGAGTCACGTCTATCGCCTGCCGGCCTGGTGATCGCCGACCTCAGCGCAGATGACCCCGACCTGCTCCCCTACCTGGCACACGTCCGTGACCCAGCCTCGGGTTACTTCTCGATGACGCTCCCGCTCGACGATGGCGTCGAGCTTTCAACGCGCACAACTGATTACGACAGTGACCGGGTTGGTGGTGCTGCCATGTGTGAGCTCGTGATCTTCGACTGCGACGGAGTGCTCGTTGACTCCGAGGCGATCTCCAACGACGTGCTCGCCCGGATGCTCACGCGCGAGGGCCTGCCGACAACGCTCTGCGAGGCCCGCCGCGACTATCAAGGGCTTCTCCTCACCGATGTCCGTGACCGGGCCGAGGCGAAGCTCGGCCGGCAGTTGCCGCCCGACTGGCTCACCCAATACGAGGGTGAGCGTGCCGAGGCGTTCAGGCGCGACCTCAAGCCGGTCGTCGGCGCCGGCGAGGCGGTGCGGCGCGTCAAGGCCGCCGGGCTGCAGGTCTGCGTCGCCTCCCAAGGCGCACTGTCAAAGACGCGGATGACGCTCGGGCTGACCGGCCTGCGCGACCTGTTCCCCGCCCACGCGCTGTTCTCCGCCCACGACGTGCCGCGCCCCAAGCCCGACCCGGCGCTCTTTCAGCACGCAGCCGCCACGATGAATGTCGAGCCATCCGCCTGTACGGTCATCGAGGACACCCCCTCGGGCGTCATGGCCGCAGTCGCCGCCGGGATGCGAGCTATCGGCTTCGCCGCAGACAGCGACGAGCACGCGCTTCCGCCGGCGCCGAGATCATCCGCTCCCTTGACGAGATTCCAGAACTGCTGATCGCCAGAGAGAGACTGCGGTGAGTCGCAAGCGAGCGCTGATTGTGCCGGGCGTGGCGACCGTCGCGTTCACGGTGATCCTCGAAGTGGTCGACCCCTCGCACGTAGCGCACGGGCCAACGATCCTCGCCTTCGAGTTCGCCGGCAGCCGCTCACACGCCGCCCAGATGATGGCTGAATGGGGAGCGAAGGGCAGGAGCGCAGCGCGTCTCTCGCTCATCATCGACTACGGCTACATGGTCTCCTACGGCCTGTTCTTCGCACTCGCGGGCTTCGCGATCCGCGATGCCGCGCGAACGCGCGGCCAGCGGCTGCTCGCGGCCCTCGGTGTCGTCCCGTTCTTTGCGCTCGCCGCCGCGACGTTCGACGCCGGTGAAAAACGTCGCGCTGCTGCTCACACTCGGCGGTGAAGGTGGTAACTTCGCGCCACCATTCGCGGCCGTCTGCTCGGCGATCAAGTTCACACTAATCGCCATCGCGATCCTGTATGTGCTCTGGGGCCTCGCCGTCCAACTCAGGGCACATCTCCTGCAGCCGAGCTGATGGGGCTTAACCGTCGATAACAATGTCGACCCGAGGTCGCGTATCTACCCGACGGTGTGGAGAGCACGATCAGATCCATCCCGCCACGGTCATCACCCACCACCCGCTCGGAGCTGGGCTGAACCGTAGACGAAGAACTCCGACGTCGCCCACACCTGCGCATCCCACCCAAGGTTGGCGAGCCGGCGGCACAGTGCGCGGGGCTCGTAGAAGCGCTTGACGATGCGAAACTCACGGCCATCAGCTAGCCGCCGCATCATCGTCTCCTCCCCCCGGCCAGGCAGCCGATGATCCACAGCGGAGGAGAGGTCGCTTGGCAAGCTGTCCACGAAGAAAACCCTCCCCTCGGGGTTAAGCGCCCGCCCGATTTTTGCCCAGAAGCTATCGAACCGCGCCTCTGGGACATGCGAGAGCCAGAAGCTGAAGAAGCAGACGTCGTAACCCGCCGCCGGCTCCCACGCGAACAGGTCCGCGCATACATAGCTCACCCTCGGGTCGTCCACTCCCGCGCGGGCCAGCTCGATCACCTCCGGCGAGGCGTCCACTGCCGTCACGGTGTCGGCGTGCCCGACCAGCCGCCGAGTCCACAGGCCCGTCCCGCACGCCAGCTCCAGCACCCGCCCCACCGGCCGGAAGCGCTCCAAGGCGTCCTCAACCTCGACTGCGTCAGCGAACCACCGCGCGTTTGCGTCGGCGCCGCGGTCGTAGCGCCCGCGTCGAAACCACCAGTCCTCGTACTCGCCGGCCCGCTCACGGTAGTAGCGAGCCTGCTCGGCGAGCAACCCCGCCACCTGGTCGGTCATGCCCCCTCCCCCCGCAACGCGCCTGACAGATCGACCCTCACCTCGCAGTCTCGCCCATCAGCCGCCACTGCGGATCGCACTCGCGCGGCAGTGAGGCGGCCCGCGAGGTTGGCGCGCACTTCCGGCCACTCCGCGTCGGTGGTGCTGTAGTACGCGGAGTCGCGCACACCGACGTTCGCGGTCACCATGTGCCTGCGAAAGACCCCCTCGAACTGGGCGGGCAACGCCGCCAGCGCCGCGCGTGAGCGCTCGTTGCGAGCATCGGTCTTGAACTCGACGCGGATGCACCCGAGTCGCTCGAACGCGTGTCCCAGCATCAGCAGCTTCGCCTCGATGTTCGCGCCGGTCCGCCACATCGAGGGCACAAGCCAGGTCGCGCCAATCTCAAGACCACGGTGCTCCGGGCGCAACGCGAGAAACCGCGTGCTGCCGATCACCTCGCCACTGGAGCGAGCGATCGTGGCGAGCACGCACTCCGTCCCGTCCTCGGTGGACTCAAGGCTCGCCGCGAACCATGCGTCGAAGAACTCGCGGCTCTCACCGACCGGGGTCGTCCACGCCCATATCTCCGGGTGCTGGGCGGCGGCCCACAGTCCCTCCTCGTGAGCCGCCTCAAGGGGCTCCAGCGCGACGATCTCGCCTTCCAAGCGCGCTGCCAAGCCATCCCACATCTGGCCGCGGACGTTACCTACATCGGCACGAGCGGCCCTCATGCCGCGTCCTTGAGCCCCACCGGCGGTCCCGGCTCGGCCGGCTGACCGCCGGTGGCCGGCGATAGCTCGACCTGCCACCAGCCGACGTCGCGCCAGGCGCCGGCCTTCCAGCCGATGCGGCGGAAGACCCCCACGAGCTCGAAGCCGAAGCGCTCGTGCAAAGCCACACTGGCGTCGTTGGGCAGAGTGATGCCGGCGCACGCGATCCGCAACCCCTGGCGGGAGAGCAGCGGCATCAGCCCACCATAGAGCGCGCGCCCCACCCCCCGACCGCGTTGCTCCTCCCCCACGTAGACCGTCACGTCGGCGGCCCAGCGGTAGGCGGCGCGGTCGCGGTGGGCACAGGCGTAGGCGTAGCCGGCGACCTCGCCTGCAATCTCGGCCACCAGCCAGGGGTAGCCCTGTGAGGTCGCTGCGATCCGCCGGGCGATCTCGGCCTCGCTCGGCGGCTGCTCCTCGAAGGACACCGGCGTGTCGCGCACGAACGCCGCGTAGATCGCTGCGCAGGCGCGGGCGTCCCGGGCGGGGTCGGCGTGGCGGACCAGCATCCCGTGGATTCTCCAGCATCCCGCGGACTCTCCGTGAACGCCCGTAGGTTCCATCAGCCGCCGTTCAGGACAGCTCTCCCCTGACGAGATGCTGCTTGGCCTCGGCGAAAATCGTCCCCGGCAACACCTCGTTTGCCGGGGTGGGCCCGGCAGCAGGAGCGGGCCGACAGGTAGGCTGCGACGGCGTGACGAACATCAACGAACCGCGATTCGATGAGCCGCGCGAGCACCCCGGATTTCGCTGCCGGCGCGCACGGCTCAGTCGCCAGGCCGGCAGCGAGCGCCTCGGGCTGAGCCTTGGGAGCTGCCGGCAGGCGAGGCGGCCTATCCGTTTCACCACCACCTGACGGAGGAGGAGCTGATCATCGTCCTCGAAGGAGCGCCGAGCCTGCGCACGCCGAGGGCTGGCGCGAGGGCGCTTGTATCGAGCGCCTTCGGCGCGACGAGCGACCTCGATTCAATCGCGGCCACGGTCGCCCATAAGACCATAGCGGGGGAACGATTCGATCCCATTAGCGACCTCTCGGTGCCTATGGGACGAGCGGTGCCCGGCTGGCCTGGATCGTAGGATCGGCGCAACTTGGGGCGCCAACGAGCGCCGGAGGGGTGCCCCAGCAGAGCCGCTGCCCAATCGGAGGCCACGACCTCGACTTCCCCTCCTCGTCCAGAGTGATAGCCCGGAGCCGCTGGCGACTGCTTCCGCTCCTGCTTGAAGGGAGCGGTCGTTGCCTCAGCCATCAATACGGAGGACCTGTCAACCTTCACCGGCCAGTTAGAGATGGCAAACCACGATCTGTCGTCGCCCTGCGTACGCGGGAAGACCTACAGCGGACGCAGGCGCACCGGCAGCGTCTTGTGCTGGTTGGCGAACGCGGACTCGACGTAGGTGCACTCGCCGGCGATCTGGATCTCGGGATAGCGCTTGAGCGTCTCCTCGATCAGGATCCGTAGCTCCAGTCGCGCGAGCGCCGTGCCCAGGCAGAAGTGCCGGCCGCCGGCGCCGAATGCCTGGTGCTCGGCGTCGCGCGTGATGTCGAAGCGGTCGGGGTCCTGGAAGCGCGTCTCATCGCGATTGGACGACGGGTACCACATGACCAGCTTCTCGCCCTCGCGGATGCGCTGCCCGTGCAGCTCGGTGTCGCGGGTGGCCGTGCGGGCGAAGTGCGCGAACGCGGGGAACATGCGCAGCGACTCCTCGACCGCCGCTGGTACCAGCGAGGGGTCCTCAAGCACCATCCGTCGCTGCTCGGGGTTCTCCATCAGCGCGCGCATGCCGCTGCAGTAGGTCGCCTTCGTGCTGTCGTTGCCGGCGGCCATCAGCAGCAGGAACCCCATCACGATCTCGTGGTCCTCGAGCCGCTCGCCATCGATCTCTGAGTGAACGAGCACGCTTGTCAGGTCATCGGTCGGCGCCGCGCGTCGTTCGGCGATCAGCTTGCCGCAGCGCGCGAACACCTCGGGCACCTCGCGCTCCATCACGCTCTGGGCGCCCTCGGGCGTCGCGTCCGGGTCGCCCGCGCCGACGATCGCGTTCATCAAGTTCGCCCACGCCTGGTCGTCCTCGGGGGCCAGGCCCATGAAGCTGCCGATCACCCGCGCCACCACCGGCTGGGCGACGTCGTTGACGAGATCGCAGGTCTCCCGGCCCTCGAGCCGGTCGAGCACCTCGATCGTGATCGCGCGGATCGCGTCGTCGTGCTCGGCGATCCGCTTCGGCGTGAAGCCACGCTGGAACAGCGCCTTCAGCCGGTCGTGCTTGGGCGGGTCCATGCCGATGAACATCGCCTGCTGCATCTCCAACGACAGGCCTGCGTTGGACGCGGTGAAGCCGCCGACTTCCGAGGAGTAGGTCTGCCAGTCACGGCTGACCTCGAACACGTCCTCGGCGGTCGTCACCGACCAGAAGCCGTCTTCGTCGGGAAACTCGGCGATGCCGCTGGACCAGTGGACCGGGCACTCAGAGCGCAATCGCCGAAAGAGCTCAAGCGGCGGCCCCTGCTGGAAGTTGGCGCGGTCGGCGACGCCCAGCTCGTCAAGCGGTGTCTCCTCCTGGCTGGCAGTGCTCACGATCTCCCCTTCCGTAGTCACGTTGCGGCGTCCTGTAGCGGAGCCTACTCCACATAACTCCGCCCATCGTGTCCTAGAGGCCGAAAGGCGTAGCCCCCGCCATTGGTGGCGCCCGTGCTTGTGACGAGGAGTTGCGCAACGCCTCCTTTCACACCACCCCAAGCATCTCCCACTGTGCGAGGACGATACCTCCCTTGCACGGAAGGGGGGTCGGCGCCACCGATCGCTGCTTATGCGTCGCCGGCTTTGCGGTGTTACCGTCAGGGGATGATGGAGGTCGATGGTCGTGGCGCTGATCGGAATGCGGCCCACCCGATTTCAGTGGCTTCAACGCGTCGCGAACCGAATCGATGGGCGGTCCTGGCCCTCCTCGGCGTGGCTCAGCTGATGGTGGTGCTGGACGCAACGATCGTGACGATCGCGATTCCTTCGGCCCAGGAGGCGCTGCATTTCTCGACCGAGAGCAGGCAGTGGATCATCACCGCCTACGCGCTGGCCTTCGGCAGCCTGCTGCTGCTGGGTGGCAAGCTCGGTGATCTGTTCGGGCGCAAGTGGACCCTGATCACCGGCTTGGTCGGGTTCTCGATCGCCTCGGCGATCGGCGGGCTGGCCCAGTCCTTCGGCGTGCTCGTGGCCGCCCGAACGCTCCAGGGGGCATTCGGCGCACTGCTCGCACCCTCGGCGCTGGGGTTGCTGACGGTGACGTTCGAGGGATCTCCTGACCGGCCCACAGCGTTCGGAATCTTCGGTGCGATCGCCGGCGGTGGCGCCTCGCTCGGGCTGCTACTCGGCGGTGCGCTCACCCAAGTCTTGTCCTGGCGCTGGTGCCTGTACGTCAACCTTGTGATCGCCGTGCCTACGACGATCGTGGCGTTGCGCCTACTGGTCAATCACAGCGCTCCGGAGCGGGATCCGATCGACATACCGGGGGTTCTCACCTCAGCGCTGGGCCTGTTCGCGCTGGTCTACGGGTTCTCCAACGCCGAGACCCACTCTTGGACGGCCACGGCCACGATCGTGGCGCTCGTCGCTAGCCCCGTGCTCCTGACGGCTTTCGTGCTGATCGAGCGCCGAGCCAAGCATCCGTTGCTGCCCCTGCACATCATCTGGGACCGTGCGCGCGGCGGCGCGTACACCACGATCGCGCTGGCTGGCGCGGGCATCTTTGCGGTATTTCTGTTTCTCACCTACTTCCTGCAGCAGCAGCTCGGACTGTCGCCGCTTACCACCGGACTGGCGTTCCTCCCTCTCACCGGCGTTCTGGTGATCACCTCGACCACGGTGCAGACGCGCGTGATCCAACACACCGGGGTCAAGCCGCTGGTGCTTGCTGGCACGACGCTCGGGGCGATCGCGATGTTCCTGTTCACGCGCCTGACGCCCGACTCCAGCTACGCCAGCAATGTCCTTCCTGGCCTGCTCGTCCTCGGCGTCGGGATGGGATGCATCTTCGCGCCGGCGTTCTCGACCGCGACTCTGGGCGTGGAGGGACGCGAGGCCGGGGTCGCCTCGGCGATGGTCAACACCTCCCAACAGGTCGGCGGCTCGGTCGGCACCTCCCTGTTGAGCACGATCTTCGCCAGCGCGCTCGCCAGCTACACGGCCGGTCACCCGCACACCGCCGACCTGGCCAACGCCGCGGCAGTTCACGGCTACACCACGGCGTTCTGGTGGGCGGCCGGAATCTTCGCCCTCGGCTTCCTCCTGGCGATCGTGATCCTTCCCGGCCGGGCCAAGCCTCGCGTGCCCACCGTCAAGGCTGCGCTCGCCCGTCACGCAATCGGCAACTGCCACCACTTCGATGCCGCGGATGGCGCCCGGCATGTATTCGGGGCTACGACGGGTGCTGGGGGGCGATGAGCACCGGCCGCTTAGTGTGTGCCGCGAGTGCGTGGGAGACGCTGCCGAGGAGAGCGCTGCCGATGGCGCCCCGGCCGCGTTGGCCGCAGACAACCAGTCCGGCGTCAATCTCCTGGGCGATCTCATCGATCGTCTTGGCCACGGATTCGTTGGCTTGCGCGATTCGCGCGGAGGCGTTGTAGCCGCGCTGGCGGGCACCCGCGGCGCCCTCTTCTGCGATTTCTCGCGCGGTAGCCGCCTCCTGCTCGTCGATCTCGCCCTCGTTCGGTACGGCGACTAGGAACGAGCCGGCTCGGGCCAACTGCACAGCTGCCGGCATCCATACAACCAATACCACGGCATCGGCAGGCATGATCAACTCGACTGCGGCAGCGAGCGCAGTCTTTGAGCCGTCGGATCCGTCGTAGCAAAACAACACCGGTTTATTCACCGCTCAGCCTCCTTGTCTCAAGCATCACGCAGTCGTGCGTCAGGCTACTTCGCGGCGGGACTCGAGGATGTCACCATCCGAGATCCTGCCCGCTGTCAAAGACCTGCTTTCGCGTCGCGACGAGCACCTCGGTCGCCAGGCGCGACGCTCCCGAGTTGGACGACGACCGGGTCTGAGGCGCGGCGAGTCAAGCGCTTCCGCTTCGCCCGGCACATGCGGGCGTGCGCTACGGGACACGACGTGCTTCGTGGGACTCGAAAACCATCTGCTTGCAGGCTCTCGGTCGGCCAGGGGCCGTCCCCGTTCGTCGTCCCGGTCGCGGTTCCGGTTACGGACCGGTCCCTGCAGGGCGCTGGGCGCTGACACCCCGCGCGACGCGGAACTCCGCGGCGACCTCGCGTGTAGCCGCCTCGGCTCCGAGCGGAAATACGTGAAGCGCATCGACGCGCGAGATACTGGCAAGGCCCGCCGCCAGTTCGCCCGCTAGGTCGATGCCGCCGCCGCGACTGATCTGCGCCACGGCTCGCTGAGGAATCGCGACCCCTGGTAGCGCGCAGGCGCGCTCTGCCATGTGCGCGTTGCGGAGCAGCGCGACGCTTGCGTAGAACCGCACGCCTGCGAGGGTGTCCTCGGCGGCCGAGAGGAACGCTTCGAGGCGCCCGAGGTCGAAGATCATCTGCGACTGCACGAACGTTGCTCCAGCGGCGATCTTGCGCCGCAGGAGCCGCAACTCCCGGTCGACGTCCTCGGCGAAGGGATTGACGACCGCCCCGACCGCCAGCGGGTGCGGGGCGCTCCATGCCGACGCGCTCGCAATGAGCTGCGTGGCGGTCATGTCGGCCACATGTTCGATGCCAGGCACCGGATCGCCCTGCATGCAGAGGACTGCCTCAGCGCCGAGCGCCGCCGAGCCCACGACCTGGGACTGCAGGGCAAGCCGGTTGCGATCGCGGCAGGAAACGTGGACGATTGTCCCCACGCCCTGCTCCCGCGCGAGCGCTACCGCAGCCAGCGGCGACATCCGCGGCTGGCCAGCGTGATTGTCGGTCAACCCGACGGCTTCGACGGTGTCGGCCAGAACAGCGATCCGGTCGCTGACGCGCGCGCCATCGGCCTCGGTCGGCAGCGAGATCTCCGCGGAGGTCAGGGCGGTCAGCGACACGACCGCTGAGCTTAGCCCGTCGGTCCGTCAGGCCGACCCCATGCCTCGTTAGAGGATTCGGCTATCAGGACACTCGCTTTGCCCGGCAGGGCGCGCATCGTTACCCCGGTCGACAGCTTCCCCGCTTCGCGCGGAAAGCAGGCGCCGCCCGCGTAGCCAGCTAGGCGCCTGAGTTGGACGGTGGGTGTCGCGTAAAGCTGTGGCAGGGAGATGGGTGGTCCGGGATCTCGCTCGCGGGTAGCGTGGCGAATCTGGTTGGGTCGGCGTTTGCTGTTTTGGGGGTTCTCAGGCCGCTGCGGCGGCTAACTGGTGCTTGTGGAGCTTGAGGAGGTTGTGGGTCGCGGTGATCAGCCGCCATTCTGAGCGTGCGGCGGATCTACTTCGTCGCTGGAACTGGCTGATGCGGCGGTTGTGCTTGGTTTGGGCGAATACTGGCTCGACCATCGCCTTGCGTTTTCGGTAAAGCCCGCCGCCATAGTCCCCGGCGAGCACGGTACGCATGAAGGCGTAGCGGCCGCCGTCCCAGCCGCGGCGGGGTGTGCCGCGCTTGCCGGCATCGGGCGGGATCAGGACCTGGGTGCCCGTGTTCACGACCTGGTCGATCTGCTGCTCGTGCCAGTAGCCGCTGTCAGCGACCGCGACCCCGGGCGTCTCGTTCACGCCGATCTGCTCGAGCTCGTCGTTGACTGCCTTGATCATCGGCTCGAGATGACCAAAATCAGATGACGCGGCAGTGACCTCGGCAGCGAGCACGATCTGATGCTCGTTGACAGCAGCCTGCACGTTGTAGCCCTGCGTGTAGCTGCGCGGAGTCTTCACGTTCCTGGAGTCCAGGTCGGTCACGTTGATCTTCCCCGGCGGCACCTCCGGCGCCACATACGGATTGGGGTGCGCACCGAACCGCCGGCCGTCGCGGGTCACTGCAGTAGCGCGATGCGTCTCATACGCCTCGTTAGCTTCACGCTCGACCGACAGGTTCTCCACCAGCCGGCGCTCTGCTCGCAGCAGCCGCTCGGCTCGCGAGCGTGGAATCGGCTGGGCACTCACGCGGCGATGCTCATCGAGCTGGCGTCGCGCCTCGCGCGACCATCCCTCACGTCCCTGCATCCGAGCGACGATCGCCACGGGATCAAGCACAATCTCGGGATCCCGAGATTCCGCGTCAGCCGCCTGCGCCTTTGTGTCCTGTTTCGCCGCGCGCTCATGCTCGAGCTTCTCCTTGGCCCGCCGTAGCGCGCCACGACGCCCCTCGGGAGTCCGCAGGTGCTCAGGCAGCTCATCGCCACGCGTATCGCCGTAGAGCGCGTCCTCAGCCCGGTCGACCTCGCCCGCCTCCTTAAGGATCTCCCGCGCGAGCTGCTCGTAGTCGAGGTTGGAGTGATGCGACGCATTGGCATGGATCTTCGTCCCGTCGATCGCAATCAACCCGACACTCGTGAGGCCTGCCTCCTTGCACAGCAACAGCACGTCGCTAAACAACGCGGCCAGCGACTCCTCGTGCCGGACACGGAATCGCGCGATCGTCGAGTGGTCCGGTGTCTGCTGCGCCGCGAGCACCCGGTAGGCGACGTCCTCCACGCACTTGCGCTCGATTCCCCGCGAGGACCGTTCTCCCCGTGCGTACGCGTAAAGCAGCAGCGCGACCATCATCTCCGGCTCAAACGCCGCCCGACCCCATCCATCCAGGCGATAGGGCACATAAAACGCCGACAAATCGATCTGCTCAACCGCCCCCAGCACGAACCACGCAAGATGATCATCCGGCAGCCAATCCCGCGGATCCGGTGGCATCAAGAACACCTGCTCACGATCACACGCCAAAAAGTTGTAGGCCATACCCTGAAGTCTCTTAATCCGCTCGGACGGACCAGGGGTTTGTGCGACACCCACGACGAGATACGAGAGTGCGAGGCCGTGGACCAGCGGCCGCTGTCGCGGTCTCAAATCTCAGGAACGATCCGCTCTTAGGGGCGACCTTCCGACGCCGGTAGAACGCACCGCCCCCGGCTGGCCTGGATCGTAGCAAGAGCGCGGGTGATGGCCGCATGGGAGGTCTGTTCGAGACTAGCCCAGGCGGTCGGCGACTGCCGCGGCGTGACGACTTCGACAGCGAGCTGAGCGGGATCAATGGCGAGTAGGTCGAGGTCTCCGCTGACGATCGCCTCGGCTCCACTGGCCTCGGCGAGCGCGACGAGATAGTCGTCGCGGGGATCACGGCACACCGCCCGGTGAGGACCAGGCGGATCAACCAGCAGGATCGTCTGTGCCGCCAGGTCCGCCACGAACCGCGCCGCCTCATCAGCCGAGACGTACTTCTGCAAGCGCGGCCGCGCGAGGACGATCGTGACCTCCCTCAGCAGCAGCGGCGATGTGACCAACTCGACGCGACCGTCGAGCGCCGCGTCGAGGGCCAACACCGAAGGCGCCTGTGGAGAACGGGCCAGGGCCGCAGAGACGAGGACATTCGCGTCCGCGACGACGCGCGGCATCAAGCAGCGTCGCGTTCGGCGCGAGCGGCGTGCAACTCCTCGCGCACCAGCGCCATCGCAGCATCTTCGTCCAGATCGCTGCGCGAGCGGATGCGGGCAACCAGCGAGCGCAGGTCATACGCGCGGATCGCACGATCAACGATCTCGCCCTCGCTGACGTGCGCCTCAGCGGCGTGCGAGCGCAAGATCGACGCGACCTCCACGTCAAGCTCGACGTTCATTTGCTGGCGAGCAGTAGCCATAGAAGAAGCCTACCGCAGCCCCCGCACCCGATCTCAACGACAGGAGCAGGGCGGCATGAGCCTTGGCGACCTTCGGTTTATGAGTTCGCCGGAGGGGAGTCGGGTCGAGTGAGGTTGCCCGTGTTTGCTGGGGTTGGGTCGGGGTCTGTGGGGGCTGATTCGCTCAAAACGGAACCTTGAATGGAACCCTCGATAGCCGCCGGCTGCTCATCGCTCGACGCAGGCCGATCGGCGGCATCGACATTGGATACGCCTCCATTGGCCGTGCGCGGCAGCATCCGATTGGCAGGCAGCAGTGGCAGAAGGTCGGGTGGCGACGGCGCCACGCCCTCGATGGGAGGAGCCTCGGTCCTGATTTGAGGAGGGCGCGCCTGCCACGCTTTGAGGTTCTGCACGAGGTCGCGGTAGAACGCCACCGTCTGATGGGAACGGCGGTCTGATCTGGCCATCCAATTTTTCGCGAGCCCCCACGGCCGGCGTCCGCAAGAGGCCCGCTACGCCGCCTATCCGCCCAGGACTGTGCCCAGCCCGCAGCTATCGTCAGGCAGCCCGGCAACGCGCCGTCATCCGGCGACACCGCGCGAGAGCCAGGGCGCCAGCCCCCTCAACAGCAGCACCCGGGGGCGATGGATCGCCGAGCGGTCAGACCGGCGCCGTGGCAGCGCGAGGCGAGGCCAGAACCCTCACAGCACTCTTGAGGTGGCGGCCGGGTGGCCGCCGCTACGTGTGCACCCAAGGCGTCGGGCTGCGCCCTCCTGTCAACCACGGTCTCGGCGTTTGGACACGAGCCGTTGGCCCAGAGCCCTATACGCCAGCGAGGGAGCCGTAGGCCCGGGTACAATCGGCGCGCGATGCGTGCATTGGCCTCCTCCGCGCTGGGTGGGACGGCCGTCAGGGAGCGGCGGCAATGAACGCTGTCGCAACCGAGGAGATGATCGAACGTGCCGGTCGTGCCCTGATCGACGCGGCGTCGGCGCCCGCCAAGGTGATCCTGTTCGGCTCGCGTGCCCGTGGCGATGCCGACGAGGGCAGCGACTTCGACTTCCTGGTAATCGAGCACGAGGTCGACGACCGTCTCGCGGAGGCTGTCAGGCTCCGCCGCGCTCTACGGGGTTTCGGCGTCCCGGTGGATGTGATCGTGATGGACGAGGCGCTCGTCCAACGGCGCTCGAAGGTCCGGGGCACGATGGTGGATCGCGCACTTCGCGAGGGTCGCGTTGTCGCCGAGTCCTGAGCAGATCGAGTACGCGGAGATGCTGCAGCGCCTAGCGAAGGGAGATCTCTACGCCTGCCAGAAGCTCGCCGACGACGCCGAGATAGAAGACCACATCATCGGATTCCACGCACAGCAAGCCGTGGAGAAGGCACTCAAGGTCGCGCTCGTGCTCGCGGACTCGGAGCTGTCACGCACACACGACCTCGAGTTGCTCGCCGAACAGGTCGAAGGGGCGGGGACAAAGGTGCCGCACAAGCTCTCGCGCACCGATTGGCTCACGCCCTGGGCAGCCGAACTCGGCTACGACGAGCAAACCGCACTCGATCGAACAGCCGCGCTGGCAGTGGCCGAGAGCGCCGTCGCCTGGGCGGCAACGCTGCTCGACGACTCGGCCTCCGACGTTCCCCCCACCCAAAACCGGGGGGAAATCCCGGGAGGAAGTTCTTCAGGCGAGAGTCCAGAAATAGAAAAACCCCACAATTTGCAGGGCTTTTCCGAGTAGCGGGGGCAGGATTCGAACCTGCGACCTTCGGGTTATGAGCCCGACGAGCTACCAGACTGCTCCACCCCGCGGCGGACTCCCTAGTGTAGCAAAAGACCTCGCTGGCTGACGCCGTCAGGCGGCCTCCCGTTGGCGCGACTCCGCCCACACGCCAGCCCGCCGCCCAGGCGCCTAACTTCGCCCGCGCGGGGGGCGCCCACGCGCCCCGCCCGTTGCCCCCCGCCGCCCACAGGCCCACCGTGCACTACGCCCCCCGACCGCCCGCGCGCAACTGACGCCTCCCGGATCGGGCGGCCACGGTCCTCCCCTCCTCCCCTCCCGCCCCACCCCGCTCGTGGCCCCGTCGCCTGCCCTCGGCGCCCTTCCCATACCATCCCCGCCGATGCGCGTCGCCGTAGTCGACATCGGCACCAACTCCACCCGCCTGCTCGTCGCCGACGTCGAGCCCGACGGGTCGGTCACCGAGCTCCTACGCCACTCTCGCGTCACCCGCCTCGGCGCCGGCGTCGACGCCAATGGGGGGCTCTCCACCGAGGCCATCGAGCGCACTTGCGCCGTGCTCGGCGACTACCGCGCGCTGATCGACCGCCACGGTTGCGAGGCCAACCTTGCGGTGCTCACTTCCGCTGTGCGCGATGCCTCCGACGGCGCCGCCTTCACCGAGCGCGTCCGCCGCGAGTACCGGCTCGACGCCCGCACCCTCTCCGGCGACGAGGAGGCAGGGCTCACCTTTCTCGGCGCCATGAGCGACCGTGCGCCCTCGCCCGCGCCCACCGTTGTGATCGACATCGGCGGCGGCTCCACCGAGTTCGTCGTCGGCCACGACCACACCGCCGGCTTTCATACCTCCCTTCAGGCGGGTGTCGTGCGCATGAGCGAACGCCACATCCACTCCGACCCACCTGCGCCCTCAGACCTCCAGAGCCTCGCCCTCGACACCCGCACCATCTACCTCGAGGGCCTCCCCCCCGAGGAGCGGGCGCCCGTCTTGCACGGCATCGCCGTCGCCGGCACCGCCACCTCCGCCGCCGCCATCGACCAGGAGCTCGACCCTTACGACGCCACCCGCGTGCACCGCTACCCCCTGCTGCTCGCCACCGTCGAGCTGCTGCTCGCCCGCCTCGCCGACATGACCGAAGCCCAGCGCCGCCGCGTCGCCGGCCTGCACCCTGACCGCGCCGCCACGATCGTCGCTGGCATGGTCCTCCTCAGCGAGGCCATGCGCGCCTTCGAGCTCGACCATGTCGAGGTCTCCGAGCACGACATCCTACGCGGCGGGGCCCTGCGGCTGGCCGGGCTGGGGTAGAAAGACCCGCCCGCCCCGCCGTCCGCCCGGCCCGCTCGATCCCTGAGAGACCCCTGCCGAAGGATGGTGCGCCGCGCAAACCGCCACCGAGCGAAGCCGGCCTACGAAGCCTTCCAAAGAGTGGCCCGAATGGGTGATCTGAAATCTTTTGGGATTGGGGTTGCATTGGATTCCGATATCCGATACACTGCTCCAGAGGTGGCGTAAGACCTCGTGTCTTATGACTCCTTAGCCGGTCCATAGACCTGAGCGAACCTGCCGGGCAATCGGCATTCCCGCCGCTCGGGTCACCCTACCCCCCGAGGCCTCTGAGGAACGTACCCCTGCCTGTCCCTCGAGGCCTACCTGAGGAAGCCGCCCACTGCCGGGCGGCTTCCTCGCTTTAAGGCCCGCGTGCGCACGTAGCAGCAGCCCGGAAGAGGTCGTGGGCGTGCGAGTGACGCGGGAGAGGACGTCGTGCGGAGCCGGGCGCCCTCAAGCGAGGTTCGACCTGCGCGGGTACGCCACGGACGGGTCCGTCAGCACGTTCACCAACGCCGGGCGCCCCGCCGCCAGCGCCCGCTCCAGCGCGCCCCGCAACTGCTCCGGGCGCTCCACCAACTCGCCCTCGCACCCCAACGCCTCGGCCACCAGGTCATACCGCGTACCAGGGCGCAGGTCCGCAGCCACCGAGTACCCGTACAGGAACTCCATCGGGTGCTTCTCGAGGCCCCATATCCCGTTGTTGCCCATCACCCCCACCACGCCCACCCCGTGCCGCGCCAGCGTGTCGAGCTCCATCCCCGCGAACCCGAACGCGCCGTCCCCCACCAACAGCACCACCTGGCGCTCCGGGCGCGCCAGCTTCGCCGCCAGCGCGTACCCCGGGCCCGCGCCCAAGCACCCGAACGGCCCCGGGTCAAGCCAGCACCCCGGCTCGAAGCTGTCCACCACCCGCCCCGCGTAGGACACGAAGTCGCCCCCGTCCCCGACCACGATCGCATCGCGCTCCAACACCCCCCGCAGCTCGCCGTACACCCGCATCGGGTGCAGCGGCGCGCGGTCGTCCTCGAGCTCCGCCCGCTCCCCCTCGCGCAGCTCTGTCTCCGCCGTGCGCAACTGCGCCACCCAGCTCGCCCGCTTCTGCGCCCCGCCGGCCGAGCTCGGATCGCGCGCGGCCGCGCGCAGGTCGTGCAGCGTCGCGCTCAGCGACCCGTACAACTCCACCGCCACCTCCCGCGGGTGCCGTCGCGCGGGCTCCGCCACGTCGATCGCCACGATCGCCGTCGCCTCTCCAAAAGCCCCCCCGAAGCCCAGCCGGAAGTCCATCGGCACCCCGATCACCACCGCCACGTCCGCCTCCCGTAGCGCGCGGGCGCGCGTGCGCGAGAAGCACAACTCGTGGTCGGCCGCCACGCACCCCCGCGCCAGGCCATTGAGGAACACCGGGACTCCCAGCGCCTCCGCGAGCTCCTGCAGGGCCACCTCCCCGTGGCCCCAGTAGAGGTCCGTGCCCGCCATCACCACCGGGCGCTCCGCCCCGCGCAGCAGCCGTGCCGCCGCTTCGATCGCCTCCCCCGGCGCCCCGGCCAAGCGAGCCGCACTCCGCCGCGCTTCTGCAGGCTCCTGCGCCTCCATAAACACGTAGTCCATCGGGAAGTCCACGAACGCCGGGCCGCCGTGGGGCGCCACCGCCGCCGCGAACGCCTCCTCCACCAGTTCCGGGATCTCCGCCGCGCTACGGGCCGTCGCCGCCAGCTTGCTCAGCGGCGCCACGAACGGCACGTGGTCGATCTCCTGCAGCGAGCCCTGGCCCCACCGCCCAGCCGGCGCGCGGCCGCCCAGCACGACGATCGGCGAGTGGTTGGCCTGCGCGCTCGCGATCGCGCTCATCCCGTTGGTCACCCCTGGGCCGGCCGTCAGCGCGCACACGCCCACCTCGCGCGTCACCTTCGCCCACCCCTCCGCCGCGAATGCCGCGGTCTGCTCGTGGCGCACGTCCACGATCTCGATCCCCTCCGCGCGGCACCCGTCGTAGATCGAGAACAGGTGGCCCCCCGAGAGGGTGAACAGCCGGCTCACCCCGTGCGCCTTCAGACGCCGTGCCACCAAGCGACCCCCGTGGAACAGCTCCCGCTGCTGCGGTGGGACGCTCTCTGTGGGGGTGCTCTCTGTGGCCATCGTGCCCACGACTCTACTTGCCGCGACGCGCTCATGCCCGGGGTGGGATTCGAACCCACGAACCCTTGCGGGGCACCGATTTTAAGTCGGCTGCGTATACCCATTCCGCCACCCGGGCTCGGGGCCCTCCTCCACTCCACGAACCCCGTTGTCAGTCTATGGGAGCGCGGGGGGAGGCGCTCCGGCCGCAACTACCGGGCTGGTACGGTGTCTATAGGCACAGAGTCCCCGATTGGATCGCCGTGGAGGTCTCAACCCTAAAACCCACCGTAACGCCCGGCCTGCGAGGGGTCGGCTCGGTTGCGTCCGGCCTGCGCGGTGCCAGCCCGCTGCTGCGCCTGCAGCCGGACGAGCGCCTGATCGCGCTGACCCGCCGCGGCCAGCACGCCGCCTTCGAGGCGCTGTTCTCGCGCTACCACACCCGCCTGCTGTCCTTCTGCCGGCACATGCTCTCCTCACGCGAGGACGCCGAGGACGTCCTACAGGAGGTGTTCGCCGCCGCCTTCAACGCGGTGCTAGCCGACGAGCGCCCGATCAACGTGCGGCCCTGGCTGTACCGGATCGCGCGCAACCGCTCGCTCAACCACTTGCGCCGCGCCTCCGCGATCGGCGTCGACTCGATGGACGTGCACTTCGCCGACCACGGCCTCTCCACCGACGGGCAGGTGCTGCGCCGCGAGAGCTTCCACGAGCTGATCGGCGACGTCCACCAGCTTCCCGAGACCCAGCGCACCGCGCTGTTGCTGCGCGAGATCGACGCGCTGTCCTACGAGCAGATCGCGCTCACGATGGAGACCACCGTGCCGTCCGTGAAGTCGCTGCTCGTGCGCGCCCGCATCTCGCTCGCCGAGGCCGCGGAGGCGCGCAAGCTCAGCTGCGAGGAAGTCCGTAGCGAGCTCGGCGAAGTCGCGGAGGGACTCCTCAAGGTCAGCCCCCCCGTGCGCCGCCACCTGCGCGACTGCGAGCGGTGTCGCACCTTCCGCAAGTTGCTCAAGGACAACAACCACGCGCTCGCCGCCGTGATGCCCGTCGGGCCGCTGTTGGTGCTCAAGCGCCTCGTCCTCAACAAGCTCGGCGCCTCCGCCTCCGCGGGACACGTCGCCGGCGCTGGGAGCGCCACCGCGGGGGTCGGCGCCGCGAGCGGGGCCAGCGGGGGGGCGGGCGCTGCGGGCGGTCTGCTCACCGCCGGCGCAGGCGCGGGGGCCGCGGGCGGAGCGAGCACCGTCGGGGGCTTTGTGACCGCGGGCGCCGGGGCGATCGCCACCAAGGCTGCCGCCACCCTCGCCGCCGCCGCACTCGTCACCGCGGGCGCCGTCGCGGCCGGCCACACCACTCACGTCCGCCATCACGCCCCCGCGGGCGCCGCCGTCGCCTCCGCGTATGCCGCCGACGCGGCGGCCCACGCCTATGCAGCGCCGCTGGTGGTGCGCTCCACGCCCCAGCCACCCACCACGGTTGTGAACGTCGCCCGCGCGCCGCTCCCCGTCCACCGGGCCCACCGCCACGCCGTGCGCAAAGCCGCGCTCGCCGAGTCCGTGACTCGCCCGCACGTCCCGCCCGTCGCCGTCGTGCCCCCCGTCGAGCCGACAGCCGTCGCCAAGCAGCCCGTCGCGCAGCCGGTCGGGGTGCAGGTGACCACCGAGACCACCCAACTGCCCCCCACCACCGCCACACCGCCCGCTGCCGAAACGCCCCCGGCGACGACCACGGGCACCACCGTCACCACCACCCCGCCGCCGGCCGAACCCGCACCCGTCACCACCCCGGTGCCGCCCGCGCCCACCGGCGAAACGGCCGATCCCGAAACTCCCGGCGCCGGCGAACCGCCGACGACCACGGCGAACTCCACCGAAGACCCCTCCGGCGGCACTGCAGGGCAGTAGCCGCCCGCGCCGCCGGCAGTCCCGGCCGGGGCAAGGCCGCACGGGGCAAGGCCGCACCCGTATGCGCGTGAGGGAGAGGAGCGGAGACTATTCGAGCGCGAACGTCCCCATGGGCTCTTCGAGCGCGCCTTTGACGCCGACGTCGAGCGGGGAGGTCACCTGCCGGTTGCCAGCCGCCGCGGTGAGCATCGCGATCTGCACTCCGCGGCGCACGCCCCCCTCCGGGAGCAGCAGGACGTTGCGCCCGTACATCTCCCGCCCCCCCACGACGGTGGTGTAGAAGACGTTGTACGTGGGGTACGTGGAGACCGCGTCGATCTGCGTGGAGCCCTCCCCGCGCAACACGAACCCCGTCTGGCCGGGGATGCGAGCCCCGCCCTCCCCCGCCGCGAGGCGGCGGATGTAGCCCGCCGCGTACAGCGCTAGCGCCGCGCCGAGCTCCCCGCGGTAGGGGGGCAGCACGAGGGGCCCCACCGCGAAGGAGTCCTCCAGCCGGCCCCCCCGCACACGCTGCACCTTTGCGTACCACCCCGGGGAGGGGCCCGTGCGGTAGAGCCCCCCGTAGCTGAAGCTGAACGGCACCGGCCCCCCGTGGGAGACCGTGGGGCTCGCCAGCGTCAGCGCCGCGCCCGCAACGGCCGCCACGAGCAGCGCGACCGCCGCCACCCACAGCGCGCGCACAGCCACCGAGGCGCGCCGCCAGCGGGGCGCGAGCAGCTCGCCGAGGGTCGGGCCGTACTCGCTCTTCAGGGGTACCGCGGGCACGCTCTGAGCCTATCCGAGGCCGGTCGCCAGCCCCAGCAGCGGCAAGCCCAACGCGGCCTCACTCCCCCACGGAGAAGAGCGCCTCGATGTCGTGGCGGGAGTACGCCTGGAAGGCAACCATCGTCTGCGTGCGCGCGACCCCGGGCAGCACGGTGATTTGGCCGGTGACGACGTCCGCGAGCTGCTCGTGGTCAGGGACGCGCACGATCGCCACGAAGTCCCACTCGCCCGTCACCGAGTACGCCTCCGCGACCCCCTCGATGTCCGCGAGCGCGCCCCCCAGGGTGGAGAGCGCGTCGCGTTCGGCCTCGATCAGCACGATCGCGTGGGTCATCGTCATGGGCGGTGTGCGCGGGTTGTGGTGGCGCGTGAGGGCCGCGTGAGTAAGAGTCCTGGCAAGTGGTACATGCCGCCCGAAAGAAAGGTCATGGCGTGTGGACCTCCCCGGGCGCGAGCACCACGACCTGCCCGGCGCCGGCGCCCTCCACGTCGGCCTTGAAGGCCTGCACGTCGGTCACGATCGGGGGGAAGGTGTCGTAGTGGCAGGGGATCACCTGGGCGGCCCCCACCAGCCGCGCGGCCTCGACGGCGTCGAAGCGGTCCATCGTGTAGTGGCCCCCGATGCACATCAGCGCCACGTCGATCGGCTCGCGCCGGCCCACGAGCTGCAGGTCGGAGAACAGCGCGGTGTCGCCGAGGTGGTACACGACCTTGCCGCCGAAGCCCACCACGAGCCCGGCGGGGACGTTGGCGGTGCCCTTCGGGGTCGTCGAGGTGTGCCAAGCGGGCACCAGCCGCACCCACCCCCAGTCGAACGTGACGGTCCCGCCGATGTTGGGGTCGTGGACGCCCTGCAAGCCCCCCGCGGTGAGCTCGTTCGCGATCTCCACGACGGCCACCACCTCCGCGCCCGAGCGCTTGGCGATCGAGACGGTGTCGCCGAAGTGGTCGACGTGCCCGTGGGTCAACAGGATCGCGTCGGGGCTCAGCTCATCGGCGGCGAGCGCCGCCTTGGGGTTGCCGGTCAGGAAGGGATCGATCAGCACCGTGGTGTCGCCGTCCCGTAGCTCGAAGGCCGCGTGGCCCAGAAAGCGGATCTCCATACTCAGCCTCTCTGTCGATTCTTTTTAATTTGGATGGGCGTAGTTGGTGCGGAGGCCCCGGGGGTGGGGTGCGCCACCATACGGGGTGCACGTGGTGCGCATCGTAGGCACGTGAGGCGCCTCGCGTCAGCCGGCCCGCGCGCGGGTGGAGTGCAGGCCATAGCCCAGCACGAGCCCGACGCCCGCGCCGGTGACGCCCGCCAGCCAGCTCGCCTCCGAGCGGGCGAAGGGCATCGCGAGCAGCACCGCGGCGCACACCGCGGCGCCCAGCAGGTCGCCGTCGTAGTAGCGCTTGCCGCGGGCGGCCTGGAGGTCGGGCACGGCCCACGCCGCGAGCAGCCCGAGCGCGCCGGCGTTGGCCCCGCTGACCATCGGCACCGGGTAGGCCGCGAGCGCCGCCAGCGCACCGGTGGCGCCGGCGCCGAAGAACGTAACGAGCACCGCCAGCGGGCCGTAGCGGCGCTCCAACAGCCAGCCGAAGACGGCCACGGCGAGGAGCACCGAGAACGCGTACACCCCCGCGGAGAAGCCGCTGAGGTAGCCGAATTGGGTGGTGAGGAGCTTCCACCAGTCGCCGCCCAGCGGCCCCGCCACCACCAGCCGCGAGAAGCTCACGTAGGCGCCGCTCGTCAACACCCACGCCACGCAGCTGCCCGCCACCAGCGCGACGGTGGCGTACGGCAGCGACTCCCCGCGCACCCCCTCGATCTCACCCCGGCGCAGCCGGCCCAGCGAGGGCACCGGCAGCCGCGAGCGGTGCGAGACACGTGGGGGACGGCGCTCGCGGGGCAGCTTCGGCGCGCGCCGGCGCAGCCGGTTGCCGCAGTAAGGGCACTCGGTGATGTACGAGCTGACCTCCGAGCCGCACCGCTTGCAAACCACGAACAGATCGGCACCGGAAGACATCGCCGATCCATTCTAGGAGCCTGTCCCGCCAGCGGGAGCGGACTCACCGGGAGGGGCGCTCCTCCACCGAGACCGTCGCGGCGGTAAAGTCCCGGCATGACCGATCTCGACTACGCCAAGAAGCCATCCGCGAACTCGTGGAGTCCGCCCGCACAGAGCCGCTGGAAGCGATCTGAGGAGCACTCGGATGGCTCCTAGGCTCTACATTCTCGCGTTCGACCACCGCGGCTCCTTCCAGAAGAAGTTTTTCGGCATCGAGGGCGAGCCCGACTCCGAGCAGACGGCGATGATCGCCGACGCCAAGCACCTCGTGTTCGAGGGCATGGTGCAGGCGGTGGCCGCCGGCGCCGACCCGTCCGTGACGGGGGTGCTGGTCGACGAGCAGTTCGGTTCGACTGTTCCCGAGGAGGCCCACGCACAGGGCCTGCGCCTGGCGATGCCCGCGGAGCGCTCGGGCCAGGAGATGTTCGACTTCCAGTACGGGGAGGACTTCGGCGAGCACATCGAGCGCTTCGACCCGGACTACACGAAGGTGCTGGTCCGCTACAACCCCGACGGGGACGCGGCGGACAACAGCGAGCAGCGCCGAAAGCTCAAGCGGCTCGCCGACTGGCTGCACGAGCGCGAGCGGCAGTTCCTGTTCGAGCTGCTCGTGCCCGCTACGCCCGCCCAGCTGGAGGCAGTAGGCGGCGAGAGCGAGCGCTACGACGCCGAGTTGCGCCCCGAGTTGATGCGCCGCACGATCGCCGAGTGCCAGGACGCGGGGATCGAGGTGGACGTGTGGAAGATCGAGGGCGTCGACGAGCGCTCCGACTGCGAGATGCTCGTCGCGCAGGCCCGCGCGGGAGGACGCGAGGGGGTTGTGTGCGTGGTGCTCGGCCGCGGGGCGGACGACGCGAAGGTCGACCACTGGCTCGCGCAGGCCGCCCCCGTGGAGGGCTTCGTCGGCTTCGCGATCGGCCGCTCGATCTGGTGGGACCCCCTCAAAGCGTACGTGGACGGAAAGACCGAGCGGAGCGCCGCGGCGCGGAAGATCGCGGAGAACTACCTGCGCTTCGTCGAGGTGTACGAGCGCGCCGCGAACAGCGCCCAGGTGGGCGAAGCGTAGGCCGATGGGAGGGATGCAAGCCACGAGGATGAAGCGCAGCGTCGCGGAGATCGAGGAGGCGTTCGCCGAAGAGATCTCGCTCGATCGCCACCGCCGCGACTCGCTGCGGCGCACAGCCGAGCAGCGCGCGCGCAAGCGTCACGTGCAGCGGCGCAACAAGCGCGGCACAGTCCGCTTCACACTGCTCGTGCTCACGTTGGTCATGACCGCGGTGGTCGTCACCGTCGTCATGTTCCGCACGCTCTACCTGCTGTTGGGCTGAACCTCACTCCGCCCGAGGGCAGTCGCTGGGCTGAGACCCTAACCCTTCTCTCCGAGATCGCGGACGGCGTCGTCCACCTCCGAGCGGACCTTCTCGGTGGGCTTGCCCTCACCCTGCTGGCGCTGGATCTCGATGTAGATCTCCGTGCGAAAAACCGGCACGTGGGGGGGCGCCTGGATGCCGATGCGCACCTTCTCCCCCACGACGGACAACACGGACACCTCGATGTCGTCGCCGATCATGATGCTCTGATTGGTCTTGCGCGTCAGGACCAGCATTGCGGTGCACCTTCCGTTTCGCCGACGGCAACCGTGCGGCTACCCCACAGACCTCGCCCTCGTGAGCAAGCATAGTCTGAAGACCCTGGGGGAGGCGACCTCGTGGCAGCCAACCGGTCCTGCCCACATAACGCGCATACGTCCAGATTACTGCCGCACCGTGCCCGAAGTCCTCGCCGCGGCGATCGGAGGAGGCTATGCGCTAGTCTCCCGGGCCGTCGATGGCACGAAAGTCCCTGCGTCCACAACTCAACCAGATCCGCGCCTGGGTGCGCCAGGGTCGCACCGACGCCTGGATCGCCCACCAGCTCGAGGTGACCGTGCAGGAGATCGTGCAGTTCAAGCGCCAAAACGAGTTGGTCAGCGACGAGGACGCCGCCGCGGGCATCGCCGCGCCCGGCTTCCAGGAGGAGATCGACCTCCGCGCCGAGGATGATGCGCTGATCGCCGCGGAGCTCGAGGCAGCGGCGCAGGAGGCCGAGCGCGAACGAGCGGAGGCCGAGGCAGCGGAGCGCGCCAGGGAGCAGGAGGCCGAGCGCGAGCGGGCTGAGCGGGCCGCGCGCGGCGAAGCCCCGGAGGAGGAGGCCGAGGATGGGGCCGAGGATGGGGAGGAGGGACAGCGGCCCCGCCGGCGCAGCCGCCGCGGTGGGCGCGGCCGGCGCTCCCCCGCACGCAGCAGCGCACCGCTGGAAGGCACCTTCGAGCACGGCGAGGAGGGCTACGGCCTGTGGTTGGACCCCGCCATCCAGGACAACCCCGTCTACGCCGAGCACTGGGCCGGACACCGCCCCGTCGAGGTCCTCATCGAGGAGGACCAGATCGTGATCAAGCGAGTCGGCACCGACGACTAGGCCGCCGCTGACCGAAGCCGGGAGACACTCGCCTTTGACCGAAGCGGGGGGACACCCGCCTCCGGCGGGCATCCCCCTTTCGGCCAGCATCCCCGTTTCGGCCAACGCGATGCATTGTCCTCGGTCGCTCGCGTGCTAAGCACGCCACGCTCCCTGCGTTCTCGCCTCGCTTGCTCAGCGACAGCCTAGAGGCGTAGCTCGATCTGCTACCGCTCCGCCGCGACCCGCCGGCCCCCCGCGTAGTCGGCGGCCTCGCGCAGGTACCGCCCGAAAGCCGCGTCCACGACGACGCCCGAGTCCCACGCCCACGGGTCCTCGGGGGCGGTGTCCATCGCCAGCTGCAGGCACCACGAGGTTCCCTGCCCGTACAGCCGCGCGAGCTCCTCCGCGGAGAACCGGCCGCCCAAGCGCCTGCGCAGCTCCGCTACGAGGGTGTCCACGATCCGCTCCAGCACCCCGCGGCGCTCCGGCGGAGCCGCTCCCAGGCGGCGCTCGCCCTGCTGCCACTGGTAGATCGCGTTCTCGAAGCCCGGCACGGGGCGCGAGGGTAGCAGCCACGACCGCGGCGCCCGCGAGGACAGCGGCGTCAGTTGGGGGGCAGGCCGGTGATCAGGTAGGTCTGCTCGCCCGGGCGCACCATGCCGAGGTGGCGCGCCTCCTGCACGAGCGTCCCGGGACTGCTCAGCGCCGCGCGCTGGGCCTCGAGCGTCGCGTGCTGGCGCTCGAGCACCGCCACCTGGGCGCTGTCGGACCTGGCCTCCTTCCACGTGGAGAGCAGCGAGACCCCGGCGCTCAGGTACAGGTAGAGCAGCGCCCCCATCACGCACAACATCGCCACGCGCCCCACGCGGTCCCAACGCACGCGCGCCCCGGCGGGGCGGTTGGCGGCGGAGGCGCGTCGGCGAGGGGAGGAGCCGGCGGGGCGTCGGCGGGCGGGCTGAGCGGACGTGGCGGGCATCCCCTTCGCATTCGCCCCCGCCGGGCGACCTCCTGCAAGCAGCGCGAAGGGAGGACGTCGGCGCGAGGGTGGGCCAGGAGGAGATGGCCCGCGAGCGGGGTGCGAGCCCTCAGCCGCGGAAGACTGAGCGCCCGGGGAACTCGGCGGCGGCGCCGAGGGACTCCTCGATGCGCAGCAGCTGGTTGTACTTGGCCGTGCGGTCCGAGCGCGAGGGGGCTCCGGTCTTGATCTGCCCGCAGCCCGTGGCCACCGCGAGGTCGGCGATCGTCACGTCCTCGGTCTCCCCGGAGCGGTGGCTCATCACCGCGGTGTAGCCGGCCTCGCGCGCCGCGGCGATCGCGGCGAGGGTCTCCGAGAGGGTGCCGATCTGGTTGACCTTGACCAGGATCGAGTTGGCGACCCCCGTCTCGATGCCGCGCCGCAAGCGCTCGGTGTTGGTGACGAACACGTCGTCCCCCACCAGCTGCACGCGCTCCCCGACGCGCTCGGTGAGGGTCCTCCAACCATCCCAGTCCTCCTCCGCCATGCCGTCCTCGATCGAGACGATCGGGTAGCGCCCCGCGAGGTCCACCCAGTAGCCGGCGAGCTCCGCCGCGCTCAGCGTGCGGCCCTCGTGCTCGAGCACGTAGGCGCCCTCGCGGTAGAGCTCGCTGGTGGCGGGGTCCAGCGCGATCGCCACGTCCGCGCCGGGCTCGTACCCGGCGGCCTCGATGCCGGTGACCAACATCTCCAGGGCCTCCTCGTTGGAGGCGAGGTTCGGCGCGAAGCCGCCCTCGTCGCCCCCGGCGGTGGAGAGACCCCGCTCGTGCAGGATGCGCTTCAGCGCGTGGAACACCTCCACGCCCATGCGCAGGCACTCCGAGAAGCTCTCCGCGCCGCAGGGCACCACCATGAACTCCTGGAAGTCCACGCTGTTGTCCGCGTGGGCCCCGCCGTTGAGCACGTTCATCATCGGCACCGGCAGTACCCGCGCGTCCGGCCCGCCGAGGTAGCGCCACAGCGGTAGGCCCTCCTCGGCCGCCTGCGCGTGGGCGGCCGCGAGGGACACCCCGAGGATCGCGTTGGCGCCCAGCCGCGACTTGGTGGGAGTGCCGTCCAGCTCGCACAGCGCCCTGTCCAGGTCGCCCTGGTCGGCGGCGTCCAGGTCGCGCACGGCGGCGGCGATCTCGCCGTTCACGCCGGCCACCGCGCGCCCCACGCCCTTCCCCCCCCAGCGCTCCCCCCCGTCGCGCAGCTCGGTGGCCTCGAACTCGCCCGTGGAGGCGCCTGAGGGGACCGCCGCGCGGCCGCGGGCGCCGGAGCGCAGCACGAGGTCCACCTCGACCGTCGGGTTGCCCCGGCTGTCGAGGATCTGGCGGGCGTGGACCGTGTCGATCTGGCTCATCGCTGCGCCCCGTGATGCCGTTCGGAGCGCGCTGAGGGGAGCCAGGGCGACGGGCGGACAGGGGGCCGGATGGAGGATACCTCGGCTGATGAGAGCGAGGCGACGCCGGGCGACAGCGGAGCTATTTGACTTCGCCAGCTGCGCCGGCCGGGGCGCTCGCGGTGGTCTTCGGTTCCTTGTACTGCTTGCACCGCTGCATCACGTATCCCACGCGGCATTCAGTCCGAGCCTTCCAGCGGTGTTCGAATTCTTTGACGAACTTGGAGAGCGCGGTCTGCTGCTGTGTGGCGGCAAGCTGCTGTTTGACCGATGCCTTGACCTGCGCAAGGGTCTGCTGGGTGGGCGCGTGAGTCGCCTTCACTTCGAAGACGTAGTAGCCGAAGGGCGTCTTCACGGGGCCGCTCAACACGCCCTTGTTGGCCGCGAACACCGCTTCGCCGAGCGCCTTCTGCTCCTCGCCTTTGACCACGCCCGGCGTTTCGCCGCCGTCGTTCTTGCTGGTGGGTTCGATCGATTTGCTCTTGGCGACGCTCGCGAAGCTCTTGCCCGACTGGATTTCGCTCTTGGCCTGCTTGGCGGCGGCTTCGGTCTTGGTCAGGATGATCCGCAGGTCGCGCCGTTCGGGCTGGCCGTAGAGAGTCTTGTGTTCGTTGTAGTACTTGGCGACCGCCGTTTCGCTTACAGCCTTCTTGGCTTCCTTGGTGACCTTTTCCTGGATTTTTGTGGTGAGCATGGAGAGCTTCACCCGCAGGAGCAGGTCGGAGACGGTCTGTCCGGTACTCGCCAGGAATGCCTGAAACTTGGCTTCAGCGGGGAACTGCTGCTTCTTGAGCTCGTCAAAGCGCGCGAGAACTTCCTTGTCGCTGAGCTTGATGCCCTGTTCTTCGGCTTGCCCGATCACCCAATCGGCGGAGATCAAGAAGCCCAGCGTGGTCTGTTGCAGCGCTTTGTACTGCTGTTCGCACTCCGTCTTGAGCTCCGCTTCGGTCTTCGGCTTCTGACCCTTCGCGGGCGTCGGTTCGATCGCTTTGAGGTGCGCGATGCAGTTGGTGTAGGAAGGCGGGTCGGGTACCACCGGCTTGGGCACTTTCTGGCCCGGCGCGGCAGCCGCGGTCGCGGACGCCGCAACCCCCAGCCAGTGGCTGAACGTCGCCTTGGTGATCGCCTGGCCGTTGACCTGCACGACAGCGTCACTGGACAGGCCGCTACCGCACGCGGTAAGGCCCCCAGCTACACAGAAAACGGCGCCTAGCGCCGCGATCCAACGAGTCGGCTTGGACATCAACGCGGCCACTGTAGCGGAAATCAGAAACTCTTGCTTAAGGAGTTCCTAAGTCCCATCAAAAGGCCCTCGGGGCCTGGGATTTCGGGCCCGATAATCTCGCTCTAGGCGGCTTCGCGCACCACCGAGAGCAGCACGTCCGCGGCGTGGAGCACCGCGGGAAAGCGCTCGGGGCCCTCGCGGGGGACGCGCACGGAGACCTGCGAGCGGCCGGACTCGTACAGCGCCTCCGGCAGCTGCTCGCGCAGTGCCCGCGCGCGGGCGGAGTCGAGGTCGATCGGGGTAACCGCGAGGCGGTCGCCGCGGAAGCTCACCACGCGGGCGCCCGCCTGACCGAGCTTGATGCGCGCGCGCTGCAGCGACAGGAGGTTGCCCAGCGGCTCCGGCACCGGGCCGAAGCGGTCCTCGAGCTCCTCGCGCAGGCGCTCCACGTCGGCGACCTCCAGCGCGCCCGCGACGCGCCGGTGGATCTCGATCTTCGCCTGCTCGTAGGGGACGTACTCGGGGGGCACGTAGGCGTCCACGTTGACGTCGAGGCGCACCGGCTCGGGCAGCTCCTGGTCCGGGTGGGCGGGGTCCGAATCCGCTGGACCGGCCGCGCGAACGGCCTCGTCGAGCATCTGCATGTACAGCTCGAAGCCGAGCGCCGCCACGTGCCCGGACTGCTCGTCGCCGAGCAGGTTGCCCGCCCCGCGGATCTCCAGGTCGCGCATCGCGATCTTGAAGCCCGACCCCAACTCGGTGTAGTCCGAGAGCGCGGAGAGCCGCTGCGCGGCCTCGGGGGTGAGCGCCGCGGCGGAGTCGTAGAGCAGGTAGGCGTACGCGCGCTCGCGGCTGCGCCCCACGCGCCCGCGGATCTGGTAGAGCTGGGCCAGGCCGAAGGCGTCGGCGTGCTCGACGATCAGCGTGTTGGCCTGGGGGATGTCGATGCCAGACTCGATGATCGAGGTGCACACCAGCACCTCCGCGCCGCCGCGCAGGTAGTCCATCATCACGCTCTCCAACTCCCCCTCGCCCATCTGGCCGTGGGCCACCGCGAAGCGCACGCCGGGGCACAGCGCCCGCAGGCGCTCCGCGGTCTCCTCGATCGACTCCACGCGGTTGTGCATGAAGAATGCCTGCCCGCCGCGGGCGTGCTCGCGCAGGAGCGCGCCCTTGACGAGCTCCTCCTCGTACTCACCCACGTACGTGCGCACCGGCCGGCGCCCCTCCGGGGGGGTCTCGATCACAGAGATGTCGCGCAGTCCCGCCAGCGACATCTGCAGCGTGCGCGGGATCGGGGTGGCGGACATCGAGATCACGTCGACCTTCAGCTTGAGCTGGCGCAGCAGCTCCTTCTGCTTGACCCCGAAGCGCTGCTCCTCGTCGACCACCAGCAGGCCGAGGTCCTTCGCGCGCACGTCGCGGGACAACACCCGGTGGGTGCCGATCAGGATGTCCACGCCACCCTTCGCGAACCCCGCGATCGCAGCCCGCTGCTCGGCGGGAGTGCGGAAGCGCGAGACGTGCTCGATCGTGACGGGGTAGTCGGCGAGGCGCTCGGAGAACGTGCCGTAGTGCTGCTGGGCGAGGATCGTGGTGGGCGCCAGCATCAGCACCTGCTTGCTTTGGGTGGCGGCCTTGAACGCGGCGCGCAGCGCGACCTCGGTCTTGCCGTAGCCGACGTCGCCGCAGATCAGGCGGTCCATCGGCCGCGGCGCCTCCATGTCGGCCTTGACCGCCTCGATCGCCTCGCGCTGGTCGGGGGTCTCGGTGTAGGGGAAGCGCTCCGCCAGGTCCCGCTCCCACTCGCCGTCGGGCTCGAAGGTGTGCCCGGAGCGCCGGCGGCGCTCGGCGTAGAGGCTCAAGAGCTCCCCTGCGAGCTCCTGCGCGGCGCGGCGCGCGCGGGCCTTCATCGCCTCCCAGCGCGAGCCCCCCAGCTTCGAAAGGGGAGGCCCGCCCTCGCCGGGTGGGTGGGCACCGTATCCCACGTAGCGGGAGATCTTCGCGAGCTGTTCGGTGGGCACGTACACGCGGTCGTCGCCCTGGTATTCGAGGTACAAGTAATCGCGCGTAACTCCCGCCACCGTGCGCGTTTCGAAGCCCGCGAAGCGCGCCACCCCGTGGTCCTCGTGGACCACGATGTCCCCGGTGCGCAGCTCCGTGAAGGAGCGCAGCGCCCCCCGGCCGCGACCCTCGACGCTCGGACCGGCCGGACGCTCGGCGCGGCGGCGGCGCAGCAGGCGGTGTTCGGGGAAGACCGCGAGCTTCAGCGAGGGCGCGATGAACCCCTCGCGCAGCGAGGCCGCCGCGAAGCGCAGCGAGGGCTCGAGCGGGGCGGCGCTCACGTCCGGGCCCTCGTCGGTCAGCCAGGTGGTTTTCAAGCGCGCGAGGTTGTACGCCGCCCGCTCGCCCTCTCCGCGGTGGGGGAACGCGACCACTGTCCGGTAGCCCGAGCGCACCAGCTTCTCCAGCTGCGGCTCCGCCTCCGCGAGCGAGCGCGCCGCGGTGTCGGCCGACTGCGCGCGCAACTCGAGCTCCTGGCCGGCGGAGAGCGAGGAGAGCCAGATGCGCGTGCGTGCCTCGAGCGCCGCGCGCACCTCCCCGGGGCTCACGTACAGGTGGTGGGCGTCCGCGTCGTGGAACGCCGCGCACACGTCGCTCCAGTGGTCCTCCAGCGCTGGGCCCAACTCCTCCTCGGCGGCCACCACCAGCTCGGTGTCGGTACCCAACAGGTCGAGCAGCGCCCCGAAGCGCTCCACCGGCAAGAGCTCCGCGACGTCGGGGCGCTCCGAAGCGTCTCCGAGGGCCGCAATCTCCGCCAGCTCGCGGTGCTCTGCCGCCAGCTCCGCCGCGGGTGCGATCTCGACCTCCTCGACGTCTCCCAGGGAGCGCTGGGTGAACGTAGAGAACCACCGCAGCGACTCGATCTCCACGTCGAACATGTCCACCCGCACCGCCCGCTCCTCGGTCGCGGGGAAGATGTCGAGGATGCCTCCCCGCACCGCGAACTGCCCGCGCTCCTCCACCTGGTCGGCGCGCTCGTACCCCGCCGCCGCCAGGTCACTCGCGCACTCCTCCAGGTCGAGCAGCTCGCCCCGGCGCAGCGTGAACGAACGCGGGCGCAGCGCCGGATCGGGCACCTTCTCCGAGAGCGCCACCGCGGAGACCACCACCACCGGGGGCTCGGGTGGGTGGGCTCCGGATCCGCCACGCTCTGACCGGTGAGGGGCCCGGCTCGCGCCACCCTCTAGGAGTGCATCCAGCGCAGCCACCCGCAGGCCGATCAGGTGCGCGGGGGGAGTCAGGTGGGACTCGTAGGTCACCCCGCGCGAGGGGTAGTAGCGCACACGCCGCGGCGCCAACCACGCGCGCAGATCGGACGCCAGCTCCCGCGCCGCGCGGTCGTCACCGACCACCACCAGCGTCGGTCGCAGTTCACCGGGCCCAGCGACACCGATCTCGGCCAGGCCCGCGATCAGGTAGGGCCGCAGCGAGGCCGACACGAACGCATGGGTGGGTGGGCCATCCCTCCGCGCGAGGCGCGCCCCCACGGGGTCGTCCCCCACCAGGCCCAACAGCGAGCGCAGGCTCATTCCCCACGACCGCCGCCGCGGGGGATCCCGAAGCCCGTTGCCAACCCACCGAGGGCAGCCCCACGACCGCCGCCGCGGGGGATCCCGAAGCCCGTTGCCAACCCACCGAGGGCAGCCCCACGACCGCCGCCGCGGGGGATCCCGAAGCCCGTTGCCAACCCACCGAGGGCAGCCCCACGACCGCCGCCGCGGGGGATCCCGAAGCCCGTTGCCAACCCACCGAGGGCAGCCCCACGACCGCCGCCGCGGGGGATCCCGAAGCCCGTTGCCAACCCACCGAGGGCAGCCCCACGACCGCCGCCGCGGGGGATCCCGAAGCCCGTTGCCAACCCACCGAGGGCAGCCCCACGACCGCCGCCGCGGGGAGTCCCGAGGCCCGTTGCCGACCCACGTAGGGCAGCCGCGCTCATTCCCCACGACCGCCGCCGGGCAGTGCCCGCGTGTCCCCCGCCGACCCACCGAGGGCCACGGCGCTCATTCCCCGCGCTCGCCTCCGCGCCCCCACGCCGGCCCATCGGGGGCCGGCCATCAAACCTCATTCGAACCCCCCTCCTGCACCAGCCGCTCGACCTCCTCGCGCGCGCGCTCCACCAGCTCGCGCACCTCCTCGGGGCTCTCACGGAAGCGGCCGAGCACGTGCGCGGAGACGATCTCCGGGTCTGTCGAGTCCGGGCGGCCGACCCCCACGCGCACCCGCCAGAAGTCCGCGCCGCCCAGCTCGCGCCGCAGCGACTTCAGCCCGTTGTGGCCTGCCAGACCGCCGCCCAGCCGCGTCCGCACCTCCCCGAAGGGCAGATCGATCTCGTCGTGCACTGCCACCACGCGCCCCAACGGGAGCCGGTAGGCACCGCGCGCCGGGCCCGCCGCGCGGCCCGCCTCGTTCATGAACGTCTGCGGCCACTGCACCGCCACGCGCGGGGGTGGGTGGGTACCCGATCCGGCCGCGCGGCCCTCCGCGACCAGGCCTCGGAAACGCGCCTTGGGGCGTCCCAGGTCCCACCGCTCGGCGAGCGCGTCGGCGACCATGAACCCCACGTTGTGGCGGGTGCGCGCGTACTCGCGGCCGGGGTTGCCCAGCCCCACGATCAGCCAGTCGCAACCCGCGCCGCCGCCACCGGAGCCGCCGCGCGTGCGTGCGCCGGCGAATGGCCGCAGCGAGGGGCGTCGCAGTGCTCGCTACTCCCCGTCCGAGGCGCCGTCGGCGCCCTCGGCCTTCTCGGCCTCGCCGACAACCTCGGTCTCCGCCTCGATCTCGGTCTCCGCCTCGGTCTGCAGCCGCGGCGGGGTGAGCGTCGCCAACACCGTCTCCTGCAGGTCGTCCAGCAGCGTCACCCCCGGCGGGGCCGCCACCGCGGCGAGCGTGAGGGTCTCGCCGATCTGCATCTCCGCCACGGAGTGCACGATCGCCTCCGGGATCGCCGTGGGCAGCGCCTCGACGTTCAGCTCGCGCGTGATCTGCTCCAGCACGCCGCCTTCCCTGGCGCCCGGGGACTCGTCCCCGCCCGTCAGCTCCAGCGCCACCACCGCATGGATCGGCTTGTCCAGGCGCACCCGCAGCAGGTCCACGTGCACGGTCTCCCCGCGCACCGGGTGGCGCTGGGCCTCCTTCAGCACGACCGGCGTGGCCTGCGACCCGTCCACGCTCAGGTCCAGCACAGCTCCCGCCCCGGACAGCGCGAGGCGCAGTTCGCGGGCGTCCACGTCGAAGCTCAGCGGCTCCTCCCCGCCGCCGTACAAGATCCCCGGCACGCGGGCCGTGCCGCGCAGGCGCCGTGCACCGCGCGAACCTGAGGGCTCACGACGGCGCACATCGAGCTGGGTTGTGGTCTGGTCTGCCATTGGAGGGATGGGGACTTTAGCAATCGGCCGTTGGCTCGTGACGTCCACTGCGTGCCGACGGCGCGGTGTGTTGTGCCAGGTGGCGCACTCGGCGCGGCTATGATGTACGGCTATACATCATGCACCGCACACAGATTTATCTGGAGGAGCAGCAGGCCACGCGATTGGACGAACGCGCCGCGGGCGAGGGCGTAACCCGTTCCACGGTGATCCGTCGTGCCGTGGACGAGTACCTGGCGCAGGGCCAGGAGGATTCCGCAGCTTGGAGGAAGCGCTGGCGTGAGGCGGTGGCAAAGACGGCCGGCATCGCGCCTGCACTTCCCGAAGGCGCCGGCTACGTCGAGCGGTTGCGCGCAGTCGACGCCGAGCGGCTGCGGGAGCTCGAGCTCTGAAAGTCGTCCTCGACACCAGCGTGCTGGTCGGTTACAGGCGCCGTATTGAAGGACGAGTGCCGGCCAGCCGGCCACGGCTTGACCCTCAGCAATCCGAGGTGTCCCCGAGCCGCGGGCTGACCCGCAGCAGGGCGACGGAGATGCCCGTGAGGAAGTTGCCCGAGCGCCGCACCCGCACGCACTGCACCACCGGGTAGCGCCCGCTCACCTTCCACGCTACGCGCGTTTCGCCGACCGAGCCCGTGAGCGAGTGGTTGGTGGTGGACTGCGTCGAGAGGACCTCCACCGGCCCGGGGCGGCGCAGGGCGGCGGCGTCCGCCCGCACCGTCGCCACGCACGTGGCGCTCGCGCGACACCCCGTCAGCTGCGCGAACATCCCCCGTGCGTCGCCCCTCGCCTCCGCCTGCAGCAGCGCGACCTCGTGGTCGTGTTCCACGTTTTCCGCGGAGAAGAACCGCGCGAGCACCCCGCTGATCGCGAGGAACACCACCACCGCCACTGAGATCAGTGCGATCCGCGATCCGCGGGACATCCGCCTGGAGCCCGCGCGCCGCGGGCCGGTGAACGCAAGGACTCCCTCCGGGTGGGTCTCGTGTACAGCGGGGTCCCGTGCGGGCACGGCTCAGAACAGCTGGTTCTCGCCGCCGAACACTTCGCTGACCGAGTCGTCGGTGAAGATCCGCCGGATCGAGTCCGTCAGCAGCTCCGCGCAGGGCAGCACGCGGATGTTGGCGGGGCGCTGCGCGGCGACCGGGATCGTGTCCGTCACCACGATCTCCTGCAACCCCGCGGCCGCCAGGTTCTCGAACGCGGGGCCCGAGAAGGCCCCGTGGGTGGCCGCCGCGTACACGCTCCTCGCACCCGCTTCGTACACCGCTTGGGTCGCGGCGGCGAGCGTCCCCGCGGTGTTGATTATGTCGTCCACGATCACCGCGGTCTTGCCCCGCACGTCCCCGATCACGTACCCGATCTCCGCGACCTGTTGAGCGGGGCGCTCCTTGTCGAGGATCGCGAGCTCGGCACCGATCTTCGAGGCGAACTTCTTGTTGAGCTTCACCCGGCCGGCGTCGGGCGCGACCACCACGAGGTCGGAGAGGCCGAGGTCATCGAAGTACTGGGTGAGCATGAACAGCGCCGTCATGTGGTCCACCGGCTTCTGGAAGAAGCCCTGGATCTGGCCGGCGTGCAGGTCCATCGTCAGCACCCGGTCGGCGCCCGCCGCCTCCAGCATCCGCGCCACCAGGCGCGCGGAGATCGGCTCGCGGGGCGCGGACTTCTTGTCCTGACGGGAGTACCCGAACCACGGGGTCACCGCGATCACGCGGTGCGCGGAGGCGCCGACCGCGGCGTCGATCATGAACAGCAGCTCCATCAGCGAGTCGTTCGCCGTGACACCCGTGGCGGGGTTGCCGCACGTGGACTGCACGATGAACACGTCCGCCCCCCGGATCGACTCCTCGTAGCGGCAGTACACCTCGCCGTTGGAGAACGTCTTCAGCGTCACCGGGCCGAGGTCCACCGACAGCTTGTCCGCGATGTCCACCGCCAGCTGCGGGTTCGCGCGCCCGGCGAACAGCATCAGCCGCTTGTTGTAGTCAATCGGCAGGCTCGTTCCGGCGGGCTGCTCGCGCGTGTCGATCGCGCTCATCGTGTCTCGCAGTGTAAACGTCCGTGGCGCGGCATCGTTTCAGCAGGATCTCTGGGGATCGTCCGCGCGGGTTGGTGACGCACCCCGGCGTGTGGGCGGGGGGCCTCCTACCCCCCGTCGGCGCGGGGTGTGTCTGCGCCTGCTCCTCCACTGCACGCTCGTCATGCGAGTCGGCTGTCGTGCAAACCCGGTGGGGCGTCGTGCGCCTGCGGGGGCTCGCCGGGCGTCTTCCCATCGCGCCCCTGCGCCTCCGCGGCCTTCCCGTCGCGTGCGCGGGCCGCCTGCTCCTCCCGCCGCTGCGCGTACCCCTCGCGGTTGGCCTGGCGCGCGCGGGCCACACCCAGCGCGCCGGGGGGCACGTCCTCAGTTATCACCGACCCCGCCGCGGTGTAGGCGTCGTCGCCGACGGTCACGGGGGCCACAAACGCGGTGTCCACCCCACCGCGCACACGGCTGCCGATCGTCGTGCGGTGCTTGGCGTGACCGTCGTAGTTGGCGGTGATCGTGCCCGCGCCGAGGTTGGAGCGCTCGCCCACGTCGGCGTCGCCGATGTAGGAGAGGTGCGGGATCTTCGTGCCCGCGCCGATGTCGGAGTTCTTGACCTCCACGAACGTCCCCACCTTCGCGCCCTCGCCCAGCACCGCCCCGGGGCGCAGGTACGCGAACGGGCCCACGCTCGCGCCCTCGCCGACCGTCGCGTGGTCGAGCCACGCCACCCGCACGACCGCGCGCTCGCCGATGCGCGAGTCGATCGCGGTCGTGTGCGGACCGACCGTCGCGCCCGCGCCGACCTCGGTGGCGCCGCGCAGCGTCGTGCCCGGCTCGATGCGCGCGTCGCGCCCGAGGCGGACGTCCACGTCGATCCATGTCGCGGCCGGGTCCACGACCGTCACCCCCGCGCGCATGTGCCGCTCCAGGATCGCGCGCTGCGCGAGCGCGCGCACGTGCGCCAGGGCCACGCGATCGTTGACGCCCAGCACGAGGTGCGGGTCGTCGACCGCGTGCGCCGCCACCACCGCCCCCTCGGCGCGCAGGAGGTCGAGCGCCTGTGGCAGGTACAGCTCGCCCTGGGCGTTGTCCGCGCTCAGGCGGGGCAGCACGCCCAACAGCGCGCCCCCGTCGAAGGCGTAGATGCCGGTGTTAACCTCGCGGATCTCAAGCTCCTCGGCGGTGGCGTCCCCCGCCTGCTTGGTCTCCACCACCCGCGCGACCGCGCCGCGGGCGTCGCGCACCACGCGCCCGTACCCGGAGGGGTCCTCGAGCACGGTCGTGGCGATCGTCGCCGCCGCGCCGCCGCGCGCGTGCGCCGCGGTCAGCTCCGCGATCGCCTCCGCGCTCACCAGCGGCACGTCCCCGCTGAGCACCACCACCGGCGCCCCGGGGTCGATCGCGCCCGCCGCCGCGAGCACCGCCCCACCGGTGCCGTTGGAGTGCGGCTGCACCACCACCTCCACCCCCGCCGAAGCGGGGGGACACTCGCCTCTGGCGAGCATCCCCCGTTCGGCCAGCAACACCTCCGCCATCGGCCGCGCGGGCGAGTCCACCACCACCACCTTGCCCGCCCCCGCCTGCAGCGCCGCCACCACCGGCCACAGCCCCATCGGCCGGCCGCACAGCTCGTGCAGCACCTTCGGCACGTCCGAGCGCATGCGCGTTCCCTGGCCGGCCGCCAGGACAACCACCGTCGGTGCGGTCATTGGGGACACATTAGTCATTGGGGCGCAGGGGCATAACCGATAGTTCATTACCAATCATCCTTTAGATATGGTATTATTAGGACTATAAGGCTCCCCAACACAACAGACAGAGGAGAGACAAGCCGATGACACGCAGAACACCCACACCTGCCAGGGTCTTGCTCGGCCTTTCTGTCCTGGGCCTCCTGGCCGGCCTGCCGGCCGCCGCCCCGGCGGCGCCCACGGTCACGCTCAAAGTCACGCCCGTCCCCGTCCCGGTCAATCCGCGCAACCCACACAGCGCGACCTACCCCGGGACAGGCCCCATCCTCGGCGCCCCCTTCGCCGTCGAATTGGAATTCTCGATCCATGGCAGCGAATACGGCGGCGCTCCATCGCCGATTACGCAGATCAAGGGCTGGGTCCCCGCCGGCGTGAAGCTGTCCACGAGCGGGTTCACCACCTGCACGGAAGCCACGATCAAAGAAACGGGGGCCGAAGCGTGCCCGAAGAAGTCGTTCGCCGGTTCGCAGGGCGAAGCGCTGGGTCAGGTCAGCTTCGGCTCCGAACGCGTTTACGAGAAGGTGTCCCTGCAGGCGTTCTTCGCCCCCGGCGGCGGTCTGACGTTCTTCGCCGACGGCCATACGCCGGCTGTGATCGAAGTCATCTCCAAAGGAACAGTCAGCAGCGCGAGCGGCCCCTTCGGCGAGGTGTTCACAGGCGAAGTGCCGCTGGTCGAATCGGTCCCCGGGGCGCTCGACGCGTCGGTCGAATTCATCAGGGTCAAGATCGGCGCTGCTTACAAGCAGGGCAAGAAGCTCATCTCCTACTTGACCGCACCCAAGACCTGCCCGAAGGGTGGCTTCCCGATCAAGACGGAAACCACGTTCCTAAGCGGAGAAACGGTCCCGACCTCGTTCACGTACCCGTGCCCGAAACACAAAAAATAGCGGGCGCCGTCATCTGCCTGCGGCCTCGAGCTCGACGACAAGCGGGATACCCGTGTCAAACCAACTCCGATGCAATTGCTGGATCTTCGCGCGCGTCGGGCGCCCGCTCAGATGAAAGGCGCACTCGGCGTAGTCGAACAGGTTGGCCGCCTCACAGTAGATCCGCGCCGCCTGCGCGATCTCGGCTGTGCCTGTCAGCTCCCGTGCGACGCCAGCGAACGTCCTACCGCGGATTCGCAGGCGCACGCGCGGGTTTGCGCGGATGTTCCGCACCCAGGCCGAGACCCACTCCGTTGCGAGCACCTCAGGGGTGGGGCGAATCATGACGATGTAAGCCCTGTTGGCGTGGCGGATCACGTGGACGCATTTGCGGCGTGCCTTCCCGGTCCGCCGGCCGGTCGTGGTGAGCACGCCGAATCCGGCTGGGGGCCGAACCGCGAAGAAGGGGAGATGCAGCGCGCTGAGGACCCGCCCACCGGTCGGCGAGCTGGTGAACGGGTTGCGCTTGTGTCGTGTGATCCGCGTTTGCGGGCTCATGCCCGTGCGGAGGTGGTGTGGCATCTATAAATACTCCCTGATGGACGGTCCTAAACAGATCATACGTAGATTACACTAATCTGGTGCCGTGCTAGATCAAGGCAAAGGACAGGGGGAGCAGGACAAGGGACAGGGGGACCCTCCGGCGCGGCGGCGTCTGACCGAGACGTCCTACATCGTGCTCGGTATGCTCGAGCAGGGCGGACCCGCCACCCCGTATGACCTGAAGCGGTTCGCGCAGATCAGTACGGTCAACTTCTGGTCCGTTCCCCACTCCCAGCTCTACACCGAGTGTGCGCGCCTGGCCAAGGAGGGGCTGCTCTCAGAGCGCCAGGAGCAGACCGGTCGGCGCCGACGGATCTACCGCGTGACGCAAGCGGGTCGTGAGGCGCTCGAGACATGGCGTCACACGCCCACAGACGAGCTCTACGAAGCCCGTGATCCCACCACACTCAAACTCTTCTTCGGCGGCGACCCAGCCCTACTCGCCCCCCCCAGCTCAAAGCCCACCAGCAGCAGCTGATGGCGTTTGAACAGTTGCTCGAGCACTCTGAGCACATGCCACCGGGCATGCGCTTGGCGCTGCAGACCGGGGTAGAAGTCGAGCGCGTGGTCGTCCGCCTCTGGTCGCGGCTGAGCGGGAGCGCGTCGGACGAGAACGCACCTGAGGAGAACGCGCCTAACGAGAACGCGCCTGACTGATTTTCGTGCGTCGCTTGCCCTTACCCCGTCTCCTCGTCGCCCGCGGGCAGCCGCTCACCCCGATCGGCGTGTTCTGGTGGATCACCGCGCCGTCGTGTGCGACGAGTTCTGTCGGTATCGTCATGGTGCTCTTGCAGAGGTTCCCGTGCGCTGCGAGCGCCGAGTACGGGCCTTGGGGCATGTAGAGCTCAAAGCTCGAGAGTGGGGCATCGGGGACGTTCGCAAAGGTCGCGCTCGTGACGCCCTGCTTTGAGATGAACGTTTCGCCGTGCAGATCCACCCGCACCTCGCCGGTCTGTAGGACCATCACCAGTTCGGGGAACTTCGCGCTCCCGTTGGAGACGAAGTAGGCCGCTCCCGTCAGCTCACCGGGCAGCACCGGCGTGCTCGCTCGCAGCACGCCGACGACCGACGCGGCCGGACAGCCGGCGGGGTTGGCGGCAAACGTCGACGCCCGGCAGGCCTTCTGCAGCGTCGTCAGCCTGGCGGGCAGCTGCTTGGGAAGTTCGACTTTGACCTTGGCGATGTTGGCCTGCGCGGTCGCCTGATTTGAGCCGCGTGGAGCAGTCGGAAAGGTGAGCCTCACGTCGAGGCTCGCACCGTTGGCCCTAGAGGTTTTGCCGGATGTGACGACACGGAGGTCGGGCTGGAAGAGCAGGCTCGAGCAGGAGCCGACCTGGAAGTGGCTCTGGACTCGGGCGGCGGCGCCTGCGGGGCTCGCCACGGTGCCGGTGATGGACATCGGACTGCAGCTGGTGGGGTTGAATATGAAACCGGGCCTGTCGACCACTCCTGTGATCGTCCGCAGGTCCGGTAGCACTCCGTGGTAGACCGCCGGAAGCGGGTCCGTCGTGATCGTCGCCTGCGCGGTGATCGGGTTGATGCTGATCGCGGCGCGCACGACTACCGTGCCGAGGTTGAACGTGGGGATGGGTGGGGGTCCAATCAATATCGGCACCACGATCGAGAGGCCGTACGGGGCGCCCTTGTAGGGGCCGGTGAGGTAGATCGACCCCCGCGGGCGCCCCAGTTCGGGGACCAGCAGCGGGTAGGATCCCGCGCCGGCCTGCGCTTCGGTGTAGGCGATTTCCGACGACGGTGGGCAGTCGCCCAGCGCGGCCTGCGGTTCGCCGCAGAGCGGCACACTGCCGACCATCCCCAGCAGTCCCGGGGGCAGCGTGAACTGGAAGGCGGAGATCTGCTGCTGGTCGTCTGGGCGCGTGATCGCGAGCGAGAAGTCGGTGTAGCCACCCGCCTGGTCGCTGGTGGAGCCGGCGACCATCGAGGGGCTGAAAGGCAGCGGCGCTCCGGGACACGGGGCGCCACCACTGCCACTTTCGATCGCGAAGCCGCTCGACGGGAAGGCGTCCGGGACCAGCGGCGTGCTCCACGGAGTGAAGTCGGCCGTCGTGTTGTAGACGCCGCAGCTGCTCGGCGTGGTCAGCGCGGCCTGTGACCCGCCCGCGAACGAGATCTTGAAGTCGGTGAGCGGCGCCTGCGGCAGATCCGAGAGCGTAGTCGTCACCCGGCCGGTCGTTTCGTTGAGGTGAATGTGCGCGATCACCTTCAGTTCGACGCCGTCGCCTGCGGCGTCCAGCAGCAGCTGCAGTTCCGGCGGGTTTGACGCCAGCAGGTAGACGTTGCCTTTCAGTGAGTCCTCGAGGACCGGGGTTTCCGCTTCGATCGTGCCGATTTTCGAAGCGGCCGGGCAGGAGGGCGGATGTTCGACTCCCACACCGTCTTCTGAGAGTTGACAGGCCGCGAGGCCCGCCGCCGCGCCTGGGTTGACCACCACGCCTTCGGGCAGTGTGAGCGCCGTGTCCTCGATGTTCGAGGTGGCGAGGCCTTCAGGGTTGAGCAGGCCCTGCGAGGGGGTGCGCACATCGACCGTCAGACCCGCGGGCGTGTCGGCGGCGGAGGTGTCGGGCGCGATCGTCAGCGATGGAGCGAAGCCGAGGCGTTCGCAGCCGGTGAAGCCGCTGGGTGAGCCGCTCGCGTCGGCGGCGGGGAAGCTAATCGCGCTGTTGGCTCCGCGCCAGCTCTTCCCCGACGCGGAGAAGCTCTGTGGTCCCGTGCAGGACGTGGGTAGCGTCAGGAAGGGCAGGCGGGCGGCGCCGGAGGAGAGGCCGCATTCGGTGGAGGCCGCGACCTTGGCGCAGCGCTGCGCATCGTGGCTCGGTTCGGCCGGAACACCCCAGATCGTCACCTCGCCGCCCACAACGGGACCCTCGGGGAGCCCGCCGCCGCCCACAACGGGACGCTGGGGGAGGTCGCCGACGTGCACGGTGATGCCGTAGTCGCTGCCGCTACGCACGCTCGCGTCGAAGAAGGCGTGTGTACCGAGCAGGTCGAAGCCAAACTCCGCTGGGATACCGGCCGGGGGCACGAGATCATAGAGGGGAAAGGTCAGCGTGAGCAGGCGCTTGCCGCCAACCGCAAAGCCCGTCGGCGCCACGCCGACCTGGGTCGAGGCGGGGCATTCTTCGGAGTCGAACTGCTGGCGCGTGCAGCGCGGCGCCGCGCGCTCGTCGCCGATCAGGCCCGGGGGGAGGTTGACTGTCAGCTCGCGCGGTTCTTCGTTGTCCGCCGGATAGGTTTCGCTGCCGACGTTCAGCGAGTAGGTGGTGATGACGCTGTAGGGGTGCGAGCCCGCCTGCGTGTCGAGCGTCCCGTCGGCGTTCGCGAACCAGACGTTGGCGTCCGCGAATCCGAACCCGGCCTGCGCCCGGCCGATCGTCAGCGAGCTCGAGCTGGTTACCTCACCCACAGCTCCGCCCCCGGAGACGCTCACCCTGTTGGGAAATACGCCTTCGGATGCGCCGGCCTTGACTTCAACTGCCAGCGGGATTTCTTCTGCGGCACCCGCAGCGAGGAGTTCTGGCGGTTTGCCGAGCTCATACGTGCAGGTCACGGGGCTGCCCGACGTGCAGAGCCACCCTTCTGAGGAGCTGCCGACGATGCCTTCGGGCAGCGTGTCGGTCACCGTCGCCGGCCCGGTTGCCGCGGCCGCGCCGATGTTGTAGACGTCCACCGCGACAGTTCCCTGCTCGCCGAGCGGGAGGTGCGTTGGGTAGCTATGGGAGCTCGCCTCCCACCCCGGGGCGGCCGTCATCGCCGCAGCCGACGCGCTCGACGCCATCACGGCGCACAGCCCGAGCAGAACCGATACGCACCGCTTCGACATGGCTAGCTTCCCTCCCTGGTCGCGGACTTCTTGGCCGTCGACCGCGCTCCATACTGCTTGCGCGCCCGTACCTCACACGCAGCCCGCTGCTTGTTGTGCCTGGTGTCCCTGGCCCTACAAGCCTTTAGCGCTCTCGCCAGCTTCTGCGCGCGCGTCAACGGCTGTGACTCACCCTTCCCGGACCCGCTGGGAGCCGCCGCGGTTGGCGGGAGATTGCCGAGACCTTCGAACGTCACGCTGGCGGGCGTGGAAAGGTTGAGCGGAGGCGAGGGCTCACCCTGGCAGCCGCTGCCCGTACAGGCCGTCGAAACCGCCGCCTCGCTGGACGCGCCGACGCGTGCGTCGTAGAGGACGAACGCTTCGCCCGGGTCTTCGGGCGTGAGCTGTTCACGGGTGAGGATGAAGACGTCATCGCCGCTCGAGCTTGCATCGATGAAGTAGGAGTTGTCGGTGCTCGTGCCACCGGAGAGCGGGAAGATGCAACCCTGTGACTGCGCGCAGCTGCCAACTCCGTCGCGCTCCCACTCGTACACATCCAGGCGGCCGTTCGAGTTCTGCGGCACGAGCGCGTCGAGACTGTCGAAGAAGACACGGCCACCGTCCTGTGAGACCCAGCGCGGCACGTAGGTGTTGCTGTGGCCGGGCTGCAGGACCGCCGAGTATTCAGAGCCGCCAGTCGGCGGTTCGCCGCTCGGTTCACACGCAACACACCTGAGCGCTTCCGGCTGCGTTGCGGACCGCGCGTCGTAGAGGTAGACCTCCGTGTGGCCGGCATTTTCGTAGCCGGTGAGGTTGCGCCTGGAGACGAACACCAGATGCTCACCGTCGGGCGTGACCTGCGCCGTGCGATCGGCGAAGCCCGGGCTCCAATCGCTCCCGTCGGCCGCGGACAGCTGCGCGATGAGATGCGCCGCTTGGCCCTCGTGCAGGACGTAGAGATCGTCGTTCGCGACGTAGTAGACGTAGGCGCCGTCTTCGCTTTCGCCTTCGCCGCCCACGCCGATCACGCCCTCGACACCGGCGCCCGCGAGCTCATCGCGTGCCTCGGTTGCGACGTCGAACTGGTAGAGCCGTTCGCCTTCGGTGTAAAAGACGTAGCGGCCATCGGCGGTCGCCGTCTGAAACTGTGCCGCTCCCGCGGAGACCTGGACTGTCGTTTCGCCGTGCTCGCGCACGTAGAGCTCGCCTGTGTCCAGGGCGGTCCAGAAGATGCGCGAGCCGTCGGCGGAGATCACGTGGCTGAAGTCCGGGGGTTCGCCCGGCCCCTGCGGCGGCGCGCCGAAGGTCGCGTTTGGATCGGCTTTGCCTGCGAGCACGTTCACCGAGCGCAGCTGGCCGTCGACCGAGTCATAGAGGTTGTTCTCGCCGGCGCCACCGGCGAGCGCTTCGGGCGTGAGCGCGTCGTTGGCCATGAACAGGAGGTCTTCGAAGTTCGCCGAGGCACCCGCGAAGGTGACCTTGAGTTCTGCGGGCGTGAGGTGTGGGGTGGTGGTGAAGAGTGAGTGGTAGGCGCCGGCGGCGGTGCGCGCATAGAGGACGTGGTACCCGCCGCCCGGGGCGCCCGCGGTCAGGGGGACCTGGCCGTCCCAGTCGAGGATCCCAACCGAGAGATCGCTCGAGAATCCCTGGAACACCGCTTCTCCTTCGGCGGTCGTGGCCGAGGGCGGTTCGATGTTCAGGGCGCTCCAGCCGACTCCGAGAGCGCGTGTGGCGAGGTACTCGTTGCCCGCCCCCTTGCCCTCGCTCCCGGTCCCGCCTTGCGCGGAAGGGTCACCGACGTAGGCGACCGCTGCACCGCCCGCGGCGGCCTGGAAGGGCCGTTCGGTGCTGTAGCCGTTGACACCGTCGCCGTTGAGGCCTTCGAGCGTGGGTTCGTAGACGTCGCCGTCGGCAGCGGAGACGGGGGAGACCATTTCGTAGCCCCGGCCGTCCGGCAGTTCGGGTGTGGCGGCGGCCGCCGAGCCGGCCGTGAGGGCGAACATCGAGGCAGCTGCGCACAGCGCGGCTGCGACTGCGCTGAGCATACGACGGGTGCCTCCAAGCGTCCGTAGGTTTCTTACCATCATCCTGAGAGTATCATATAGAAGGGACCATCGATAATGGACCATATGCCATAGACTGTACTTGGGGATTCGTAGAACCGCACGCTGCGAGTGGGCGGTGCGAGCGCGGATCAAGCGCGATCGCGAGGATCGCCTGCCCGCGCTCGACGATGAGGTCCACCTCGCGCTCGCCGCTCCAGGCGGGCAGGTGGACGGTGCGCGCCTCGGCGGCCTGCGACCTCCACAGAACGACTACGCAGACATCAACGGCACACATCCGCAGTGGGCCATCACGCAGTCCACGACAGCCTGCGCACTTCCACGATCCGATACACGCTCCCGCGGGCGGCTGGGGATATGCGTAGCCCGCCGGGGATCCCGACCCGCGCGAAGCGCGGGCGGAGGGGATTGCGCTACGGAGATTGGGGGGCAGGGACTCGAACCCCGATTCTCAGGACCAAAACCTGATGTCCTGCCATTGGACGACCCCCCAGCGAGGTTAAGATCGTCTCACGCGCGCCAGCGGACCGGCGACGGTGGTTGCGGAAATCCTTTCACCGGTGAGTGGCGCATCACTTTCATTCTAGCCACTCATCGGCTGCGCACCCCCGTCAGCGTTAGCGTCGGCGTCAGACGCGCCACGAGCTCAACCGCGCCTGCTCGACCCCCGCGGCACGCGCCCGCCGCCGGCGCCGGCCTCGGAGGCGGGGCCACCCGTGTGGACGATGCCGAGCACACGCATCGCCTTCAGCCCGAGGCTCAGCTTCTCGCGGCCGTCGGAGGAGCTGACGTCGAGGCCGGAGAGCTCGCGCACGCGCTCGAGGCGGTAGTAAATCGTGTGGCGGTGGGTGAACAACCGCTGGGCGGTGCCCGCGACGTTGCCGTCGGCGTCGAGGAAGGTCTCCAGGGTGCGCACGAGCTCAGTCTCGTACTGCTCGTCGTAGGCCACCAGCGGCTCGACCGTCTCCGCGTAGAAGCGCTGCAGCTCGCGGGGGTTGTCGCTCATCGTGGAGAGCAACAGCCGGTAGGCGCCGGTCTGCTCGAAGGCGAGCGCCTCCTCCTGACCCCCGCCACCGGCGGCGGTGCCCCCCTCCGCGACGTTCGCGGCGAGCAGCGCCTCGCTGGCGGCGCGCGGCAGATCGGCGGGGTCCTCGGCAATGCGGCTGCGCCCGACCGCAAAGGTGCACCCGGGGAGGCCCGCTTGCAGCTCCCGCAGCACGGAGTCGGCGGCGCGCGCCGCGAGCGGCTCGTCGGCCCCCGGTACCAGCACCAGCACTTCCGCGGCCACCCCGCGGGATTTGAGCCCGCCCGCCCGGGAGGGCTGAGCGGAGCCGCGCGCCGAGGAGGAGGCAGAGGAGCCAGAGGCAGAGGCAGGCGAGACAGAGGTAGAGGTAGAGGAGGAGTGCCCCTCGCGCTCGCTGAGGGCGGCGATCGAACGGCTCACCGCGGCGCGCGCGCCGCGCTCGGCGACCACGCGCACCCGCGCGCGCCAGCCCTCCTCGGTGGGCGCCTGGGGGTGGGCGCGGGCGACGATCATCGAGCCCCCCTCTCCGAGCTCCAGGGAGAGCTCGCGCCCCCGCGCCACGATCTCCTCGCGGCCGCCCGCCGCGCGCCGGGAGAGCGCGTGCAGGAAGTCGGCGGCGGCGCTCTCGGAGGCGAGGTCGGGGGCGCGCACGCGCTGCACCTCGGAGGCGATCATCGTCACCAGCAGCCGCCGCATCGAAGCGGAGGGCTCGGTGCGGGCGCGCATGTGCAGCGACCCCACCACCGCGTCGGCGACCCGCAGCGGGATGGAGCTGACCCCGTCACCCCCCGCCAGTAGCGAGCGCTCCTCCGCGGGCGAGCGGGCGGCCACCGCGAGCGTTCCCCCGCGGGCGTCGCTCACCGCGAGGCTCGCATCGAGCGCGCGCGCCGCGGCGCGCACCACCTCGGGCAGGCCGGCGCCGGACTCGACCGCCTCGGTGACCGCGTCCAGGGCGCTGAGCTCGGCCACGGGCTCAGACCCAGAAGTAAACGACGGCGAGGCCGGCGGCGACCCCGATGCCGACGAGCACCGCGAGCACGTACAGCGAGAGGATGCTCGCCGCCACGCGCTCCCACACGCGCGAGTAGGCGGACCACGCGGGCGCAAGGATCAGGCCGACGTACAGCGCCAGGCTGAACACGCCCGCGCAGGCGGCCACGAGATAGGTGACGTCTGTGTCGCTCATGGTGCTCGCCTAATTGTGACCTACGGTGAGGCCGGCCGCTTGGGCGAATCCCGCCGCCACCGGCTCCGCGGCGATCGGCGCGGGCACGCGCCCTTCCAAGACGCGCGCAGCTGCGCGTGCCCGGTGGGGCCCGTCGGGTCCCTCGAACAGCCCGAGCACGGTCGGCCCCGACCCGCTGAGCACCGCCACGTCGGCCTCCGCGGCGCGGGCCTGCGCCAGCGCGGAGTCGATCTCCGGGCAAAGCGCGCGCGCGGCGTCCTGCAGGTCGTTGCGCAGGAGCTCCGCCGGGGGCAAGGGGGCGCCGCCGGCGAGCGCCCGCCCGAGCGCGCGGTGGCGCTCCTCGAGCTCGGCGCGCCCACGGGCGAGGCCCATGCGGTCGGCCTGCGCGTACACCTGCGCGGTGGAGAGAGCGTGCGCGAGCGGGAGCACCAACACGCCGAGGGTCGCACGACCCAAATTTTCAGGCCGCGCACCCCCGACCCGGCTCTCCGAGCTGTGTGCCCCCGCTCGGTCGCACGTCGCCTGCCGGCCGCTCGCCGCCCGGTCACACGTCGCCTGCTGGCCGCTCGCCGGTCGGTCGAACGTCGCCCGTGGGCCGCTCTCCGCCGGGCCGCTCGGCGCACATGGATCGGGCAGCGCGTGCAGCAACTCGCCCGCCCCGCTCGCCAACCACCGCCCGGGCTGCACCTGGGCGGGCACGTCGGCGCCGAGGCCACGAGCAAGCTCGTCCAGCAGCGCGCGGTCGCCAAGACCCGAGGCGCAGGCGGCGAGGCGCAGCGCGGCGGCGGCGTCGCCGGAGCCGCCCCCCAGGCCGGCGGCGACGGGAACGCGCTTGAGGATGCTCAGCTGAAGCCGCGGCGCCTCCCAACCGGTGGCCGCGCGGAACGCCGCGAGCGCGCGGGCGGCAAGGTTCTCCTCGGGCGGGGGGGGCGGGTCTCCGAGACCCGGGCAGAGCACTTCGTCGCACACGCTCCCCGGCGGGGCCTCCCGCAGGGTGAGCTCGTCGGCGAGCGCAATCGACTGCATCACGGTGACCACCTCGTGGCGGCCGTCCGCGCGCACGGGACCGAGGAACAGGCCGAGGTTGATCTTCGCGGGGGCGAGCGCACGCAGCGGTAGGGAGGTCATGCCGGCGACTCGACGGGTCGGGGGTACGCAGGGGGTTCGCACGTCGAGCTCGCGCGCTAACTCTAAAGCGACGAGACCACATCCTCGGCCTGACGCCCGAGGCCGCGGTAGCAGTTGGAGCCAGAGCACGGCGAGCCGGCCGCGCTGGCGTCGCGCCAGGTGGGGTGAGCTGCGAGCGCTTCACCCGTCGCGGTGCATGAACCACACCCGCGCGCCGCGGGGCAGACGGGCCTCGCCGGTCTGCCGGAACCCGAACGACGTGTAGTAGGCGACGTTCGCGGCCTTGGTGGTGTCGAGGTAGATGGGCAGCTCGCGGCGCTCGGCTTCTGCAATGACGCGCTGCAGCAGCGAGCGCCCGACGCCCTGGTGCTGGCAGTCTGGATGCGCGGCCAGGTACCACAGCAGCAGATGCGCGTGGTGGGGATGCGCGCGCTTCATCACGCCGTCGACGTAGGCGCCGCGCAGGCCCGGGCCGGGCCCGGCCCGCAGGAACGGCGGTGCCTCGCGCAGCGTCGCGTACGGCGGCGGGAAGCGTGTGCCGTCTGCGTAGCTCAACGCGACGCCCACGACCGCGCCGTCGCGCAGCGCGCACCAGTGCGGGCCGCCCCAGCGCAGCGCCTCGCCCACCACGATCTCGTAGTACCGTTGCAGCAGGCGCCCTCGCGCCGGGGTGCTGCGCGGTCCGATCGCGACCCACGCGGGGTCGTGCAGGAACGCGTCAGCGAGCACGCGCGTCGCGTCGCGTCGCGTGTGAGGGGTCAGCTCGGCGAGCTCGACTGTCGCCGGCTCGCGGCCCGGCGCAGTCGGGGCCGGCTGCTCGTCCACTGCACCTGTGGGTGGGGGGGCTTCGCTCATGCGTGGCTTCTTTCTTTTGTCGCTACTGGGCAAGAAGGGGTGTCGAAGGCGACGTGGTCCCGGCTCCCGGCGGGGCCATGCCTGCGCCGGACGTTGAGCCGGGCGCCGCGGGCGGGGACGAGGGTGATGTGCCGCGGCAGCGCCCACTCGTCACGGGCGGTGGGTGCGGAGAGCTCCACCTGCGCGAGCACGCGCTCGATCACGAGCCGCATCTCCAGGGTGGCGAAGGCGGCGCCGAGGCAGCGCCGGCGGCCGCCGCCGAACGGGATCCACCCGTAGGTTCCCGGTGCCCGCCCACCCGCCTCCTCGAGGAAGCGCTCGGGCCGGAACGCGTCGTGGTCGGGGAACGCCTCGCTCCGCTGGACGAGGACGATGGACGGCATCAGCGTGACTCCCGCCGGCAGGTCGTAGCCGGCGAGGGAGAACGGCTTGACCGCCATGCGCGCGACGTCGGGTATCACCGGCCGTGAGCGCAGCGTCTCCTTGACGAGGGCATCGAGGTACTCCTCGTCGCCCTCGCGGCCGGCGCGCTGGGCGCGGGCGAGCACCGCGGGATTGCGGGCCAGGCGCTCGAACGCCCACGCCAGCCCAGTGGCGGTCGTCTCGTGCCCCGCGAGCAGCATCGTCATGACCTGGTCGCGCAGCTCCTTGTCGTCCATCGCGCTGTCGTCGTCGTAGCGTGCGCGGATCAGCATCGAGAGGATGTCGCTGCGCTGGTCGAGGTCGGCCACCGTGCGCCGGCGCTCGATCTCCTCGCGCAGCAGGGCCTCCGCTTCGGCCTGCCAGCGAAGCTGACGGCGCCAGATGCCGACCCTGCCGAGCCCTGGCCAGGCCCACATCAGCAAGACTGGGGTCGTGAGCTCGACGGTCCGTCGCAGCGCGAGCCGCAGCTGCGCCAGGCGCGCCGGGTCCTCGACGCCGACGACGGCGCGGAGGATGACCTCCAGCGTGATCGCCTGCATCCGCTCGTGCAGGCGGATCGGCTTGCCCTGCGGCCAGGTGGCGATCTCGGCGTCGGCGATCTCGTTGACGACTTCGGTGTAGCGGCGCACGCTGTCGCCGTGGAAGAAGGGCAGCATCAGGCGCCGGCGGCGCAGGTGCTCGTCCTCGTCGGCCAGCAGGATCGAGCGCCGGCCGAGGACCGGGCCGAGGATCGCGTTGGCCTCACCGGCGTGCAGGACCTCGGGATCGGCGGCGAAGACGGCCTTCACGTCGTCGGGGTCGGTGACGTAGATCATCGCCTTCGCCGGATAGGCGCGGACGGTGAAGGTCGGTCCGTAGCGCCGGCGGCAGTAGCGCAGAAACGGTCCGGTGAACTGCCACACCAGCAGGGTCTGCAGGTAGTAGGGCAGCTTGGGCCCCGGTGGCAGTGCGCTGCGGTCGGGCTCGGTCACGGGCGCGCCGCGGTTGGGTTTGGTGCCGAGGTCCGGTTCGGCACTGCGATCGGGCTCGGTCACGGGCGATGCGGTCATGGCGGGGCCTCTCGAGACGGTCGGAGATTGGCGCGGGGAACGATGCTGCCCACATAGTACAGATGTGTAGGACAAATGTGTAGGACGATCGTTTGCGGGCGAGATACACTCCGGTGGTGAGCAACCGCGATGCCCTGCTCGAGGGCGCCAAGCGCTGTCTGCGCGAGCAGGGCTACGCGCGCACGACCGCCCGCGACCTCGTCGCCGCCTCGGGCACGAACCTCTCCTCGATCGGCTACCACTTCGGCTCCAAGGAGGCGCTGCTGGCCGAGGCCTTCGACGAGGTGTTCGTGGAATGGACGGGCCAGTTGACCGCCGCGGCCCTCGACGACCCGGCCGCCAACGCACTCGAACGCGTGGTGGTCTCATGGAGGGCGCTGCTCGACACGCTTCCCAAGCACCAGAACCTGATGCTCGCCTACGTCGAGTCGGTCGGCCCCACCGTGCGCTCTCCGGCCCTCCGCAAGCAGCTCGCCGAGCACTATGACCGCGTCCGCCTCGAGGTCGCTGACACCGTCAAGCAGAGCCTCGGCGATGCTACCGCCACCGGCGCCGACCCCGAGGTCATCGCCTCGTTTCTGATCGCCGTAGCCGACGGCTTCATGATCCAGTTCCTCGTCGACCCGGCGCGCTGCCCAACCGGCGATCAGCTCGCCGACGCACTCGGCGCCGCTCTGACCGCGATGCTCGCCCCGTTTGCTGCGGCCACACCCGCTTCCTGACGGCGCCGGTCAGCCGAGCTGCTCGTAAAGTGCGACCGAGATCGCTACCCGCGCTGTAGGCAGAGAGGTCATGCGGAGATTCGACAGGGTACCCTCTGGCGGAGGTGCCCCGATGACTTCCCACCAAGCGAGCAGGTCCTCATGAGCTTCAAGCTCACCCACCGAGACGAGTGCGAGACGGCTGGCAACTGGCGGCTCGTTCGCCGCTCGCTCGAGCTGCAGGCATTTGGCATCAACGTCGTCGAGATCCCTCCGGGCGAGCGGATTCCGGAGCACGACGAGGCCGGCCGCGACCAAGAGGAGGTGTTCTACGTCCTCGGCGGCAGCCCGACGCTCGTGATCGACGGCGAGGACCACCCGCTGCGCGCCGGGACGTTCGCGCGGCTCGACCCCGAGCACTCGCGTACGGTCCGCAACGATGGCGAGGAGCCCGCGGGCGTGCTGATCGTCTCCGCGCCCCGCTCGAGCGGGTACGAACCGATGGAGTGGGCATGACCGGCGTCGACCTGCGCGAGACGATCGCCGCTTACAACGACGCCTGGAACGCGCACGACGTGGAGCGGATCGCCTCGATGCACGCGCCGGACATGGTCTTCGAGAACCACACCGCCGGCGAGCGAGCCGAGGGGCCGCAGGCGCTTGCGCACATCGCGCGGATCTTCGAGTCGTGGCCGGACATCGAGTTTGAGACCCGCAGGCTCTACGTGCGCGAGGACCTGGTGGTGCAGGAGTGGACCGCCACAGCGACCCACGTCAAGCCGCTCAGCCGGGGCGAGATCGTGGCCGAGCCCTCGGGCAGGCGCATCGAGTGGAAGGGCATGGACGTGATCCCGTTCGAGGACGGCAAGGTCAAGCGCAAGGACGTGTACTCGGACTCCGTCTCGATCCTCCGCCAGGTCGGGCTGCTGTAGCCCCGCTCCCGCGGCGCCGCCGGGAGCGCCTGTCATGGACAGGGTGAGGCGCGCAGGGCATCGCCAGGGATTGACTACGTGATCGCGAGCGTGCTCGACAGTGCCGGGGCGCTGGCGAGCGTCTGATAGACGACGCAGTAGCGCTCGGTTAACTCGCGGAGTGTGGCGAGCTGGTCCTGATCGGCGTCTGTATCGAGCTCAAACGACAGGCGGATCGCGGAGAAGCCCACCGGGGCCTCGCGGCTCACACCCAGCGTGCCGCGGAAGTCGAGGTCTCCCTCAGCGCGCACGCGCCCAGACGCCACAGTGACCCCAAGAGAGGTCGCGACCGCCCTGAGCGTGACCCCGGCACATGCGACGAGCGCCTCGAGCAGCATGTCGCCGGAGCACAGCAGCGACCCGTCACCGCCAGTCGCCGGATGCAGTCCGGCCTGCGCGACCGCGCGTCCGGATTCCACCGAGCACGACAGACCTTCCCCAAGGGTGCCGGCTGCCGACAACGTGACCAGGGCGGCATGTGGATCACTCCTGTAACGCTCCTTCAGCGGTGCCTGCAGAGCCCTCAGCTCATCGCGTTTCACCAGTAAAAGGATAGATGGCGCCGAAGACTCACCTGGCGCCGATCGCTGCGAGGAGCAGTGTGCGTAGCGATGACTGCCGCCCCGAGATGGCTGGCCCCGCCATCACGGAGTCCGCATCCCCAGCACAACACAATGGCAAGCCTCCCCAGGTCGGCCACACCCAGCGTGATGGGCTCAACGCGCTGTTCCATATGCTCCATCCCTCACAGTTGACGGCGCGGGCTCACGTCGTCCCTGAGAATGACTCCCAGTGCGCAAAACTCCTCCGGGGTCAGGCGCTCCGCGCGCGCGTCCACCGGGAGGCCCATACTCAAAAGCGCCTGACGCACCTGCTCGCGCTCCGCCACGCCCGCCAGTGCGAGCGAGCGCGCGAGCGCCTTGCGGCGGTGGGCGAAGGCGCCGGCGACGAGGCCGCGTAGCGCGGGGGAGGGAGCGGGGCCGGTGCGGGTGAGCTCGACGAGCACGGAGTCCACGTTGGGCACGGGGTGAAAGACGGTGCGGGGGACCGTGCGCGCGACGCGCACCTCGCAAGCGAGTTGGGCGAGCACCGAGGGCACGCCGTAGGCGCGGCTGCCCGGCCCGGCGGCGAGGCGCTCGCCGACCTCGCGCTGCACCATCGCCACCCACCGAGTCACCGAGGGTAGCTCCTCGATCGTGCGCAGCAACGCACCGGCGGCGACGCCGTAAGGGAGGTTGGCGACGACCTTCGTGGGCGCGGGGCGCATCCCCGCGAGGTCCACCACCATTGCGTCGGCCCAGTGCAGCGTGACGTTCGCAAAGGGCGCCACGGCGTCATGGAGGGCCTCGCGCAGCCGCTCGTCGAGCTCGACCACGTGCACGTGCGCGACGCGCTCGGCAAGGTACTCGGAGAGCACCCCCAACCCCCCGCCGACCTCGAGTACGACGTCCGCGCCGGAGAGCTCTGCGAGGCGGCCGATCACCCCGAGGATGTTGGAGTCGACCAGGAAGTTCTGCCCCTTCTCGCGGTCGGGGCGCACCCCGAACTGGCGCATCCGGCGCAGGCTGGGCTGGGTGGGGCCCGTGGAAGCGTGAGGCGGGCTCGACGACGGCCCCCCGGCTGCCTCGGGCGGGCCTGTGGAAGCGTGGGGCGGGTTCGGCGACGGCCCCCCGGCTGCCTCGGGCGGGGGGTGCTCCTGCACGGTGCCCGCGCCCCTCACCATCCGAAGACGCGCGCCGCGGTCCCCTCCACAGCGGCGCCCACCTCGTCCACCGTGACCCCGCGCAACTCGGCGAGGAAGGCGGCGGTATGGGCCACGAACGCGGACTGGTTGGGGTGCTTGCGCACCGGCTGGGGGGTGAGGTAGGGGGCGTCGGTCTCCACCAACAGGCGCTCCGGCGGCACCCGCCGCGCGGCCTGCGCGAGGTCGGCGGCGCTTTTGTACGTCACGTTGCCCGCGAAGGAGATCGCGTAGCCGCGCTGCAGGCACTCGTCGAGGTGCGCGGGCATCGAGAAGCAGTGCATCACCACGCTCACCCCCTGCGCCTGCGCGGCGAGCTGCGCGAGCGTGTCCTCTTCGGCGGCGCGCGTGTGGATCACGAGCGGCTTGCCCGTCTCGCGCGCGAGCGCGATCTGCGCGGAGAACGCGCGCTCCTGGTCGGCGCGGGGGGCGTAGTCGCGGTAGTAGTCGAGGCCCGTCTCGCCGACCGCCACGCACCGCGGGTGCGCCGCGAGCGCGCGCAGCTCGGCGAGATCGGCGTCGTCGAAGCCGGTCGCGTAGTTAGGGTGGCGGCCGATCGCCGCGTACACCTGCGGGAACGCCTCCGCCGCCGCCAGCGCCGCGCGGCAGGAGGCCCCGTCGGTGCCCACCGTGAGGATGCGCGTCACGCCCGCGCGCTCCGCCGCCGCGACGAGCTCCGTGTTGGGTGGCTCACAGAGGTCGAGGTGGGTGTGGCTGTCGATCATCGTCGAGTGGGTTCATGGGTGTGGCTGTCGATCATCGTCGAGTGGGTTCATGGGTGTGGCTGTCGATCATCGTCGAGTGGGTTCGCGGTTGTTCTTTTTTGGATTTGGGCCGGGGTCGCGCAGTGCCCCGGACGAGAGCGCTGTGCGAGGTCTACCCCGCGTGAGCTGCGCGCGGTCGCCTCCCCACATATCCGACCCGCCCGGTCGTGCTCTTCCCACAGATGCTTCACACGCCGTGGTCACGACGATTCTCGGTGTGCACGAGCTGCGCTCATGGCTTGGGGAACAGGGGTTCGAGCTCGCCGACGGGGCCAACCGGGGCGGAGAGGCCCGTGGGGGGGCGGGCGAGTGGGCGGGCTCCAAAACTCGCGCCGGCGAGCGTGCGGTCCTCCACGCCGAGCGCATCCAGCAGCCTCTCTGTGCTCGCCGGTAGGTAGGGCACAAGCAGCAGGCTCACCACGCGTACGCCCGCGGCGAGCGAAGCGAGCACTCCATCCAACTCCCCCGCCCGCTGCTCGTCCTTGGCTAGCGTCCACGGCGCGCGCTCCTCCACGTAGCGGTTCAGGCGCCGCACCCGCTGCCAGATCTCCTCGAGCGCCTGCGTCAGCTCCGCGCGGTCGAGCAGGGCGCACACCCGCTCGGCGAGGCCCTCGAAGTCGCCCGCCAGCTCACTGTCCAGCTCGGCCGCGGGCAGCACCCCGTCGCGGTAGCGGCGCACCATCGCCAGGGTGCGGCTGGCGAGGTTGCCGTACTCGTTGGCGAGCTCGCTCTCGTAGCGCTGCTCGAAGGCGGTCGTGGAGACCGAGCCGTCCTGGCCGAAGGGGACGTCGCGCAGTAGGTAAAAGCGCAGCGCGTCGGCCCCGAAGCGCTCGATCACCGCGAACGGGTCGAGCACGTTGCCCAACGACTTGCTCATCTTCTCGCCCTCCATCAGCAGGTACCCGTGCACGAACATCCGGCGGGGCAGCTCCAGCCCGGCGGCCATCAACAGCGCCGGCCAGTACACCGCGTGGAAGCGCAGGATGTCCTTCGCGATCAGGTGGTAGTCGGGCGGCCAAAACGTGGACAGGAGGTCGGTGCGCGCGTCGGTAGCGGGGGCGAGACTTGCATCCCACCCACCCGGGGCGGGATCCGAATCCGCCGCTGCGTCCGCTCCGCCCGCCGGCACGCCCGCTCCGCCCGCCGGCACGCCCGCTGGCACGGGCGCATACGTGAGCGCCGTGTAGTAGTTGAGCAGCGCGTCGAACCACACGTAGAACACGTGCTCGGGGTCCCACGGCACCGGCACCCCCCACGTGAGCTTGTGGCGCGTGAGCGGCACGTCGCGCAGGCCCGAGCGGATGAACGCAAGCGCCTCGTTGTAGCGGCTGCGCGGGGCGACGAAGTCCTCGCGCTCGGCGTACAGTGCCTCCAGCCGCTCCTGGAAGGCGCTCAGCTTGAAGAAGTAGTTCTCCTCCTGTTCGCGCACGAGCTCGATGTGATGGATCGGGCAGTGATTGCCCTCCTCGATCTCGTTGTCCGCCTTGAAGTCCGCGCACCGCGGGCAGTACCACCCTTCGTAGGTCCCCTCGTACACCCACCCGTGCTCGCGCACGCGCGTAAGGACCTCCTGCACCTTCGCTTCGTGCTGCGGGTCGGTGGTGCGGATGAAGAAGTCGTTGCTCGCCCCCAGGCGCGGGGCCAGCGCGCGGAAGCGCTCGGCGTTGCGGTCCGCGAGCTGCTGGGGCTCGATGCCCTGCGCGTGGGCGGCGTCGGCCACCGGCTCGCCGTGCTCGTCGGTGCCCGTCAGGAAGAACACCCGCTCGCCGCGCTGGCGGTGGTGGCGCGCCAGCACGTCCGCGGCGATCGTCGTGTACGCGTGGCCCAGGTGGGGGGCCGCGTTGACGTAGTAGATCGGCGTCGTTACGTAAAAGGACGACATGCCCGCCCAGGCTACTGGCTCCCCTCGACGTTTCAGTCGATCCCCGTCACATGGAAACTCAGGGCTCTGAAGGCTCCTCACGGAGCGTGCCCCTTTGTTGGTAGCGAGCACTCGTGATGTTGTGAGGCGTTTTCCTCGGGAGGGGGCCCTGGGGGAGGGCCTGCCCTCCCCCAACTGACTCACGGGGTCCCACCACCAGCACGACCTCTCCCTTGGGCGGGCGCTCGCGGTAGCGCTCCGCGAGCGCGGCCGCGGTCCCGCGCGCGACTTCCTCGTGGAGCTTGGTCAGCTCGCGGCACACCGCCACGGGACGCTGCGGATCGGCCAGCGCGAGCAGCTCGAGCGTGACGGGCAGCCGCCGGGGTGATTCGAACGCCACGAGCGTCTCGGTGGCCTCCGCCAGCAGGCGTTCGCGCTGGCCGCGCTTGCGGGGCAGGAAGCCGACGAAGCGCCACTGGGCCGCAGGCAGTCCGGAGGCGACCACGGCGACCGGCACCGCGCTGGGCCCCGGCAGCACCTCGACCGCGACGCCGGCCGCCAGGCACTCGCGCACCAGCACAAAGCCCGGGTCCGACACCACCGGCATTCCCGCGTCGCTGACGAGCGCCACCCTCGCTCCCGCGCGCATCCGCTCTACCAATCCCGCGGAGCGCGCGCGTTCGTTGTGCTCGTGGTAGCTGACGAGCTCCCGCGGCTCGATCCCGTGGCGGTGCAGCAACACGCGCGTGTGGCGTGTGTCCTCGCAGGCGAGCACGTCGGCCTCGCGTAACGTTCGCAGCACGCGCAGCGTCACGTCCTCGAGGTTGCCGATCGGCGTGGGGCACACCATCAGCCGCCCGTTTGCAGGCGCCCGCCCAGGGTGCGCGTCCTCGCCCGGCATTCGGCCAATATAGGCGTCGATGGCGGCAGACAAAGACTCAAGCGACCAACCGACGCCCGTGCCCCCACGCCGTCCACGCCGCCCGCCCGCACCCCGGCGGGAATCCGGCGCCTCTGGGGGCCCCCCATCCGCGGATGAGCCCCACTACACCCGCTACCGCGCCCGTCGCAGGGTGCTGCCAAGCCCCGGAGACGATGGCGGCGGCGCGGGGACGCTGCTGGACTCGACCCGGCCCCCGGGCAGGGCCCCGCGTACCCCGTCACGCTGGCGGCGGCTCACGCCCAAACGCATCGTGCTCGGCCTGCTCGCGCTGATCGTCGGCTGGCTCGTGCTCTCGCTCGTGCTGTTCCTGCTCAGCTCGCACTTCGAGCGCACCCCGCTGCCGTCGAACGTCGCGGGCGTGCTCGACCCGGCCGGCTACCCGCTTGCGTCGGCCGACAACATCCTCGTGCTCGGCTCCGACCGCCGCGAAAAGGACAGCAAGGAACCGGGGGCCGAAACGACCGGCTTCGGGCGCTCCGACACGATCATGCTGATCCGCACCGGCGGCGGGCACGCGGCGCGGCTGTCGATCCCGCGCGACACGGTGGTCGAAATCCCCGGCCACGGCCTGCAGAAGATCAACGCCGCCCACGAGTACGGCGGCCCGGCGGAGTCGGTGTCGGTGATCAAACGCTGGCTTGACATCCCCGTCAACCACGTGGTCGAAGTCGACTTCGAAAACTTCCCGCAACTGATCGACGCGATGGGCGGCGTCACCTACACCGGCGGCTGCATCGTCTCCAACCTCGACGGCGGCTCCAGCCGGGGCGGCTTCACGCTGCGCCTGCCCGCCGGCACCCACCACCTCGACGGCCGCGAAGCGCTCGCGCTGGCGCGCACGCGCGAGAACCTGTGCGCGCCCGCCGAGACGGACATCCAGCGCGAGGAGCACCAACAGGCCCTGTTCACCGACATGAAGAGTCAGCTGCTCTCGCCGTCGAGCTTCTTCCGCCTGCCGTGGATCGCCTGGCACGCCCCGCCGGCGATCATCTCGGACATGAGCGGCACCGAACTGTTGGGGATGTTCGCTGCACTGGCCGTCACGGGCACGCCGCCCACGCGCGTGCTCCTGCCGACGGGTCACATCACGCTGCCCACCGGCGAAGAAGGCCTGACGATCTCAGAAGCCGCACTCCGCGCCGACGTCGCGCAGTTCATGGCGGGGTGACCCCGCGGCGTCAGCTCTTCGCCGCGAGGGGCTCGGACTTCTTGGCGGAGGCGCCCTTCTCGGCCTTCGACTTGCTCTCGGAGGATGAGCCCTTGCCGTTGGAGGAGGAGCCCGTCTCCGCGCTGGAGGATGAGTCTTTGGAGGAGGTCGAGTCAGAGGGGGAATCGGAGGAGGAGTCCGCGGCGGCCGCGTTCTCGCGTTGGCGCTTGCGGGTGCCGTAGTCGGTGTTGTAGAAGCCTTTGCCCTTGAAGTGCACCGCGGGGGCGTGCAGCACGCGCTGCACCTTCACGCCGCTTTCGGGGTCGCGAGTGAGGGCCTCGTCGGAGAAGGACTGGAGCATCTCGAAGGTGCTCCCGTCTGGGCGGCGGTACTCGTAGATCGGCATTGGCACTCACATTATAGGAGTGCCAGGCGCAGAAGAGAAGGAGAAGGCAGGCTCAATCGGCCAATAGCGCTCGCGCGCACGCGATGCCGGCGCCCATCGTCGCGGTGAAGTCGCGATCGGGCTCGGTGAGCATCCGTAGGGCGAACCCGTCCCCAAGCGAGAAGAGGATCTCGGCGACCGCCTCCGGCTCTGCGTGCAGGCGCAGCACCCCCTCTTCCTGAGCCAAGGTCAGCATCCCGGCGACCTGTTCGCGCATGGTGCGCATCAGGTTGGCGTACTCCACCGCGATGTCGGCGTTGCGCCGCGAGAGCGTGAAGAGCTCGAACAGGAGCGTCACGAAGTCGGGGTCCTCGCGGATTACGTCCTGCAGGTGCTTGGCCAGCAGGCCGATGAAGTCCTCCGCCGTCTGCGCTCCCACGAGTTGCTGCTCCAGGCGCTCCAAGCGCAGCTGGCAGTCGCGCCGCACCGCCTCCGCGAGCAGCCGCTCCTTGGTGCCGAAGTAGTAGTGCAACAGGCCCCGGGACACGCCCGCCTCGCGGGCGACACGCTCGAACGTCGAGCCCGCGGTCCCGTGCTGGGCGACGCTGCGCCGCATCGCCTCGACGATGCGCTGTGCGCGCTCGCCCGAGAGCGACCTTGTGGCCCTGCTCCTCGGGTCGCTCTCGACGACGGAAGCCACAGTCATTAGCGCGCCGCCGGCTCCTCGTGACGCTCAGGAGGCGGAGGCGCCCACCGAGCTCGGGGCCTCCTGTGCCGGCATTGTGGTTGAGCTGTAGTCGAACTCCTCTTCGGCCCCGAACAGCATGTCGAGCGCCTTCGAGCGCAGGCTCTCGCTGAGCGCCAGCGCGAGCACGCCCGCGACGAGCGCCAGCAGCAGCGTACGGCCCAGTCCGCCGCGGCGCTTGCGCTCGCGCCGAGGGGGCTCTTTGAGGGCGTTCGACGCCTCGCGCAGCGCCACCGCCGCCTCGAGCAGCTCGCGCTGGAGCTTGCGGTCCTCGAACAGCGCCTTGGTTGGGGGCTTGCCGTTGCCGACCCGCCCATACGCGCTGCGCGCGGCCGTATAAGCGGCGAGCAGGTTGGCGCGCAGCTCCTCGTCCTCAAGGATGCGCTTGACGTACTGGTTGCTCTGCGCGGCGCGAGCCGCCGCCGAAGCCTTGCCGATGCTGTCCTTTGCCGCCATGCGGGCCACCGCCTCTACTGAGAGCTTTTTGCCGGGTCCCCCAATATACCTCTCTAAGCGTGCAGAGCGGCTTGTTCCTGCGCGGTCGGGAAGGCCCATGCGGCGCGGGTACGCCGCTCTTGGCGGAAGACCAAGCGCAACTGCTGGGGCGGCTCGAGCTGCGCCTCGTTAGGGCGGAAGGTCGCACACGGCTCGGGCTCTTGCAGCGCGCAGAGCAAGTTGCGCCGGAAGTAGCATTCATCGCACGTCACCTTGCGGACGGCTCGCCCGCCCTTTCGCTGCGCCAAGATCGCTCCCCATGTGGCTTGCTCGTCCGCTCGACTCTGCGGGCGGGATGGACACGACGGCAGGGATCAAAGCACCTGCCGACGATCCACTCAAGCAGCGTTCCCGCAAATCGCAGGGGAAATGTTTTTCTACCCGCAAAGAGCCGGCGCCATGTCACTTTCCGGTGACAATCCTCTGTATACGCCGCAATTTACGACGGTTTGGGCATCACTGTGAGAGCTCGAACGCCTCGCCGGCGCGGTCGGCGACGTAGCGGGCGATCGCCAGCGAAGAGGTGGCCGCCGGCGAGGGCGCGTTGCGCACATGCAGCGCCCGCTCGGTGGCGGAGAACGCGAAGTCGTCCACCAGCCGCCCGTCGCGCGCCAGCGCCTGCGCGCGCACGCCGGCGAAAGCGGGCTGCACATCCTCCGCGCGCAGCTCCGGCACGTAGCGAGCCGCGGCCCGCGCGAACGCCGCCTTGGAAGCGGCGTGGCGCAGCTCGGTGGCCCCGGGACGCCACCACCGCGCGACCATGCGCCAGGTGCCCGGCCAGCGCAACGTGTCGAGCGCGTCCTCGCGCCGCACCCGACCGAGCCGGTAGGCGTCGCGCGCGAGCACCGGCAGGGCGGTCGGGCCGACCAGCACCTCACCGTCGATGTGGCGCGTCAGGTGGACCCCCAGGAAGGGCAGCGTGGGGTCGGGCACAGGGTAGATCAGCGAGCGCACCAGGTGCCCGCGCTCGCGCTCCAGGCGCAGGTACGCGCCGCGGAAGGGGACGATGCGCGGGTCCGGGTCCGCGCCCGCCGCCACCGCCAGCCGATCCGACCACGCGCCCGCGCAGAAGAGCGCGTGCGTGGCCTCCGTCGCGCCGCGCGCGTGCTCCAGGCGCAGCGACCGCGCACCGGCCTGGACGCTGTGCACGCCGCAGCCGCTCGCGACCTGCGCGCCCGCGTGGAGCGCGTCGCGGGCGTAGGAGCGGGCCACCGCGGCGAAGTCGACGATCCCCGTCGCGGGCGAGTGCAGGCCGGCGATCCCGCGTGCGTGGGGCTCGATCTCGCGGATGCCCCTCCCATCCACGCGCCGCAGCCCGGGGACCCCGTTGGCGTGGCCCCGACGCTCAAGCTCCTGCAGGCGCCCGAGCTCCGAGGGCTCGGTGGCCACAATCAACTTCCCGCACGCCTCGTGCGGGATCTCGTGCTCGGCGCAGTACTCGTACAGCTCGCGGGCGCCCTCCACACACAGGCGCGCCTTCAGCGACCCCGGCTGGTAGTAGACCCCCGCGTGGATCACCCCGGAGTTGTGGCCGGTCTGGTGCGCGCCGAGCTCGGCCTCGCGCTCGAGCACACACACCGACAGGCGCGGGTGCCGGCGAGTCAGCTCGCGGGCGAGCGCCAGCCCGAGGATCCCGCCGCCGACGATCGCCAGATCGCATGTGGAGGGCGCCTCCGAGGCAATTTTGAGATCGATCGGTGACAAGCACGTCATCATTGCGCATCGATGCGCATCCTCCTCACCGGCGCCAGCGGCTTCGTCGGCTCGATGCTCGCTCCCACCCTGCTTGCCGAAGGACACGACCTACGTGCCCTGACACGGGCCCCGCAGCGCGCGGGGGGTACACTCGCCGGCGCCCCAGGGATCGAGGTGGTTCGTGGTGACGTCCTCACCGGTGAGGGGCTCACGCGCGCACTGCGGAACGTCGAGGTCGCCTACTACCTGATCCACTCGATGGAGAGTCGGCCCGCGGGCGCCTCACATCAGCGCCCCTTCGCAGAGCGCGAGCGCCTGGGAGCGAGCACCTTCGCCGCGCACGCCCGCCGCGCGGGGGTGGAGCGGATCGTCTACCTCGGCGGCCCGCTGCCGCGCTCCGCACACGCCTCGCGTCATCTGGCCAGCCGCGCCGAGGTGCAGGAGATCCTGTTCGAGCACGTCCCCGCCTCCGTCGCGCTGCGCGCCTCGATCGTGATCGGCGCGCGCTCGCGCTCGTTTCGCCTGCTCGTGCGACTCGTCGAGCGCCTGCCGGTGCTCACGCTGCCCGCGTGGCGCAGGTTTCACACACAGCCAATCGACGCGCGCGACGTGACCGAGATGCTCGCCACCGCCGCCCGCCTCCCCGCGGCGGCCGGACGCTCACTGGACATCGGCGGACCGGAGGCGCTCACCTACGAGGAGATGCTCCAGCGGATCGCCGAGCTGCTGCTGCTCTCCCGGCCGACGCTGGGGTTGGGGCTGACGATGACACCGCTCACCGCACGCCTCGCGGCCGCGCTCACAGGCGAGGATCCCGAGTTGATCCTCCCGCTGATGGAGAGCCTGGAGGGAGACCTGCTGCCCGCCGTGGACCACGCTGAGGAGCTACTGGGAGTGGAGCTGCACACCTTCGACGACGCCGTCGAGTGTGCGTTGCGCGAGTGGGAGGCGGTCGAGCCGCTCGCCGCGCGATGAGGGCTGTTGGCGCCGTGTGCTGTTTGAGTGCGGCGACGTTGGGGGTGCCGACGTTGGGTGCGCTGACGTTGGGTGCGCCGACGTTGGGGGCGTCGACGTTGGGTGCGTCGGCACACCGAGCGGCGGGCTCGCAATGAGCTTCGTCACCCTTTCCAACCACATCTCCGCCACGCCAGAGGAGGTGTGGAAGACGGTGATGGACCCCTACCGCCTGGGCGAGTGGGTCACGATTCACCGCACCCTCCGGTGGGCCGACGGCGGGCCTCCGCGGGTGGGATATGAGATGGAGCAGCAGGTCCACTTGCGCGGCGTAAGTCTCGACGTTCACTGGCGTCTGGTGGAGTGCGAGTCATGCAGGCTGGCTGTGTGGGAGGGTCGCGGCCCGGCCCGCTCGCGCGCCCGCACCGAATACGCGCTGCGGCCAGAGCGGGGCGGCACCCACTTCGATTATCGCAATGAGTTCCGTCCCCCGCTCGGGCCGGTGGGGGCGCTCGCCTCACGCGCGCTGGTAGGTGGAATGCCGGAGCGGGAGGCCCGCCGCACGATCGAGCGCCTGCGCAAGCTGCTGGAGGACCGCGACGCCGACGATCGCGACACTCTCGCTTGAGAAGCTCTCAGCGGAGGGAGAGAATCACATACGAAGGTGGGAGTACCGCTCGCCGCAGGCGATGACGACGGTCGCGTCTCCCGTCTGTCGTCACATCCGATTTCCTCTAAAGATGACAGCGCGCTTGCGGGACGGTGCAACGACCGATGTTTGTTGTAAGGTGATCGACAACCACGTGATGCAAATCACGCAATCCGAGTGAACAGGATTCGAACCGTGACCGACTTTCTTGACGAGAAGCAACGCGAGATCACCGATCGACTGAAGGAGTTGAAGCCGTTGATCGAGGAGTACGAGCGCTTGGAGGCCGCCGCCGCCGCGCTTGACGGCTTGGGCGTGTCGGCCGCGGCCACTACGACCGCCGCACCCAAAGCCACCCGCAAAGCCGCGCGCAAAGTCCCCGGCCGTCGTGGACCGGGCCGGCCCCGCGGCTCAAAAACCAAAACCAAAAAAGCCCGTGCTGCTGTCGCAGCCCCCGCGGCGGCGGCAGCGCCCGCCGGACGCGGAGGCCCGCGGCGCAAAGCCGGCCGTCGCAAAGGCAGCGGCACGCGCGCGGCGCAGGCCCTCTCGTTCGTCACGGCGCAGCCCGGTATCACCATCCCCGAGCTCGCCGCTCGCATGGGGATCAAGCAGAACTACCTCTACCGCGTGCTGCCCACCCTCGAGGAGGAAAACAAGGTAGTCAAGCAGGGGCGCGGCTGGCACCCTAAAGGCTAACCTGACGGCGTCTCGCCGCCCCTGGCTGCGTCCTCGATCGCTCGTGTGCGAAGCACACTTCGCTCACTGCGTCCTTGCCAGGAACGACGATCCATCCGTCAGGGGGGGTAGCTCATATAGCTAGGCGACAGCCCCGGCGAGGTTCTACCTCTCGCCGGGGCTGTTTTTGAACCGACTCAAATCAGACCCAGGTCCTGCACTGCCTGGCGCTCTTCCTGGAGCTCCTTGACGCTTGCGTCGATGCGGGCGCGGGAGAAATCGTCGAGCTCGAGACCCTGGACGATCGAGTACTCCCCGCCCGCACAGGTGCACGGGAAGCCGCAGATGAGGCCCTCGGCGATTCCGTAGGAGCCGTCGGAGGGCACGCCCATCGACACCCAGCCTCCGCCGGTGCCGCTCACCCAATCGCGCACGTGGTCGATCGCAGCGGAGGCGGCGGATGCCGCGGAGGAGGCGCCGCGCGCCTCGATGATCGCGGCGCCGCGTTTGCCGACGCCCGACAGGAACTCGTCTTCGATCCACGCCTGGTCGTCGGCGACGCCGGCCGCGATGCGACCGCCGACGTGGGCGTGGAACAGGTCGGGGTACATCGTGGGAGAGTGGTTGCCCCACACGCCCATGTTGGAGATCTCGGTGACGGGCACCTCGAGCTTGGCAGCGAGCTGCGCGACCGCGCGGTTGTGGTCGAGTCGCATCATCGACGTGAACCGCTCACGGGGGATGTCGGGCGCGCCCGACATCGCGATCAGGCAGTTGGTGTTGGCGGGGTTGCCCACCACCAGCACCTTCACGTCGGAGGCCGCGACGGCGTTCAGCGCCTTGCCCTGGACCGTGAAAATCTCGCCGTTGGCACTCAGCAGCTCGGCGCGCTCCATGCCCTTGGTGCGCGGGCGCGAGCCGACGAGCAGCGCGACGTTCGTGCCGTCGAACGCGTCCGCCGGGCGGTCGTGCAGGTCGAGGCCGGCGAGCAGCGGGAAGGCGCAGTCGACGAGCTCCATCGCCACTCCCTCCAGCGCCCCCATCGCCTGCGGGATCTCCAACAGTCGCAGGTCCACGGGCTGCTCGGGGCCAAGCAGCTGCCCGGAGGCGATGCGAAAGACGAGGCTGTAGCCGATCTGCCCGGCGGCGCCGGTGACGGTGACTCTTACGGGATTGCTCACAAAACCATCTCCTTTTTCAGGTTCTCATCGATCGAGCCGAGAAACTCCTGCGTGGTCTGCCACGGCTGCTCGGGGCCGATCAGCAGCGCGAGGTCCTTGGTCATCTTGCCGCTTTCGACCGTCTGGACGCAGACACGCTCGAGCGTCTCGGCGAACGCGCTCACCGCGGGGGTCCCGTCCAGCCGCCCGCGCGCGAGCAACCCGCGCGTCCACGCGAAGATCGAGGCGATCGGGTTGGTGGACGTCGGCAGGCCCTGCTGGTGCAGACGGTAGTGACGGGTGACCGTGCCGTGCGCGGCCTCCGCCTCGACCGTCTTACCGTCGGCGGTCATCAGCACGCTCGTCATCAGCCCCAACGAGCCGAAGCCCTGCGCGACGGTGTCCGACTGCACGTCGCCGTCGTAGTTCTTGCACGCCCACACGTAACCGCCTTCCCACTTCAGGCAGGCGGCGACCATGTCGTCGATCAGACGGTGTTCGTAGGTGATGCCGGCGGCCTCGAAGTCAGACTTGAACTCGGCGGCGTACACCTCGGCGAAGATGTCTTTGAAGCGCCCGTCGTAACGTTTGAGGATCGTGTTCTTGGTGGACATGTACACGGGGTAGCCACGGTCGAGGCCGTAGCGCAGCGAGGCGCGCGCGAAGTCGCGGATCGAGTCGTCGAGGTTGTACATCGCCAGCGCGATGCCGCCGCCGGGGAAGTCGTACACGTCGAGCTCGATCGGCTCCGAGCCGTCGGCGGGGGTGAACGCGAGCGTCAGCTTGCCAGCGCCGGGCACGACCATGTCGGTGGCGCGGTACTGGTCGCCGAAGGCGTGACGGCCGATCACGATCGGCTTGCGCCAGCCGGGCACCAGACGGGGGATGTTGGCGATCACGATCGGCTCACGGAAGATCACCCCGCCGAGGATGTTGCGGATCGTGCCGTTGGGAGAGCGGTACATGTCCTTCAGCCCAAACTCCTCCACCCGCGCCTCGTCGGGCGTGATCGTCGCGCACTTGACGCCCACGCCATGGCGCTTGATCGCTTCGGCCGCCTCCACCGTGACTCGATCGTCGGTCGCGTCACGGCTCTCGATGCCGAGGTCGTAGTACTCGAGCTCCACGTCGAGGTAGGGCAGGATCAGCTGCTCCTTGATGAACGCCCAGATGATCCGGGTCATCTCGTCGCCGTCGAGCTCGACGACGGGGTGCTTCACCTCAATCTTGGCCATGTGCGGGGTCCGTGGGTCGGAGTGGCGGCGTGGGGGAGTGTCAAGGGGGAGGAGGAGGGGCGGATAAGTGGACGAGGCAAAGGACTCCTGTGCGGCGGCGATGCTATCGCGCGCAGGCCGCGCGTCCCTCACGGGTGCGATACGCACTACTCTGTGGGGGCGATGGCGACAACGGTTCCCAAGTCCGCCGGCTCCGGCTCGCCCGGTGGAGACGCGGCGCCGGGAGGAGTGCCACAGCCCGCTGCGAGGCACGCCGGCGGGCAGGCGCGGTGGCGGACCCACGAGGTCTTCAACCAGGCGCCGCCACTTGAGGGAGTGGACGTGTTCTCCAGCAACCTCCCGCTCGTGGAGGCGCTGGAGCGCGAGGGCGGCGGGTGGGCGAAAGAGCGCGCCGCCACGCTGGGGCAGTTCGTCGGCGGCAAGCCTCAGCAGTGGTGGGGGCGACTGGCCAACGAGAACAAGCCCGTGCTGCGCACGCACGACCGCTACGGGCACCGCATCGACGAGGTCGAGTTCCACCCCGCGTGGCACAACCTGATGAAGATGGGCGTGGAGAACGAGCTGCACTCGCTGCCGTGGACCTCCTCACAGCCCGCTGCGCACGTGGCCCGCGCGGGCCTGTACATGACCGCGATGCAGGCCGAGGCGGGCTTCGCGTGCCCGATCACGATGACCTTCGCGGTGGTCCCCGCGCTGCGCACCACCCCCGCGCTCGCGGCGGAGTGGGAGCCGCTCGTGACCGCCACCACGTACGACCCGCGCCTCGTGCCGGCCACCGAGAAGGGCGCGGCGATCGCCGGCATGGCGATGACCGAGAAGCAGGGCGGCTCCGACGTGCGTGCCAACACGACAGTCGCGCGTCCCCTGAACGGTGGGGGGGCCGGAGCCGAGTATGAGATCACCGGCCACAAGTGGTTCTGCTCGGCGCCGATGTCCGACGTCTTCCTCGTGCTCGCCCAGACCGACGACGGTCTGTCTTGCTTTTTGCTGCCCCGCGTCCTGCCCGACGGCTCGCGCAACGCCTTCCACATCCAGCGCCTGAAGGACAAGCTCGGCAACCACTCCAACGCCTCCTCGGAGGTCGAGTTCCGCAGCGCGTGGGCGCGGATGCTCGGCGAGCCCGGGCGCGGCGTGCCGACGATCATCGAGATGGTCGGCCACACGCGCCTGGACTGTGTGATCGGCTGCGCCGCAGGGATGCGCGCCGGGGTCGTGGCCGCCACCCACCACGCCGCCCACCGCTCCGCCTTCGGCAAGCTGCTGATCGACCAGCCGCTGATGCGCAACGTGCTCGCCGACCTGTGCCTGGAGTCGGAGGCCGCGACGATGCTCGCGATGCGCTTGGCGCGCGCCTATGACGAGGCTGGAGCCGAGTCCGGCGCCGGCAGCGAGGAGTTGAGCGACGCGCACCTGTTCAAGCGCCTGGCGACCGCCGTCGCCAAGTACTGGGTGTGCAAGCGCGCCCCCAACCACGCCTTCGAGTCGCTGGAGTGCCTCGGCGGCAACGGCTACGTGGAGGAGTCCGGGATGCCCCGCCTCTACCGCGAGGCGCCGCTCGCCTCGATTTGGGAGGGCTCAGGCAACGTGATGAGCCTGGACGTGCTGCGCGCGCTGGTGCGCACCCCGCGCTCCCTGGAGGTCTTCATGCACGAGGTGCGCGAGGCCAAGGGCGCCGACGCGCGCCTCGATGCGCACCTCATGAAGCTCGAAGGGCAGTTCGCCGACCCCGCCACGCTTGAGTCCCGCGCGCGGCGCGTGGTGGAGAGCATGGCCCTGGCGCTGCAGGGCTCGCTGCTGGTGCGCTTTGGCGCGCCCGCCGTGGCCGACGCCTTCTGCGCCGCTCGCCTGGGGGGCGACACGGGTCTCGAGTACGGCACGTTGCCCGCCGGCACCGACTTCGAGGCGATCATCGAGCGCGGTCGCGTGCAGGTTTAGAGCACGTCCCCAGCGGGCCACGCCACCGGCGCCCCGCGACACATCAGACGCCCCGACCACCGCAGGACACGGTTACACCCGCACCGGGCCGCTCGGCGCCTACCATGAGCTCATGCTCGTACGCAGGAACTTCCAGCTCGCGCGCATCTTCGGCATCCGGATCGGGGTGGGGATCAGCTGGTTCTTGATCCTCGGTCTCATCATCGCGCTGTTCACGCCATCCCTCCACGAAGAGTTGGGAGGCTCGACCACCACGGCCTACCTGGTGACAGTCGCGATCGTGCTGTCGTTCTTCGTCTCGCTGATCCTGCACGAGCTCGGCCACGCGCTGGTGGCGCGCCGCAACGGCGTGCCCGTGATGGGCATCGAGCTGTGGGCGCTGGGCGGCCTCACCCGCACCGGCCCGATGCCCCGTGCGGAGGTGGAGCTGCGGGTAGCCGCCGCCGGGCCGCTCGTGACCCTCGCGGTGGCACTGGTCTGCGTCGCGCTCGGAGCGCTGGCGAGCGACCACCACTTCTTCGCGGTCGCCACCAGCACCGGCGCGGGAGCGACGACCCCCGCGGTGGTGTGGCTGGGATGGGTGGCCTCGCTCAACGTGCTGGTGCTGCTCCTTAACCTGATCCCCGCCTTCCCGCTCGACGGCGCCCAGATCGTGCACGCGCTGTTGTGGTGGCGCACCGGGGATCGCAACCGCGCGACGCGCGCCGTGGGGCGCATGGGCCAGGGCTTCGGGGTGCTGCTCGGCGCGGTGGGCCTCGGCGTGCTGGTGGCGCTGCAGGACATCAGCGGCGTGTGGCTGGCGTTCGTGGGGCTGTTCGTCTACCAGAGCGCCACCGGAGCGGTCCTGCAGGGGACCGTCAACCAGCGTATCCAACGGCTCAAGGTGGCCGACGTGATGGACCGGGAGCCGGTCACGATTCCCGCCGAGACCGGGCTGCTCGACGCCCAGGAGCACTTCTTCCTGCGCTACCGCTGGCCCTGGTTCGCGGTCGTCGACCCCGCCCGCCACTTCCTCGGGGTGGTGCGCTCCGAACGCGTGGACGCCGAGATCGCCGCCGGCCGGCCCGCGCTGCCCGTGAGCGACGTGCTGGAGGAGAACCTGGCGATCCGCATCGAGCAGGACCAACCGCTGGAGTTGCTGCTGCGCTCCGAAGGGCTCGGGCGCCTCGGGGCGATGGTCGCCGTGGACGCCGACGGCGTCCTGCGCGGCGTCGTGACCGTCGCGCAGATCCGCCAGGCGCTGCGGCCGGCCGCTGGCGTATAAAGTCCCCGGCCGTCCATGCCCGCACACGACGTCTTGATCATCGGCGCAGGTCTCGCCGGCCAGCGCGCCGCGCTCGCCGCCGCGCAAGGCGGGGCGAGCGTGGCGATCGTCAGCAAGGTCCACCCCGTGCGCTCGCACTCGGTGGCCGCCGCCGGCGGGATCAACGCGGCGATCAGCGTCGAGGATGACTGGCACTCGCACGCCTACGACACCGTCAAGGGCTCGGACTTCCTCGGCGACCAGGACGCGATCGAGATCATGTGCTCGGAGGCTCCGCAGGAGGTCATGCACCTGGAGCACATCGGCGTCACCTTCCACCGTAACGAGCAGGGCCTGCTCGACCTGCGCGCGTTCGGGGGCGCCTCGATGAAGCGCACCGCCTACGTCGCCGACATCACCGGCCAGGCGATCCTGCACGTGCTCTACGAGCAGCTGATGCGTCACCACGAAACGGTCGAGCGCTACGAGGAGTGGTTCGTCACCTCGCTGCTGCGCGACGACGAGGGCCGCTGCTGCGGGGTGATCGCGCGCGAGGTGCGCTCGGGGCGCATGGAGGTCTTCCAGGCCAAGAACACGATCCTCGCCTGCGGCGGCGCCGGACAGGTGTACAGCCCGACCACCAACGCCCTGATCGTCACCGGCGACGGGATCGCGCAGGCCTACCGCATCGGCGCCCCGCTGATGGACATGGAGATGGTCCAGTACCACCCCACCACGCTCGTCGAGAACGGCCTGCTGATCACCGAGGGCGCGCGCGGCGAGGGCGCCGTGCTGCTGAACTCCGAGGGCGAGCGCTTCATGGAGCGCTACGCCCCCAACAAGCTGGACCTCGCCTCGCGCGACGTGGTCTCACGCGCCGAGCAGACCGAGATCCTCGAGGGCCGCGGCGTCGGCCCCGACGGCTCGGGCATTTGGCTCGACATCACGAAGGTCCCGCGCAAGCGCACCCTGGAGGCGCTGCGCGAGATCGTCAACATCGGCAAGGACTTCGCCGGCGTGGACATCACGCGCGAACCGATCATGATCCGCCCCGGCCAGCACTACATCATGGGCGGGGTGAAGACCGACGTCAACGGCGCCACACCGATCGAGGGGCTGTACGCCGCGGGTGAGGTGGCCTGCGTGTCGGTGCACGGCGGCAACCGCCTCGGCGCCAACTCGCTGCTGGACACGCTGATCTTCGGCCGCCGCGCCGGCGAACACGCCGCGGCGCGCGCGCGGAGCATGGCGATGCCGACCGCTTCGAACGGTCAGCTGCGCGACGACGTCGCGACGATCGACGCGATCCTCGCGCGCGATCGCTCCGGACGGCGTATCTCGGAGATCAAGCGGGAGCTCGGCGAGACGATGAACCAACACGTCGCCGTGTACCGCGACCAGGCGGGCTTGGAGCAAGCCCACGAGGTCGTGGGGCGCCTGCAGGAGGAGGCCAAGAGCGCCTACGTCGATGACCGCGGCACGGTCTTCAACCAGGACGTGCTCGGCGCGCTCGAGCTCGGCTACATGCTCGACTGCGCCGAGGCGACCGTCGTCGCCGCGATCGAGCGCAAGGAGTCACGCGGCGCACAGTTCCGCACCGACTTTCCGGAGCGCAACGACGAGGAGTGGCTCAAGCACATCGACATTTCGCTCGGCGCCGACGGCACCCCTGAGGTCAGTTATTCCCCGGTCACGATCACCCAGTGGCAGCCCGAGGAGCGCAAGTACTGATGACCGGCAAGCCGCTTCACCACCCCAAGGAGGCGACCCCCTGATGGCTGAAGCACACCGCCCGCCGGAGGAGTTCAAGCTGAGGGTGCGCCGCTACGACCCAGAGTCCGGCGAGGCGCCCTACTGGGACGAGCACACGATCGAGCTCGAGCCCCACCGTTCGGTGCTCGAGGGCATCCTCCAGGCGAAGGCGCGCTTCGACGGCTCGATCGGGATTCGCTGCTCCTGCCGCGCGGCGATCTGCGGCTCCTGCGGGGTGCGCGTCAACGGCGAACCGGGCCTCGCTTGCCACACCCACCTCGATGCCGCGCGTGCCTCCGCCAAGGACGGCGTGACGATCGAGATCGAGCCGATGGGCAACATGCCGGTGATCAAGGATCTGATCGTGGACATGGACGCGGTGCACTGGAAGAAGATCCAGCGCGTCACCCCGTGGCTGCTCGCCAAGCAGCCGGTGCCCGAGCGCGAGTACGTGGTGCCGAAAGAGAGCATGGTCGACGTCACCCAGTCGATGGCGTGCATCCAGTGCGGGGCGTGCGTGTCGGACTGTCTGGCGATGGAGGTCGACCCCGGCTTCATCGGCCCCGCGGCCCTCGCGAAGGCGTACCGCTTCGTCGGCGACCCCCGCGACGACCGCCAGCGCGAGCGCCTCGTGGACCTCTCTGAGGACCCGCAGGGGATCTTCGACTGCACGCACTGCTTCAAGTGCGTGGAGGCCTGCCCCAAGGACGTCAACCCGATGGGCCAGATCATGCGCCTGCGCCGCATCGCCACCTCCGATCAGCACATCGTCGACGCCAACAACGGCGAGCGCCACGAGGCGGCGCTGACCACGCTCGTGCGCGACTACGGCCTGCTGCACGAGGCCGAGGTGCTGCCGCGCTCCTACGGCGGCAACTCGTGGTTCGGCAAGTTTCACCCGGCGGCCGGCAAAGAGCTGCTCGCTTCATTGCCTGCGGCGCTACGGGGCATCCTGCGCGGCAAAGTCGGCATCAAGCAGGCGATGCTCGGTCACAAGCTCCCGAGCGCCGACCTGAAGGCGGTGCAGCGCATCTACCAGACCGTCGAGAGTCGCCCGGAGCGCTACGAGCTCAACCTGTACGTCTCCGGCGAGGACGAGGACGAGCGCTCGCCGGTCGGCGTGACCGCAGGCGAGGACGCGGGCGACGGCGATCCGGCGGCAGCCGGGGAAGGGAGCACAAGTCGATGAAGGTCGCCTACTGGCCGGGCTGCGTGAGCCGCGGCTTCACTCCCGAGCTGCACGGCTCGATGGCGCGCGTCGCGCCGCTGCTCGACATCGAGCTCGTGGAGCTCGACCGCGCCAGCTGCACCGGCTGCGGCGTGATCGCCGAGCACAACCAAGAGCTCGCCGACACGCTCAACGCGCGCACCTTCGCGCTCGCCCAGCAGGTGCAGGGCGCGGAGCTGATGATGAACATCTGCTCCACCTGCCAGGGCGCCCAGGGCGAGTGCCAGGAGCGCCTGGACGCGAGCGCCGAGTACCGCGCCCACGTCAACCGCACGCTCGCCCCCGAGGGGCTCGCTTACGAGAAGGGCCTCACCAACAAGAACTTCCTGTGGCTGCTCGTCGAGGAGCTCGGCCTAGAGGAGCTGCGCTCGCGCGTGCGGCGGCCGCTCACCAACCTCAGGGTGGGACCCTTCTACGGCTGCTACATCGTGCGCCCCCGCAAGCGCCTCGGGATCGACGCCGAGCACCCCCGCGACCACTACCTCGAGCGCGTTATCGAGGCGCTCGGCGGCACCGTGATCGAGTACGCCGGGATGCGCAAGTGCTGCGGCTGGCCGATCGTCACGATGAACAAGGAGGCCTCCCTCAAGCAGGCCGGGCGCCACCTCGGCGATGCCGTGGACGCCGACGCCGACTGCCTGGTGACCCCCTGCCCACTCTGCCACCTCAACCTCGACCTCCAGCAGCCCCTCGCCGAAGGCGTCGTGGGCCGCGAGCTGCAGATGCCGGTTCTGCACCTCCCCCAGCTCGTCGGCCTCGCGCTCGGCGTGGAGCCCAAGGAGCTCGGCCTGAACCGCCACGTCGTGCGGCCCACCTCGGTGATTGACTGGTCGACTTCGGTGGTCGGCGCGGCCCGGATAGCGGACACATAGACTCGCTACATTGGACGCATGACCGAGCTCGCGGCACTGAGCGAAGAAGTGGGCGTGAGCGAGCGTACGCTGCGTAGGGCTGCGCATCAGGGAACGTTGCGCGCAACTAGGCCAACCCAGAGGACCCTGCATCTTCCATTTGCCGAGCGCCGGTACATAAGGCGCTCGTGGCCGACGCTGGCGGCTCTGAGGGCCGCGCTGCGCACCGAGCGAAACGTGCGTCTTGCCGTGCTGTTCGGCTCCGCAGCGAGGGGCTCGGACAGTGCGGCAAGCGACCTCGATGTGCTCGTTGACCTGTGCGACCCCAGCCTGGAGCGTGTCGTCGATTTGAGCTCGAAGCTAACGGGGATCACGAGTCGCCGCACCGATGTCGTGCGGCGCGAGGATGCGGAGAGCGAACCGTCGTTCCTCCTCGACATCGTGACAGAAGGGCGCGTGCTCGTCGATCGAGACGGGCTGTGGCCGGAGCTGCTCGCCCGTGAGACCAAGCTCCGCCGCCAGGCTCACCACCGGCAGACGACACGCACTCAGGACGCTCTCGCGGGTATCGACCGCCTTCTGAGCGCCCGCGCGTGACCGGCTCACAGCCACGCAAGGTTGAGCTCAGACGCTGGCGAGAGAACGTTGTCCGCCACCTCGAGGACTTCCCTCGCCAGTACGCTGCACTCGAGACCGCCATGGCGATGTTCGGCGAGGACTTCGACCGGGGACTCTTCAAAGAGGCCTTCGACACCCTGAGCGACATGGAGGCCTACAACCGCGTGCAGGCTGTCGAGCGAGCCGTGGGACGGGTTCACAACTACGTCGCGGATCTGGCCGACGCGGGCGTAAAGCTCGCCCAGCTGCGCTGTCCACCAATGCGAGCCGATGGATCGGCGGCCCAACAGTCCTTTGAAGCCCTACGAGATGCCGAGGTCATCGACGCCTCGCTCTGCCGGCGGCTTGCGCGAGCCCAGAAGGCACGCTCGGCGATCGAGCACAGCTACCTCAGAGTCAACGCCGGAGACGTGCACAGAGCCGCCCTCCTCATCCAGCAGGCGGCCCGCGACTTCATCGGGCCCTACCGAGACTGGATCGCCGACTACCTCCAAGAGAGCGCTCCCAAGGAGCGGCCTCCCGCCACTGGACAACTTCCGTGAAGGTCCTCACCCAGTGCAGCGGGAGGGGGTCAGGCCCCCGTCCCGACCACCCCCCACATCGTCAACCCAGGTTGCGCCAATGAAGATCCTCACCGTAGTGGGCAACCGCCCACAGTTCATCAAGGCCGCCGCGGTCTCCGGCCCGCTGCGCGCTGCGCATGAGGAGCTGCTGGTGCACACCGGCCAGCACCACGACGACTCGCTCTCGGAAGTGTTCTTTCGCGAGCTGAGCCTCGCCCGCCCCGATCGCGAGCTGGAGATCGCGGGGGGCTCCAACACCTCCCAGCTCGCGCGGATGCTCGCCGCGCTGGAGCCCGCGCTGGCGCAGGAGCGCCCCGACGCGGTGCTCGTCTACGGCGACACCAACTCCACGCTCGCCGGCGCGCTCGCCGCCGCGGGGGCCGGCGTCCCGGTGGCGCACGTGGAGGCCGGGATGCGCTCCTTCGACCGCACGATGCCCGAGGAGCGCAACCGCGTGCTCGTCGACCACCTCTCGGAGCTGCTGCTGTGCGTGTCGGAGACCGCGGCGGAGAACCTGCGCGCGGAGTCGGTCGCGGGGCGCGTCGAGGTGGTGGGCGACGTGATGGTGGACCTCGCGCTGCGCCTGCAGCCGCGCGCGCGCGCGGACACGCGCGTGCTGGAGCACTACGGCGTGCAGGTGGGCGCCTACCTGCTGCTCACCGCGCACCGCGCCGGCAACGTCGATCCGCCGGAGCGCCTGCGCGCGCTCGTGGAGCTCGTGCGGGCCTTGCCCGCGCCGGTGATCTTCCCGCTGCACCCCCGCACGCGCGAGCGCCTGCGCGCGACGGGTCTGCTGGGGGAGCTCGAACAGGTCGATGGCCTGCGCGTCACCGAGCCGCTCGGGTACGCCGAGCTAGCCACGCTGCTGTGCAACGCCCGCGCGGTGCTTACCGACTCCGGAGGCGTCCCCAAGGAGGCGTACCTTGCCGGGGTGCCCTGCATCACGCTGCGTGCCACCACCGAGTGGGTCGAGACCGTGCAGGCGGGCTGGAACACGCTCGTTGACCTCGACCCCGCCGCCGCGCTCGCCGCGCTGGGGCGGACGCCGCCGGCGGAGCGACCGCAGCTGTATGGGGACGGGCACGCCGCCGAGCGGTGCGTGCAGGCACTTTCGACGGTGGGTAGGAGGCCCACCGCCCACGCGCCTGAGGGGACAACTGGCCCGCGTGGATGATCCCCTATGAACACCTCTACTCAACCCCTGATCCGTGTTGGTGTCGCTGGCCTCGGCTACTGGGGGCCGAACCTCGCGCGCAACTTCGCCGCGATCCCCGGCTGTGAGCTGCGCTGGCTGTGCGACCCCTCTGAGCAGGCTCGTACGCGCGCGGCGCTGCAGTTTCCCGGCGCGCGCGTCACGGGGGACCTCGATGAGCTGCTGGGCGACCCCGCGCTCGACGCCGTGGTGCTCGCCACGCCCGTGCCGACCCACGCGGAGCTCGCGGTGCGCGTGCTGGAGGCCGGCAAGCACTGCTTCGTCGAGAAGCCGCTCGCCACTATCGCCTTCGACGCGCAGCGTGCCGTTGACGCGGCCGTGCGCGCGGAGCGCACCCTGATGGTGGGCCACCTGCTGGAGTACCACCCCGCTGTCGTACGCCTGAAGGAGCTGCTCGACGCGGGAGAGCTGGGGGAGCTGCGCTACATGTACGGCAACCGCCTCAACCTCGGCGTGCTGCGTGCTGACGAGAACGCGCTTTGGAGCCTCGGTGCGCACGACGTGTCGGTGCTCCTGCACCTGATCGACGAGGAGCCCGAAGAGCTCTTTGCGCACGGGCGCTCCTACGTGCGCGAGGGCGTCGAGGACGTCGTCTTCTGCTACCTGCGCTTCCCCTCCGGGACCGTCGCGCACCTGCACCTCTCGTGGCTCGACCCCCACAAGGAGCGGCGTCTGACCGTCGTCGGCGCGCGGCGGATGGCGACCTTTGACGACATGCGGCTGGAGGGCAAGCTGACGCTGTACGACAAGGGCTTCGACGAGGACGCGCGGTCTTGGGGGGAGTACACCGCGCGCTCGGGCGCGATCTTCTCGCCGCAGATCCCCAACGTCGAGCCGCTGCGCGTGGAGTGCGAGCACTTCATCGAGTGCCTGCGCACCGGCGCCACGCCGCGCTCGGACGGGCGCTCAGGCCTACGCGTGGTGCGCGTGCTGGAGCATCTGCAGTCGTCGCTTGAAATCGATTACGACGACGCTGACGACCTGTAGGGTAAGCCACCCGTGCCTCCCACCTTCGACCTGCAATCCCACTCGCTGCACTCCGACGGCGAACTGCCGCCCGCCGCGGTCGTGCGCGCCGCCGCCGCCGCGGGCGTGGAGCTGCTCGCGCTCACCGATCACGACGCCATCGCGGGCGTCGATGAGGCCCTGGAGGAGGGCGCGCGCGCGGGCGTGCGCGTGATCGCCGCCACCGAGCTGTCCTCCGTGGACGAGGCCTACGAGGAGCTGCACATCCTTGGCTACCTCGTCGACCACCGCGACCCCGCCTTCGCCGCCGTGCTCGAGGACCTGCGCGGCGACCGCGAGCGGCGCGTGCTGGCGATGGCCGAGCGGCTGCGCGCGGAGGGCTTCGAGCTCGAGGACTCCGAGCTGCGCCGCCGCCAAGCCGCCGGGGACCCGCTCGGGCGCCCCCACCTCGCGCAGGCGCTGCTCTCCCACCCCGCCAACGCGGAGCGCGTCACCGCCGAGGGCATCGGCTCGCTGCGCGAGCTGTTCCCCCGCTACCTCGTCCCCGGCGTCCCGACCTACGTCGCCCGCACCCGCCCGACCGTCGCCGAGGCGATCGAGCTGATCCACTCCGCGGGGGGCGTCGCGGTGTGGGCACACCCCTTCTGGGACGTGACCGATCCCGACACCGTGCGCGCGATGCTCGAGCGCTTCGCCGCGCTCGGCGTCGACGGCGTGGAGGCCTTCTACCCCACGCACACCGCCGAGCAGGTCGGGCTGCTCTGCGCCGTCGCCGCCGAGCTCAACCTGCTCACCACGGGCTCCTCGGACTTCCACGGCTCCGAGCACAAGACCTTCGCCGGCTTCCGCGCATTCGAGCTCTACGGCCACGAGCCGCGTTTGGGGCCGCTCGTCGGAGCGGCCTCCGCTGGCTGACCGGCCCTCGTGACGTTGCCCCGGTGCTGTGCGGCCGGGGCGCGTTGTGCCGATTCAGCGCACCCCGCGGGCGGCGAGCGCCTCCAGCACGCGCTCGACCGCGGTGTCGATGTCTTCGGCGCAGGCGCCCACCACCACGTCGGGGCGCTCCGGCGGCTCGTACGGAGCGCCGACCCCCGTGAGGTCGGAGAGCTCGCCCGCACGCGCGCGCGCGTACAGACCCTTGGGGTCGCGCTGCTCGCATTGCTCCAGGGGGGTGCTCACGAAGACTTCGAGGAAGTGCAGGTCCTCCGCGGCGTGCAGCGCCGCCGCCACCTCGCGGTCCGCGGCGTAGGGGCTCACGAGGCTCACCAGCGCCACCGCCCCGCACTCCGCCAACAGCCGCGCGACGTGCGCGGTGCGGCGCACGTTCTCAGCCCGCGCCGCTTCGTCGAAGGCCAAGTCGCCGTTGAGGCCGTGGCGCAGGTTGTCCCCGTCGAGCAGGTACGCCGGGCGGCCCGCGCGCACCAGCCGCTCCTCGACGGCGCGCCCGATCGTCGACTTGCCGGCGGCCGGCAGCCCCGTCAGCCACACCGTCGCGCCCGTCAGGCCGAGCGCCTCCCACCGCTGCCCGCGGGTCATCGTCGCCTGCTGCCAGCGCACGTTCGGGCTGCGCTCGGTCTTGGTCTCCAGGACACCCGCCCCGGCGGCGTCCCCGGCCTCCGTCTCGGTGTCGAGGATCACCCCCGCCGCGACCGTTTCGTTGGAGGCCTCGTCGATCACGATCAGGCTGCCCGTCACGCGGTTGCGGCGGTAGGAGTCGAACACCAGCGGGGTGGCGACCTCCACGCGCACGCGCCCGAGGTCGTTCAGCTCCAGGACGCTCGCGGTCTCGTCGCGGTGCAGGGTGTCCACCTCGATCCGGTAGCGCACCTCCATCGCACTCACCGCGGCGGTGCGCGTCGTGTGCTTGACCAGGTACCGTCGGCGCGGGTCCAACGGCCGCTCGGACATCCAACACAAGAGGCTCTCGAAGTGGTGCGCGACCGTCGGCTGGTTGTGCGTACGCGCGATCGTGCTGCCCCGGCCCGCGTCGACCTCGTCAGTGAGCCTGAGCGCCACCGACATCGGCGGGAACGCCTCCCGCACCGGCCCGTCGAAGGTGTCGATGCCCGCCACAGTGGTGTGCTGCCCGCCGGGCAGTACCACCACCTCATCGCCCGTGCGGATGATCCCGCCCGCCACCTGGCCCGCGTAGGCGCGGTAGTCGGCGCCTTCTGAAGAGCGCGGGCGGATCACCCACTGCACCGGGAAGCGCACGTCGATCAGGTTGCGGTCGGAGGCGATGTGGACGTGCTCGAGGTGGTACAGCAGCGGCGGGCCCTGGTACCACGGCATCGCCTGCGAGCGCTCCACCACGTTGTCGCCCTTCAGCGCCGAGATCGGGATGAACGTCACGTCCTGGATGTCCAGGCGCGCCGCGAAGCGCTCGAACTCGTCCACGATCGAGTCGAACACCTCCTCGTCGTAGCCAAGCAGGTCCATCTTGTTGACGCACACCACGAGGTGCGGGATCGCCAGCAGCGAGGCGATGAACGCGTGGCGGCGTGACTGCGCCACCACCCCCTTGCGGGCGTCGACCAGGACGATCACCAGGTCCGCCGTCGAGGCGCCCGTGACCATGTTGCGCGTGTACTGCTCGTGCCCGGGGGTGTCCGCGATAATGAACCGCCGCTGCGCCGTGGCGAAGTAGCGGTAGGCGACGTCGATCGTGATGCCCTGCTCGCGCTCGGCCCGCAGGCCGTCCGTCAGCAGCGAGAGGTCGAGGAAGTCGTGGCCCATCTGCCGGCTCGTCAACTCGACGTGCTCGAGCTGGTCGGCCAACACCTGCTTGGAGTCGTACAACAGCCGCCCGATCAGTGTGCTCTTGCCGTCGTCCACCGAGCCCGCCGTGGCGAACCGCAGGAGCTCCACCGGGCGCTCGGTGAGCCGGCGGAAGACCTCCTCGGTGTCCTGCACGGCGGCACCGTCCTCGCGCGTGCGCGTGCCGGGGGAGGCCATCAGAAGTACCCCCGCCGCTTGCGATCCTCCATCGCGGCCTCGCTCGCACGGTCGTCGGCGCGCGTCTGGCCGCGCTCGGTGACCTCGGTCGCCGCGATCTCCGCGACCACCTCGGCGAGCGTCGCCGCGTCGGAGCGCACCGCCCCCGTGCAGCTCATGTCACCGACCGTGCGGTAGCGCACCCGCGCGGTGAACGGCCGCTCCCCGTCCACCAGCTGCACAAACGGGCTCACCGCGTACAACATCCCGTCACGCGCAAACACCTCGCGCTCGTGCGCGAAGTAAATCGAGGGCACCTCCAGGGTCTCCTCGGCGATGTACTGCCACACGTCGAGCTCCGTCCAATTGGAGATCGGGAACACCCGTACGTGCTCCCCGCGGCGGATGCGCCCATTGTAGAGGTTCCACACCTCCGGGCGCTGCCCCTGGGGTTCCCACTGGCCGTGCTCGTCGCGAAAGGACAGGATCCGCTCCTTCGCCCGCGCGCGCTCCTCGTCGCGCCGCGCCCCCCCGAAGGCCGCGTCGAAGCCGTGCTCGGCGATCGCGTCCAGCAGCGTGACCGTCTGCAGCCCATTGCGCGAGGCGTACGGGCCCGTCGTGTCCTCCACGCGCCCCCGCCGGATCGACTCCTCGACCGAGGCCACCACGAGGCGCTCCCCGAGCTCCGCCACCCGCCGGTCGCGGAAGTCGATCGCCTCCGGGAAGTTGTGGCCCGTGTCCACGTGCATCAACGGGAACGGGAACGGCCCCGGGCGGAACGCCTTCTCCGCCAGGCGCAACAACACGATCGAGTCCTTGCCCCCGCTGAACAGCAGCACCGGGCGCTCGAGCTCCGCGGCGACCTCGCGCATCGCGTGGACCGCCTCCGCCTCCAGCGCGCGCAGGTGCGAGAGACGGTAGGTGGCAGAGGGGTCATCCCCCGGACGCGTCGCGTGCTCGGCCCGACTCGCGACCCCGGCGGACAGCTCCGGCTCCATCGTACGCAGCATAGGCCCACAACGGTTGCGCGCCCGCGCAACTTGTGCGCCGCGAGGCGCGGAGTGGACGAAAATGGGCCTTCGACGGCGCAGGGCACACCGGCGCTACGAGTTGCGAAGCCGCTCCCCGTCGCGGGCCGATGGGCTCCTGAGCAACCGTCGGTCGCGCAGCAGCCAGAGTGGGTGGCGAGCGATCAACGGTTGCGGGGCGGACGTCCGCGCCGAGGCCGCTGCGCCGCGTCGAAGGGGTGGATCCGCTCGATGAAGGCAGCGAACTGAGGCACCGTGAAGTCGAGCTCGGTGTCGACTCCGCTGTAGATGAGCCCCTTCTTGAGCAGTCCGTCGCGGCGGACGGACGCACCCTTGACCGTCAGACCCATCCGCGCGGCGACGTCCGAGGAGCTGTGGCGGCCCGGCCCGAGATCCGCCATCGCCGCCATGTAGATGCGCTCGGCTTCGGTGGCGGTGTCGTAGCGATCTCTGAAGAACCGCCGGTCGAGTTCGTCGGTCACGAGCTCGTGGGCGGCGAGGGCGTCGTCCATCTCGATGGGACTCCCGTCGGCCTCGTTCCATACGGCCTCTCCCCACTGCTGCAGGAAGTAGGGGTAACCCTGGGACTGCTCGAGGATGTAGTCGAGCGTCTCGGTGGCATAGGCGACGTTCTCGCGGGCCGCGGGCACCGCGAGCGCCTTCGCCGCCTGCGGCGGGGAGAGGCTGCCGATCGTGCGAAACGTGAACAGGCGCTCGGCGTAGAGCTTGTCCTCCTTGAGCATCAACGGCAACTGCGGCAGGCCGGCGCCGGCGATCAGCACGGGAAGGACCTCCTGGCTGACCTGGTGCATCGCCTTGGAGAGCAGGCCCAGATCGGCCTTGCCGAGGAACTGCATCTCGTCGAGCAGCAGCAACACGCCTTCGCCGTGCTCGCTCGCGGCCCGCCCGACCTCGCCGAGCAGCTCCACGATGTCCACCTCCGGGTCGCCGGAGTCGGCGACCCCCTTGACTGCGTCGAAGTCGATGTTCAAGCGCCACTTGCCGTCCTCGCCGAGCGTGAGCGCGAACGCCTTGAGCACGCCGAAGGCCCGCTGCATGACCGCGCCGGCCGCGCGGCGCTTGTCCAGGTCGCGCAGCGCGCGATGGCAGAGCTTGGCGACGATGCGAGGCAACTGCTCGCCCGCGTCGCACTCGAGCACACCGGAGGTGATCCAGCCCCGCTCGCGAGCGATGTAGTTGAGCTCTCGCAAGAGGACGGTCTTCCCGACTCCCCTGACCCCGTCGAGGATCATGCTGCGCGCGTGGACGCCCTTGCCCAGCCGCGCCAGGGCGATGGTGAAGGCATCCAGTTCCTTCTCGCGACCGACCAAGGCGGGCGGCCGCGAGCCGGCGGCGGGGATGTAGGGGTTGGTTTCCGGGTTCATTCCAAGGCTGTCTAAGGACTTCTAAAACAATCTCAAACAGATTTTAGACCGAGCGGTGGACCCCACCGACCCCCATGAAGATCCGCCTCCAGGCCGTCTCAAATGCTTTTGAGAACTGCTTAGACGGGTCTGACGCGCGCCGGGCGCTCGTCACCGCCGCTTGCACTTGGCCCTTGTGGAAGTCGGGCCCCACCTTCTACACGTCACCGCCGCCCCAAGGGCAGCGACCGTGTTGACGTCGGACCCCAACGATCTCCGACACCCGTCGCACAAGCTCCCCACGCCGGTCCCTGTGCGGCGTATCGGACGTCGTTATAGGCCCAGGTGTAGGCGCAGCGCGTCGTCGAGCGAGCTCAGCGAACATTTAGATCGTACGCTATGGTCCCGTCAGATGGCATTCGACGCACACACGAATTTTGGCTACGGCACCGTCGCCACCCCGCCCTCCCCGCCGGAAAGCGGCACGTCGCTCACGGTGGCCGCGGGCACCGGCGCGCTGTTCCCGACGCCGCCGCCGTTCAACGCGGTGGTGTGGCCCGCGGGCGAACGGCCCGCAAAGGCAAACGCGGAGATCGTGCGAGTCACGGCGATCCCCGCCACCGACACACTGACGATCGTCCGAGAACAGGAGGGCACCTCGGCAAGGGCGATTCAGGTGGGGGACCAGATCAGAGCGTGGATCACCAACAAGACGCTCACGGACATCGAGTCGGCGTCGGAAGGCCACGAAGCGGCGATCGCCACGGAGAAGGCGAGGGCGGAAGCGGCGGAGAAAGCAGCCCAGGGAGCGGCGGAAGCCGCGAGCATCGCGGTTGGCCAGCGGGGGGCCAGCAACGGCGTGGCGAAGCTCGAAGGGGGCCGGATTCCGGTGGCCGAGCTGCCGTCGTCGGCGCTGATCCTCGAACCAAAGGAACTCGGCGAAGTCGAAGGCGTCACCAAACTGACCGGCTCCGAAGGGACGCTGTTCTACGCGAAGCTGAAGGGCGCGACTGAATTCGAAGTGGTGCCCTCCCACGAACCGTGGATCGCTGAACTGCTGTTGACCCCGGGCAAATACATGTGGAAAATCAAAGGCGCCTCGTGGGTCGGGTCGGAACCCGAATTTGGGGAAGGTAGGCTGATCCTCACGATCGTCTGCGTCAAAGGCGAAGTACTCCTCAGCGCCGGCCCCGAAGGCCGCAGAGGCGAAGCCGGGAGCAACGGGAGCACCATACGCAACGGCACGAGCGCCCCCGAAGAAAGTCTTGGCGCCAACGGCGACTTCTACATCAAGACCGAAGGCGGCGTCGCCAAGGAAATCTATGGGCCCAAGGCCGCTGGCAAATGGCCCGCTGGGGTAGCGCTCAAAGGAGAAAAAGGGGAAACAGGAAAAGAAGGTCCCGAAGGCTCGGGTAGCCCTGCGGCATTCCTAAAACTCGTCACGCCCATCTACTCACCCTCGCCGCTCCCTACAAGCGAAGGCACCGCCGGAGCATCCAAATTTCACGCGATCTTCGCTCGCGTTGTGATCCCACGAACCGGCGTCCTGCACGATCTCTCTGTCTATAACGGGGCCACTTCGGTGGGCAAACATCGTGTGTCGGTGTGGGACACGGGGGCCAAAAAAGCAAAAGCCTACCGGCTGCTCTGGCAGGGCGAAGAAGTTGAACATGGCTCGGAAAAAGCTTGGCAGAAGATGGGCGATCCAGCGCTCGCGGTCACAGCAGGCGAGGTACTCCTCCTCGCGGTGATGAACAACGAAACTACGCACAAATACGGCGCGTTGCCCGCATTGCTCAATACATCTACATCGGAACTCCCCGAAGGCTTCCTTGCGACCGAAGGAGAAACGCTGCCAAAGATATGCGGAGGCCACACGTTCGCCGAACTGAACTACGGCACCCCAGGCACAACCGAACTGGCCGAGGCCAGCCTCGAAAAGGGAGGGTCGGCGATCCTCATCATTGCAAGGATCGCCTAATGCGCGCCTCCGGAGTGGTACTGGGCCAGGCGCGCCCACTCCTCGCACCACTCAGCATCTACCGGGAGAACGCGGAAGTGTTGGCGTTGGCGGCAAACCAGGCGAACGCTACGAAGCTCGCCAACCAGCTCGAAGCCGGGCCGCCCGACCGCGCATTCATCAACTTCAAATCCTTCACCAACCCCCTATGGGTCGTTCCCTATCGGCAGCCCACGGTCAAGGTGTGGTTCGTCAAGGAAGAAGGCGCAGAAGAAACGGTACGAGAAAAAGAACCGCTCTGGGAAAAACTGCAGGAAGGCTTCGATGCCGTACCGCTGCCGCTGCTGTCGCTGCTCCCCAAAGGACTGATTCAATCCTCAGGCTCCGACGGTTCGGCTGTGATCTGGCAGCCGTCCACCGACAAGCTTTGGGAAATACACCGTTTGGGCAAGTTCGCCAGTGGCCCACACCAGGGCGCATGGAAGTGCGGCGGCGGACACTTCCAGAATGAAGTCTCCAAATGGAACGGTATCTGCGCGCCGGAAACCGGGGAGCTGTCGGCATCCGGCCTGTCTGCCATCGCCGGCGCTATCGCCCTGGACGAGCTGGCGGCCGTGTTGCGCGGCGCTGCGACCGACTTCGGTCATGCGTTGAGGGTGGCTTGTGCGGAAACGAAGAATGAACACGTCGCGCCGGCGGTCTCAAATGACACCCGTGAAGGTACCGGCCCGAATGCCGTCCCGGAGGGCACCTGGGTCAGGTTCCCGCCGGGCTCGACGGCCGCTGAACACGGCATCACACGCCCGCTCGCGGTTGCCCTCTACAACACGATCCGCAGGTACGGCCTCGTCGTGACGGACAGTGGTGGAGTCGCGGCGATGTACTTGTGCGGCGTCTGGACGATCTTCAGCCCCTACTGCGACAGCACACCGAACCCTCTGAATGGCGCGACGTTCGAAGGTGTAGAAGCGTACATCAACGAAGGTGTGGGTGAAGCGGCCCGCGATGGCTGGATCGACAAAGCCCTCGCGACGTTCGAAGGCCAGCTCAATGGCGAACATGGAGTGCTGGCGGAAATGCCGTGGGGGCTGCTCGAACTCCTCGAGCCGAGGTCGAGCTAGACCTCTGCCCACGCCCTTCGCTGGCACCGCTCTTCGCTCTTTGCTGCCCACGCCCTTCGGCTGGCACCGCTCTTTGCTAACTCTCGCTATGAGACGCTCATGAGCTTCAAGAGTTGGGCGCGGCGGCTGCGCCTGGACCTCACGTGACTTTGAACGCTTCGCTGACATGCACTTTGGACTGTGTGCTTGTCGCCTTGATCGTGGCCGCGCCCACGGCGGCGGATCCGGGAATCGCGACTTCAGTCGAGTATTCCCCGCTGCTATTGGTCACCACGCTGGCGAGCGTCGTTTTGATGCCTTTGTGGTCCGTGAATACGAGTGTGACCGTATCCCCAGGAAGGTAACCGCTACCGCTGATCGTCACCGACGAACCGGGCGCTCCACTCGTCGCAGACAGCGCCAGCGTGGCCTGCGTGGCGACAAGTGTCACGCCAGTCGCAGAGTACGTCGGCTTGTAGTAAAGACCAGGTTTGATCTGCGGTTCCCCGCTCTCACTGGCGAACGTCCCCGACAGGGAGCCGCTGCCGATGATCGCGAACGTCTGGCCGGCCGTGGCCTTGAATGGGGCGACCGGGTGGATCGACAAGATCCCTTCGAGCGCCGCCGCACCTGCAACCGACAGCGAGCCGAATTCGGATGTGCTCGCGATGAACGTCTTGAACCGCCCACCCGACGTCTGCGTATAGGTTCCGGTGACCTGTAGTTTCTCGCCGGCGGCCACCGACAGGATGAATTTGTTCACCAGGTTGCCCTCGATCTCGCGCACACCCCCGTGCGGATTGGCGACCGTGATCGTGCCGCCGTTAGTAAGCGTCCCTCCCCCCAGGTTGAGTGTGGTGTTGTTGCCACAGCCATCGCCGTTGGTGAGTTCGATCGTGCCAAAGCTTTCGAAGCTCCCCGGGGTGGTCACGACCGCGTGCTCGCCGCACGTGCTTTGGATCAGCAGCGCGTTGCCCGCCCTCAACCTACCGCTCAATGTGCTCGACCCGCGCAGTGCGACCGGGCCGGAGCCCGGTTCGGAAAGCGTGGCCGCATACTTCAGCGCGCCGTCGTCGAGGATCACGGGCACGGTGCCGCTCGTCTTGCCCGAGGCCTGGGTGAAGGTTCCACCCGTCTGGAGGAGCGCGGCGCTGCCGAGGGCGACGATATTGCCGCCGCTGCCGTTCGTGACCGACCCTCCGTTGGAGACCGTCAGCTGGGCGCCTTCGATGTTGATCGTGCCCGTATTGCTCAGCAGCGCGTCGGAGGCGTTGTAGGCGGTGTTCGCTTTGAACGAGAGCGAGCCCGTATTCGTGAGGTTGCCCTGCAGCGTGCGCGAGCCGCCGACCGGCACTTCGGTGACGATCTTGCCGCTGTTGGTCAACGTGCCCGAGGACACCGTCAGGGTCGCGTTGTTCCCGCAGCCATCGCCGTTGGTCAACCTGACCAGCCCCGCGTTGGTGAAGCCCGTCGCCGCGGTCGCGGTCGCGTGCTCGGCGCAGGTGCTCTCGATCGACAGCGTTTGTTCGGCGCCGATGTTGCCGCTCAACGTGCTCGACCCGTGCAACGCGATCAGGCTTTTGCCTTCGCCGGTGTAGGCGAGCGCACCGTCGTCGACGACCACCGGCTTGGTGCCGCTCGTCGTGCCCGCGCCCTCGGTGAAAGAGGTCCCTGGATCCATGAATACGTCGGCGCCGCCCGTCGCGGTGATGTTGCCACCTGTGCCGTTGAGGACCGAGCCCCCGTTGGAGACCGTCAGCTGGAGACCTTCGCCGACGTTGAGTGCGCCTTCATTGATCAGCATGGCACTTGTTCCGTTGTAGGCGGTGTTCGCTTTGAAGGAGAGCGTGCCAGTATTCGTAACATTGCCCTGCAGCGTGCGCAAGCCGCCGACAGGCACTTCGGTGAAGAGCTTGCCGGTGTTCGTCAACACGCCCGCTGACACCGTCAGGGTCGCGTTGTTCCCGCAGCCATCGCCATTGGTCAACCTAATCGTCCCCGCGTTGGTGAAGCTCGCAGCCGCGGTCGCGGTCGCGTGCTCGGAGCAGGTGCTCTCAACCGACAGGGTCTGTTCGGCGCCGATGTTGCCGCTAAGGGTGCTCACCCCGTGCAGCGCGATCAGGCTTTTGCCTTCGCCGGTGTAGCTGAGCGCACCGTCGTCGACGATCACCGGCTTGGTGCCGCTCGTCGTGCCCGCGCCCTCGGTGAAGGAGGTCGCGGACCCGATGAAGACGTCGGCGCTCCCCGTCGCCGTGATGCTGCCGCCCGCGCCATTCGTCACAGAGCCTTCGTTGGAGACCGTCAGCTGGGTTGCTTCGGCGAGCTTGATAGCGCCTTCGTTCGTCAACAGGCCTTTCAAACCGTTGTAGGCGGTGTTGACGTTGATCGCGAGCGTGCCCGTGTTCGTGATGCTGCCCTGTAGCGTCCGCGTGCCGCCGACCGCCGGTTCGATGACGAGCTTGCCGCTGCTGGTCAGCGTGCCCGTCGACACCGCCAGGGTCGCGCTGTCCCCGCACGTATCGCCATTGGTCAGCGTGATCGTTCCGGCGTTGGTGAAGCCCGTCGCCGCCGTCGCGAGCGTGTTCTCGCTGCAGGTGCTCTCGATCGCGAGCGACTGGCCCCCGGCGAGGTTGCCGCTCAACGTGCTCGACCCGTGCAGCGCGATCAGGCTTTTGCCGCCGCCGGTGTAGCTGAGCGCGCCGTCGTCGACGATCACCGGCTTGGTGCCGCTCGTCGTGCCCGCACCCTCGGTGAACGACGTCCCAGAGCTCATCAAGACACCACCGCTCCCCGCCGCCGAGATCGAGCCGGCCAAGCCGTTGAGGATGGAGCTTTTACCCGAGACAGTCAGTTCCTTGCCCGCGGCGACATCGACCGCGCCCTTGTTGGTCAGCAGCGCGCTGGTGCCGTTGTAGGCGGTGTTCGCGTTGATCGCGAGCGCACCCGTGTTCGTGATGCTGCCCTGCAGATTGCGCGAGCCGCCGTTGGCCGGTTCGGTCGTGATCGTGCCGGCGTTGGTGATCGGGCCGGTCAGCGTAACGCTGTCGCCGCAGCCGTCACCGTTGGTCAGCGTGATCGCGCCCTGCGCGCCGTTGCTGATCCCGGCCGTCGTCGCCAGGATGGCGTTCAACGAACAGCTGCTCCCGACCACGAGCGTCTGCGTGCCCGAGGTCCCGCCCACCGTCAGCGCCGCCAAGCTCACCGTTTCGCTGGTCTGAGTCATCGTGACGGTATAGGTGCCGTTGGCCGTGATACAGGCTTCTTCCCCAGATTTCGGGGGGGCGTTGTTGCTCCAGTTGCCGGGAGTGAACCAGCTGCCGCCGGCGGTGTTCGTCCACGAGTCACACCCGCTGGCGTGGGCGGGCGCCGACGCCGACAGCCCGATAGTCAGAGCCATTGCCGCCGCAATCGCCGCGAAGGCCAAACGCTCACGATTCACCGTTTGCAGAAAGCTGGTCCGTCCGAGCATGAAGGCACCCTCCGTAGTCGCGTCTCGTTGTTCGTGTTCGGCGAGCAACTCCACGCGCAGATCTCGTGCGTCCGCGACTGGCCCACCTGCTTGTGCTGCACAAACCTACTCAGACCTCGCCCCAAGTCAATGGGGCAGAAGCGTTTTCATCCAAAGTTCCAACCCTGGTGGGCTCGCGATCCGCCTGCGTCCCGAGATTCAGCACGTCTTTAGCAAACCTTTACTCAAACCTTGATGCTGGGCTCTCGGCCGCACCCGTCGGGAGCACACAAGGAAGTGCCCAGCAAAGCGGCAGGATGGGACGGGACCCAATATGGAAGGGGAGCACCTCAAGCTTCGTTAGGGGGGCAGAGGCGGACGCAACGCGCGGTCCAGCGAGACCCCAGCCCCAAGTCCAGCGCATCGACCGCCCACCCACGGGGTTTCAACCGCAACACCACCATCGAGACGGAGGCAGGCCCAAGCGGATGAGAGGCGCAGGAGGATGAGCAGAGTCAAGATCGCACCGGCGCTCGCCCTGATCGGGGCGATGGCGACGGGCACGGCGCTCGCCCTGCCGGGCGGCCCGGGTGCCTCCGCCGCGCTCGCCTCCGCGCCGGCCCCCAAACCGCCGCTCGCCTCCGCGCCGGCCCCCAAACCGCCGTTCGTCTACGCCAAGTACGTCAGCCAGGTCACCGCCTCCTCGGCCACGCTCAAAGCGGCGATCGACCCCCGGGGCACAGCGGCTGAATACTACTTCCAGTACGGCCCCACGACCGCCTACGGCTCGCAGACGCCGCCGGCCTCGGCCGGCAGCGGCACCCAGAGCATCCAGCTCGCTCAGACCGTCACCGGCCTCGTGCCCTACACCACCTACCACTTCCGGGTGGTCGCGACCAATGCCGAGGGGACGACCGACAGCCCCGACGCCACCTTCACCACCAAGAAGATCCCGCTCTCGCTCGCCGCCTCCGTCACCCCCAACCCGGTTGTGTTCGGCGGCCGGCTGGATTTCTCGGGCACACTCTCCGGGACAGGCAACGCCGGCGTTCAGGTCGTCCTGCAGGCCAACTCCTTCCCCTACACCCGCGGCTTCCACGACATTACCGCCCCAGAGCCCACCGACGCCGCCGGGGACTTCTCCTTCCGGGTCGCGGGCCTCCTGGAGAGCACCCAGTTGCGCGCCGCCACCACCGGTAAACCGAAGATCTACAGCGCCGTGAGCACCGAGCTCGTGACGGTGCGCGTCACCCTGCATGTGCGCCCCGCCAAACGCCGCGGGTACGTGCGCCTCTACGGCACGGTCACGCCCTCCGAGCCGGGTGTCGGGGTGGCGTTCGAGCGGCTCGACGACGGCCGGTACGTGACGGTCAGCGGAACCAGAATCAGCATCGGGACCCGTGCCGGCGAGGTCTCGCGCTTCGCCCGCACGGTGCGCCTGCGCCGGCGCGGTCTCTATCGGGCGCTCGTGGCGGTCAACGGCGGCGCCCAGGTCTCGGGGCGCAGCCGGCCCATCCTGATCCGCTGAGGCGCCGGCGCCGGGTCTCAAAGTGGCGCACGCGGTTGGGTCGACGGTCCACTCGGGCATCCGGGGAGCCCCTCGGTCCACCGGGCTGCTTGGCGGTCCCACCGCGCTTCTTGGCCGGCGCTCGCAAGCCGGCCGTCGTGGGCACCGTTACTGTCGACCATGGCCCTCCAGCCGATCTTCATCTTCTCGACCGTCCGCAGCGGATCGACCCTCACGCAGCGAATCATCGCTGCGCACGACGGTGTGGCGACCGTCCCGGAGCCCTGGCTCCTGCTGCCCTACGCCTACGCGCTGCGACGCCAGGGCATCGGCGCGGAGTACATGCATCCGCTCATGGTCGACGCGATCGAGGACTTCTGCGCGAAGCTTCCACACGGCACCGAGGACTACCTGGCCGAGGTTCGCGACTTCGTCCTGCGCCTCTACCGGAAGGCGACCGACGAGCAGGCGCGTTACTTCATCGACAAGTCGCCCGCGTACTGCCTCATCCCAGAGGAGATCATGAGCGTGTTTCCCGAAGGGAAGTTCGTCTTTCTATGGCGCAATCCCCTGAGCATCGCCTCCTCGATCATCGAGACGTGGGAACCGTGGCGTCCGACTCTGCATCGCGAGTATCTCTTTGTCGGCCTCCCGCGACTGATCGCCGCATATACAGCAAATGCCCCCCATGTCCACTCGGTTCGATTCGAGGATCTCGTCAACGGAGACGAGCGCATCTGGAGATCGTTGATGGACTATCTCGGGATCGAGTTCGAGCCAGAGGCGCTGCGTCGCTTCCCAGAGGTTGACATCGCTGGGCGGATGGGCGACCAAACCGGCGTCAGGCGGTACTCCGAGCTCAGCTCCGAGCCGCAGGAGAAGTGGAAGCAGAATCTGGTCAATCCGATACGCAAGGCTTGGTGTCACAGATACCTGCGCTTCCTGGGCAACGAGCGGCTCGCCATCATGGGCTACGACGGCGAGCAGATCCTCAGAGAACTGAACTCCCAGCCCACGAGCATGAGCTGCCTGATCCCCGATCTGGGCAGGCTCGTCGGCGATGTCGTGCGAGAGCCGATCCGCATCCAGATACGCCGCCGGGGAATCGGCGGACCAAATGTGCTTCGCGAGCTGATCGAGGCCTGAGCATGTCCACGCCAAGCTTGCAACAAGGAACCCGACCAGAGAGGTATGACCTTATGAGCCGTCCCTTCCGTGCGCTGCGTCCCAGGCCATGGCCGATCACGATCGCCCTCGCCCTCACGGCGCTGCTGAGCGTGGGCGCCGCCTCCGCCGCAGCCACCACGGAAATCGAACGGGTCTGGAGCTTCAACGGCGGCGAAGTCGCCATCTCCTCCCCGAACGGCAAGCTCGTGGGTATCGTCGTGACACCGACCAAATTCTCCGAATGCGCGCACAAGGCGGGCGAAGAAATGTGGACCGAAATGGCCCTCCAGCCGAACGGATCCTACTGGGGCCTGCACCAGTGGCTCTTCGAAAAGACGTGCGCACCAAATCCCGAACGGGGGCCGACGGCGTGGCGGGTCCTGCAGCGGCCGGATGGATCCAAATACCTGCTGGTGTGCTTCAGCGAACCGGGCAAGACCCAGCCGACGATCGAACCCGACGGCGCCGCCGCCGGCTGGACCTTCGGCTGCGTGGAATCGGCTCCGACGGCGCTCCTTCCGGTCCTCGCCGGCTCGGGGCAGAGCGGCGCCGAGCAGATCAGCTTCGGCAAGAGCGTCATCCTGCCCAAGGCCGCCGTCTGCGTCAGGCGGCACTCGCTGAAGCTCAAGCTGCGCGATCCGAAGCGAGACCCGCTCAAGGAGGTCGTGGTGCGCATCGGAGCCCGGAAGGTGGTGGACGTCCGCGGCGTGGCGAGGCTCAAGCAGGGCATCGTCCTCAAGGGCCTGCCCAGCGGGACCTACACGATCAAGGTTGTGGCCACCACTGTCCTCGATCAAAAGCTCTCCGGACACCGCACCTACCACAGCTGCGGGAAGAGCTCCTCGCAGGGCACGGTCCTGCTGCGCCATCCCAAGCGACGCCAGCGCAGCTGAGCGACACTCCGGGAGCGAGCCCGTGGGGCCCCTCGGAAGATCGCGGTGATTCAACCCCTGGAATTTGGAAGAATCTTCGCGCTCTTGCGGTTAACGAGATCATGCACGCGCGCCACGTCGCCTACGGCCTCGATCTGCGGGCATCCTTCCCGCTGGCCGGGATGCGGGCCGGTAGCGGAGAGGAGCTGCCCTCACTAACCCTGGAGCTCCTCGCGCCCGCCGAGCTCCAGGATCTCTGGAGCGGCCCGGTGGGTCAGCCCGACTGGACGGGGCGGCTCGGCGATGGCTGCACCCTGTCGATCGAGCGGGGAGTCTGCGGCGATGTCCTGTTCACCTACGGAGACCGGGCCCGCTTTCGCCTCGACGCCTCGCACGAGCGCCTCGGCTGCGCGCCCCTGCGCGAGGGGTTGCACTGGCAGCAGGCGCTACTGGGGCGGGTACTGCCGAACGTCGCGATCATGCGCGGCTACGAGGCCCTGCACGCGAGCGCCGTGGACTCGCCGGAGGGCGTAGTGGCCGTGGCCGGCCCCAGTGGCATGGGCAAGACGACGCTCGCGCTTGAGCTGCTGGGGCGCGGGTGGCCGCTGTTCGCAGACGACGTGCTCGCGCTCGGCGACGGATCGGAGGGCGTGCGAGCGCATCCCGGATCCCCGCACATGAACGTGGCCGATGGCCCCCCCGACGCGACCGACCCGGAGTCGGTCGGCGCCACCCTGGGGATACTGGCCGGCGAGCGCTGGATCGCCGTCCACAGGACCGCCGACGAGCCGCGCCCCGTGCGTCTGATCTGCCTGCTGGAGCGCGGAGCGGACCTCTCCCTGCAGAGCCGGATCCTCCCGTCCAACCCGCTGCCCCTCGCTCCCTACATGCTCGGCCTCCCAGGCGATGCCGAGCGGGAGCGCGGCAGGTTCGCGCGCTTTGCCGATCTGATGAGCTCGGCCTCGCTGATGCGGCTCACCTGTGGGAGCGCGGATCGACCAGCCGCGCTGGCCGACCTGATCGAGCAGGCGCTCGCGCAGCAGCCACTGCTCGCCGCCGGGAGCACACGATGACGCCGCGCTCGCTCGCGGCGCTCGCGGCGCCCGCCGGACTCGAGGCGGCCACGCGCGACGTGTACGAGCCGACCCGCCCGCGCTCGGGTCCCACCCCGGCGACGGAGGACACCGCCCCGTTGACGATGCGGGGCGTCAGCAAGCGCTGGCGGGCGGATCTGCCGCTGGTGCTGGACGAGCTCGTGCTCGTGCTCGAGCCGGGGACGACGACCTGGATCGGAGGCCGCAACGGCGTCGGGAAGACCACGATGCTGCGGATCGCCGCCGGGCTGATCGACCCCGAAGCCGGCAGAGCCGAGGTGTGGGGGCTCACGGCGCGCGAGCACCGCATCCGCTACCAGCAGCTGGTGTCGTTCCTGCCGGCCGGCGATCGGGGACTCTACGCGCGGCTGACCGTGCGCCGGCAGCTGGAGTTCTGCGCCCGGATCGCGATGGTGCCCCGCCCCCGCTTCCGGCCCGCCGTCGAGGAGGCGATCGAGACCTTCGATCTGCAGGAGCTCGCGGAGCGGCGCGTCGATCGCATGTCGATGGGACAGCGTCAGCGGCTGCGTATCGCGATGACCTTCCTGCCCCGGCCGGAGGTGGTGCTCCTGGACGAGCCGCTCACCAGCCTCGACACGGAGGGTGCGGTGCTGCTGCAGCGGGCGATCGAGGGGCTGATCGCCCGCGACGGGGCCGTCCTGTGGTGCTCGCCCAGCGGCGAGCACCTCGATATGGACTTCGATGCGCGCTTCACGATCGAGCGTGGAAAGCTGACACAGGCATGAACGAAGCGATCACCGCCGGGCACGCCTTTCTGGCCATCATGCGGCGCGACCTGCACGTCTACCTCTCCTACCGCACCCGCATCGTCAGCCAGGTACTGACCGCCATGTTCAGCCTCACGCTCTTCTACTACGTCTCACGGCTGGTGCACCTGAGCAGCTTCAAGTCGCCCGGCAGCTACTTCGGGTTCGTCGTCATCGGCCTCGCGCTCGTGAGCGTCATGTACTCGTGCTTCATGATCCCCGAACTCGTCCGCCAGGAGCTCGTGGCGGGCACCTTCGACAGGCTGCTGCTCTCGCCCTTCGGGGCGGTGCGCAGCGTCGTCGCGATGACCCTCTTCCCGCTGCTGCTCTCGTTCGTGCTCGCCACGATCACGCTCGCGCTCGGCTGCCTGGTGTTTGGGCTGACGCTGCACTGGTCGACGGTCCCCCTCGCCGTGCCGGTGATGGCCCTGGCGCTGCTCGCCTTCTTCCCCTTCGGCCTGCTGTTCGCCGCTCTGACGGTCGTCGTCAAGCAGGGCAGCGTGGGCACCAGCTGGGTGATCGCGCTGATGGCGCTCACCGGCGGGGTGTACTTCCCGATCACGGTGCTGCCCCACTGGATGCAGACGGTCGGCAAGCTGCAGCCGTTCACACCCGCGACGGGCGTGCTGCGCCACCTGCTCGTGAACAGTCCCGTGGCGGGCGCCTTCGGGCCGTCGCTGCTGAAGCTGGCGGTGTTCGCCGGGGTGCTGCTGCCCGCGTCGATCCTCCTGCTCTCGGCCGCGATCCGGCTCGGCCAGCGGCGCGGGACAATCATCGAGTACTGACCACAGCCGCAAAGGACCCATCATGGCCCCCGACACAATGCCTACCACCCCATCGCTGCCGACATCGCGGATCAAGGTGCCCCAGCACGTGGTCTACCGCAGCTTCCCCTCGGAGACCGTCGTGCTCAACCTGCAGACCGGGCGCTATCACGGGCTCAACGCGACGGCGGGCAGTATGCTCGAAGCGCTGGAGCGGGCCTCGTGTCTGCGCGATGCGGCGGCCATCGTGGCCGGAGAGTACGAGCAGCCGCCCGCGGCCGTCGAGCAGGACATGTGCGAGCTGTGCGACGTCCTGCTCGCGCGGGGGCTGATCGAGCTCGATGGCGACTCCGCACACTGAGCCACAGCTCCGGGCCGAGGCACACCGCGCAGTGCCTCACAGCCTGCCACCCACGCGCCGGCTGAGGCCGGACGAGCGGATGCTGCTCGTCGGCGAGATCGTCGCAGCCTACCTGCAGGCGCGTCGGGAGCTGCGCCGGGCCCCGATCGCGTCGGTCGTCGCGGCGCTGCGCTCGGAATCGCCGACTCCGCGGCCGACACCACCGGCGGGCGCGATCGACGAAGCCCGCCGCCTCGGGCGAGCCGTGGCTCGCACCCTGAGGCTGATGCCGGGCGACACCCGCTGCCTGGCGCGCTCGCTCGTGCTCACCCGCCTGCTCGCCAGGCGGGGCATCCCTGCCAAGCTCGTGATCGGCGCACGCTCGGCTCCGGAGTTCCTCGCCCACGCCTGGGTGGAGTACGACGGACAGCCCGTCCTCTCCCCCGGCGACGGGTTTGGCCGGCTCGTCGAGCTCTGATGGTGAGCGCCACGGTGTTCGGGCTGGACGTGAGCGCCGACGTCCAGTTGCCGTTCCTCCAAGAGGCGCCGGCCGAGCCGACGGGCCGCGGACTCGAGATCTCGGTCGCGGCCGGACGCGCGAGCACGCCCGACTGGCCGGATTCCGCAGAGATCGTCTGCGACCAACGAGAGCTGGATGGGAGAGTCAACTTCCGCATCGAGGCGCACCCAGAGGCCGGGTATCTGATCTGGGGGCCGAGCTACGGCCGCCACATCCTCTCCGTGGACGGCAGGCGCGCGCTGTGCATACCCGGCGACCGCCCCGAGGACGCCTGGCAGCGGCTGCTGATCGCACAGGTGCTGCCATTCGCCGCGCTGCTGCGCGGGCTCGAGGTCTTCCATTCGAGCGCCGTCGTCATGGGGGGAAGTGCGATCGCCTTCGTCGGCCCTTCGCGCGCCGGCAAGACCTCGGTGGCGCTCGAGCTCTGCCGGCAGGGAGCCGGCTTCCTCGCTGACGACGTGCTCGCGCTGGAGCACGCCGGCGAGGAGTTGCTGGGACACCCCGGCACTCCGGTGGCCGGGCTCGACCACGCCGAGGCGCGGCGCCTCGATCAGACCAAGGACCCGCCACGAGCAGCGGTCGTGGCGATCAACTCCCGCGAGCGGATCGTGCGCATGCGCGGCGCCGCCATGCCGGCGCCGCTGACGGCGCTGTTCTTCCTCGACCGCCGCCCAAACGGCCCCAGCCAACCGCGCTTCGAGCCCGCCGCCGACGCCCGGGCGCTGCTCTCGGCCACCTTCAACTCCGTGCTCATCGGCCCGGAGCGCCTGCGCGGCCTGCTCGACGTATGTGCACTCCTCGCCCGCCGTAGGGTGGAGCGAATCCTCCTCGGCCCCGAGGTGAACGCGGCGCAGCTCGCCACCGCGGTGCGGCAACGGCTGGGTACGCCGGCGTGACCCGTTGGCTCGCCGGGATCTTCGACCCGAGCGGTCGCACCGACATCGATGCCACCCGCCTGGCCGGGGCGCTGGCGCCCCACGACGCGAGCGTTCTGGACAGTCCTCCGCTGAGGCTGGCCCACAGCGGCGCGAGGGTCCACCCCACCAACCTCCTGTGCCTCTTCGACGGGCACCTGGACAACGCCTCGGAGATCCGCGGTGCGCTGAATGGGGGAACGGTCACGGCCACACCCATCTCGCCCGTGGTTCCAATGCGCCCGGACGGGACGGCGCCGGGCGCACCCGACGAGTCGCCCGAGGAGCTGTTGGCGGCCGGTGCGCCCCGCGAGTCGCCCGAGCAGCTGCTGGCGACAGGTGCGCCCCGCGAGTCGCCCGAGCAGCTGCTGGCGACAGGTGCGCCCCGCGAGTCGCCCGAGCAGCTGCTGGCGGCCGGCTACCGGCGGTGGGGGCGCGAGCTGCTGCCCCGTTTGCGGGGCGACTTCGTGCTGCTCATCTGGGATCGCGAGCGAGGCGAAGGTCTGCTCGCCCGCGACCAGCTCGGCGTGCGCCCCTGCTTCCTGCACGACACCGGCGGCAGACTGTACTTCGCCAGCGAGATCCGCCACCTGTTGGGGCTGCTGCCCCGGCGCCCGGCGCCCGACCCAACGAGCGTGGCGCACTGGATCGCGGTCAGCAACCGCCCGGGGATGAGCACCCTCTACAGCGGCATCCGCCGCCTGAGCCCCGGCGGCGTGATGCTCTTGGGCCGCCACGGCTTCCGCGAGGAGCGCTACTGGACCCCGCGCTTCGAGGAGCCGCTGGACCTCCCGCAGGCGCAGGTTGCCGAGCTGATGCGCGGAGGGCTCGAGCGTGCCGTGCGACGCCGAATCGATCCGGACGGCCTCACCGGCGTGATGATGAGCGGGGGCCTCGACTCCTCCTCGGTCGCAGCCCTCTGCGCCGCGCGGGCGGGGGACCGGGTGTATGCCTGCTCGGCGACCTTCCCCGAGCACCCCGCGGCCGACGAGTCGCAGCTGATCGAGCAGCTCAGAGAGGCCCTCGCGATTCCCGGCATCACCGCCGCGGTGCGCCCCGGGGGGCTGCTGGCGAGCGCGTTGGAGTCACTCGCGGCCTGGCAGGTGCCGCTGCGCAGCTGGGGCGACTTCTGGGCGCTGCCGTTGCTGCGCGCCGCCGCGCGAGCGGGCGTGGGAACCGTGCTCGGCGGCGACGGTGGCGACGAGCTGTTCGAGTCGCGCTCCTACCTGCCCGCCGACCGGCTGCGCGCCGGCTGGCCACGTGACGCGCTCGCCCTCGCCCGCGAGCTGCCCGGCGCCGGCGACCGCCCCCCGCGCCGTGAGGTGGCCAGGGCGTTCGGCTCGCTGGCGCTCCTCGGCGCCCTGCCGTACAGCCTCCACGACACCTTCCAGCGGCCCTTCGCCGCGCGGAAGACGCCCGTCTGGCTGCGGCCCTGGGCCACACGGGAGCTCGTGCGCTCCGACGATCCCCTGGCCTGGAAGCGCCTGGATGGGCCGCGCTGGTGGGCGCACGCGGCGCACGGCATCGCACGCCGGATCGAGGAGGGCGGGGTCTTCGAGCACCACCGCCGCCGAGCGGCGCTCGCCGGGGTCGAGTCCCGCCATCCGCTGCTCGACCTCGACCTGGTGGCGCTCGGCCTGCGCCAGCCGCCGCGGGCCACCTTTGATCGCCACCGCAGCCGGCCGGTGCTGCGCGCGAGCATGGCGGGGCTGCTTCCAGACGCGGTGCGCATGCGTCCAGAGAAGGCGCTGTTCGAGTCGCTGATCGCCGACTGTCTGCGCGGTCCCGACCTTGCGGCGGTGCGCCTGCTGTTGACGGACCCCGGCGCCGAGCTCGGCGCCTATGTCGATCTGGGCGGCGTGCGGCGCGCCCTACTCGACACTGACCAGGAGTTCCGCAGCAGCCCCTTCCGGTGGATGTGGCAGGTCTGGCGCCTGACCACCGCGGAGTGCTGGCTGCGAGCTCAGCAGCATTCTGTCAGCGGGATGCTCGCACCCGAGATGCACCTGAGCCCCGCTCGCATCGCGATTCGCCCTGCTCCACCGTCATACGTTTTTCCACCTTGACCCCGGCCACAGGTCCCCTAAGCTACTGCGTGTAGTCAGCCGTTCCGTCATCTGTGATGCGCGGGGCGGGAGATCGATTGATAAGGAACCGCTCACATGGATGACAAGCTCACAACAGGAGCCTACGAGACTCCCCAGGTCGTCGACTATGGCGATCTTCAGGAGTTGACTGCGGCGTGCCTGGGCGGCAGCGGCGGCGACGCCTTCGACCCCTCGGGCGTAGCTGGGCCCTATGGAGTCGGCGCGAGCAACCCCGCGGCTGGCTGCAAGTCCACACCCTAGAAATCCGCACCTAGACCAGGCCAAGACGGCAGGTCTAGCAGCTGCCCGTCGGGCAGCTCATATGTAGCGCCTTCAGCCGTCCTTCGGACGGCTGTTGTGCGTTAACCAATAATGCTTGTGCAGGGCTATGTTGTGCAGGGCTATGTGTTAAACAGGGTGCCCGCAAGTCTGAACGGGATACCGCCGTTAGTCGGCCGTGCCAAGAGCGAAGACTCAGATGGAACGGTCGAGCGCCACAAGCCCAATGGCGGACACCGGGATGACCGTCGCGTTGGTCGCAGACGAGGGCCCACGGGAGAGCATCGGTGCGTTCCTGCAGGAGCAGGGATGGGAGTTCGCGGCGTTCGAGGACGTAAAGGATCTGCTCGAACATAGCGAGGCACAGGACCACCGGCTCGTCGTGCTCTGGATCGAAGGTGCGGATTCATCCCCGGCACAGCAGATCGAGCTGCTGCGGCGCGGGATCGAGCATGCGCGAGTGGTAGTTATCTGCGCCGACATCCAGCGCTGGGAGGTTCGCGCAGTGCTGGCCGCAGGCGCAGTCGGAGTGGTGCTGCAGGAGGAGATGGCGGGCACACTCGGCGCCTGCCTGCAGGCGGTGCGCGTAGGGCAGATCTGCGTCCCGAGACAGCACTGGAGGCAGATCGCACCGCCCGCGCTCTCCTCGCGGGAGAAGCAGATTCTGGGATTGGTTGTGATGGGCTACATGAACAGCCAGATCGCCGAACGCCTGTTCTTGGCGGAGAGCACGGTCAAGAGCCACCTCTCCTCGGCGTTCGGGAAGCTGGGGGTACGCTCACGCAACGAGGCGGTCAACCTGATTCTCGACTCAGAGCGCGGACTGGGGATGGGCATCCTCGCGCTCGGGGGAGAGCCCCTCGAGACCGCAGCATCCGTCACGGCGCGATGAGACCGCCGAGCGCAATTGCGATGGGGAGACCTGTGCGGCTCACCAACTCGGCGGCGAAGCTCGCGCAGCCAACAGATCGCTCTCCGGCGAGGGCCGGCTGATGGCAACGAGGGCCAGGGAGGCTAGTGACACGATGAGCGGGGGAATCGGCAGCAAGACGGAGATACCGTTTCCAGAAGCGCGTCCGGGCACAGGTGGGCTCACGGAACTTGAAGCCAAGCCCAGGCACGATCCAGACGGTCGTGACACACAGCTCGCCGAGACGCGCGGTCTGACTGAGAACGTGTCTCGCGAATCGCTGTTCCGTCGCTCGCTGCTGGCGGCGGATATCGCGGCGATCGTCGGCGCTTTTGTGCTGCTGGCGCAGATCTCCTCCAGGTCGCTGCAACTCACGTGGGTGAGTGTCTGCGGGCTGTTGACGCTGCTCGTAGGAGCGAAGGTATTCGGCCTCTACGACCGAGACGGTGTACTGCTGCACAAGACGACGCTGGATGAGGCTCCGAAGCTGTTCCACGTGGCGACGCTCGGCGCTCTGGTCGCCTGGCTGGCGGGGGGGTTCGTCGTCAAGGGCAGCACCCTCAGCCGACACGAGGCGCTGCTGCTGTGGCTGGTGCTGATGTTCCTGTTGGTGCTCGCGCGCTCTACGGCCCGAGCCCTTGCACTGCGGGTGGTCCCCGCCGAACGGTGCCTGTTCATCGGCGATCAGGCATCGGCGAGGACGATCAGATCCAAGCTCGCGGGGCACGGCGGAGTCAAGGCCGAGCTGGTCGCCCACCTCGACCTGGACGATGTCGCGACCTGGTCGGTGAATGCGTTCTCGGCACAGAGGCTCTCCGAGATCCGTAATCTGGCTCGAACCCTCAACGTGCACCGCGCGATCGTGGCGCCAAGCAGTGCCGACGGAGGCGAGATGCTCGATCTGGTGCGTACTCTCAAGGCGGTAGGCGTGAGGGTCAGCGTGCTGCCACGCTTGCTGGAGGTGGTCGGATCTTCGGTGGAGTTCGACGACCTCCACGGCGTCACGCTGATGGGGGTGAGGCGCTTTGACATGACCCGCTCCTCGGCGGTGGTCAAGCGCGCCTTCGATCTCCTCGGCGCCTCATTGGGGCTGCTGGCGATGGCGCCGCTGTTTGCTGTCATCGCCGTGGCGATCAAGCTCGACAGCTCCGGACCGCTCTTCTTCAGGCAGTCTGCGAATCGGGCGGCACGGAAGACCCTTCTTCCTTTTGAAGTTCCGGACAATGATCCCCAACGCCGACGAGCTCAAGGACTCCCTCCGCGACCGCAACGAGGCCCAGGAGGGGCTCTTCAAGATCGCCGATGATCCCCGCGTGACGCGTGTCGGCAAGCTCCTGCGCAGAAGCGCCCTGGACGAGCTTCCGCAGCTCATCAACATCATCAGGGGCGAGATGAGCCTCGTGGGACCGCGTCCGCTCGTGGTCGACGAGGACCGCTGCGTCGAGGGCTGGTACCGCCGGCGGCTGGAGCTGATGCCGGGCATGACCGGGCCCTGGCAGATTCTCGGCCCGGCCCGCGTTCCGCTGAGTGAGATGGGGGCGATCGACTACCTGTACGTGGCCAACTGGTCGCTCTGGGGGGACCTCAAGATCCTGCTGCGCACGGTCCCGCACGTGCTCGGGCGGCGGGGACTGTGATACGTCCTCCTGCCTGTCGGGCGCCTGGGGCACCGCTGCTAATTATCAAGTGAAATGGGTAAATGGCTCGCAGCAAAGACGGAGGCGCGCTCGATCGGACGTCGCGTCGGTCTGGTAAGGCTGATTCACTATATCCAGCACCTGGCCGGCAGCGATCGTAGGTATGAGGTAAAGTTCGGGAACGCCCTACGCGCAGCTATTGGCGAGGGCGACACGGTGTGGGATGTGGGGGCCAACCTGGGTCTGTATACCCGGCTGTTCAGCGACTGGGTGGGACCACAAGGCCATGTGGTGGCGTTTGAGCCCGTTCCATCCTGCTTCTCAAGACTCCGCGATCAGACCAAGGAGCGCCCCAACATCAAGGCCCTCAACGTAGGTCTTGGCGATGCCCGAATGCAGCTGCCGATGCACCTCGCCGAGGACCCAAAGGGCGCCACCCACACGTTTGTCGCACAGCGGAGACCGCCCGGCCCGGTAGTGGAGCTCGCGGTCCATCCCGGCGACGCGCTGCGCGATGCCGAGCAGCTGCCGGTCCCAAACGTTCTCAAGATCGATGTCGAGGGGTTCGAGCCCGAGGTGCTACGCGGCCTCGACACCACGTTGCGAGACCCCGCCTGTCGCACTGTGCTCTGCGAGGTCCACTTCGGCCTGCTGGAGTCCCGAGGGCAGAAGCATGCGCCCGAGCAGATCCAGCGCTATCTGATCGACCGAGGCTTCTCGGTCACGTGGATCGATGCGTCCCATCTCGGTGCCTACCGCCGAGGGGCCGGCCGCCATCCGGCAGAGCGCGAGGATCACGGCAACCACCAGGAGCCACGCGAGCGATAACAGAGCAATGACGATGAGCATTGGATCGATGACGGAGACCGAGCCTTTCCAGCCCATGCCTCTCACGTTCTGTAACCCACCTATCGGTCAAAGGGATCGCTCGCTTGAAGATGATCCGCCAGGCGCAGCGCAAAGGCCACCACCATGAACGTCGAGTTCGCCTGACTCGAAGTCGGGAACGTGGAACTGCTGGCGATGAACAGGTCCTCGAAGCCGTGCACCATGAGGTCGGGGTCGACGACCCCCTCGGCGGGAGTCGCTGACATTCTTGTCGTACCCGCCTGGTGATACCCGCCGAACAGCTGCTCACGAACGGCCCGCTCGACGTCGTCGTACAGCAGTTCGACGTGACCGAGCCCCTGGGCCCGCAGCGACGCGTCGAGCACTCGATGGGCCCGCTCCACGCTGCCGACGTCCTCGTCGCCGAAGTGCAGATGAGTCCGTAGCCGCGGCATTCCGCGGGCGTCGCGCTCGGCCGTGGGCGCGACGAAGCTCTCCCAGTGCGGGAGGTGCTCGCCGTGGTAGAGCAGCGGGTAAGTGTTGGTGGCGCTGCGCACGAAGAATCCGGGCACCTTGCGCCCGCGGCGCAGGAAGCGCTGGTAGCCGAACCTCAGCGCGAACGCCGCCGCGGGCCCGATGTCACGCAGCACGTTCCGCAGATGGGCGCGAACCGTGGTCGGGCGCCTCGTCTTGACGTGCGCCCGCCGAATCCCCTCGGCGACGAAGTACCGCCCCAGCGGCGAGATCAACATCAGATAGACGAATGAGAGGATGCCGCTTCCATGCGAGGCGTCGCCGACCTCCGGGTTGACGAGCCACAACGCGGCATTCGGGAGCCCCCGATCGAGCTGCGGGCCCGGCGCGAACGTGAACCGGCGGCGGACGTAGACGCCTTCGTCGTCGCGCTCGTGACTGTAGATGGTGCGGTCGGGTGGCGTGGTGAAGCGCACCTGCGCGACGCGCGTCTCGACGTGCGCCATGTACCAGCGCCCGAGGTGCCCCGAATGATTGCCGATTCCCTCGGGGTGCTCTCGCGTCGAGGCGAACAGCAGGCGGGTGGACTCAAGACCCCCCGCGGCGATCACGTAGCGCGCGGCGCGGATCGCAACCGCACCACCGTCCTCGCGGCGCGTCTGGAGATGGTCCACGCGCCAGCCTCCATCCTCGCGGCGGCGGGGCACGATCTCCGTGCACGTCAGCCCAAGCTCAAGCCGCAGGGACGGGGAGCGCTCGAGCTCCGCGCGGTAGACCTGCCCGAAGTTCGTCGGCAGCGACCAGCGCTCCAGGGCGCTCGCACGCACGTCCCCGTCGACGAAGCCCGGCACGAGCGCGCGGCCGGCGAGCTCGGGCACACCCTCGACGTCGAAGGCCGCCTGACCACACAGACACCAGTCGCACGCCCGCTGGAAGTACCGCGAGACCTCCTCGTGGCTCACCGGCCAGCGCGTCTGTCCCACCAGCGGGCGCGGCTCGAAGTCGATCGGATCGAACGGCACGCAACGGCCTCCCCAGAGGTTCGACGCCCCACCCACCTGCCGGCGCGTCGCCAGCGACATCTCGACATGGTGGCGATCGCCGCCCACGGTGTCGCCGAGCCGCTGGACCTCGGGGTCGAAGCTCCTCCCACCGCTCTCGAGCAGCACGACGCGGTGGCCCGCCCGAGCCAGCTCCAGGCCGAGAACGATGCCGGCGGGACCGGCGCCGACGATCGCCACGTCGGCCTCGATCCCCGACTGGTGCCCCGAGTCGCGAGGATCGCGGTCGGGCTTCGGCTCAGCCTCAGCCACGGACCGCTCCGGCGCTCAGCTCGGCGAGCACGAGCTCCCTGAACGCGCGCAGCGACGCCGGAGCGCCCTCGCGCGCAAGGCTCTCGGCCGCGCCCGTCGCGGACCTCACCCGCTCGAGACGCGTGGTGCTGAACAGGACGGTGCCGCTCGGGTTGCGCTCCAGGGCGTCCTGCAGCAGCAGCGCGGAGACCGCCTCCGGGCGCCCGCAGTCCTCGCCGACCTCACGGTTCCAGCGTGAGCGCCGCTCGCCGCTCGCTGCGACGTGGCCGACAATGCGGCGCAGCGCGTGCGCGAAGATGCCGAACGTGATCGCCGGCCGCCCCGGGTCGAGCTGCGACGGCGCCTGCGCGAAGATGTCGTCGCGAACCTGCAGCAGGGTCGGCGGCGCCACCGCTCCGCTCAACTCGATGCACGGGTCCGGCTCGCCGGCGATCCCCCACGCCCGCAGGGATCCGGCGCGGCGCAGCTCCTCGAGCGCCCCGCCCAGCTCGGCCATGTCGAGGAGGTCCTCGGGCGCGGGGTCGTGGATGAGCAGGATGTCCACGTAGTCGGTCCCCAGCTCCCGCAGGCTGGTGTGCAGGCTCGCGCGTGCGCTCGCCGGATCATAACGACGAGGCTGATGCAGCGCGTCCGAGCGGCGCTTGACCGCCTGCCGCAGCGCCGGAAAGCGAGCGAGGGCCGCGCGCGCGGGTGCCTGCAGGCGCGCAAGCCGTCCCACCGAGCCGGCGGGCTCGATCCCGAACTTGGTGGCGATCACAAGCTCCCCGCGGCGTCCGCGAGCAAACCGCCCCAGCTCGCGCTCAGCCGCGCCCAGGCCGTACATGCGGGCGACGTCGAAGTGCCGGACGCCCCGCTCGAAGGCCTCCGCCAGGAGCCGCTGGCGGTGGGAGCCGGAGGCTGACTGCATCAGCCCCGCGCAGCCGAAGCCGGTCCTCGTGCTCGTGACTGTCGGGGTAAGTGTGACGGTCTGCATCCGGATGGCGGCCCGCTACGGCCGGCCGGGAATGCGTCGATCTCGCCAGGCGCGGATGAGGAAGATCGGATTGCCGACGATGTACCGGCGCCACAGCCGCCGCGGCTCCTGGACCAGGCGAAAGCACCACTCCACACCAAGCACGTTCATCCAGCGGGGGGCGCGCCTGACCCTGCCGGCGCTGAAGTCCAGAAACGCTCCCACGCCGACTCCCACGAGCGCGCCGGTGGCGTGGAGGTTGCGATCCAGCCAGATCTCCTGCAGCGGGACCCCCAGCGCGACGATCAGCAGCGTCGTATCAGCGTCCCTGATGCGCTGCACGAGCAGCTCGTCGCTTTCGTTGGTGTAACCGTGGCACGTGCCGACTATCCGCAGATCGTCGATCCGCTCCGTGAGCCGGCGCGCCGCGGTCTCCGCAACCCCCGGCTCGCCGCCGAGTAGGAAGACACCCCACCCACACCTTGCGGCCAGTTGCAGCAGGCGGACCGTGAAGTCACTGCCGTTCAGGTTATCGGGGAAGCGCTCGCCACGCATCCGCGCAGCGAGGTTCACTCCAAGCCCGTCGTTCAACACCAGGTCACTGCGGTCGAGCGCCTTACGCAGCGCCGGGTCGCGTGTGACGAGATTCAGCGAGTGCGCATTTGCGTAAGCGAGCATCATCGGCCGATCCCCCACCTGCCTTTCAATCTCGGCGAGAACCTGCTCGCAAGTCAGCTTGTCAAGCTTTACGCCAAGCATCGGAATCTGCTCGCGGGTGGTGATCGATCCAGCCATGGTCACTCAGTTGCCGTTGGGCATGGCTGAGAGCTCCTGCGCGAGCAGTTCGTAGAGCTGCTTCGCAGAGCTTGCCGTGTTGAACTCGCGTATGACCTTGTCCCTGGCACTCGAGCCCAGCTGGTGGCCGAACGACGGGTCGAGCAGCAGCCGCTCGAGTGCATCCGCCAGCTCGTCCGAGCGGCCGGGTGTGACGAGCAGCCCGGTGCGACCGTCGTCAACAAGCTCGGGGATGCCCGTTATCCTTGTGCTCACAACCGGGAGCCGCATCGCCATCGCCTCCATCAACACCCCTGGAATGCCCTCCGCGAAGCTGGGCAGGCAGAAGATCGACGCCCCCTCGTACAGGGCACGGATCTCTTCCTGACCCACCGCGCCCGGGAAGGACACCTGCGCGGCCAACCCCAGCTGCTCGGCGAGACGTTCGAGCTCGGCACGCGCCTGGCCCTCGCCGGCGAGCGTGATGTTCACCCGGTGCCCACGTTCGGCCAGCAGCACGACCGCTTCCATCAGGACCACCTGACCCTTCTCGGGGACCTGACGGCCAATGAACAAGATCGTGGGGCGCTCCCCGCGATGGTTTCCATTCTCAGAACGAGTGAACTGTGCGATTGGAATGCCGACATGGATGACATGAAATCGGTCCCATACCTCGGGTCGGCTCAGCGCCATCAGCTGGCTGCGGGCATAGTCGCTGATGCACACCACGAACCGCGCATACCGCAGCTTCTCGGCAAGCCGAAAGCGGGTGACGTCGTAGAACTCGGTCGGTCCGTGGATGGTGAAGCTCCACGACCACGGTCGCCGGGGCTCGATCGCAGAGCCGAGCTCGGCGGCCAGCAACGCGACGTCGGTAGCGACGTTGGTCAGGTGAACGTGGATGTGGCGGATGTCGCGGCGGTGGCACTCGCTCCAGAGAACAACCGCCTCTACGAAGTAGAAGAGCTGCCACAGGCGGCCCCGCAGCCCAGCGGGAGCCAGGCGCAGCGCCAGCGCCAGGGTCGAAAGGTACGCTGCCGGTGCCCTGACGAATAGCGTGAGATGCGCTGCGAGCAGCACTCTCCAGCGGGGTGGAAGAATGGCGTACGTGGACTCAAACGCCACCCGGTCGGCGTGCGCGAGCAGATGGTCGGAGCCGGCCCGCCGAATTGAGAATGTCGCGATCTCGACACCGAGCCCGCGTAGGGCCTCGACCTCCCTGAGAACGAAGGTGTGCGAAATCGCCGGATACTGAGCACACAGGTAGGCGACCTTCAGTGCCGGCACACCGCTCGAGCGGCCCTCCGCGACCGGCGTCTCGATCATCGGCCCCCACCGGAAGTCGCCGCCGCCTCGCGCTCGGTCCGCACCCAGGCCGTCGGTCCACGTCCACCGAGCAGCCTCCCATACAGCGCTACCTTGTCGACGACCAGCGCCGGTGCAGTGAGCAGCGCGCGATAGACCCCTGCCGGCGCGCGCACGAGGCGCAGGCCCGCCAGCACGAACACGAGTTGAGCCACCAGCGTTGCGAGAGCGAGAGCGAGCAGGCGCTTGGAGCCAAGCAGCACACCGGCCAGCGCCGATCCCAGGCTTCCCGCCGCGATCAGCGACTGCGGCGGCACCAGCTGCTCGAGCCCGGCATGCACGCAGACGATGTCACGCCGTACCAGTCCGGAGACCACAAGTCGAGGGCTCCAGCGACGGATCAGCTGAAGCCTGCCCTGCTCCCATCGCGCATGCTGGCTGGAGCTTGCCTTCAGGGAAGTCGGCACCGCCGAGCTGACCCACGCGTCCGGCACGAACTCCGCCCGCTCGCCGGCGTGAACCAGGCGCATGTGGTACTCGGCATCCTCCGCCAGGCTCGTCGCCGTCCAAGGCTCGCGGTTCAGCAGATCATTGGTGAACCCCATGCCCGACCCGATCAGCCCGCAGGACAGTCCAAGCCGTTGCTTACCCAGAAACCGAACGGTGTTGGTCAGCGCGAACGCCGCAAAGCGCAGCGTGGAGGTCTGCGATGCCTCGGGGTTGCCGCCCACGTAGTTGACCTGCACAGCATTCGCGCCGGTGCGCAGGCGCGCCTCGATCGCACTCAGCATGTTGGCTGAGGCGAGGCAGTCGGCATCGAGCATGACCACTGCATCGAAGGTGTCTCCCTCAGCCTGCAGTCGCTCGAGCGCCCACGCCAGAGCGAAGCCCTTGCCACGCTTTGCGGGATCCGTCCGCTCCCAGACCTCGGCACCGGACTGCATCGCAAGATCCGCCGTCCGATCGGTGCAGTTGTCGGCGATCACGACCGTGCGCAGCGCCTCATTGGGATACTGACAGCGAGCGAGCGACCCCAACGTGGCCTGGATGCCACTCTGCTCGTCATGCGCTGGGATGAGCACGACAAGCCGCAGCGGTCCGCCGATCCGCAGCTTGGAGGGACCGTGTGCAGCCCCACGAGCAGCCAGGAGCAGCGCGAGCAGGTACCCGGTGGCGCACACCAGCCCACCCTCGAGCGCGAGGAACACGCCCTCGATTGAGCGCACCACCGCTCGCTGGGGCTGAGCTTGGGATTCACGCAACATGGCACCGCATCAACGGCACCGGGCTCGAAAAAGTACGCTCACCGACGAAAAGTGCACTCGTGAGCGATCGGCGTGGATCAAGCGCTCGCGGCGTGGACCCCGATCTCAGCCATACCTGCGGACGCGAAGCAGGCGGGTCATCGCCAGCACGTAGCGACCCAAGATCCGCAAGCTGTGACCCAGTCGGGAATGGACCCGCGCTCCCGGCGTCTTGCCCATGTGCTCGCGTATGACCTCGCGCGGCGGAGCCACCTGGCGTCTGACAAACGCGCCGAACCCACCTGGGGGCGCGAGCAGCCCATCGACCAAGCTCATCTCTGCATAGAGCTGCGACTCGCTGGCATAAGGATTCGGGTTGGCCAAGTGGACGGCGATGCGACCGCGGCGGCCGAGCTTTGCCGCGCGTTCGGTGAGTCGACCGATCGGCAGGCCCACCGTCCTCTCAGCGGCACTGGCAGCCGCCAGCAGGACGTGCTCGAGCGCCGGGTACTCATCGATCGACGCGTCAAGCGCAGCGGGCTCGAGCATGGCGCCGAAGATGTCCCAGTACGCCCCCAGATCGGCCGCGAGCCGCAAACCGACGAAGCCGTCCCTCGCGTAGAAGAGCAGCAGTGCCGTCAGCTCGTCGAGCGGGGCCGGCCGCCACGCGCCAATGTGATCGCCTGCAGGCGCCAGCAACCGCTCGCGCGCGAAGCTCCGCTCGTACCAGTGTATGCGCCAATGCAGCTCGACGGGAGGGAGCTCGCCACGTTCGTGGATCAGCGCGAAATGCAGCAGGGGCAGCCCGCGGGCTTCGACGTGGTCGGTGGGCGCCGCATACCCGAGCCCGCGCACGACATCCACCGCTTGATGTAGCTGCTCGGGGGCGACCAGCAGGTCGATGTCGCTCGACGGACGGCGTCCAGGGTCTCCGTAGAGAGCTTCGCTCAGTCGCGGCCCCTTCAGCGCCGAGCAGGCGATCTCGGCGTCGGCGAGCGCCCCCATCACACGTGCCGCGATCATCTGCAGGAACGCGCCGCGCCGGCGTCCCGTGTCGGTCGCCTGTTGGACGGCGACCGCGAAGTCATCGCTCGCGCGGGCACCCGCGAGCACGAGGATGCGCGGGCCCAGCGTGGGCAACAGGCGCCGAGCGTCCAACATCCTTGTCAGGCGCGGCCAGTCCAGGGCCGCTCCGAGCTGCGCAGCCTGCTCGCGTCCTGCCTCGCGGCGCGCCCTGATCCCCGCGCTGAGCAGGACCATCTGCTCCTCCGGCCGCGAACGGGTCATGTGTGTTGGCCTCGCGAAGCCTAGCGTTTGGATATGTGGCGTCGAGCGTGCTTGGCTCTGTGATGCCGGCGGTGCCTGGACCCCTTGCGGTGCAGGTCCATCTTGAGGAGCTGCAATTCGCTCCAGGGGAAGGATGCAAGGAGCTCTCTTGGGGTCTGTCCTTCGAAGTAGCCGTTGGAGCCGCCGTACGGTTCGGTCCCGGTCGGGATCGGATCCTGCGCCTGGAAAGTCACGATCCCCCCACGGTCCTTGACGTAAATCCCGTAGCGCTGTGCCGCTTCGGCGATCATCAACGTCAGCCGCGGCAGATGCAGAGAGGCGAGATCGAGGTTGGGATTCAAACGCAGATGAGCACCCTCGGGCAGCGCGAAGGGATCAGTGGATTTACCGTCGCTGCGCTGCGCGGGCGAGGCATAGACATCGGCACGAACATCGGGGATCAGAATGGAGACCGCATGGTTGATCTGACCACACTCGAGATCTTCGAGGGAGATCAGCCCACCCACCTCCGACAGCGAGGACGCCGAGGCTCCCCACCACGGCTCGGCGCCCGGCCACGCTTCCGGCCCGTAGACCCCCGGGTTCGAGGACACGTTCTGCATCGCACCGCCCCACGATGCGTGCCAGCCGCCAGGGCTATGCACCAGCCTCCAGAATTCCCACAACCTGTCCGTGCTCGGCTGCCACACCACAAGCGAATGATCGCTCCCGACAGCGGGGATGGCCGTCGGCGGCAGCGGTACAGCATTCCACGCCGCCTGCAGTGCAGCCGCTCCCGCCACGTGGGTAAGATCGAGCCCCACCCGGATCGTCGGCTGGCCGGCGGGCACCGTATAGATCGGAATGCTGTGACTGGCGGCGTTGATCCAAGGCCCTCCACTCGCGGACTGCTCTTCGGTGGCGATCAGCGCATCGAATGCGCCCACAACTTCAGCCGAATGCGGATCCAACGGCGCATCGACAGCCACCGGCTGATTCCAAATACTTGATGCGGCGAAGAAGCGTGACGGAACCGGCGAGCTCGAGGGGCAGGCGCCCCCGCCCGCGGTACTTCCGCTCCCCTGGCTCACGCCTGCCAGCGACAGCCCTGCGATCGGTGCGGGCCGCGAGGTACCAGCGCCACAACTGGCCAGCGCGCCGCAGGCACCCACCAGTGCAAGCACACACGCAGAGCGAGAAGTTTGCAGAATCATTTTCCTCATCGCAGCGCCGCGAATACGGTGCAGCCGCACCACATCGTCGCCTCGCGGAGGGCGATGCGACGTCGAGAAGCACTCTACCCCTCTGCTCATATCCTACCCGCTCTGTCCGCCCGCCGCGCCGCACATACGATCACGACCTCGCGATCAGCAGGCTCGCAGCTTGGACAGGATCGGCAACCCGTCCGCCCGCCGCGCCGCACATACGATCACGACCTCGCGATCAGCAGGCTCGCAGCTTGGACAGGATCGGCAACCCGTCCGCCCGCCGCGCCGCACATACGATCACGACCTCGCGATCAGCAGGCTTGCGGCTTGGACCGGATCGGCAACCACGTGATCTGCCGCACAGGCCACTCGATCCGCCTCGCTGCCAGAGACCAACACGGTCGTCAATCCCAGCTGCCTGCCGGTCTGGATATCGCTGGCGGAGTCGCCCACAATTGCGGCACGGGAGAAGTCCAGATCTGGATGCTCGCTCTGCGCCTGCAGCAGCAGACCCGGGCTTGGCTTGCGACAGGCGCACACCCCAATTTGGTGCGGACATGCATAGATCGCATTCACGAACGCCCCCTCGAGCTCGAGCAGACCCCTGAGACGCTCGTGTACAGCGTCCAGATCCTCGGCGCTCATACGCCCGAGGGCAACGCCACGCTGATTGGTCGCAACGCCCGTCCACAGCCCAGCGCGATTCAACATCCTCACAGCCTGAGCCGCGCCGGGCAGCAGCTCCAGCGCCCCAGGACCCTCGATGTACTCGCCCTCCGGCGGCTTGACGTTCAGCGTGCCGTCGCGGTCGAGGAACACCCATCGAATCCCCACCGGATCGGGCTGGATGGCGGGCAAAGACACCGCCGTCAGCCTAGCTCAGGCCACCGCGCGCTCCTCTCGCGCGCTCCTCTACAAGATTGTGGGCCATGCGACCGTTGTTGGGCGGTGTCGGCTGGAGCTCTCAAAGCGTGATCATCTCCAAGACTCCTCTACGCGTGTCGTTCGTCGGAGGAGGAACCGACCTGCCCGACTTCTGCGACGAGCACGGCGGCGCGGTCGTCTCAAGCGCGATCGACAAGTGGATCCACGTGATCGTCGCTCCCCGCTTCGAGGGCGACCTGCGGGTCAGCTACTCCAAGACGGAGATCGTACCCACCACCAACGAGGTTCAGCACGAGCTCGTGCGCGAGGCCCTGCGCCTGACCGGCCTGCCGCGAGGACTCGACGTCCTCACCTTGGCGGACGTGCCCACCCAGGGCACAGGGCTCGGCTCTTCGAGCGCCGTCACGGTCGGGCTGCTCAACGCGCTCTACGCCTATCAGGGCGTGTTCCGCTCGACGGCCGATCTGGCCGAGGATGCCTCGCACATCGAGATCGACGTTCTGGGCAAGCCGATCGGCCGCCAGGATCAGTACGCCGCGGCCCACGGCGGCTTCAACTTCATCGAGTTCATGCCGCGCGCAGGCGGCGTCCGGGTCGAGCCCATCATCTGCCCCGCGCAGACGCTGGAGCGTTTGCACCGCTCGCTGATGCTCTTCTACACCGGACGTCAGCGCGCGGCCGCCGACGTGCTCAGCGGGCAGCGCGAAGCGATCGTCGCGGGCAGCGCCACCAAGGCGCTGCTCGGGATGCGAGATCTAGCTTACGAGCTGCGCGACGTGCTCGGCCATGGCGACCTCGATGGCGTCGGGGCCCTGCTCGACCGCAACTGGGAGCTCAAGCGATCGCTCGTCGCCGGCTTGAGCGACACCCAGGTGGATACGTGGTACGAGCGTGCCCGGACGGCGGGTGCGAGCGGCGGCAAGCTGCTGGGCGCCGGTGCCGGGGGCTTCCTGCTCGTCATGGCCGCCCCCGAGCGCCAGCCGCAGGTGCGCACGGCGCTCGCCGACCTGCGTGAGGTGTCTTTCCACTTTGCCGCGCGTGGGACCCAGATCAGCCTTTTCGAACGGGGTGCCGAAAGCCCGTGATGGAGAGCCATCTCGACGCGTATCTGTGTCGGCTTCAGACGGCCGTCGAAGCGCTGCCGCGAGACCGTATGAGCGCACTTGGCGAGACACTGTTCCGTGCGTATCGCAACAACAAGCAGGTATTCCTGCTGGGCAACGGCGGCAGCTCTTCCACCGCCAGCCACATGGCCGCCGACCTCGCCAAGAACACGATCGGTCCCAACATGAAGCGGTTCCGAATCGTGAGCCTCAACGACAACGCCGCGATCATGACCGCCCTGGCCAACGACCTCGGCTACGAGAACGTCTTCTCCGAGCAGCTGACCAATCTGGTGCAGGCGGGCGACGTGTTGATCGTCGTCTCCGCGAGCGGCAACTCGCCCAACGTCTTGAAGGCCATGCGCTATGCACGCTCACGCAGCGCCGAGGTCGTCGGGCTGCTGGGCTTCGACGGCGGCGCGGCAGCCGCGCTCTCGGACATCCCACTGGTCGTGCCATCAGATCACTACGGGGTCGTCGAGGATGTCCATCTCATCGTCAACCACATCCTGGTCGACTACTTCAAGACGCGCCTCGCCGAGGCCCGGCCGTATGTCGTCTGACCGAAGGCGCAACACACGGCCGGCGGGCGGGAGGAGTGCGACCCGCGGGCTCGATGGCCGGCGCGGACTAGTGGAGGCCCCGGCAACGTTCGCCGGGTTCCGCACACATGCTGCACGGCCAGATCTTTGTCCCGACGGCCTCATCAACCCGGTGAACCTTGGCTGACACGCCACTAGCACCACCTGCGAAAGCTTTGCCGCAATGAATGCGATGATCTTGGCCGCGGGGCGCGGAACCCGCCTCGGCGAGCTGGGACGGACCGTGCCCAAGGCCCTTGTCGACATCGGTGGCGAGCCGCTCCTCGCTCGGCAGATCCGCTACCTGAAGGCCGGGGGGGTCGAGCGCATTGTCATCAACGCCCACCACCTGGCCGATCAGGTCGAGAGCTTCGTGACCGCACATCCGTGCGCCGCCGACATTGAGGTCGTGGTCGAGCACGAGCTGCTGGGCACAGCGGGCGGCGTGCGCAACGCGCTGCCCCGCCTCGGCCCTGCCCCATTCACCGTGCTCTACGGCGACGTGATCTTCGCCGAGCCGCTCCACGCGGTCGCAAAGACCCACCAACGCACCCGCGCCGTGGCCACACTCACCCTCTATCGAACCGCGGAGGTCGAGGGCAAGGGCACGGTGGAGCTCGCCCCCGACGGCACAGTGAGCGCCTTTCATGAGAAAGCCTCCAGGCACGTCGATGGCCACGCCTACGTGAACGCCGGGCTGTACGTGCTCGATCCAAGCCTGGTTCGGAACCTGCCCGCGGGCGTGGAGCTCGACTTCGGCCACGACGTGTTCCCGCTGGCACTCGCACGAGGGCGGACTCTGGCGACGCACTTGCTGGGCGCTCCCGTGATCGACGTGGGCACCCCGGCGATGCTGGAGACCGCGCGCCGCACGCTGGGCTGAGCGCGGCACTGGCTCACGCTTCGCGCTCGAACTCCTCGACCAGCGCACGATATGTGTCGCGCAGCCCCTGCTCGATGGGGATCTGCGCCTCCCAGCCGAGCTCCCGGCGAGCACGCGAGGGATCCATGCAGCTTCGCTCGAGCTCTCCCGCGCGCAGCGGCGCGAGCTCCGGCTCGACGTCGGCGCCCGCTGCCTTCGCGAGCGCGCTCCACACTGTCGCGACGTCTGTCTCGATGCCGGTGGCGACATTGAAGGTTCCCGCGACCCCAGAGGCCGCCCGCAGAGCGCTCACCACATCCAACACATGCACGTAGTCACGGGTCGGCTTCCCGTAGCCGAATACCTTTGGCCGGCGCCCGCTGTGCAGGTGATAGGTGAAGATCGAGACCACCCCGGCCTCACCGTGGGGGCTCTGACGCGGGCCATATACGTTGCCCAGCCGGCATACGGCGTGCGGGACGCCCGACGCAGCAGACCACGTGTTCAGGTATGCCTCCCCAGCCCACTTGGAGGCCCCGTACGGGGCGAGCGGAGCGGGGATACGGTCCTCGGGCGTGGGGATCGGCGCGTCGTTGCCGTACAGCGCCCCGCCGGTCGACGTGAACACGACCGGCGCCCGATGGCGGCCGGCCGCCTCCAGCACGTTCAGCGTGCCACGCACGTTGACTTCGCAGTCGCGTACGGGATCGGCGACGGAGACCGTCACGCTCGATTGGGCCGCGAGGTGGAATATGGCCTCCGGCTCGAGCGCGTCCACGACGGCGTCGAACGCCGGGCGGTCGGTGATGTCGAGACGATGAAGATCGGCGCCGTCCGCCACGCGGCGCGCGTCGCCCGAGGACAGATCGTCGATGACCGTCGTGTGCGCGCCATCCGCCAACAGTGCATCGACCAGGTGTGAGCCGATGAAGCCCGCTCCGCCGGTTACCAGGACTCGTCGGGACACCTTCGCTCAGATGCTCCAAGCCGGGAACACTTTGCCGGTGAGCGCACGCAGGCGCTCGACCTCGCCCGCGTAGAGCTGCTCCAGCCGCGCGCGCGACTCCCCGTCGAGCGTCGAGGTCTCAAGCCGGGGCAGCATCCACTCCACCGAACGCCGCAACGAGCGGCGGACGCGCGGCGAGAGCCACTGCATACGCGGCGCCACCGTGAACCCGACAAAGCGGGCAAGACCGGGTGGATAGGCGCGACGCTCGCTGCTCTTGAGGAATTCGTCCTCGACTCGCAGGGCATCCAGCATGTCGTCATCGACCTCGAGGAACGCAAACACTTCGCGCAGCGTCGAGCGCCGATCCGCGAGCAGCTCGGCCTGATCGACTACCAGGATCCGCTCCTGGGGGAAGTGGCGCAGATAGCGATCCAGCTGTGAGGCGTACAGGCTGGGACAAATGCAGGGGGCGTGGGGATCCGCGAGATCGCCCAGCACCTCTCGCAGCGGTCGGCGCTCGCCTTCGCTCGCGACCAGGTGCTGGTAGTGCGACACGGTGCGAGCGATCGGGTCCCGCACGAGATAGATGAGCTTCGCCTCCGGCACGAGCTCCCTGATCCGCTCCGGCACGCCCTCGCGGCGAGGATAGTCCGTGTAGCTGGTCGATGCCTCGCCCCGCACGCCAACAGTCGGATCGAAGAGCTGTTCATACTGCTCGAGGCTGCCGACCACCCGCTTGGCGTAGTGAGCATCGCGGGGAGTCACGAAGAAATTAGGCTCCTTGACCGCCGACATCTGGACCTGCGGATGCTGGTCCAGATAGTGGTGAAAGCTCGTTGTGCCGGCCTTTGGGGCACCGATGATGAAAAAGGTTGGGAGAGCCATATCCTGCCTCAAGTGGAGGTCCACGCTTGTCGGCACACCTTAGCTCAGATGCTCCAAGCCGGGAACGCCTTGCCGGTGAGGGCACGCAGACGCTCGACCTCGCCCGCGTAGAGCTGCTCCAACCGCGCGCGCAGCTCACCATCGAGCGTCGAGGTCTCAAGCGGTGGGAAGAGCACTCGCTCCACCGAGTGCCGCAGAGAGCGCCGAGCACGAGGGGGAAGCCACCGCAGGCACGGCGCCAGGGTGGATTTGGCAAAGCTCGCAAAGCCTGGCGGATAGGCGCGACGTTCGCTGCTTTTGTTCAGCTCCTCGTCGAACTGCAAAGAGTCAAATGTGGCATCCACCTCCAAGAAGGCAAATACCTGACGCAGCATCGATCGCCGATCCGCGAGCAGCTCGGCCTGATCGATCACCAGTATCCGATCCTGGGAGAAGTAGCGCAGGTAGAGATCGAGCTGCGAGGCGTACCGGCTGGGACATATGCACGGCGAATAGGGATCCGAGAGATCGCTCAGTGCCTCCCGCAGCGGCCTGCGCTCGCCTCCATTTGCGACCCGATGGTGGTAGTGCGACACCGTCCGCTCGATCGGATCGCGCACCAGGTAGATGAGCTTCGCTTCCGGCACAAGCTCCTTGATCCGCTCCGGCACACCCTGCCGTCGTGGATAATCCGCGTAGCTGGGTGAGGACTCACCGCGCACCGCAGCGCTCGGATCGAAGAGCTTTTCGTACTCCTCGAGATCGCCGATCCGCCCAAACGTATAGGGAATGCCGTTATCGGCGCCAGAGAAGAAGTTGGGCTCCTTTCTCAGTGACATCTGGATCTGCGGATGCTGATCGAGGTAGCGATGCAGGCTCGTCGTGCCCGACTTTGCTGCGCCGATTATGAAGAAGGTCGGAAGGGCCATATTCGCCTCAAACTGAGCTGAGCGCCACCCTGCCGCCGACCCCGGCAGCGGCCGTGTTTCTCCTCAATATACGGGCCTGCCCTGGTGTGCAGCCCAACGCCACGCCCGCCCAGAGCCACAGCAGGAATGTGGGAAAAGGCGCCGAGTAGGGGTTGAACAGACTTACTATCAGTGAGAACACAGCGATCGCCAGCAGGCCGAGCTTCCACGGACGCAGATCGGCCGATCCGCGACTGAAGATCGCCTCCCCCAACCCCCAAAAGAGGGTGACCAACCACAGCAGCGCACCGACCAATCCAAGTTCGACGGCATATGAGAGGTAGGTATCGTGAAGCGGCAGCAGATCTTCAGGCGTGCTGTAGCCGATCATGGGATAGTCTTTGGCCTGCCGGAAGTAGGGGAGGCTGTCGCTCTCGAAGCGATCCCAGCCGAAGCCGAGCAGCGGCTTGGCGGGGATCATCCTCAGAGCCGCCGACGTCTGATTCTGGCGATCCCATACACTCTGTTCGTCCTTCACCCGGCCCGAGGTCTTGCTCGCCAGCGCCGGGGACAGCGACAACGCCCCACCGATCGCCGCTGCGCATACAAGTGCCCCCGGCACGAGCCAGCGCCGTCCCTCACGAGTGGCGAGCGCCGTCACCGTGGTGGCCGCCACGGCGGCTATCCACACACCGCGCTCCAGGGTCAGGAAACACCCAAGGCCACACACCACCGCAACGATCGCGGCAAGGTAGCGTCGGCGCTGTCCGCGCCACTGAGCAAAGGCCATCACCGCAGCGACGGCACAGGCGAATGTGGAGAAGCCCTCGGCGACCGAGCCCTGGAACGGGCCATTCACGCGCCCCCCCAGCGTGCGCGCGTCGAAGCGGACGATGTAGCTTGGAAAGACAAGGCTATGAGGACCCAGCGACTCGAAGATCGCCGTGAATCCGAGGTACGCTCCGATTCCGAGGAGCGTCGCGAGCAGAATATTGCGCTCACGTTGTCTCGCAAAGATCGCCGGCGCCACGAGAAACATAAGGTACGGCGCGATTCCAATCTGGTCGACCATCGAAAGGATGCTGAGTTCCTTGGTCAGCGTTCCAGCGGCCAACGCCGAGGCAAGCACGTATGCGATCGTCAGGCACATCAGCAGATGGACATTCCTGAACTGCAGACGTGGCGTGTTTGCGACGCCGGGGGCGCGTAGGAAGACCGCGAGCAGCACGATCACGACCAGCAGTCGGTCAAACGGCAGGCCGCCCAACCCCATCTGCCGCCAGGCGCCAGAGAAGGTCGTCAGCGCAACCGCCGCGCACATGGTCACGACCGGAGGAAGCTCCCACAGCTTGCGCGCGGCCAGCACGCCCGCGATCACCACGCAGGGCGTAAGGATCAACCAGTAGCCGTGCAGCAGACGTTCGGGTGCGAGCTTGGGCGTCAGTGCCAGCGCCGCAGCCCCCAGGAGCACCCACACGTACCACCGTGGATTCCAGGTCGCGCGTTCGGTTATCACCGAAGCCGCCCGAACCTCTCCGTTTGGGCCCGCACCGCTCAGCATTTCGCCCGGCACAGGCTCAGGCGCGCCGCGGGCGCATTCGAAGCCGCTCGCGCAGGACCGCGGCGAGACAGCCGACTGCGAGGCCGGCCAGAAGCCCGATGAAGCCAAACAGCTCGATCTTGGAGTGGTGGTTGTTGCTCGCGCCGGTGGCGCCGGCCAAGAGCGAGACGAGCCCGTTGCGGGGCGCCTGGCTCGTGACTGCCGCGACGTAGGAGTTGCCGATCGCCTTGAGCCTGACCTCGGCCGCGTTCTTGGCGGCCTCGGCGCGCGCGTGGACTTCGTTGGACACGCTCTTGCCCTTAAGGGTGAGATGATCAAACGCCAGGGTGGCCTGCTGCAACTGGTAGGCGGCTTCGCGGTATTCGTGCAGGAGCGTCGCCGCCTCCGGGTTGGCGCTGTTGCTCTGGCCCTCGTATGCGATGACGGCGCTCGCCGCGACGTTCGCGAGCCCGACAGCGGAGTCCTTGGTCGTACCGGTGGCGATCACCTCGAACGCCGGAGCCTCGGGAAGCGGCTCGGCCGAGAGCCGCGCGATCGCGTCGGAGGGCGACAGCTTTAGCTTCTTCTGAACCGCTGCGAGCACTGGTTCCGCACCGATCGAGCGACTGAAGGCGGTCGCCAGCGCGGATGAGGACTGAACGTAGCCCAAGAAGCCGGGCGAGTTCGGGTTGACCTGACCTACCTGCAGGGTCGCCGAGGCCGTGTATGTGACCTTGCGCGTCTTCCCGATCGCCAAGCCGACCAGCGCCAACACCACCGCGCATAGAAGCACGATCGCCTTGTTGCGCCCGAGCGCCGAGAGGACGAAGCCGCTCGGCGGCTCGAAGACGCCCGGGACCATCTCGACGGGGAGGTCGAGGGCATCCGGGGGCGAGTCGGTGATGGGAGGCGGCGCGAGCATGAGGTCAGCCGGCGAGGAGCGCCGCACGCGGCGGCCCCAACGCTATTCGATTCCGCAAGATCTTCGTAAGGTGGTGCACGGCATCTAAACGGAGCTTCCCGCGCCGAACTTTCACGCCCATGAGCCTGATGCGAGATTCGCCCAAGCCGCCGCGACAACGGATTTGGCGCGGCACCGCAAGGACGCACCACTCTTCCTCCGTTGGTGGGGCCGATGACGGCACCACATGATCCACGGCCGCGGAGCGATGACACCCAACCCACCCGGAGCGATGACACCCAACCCACCGCCAAGCGCGCGAGCTACGGCTCGGGGTTCGCCTACGGCACCCTCGGCTTCCTCTCGGTAGCTTTGATCGGAGTCATATCGACGATCATCACCGCCCGCCTGTACGGCGTGCGGGTCATCGGCGAATACGCGCTCGTCTGGGTTCCGGTGGCGGCGCTCTGGAATCTTTCGACCATCAAGGAGCAGCAAGCCCTTATCAAGGAGATCACGGGCCTGCCCCCGCGCCACCCGCGCGTCACGCAGCTGTTCGCCGCCGTCTTCACGTTCTCCTTTGGGTTGACCGTGTCGGTGGCCGTCATCGACGCGGTGGCCTGTTGGTTCGTATTCCGTGGGCCACTCGACGACCCCAACCTACTCACCCCGGTGTTTGCGATGCTCGCGTCCTGCACACTCATCGCAAACACCGGCTGGAACATCGACTCGATCCTCTCGGCCTTCGTCGCCGGGCGTCAGATCTTCTGGGTGCGCCTGTACGAAATACTCAGCTTCATCGTCATCGCGACAGCCATCGGCTTGGTCTGGAAATCGGTCTGGGGGATCGCGATCGCAATGATCGGAGGGTGGATCACCTCGCTCGTCCACCGGGTGATCGCAGTGCGACCATTCGTTCGAAGTCGCCTGAGCCGGGAGGAATATCGCGCTGGCTTGCGAGTCCTGCCGGAACTGCTGCGTTTCGGGCTGAAGGCGACCCCGGGCCAGATTGCGCAAGCCGTCAGCCAGCAGGGTGGTGTGTGGGCCCTCGGCATGGTGGCGCCGATCGCCATCGTGGGCGCATACAGTCGAGCCCAGACGATTCCCCAGCGGCTTCAACAGGCGAGCATGAGGATCACCGAAGTCCTCTATCCGACTCTCGTCGGCCGCCACACGACTGGCGACGGCCACGGATTCGATCGCGCGCTGATCGACTCAATCCGCTACGAAGTGATCGGGATGCTGTTGATCGCGGCGGTGATCGGCGGTGCGGCCCACTCGATTCTCGAGGTCTTTGGGCCGGGCTTCAGCCTCGCTACGCAGGCGCTGGCTCTGCTGGCGCTTTTTCCCGCACTGGCTTCGGTCACGGTCACCCAGACCCAGGCGCTGTGGGCGACGAACCGTCCCGGGCAGACAAGCCTGATCGCAATCGTGCGCCTGATCGTGACGATCGTCCTGCTGGTGGTGCTGACGCCGAGCATCGGCATCCTCGGGCCCGCGATCGCGCTGCTCGCCGGCTACGTGGCGGTAATCGTCCTGAACGGGATCGCGCTGCGTTCCTCCCTGACCCGACCGCTGCGCGCCACCTGGCCGCTGCGCGAGCGGTTCGCCCTCCTGGCTGCCTACGCGGCCGGCTTCGGGACGGCGAACCTGGTCGGGCACGTGCTCCCCTCGATTGCCGGGCTGCCCCTCGTCCTTGCCGCGGGCACAGTGGCTTACGCGGCCGTGTTCATCGCGGGTGGCGCCGTCAACACGCGCGACCGCAGGCGGCTGACCGAGGCAATCAAAATGGCCCGCTCCTGGCGAGCGAGCCGGGTGGCCGCGTAAGAGCGGACGATCAAGATCGACTGCGAGGCCGCCTCACGATTTGGCGTGCAGTTCCATTTTAAGGAGCTGCAGATCGTGCCAGGGGAAGGAGGCAAGAAGCTCTCTCGGAGTTTGTTCTTCGAAGAAGCCTCCGGGACCGGTATACGGTTCGGTCCCAGTGGAGATCGGGTCCTGTGCCTGGAAAGCGACGCCACCCCCGCTGTCCCTGACGTAGATCCCGTAGCGCTGCGCCGCTTCGGCGATCATCAGCGTCAACCGGGGCAGGTGCAGGGAGGCGAGGTTGAGATCGGGATTCAAACGCAGACGGGCGCCCTCGGGAAGCGACAGCGGGTCGGTGGATTTACCATCGCTGCGCTTGGCGGGTGAGGCATAGACACCGCCACGAACATCGGGGATCACAAGCGAGAGCGCGTGGTTGATCTGACCCAACTTGAGATCTTCCAGTGTGATCAGTCCACCGACGACCGACAGCGAGGAGGCCGACGAACCCCACCACGACTTCGCGCCCGGCCAGGCTTCCGGCCCATAGACACCGGGATCGGAGGACACGTTCTGCATCGCGCCGCCCCATTCGGCGTACCAACCGTCAGCGTCGTGCGTGAGCCTCCAGAATTCCCACAGCCGCTCCGTGCTCGGCTGCCACACCACGAGCGCATGGTCGCTCCCAGCAGCAGGTTCGGCAGTCGGCGGCAGCGGAACGGCACTCCACGCCGACTGCAGCGCGGGCGTCGCCGGAGTGTGGTCGAGCGTCACAGAAACCGTGGGCTGATCCGCGGGCACGGTGTAGACCGGAATGCTGTAAGAGGTCGTATTGACCCAAGGCCCGATCAGCGATTGCTCTTCGGCCGCCACCAACGTATCGAAGGCCCCCATCACTTTGCTTGAAGTGGGATCGAGCGGCGCATCCGCAGGCACCGGTTCATTCCAGAAGCTCGTGGGGGAGAAGAAACGAAAGGGCGCAGGCGGTTCGGTGGGGGCACTCGACCCACTCGATGACTCCGAGCCGCTTTCCGTGCTGCCAGATGATCCAGAGCCACCTTCTGAGGAGCCAGAGCCCCCTTCTGCTTCACCCGCGGAGCCGGGGCCTCCTTCTGAAGTACCAGAGCCGCCTTCAGGAGAGCCAGAGCCCCCTTCGGGAGCGCCTTCGAGGGGGCCCGCGCCGTTCGCCGGCCCCAAAGTGCCTGCAAGGGGAGAGTCGGCCGGAGGTGAAGCACCCGCACCCGAGGGTGCGCCTTCGATCGAGCTGCCGGCGATGGCGGAGGTGGAGCGCGACGAGGCCCTGCGAACGCTCACCGGGCGCCTTGAGTTAGAGCATCCGCGCCTCGATGCGCGCCCCCTGCCGCCGCGAGCGGCGGTGCGGCCGCGGCGGCGCGCCGCCGCCGAGCACCTCGCCTTTGCGGAAGACGGCCTCTTTGTGCGGGAGCGCGTGCTCGCTGTTGACGCCGTTGCCGCCGAGGAACGGCCTGGAGGAGGTGCCGCCCGGGCCCGGGCGGTTTCGAGGCCCCCGCGTTGCATGGCCACCAGCACGAGCCCGGCCGCGAGCAGGCACAGCCTCGTCCGCGGGACACCGGCGAGTCCCGCTGCAAATCCCCGTGCAGCGCTCATAGGCAACGCTCATCGGACGATGCACAGGGCCTTCAAAGGACACCGCATCCGCGCTGGACCTTTGTTCGCGCGCTCGCCGCCGAGAGCAGTGCTTTTACAGGGCGTATCGTTGCCCCGTTTGCGGAGCAGGACGCTCCGCCCGACAACCGTCGATCCCTCACGGACCTCCATGAGGCATATGGGTCGCCAGAAAGGTGAGCAGGAGCCGGCGCTCCTGCGCGAAGCTGCGTGTTCCGCTCCCAGCCTCGTCTTGCTGCGCGGGTGGCGACATAATCAGAAATCAACCACAGACTGGGTATATTATGACCAGATAATGGATGATCTCCCATGAGCACCATCGCGCGCGCAGTTACTCCCCGCCTCCTCACGGCCCTCGGCGACACGCCTGCCGTGATGTTGGTCGGCCCCAGGCAGGCTGGGAAGAGCACCCTTGTGCAGAGCCTCGCCGGCGGTCCACACCCGGCCCGCTACATCAGCCTCGACGATCTGCGCATCCTCGATGCCGCTCGCCGCGACCCGGTCGGCTTGATCGAGAGCGCCGATGGCCCCCTGATCGTCGATGAGATCCAGCGGGCGCCCGAGCTGCTGCTCCCTATCAAGGCCGCGATCGATCGCGATCGTCGCCCGGGGCGCTTCGTCCTCACCGGATCCGCCCAAGTGATGCTCCTGCCGACCGTGTCGGAGTCGCTCGCCGGGCGAGTCGAGGTTCACACGCTGTGGCCGTTCTCGCAGGCCGAGATCGAGGGCACGGCTGGACAGACCGTCGAGCTGCTGCTCGAGGAGTCCTCACGACCCCCCCTCGCGCCAGCCAGCACCCGCGAGGATCTCATCGAGCGCATCGTGCGCGGCGGCTTCCCGGAGGCGGTGGCCCGCGGGGCCGATCGCCGCGAAGAGTGGCTCGCCGCCTACCTCACCGCGATCGTGCAACGCGATCTGCGCGACCTTGCCAACATCGAGCGCCTCGCGGAGGTCCCGACGGTGCTCGCCTCGCTCTCCGCGCGCGTCCGGGCACCGCTGAACAAGACGGAGGTGAGCAGCTCGGTGGGGATTCCGCGGACCTCGCTGGACCGGTACCTCACCCTGCTCGAGCACGTCTTCCTGGTCCACCGCCTGCCAGCGTGGCATACGAACGCCATCAAGCAGATCGCCAAGGCGCCGAAGCTCCTCATCTCCGACTCCGCCCTGCTGACGCATCAGCTGCGAGCCGACCGCAGACGCCTCGCCGGCGACGACTCGCTGCTCGGCACCGTCCTCGAGTGCTTCGCCGGCATGGAGCTGGTCAAGCAGCTGTCCGCCACGAGGACACGAGCGTCGCTGCTCCACATGCGCACCGCTACGGGAGCCGAGGTCGACTTCGTCCTCGAAGGCGCCGATGGCCGCCTGGCCGGCATCGAGGTAAAGGCGTCGGCGACCGTGCGCAGCGAGGACTTCAAGCACCTGGCGAGGATGCGCGACCGGGTCGGCGAGGAGCGCTTCGTCCGCGGCGTGGTGCTCTACACAGGCGGGGAGCGCCTCCCCTTCGGCGAGCGACTGGAAGCCTGGCCGCTCGCCACACTGTGGAGCTGAAGTTGTCGATCAGACGCCGCGGGCTCGACCTTGCGCGACTTGCCACCCCCGCCCCAGGTTGATAGCTTCATCCGAGGAGGTGTTCTCTCACCACCCGCGAGTGGCCGGAGGAGGGCTGGGAGGCCGCTGGGCGGCACCTTCGGATGCCGTCGGCAGAAGGTCATCGGGGATGACTGTTATTCTGCAAGCGCAAATTGCTCATACCTTCAGGCATAGGCCAGTCTTGCAGACAACCCGCTTCGCACCATTTGACTCGATATCCGCGGTACTCGCCCGATCGGGGGCGACGCAATGTGCCCCGCTGGTGAGAACCAGCCTTTTTCGGCACCTCCCGGGCCTTCGCTTGCGGCAAGTATGGTCGCCATCCTACGTTGAAGCAGAGTGGAGTGGGAACCGACCTCGACGGTGACGGTGATCGGCGTGTGCGCAGACGACAACCAGGAGGCGAGTGGCAAGCGCGACGCCCGCGTCGCGCGCAGGCTGACGATCGGCCTCGCACCCTTCGCGTGGGAGGCCCTTGAGGAGGAGGCCGCCAAGCAGGGCGTCTCGACCGCGGAGCTCGCGAGCTTCGCGGTGCTCTACTACCTCGCGGACGGCGACAGTGGACGGATCGCGCGGCGGCTGCCGGAGTCGCACCGGCTCGGGGAGCCACACCCGCTCGGCAAGCTGCTCGGCGACTGAGCCGACGCAGCCCGACTCGGGGCCCCCGTCCCTCAGGCGCGCGCTCCACCGGCAGTGTTGCCCCGCCGACCGGCAGTGTTGCCCCGCCGCCGCCCGTGAAGAGCTCGAATCAGACGCGCGCCCGAATCAGGCGGGCGCCCTACCGGCCATCGTGGTTGGAGCCATGCCGCGGCTCGCGAGCTCCGCGGCGAGCGTGCGGCGTCCGCGGTGGTGCAGGCCGTGGACCGACCCCTCGCTCTTGCCGGTGAGCTTCGCGATCTCGACCGGCGACAGACCCGCGACGTGGCGCAGGATCAGCACTTCTCGCTGTGCCAGGGGCAGCGCGTCGAGCGCGTCGCGCAGGTCCTGCATCCTCCCGCACAGCGCCGGGTCGGATTCCTCGCGGTCGTCGGCCTTCCTGATCTCCTCGACCGGGATCAGGCGCTCGCTGCGGATGTGGTCCATCGTGACGTTGCGTGCGACTCGCAGGGCCCACGCAAAGAAGGGCACGTCGCGCTCCTCGTATTTGTCGATCACCCGCATCAGCTTGGTGAAGACGTGCTGGGTGATGTCCTCGGCCTCGTGGTGGTTGTGCACGATGCTGCGCACGTAGCCGTAGATGTTGTCCGCGTACCGCGCGTAAAGGAACCCGAGCGCGTCCCGGTCGCCGGCCTGGGCCCGTTTGATCGCCTGCGACACCAGGCGCGAGTTGGTCTCCACATGGCGGACGGCGGGCGCACCCGACCCCATGTGCCGAAGTGGCCGCTCCATCCTTGCACTCTGCTCAATCTCTGCCGTAGGCACTGTCGATACCCCCGTATCGTCGTGCTTCCCGCGCCCTGCGACGAACGGGAAGCGAACCCCTGACCTGTCAGCTACGAAACCTACATGTTCCTAATCAAAAAGACGTTAAGCACCTGTAGAAAATCCGAGCCCGAGGCACGTGACGATCGCACGGCGGCGAGCAAGCCACATCCCTACCGAGACGGCTGAGCCCGCGCGGCTACGACCACGCGGCAAGCTTCGACTAGACGCAGAAAGCGCGACGCTCCCTGCGTCGATGTGCGCTCAATGCTGCAGCTGGAACCCCTCCATTGTATTCCCGATCCGTAGCTCACGGCAGCCCTCCAACTTCCCATTTTGCGGCCGCTTGAGCGGCACCCTACCACACTGGACGAATTTATGAGAGCAATTCTCCAGAAGTTTTGCGGGCCCTATTCTCACTAAAACTATGGTTTTCATGAGAGAGAAAGGTTTCTCATAAAAAAAATCAACTTTATAGTGAAAGGTGGGTCGCCAGCCGGGCCGACCCAGTACAGACCCGCCAACAGCCGCTGGCGCGGCGGGAGGGACGTGCGGAGGGAGCGGCCCGCGGCGCTACGCGCCGCCGCGCGGGCGGAAGGTCTCTTCGACGCGGATCGTGTCCGGCCCGGAGAGCTCGAAGGCGGCGTGCAGCGCGCGCACGACCGAGTCCACGTGCCCGAGCGGGATCACGCACGAGATCCTGATCGGGGAGGTCGAGATCATGTCGATGTTGAGGCCCTCGGCGGCGAGCACGTTGAACACCTTCGCGGCCACGCCCGGGTGCGAGCGCATGCCCGCGCCGACGATCGACACCTTGCCGACATCCTCGTCGGGCACCAGCTCCGCGAACACCTCGCCGGCCAGCGGCTGCAGCGCCCCGCACGCCTCGCGCAGGCGGTCGCGGGGGATCGTGAAGGAGATCTCGGCCAGCTCGCCGCCCACCGGGGGTTTGTTCTGGTCGATCATGTCCACCTCCACGCCGGCGTGGGCGAGGACCTCGAAGATGCTCGCCGCCATGCCCGGCCTGTGACGGACACCCATCAGCGTGATCATCGCCTCGGAGGTCGAGTGGGTGACTGCGGTTATGAGCGGCCTCTCAGCGTGGTCCATGTTCTCTCCTTCCGACACCACCACGGTACCGGGACGATCGTCAAATGAGGAGCGGCAGTGGATGCGCACCCCGTGGTTGCGCGCGTACTCCACCGAGCGCAACTGCAGCACGCCCGCGCCGGAGGCCGCCATCTCGAGCATCTCCTCGAAGGAGACCGTCGCGAGCTTGCGCGCGTCGGGCACGATCCGCGGGTCCGCACTGAACACGCCCGCGACGTCGGTGTAGATTTCGCACACCTCCGCCCCCACCGCCGCGGCGACGGCGACGGCGGTGGTGTCCGAGCCCCCGCGGCCCAGCGTGGTGACGTCCTGGGTCGTGGTGGAGACTCCCTGGAAGCCGGCGACCAGCACGATGTGGTCCTCTCCGAGCGCCGCCTGGATGCGCTCCGCGCGCACGTCGAGGATCCGCGCGCGGGTGTGCGAGGTGTCGGTCACGATCCCCGCCTGCGAGCCCGTCAGCGAGATCGCGCGGTGGCCGAGGTCCTTGATCGCCATTGCGCACAGCGCGCAGGAGATGCGCTCCCCGGTGGACAGCAACATGTCCATCTCGCGCGCGTCCGGCGCCACCGAGACCTCCTGCGCCATCGCGATCAGCTCGTCGGTGGTCGAGCCCCGCGCCGAAAGCACCGCCACCACCCGCGCGCCCGCCTCGCGCCGCTCCACGATGCGCCGCGCCGCGCGCTTGATCCGCTCGGCGTCCGCGACGGAGGTGCCGCCGAACTTCATCACCACGATCCCCGAGTCCGCTCCCGCCACGCCGGGCAGGATAGGGGCTTCTCCCCGTCGGGCGCGTCGGGCACGTCGAGCGTTCTGCGGGGCTCACCGGGAGTCCGCGCTCACGAACCGCCCAGACAGCGGGTTCGATGTGCTTAAACTGTATGCATCAGTCAAGGCCCACGGGCGCCGGGCAGGAGCGTGTCCATCGGAACCCAACAGACAGGGAGCAGGACGTGGCCTACCGCACGAGCATCTTCATCGACTTCTGGAACTTCAGCCTCCAATGGCGCAACCGGGCCAACGGTGAGCGCATCGACTGGACGAGGGTCCCCTCCGTGCTGCTCTCTGAGAGCGAACGGCAACTTCAGATCGCGGGCTCCCAGGACTCGCTGCACCTGGAGGAGGCGTTGGTGTACGCCTCCTACGACGAGGACGACGCCGGCAGGAAGCTGAAGGGCTGGTTCGACGCGTTCCTGGACAAGCAGCCGCGCTTTCGCGTGACCACCCGCGTGCGCCGCTCGAAGCCCAGATCGGTGTACTGCCGGGCCTGCGAGCAGAGCATCGACAAGTGCCCGCACTGCGAGGAGCCGATGCGGTGGTCCCCCGAGAAAGGCGTCGACACCTCGATCGTCACGGGGCTGCTCTCGCTCGCCGGCGAGGCCGCGTTCGACGCGGCGCTGCTCGTCTCCAGCGACACCGACTACCTGCCCGCGGTCGAGTGGCTTCAATCACGCGGCTTCAAGGTCATCAACGCCACCTGGGCCAACCACGGGCACGAGCTCGCACGGGCGTGCTGGGCCTCCTTCGAGCTCGACGGGATCGTTTCCAAGCTACGTCAAGAGACCGTGCACAAGACCGCCGAGCACCCGGGGACTTCGCCGCTCAAGGCCGTCGCGGGGGACCCCTGCCCGCCGGTACTCGTGGAGGCGACCAACGGCCACGCCGTCGCGCCGGTGCCCAACATCGGCTGAGCGCTCTGCTGCGCGCTATACCGCCCGCCGGCCAGAGAGCGCCTTGCCGAGCGTGACCTCGTCGGCGTACTCCAGGTCCGACCCCACCGGCAGGCCGCTGGCGAGGCGCGTCACCCGCAGCTCGGGGACGCGCTCGTGCAGCCCCTCGGCGATGTGCAGCGCAGTGGCCTCCCCCGTGGTGGTGGGGTTGGTCGCGAGCACCACCTCCCGCACCGCGGGCACGTCCCCCAGAGCGCGCCCCTCCCCCGCAGGGGTGCTCTCGGGAGGAGCTCCGAACCCGCCCGACCCCGACCCACTCCCATTCGAACCGGCCCCGCCATCGCTGGCGCCCGCCACGCGGGCGTAGAGCTCGGCGATCTTCAGGTCCTCCGGGTCGACCCCGTCGATCGGGGAGAGCGCGCCCCCGAGCACGTGGTAGACGCCCTCGAACTCGTGCGTGCGCTCCATCGGGATCACGTCCGAGGGCTCCTCCACCACGCAGATCACCCCGTGGTCGCGGCGCGGGTCGCGGCAGATCCGGCAGCGCGGTTCGTCGGCGAGGTTGAAGCACACCTCGCACAGCCCGATGCGCTCCTTGACCTCGAGGATCGCCTGCGCCAGCGCGGTGGCGTCCTCCCCGGAGACCCGCAGGATGTGGAAGGCCAGCCGCTGCGCCGTGCGGTTGCCGACCCCCGGCAGCTTCGAGAGCTCGGTGACCAGCTTTTGGACGGGGGGCGCGAAGGTGCTCACGCGGACTCAGCCGGACGGCGCTCCACGGGTCCCGGGCGCGGGCGGCCCATCCCTACAGGCCCGGCAGGCCGAGGCCGCCGAGCGCGCCCAGGTCGAGGCCTCCCGTCGCCCCGCCCATGCGCTCCGCGGACAGCTCCTGCGCGGCGCGCAGCGCCTCGTTGACCGCCGCGAGCACGAGGTCGCCCAGCATCTCCACGTCCTCCGGGTCGGCCGCCTCCGGGGCGATCGCCACCGACTTCACCTCAAGGGCGCCCGTCACCTGCACCCGCACCACGCCGCCGCCCGCCGAGCCCTCCACGGTCTCGTGCTTGAGCGCCTCCTGGGCCTCCTCCATCTCGCGCTGCATCCGTTGCACCTGCTGGAGCATCTGCTGCATGTTCGGTCGCTTCTGTGGGGCCACGGCTAATCGCCTCCCTCACTCGTTCTCTCGCTGGCTGATCCGCCCACACCGACACCCACGGCGGTCTCTCCGAGGCTAGCGCCCGCTCGGGTCGGTGTGGGGGCCTCCCCCGCAGGCTCCTCCGCGTCGAGCTCCTCCGCGTCGAGCTCCTCCTTGAAGCAAGCCACCCACTCCTCCTCGGTGCGCGGCGCCTGCGCCCCTCCCACCGCCGCGGGGGGCAGCTCCTCGCGCAGCTCGTAGGCCACCCGCAGACGCCGTCGGCCCGTCAGCTGGCGCAGCGCCTCCGTCACCGTCGCGCGGTGCGCGGTGTCCTCCGCTTTCTTCTTCAGGAACGACGCGCTCGCGGGGAACGCCACCGTCAGCTCCTCCTCGTGCAGCCCCACCGGCCGCGCTTCCGCGAGCACCGCGCTCAGCAGCTTGTTCTCCGCCCCCACCAGCTCCACCACCGCCGGCCACATCGCGCCGAGCTCCTCCAGGTCCGACGGCATCGCCTCCGGGGGGGACGCCGGCGCAGGCGTCCCGGACTCCTCCACCTCCCCCGCACGCGGGGGCTCCTCGGCACCCGGCGGCGGCGCCTGCGCGAGGGACGCCGGCGCAGGCGTCCCGGGCTCCTGCACCTCCTCTGCCCGCGCGGGCTCCGCTGGGGGCTCGGGCGGGGGCGGCTCGGCCGCGGAGACGCGCTCGGCCACCGTGTGGTGCTCCGCCGCGGCGACCGCCAGCAGCTCCTCCGCGGGGTGCGTCGCTGCCAGCCCCTCGGACTGCACTGCGTACGCCGCGGGGGCCGCCCCGGGCGGCCCTCCTCCAATTTCTGCACCCGACTGCCCCTCCAGGCGCTCGATCCGCGCCAGCAGCGCCCGCAGCGAACCATCGGTCTCCGGCCGCGCGGCCTTCACCAGGGCCAGCTCCAGTTGCGTGCGGGGCTCCCCGCCGGCCTTCACCGCCTCCAGGGCGCCGCCCAGCTGCTCCAGCAGGCGCACCACGGTGCCCTGCGCCACCCGCTGCGCCTGCGCGGCCAGGCGCGCGTCGGACTCCGGTGTCAGCGCCAGCTCCGCCGGGACCTCCCCGAGGGTCCCCACCACCAGCAGCTCGCGCGCGCGCACCTCCAGGTCGCCCGCGAACGCGCCCGCGTCGCGGCCGGACTCCGCGCACCGCGCCACCGCCAGCAGCACCGCCTTCGCGTCGCCGGCCTGCACCGCGTCGATCGTCTCCTCCAGCAGCTGGGAGTCGGTCGCGCCCAGCACCGCCAGCACGTCCTCCAAGGCGATCTTGTGGCCGGAGTATGTGAACAGCTGCTCGAGCGTCCCCAGCGCGTCGCGGAAGCTCCCCGTCGCCGCGCGCGCGAGGGCTGCGACCGCCTCCGGCGGGATCTCAATCGCCTCGGCCTGCGCCGCGCGGCGCACCACCGCCGCGATCTGCTCCACCGTCGGGCGCCCGAAGTCGAAGCGGTGGCAGCGGTCCACCACCGTCGCCGGCACCTTCTGCGCCTCGGTCGTCGCCAACACGAACACCGTGTGCGGCGGCGGCTCCTCAAGCGTCTTCAGGAACGCATTCCACGCCGCGCTCGAGAGCATGTGGGCCTCGTCGAGGATGTACACCTTGTGGCGGCCGCTCACCGGCGCGAACGCCACGGACTCGCGCAGCTCTCTGATGTCCTCGACCGAGTTGTTGGACGCCGCGTCCATCTCGATCACGTCCAGCGAGCGCGCCTGTGCGATCGAGCGGCACGACTCGCACTCCCCGCACGGCTCGGTCGTCGGGTGGGTGGGATTCCGATCGCAGTTCAGGCACGCCGCGAGGATCTTTGCCATCGAGGTCTTCCCCGTCCCCCGCGAGCCCACGAACAGGTACGCGTGGTGCACCCTGCCTCGCTCCACCGCGCCCCGCAACGTGCGCACCACCGCGTCCTGGCCCACCACGTCCGCGAACGCCCGCGGGCGGTTGCGCCGGTACAGGGATTGGGGCTGTTGCGTTTCGCTCTCCGGCACCTTGGGCTGAGTGTACCCGGGGCCGCTCCCGGCGCTCAGGGTCTCTCGGTAGGGGCGCGCGGGCTCGGGCGCGTGGGCTGGGGCGCGTCGAGGGTCGAGGCCCCTCGGGTACCGTCCGGCCCGTGGCCGGCACCGCCAAGCACCTCCCCGCGCGTGCGGGGACGCCGCTGCCCGCCCGTGCGGGGGCACTGGTCGCGATCCTCACCGGGGCCGTGCTGCTGCGGGTCCTCAGTGGCGTGGGGTTCGCCAACTACGACACGCTGTACGCGCTCGTGTGGGGCCAGCAGGCGGTGCGCGGGGAAACCCCCCAGTACGGGATCCCCATCGCCCCCACTCCGCACCCGCTGCTCGAGGCGCTCGGTGCGCTGCTCGCCCCGTTCGGGCCGCGCGCCGCCGAACACGTCACCGTAGCCCTCGGCTTCTTCGCGCTGGCCGCCTGCGGGTGGGGGGTGTACCGGCTCGGCGCGCTGTGGTTCAACCGGGCCGTGGGGGCGGTCGCCGCGGCGGTCCTGCTCACGCGCGGGGAAGTCCTCTCCTACGGGGTGCGCGCCTACGTGGACCTCCCCTACCTGGCGCTCGTGTTGTGCGCGGTCGTCGTCGAGACCCGCCGGCCGCGCGCGGGGGCGCCCGTGCTCGCGCTGTTGGCCCTCGCCGGGCTGTTGCGGCCCGAGGCGTGGGTGTTCTCGGGGGGGTACTGGTTGTATCTTTTTTGGCCCTATATATCGCCACGATTCTCTCGCGCGCGCACGCGATATAGGCCCCCAAAAGACAACACTCCCCAGCCGGCGACTGCTACCGGCCGGGAGCTAGCCGTGGGGGAGCTAGCCGTGGGGGAGTTGGCCACGGGGGAGTTGGCCACGGGCGAGTCAGCCACGGGGAAGGCCGCCGTGGGCGAGTCCGCGGTGGAGCCCAGGACGACAGCCACGCCGGGGGGACCACCGGGCGAGCGGCCCCCGCGCACCCTCCGCGAGCTCGCGTGGCTCGCGGGGCTGGCCGCCGCCGCGCCGCTGGTGTGGGTGGCGAGCGACTGGGCGGTGACCGGCAACGCGGTGTGGTCGTTGACCAACACCCGCCACACCGCCGAAACCCTGCACCGCGAGACCGGGCTCGCCAAGGTGCCCGAGTACGTCCCGCGGCGCCTCGGGGAGATCCTCGGACCCGCCGCACTAGCCGCCGCCGCGGTGGGCGGCGTGCTCTCGCTGTGGTGGCTGCGCGCCCGCGCGCTCCCGGGGGCCACGGTGGGCGTGGTGGCGGTGGGCGTGCTCGCCGCGTTCGCGACCGTCGGCCTGCCGATCGACACCCGCTACGCCTTCCTCGCCGCCGCCGTCCTGTGCGTGTTCTGCGGCGCCGCCTTGTGCGGCTGGGCGGAGCTGCCCCGCGGCGACCCCCACCGGCGCTGGTGGATGGCGGCCGCCGCCCTCGCGCTCGCCGCGCTGCTCGTGACGGCGCCCGCTCAGTACCGCGCCGCCCACCACCAACTCGACGCGCTCGCGCGCCAGCAGCAGGCCCAGGACGACCTCGTCGCGCTCGTCCACAAGGGCGCCATCACCGCCCGGTGCGAGCCGATCGGGGTGCCCAACCACGCGCCTGTCCCGCTGCTCGCGCTGTGGTTGGAAACCCCGCCCGCCGCGATCCTCAGCGCCCAGGTGCAGGCGATCGCGCACGGCACCTACGTGGCCCCCGCCACCGCGGAGGTCCGGCGCGACTACATCCTCGACCGCGACGACCCCCACCCCCGGCCGGCCGCCGTGCCCCCGGGCTTCACCCTCACGCACACCAACCGCTCGTGGAGGGTCTACCAGCGGTGCGCTCCCGCTGGAGGAAGTGGGTAGGGGGAGATCGTCCGCGCGGGTGGGTGCGCCCTCGAGGCGGGTGGGCGCAGGGCCTCCATGCCCCGCGACGGCGCAAGGTGACCTGCCCCGCAACTGGAACGATCCTTGCCCCGCAAGACCGCCCTCGTCGCCGAGCCGCCTCCCCGCCCCGCGACGGAGCGAACCCCGCGCGAACCGTCCCACCCGCGCAGGGAACGGACCGTGCACCCCGCGTCGAGGTCTCGCTGCCGTTCGCCGATCGCCACCCGCGACTCCGGATCGGGAGCTCCCGCTGCGCCTGCCGGGGATCGCTTAAGGCTGCTTCCTTCCGGACCTGACCTGGTTCACAAGCCGACACCGCGCGGGACCCGAGCCATCGACGCCCCAAGCGGCGGAGCGACCGGAGCGAACACCCCTCGGAGGGGAATTCAGCCCCGCTAGAGCGGATTGCGGGTGCAGGGCACCGCTACCTCCCCGCCTAGCACGGTCCGCCCTCGATCCTAGCGCGCGGGGGGCTGCACCACAAATGCGTCGCCTTCCGTTAGGCTGCCCACCCGTGATGACTTCCACCTACCTCCCCCCCCGCCTCGCCCTCGGCCTCGCGACGCTCGGCGCCGCCGCGCTGATCGCCGGCTGCGGCTCGAGCAGCAACTCCAGCACGATCGGCGTCGGCGCAGAGAACACCGCGGCGAACGCCGCCATCGAACACACCACCACGCCCACCACCGGCACCACGCCCACCACCGGCCCGCTCGCCACCGAGCCCACGATCACGCCCCCCAAGGGCCCCGCTCCGACGACGCTCGTGACGAAGGAACTCGTCAAAGGCACTGGCGCCGAAGCGAAGGCCGGCGAGTCGGTCACCGTCAACTACGTCGGCGCCCTGTACAAGACCGGGAAGGTGTTCAACGCCTCATGGGAAACCAAAGAACCCTTCACCTTCACGCTCGGACAGGGCCAGGTGATCAAGGGCTGGGACCAGGGCGTGGTCGGCATGCGCGTGGGGGGCCGGCGCGAGCTGATCATCCCCGCCGAACTCGCCTACGGCAAGCCCGGGCGGCCGCCCACGATCCCGCCCAACTCGCCGCTGATCTTCACCGTCGACCTGCTCTCGGCATAAAAGCCAGGGTCCCGACGCTCCGCCTCGCCCGCCTCGCCGCGGCGGTGCTCGCAGCGGGCACAGTCGCTGCGGGGGCCGCGGGCTGCGGGGGACACCACCCCCGCCCCGCCGCGCTGGGACTGGAGCGCGCGGACCTCGTGCTCCTCGCGCACGCCCTTCAGCGCCTGGAGGCCCCCACCCACAGCGAGGTCGCCGCGGCGCGCACCGTGTGGCCCACGCTCGCCCGCGGCCTTCCCAGCGGCCACCTCCCCCCCACGACGGCGCTCGCCCTCGCCGCCGCGGAGCGCCGCGCCGGGGCGTTCGCACCGCCCTGGTACGTGACGACCGAAGCCGGCGGCCTGACCGGGCCCGCCGTGGCGGTCGGCGGCCTGCTCAAGGCCTACGCCGCCCTCACCGCGCGCGGGTGGCGGTTCATCGCAGCGGCGCTCGCCCCAGAGTCCGTCGCCGCGGCGTCCTTCATGCGCGCCAACGCCGGCCTGTACATCTACTCCGTCTACGACGGCCACTACGACCTCTCGCTGATCGGCAAGGCTCTCCACGACGCCTACCGCAAGCTCGGCGGCGCCCCCGCGTTCGGCTCCTCGCTCACGCCCGGCCAGGTCGAAGCGCTCGCCCGCGCCTACTCGATCCCCGCCACCCGGCTCGCGCCACACCCGCCGGCGGGGCTGGCGGTATAAGGGAGGTTGAGACGACAGCTCGCATCGTGTCCCGAGTGTGGCTCCAGAGCCCAGGCGCCCCCATTGGGGCCGAAGTGGCGATATTGGCAGACGAGCCCGAGACGACCCCGGAGACGATGGAGCAAAAGGCCGCGCGAGCGCGGAAACCCGCTCCATGACTGTATATTGAGAGCTTCGAGGGCACGTAGCTCAGTGGGAGAGCGCTCGCTTCACACGCGAGAGGTCGGTGGTTCGAAACCACCCGTGCCCATAGACCGTCGCTAATCGAACCAAGACGGCGGCGACTTGGTTCTGTGATGTGGGTGACTATCGCCCAACAGGGGCGACCGCGCTGAGCCGTTTTCGGGCCATGCCGCCCCGAGCTCAAGGCTGCGAGCTCGATGAGTCCCACGAGTTCGACGACCTTCATTGCGCTAGATGATGGGGGCTGGACGCCGACCAATGGGAATTCTCTGGAAGGATGAAGCATCGCGATATCGAGACAACTGGTAGAGTCCTCGGCGATAGCTCCCCATCGAGCCTCACGACCGAACGCCCCGGCTTCCGTCTGAGCCCCGTCCGTGGGAGGCACCCGACCTGAAGCGACCACGGCTGTAGCCCTCGTTGCTTCTAGGAGGACAACCAATGAGCGCAGCACCGAGCGTCGTTGACGCTGCCAAGTACACGCTGCCGATGGGCGTTGACAACATCGGCTTCCTGATCGACCGCTACGGCAAGGACTGCGCACCGCTGCAGTTCCTGCGCGAGCTGACGCAGAACTCGATCGAGGCCATCCAGGAGACAGAGGAGCCCGGCGAAGTCATCTGGGATGTCGACTGGAACCATTATGACCTTACAGGCGTCTTCAAGCTCGCCTGCATCGACACCGGTACCGGGATGACCGGGAGCGAGATGGTGCAATACATCAACCACCTCTCTTCCTCGACCCACGAACAGGCGCATGACAAGAACTTCGGCGTCGGCGCGAAGGTCGCGGCGGCAACCCGAAACCACGCCGGGCTGCTCTACCTCTCGTGGAAGGACAGCCAGGGTTGGATGACGCATCTATGGCGCGACCCCGGTACGGAGCAGTACGGCTTCAAGCGGGCACAGCGCAGCGATGGCAGCTTCCAAGACTTTGGCCGCATCTCGGAGCCGAGCGTGAAGCCCGATTGTGTTGAGGCCCACGGGACGATGGTCGTCCTCATGGGACACGACATGGACCAGGACACGATGGCGGCACCCGAGGGAGCCGCATCGCCGTCGGTGTGGGTCGCCCGGTACCTGAACACCCGATACTTCCGATTCCCCGAGGGAATCACAGTGAAGGCTCGGCAGGGCTGGACCGCACCGCGCACTAACACCGACACCAACAACCTGCGGACGATCGAGGGCCAGGAATCCTATCTCGCGAAGCACGCGCAGGATCGCGGGACCGTCCAACTGACGAGAGCGAGAGTCCACTGGTGGATCCTCCGCGACGAGCCGGCCCTGTCTCAGAACTCCGGGTATGTCGCCTCCAATGGCCACATGGCGGCGTTGTACCAGGACGAGCTGTACGAAATGGTCTCCGGGCGAGCGGGCGTTGCCCGTTTGCAGCTCTTCGGTGTCATCTTCGGCCACAACCGCGTCGTCCTCTACATCGAGCCGAACACCGATCAGGACTTGACTCCCAGCACCGCGCGCACTCAGCTGCTCCTCAACGAAGAGCCTCTGCCGTGGGCAGAGTGGGCGGCCGAGTTCCGTGCGCCGGAGAAGATGCCCGAGGCGATCAAGCAGCTTATGGAGGAGGTCACGGCGGGCGCCACGTCACATGACCACAAGCAGGCGATCAAGGACCGCCTGAAGGCAATCCGTGACCTCATGCGCGTGAGCCGCTACAAGCCCGCCCGCTCCGGCGACCTCAACGTGGCGGTCAACACTGCGGGCGAAAATCCTCGCGAACGCGACGACGACGTGAAGACCAAGCGTGGCGGCGGCAGCGGGACCCCCGGCGGACGCGCGGGCGGCATCTACGCTCTGTTCGTCGATGACGAAGGCGAGCCGGGCGATGAGGTGATAGCCGACACCGATCCCGAGGTGCAGTGGATCAGCGTCGAGGACGGGACACGCACCCGGGATCTGCTGGAGGATCGCGCCGCGAAGTACTTGGCCGACCAGAACATCCTCCAGATCAATGCCGACTTCCGGGTGTTCACCGACATGATCGATCGCTGGGTGAACCGCTATCTTGAAGTGCCGGGCGCGCAGGAGACCGTCCGCCAGACGGTCCAGGAGTGGTTCGAGCAGGCGCTTGTCGAGACCGTCGTCGGTGCCCAGGCGCTACAGGGATCACCGCAGTGGACGATCGAGGACGTCGCGCACCTCTGGTCGGAAGAGGCACTGACAGCCGCCATCCTGCAGCGGTACCACATCGACGTCAGCGTCAAGCGTTCGCTCGGCAACAAACTCGGCTCGATGAAGGACAAGGCAATCGCGTAATGGCTTCTGTCGCGGGCATTTGCCCGGTGCTCCCAGTCCCCTATAGAGGACCGAAGGCAGGGGGCGCCGGGCAAGCCGTGCCCGTGGAGCCTTCGCCTCGCCGGTGAGGTGCACAGCCGCGATTCGCGCGCATCACAGGGGACGGGACTCGCATCTTGCGAGGTGGCTCAGCGAGATACGAATGATACTGAGCGTACCGCTCTAGCCAGTTCCCAGGGCAATCCGGTCGGCCGGGTAAGCTCGAAGATAACTCGTGGTGTTGCCCAGTCGACAGAGACGCGCATCTGCGGTATCTGGTGCACGGGTCGGCCGCCGATGAATGACCGCCCGATCCTTACCGAGACGACGACGCCGGAGGGCCAGCGCGTCGTACTGTTCAGGGATACCTGGGAGCAGCACATCCTGAACCCCGATCACGGCCATGTCGAGCTGGAGCCGCATCTGGCGGCGGTTATGTCGGCGATCGACGCACCGGATCACCGGGCATCCGATGGCTGGCCTCATCGGGAGCGGTTCTTCAAGCACAACATGGGGCCGAGCCGATGGTTGATGGTCGTCGTAGACTCTGAGCAGGAGCCAGCGCGGGTCGTGACGGCGCTCGGGTACCGACACGGCCGCTCGCCCGATGGATGGATGCCATGAACATCAAGATCGATGACCTCGTATTCGACCGCGGCGACTACGACGCTGAGGGAGACGTGCTGTACCTCGCCCGCGGGGAGACGAGCTGCGCGTTCGACGCAGCGCTCACGCCCGAGGGGCATGGTGTGCGCTACGACGACAGCGGCGAGGTGATCGGCGTGACGATCATCGATGCCCGGCGGATCGTCGAGCGCGACGGCTATCTCACGATCACGCTGCCACATGCGGTGCGAGTGGAGGCGGACGAGTTGGCAGCCGCGCTCACCTGACGCACCGACTGCGCTACCAGGCGGAGTGTCAGCTATGAACGGCTGGTCGCGGCGCAGCAGCCCGGCGGCGTCCGCTAGGTGTCAGTCAGCTGCTTGTGTGCGCGAGTGTGTCGCGATCCAGGCCGTCTGAGCCCCGCAGATGCTCGGCGAGGGACCGCGGGGTTCGGTGCCGCTCCTCCTGGCTCAGCGTCGGCTGCTCCGCGGTGGGTATCGTGCTCAGGACCGGTCAGGGTAGCGCGAGACCCTGGCGCTGCACCCTCGACCAGTACGTAGCGCCCCCGCGCCACCCGGACCAGTCGCCCCGAGGAGCCCGCGACGTCCGAGGCGAGCGCACCCTTGACCGAGGACCGCGGCAGTGGCTCGCCCACCAGCGCCTCAACGGCCGCGTGGATGTCCTTGGCCCGCATCGGCTCGCCCCGGTCGGTCAGCACTTGGACGACGGCCTTGAAAACCCAGCCAGGCCGGCGGGCTCGCTGCCGACAGGCCACGGGTCGCCGCTGAGGCCCGCCATTGGCCCGCACGGAGGCCAGCTCCCCGGCCACACGGCGCAACGACCCCTGTAGGTCGTGGTTCGAATAGTGCCCAAGCAGGTCCATTTGGCTTCCGCAAGCCGATTCTCGGCAGGCCCTACGGGCGACAGACTAAGCGCACAGCGCGGTCGTGCATCGGCATCAATCGCGCCAGTGGACCTCGAAATGCCCAATCGGCTCGTCGAAGCCCTTCAGCGCAATGGGGCCTCCGGGCGAGAACTGGATGTCTTTGCCGCGACAGAGGTCGTGCACGCCAACTGAAACGATGATGCAATCCGGCTGAGCATACGCGCACAGCCGCGCGGCCTGCTGCACTGCCGCGCCGAAGAGGTCGTCCTGCTCGGTCACCGGTTCCCCTGCCGCTACACCGATGCGTACGTGCAGCGCGTCGCGCTCCGTGCCGGTGTCCTCGCACAGGGTCCGCTGGATTTGCATCGCGGCGCCGACGGCTTGGAATGCCGAGGCGAATGCGGCCATGATCCCATCGCCGGTGTGCTTGACTTCACTGCCGCCGAACTGCGCGAGGACGGTGCGCACGATCGAGTCGTGCTCGCGAAGAAGCCGCATGGCAGCACGATCGCCAAATTGCTGCGTGATACGAGTGGAGTCGACCATGTCGGTGAAGAGGATCGCGCGAAAGGCGCTTTCTACGTAAGGCTCACCCGGAGGATGCGTGTTGAGCCGACCGAAGAAGCCGCGAACGCTGGCCTGATCGACCTCGATCACGTTCGACGGAACAAGCCCGTGGGACGCACGATGGGCTGCCTCGACGCTCTCTGCGTCGGGACCCTCGATGAGGCAGAAGCCGCTGCCCGCGTCCTCTTCGAACCAGTAGGTGACGAAGCGGACACCGAACTGGTCCTGCACCTCGAGATCGCGCAGGTGAGCGGCCGCGAGGTCGGCAGCCGTCGCATGCGGAAGGTCATGACGGTCCATGTAGAGCGGCATCGTGATTGGACTGTACTCCGCTGGCATACGCAGCCTGTCTGCAGGCCCTCAACTCCGACGGGGAACCGTTGATCCCCGCCAACGCGCATATCCGCCTCGCCAACCCGCAGAACAACCGCGGGCAGCGCATCCTCAGACGCGGCTACTCATATAGTGAAAGCGTCGAACCCGGCAGCGGACAGATCGACGCGGGCCTGTTCTTCATCGCCTTCCAGCGTAGCCCCCGCCGCCAGTTCATCCCCCTCCTGCGGCGCCTGGCGGCCTGCATACGGCCGGCCGGCAGCGCCAGGCCCTCGCGCGGTCGGACTCCGACTATGACACGCGTGCGTAGACGGTAAACAGCGTGAGGGCGACGACCACGCAGCCCGCGAGCGAGTCGGCTCTCCCGGCGGCGAGCATGTCCTCTACGCCCCGGTGTCCCTGCGCGCGCAGATCGGCGGCCAGGACCGCCGGATCGATCACGATGTCAACGTCGAAGTCGCGCTGCAGCAACACCTCGGGCACGATCGCGATGTCCGTGAGCCCCGCGTCCACGAACAGACCCACAAGCTCGCGGCCGATCCAGGGATTGCGGATCTGCGCCTCGGCGGCAGCCAACATCGCGCGTACCAGCCCACGTGGGCGGCCCGTGCTCACAAGCGTCCCCCAGTCCGGCTCGTTGGCGAGCACTACACCACCCGGCCGTGTGACCCGCGCCAGCTCACCTACCACGCGACCGGGATCCTCCAGGTGCTGGAGCGTGCGCTCGATGCGCGCGGCGTCGAAGCTGCCGGCGTCGAACGGCAGCGCGTGGGCGTCGCCGGCTATGAAAGAGACCGGGCCGTCCTCCGTCTCGCAGCGGGCCTGCGCGCGCTCAAGGAGAGCGGCGCTCGAATCGATGCCGATGACCTGCCCGTGCGGGCCGACCAGGCGTGAGAGCGCACGCGCGTCGTCGCCCAGCCCGCAACCGACGTCGATCGCGCGTGAACCCGCGGACAAGCCGAGCAGCTGCTCGCGCGCCCGCTTGCCCGCCGCGACCGACTCGATGTTATTGACGTGGCTGAGGTACTCGGCGAACGGCTCCGCCTCGCCGGTCCCGTCCACGTCCCTGAAGCCAGTTTCTATCCGTGCACCCATCTGCTCTACCTACAACATCTCATGGTAACGGGCGATCGAACGCCGCGGCAGCAGCCCTGGCAGTGGCTGATCAGACCTAATGGTGCGCGGCGAGGTGTGGTGGGCCGATCTCGGCCTGCCGAGGGGCTCTGCCCCGGCACTGCGACGCCCAGTATTGATCGTCAGCGCCGACCGGTACAACCGCTCCAGGCTACGCACGGTCACGGTCGTGGTCCTGACTACCACCGCGCAACTCGCAGCATTGCCGGGTAACGTCGCCGTTGCGGCGGACCTCACCAGGATGGAGGTTGACTCAGTCGTCAATGTGACGCAGGTCGCGACCGTTGATCGAGCCGCCTTGGAAGAGCGCATCTGCGTCCTTCCAGACTGGACCATGGCTCAGGTCGACGCCGGCCTCGGGCGCGCTCTCGCGCTCACCCATCTCTGAGTTGCCTGATCGCAAGAACGGCCCTTCGCCGTGCCTGACGGCCCGCCGGCTCCAGCAGTGCCTCCAGAAGCCGCCCCAGAAGGCCGATCCCGTAGGGCGTGCGGCTGGGGCGGGCTACCGCCGCGAGGCGAAGAACTCGCTCAGCAGCGCCCCGCACTCCGCCGCCAGTAGGCCCCCCGCGACCTCGGGGCGGTGGTTCAGACGGGGCTCTCCGAGCACGTCCAGCACGGAGCCCGCCGCCCCCGCCTTGGGGTCCGCCGCGCCGTACACCACGCGGGGGACGCGCGCGAGCACGATCGCCCCCGCGCACATCGCGCACGGCTCGAGCGTCACGTACAGCACCGTGTCCAGCACCCTCCAGCCGCCCACCTTGCGGGCGGCTTCGCGCAGCGCGAGCAGCTCCGCGTGCGCAGTGGGGTCGGCGCGCGCTTCCCGTTCGTTGTGGCCCGCCCCGATCACCTCCCCGGCGCGCACCGCGACCGCGCCGATCGGCACGTCCTCGTGTTCTAATGCATGTTCCGCCTCGCGCAGGGCGAGACGCATGAAGTACTCATCGCGCGGAAAGAAGCGGTCGCTCATAGCCCGCCTCGAGGGCCCCGCCGGTCGGGGGTGCGATCCTGCGGGGACACGGGGCATCATCATTACCAAACCCATGCCTCTCCGCGCTCAACCGAACCGCCCCGCGACGTCCTTCGCTCGCTCCCGCCGCGCGCTCGGTCTCGCCTGCGCGGCCCTCGCGCTCGGCGCGGCGGCGCCACTGGCGCTCGTCCCCCACTCCGCCCACGCCGCCCCCCGGCAGGGCCGCCCTGTGGGCGAGCCCGCGATCTCCTTAAAGAGCGCCCCCTCCTCACGCGCCACCACGGAAGCTCCCTACGCGCCTGGGATGGTGGTGGTCGGCTACACCCCCTCCGACCCCCCCGCCGCGCGCGCCTCGATCGCACGCGCCGCCGGGGCCGTCGATCCGGTCGAAGTGGAACCGCACACGCGGCTGCTCACGCTCGCGCCCCACGCCTCCGTCACCCGCGCGCTCGCCCGCCTGCACCACGCGCGCGGCGTGGCGTGGGCCGTGCCCGACTACATCGCCCACGCCGCCGTCATGCCCGCCTCGCACACCGCCAGCGTCTCCTTCGTCCCCCCGGCCACTGCCGCGAGCGTCGCCCCCGTCTCCCCGGCCACTGCCGCCACCGCCCGCCCCTTCCCCGACGACCCCGGGCTCGCCGGAGTCCCCGGGGGGTGGCGAGAACTGCAATGGAACTTCGTCGGGCGCTTCGGGGTGGAAGCCCCCGGGGCTTGGGGCAACCTGATCGCCGACCACGCCCCCGGGGGGCGCGGCGTGATCGTGGCGGTGCTCGACACCGGCGTCGCGTACGCCAACCACAGGCGCTTTCGCATCTCGCCCGACTTCTACCGCTACCAGTTCGTGAAAGGCCACGACTTCGTCGCCCACAACTCCCACCCCTACGACCGCAACGGCCACGGCACCTTCGTGGCGGGCACGATCGCGGAGGCCACCAACAACGACAAGGATCTCACCGGTCTCGCCTACGGGGTGCGCCTCATGCCGGTGCGCGTGCTCGACTCCGAAGGCAACGGCGACGCCTCCACGATCGCCAAGGGGGTGCGCTTCGCGGTCAACCACGGCGCGCGCGTGATCAACCTCTCGCTCGAATTCCCCGGGGGCATCACCGCGTCGGACATCCCCGAGCTGATCTCCTCGCTGCGCTACGCCAACCGCCACGGGGTCGTGGTGGTGGCCGCCGCCGGCAACGAGGCCCACGCCGCCGCCGCGTACCCCGCCCGCGCCCCCAACGTGATCGCCGTGGGCGCCACTACCGAACACGGGTGCCTCGCCTCCTACTCCAACTTCGGCACCACCCTGACGCTCGTCGCACCCGGTGGCGGACCCGACGCGAGCCTCCCCGGCGACCCCAACTGCAACCCCGCGGGCCCCTCCGGACGCGACGTCTTCCAAGTCACGTTCCTCGGTACCTCCCCCCACCGCTTCGGGATCCCCGGTGGCTATGAAGGCACCTCGATGGCGACCCCCCACGTCGCCGCCACCGCCGCGCTCGTGATCGCCTCCGGCGTGCTCGGCCGCCACCCCACCCCCGCGCAGGTCGCGGCGCGCCTGCGCGCCACCGCGCGCCCCCTCGGCGGGCCTTCGGACTCCGCCCTCTACGGCGCGGGCCTGGTGGACGCGGCGGCGGCCACCGCGCCCGGCGGGCCGGGTGCGATCGACGGGTAACCGGCCCGCCCGCCCCGTCCAGCCGTCACTCGCGAGCGGGGCAATGGACGAGCAGGGGGTTGGGTGTATAACTTTTCAGACTTTGTCTAACAAACGTTATACGCAACCCAGATTTTTAGTACCAGTACCCTCCCCCTCATATATACTATAGCTATACCCAGTTGAGGCGCGGTCGATCACGGCGGCCAGCTCCCCGCGGAAGCGCTCGCGCCCGAAGCGCGCGGCCCCGGCGCGCACGTCGGCCTCGTCGAGGCGCAGCCCCTCGAAGCGCTCGATCGCCCGGGCGAGGCCCGCGGAGCTCTGCTCGTCGAAGAGCACCCCGGTGCGCCCATCGAGCACGGTCTCGGCGACCCCGCCGACGCGGTAGGCGACCACCGGCACCCCCGCGGCGAGAGCCTCCACGGGCACGATCCCGAAGTCCTCCTCCCCCGCGAACAGCAGCGCGCGGGCGCCGCCTAAGAGCTCGTCGCGCTCGCGCTCGCTCACGCGGCCGAGGAACTCGACGTGCCCCCCCGGCGGCGCCGCCGCGCGCACGGCCCGCAGCGCCCGCCCGTCCCCGGCGACCTTCAGCGGGCGCCCGAGACGCGCGCAGGCGGCGACGGCGAGGTCGACGCGCTTGTAGGGCACGACGCGGCCGAACACCAGGTAGAAGTCCTCCGGGGAGCGGGGCAGACCGAGGAAGTGGGTGACGTCGCAGGGCGGGTGCACGACCTCGGCGGTGCGCCCGTAGTAGCGCTCGATGCGGCGCGCCACGTGGCGCGAGTTGGCGAGGAACACATCCGGGCCGGCGGCCCCGCGGAGGTCCTGGCGGCGCAGGCGCCCCAGCAGCAGCGGCAGCGCCAGGCGCGCGAGGCGCCCCACGTCCTCCCCCTCCAGGAAGCCCTCCTCCCAGGCGTAGCGCATCGGGGTGTGGCAGTAGCACACGTGCAGCGTGCCCGGGGGGGTGCGCACGTTCTTGGCAAACGCGTGGTTGCTGGAGAGGACCAAGTCGAAGCCGGAGAGGTCGAAGGAGCGGTAGGCGCGGTCCATCAGCCCCACCAGCCGTTGGTAGTGGCGCCGGGCGCCGGGGATGCGGTCGAGGTAGGAGACGTGCACCGGGCGCTCGGTGATCAGCGCCGGCCAGGGGGCGGGGTCGTAGATCGAGGTGAAGAGCTCCGCGTGGGGGAACATCTCCAGCAGCTCCAGCACCACCTGCTCGGAGCCGCCGGGGACGGTGAGCCACTCGTGGACCACCGCCACCCGGGGAAAGCGCGCGCGCAGCTCGTCGATCAGAGTCTCACTCAAGCTCCCACAGCCCCCTGCGGACAGTCCCGCAGCGTGTGGTGTGCGTGTGGGTGGTCAGTCGGGTCGCATCTGCGCAGGCCCCCTGCACCACGAGGCGGCAAGCGCGGGGCCTCCTGCCCCGCGTCCCCGGGAGGCGCCTCAACTGAAGCGTGCACACCGCGAGAGTACTAACGTGGCGCCAGCGGGTCGCGCCGGTGCGTCGCGGGCGCCAGCGGGTCGCGCCGGTACGTCGCGAGCGCCAGCAGCGCCAGCCCCAACGCACACGCCAGCCCCAGCGCCATGAGCGGCACGCCGCCCAGTAGCCTGTCGACCTCGTCGCGCGGCGGCGGGCGACCGCTCACCGGGGCGGCGCTCAGCGAGGCAGCCACCGCCTGCATTTCCGCGACCGTGCGCGCATCGGGGTAGCCGGTGACCGGCAGGCGGTACTTGCGCTGGAAGTAGGAGAGCGCTCCCCGGGTGCGCACGCCGAACGCGCCGGCGCGTTCGCGGCCCAGCGGGTAGCCGAGCACGTGGAACAGCCGCTGGACGGACCGCACCGTCGCCGGCGAAGGTGCCCGACGATCCGGAACCCTCCCGCCGTCGGGCGAACGCTGAGAGCGGGCCGCGAGGAGCTGGGACTTCGTGGTCGCGGATGCCCCCGCCCCGCCGCCTCGCGGCGCCCCCAGCGCGGGGGAGACCAGCACGAGCGCGAGCGCGAGCGCCACCGGCACGATCGCCAGGCGCGCGCGGCGCAGGCTCGGCCGGGGGACGCCGTGCCAGCTGAGGCGCACGAAGCCGAGCAGCAGCAGGCTGTAGAGCAGCACCCAGTAGGCCGAGCTGACGTCGAAGCTGTTCAGCAGGGAGTGGTGGGCGAGCGACCAGCCGATCGTGGCGGCGAGCGCCGCCAGCAGCACGATGTGGGGCAGCGCCAGCCGCCAGTGCCAGGCGTGGAGGTTCTCCTTGCGGGTGACCACGTACCGCGGCTTGCCGTTGCGGCCCCCCCACACCGCCAGCACGAACGCGCGCGCGTAGGTGAAGCTGAGGCCAGCCCACACCAGCCGCGCGCGCCACAGTTGCTCGAGCGAGAGCGGGCGGTGAACCGCGGCCATGTATAGCTCCAGGGCCGCGGCAAACGGCCAGAAGTGCAGCAGGAAGGCGCCGGTGGTGGTCACCACAGGGTAGTCGTGCAGAGCGAAGCCCACCGCCGGGGTGAGCAGGAACACGAGCGTGGCGGGCCCCTGCAGGTAGAACAGCGCGAGCTCGTAGAACTGCAGGCGCTGGCGCAAACTCAGGCCGCCTTTGGGCGCCCACAGCATCAGCCGCAGCGTGTCGAGCGCCCACGTCCCCCGCTGCTTGACGAAGTTGGGCAAGTCCTCCGGGGTGTGCTGGGCGTAGGCCCCCACGATCGGCAGGTAGCAGCCGTCCCAGCCGCGGCGCAGCGCCTCGATCCCGGACTGCAGGTCCTCGACGAGGTTCCACGTCGGGAAGTCGCCGATGTCGCGCAGCGCGGCGCGGCGCCACACCACGCCCGAGCCGCAGGGGAACACCGCGTTGGCGGCATAACGCGAGGCCATCGCGCAGCCGAAGAAGTGCGGCTGGAGGTTGTCGAACGGGTCGCCGCGGTGCACCTCGCCCGACTTGACGGTCTGCACGAAGGCGAGCCGCTCGTGGGCCATTAATTGGCCGACCGTCTCGCGCAGGAACCGCGGGTCGCCCACGAGGTCGTCGGCGTCGCGCGTCTCGATCAGCTCGATGTCCGCCGGCACCCGCGGGAGCGCCGAGTTGAGGTTGCCGGCCTTCGCCTCGCCGTGGCGGCGCGGATCGCCCTTGGCGGGTGGGCGGTGGTAGCGGAGACTCGCCTGGGGGTGCTCGAGCGCGAGCCGGTTGACCAGTTTGTGCACCAGCGGGTCGTGCGCATCGTCGCTGACGAGTACCCACAGCCGCTCGTCCGGCCAGTCCTGGTCGAGCACCGAGCGCACGGTGCGCTCGAGCAGCTCCAGCGGCTCGCCGAGCGTAGGGACGATCACCGCGACGCGCGGCTCCGAGCCAGCGGGCACAGGTGCACGGACCGGCGTGGCTCGCTGCCAACGGTTGCACACCGACACCAACAGGGCGGCGACGACCACGACGGTGGCCGCCAGGAAGGGCAGCGACAGCCAGGCGTGGGCGAGGTCGGCGTGGCTCACCAGCCACGGCAGGAACCAGGCGATGCAGAGGATCAGCAGGACGCCCAGCGCCTGCGCCCGACGGTCGTGGTGAGTGGTCTTGCTCAGCTCAGACTCCACGCCGCTCATGCGGTCCCCGGTGGAGGACCCGGATGTCGACCTGCTCGCCGTCTTGCTCATGTCAGATTCCATTCCGGTCATGTGACAGTTCACCCACGTGCATGTCCCACCGTCTCGTTGCGCCAGATTTCGATCGGTTCGGTGTAAGTGACGAAGCGCAGGTTGCTCCCGAGGTTCGTCAGCGTGGCCCGCGCCGAGTAGAGCTCGCGAAAGGTCCCGCAGCGCAGCATCTGCGCGCGCACCGCCGCCGGCCACGCTTCGCCGCCGGGGACGACGACGAACCACTGGAAGCCGCACACGTCCACGGGCTGCGCGAGGTGCTCGACGCGGTACACGTCGTACAGGTCGTACGGCGAGGCGATCCGGCCGCGCGAGTACAAGTAGACGTCCTCGACCCACGCGGAGTTGACCAGCAGCCTTTCGCCGGGGTGCACGTCGGCGCTCAGCACCGCCGCGGAGGGGCGCAGGTCCGGCCAGCTCTCGTCGATGCGCACGACCTGCGCGAACGCGAACACCGCCAGGCCCAGCGTGAGCAGGGCCGCCGCCAGCCGCCCGCGGCGACCCGCGAAGGCACGCTCCAGCGTCACCCCGGCGAGCGGCAGGATGAACAGCAGCCCGAACACCACGTGCTTCTGATCGCCCGAGGGGTTGCCGGTGCCAAGGTGGTAGAGCGGTGCGGCGATCACGCCCGTGAGCAGCGCCGACGCGAGCCACCGGCCCCCAGGCGGCGCCGGCGCGAGGCGACCCCCGGGCAGCGCCGGCGCGAGGCGACGACCCGCGCGAGGCGCCGGCGCGAGGCGCCTGAGCAGCACCGCGCCCGCGAGCGCGAGCGCCAGCGGCACCGCCGTGTAGTAGAGCTGCGAGTAGGCGATCTGCGCGGTGCTCACGCCGAAGCTCGGGTTTTCGTGCGTGCGGAAGCTCACGAACCCGATCAGCTGCGCGCGGTTGGCCATGAAGTACACCAGCAGCACCGCGCCCGCGACCATCGCGAACAGGAACAGGTCGAGCGCCGCGCGCCGGCCGCGCGCGGTGAGGATCAGCAGCGCCAGCGGGGGCGCGACGAAGCCCAACACCGGGTACTTCGACAGCCCTGCCAGCGCGTACAGCAGCGCCGCGCCGACCAGCCACGCGCGGTCGTCGCGGCGCAGGAACTCGCTCACCGCCCAAAAGGCGCCGCCGGCGAAGGCGACCGCGGCGGTGTCGTACACCGCGAGGTGCCCGAGCGCGATCACCGGGCCGCTCGTCACGGCCGCCAGCGCCGCGAACGCGCGGGTGCGCGGGCCAAACAGGTTGCCGGTCGCCGCCACCATCCCCGCCATGCCGGCGGTGACGCAGAGCGCGGCCGCCGCGCGCGCGCCGGCGAGGCCCGCGAGCTTCCAGCCGAGCGCCGCGACCACGGGCCACAGCAGCGAGCCGGAGAACCACCCGAGGTAGTTGTCGGCGATCCCGTGGCCCTGCAGCGTGCGCAGGCCCGCGGTCACGTAGATCCCCTCGTCCAGAAACGGGCCGGTGAATTGAGCGAAGCAGATCGCGAGCTCGGCCGCCAGGAACACACCAAGCAGCAGCCACGGCGCGAGGCGGATCGCACGGGAGGCCGCGGCAGTCGGGCCCACCCACCCCGGCTCGTCGTCCTGGAGCCCTGCTGGCGCCCGCGTCCGCTCACGCGTGGGCGCGGGCGCATCCGAGACGGGCGGAGCGGGCGGCTCCAAAACGGGCGGCCCCAAAAGCGGGGCGAGCTCGCGCGGGAGGAGCTCGGGTGCGGGTACGGTGACGCTCATACGCTGCTCGCTGGGTCGCTCACGGCACCGGAGCTCACGGCGCCCTCACTCGCCGCTCCGGGACTCACGCCCGGGCTCACTCCGCCGTGTCCTCTCACGCCGGAGCTCACTGCGCTGGGTCTCCCTGCGGCCCGACGTGCACCCACTGCGCGATGGAGGGCACGCCCTTGGAGTTCACAAGGAACACCATGTAGTAGCCGGGCGGGGCGATGTTGTTATTTCCCGTGACATCGACGGTCAGCTGGCCGTCCGAGTTGCTGGTTATCGGCAGGGCGACCTCGCGCTGGTTGGGGTCGGAGGAGTGCGTGACCGCGCCCGGCCGGACCAGGACCGCGGAGTGGATCGGCGACGCGGAGGCGTAGCTGATGACGTGTTCGCTGCCGTATTCCCACTGCGTGGTCTCGGTGGTGCCGTCGGCGGCCGTTTCGTTGGCCCGGCCGTCGATCTCCTCGATCGTCGGGCGGGGGCCCTTGAAGAGGTAGGGCGGTTCGTAGAGCGAGATGCGCGTCTCGAAGGTCGCGGCCCCGGTGGCTGCGTCGACCGGATTGGAGCCCAGGGCGATCACGCGGCCGTCGGGCAGCAGCAGCGCCTCGGAGTGGTAGTCGCGGCCGACCGGGTCGGAGGCGACAGAGGTGAATTCGTTGGTGGAAGGGTCGAAGATCGAGGCCTCATGCACGTCTTCGGTGCGGACGTACTCGGCGCCGCCGGTCTCGAGCACGGTGCCGTCCGGGAGCGCAACCGCCGAGACGTACATCTTGCCGGCGCCGGCGGGCTCCATCGTGCCGGCTTCGGTCATGCCCTGAGGGAGGTTAGGGCCGGGCACCCAGTGGGGGTTGGCTTCCTCGAGGTCGATCTCATCGGTGAGGTCGATCGCGCTCTGCCCCGAGCCCTTGAGCGTCGTGTAGGTGTTGCCGCCGCCCATGATCATCACCCGCTGTGCCTGTGCCGGGGGCAGCAGCAGCGAGGCCGACTGGTCGCGCTCGTCGGGGTCGCGCAACCCCGGGGTCGACTTCACCCGGGCGAACGTCCCGTTGGGACCTTTGACGAGCGCTTCGGGATTTGGCGCGTTGGGGTTTTCGCCGGTGTAGCCGCTGTCGGGCGGGGCGAGGCCACAGTAGAAGTCGTAGAGGGAGGAGCCGGCGGGAGCCTGGGGAGTTCCCTCCAGGCCGTCGCCGAAAACGTGGCTGCCGTCGTAGAAGAGGCGCCCGTCGGCGGTGAGCATCATCGAGGGGTACTCGCCCCAGTACCACGGGTAGGTCTGCTGGAGCTTGTCGCTGCCGAAACCCACCCACTCTCCCGCCAGGTCGCCGTCGGTGCCTTCATTGGTGGGGTAGGTGTAGTAGTTGGTCTTGGTGTCGCCTTCGCCCTGCTCGTCGAGCCCGCCGAAGGAGATCACATCGCCGTTGCCGAGCTCGGTCGCGCTCGGGTACCACTCACCCCCCAGCAGCGGCCCCGGTTCGGAGGGATTGTTGGGGTGTTCGGAGTCGTAGGGGACGTCTTCGTATTTGTCATTGTGGATGTTGAAGATCCAGCTCGCGTTCTCACCCTTGTACCTGGTGCTCGGGTATTCGCCGGGCTTCGGTTCGGGTGGGTATTCGGAGGTACCGCCGAGGATCAGTACGTTGCCGTCCGCGAGCTGCACGTGACCGGAGCAGAACACATCCTTCGGAGTTTCCAGTTCCTTCCAGGTGTTGGCGAGGGGGTCGTAGAGGTAGGACTTGAAACTGCCGGCTTTGAACGCCATCGGGTCATTGCCCGACCCGGCCATGATCAGCAGCTTGCCGTTCTGCAGCAGCACCGCGTGTACGGAGCGCGCTTCGGCGGCGTCTTCGAGCACCGTCCACCTGCCGGTTGCGGCGTAGCCGCTCGGTTTTTCTTCTGCCGGGGGTTCTTCGGCGGGTGATTTTTCGCCCAAGATCGGCGTGGTCGAGATCGGGCCGCTGAACGACACCCCGGTCGCCGGCGAGCCCTGAGAACCACCAGTGGCCGGCGAGATGACGGGCGCGAGCGCCTGAGGATGGGAGGTGGCGTCGATCAGAGTGAAGCGTCCGCTCCGCACGGTGCCACTGGCCCTCAGGAGAACGCCGAAGGCGATCCGGTCGACCTCGCCCTGGATCGGGTGCAGCAGCACCGTGACGGTCGTGAACGCCCTGCTCGCGTTAAGCCTCCTGGCCGCGTACCACGGGCGCCAGCCGTGGGGGGTATGCACGAGCACCTCCAGGCTGAGCGCGGCGGCCGTGCCGCGGTAGCGCAGCGAGGCCGAGTAGGAGTGGCCCACTTCGACGCGGGGCGCGCAGGCGGGCGACTGCGTGACCATCACCGGCCAGCGAGGGGACCCGGCGCGCAGGGCGATCGCTCCGCCGGAGCCGCGGGGCGGGCCCGAGAAGCGCACGGTCGTGCCGGCGAGTACCGCCTCCGAGTAGCAGTCGGGAACGCCCGCGCGGCGCGCGAGGTCCGGGTTGGCGATCAGGTTCTCGGCACGGCGCGCCCCGGCAGCGGCTGCGGACGTCCACTGGATCCTGTTCCCCGCGTGCCCAGCGACCGGGCGGCTCAGGCTGGTGGTGGGCACGGCGGCATTCAGGCCGAGCATCGCGCCCGCCAGCGCACAGACCCTCCATGGACCGAGGCGCTCAAACCTCCACCTACCTAGCAAGATGTCGCTCAAATTACACAATCGGCCATTCATTCGTCGAATTAACGGGGGCCGGCTCGATCCCCTTATGCGGTCTTACGAGTAGCCTCCCGTGACGCCCTCGATACCGTCTCGCGATTCGCAAGCACGCAATCGTGCGCTTTGCCACACGTTCGTCGCGCGCATCGCTTCGGTGCTGCTTGTGTGGGCGGTCGTCCTGGGCGGATCGCTCGCGGGTGGCGGGCTGACGAACGCGCGCGGAGACTCCCAGCGGGACGTCGCGATTCGCGTCGATCGCAAGGCCGTCACCGATCGGACCAAACAGAGGCATCGACACCGGGGCTCGCACAGAGCCCATGAGACCCAGGGGCGGAAGGCCGCGTGCAGGCACGAGCGCAATTGCCCTCGGAGATACCAGCCGCCATCCCAGTCGGGCTCGGGCGGCAGCGGCTCGGGAGACTCGGCGAGCTCTTCGCCGCCGGCGGGCGAATCGCTGCCGGGAGGGCTACTTGCGGAAGGCCTGCCACCGGTGCAGGCGCCACCCGATGAAGGCGCGTCGGCCGCAGAACCCACGACGGGAGAGCCCACCGGGGAAGAACCGCCGGCGAAAGAATCCCCGCAGGAAGAACCCCCGGCCAAAGAACCACCGCAGGAAGAACCGCCCGCGAAGGAATCCCCGCAGGAAGAACCCCAGGCGGAAGAACCTCCCACCGAAGAAGCGCCGGCGAAAGAACCCCCGGCGAAAGAGCCGCCGAAGGAAGAACCCCCCGCCGGCCCCTCCTACGCGCTGCGCCTGTTCTCCGCTCAGAGCTTCTTCAACCAGCCGCTCGCGGCGTCGGCGCCGCAGGCGTCGGACTCGGCGAGGCTGGTCGCGGCCTTCAACCACCAGGTGCAGACCTACTACGGGCACGTGGTGATCAACACGACCGAATGGAGCGCCCCCGTCTACACCGTGCCGGCGAACGCGCCGACGACGGCCGTGGTCCCGCAGAATGTGACGTGCCCGCGGGGAGAAGGCGTGTTCCAGCCGTTCGCGCAGGACATGAGCGCGGTCCCGATCCCGGCGGGAGCCCAGGCGGCGCAGGGCACCGACGAGGACATGGTCGTGTGGCAGCCCTCGAGCGGGCGCGAGTGGGAGCTGTGGCGCGCCCACCAGGAAGACGGGCGGTGGACGGCGTGTTGGGGTGGTGAGTTTCAGGACGCGTACACCAGCGAAGGCGTCCTCCCCGAACCGCTGGGCGTCTCGGCCGCGGGGCTGTCGATCCTGGCGGGTCAGATCCACCTCGAAGAACTGCAGCAGGGCACGATCACCCACGCCCTCGAACTGACGCTGCCCGACACCGCCGCCGCGGGGTTCGTGTGGCCGGCCAACCGCACCGACGGTACCTCCAACGATGCCTACTCGATCCCCGAGGGCACCCGCTTCCGCCTGAAGGCGAGCCTGAACCTGGGCTCGCTGCACCTGAACCCGGCGGCGCTGGATATCGCGACGGCGATCCAGCGCTACGGGATGATCGTCGCCGACACCGCGGGCGCCGTGACGCTCGAGGCCCAGGACCCCACCCCGCTGATGCGGGCCGGCCAGCCCAACCCCTACGAAAAGCTGCTCAGCGGCGGCCCCGACGAAACGCTGAACGCGGTCCCCTGGAGCCAGCTGGAAGTCGTCAGCCCCACCTACCACCAGTAGCGCGGCTCCCGCCCCCCGGGGCGCCTGGGATCATGGCGCCGTGAGCGCCGATCCTCCCGATCGACAGACCGGAGGCCCGGCACGCGCCTCACCAGCTCCATCACGCGCCGCCTCACCAGCCCCGCCCGCCGCCGAGCGCCTGCAAGGACGCGAGATCGTGTGCGTGGGGTTCGCCGACTGGGACACGGAGCTGTGGACCAACCAGCACCACCTGATGTCGCGCTTAGCGCGCGAGAACCGCGTGCTGTTCGTGGAGTCGCTCGGCCTGCGCCGGCCGCAGCTCGCCGGCCGCGACCTCGCCCGGATCGCGCGTAGGCTGCGACGGAGCCTCGCGCCACCGCGCGCGGTGGATGGACTGCACGTGCTCGCCCCACTCGTGCTGCCGCTGCACCGCCACGCCGCGGTCCGCGCGCTCAACAGGGCCCTCCTGCGCGCACAGGTGCGCCGCGCCACCCACGCGCTCGGTATGAGGCGGCCGATCCTGTGGGCCTACGTGCCCCAGGCGGAGGCGCTGATCGAGGCGCTCGACCCCGAGCTGGTGGTGTACCACTGCGTCGACGACATCGCCGCCCAGGCGGGCGTGGACGCGGCGAGCTTCTACGCAATTGAGCGGCGCTTCGCCTCGCGTGCGAACCTTGTGCTGGCGAGTGCGCCCGCGCTGGCCGCTCGGATGCGGGAGCTCTCGGGGAACGTGCTGTACGCACCCAACGTCGCCGACACGGACCTGTTCGCCCGTGCGCTCCAGCCGAGCTCAGGAGGTGCGGGGCGGGCGGGCAATCCCGACCCCGCGGTCGCGGCGCTGCCGCGGCCGCGCATCGTCTTCACCGGGGCGATCGTCGCCAAGAAGCTCGACGTGCCGCTGCTCGCGGCGCTCGCGCGAGCGCGGCCCGAGTGGTCGTTCGCGCTCGTGGGACCGGTCGGCGCGGGGGACCCGGGCACGGACGTCTCGGCGCTGAGGGCCGAGCCCAACATCCATCTGCTAGGGGCCCGCACCTACGAGCAGCTGCCCGACGCGCTGCGCGCCGCCGATGCGGGTCTGATCCCCTACGCGCGCAACGCGCTGACCGAGAGCATCTTCCCGATGAAGGTCTACGAGTACCTCGCCGCCGGCCTGCCCGTGGTGGCCACCCCGCTGCCCGCGCTGGCGGACGTCGCCGAGGTGGCCACGGCCCCCGACGCCGAGGGCATCGCGCGCCTGTTGGAGGAGGCGATCCTCGGCGACACTCCCGAGCGCCGCGCGGAGCGCTCGCGCGGGGCCGCCGCCCACTCGTGGGAGCGGCGCCTGGAGGAAATCGCGGCCGCGATCGAGGCGCTGCCGGCCAGACCGGATAGCCGGCAGGGAGGAGCGGTGAACGCTCAGCCGTCCACCCCGCGCCGTGACGCAGAGGAGCAGCTGTGAGGGACCTGTTCGTCACCACCCACACCCCCCTGCTGGGATCGGGCCGGGCGCTGCGCACCTACGGGGTCGCGCGGGCGCTCGCGGCCCACGGAGGCCTGGACCTGCTGTACGCGCGCTTCGAGGGCGACGCGCCCGACGCGGCGTTCCGCGCGATTCCCGGGATCGAGCTGCACGAGGTCGTGCCCTCGCGCGGCCCGCGCCGGCTGCTCGCCATTGGGGCAGCCCGCCGGCGCGGCACACCCCCCACGCTGGCGCGCGGCGTCTCGCGCGAGCTGGCCGCCGAAGCCGCCCGCCTCGCAGATACCTACGGCCGCGGACGCGTGATCGCCGACGGTCCGGTGGCTGCCGCCGCGCTGCGACGGCTGATGCGCGCGCATCCTGTGATCTACAACGCCCACAACTTCGAGTCCGGCTTCCGCCACGAGCTCGGCGGCGCAAGCGGAATGGGCAGCGAGCGCGCGCTGCGGGACTTCGAGCGCGGCCTGCTCGAAGGAGCCCGCGAATCGTGGATGGCCAGCGAGGCCGACGTGGCGGCCGCGCGCGAGCTGTGCCCGACGGCGCGGCTGCGGTACGTGCCCAACGTCGTGGACGTGGCGGCGATCGCCCCAGTGCAGCCCCTCCAACAGGAGCGGCGCGCGATCTTCGTGGCGAACTTCGCCTACGAGCCCAACCGCAACGGCTTGCGCTTCCTGCTGGAGGAGGTGTTCCCTCGGGTGTGGGCGCAGGTGCCCGACGCCAAGCTCGCACTGGTCGGCGCCGGCCTAGAGGGCCCGCACTTCGACCCCCGCGTGGAGGCGCTCGGCTTCGTGGAGGACCTGCGCGTCGCCTACGCCCGCGCGTCCTGCGCGGTCGTCCCGCTGCTGCAGGGCGGCGGCACGCCGCTGAAGCTGCTCGAGGCGCTCGCCTACGGGCTGCCCGTGGTCGCAACCCCACGAGCGGTGGCGGGCCTCGCGGTGCGCGACGGTGAGCACTGCCTCCTCGCCGACGGCCCCGAGGCGTTCGCGGGGGCGCTCGTCGGTGTGCTGCGCGAGGGCGCCCCCGAGCTCGGCCGCCACGGGCGCGAGCTGGCGGCTGAGCGCTACTCGATCGAGGCGCTCAGCGAGCTGGTGGCGCCACAGGACGCTCGGTGAGGGAGAGTCCGAATCCGGCCTCGATCTCGGCCAGACGGCCGGTCTCGATCTCGGCCAGCATCGGATCAGCCCCGAGGCGACGCCGGCGCTCGCTGAGTAGGACTTGGCTCCATCGGCCGCAACCGCCCGCACACCGCTGCTGACAACCCGCATGTCGGCAGCCGCGGAGCACGCGGGCGGGCAGTGAGTCCAGACATCTGTCCAACGACTGCACACGGAGTGTTGCAGCGCCGGAGGGCGCCGATATCGAAGCAAAGGGTGGCTCAGCACAAAGAGCGCCACGACAAAGGCACACCCGTCGCGAGGCGGAGTCGCAAAGCCAGGGATCTCCCCGAGACAGCCCGGCCATCGAAGGAGTGCGATGCCCATCCACCTGCACCTCGGCCGAAGCTTCACAGCGGTTCTCGTTCTCTTCTGCCTCGCCTCATTGGGAGTTTTGAATGCCGGTCCATCCGGCGCGCAGTCCCTTAATCGGCAGCAGCCTGCAAAGCTTGCGGTCGCTTCGCAAGCTACGTTGCACGCTCGGGCCGCCGGGCGCCGACGCAGCCATCTGCAGCTCCTCGCCAGGCGCGCCTGCGCGGCGCACGAGCGCGCCCTCTGCCTCGAGAGCCGCGCGCAGCTGGCGCGGATCGACGCCCAGACTGCACGCGTAGGCGTGACCGACCGCCGCCGCCTCGCCATCCATAAAAAAACCACTCACCCGGCTTCCAGCTCGCCCGCAAGCTCCGGCTCCTCTTCGAGCGACAGCTCCGACGCCACGGCGGGCGGCAGCTCCAGCGCCACCCCCGGCAGCCCCAGCTCTAGCGCCAGCGGCTCGGGATCGGGGTCCAGCGGCTCAAGCGAAAGCATCTCCCTCGAAGGCACCTCGAGCTCCGGTGAAAGCGGCTCCCTCACAGGCACCTCGGGCGTCAGCGGCAGTTCGGAAACCTTTGGGCTGCCATTCGTGAAGGGCATCACGGCGGACTTCGCCGGCTGGGGCCCGAACAACGCGCCCGAAATCGCCTCGGAGATGCACTCCCTCGGCGTGAACTGGGAGCGCGAGGCGCTGGACTGGTCGGAAGCCGAGCCCGAGCGGGGCGTCTTTGACTGGTCGAGCTTCGATCAGGTCGTCGCCGAGGCCAAGGCCAACGGGATCACGATCCTGCCGCTCCTCGGCTACGCCCCGTCCTGGACCACTCCCGACGATGCCGCCGCCTACGCCGAATTCGTCGCTGCCGCCGTCGCCCGCTACGGGCCCGGCACCTCCGCCAACCTGCAGTGGTGGGAGCTCTGGAACGAGCCCTACTTCGCGTACGCATGGTCTGGCAAAACACCCGAACCGGAGGCCTACGCACGCGACTACCTCGCGGCAGCCGAAGCGGCCAAGGGCGTCGCGCCGACGGTCAAGCTGCTGATCGCAGCCGACTACCAGGAGGCAGACCAGACTGGCGGCTCGAGCCCGGAAGAGAAGACCTGGATCAACGACATGTTCACCGCCGTGCCAACGCTCGGCAAGTGGATCGACGGCGTGTCCGTGCACCCCTACGGCGGCGACCCCTCCACGCCCCTCGCGAAACCCGGCGGGTACCTCGACACCAGCGGCGTGTGGGCCTTCCAGCGAATCGACACGATCCGCGAAAAGTTCCTCGCCCACGGCGTCAACGTGCCGTTCTGGATCACCGAGGATGGCTGGTCGACATGGGAAGAAAGCGAAGCGACCGTGGCGCACGACTACGCCGATCTGATCACCCAGATCAAGCTGCGCCCCTGGGTCAGAGCGCTGTTCCCCTTCGGTCTGCGCGAAGGCACCGAACACCCCACCAACGACCAGCCCGGCTTCGGCCTCCTGAAGTTCGGCACCTGGCAGCCCAAGGCCGCCTGGAGCGTGCTCCAGGAAGGCTTCAAGACGCTCAGCTGACTGGCATACTCGCCAGGTGGGCATCGGCACAGTGCCTGAGGCGGCCTCCACAGAGGAGGCGCGCGGGAGTTCCGGCTCCCGCGCAGCGGCGGTGTCGAGCGAGTCGTGGCGGCTAAGCGCAACGACGATCGTCATCGCGCTGACCGTGCTCGGGGGGCTGCTGCGGTTTGCGACGCTCGATGTGCAGAGCATCTGGCTCGACGAGTCCGCGACGATGATCCTCGTGCGGCGCGGATTCGAGAGCATGCTCTCGCACCTGCCCGCCAGCGAGTCCGCACCTCCCCTGTACTACGTCCTCGTGTGGGGCTGGACGAAGGTTTTCGGAGCCGGCCCGCTCGACTTCCGCTCCTTCTCGGCGCTCATCGGCACCGCCACGATCCCGGTGCTGTATCTCGCCGGACGGCGAGTGTCACCACGCGTCGGCCTGTGGGCGGCGGCGATCGCGGCCGTCAATCCGGCGATGTACTACTACTCACAGGAGGCTCGCTGCTACGCCCTGCTGATCCTGCTCAGCGCGGGCGCCCTGGTCTTCTGGCAGCGCGCCTTGCAGACCCGCGAGGGACGGGACCTGTGGCTGTGGGCCGGCACGTCGATCCTCGCGCTGCTCACCCACTACTTCGCGGTCTTCCTGTTCGTGCCCGAGGCTGTCATGCTCGCCCGGCGCCTGAGCTGGCGGCGCCTATACGCACCGGCCGGCGCGGTCGTGCTGACCGGCCTCGCGCTCGTTCCACTGGCGTTGCGCGAGCGCGCCGACGGCAAGTCCAACTGGATCCAGGAATCCTCGCTTCTCGCGCGACTCGCGCAGGCTCCCAAGCAGTACCTGGTAGGGCTCTACAGCCCCATGGAGATCGTCTCGACCCTGCTGGCTGGGCTGCTCGCGGCAGGGGCCCTCGTCCTGCTGGTTCGGCGCGGCAGCGGCCGCGAGCGGCGGCTCGCACGCGATCTCGCAATCCTCGGGGTGCTCGCCCTCGCCCTGCCGGCGCTGCTGGCGGTAACCCACGCGCTGGACATCTTCAACGGACGCAACGTGATGGCCACCTGGGCCCCCTGGGCCGTGCTGCTCGCCAGCGGACTTGGCTGCGCCCGCTCGGGGCGCGTGGGCGCGTTGCTCGGCGCCGGTCTGTGCGCCATCTCGCTGCTGGTGATCTACGGGGTGGACACGACCCCGGGCTACCAGCGCGAAAACTGGCGCGGCGTGGTACAGGCGCTCGGCTCGCCGAGGACGAGTCGCGTCCTCGTCATGTCCAAGAACAGCTCCCTGCCGTTGTCCATCTACATCCCGACGCTCAGGGGCCTCGGCACTCCGAGCGTGGCGACGCGGGAGCTCGATTTCCTCGCGCTGAGCACCGAGCGCACGGGGCGCTCGCCCCTGCCGGCAGTCGTCCCCACCAGCCCGCCGCCGGGCTTTCGCCTTGCCGGCGTGCGTAGGGCTGAATCGTTTGCCATCTCACGGTTCGTGGCTACGAGCGCCACGCCCGTAAGCGCCCCCACCCTGCGCCGCATGAGCGGCGAACCCAAAGCTGAAGTCATCCTTCAGCCCTGATCGGAGCTCCGCCTCCCGCCGAGTCGCGAGCTCAGCCGGTCACCGCGGTGGACTCACGACGCCGCAGCGGCCTGAAAGAAGTCGGGCACGCCACCCGCGAGCGCATACACGGCGCCACAACCCGCGCAGCGCAGCGACTCCGGGCCCCCCTGGAGCTCACTGTGGCACGCCGGGCAGGTCCATTGTGGTGGCCCCTCGTCCTTGCCAACACCAGGCAGGGTGATCAGCCAGTCGCGGTTGCGCAGTGGCTTCAGCCGATGGTCGGGCGCTCCCCAACGCTGGGAGGCGAAGTGGTCGAGCCGGTAGCAGGCATCCCGCGCCCCGGCCGGCAGGTAGCGGCCGAACCCGACGATCAGGGCGAGGGTGGCGTTGCAGCGAAAGCTGCCGAGGTTGGCGTCGGGGCCAAACAGCCGGCGGACGGTGGCGGGGTCGAAGTTGTTGATGTGCCCCTCGGCCCGCAACGCGAAGTCGGGCTCGTGCTCGTCCTCGGTTTGGCTCACCGGGGTGGTGACGAGCACCGTGCCGCGCGCGACGCGCCGCATCTCTGCGACCATCAGATCGGGGTCGAGCACGTGCTCGATCACCTCCGTCGAGTAGACCAAGTCGAAGCTCCCATCGGGGAATGGCAGGTGCGTCGCCTCGGCCGCCCCGACCGAGAGCCCGTGCATGGCGTGTGCCTTGGCGAGCGCGGTCGTCGACAGGTCTACGCCCCACACCTCGGCGCCGTAGCGATCGTGGATTACCTGCATGAAGTAACCCTCGGCGCAGCCCACGTCGAGCGCGGTCGCAAAGCGGATCGACCCCAACACGTCCAGCAGCGCGATCTGCCGGACGTAGTGCCTGAAGGCCGCCGGCGTGTAGCCGTGGTGGGGGTGGTGGTCGTCTCGTGACAACGCGGTGTTCACGTTGTCGCGGACCGCGTGGGCGAAGTCATCGCGCGATAGCGACTCGCGATCTTCGGGCACGCGATGAGCTTAGCCTGGATCGCCACTGCACCGACTCTCCCTAGCCGGATCGCCACTGCACCGACTCTCCCGCAGCCTCGCCGACGCCGCCCGACGCCGCCAATCGGGCTCCACACTCCTCGTGGCGCTCGTGCGGGCGAAGCGGGGGCGGCCGCCGCTAGCATCTGCTGTTGGGAATGAACGCGCTGAGTCGCTGGCCGATCGCTGTCACCGGAGGAATCGTGCTGGGTCTCGTGGGCGGGATCCTCGTCGAGCGGCGCCCCAGCACGGTGATCGAGCTGTGTCTGATCATCGCGGCGCTGCTCGGCCTGGCGATGCTCGGCGATCGCGCCCTTCCGTGGGCGGTTGTGCTGGTTGCGGTGACTCCCTGGTATCCGTTCACCGAACACGCGGCGGCTCCGGGGGGGGTCAATCAGAAAACGATCTGCATCGCGGTCGCCGCTGCGCCGTTGGCGCCGTGGCTTTGGTCGCTGGCGTTCGGGGGTCGCCGCACGCGCCCGAGCCCCGGCGCGCTGCTGTTGGGCGTGCTGCTCGGCGGCCTTGCGCTGCTCATCTACACGACGCTTGGAAGCCTCTCCGCGATGATCGACCCAGGAGTTATCGGTTTTCTGTTCATCGGCGTGACTTTCCTGTGCGCACGCCGCTTCGTCGATCTGCATGGCTGGCCGGCGGCCGGGTTCACCGGCCTGGTGGTCCTCCTGCTGCTGGGCGCCGAGGCGGCCATTGCGGCGCCGGGCAGCCGGGTCGGGTACTTCGTCGGATACCCGATCACCTACGGGGCGCTCCTGGTCGGTCTCATACCGATCGGCCTGCTGTTCGCGTTCCGCCGCTCGCGGCTGCTCGCCGCCGTGACCGCCGCCGCCGCCGCGGCGATGCTGGTGTTCAGCGAATCGCGCAGCGCATGGATCGCCGCGGGCGTGATCCTGCTCGTACTCGTGGCTCTGCTGGCCCGCGGCAGGAACCTCCGCGCGCTGGTGCTCGTCGGGGCCGCGGCGCTGATCGCCCTGGGACTGGTCCTCGGCACGGGCTCGCTGCACAAGATCGTCGAACAGCGGCTCAACGCCAGGACGGCCACGAGCGAGTCGGTCACGCACCGCGTGTGGAGCGCCGAATACGCGATCGGCCAAATCGAACAGCGGCCGATCTTCGGCGCGGGAGCGCCGGGCTTCGCGGCCGAAGAAGCGAACAATCGCACGAGCATCGGTGCGATCGACAACGGCTACCTGTCGGTGACCGTGGACATGGGCCTGGTCGGCCTCGGCGTCGCGTTGATCCCGATCCTGATCGCCCTGGCGGTGTTGTTGCGCTGTCTGCGTTTTGGCGTGACTCCGCCGCTGGAGCTCGCGCTGGCGCTGGGAGTCCTGGGCATGGCCGTGGTCACCCTCTTCTACGACAGCTTCTACTGGTCCCAGCTTGACCTGCTGTTCGGAGCGATGGGAGGCGCGCTCTCACTGCGCGTCAGGGCGATCGGCTCTCAGGTTGGCGATGAGACGCCCTCGCGGGCGCCGCGCGTGAGGTTGGCGCCGTTGGAGCCCCGTGGCGTCTCGGTGTAGTAGTACTCGCCGCCGGAATCGCTCGCCACCCCCGTGATGACCAGCCCAAAGACCTTCCGCCCGCTCTGCTCCAGGATGCGGCGGGCGGCGCGGACGCGGTCGCGGCGGCTCGTCCCGGCCCGCGCGACGATGATCGCTCCGTCGATCTCCGGCAGCCGTATCAACACGCGCGTGTCGGCTACGGGCAGCAGCGGCGGGGAGTCGATGATCACGACCTCGGCCGCCTCGCGCGCGGCGGCGAGGACCGCGGACATGCGCCCCGCGCTCAGCAGGTCGGCCGAGTTCGGGGGGTTCATGCCGCTTGGCAGGATCGCCAGATTCGGGTCCCCGGGCTGGGTGACGAGGAAGCCGGCGAGATCCTCGTCGCTCACCAGCAGATCGGAGAGCCCGGGGGCATCCGCGGGGACCCCCAGCTGCGCCGCGGCCGTCGGGCGGCGCATGTCGGCCTCGATCAGAATCGCCCGCCGGCCGACTGCCGCGAGCGCGCAGGCCAGGTTGACCGCCACCGTGCTCTTGCCCTCGCTCTCCTCGGCGCTGGTGATCAGAAAGCACCGCGCCCCCCCGGTCGGATCGAGGAAGCGCAGGCTCTCGCGGAGCATCCGATAGGCCTCGCCGGCAGGCCCGGCGAGCTGGGCGGGGACCGTGCCGTTGCGGGGGTGTCGGGTCTGTGGGATGCTCGCGATCACGGGGTAGCCGCCGTAGACGCGCTCGATGTCCTCGAGCGTCTTCAGCCGCTTGTCCAGGAAGTCGATCAACAACGCGAGCCCACACCCCAGGAACAGCCCAACCACTCCGCCCAGGAGCATGTCGCGTTTGGGCTTGGGCGACACCGGCGTGCCGTCCGGCTGGGCGGTGGCGATGACCTGACCGTTGCCCGTCTGCACCGCCCTCAACACGCGCAGTTTGCGCAGGTTTTCTTCGAGCTTCGGCCTTTCCGCCACGCTGGCGGTCGCCAGCGAGCGGAGCAGGAGCTCTTCGGCCTGCGCCACCAGCGCCCGATCGGTTTCGCGCTGGTAGACGATGTAGCCGTTGGCGAAAGCGTTGGCGACCGCGGCCGCTCCCGCGGGCGTTGAACGCGTAGCCTTGACGACCGCGATGTTAGCGTTGGCGCTCGGGGTCACAGACACCGATTCGAGCAGCGCTTCGGGCGATTCGGTGGTGTGCAGCAGCTTCTGCGCCACGGCCGCTGTGCTCGGCGAGGTGACGACGTCGACGTTGGTCTGTGTCGTGCGCTGCGCTTCTTCAGCGCCTGTCTGGTAGAGCCCGCTGCCGAACAGCGCCTGCGCGAAGCCCGGTTCGCGGAAGAGCAGCTGCGCCGAGGAGCTGTACTGCTTGGGCGAGCGCAGCGAGAGGACGGTCGCCGTGCCGAAGCTGACCACGAACACGACCGCGACGATCAGCTTGCGTCGCCACAGGACGCTCAGCAGCTCGAAGGGCGAGACGGTCGGAGCGGCCCGAGAATCGAGTACAGGCTCTTGCTCGACCACGGTCAGCCAACCCGCAGGGGTAGTTTCAGCACTTCCTGCATCATAGGTCGGCGCAGCGCCACCCTAGCTGTATCGGGCTGGCACCCGCTGCCCTTGACCTCCGATTCGCCAGTGCCCGCTCTGAGTACGCTGGAGCGCCATGGGCTCCCCCAGCACGCTGCGCGTCGGCCTCGCCGACTCGCTCGACCCACGTGATCTGCAGGCCGGCTCGGGCGCCTCGGCCTCGCTGCTGAAGGCGCTGGAGGGCGTCGTCGCGGATGCCGTCCCGTTGAGCGGAGAGCTCGCGCCTCGCCTGCGGAGGCTCGCCCACCTGAGCAGCGTCGCCGCGCGGATGCGACCGGGAGACCTGCGCGACCCTCGCGGCGCCGCCAAGCGCGTCCACGGCGCCGCGATGCTCGGACGGCCGACGATCGCCGCGCGCAACCGGCTGCTGCGCAGACGCCTCGCCGCTGCCGGGCCGCTCGACGGCGTCGTGCAGCGTTGCAGCGACATGCTGCTGCCACCGAGCGTGAGGGTCCTCACCCTGGAGGACTCCACGGTGTCGCAGGCGCTGCGCGCGTACCCCTGGCCGCACCTGCAGGCGCTCTCCGAGCGCGAGCTGCGCCGCTACGCGGATCGCCAACGGAAGGTCTACGAGTCGGCCGTCGCCTGCTGCGGCGCCACCCATTGGGTCGCCGACAGCATCGTCGAGGACTACGGCATCCCCCCCGAACGCGTCTTCACCGTAGGCCTCGGCCAGAACCACGAGACGGCCGGGCCGGCTGCGCGGGACTGGAGCACGCCGCGCTACCTGTTCGTCGGAAAACGGTGGCTGCACAAGAACGGGCCCGCCGTGCTTACGGCGTTCGCCCGGGTCAGAGAGCGCTACCCGGACGCGCGGCTCGACGTCGTCGGCGATCACCCCCGTCTCGACGTGCCGGGTGTCGTCGGCCACGGGCTGCTTTCGCTGCTGGACCCCACCGACCAGGAGCGCTTGGCCGCCCTGTACCGCTCGGCGACCGTCTTCGTGATGCCATCGCTGCACGAGGCGGCCGGGATCGTCTACGTCGAGGCGGGCGGCGCCGGCATCCCCTCGATCGGCACCACCAACGGGGGCACGGCCACGATGATCGGGCCGGGCGGGGTGGTAGTCGATCCGCTCGACGGCGAGCGGATCTTCGCGGCGATGCTGCGGCTCGCCGACCCCGAGACGGCACGACGCATGGGGGAGCTCGCCTACCGCCACTCCACGCTGTTCACCTGGCGCAAGGTGGCCGAGCGCCTGATCCGGGCGCTGGCCATCCCGGGCCTCGACACGAGCGGGCTCGCGGACTTTCTCTGACCGGCCCGCCCGCACGGCAGCCGGTGCGCCGCCGGTGAGTCCCCGGCCGGCTCCGCCCGCACAGCAGCCAGCACGCCAGTGAGTCTCTGCCCAACCGCCCGCACAGCAGCCAGCACGCCAGTGAGTCCGATCAGCCCGCCCGCAACGCGGCCAGCGCGTCGGCGAGGAAGCGCTCCTGCTCGTCCAGGTAGGGCCCGAGCCGGAACGCCTGCGCCCGTTCGTACGCACGGTCCACGCGTGCGGAGGTCTGCTCGCCCTCGCGCAGCACGCGCGCGAGCGCCGCCGCGGCCCCGGCAGCGTCCCCGCGTGCGAACAGCAGGGCGTGCTCCTCGTGGTGCATCCCCTCGCTCACCCCACCCACATCCGAGGCGACCAGCGGAACGCGCGCGAGCGCGCCCTCGATCGTGACCAGCGGGAACGGCTCATCCCACGTGGACGGCACGACCATCGCACTCGCGCGGGCGAGGAGGTGCGCCGCCCGCTCGGGCGCCGCCTGGCCATGCCAGCGCACCGCCCCGCCAACGCCGAGGTGGCCGGCCAAGCGCCGCATCTGGGCGCCGTGGTCCTCGTCCTCCGGGCCGATCACGTCGAGACTGGCGTGGATGGCGTGCTCGGAGCGCAGCAGGGCGAGCGCCTCGATCGCAACCGCTAATCCCTTGTAGGGGGTGACCCGTCCGAGAAAGACGATCTCTGGCTTCGGCGCCGGTTCGCGCACGACCCCGGCGTAGAGGTCGCCGTAGCGAGGGACGGAGTGGCCCACCCGCTCGAGCACCGGCTCGACGAACGGTTGGAGGCGCACCATGCGCTCGAGCGCCTCAGAGTTCCAAGAGATCGCGGCTCGCACGGGCGCAGTGGGGCGCAGGCGCAGCGGGGGCAGAGCGTTGAGCGCACGGCACCCGACCGCCCACGCCGCCCTCGCCGGCGCCCGACTCGCGGGCAGCAGCTCACGCATAAACTGGTCGCAGACGAAGATGTCCCCGAACCAGTGCTCGCACACGCGAAACGCAAGGGGCACGTCGCTGTCGGCCAGCACGCGCAGCGCGGCCTGCGGGATCGACGCACCGTTCCACGCGTAGATCAGGTCCGGCCCCCACGCGAGCGAGCGCCGGGCGGCGCCGACGGCGCCCAGGGAAGCGAGCGGCGCGCGCAGCGCACCTGCGGCGCCAGGTGTCAGGCGCGCAAGCTCCCACCGGATCTCGACCGACCGCCCACTCCCGTCCCGCGAACGCCTGCTTGCCCGGTCCCGATCATGCCCGCCGGTCAGCACAAGCACCTCGTGGCGCTCGCACAAGCGCTCCACAACAGCCGAGCACTCGACCTCGTAGCCCCCGAAGGCCACCGGCGGATAGAACGCTGAGACGATGAGGACGCGCATCGGGGCGAACGGTAGCGGCCACGGCGCGCGCCGCTCGGCGACGCTGGGCGCCCCTGCGACGCTCGCGCTCGGCCGAGCCGGCCGACGTGCCATGCCCGCCGTATGCCCACCTCGCACCACGGTGCCACCCCGCCTTGATGCCCACCTCGCACCACGGTGCTACGCCCGCATTGGTGCCCTTTGCGCGCGCCCGCCGCGACCTGCATCCGCCGAGCAGCGGGCTACGGTGGGCGCTCGATGCGCGTGCTGTTCTTCAACGAGGGCAACCTCGGCACACACATCCTCGGGCAGGGCCAACTCGACGCGGCGCTCCGCGCCGGGCTGGCGGCCGTGCCCGACGTCGAGGCCCGCTTCGCCGGGCTCACGCCGATGGGACGCTGGGCGCGCGCGGGCGCCGTCCGCCCGATCCCGCTGCTCGCACGCGCGAACCTCGATTTCCGCGGGCTGCGCTGGCACCTCGTCCAGTCGCTGCGCGCCCGCGCGCAGCTGCGCCGCGAGCTGCGCGCATGGCCCGCGGATGTGGCTCACGTCCACAGCCACTCGATCGCCCTGACGATGGCCGCAACGATGCGCGCGGTCCCGGTCGTGCTGTCCCTCGACACGACCGTGCACGACTGGTGGGCGATGCCGGCGTGGCGTACGACGCGCGGCTATGAAGCGCTCACGGTCGCTCCCAGCCGCGCGCTCGAGCGCCACGCGCTGCGCGGGGCGGCGCTGGTGCTCGCCTGGACGGCCTGGGCGTGCCGCGCGGTGGAGCGGGAGAGCCCGCAGGCACACGTGATCGAGCACCACCCGGGCCTCGACCTGCAGCGCTACCAGCCGGCCACGCGCCGCGCGCGCGCGCGCCCACGGGTGCTGTTCGTGGGCGGGCGCTTCGTCGAGAAGGGAGGTGAGGATCTCCTGAGCGCCCTCGGTGAGGGGCTTGGACGCGACGTCGACCTCGACCTCGTGACGCCCGCGGACGTGCCCGAGCGCCCGGGGGTGCGCGTCCACCGGCTGGCTCCGTCGGACCCACGACTGCTCGACCTCCACCAGCAGGCAGACCTGCTCTGCCTGCCGACCTACGCGGACTCGAACCCGTGGGTGCTGCTGGAGGCGATGGCCTGCGGGACGCCCGTGCTCTCCACACCCGTGGGGGGCATCCCCGACCTGCTCGAGCACGGCCACGCCGGCGTCCTGGTGCCCTACGGGGACCCCCTCGCCCTCACCGAGGCCCTGCGTACGCTGCTCGCCGACCCGCACCGACGCGCGCAGCTGGCCGGGCGGGCGCGCCTTCGCTGCGAGGCGCGCTACGACGCTAAGCGGCAGTTCGCGGACCTGGCCGAGCGCATGACGAGGCTCCCCGGTGGCTGATCAGGCGGGCGCTCTCGGTGCAGCAGCACGCGGACCCGGCCGAGCGCATGACGAGGCTCGCCGGAGGCCGATCAGGCGGGCGCTCCCCGGCGCAGCAGCACGCGCACGTCCTCGGCGCCCAGCGCGCGCAGCCCGAACAGCAGCGCCGGGTAGCACACGCACGCCGCGGCGACGAGCACCGCCAGCGATGCATGCTCTACGCGCAGCGCCTCGAGCGCCGCCGCCAGCAGCCCTGCCGCGAGCAGCGTGCGGCCGATCCGCCTGAGCTTCGGGCGGCGCAGCTCCAGCGCCCTCAGGATCAGCCTGAGGCTCGCGGCGAACACCACCATCTCGGTCGCCAACGTCATCCAGGCGGCGCCCATGAAGCCGATCAGCGGAACGAGCACGAGGTTGCCCGCCACGTTGACCACGAGCGCCGCCACGCTGATCGCCAGCAGCCTGCGCTGCAGCCCCATAACGGTCAGCAGGCTGCCGTTGAGGTAGCCGAAGCAGATGAACACGAACGCGCCGAACAACACCGGCAGCGCGGGCGCGGCGGAGCTGAACCCCGCACCGAAAATCAGGCGTGTCAGCGGCACCGCGGCGACTGCCACGAACGCGAGCGCGCCGAACGAGGCGACCGCCATCAGCTCAGCGGTCACTCCCGCGGCGCGCAGCATCCGCGCGCGGTCCTGCGGCCACGAGGCCGCCATGATCGGCGTCACCGTCGTCAGCACCGAGATCGGGACGAAGTGCGCCTGTTCGAGGACGCGGTAGGCGGCGCCGTACAGACCGGCCGCCCTGCTGCCCGCCAGCCCGAAGACGATCACCTGGTCGATGTTCGCGTAGGCGGTGATCAGCACCACCGAGATCCCCAACGGGACGCCCGCGCGCACGAGCGCCGCCAGGCGCCTGCGCGAGGGGCGCGGCCAGTGCCCGATCAGCCGCCGCGCCGCGAGCGCCTGCGCGACCGACCCGACGGCGTTCGTGAGCGCCAGCGCGAACGCCAGCGCGACCATGTCGCCGCCGCGCCAGAAAATGACCGCCACCGCCACCGCCCACAGCACGCTGCGGAGCGTCAGCACGAGCATCGGCACCGTGTTCTTGATGCGCAGCTGGAAGACCAACTGCATCGCGCCGACCCCGTCGAAGGGCATCCCGAGGATCAACACCACTCCCGCGAGCAGCATCTGGTGGCTCTCCTGAAGCAGCAGGACCGCGAGCAGCGAAAGCACCACCACCGGCCCGAGCAGGATCAGCCGCAGCAGCATCGCCGCGCCGAGCCACTCCCGCTCGTGCTCGGGCTCGCGCGCGGCTTCGCGCACCACCACCCCTTCCATGCCGAAGTTCGCGAAGTACCCGGTCAGGCCCAGGACCGCGAGGATCGTGGCCCACTGGCCGTAGCCCGCGCTGCCCAACGTCCGCGCGAGCAGCGCGGTGACGAACACGCCGAGCGCGAGGTTCGCCAGCCGCGCGAGAACCTGCACGGCGATGTCGCGAGCGGCGCGCTGCTGGTTGGCTTGGCTTGCGGCGGTCGTGGCTGCCACGGTGCTCCCGCGTGTGGAGAGCCGCCACAATACGCGCAACTGGAGCGGCAAGCGCCCTCTGCGATCTGCCCGCGGCGGCCCGGCAACGCTCGCCCGGCAGACGCAACTCAAGCGGAGGGCGCCCGCTGCCGATGGCCCGCTAGCATTGCGCTGCTCCTGCGCCGAGAGCGATCTGGCGATCCGCTAAGAAACCGTCCGAAAACTCCGGGATCGCCCCGTCTGAGGCCCTGGGAGGCGATTTGGCGGGTTTTCGGACAGACTCTAAGGACTCCGGGACCTGCGCTGCGAGACGGCACGGCACGGAAACGATCATGGAGGAGCGTCGGGTGAGCAAGGCGACACTGGTCACAGGCGGCAGCGGCTACATCGGCGCGCTGCTCGTGCGTGAGCTGCAGGAGGCCGGGCGCGAGGTGCGCGTCCTGGACTCGCTGCTGCACGGCCAGGAGGAGATCGCGGCGGAGCAGGAGCGTGCCGGGGTGCAGGTGATCCGCGGCGACGTCCGCGACGCCGCCGCCCGGCGGCGGGCGCTCGCGAGAGCCGAGGCCGTCGTGCACCTGGCCGCAATCGTCGGCGATCCAGCGTGCGCGCTCGACCCCGCGGTCTCCGATGAGGTCAACGTGCAGGCCACCCGCGCGCTCGTCGCCGACGCGCGCGCGGCGGGCGTGGAGCGGCTCGTGTTCGCCTCCACCTGCTCCAACTACGGGCGCATGGCCGACCCCGAGGTCCCCATCACCGAGGAGGGGGACCTGCGCCCGGTCTCGCTGTACGCTGAGCAGAAGGTGGGGATGGAGCAGCTGATCCTGGCCAGCGACGACGGGGCCGGCGGTACGAGCGGTGCTGCAAGCCCCATCGCGGGGGGCACGCAACCCACCTGCCTGCGCTTTGCCACCGTCTACGGCGTGGGCCGGCGGATGCGCTTTGACCTGACCGTCAACGAGTTCACCCGCGAACTGTGGGCCGACCGCGAGCTCGAAGTCTTCGGCGAGCAGTTCTGGCGCCCCTACATCCACGTGCGCGACGCGGCCCGCGCGGTGCGCACCGTGCTCGAAGCCCCCGCCGCGCAGGTCGCCGGCAAGGTCTTCAACGCCGGCCGCTCGGGGGAGAACTACCGCAAGCTCGACCTCGTAGGAGAGATCGGCAGGCAGATTGACCGTGGCAAGGTCTCCTACGTGCACCGCGACGAGGACCCGCGCGACTACAAGGTCAGCTTCGAGAAGATCCGCGCCGAGCTCGGCTTCGAGACGCTGATGACCGTGCCCGACGGCATCGCCGAGGTGATCGCCGCGCTCGACGCCGGGGCGTTCGGCGACCCCTTCGACGAGCGCTACCGCAACATTCCCTGAGCGTCCGGCGCCCCAACCGATGGCCAGCACCGAGACCTTCCCCGAGCTGCCGCTCTTCGACCTGCGCCTGCAGGCGCAGGACCTGGAGGCGGTCGCGCAGACGCTGCGCTCGGGCTGGCTGACGCTCGGCCCCCGCACCGCCGCCTTCGAGGAGGCGTTCGCCGCGCACCTCGGCGCGCGCCACGCGGTCGCGCTCTCCAGCTGCACCGCGGCGCTGCACCTCGCCTACCTCGCCGCCGGCTGTGGCCCCGGCGACGAGGTGATCGTGCCCGCGTTCACGTTCGCCGCGACCGCCGCCGCCGTGCTCTACTGCGGCGCCACCCCCGTGTTCGCGGAGATCGTCTCGCGCGAGCGCCCCACGCTCGACCCCGATGACGTCGCGCGGCGCATCACGCCGCGCACGCGGGCCGTGTGCGTGGTGCACTACGCCGGCTACGCCGCCGCCGCCGACCGTCTGCGCGAGCTGTGCGACGCGCACGGACTCGCGCTGATCGAGGACGTCGCGCACGCGCCCTCCGCGACGCTCGCCGGGCGCAAGCTCGGGACGTGGGGGCTCGCGGGCGCCTTCAGCTTCTTCTCTAACAAGGTCCTCTCCGTGGGCGAGGGCGGCCTGCTGTGCACCGACGACGACGACGTCGCTGCGTTCGCGCGCTCGCGCCGCTCGCACGCGATGACCAGCGGCACCTGGGACCGCCACCGGGGCCGCACCGACACCTACGACGTCGTCGGCCTCGGCTACAACTACCGCATCGACGAGCCCCGCGCCGCGCTGCTGCTCTCGCGCTTGCAGCGCCTGGAGTCCGACATCGCGCGGCGGCGCGAGTTGACCCTCCGCTATCGCGAGCTGCTCGCGCCGCTCGATGGGATCGTCGTGCCGTTCGCGGACGCCGACGTGCCGAGCTCCTCCTGCTACGTCATGCCAATCGTGCTCGAGCGCGACGGCCGCCAGGCGCAGGTGAGCGCAAGGCTGCGCGAGCTGGGTATTCAAACGAGCATCTTCTACCCCGCGATCCACCGCTTCTCCGCCTACCGCGAGCGCTTCCCCGACGTCTCGCTGCCGGTCACCGAGCTGGCCTCGCGGACCCAGCTGACGCTGCCGTTCTACCCGCACATGACCCACCCAGACCAGGACCGCGTGGTCGCCGCGCTCGCGGAGGCGCTCGCGCGATGAGCGTCGCGCGCCCCGATTCGCTGGGTAGGAGGACCGAAGCCGGGAGACACGCGCCTTCGGCGCTGGCCGATTGGGGGATGCGAGCGGAGCCAGTGTCTCCCCAATCGGTCCCCGTTTCGGCCAGCGCCCACCACCTCTTTGCCCAACCGACTCGCGCGGACGATCCCCAACCAACACCCCTCTCGATCCGATGAGCGATTGGCGCGTGCCGCTCACCGACATCGCGATGCCCGACCAAGACGTGGAGGCCGTGCTCGACTGCCTGCGCTCGGGCTGGCTGACGATGGGCCCGCGCACAGAGGCGTTCGAGCGGGCGCTCGCCGGCTTTGTCGGCTCGCCCCATGCGGTCGCGGTCTCCAGCGGCACCGCCGCGCTGCACCTCGCGTGCCTCGCTGCCGGGCTCGGCCCCGGCGATCAGGTGATCGTGCCCGCGCTCACCTTCGTCGCGAGCGCCGCCGCCGCGCGCTACGCCGGCGCCGAGCCGGTCCTCTGCGACATCCGCGGCTACGACGGCGGCCACTACGACCTCAACATCGACGTCGAGGACGCCGCCCGGCGGATCACGCCCCGCACCCGCGCGATCGTCGCCGTGCACTTCGGGGGCTACCCCGCCGACGTGCTCGCGCTGCGCGAGCTCTGCGACGAGCGCGGCCTGCTCCTGATCGAGGACTGCGCCCAAGCGATCGGCGCACACCTGGACGGCGCCGGTCAGGTAGGCACGGTCGGCGAGCTGAGCGCGTTCAGCTTCTTCTCCAAGAAGCAGCTGTGCGTCGGCGAGGGCGGCATGGTCTGCACCGCCGAGGACGAGCTCGCCGCGTGCGTGCGGCTGCTGCGCTCCCACACGCTGACGAGCTCCACCTGGGACCGCCACCGCGGCCACGACCCCGCCTACGACGTCGTCGATGTCGGCTTCAACTATCGGCTGGACGAGCCGCGCGCCGCCCTGGGGCTCAGCCGCCTGCAACGACTCGAGCAGGACATCGCCACGCGCCGCGCCCTCGTTCGCACCTACCGCGAGCGGCTCGCCGACGTGCCGGGGCTCGAGCTCGCCTGGGACGAGCGCGCCGTCGAGCTCGCCTCCCACTTCTTCTTCCCCGTCCTGCTCGCCGACCGCGACGCGCGCGACCGCTTCCGCACCGAGCTGATGGCCGCGGGTGTGCAAACGACGTGGTACCCCGCGCTGCACACCTTCACCGAGTACCGCGCCGCGACCCCCGCCGGCGGCCTGCCCCGGGCCGCCGAAGCGGCCGAGCGCCACTGCGCACTGCCGCTCAGCGCCACCATGCACGAGGCGGTCGTGGAGATCGTCCTCGACGCGGTCCGCGCGGCGCTCACTCGGGCGGGATGAGACGGTCGCGCACCTGCTCGAACTCCTCGAGCGCCTGCTCGTAGTCGTCGTGACGGCCGATGTCCAGCCAGTAGTCCTCGCTCGGCCACGCGCGTACCACCTCGCCCGCCGCTATCAGGCGCAGGACCAGATCGGGGAAGTCCAGCCGCTCGCCAGGTTGGATGTACGACAGCGCCCGCGGCGTGAAGCAGTACACGCCCATGCTCGCCGTGTAGTCGATCGCCGGCTTCTCGTCGTACCCGGTCAGGCGCGTCGGGTCACCGTCGTCGCCAAAACGCAGCACACCGAGGGACACCTGGACGTGGCGCACCTTGGTGGCGATCGTCGCCACCGCGTCGCTCGTGCGGTGGCGCTCCAGCAGCGCGCCGTAGTCGATGTCGGTGAGCACGTCCCCGTTCATCACGAGCACATGCTCCTCGTCCAGCCCGTCGATCAACGCGAGCGCACCGACGGTGCCGAGCGGCTCCTGCTCGCGGTGGTAGTCGATCGGGATCCCGTACTTGGCTCCGTCACCGAAGAACACCTCGATCAGCTCAGCCAAGTAGCCGGTCGCGACCGTGATTCGCTCGAAGCCGTGCGCCGCGAGCTGGCGCACGACGATGTCGAGCACCGGGCGATCGCCGATCGGCATCAGTGGCTTGGGCAGCACTGTCGTGTAGGGGCGCAGGCGCGTGCCCTTGCCACCCGCGAGGATCACCGCGCGTCTCATGCTCGCAGGGAGTCTTCCAGTAGACGCTCGATCTCCGCGGCCACCACCGGCGCGGCGTAGGTCCGCTCGGCGTACGCGCGCGCCGCGGCGCCCTCGCGCTGCACCCGCCGCGGATCGTCGATGTAGCGCTCCAGCAGCGCCCGCAGCGCCGCCGGCTCGTTCTCCGGCGCGGCGATGCCACCGAACTCGGGGGCGATCATGTCCGCCACCCCCTCCGCACCCGTGGACAGGCACGGGCGGGAGGCGAGCATCCCGAGGATCACCGCCCGCGGGGCGCCCTCAGTGGGGCTCGGGCAGAACACCGTTACGTCGAACGCCGAGAGCACCTCCGGCACCTCGGCGCCGGGGGTCGCGATGAAGTGCGCCCGCTCGCCCATCGGCGCCGCCAGCGCGCGCAGCTGCCCCTCGGTCTCACCGTCCCCGGCGAGGATCAAGTGCACGCGCCGATCCTCGAGCTCCCGCACCGCGTTCACCACCACGTCGTTGCGCTTCTTCGGGTGAAACCGCGAGATGCAGCCCACGACGAACGCGTCCGCGGGGATGCCCAACTCGCCACGCACCCGCGCGCGCCCCTGCTCGCTGTAACGGATCTCCTCGGTGCGCAACACGTTCGGGACCACCACCACCTTGGCCGGGCTCACGCCGACCGCCGTGACGGAGTCGAGCGTCCCCTGGGAGACGGCCATCACCACCCGGGCCTGGCGTGCAGCGGCGAGGTACGCGCGCCGCGGTACGCCCCTGCGCAGCGGAAACGGGACCGGCCCCCACTCAGCCCACACCACCCTGCGCCGCGCCCGCCGCGGCAGCGCGAGCGCCAGCAGCTGCTCCTTCTTGTAGTGCAGCACCAGCGCGTCGTAGGGCTCCTGTGCAGCCAGCGCTCTGCGCAGCCTCCGCACCAGGATTGGCCACCGTGCCGCCAGGCTCACCCACGTCGCGGTGGAGAGCTTCGGGCCGATGTCGATCGGGAGCACCCGTACCCCCGTGTCGCGCCCGATCCCCGGCATGTCGGTGAGCATCGCCACGTCGTGGCCGCGCGCACGCAACGCCTCGAGCATCTCCACCGCCGCGAACTCCGCGCCGCCGCTGGAGTCGGTGCACATCACGCTCACGATCTTCACGCCCCTATCATCCCTCCTCGGGGTGCGCCTGGACTTTCCATGGTCTGCAGCCTCGTCGCAGGGGGTCCGATCCATGAGCACGCAACCCACGTCAGCCCTCTCCAAGCTGCGCCCCGCCAAGGTGCGCTCCGCGCTCGGGCGCCGCTGGTTCGAGCGGCGGCTGGGGCGCACGCCGGTCAGCGGGCGCGGCGAGCCGGTGTCGCTCGGCTCGGCGTACGGCGGCTGGATGGCGCCCGCAGCGCTGATCGAGCCCGAGTGGATGTGCTACTGCGTCGGCGCCGGCGCCGACATCTCCTTCGACCTAGAGCTGATCGAGCGCTTCGACGTGCGCGTCCAGAGCGTCGAGCCGGTCGAGCAGTACGTCCTGCAGGCGCGCGCGGCGGCCGCCGGAGAGCCCCGCTTCGCCGCGCACCGCGCGGCGATCGTCACCCGTGACGGGCCGGTACGGATGCAGCACACGCACAACCCCGAAGGTCTCGCACTCTCGAGCGCCGAACTGTTCGACACACACAAGTTCGTGGAGGTCCCCGGTCGCACGCTGGCGAGCGTCGCACGCGAGCTCGGCCACCCCCGCATCGACCTGCTCAAGCTCGACCTCGAGGGCGGCGAGTACGAGGTCATCCCGCAGCTCGACCTCGACGCGCTGCAGGTCAAGGTGCTCGCCGTCCAGCTGCACCACAACCGCGGCCCGCGGGCGGCCCGGCGGCTGATCGAGCACCTTGAGAAGCGCGGCTTCGAGGCGGTGGCGATCCGGCCGGCCATCAAGCTCACCTTCGCGCGGCGCGACCTGCTCGGGGCGTAGGTCTCCCCGCAGGCCCTCAACGAATACGGTTCGCCCGATGCCACGAGCGCGCATCTCGGCATGTCTGATCGTCCAGAACGAGCGTGAGCGCCTGCCGGCGGCGCTCACGAGCGTCGCCTTCTGCGACGAGGCGATCGTCCTCGACGGGGGCTCCACCGACGACACCGTCGCGGTCGCCCGCGCAGCCGGCGCACGAGTGATCGAGAGCCCCTGGCGGGGGTTTGCCATCCAGCGCAACATCGCGATCGACGCCGCCGACGGCGACTGGATCCTCGAGGTCGACGCGGACGAGCGCGTCTCGCCCGCATTGCGAGCGAGCATCGAAGCGCTGCTCACCCAACCGCCGGGGGACGTGGACATCGCGGTCTGCGCGCTGCGCAACCACTTCCTCGGGGGCCTGCTCGGGCCGTCCGCCAAGTACCCCGCCTACCGCTCGCGGCTGTTCCGGCGCGGGTCCTACCGGCACGACGAGTCGCTCACCGTGCACGAGGGCCTGGAGCTGCGCGAGCTGCCCACGATCCTCACCGGCGACCTCGAGCACGAGCTCGCCGCCACCCTGCACGAGGCGCTGCTCGACACCTGGAGCTACGCCCGCCTGGAGAGCCGGCAGATCGCGCACCCCCGCTCCGCACGCGCCTACCTGAAGGGGATCGTGCTGCGCCCCGCCGTCAAGCTCTGCTACCGGACGATCGTGGACGGCGGCTGGCGCGACGGCTGGCGCGGCCTGCTGAAGATCTCGCTCGACGTGGGCTCCGACGCGCTCGTCTGGACGCTCGTCCTGCTGCGCAGCACGCGCGCGCCGGAGCCTGCGGGAGACGCTGGGAGCGAGCACTTCGGACGGCGCCGCCGCGCAGGCCCCCCCCGAGTCATCGCGATCGCCGGCCGGGGTCGGTCGGCAATCCAGGCTGCCCACTGGCTGGGCGAGCTGCGGGCACGCGGCGCCGACGTGGTGCTCGTCTGCGATGAGCGTCTTCCCGGCGCGGACATCCCGCAACGGTCTGTGGCGCGACTTGGGCCGCTGGCTGTAGTCCGCGCGCTGGAGCTCGAGCGTCAGGTGCGAATCTTCGACGCGGTGGTGCCGTTCGGCAGACGAGCGCGGCTCGTTCAACGCCTCCTGCCGCACACCCTGCGACCCGAAATCCCGGGCCTGAGCCCCGAGCTGGATGCCGAGTGGGCCTTCGAGCTGACCCGGGCCGCCCTCGCCTTGTGAGCGCGCGCCGATCCGCATTCGCGGGACTCCGCTCAGCATCCGCTCAGGTCTGCTCAGGAGCCCCGCCCTGAGCGGCCCGCTCAGGGGCCTTGCCCTGACAGCCCGTTCACGTCGTGCGGATGATCAGCACCGAGCAGGGCGCGTGGTGGGAGACCTTGTTGGGCACCGAGCCCAACAGGAAGCGCTTGGCGCCGGTCATACCCTTATTGCCAACCACGATCAGGTCCGCGCCGCGCTCCTCCGCCACGTCGAGGATCGCGTCGGCGGGGTCGCCCTGGCGCGGATAGATGCTGACCTCGACGCCCGCCTCGCGCGCCGGCGCGGCGGCGGCCTCCAGTGCCAGATCGACATCCTCGCGCGGGTTGATCGCCCACTGCAGGTCCTCCGGGGCATCGCGGCGTTCCTCGCGCAGGCGTTGCGCGGGCACCGGCTCGTAGGCGCTCACGATCTCGAGTGTCGCCCCGAGGGTGCGGGCCAGGTCGGTCGCCTGGCGCACGGCCTCGCCCGCCGTCTCGGAGCCGTCGGTGCCAACCACGATCGATTTGAACATGACGTGAACCCCCTCGCCTGCTTATTTTCGGGATGGTGTGTTCGAGCTGCGGCCACGCTGCCGTCACGCCGATCATATCCGCGTCCGTGCCGGTCAAGCCGATCATATCCGCGTCCGCTCCGCACGGCTCGACACCATGCCCGTGCAGCCGGTGGCGTGCAACGCCCATACCCCGACGCTTTGGCGCGTCTGCACGTGACAGTGACGCCGGGCCCACGCGACCGCGGCGCCGTCCCTGGGATCGCTCTGGAGTTCGAGGATCCGGATGAGCGGCCACAGCACAAGCGGGTACGCCATGCCGTTCGCCTCATAGCCGAACAGCCCGATCATGTGTGCCAAGCTCCGCTGGGCGAGCGCCAGCGAGTACACCTCGTCGGTGAAGAGGCTGCGCGAGAGGCTCGTCACGCGCAGCAGCAGCGCGAGCGCGGTGAGCGCGGCCACGGCGATCGCCGCTCCCCGGGACGCGCCCGCCGAGCGCAGCCGCAAGCCGCTCGCGGTGGTGGTGGTGGTGGAGGTCATCGTCTTCGGTGCCGGGCGAAGCCTAGACAGCTCCGCGGGCGCTCCGTCGTGGACCGTGGGGCCAGCTGCCCCGATTGCCCCTAACGTTTCCGTTCCGCCCACCCATGATCGACCTTCACACCCACGTGCTGCCGGGCATCGACGACGGTCCCGCCACGAGCGCGGGCTCACTGGCGATCGCGCGCCTCGCGGCGGCGGGCGGCACGCACGTGCTCGTGGCCACCCCGCACGTGAGCTGGCGCTACCGCAACGACGCTGCGACGATCGCGGAGCGGGTGGGCGAGCTGAACGAGCGCCTGGCCGCGGAGGAGGTCCGGACGGCCGACGGCCGTGTACTGGAGGTTCGACCCGGGGCCGAGATCGCGCTGACGCTGATCGCCGAGCTCGCGCCCGCGGAGCTCGAGCTGCTCACCCTCGGGGGGGGCGAGTGGCTGCTGGTGGAGCCCCCCTTCACCCCCGTGGCGCCGAACCTCGGCGCGATCCTGCTGGAGCTGCTGGCCGATCTTCGATCGGACGGCGGCTACCGCATCGTGCTGGCCCACCCCGAGCGCTGCCCCGCCTTCCAGCGCGATCCGCCGATGCTGGAGCGGCTCGTGCGCGCGGGGATGCTCACCTCGGTCACCGCCGGCTCGCTCGGGGGGCGCTTCGGCGGCGAGGCGCGCCGCCTGGCGCTGGCGCTCGCCCGGGAGGGGCTGCTCCACAACGTCGCCTCCGACACGCACGACCCCGTCAACCGCACCCCCGAGATCCCCGCCGAGCTCGAGCGGGCCGGGCTCGCCCCCCTTGCGCAGTGGCTGACCGTCGAGGTACCCGCCGCGATCCTCGACGGCGGGGAGATCCCGCCCCGCCCCGCGGGCGCCGGTGTCGGGCTGGCTCAACGGCGGTGGCGGCGTCTTCTAAGCCGCTGAGCCGGGGATGATCGAGGAAGAGGGGCCCGACCGAAGCCGGGAGACACGTGCCTCCGGCGCTGGCCGATTCGGGGATGCGAGCGAAGTGAGTGTCGCCCTAATCGGTCCCCGTTTCGGCCAGCCGGCCTGACCGAGAACGAGGGGCCCGGCCCCCCGGCCTGCGGCCGGCTGCGCCACCCTCTATGCAAGCTTGGTGATGGCGATGATCATTCCGATCACCACGAACACCACGATCGCGACCTGCGTCCAGATCCACGTTGGGGACATAGCTGCCGACAGCGTACTTGCGTGGACTATCGTGTAGGTGTGGCAGGATGCCGCAGCACCCCCATGGCCGGACGCCTCTTCAAGCTCACCACCGTCGCTCTGCTGTGCCTGTGCGCGTCGGCGGCGCTCGCGTCCGCGAGCCATGCCCGGGGCTCCGCCGGCGCGCATGCCTCCTCCGCCGCGCCCCTCGGCGGCGTCAACGTGCCGGCGCTTGATCCAGGCGCTCGACCGAGCGCCGCGGACCGCGAGATCGCGGCCGCGCGGGCGCTGCACGCCCAGGTGGTGCGCATCGACGTGCCATGGTCGGTGCTGGAGCCTCGCGGCCCGGGCCAGATCGAACCTAGCGCCCAAGCCTTTCTCGACCGGCTCGTCGGCGACGCGGCGGCAGGCGGCATGCGGGTGATCGTGACCGCCGACAACACACCCTGCTGGGCCTCCTCCGCGCCGAAGCCGCTGCTGCGTAGATGCGCTCCGGGAGGATCGAGCAGAGCCGACGCCTGGCCGCCGACCGACCCCTCCGCCTACGCGAGCTTCGTCGCCTACCTGGCCGCGCGCTACGGCACGCGCCTCGCGGCGATCGAGGTCTGGAACGAGCCCGACCAGTCCAACGAAGACTACTTAGCCGGTCCCGAAAAACCGCAGCGCTACGCGGCCATCCTGCGGGCCGCCTACCCCGCGATCAAGCAGGCCAATCCGGGCGTGCCCGTGCTCGCGGGCTCGCTCGTCGGCTCCAACGGGGTCTTCCTGCGCGCCCTCTACGCCGCCGGCATCAAGGGCTACTACAACGGCCTGGCGGTCCACTTCTACAACCTCACGCTCGGCTCGCTGCGCGCGACCCACGAAGTGCAGCTGGCCAACGGCGACGACACCCCCCTGTGGCTCGACGAGTTCGGCTGGAGCAGCTGCTGGCCCCGCCACAAGATCCAGCAGGAACAGGCGTGCGTGACACCGAAGGTCCAGGCGACCAACATCACCAACACCTTCCGCTCCCTCGCCCACACCCCCTACGTCGCCGCCGAGGTGCTCTACAAGCTGGAAGGCTCCGCTTCGGAAAACTTCGGCGTCGTGGGCGCAGGCGGCATCCGCAAGCCCGCCTTCGCCGCGCTCGCCCGCGCGCTCGCATCGCCCTTCGGCACACCTACTCCGGTGACTCTGAGCCTGCGCAGGCACCACGGCGCGGTGGTGGCCAGCGGCTCCGGGCCCGTCGGCGACTACATGCAGCTCGAAGTCCTCGCCGGCGGCGTGCCGCGCTACCGGGCCCTGTTCACGCTCGACCGCTTCAACCGCTACTCGATCCCGCTGCCGCGGGCGCTGGGCACGCATGGGCTGGCGGTGCGCGTCTTCCAATACTGGGCGGGCTCGGGCAGGGACGCGCAGCGCAGCATCTGAGGGCGGGCGGGGCCGGATCCGCCTTGGACGCGACTGCCGTCCGGGGCCCGCTCTCACTCCGCGTTATGCAGCAGCGCTCCGAAAGTGAGCGCCAGGATCTTCAGGTCCAGGGTCAGCGACCAGTGCGCGATGTAGTAGTTGTCCCACTCGACCCGTTCGGCCAGCGAGGTCTGGCCCCGCAGGCCGTGGACCTGGGCCCAGCCCGTGATCCCCGACTTCACGCGGTGGCGGTCGCCGTAGCGGGTGACGTCCTGGCGGAAGAGCTCCACGAACTCGGGGCGCTCCGGGCGGGGGCCGACGACGCTCATCTCGCCGCGCAGCACGTTGAACAGCTGTGGCAGCTCGTCCAGCGAGGCGCGCCGCAGGAAGCGGCCGATCGGGGTGCGGCGGTCGGAGCCCTCCACGCCGCCGGGAGCCGTGTCCCGCTCCAGCATTAGCTCGAGCCCCGCCACGTCGTCGACGTGCATCGAGCGAAACTTGTAGAGGTCGAACAGTGTGCCGTCGCGGCCCACGCGGCGCTGACGGAAGAGGACCGGCCCCGGCGAGGTCAGGCGTACGGCGAGCGCGGTGCACGCCAGCACCGGGGAGAGCACGATCACCAGCAGTCCCGCGAACACGCGGTCGAAGGCGTGCTTGAGCGTGAACTGCATACCCTGCGGGTCGATCGCGGTGAAGGACAGCAGCGGCAGGCCTCCCACCGTGTCGTAGCCGACGCGGTTGTTGATCGTGTCGAACATGCGCGGCACCACCGACACCTCGATGCCCAGTTCCTGGGAGCGCTGGATCAGGCGGCTCATGCGCGCGTCCGCGAGCGAGGAGAACGCCACGATCAGGTTCCCCACCCCGGTGCGCTGCACCACCTCGTCGAGGTCCTCCGTCGTGCCGAGCACCGGCACCTCGCGCCCGCCTACTTCCGCGAGCGGGCGGGGATCGTCGTCGAGGAAACCGACCGGGCAGAGGCCGTACTCGGGATGGTCCTCCAGGCGCCGCGCCACCTGCGCGCCGACCATGCCCGCGCCGATGATCAGCACCGGCCGGCCCACCAGCCCACGGCTACGCGCGGAGCGCTGCGCGAGCGCGAGCGTCGCACGACCGACGCCCAGCGTGGTCAACGCGAGCAGCCACGCCTCCACCCAGTCCGACGGCGTGGGGATCTGCCCGTTAGCGAGCAGCCCGATGCTCGCCACCGCCATCGCCGCGACCGACACCGCGCTCACTGCGGGGGCCAGCCCGTCAAGGATCAGCGTACGCAGCCGCGTTTGGTAGAGCCCGCGCAGGTAGAGCGCCACCATCGTCAGCGCCGGCAGCGCCAGCAGCGGGGCGTTCACCGCCGGGACATGCAGAGCGGCGTGGGCGCCGCCGAGCGCGAGCACCACGGCGAAGCACAGCATCACGAAGTCCACAGTCGGGCACAGCACGCTCCAGCCGGGCTCCTCGAGCAGCAGCTGCAGCGGCCCGCGGAAGCTCCGGGCACGCGCCGACCTCGGCCCCGGCGCGAGCCGCGCCGGAGGGCGATGGGTCAGCGGCAAGCTGGGGGTGCTCGTCTGCCGGGTGAGGCGTGGTCCGTTCATGAGCGGGTGGGCGTTGTTCGTCCTTTGCGCATGGGCCGCTGCCGCCCCGCTTCGTCAGTCCCGATGTCGCTGCTTCTAATCATGCTGGCTCCTTGCCAACCGCACTGTCGCCACGGCCGTGAGCGCCAGCGCACCAGCCGCAAGCAGCAGCGCCAACAGATCTCCTCCGGAGAACCACGACGCTCCCGCGCTCACTGAAGCAGCAGGGAACGCCTTACCCTGAAGTGAGCTCGAGTATGCGCCCGAGCCCCCGGCGCTGGAGGCCTGCGTGGAGCCGCCAGGGGCCCGTTTCGCGCCGGCCGCCGCGGAGTCGGTGTTCGCGGCCTTGCCACTCCCGCCACCACTCGAGGCCACGCCGGCCGCAGTGCGGGACGAGATCGAGCTGCCGGGCGCCGAGGATCCACTCGCGGACGAGCCGCCCGAGGAGCTGCCGCCGCCGGAGCTCCCGCCGGAGCTGCCGCCCGATCCGTTCAGCAACGTCGCGCCGATGATCGCCTGGGCGCCCGCGCCGGGGCCCCCGTAGCCGCTGAGCAGCGGCCCGCCCGCGAGCGCGCCGGCGGGCGCGAGCGCGGCGACAGCGAGACCGACCAGCACGCCCAGAGCGAGGGTCGCGGGGTAGGCCTGGGGCAGGGTGGGGACCCTTGCTTTGCAAACGGTGACGCAATGGCGTGTCATGCTTCCCGACCTTGGGTTTCCTTTCGGCTTTGAGCGACCCTATGTCAACTCTCCTTGCCTCGCCGTCATCGCATCGCCACCCGGCTGCCGCGGTCGGCCTCGCTGCGCCGCAGCGTCGGGCTGGCGAATCGATCAGGCTCACACAACCTAGCGAAGCTTAGAGGCATTATCGAGCGAAGCGCCAGGCATCTGATCCGTAATTTCACTCACCGCCCGCTCATCTTAAGAGAGCTGACGAGCGTTGAGCAGGATTGAGCGGTTCAGTTCCCCGATGTCCACGCGACGGCCGCGCCGCGCCTGCGCCAGCGCCGCGCGCGCGAGCGGATCGCGCGGGCTCAGGCGCACGGCCCGTTCGAGCAGCTCCAGTGCTCTGCGTCGCTCCCCTCGCGTGGATGCGATCGCCCCCCGCTCGAGCGTCGCGTAGGCGTCGCCCGGAGTACGCGCCAGCGCGAGCGCGAACTCGTGGTCGGCGTGCGCCAATTCGCCCAGGCGCAGCGCGATGCTGCCCGCCACCACGTACGGTTCGTCGCCGAGCGGGTTCGACTGCGCCGCGTCGTCCAGGCGCGCGTACGCCTGCCGGGGGGCCCGCGTCCAAATCCGAGCCGCGCTCTGCACCTGTAGGCGGCTCAGCCACGGGGCGGTGAAGGACACGACCGCGGTGAGGGCGGCGAGCGCGCCCACCAGGGCCGCACACGCGCGAGCCCAGCGGGGCAACCGCGCCCCGGGCGGGGTTGACGGGGTTGGGAACGACGCTCCGGAGGCAGGTGAGGGAGCTGGGACTGGCGCTGGGGCGGTGAGCGCTGGTGTCGAAACATCCGGCGTCGAGGTCGAGCGTGGCGCACGCGCCGCCTCCTTGCGGGGAGCCAGGGCGCACGCGAGTCCCAGCAACGCGAACGCCGGGGCACCCAAGCCGGCGAACTCCCAGAACCAGTCGAACGAACCGTGCACCACCCAGTAGGCGAAGCCCGCCGCCGCCGCCGCCGCGACCGCCCGCGCGAGCGGGTCGGGGTGGCGCGTGATCGCCCGCCAACCCGCCAGCAGCGCAGCGCCCAGGCCCACCACGGCAAGCAGCGCCCCCACTAGGCCCGTCTCGGCGAGCGTGCGCAGCTCCACGCTGTGCGGGTAGTGCGGGGTCTCATCGCTGCGCCCATGCGCCAGGTACTGCTCGGCGAAGTTGTCCGCCCCGATCCCCCCCACCGGGTGCGCCGCGAATTCGTCGAGCGCGACCCGGTAGAAGTCGTAACGGCTGCTCCCCAGCCCGCTCGTCAGGCGGCTGCCGGTGCTGCTGTTCGCCGAGTAGCCGCGCGGGCTCTTGAACGTGTCCCACGCGTGACGCGCCCGCGCCAGCGGATCGCCCGCGGCCGCCCAACCGCCCGCGAGCAGCGCCACCAACAGGACGCTCGCCGCCACCGCGAGGGCTCTGTGCACGCGGGCTTCGGCGCTCCGCGAGAAGCTGCGCCGGCTCTCCACCGCCGCTCCCGCCGCCACCACCAGCCCCACCGCGAGCGCGGAGAGGAGGATCGCCGTGCTCGCGCCGTGGACCGCCGCCGTCGCGCTGTGGAGCGCCGCCGCGCTCCCGCCGGCACCTTCGAGCGCGCTCAGGCGGTCACTCACGCGCAGCACCGCGGGCGCCGCCGCGCCGATCCCCGCCGCGACCGGGACCACCAGCGCGAATGTGCGCACCCGCCCGGGCAGCAGCGCGAACACTGCCACCACCATCACCGGCGTCGCGTACAGCGCGCCCCTGCTCTGGCTCAGCAGCGCCACCTCCGCCAGCGCCACCGCACCCCCAGCGAGCGCCCCCCGCACTCCCCACGGCAGCCGCGGGCTGCGCGCCAACAGCAGCGCCGGCCAGCACGCGATCAGCCACTGCGCCGCGTCCGCGTTGGCATACCCCGCGGGGTACACCAGGCGGCCCCCCGGCAGCAGCGCCTGCAGGCGGGTCGCGCTGCTCGCGGCCGCGTTCACGTGCAGCACCGTGAACAGCGCCACGCCCACGATCGCGAGCGTCCACGCGCACAGCGCCAGCGCCGCCGTGGCGCCCCTCTGCGGCCAGCACGCGAACAGCGCGAACACCAGCAGGTACAACAGCGTCCGGTTGGCCCCTTCCCAGGCGTCGCCCGGCACTCCCGCCCACAGGATCGAAAGGAAGCTCAGCGCCGTGTACGCCGCCAGGCACCCCACCGCCACCCGCACCGCGGGGGGAATCTCCGCCAGCCGCAGGGGCACCGCCAGCAGCGCGATCGCACCCAGCGCGAGCACGATCAGCCCGCCCGGCGCCCAGTGGGTCTGTGGGTAGCCGGCCTGGTCGGTGGCCCACACCACCATCAGCGCGAGCGCGCCGAGGGCGGGCACCGTCGCGGGGGCTTCGCGCAAGGGCCCGATCAGCCTCGCTCTCATTCAAGCTCAGGCTACAGGCCCGCTCCCACGCCCCGCGGGCCGCGGACGAGCCACCGCCGCGGGCGTTGCGTCACACGCCTGGCGAGCCGCTCACCGACACCCGGAGGGATCTCCCAAAGCAGTTACTCCCCCCTCGACGCCGGGCGCGTGGCTCCCGCGAGCAGCAGCGAGAGCACCCTGCCCATCAGCTCGTCCGGGACCGCCTCCGGGTCCGCCATCTTCTGGCGCGCGATCCCATCCGCGAGCGCGTCGATCGCGATCGCCAGCTGCTCCGCCGGCAGCTCGAGCTCCAGCTCGAAGTCCCGTGCCCCGTCGGCGATCAGGCGCGTCAGCGTCGTCCGCGCGCGCGCGAAGCTTTCCGCCACGTGGCGGCGCACCCCCTCGTCGCGTGCCGCGTACGCCCAGAACTCCATGAACAACAGCAGCACGTCCGGTTCGCGCTCGATCATCGCCATCCACCACTCCGCACCCCCCCGCGCGCGCTCGGCGACCGAGGTGCGCTCGCGCACCGCCTCCTCGATCTCGCGCGCGTGCTCGTCGATCTCGCGGTCCATCACCGCCAGGAACAGGTCCTCCTTGCCGCTGAAGTTCGAGTACAGCGCGCCCGTCGAGTAACCCCCCTCCGCCGCGATCTCCTCCACCGAGGCGCCGTGGAAGCCGCGCCGCGCGAACACCGCGCGGGCCGCCCCCAGCAGGCGCTCGCGCGTGAGGGCCTTGCTCTGCTCACGTGTCAAGCGCGCCGTCGCCACGCCACCATCGTACTTGACGGAGCAGGTGCTATTGCGATAACGTTCGCTATTCCGCTCTGCGGCTCGATCGCCGTACCGCGGGCACGCTCCGCGCACACCACTCCACCGGACCTCCGTACCGACCCACCCCGTACCGACCCACCGGCACTCCCATACGAGCAGTCCCCACCGACGGACACCACGAGGAGCAGATCGACATGGCGAGCAGCGCGACCCCCACCACTCCTGACTCCACCCCCAACGGCGACGGGCCCCCCTCCGACGCGCTGGCCGATCTTCGATCGGTCGGCAGCCTCCCCGCCGACGCGATCTCCTACACGGACCTCTACGCCCGCTGGGAGCGCGGGAACTGGAGCGCCACCGAACTGGACTTCACCGAGGACGCCCGCCAGTGGCGCGAGGAGTTCACCGAGTTCGAGCGCCAGGCCGCGTTGTGGAACTACGCGCTGTTCTTCTGGGGCGAGGACGCCGTCGCCGACAACCTCTCCCCCTACATCGACGCCGCACCGCTGGAGGAGCAGAAATACTTCCTCGCCACCCAGCAGGTCGACGAGGCCCGCCACGCGGTCTTCTTCAAGCGCTTCATGCACGAGGTCGCCGGGATCGGCGACGGCTCCATGTCCAGCGGCCTGAACGCGATCAAGCCCCAGCTCAGCCCCGGCTTCCGCAAGATCTTCGCGCGCCTGGACACGATGGCCGACGAGCTGCGCGCCGACCGCTCGCCCGCCAAGCTCGCGGCCGCCGTCACGCTCTACCACGTCGTGATCGAGGGCGCCCTCGCCCAGCCCGGGCAGCACCTGATCTGTAGCTACCTCGAGGAGCGCAACATCTTCCCCGCCTTCCGCGAGGGCATGGAGAACATCCAGGCCGACGAGCAGCGCCACATCGGCTTCGGCGTCAAGCTACTCGCCGACCTCAAGCGCGAAGATCCCGTCGGCGTCCCGCAGGCCGTCGCCCGCCTGCTCAACGACGTGACCCGCTACACCGCCCAGGTGCTGATGCCCCCCGGCTGGGATGAGCGCTACCTGACGTGCTTCGGCTACACCTTCGACAAGATCGGCCCCGAGGGCGTCAACTCGCTGCTGACCAAGTTGCGCTCCGCCGGCCTGCCCCACGAGACGCTGCCCGGACCCCCGATCATGCCCCCCGGCCTCACCCCGCTGGAGCTCTCCCGGCGCGGGCGCACGCTCGCCCAGGCCGGCGTCATCGGCGTGCGCGAGGGCCCCTCCAAGCGCGACCCTGAGACGCTCGCGCTGCTGTTTGACACGATCCGCCGCCAGGTCAACCCCGACCACGGCCTGCGCCGCCCCACCGTCTTCCAGTTGGAGTTCACCGACCCCGACGTCCCCACCTGGCACATCACCGTCGACAACGGCTCCACCGCCGTCGCCGAGGGTGCGGTTCCCAAGGCCGACTTGCGCCTGCGCATCGCCTACCAGGACTTCGTCGACATCATCGGCGACCGCCTCAACCCGATGCGTCTGCTCGCCACTGGCCGTCTGCGCCCGCGCGGTAACCCGCTCTTGCTCAGGCGGCTCGCGCAGGTCTTCTCGGGGGCCTGAGGGGCCGATCGCGGTAAGTGGCGTCGACGACGAGCGCTTCAGATGGAGACGGGGTCACCGAACTCGATGCGCGCCTCGCCAATCGCCTTGATCACGCTGCTGTGAGGGATCTCAGCTCGCGGTAGACGATCGAGCCGATCGAGCCAGCGGTCGGTCTCGCTGTGCGCGAGGGTGTTGCTCAGTGCCTGCTGCGCGACTTTGGAGATGTTCAAGCCCGCGGCTCGCGCTTCTCGCGCCATCCCATCGGGCAAGTAGACGTTCACGCGTGCCATGCACATGTTATACACACTAGGTCGGGGGTAGGGTGGTGTATTCAAAATTTGGGCCCTATATATAGGGCCCAAAAGTTCTACTTTATTCGGGGCCGAACTCGCGTTCGGCGTGGCTCGGAGGGCCCGCGGGGGCGGAGTAGGAACCCTTGGAGGCCGGCTCGCCCGGGGGAGCCGGCCCGGGCGACTCTCCGCTGGTCGCGGAGCCCCCGGTCGTGGCACCGCCACCGGTTGAGCCGCCCGCCGGATGGCGGGAGGCGACGCGCGCGCTCACCTCCGCGGGCCGTGCCGAGGAGCCCGCAGTGGTGGTTGCGGCCGGCTGTTCGGGGCCGAACTCACGCTGAGCCTGCCGAGTCGCGGCACGGCGCGCGGCGGCGGCGCGCGCCGCCGGAGGAATGCGAAGCGTCGCCGTCGAGGACGAGCGCCCTGGGAAGGCCCCGCCGAGCGCGGTCGGCCCCACCACCGTGACCGGGGCACGCGCGAGGTAGGCACTCGCCACAGGCGTCTTGCTAGAACCCTGGTCTCGAAACGGAGCTCGGGCGTGATGCGGCGCTGTGGCGATGGCGACGCAGCCGACGCTGAGGGCAAGCAGACAACTTACCGCCAGCTTCGTGCCTACCGAGCCGCCCAACAGCCAGCCGCCACCGGCCGCGCTGCCCGCGCCCGCGGCGCCGGCCGCCCCCGATGCCGAGACGGTCCCGGCGCCCGCGCCGGCTTTCGCGCCCACCACGGGGGTGTGTGGGGCGGGCGGGGCTTGCACTCCAAGGCTCCACGGAAGCGGCAGCGGAGGGAGCACCGCCGCGAGGCCGCGTAGCGAGAGGACGTAGGCGCGGCACGGCGGGCACTCCCGTTGGTGCAGGCGCGCCAGGCGGTAGCGCTCGCCGCCGGGGTCGAGGATGCCGAAGGCCAGGCCCCGCATCAGGGAGGCCTGCTGCTCGCACCACTCCCCGCCGCTGATCGCCGCCAACAGTTCCCCGACCTTGCCCGCCACCCCGGGGCGGCCCGGCCCGCGGCCCTCCATCAGCTTGACCATGCGGGCCTCGCTGATCCCCATGCGCTCCGCGGCCTGCGCGCGCGTGAGGCCCTGCAGGTAGCAGAGGGCTGCCGCTTCGCACTCGCGCGCGCCGAGGCGGCTGCGCAGCGCCTCGAACAGCTGGCGTAACTGCGCCCGGTCGTCGAGGTTCGCCGCCAGGTCCGGCTCAGTCGCGGCTCCTTCGGCCGAAGCCCACCTTGCCGGGGACCTCCCGGCCCGGCCGCGTCCCCGAGAGGCCGACTCCGCGCTCTCCACGCCCGTGCCAACCGCCGCCGCGCGCTCGCGCCCAGGGGCGCTACGGTGCTCGTCAATCGCTCGGCGGAACGTCACCACGGTCAGCCACCCCGCCGGATTGGCGACCTCCTCGCCCGCCGTCACCGCGGCGTAGAGGCCCTGCCACGCCGTGGCGTAGCACGCTTCCAGGTCGGCCCTGTCGAGGTACACGCCGCGGGCGCGCAGGCGCGTGCGCACGCTCTCCAGCACCCCTCCGCGCAGCCCCTCGAACTCCCTGCGCAGCAGGCGCTCGGCACGGTAGCGGCGCAGCGTCGAGGGACTCACGGCCCGGGAGCTTACGAGCTTGCTTGCGAGCTCGTCGAACCATTCCATTTAGCAGACACCCGTCTGCCAACTGCTCACTGGCGCTGCACCTCGGGGGCCCGGGTCCGGATCGACTCTCACCTGGCGATACACCCCAGGGGCCCGACGTCCGGATCGACCGTCGCCGCGAGGCGGGTATCTTCACCCAATCGCGTCCCCTCTCCTAGCCACTGTCCCAGTGCCGCCCCCCCGCGCGGAGGTGCTCGGCATCCCCCTGGCGGTCTCCGACTACGAGCAGGTGCTCGACTGGATGGAGGCCGTGATCGCCGCCGGCGAGCGCGGCTACGTCACGGCCGCCGCCGTGAACCTCGTGATGAGCGCTCGCGAGCAACCCGCGACGCTCGCCGCGACGCTGGACGCCACACTCGCGGTGCCCGACGGGATGCCGCTCGTGTGGGCGCTGCGGCTGCTCGGCCACCGTCGCGCCACGCGCGTGTACGGACCCGACCTGATGGCCGGCTTCTGCGCGCGCGCCGCCCACGCCGGGACCCCCATGTATCTCTACGGGGGCCGCACCCCCGAGGCCCTGGAGCTGCTCACCGGCCGCCTGCGCGAGCGCTTCCCCGGCCTCCTCATCGCGGGCGGTTACTCGCCTCCGTTCCGCGAGCTGACCCCCGAGGAGGAGCGGCGCGTGGCCGCCGCGATCGACGAGTCGGGCGCGCAGGTCGTGTGGGTCGGCACCGGGCAGCCCAAGCAGGAGCGGTGGATGCAGCGGATGCGCCCCCGCCTGCGCGCGCCGCTGCTCGTCGGGGTCGGGGCCGCCTTCGACTTCCACGCCGGCCTTGTCCCCCAGGCCCCCCCGTGGATGCAGCGAAACGGTCTGGAGTGGGTCTACCGGCTCGCACGCGAACCGCGCCGGCTGTGGCGGCGCTACGCCCGCTACAACCCCCGCTTCGTGGCGGGCTTTGCGCGTCAGTACCTGCGCGAGCGCCGCCGGCCCACGCCGTGACGCAGAGGCACCCGGTCTCGTGAGCGGCTATGAGGTGGAGATCGGTGTGAAGAGGATGTGAAGGGAATGTGAGGAGGGTGGTGTTGTGTATAAAAATCCCGAGTGCGTATTACGATCGTTATACGCTGGCTGAAAAGTAGATATACACCCCCACGCGCCCCCGCAGATCCACCGCCTGTGAATCGCGTCATAAGCGCCGCTAACCTCCTCTCCGATGACCCCACAGGAGCGCCTTCCATGACCTCGCCCGAGCACACCGCCGACGTCTCCGTGATCGGCCTCGGCCGCGTCGGGCTGCCGCTCGCACTGTCGTTCGCCGACCGCGGCCTGCGGGTCGTCGGGATCGACAACGACCCCGCGCGCCTGGACTCGCTACGCGCGGGGGTCATGCCGTTTCAGGAGAGCGGGGCGCAGGAGCTGCTGGAGCGTGTGCGCGAGGAGGGGGAGTTGGAGCTCTCCGAGCGCGTCGCCGACGCCGCGCGCGCGCGCCACATCGTGCTCACGCTCGGCACCCCCTCGTTCTCGCACATCGAGATCGACATGCGCGACATCCGCTCCGCCCTCGACGACCTGCTGGGGGTGCTCGCCCCGGGGCACTCGCTCGTGCTGCGCTCCACCGTCGCCCCCGGCACGACGGAGTTCGTCGCGGGCTACTTGGAGAAGCACCGCGGTTTTCGCATCGGCGAGGAGGTGTTCGTCGCGCACGCCCCCGAGCGCATCGCCGCCGGGCGCTTCCTGGAGGAGATCGACACACTGCCGTGCATCATCGGCGGCGTCGGCAGGGCGGGCGGGACACGTCATCCCGGCGAGGTCGCCGCGGAGCTGTTCGGGGTGTTTGGCGCGCCGATCGTGCACACCACCCCCGTGCAGGCCGAGCTCGCGAAGATCTGGGCCAACATCCTGCGCTACACCCACTTCGCGCTCCCCAACCTCTTGATGATGGACTGCGAGCGCTACGACGCCAACGTGTTCGAGGTGATCGAGCTCATCAACCGCGACTACCCCCGCGGCGGCATCGCCCTCCCAGGGCTCACCGCGGGGACGTGCCTGCGCAAGGACTTCGCCTTCTCCGAGGAGCGCTCCCACGCGCCGGGGATGCTGCTCGCCGTCTCGCGCGTCAACGAGTCAGTGCCGCTGTTCCTCGTCGAGGGGCTGCGCCGGCGCCTGCACTCGCTGGCCAACCGCAAGGTCGCCGTGCTCGGCCTCGCGTTCAAGGCCGACACCGACGACGAGCGCGACTCGCTCGCGCACAAGCTCATCCGGCTGCTCGAACGCGAGCTCGCCGACGTGGCCGTGCACGACCCCCACGTCGCCACCCCCACCGCGCCGCTGGAGGAGACCCTCCAGGGCGCCGCCGCGGTCATCGTTGCGACCAACCACTCCGAGTTCCGCGAGCCCCGCACGCTCGCGGCGATCGCCGCGCTCGCCGCCGACGATTGCCTGGTCGTGGACCCCTGGAACTGCTGGGGCGCCGGGCAGGTATTCGCGTACGCCGCGGAGCTGGCGGCGCTGGGGACGCCCGCGCAATGAGCCCGAGCACGTATGGCGACGCGAGTGTGTCCTCGATCGCTCGCGTACTTGGGGCGAGACGCGCCGCCCCGATCGGCCGCCCGCGCTCCGTATGGAGACCCGGCCCCTCGCGCTCGGCGGCCGGTCAGGAGGTCCGGCCCCCACGCGCTGCGGGCGCAACTGGCTCGCGCGGACGATCCCAAGGCCCAACCGCTCGTCGCCCATGAGTCGGGTACTGGTCACCGGGGGCGCCGGCACGATCGGCTCGGCGGTGGTGCGCCGGCTGCTCGCAGACCCCGCGTACGAGGTGCGGGTCTCCGACCAGCGGCCCGCGCCGCAGTGGATGCGCGAGGGCTGCGAGGTCCACACCGGCGACCTGCGCTCGCTCGCCGAGGCCCGCCGCGCCACCGCGGGCTGCTCGCACGTGATCCACCTCGCCGCGATCGTCGGGGGCATCGCCAACTTCCACCGCCTCCCCCACACCCTCACGGAGGTCAACGCCGCCCTCTACAACGCCGTCGTGCGCGCGGCGCTGGAGGTGCAGGTCGAGCGCTTCGCCTACGTCTCCTCCTCGATGGTGTTCGAGCGCGCCACCGAGTTCCCCACCACCGAGGCGCACCTGCCCGACTGCCCCGTGCCGCTCTCCGCCTACGGCTTCTCGAAGCTCACCGGCGAGGTGTACTGCCGCGCCGCCCACGCCGAGCACGGCCTCCCCTACACGATCTGTCGCCCCTTCAACGCCTACGGCCCCGGCGAGCTGCCCGACGCCGAACCGGGCATCGCGCACGCCGTGCCCGACCTGATCCGCAAGGTGCTCTGCGGCCTGCGGCCCCTGCCGATCTTCGGCTCCGGCGAGCAAACCCGCACGCTGACCCACGTCGAGGACATCGCCGACGGCATCGTCACCGCGATGAGCTCCCCCGCGGGCCTGAACGAGGACTTCAACATCTCCGCCGCCCGCGAGCTCACGGTCGCCGAGATCGCGCGGATCGTGTGGGCCGCGTGCGGCGAGGACCCCGAGGCGTTCGCGCTGGAGCACCTTCCGTCGTTCGCCGTGGACGTCCCCCGCCGCTGGCCCTCGGTCGAGAAGGCCCGCACCCTGCTCGGCTGGGAGGCGCGGATCGGCGTGGAGGAGGGCATCGCCGCGACCGTGCGGTGGCTGCGCGAGCGCGAGGCCTCGCCCCGTGCCCCCGGGTCGGCCGCCGCATGAGCGTTCCCCTGTTCGACACCTCCGCCCCGCTGGCCCCGCTGCGGGTGCAGTTGCGCGCGGCGGTGGACCGAGTGCTCGAGTCGGAGCGCTACATCCTCGGCCCCGAGGTCGCCGCCTTCGAGCAGGAGTTTGCCTCCTACTGCGGCGCCGCCCACGCGGTCGGCGTCGCCAACGGCACCGACGCGCTCACGATCGCGCTGCGCGCGATCGGCGTCGGGCCGGGCGACGAGGTCGTGGTGCCCTCCTTCACCTTCTACGCCTCCGCCGAGGCCGTACCCCCGACGGGCGCCACCCCGGTCTTCTGCGACATCGACCCCTCCACCTACTGCGTCACCGCCGACACCGTGCGCGCCGCGCTCACCCCGCGCACGAAGGCCGTTGTCGCGGTGCACCTGTTCGGCAACGTCGCCCCCGTCGCTGCGATCGAGGCGCTTGGGGTGCCCGTGCTCGAGGACGCCGCACAGGCCGCGGGTTCGCGTACGAACGTGCTCGAGGACGCCACGCAGGCCACGGGCTCGCGTACGAACGCCGACGCCCGGACCGTCGCGGCCGGAGCGGACGCAGCCTTTGGCGGAGGAGACGTCGCCGGGATGCCCCCCACCGGCGACGTGCGCCCCGGAGCACTGGGGACCGCCGCCACGTTCTCCTTCTTCCCCTCCAAGAACCTGGGGTGCTTCGGCGACGGCGGGGCGATCACGACCTCCGACGTCGCCATCGCCGAACGCGCGCGCACCCTGCGCTTCCACGGCTCCCGCGACAAGGTCACCTACGAGCAGGTGGGCTACAACTCGCGCCTGGACGAGCTACAGGCGGCGCTCCTGCGCGTGCAGTTGCCCCACCTCGACGCGTGGGCCGCGGCCCGCCGCGCTGCCGGCGCGCACTACCACCAGGCCGGCCTCGGCGAGCTGGTGGCGCTGCCGCAGCCCACCCCGGGCGCACACCCCGCGTGGCACCTCTACGTGATCGGCCACCCCGCTCCCGCGCCCCTGGAAGCCGCGCTGAGCGCCGCCGGCATCGGCCACAAGGCCTACTACCGCACCCCCGTCCACCGCCAGGCCGCGATGCGCGCCTGGGGGGCCGGCGTCGAGCTGCCCGCCACCGACCACGCCGCCGCCACCCACCTCGCTATTCCGATGAGCCCCGTCCTCACGCGCGCGCAGGCCGAGGAGGTCGTTGCGGCCGTGCGGGGCGCGGTGACCTGATTTCTTTGGATTGGACCCTCCGGGTCCCGCGGGGTCGGCTGGGTGTTCTTACTGCGCGTCGGGCCAATCTGCGCCGCCGATGACGCCGTCGCCACCCTCGGGCCTGGGTCCGCCCACAGCTATGATGTCCAGCCCGTCGGGGCCTGCCTCGAAGGCACGCACCACCTCGGGCGCTACACGTATCACGTCCCACTGGCGGAGATCGTGGACCTCGTCATCGAGCAGTACCCGCCCCGACCCGGCGGCAACGATGTAAACCTCCTCCTGCTCGCGGTGACTGTGAGTCATCGGACTGCGTACGTTCGCCGCATAGCGGAAGTGGCTGACCCCAAGGTCGCGTGAGTCCAGGTGCTTGCGAGCGAACCGGCCCTCGACCCCGGGAGCCCGATCGCCTATCGAATCCTCGACTTCCAACAGGTTCACGATCGTGGAGCTGGACATAGGTCTCCTTTGGCGAGTGGGCTGGCGATGTTCTGTCTCGAACCTTAGCGCCACGCTCCCTACTGCCCTTTGCGCGGATGATCGGAGCGCCCACGCTCAGCGATGACACGCGCAGCCCAAGCGCGCGGTCGCGCTTTGAGCGATCGGCCGAGGAGCACGCGGTGGCTCGCCACCCACTCATAGGCACGCGACGTGGCCTCGGGAAACCGTGACGCGACGCCGGCGATCGGCGCCCCCCACGGCAGGGCGTCGAAAACCACAGGGACACCTGCGCCACCCGCATAGCGTGTGCCCTCAGCGTCGATGAGGTGCCACGACTCCAGGCGGTCTCGACACGCCAGGTCGATGAGCAGCTCCTCTCCGCGTGCGCTCTGGATCGATACGGGGTCAAGGTGATTCGCTCGATCCCACGTCAACAGCATCGCGAGTATCACTCCGCAAAACCCGCAGTCACCGTCATAGAGAACGATCAGGTCGTCCACTTGGAGTCAGCGCCAGCGCTCCAGCAGGTCCTCCGGGGGGACCTCGCGCACCACGCGGGCGGGGACGCCCATCGCCACCGCGCGGGCGGGGACGTCGCGGGTGACCACGGCGCCCGCCGCCACGAACGCCTCCTCGCCGATCTCCACGCCCGGGGTGAGCACCGCGCCGCCGCCCACGCGGCAGGCGCGGCGCAGGGTGGCGCCGTGCAGGGGGGTCGCGTCGTCGTGGCGGGCCATCGTGTCGTCGTTGGTCGTCGTCGCGCCCGGGCCGACGAACACGTCGTCCTCGATCGCCGTGCCCGCCGTCAGGTACACGCCCGTCTGCACTTTCACCCGTGCGCCCACCCGCACGTCGTTGTCCACCACGCTGCCGCGCCCGATCACCGAGCCCGCGCCCACGTGGGAGCGCTCGCGCACGAACGACTGGTCGCCGAGGATCGCCTCCGCGCCGATCGTGGCGCCCGCGAAGACTATGGCGCCGGCGCACACCGTCACCCGCTCGCCCAGCTCCAGGCGGCCGACCTCGCCCCGCGCGGAGGAGCTGCGCGCCAGGCGCGGGCGCTTGCCGAGCACCGCGTGGTCCTCGATCACGCAGCCCGCCCCGATGACCGTGCCCGCGTGCACCACCACGTACGCGCCGAACGTGACGCCCTCGCCGATCTCCACGCCCTCGCCGAGCAGCAGTCCCGGGGCGCGCGGGTCGGGGGTCAGACGGGGCTCCTCGGTTGCGCTCATCAGGAGGGGGTCGGTCGGAGATCGTCCGCGTGTGCAGGCTCACAGGCCACGCGAGCGGGGGCGGAGCATCCTACCCCGCCGCGACGGCTCGCGTGCACCGCCGCCTCACAACCTCACCGTGTTCGCCACCGGCGCGCCCCGCGTGACCCCGCGCAGGTCCACCACCACGCGCGCCCGCTCCGCCGCGAGCCCGTGGTCGACGGTGGGGTGAGCGGTCACGATCAGCGCGAGGTCCGCGTCCTGCAAGGCCTCCTCCAGCGGGACGCTGCGCAGGCCGAGGTCGGGCAGCTCCGGGACGTGCGGGTCGTGATAGGCAAGCTCCGCCCCCAGCGCGCGCAGCAGGGCGATGATCTTCAGCGCCGGCGATTCCCGCACGTCGCCCACGCCCGGCTTGTAGCTCACGCCCAGCACCGCGATCCGCGCGCCCCGCACCGGCAGGCCCGCGTCGTTGAGCGCGCGCTCGACCTTCATCACGCAGTGGTAGGGCATCTGCTGGTTGACCTTGCCCGCCAGCTCGATGAACTCCGTCGCCATGTCGAACTCCCTGGCGCGCCAGCTCAGGTAGAAGGGGTCCACCGGCAGGCAGTGCCCGCCCATGCCCGGCCCCGGCTCGAAGCGCATGAAGCCGTAGGGCTTGGTCGCGGCGGCGTCCACAACCTCCCAAATGTCGATCCCCATGCGGTCGGTCAACATCGCCAGTTCGTTCACCAGTGCGATGTTCACCGAGCGAAAGATGTTCTCCAACAGCTTGCACAACTCCGCCGCCTCGGGGCTCGAGACCGGCACGATCCGCTCGCACACCAGCCCGTAGAGGGCTCGCGCGCGCTCCGCGCACGCCTCCGTCAGGCCGCCCACCACCTTCGGGGTGTTACGCAGCGTGAAGTCCGTCCGCCCCGGGTCCACGCGCTCCGGAGAGAACGCCAGATGGAAGTCCCGGCCCGCCGCGAGGCCCGACTCCTCTAGGATCGGCCGCATTCGCTCGCGCGTCGTGCCGGGGTACGTGGTCGACTCCAGCACCACCAACTGACCGGCCTGCAGCACATCCGCCAACCCGCGCGTGGCGTCCAGGAGCGGCCCGAGGTCGGGCTCCCGGTTGCGGGTCAGCGGCGTGGGCACGCACACCAGCACCGCGTCCGCCTTCGCCAGCCGCGCGTAGCGCGTGCTCGCGTGGATCTGCCCCCGCACCTGCGCCAGCTGCGCGGAGGGCACATCCTCGATGTAGGACTCCCCCGCCTCGATCGCCTGCACCTTGCGCGCATCCACGTCGACCGCGACCACCTCGCAGCCCTCCTGCGCGAACGCCACCGCCAGCGGCAGCCCCACGTAGCCCAGCCCGACTATGCCGACGGTCGTCATGACCGGGCGTAGTGTAGAGAGGGCAGCGTACGCCCACGTGGCACCTTGGAATCAGCGCCACACGGCGGGCTTATAACCCGAAGGTCGCAGGTTCGAATCCTGCCCCCGTTATCGAGGAAAAGCCCCGCAACAGCGGGGCTTTTTGTGGGTGAGCCCGGCCAGGGTGCGGGGCCATTGTTCCAATATCGTTCCAATTTGTTTTTGGAACTTCGATCTCGCGGCGTCCATCAATCTCGGCGCAGACGGGCGATGTCGAGGTCTTGGAGCAGCGTGGCGGGCCGTGCTTCCCGGTGGCTTCAGGCAACCCAGCGGGCGTCTGCCAGCTCGTCCCGGTACTTGCCGGTGGTCAGGAACGCCTGCAGCCGGCGGCCCTCGGCCAGCGGCCGGACCTTCGCGATCGCCTGGTTGGGCGTGCGCGCCTCGGTCGCATAGACCTGCTGGTACTCGGCCGAGTCGACGCCCTTGGACGGGTCGGTCGCGAACACGAGATACCCACGGTTGCGCACCCGCTGGGCGTTGATCTCGGCGACGCGCTTGTTCTCCCGCTCGAGGTCGTTCGCCCAGGCGAAGAGGTCGCTCTGGGTGCTGGTGGCTGTGGTCATAGGTTGATCTGCTCCATGTGATCTATCTTGCCACTTGCTTGGGACGGCACGCTCGTTTTGTCGGCTATGGCTTGCGCTCCGTGCTCGCGGCGATGAAGCGTCGCAGCCCGTCGAGATCCCCTCCAGTGTAGGCATCGAACACGTGCTGGTTGACCTTCTCGTAGGACCATTCGCTGCCTGCCAGGCGCGTGGCGTCCTCGCACCAGCGCCGGGTCCGGCGGTCCTTGAGGGCGACATCGATGTCTTCTTGGCCCTTCGTCTCGATGATCAGGCAGCTGCTGTCGGTCAGCCGCACGACGAAGTCGGGGTAGTAAAGGCGCAAAGCGCCTTCTTTGGAGATGTACTCGAGCGCGAAGCGGCTGTTCATCGTGAGCTTCGCCCACGCGGCCACGTCGGGCACACGGTCGAGGAACTCGGCGAACCGCGCCTCGAGATTGTTGTCGACCGGCGTGAGGTTGAAGACGGTTCGCTTGCCCTGGACCGTTTTCCGCGACCACGGGAACGGTGGTGTCTGCGAGACCCGAAAGGCGTTCTCGGTGATCTGGGGTTCGCGCTCCACGATCGCCAGCTCACGGATCGCGGCCGCAAAGGCGTCGACGACGAGCTTCTGCGCGTCGTTCTCCGCCAGCCTGCGCAGCACAACCTTGTCGTCGAGGTCGACGGGATGCTCGAATACGCGCTTCCTGAGGTAGTCCCGGACCATCGGCGCGAGCGTCGCGAACGCGCCCGAGAGCCGATCCACGCCGCTGGCTCGTGCGACGGAGCGCGTGTAGTAGGTGATGACGCCTGCGGGGTCTTCGGCGTAGGGGACGTGGAAGTCGAACTCCTCAACGATGTCCTTATCGATCAGGTGCAGCCCGCGGTAGTGGACGTACTCGTCGGGCTCGATATCCGGGACGGCGAGGTGGGTCTTGGAGTCTGGCACGTCGGCGGGGTGGAGCTGGGCCAGGGCACTATCGGAGCGCGCGAGTGCGCGCGTGAGCTGCGGGATCACGATGTCGAATTTGCGCCTGGCCTCGTCGACGAAGATCGTGACGGCACCTACCTGGATCTTGTCGGCGTCTTCGCGTGGAACGATCAGACCACCGTCGAGCTCGGCGTTCCAGAGGTTGCGGAAGGCTTCGTGCTCAATCACGACGACTCGCTCGTCGAACCCCGAGCCGGGTGGCGTCATCCGGCGTAGCCCGCGTCCGAGCGCTTGCTCGGGGAGGATTCTGTTAGCTGCGCTGAGCGCTCTGAGTGTGACGATGACGCAGACGTTTCGTACATCCCAGCCCTCACGGAGCATCAGGACGCTGACGATGCAGCGGATGCGGCTGTCGGGCTGATCGACTTCGCGTGCAGCGTTGCGGGCGATCTCCAAGTCGGCTTTCGTGATCTCGCCTTGCTTGTTGGTGTGGATCACGAGAAGCTGGTCGTCGGCGAACTCACGCATCTGGCGGAGATAATCGCCTGCCCTGTCTGCCTCCCGCGTGTTCTCGCACATCACGAACAGCACGGGGCGCTTGCCTGCCGGCGACAGAGTCTCGTGGAACTCGCGCCAGCGTCCGACAGCTACATCGAGCCATTGCCGGCTGCGCTCGAAGGAGCCGTCACCCAACTCCACCTCTGCCCCGGTGACCTCGCCGATGATCGGCGTCTTGACGATCCCGTCGGCGACGGCCTGCGCGAGCGGATAGTCGACCACCACGTGCTTGAAAAGGTCGCCGTTTTCGTGCTTTGGCGTGGCGGAGAAGTCGAGCTGCGAAACCACCCCTGCGCCGGGGTCATCGGGCGTCCGCTTGCGCAGCTCATCGTGCAGCCGCTCGATCGTCTGGTTCCACTTGAGCTTCTCGTCGTGGACGTGGTGTGCCTCGTCGTTGAGGACCATCACGCGACTGCGCTCAGCGATCCCCTCGAAAAGACGCTCAGCAGATGATCCGTCGACATCGCGATTCACGCGAGGACCCACCATCGCCTCCACTGGATTGGGAGCCGTCTTATTCTTGCCGCGACCTGTTGCCGGCTCATACAGTCGCTGGGCATTGGTGAGGTACAGAACACCGCGCGCGGTCACGGGTGCAGGATCGTCCTGCAACAGCACCGCGAGATCGAAGTCGTGTGACCACTCGGGCGGGATCATCGGGTCGCGACGGAAAGTGACCGCGTCGCCGAAGTCGGCCTTCAGCCGCTCGAACACGATCAGGTTCGGTGCGATCACGAGAAACGATGTCGTCATCGGCGAGCCGGGCTCGTAGAACGCGTGGAAGTAGGACCAGACGACGCACAGGCTCATCGTCATCGTCTTGCCCGAGCCGGTCGCCATCTTCATGGCCAAGCGCTGCCGTTTCGTTTCTCCGGGTTGCAGCAGCATCCCGTGCTCTGCGAAGTCGAGCAGGTCCTTCAATCCCCGAACTGGCTCGATCTCGTTCAGGTAGATAAATGTCTCAACCGCCTCGCGCTGGCAGAAGTAGAACCGGAACGGCCCGCCGTCATCCGAGCGGTGCTCGTCGGCGAACCAGAACCCGAGCAGACGCCGGGATGTTGCCGACGCTCCGTTGTATTTCTGAGCACGCCAAGCATCGACTCGTGCCCGAACTCCGTTGGCGGCGTAGGTTCCTTCGCTGGGTTTGCGTCGCTCAGGGACGGCGTAGGGATCACCGGAGGGAGTGGTCGACTCCTCCAGCGTCATTTGATACGAACCTCAGCCAGCTTTGTCGTGTCGTTACCAAAGATGTCGATGATCTTCACGATGACCGCATACGTCCCCGCGGACGGATACTCATGCCAGTCGCTCTGCGTTGCGAGCGTTGGGTCTTCGCGCGTCCTATAGGCCTGCCACTGGTTGTGGAACACCTCGTCGCTGAAATCGAAATCGACTGACCAGTAGTCGATGAGATCCGACCAGGAGGTGATGCTCTCCCGGACCTTTTGTGGAATCAGGTCGTCGCTGGGGATAGCAAAGTCTTTGAGTACCACGCACGCCTCGTGGCCTTTACGACGAATGTCGAGGTCGACAAATGCAAGCTCAAAGAACCGCACCGAATCGGTTTCGGTCACCTGACGCTCCATGACCTCCCGCGGAATCTGACGAGGCCGGAGGTCGAGCCCGCGGCGGCGGGCGCGCTCGGAGATCGTGTCGTGAAGTCCCAAAACGGATGGGCCGATATGTATATAAAATGTTCCGTCCTCGGCCAGTAGTTCATGCATGAGCGCGAGCCGCTCGTACAGCATCCCAAGATACGACTCCCGACCGCGACCCCACGTATCGCGATATGCATGCTCCTCAAGTATCGACGGTGTCTTGGTGAAGTCTGAATTACCAATCTTGACCCGAAGCGAGAAGTCCGCGCCAGTATCGAAGGGCGGATCGATGTAGATGAGCTTGACCTTGCCGGCGTAGTCTGCGAGCAGGCTACTCAACACCAGCTTGTTGTCCCCCCAGATAAGTTGGTTCCGATCGGCTCCCCGGGGGGAGTCGCTGCCGAACAGCGCTCCCGTATCCCGCTCACGAGTCGCTCGGGATTCGTTGATCGTCTCGACGGTCTGGAACGGGAGGTGAACGCGCTCGACACGCTCGGGCTTCCCATCCCACTCAAGGCGTACGGTCATGGGGCCGCCTCGCCAGGGATCGCCGGGTGGTAGCTGGGGACTGGACGCGCATCAGGCGGACATCTTGGCGATCACGTCGGTCGCAAGGGTCCGTCGCCCGTCAAGACGGAGGGCGTCGGGCGCGGGACGGCGGCGCTGATATGGCCTTCCGTCCCGCGTCCGTCCTTGTATATCGACGCTAGCGTCGAGCGGCAAGGAAGCCAAGCAACATGAGAAGCAGCCCGACCGCGATTGCGATCGCTGCCGGCGACGTGCCGAAGGCCTTCGCCGCGTTTACGTTCGCCGCGTGCGCCGTCAGGCCGGCTCGCGCTCAACGATTTCGACGCTGGGGAGCGCGCGGCGGCTCGCGCCGCAGGCACCTGGCTCAAGACCGAGGCGGTGGCTGCCCATCAGACCTCACGCACCCGACTACTCATCGCTGGGGCTCGTGTGGCGGGCTTCTACTCGCTCGCTTCGGCTCAGGTCGAACTCAGTCAGCGCGATCGCCGACGCATCGACATCGCCCCTGTACGAGCTCCGGCAGCCCTCATTACCTATTACCTGGATCGCCAAGGACAGGCGAGCAGAGGTCGACGGCAAGCTGTTGCTGCTCCACGCGGCCGCTACTGCCCGCCGTGTGGCCGAACTGCAGGCGACTTCGGTTCTCGTTGTCGACCCCTTCGATGAGGAGACGGCGGCAATGTGGCGTGAGCGCTACGGCTTCCGGACGTCGGTCGAAGCAAGAAAGCCCAAGCGGCTCTGGCTGCCGCTACAACCGGTCGCCTAGCGGTTACGGCCCTGCTGCTCAAGCTCGACGAGGTAGGCGTCGGCCTCCGTAAGGAACAATCGGGCGCGCGGGTCCTGTCGAGCTGCCTCGAACTCCGCCGTGTCTATCACGGCGACGATCTCCTCAGGCGAATCCTGTCGCTGGCTCGTCGTGCTGGTGTCGAGTGTCGAAGCCATCATCAGTCTTGTCGGCATCGCATCGCCGAGGGTTTACGCCGTAGACGATAGCCGCTACACCCGTCCCAATCAACTCAGGCACCGCTGGCACGTCGGGTTAGACGGGTATCGGATGGTTTCTACGCGGTGGCCGCCGCATACACCTCCGCGAGCTTCCCCGCAACAACCTCCGGGGCACACAGGGCGCGAACCCGCCCGAGCGCCCGCTCGCCCGCTCGCGGGTCGCTGCGCAGGCGCTCGATGACCGCCGCCAGCGCACCGACGTCGCCCGGTGGCGCCAGACCCTCCTCGCCGACCAGCTCCGGGAGCGCCCCCACGCGGCTCGCCGCCACCGGCAGGCCGGCGGCCATCCCCTCGGCCGCCGCCAGGCCGAACGTCTCCGCCGAGAGCGAGGGCACCACCGCCAGCGCCGCTCCCGCCCGCAACTCGGCGAGGCGCGCGTCGTCGACGCGGCCCACGAAGCGGACCGCTCCTCCGTCGGAGACCGCGCCACTCATCGCACCCTCGATCCCATCCAAACCCTCGCCCGCGACCACCAGCGGGATACCCACCTTCCGGCAGGCCTCGACCGCCACGTCGATCCCCTTCTCCGGGGCCAGGCGCGCTACCACCAGCGCATATCCCTCCGGTGGACGCTTCGGGACGGGGGTGCCGTCGGCAAGCGCCCGCACCGGGGGCGCCAGCACGTGCACGCGCTCCCACGGCAGCGGCGCGCCGAGCTCCCGCAGCCGCTCCCGCGCGAACTCGCTCGGGACGATCACCGCGTCCGCCTGCTCCACCGTCCGGCGCTGCCACAGCGACAGACCGGCCGCGTAGGCCAGCGCCTCCGCGCGGCTTCCGCGGCAGTTCCGCAGCACCCCCGGCAGCGTGTTGGGACCGTGGCAGCGCACGCACTCCTCTCCCTCCGTGAAGCACACCCCCACCGCGCACACCAAGCGGTACTGGTGCAGGTGCACCACCACCCGCGCTCCCGCGCTCCGCGCGGCCGCCAACGCGCGCCAGCCAAGCGTGGGGTGGATGTTGTGCGCGTGCACCACCCGCGCGCCCCCACGCCGCACCGCATCCGCCACCTCGTCGGGATCGAGGCCCCCGCGCAGCAGCCCCGCCGCCGCGCGCGCCCGGCCCGTCGCGTCTGACTCTCGTGCCAGCAGCTGCGCCGGCTCGCCCAGGCGCTCGCGCACCAGCCACATCAGGTCCTCCACCACGCGCTCCTCTCCCCCCGGCGCGCGGTAGCGGTTGTGCAGGAACAGGACCATTCCTACCCCAACCTAGAATGTTCGCTTCGCGAATACTCTCATTGCGAGTATTCCCATCGAGAACACTCGCACCTTGAACCCCACCGCGTCGATCGTCATTCCCACCCGTGAGCGCCCCGACTACCTCGAGGTCGCGCTCGCCTCGATCGCCCCCCAAGCTGCCGCTGCGGGGGCCGAACTGCTCGTCGTCCACGACGACCGGCCCTCCCTCGTAATCCGCGCGGTCGCCGAGCGCTTCGGCGCCGACTACCGCTCCCACGCGCTGCCCCTCGGGCTGAACGCCGCGCGCAACACCGGCATCTCCCACTCCCGCGGCGAGCTGATCGTGTTCGTCGACGACGACGTCGAGGTCCGCCCCGGATGGCTGGAGGCGCTGTTGCGCGCCGCCGGCGAGCACCCCCACGCGCAGGTCTTCACCGGCCCGATCCGCCCCCGCCTCGAAGGTCGCGGCGGATGGAGTCGACACTCCTGCGGACGCGAGGGGAGCCCGATCACATCGCTCGACCTCGGCCCCGAGGACACCGACCGCGTGCGCTACGCATGGGGGGCCAACATGACCGTGCGCCGCGGCGCACTGGAGCGCGTCGGGCCGTTCGACGCCGCGCTCGGGCTGTACGGGGACGAGCAGGAGTGGCAAGACCGCCTGCTCGCCGCGGGCGCAAGCGGAGACCGCGACGGCCACTCTTGCTCGGACTCACCCATCCTCTACGTCGCCGCCGCCGCGCTCGACCACCGCCGCTCGCCGGCCGACGCGCGCCTGCGCTCGCTCACACGCGCCGCCCGCGCCCGCGGACGCGCCAGCCGCCGCTACAACGGTTGGCGGGGGGAGGCCCCGTCGTTGCACAGCGAGCTGCGCACGCTCGCCGGGTGTCTCGGCCACGTCGTTCGCCGCCGCTGCCCCGCCGGCCTCACGATGGTCGCCCACAGCCTCGGCCGCTTTGAGCAGGGCCTCTCCGAACGGCGCCATCCAACCGCCCACCGCGAGACGGAGGACTTCCTCTCCGGGGAGCGCGGCACCGTCAGCGGCCTCGGCGCGGAGACGGAGGACTTCCTCTCCGGGGAGAGCGGCACCGTCGGCGGCCTCGACGCGGTGCGCAGAGAGGCTCAGGACAGGCTGATCGATGCCCGCGAGCTGCTCGGCGGCCGCACCATGCGCCTCGCCCGCGCCGCGCGCCGCTCACCCCCGCGCCGGCGCGTGCTCGTGCTCGGCGTCGAGCGCCCCGAGCGGCACGCCTTGGCCGCCGCGATCCGCGCCGAGCTGTTGCGCTCCCGCCACGATGTCGAGCTGCACACGCGCCCTCCGGGGGACCTCGGGAAGTTCGAGAACCTCAACCTCCTGCTCGCCGCCCACCGTGCCGAGGAGCACGACTGGCTGCTCGCGCTCGACGACGACGTCGTCCTCCCCCACGGCTTCCTCGACCGCCTGCTGTTCCTCGCTGAGCGCTTCGACTTCCAGCTCGTTCAGCCCGCTCACCGCGCGCGCTCGCACGCTGCCTGGCGCGTCACCCGCCGCCGGAGCGGCTCCGTGGCCCGCGAGACGCCCTTCGTCGAGATCGGCCCCGTCACCGCCTTCGCCCGTACCACCTTCCCCGCGATGTTGCCCTACCCCGACGTGCGCATGGGCTGGGGCCTCGACCTGCACTGGGCCGCGCTCGCCCGCCGGCAAGGGTGGCGCTGCGGGGTGCTCGACGCCGTCGCGATCCGTCACTCCGCCGCCCCCGCCGGGGACGCCTACTCGCGCGAGGCCGCCATCGCTGAGGCCCGCGCGCTGCTCGCCGAGCGGCCCTACCTAAAGGCCCCGGAAGCCCAGACCACCCTCCTCACTCACCACCGCTGGTAGCGGCTCCGTCATGCCTCCCCCCACCAAGTCCACTCTCGCCGCGCCTCCCCATGCCTGCGGATGCCCCCCGGCGAGCGCCGGCGCTCGCGCACGACGAAATCGAGGCCGCTGGTGAAGGTCGCCGTCGTAGCGGAGTTCTACCCCCGTCGCGGCGACCCCGTGCTGGGGATTTGGGCCCATCGCCAAGCGCTCGCCGCCCAGGCCGCGGGCGTGGAGGTGCACGTGCTCGTCCTGCACCGCCTCGTGCCGCCGCGCGCCTCCCTGCAGGCAGGCCCCAGAGGGGCCACGCGAGCGCTTGGGGGCTTACTGCGCGACTGGGTGGGTGGGGGCCTGGACCAGGTCCACGATGGCCTCCCCGTCACGTACGTCCCCTACGTCTCCCCGCCGCGGGGGCGCCACTACCCCTCCTGGAGCGCCTGGGCGGCGCCCGCGCTGGGGGTCGCCTTGCGCCAACTGCGCCGCCGCACCGGCTTCGAGGTGATCCACGCCCACAACGCCGTGCCCGCCGGCGAGTCCGTGCGCCGCGTCGGGCTCGACGTGCCCCTTGTGGTCTCAGTGCACGGCGGCGACGTACTCCACACCGCCCCCCGCTCCCCTGCCGGCCGCGAGGCCGTCGCACGCGGGCTGGGAGCCGCCCGTCTCGTGCTCGCCAACAGTCGCGGCACCGCCGAGCTCGCGCGCACGTACGGCGCCCGGGATGCGCGAGTGGTCCACCTCGGGACCGACCTCCCCCGCTCCACCGCGGGGCGCGTTGATCGGGAGGGAGGGGCGAGTGGCGGGGCAGGTGGGGCGGCTGGACGGGGTGGAGGGGCGGGTGGAGGGGTGGGTGGGTTCCCATCCCTTGTGACGGTCGGCCACCTCGTCGCCCGCAAGCGCCACGCCGACGTGCTGCGCGCGCTCGCCGTGCTCTCCCCCCGGCACCCCAACCTGCACTACGTGATCGTCGGCGAGGGCCCCGAGCGGGTCCCCCTCGAAGGGCTCGCCACCCGCCTTGGGGTCCGCGAGCGCGTGCAGCTCTGCGGACAGCTGCCCCCCGCCGAGGCGATCGAGCGCGCGCGTCGCTGCACCCTGTTCGCGATGCCCTCCACCGAGGAGGCCTTCGGGGTCGCCTACATCGAGGCGATGGCCGGCGGCCTGCCCGCGATCGGCTGCCGCGGGGAGCCCGGGCCCGAGGAGATCGCCGCGGCGGGGGACGGCTTCATGCTGGTCCCACCCGGTGACATCGAGCGTCTCACCCAGCGCATCGACGAGCTGCTCTCCGACCCCCACCGCCTGCGCGAGGCCGGCCGCCGCGCGCGCGCCACCGTCGCCGCCCACTTCACCTGGGAGCGCTGCGGGGCGCAAACGCTCGCGGCGTACGAGCAGGTGTTGAGGTGAGGTGGTGCGAGCAGGTGTTGAGGCGAGGTGTACGAGCAGGTGTTGAGGCGAGGTGTACGAGCAGGTGTCGAGGCGAGGTGGTGCGAGCAGGTGTTGAGGCGAGGTGTACGAGCAAGTGTTGAGGCGAGGTGGTGCGAGCAGGTGTCGAGGCGAGGTGGTGCGAGCAGGTGTTGAGGCGAGGTGTACGAGCAGGTGTCGAGGCGAGGTGGTGCGTTGATGAGCTGCGCCACCAGGCGCCTGGACCACCACGGCATATGAGGCTTGCCGGCCGATGTTGCTGGCCCCTACACGCCAGCCCAAGTTACACAGTCATTGATGAGTGCGTGGTCGCGATGGCCGAGGTGTGGGCGATGGCCGGGGAGGGTCGGTGAAGCCCGTGCTGTTTGTCACCGGGCACGCCCCCTTCGACCGGGTGGGCGCCTTTGCGCGGCTGCATGAGCGCGAGGGCGTCGAGTACGCCCTCTTCGGAGGACGCTCCCAGCACGGCGGAGTAGCCGCAGAGGAGGAGCTGCCCTTCCCCCACCGGCACGTCCGCCAGCGTGAGGTCGCCTCGCTCGCCGCCAGCGGGCGCTACCGCGCCGTGGTTTGCTCCGCCGGCGGGCGCGTTGCGCTGCCCGGCGCCTGGGCCGGCTCGCGGCGCGCCCGGGTCCCGCTGATCCTGTGGAGCGCGCTGTGGGCCCATCCCCGCACGGCAGCGCACGCCTTTAGCTACCCCGCGCTGCTGTGCCTTTACCGCTCCGCGGACGCGGTCGTCACCTACGGACCCCACGTCAGTGCCTACGTGCGCGCGCGCGGCGCGCGCAACGTGCACGTCGCCCCGCAGTCCGTCGACAACAACTTTTGGAGCGCCCCCGGCGTGAGTGCCCCCGCGGCGCCCGGATGGCCGTCGGAAACTGCCGTGAAGTTCCTGTTTGCAGGCCGTCCAGTCCGGGAAAAGGGTGTCGGGGTGCTGATTGATGCTTGGTTGGAGTCAGGCCTCGTCGCGCCCCCCGCCGCGCTCGTCCTCGTCGGCGTGGGACCCGCCCCCCCTTGGGTCCCCGCCGGCGGCGCGGTGAGGCTGTGCGCAGGCCACGGCGAGCGGCGGAAGGCTCTCGACGCGGTGGGGCGCGAGGTGGTCGGCCTGGACCCAGTCCCCCCGCGCAGCTGCGCGACATGTACGCCGCCGCCGACGTCCTCGTGGTCCCGTCGATCCCCACCCGCACCTTCCGCGAGCCCTGGGGGTTGGTGGTCAACGAGGCGATGAACCGCAACCTCCCCGTGATCGCGAGCGACGCCGTGGGTGCCGTCGCCGGCGGCCTGGTGCGCGATGGGCGCAACGGGCTGGTCGTGCCCGCCGGAGATCCCCACGCGCTCGCCCACGCCCTGCGGCAGCTCGCCGCCGATGCCCCGCTGCGCGCCCACCTCGGCGCCGCCGGGGCGAGCGACGTGCAGGCCTTCACCCACGCCGCCTGGGCGGAGGGCTTCTCGCACGCGTTGCGCAGCCTCGGACTTTCCCGCGGGGAGCGCTGGTAGCGTGCGGCACTTGCTCGCGACCAAGATCGCCCTACGCCGGTCGGCACTTGCCGTCGCGGCGGCGCTGCTGCTCCCGCTCGCCGCCGCCGCGCCCGCGAGCGGGAGCCAGGCGACCAAGATCCTCGAAGCGTGCAGCAACGGCACGCTGCCCACCGGCTACAGCCAGCAGGCCTACAGCCAGGCGATCAAGCAGATGCCACCGGAACTCTCCGAGTACACCGACTGCCCCGACCTGATCCACAAAGCCCAACTCGCCGGCGCCGCCGGCTCCCACGGCGGCCTCGGCGGCGGCGGGGCCAGCGGCTCGGGCGGGGGCGGCTCCGCGGTGGCAGCTCCCACCCCCACCGAACAGCACACCCTCGAAAGCATCCCCCACGCAAGCGCACCGTCGGTCCCCGTGGACGGCGAGGTGATCCACCCCGGGGTCGTGCACGTCGATATCGCCTCCGCGTTAAGCACGCTCCCCACGCCGCTCTTCGCACTGCTCGCCTTCCTGCTCGCCTGTGCCCTGCTGCTCCTCGGCCGAGCCGTCCGCAACCGCGTTCGCCGGGTGGACGGGCCCTTCATCCCCCGCGACTGAGATGGCCACCGAGGTTGCACCGGCCCGTGGAATAGCAACCCCAGCCCCACCGGAGGGCGAGGGAGCTCCAGAACACCCACCCGCCGCGTCCGCCTCGCCGCCCTCCGACGCGCCGCATCCCCCTCCACGGCGCGACGCGGCGCCGGAGGGGTCGTGGCCGGCCGATCTACGAGCGGCCACCCGTTTGATCGTGTCCGCCCTCCCGACGCTGCTCATCGCCGGCGCCCTCTGCCTGGTCACCTTCCTCGCCGGTGGTGGCCTGAACCTCGCCACCATCACCCCTGTCGAGATCGGCCTCACGCTCGGCTGCGGCGTCGGGATCGCGGCGGCGATCGTGCTCACACCCGCCGGGCGCCCCGCGTACGGGCTGTGGCCGACGGGTTTGCTGCTCGCCCTCGCCGCGCTCTGCGCGCTGTCGGTGGTGTGGTCAGTGAAGCCCGACAGCTCATGGGAGGACGCCGCGCGCCTGTTCGCCTACAGCGGCGTGTTCGCCCTCGCGGTCTTGCTCGCCCGCGCCGCGCCCGCGCGCTGGTCGGCGGTGCTCGGCGGGGTGCTGCTCGGCGCCGTGGTCGTGTGCGGCTACGCGCTGCTCACAAAGGTCTTCCCCGACGTGCTCGGCTCCGAACGGGCTTACGCGCATACCTACGCGCGGCTGCGCGAACCCTACGGCTACTGGAACGCGATCGGGCTGGCCGCCGCGTTGGGCGCGATCGGGTGCATGTGGCTGGGCGCCCGCCGCGCCGGCCACGCGCTGCTCAGCGCGCTCGCTTACCCCGCGATGGGAATCGTGATGGTCACGGTGCTGCTCGCCTACTCCCGCGGCGCGCTCGCCGCGCTCGTGCTCGGGCTCGCCCTGTGGCTGTGCCTGGTCCCGCTGCGCCTGCGTGGCGTTGTCGTGCTCTGCACCGGCGCGCTGGGGGCGGGCGTGGTGGTCGCGTGGGACTTCTCCCAACACGCCCTCACCACCGACGACACGCCGCTCGCCGCGCGCGTCAGCGCCGGGCACCAGCTCGGGGTGCTGCTCGCCGCGGTGCTCGTGGGGCTCACGCTCGCCGGCCTGGCGATCGGCTTCCTCGACGGCCAGCGCGCGGGTGGGCGGGCTCAGGTCCAGACGCGCCGACGCGCCGGCGCGGTGCTGTTGAGCGTTCCCGTGATCGTCGCGATCGCCTTCGCCGGGGCGCTCACTCTCAGCCACCGCGGCCTCTTCGGGAGCGTCTCCCACACCGTCGGCACGCTCACCAACCCCAACGCGCCCGTGCCCGCCAACGGCCCCGGGCGCCTCACCGCGATCGGCAGCGTGCGCGCGCGTTACTGGAACGAAGCGCTCGAGATCTTCTCCGCCCACCCCCTGCTCGGCGTCGGTGCCGAAGGCTACGAAACGGCTCGCCTGCGCTACCGCACGGCGATCCTCGACGTGGGGCAGGCCCACGGCTTCATCGTGCAGACGCTCGCCGACCTCGGCCTGGTCGGCCTGCTGGTGGTGCTCGCGCTCTTCGGCGCGTGGCTGTGCGCCGCGGGGCGCGCCACCCACCCCTGCAACCGGCGCTGGAGCCGCTGGCGCTGGCGGCGCATCGCGGGCGCGGAGAGTCGCTACACGCCCGAGCGCGTGGGGCTACTGACGATGGTGTGCCTCGTCGCCACCTTCGGCGTCCACTCCTTCGTGGACTGGACGTGGTACGTCCCCGGCGTCGCCTGCGCCGCCCTGCTGTGCGCTGGTTGGGTGGCTGGCCGCGGACCGCTGAGGACCGGGGCACACAGCCCGGAGCGCCGGGCCAGCGGCGCCGCCGATCCCCGGTCGGTCGCGCCCGAGGAACTGCGCCTGCCTTCGACGACCGAAAAAGAGGGGCCCAGCTCGCCGGCCTGGAGCCGGCTGCGCCACCCTCTTGACGAAATCGGGCCGCTCCGTGGGGGGGCCGCAGCCGCCGTTGTGATCCTCGCGCTGCTCGCCGCGTGGGTGGAGTGGCAGCCGCAGCGCTCGGTGGACGCCTCCAACGAAGCGCTCGCGCTGGTGGCGCGCGACCCCACCGCCGCCCTCGCGGCCGCACACACCGCGGTCAGCCGCGACCCTCTCTCCGCCGAAGCGCTGCTCACGCTGGCCGCCGTGCAGGAGGGCGCCGGCCAGCCCGCCGCCGCCGCGGCCACCTACGAGCACGCCGTGCACCTGCAGCCCGCCAACTTCCACACGTGGCAGGCGCTCGGCGAATACGACCTGCGCACCAGCCAGCCCCACGCCGCGCTGGACGCGCTGCGCGCCGCCGTGTACCTCAACCCCGAGGCCGTCGCTCCCCGCGCGGAGATCGCTGAAAACGCTGAACTGCTCTCGATCCAGAACGCCTACCTGCAGGCGCTGCGCGCCACCGGGAGCAACGGTGGGACCGCCGTGCGCTGACCTAGAAACGCCTGCGCCGCGCCGCCGCCAGCAGCGTGCCGCGCGGCGAGCGGGGTCTCGATAGACCGCCGCGGCCGCGGGTTTCGATCCGCTCGAAGCCGAAATCGTCCAGGAGCTCCGTGAGGGTGCGGCGCGTGTAGAAGCGCAGGTGCTCGGAGCGGGGGTCCAAGCGGCTCGCCCACGCGCGCCCCGAGAGGCCCACCGCCAGGCGGGTGAGCGGACCGTGCGCGGGCGTGCTCAGCACCAGCGCGCCCCCGGAGCGCAGCACACGGCGCACCTCCGAGAGCCACCCCGCGGTGTCCGCCACGTGCTCGATCACCTCGCCCGCCCACACCGCGTCGAAGCTCGCGTCCTGTAGCGGCCACAGGCCTTCCGCGGGGACGAGGCGCAGGTCGAGCCCCGCCTCGCGCTCGTGCGCGCGACGCAGCGGCTCCTGCGCCACGTCGATCCCCACCGCCTCCCGGCCCGCCCGCGCGAGCGCCGCCGTGAACCAGCCCTCGCCGCAGCCCACGTCCAGCACCCGCGTCCCCGCGGACGCGTGCTCGAGCAGGAAGGACAGACGTGCCTCCATGTGCGGCGGGCGCAAGCCCTCGGGGACCCCCTCCCACAGGCTCTCGTGGTACTCGCGCCCCGGCACTCCGCGCAGGGTAGCCGGCGGGGACCAGAGAGAATCCGCACAGACCGGCAACTACGCTCTCATCGCTGGCCCTCCCGCCGCAAACCCACTAAGGTCCCACCGGTGCAGGATGAAGGTCCCACCCTCCCTCGCGACGTGAGGGGCCAGGGCCGCCCGTGAGGGTCGCGTTCGACGGCCGCCCCGCGGCCGATCCGCAGGGGCTCGGGCACTACTCGCGCTGCCTGCTGCAGGCGCTGTGCGACACCGCCGAGGAGCAGGACGAGATCCGCGAGAGCCACCGCCCCCGCGGCGCCGACGTGTTCCACGCGCCCTGGATGCAGGGGGCGATGCTGCACAGCCCCTGCCCGATGGTCGTCACCCTCCACGACCTCGCCGCGCTCAAGCGCCCCTCCGAGCGGCTGCGCTGTGGCGGTATGCACCTGCGCCTGCGCCACCTCGCGGTGCAGCGCGCGACACACGTGATCGTCCCCACCGAGGCCGTCGCCGGCGAAGCCGTCGCCGACCTCGGGTTCGAGCGCGAGCGCGTGATCGTGATCCCGGAGGCGTCCGGGCCCGCGGGCCCCGCTCAGCCCACGTGGACTTGGGAGGATGCCGCGCGCGAGACGTGGGCTGTGTACCGGCGAGCCCTTGCCCAGCCCCACCGGCCCTGCGTGACCGGCTCCAAGCCTCGGCAGAGTCTCAGTAGGCGCCGCGCCGGGAGAGCACAGCCGGGATGGTCTTCAGCAGAATCGTGATCGGAACGGGAAGGGGGCAGGCCCCCCTCCCGAGCCTCCCCCCGGCAATCAGTAAGCGCCGCGCCGCGACAAAACGGCCGGGATAGTCTTCAAAAGGATCGTGAGGTCGAGCGCCAGCGACCACCGCTCCAGGTAGATGAAGTCCAGGTGCACGAGGTCGTCGAAGTCGAGCTCCGCACGGCCCGACACCTGCCACAGGCCCGTGATCCCGGGGAGCACCAAGTAGCGCTTGCGGTGCCACTCCGCGAGCTTTTCGAAGTCCCGCTCCGGCAGCGGGCGCGGCCCCACCAGCGACATCTCGCCGCGCAACACGTTCACGAGCTGCGGCAGCTCGTCCAGCGAGAAGCGCCGCAACAGGCGGCCCACCGGGGTCGTGCGCGGGTCGTCGCGGATCTTGAACAGCGCGCCCGACGCCTCGTTGAGCGCTTCCAGGTCCGCTTGCCGGTGCTCGGCGTCCACGTACATCGTGCGGAACTTCAGGCACGCGAACGGCCGCTCGCCGATCCCCTGGCGCATCGAGCGGAACACCGCCGGCCCCTTCGAGGTCGCCCGCACCGCCACCCATATCGCCGCCAGCAGCGGGCTGAGTAGGAGCAGCAGTACCGTGGCGCCCACCACGTCGAAGGTGCGCTTCAACGCGAAGTCGATCCCCTCGAACACCGGCGGCTTCAGCTCGAACAGCGGCACCGACTCCCCCGGCACGAACTCCGCGCGGTGGATCAGGATCTCCATCGTGGAGGGCGCGATCCGCACCCGCACCCCCCGCTGGTGGCAGCGGTCCACCAGCTCCACCGCCTCCGCCTGCGGGAAGTCGGGGTCGGCGATGATCACCTCGTCGACCCGCTCCGCTGCCAACACCCCCTCCAAGTCCTCAAGCGTTCCCAGCGAGCGCAGGCCGTTGGCGGGCAGCGCCCGCGGCGAGACGAACCCCACCACCTCGACGCGCGAGTGCGGCGCGTCTGAGAGCGCGTGCGCCACCTCGCGGATGTGCCCGCCCGTGCCCACCAGCACCGCCCGGCGCTCGTAACCCGCCGCGCGCAACACCGCGCCCGTGGACTGCTCGTAGAGGAGGCGCAGCAGGGGCACGTACAGCAGCGCGAACGCCAGCGAGCCCCAAAAGATGTAGTAGCTCTGGAAGTGTTCGCCGCTGACCAGCGCGAACAGCAGCGCCACGAACGTCACCTGGAAAAGGCACCCCACGATCCGCGTCATACCCGGCCGCTGCGCTCTCGCCGCGTACAGGCCCGAGCGCGCGAACAGCAGCGCCGTCAGCAGGTACCCGAACGCCAGGATCGACCGCGTCTCTTCGTAGGCGCCGTGCACGCTCACGTTGCTGAGCACCGCCGCCTTCAGCACCAGCGCCGTGAAGATCGCCGTCGACAGCCCCACGAAGTCCAGCGCCAGCAGCGTCAGCACCCGCACCGCCCGGCGCGCCGTCTCCACGCGCAGCAGGAACGAGATCGCCGGCGAGCGCTTGCGGCGCATGTCCCGGTCCGAGGGCTCCCTGCGCACGGTCGCCTCCGAGAGCACGGGGATCTCCAGTGGCGGAGCGTCCAATGGCGGGGCGGGTGCCTTCGTGGAACTTGCCATCTCGCCGTTCACAACGCCTCAGACTCGCAGATGTAGCGGTCGGGAGGCCTCCTGGTAGGACTGATTGAAAGAAGAGGGGCCCGGCTCGCCGGCCTTTGGCCGGCTGCGCCACCCTCTATGTCAGCCAACCAGCACCTCGATGCCCGACTCGCTGATCGTGCGCTCCAGGCCCTCCCGCAGCGCTACCTCCGGCGACCACCCCAACAGCTCGCGCGCCAGCGCGATGTTCGGGCGGCGCTGTTTGGGGTCGTCCACCGGCAGCGCCTCGAACACGATCTCCGAGCTCGACCCCGTCACCTCCTTGACCGTACGCGCTAGCTCCAGCAGCGTGAACTCGTCGGGGTTGCCGATGTTCACCGGTTCGTGGTGGCCGGACTCCGCGAGCGCGATGATGCCCCGGATCAGGTCGGCCACGTAGCAGAACGAGCGCGTTTGGCCGCCGTCGCCGAACACCGTGAGCGGGCGGTTCGCCAGCGCCTGGCGCAGGAACGTCGGGATCGCGCGGCCGTCGTGGGGACGCATGCGAGAGCCGTAGGTGTTGAAGATCCGCACGATCGCCGTGTCCACCCCCTGCTGGCGGTGGTAGGCCATCGTCAGCGCCTCCGCGTAGCGCTTCGCCTCGTCGTACACCCCGCGCGGGCCGATCGGGTTGACGTGGCCCCAGTAGGACTCCGACTGCGGGTGCTCCTGCGGGTCGCCGTACACCTCGCTCGTGGAGGCGATCAGGAAGCGCGCGCGCTTGGCCTTCGCCAGGCCCAGCGTGTGGTGGGTGCCGTAGGAGCCCACCTTCAGCGTGTGCAGCGGCAGCCGCAGGTAGTCGATCGGCGACGCCGGCGAGGCCAGGTGGTAAACGAAGTCCACCGGCTCCTCCACGAAGTACGGGTCGATGATGTCCACCCCCACGTGCACGAACCGCTCCGGGTCGCGGATGTGCTCGATGTTCGCCAGCGACCCCGTCTCGAAGTTGTCGACGCAGATCACGCGGTGCCCGCGCGCCAGCAACTCGTCGCACAGGTGCGACCCGAGGAAGCCCGCGCCGCCGGTCACAAGGCATGTGGCCATCGCCCGCAGCATAACTGGGGCGGGCGGGTTCCTGAGCTGTCGGCGCGCAGGTCCTTATCATCCATGTGATGGCCACAGTCGGACGACACCCGGGGACCGGCGCCGAAGACGGGGATCGCGAGCGCCTCACGGTCGCCCCGATCGTCGGGCCCGACGATCCCCGCCGCTTCACCGACTCCGGGATCGAGATCGCCCCGCTGTACACCGAGGAGGACCTCCCCGCGGGATTCGACGTGGGCGAGCCGGGCGAGTACCCCTACACCCGCGGCCCGCACCGCGAGATGTACCGCCGCCAGTTTTGGACGATGCGCCAGTACGCTGGGTACGCCTCCGCGAAGGAGTCCAACCGCCGCTACCGGTACCTGCTCTCCAAGGGCTCCACCGGCCTGTCGATGGCCTTCGACCTGCCCACCCAGTTGGGCCTCGACTCCGACAACCAGCGCTGCCTGGGAGAGGTGGGCCGCACCGGCGTGGCGATCGACACGCTCGACGACATGCGCACCGCCTTCGAGGGCATCCCGCTCGATCAGGTGTCCACCTCGATGACGATCAACGCCCCCGCCGCGTGCCTGCTGCTGCTGTACGAGTTGGTCGGCGAGGAGCAGGGCGTGCCCAGCGAGCAGCTGCGCGGCACCACCCAGAACGACGTGCTCAAGGAGTACATCGCGCGCGGCAACTACATCTACCCGCCCGCGCCCACGATGCGGCTGACGACCGACCTCTTCCAGTACTGCCACGAACGGGTGCCGCGGTGGAACACGATCTCGATCTCCGGGTACCACTTCCGCGAGAAGGGGTGCTCCGCCGTGCAGGAGGTCGCGTTCACGTTGTGCTCCGGGATCGCGTACGTGCAGGCCGCGATCGACAAGGGCCTGTCCGTCGACGACTTCGCCCCGCGGCTGGCGTTCTTCTTCAACGGCCACAACAACGTCTTCCAGGAGGTCGCGAAGTTCCGCGCCGCGCGACGGATGTGGGCGCATATCATGCGCGAGCGCTTCGGCGCCACCGACCCCCGCGCGCAGATGTTGCGCTTCCACACCCAGACCGGCGGCGTCACCCTGACCGCGCAGCAGCCGGAGAACAACATCGTGCGCGTCGCGCTGCAGGGCTTCGCCGCGGTGTGCGGCGGCACCCAGTCGCTGCACACCAACGGCTTTGACGAGGCACTGGCGCTGCCGACCGAGCGCGCCGCCAAAATCGCGCTGCGCACCCAGCAGATCCTCGCGCACGAGTCCGGCGCGGCCGACACCGTGGACCCCTTCGCCGGCTCCTACCTCGTGGAGTCGCTCACCGACGAGATCGAAGCGCGCGCACAGGAGCTGATCGGCAAGGTCGACGCGCTCGGCGGCTCGGTGGAGGCGCTGCAGTTCATCATCGGCGAGATCGACGAGTCCGCGTGGGGCTACCAGGAGCGCTACCGGATCGGCCAGGACATCGTCGTCGGCGTCAACAAGTACCAGGAGGAAGACCTCGAGGTCCCCGACCTGTTGCGCGTGGACCCGCAGTCCGAGCGCGAACAGGTCGACCGCCTTACCGCCTTCAAGGCCGACCGCGACCACGCGCTCGTCGAACGCCGCCTGGAGGAGCTGCGCGCCACGGCCCGCGGCGAGGAGAACTTGCTGCCCGCGATCCGCGCCGCGCTGAAGGACCGCTGCTCGCTCGGCGAGGTGTGCGGGGCGATGCAGGACGTGTTCGGGCGCTACGCGCCGACGTTCTGAGGCGCCCAATAAGCGCGGGCAGCGCGATGCACCCGCACGGGTGCCACCAAAAGCGGGAACCCCATAAGCGCGGCCAGCGCGATGCACCCGCCCACGGGTGCCCACCAAAAGCGGGAACCCCATAAGCGCGGCCAGCGCGATGCACCCGCCCACGGGTGCCCACCAAAAGCGGGAACCCCATAAGCGCGGCCAGCGCGATGCACCCGCCCACGGGTGCCCACCAAAAGCGGGAACCCCATAAGCGCGGCCAGCGCGATGCGCCCGCACGGGTGCCCACCAAAGCTTCCCCTTGGGGCCATGCCGTACGGCATGGCCGGCCGGGCCACATGTGGCCCGGCCTGGAACGGCCACATGTGGCCGTTCCTCGAACCCGCACATGTGCGGGTTCGTCGGGCCGTACATGTACGGCCCGACCGGTCGGCGCATGCGCCGACCGGCACCGTGTGGACCCGCGGTGCATGTCATTCATTTCGGCGCCTATACGCCCTTGGCATATGCGCCGCCAAGACCAATAGGATGCGCCCGTGCTCGTCGCCGTCGCCCTGTGGGAAGTCGCCCTCGCGCTGCACATCGTCGCCGTCGTGTTCGCCTTCGGCGCGACCTTCGCCTACCCCGTGCTGCTCGGCGCCGTCACGAAGGCCGACCCGCGCTCGCTGCCCTCGCTCTACCGGGCCTTCCACGCGATCAGCCAGCGGGTGATCATGCCGGGGCTCGCGGCGATCATCGTGTTCGGTGCCTACCTCGCCTCCCACCTGCACATGTGGAGCGCGTTCTACGTGCAGTGGGGTCTCGGCGTCGCGATCGTGATCGGCGGCGTCGAGGGCGCCTACCTGGGACGGCGCGAGCGGCGCCTTGTCGAGGTCGCCGACCGGGACGTGGCGGCCGCGGGCGAGGCCGGCGCGGTGACGTTCAGCGCCGAGCACGACTCGCTCGTGCGCCGCATCGGCGCCGTCGGCGCGCTGATGGACGTGCTCGTGGTGCTCACCATCTACTTCATGGTCACGCACGCGGGAGCGTGAGCTCTCGCAGCACGGCCCTTCCCCATCCGCGTCACGGTTGGGGCTGAGCGTAGGGTGATACATCGCACCACCACCCGGTGAGCCAAGGCGTCACTCCGGCCAGCTGCGTCCGTTGCGCACCCACAGATCGAACAGGGGGTCGACGAGCCGCCATCCGGTCACGGTGTCCACGGCGGGGACGATGTGACCCTCGCGCGCCAGCTGGTCGATCGCCTTGCCGGTGCTCGTGCCGCTCTTGACCAGGCCGTAGCGGCGGGTCGCCTCGGCGCTGTTGAGCTTGACCGTGCGACTTGCGAGCACACTCACGACGCGCTGCTGCGTGGGGTGGAGGCTGTGCCACGCGGTATAGACCTCCTCGCTGGCCTCGATGAGCGTGGCCGCCAGCGCCGCGCTCCAACTGTCAGTGCTCGCTCGGCGGCCTCGCGGGGTCTGCACGTAGAGGTGGTGGGCGAGCTGCATCGAGCGTTGGGGGTGGCCAGCCGCGAGGTCCAACAGCGGGCCGAGTCCGTCACCGGGATCCCGCCTGCCGGCGACGAAGCGCTCGGAGATGAACCGCGCGAGCGCGTCGGGCGGGAGCACGTCCAGTGGGACCGCTGCGGCCTGGGCGAAGAACGCGTAGCGGCGGTTGGCGAACGTGTCGCGCATCAGGCCGGGGTGGGAGCCGGAGAAGAGGTAGGCGGCGGCCGTACCGTGCTGCTCGAGCTCGGAGCGGAACGTGGCGGCGGCGCCGGGCAGTCTGATCACGTCCTGGAACTCGTCGAAGGCGATCACGCACTGCCGGCCGTCGCGTTCGTGCAGGCGCAGGGGCAGCGCGAGACGGTCCAGCAGGGCGCCCCGCGCCTGCGGCGCGAGGGTGACGCCGACTCCGCCGGGCGCGCCGCTCAGCGTCGGGTGCAGCGTGCGGACGATCCCGGTGTACCAGCGTTTGAGCGGGCCGTCGAGCTGGCGCGCGTAGGCGCGCTCGATGCGCTCGGCGACGTCGTCGATCGTCAAGACCCCGAGGAAGTTGACCGAGACCGGCACCATCCCTTCGCGCTCGCAGTCGACGAGCACGGCGCGCAGCAGCGAAGTCTTGCCGTACCGTCTGGGGCCCTCCAGGCGGCTGTTGCGGGAGTCCACCGACCGCTCCAGAAGGGTCGCACGCTCACCCTCTCGGTCGATCAAGTCGCGGGGGCCGATCGGCTCCTCGTAGATGAATGGGCTGAGCACAGGTGATATACCATATCACTTTTGGGTGAGTTGCAGTATCACTTTCTAGTGAGGTCTACGCTCACCCACAGCGGGGTGGCTCACTCGTGGCGGGGCGCAGTACCCTTGCCCTATGAGCGAGGGCTACCGAGTCGCGGTCGTCGGCGCCACCGGCCAGGTGGGCTCGCTGATGCTGCGCCTGCTGCGCGAGCGGGCGTTTCCGGCGCGCGAGGTGGTGCCGTTCGCCTCCGAGCGCTCCGCCGGGCGCGTCCTCGCGGGCGCCGCCCTCGACGGCGGCGACCTGACCGTGCGGGGGCTCTCCAAGGAGGCCGTCCGGGGCTTCGACCTCGCGCTGTTCTCCGCCGGCGGCGCCACCTCGGGCGAGTGGGCGCCGCGCTTCGCCGACGCGGGCGCGGTGGTGGTCGACAACTCCTCGCGGTGGCGTATGCACGACGACGTGCCGCTCGTCGTCGCCGAGGTCAACCCCGACACGCTCGCTGCGCACCGCGGGATCGTCGCCAACCCCAACTGCTCGACGATGCAGATGGTCGTCGCCCTCAAGCCCCTCCACGACGAGGCGGAGGTGGAGCGGCTTGTGATCTCCACCTACCAGGCGGTCTCGGGCACGGGCCGCGCCGCGGTCGACGAGCTGCTCGCCCAGTCCCACGCTCTCCTGCACGAGCGTGAGCCCGAGCCGCCGGGCGCCTACGCCCACCAGATCGCGTTCAACGCGCTCCCCCACGCCGGCTCGTTCGCCCCGGGCGAGGCTCACACCGACGAGGAGCGCAAGCTGATCGACGAGACGCGCAAGATCCTCGACGCCCCCTCCATCCGCATCTCCGCGACCTGCGTGCGCGTGCCCGTCGTCAACGGCCACTCGGAGGCCGTCAACGTGCAGACCCGGCGCGAGCTCTCCCCGGAGCGCGCTCGCGAGCTGCTGCAAACCGCCCCTGGCGTCGTCGTACTAGACGACCCAACCGCGGCGCTCTATCCGCTCGCGATCGACGCCTCTGGCAAGGATGACGTGTTCGTCGGGCGCATCCGCCGCGATCCCGGCCACGAGCGCGCCCTCGATCTGTGGATCGTCGCCGACAACCTCCGCAAGGGCGCCGCCACCAACGCCGTGCAGCTCGCCGAGCTGCTGCACGAGCGGGAGCTCTTCAGAAGGACTCCCGCGCCAACGCTCGAACAAGAGGGCGATGCCCTCCACCGAAGCGCAGCGCACCCTTGTGAAGTCACCCCCTGAGCTGTGGGCCGAGCTGAGCGATCCCGCCTCCCTTGCGCGGCACCTCGGCGACTTTGGCGAGATCCGCATCGCCCGCGTCGAGCCCGAGCAGAGCGTCGAGTGGGAGGCGCAGGAGGTCACCGGCACCGTCGAGCTTAAGCCCTCCGGCTGGGGCACCAAGGTCACGCTCACCGTCGTCCGCGAGACCCCGGAGCCAGAGGCCATCCGGGAGCCCGGGACCGAGCCGGTTCCTGAGGCCGAGCCAGTTCTCGAGGCCGGGCCGGAGCCCGAGGCCGAGCCCGCCGAGGAGTGCCCGGAGGCGCAGCCCGCAACGCGCAGATCCCGATTCTTTGCCCGCCTCTTGCGCCGCAGGGCGCGACCCATCGAACTCGAGCAGCCGCCGGCTGTCGAGGCTGAGCCCGAGCAGCCCGAGCCAGCTCAGGAGGTGCAGCCACCAAGCCTCGCCGCCGAACTTGCAGCCGAGCTGGCGCGGGTGGAGGAGGCGATGGCCGAGCAGGACGCAGAGCTGTTGAGCGCGGTGCTCGACCGCCTGGGCGCAGCTCACCACCGGCCATTCTCCCGCGGCTGACGCGGGCTGTGGCCCCATAACACGTGAAAAAAACTCGGCCCTACGCGCATGTCCAGGGCTCTGAAGGGATGGGGCGCGGATAACATCGGGCGCCCATGATGATGCGCGCGAAGGCACCGGAAACCTACGAGGAGAAGCTCGCCCAGCTGCAGGAGCTGCGCACGGCGGCGCTGCACTCCGCCCCCGAGGCCGAGGAGAAGCAGCACGCGCGGGGCAAGTACACCGCGCGCGAGCGCGTGGAAAAGCTGCTCGACCCCGGCTCCTTCCAGGAGCTCGACACGTTCGTGCGCCACCGCACCTACGAGTTCGACATGCAAAAGAACCGCCCCTGGGGCGACGCGGTGGTCACCGGCCACGGCACCGTCGACGGCCGCCAGGTGTGTGTGTTCAGCCAGGACTTCACGGTCTTCGGCGGCTCGCTGGGCGAGGTGATGGGCGAGAAGATGTGCAAGATCATGGACCTCGCCGCGAAGATCGGCTGCCCGATGATCGGCATCAACGACTCCGGTGGGGCGCGCATCCAGGAGGGCGTCGTCTCGTTGGGCTCCTACGGAGACGTGTTCCTGCGCAACGTCCGCTCCTCCGGGGTGATCCCCCAGATCAGCCTTGTGATGGGGCCCTGCGCCGGCGGGGCGGTGTACTCGCCCGCGATCACCGACTTCGTGTTTATGGTCGCCGAGACCTCGCACATGTTCATCACCGGCCCCGACGTGATCAAGACCGTCACCGGCGAGGAAGTCGGCTTCGAGGAGCTCGGCGGGGCGATGACGCACAACACCAAGTCCGGCGTCGCCCACTTCGCCGCCGTGGACGAGGACGCGTGCCTGGAGGACTGCCGCTACCTGCTGAGCTTCCTGCCCTCCAACAACCTCGGCACCCCGCCCCGCGTGCAGCCCACCGACGACCCGCTGCGGATGGACGAGGCCCTCGACCACGTCGTCCCCGACAACCCCAACAAGCCCTACGACATGCGCGACGCGGTGCGCAGGATCGTCGACGACGGGGAGTTCCTGGAGGTCCATGAACACCACGCCAAGAACATCGTGTGCGGCTTCGCGCGCATGGACGGGTGGACGGTCGGGGTGGTGGGCAACCAGCCTTCCCAACTCGCGGGTGTGCTCGACATCGACGCCTCCGCCAAGGCCGCCCGCTTCGTACGCACCTGCGACGCCTTCAACGTCCCGCTGCTGACCTTCTGCGACGTCCCCGGCTTCCTGCCGGGCACTGCGCAGGAGTGGGGCGGGATCATCCGCCACGGCGCCAAGCTGCTGTACGCGTTCGCGGAGGCCACCGTGCCGAAGGTGACGATCATCACCCGCAAGGCCTACGGGGGCGCCTACGACGTGATGTCCTCCAAGCACCTGGGAGCCGACTTCAACTTCGCGTGGCCGACCGCCGAGGTCGCGGTGATGGGACCGGAGGGCGCCGTCAACATCATCTACCGCCGCGACCTCGCGGGCTCCCCCACGCCCGAGGAGCGCCGCAAGAAGCTGATGGACGACTACAAGGCCCGCTTCGCCAACCCCTACACCGCGGCCGAGCGCGGCTACATCGACGACGTGATCGTCCCCCACGAGACCCGCCCGCGGTTGATCACCGCGCTGCGGACGCTCGAGACCAAGCGCCTGCCGGGTCCCAAGCGCAAGCATGGGAACATCCCGCTGTAGGGTCCGAATCCGTCAAACTGTGGAGCGATGGTCAATCGCCGCCCGCAGCTGGAACTGATCGCCCCGAGCGCCTCGCCGCAGGAGGCCGCGGCGATCGTCGCGGCACTGGAGCGGTTCATGAGAGACACTGCGCCGCGGCTGGCGCCGGCCCGCGAGCGGCGGGACCTGTGGACGCGGGCGGCGATGCTCGAATGCGTGGGGCGCGAGGACGAGTGGCCCACCACCTGGGGGGACCCCCATCCCTGGGATTGAGCCGCCCCGAAGAGGAGCGCTGGATAAATACCCAAAAGCCGCTAGGCTTTAGGGCCAAGCCGGGCCCGCCCGCACAGCAGCCAACGTTTACGCCGCACCCACCCCACGCCCAACAGCCAGCCCGACAGCTACGCCACCGCAGCCCCCACGCCCCACCCACGCCAGCTACGCCCACCGCAGCCCCCACGCCCACACCGAAAGCAGCCCGAGAAGGCCGGACAGGAGGTCAGCCGATGGAGCCAACCGCCGTACCCCCCGCCCCCCGCGGCACCCTGGAGGACCCGGAGGTCCTGCAGAACGTGCCGGGCCACGTGATCCCGATCCTGCAGCGCGAGTTCGACGACTTCAAGACCGAGGCGACGAAGTTCCTCGACGGGCAGACCCCCGAGGACGAGTTCATCAAGTTCCGCCTCAAGCAGGGGGTGTACGGGCAGCGCCAGGCAGACGTGCAGATGATCCGCGTGAAGCTGCCGTTCGGCGGAATCACCCCGGAGCAGTTGGAGAAGTTCGCCGACGTCGTCGAGCGGTGGGTGCCACTGCGCAGGGGCCACGTCACGACGCGCCAGAACATCCAGATGCACCACATCCCGCTGCCCGACGCAGAGCGGGCGATCCGTGAGCTCGGCGAGGCGGGGCTCTCCAGCCGCGAGGGGTGCGGCAATACCGTGCGCAACGTCACCGGCGACCCGTGGGCGGGCGTGGCCACCGACGAGCTGTTCGACATGACCCCCTACGCGGGCGCGTACATACGCTACTTCGTGCGCCACCCGACCACCCAGGCGATGCCACGCAAGATCAAGACGGCCTTCGACGGGAGCGAGCCGGGGCGGGCGATCAGCGAAATCCACGACATCGCCTTCCGCGCGCGCGTCAGGGAGGTCCCGGCCACAACAAATGGCGATTCACCCAGCCAAGTGCGCGGCGCGCAGATGCTCGTCGGCGGCGGCACCTCGATCATGGCGCGCAAGGCGCCGGTGCTGTACGAGTGGGTGGGGCTCGACGACGGCGAGTACCTGCGGATCGCCGAGGCCGTGTTCCGCATCTTCGACCGCCAGGAGTGGCTGCGGGCCAACCGCGCGCGGGCGCGGATCAAGGTGTTCGTCGACAAGTACGGGATCGACGAGTTGCGCCGCCAGGTCGAGGAGGAGCTCGAAGGCGAGTGGGTGGCCGAACGGGACTTCTCGGTCGAGCACCGGCTGTTCCTCGACGACGAGCGCGAGTCCGCGCCGGCGCCCCCCACCACCTACGGGAGCCCCAACGGGGACCTCGCGGAGTTCGAGCGCTGGCGGGCGGCGAACGTGCGCGAGCAGCGCCAGGAGGGCTTCGTGACGGTCGAGGCGAAGGTGACCCGCGGCGACCTCACCCCCGAGCAGTTCCGCGGGTTGGCGGCGATCGTGCGCGAGCACTCCGGCGGGTACGCGCGCACGACGGTGCAGCAGAACGTGGTGCTGCGGTGGGTCCGCCACGAGAGCGCCTACGACGTGTGGCGGGCGCTGAGCGCCCTCGGCATGGGGGACGCCGGCTCGCGCGAGATCACCGACGTGGTGTCGTGCCCGGGCACCGACTCGTGCAAGCTCGGGATCACGAGCTCGATGGGCCTCAACCAGGCGGTGCAGGAGCGGATCGAGGCGATGAACCTCTCCGACCCGCTGACGCGGCGCATCCACGTCAAGATCAGCGGCTGCCCGAACGGCTGCGGCCAGCACCACATCGCCTCGATCGGCTTCACGGGAGCGTCGATCAAAGTCGGCGAGCACACGATCCCCGCGTACATCCCCCACGTGGGCGGCGTGTTCGAAGGCCGGGAGATCGAGTTCGGCCAGCGCCTGAAGGCGCGCCTGCCCTCCAAGCGCGTGCCGGAGGCCGTCGAGCGGTGGATCCGCCACTACGAGTCCACGCGCCAGGACGGCGAGCAGTGGGCGGCGTTCGCCCAGCGCGTCGGCACCGCGGAGCTCGAGGCCCTCGTCAAGGACCTCTCGATGCCTGTCGATTTCGGCCTGGAGACGATGGGCCAGTTCATCGACTGGAACCGCGACGTGCCCTTCCAGGTGATCCGCGGCGAGGGCGAGTGCGCGGTGTAGCGCCACACCCGGGCGAAGAGACGAGACGACCAGACCACATGCAGCCACTGAAGACCGACATCGCACCGACCACCTCTGAGCTCGACCCGGCGCTCAGCCTGACGCACACGCTGCGCGAGGCCGCGCGTCACGGCGAGCGCGCGGTGCTGCTGTGCTCCTTCCAGAAGGAGGAGTCGGTGCTGCTCGACGAGCTGCTGGCGCTTAATGATCTGGATCCCGCCCACCCCGGCAGGGCGGTGAGGGTCGTAACGATCGACACGGGCGTGCTGTTCGAGGAGACGCTGCAGACGTGGCGCGCCTTCGAGGAGCGCTTCGGCGTGAAGATCGAGGTGCAGGACGCAAGCGGGTGGGTGGGGAACGAATCAAAGCCGTGGAGCGGCCCGGAGCACTGCTGCTCGCAGGCGAAGGTGGCGGCGCTGGAGCAGGCGCTCCAGGGCGCGCAGGCGTGGATCACCGGCATCCGCCGCGAGCAGGGCCCGACGCGGGCGCAGGCGCAGCCGATCGAACGCGACGAGCGGCGAGGGCTGTGGAAGTACAACCCGCTGGCGGTGTGGACCGAGCAGGACCTGTGGCGCCGGATACACGAGCGCAACCTGCCGTACAACCCCCTGCACGACCGCGGGTACGCCTCGATCGGGTGCGCGCCGTGCACCCAGCCCGGCTCCGGCCGCGAGGGCCGCTGGGCAGGCACCGCGAAGACAGAGTGCGGCCTGCACATCGAGACGGTGAACTGAACCGATGAACAGCGAGGGCGAATGTACGGCGAGTCGAGCGGAGCGACCGTGAGCGTCGCGGCGCGCCCGCAGCTCAGCCACCTGCGGGCGTTGGAGAGCGAGGCGATCCACGTGATGCGCGAGGTCGCCGCGGAACTGGAGCGCCCGGTGCTGCTGTTCAGCGGCGGCAAGGACTCAATCGTGCTGCTGCGCCTCGCGGAGAAGGCGTTCCGGCCGGCGCCGTTCCCGTTCCCGTTGATGCACGTGGACACGGGCCACAACTTCCCGGAGGTGCTCGAGTTCCGCGACCGCCGCGTGGCGGAACTCGGCGAGCGGCTGATCGTGGCGAGCGTGCAGGAGTCGATCGACACCGGCCGCGCGGTCGAGGAGACGGGGCCGCGGGCCTCGCGCAACCGCCTGCAGACGGTAACGCTGCTGGACGCGATCGCCCAGCACGGCTTCGACGCGGCGTTCGGGGGCGCACGCCGCGACGAGGAGCGAGCGCGAGCGAAGGAGCGGGTGTTCTCCTTCCGCGACGACTTCGGCCAGTGGGACCCGAAGAACCAGCGCCCGGAGCTGTGGAACCTCTACAACGGCCGCATCCGCAAGGGCGAGAACGTGAGGGTGTTCCCGCTGTCGAACTGGACGGAGCTCGACGTGTGGGAGTACATCGCGGGGGAGCAGCTGGAGGTGCCCTCGATTTACTTCGCGCACGAGCGCGAGGTGTTCAGCCGCGACGGGATGCTGTACGCGTGGCGCGAGGGGGTGGAGTTGATCGACGGCGAGCGGGTGTTCGCCGAGACGGTGCGTTACCGCACGGTCGGCGACATGAGCTGCACGGGCGGTGTGCGCTCGCTGGCGGCGACGCTGGAGGAAGTCGTGACCGAGATCGCGGCCACGCGCATCACCGAGCGCGGGGAGACGCGCGCGGATGACCGCACCTCGGAGGCCGCGATGGAGGACCGCAAGAAGGCTGGGTATTTCTAGCTCGGCCTGGCATCCAGCCGGCCCTTTTGATTGGAAGGGCGCCATCCAGGCGCCTATGACCGGGGCCTTCGGCCCCTCTTATCCACACGGACCATCACCACGACACTGACATGACACTGGATCTGCTCCGCTTCACCACCGCCGGCTCGGTGGACGACGGCAAGAGCACGCTGATCGGGAGGCTGCTGTACGACTCCAAGCAGGTGTTCGAGGACCAGTTGGAGCACGTGGCGCAGGCGAGCGCCCGCCGCGGTGGCGACGGGACCCTGGACCTCGCGCTGCTGACCGACGGTTTGCGGGCCGAGCGCGAGCAGGGGATCACGATCGACGTGGCGTACCGCTACTTCGCGACGGCGCGGCGGCGGTTCATCATCGCGGACTGCCCCGGGCACCAGCAGTACACGCGCAACATGGTGACGGGGGCCTCGACGGCGGACCTCGCGGTGGTCCTGCTGGACGCGCGCAAGGGCGTGCTGGAGCAGTCCAAGCGCCATGCGTTCATCAGCGTGCTGCTGGGTATCCCGCACCTGGTGGTGGCGGTCAACAAGATGGACCTGGTGGGGTACTCGCGCGAGCGCTTCGAGGAGCTGGAAGCGGACTTCGAAGAGTTCGCGCGGAAGTTGGTAGCCCGCGCTGGCCCGGACGTGACGTACATCCCGATCTCAGCGCTCGAGGGTGACAACGTAGTGGAGCGCTCGCAGCGGATGGAGTGGTATGACGGTCCGCCGCTGCTGGAGCTGCTGGAGGAGGTGGAGGTGGCCTACGACCACCCGTACGAGACGCGGGCGCGGTTCCCAGTGCAGTGGGTGATTCGCCCTGCGGGCGGCGAGAGTGGCGACTACCGCGGCTACGCGGGCCAATTGGCGAGCGGGTCGCTGCGCGTGGGCGAGGAGGTCGTGGTGCTGCCGAGCGGCCTGCGCACACGGATCGCGGCGATCGACACGTTCGACGGCCCGCTGGACGAGGCGCTGGCGCCGATGTCGGTGACGCTGCGCCTGGAGGACGAGCTCGACGTCTCGCGGGGAGAGCTGATCTGCCGGGCGGCGGAGGCGCCGGCGGTGGGCAGGGAGCTACGGGCGGATGTGTGCTGGCTGAACGAACGGCCGCTGCGGGCGGGCAGCCGGTACGTGATCAAGCACACCACGCGCAGCGCGACGGCGATCGTGGAGGAGCTGGGAGACCATCTGGACGTGCACACGTTGGAGCGCGCGGCCGCGCCGCAGGAGCTCGCCCTGAACGACATCGGGGCGGTCAGGTTGCGCACGAGCGCCCCGCTGGCGTTCGACCCCTACCGCGTGAACCGCCGCACGGGGAGCTTCATCCTGATCGACGAGACGACCAACGAGACGGTAGGCGCAGGGATGGTGGGTTCGCTCGCGGGCTAGCAAGGAATGTTTCTGACTTTCGAGCCCGCCGTCTGGACGCTTTGGCGCCTCGAACACCAGTGTTGGAGCGGGATACCCGCGAGACCCACGTCGGCGGCTGGCGCGCGCAGGGATTCCCCGCATCGGACATTCGGCCATCGCCAGCGCAATTTCGGCCATCGCCGGCGCAATCCGGTACAAGAGAGTTCGACAGACATTCTACCTTGGTTGGACAAATAGAACTATCGGGCTCGAGCAGCCGATAGCAAAGCTGGTGTGGCGGCGTTCGTAGCCGTCCACCCGGGCAGGCGGGCACCGAGTGCGAAAGCGCGCCAGGGCGGTGCCCGAAGCTCGCGTCCGGGGTCTGTGGAGCGCTTACCCCGGGCGCGGGCGCCTGCCTTTGGGCCAGACGCGATAATCTGCCGCCCCCGATGTTTACAAAGGTGCTTGTGGCCAACCGCGGCGAGATCGCCGTACGCATCGTGCGGGCCCTGGAGGAGCTGGGGATCTCCTCGGTGGCCGTGTACTCCGAGCACGACCGCGACGCGCTGCACGTGACGCGAGCGCAGGAGGCCTACAACCTCGGGGGTGGACCGGCGGCGGAGAACTACCTGAGCGTCGAGAAGATCCTCGACGCGGCCGCCCGCGCCGGCGCCGAGGCGATCCACCCCGGGTACGGCTTCCTGGCGGAGAACGCCCCGTTCGCGCAGGCGTGCGCGGACGCCGGGCTGGTGTTCATCGGCCCGCCTGCGAGCGCGATCGAGGCGATGGGCTCCAAGACCCGCGCCCGCGAGCTGATGCAGGCCGCGGGCGTGCCGATCGTGCCAGGCACCACCGAGCCGGTGGCGAGCGTGGCGGACGCGCTGAAGATCACCAAGGGGGAGATCGGCTTTCCGGTCGCGGTCAAGGCCGCGGGCGGCGGCGGCGGCAAGGGCTTCCGGGTGGCGCTGAGCGAGGACGAGCTGGAGGGGGCCTTCGAGGGGGCCAGCCGCGAGGGGGAGAAGTTCTTCTCGGACCCCACGGTGTACCTGGAGCGCTACCTGCCGGACCCCCGCCACGTCGAGGTGCAGGTGCTGGCCGACCGGCACGGCAACGTGATCCACCTCGGCGAGCGCGACTGCTCGATCCAGCGCCGCCACCAGAAGGTGATCGAGGAGTCCCCGGCACCCGAGTGGGTCGTGAGCCCCGAACTGCGCGAGCGCATCGGCCGGATCGGGGTGGAGGCCGCGCGCGCGGTCGACTACGTGGGCGCGGGCACGATCGAGGGGCTGCTGGCCGCGCCCGGAACGGAGACGGCCGGCCGGCGGGGCAAGGGCAGAGGGTCGGGCGGCGGCTCTCCGGCGCAGAGCGGCGCCGGTGGGGAGCCGGAGTACTTCTTCCTGGAGATGAACACGCGCGTGCAGGTGGAGCACTGCGTGACGGAGATGACCACCGGCATCGACATCGTCAAGGAGGGCATCCGCGCCGCCGCCGGGGAGCCGCTGGCTTACCGCCAGGAGGACGTGGTGCTGCGAGGCCACGCGATCGAGTGCCGCATCAACGCGGAGGACGCCTCCAAGAACTTCGCCCCCGCGCCGGGGCGGATCGGCCGCTACCGCGAGCCCACCGGCCCCGGGGTGCGGGTCGACTCGGGCGTCGGCGCGGGCGGGGAGGTCTCCCCGATGTACGACCCGATGGTCGCCAAGCTGATCGTGTGGGACGCCGACCGCGCACAAGCGACGAGCCGGATGCTGAGGGCGCTCGGTGAATTCGAGATCGAGGGCCTGAAGACGCTGATCCCCTTCCACCGAGCGCTGCTGGCCACCGACCAGTGGGCCCGGGGCGAGACGTGCAGGGACCTGTTGGAGGACCGCACGTGGCTGAAGACGCTCGCGTTCGGAGCCCCGGCGGCGGGCGGCGGCGCCGCGGAGGAGGGCGAGCACGGGGAACTGCTCGAGCAGTCCTACGCGGTGGAGGTGTCGGGCAGGCGCTTCGACGTGCGCGTGGTCGGCCCCCCGTTGGCGGCCACCAGCGGCGCGGCCGCCAACGGCGACTCGCCGGGCCCGGCACCCAGGGTTCCCAAGCGGGCCCAGCGAAAGTCCTCGAGCGGCGGCGGCCAGGACACGTTGCCCTCGCCCCTGCAGGGCAACATGTGGAAGGTGTTGGTCAAGCAGGGCGACACCGTGCAGGAGGGCCAGCTGCTGTGCATCATCGAGGCGATGAAGATGGAGAACGAGATCACCGCCCACAAGGCCGGAACGATCGTCGAGCTGCCAATCGCCGAGGGCGAGCCGATCCAGGCGGGCGCCCCGATCGCGACGATCAGCAGCGAGGACCCCACAGCCTGATTCCCGGGCCCGCGCAGGCCCGATTCAGAGACATCCAGAGACAGTAAATCGGTGCTGGCGCAGGCCGCTTGAGCGCAGCGTTTGACGTTCCCACGCCAAGTCGCAACGGTCCAGGGCGACCATGCCGAGCAGTGCAAGCACCGCGGGCCCGGCCCCGGCAGACGATCTCAGCGAGCACGCATGTCTGGTGTCGGTGGTGATCCCGTGTCTGGATGAGGCGCAGAACATCGAGCAGTGCGTCGCGACCGCGCGCGGCGCGATGGCGAGGGCGGGGATATCGGGGGAGGTGGTCGTCGCGGACAACGGCTCGGTCGACGGCAGCGCCGCCCTGGCCGAGGGCGCGGGCGCCCGCGTCGTCCACGAACCGGCGCGCGGCTACGGCAACGCCTACCTGGCGGGGTTCGCGGCGGCGCGCGGGCAGTACATCCTGATGGCCGATGCGGACTTGACCTACGACTTCAACGAGATCCCGCGGTTCCTCGCCGACCTGGAGGCGGGGGCGGACATGGTGATCGGCGATCGGATGCAGAACATCCAGCCGGGAGCGATGCCGTGGCACCACCGCTACATCGGCAACCCGCTGCTCTCGAGCCTGCTGAACCTGCTGTTCCACACCGGCGTGAACGATGCGCACTGCGGGATGCGCGCGTTTCGCCGCGAGCACCTGGAGCGCCTGGACCTGCGCACCAGCGGCATGGAGTTCGCCTCCGAGATGGTCGTGCGGGCGGCGAAGGCGGGCTTGGACATCAGGCAGCTGCCGATCGAGTACCACCCGCGCGGCGGCGAGTCGAAGCTCTCAAGCTTCCGCGACGGGTGGCGGCACCTGCGCTTCCTGGTGATGCACTCCCCCAAGCACCTGTTCATCATCCCCGGCGCGGTGATGGCGGCGATCGGCGTGCTGATCTCCGTGACGGTGCTCGCGCACGTCAGCGTGCTCGGCCGCCGCTGGGAAGTGCACACCCTGATCGGCGGCTCGCTGCTGGTGATCGTCGGCGCGCAGGTCGTCACCCTCGGGCTGTGCGCGCGGGCGTACGGGATCTACTTCATGGGCGAGCGCGACCCGTGGTTCGAGCGGATGCGCAAACGCTTCCGGCTCGAGCACGGCCTGCTGCTCGGCAGCGCGATCGCCTCCGTGGGGCTGGCGATCATCGTCGCGATCGTGCTGGAGTGGGTCAGGCGCGGCTTCGGCAGCCTCTCCGAGGAGCGCCTGGCGATCCTCGCCGCGACGCTGATGGTGCTGGGCATCCAAGTCATCTTCGCCTCGTTCCTGCTCAGCATCCTCGGATTGCGGCGCCGCTGATGCGCATCAAGGCAGCGCTCGCCGGCGGATTGGCGCTGATCGCGGTCGCGCTCGTCGCGACGCTCGCGCACGCACCCGCGACCGTCACCGAGACGACCGTCCTGCCTGCGACACAGTTTACGGCCACGACATCCAACGGCAGCGGGGGCTGCCAGCGGGGCGAACTGCTGCCGCCCGACACCACGGCGATTCGCCTCGGCCTGTTCGCGGTCACCACCCCCGCGGTCGCAGTGAAGGTCTTCGCGGGCCCGCGCCTGCTCACCGAGGGCACGCTGGCCCCCGGCTGGTCGGGCGAGGGGGCGACGGTGCCGGTGGACAGGGTCCTCGCTCGAGCCGTGTCGCCCGTCACGGTCTGCTTCACGGTCACGTCCGTGACCGGGGCGGTCCAGATGGTGGGCAAGACGACGCCCCCGGCCGAAGCGACAGTCGCGGAAGCAAAGCCGTTGCCCGGCCGGATCAGCATCGAGTACCTGCGGCCGGGTCGGCGGTCGTGGTGGTCGCTCGCCGTCTCGGTGGCCCGGCGCCTGGGCCTCGGTCGTGCGTACAGCGGCACCGGGAACGCGCTGCTCGTGTTGGCGCTGGCGATCACGGTCCTCACGCTCTCCTCGTGGCTCGTCGTGAGGGATCTCAGATGAGCCGGCGCACCACGCCGAGGAGACCGGTGAAGCAGGGAGCCGCGCAGCCAGGAACCGAGCGCTCGAAAGCGGTGAGGCCCGGGGAGCGCTCGAAAGCGGCGAAGCCGGGGGCGGAGCCGACCAAGACGGCGCAGCCATCGACCGCCGGAGCGCGAGCTCCAACCCGCCAGCCGCCGGCTGCGCGGGAGCGTCGCCGGCCCAGGCGGGCCGCCGCCACGAGGGGGATGCTGTCGATCGACCTGTGGGACTCGCTGCGCCGGATCCCCACGACCGCATGGGTGTGCGCCCTGATCGCCTGCCTCAACGCGGTGTGCTGGTCGGTGATCACACCCCCCTTCCAGGTGACCGACGAATCGTCGCACTACGCCTACGTGCAGCACCTGGCCGAGACCGGCAGCCTGCCGACGTCGGGGGCCGAAAACTTCCCTCGAGCGGAGGAGTTGGCGCTCTCCGACCTGCACGTCGGGGAAGTGATGGAGCGCCCCTCGATCGGCACGATCTCCACCGAGGCCAGCCAGCGCAAGCTCGAAAGCGACCTCACGCTGCCCGAAGCGCGCACGGGGAGCCCAGACGCGGGAGTCGCCACATCGCAGCCGCCGCTGTACTACGCCCTCGAGACGATCCCCTACGGCCTGGCCTCGGGCGGAACGGTGCTCGACCAGCTCACGTTGATGCGCCTGCTCTCCACCTTGATGGGCGGCCTGACCGCGCTGTTCGCCTACCTGTTCCTGCGCGAGGCGCTGCCCGGAGCGCCGTGGGCGTGGACGGTCGGCGGCCTCGGCGTCGCGCTGGCGCCGCTGCTCGGAGTCATGTCGGGCGCGGTCAACCCCGACGCGCTGCTGTTCGCCGTCTCGGCGGCGCTCTTCTACTGCCTGGCGCGGGGCTTCCGGCGGGGACTCACACCGCGGTTCGCGATCGCGTTCGGCGCGGTGCTCGCCGTCGGCTACCTGACGAAGCTCACCTTCCTCTGCTTGCTGCCCGGGGCGTTGCTCGGCCTGCTGGTGCTCGGCCTCCGCGAGGCGCGCACGTCCTGGCGGACCGCCTGCCGCCGCATCGGGCTCGTACTCGCGGTGGGAGCAAGTCCGGCCCTGCTGTACACCATTATCAACCTGCTCCTGGGCCGGACCTCGATCGTTGCGATCACCGGCTCCGTCGCGTCCAACGGCAGGGGCGGATCGATCTTCAACGAGCTCAGCTACATCTGGCAGCTTTACCTTCCACGGCTACCAGGCATGGGGTCCTACTTCCACGGCTTCCTCACCACGCGCGTGTACTGGTTCGACGACCTGGTGGGGAACTACGGCTGGCTGGACACGCGGTTCCCACGGTGGGTCTACAACGCCGCGCTGATCCCGGCGGGAGTGATCGCCGTGCTCTTCACACGCGCGCTTTTCATCTCCCGGGCGGCACTGCGCAGCCGCGTGATCGAGGTGGTCGTCTACCTGACAATGAGCCTCGGGGTGCTGTTCACCATCGGCGCCGGCGACTACAACGGCAAGCTGCCCGGGGAGTACGTCGAGCCCCGCTACGTGCTGCCGATGCTTGCGCTGTGGGGCGCCGTGTTGGCGCTGGCCGCGCGCGGCGCCGGCCGGCGGTGGGGGCCGGTCGCGGGAGTGCTGATCGTCACCCTCGTCATGGCCCACGACGTCTTCAGCCAGCTGCTGGTCATCTCCCGCTACTACGGCTGAAGGCTGGCCGCGGCGCCCAGGGCCCGGAGCTAGCCAGTCGGAGACACACGGTCCGCCGCAATCCCTTCCAGCGCCAGGTTTGCGCCGGGGGATTTGATGAGCGCATCGCGATCGACCACAGTCTCCGGCGTGCGTATCCGGATCGCGCTAGCGGTGGGGCTGGCGGTCATCGCAGCGGCGTTCGTGGCAACGTTGTCGCACGCGCCGCTCACGGTCGCCCGCGGGGACTCCGCCACGGCCGGCGGGCTTGTGAGCACCAACCAGCCGGCGCGCGCCTGCCAGGCTGAGGAAGCGCTGCCGCGGGGCACCTCGGCGATCCGCCTGGCGCTGCTCGCCGCGCTCGGCCCGAGGGTAACGGTGCAGGTGTTCTCGGGCGCGCGCGTGCTCACACAGGGCGCCTACCCCGCGGGGTGGTCGAGCGGCTTGGTGACGGTCCCGGTGAGTCCCGTGGCCCGCGCCGCCGCCCCGGTGAAGGTGTGCTTCGCGTTCAACTCCATAAACGGGCTCGTCACGTTGCGGGGATGGCTGGCGCGCCCCGCCGTCGCGGCGAGCTCCAGCGAAGGGCCGCTGCCCGGCAGAATCGGAGTCGAATACCTGCGCCCGAGCCACCGCTCGTGGTGGTCCTCGGCCGCCTCGACGATCAGGCGCATGGGTCTCGGCCACGCGGCCGGCGGCATTTGGAACGCCCTGCTCGTGGGGGCGCTCGCCCTCGCGCTCGTCGCGGTCTCCTCCTGGCTCGTCGTCAAGGAACTGACATGAGCCGGCGCGCCGCCGGGGGCGGGGGCGCGAAGCGCAAGCCCGGCAGGGTCGAGACGGCCGTGGAGCGTACGAAGCGCGAGTCCGAGCGCTTGCGGGGCGCCGGGGCGCCCGCCGCAGAGCGGAGGGCCTCCCCGAGCAGCGCCCTCGGCGCGCGGCGCGCGCCCGCGCGTGGGCGGAGGGTCGGCAGCGGCCGATCGCTCGGCGCCGAGCTGTCGGCGAGGCTCCGCCGTGTCCCCAGAGCGGCGTGGGTGTGTGCGCTGGTGGCGTTCCTCAACGCGGCGTGCTGGTCGGTGGTCTCCCCCCCGTTCGAGGTGCCCGACGAACCCTCCCACTTCGCCTACGTGCAGCGCCTCGCCGAAACCGGGCGCCTGCCGTCAGGCACAGAAGAAATATTTCCACCCGCCGAGCATGCCGTGCTGGGCGCCCTGCACACCAAGAATGTTCGGTTCAACCCAAGTGTGGGGACGATCTCCACGCCGGCCGAGCAGCACACGCTGGAACACACGCTCGCCGAACCGCTCTCGCGCACGGGGTCGCCGCAGGCAGGAGTGGCCACCTCGCAGCCGCCGCTGTACTACGCCCTCGAGACGATCCCCTACAAGCTCGCGTCGTTGGGCACCATGCTCGACCAGCTCGCGCTGATGCGCCTGCTCTCCGCCCTGATGGGCGGCCTCACGGCGCTGTTCGCGTACCTGTTCCTGCGCGAGGCGCTCCCGGGAGCGCCGTGGGCGTGGACGGTCGGCGGTCTCGGCGTCGCGCTGACGCCGCTGCTCGGGCTGATGTCGGGCGCGGTCAACCCCGACGCGCTGCTGTTCGCCGTCTCGGCCGCGCTCTTCTACTGCCTGGCGCGGGGCTTCCGAGGAGGGCTCACACCGGGGCTCGCCCTCGCCATCGGTGCGGTGCTCGCGATCGGCTTCATGACCAAGCTCACTTTCCTCAGCCTGCTGCCCGGCGCGATCCTCGGGCTCCTCGCGCTGTGCATCCGCGAGGCGCGCAGGTCCAGGCCGGCCGCCTACCGCGCGCTCGGGATCGCCGTGGCCGTCGGGGCCACTCCGATCCTGGTGGATATCTTCGTCAACGTACTCTCGGGCCGCCCCGGGGTCAGCGCGGTCGGTAACGTCGTCGCGCTGAACGGCAAACGTGGGTCGATCTTCGAAGAGGCCAGCTACATATGGCAGTTCTACCTGCCGCGGCTGCCCGGCATGAGCGCCTACTTCCACGGCTTCCTCACGACCCGCGTGCTGTGGTTCAACGGGCTGATCGGGCTGTACGGCTGGCTGGACACAACCTTTCCAAGCTCGGTCTACAACGCCGCGCTCGTTCCGGCGGGGCTGATCGCCGCGCTCTTCGCGCGCGCGCTCTTCGCATACCGCGGCGCACTGCGAAGCCGCCTCGTCGAGGTCGCCGTGTATCTGGCGATCAGCCTGGGTTTGCTGGTCACGATCGGGGCAGACGATTACATCAACCACGTGCCCTCCGAGTACGCCGAGCCCCGCTACCTGCTGCCGTTGCTCGTGCTGTGGGGCGCCGTGCTAGCGCTGGCCGCGCGCGGCGCCGGCCGGCGGTGGGGGCCGGTCGCGGGAGCGCTGATCGTCACCCTGATCCTGGCCCACGACGTCTTCAGCCAGCTGCTGGTCATCTCCCGCTACTACGGCTGAGCTCGCGCTGCGTTCTCACCGTGCAGGCGCCGCTGGAATGGTGTGCGCCGCCGGGAGGGGAGCTCGGCCTCGGCGCCGCGCTCGCCGAGCGCCCGCAGGTAGGCGAGGTCCTCCTCCAGCACGGCGAGCGCACGCTCGCCGTCGAGCGCCGGCCCGTGGCCGGGGACGACGTGCAGGGCGCTTCCCACAAGCGGTCGCAGCCGCTTGAGGGTCGCGGTGTAGGAGCGCAGCGCACCCGCGGTGTCGCCCAGCGTGGGGATCTCGACGCTCGACAGGTAATCCCCCGCGAGCAGCACGCGCGCCCACGGAACCCAGATCGCCATCCCATCCTCGGTGTGGCCCTCGGCGGGGTGCAGCTCAAGCTCGAGCTCGCCGATCCCGCAGCGCCCGGGTACGGGCAGCGCCTGGAGCGCACCCAGAGCCAGCGGCCGGGGGCGCTCGATCAAGTACTCCTCGTCGAATGCGCGCAGCTCGCGCTGAGCCTCTCCCGGCGCGGCGCGCATCCGCTGCGCCGTGCTCTGCGCGCAACCCAGCGCCACCCCTCCGAAGGCGAGCCGGCCCAGCAGGTGGTCCCAGTCGCCGTGGGTGGCGAGCAGACCACTGGGGACGGGGAACCGGGCCTGTTCGAGCAGCGCAGGCAGAGCGTCGAGCTCGTCCGGCAGGACCGGCGAATCCACGAGAAACACCTCCTCGCCACCGCGCACCACCGAGCAGTTGGTCTGCCAGATCGCGCTGGTGGCGATCAACACGTCCGGGTGCAGCGCGCGCACCCGCACGGGAGCTCAGGCGATGCCTAGGAGCTTGGCGGCCTCGCGCAGGTTGGGGACCTCGGCGGTGGGCTTCTTTTGGGAGGGGTCCAACGTCTCCTTGTTGCGGTTGACCCAGATCACCGGGACGCGCTGCTTGAGGCAGGGCTCCACGTCGTGGTGGTGGCTGGAGGCGACGTGCACCCACCCCTTCTTGCCGCCGACGCGCCGGGCGCACTCGGTGAAGTGGGCGAGGTCGGGCTTGTAGGAGCGCACCTGCTGGGCGGTGACGACGAGGTCGAAGTCGGTCGCGATGTGACGGCGAGTCTGGCCGAGCAGCTTGTCGTCGATGTTGGAGAGCAGGCCGAGTTTGTGCTTCTTGGCGAGCTTCTGCAGTTGGGTGGCGGTCTCCTTGAAGGGCTTCCAGCGCTGCACCGAGTCGGGCAGGAAGCCCGAACGCGAGGTTTCCAGCGGCCAGTCGAGGCGTTTGGCGATCTCCAGCGCCGTGCGCCGCAGGACCTCGGCGTAGAGCTCGTATGAGCCGGCCTCGATTTCGCGTGAGATCTCATGGAAGAGCGCGAGCAGCTCGGCGCGGTCGAGCGTGATCCCATCGCGCGTGGCCTCCTTGGCGAAGGCCTCGTAAATGCCGGTCTCCCAATCGATCAGGGTGCCGTACACGTCGAATGTGACAAAGGTGACGTTCTTTGGGAGAGGCATCGCGCGGCATTATGCCCTGCGGCGGGATCGCCGCGCGGTCAGCCCGCTTTTCAATAGAGTCCCGCGCCGCAATGGACCTGCTCGAGTACCAGGGCAAGCAGCTGTTTGCCCGTCACGGATTGGCGGTGTCGCCCGGGAGGGCGGTCACGACCGTCGCGGACGCGGTGGCCGCCGCCGCCGAGATCGGCTACCCGGTGGTGGTCAAGGCGCAGGTGCTGATCGGGGGGCGCGGCAAGGCGGGTGGTGTCAAGCTCGCCGACGACGAGGCGCAGGCCCGCGAGCACGCGGGCAACATCCTCGGCATGGACATCCACGGGCATACCGTGCGCAAGCTGTGGATCGAGCACGCGAGCGACATCGCGAGCGAGTACTACGCATCGGTGCTGCTCGACCGCTCGGCCAAGCAGCCGCTGGTGATGTTCAGCACGGAAGGCGGCGTGGACATCGAAGAGGTCGCCGAGACCCACCCGGAGCGGCTGGTGCGCCACCACGTCGACGCGCTGGCGGGCCTCACGCGGGCAGAGGCCGTGAAGATCGCCACCGACGGCGGGGCGGACGCCGACGTGATAGCGGGCGTCGCGGACGCGCTGGTGGCGCTGTACGAGGTGTGGATCGCAGAGGACGCGACCCTCGCGGAGATCAACCCGCTGATCGTGACCCCGGAACGCGAGGTCAAAGCGCTCGACGCGAAGGTGTCGCTGGATGGCAATGCGCTCTACCGCCATCCGGAGAACCAGGGGCTCTCCGACGTGGAGAACGAGGACCCGATCGAGCGCCGCGCCAAAGAGCAGGGCGTGCAGTACGTGGCGCTCGACGGGGACATCGGCATCCTCGGCAACGGGGCGGGGCTCGTGATGTCGACGCTCGACGTGGTCGCCCAGGCGGGGGGGCACCCCGCCAACTTCCTCGACGCGGGCGGGGGCTCGGACGCAGCCAAGATCAAGCAGGCGGTTGAGCTGATCCTCTCAAACGTTTGCGTGAAGGCCGTGTTGTTCAATATCTTCGGCGGGATTACCCGCTGCGACGAGGTCGCGAAGGGGTTGATCGCCGCGTTCGGTGAGATCGGGGCGGGCGGGAGGGACATTCCCTTCGTGGTGCGCCTCGACGGCACCAACGACAAGCAGGGACGCGAGTTGCTGAGCGACGCCGCGCTGCCCAACGTGCACCCGGCCGCCACGATGAACGAGGCGGCGGAGAAGGTCGTGGCGTTGGCGAAGGGGCAAAGCTGATGGCCGTCCTAGTCGACAGGGACACACGCCTGGCGGTCGCCGGGATCACCGGCCGGGAGGGCTCCTTCCACACGCTGAACAACCGGCGCTACGGCACCAAAGTGGTGGGCGGGGTCACCCCGGGCAAGGGCGGTCAGGACGTGGAGGGCATCCCGGTGTTCGACAGCTGGGCGGAGGCCGCGCAGGCGACAGAACCGAACACGGCGATGATCTTCGTCCCCCCACGGTTCGCGGCCGACGCGATCCTGGAGGCCGCGGCGGCGGGGGTGGAGTTGGTGATCGCGATCACCGAGGGGATCCCGGCGCACGACGAGCTGCGGGTGTACAACACGCTGAAGCGCGACCATCCGAGCACGCGCCTGGTGGGCCCCAACTGCCCGGGGATCCTCTCCCCGGGGAAGGCCAACGTGGGCATCATCCCGGCGTCGTTCTTTCGCGAGGGCAACGTGGGCGTGGTGTCGCGCTCGGGCACGTTGACCTACCAGATCGGCAACGAGATCGCCCAGGCGGGCTTCGGCAACAGCTCGATCGTGGGGATCGGCGGGGACCCGGTGCCGGGCTCCTCGTTCGTGGACATCCTCGCGCTCTTCCAGGCCGACGCGGAGACCGAGCTGATCGTGCTGGCCGGGGAGATCGGCGGCTCGGCGGAGGAGGAGGCGGCACAGTACATCGCCGAGCACGTCACCAAGCCGGTGGTCGCCTACATCGCGGGATTCACGGCGCCGGCGGGCAAGCAGATGGGCCACGCCGGGGCGATCGTGTCGGGCACCTCGGGGACGGCGGCCGCCAAGGCGCAGGCGCTCGAGGAGCAGGGCGTGCGCGTGGGACGCACCCCCACCGAGGTGGCCGAGCTAGCCGTGCAGATCCTGCGCGGCTAGCTGCTCCGTCAACGGTGGCGCAAGATGCGGCCCAAGGCTCGTGTGGTCGCCGATCCGGCCCGAGTAGGATGGAGTAACAAGCCCTCTCCCTGGACACCGATGACCGACACGTTCGCCAATGGACCTAGCGCGCCCGGCGATGCCGTGCCCCAGCAGACCGGCGACGTGACGGGCACGCTCGCGGAGCTGGAGCGCAAGTTGCGGGAGCTCGAGCGAGAGTTGACTTCGATCGGCAGGCGCCGCGAGCTCACCAGCGAGCACGCCGCGCCGGACACCACGCCGGTGGCAGGGGAGGCACCGACACCACCGAGCGGGCGGCTGGTGGACGAGGCGCTCGAGCCGCCGACGCCGATCAAGCCCCTGGCGCCGCTCGAGCCCCTGGCGCCGCTCGAGCCCCCGACGCCGCTCGAGCCCGCCGGATCGGGGCAGCCGGTCAAGTTCGTAAGGCCCCTCGAGTCCGCGCGGCCACAGATCTCGCGGGAGCCGGCCGGCCTCAGCGAGCCGGCCGTGGGGAGTGAACCGCGCCCGCTGAGCGAGCTGCGTACGGGGAGCGAGCCGTACACGGGGAACGAGCCGCACAAGCCGAGCGAGCCGCGCGGGGAGCGCCTGCCGCAGCCGGCGCCCGAGCCGGGGGAGCGTCCGCGCCCGAGCGAAGCGCAGCTCGCGAGCCTCGCGGAGCTGCGGCGCTTCCGCGATCGGTTGGAGCGCTTCGCCAGGGACCTGGCGGCAGAGTACGACGCGCTGCTCAGCCGGGTGATGACGGGGCTCACCTCCGCGTCTGCACCGCCCGCCTCCCTCACGTCCTCCGAGACCTCACCCGACCCCCAGCCGGCTGCCTACACGCCGCCTGCTCCCACAGCGCCTGTCCACACGCCGCCTGTCGACGCGCCGCCTGCCAACGCGCCGGCAGCTCGAGAGGAGACCCTGTTCGAAGGTCGCGTGGAACTGGGGGTGGGCCCGTTCTACGACATCGCCTCGCTGAGCGCGTTCGAGCGACGGCTGGCGAGCCTGCCCCACGTGAGCGAGGCGTCAGTGCGCCGCTTCGAGGCGAGCCACGCGGTGGTCGACCTGCGGTTGGCGGCCCCCGTGGCGCTGGTGGCGGAGCTGCGCCGCGCCGCGGAGACCGATTTCAACGTCCGCGAGGTCGCCGACGGGCGCCTGTTGCTGACGTTCGACGACGGCTGAGCCTCGCGCGGGACCCCGGCCCCTCGACGGCGCGGGGAAAGGGGAGTTGGTTGGCTAAGCTTCGCGGCGTGGCGGACTCCACGATCTCCTTCGCCCGCGGCGCCCCCTCGCTCGACATCATCGACGTCGAGGGCCTGCGTGAGGCGGCCGCGCGCGCGCTGGCGAACGACCCGGCGGGCACGACGGCGTACGGAACCGCAGTGGGTTACCCGCGGCTGCGGGCGTGGATCGCCGAGCGCCATGGGGTGGAGCCGGAGCGGGTGCTTGTCACGAACGGGTCGATGCAAGCGGATGCGTTCTTGTTCGAGCACCTCGTCGAGGATGGGGACGACGTGGTGGTGGAGCGCCCCACCTACGACCGCACGCTGCTCTCGCTGCGCCAGCGGGGCGCGCGCGTGCACCAGGTGGAGCTGCTGCCGGACGGCATCGACACGGACGCGCTCGCTGTCCTGCTCGGCGATGGACTTGGAGACCCGCCCACCCCGCCCACCCCGCCCACCCCGGCGGTGCACCCGAAGCTCGCCCACATCATCCCCAACTTCCAGAACCCCGCGGGCTACACGCTCGCACCGGCCCGCCGCCGCGCCCTGCTCGCGCTCGCGGCGGCGCACGGCTTCACGGTGTTCGAGGACGACCCCTACGTGGAGCTGCGCTTCAGCGGCGAGAAGCTGCCCACGATGCTCTCGATGGACCCTGAGCGCGTGGTGTACGCCTCGTCGTTCTCGAAGACGGTGTGCCCCGGCATCCGCGTCGGCTACCTGGTGGGGCCGCCCGAGCTGATCGCGGCGATCACGAAGCTCGCGACCAACACCTACATCTCCCCCAACATGGTGGCGCAGTCGATCGTGTACGAGTTCTGCGCCTCGGGCGCACTGGAGCGCTCGATCGAGACGGTCAGGACGGCCCTCGCCAAGCGCGCACGCACGCTCGAGACAGCGCTGCGCGGCGAGCTGCCCGAGGCCGAGTTCGTAACGCCCGAGGGCGGCTACTTCATGTGGGTGACGTTGCCCGAGGGTACCGACGTTCACGCCCTGCACCGCGCGGCCGCGGAGCTCGGGGTAGCGTTCGTGAAGGGCACCGACTTCCTGATGGAGGGCGGCGAGAACACCTTGCGCCTCGCCTACTCCGGCGTCACGCCGCAGGAGATCGAGGAGGGCGTCGCGCGGCTGGCCGCCGCCGTGCGGTCGCTGCAAGCCGCAGCGGCATAGCCGCTCACTTGCCATACCTTTGCTGCCCCAGCACCAGTTGCTCCGGCAGCGCGGTGCGCGACGGCGGGGAGGGGTCGGCGGCCACGGAGACGGTCTCGGCAACGCTCGGGGTGACGGCGCAGCGGCGGCCGTCTGCGCTCTGCACGACGACCTCGCGGCGGTCGTGAACGGCGAGGGTGCCCTCCAGGCCGGGTTCGAGGCCGGAGTCCTTGAGGTAGTGCAGGAGGTCCTCGGCCTCGTTCTCGAAGCGCAGCACGCGCACGGCGGCGCCGATCTCGACGTCGGCGAGGGGCACGCCCGCTTCGCGGGCGCCGGCGACGATCGGGTGGCCGTGGGGGCAAGTGGTGGCGTCGCCGATCGCGGCGAGCATCCGCTGTTCGAGCACCGGGGACATGGCGTGCTCGAGGCGCTCGGCCTCCTCGTGGACCTCGTCCCAGGGGACGCCCAGGATGTCGGTGAGAAAGCGCTCGATCAGGCGGTGGCGGCGCACGATGCTCTCGGCCTGCTCGGCACCTTCGGCGGTGAAGGCGATCGCACGGCTCTGGCCGCGGGTGATGTAGCCGTCGCGTTCCAGGCGCCCGACCATCTCGTGGACGGTGGGGGCGGAGAGCTGCATCGCGCGAGCGACGTTGGCGCCGGTCATCGGCAGCCCGGCCTCCTGAAGCCAGAAGAGGATCTGGAGGTACTCCTCCTCCCCCACGGTCGCCGTGTCGCCTGTCATCTCAGCGACGATGCTAGTGGAGCAGCCACGCCGGGGCGGGAGCGGTCTCCCCACTGCTCACCGCGCGCTCGCGGAGTGTCCGCTCGGAGGGTCCGCGACGGCTCTCAGAGGGAGAGCTGGTCGAACGTGCACTGCCGCGGGTCCTTGTCCTCGCGCCAGCGGCGGAGCTTGGCGCCGTGGCGGATGCGCCCGGCGGTGACGTGGTCGAAGTCGATCTCGACGACCAGCTCGGGGCGCAGGGCGACCCACTCGAGGTCTCGCCCGGAGCTCCAGCGGCTGGGGTCGGCGGAGCCGCGCTCGCCCGTCTCGTACGGGGCAAGAAAGCCGACGAGGCGGCGCTTCTCGGCGGCGGTGAGGCCGGAGCAGTGCCCGACGACGCGCAGGTGCTCGCCGTCGTAGAGGCCGAGGATCAGGGCGCCCACGGTGTCGGGCTCCTTGCCGGGCCGCCACCCCACGACGACCGCGTCGGTGGTGCGGGTGCGCTTGACCTTGAACATCCCGCGGCGCTCCCCGGGGCGGTAGGGAGCAAAGCGCTCCTTGGCCATCGCGCCCTCCGCCTCGCGCAGCCAGCGCTCGGCCTCCTCGGGGGTGTCGGCGGTGGGCATCAGCTCCACGGGCGCGCCCTTGAAACGCCTCTCCGCGAGCAGCGCCTCGAGCGCGGCGCGACGCTCGGCGAGCGGACTGGCGAGCAGCGACTCGTCCTCGCGCGCGAGCAGGTCGAACGCGACGTACACCGCGGGGGTCTCCGCGGAGAGCAGCCGGATGCGCGACTCGGCGGGGTGGACGCGCTGCCCGAGCGCGTCGAAGTCCTCGCGCCCGGACCAGTAAGGAAGAGGGCCCCGGCTCGTCTGCCGGCCGGCTGCGCCACCCTCTGAGGCGCGCACGACGATCTCCCCGTCGAGCACGTAGCGCCCGGGGGGGAACCGCAGCTCGGGGAAGTAGCGCCCCAGGGGCCGGCCGTTGCGGGACTGCAGGAAGAGCTCATCCCCGTCCACGAACGCGAGGCAGCGGAAGCCGTCGAGCTTGATCTCGTACAGGTACACCTCGCCCGTCGGAAGCTCCCGGCGGGAGAGCGCGAGCTGCGGCTTGAGCGGTGGGGTGAGCGGCAGCGTCATTGCTGCTCCCGCGCGCGCGAGGGCTGCACGCGCCGCGGCTCGCCGCGCTGCTTGCGGAAGTGGGGCGGCCAAGGGGCGTCGCCGAGGCCCTCGTGCTCGTCGCGGTCGGCGAGCTCGAGCAGCGAGTCCAGGGAGCCGGGGTGGCGGTCGATGGCGGCGGCGGGGTCGCCGCGGAGGCGCAGGCGGGCGGGGACGGTGTCGAGGCGCAGCTCGGCGGGCTCGACGTCGGGCACCTCCTCCCACGCGAGCGGACAGGAGACGCGAGCGTCGGGGACGGCGCGCACGGAGTAGGCGGAGGCGACGGTGCGGTCGCGCGCGTTTTGGTTGTAGTCGATGAAGACCCCCTCGCGCTGCTCCTTCCACCAGCGGGTGGTCGCGAGCCCGGGCATCCGCCGCTCGACCTCGCGCGCGAGCGCGAGCGCGGCGCGGCGCACCTCGTGGAAGGTGCGGTCCGGGGAGACCCGCACAAACACGTGCATCCCGCGCGAGCCGGAGGTCTTGGGGAAGCCGCGCAGCCCATGTGCCTCGAGCACCTCGCGTACCCCGAGCGTCACCTGGCGGACCTGCGCGAAGGGGACGTCGGGCTCGGGGTCGAGGTCGATGCGCAGCTCGTCGGGGTGGTCGAGGTCGGCGCGACGCACGGGCCACGGGTTCCAGTCGATCACCCCGAGGTTGACGCCCCACACCAGGTGCGCGGCGTCGTTGACCACGAGCTCGCGGGCGGTGCGCCCGCTGGGGAACTTCACGACCGTGGTTTGCAGCCACTCGGGGGCGTGGTCGGGAACGCGCTTCTGGAAGAAGGGCTTGCCCGCGACACCGTCGACCCAGCGCTTCATCACGGTGGGGCGCTCATGCAGGTGCACGAGCACGGCCTCGTGGCACTCGACGTAGTAGCCGATCAGGTCGAGCTTGGTGAGGCCGGGCTCGGGGAAGTAGAGCTTGCCGGGACTGGAGACCCGCAGCTCGTGCCCGGCGGCCTCGACGGTGACGTACTCCTTCTCCGCGGCCGCCACGCGCCTGCGGGGCTTCGGCGCCGCCGGCTCCTGCGCTTCGGTCCTCAGGTGCTTGGGCTCATCGGCCATGCCTGTAAGGATGCCTGACCGTGACCTCGAGGACGGCGCTCATAGCAGTGGAGTCCTTTGGCGAGGGATTGAGCGCGGAGCGCGCAGGTGCCGCGATCGGGCGGGGACTGAAGGCGGGCGATCGCTCGTTGGAGGTCGATCTGTGCCCGATCGAGCCCGCGGAGGGGGAGCGGCAGAGAGACGTGCGGGAGCTGCTGGACGCGCTGGGCTTCGATGCGCGGATGCGGTCGGCCCGGGCGGTGGTGGTGGGCGCAGGGCGCCTGGACGAGCGCACGTTGCTGGGCAGCGCGACGTTCGAGATCGCCACGCGGGCGCGTCAGGCGGGGGTTCCGGCGTACGCGGTGACCGCCGCGAACGACCTGAATCCCTTCGACGCGCGGATCCTGGACCTGCAGGTCATCTTGGTGGCGTGCAACACACGGGCGCTGGGAAAAGCGGGCGAAAAGCTAGCGGGGCTGGTGTAGCGTGACCGAGTCTACCCCGACCCGTGCGCGCTCGCTGCCGACCCCGGGGGCGAAGCGGGCGACGGTGATCGGGGCGGGGTCGTTCGGGACCGCACTCGCGGTGGTGCTGGCGCGCGGAGGCCTGCGCACGACGCTACAGGCGCGCACCGTCGAGCAGGCGCGGCGGCTGCATGACGAGCGCGAGAACCGCGTGTACCTGCCGGGCGTGGAGCTGCCGGCGCAGCTGCGCATCGAGCCGGCCGCGGAGGGCGTGGCGCGCGCGGACTACGTGCTCTTAGCGGTCCCCTCGCAGGTACTCGGCGGGGTGATCGCGGGGCTGCGAGACGCCGGCCTGGGGCGCCGCACGGCGGTCGTGTCGGTGGCGAAGGGCCTCGTCCCGCCGGACGGTGCGCCACCGACGAGCATCCTCAGCGCGGCGTTCGGCGCCGACCGCGTGGCGTGCCTGGGCGGGCCGGCGCACGCGCAGGAGATGGTGCACGCCGGCGCGGGGCTGGTGGCGGCCTCCCACGACGAGGAGCTCGCGCGCCAGCTCGCACAGGTGTTCACGCGCGCGGGCGTGGTGTGCGAGCGCTCCAACGACCCGCTCGGGGTGGAGCTGGCGGGAGCCGCCAAGAACGCGGCGGCGCTCGCCGCGGGGGCCACCGAAGCGCAGGGTCTCAACGCCGCGGGAGCCGCGGCAGGGCACATCTTCGCGGAGGTGTGGCGCTACGCGGAGGGGATGGGGGCGCGGCCGGAGTCGATGATCGGCCTGGCGGGCGCCGGCGACCTGGTGGCCACGGCGCTGGCGCCCGAGAGCCGCAACCGCCGCGCGGGCGAGCTGCTCGCGGCAGGGGTCCCCGCCGCGGAGATCCCCGCCCGCATCGGCCAGGCGGTGGAGGCGCTCGAGTCGGTGCCGCTGCTGGCGCGCGCATTGGAGCAGTCGGGCGGGCAGGCGGTGGTCACGAGCGCCCTCGGCCAGCTGATCTCCGGGGAGCTGCCGCTGGAGGAGTGGGTCGCGCTGGTGCGCGCCACAGTCCCCCCGCCGGCTCGCTGGCGGCGCCGTCCGCGACCGGGCTTCTGGCGGCGGGTGTGGCGACGGTCGTCCTGGCCATAGCACCCCTCTCTCGACCACGACCCCCGTGTTCGCGGAGAGGCGCAGCCATCGGCGCACAGAGAGGGGAGGAGGGGCGTGATGTGTGTTCTTCTTTTTGGAGTGCGTGCCCCTATGGTATTAATGATGTAGATACCATCGAGAGACGCGCGTCCAAAAGAACATACTAACACCCACGCCCGTACATCTATAGTATTAGCTCAGTATCTACAATCGCATCCCTTCCCAGCAAACCCCCACACCCACACCCCACACCCACACCCCACACCCACACCCCATACACACACCCCATACACACACACCCCACACCCCACACACCACACACCCACACACATCGAGAGAGAGGCGACGACCACATGCCAGCCAACGGTCAATCGAGGCCGAGGAAGGAGGGCGAAGTCGACCCCACCTTCGGCCTGAAGCTGGACCCCGATGAATTCGCCGAGCAGGAGCGCCGGCGCGAGAAGATCCTCAAGATGCAGGACACCATCCGCCCCGGCCGCACCACGCCGATCGCGATCCGCTTCGACCAGCTCACCCTCAGGCGACTCAAGACGCTCGCCACCCTCCACAACACCGGCTACCAGACCCTGCTGAAGGAGTTCGTCGTCGAACGCCTCTACGAGGAGGAGAAGCGCGCAGGCATCATCGACTCGTAGGCGCCCACGCAGGACCCGGGGCATGACCCACGCTGTCGACGCGGGGCACGGGGCAGGACCCACGCCGTCGACGCAGGACCCGGGGCAGGACCCACGCCGTCGATGCGGGGCACGGAGGCCCCGCGCCCGTGCGCCGGTTGCCGAGCTCGCCCGCGCGGACGATCCCCTCCCCTCACCCCTCCATCAACGTGCTCACTACGGCCTCGTACACCCCCGCGCCGTGGGCCGCCTCGCACACGCGCACGTTCTCGTGCTCGGCGAGCGCCTCCCGGATCGTGGGGTCGCGCGCGGCCGCGTTGGCCACCAGCCAGAAGGTCCGCACGTGCTCCGCGCTCGCGAGGTCCTCGCGCGAGTCTCCCACCGCGAAGGTCTCCGCGCGTGCGTACCCCCGCGCGCGGCGGTGGAAGGCGACGGCCGCCGCCTTCGAGGCGCCCGCCGGCACGAGGTGGTAGCCGCGCACCTGGGGCAGTGCCGCGAGCGCCGGGGAGCGCCGGTTCACAACGCCGTTGTCCACCAGCCGCAGGCCCTCGCAGCCGTGCTCGGCGAGCACCCCGTTGGCCTCCCGCGCGTCCACCATGCCCCGGAACAGGTGCGACACCTCGCGCTCGGTGTGCCACGGGTCGTGGTACTCCAGGCGCCCGGCGTAGTGCTCCAGCAGCAGGGCGGGCGCCCCCGAGCGCTCGATCTGCTGGGCGATTGTCAGATCCCCCGGGCGCATGTCGCCGGTCAGCCAGTGCTCCTCCCCGTCGAGCACCACGCACGCCCCCGTCTCGTAGATGTAGGAGCTCTGGCCCAAGAGGCGCGCGTCCTCCGCCAGCTGCGCCTTGCGGCGGCCCGACATCAGCACCACCTCCACCCCCGCCCGCAGGCACGCCTGCACCGCGCGCACCCCCTCGATCGTCACCTCCCCCTCGCCGTCGTGCAGCAACGAGGCGCCCTTCCCCAGCAGCGTGCTGTCGAGGTCGAGGTACAGGCAGCGCACGCTCACGGCCGCACGCCCCTGCCCACGCTCCGCTCCCGGCCCCCGGGGGCCCTCCACTCCCGGCCCCCGGCCACCCTCCATTCCCAGCCGCCGGCCACCCTCCACCCCCGGCCCCTGCCCACGCTCCGCTCCCGCGCCACGGCTCAGGCGACCCTCACGCTTCCAAGCGGCGGGCGCTCGGGTGCGGGCTCGCACGCAAGGCCGGTGAGGCGCCCCTCGCGCTCCACGCGCCGCGCGATCGTCGCGAGCACCGTGTACGCCATCGGGGCGAGCGCCTGCAGCGGCTGGTTGCGGTTGCGGTGCACCTCGAGGTCCACCTGCGCGATCCCCTCCAGGCCCACCTCCCGCCACACGTCGATCAGCATCGCGACCTCCACCCCGTAGCCGGTCGCGAACGGCACACGCTCTAGCAGCTCCCGCCGCGCCGCCACCTCGCCCGCGAGCGGCTGGCGCACCTCGGCTAGATCCGGATAGAACAGCGCCAGCGCGGGGCGCGCCGTCAGGTGGTTCACGCGCCCGCCGCCCTCCGCCACCGCCACCCCGCCCTGCGCGAACGGGCGCCGGTAAAACGCCTTCACGAGCTCCACCCCTCGCTCGCACACCAACGGGCCGAGCAGGCCCGTCGCGAAGTGGGCCGAGAAGCCCTCCGTGTCGGCGTCCAGGTAACACACCACGTCCCCCTCCGTCACCGACAACGCGCGCCACATCGCGTCTCCCTTGCCCAGCACCGGCCCCCACTGGGGCAGCAGCTCCGCCTCCTGGTGCACCGTCGCCCCCGCCCGCCGCGCCACCGCCGCCGTCCCGTCGCGCGAGGCCGCGTCGACCACTACCACCTCGTCGATCGCCCCCGCCTCTCGCAGCTTGGCCAGCTCCCCCACGATCGAACCCACCGTCCCCGCGCACTCCTTCGCCGGCAGGCACACCGTCACGCTCGCCGCGCGCTCGCGCGCGATCCGCTCCACCGAGTACAGCGAATGGTGGAAAGTGCGCTCTCGCGCCCACTGCTCGGCTGTCGAGCCCGTCATCGCCTCTACTATCGCAACCGGTGGCGATAGAGCGCACGATCGAGCCCTGGAGCGCCCTACTCGACGAGGGCCGCGCCGACGGGCGGCTCGTGCGCGAGGCGAACGAGTCCCAGCGCACCGGGCGGGCGGGCTCCGGGCGGGCGGGCTCCGATCCCCTCGTGGACCCCCCCGCGGAGCTGCACCCCGAGGTGCTCGCCGCGCTGGGACGCGCCGGTATCGAGCGGCTGTACTCCCACCAGGCCCGCGCGCTGCACGCCGCGTGGGAAGGGCCGCTGATCGTCACGACCGGGACCGCCTCGGGCAAGTCGCTGTGCTTCAACCTCCCCACCCTCGACGTCCTCTGCCGCGACCCCCACGCGCGCGCGCTGTACCTCTACCCCACCAAGGCGCTCGCGCAGGACCAGGCGCGCGCCCTGCAGCGCTTCGGCCTCGGCGAGCGGCTGCGGCCGGCGATCTACGACGGCGACACCCCCCGCGAGGCCCGCACTCAGATCCGCCGCCGCGCGAACGTCGTGCTCACCAACCCCGACATGCTGCACCTCGGCATCCTCCCCCACCACGAAGCGTGGGCCACATTCTTCGCCAACCTCGCCGTCGTCGTCGTCGACGAGGCCCACGTGTACCGCGGCGTGTTCGGCTCGCACGTCGCCAACGTCCTGCGCCGCCTGCGCCGGATCGCCGCAGCGTACGCCACCGAGCCGCGCTTCCTGCTCGCCTCTGCGACGATCGCCAACCCGCTGGAGCTCGCGCAGCGGCTCACCGGCCTGGAGGGGATCGGGCTGATCGACGAGGACGGCTCCCCCGCCCCGCGGCGGCAGATCGCGATGTGGAACCCCCCGCTGCTCGACGCCGCGCTCGGCGCGCGGCGCTCCGCGCTGGGCGAGGCCGCCGAGCTGCTCGCCCGGCTCGTGCGCGACGGCGCGCGCGCGATCTGCTTCATGAAGTCCCGCAAGGGCGTCGAGCTGCTCAGCCGACTCGTGCGGGAGCAACTCGAACGCGAGGACCCCGCGCTCGCCGACCTCGTGGTCCCCTACCGCGCCGGCTACACCCCCCAACAGCGGCGCGAGCTCGAGGGCCGCCTCGTGCGCGGGGAGCTGCGCGCGGTGATCACCACCGACGCGCTGGAGCTCGGGATCGACATCGGCGAGCTCGACGCCGCCGTGGTCGTCACCTTCCCGGGCACCGTCGCCTCGCTGCGCCAGATGTGGGGACGCGCCGGGCGGCGCGGACGGGGCCTGGCGGTGTACATCGCCGGGGAGGACGCCCTGGACCAGTTCTTCTGCCGCCACCCCGACGAGTTCCTGGAGCGCCCCGTGGAGGCCGCGATCCTCGATCACGAGAGCCCCCAGATCCACCTCGCCCACCTGCTGTGCGCCGCCTTCGAGGGGCCGCTCTCGGGGGAGGACGCAGAGGTGCTCGGGCCGCGGTGGGAGGCCTACGCGGAGATGCTCCTCCACCAGGGTCAACTGCGCCGCCGGCAGCTCAAGCGGCGCGCGGGTGGGCGGACTGCGATCTCCACAACGGAGGCCGGCGAGGACGAGCCGGACGGGACGGAGCGGACGGCCGGGATGGTCTCCTACACCGCCTACGTCCCCCGCCGCGCCGAGGAGTACCCCGCTGCCGCGGTCTCGCTGCGCTCCGCCTCGATCGACAACTTCGCGATCGTGGACAGCACCTCCGGGGAGCTGCTCGGCACCACCGAGGCCGCGCGCGCCTACTCCACCGTGCACCAGGGCGCGATCTACCTGCACCTCGGGCGCTCCTACGAGGTGGTGGAGCTCGACCTCGACCGCCGCCGCGCGCTGGTGGCGCCGTTCGACGGCGACTGGTACACGCAGCCCAAGCGCGAGACCGACACCACGATCGAGCGCGTGCTCGACCGCCGCGAGGTACTCGGCGTGAAGCTCTCCTTCGGGGAGGTGGCCGTCACCGACACCGTGCTCGCCTACCAGCGCCGGCGCCTCTCCGATCACGGACAGATCGACCTCGTCACGCTCGACCTGCCGCAAACGAGCTTCTCCACGCAGGCGCTGTGGTTCGAGCTCGACCCCGTGATGCTGCACCCCGACGCCCTGAATGCCCGCCCGCCCACCGGTGAGCGCGCCGAGGCCCCCGCCGGGGAGCCGGCGCCGGAGACCGAGCTCGGTGCGCTGCACGCCGCCGAGCACGCGCAGATCGCGGTGCTGCCGCTGATCGCGATGTGCGATCGGTGGGACATCGGCGGGCTCTCCACCAACCTCCACCCCCAAACCGGGGGCCCGACGATCTTCATCTACGACGGCCATCCCGGCGGCGTCGGGCTCACCCGCGCCGCGTTCCTGCGCTTCGAGGAGCTCTGCCGCGACGCCCACCGTCTGATCGCGGAGTGCCCGTGCCGCAAAGGCTGCCCCTCCTGCGTGCAGTCCCCCAAGTGCGGCAACCTCAACGAGCCGCTCGCGAAGGCGGGGGCGCGGCGGCTGCTGGAGGGGATGCTGGCCGAGCCCGTCACAATGGACGCCGCATGTCCAACGGCGTCCCCGGCAAGAGAGCGATCACGGGCCTAGCCGCCCTGCTGGCGTTAGCGCTCGCCGCACCGACGAGCAGCGCCGGCCTCGACGGCCAGACTGGCCAGACCGCCCCGACCGGTCTCGGCGCAGTCCCGATCGGCCTCGGCGAAGGCCCCGGCGGCCGCGTGGCGCTGACCAGCTGGACGCTGCGCCGCGACCCGCACGACCTGGGGCTGCTGCGGGGGTGGCCCGCCGGGGGCTTCGCGGGCGCGCCGGTGAGCGTCCCCGACGTGGTCAACCCCGTGCCGGTCAAAGGGCGAGTGGCGATCCCCAGCTACGAAGGCTCCGTCGCGTGGTATCGCACCACCTTCACCGCGCCCACCACGGGGACCTACGCGGTGGACTTCCAGTCGGCCAACTACCTCGCCGAAGTGTGGATCGACGGGCGCCCGGTGGGCTCCCACGTCGGCTTCTACCTGCCCTTCGAGCTCCGCGACACGCTGGCGGCGGGCCCGCACACGCTGGTGGTGCGCGTGGACTGGCGCGACCCGCTGCTGCAGACCCACGAAGGCTTCCACCGCGCGTGGTTCAACTTCGGCGGCCTCAACGGCGCGGTCAGCGTGCGCGAGCTCGGCGCGAGCGAGCTGTCGGACCCCACGCTCCAAACGACGCTCACGCCGGACGTGGGTGGGGGGGATGCCAGTCCATCGCAGGCGACCGTGCAGCTGAGCGTCGCGGTGCGCAACGACGGGCCGACGCGCACGATCGCCCCCGAAGGCACACTCAGCCGCCCGGGCCAGACGATCCCGGTGAGCTTCACGCCGCAGCTCGTGGGCTCCGAACAGACCGTGACGATCAGCGCCACGGCGACCGTCACCGCGCCGGCGTTGTGGTCGCCGGAAAGCCCCAACCTCTACGAACTCACGCTCGCGGTGCCCGGCGAGAGCAGCTACACCGCGCACGTGGGCCTGCGCCAGCTGACGTGGGGGGCGGGGCGGATGTACCTCAACGGGCAGCCGCTCACCCTGCACGGCGCCTCGCTGCAAGCCGAAGCCCCCGGGCACGGCGACGCGCTCGGCCCCGCCGAAGAGGACACGCTGGTGGAAGAGCTGAAGGAGATCGGCGCCAACGCCGCCCGCACCCAGCACCCGCTGCCGGCGAGCCTGCTGGAACGCCTCGACGCCGCGGGGATCATGGTGTGGCAGGGAGTCGGCCCCCTCGACCCCTCCGGCGACTGGACCGGCGTCACGCCGGCGCTCGCCGAACGCGCCCGCGAAGACGTGCGCACCACCGCGCAGGCCGACCAGCTGCACCCCTCGATCATCGCGTGGAACCTCACCAACGAGATGGCCCGCAACGGCCACCCCGGGGGGCAGGCGCAGTACGTGGAAGCGATGGCCCAATGGCTGCACGCCTACGACCCCGGGCGGATGGTCGCGGTGGACGTGTGGGGGGAGCACCCTCCGCGCCACGCGGGGCCGCTGTACCGCGACGTGGACGCGGTGTCGGAGACCGACTACTCGGGGTGGTACGAGGGCATCCACGACACCACCGCGCAGCTGCGCGGGCTGATCCGCAGGCGCCTGGCGGCGATGAACGCGACGTTCGCGGGCAAAGTCCAGATCATCAGCGAGTTCGGCGCCGAAGCGAACGCGCTGAACCGTCCGCGGCGCCCCGGCGGGTACGCCTTCCAAACGCGCCTGCTCACCCAGCACATCGCCCTCTACGAGGCCGACCCCGCGCTCAGCGGGATGCTCATATGGGTGCTGCGCGACTTCGCTCTCACCCCCACCTACTACGGGGGCTCGGTGCGGGCCAGCGCCCCCCACATCAAGCTGGTCGAAGGGATCCTCGGGAAGGGCCTGTTCGACTACGCCGGGCACCCGAAGCCAGCGGAGCGAGTCGTGGCGCGGCTGTTCAAAGCGCTGCCGGGGGTGTGAGGCCCTCGGGGTGTGAGCCCCTACTTCCAGGCGTGAGCGACCAGGCGGTTCTGGGTCAAAGCGCTCCTGGCCACATCCCTCAACAGGCGCAGGCGGGACCCGGCCGGCGCCGCGGCTGCCAGCCCCGTGTTGGCCCGAGCTCTGCGCGGCGCGCCTCGCAGCCGCGCCCGGGTCAGGCGCTTGGCGGGGTAGGCGGCGACCCGCTCGAAGCCCACGCTGCCGAGCATCGCCGTCACCGCCGCCCGGTTGGGCCCCCACCAGTTGGTGTCGTCCCTGAGCAGCGCCCACGGATAGAAGGCGGCCGCCGGAGAGCGCAGGAAGGTGAGATCCACCAATGTCTCCATCACGAGCAGCTCCGCGGTGACGCTGGCGATCCGTTCGAGCGCCAGCAGCGGATGGCGCATGTGGTAGAGGACCCCGAGAAAGAGCACGACGTCGAACCGGCCGACAGTCTCCGGGGAGATGTCGAGCACCTCGACTTCGACGCTCTCGACGTTCGAGTCGAGCGCCCTGCGTGCGTATTCGAAGCCGTCCTTGCCGCCTGGCCGCTGCCACATACAGGTGTCGAGCGCCACAACCCGCGAGGCGCCCTGCCGCTCGGCCGCGAAGGAGAAGTAGCCGTCGAACGCGCCCACGTCCAAAACCGTCTTGCCCGTGAGATCGGGCAGCCGCAGCGATGCCAGCTTCTCGGCGGAGCGATCCGGCCCCGGCGTGACGTACCCGCCGGGCAGCTCGATCTGATGCCACCAGTCGATCTGCGCGGGCGCCGCCACCACCGTGTCATACCGTCCGGACATAACGACAATTCTAGAGTCTTAGATGCAATTCGGCAACTGCCCGGCCGCGGGACCCCGCGCGAGTCTGCCGGTGAGGGCGCCTCCTCAGCGCAAGCGCCAGGCCCCTACCGGGGGCATCGCCAGACCCCTACCGGTTGCCCCGCGCGATCCGGCGCAGATCGATCGTCGCGTCGTAGAGCTCCGCGTCGACCCCCTCCTCCAGCGCGATCTCGCGCAAAGGCCGCCCGGAAGCGGTGGCCTTCTTGACGATCACCGTCCCGAGGTCGTAGCCGATCGCCCCGTTCAGCGCGGTGGCCACTGCGAGCGTGGCCCCCGCGGAGGCGTCGGTGCCCGCGCGGTTGGCGCGGATGCCGTCGACGCACTTCTCGGCAAAGACGCGCGAGGCGGCAGAGAGCAGCCGCAGCGACTGCAGCAGATTGCGCGCAAGCAGGGGGATGCGGACGTTGAGCTCGAACTGGCCCTGCATCCCGCCGACCGTGATCGCGGTGTCGTTGCCGATCACCTGCGCGCACACCTGCAGCACGACCTCGGGGATCACGGGGTTGACCTTGCCGGGCATGATCGAGGAGCCCTTCTGCAGCTCCGGCAGGTACAGCTCGCCGATGCCCGCGCGCGGGCCGGAGCCCATCAGCGCGAGGTCGCCGGCGATCTTGGTGAGCGAGACCGCGAGCACCTTCAGCGCCCCGGAGAGCTCGACGAGCGCGTCGCGGGAGGCCTGCGCCTCGAAGGGGTCGAGCGGCGCTGAGATCTGCTTCAAACCGGACTCCCGCCTCAGCCGCGCGCGCACCCGCTCGGCGAAGCGCGGGTGGGTGTTGAGCCCCGTGCCGGTGGCGGTGCCCCCGAGCGGGATCTGCCCGACGTGGAGGAGCGCGGAGCGCACGCGCTCCTGGGCGAGCGCCACCTGGGCGGCATACCCCCCGAACTCCTGGCCGAGAGTCACGGGCACGGCGTCCATCAGGTGGGTGCGACCGGCCTTCACCACGTGCTCGAAGCTCTTGGCCTTCTTCGCGAACGAGCGCTCCAGGAGACGCAGCGCGGGCAGCAGCTCGCGCTGGGCGACCTCGAGCGCGGCGAGGTGCACGGCCGAGGGGAAGACGTCGTTGGAGGACTGGCCCATGTTGACGTGGTCGTTGGCGTGCACGCTCTCGCCCGCGAGCGCGGCGATGACCTCGTTGGCGTTCGTGTTGGTCGAGGTGCCCGAGCCGGTCTGAAAGACGTCGATCGGGAACTGGGAGTCGTGCCGGCCGGCGGCGATCGCGGCCGCGGCCCGCTCGATGCGCGCGGCGCGGCGCGGCTCGAGCAGCCCGAGCTCCCCGTTGACCGCGGCGGCGGCGCCCTTGATGCGCGCGAGCCAGTGCACCACGGCGACCGGCACCGTCTCCCCGGAGATCGGGAAGTTCTCGACGGCCTTGGCGGTCTCCCCGCCCCACAGCTGCTGATCGGTCATTCGGGTCTCCTTGGCCGGACGTGTGGCCGTTCGAGGTCTTTATTTGGATGAGCGGCCTCCGGCCGCAGCGGCGTACGCGTGGCGAGACCAGACGTTATCCGCAGAACACGCATAACGCACTCGTCGGGGTGGCGCGCACCCTGCGACCCCTCACCCGCAGAACGCGACAAGCTCCCGCGCGAGGCCGACGGGGTCGTCGTAGGCGATCAGGAAGCCGGTCCCGGACAGCACCCGCAGCTGCCCGGCGGGGAGCAGCCGCAGCGCCTCTTCGGCGCCGGCGAGCGGGTGCAGGCGGTCGCGGTCGGCCCACAGCAGCAGCACGGGCATCTGCAGTTCGGGATACAGCTCGAGCAGCTGCGCTTGGGGCCCGCGCGGCCAGCGGCGCGCGAACTTGGCCCAGGAGCGGACGAGGCCGGGGTTGCCGGGGACGTCGGCGAAGGCATGGCGCACAAGGTCCTGTGCCGCGGGCTCCGCGCGCACGGAGAGCCGCAGCCCCAGCGCGGGGGAGAACACGATCGGCGCGGCGCGGGCGAGCGCGCGGTCGGCGCCGGGGACGGCGCCCGCGCGGGCGGCCAGGCGCCAGGTGGCGCGCAGTCGGGCGTGCGTTTCGGGGCAGTGCATACGGTTGGGCATCAGCACCAGGCGCGAGGGTGAGAGGCGCCCGCTCTGCACCGCGCACAGGAGGATCTCCGCGCCGATGTCGTGGCCGGCGAGCAGCGGCCGCGGCCCCAGCACGTCGGCGGCGAAGCCGGCGAACACCTCGGCGAACCAGTCGAGGGTGTAGGGGTAGTGCCGGCGGTCCTCGGAGTCCCCGTGCAGGGGCAGGTCGGGGAGCACCACGCGGAAGCGCTCGGCCAGCCGCCGCGCGACGGGCTCCCACTCCAGGTGGGAGAGCATCGCGGAGTGCAGCAGCGCCAGTGGGGGGCCGGCGCCGAGCTCGCGGTAGGCGACGCGAGCGCCGCCGGGGTGGTGGTAGAGGCGCAGCCTCACGCCGGTGCGCGGTAGCGGACCACCCATGCATCGTAAGGGCTCACGACCTAGTCAATGCCGGATCACCCCATGTGAGATCCGCATGAATACAGGACTTGACCACGATCGAGGCCCGCGGATACAGAGTCGAGAACCCTGAGGCCCCATCTCAATCGGGCTGCACACCCGGTAAGGCCCACTCTATGAAAGGCCCGCCGCGGCCGGCTACTCTACGTCGCCGTGTCCCGGCATCTTCTCGGCGGTCGCAGGGTCCTCGTCACCGGCGCCAGCCGCGGCATCGGCGGGGAGACCGCGCGCCTGCTGGCCGAGCTGGGGGCCACGGTGGTGGCGGCGGCGCGCAGCCGCGCGGACGTGGAGGCAAGCGTGGCGCAGCTGCCCGGCGAGGGCCACCGCGCCCTCGCGCTGGACGTCGCGGAGGAGGAGGGCTGGAGGGCGGCCGCGGACTCGGGAGCGCTCGAGGGGATCGACGGGCTGGTGACGGCCGCCGCCGTGCTGGCCCCGGTCGGCCCGGTCGGGTCCTACGCGCCGGCGGAGTTCTGGGCGACGATGCGCGTCAACGTGCTCGGCACGCTGCTGGCGGTGCACCACTGCCTCGGCTCGCTGGAGGCGGCGCGGGGCGCCGTGGTCACCTTCGCGGGCGGGGGGGCAACATCTCCGCAGCCCAGGTACGACGCCTACGCCACCTCCAAGGCCGCCGTCGTACGCCTGACGGAGAACCTCGCGCTCGAGCTCGCCGAGCGGGGGGTGCGGGTCAACGCGGTCGCGCCCGGCTTCGTCGCCACCGAGATCCACGCCGCCACGCTGCACGCCGGCCCCGGCATGGCCGGCGCGGGCTACTTCGCCAGCACCGAGCGCCAGCTCGACGCCGGCGGGGTGCCGGCGCGCCGCGCGGCCGAGCTGACCGCGTTCCTGCTCGGCGAGGAGGCCCGCGGGATCACGGGCAGGCTGATCAGCGCCCCCTGGGACCCGTGGGAGGAGCCGGCCTTCCGCCAGCGCCTGCGCGAGGAGCCCGACCTTGCCACGGTCCGCCGCATCGACGACCAGTTCTTCGCCTCGAAGCGGTGAGGCCCCTCCAGCCGCCGGAGGATCGAACGGGGATTCCCCGTAGCATCCCCAGCCGTGGGTGAGCCGTCGAACATATGGGCCGGGACGCGCGTGCTGTTCACTGGCGCCCAGGGCTTCATCGGCTCGTGGGTCGCCGAGCGACTGCTCGACGAGGGCGCGGAGGTGCTCGTACTGGACCGCCCGCCCGCCGAGCTCTCGCGCTTTCGGCTGCGCGGGCTGCACCAGCGCTGCACCGCGGTGTCAGCCACGCTGGAGGATGCGGGATCGCTGCGCAACGCGATCGATGAGCACGGGGTCGGGGCGGTGTTCCACCTCGCGGCGACGGCGACCGTGGGAGTGGCGACGGCCTCCCCCCTGAGCACCTACGAGGTCAACGTCCGCGGCACCTGGAACTTACTCGAGGCCTGCCGCGTCGCCGGCGAGCCGCCCCAGAGGATCGTCGTGGCCTCGACCGACAAGGCCTACGGCGCGCACGAGGAGCTCCCCTACCGGGAGGGCCACGCGCTGCAGCCGCGCTTTCCCTACGACGCCTCGAAGGCGTGCGCCGACATTATCGCCCGCTCGTACGCCCACACGTTTGGGCTGCCGGTCGCCGTCACGCGCTTCGCCAACGTGTTCGGCGGCGGGGACGTCAACTTCTCCCGCCTGATCCCGGGAGCCGTCAGGGCGCTGTTGGCGGGCGAGCCGCCCGTGATTCGATCGAACGGCTTGATGGAACGCGACTTTCTGTACGCCGAGGACGCGGTCACGGCCTATCTGGCCGTGGCCGGCTCGCTCGATCGCCCCGAGCTGCGCGGTCGCGCCTGGAACGCGGGCATCGGGCGCCCGGTGACCGTCCTGGAGGTCGTCGGGCGGCTGATCGAGATCGCGGGCGTGGTGCTCGAGCCGGATGTCCGCGGGCGCGGGACGCCACACGGCGAGCTCGCCCGTCAGTGGCTTGACTGCAGCGCCATCGCCGAGCACCTCGGCTGGGCGCCGGAGTGGGATCTCGAGCGGGGTTTGCAAGCCACATACGAGTGGTACGCGCGGGAGCTGCCGCGCATCCCGGCGCTCGCGAGCTAGCCGCCGCCGATCGCCACTAGCGATCGCCTGAGGCAGTGGGAAACGATGTGGCGGCCGTGGAGGGCGCTGCGCGCGGTGTCGGGGCGCGCGCGTGGATTTCTCGAAAGTGTTCAGATAGCTTGCGCCGCCCCATGGTCGCCCCCTCCACCAGCGCGCTCCCCGGCTCTGTGCCCGCGACAGCTCCCGAGACAGCCCCCGGCACGGCCGCCGCGCAGCGCCGCCTGAGCGAGCGGATCAGGCGGATCGTGTTGGAGCGCTCCTGGCGGGCCGGAGCCGGGCACATCGGCTCGGCCCTGTCGATCGCGGATCTCCTCGCGGTGCTGTTCGGCGGAGCCATGAGGGTCCCCGACCCCGGCGATCCCGAGCGGGACCGCTTCGTGCTCTCCAAGGGCCACGCCGCGCTCGCGCTGTACGCCGCGCTGCACGCGACCGAGCGCCTGAGCGGCGAGCAGCTCGAGCGCTTCTGCGTCGACGGCAGCCCCCTCTCGACGCACCCCGAGCACGTGGTGCCCGGCGTCGACTTCTCCACCGGGTCGCTGGGACAGGGGCTCTCCTACGCGGTGGGCGCCGCGCTCGCTGCGCGCCTGCAGCGCTCCCCCCGCCGGGCGTTCGCGCTCCTGAGCGACGCTGAGTGCAACGAGGGCTCGGTGTGGGAGGCGGTGATGTTCGCCGCCCACCACCGCCTGGGGAACGTGATCGCGTTGGTCGACGTCAACGGCCAGCAGGCGCTCGGCTACACGCGCGAGGTGCTCGACCTCGCGCCCCTGTCCGCCCGCTGGCGCGTCTTCGGGTGGGATGCCCACGACGTCGACGGCCACGACGTCGAGCAGCTGAGCCGCGTCCTCGACGGGCTGGAGCGGACCGGGGCGCCCCACGTCCTGCTCGCCCACACGACGTTCGGCAAGGGGGTGTCCTACATGGAAAGCGCGATCCCGTGGCACTATCGCTCGATGTCCGAGCAGCAGTACGAACAGGCGCTCGGCGAGCTGGAGGGCCACGCGGCGGAGCCCCGGGGCGGGGGAGGCGGGGCGGCATGAGGAACGCCTTCGCCCGCGCGCTGGTGGAGGTCGCCGAGGAGGATCCGCGGGTCATGCTCCTCACCGGCGACATCGGCTTCAGCGTGCTCGAGCCCTTCGCCGAGCGCTTCCCCGACCGTTTCATCAACGTGGGAGTCGCCGAGCAGGGCATGGTGGGACTCGCCACCGGGCTGGCCGAGGCCGGGCTGGTGCCGTTCGTCTATTCGATCGGGACGTTCGCCTCGCTGCGCCCCTACGAGTTCATCCGCAACGGCCCGCTGCTGCACTCGCTGCCGGTCAGGATCGTCGGCGTCGGCGCCGGCATGGACTACGAGTTCAACGGCGTCACCCACTACACGCTGGAGGACGTCGCGGTGATGCGCGCCCAGCCCGACATGACGATCCTCGCCCCCGCCGATCCCGCCCAGGCGAGCGCCGTCGTGCACGCCTGCAGCGCGATCGACGGACCGGTGTACCTGCGGATCGGCAAGTCCACCGCCGTCGTGCCCGGCCTGGAGGGCCGCTTCGAGCTGGGGCGCCTGACGCTGCTCGGCGAGGGCCGGGACGTTGCGATCCTCGCCCTCGGCAGCCTCGCCGGGGAGGCCGTGCGGGCACGGGAGCTGCTGGCCGAGCGGGGCATCGGGGCCACGGTGGCCGCCGTCTGCAGCGTGCAGCCCGCGCCTGTCGAAGAGCTCCGGGAGCTGCTCGCAGGAGTACCGCTGGCGGTGAGCGTCGAGTCGCACTACCGCACCGGCGGGCTGGGGTCCCTCACGGCCGAGGTGATCGCCGAGCACGGCCTCGGCTGCCGGCTGCTGCGGGCGGCGGTGGACGCGATGCCGCGGGGGATCACCGGCACGCTGCCCTACCTCCAGGAGCTCCACGGCCTGTCCGCTCCTGCCCTGGCGGACTCGATCGCGCAGGCGCTCGGAGCCGCGACGCAGGACGGCGCCGGCGGGGAGACCCCGATCACGAAAGCGCTCAGCCGTGCCTCCTAGAGGGTGGGCCAGCCAGCCGGAGGCTGGCTGGCCGAAACAGGGACCGATTAGGGAGACACTCGCTCCGCTCGCATCCCCGAATCGGCCAGCGCCGGAGGCGAGTGTCTCCCGGCTGCGGTCGGGCCCCTCTTCTACCAGGATCCCCGAGCTCAGCGTCGACGTCGCGATCGTCGCCTACCGGGGCTGGGAGTTCACCCGCACCACCCTGGAGCACCTGCGCCGCCAGACGATCGAGCACCACGTGGTGGTGTGCGACAACGGCTGCGACCAGGGCACCGCGGAGCGCGTGCGCAGCGAGTTCCCCGAGGTGCAGGTGATCAGACTGGAGCGCAACATGACGTGCGCGGAGTCGTGCAACGCCTCCGTCGCCGCGGGCGAGCGCGAGCTCGTGGTGATGATGAACAACGACGTCGAACCCCGGCCCGACTTCCTGGAGCGTCTCACCGCCCCCTTCGCGGGACGCCCGCGGCTGGGCTCGGTGGCGCCGCTGCTGCTACGCCCCGGCGAACGGCAGATCGACAGCGTGGGGCTCGTCGCCGACCCGACCCTCGCGGCCTTCCCCCGCTTCAAGGGCCTCGAGCCCGAGCGCGCCCGCAGCGAAGCGGGGCCGGTGCTCACCGGACCCGACGGCACGATCGCGGCCTTCCGGCGGGCCGCCTGGGAGCAGATGGGCGGCGAGGACGAGTCGATCCTCGCCTACCAGGAGGACTTCGATCTCGGACTGCGCCTGCGCGTAGCCGGCTGGGAGACCGCGGTGGCGCTGGACGCGGTCGCCGTCCACCTGGGCTCCGCGACGTGGGGGCACCGCTCGCGCCGCCAGCGGCACAACAGCGGCCACGCGCGCGGCTACTACCTGCGCCGCTACGGGGTGCTGCGCACGCGGATGGCGCCCCGGGCGCTGCTCGCGGAGGCGATCGTGGTGGCGGGCGATCTCGTCCTCTCCCGCGACACGGCCGCGCTGCGGGGCCGGCTCGCCGGCTGGCGCCAGGCGGCGGGGCTCCCGCCGCTGCCGTGGCCGCCCCCCGCGGCGATCGACCGGCGGATCGGCCTGCTCGACTCGATGCGTATGCGTCGCGCGATCTACATGCGCCCGCCGACGGCCGGCACGGTGGACGACCCCGACTTCGGGCGCGCGGCTCAGGCGACCTGAGCAGACCGGGCGCCGGCACGACCGGCACGGGTACCGCCCGGCGCGATGCCAGACGCGGCGCGGCGCTCAGTGCACGAGCTTAGGCGCCCGCACCGGCGGACGCACGGGCCCCGAGCCCGCCGCGGTCGACGCGAGCGCCTCGGCGACCGCGTCGAGGGTCTGCGCGTCCAGGCGCAGCTCGGCCGCGCCGATCCACTGATCCAGCTGCGCGGGGCTGCGCGCGCCGGCGATCGCCCCGCTCACGCCCGGCCAGGCGAGCGTCCACGCGATCGCCAGCTCGGAGAGCGAGACCCCCAGGCCGTCCGCGAACGGACGCAGACGCTCGACCAAATCGAGGGTTCGCTGTAGCTGCGGAGCCTGAAACGGGGGCCGACGCCGGCGCCAGTCCTCCGGCGGCAGCGCGCGCAGGCGCTCCAGTGAGAAGCGTCCGGTGAGCAGGCCGGAGGCGAGCGGGCTGTAGACGATCGCGCGGGCGCCTTCGCGGGCGGCCCAGGGCAGGACGTCCGCGGCGGCGTCGCGGTGCACCAGCGACAGCGGCGGCTGCACCGTTTCGATGCGACGCAGGGCGGCGCAGCGACGCAGCAGCTCCAGGTCGAAGTTGCTCACGCCCGCCCAGCGGATCTTGCCCTCGCGCTGCAGCTCCCCCAGCTCCTCCCAGGCCCTTTCCACGACCGCGTGGTCGGCGACCGGCCAGTGCAGCTGGTAGAGGTCGATCCGTGTCACGCCCAGGCGGCCGAGCGACGCCTCGCACTCGGCACGCAGCGAGGCCGGGCTGAGATCCCGGTAGGTGTCTCCGGCCGCGTCGATGCGGATGCCCCCCTTGGTGAACACCAGGGGGCGCTCCGCTGGGGAGAGCTGCGCGAGCGCGCGGCCGACGATGCGCTCGGCGTGCCCGCCGCCGTAGACGGCCCCGGTGTCGATCCAGCCGACCCCGCGCTCCACCGCCCGCAGGATCGCGGCGATCGAGTCGCGGTCCTCCTGTACACCCCACGCGACGCGGCCGAACACCCACGAGCCCAAGCCGATGCGGCTGAGGGTGGGCATCCCGGCATCCGGCACGGGGGTGATGTCCGGCACGGCCATGCAAATCAAGCTAACTAAGACCCGGCCGGCAGTCGGGTGTTTACGGGCCGATGTTTCTCACCCTCCAGCCGAAACTGTGCAAGGCGACGCGCGGACGGCGCGAGCGATCAGCCGACGGCGAGCAGGTCGCGATCCTTCCAGCGCAGCGCCTCGTCGAGCCGGCCCGCGGCCATCAGCTCCTTGACGCGGGCGATCCGCATGAACCGCGACCCCTTGAAGTCCGCGATCGTCAGGCCGTGCTCGCGGTAGGCCGCGAACATCTCCTGCACGCTCGTGCGCACCGTCCACCGGGGGTGCAGCTCGGGGAACGCCCGCTGCAGCTTGGCGAAGCTCACGCGGTAGCTGCGCTTGTCTGGCCCCGCGTCCTCGGCGAACGCGATCCGCGACCCGGGAACGACGTCCTCGACGATCTGCGCGATCTCGCGGATCTGGTAGTTCTCCTCGTCGGCGCCGACGTTGAAGGCCTCCCCGTGCACCTGCTCGCGAGGCGCCTGCAGCAGGCCGAGGAATGCGCGCGCGATGTCCTCGATGTGCACCAGCGGCCGCCAGGGGGTGCCGTCGCTCTGCATCAGCACCTCACCCGTGGCGAAGGCGAAGGCGGTGAGGTTGTTGACGACCAGGTCGCCCCGGTGGCGGGGGGAGAGCCCGTGGGCGGTCGCGTTGCGCAGGAACGTCGGGCTGAACGAGTCGTCGGCGAGCGCGCCGATGTCCCGCTCGGCGAGGACCTTCGACTCCCCGTAGGCGGTCACCGGATTGAAGGCGGCGCGCTCGTCGATCCACTCCTCGCCGGCGGCGCCGTAGAGGCTGCACGAGGACGAGAACAGGTAACGCTCGACCCCCGCCCGCTTGGCCGCCTGCGCCAGCGAGACCGACGCGCGGTGGTTGACGGCGTAGGTGCAGTCGGGATTGAGGTCGCCGATGGGGTCGTTGGAGAGAGCGGCGAGGTGCATGACGGCCTCGAAACCGTCGAGGTCGGCCGCCGTCACATCGCGGACATCCCTGCGGATCACCGCCACGGCCGGCGCACGGTCCGCGCCGAAGTCACACCCCTCGTACAGGTAGGTGTCGAGGCCGACCACCTCGTGCCCGGCGTCGAGCAGCAGCGGAACCATGATCGAGCCGATGTAGCCGTGGTGGCCTGTGAGGAGGACGCGCATAGGGGGAAACGGTTGCTCAGACGTGCGGAGGAGGCGGGCAGTATATCCCAGCTATTAGCTCAATGTGTTTTATGCACCGAGGCGGTCCTCGGTGCGCTCGGGGTGGAAGACGACGCTACGGAACAGCAGGAAGTTGACGCCTGCCAGGAGCAGGGCGGTGATCAGGTAGACCGCCTCGGTGGGGAGGCCCAGCGCCCCGGGCAGCAGCGCGGTGCTGGCGGCCGTCAGCCCGTACTGCACGAGCACGACCGTCAGGTAGCGGCGCGCCTGGTGACGGAAGGGCAGCGCGAACTGCTCGTGGTGGACCCACACGAACAGGCGCTGCAGCGTGAAGTGAACGGAGATCGCCAGCGCGAACCCGATCGGGAGCGCCGCCTGAAAGGGCAGGCCCACGACCACCGCGAGGAGCGTCGTGGCGAGCAGGTACACGAGCGCGACGACCACGCCCGTCAGGGCGTAGCGCACCCCCTGGCCGGTCAGGCCAGAATCGGCTCCCGCCCATCCGCCCGCCCACCCTCCGAGCGCGCTGGCCGATCTCAGATCGCGCAGGCGGCCCATCGGCGCAGGACGCTCAGCCGCCACGCTCTTCGTCCCATCCATAGCGGGACTCGACGATGTACTTGGGCCTGTTCCTGGACTCGTCGTAGGTGCGCCCGACGTACTCCCCGATCACGCCCAGCGACAGCAGCTGGATGCCGCTGAAGAAGGCGATCGCCATCACGACGGTGGGGTTGCCGACCGGGAAGGACACGCCGGCCAGCTTCAGCACCAGGTAGGCGAGGGCCACCAGGAAGGCGAGTACCGACAGCGCCACCCCCGACAGCGAGATCAGTTGCAGCGGGTAGCGCGAGAAGCCGACCACCCCGTTCAGCCCGATCAGGACCGACCCGAAGAAGCGGTTGTACTTGCTGGATCCCGCGTCGCGGCGGTCGCGGTCATAAAGCACGGAGGCCTGGCGGAAGCCCACGAGCGCGACCAGGCCGCGCAGGAAGCCGTGGTGCTCATCGAGCGCCACCACGTTCTCGACGACGCGCCGGCTGAGCAGCCGGAAGTCGCCGGTGTTGGGAGGGATGTCGATCTCGCTGATGCGCGCGATCACCTTGTAGCCGACTTTCGCGACGATCCGCTTGAGCAGCGTCTCCCCCGCGCGACTGCGCCGCTGCGCATAGACGACGTCGTAGCCTTCGCGCCACCGCGCGAGCAGCTCGGGGATCAGCTCGGGCGGATCCTGCAGGTCGCAGTCAATCACCACCACGGCGTCGCCGCTTGCGGCCTCGAGGCCCGCGAGCGTGGCCATCGGCTGCCCGAAGCGCCGCGAGAAGCGCAGCGCCTTCACCCGCCGGTCGCGCTCGCGCAGTCCCAGGATCAGCTCTTCGGTGCGGTCGGTGCAGGGATCGACGCTGAAGATGACCTCCCAGCCCATCCCGAGGCCGTCGAGGACGGCCGCGAGGCGCCGGTAGATCCGCTCGACGTTCTGCTCCTCGTTGTAGGTCGGGATCACGACGCTCAGCTTCGCCCGCGGGCCGCGGCCGTTGGGGAGCGACATGGAGGGCGCCTGGATCGTCTTGGGTTCGCTCATCGAGCCTCCTCTGGGAGGCCCAACGCAGTCACGCGCGCGCTGAGAACCGGGCGCGCGCGGCGGCGGCGGATCGCGAGCGCCAGGAACTGCAAGAGCAGGATCGCGAGCGCGGCAAGCGTGAGCACCCGTCCCAGCACCACGGGGAGGGGCTCGGCCGGACTCAGGGAGATCGTGTCAGTCGACGAGGACGCACCCCCGTCCGCGGCGCTCTGCGGTGCCGAGGGGGTCTCGGGGCCCATTTCCAGCACGTCGTAGCCCGACGGGGTGATGCCCGCGATCCTGGCGCCCGCGACGTGCACCAAGCTCGGTGGGGCCTGCAGATTCGTGTCGACTAATCGGCCCGGCAGCAGATGTACCAACTCGGAGATGCGATCGTCGCGCACCGCGGTGGGAGCGAAGTCGACTTCCAGCCCGTCGTGGTTAGCCACGACGGGCTGACGAATATCGATGTAATCGAACAGCGGATTGCCCGCCGTAGGTGGTGTGAGCCGATACAGGCGGGCAAAGATGGTGTAGCGATTCGCCAGTTCGGGATAGGCGTCGGTCTGCTGGATCGCGCCGACCACGGACACCATCAGGACGGGGACGAGCGTCCACGTCGAGAGCCTCGTCCCGGGGCCGCCGCGCGCGAGGAGGACAAGGATCGCGAGGACGGTGCCGCTCAGCGCCAGCAGCACGTAGCTCTCCAGGCGGTAGCTGAACTGCAGCGTGGCATAGGCCTGAGGCAGCGCGAGGATCAGACCGGCGTGCGTCATTACCACAATCAGCAGGACTGTCGAGGCCGCGCAGATCAAGAGCACCCTTACCCATGTGTCCCGCAGACCCCTGCGCAGAAAGCCCGCGAGGCTCGCGAGCGCCCACGCCATCACGAGAATGGGCAGAGAGAGTGCAAAGGCGGTGCCGGGCGTCGACGCCGACGCGCGCGAGATCGTGAACAGGTGTCTCACCGAGACCAGATACATCATCGCTCGCAGCTCCTGTCGCCAACGCGGATATTCTGTGGCGATCAGCGTTTTCGACTCGTAAGCGGCCGCCGGCAGCAGGAACCACGCGCTGAGCAGCAGCGCGGGCACGACTAGGCCGGCCACGCGGATCGCGCCCGCCCGGGTGACCTCGCGGCGGGCGCGGGGCACGCATACGAGGATCGCGACGCCGACCACCGCGATCATCGTGGAGCCCCACACGATCGTGAGGCTGTGGCTGCCGAAGAAGAAGACGCCGCTGACCGTCAGCGCCAGCGCCGGCCACACGCGCAGCCGATCGGCACGCAGGACGCTCACCCCTGCCCCCACCATCAGCGGGATCATCGAGACCCCGATGAGCTCAGGCCAGTCCCCGCGTTCGTAGATCAACGTGAGGTAGTAGGAGGAGGTGACGAACACGAGGCCAGGGACCTGCGCCCGCCACCGTCCCAAGCCACATGCGCGCGCCAGCCAGTACCACCCACCGTACGCCGCGGCGAAGGCCAGCAGGTAAGTGAGGACGTAGGTGTCGATCGGGGCGTTCCCGAGCAGGAGTGCGAGCGTGCCGGTCAGCGCGTAGAGGGTCCCGCCATAGAAGGCGTAGTGCGGATAGAACACTCCGTAGGGGTAGTTGAGGAACAGAGTCGGAAGGTGGCTGGTGCGAATCGCCAGACCCTGCTGCCACATGAACCAGAGCTGTTCCAGCCAGTCACCGTTGAATGCGGAGGCGGAGAAGAGCAGCGGCCAGGCGAGCACACCGATGAGCAGCAGCGCCGACGCTCCTACGAGGCCGCTGCGGACGAGCCCGGCGCCGCCGGTTACGCAGACCCGCCTCATCGCTACAGCTGAAAGCCGGCGGCGACCGCGTCGCCGTGGAACATGCGGACAGTCTCCAACGAGTACTGCTCGAGGCTCTTGCCCAAGCAGTCGAGCTTCTTCAGCAACTCGTGCGTGATGGTGATGATGTGACACCCCACCTGGTCGGCCTGCACGAGGTTAAGGATCTCCCGAGGCGAGGCCCAGATCAGCTCAGACCGGGGGGCGGCGGCCATGATCTCCACGGAGCGAGCCATGATCGGCATGGGGTCGACGCCGGCGTCGGCGATGCGCCCCGCGAAGACCGAGATGCAGGAGGGCGCGCCGTGTTCCACGGCCGCCGTGATCGTCTCCACCTGGGCGGTCGTGAACAGGGCCGTGACGTTCACTTTGACGCCCTCCTCGGAGAGCTCGCGCACGAGCGCGGCGAGCGACTCGCCCGTGGTGGTGGTGACGGGGACCTTGACGTACACGTTCTCACCCCACGAGGCGATCAGGCGCGCCTGGCGGGCGATCTCCTGCGGATCGTCGGCGAAGACCTCGAAGGAGATCGGGTGCTCGGTGACGCGTTCGAGCAGGCGGTGGGCGAACTCGGCGTAACTGGTCAGGCCGGCCTTGCGCATCAGCGTGGGGTTGGTGGTGAACCCCTCGATCCGTGGGTCGGCGGCGAGCGCGAGGATGCCGTCGAGATCGGCTCCATCGGCGAAGATGCGCGTTGAGATGCGGTCGAGCATTGGTCGTCCACCTTGCCGATGACCATACGAGATTCACCTGTGCGGAATTGTTTCCAATCAATCCGAGTGGGATGTCGCCTCCACTGGCGAGCTTCGCGGCGCTGAGATCAATAGAACTGTTTTCGACTGTCGCTCAGCCCGCCGAGCGGTCGCGGCCTCACGTCCACACCCGCCAGGGAGCCTGGCCGGACTCCCACAGCGCCTCGAGCTGGTGGCGATCGCGCAGCGTGTCCATCGGCTGCCAGAACCCACGGTGGCGGAACGAGGCGAGCTGCCCCTCGCTGGTCAGCCGGCGCAGCGGCTCGCGCTCCCAGGTGCTCTGATCGCCGTCGAGGTAGCGGCCCACCTCGGGGGAGAGAACGAAGAACCCGCCGTTCAGCCAGGTCCCGTCTCCACGCGGCTTCTCGTGGAAGCTCTGCACGCGCGTGTCGCCCAGTTCGACCGCACCGAAGCGTCCGGGGGGCTGCACGACGGTGACGGTGGCGAGGGCGCCCTGTTCGCGGTGGTAGGCGATCAGGGCGGTGATGTCGATGTCGGCCAGTCCGTCGCCGTAGGTGAAGCAGAAGTCATCCTCACCCACATACCGCAGAACCCGCTTGAGGCGCCCCCCGGTCATCGTCCCCTCCCCGGTGTCCACCAGCGTCACCTTCCAGGGCTCGGTGCTCGAGCGGTGGATTTCGACGTCGTCGCGGCCGAGGTCGAAGGAGAGGTCGCACGTGTGCAGGTAGTAGTTGGCGAAGAACTCCTTGATCACGTAGCCCTTGTAGCCGAGGCAGATCACGAACTCCTCGACGCCGTGGGCCGCGTAGATCTTCATGATGTGCCACAGGATCGGCTTGCCGCCGATCTCCACCATCGGCTTGGGGCGAACCACCGTCTCCTCGCTGAGCCGCGAGCCCAACCCACCGGCCAGGATCACCGCCTTCATCGCATACGACTGAGGGCCTGGAGCCCCCCCACTGTCTGCACTGCTGACATGAGGCGGTCAAGCTAACAAGGCTCCAGTTCACGGTCGAGCGCCCGCAGCTGAGCTCGCTACCCGCTGCGAATGGGCCGCGCTCGGTGTTTCCGTCTGGCATCGGAGGAGCGTGGACTCCTGCGATGATCAGCCCGTGACGGCTCAGGAGCGACATCCGCTGATCCCACCGCGCACGGTGGACCCCCACCAAGAGCTGCCGGCGCTCGAGCTCGAGGTGCTGGAGCGCTGGCGCGGGCGGGACGTGTTCGCGGAGTCGCTGCGCCGGCGCGAGGGCGCAGCGCGGTGGGTCTTCTACGAGGGGCCCCCGACGGCCAACGGCCCGCCGGGCTCCCACCACGTGCTCTCACGGGTGTTCAAGGACATCTACCCGCGCTTTCAGACGATGCGCGGATACCGCGTGGAGCGCAAGGGCGGCTGGGACTGCCACGGCCTGCCGGTGGAGATCGCCGTCGAACAGAAGCTGGGGATCGCGAGCAAGACCGAAATCGAGGACCCCGACGTCATCGGGATCGAGCGGTTCAACGCCGCGTGCCGCGAGTCGGTGTTCGAGTACTTGGAGGAGTGGAACCGCCTGACCGAGCGGATCGGCTTCTGGATCGACCTCGACGGCGCGTACCGCACGCTGGATGAGTCCTACATCGAGTCGGTGTGGTGGGCGCTGGCGGAGATCGACCGCCGGGGGCTGCTGTACGAGGGGCACAAGGTCGTGCCCTACTGCTACCGCTGCGGGACGGCGCTCTCCTCGCACGAGGTCGCGTTGGGGTATGAGGATGTGGTCGACCGCTCGGTGTACGTGCGCCTGCCGATCCTCACTCCCTCAGCGCCGCTGCAGGGCGGAGACAGGGCGCTGATCTGGACGACCACGCCATGGACGCTGCCGGGGAACGTGGCGGTGGCGGTGGGGCCCGACATCGAGTACGTGCGCGCCAGGAGCGACGGCGAGACGTTCGTGCTCGCGGGGGCGCTGGTCGAGCGGGTGCTGGGCGAGGGGACGGAGATCCTGGACCGATTCCCGGGCAGCGCGCTGGTGGGGCAGCGCTACGAGGGACCGATCTTCCCGGAGGGCCCGCACGGCCCCACCGCGGGACCCGACGGCTTTCCGATCATCGCGGGGGAGTTCGTCACGACCGAGGACGGCACCGGCCTGGTGCACATCGCGCCGGCGTTTGGCGAGGACGACTTCCGCGTGGCGGCGGCAGCCCCCGAGGTGCTCTTCGACCCGGACGGGGCGGGCGGGCATATGAATCTCTACAACCCGGTGCGGCCCGACGGCACGTTCGACGCGCGGGTGCGCAGCCACGAGGGACGCGCGTACGACGGGCGTGTCGTCAAGGCCCCCGATGTCACCGACGACCTGATCGACGACCTGGACAAACACGGGCTGCTGTTGAGGCAGGAGCGCTACGAGCACTCATATCCGCACTGCTGGCGGTGCGGAACGCCGCTGATTTACTACGCGAAGAAGTCGTGGTACATCCGCACGACGGCGGTGCGCGAGCGGATGCTCGCCGCGAACGAGACGGTGAGCTGGCATCCGCCGCGCGTCAAGCACGGGCGGTTCGGGGATTGGCTGAAGGGCAACGTGGACTGGGCGCTCTCGCGCGAGCGCTACTGGGGCACGCCGCTGCCGGTGTGGCGGTGCGGGCAGGGGCATATGCACACGGTCGGCTCCTTCTCGGAACTGGAGCAGCTCTCGGGGGCAAAACTCGAGGACCACCACCGCCCGTACGTGGACGAGGTCGAGTTCGCGTGCCCGCACTCCGGCGACGACGGCGACACGTGCGGCCAGCCACTGCGGCGCGTACCGGAGGTGATCGACGTGTGGTTCGACTCCGGCGCGATGCCATTCGCCCAGCACCACAGCCCCTTCGAGCACGAGCAGGCGTTCGCCGAGAACTACCCGGCGGACTTCATCTGCGAGGCCCAGGACCAGACGCGGGGCTGGTTCTACTCGCTGCTGGCGATCGCGACGCTGCTGGAGCGGGAGGCGCCCTACCGCAACGTGGTGTGCCTGGGGCTGATCCTCGACGGGGAGGGTCAGAAGATGTCGAAGTCGAAGGGCAACACGGTCGAGCCGTGGCAGGTGCTCGACACCTACGGCGCGGACGCCTTCCGCTGGTACTTCTTCACCTCCAAGCAGCCGTGGGACGGGTACCGCTTCGCGCAGGAGGCGATCGGCGCGGGCGTGCGCCTGTTCCTCAAGCAGCTGTGGTCGACCTACTACTTCTACGTCCTCTACGCCCACGCCTCGGCCGCCGAGCTGACGGCGGTGGACACGGGCGCTCGCGGCGGGGACGGCTCGACGACAGCGGCTGGCGCGGACGGCGATCTGGACCGCTGGGCGCTGTCGCGCACTGCGACCACGGCCGACCTGGTGGCCGAGCGTCTGGACGCCTACGACGCGACCTCGGCGGGCAGGGCGATCGCGAGCCTGGTGGATGAGCTGTCGAACTGGTACGTACGCCGCTCGCGCCGGCGCTTCTGGGATGGCGACCCAGCGGCCTTCGCGACGCTGCGGACGTGCCTGCTGACGGTGGCCAGGCTGCTGGCTCCGTTCTGCCCGTTCGTGGCCGATGAGATCTACGACAACCTCGACGGCACGCTGGCCAGCGTGCACCTGTGCGACTTCCCGACGGGTACGGAGGTGGCGCCGCGGGACGCGGAGCTCGAGCGGGCGATGGCCCTGGCGCGCGAGACGGTGCGCCTGGGACTGGGCGCCCGTGGGCAGGCCAAGATCAAGGTGCGCCAGCCGCTGGGCGAGGCGGTCGTGGTGGCGGACGGGCGCGAGCGGGAGGCGATCGAACGGCTGGCGGACATCGTGCGCGAGGAGCTCAACGTGCGGCGCGTGCGCTTCGTGGCGGGCGCCGAGGAGCTCAGCGACTACGAGGTGAAGGCCAACTACCGCACACTGGGACCGCTGTTCGGCAGTCACATGCCACTGGCGGCGCGAGCGATCGCGGCGCTCGACCCCGCGCACGTGGCGAGGGCAGTGCGCGGCGGCGGCGTGGTCGGGATCGCGGTGGACGGCCGCGAGCACACGCTCTCCGCCGAGGACGTGATCCTCACGATGCGAGCACCAGAGGGCTACAGCGTGGAGCGCGAGGGCGCCCACGCCGTGGCACTGGACCTGACGATCGACGAGGGCCTGCGCCGCGAGGGACGCGCGCGGGAGGTCGTCCACGCCGTCCAGAGCGCGCGCAAGAGCGCCGGCCTGCGGGTCGAGGACCGCATCGAGCTGGCCCTCGACGGCGACCCCGCCCTGCTCGAGGCCGCGGAGGCCCACCGCGACCACATCGCCGGGGAGACGCTGGCGGTCGAGCTGCGCATCGCCGACGGGGCGAGACGGGCCGCGGCGGCGACGGACTACTCCGAGCAGACCGAGATCGACGGCCTCGCCGTCACGATCGCGCTCGCGCGCGCGCGCTGAGGACCGAGCGCCGGCCGCGGCGGCGGATCGCGAGCGCCAGGAACTGCCCGAGGAGCATCGCGATCGCGCAGAGCGTGAGCACGCGCCCCGCGACCACGGGGAGCGTGTCGATCGGACTGAGGGAGATCGTCTCAGTCCCGGGAGTCGCGCCCGTGGTACTCCCCGGCGCGCCGGCGGGGTCGATTTCCAGCACGTCGTAGCCTTCGCGCGTGATGCCCGCGATCCTGGCGCCCGCGACGTGCACCAGGCTCGGGGGGCCCTGCAGGTTCGTGTAGGCGAGCTGACCCGGCGGCAGGTGCACCACCGTGGAGACGTGGTTGTCGTGCACTGCGCTCAGAGGGAATTTGATTTCGGGGGGCCGCCCGGAGGGGTCGTTCAAAAGGGGCAGGCTGGCGTCGGTGTAGTCCCTCAGCACTTCCCCGGCACCGTTCCCCCGCGGGGTGTACAGATTGGCGAGGAGCGTATAGCGATCCGGTCCTCCCCCGGGATACGCATCCGCCTGCTGGATCGCGCCGACCACGGACACGATCAGGACCGGGGCGAGCGCCCATGTCGAGAGCCTCGCCCCGGGGCCGCCGCCCTTGGCGAGGACGAGGACCGCGAGGACCGTGCCGCTCAGCGCCAGCAGCACGTAGCTCTCCAGGCGGTAGCTGAACTGCAGCGTGGCATAGTCGCGCGGCAGCGCGAGAATCAGGCCGGCGTGCGTCATCACCACGATCAACAGAACCGTCAAGGCCGAGCAGATCAAGAGCACCCTGATCCATGTGCCCCGCAGGCCCCTGCGCAGAAAGATCGCGAGGCTCAACAGCACCCAGGCCATCACCAGGATCGGCAGGGACAGCGCGAAGGCCGCCCCGGGCGTGGACGCCGAGGCACGTGAGAGCGTGAACAGGTGCCTCGCCGAGACCAGGGACATCGTCCCCCGCAGCAGCAGCTGCCAATATGGATACTCGGTGGCGATCAGCGTGCTCGACTCATAGGCGGCCGCCGGCACCAGGAACCACGCGCTGAAGAGCGCCGCGGGCACGACCAGGCCCGCCACGCGGATCACGCCCGCCCGGGTGAGCACGCGACGGGCCCGCGGCACGCAGATGAGGATCGCGAGGCCGACCACGGCGATCATCGTGGAGCCCCACACGATCGTGAGGCTGTGGCTTCCGAAGAAGAAGATGCCGCTGACCGTCAGCGCCAGCGCCGGCCAAGCGTGCAGCCGATCGGCACGCAGGACGCTCAGCCCGGCCGCCACCACCAACGGGATCATCGAGACTCCGATGAACTCCGGCCAGTCCCCACGCGCGTAGATCAACGTGAGGTAGTAGGAGGAGGTGACGAACACGAGACCGGGAACCTGCGCCCGCCAGCGTCCCAGTCCGGAGGCGCGCCCGAGCCAGTACCACCCCCCGTACGCCGCGGCGAAGCCCAGCAGGTACGTGAGGACGTAGGTTTCGATCGGGGCGTTCCCCAGCAGGAGCGCCAGCGTGCCGGTCAGCGCGTAGAGAGTGCCGCCGTAGAAGGTGAAGTGCGGGTAGAGCACTCCGTAGGGGTAGTTGAGAAACAGACTGGGAAAGTGGTTGGCGCGGATCGCCAGACCCTGCTGCCACAGGAACCAGACCTGGGCGATCCAGTCCCCGTTGAAGGTGACGCCGGAGAACAGCAGCGGCCAGGCGAGCACGCCGACGAGCAGCAGCGCCGACCCTCCCGCGAGCACCGGCGAGCGCACCAGAGGAGCGACCGAGACCCGCTTGATGGGACCGATCGCGATCCGTCGGATAGATGGTTCATCCTGGATAGCGCGAACCTTACCCGCGCCGTTCCGTGGGTCAACGTGCACCGCATCCGCTGCCCGCCGAGGCCCGAATCCACGCCTGCGGGCAGGCGATCGGGCGATCGCCGGCGAGCGCGAATGTCTCCGACCGACGGGGACCTACGCCAGCGCGGGCTCCAACTCCGCCTCGAACTCTCAACGGGAAGGGGGCAGGCCCCCCTCCCGACCTCCCCCCATGCGAGACCTACGCCAGAGCGGGCTCCAGCTCCGCCTCGAACTCTCAACGGGAAGGGGGCAGGCCCCCCCTCCCGACCTCCCCCCATGCGAGACCTACGCCAGAGCGGGCTCCAGCTCCGCCTCGATCTTCTTCTTGGGGTAGGCGCCGACGACGGTCTTGACGGGCTGACCGGCCTTGAAGAGGATCATCGTCGGGATCGAGAGCACCTGGAAGGCGGCGGCCGTCTGCTGGTTCTCGTCGACGTTGAGCTTGACGATGCGCAGGTCGGCGCGCTCGCCGGCGATCTCCTCGAGTACCGGGCCCACCACGCGGCAGGGCCCGCACCAGGGCGCCCAAAAGTCGACGAGCACGGGGGTCTCGGACTCGATGACCTCGGCTTGGAAGTTGGCGTCTGTGACTTCGCTCAAAGTGCCCGCCATGGGGGCCTCCCTTTCTTGCTTACGTTCGGGTTTCGCCTAACACTATACAAAGTGTAGTAGGTCCTGCCCGCCGGCCGCGGCGCCGCTGGATCGCCTTTCGGTCTTCGAGGAAATCGTATAATCCCAGCATTATGAGCCGGTTCTTCATTGCTGGTGGGGCTGGATTCATCGGTAGCCACCTCACCCATGAGCTCCTACGGCGCCCCGGTCACGAGGTCGTGGTGTTCGACAACCTCGTCTCTGGAAACATTTCTTACCTCGATGGGCTGCTCGATGACCCCCGGCTGCGGCTGGTCGAGGCCGACCTGCAGGAATTAGAGAAGGTGCTCGAGGCGATGTCCGGCGCCGACCATGTGTACCTGTTCGCCGCCAACCCGGACATCGCGGCCGCCATCGACGATCCGGGGATCGACTTCTGGCAGGGCACCTACCTGGCGCACAACGTGATCGACGCGGTGCGTATCAACGGCGTTCCGCGCATCACCTACGCATCGGGCTCCGGCGTGTACGGCGACCGCGGCTCGCAGGTCCTCGACGAGCAGTTCGGCCCGCTGGTCCCGGTGTCCACCTACGGCGCGAGCAAGCTCGGCTGCGAGGCGATGCTCGCGGCCTACACCCACATGTTCGGCATCCACGCCGTGGTCTTCCGCTTCGCGAACGTGGTGGGCGCGCGGCAGACCCACGGCGTCACCTACGACTTCGTGCGGCGGCTGCTCGAGGACCCCAGTGAGCTGCGCATCTACGGCGACGGGAGCCAGAGCAAGTCCTACATCCACGTCAGCGACGTGGTCTCGGCGATGCTGACCCTGATGGATCGGGGCTGGGAGGGCTTCGAGGTCTTCAACGCCGGCACCGGGGACCACGTGGCGGTCAGCGAGATCGCCGCCCTGGTGGTCGAGCGGATGGGCCTGGACGGCGTCCGCTTCCAGTACACGGGCGGAGCGCGCGGCTGGAAGGGTGACGTGCCGGTCGTACGCTTCCGCAGCGACAAGCTCGCCGCCCTGGGCTGGCGCTGCACGCACAGCTCGACCGAGGCGCTGCGCGACTCGATCGACGCCAACATCGCGGAGGCCACGCGGGCCAACGCCACCGCGGCCGCGCGGGAGGTGCACCGGTGAGCGCGACGGCGCTGCGGCCGACCAAGCCCTCCGGGCTGTGTGCCCCCGAGGACACCGCACGGGAGTCGGTCGAGGTCTCGATCGTCGTGCCCTGCCTGAACGAGGAGCTCACGGTGGGCGAGTTTGTCGACTGGTGCCAGGAGGGACTCACGAGCGCGGGCGTCAGCGGCGAGGTGCTGATCGTCGACTCCTCCGAAGACCGATCGCCGATCATCGCGGCCGCGCACGGCGCGCGCGTCATCAGCGTGCCGAAGCGGGGCCTCGGACGCGCCTACATCGAAGCGATCCCGCATGTGCGAGGTGACATCGCGATCATGGGCGATTGCGACCTCACCTACGACTTCCGCGAGCTCGACGGCTTTATCGCCGCGATCCACCGGGGCCACGACTTCGTCATGGGGACGCGCATGAAGGGCGAGATCGAGCCCGGCGCGATGCCCGCGCTGCACCGCTACTTCGGCTCGCCCCTGACCACCCTGATGTTCAACGTCATCTACGGCACGCGCTTCAGCGACATCCACTGCGGCATGAGGGCGATCACGCGCGAGGCGCTGCAGCGCATGGAGCTGGAGTCCCCCGGGTGGGAGTACGCCTCGGAGATGATCCTCAAGGCGCGCAAGCTGCGGATGCGCATGACGGAGGTCCCCGTGCGCTTCTGGAAAGACCGCGAGGGGCGGGAGAGCCACCTGCGGCGGGGGGGCTGGCGGACGCCCTGGATCGCGGGCTGGGACAGCCTGCGCGTGATGTTCCTGTACGCGCCCGACTTCTTCCTGCTGCGCCCAGGTCTCCTCTTGTTCGCGCTCGGCCTGCTGGTGACCGCGGCGCTCGCCCACGGGCCGTTCTTGGCCCTCGGCATCGGCTTCAACCTCCACTGGATGCTGCTGGGCGTCGTGGCCGCCACCGTCGGCTACAGCGCAGTGCAGCTCGCGCTGCTCGCCCGCGTCTTCTACGACTTCGACCGCCGGCAGACCGACCGCCTGCTCACAAGGCTGACCTACAACCGCGGCGTGGCGGCGAGCGGGCTGCTGATCCTCGCCGGAGTCCTCCCCAACGCGGTACTGCTCGCTCGCTGGCTGAGCGACGACTTTCACCTGCCGTCGATCCAGTACTCCTCGGTGTTCGGTCTGCTCCTGCTGATCCTCGGCTTCCAGACGTTCGGCTTCACACTGCTGCTGCACATGATGGCCCGCCGCGGCCGGGTGCGGCTCCGGCGCCCCGAACGCTCGCCATGAACGTCTCGCTGGCCCCGCCCGACGGCAGCCTGCGCTACAGCGACACCTCCGACCACTTCGAGAACGGCGTGCTGCGCCTGCTGAACCTGAGCCGTGAGGAGTTCCACCGCTGGCTGTCACTGGCGGCACACAGCGAGGCGCCCGCCGTGCTCGAGCGGCTGCGCGAGGGCTGGGAGCAGCTGCGCCCCCCGCCGCCGGCGCCCCTCGACGGCACGGGATCGCCAATCTCCACCGGCCCCGTGGGGCCGGGCCCACGAGGGCTCGAGGGCCGGCTGTGGCACACCGCGATCGCCGAGACGCCGTCGCACGGCGTGGCCGTCTGCGACAAGGAGCGCCACGGCTGGCTCGTGCGCTGGGACGGGGAGCGCTTCGCGCGCGAGACGCAGCCGCCCAGCTACGAGGAGGAGTACTTCGAGGGCGACAAGCTGCGGGCCGGCGGCTACGGCGACTACACCGCACAGGCCCGCTGGCGCCTTCAGAAGGCGGCCCGCCAGGTCCGCGAGCTGCGCGAGCGCACCGGCCTGCGCGCCGGGCGGGTACTCGACGTCGGCTCGGGCTACGGCTTCTTCCGGGTCGCGCTCGGCAAAGCAGGCTACGAGCACGACGGCCTCGAGGTCTCAGAGTTCGCCCGCCGCGTCGCCTCCGAGCGCTACGGGCTTGAGACCTACGCCGGGACGCTCGAGGAGTACTGGGGGGATTGGGAGTCGCGCTACGACGCGGTGACGCTGTTCGACCTGATCGAGCACCTCGACGCGCCCAGGCGCCTGCTCGAGCAGGTCGCCTCCGTGCTTGCGCCCGGCGGCGTCCTCGGCGTCAAGACGCCGAACCTCGACTGCCCCGAGGCCGAGGTGTTCGGGCCCCACTACCACTCGCTCAAGCGCGAGCACCTGAGCTTCTTCTCAGCCGACTCGCTGACGGCCGCGGCGGTGGCGGCGGGATTCGAGCCGGTGCACGTGACGAGCAGCTCGCACCTGCTGGTGGGGTTCGTCGGGCCGGAGCAGACATGCGCCTGGGAGCGGCAGCTGCGGGGCGCCGACGTGGCGGCGTGGTATCGGAGACCGCCGGTCTAAAGCCTCAGGGCGGCGGTCGGCCTGGGGCTTTCTAACAAGATTGTTTGATCTTATGGTATATTCGATAAACAACAAGGGTAAAGGAGTAGTACGAAATGAGGCATCTAAAGATAGCGGGGCTCTGCTTCGCGTCGATGCTCGTGATGGGCATGGCGCTGGCGGGGAACGCCTCCGCGGCACCATTATGGTTAGTTTGCTTAGAAGGTTCTGGTCTTACAAAATACTCAAACAGCAAGTGTCTTACAGCCGAATCAGGTGGGAAATGGCAGTCGTTAGGCATCCCAGCTGGCACATCGATTACCGTCAAGATGTTAGCTTTCAGTCTCTTAATGGGAGACTCAAAAGCGCCCATTATAGGAGAAGTGTCATTTAGATGCAGTATGGAAGGCAATATAGGAGAAGGAACAATCGAAGCAGGTGGTAAAGGCGTAATAACAAAGGCCGAGATTATAGAACCCAGCAAAGATTGTAGTGGCGAGAAGAACTGTGAAAAGGTAGAAGAGACAGAGGCAGTACATCTTCCGTGGCTTATAGAAATATTTACGACCGAAGGTAAGCAGTTAACTAAGATAAAGAGCAAAAAACCCGAATCTGGAAATGAACCCGGGTGGGAGATTGAGTGTGAGGTTGATGGTATAGCCGGCAATAAGGATGTGTGCGAAACTGAAAGCGGTAAGGAAGAACAGGCCATACTAAAAAATTCAGTGCAGACCGAATTATTAGTGACAAGTTTAGCCGCAGAATTGCATAAACAAGAGTGCGAAAAAGGTGGTAAAGAATCAGGTTTTATAAAAGGTTTCGGTGCTATATCGTTACCGGGGGGTGCATTGTCGATCAATCCTGAATAACTCCCGAGTATGGGGTGGGGCCGGCACCTGGCGGGCTCCACCCGAAATTATTACCGGAGACCGCCGGTCTAAAGCTTCAGGGCGGCAGTCGCGATCCGGTGCGCGTTTGCCATCACCGAAAGCGTCACGGTCGTCGCGGGCACCGACGGGAGCACCGCGGCGTCGATGATGTGCACACGCTCCCAGCCCGGGGGACGGCCGAGCGTGTCCGTCTCCAGCTCACCCGGCACACGCCGCATCGGCAGCGAGCCGCCGATGTGGTTGCCCTTGCCGGGCTGCCCGATCTGGACAAGCGCGGGCAGCGGGACCATGCCGAGCTGGCGCCAGAGCCCAGCGAGGCAACGCACGAGCCTCCGCACGCGCACCGCGCCGACCTCCGCGTCTTCGCCCACCGCCCGCAGGCGGCCCGCGCCGCGCTCGAGCACAAGCCCAGGCGAGTCCGCCGAGTGCAGATAGCCCTGTACGACCACCAGGCGCCCGAGCACGGGCCGCAGCACACGCTCGAGCCAGGCCGTCCTCCCCGGCACTCGCGCCGCCAGCACCGAGAGCATCGTGTCGTTGTACCCGTACAGCTGAAGGTGCACCGAATGCTCGGAGATGCGCGTGTCCTCGAGCTCCACGAACAACTGCGCAAGAGTGTTCCCCTGCGTCGCGACGCTGACCGGCGCAGCGCGCAGCGTCAGCATCGGGATCACGAAGTACTGGCTGTCCCGCAGGCGCCGGCGCCACCGCACACGCCCCAGCGACTCGAGCACGAGCCGCGTCGAGGAGATCGAGCCACACGCGACAAACACGCGCGACGCGGTCAGCTGCCCCGTCCGTAGGGGATCTCCACGCTCGTGAAAGTCGATCCTCACCGCGTCCCCGGCTTCGGCCAGGCGGTCCACGTAGATGCCGCCCCGGTAGTCGACGTTGCCGCGGCACACAAGGCGCTCGAGGGTGTGGGCGGCGTTGTAGATCGATCCGTAGGGACAGCCGTGCAGGCACATGCCGCTGTAGCGGCACCGGCGAGGGTGGTCGCTCGACGCGAGGACCGCCAGCCGGGACGCGCCGAAGGTGAAGCCGTCCCGCCCCAGCGCTGCGGCGTTGCGGCGCAGGTGACTCAGCACCATCTGCGCCTGCGGGCCACGTCGTAGCGAGCCTGGTGAATCTGTGTAGAGCGGCAGGATCGCCGACAGCTCGTCGCGTTCGGCCGCGATCGGCACGAAGCGCAGCACAGCTTCGTAGTGCGGCCTGAGCTCGCCGAGTGAGATCGGCCAGTCCTCGATGTCGCGCCGGCGGAACGGGAGGATCGACGCCCCCCAGGAGTTGCTCAGCCCGCCATAGGCCAGCGACGGCAGCGTTTCGACGTTCTCGCGCGCGATCGGCAGGTCGGGATCCTCCAGCGCGTAGGGAAACAGCGAGCCATAGGCGGGCTTGAGCGGGACGTGCCTGATGCCCACCGCAAAGGTGCCGCGGGCGCGCCGAGCGAGCTCCGGCGGCCAGCGCTCCGGCTCGGACCGCGCGAGGGCATCGAACACCGCCATCCCCCCCGCCTCGATCCTGTCGCCGGCATCCAGGACCGTCACGCCGTGCCCGGAATCGGAGAGCGCCTGCGCCGCGGCGACGCCGGCGGGGCCAGAGCCGATCACCACGACGGTCATGCGACGGTGTACGGGCGGAATCGCACGCCGTAGCGCTCGGCGCTGTCGGTGGCGCGAGTGAACGGCTCGCGATCGATGGAGACGAGGCTCACGAGGCTGTCGCCTCGGAACGGCGGGGTGACCCCAACCGCCTCCAGCGCCCGCAGCGCCAGCCAGGCAGCTCTCCACGGTAGCCTCACAAACCGCGGCCGCCTGCCCGCCCGCCGCGCGAGCAAGCCCAGCAACTCCCTGAACGTGAGCGTCTGACCCGATGCCGCGACCAACAGCGCCCGTGAGGCCTCAGGCCACAGCTCCAGCACGCGCTCCACAAGCATCGCCAGATCATCCTCGTGCACCAAGCTCAGCTCGAGTTCGCCTGGGACGAACAGCGGTACGATCGGCAGCCGTGTCACCACGCGCTGCAGCGCTCCGAACATCGCGGCGCCTTCGGGGCCCCACACCAGCCCCGGACGGACGACCGTCGCGCCCACCTCGATCGCGGCGCGCTCGATCTCGAGCTTGGCGCGGCCGTATAGGGAGCGAGCGCCGGGGAACGCCGCGAGCGTGCTGATGCAGACTATGCGGTTGATCCCCGCCTCCCGCGCGGCTGCGAAGAGGCGACGGGACCCCTCGATGTTCACGCGCTCGATCTCTGGCCAGCGCGTGACGCCGAAGTCGTACGCCGCGTGCACCAGCGCGTCGGTCCCCTCGAGCACCTCTGGCGCGGGGCGATCGCCGAGCTCGAAGCGCACCTGAGTGAGTCCGAGACATTTCTGACTCACCCGTGGGCGAGCGAGCGCTCTTATGTCCCAGCCTGCATTCGCGAGGTGGCTTGCCACCCGCGAGCCTACATACCCAGTAGTACCGGTGATCGCGCAGACACCGCTCATCCGCCAAGCATGGCAGGGGTGAGGGAACATCGGCCGAGCCCCCGCTCGGGGCCGTTTTGGGTTCATCGGAATACCCTCTCAGCTCTGCGTATCCGACCATACCAAAAGGTCACGATCTTCTGGTACACTGATTCTTATCCCAAATCGGTCGCGATGTGCTTGGCGTTTCCAGGAGGGGTGTAGGGCCACAGACCACACAGACAAATGACATAGGATTACAAGACATAGACGCCGGCCTCGGAGCGTTCAGCATCGAAGGATGCCCAGAGTCGGCTGCCAATAATCAGCAAGAGTAAAGGAGCGGTACGAAAATGAAGCATCTCAAGATAGCGGGGCTCTGCCTTGCGTCGATGCTCGTGATGGGCATGACGCTGGCGGGTAACGCTGCCGCAGCATTATTATGGTTAGTTTGCTTAGAAGGTAGCGGTCTTACCAAATACTCAAACAGCAAGTGCCTTACAGCCGAATCAGGTGGGAAATGGCAGTCGCTAGGCGTCCCGGCCGGTACATCGATTACGGTCAGGATTTTAGCCTTTAGTATTTTATTGAGCGACTTAAAAGCACCTATTGTAGGGAATGTGTCATTTAGATGCGGTATGAACGGAAGTATAGGAGAAGGAACAATCGAAGCAGGAGGCAAAGGCACGATAACAAAGTTCTCCTATGAAAATCCCAGCGTCAATTGTAGTGGCGAGACCAACTGTGAAAAAGTAGAAAGCCTAGGAGCAATACATCTTCCGTGGGCTACGGAAATATTTACAACCGAAGGTAAGCAGTTAACTAAGATAAAGAGCAAAAAACCCGAAGCCGGAAATGAACCCGGATGGGAAGTTGAGTGTAAGGTTGATGGTATAGCTGGCAATAAAGATACGTGTGAATTAGAAAGCGGTAAGGAAGAACAGGTTATATTAAAAAATTCTGTGCAGACGGAATTATTAGTAGCAGGCTTATTTGCGGAATTGCACAAAACCAAATGCGAAAAAGGCGGAGCGGAATCAGGTTTAATAAAAGGCATAATTGCTATCTTATTACCGGGGGGTGCATTGTCGATCAATCCTGAATAGCCCTTGAGTATGCGGGTGGGGCCAGCATCGATCGGCCCCACCCGAAATTAGTGTGACAGAAGCCAAAAGTCGAGTATCCATGATCGGCTGGTGGTGTGCGGCCCTGCGTGCCCGCTTGGTGTTGCTTGCCTCTGCAAGAGCAAGCTCACGATGCCCACAGAATTCCTTTCCCAGGACAACATCTCATCCGGGGAGACCACGGAAATCACCGCCACCCAATGCGGCGAGAAAGCAAGGAATGCCAGCAAGGCCAACAACGCCACGCGAGCCCGCAGAGCGCACTGTTAGCGCCCTCCGGGGACGCGTCCGCCTCCGCCGTGCGTGCCGCTGAGCCACCCGCCCCAGGCTCCGGCCGCGAGGTCTCCACGCGGAAGTAGGCGCGCCCGCCCCACGGGGTTGGAGACACCGCGAGCCGCAGACCATGAGTATCGGTGCGCGTGGTGGCGCAGTCGGAGACATCTGGCTGGGCTAGTTCCAAACGACGCACTTCCGATCACTTTCAAGGTGAACCTCCTGAGCGGGTGGATCGCAGGCCTCGCAACCGCAATCCTCCCCGCCCAGGCGGACATTCCAAGCCTCAGCCCCACTCAACCCCCGTCGCCTGATGACGAATCGAGGCTAGGTGCGTCAGTGGCGTCGCTTGGCGCTGCTCGCCTTGTTGGCCTTCGCACCGCACTGGGTGACCGCGATCTTGGTGGTCTCGTGGATGAGTGTGTTGTCCTGGGAGAGGAATTCTGTGGGCATCGTGAGTTTGCTTTTGCAGAGGTTGCCGGTGGCGGCGAGCGCGGAGTGGGGGCCCTCGGGGAGGTAGAGCTCGAATGTGCCGACGGGTACGTCGGGGACGGTCTTGAACGTCGAGCTGGTGATCCCGGTTTTGCTGATGAAGGTGGTGCCGGTGAGGTCGACGGTGACACCATAGCCCTGGAGGACGACGATTAGGCTGGGGAATGCTTCGCCGCCGTGGGAGACGAAGATCGCGGGGCCCATCAACGGGACGGGGAGGATCGGCGTGACGGCCTTCGCGATGCCGACTGTGGACGCTGGGGGGCAGTTCGCGGGGTTCGCTTCGAAGACCGCGGCGGGGCAGGCTTTCTGCAGCGTGGTGAGCCGTGAGGGGAGCTGCTTGGGTAGTTCGACTTTGACTCTCGCGATGTTAGCCTCTGAGCCCTGTGGGGTGTTGGGGAAGGTGAGCTTCGCGTCCAAACTCGCGCCGTTTGCGCGGCTCGTTTTCCCTGAGGTGGAGACTTTGAACGTGGGTTTGAATGCGAGCGCGGCGCAGTTAGTGACCTGGAAGTGGTATGCCTGCTGGGAGGTCATGCCTTGGGTGCTCGAGAGGGTGCCGTTGACGTTCATCGCGTTGCAGCTGGTGGGGTTGAATACGAATTCGGGGCGGTTGATCTCGACGTCGACGGCCTTGACCTGGAATGGGATGCCGTACTTGCTTGTCGGTAGCGCACCGTTGGTGACGGTTAGCTGCGCGGTGTGCGGGTCGACGTTCACGGTCGCCCGGACGACTTCGCAGTCACACGGTCCGGTACCGAGGTCGAACGGGCCGGCCTTCTCGGACACGTCGATCGAGAGGCCGAACGGCGCGCCCTGGTAGGGGCCGGTGATGAATACCTTGCCGCCTTTGATGAAATAGGGTTCGGGTCCTGGGCCGGCGCCGGCGGTCAGTTCCCCGATCTGGCTGGCGGGGGGGCAGGTTCCTTCCGCGGCCTGCGGTTCCCCGCACAACGCGACATGCGAGAGGTCCCCTGAGACACCTGGGGGGGTCCTGACGGACAGGCCGCCGAGGTCCTCGTCGGTGTCTTCGCGGGCGAACGTGACCCGTAGCGGGCTGTAGGCGCCGGCCTGGTTTGAGACCGTGCCCGCCGCGAACGTCGGCGCGAACCTCGGCGCCTGGCAGCCGGTGATTTCAAACGGCGCGCTCGAGGTCACAACGGCCGGCGTGAACGGGGCGCTCCACGGCGTCAGGGTACTTTCGGCGGCGTAGGAGCCACACGTGCTGGGGTTCGCGAGTGTCGCACGCGAGCCGCCCGTCAGGTGGAGTTTTAGTTCGCTGAACGGGAGCTCCGGGTTTTCATCGAACACGGTCGTGATCTGCCCCGTCACGGGGTTCGGGGTAGCGGTGCCCCTGATCTTCACGAGTACACCGTGCCCTTCGAGCGTCAGGTAGATCGTGAACGGTGGCGCGGTGATCGCGCCGGACACGGGGCCGCCGAGGTATAGGGCGCCCTTCAGTTCGCCTGTGAGTGCGGGGGTGATGAGCGATACCGTGCCGAGCTTCGAGGCGTCCGGGCATTCTACTGGGCCTTCTTTGCCGAGCCCGACCTGCGCTTCGGTGCACGACTGAAGACCGTTCGCGGCTGAGGGGGAGAGCACTACGCCCGCGGGGAGCTTCACGACCGCGTCCTTCAGGTCGGATGTCGCGAGGCTTTCCGCGCCTTCGGTCTGCGGGACACGGAGATCTACTTCATAGCCCGTCGGGCTAGTCGCCTGGGTCTGTTCGGGTCCAACAGCGATCGTCGGCGCGAACTTCAGCGATTCGCAGCCCGTGAACGGGCCGACAGTCGCGGGTACGTCCGGGAGTGTTTCGCCCTCCCACGTCGCGAGGTCCGCTAGGGTCGCTACCAGCGGCCCGCCCGTGCACTGCGTCGGGTTCACCAGATACCCCACCGCGTTTTCGTTTACCGCGAAACCCCCACCCCGGCAATCCTCCTCTCCTTCCACGAAAAACTGGTGTTCGCTCTGCTGTTCGCAGCTGAACTGGCTACCGCGCTGCGCATCATGACTTGGGTCAGCCGGGATACCCCATACTGTGATCGACTGCCGCACAAATTCGAAGATACTGTAGATGTTGGTGGAGCGTGCGTGCACCTGGTATTCAGGGCCGACAGACGCGACGATCTCACCGCTAGCGACAGACGCAGGAGCCCCAACCGCCCAACCATACACAGCCGTCTGGTTCGCAGACGGCAGCATGTTGAACAACGGCACCTGGGCGACACTATAGTTACCCGGTCCGAGCCTAAACACGATTTCGAGTGTCCCGATCTGCGAGCCGACCGGGCACGTCCCGAGCTGCAACTGCACCGGGTTGCACGTCTTCACCGCCGGCGGGTAGCCAGCGAACCCAAGCGGAAACACAACTTCCACGCTCCGCAACAACCCATTCACCTCGCCTTCCCCGTTCTCCGTGAACCCAGAGCTCTCCGTCCAATCCGCGTGCGCGCCCGCCTGATCACTCGACGGGAAAACCCTAAAACTACCCGGCGACACCTCAAACACCGACCCCACACCAACAACCGCGAACACACAAAAAGACACAAACACACAAAACACACACGCCGCCAAGACAGCGGCCGCCAGCCTCGAACGAACATCCAAACGAAAACGCAGACTCATCACTTACCCCTCCCACGCCCGCTGGCTTTCCTAGCCTTCGCTCTCTTGTGCCCGCCCTTCGCCTTCACGCATCTCCCGTGGCTGAGCCTCTTACCCTTCGAACACCTCACAGTGGTCTTCTTCACGCCCGCGCCAGGCGGCGAAACCGAAACAGGCACCACCGGGTTACCCGCGCCTTCAAACGACCCACTCCCCGGAACACCGAACAACGGCGGCGGGCTACCCACACCCTGACAGCCACTCGTACATTCAACACTCGGCGGCGGCGGCGGGAACCCACCACCCACACGCGCATCATAAATATTCGTAAATTCAGGAGTCGCCTCCGGCACCAGCTCCGCCGCGCTCGTAAAGAACACATCATCACCACTCGCACTCACACCCAAAAAAAACTCCGGGCCCACATCTTCACCAGCAGAAATCAAATGCGTACAACCAACCGCTACCCCACAAAACACACCCGGTTCTTCTTCCGTACCATCCGCCTCCCACTCATACACATCAGTACCCCGACCAAGAAGTATACCATTCTCGCCTTCTTCTTTCGCGGTGGTTTCATTCCCATCCTGCGGCACCAGCCGCGCGTTAGTCTGGAAGAACACCCGTCGCCCATCTTCAGACATCGACAACGCACTCGACGGACCATCCGACGGCAGCAACTCATATTCATCTCCCGGCTCACGTAGACGGCTTACTTTCGCGGGCGCGACGCCCTCCCCGCACGATACGCACATCACGCTCCCATCAGCTGCGTCATAACGATAGAGCTCCTCGTGACCAGCACCACGCGATTCGTCCTCGAGACGACCATCAGGACCGAGGAATTCGACAGGCCCTGGCGCATCTTTGCTGCCGGAGGCAAACAGGAGAGACTCGCCGTTGGGCGTCACGTACAAACGTTCTTCTTCGACTTCGGTTTCCTGGGTCGCTGCGACGAAGCTCGTTTTCTCCGTCGTCGTTTCGTAGCGGAAGATGCCTCCCCTCCCTTCGTAGTCCCCCCGGTAGTAGACGGTCGAGCCGTCTTCTGAGACAAGGACGCTCGGATTAAGGCGCTGTGTGACTGACGCTACCCCGGAGGCGACGAGTGTTAGCCTGCTCCCCGCTGGAGCTTCAGTGTTATACTCATAAAGCTTATAGCCGCTCGGTTCTGTCTCGGCGGCCGGGGTCAAATCCATGGCCGTGGTGAAGAAGGCCTTCGACCCGTCCGCGCTCGCACCGTCATACCTCACCTGCCCGCGTTCGGACGGTGCGACACTCACACCCTCCGGTTCAGAGACTTCCACCGTTTCGATGTTGTTCACAAGCATGTACAAGAGGGCATTGCAACTCGTGAAAAAGATCTTCGAGCCATCCGCCGAGATCGCACCAAACGCCTGTCCGGACTCAGAACTGACGTATCCCCCCAGTTCAGCGCCGCACAGGGGGTTGAGCAGCTTGCCTTCGCTGTCCACGTTTACGAGCCGCAGCCGCCCGCCCGTCCACTCATACAGATCCTGGAGTCCCGGTGCTGTCTTTTCCACGGCTTCGCGTTCGGGGCCCGGCGGCAGCAACGCATGATCCGCCGAGTGGAACACGACATCGCTGAACGCCGGAACGCTCGCCGTCCCAGGATTCGCACCGACGAACTCCGTTTCGTTGCCCTCTCCCGGGACGCTCGCCAGCGTCGAATAGGGGCCACCGACGGGGCCCACCTCGAATGCGCTGCTCTCGTCAACTTCCTCCCTAGTCTGCGCCAGCTGACTGAAAGAGTTGAATGCGACCTGCGAAAGATCGGGGCTGAACAGCTGCGGGTTGACCCCTTCCCCCGCCATCCCGGGTGAGGAGATTGACTTCATCGACCAACCCGCGGGAGTACGCGAGAAGACAGCCTGCGTACCGTGATTGCTGATGGCGGGTTCGAGGTACGCCCCGTGCGCTTCGAGCGCGAAGTGATCACCGTCGCTGGAAACCACAACCTTATCATCGTTTGATTCGAACAGCATGTCGGCCGTGCGACCCAGTTCCGGCGGCGTCACAAGCTCATACGCACGGCAGTCCGGGAGACTCGCCGAGCGACCCGTGCGAAACTGTTCATTCGGGCACCGCCCAGCGGCAGCCGCCGTACTCCCACCGAACCCCACCACACACGCACACCCCCCAGCCACCACGAAACGAACCCATCCCGTCTGACTCATCCCCACGCGCCCTCGACCTCCCCTCACCTCATTGTCTTTGACTCAAACTCGGGTGGGGCCGACCGATGCCGGCCCCACCCGCATACTCAAGGGCTATTCAGGATTGATCGACAATGCACCCCCCGGTAATAAGATAGCAATTAAACCTTTTACTAAACCAGATTTTGCTCCACCTTTTTCGCATGTGGCTTTGTTCAATTCTGCAAATAAACCTGCCACTAATAATTCCGTCTGCACTGAATTTTTTAATATAACCTGTTCTTCTTTACCGCTTTCGTTTTCACATATATCTTTATTGCCCGCTATACCATCAACCTTACATTCAACCTCCCATCCGGGTTCATTGCCGACTTCGGGTTTTTTGCTCTTTATCTTAGTTAACTGCTTACCTTCGGTAGTAAATATTTCCGTAAGCCACGGAAGATGTATTCCTTCTACTTTTTCTACTTTTTCGCAGTTGGTCTCGCCACTACAATTCACGCTAGGATTCGAGTAGAAGGCCTTTGTTACCGTGCCTTTGCCTCCTGTTTCGATTGTTCCTTCTCCTACACTGCTTTCCATACCACATCTAATTGACACATTGCCTACAATAGGCACTTTTAAGTCGCTCAATAAAATACTGAAAGCTAAAATATGGACGGTAATCGATGTGCCAGCTGGGATGCCTAACGACTGCCATTTCCCACCTGATTCGGCTGTAAGGCACTTGCTGTTTGAGTATTTTGTAAGACCAGTACCTTCTAAGCAAACTAACCATAATAATGCCGCGGAGGCGTTCCCCGCCAGCGCCATGCCCATCACGAGCATCGACGCAAGGCAGAGCCCCGCTATCTTGAGATGCTTCATTTTCGTACTACTCCTTTATCCTTGCTGATGATTGGTAGCCGACCCCAGGGCACCCCTTCGATGCTGGGACGCTCCGGTGCCGGCGTCTATGTCTTGTAATCCGTATGTCGTTCGTCTGAATATGTTTTTGTCTGTATGGTCTGTAAGTCCCTTCGCAGCCCTCCTCGAGCATCAAGCGCCACGTAGCGATCAAAGCCCGATTTGAGACTGTGCGTCGCAACATACCAGAAGATCAATGGCCTTGTCAATGACCTATCGGCATTTTCGAATGGACAGAGCCAAGAGAGCGTCCCGATAGACCCACCGAGGGCTACCCCGGCGCCCCGCGAAGACCGCCGCCCCCAGCACGGATCGGCTCCAGCACTAGCAATAGGACACGACCTTCGCCCCGCCAGCACCTCCATGGGCCCCGATCGAAGGGGCCCCGAACTAGCCCAGCCAGATGTCTCCGACTGCGCCACCACGCGCACCGTCCTCGCCTGCCACGCGCAGGGCGCGCGCCACTACCCGATCCGCGGATACAGCCGCTCGCACAGCTCGGTGACGCGCCCTGCCGCACTCATCGTCGCCGTGGCGAGCAGGCGGGTCCCCCGCCGGAAGATCTCGACCACGTCCTCCTCGATCCCCGTCGGCCAGAATCCGCAGGCCGCCTCGATCGCCACGGGGCGAGCAGGCCGATAGCATGTCAATGGAGCTACCAGGCCGTCAGTGGCGTCGCTTGGCGCTGCTCGCCTTGTTGGCCTTCGCACCGCACTGGGTGACCGCGATCTTGGTGGTCTCGTGGATGAGTGTGTTGTCCTGGGAGAGGAATTCTGTGGGCATCGTGAGTTTGCTTTTGCAGAGGTTGCCGGTGGCGGCGAGCGCGGAGTGGGGGCCCTCGGGGAGGTAGAGCTCGAATGTGCCGACGGGTACGTCGGGGACGGTCTTGAACGTCGAGCTGGTGATCCCTGTTTTGCTGATGAAGGTGGTGCCGGTGAGGTCGACGGTGACACCATAGCCCTGGAGGACGACGATTAGGCTGGGGAATGCTTCGCCGCCGTGGGAGACGAAGATCGCGGGGCCCATCAACGGGACGGGGAGGATCGGCGTGACGGCCTTCGCGATACCGACTGTGGACGCTGGGGGGCAGTTCGCGGGGTTCGCTTCGAAGACCGCGGCGGGGCAGGCTTTCTGCAGCGTGGTGAGCCGTGAGGGGAGCTGCTTGGGTAGTTCGACTTTGACTCTCGCGATGTTAGCCTCTGAGCCCTGTGGGGTGTTGGGGAAGGTGAGCTTCGCGTCCAAACTCGCGCCGTTTGCGCGGCTCGTTTTCCCTGAGGTGGAGACTTTGAACGTGGGTTTGAACGCGAGCGCGGCGCAGTTAGTGACCTGGAAGTGGTATGCCTGCTGGGAGGTCATGCCTTGGGTGCTCGAGAGGGTGCCGTTGACGCTCATCGCGTTGCAGCTGGTGGGGTTGAATACGAATTCGGGGCGGTTGATCTCGACGTCGACTGCCTTGACCTGGAATGGGATGCCGTACTTGCTTGTCGGTAGCGCACCGTTAGTGACGGTTAGCTGCGCGGTGTGCGGGTCGACGTTCACGGTCGCCCGGACGACTTCGCAGTCACACGGTCCGGTACCGAGGTCGAACGGGCCGGCCTTCTCGGACACGTCGATCGAGAGGCCGAACGGCGCGCCCTGGTAGGGGCCGGTGATGAATACCTTGCCGCCTTTGATGAAATAGGGTTCGGGTCCTGGGCCGGCGCCGGCGGTCAGTTCCCCGATCTGGCTGGCGGGGGGGCAGGTTCCTTCCGCGGCCTGCGGTTCCCCGCACAACGCGACATGCGAGAGGTCCCCTGAGACACCTGGGGGGGTCCTGACGGACAGGCCGCCGAGGTCCTCGTCGGTGTCTTCGCGGGCGAACGTGACCCGTAGCGGGCTGTAGGCGCCGGCCTGGTTTGAGACCGTGCCCGCCGCGAACGTCGGCGCGAACCGCGGCGCCTGGCAGCCGGTGACCTGGTACGGCGCGCTCGAGGTCACAACGGTCGGTGTGAACGGGGCGCTCCACGGCGTCAGGACGCTTTCGGCGGCGTAGGAGCCACACGTGCTGGGGTTCGCGAGTGTCGCACGCGAGCCGCCCGTCAGGTGGAGTTTTAGTTCGCTGAATGGGAGCTCCGGGTTTTCATCGAAGACGGTCGTGATCTGCCCCGTCACCGGGTTCGGGGTAGCGGTGCCCCTGATCTTCACGAGTACACCGTGCCCTTCGAGCGTCAGGTAGATCGTGAACGGTGGCGCGGTGATCGCGCCGGACACGGGGCCGCCGAGGTATAGGGCGCCCTTCAGTTCGCCTGTGAGTGCGGGGGTGATGAGCGATACTGTGCCGAGCTTCGAGGCGTCCGGGCATTCTACTGGGCCTTCTTTGCCGAGCCCGACCTGCGCTTCGGTGCACGAGACTAGGCCGTTCGCCGCGGAGGGGGAGAGCACTACGCCCGCGGGGAGCTTCACGACCGCGTCCTTCAGGTCGGATGTCGCGAGGCTTTCCGCGCCTTCGGTCTGCGGGACACGGAGATCTACTTCATAGCCCGTCGGGCTAGTCGCCTGGGTCTGTTCGGGTCCAATAGCGATCGTCGGCGCGAACTTCAGCGATTCGCAGCCCGTGAACGGGCCGACAGTCGCGGGTACGTCCGGGAGTGTTTCGCCCTCCCACGTCGCGAGGTCCGCCAGGGTCGCTACCAGCGGCCCGCCCGTGCACTGCGTCGGGTTCACCAGATACCCCACCGCGTTTTCGTTTACCGCGAAACCCCCACCCCGGCAATCCTCCTCTCCTTCCACGAAAAACTGGTGTTCGCTCTGCTGTTCGCAGCTGAACTGGCTACCGCGCTGCGCATCATGACTTGGGTCAGCCGGGATACCCCACACTGTGATCGACTGCCGCACAAATTCGAAGATACTGTAGATGTTGGTGGAGCGTGCGTGCACCTGGTATTCAGGGCCGACAGACGCGACGATCTCACCGCTAGCGACAGACGCAGGAGCCCCAACCGCCCAACCATACACAGCCGTCTGGTTCGCAGACGGCAGCATGTTGAACAACGGCACCTGGGCGACACTATAGCTACCCGGTCCGAGCCTAAACACGATTTCGAGTGTCCCGATCTGCGAGCCGACCGGGCACGTCCCGAGCTGCAACTGCACCGGGTTGCACGTCTTCACCGCCGGCGGGTAGCCAGCGAACCCAAGCGGAAACACAACTTCCACGCTCCGCAACAACCCATTCACCTCGCCTTCCCCGTTCTCCGTGAACCCAGAGCTCTCCGTCCAATCCGCGTGCGCGCCCGCCTGATCACTCGACGGGAAAACCCTAAAACTACCCGGCGACACCTCAAACATCGACCCCACACCAACAACCGCGAACACACAAAAAGACACAAACACACAAAACACACACGCCGCCAAGACAGCGGCCGCCAGCCTCGAACGAACATCCAAACGAAAACGCAGACTCATCACTTACCCCTCCCACGCCCGCTGGCTTTCCTAGCCTTCGCTCTCTTGTGCCCGCCCTTCGCCTTCACGCATCTCCCGTGGCTGAGCCTCTTACCCTTCGAACACCTCACAGTGGTCTTCTTCACGCCCGCGCCAGGCGGCGAAACCGAAACAGGCACCACCGGGTTACCCGCGCCTTCAAACGACCCACTCCCCGGAACACCGAACAACGGCGGCGGGCTACCCACACCCTGACAGCCACTCGTACATTCAACACTCGGCGGCGGCGGCGGGAACCCACCACCCACACGCGCATCATAAATATTCGTGAATTCAGGAGTCGCCTGCGGCACCAGCTCCGCCGCGCTCGTAAAGAACACATCATCACCACTCGCACTCGCACCCAAAAAAAACTCCGGGCCCACATCTTCACCAGCAGAAATCAAATGCGTACAACCAACCGCCACCCCACAAAACACACCCGGCTCTTCTTCCGTACCATCCGCCTCCCACTCATACACATCAGTACCCCGACCAAGAAGTCCATGATTCTCGGCTTCTTCTTTCGCGGTAGTTTCATTCCCATCCTGCGGCACCAGCTGCGCGGTAGTCTGGAAGAATACCCGCCGCCCATCTTCAGACATCGACAACGCGGTCGACGGACCATCCGACGGCAGCAACTCATATGCAGTGCTCGGCTCGCGTAGACGGCTTACTTTCGCGGGCGCGACGCCCTCCCCGCACGACACACACATCACGCTCCCATCAGCCGCATCATAACGATAAAGCTCCTCGTGACCAGCACCACGCGATTCGTCCTCGAGACGACCATCAGGACCGAGGAATTCTACAGGCCCCTGCGCCTCTTGGCTGCCGGAGGCAAACAGGAGAGACTCGCCGTTGGGCGTAGTGTACATAAATTCTGATGCAAATTCGGTTTCCTGGGTTACCGCGACGAAGCTCGTTTTCCCTGTAGCCGTTTCGTAGCGGAAGATGCCTCCCCTCCCTTCGTAGTCCCCCTGGTAGTAGACGGTCGAGCCGTCTTCTGAGACAACGACGCTCGGATTAAGGCGATGTGTGACTGACGCTACCCCGGAGGCGACGAGTGTTAGCCTGCTCCCCACTGGAGCTTCAGTATTATACTCATAGAGCTTATAGCCGCTCGGTTCTGTCTCGGCGGCCGGGGTCAAATCCATGGCCGTGGTGAAGAAGACCTTCGACCCGTCCGCGCTCGCACCGTCATACCTCACCTGCCCGCGTTCGGACGGTGCAACACTCACACCCTCCGGTTCAGAGACTTCCACCGTTTCGATGTTGTTCACAAGCATGTACAAGAGGGCATTGCAACTCGTGAAAAAGATCTTCGAGCCATCTGCCGAGATCGCACCAAACGCCTGTCCGGATTCAGAACTGTATCCTCCCAGTTCAGCGCCGCACAGGGGGTTGAGCAGCTTGCCTTCGCTGTCCACGTTGACGAGCCGCAGTCGCCCGCCCGTCCACTCATACAGATCCTGGAGTCCCGGTGCTGTCTTTTCCACGGCTTCGCGTTCGGGGCCCGGCAGCAGCAACGCATGGTCCGCCGAGTGGAACACGACATCGCTGAACGCCGGAACGCTCGCCGTCCCAGGATTCGCACCGGCGAACTCCGTTTCGTTGCCCGCTCCCGGGACGCTCGCCAGCGTCGAATAGGGGCCACCGACGGGGCCCACCTCGAATGCGCTGCTCTCGTCAACTTCCTCCCTAGTCTGCGCCAGCTGACTGAAAGAGTTGAATGCGACCTGCGAAAGATCTGGGCTGAACAGCTGCAGGTTGACCCCTTCCCCCGCCATCCCGGGCGAGGGGATCGACTTCATCGCCCAACCCGTGGGAGTGCGCGAGAAGACAGCCTGCGTACCGTGATTGCTGACACCGGGTTCGAGGTACGCCCCACGCGCTTCGAGCATGACATGATCACCGTCGCTGGAAACCACAGCCTTATCATCGTTTGATTCGAACAGCATGTCGGCCGTGCGACCCAGTTCCGGCGGCGTCACAAGCTCATACACACGGCAGTCCGGGAGACTCGCCGAGCGACCCGTGCGAAACTGTTCATTCGGGCACCGCCCAGCCCCAACCGCGGTACCCCCACCGAACCCCACCATACACACACATACACCGGCTACCACCATACGAACCCATCCAGTCCGACTCATCCCCACGCGCCCTCGACCTCCCCTCACCTCATTGTCTTTGACTCAAACTCGGGTGGGGCCGACCGATGCCGGCCCCACCCGCATACTCAAGGGCTATTCAGGATTGATCGACAATGCACCCCCCGGTAATAAGATAGCAATTAAACCTTTTACTAAACCAGATTTTGCTCCACCTTTTTCGCATGTGGCTTTGTTCGATTCTGCAAATAAACCTGCCACTAATAATTCCGTCTGCACAGAATTTTTTAATATAACCTGTTCTTCTTTACCGCTTTCATTTTCACAGGTATCTTTATTGCCAGCTATACCATCAACCTTACATTCAACTTCCCATCCGGGTTCTTTCCCGGCTCCGGGGTTTTTGCTCTTTATCTTAGTTAGCTGCTTACCTTCGGTTGTAAATATTTCCGTAGCCCACGGAAGATGTGCTCCTACTACCTTTTCTACTTTTTCGCAGTTGGTCTCGCCACTACAAGTCACGCCGGTATTTACGTATTCGGCCTTTGTTACCGTGCCTTTGCCTCCTGATTCGATTGTTCCTTCTCCTATACTTCCTTCCATACCGCATCTAACTGACACATTGCCTACAATAGGCGCTTTTAAGTCGCTCAATAAAATACTGAAAGCTAAAATCTTGACTGTGATCGTTGTACCAGTCGGGACGCCTAACGACTGCCAGCTTTTTTCTGAACTTGCTCCTCCTGAGGCTGTCAGACACTTGCTGTTCGTGTATTTTGTAAGACCAGTACCTTCTAAGCAAACTAACCATAATAATGCCGCGGAGGCGTTCCCCGCCAGCGCCATGCCCATCACGAGCATCGACGCAAGGCAGAGCCCCGCTATCTTGAGATGCTTCATTTTCGTACTACTCCTTTATCCTTGCTGATGATTGGTAGCCGACCCCAGGGCACCCCTTCGATGCTGGGACGCTCCGGTGCCGGCGTCTATGTCTTGTAATCCGTATGTCGTTCGTCTGAATATGTTTTTGTCTGTATGGTCTGTAGTCCCTTCGCAGCCCTCCTCGAGCATCAAGCGCCACGTAGCGATCAAAGCCCGATTTGAGACTGTGCGTCGCAACATACCAGAAGATCAATGGCCTTGTCAATGACCTATCGGCATTTTCGAATGGACAGAGCCAAGAGAGCGTCCCGATAGACCCACCGAGGGCTACCCCGGCGCCCCGTGGAGACCGCCGCCCCCAGCACGAATCGGCTCCAGCACAGGCAATAGGACACGACCTTCGCCCCGCCAGCACCTCCATGGGGCCCCGATCGAAGAGCCCGAACTAGCCCAGCCAGATGTCTCCGACTGCGCCACCACGCGCACCGTCCTCGCCTGCCACGCGCAGGGCGCGCGCCACTACCCGATCCGCGGATACAGCCGCTCGCACAGCTCGGTGACGCGCCCTGCCGCACTCATCGTCGCCGTGGCGAGCAGGCGGGTCCCCCGCCGGAAGATCTCGACCACGTCCTCCTCGATCCCCGTCGGCCAGAATCCGCAGGCCGCCTCGCTCGCCACGGGGCGAGCAGGCCGATAGCATGTCAATGGAGCTACCAGGCGGTCAGTGTCGTCGCTTGGCGCTGCTCGCCTTGTTGGCCTTCGCACCGCACTGGGTGACCGCGATCTTGGTGGTCTCGTGGATGAGTGTGTTGTCCTGGGAGAGGAATTCTGTGGGCATCGTGAGTTTGCTTTTGCAGAGGTTGCCGGTGGCGGCGAGCGCTGAGTGGGGGCCCTCGGGGAGGTAGAGCTCGAATGTGCCGACGGGTACGTCGGGGACGGTCTTGAACGTGCTGCTGGTGATCCCTGTTTTGCTGATGAAGGTGGTGCCGGTGAGGTCGACGGTGACACCGTAGCCCTGGAGGACGACGATTAGGCTGGGGAATGCTTCGCCGCCGTGGGAGACGAAGATCGCGGGGCCCATCAACGGGACGGGGAGGATCGGCGTGACGGCCTTCGCGATACCGACTGTGGACGCTGGGGGGCAGTTCGCGGGGTTCGCTTCGAAGACCGCGGCGGGGCAGGCTTTCTGCAGCGTGGTGAGCCGTGAGGGGAGCTGCTTGGGTAGTTCGACTTTGACTCTCGCGATGTTAGCCTCTGAGCCCTGTGGGGTGTTGGGGAAGGTGAGCTTCGCGTCCAAACTCGCGCCGTTTGCGCGGCTCGTTTTCCCTGAGGTGGAGACTTTGAACGTGGGTTTGAACGCGAGCGCGGCGCAGTTAGTGACCTGGAAGTGGTATGCCTGCTGGGAGGTCATGCCTTGGGTGCTCGAGAGGGTGCCGTTGACGCTCATCGCGTTGCAGCTGGTGGGGTTGAATACGAATTCGGGGCGGTTGATCTCGACGTCGACTGCCTTGACCTGGAACGGGATGCCGTACTTGCTTGTCGGTAGCGCACCGTTAGTGACGGTTAGCTGCGCGGTGTGCGGGTCGACGTTCACGGTCGCCCGGACGACTTCGCAGTCACACGGTCCGGTACCGAGGTCGAACGGGCCGGCCTTCTCGGACACGTCGATCGAGAGGCCGAACGGCGCGCCCTGGTAGGGGCCGGTGATGAATACCTTGCCGCCTTTGATGAAATACGGTTCGGGCCCTGGGCCCGCGCCGGCGGTCAGTTCCCCGATCTGGCTGGCGGGGGGGCAGGTTCCTTCCGCGGCCTGCGGTTCCCCGCACAGCGCGACATGCGAGAGGTCCCCGGAGACGCCTGGGGGGGTCGTGACGGACAGGCCGCCGAGGTCCTCGTCGGTGTCTTCGCGGGCGAACGTGACCCGTAGCGGGCTGTAGGCGCCGGCCTGGTTTGAGACCGTGCCCGCCGCGAACGTCGGCGCGAACCGCGGCGCCTGGCAGCCGGTGATTTCAAACGGCGCGCTCGAGGTCACAACGGCCGGCGTGAACGGGGCGCTCCACGGCGTCAGGGTACTTTCGGCGGCGTAGGAGCCACACGTGCTGGGGTTCGCGAGTGTCGCACGCGAGCCGCCCGTCAGGTGGAGTTTCAGTTCGCTGAACGGGAGCTCCGGGTTTTCATCGAACACGGTCGTGATCTGCCCCGTCACCGGGTTCGGGGTAGCGGTGCCCCTGATCTTCACGAGCACCCCGTGCCCTTCGAGCGTCAGGTAGATCGTGAACGGTGGCGCGGTGATCGCGCCGGACACGGGGCCGCCGAGGTATAGGGCGCCCTTCAGTTCGCCTGTGAGTGCGGGGGTGATGAGCGATACCGTGCCGAGCTTCGAGGCGTCCGGGCATTCTACTGGGCCTTCTTTGCCGAGCCCGACCTGCGCTTCGGTGCACGACTGAAGACCGTTCGCGGCTGAGGGGGAGAGCACTACGCCCGCGGGGAGCTTCACGACCGCGTCCTTCAGGTCGGATGTCGCGAGGCTTTCCGCGCCTTCGGTCTGCGGGACACGGAGATCTACTTCATAGCCCGTCGGGCTAGTCGCCTGGGTCTGTTCGGGTCCAACAGCGATCGTCGGCGCGAACTTCAGCGATTCGCAGCCCGTGAACGGGCCGACAGTCGCGGGTACGTCCGGGAGTGTTTCGCCCTCCCACGTCGCGAGGTCCGCTAGGGTCGCTACCAGCGGCCCGCCCGTGCACTGCGTCGGGTTCACCAGATACCCCACCGCGTTTTCGTTTACCGCGAAACCCCCACCCCGGCAATCCTCCTCTCCTTCCACGAAAAACTGGTGTTCGCTCTGCTGTTCGCAGCTGAACTGGCTACCGCGCTGCGCATCATGACTTGGGTCAGCCGGGATACCCCACACCGTGATCGACTGCCGCACAAATTCGAAGATACTGTAGATGTTGGTGGAGCGTGCGTGCACCTGGTATTCAGGGCCGACAGACGCGACGATCTCACCGCTAGCGACAGACGCAGGAGCCCCAACCGCCCAACCATACACAGCCGTCTGGTTCGCAGACGGCAGCATGTTGAACAACGGCACCTGAGCGACACTATAGTTACCCGGTCCGAGCCTAAACACGATTTCGAGTGTCCCGATCTGCGAGCCGACCGGGCACGTCCCGAGCTGCAACTGCACCGGGTTGCACGTCTTCACCGCCGGCGGGTAGCCAGCGAACCCAAGCGGAAACACAACTTCCACGCTCCGCAACAACCCATTCACCTCGCCTTCCCCGTTCTCCGTGAACCCAGAGCTCTCCGTCCAATCCGCGTGCGCGCCCGCCTGATCACTCGACGGGAAAACCCTAAAACTACCCGGCGACACCTCAAACACCGACCCCACACCAACAACCGCGAACACACAAAAAGACACAAACACACAAAACACACACACCGCCAAGACAGCGGCCGCGAGCCTCGAACGAACACGCAAACGAACCGATACAATCATCACTTACCCCTCCCACGCCCGCTGGCTTTCCCGGCCTTCGCTCTCTTGTGCCCGCCCTTCGCCTTCACGCATCTCCCATGGCTGAGCCTCTTACCCTTCGAACACCTCACAGTGGTCTTCTTCACGCCCGCGCCAGGCGGCGAAACCGAAACAGGCACCACCGGGTTACCCGCGCCTTCAAACGACCCACTCCCCGGAACACCGAACAACGGCGGCGGGCTACCCACACCCTGACAGCCACTCGTACATTCAACACTCGGCGGCGGCGGCGGGAACCCACCACCCACACGCGCATCATAAATATTCGTGAATTCAGGAGTCGCCTGCGGCACCAGCTCCGCCGCGCTCGTAAAGAACACATCATCACCACTCGCACTCGCACCCAAAAAATACTCCGGGCCCACATCTTCACCAGCAGAAATCAAATGCGTACAACCATTCGCCACCCCACAAAATACACCCGGTTCTTCTTCCGTACCATCCGCCTCCCACTCATACACATCAGTACCCCGACCAAGAAGTGCACCATTCTCGCCTTCTTCTTTCGCGGTAGTTTCATTCCCATCCTGCGAAACCAGCCGCGCGTTAGTCTGGAAGAACACCCGCCGCCCATCTTCAGACATCTGCAACGCGGTCGACGGACCATCCGACGGCAGCAACTCATACTCAGTGCCCGGCTCGCGTAGACGGCTTACTTTCGCGGGCGCGACGCCCTCCCCGCACGACACACACATCACGCTCCCATCAGCTGCGTCATAACGATAAAGCTCCTCGTGACCCGCACCACGCAATTCGTCCTCAAGACGACCATCAGGACCGAGGAATTCGACAGGCCCTGGCGCATCTTTGCTGCCGGAGGGAAACAGGAGAGACTCGCCGTTGGGCGTAGTGTACAAAAATTCTGATGCAAATTCGGTTTCCTGGGTTACCGCGACGAAGCTCGTTTTCCCTGTAGCCGTTTCGTAGCGGAAGATGCCTCCCCTCCCTTCGTAGTCTCCCTCGTAGTAGACGGCCGAGCCATCTTCTGAGACAACGACGCTCGGATTAAGGCGATGTGTGACTGACGCTACCCCGGAGGCGACGAGTGTCAGCCTGCTCCCCACTGGAGCTTCAGTGTTATACTCATAGAGCTTATAGCCGCTCGGTTCTGTCTCGGCGGCCGGGGTCAAATCCATGGCCGTGGTGAAGAAGACCTTCGACCCGTCCGCGCTGGCACCGTCATACCTCACCTGCCCGCGTTCGGACGGTGCGACACTCACACCCTCCGGTTCAGAGACTTCCACCGTTTCGATGTTGTCCACACGCATGTACAAGAGGGCATTGCAACTCGTGAAAAATATCTTCGAGCCATCCGCCGAGATCGCACCAAACGCCTGTCCGGATTCAGAACTGTATCCTCCCAGTTCAGCGCCGCACAGGGGGTTGAGCAGCTTGCCTTCGCTGTCCACGTTGACGAGCCGCAGTCGCCCGCCCGTCCACTCATACAGATCCTGGAGTCCCGGTGCTGTCTTTTCCACGGCTTCGCGTTCGGGGCCCGGGGGCAGAAGTGCATGATCCGCCGAGTGGAACACGACATCGCTGAACGCCGGAACGCTCGCCGTCCCAGGATTCGCACCGGCGAACCCAGTTTCGTTGCCTGCTCCCGGGATGCTCGCCAGCGTCGAATAGGGGCCGCCGACGGGGCCCACCTCGAATGCGCTGCTCTCGTCAACTTCCTCCCTAGTCTGCGCCAGCTGACTGAAAGAGTTGAATGCGACCTGTGAAAGATCGGGGCTGAACAGCTGCGGGTTGACCCCTTCCCCCGCCATCCCGGGTGAGGGGATCGACTTCATCGCCCAACCCGTGGGAGTGCGCGAGAAGACAGCCTGCGTACCGTGATTGCTGACACCGGGTTCGAGGTACGCCCCGTGCGCTTCGAGCACGAAGTGATCACCGTCGCTGGAAACTACAGCCTTATCCTCGTTTTCTTCGAACAGCATGTCGGCCGTGCGACCCAGTTCCGGCGGCGTCACAAGCTCATACGCACGGCAGTCCGGGAGACTCGCCGAGCGACCCGTGCGAAACTGTTCATTCGGGCACCGCCCAGCAGCAGCCGCCGTACCCCCACCGAACCCCACCACGCACGCACACCCCACGGCCACCGCCAAACGAACCCATCCCACCCGACTCATCCCCACGCGCCCTCGACCTCCCCTCACCTCAATTGTCTTTGACTCAAACAAACCCGGGTGAGGCCAGCCGATGCCGGCCCCACCCGCAATACTCAGGAGAACTATTCAGGATTGATCGATACTGCACCCCCCGGTAATAAGATAGCAATTAAACCTTTTACTAAACCAGATTCTGCTCCACCTTTTGAGCATTTCGCTTTTCTCGTTTCCGCAAATAAACCTGCCACTAATAATTCCGTCTGCACAGAATTTTTTAATATAACCTGTTCTTCCTTACCGACTTCATTTTCACACACGTCTTTATTGCCCGCTATACCATCAACCTTACATTCAACTTCCCATCCGGGTTCATTTCCGGCTTCGGGTTTTTTGCTCTTTATCTTAGTTAACTGCTTACCTTCGGTAGTAAATATTTCCGTAGCCCACGGAAGATGTACTCCTACTACCTTTTCTACTTTTTCGCAGTTGGTCTCGCCACTACAAGTCACGCCGGTATTCACGTATTCGGCCTTTGTTACCGTGCCTTTGCCTCCTGATTCGATTGTTCCTTCCCCTATACTGCCTTCCATACCGCATCTAACTGACACATTACCTACAATAGGTGCTTTTAAGTCGCTCAATAAAATACTGAAAGCTAAAATATGGACGGTAATCGATGTGCCAGCCGGGATGCCTAACGACTGCCATTTCCCACCTGATTCGGCTGTAAGGCACTTGCTGTTTGAGTATTTTGTAAGACCAGAACCTTCTAAGCAAACTAACCATAATAATGCCGCGGAGGCGTTCCCCGCCAGCGCCATGCCCATCACGAGCATCGACGCAAGGCAGAGCCCCGCTATCTTGAGATGCTTCATTTTCGTACTACTCCTTTTATCCTTGCTGATGATTGGTAACCGACCCCAGGGCACCCCTTCGATGCTGGGACGCTCCGGTACCGGCGTCTATGTCTTGTAATCCGTATGTCGTTCGTCTGAATATGTTTTTGTCTATATGGTCTGTAGTCCCTTCGCAGCCCTCCTCGAGCATCAAGCGCCACGTAGCGATCAAAGCCCGATTTGAGACTGTGCGTCGCAACATACCAGAAGATCAATGGCCTTGTCAATGACCTATCGGCATTTTCGAATGGACAGAGCCAAGAGAGCGTCCCGATAGACCCACCGAGGGCTACCCCGGCGCCCCGCGAAGACCGCCGCCCCCAGCACGGATCGGCTCCAGCACTAGCAATAGGACACGACCTTCGCCCCGCCAGCACCTCCATGGGCCCCGATCGAAGGGGCCCCGAACTAGCCCAGCCAGATGTCTCCGACTGCGCCACCACGAGCACCGGTCCTCGCCCGCCACGCGCAGGGCGCGCGCCACTACCCGATCCGCGGATACAGCCGCTCGCACAACTCGGTGACACGCCGCGCCTCGCTCATCGTCGCCGGCCACGGATCGCCAGCGCGAGCCTCCTCACCGCGCCAGCGCGCAACAACATCCGCGAGCTCCTCCCCCAAGCTCGCGTCGCGAGTGCCGAAGTCCCACACCTCCTCCGACTCCCGCTGGCTGACAACGCTGGCCTCAGTCCACGCCCAGCGGCGGCCGAGGCGCAGTGTCATCGGCCCGTAGTTGCCGCCGCGGCCTTCAGCGATCGCGTAACCGTCCTCACCGAACGCCTCCAGGCGGAACGTGTTGACCCAGCGAATGTGGGACACGCGGACCGTCGCGAGCAGACGCCCCCGGCGGAAGGTCGCGACCACGTCCTCCTCGATCCCGGTCGGCCAGAATCCGCGGGTCGCCTCGATCGCCACGCAGCTCGCCGACGGGGCAAGCGCGAGCAGCAGGTCGAGCAGGTGCACACCGGGGTCGAGCAACACCCCGCCGCCCGCGCGCGCGGGGTCGAGCTTCCAGCCAACGGCCGACCCCGGGTGCCCTCCGTGCCCCACCAGCATGTCGACGTTGCGCAGCTCACCGAGCTCACCGGCCCCAGCGCGGCGCAGCAGCTCGCCGACCGCGGGCAGGTACCGGTAGTTGTAGCCGACGAAGCTCGGTCGCGGGAGGTCCGCCGCGAGCGCCTCCAGCCGACGCGCGTCGACCCCACGCACCCCCAGCGGCTTCTCGATCAGAACCGGGCGACGGGCAGCGAGCACCTCCGCCGCGAGCGCGACGGCGCGGTCATGCGGCACAGCCACCACAGCCGCGTCATAGGCCTCGCGCGGCAGCTCCGCGAGCGTGGCGTAATGCGGAACGCCGCCGGCCTCTCCGAGACCTCCGCTCACGGGGTCGACGGTCGCAGCCAGCTTCGCGCCCCCGATCCCGCCCAGCGCCTCCGCGCGCTGGCGGCCGATCAACCCGAGCCCAACAATCGCTACCCGCAGCAGACTCATCGGCGGCCCCCAAAGGTCACCGCGCGCGCCACGAGCTCCCTGTGCGCCGCGCCGCGTGGTGGAGCGTGCGCCCCATCAGGCGCTGCCTGAGAGTGACAGGCTCGCGATGACCAGCACCTCACTCGACACCGGAACCGCTAGCTTGGCGCCCGCCGGGGCACCCAACGAGGTGAAGCTCAGACGGTTAGTACCACCGCCGAGTCGTACCGGGATCCGCAACCGCTCGCCACCCGCCGGGATCGTGTACGTGACGCTCGCGCTCCCGGGGCCACGAACGAGCAACCCCGCGGCAGCAGTCGAGGGCTTAGCGCCACCCGGAATCGAGATACCCGGAACCACTTTCACGACCAGCGCGGCCTCGCGGGCATCCGGCGAGACGATCGTGAGACCAGCCGGTTCGCTGACGCTCAGGCCGAAGGCCTCCACGGGGGATTCGAGGCTGGTATAGCTCCCAGGAGCGAACTGGAAGACCTTGGCCACGTTCACTTCCGCCAGCACGGGACCCCCGGCTGCGGTCGTGAACGCCTCCGACAGCGGCGAGGTGATGCTTTCCAGTTTGGCCCACGTAGCGGGATGGTCGACGGCGAGCAGGTTGGCGTAACCGGTGAAGCTGATCGCCAGGCCGGTGAGGCAGCCCCAGGTGGCGAGCAGCCCTCCGCTGATCCGCACAGCCCAGCGGCGAGCGCCGCGGAGATCGCCGGACAGCGCGAGCCACGCCGCGAGGGCGCCGAGCAGCAGCAGCGTCGCGAAGTCGACCTCATAGCGCTCGGTGGTGGCGAAGAACTCGTAGGAGAGGAACACCAGGATCGCGACGCCCGCGCCCGCGAGCAGCAGCAGGGGAGCGCCGAGCGATCCGAGCAGGGCAGGGCGGCGTCGCCAGAGCCACGGCAGCGCCGCGAGGAAGACCAGGAACGGCGTCATCGGCAGCAGCCCGCCGGTGAGTTCGAACGCTTCGTAGCCGGCGGGCAGGGTGGCGGGGTAGGAGACCGGTGGCGGGGTTAGCAGGAGGAAGGGAAAGAGCACCGACGGTCGCGGTGGGGACATCAGGTAGTACCAGGCGCCGGGCACCAGGTAGCTGAGATCGCCGTAGTGGGCCGTGTGCTGGTCGATGCCCGCCAGCTGATATTTCGTACCGACTTCCAGGGGACTGCCGAAGCGCACCAGGTTATAGGCCGCCAACAGCAGGACGCATCCGCCGACGGGGACGGCCAGGGCCATCAGCAGCCCGCGGCGCGGACGGGTCTGCCGCAGCGACATGTAGACCGGCACGAGCATCACCGCCGCCAGCCCGAGCGTCGGCCGCGAGCCGGCCGCCAGGCCGAAGCAGAGGCTCATCAGGACCAGTCGCAGCGGCGAGGCCCTTCGGTCGGCTAGCGCCGAAACGGAGAGCCAGATACCGGCCATCGCGAAGCAGAAGCCGCCGGCGATCGCCTCCTCATAGACTTCCGGGCGTCGCAGGGTGAACGGCATCGTTGAGGAGAGCACGAGGACGAGCGCGGCGAGCGCGCACATCCATAGTGTCGTGGTGCCGAGCTGCCTCAACACCACGCGCAGTGTCGCCAGCGCGAATCCGAGTCCCACAATCGCGAACAGGGCGGCGGTCAGGCTCGTGGACGGTTCCAGGCCGAGCAGGTGCAGCGGCACCAGCAGAACGATCACCGGCGCGGGGCCCCACGTGAGAAACAACTTCCCGTGGTAGAAGGCGAAGTCGTGAATGTCCCTGGGTTTGAGCTGGAACGACGAGTTCGCCACCGGATTGTACGGTTCCGGCAGCCTCAGCAGCCCGGCGGGCGGACGGCCGACCGAGAGGTGCAGGTGCAGAAACGCGGTGGCCAGCAAGTTGTACGGATCGGTCTGCGAGCCATTCAGAACCAGCGGGTACGATGTGCCCGCCGTCCACAGGTAGAACACGGCTCCCAGCACGAACACCACGCCGAGCGCCACCGTCACCCGATCCACTGCCAGCGAGCGAGCGCGCGCCGGCAGGCGCACGGTACTCCGAAGGTGGGTCATCCGGCCCTCCATACCTCGCGGAATCTAACCGGGCCGGACCTGCGGCTATGCGAGGAAATGCAGTGCCCGGGCGGATATTCACGGTTAGCGGCCCGCGGTGTCTCCAACCCCGTCGGGCGGCGCGCCTACTTCCGCGCGGAGACCTCGTGACCGGGGCTCTGGGCGGGTGGCTGCGCGGCGCGCGCGGCGGCGGCGGGCGCCTCCCCGGAGGGCGGTTGGCGGCCGTGGCGCAGCTGGGGCACGAGCCACATCGCCTCGGCGGCGATCCGCCAGGACATCTTGCTCTGCCCTTGCCGGCGGTCGCGGAAGACGATCGGGACCTCGACGACGCCGAAGCCGGCGCGCACGGCGCGGTAGGTGAGCTCGACCTGGAAGGCGTACCCGTGCGAGCGCACGCTGTCGAAGTGGATCGCTTCGAGGACCTCGCGGCGGAAGCACTTGAAGCCGCCCGTGAGGTCGCGCACGCGCAGGGAGAGCACCAGCCGCGCGTAGGTGGAGCCGCCCTCGCTGATGAAGCGGCGCAACAGGCCCCAGTCCTCCACCCCCCCGCCGGGGACATAGCGGGAGCCGAGCGCGAGGTCAGCGCCGTCTGCGATCGCCTGAAGCAGGCGGACGAGGTCGGCGGGGTCGTGGGAGAAGTCGGAGTCCATCTCCAGCACGTACGCGGCCCCGCTCTGGAGGGCGTGGCGGAAGCCGGCGAGGTAGGCGGGGCCGATGCCTTCCTTGGCGGCGCGGTGGAGTACCTGCACCCAGGGGTGCTCAGCGGCCAGCCGATCCGCGATCTCACCGGTGCCGTCGGGGGAGCCGTCGTCGACGACGAGCACGCGGCGCTCCGCGCAGGGCGCGCGCGCGAGGGCGTCCCCGGCGGCGAGCACGATCGCCTCGATGTTCTCGGCCTCGTTGTAGGTGGGCAGTATGAGCCAGGCAGTGCCGTCCACTGAGGGGACGTACCCTAGCGGGGGGCGAGAAAAGCTGCGCCGCCTGGGGGCAAACCACGAGAATGGGGAGGCATGGGAGACCTTTCGAATACTGTGATCGCCGATGCCCTGGAGGAACTGGGGGATCTTTATGAGTTGGACGGGGCGATCGTGCATCGGGTACTGGCGTATCGCCGGGCGGCTGAGGCGGTGCGGGAGGCGACGGTTTCGGTGGCTGACCTCGCCCGGGCAGGACGGGCTATCGAGATGCCTGGGATTGGGGAGACGCTGCAGGAGAAGATCGTGGCGTTGGCGGACACCGGGGCGATTCCTGCGGCGGAGCGGTTGCGGGCCAAGTTTCCGCCGGGGCTGATCGCGATTACTCGCATTCCCGGCATCGGGCCCAAGCGGGCACGGCTGGTGCACGAGCAGCTGGGGATCGACTCCCCCGCGGCGCTGCGCGAGGCGGCTACGGAGCAGCGGCTGCGCGGAGTCAGGGGTTTGGGGGCGAAGTTCGAGGAGAAAGTACTCGCCTCGCTGGAGCAGTTGGGCGCGGATGGGGTGTCCCTGGATGAGTTGGGACAGCCGGGTGCCCGATCTCCTCGGCGGGCGCTGCTGCCGGCCGCGATCGAGCTGGGAGAGGCGATCGCGGCGGGCCTGCGCGAGCAGGGGCCAGCCGACGCGCACGTGCAGCTCGCGGGCTCGGCGCGGCGGGGGGTGGAGAGCGCGAAGGACATCGATCTCGTCGCGGTGACCGCCGAGCCCGAGCAGCTCGCGGGGGCGCTCGCGTCCCTGGAGCAGATCGAGCGCGTCACGTCCAGCGGGCCGGCCGGCGCCCGCGGCCGGACGCACTCCGGCCTGAGCGTGGACCTGCGGATCGCGGCCCCGGCGCAGTGGGGGAACCTGCTCCAGCACTTCACCGGCTCCGCGGCGCACAACGCGGCGCTGCGCGGGCACGCGGTGCGCGGCGGCCTGCACGTCTCGGAGTACGGCGTCAAGGACGACGCGACCGGGGCCACGCGGACGTGCGCGACAGAGGCCGAGGTGTACGAGCTGCTGGGCCTGCCCTACATCCCGCCGGAGCTGCGCGAGAACCGGGGCGAGCTGGAGGCCGGGTTGGCGGGCGGGCTGCCCAACCTGATCGAGCCCCGGGACATCCGCGGAGACCTGCACTGCCACACGGTCGCCTCGGACGGCAAGGCCACGATCGAGGAGATGGCGCTGGCGGCGCGCGCGCTTGGGTATGAGTACCTGGCGATCACCGACCACTCGGCCTCGCACGGCTTCGGCGACGACGTGTCCCCCGCGCAGCTGCGCGCGCAGATCGAGCGGGTCGCGGAGATCGACGCGCGCCTGGAGGGCCTCACGCTGCTGGCGGGTAGCGAGGTGAATATCCTGCCAGACGGGACGCTTGACTACGAGGACGAGCTGCTGGCGCGGCTGGATTGGGTGGTGGCGAGCGTGCACACCGCGTTTGGGATGGGCGAGGAGGCGATGACGGAGCGGATGCTCGCGGCGATCGAGCACCCGCTGGTGGATGCGATCGGCCACCCCACGGGCCGCCTGATCGAGCGCCGCGACCCGTACGCGGTGGACCTCGAGGCCGTCTTTGCGGCCGCGGCGAGGACGGGCACGATGCTCGAGATCAACGCCAACCCCGACCGCCGCGACCTCTCCGAGACCCACGCCCGCGCCGCCGTCGAGGCGGGCGTGAGGATCGTGATCGACTCCGACGCGCACCGCCCCGCGACGCTGCGTAACATGCGCTGGGGCATCCTCACCGCGCGCCGGGGGTGGCTGACCAAGGCCGATGTCGTCAACACCCGCTCCTGGCCGGAGCTCGCGTGGCTGCGCAAACGCGGGCGAGCCGCTTCTTGAGAGAGGCTACGCCGGGCCGTAGAACTGCGGATTCCGGGAGGGACAGTACAGTTCGGTTTTCTGCGTAGCGGAGTTGAAGCGGACCACCCACACGCCGGTGCCGTCGCTCAACAGAGTGCAGGGCGGCGCAGGCTGCGCCGAGGTCGGTTCGTGCACCAGGGTGGCGGTGCCGCTCGACCGGGCGAATTCGGGTAGGCGGGTGATTGCGGGCGTGAGCCCGGCGATGGTCGTCAGCGGCAGAAGCCCTTCGGTGTCGAAGTCCGGTTCCCTGCTCTGTTCGAAGCTCCACACGACGGTGTTCACGCCTTCGCGCTTCAGCGTGGCGAGCAGGCCCGGGACGTCGCCGTCGCGGTTCGGTCCGGCGACCAGGAAGCCGGTGGTCGAGTAGAACGTGATGGCGTCGGCGGTCTCCTCCCCCTGCGGCAGCGGGTGCACCAGTTCGAGCTGCAGGGTCTTGCCGACGCCGAACGTCGTGCCGAGGGTGTTGGCGGTCACGCCGAGCGCGAGCACGGCGATCGCCGCCCAGCTCGCCGCGCGTGGCAGGTAGACGATCCAGCCCGTGGCGATGACCGCGAGGTAGGGCAGCATCGGAATCGCGTAGCGGATGTCGTGCGACGGGGTCACCGTGATGAACAGCCACGCGACGAACGCCCCGACGAAGAACTCGAGCCGCGCGCCGAGGACGCGTTCGTCCGTCAGTGCGGCCGAGCGACCCGGGGCCTGCGCGGGAGTCGAGGGGGGCCCACCCAATCTCGCGCCCCACGCTTCGCGGCGGTGACGGAAGAGCGTCACGCTCATCCAGGCCGTCCCTCCCACCAGGAGCAAGAACAGCCCCACCAGCAGCTGGGAGTTCAGCATGTTCCAGAAGTACCACGCGAAGTTCGCGAGCGAGAGCGTCGGCGGGATGTCGCCGGGCACGACGATCGGGTTCGCCGTGGAGATCAGCAGGAAGGTGGAGAACTGGGAGATCTGGTCGATGTACCAGGGGGCCGCCACGATCACCGCGGGAGCCGCGAACACCAGCAGGCCACGCCGGTTGCGCCAGCCGCCGCGCAGCAGCGCCAGCAACACGATGCCCATCACGAAGGACGGGTACTGCACCTTGGTGGCTAGCCCGATCCCGACCGCGAGGCCCGCCACGCCGGCGACGCGGACACGGCTGAAGTCGTCGCAGGCGAGCAGCAGCCAGATCGACACGGCGACGACCGCCGCCTCGGGGGCGTCGATCATGAAGACGTGGAACTGGGCGGTCAGCAGGTCCGTGCCGAGCACGAAGATCGCCGCCAACATGCCCGCCTTGGGCCCGAACAACAGGCGCCCCGTCTGGTAGCACCCGAGCGTCAGCAGCGAGACGAACACGAGGTTCTCGCCGATGATCGGCGGGGCGACACCGACGCCTCCGACGAAGATCGCCAGCGCGCCGACGAGCAGGGCGAAAGGCGGGTAGGGCGATACATGGTTGAGCGGCCCGAGCAGTTCGCCGTTCGCGAGCATCTGGTGAAAGAGCAGCGCCGTTTCCAGGTGGTCGCCCGCGTCGTAGATCGGGATGCTCCGATCCTGGGTGAGCCACCAGCAGGTGAGCGCGATGAAGACCGTCGTGGCGGCGATCGTCCCCCACGCGAAGCCGCTCCAGCGAGCCACCTCGGCGCGCCACGCGGTCCTCGCGCGGACATCGCGCGCCACCGGCCTTCCCCCCGCGCGCGCCGACGCGGAGCCGCCAGCGGAGGCGCCGTGCGCGGAGGCTCGGACACCGTGGCGGCTCGACATCCTGCAAAGCTAGGCATTGGCCGATCGAACTGCCAGCGCCGGTCGATTATTTCAGCGTCGGCGCGCCCCGTTGGGGGCCACCGTGTCTCCGACCCCCCTCACTCCCCCAACAGCCGCGGGACCAGCTCCTCGGCGACGATCCGGTCCACGGCAGCGGTGGTGAAAGGCTCGATCAGATCGGCGGCGCGCGCGGCGTAGCCGGCGGCGGGCGTGTCGAGCGCACAGCGCAGCGCGGCGCCGAGGTCCTCGCCCACGAGGCGAGGGTCCAGCTCACGAGCGATCGGCAGTGCGACATAGCCGCCGGGAGCAGGAGTGGTTACCAGGTGGCACCCTTCGGCGAGCGCCTCCAGCTGGGCCAGCCCGTACTCCTCGCGGCGGGGGGCGCACACGAACACGCGCGCGCGACGCAGCAGGGCGCGGTAGTCGGACTGGAGGAGCATCCCCGTGACGTGGACATCCTCGTCGGGCACCTCCAGCCCGCTCTCCGCCAGCTGCCGGGGGCCGATGCCGACCACGGCCAGCCGCTCGTCGGGCCGGCGCACGCGCCGCCAGGCCTCGAGCACGCGGTCGAGGCCCTTCTTGCTCGGGTTGGCGGCGTAGGTGATGGCCTCGATGTCGCGCTCGGAGGGGTCTGGCAGGTGGCCGTCGGTTGCCGCTTGGAGCGAGGGCTCGACCGGCGTGCCGCGGCCGCCAGGCCCAGGGACCGGGGCGGGCAGCACGAGCGTGCGCTCGGTGTTCAGAGCCCCGCCCACCGCGGCGGCGGCCTCCGCGAGGGCACCCTCGCTCGTGGGCAACAGCAGCGGCGCCTGGCGCAGGCGGCGGCGCTCTAAGGAACGCTGCCACAGCCCGTGGCGGCCGGGGCGGTTGGCGGCGGCGGAGGCATCGAAGCGGATCGCCCCCGGCAGCGGCCACAGCAGCGCGGCGGTGGTGGTGGAGTAGATCACCGACCGGGGGGGACAATCCTTCACCCGGTCGACCAGATCCTTGGCGGCGCTGCGTGCCGCGCGCGCCCAGGCAAGGTCGGTCAGCATCATCGTGCGGCGCGGCCCCGGATGGGGGGCCGTCACGCGGTGAACTCGCAGGCCGGCACGTTTCAGCGAGCGCTCGAGCTCGAAGTCGGCCGCGCGCAGGCCCTCGGTGGAGTTGAGCCCGACGAGCAGCACGTCGAGATCTTCGAGTGATATCCATTCCGCCACCGCGCATCAGCTTAGGGCCTATCCCGATAGGGGTGTGCGTCTGGGGCGGTCGAGGGTCGAGTGAGGCGAGGACGCAAGGGCGAAGGCGTGGTGGGCCCACGTCGAGCCCGAGGACAACGCATCACGAAGGCAATCGGCCGTATCCAGATGTGCGAGCCTAGAGGGATAGGCCCTTAGGGCGTCCGCCACGCGGGCGACGGCGTCACCCCAGTTCCGCCCGCGCCCGCCCCGCTCACGCCAGGTTCTCAGGCCGTATCGCCTTGAAGCCGGGGGCGCGTTGCAGCGCGATGCGGCGCACCGGCGAGGTGGGCATCACGTAGAAGCGCACCCCGTCGCGCTCCTCGATCGCCGCGACCGCGGCGTGCTGGCGGCGCCACGCGAGCGCCCACACGATCGCGAAGCCGGCGCCGATCCCGGGGACTTGGGGGGCGAGCAGGGACAGGCCGCCGGCGAGCACGGTGAACACGAGCATCGGCCACAGCCGGTTGACGAGGATCGCCGCGGGACGGTGCTCAGGCAGCGCGGTGGTGGCGCGCGCCCCGGCGAGCAGTTGCGCGATCGCGGGGCTCGCGTCGTTGCCCCGGCCGAGCGTCAACCCGATCAGCGCGGCGGCCGCCCACCACCCGACGGAGAGCAGCGCGAGTTGCGACTGCGAGCGGGTGGCGGCCGAGAGCACCGTGACGAGCGCGAGCGCGGTGGCGGCGCCAGCGGAGAGCAGGACGGTGGTCTTGAGGAATTCGGTGAAGCGCACGGTCGGCTACAGCAGCGCCTCGAGCAGCCCGCGCACGCCGTCGGGGCCGTCGATCGCGAGGTCGGCCTCGGCGAGCAGCTCCGGGGGAGCTTCGTCGGAGCGGACCGCCACGCACACGGCACACGCGAGCGTCCCGCGCTGCACCAGCGCGCGCAGCCCGCGGAAGGCGTCGAGGTCGGTGGCGTCGTCCCCGACGTAGAGCGCGGCGTGGAAGGCCGGGCTGGGAGCCGAGTCAGGGGTTGGGTAGGCGGCCGAGTCGGGGGCTGGCGCGGGCGTCGGCTGGGAGTCCGAGTGGAGGGTTGGCTGGAAGGCCTGGTGGGGGGCCGGGTCTCCAATCCGCGTGGGCGCGCCGTCGAGCAGCGCGGTGACCCCGAGGCCCTTGTCGAGGGCGACGCGGGGACGCACCTCGAGCACCTTGCGGCCCCAGTGGACGGCGAAGCCCTCCTGCTCGGCCCGCGCGGCGATCTCCCGCGCGGCGGCCGCGGCGGCCGCCTCGTCGGGGGCGCCGCGCCAGTGGAAGGCGGCGATCGACTGCTTGTCCTCGGCGCGCACGCGCAGGCGTTGGTGCTCGGCGGTGTAGGCGCGAGCGGCGAAGGCGCGCACGCGCTCGCTCCAGGCGGCGAGCTCGGGGTCGAGCTCGGGGCGGGTGGCGCCGGGGCGCAGTAGCTCGCCGCCGTGGTTGCCGACGTAGGCGATCGTTCCGATCGCGACGATTTGACGCGCGGTGGCGGCGCGGCGGCCGCTGACGCAGCCGACGAGCCGGTAGCGCCGGGCGATCTCGATCAGCAGCGAGCGGGTGGCCTCGGGGACGTGGGCGTCGTCGGCGTGCCGGACGATCGGAGCGAGCGTGCCGTCGATGTCGAGCAGCACGGCGGCGTGGGAGGGATCGGAGCGCAGCGGCTCCAACGCCTCCACAAAGCGTCGGGCGGCGGGGGACACATCCCTAGTATGCCCGGCATGGCGGCGAGCAGACCGCCCGCGAGGGTCCTGAGGCTAATGGCGATCGGCACGGCCGCGGGACTGTTCAGCGGGATCTTCGGGGTGGGGGGCGGCACTGTGATCGTGCCGCTGTTGGTGCTGTGGCTCGGGTACGGGGAGCGCGAGGCGACGGGCACCTCGCTGGCAGCGATCGTGTGCATCGCCTCGTTCGCGGCGGCGGCGCAGGCAGGGTACGGCAACGTGAAGGTGCTCGACGGGGTGCTGGTGGGGGTGCCCGCGGTCGGCGGAGTGCTGGTGGGGACGTGGCTGCAGCAGCGCCTGCGCGGCCGCACGATCGCGCTGCTGTTCGCGGCGGTGCTGGTGGCGAGCGCGGTGGAGCTGCTGGTGCGATGATCGGCGCGATCGCGATCGGGGTGGCGGCGGGCGTAGTCGCGGGCCTACTGGGGGTGGGCGGCGGCGTGCTGTTCGTGCCGGGGCTGGTGATCTTCCTGAACCTAACCCAGCACCAGGCGGAGGCGACGTCGCTGCTGGCGATCGTCCCCGTGGCGATCGTGGGAGCGGCGATGCAGGACCGCTACGGCAACGTGCGCCGGGGCGACGCGCTGCTGCTGGGCGGGCTCTCGGTGGTGGGCGCCGCGGGCGGAGTGGCGCTGGCGAACGCGCTCTCGGGGAAGGCGCTGCAGGTGGGCTTCGCGCTGTTCATGCTGTTCGTGGCGGGGCAGTTGGTGCGCAAGAACTTGGGTGGGCAAAAAGCTGCGCGGGAGCCGGGGCAAGCCAAAAGAGGTCTAGACTAAGAACGATGGGACTCGACAATCCAGTCCATCTTGCGTTCATCGTCGTGATCCTGCTGTTGGTGTTCGGCGCTAGGCGGCTCCCGGAAATCGGCCGCTCGTTGGGGAGCGGGATGCGCGAGTTCAAGGACTCGATCAGCGGCGAGCCCAAGCAGTCGGCGCTGAACGCGGCGGCCCAGCAACCGCAGCCGGTCGCGCAACCGCCGGCGGCGCAGCCAGTCGCACAGGCGCCCGCGGCGCAGCCCGTCGCACAGCCGGTTCCGACGCAAGCCCCGGCCGCGGCACCCGAGGTGCCGGCGGAGCCGCAGGACCTGTAGGCGCTAGCGCCGCCCGCACAGCATCGAGCAGGTGGGAGACAGCGCATCAAGCGCTTTACGAGTATGCGGCCTGCCCGCTCGACCGACGTTTGACGGGATCGGACAGCCCGTTACGCTCCCGGCCCGATCGGAGAACTTGAGCGACCCGCGTGCCCGAACAGTCAACAACGCGCCGGACGAGGAGCGCCTGGGACGAGGTGCTTCTGGGCAGTCTCTGGACCGATGTACTCCTGATGACTGCCGTGGTACTCGCGGTGACCGGACTGCTGCTGTTCACGCACTCGGGCTTTGAGCTGGACTTCACCAACCATATGTGGCTCGCGTCGGTTGCGGGCAGGAGCTTGGTGGAAGCGGGGCATCCAAGCTACTTCCTCAACACCCTCAACCCCGACAGCGGCGTGTTCTATCCCTTCTTCGCGTTCAACGGGGGGACGCTGTACGTGACCATCGGCGGCCTCGCCGAGCTGCTCGGCGGCCATGTCGTGATCGCATACGTCGGTGTGATCGTGCTCGCCGTCGCGGGCGCCTACGGAGGCACGCTATGGCTGGGACGGGAGTTCGGGCTGCGGGGCTGGCTGGCGCACGCCCCGGCGTTGGTGGTGGTCACGAGCGCCTACTACATCACGGACCTGTACGGGCGTGGGGATGTGCCAGAGCTGGTGGCCGTATCCGCGATCGCGCCGCTGGCCGCCAGCGCGGTGCACCTCATCAGAACGCCGCGGTGGCGCGTACTGCCCGTGCTGGCCTTCACGGTGTCCACGGTGATCTTCACTGGGAGCCACAACATCACGCTGCTATGGGGCACCACCATCGCCGCTGGAGCGCTGCTCGTCATCTGGCTCGCGCTGGGCGCTCCGTGGCGGTTTCCCTACCGGCGACTGGCCATGGTGGCAGGGCTGGGCGTTGTGAGCGTCATGGTCAACGGCTGGTTCCTAGTGACCGACGTGGCGTACGCCCATACCACAGACGCCTCCCTGCCCCCGAACGGCCCCGGGCAGTCGATCTGGCCCGCCACGGGCTTCTTCGACACCGTCTCGGTGGTGTTCAATCCGCTGCGCACGGTGCCCAGCCAGTCGGGCACCCCGGCCCTCTACATCCAGGCGCCCGACTGGTTCCTGCTGTGGGGAATCGCCGCCGCGGCGCTACTGCTGTGGCGCCGCTCGACCGGGCGCGCGCTGCGCCGCGTGTGGATCGGCGTGGCTGTCGTCGCCGCGGCGGTGCTGGGAATGCTGTTGATCGAACCGTTCTGGGACATAGTGGGGGACCCCTTCTACGAGATCCAGTTCCCCTACCGGCTCAGCAGCTATCTCATCTACTCCGTCGCCGGACTGGTGCTCCTCGGCGCGCTCGCCCTGCAGCGGGCGGCGGAGTCAGGCAGCGCGCGGAATGTCGTCATGGGGCTACGGCTCACGCTGGTCGCAGCCTGCGCGGTGAGCCTCGGCCTCTGCCTGTGGCAGCAGTGGGTTCCCAACCCGCTGGTCGCCGAGTCCTACACAAATCGCAATCAGGCGTTGGTGGGGATTCACACGATGCCCAAGTCATGGTACGCCCCCCCTCAGTACGTCAACAGGCTGGAACCGGTCCTGATCCCTCCGTCCGAACGCCTGCTGCTTGTGAACCCGAGCGAAGTGCACGGCGATCGTTTCAGCGCCTGGATGAACGTGCCGCCCGGTCCCGCGCCGATCCAGACGGATATCGGCGGCAGCAGCGATCTCGTGCGCCTCGATGGCCTGCGCTGGCTGGGTCGAGATCCCCGCGGCTACGCCGTGCTGGGACGCGTGAACGGGGGCAGCGGCCCCGTGCACGTGACGATCGAAACCGCGCACAACCCGGTCATCGCGCTCGGCCGGCTCCTCAGCATCCTGGGGGTGACCGCAATCCTCGCGGTCCTCATCTGCATAAGCGTGCGCTCTCGGCGAGCCGCACGCGCGCAGGCGCTCGGCCGCGCCGGCCCGCTGCACTACGCGGTCGCCGCGGGCCCATCGGACTCTGAGGCGCTGTCGGAAACCGTCGGCCCGCCCATCCGAACCGACTCAGGCGGCGCCAGCACCGAGGGCCGCCCCTCCAGCAGCAGCGGGGAGCCGCAGCGCCAGCAGTAGGCGGCGCCGCGGCTGTGGGGGGCTCCGCAGGCACGACAGGCCCCGCTCACGCCGCCATCCGCGGAGGCGAGCAGGCGCTCAATCTCGCCGAGCTGAGCGTCGGCCTGCTGCAGCTCGGCGGCGTGGCGGGCGAGGACGTCGAGGCGGTAGTGGTCGCGAATCGCCATCTCGTAGGTGAGCCCGCCGAGGTCCCAGGTGAGCGAGGCGACGCGCTCGGCGAGCTGTAGGCGCTCGCGGCGGAGCCCGTCGAGCGACCCGCTGGAGACCGCGACGGGCGGGCGCTCGGCGGGGGCAGGCGCGGCGACGCCCTCGACCGGAGGGTCGGCAGCGCCGGCGGAGCGAGGCTTTCCGTTGGGGCCGGCGCTCATCGCAACTCAGTGGGTTTCGAGCGGCGCGTCGCCGAGCTTGGCGACTTCCTTCGCGTGCTGCTTGCCGGTGGTGTGGGCGATTTTCTGCAGGGTGGAGGAGGACGTCGGACGGGCGGCGGGCAGCGGCTTGGTCGTCTTGACTTCCTTGGCCGCTTCGGCTTCTTCGGCACTGGTTTCGCTCTTGGCGGAGGGCGACTGCGAGGAACTGGCCGAGGAGCCGTGGCCGCTGGAGGCGCCGTGGCCGGTGGTGGAGCTCGAGGAGCCCGAGCCGGTGGAGGTCCCCCCAGCGCCCGTGGAGGACGGCGCGGCGGGCGCGGCGGCGAGCGCCCCGAGGCCCTTGACTTCGAACACCTGCTTGCCGGTGCTCGCGCCCCCCGTGAGCCAGTGCCCGACGAGCAGCCCGATCAGCAGCGAGGCGAGCAGGACGCCAAGCAGGCCGAAGAGGCCGGAGTAGCGCCGCAGCGCGCCCAACACGCCGTCGGGCTCGGGCAGCGGTGGATAGCCGACGGGCGCGCCGCCGGGGAGGACGCTCCCGAGTGGCGCCCCCACCCCGCCGGGCCGGTGCTCGGTCTGGAGCACGTCGAGGAACGCCAGGCGCACGGGCGAGCAGGGGCGCCCGCAGGCGAGGCAGTAGCGCTGGTCGGCGGCGAGCGGAGCGCCGCAGCCGGCGCAGGTGGCGGTGTTTGGCGGCCCCACCCCCCCTGGCAGCCCCACCCCCCCTCGCGGGACGACGTCCATGGAAGCCTCACCGAGGGTCCGTCCAGCCGAGCTCATCCGAACGCCCCGCGGACGTAGTCACGGGTACGGGGAGCGCGGGGCTCCTCGAACACCTGCGCGGCGGTGCCGTACTCGACGAGATCGCCGAGGTACATGAAGGCGACCTTGTCGGCGACGCGGCGGGCCTGGGCGAGGTTGTGGGTGACGATCACCAGCGCGAGGTCGCGGCGCAGCTCGCCGATCAGCTCCTCGATCACCCCGGTCGAGATCGGGTCGAGCGCCGAACAGGGCTCGTCCATCAGCAGCACCTCGGGCCGCGGCGCGATCGCGCGGGCGATGCACAGCCGCTGCTGCTGGCCGCCGGAGAGGCGCAGCGCCGGGCGGTGCAGGTCGTCCTTGACCTCGTCGTACAGGCCGGCGCGCCGCAGCGCGTCGTCGACCAGCGGCTGCAGCTCGGGCCGGCGCGGGCGGCGGCGGGACTGCTCGCGCAGCGCGAACGCGACGTTGTCGAAGATCGACATCGGGAAGGGGTTGGGCTGCTGGAAGACCATCGCCACGCGCGCGCGCAGCGCGGTGTCTTCGAGCTCGTGGATGTCGTGGCCGTCGAGCAGGATCTGCCCGCCGCGGCGGGCGCCCGGGGTCAGCTCGGTGAGCCGGTTCAGGGTGCGCAGCAGGGTCGTCTTGCCGCACCCGGAGGGGCCGATCAGGGCGAGCACCTCGCCCTGGTGGATCGAGAGGGAGACCGAACGCACGGCGTTGGCGCCACGCCGGCCCAGGGTGGAGGCCCCGCCGTAGGAAACGCTGACGTCCTCCAGCCGCAGCCGCTCGGGGCCGGCGGCGGCCGCGAGGGGGCGCAGCGCCTCGCGCTGCTCGGGGGGGCGCACGGGCTCGGGGGGCCGGTCGAGCACGATCGTGCGCACCGGGGGCACCTGCTGGTGGCTCGGCTCCTCGAGTGCCCGCTCCAACTCGATCACGGAAGGCGTCATCGATTCCTCACTTTCCACACTATAAAGACTGGAACGGTGTTGTGGGGCCATCACACGATTCCCTCGACGGCGGCGACGAACCCGCTGGAGCGGGCCTGGGCGCGGCTGATCCGTTCGACGACGAGGTTCAGCGCCAGCACGAACAACATCAGCACGACCGCGGCGGCGTAGGCCTTCTGCGGGGCGCCGGCTTCGCCGGCGGGCGAGTTGTCGTAGACGTAGCTGGTCAGCGAGGAGCCCAGCCCTTTGAGCACGCTCAGCCCCGGCAGGCCGCCGTGGGCCTGGGGTTCGATGCGCAGCGCGTCGCCGAGCAGCACGATCACGATCGCCGTGTCGGCGACGATGCGGCTGACGCCGAGGGTGACGCCGGTGGCGATGTTCGAGCGCACCCCGGGCAGCAGCACCCGGCGGATCGTGGCGATGCGGGTCTTGCCGAGCGCGAACGCGGCCTCGCGCATGTGGGCGGGCACCGCGAGCAGGCCGTCACGGGTGGTGATGAACAGGGGAGGCAGCGCGATCAGCGACATCAGCGCGCCGGCGGCGAGGAACGATTTGCCGGTGACGCCGCCGCCCTGGCCGGTTTCCGAGACGAACGCGAACAGGCGCAGCTGGAAGATCGCCAGGCCGAAGAAGGCGATCACGATGTCGGGGGTGCCCGCGACGATCTCGATGCCGGATTCCACCATACGGCCCAGCCAGGCAGGACGCCCATACTCGACGATCCACAGCGCCGAGCAGATCGCCAGCGGAGCGGCGAGGGCGATGCCGATCAGCGTCAGCAGCACGGTCCCGAGCAGCGGGTCGAGAAAGCCCCCGGTCTGGCTCTGCGTTTCGCCGACGGCGGGGCGGCTGAAGAGCAGGGCGGGGCGCAGGTACTGGATGCCGCGGTAGCCCATGTACAGGATGATCGCGGCGGTGATCGCGCACAACAGCAGGCCCGCGCCCCAGGCGGCGAGCAGCACGAGGCGGTCGCTCCAGCGCCAGGTGCGTATCGAGGAACCCCGCCCGCGCCGTGGGGCACGAGGCCCCACGCCCACCACCTCCGGTCCCCCACCCCTCACGCGGACGATCCCCCCGAGCACGCGACCTCTTCCACCATCCCGCTCGGGATCGATCGTGTGCGCGCCGGTGCTCATGCTCGTACCTGGTAGCGGCGCAGCGGCAGCTTGATCAGGTAGCCCGCGAGCGACAGGACGAAGGCGGAGAACAGCAGCAGCAGCGCCATCGCGTACAGGGCGGCGGAGAGCGCCGGGGCGCCGATCCCTTCGTGGTAGTCGACGATCGTCGAGGCGAGCGAGCGCAGCGGCTCGAGGAAGAACGCGAATCCGTCACCGGGCCGGGGGGCGAAGAAGACCGAGCCGGAGACCATCGAGATCATGATCGCCTCGCCCAGCGCGCGGGCGGTGGCGAGCACGGTGGCGGCGACGATCGCGGGGCGGACCGCGCGCAGGGTGACGGCGCGGATCGCGCGCAGGCGGTTGACGCCGAGCGCCGCGGCGCCCTCACGCCAGGCGGCGGGCACGGCGCCGAGGGCGTCACAGATGAGCGCGACCATGATCGGGGTGATCATCACCGCGAGGATCGCCACGGAGACGAGCAGGCTGGCGCCGGTGAGCTGCACGGTGCCCTCCAGGGAGACGCGCTCGGAGGCGCTGACGAGATGGTTGCCGACGAACGGCACCAGCACGAGCACCCCGATCAGCCCATACACGACCGAGGGCACGGAGGCGAGCATCCGCACGACGAGGATCATCAAGCGGCGCACGCGGAGCGGGGCGAGCTCGACGATGAAGACCGCGGAGAGCACCGCGAGCGGCAGCGCGAGCAGGACCGCGAGGCCGGTGATCAGCAGCGTGCCGTACACGATCGGCCACACCCGCAAGTGGAACGCCGAGGCGGGCGGGTGAGCGGAGGTGGCGAGCATCGTTTCGATCTGGCCTTTGAGGCTGCCACCGGAGCCGAGCCAGGAGAGGCCGTTGTGCGCGAAGATCGGCCACGCGCGCTGGGCGACGAGCGCGACCATCGCGAGCACGCACAGGCACGTGAGCAGCGCCACCGCGCCGAGTGTGAGCTCGGCGCGGTGGTCAGGCCAGGGGTTGCGTAGGCGGGTGAGCAATGTTTTTTTATATGTCCGAAAAGAGGGGCTCGGCTCGCCGGCCTGCGGCCGGCTGCGCCACCCTCATGGTGCGATCGGGACCCACTGGGTCGAGATGATCTTCTTGGCCGCCTTCGAGGTCCTGATCCACGAGATGAACTTGGCGGCGACGCCGGTGGCTTCGCCTTTGGTCACCTCGTAGAAGCGCGCCGTGGCGGTGTACTGTTTGGAGGCCACGTTGGCGCGCGTGCACGCCACGCCGTTGTAGGCGACCGCGTTGACGGTGCCCTGGTCGGCGCGGTAGTTGGAGAGGAAGCCGATCGCATGGGGGTCGTTGGCGACCTGCTGCTCGAGCAGCCCCTCGGAGGGCTCTTCGGCGGCGGTGGAGGCAACGCTTTTGTTGGCGAGAAACAGCGTCTTGAAGTTGGTGAGCACGCCGGCCGTGGAGGTGCGGCTGATCAGGTCGATCGGGCCGGTGACCGCGGCGCCGGAGACCTGGCTCCATTCACGGTCTTTGGCAGTGAAGATCGCCTGGACCTGCGCTTCGGTGAGGTTGGCGAGGGCGTTGGTCTTGTTGGTGACGATGCAGATCCCGTATTCGGCGATCGGGTAGAAATCCAGGCCGGGGGGGTCGGTGGGCAGCGGGTCGCGGGAGACGTCGCCGATCGTGACGCGGCTGTTGGCGACGTCGTTGATGCCGACCGTGGCGCCGCCCTGGGAGATCCGGAAGGCGACCTTGTTGTGGTTGAGCTTCGAGTACTTGTGGGCGAGCAGCTGCACGAGCGGGAAGGAGGCGGTGGCTCCGCTGATCGTGATCACGCTCGTAGCCGAGGCGATCGCGGGCACCGCGCTCCCAATCAGGGTCACAGCCGCGAGCGAAGCGGCAAGGCGGATTCGATGCATTGTGTGGGCCTCCGATGGGGTCTGATTGACAAGTTGTTGCCGAGCACCCTACCATATTCTTCATAAACAGGATCGAGATTAGCTATTTTGTCGAAAAGATCAGTAAAGTGGTTTGCCCCATGACCTCTCCCCCACCCCCCCACATCCCCCAGCTGCCCTCCCGCCGTGTGGGCGCGGTCCTCGCGGCGCTGATGCTCGCCGCGGGGATCGCACTGGGGGCTCTGATCGGCCCGGGCCCGGCGGCCTCGCTTGCGAGCACCTCACGCGCGGCGGCGGTGGGGCGCGTGCTCGCGCTGATCGCGCTGGGTGCAGGCACGGACTCGGGCAGCGAGCCGCTGCTCTCCGCGGGCGCGGCCCACCCACCGGCGACGACGGCCCAGCCGACACCGACCGCATCGAGCGTGGCCACGGCAGGGACGGGCGGCGGGAGCAGCGCGGCGGGCGGGTCGTCGGGGGCCTCCTCCTCTCCCTCTCCCCCTTCTTCTTCCTCCTCCTCTTCGTCTTCATCCTCCTCGGGCTCGACGTCTCCGACTTCCTCCACGAAGCCGGCCGCGAGCGGAGGGAAAGGCGAAAAGACCCACAAGGCCGAGCCGCTGCCCCCGATCGCGAACGTGTGGCTGGTGGTACTGCCCTACGGCGGCAGCGTTGAAAACGCCCTGAAGCAGAGCACGGCGGCGCCGTACCTCGGGCAGCTGGCGAGCAAGGGCATGGCGCTGAGCGGCTACTCCTCGCTGGCGGCGGGGCAGCTCGCGGGCGCCGCGACGCTGCTCTCCGGCCAGGTGGAGGCGAGCGTGAGCACGATCGCGCCGCCCCCGTGCGGTTCAGCGGCCAGTCCGAGTACAGACGCCGGACAGCCGGCCGCGGCCGGGCAGGGAGCGGCGAGCGCGCCGTGCCCGTCCGGGGAAGCGGCGGGCGTGCAGGCAGCGGACGCGTTCCTGCAGGAAGTGGTGCCGAAGATCATGGCGAGCGCCTCCTACACCGAACACGGGCTGATCGTGATCACGTTCGCGCCGGCGGGTCAGGAGGGGACGCCGACCGGCACCGCGGCGGCACCCGCCGCGGGCACGGAAGCGGCGGGCACGAGCGTCGCCTACCCGGCGGGCTCCGTCACGAGCACGGTGACCGCGGCGGGCACGCCGGGGGGAGCGCTGCTGCTCTCGCCCTTCCTGCGCCACACGGGCGCACGGAGCTCGAGCGCCTTCGACGCCACCTCTCCCCGCGCGAGCCTCGAAGGGCTCCTCCAGGCCAAGGCGGGAAGTTGAACCTCGACTCGGCGCCCTCGACCGATTGAGCCGGCCGGATCGGCCGACACGCCGTGACCGCCTTCCGCGATCGACCGACACAACCAACTGCCCTCAACGACTCCCAACCCAACCCTCAACCCACTGTCCCATCCAACGAACGGAGGCCATGTGCACTCACTGAAGTCGACCTACAGCAGCGCCCTGAAGTCCAACCGGAGGCGGGCCACTTGGTGGTTCACGGCGCTGATGGGCGCGCTCGCCCTGTCGCTCGCCGCTCCAACCCTCGCCGCGGCCGAAACGGCCCCGGCGGCGGCTCCGCCCCCGGCGTCGAACCCGAACGACTACGAATGCTCCGGTGGCATCTCCGCCGGCAAGGCGGAAACGGGCGGCGAAGGCACGCCGGTGCAGTACGAATTCAAATGCAACGGCCCGATCACCGGCTACCAGCTGCAGACGCAGCTGCCGCTCACGGGGATCGAAGGTTCGCCACTGGTCGCCAACTACGCCGGCACGCCGCTGAAGGAATCGTTCTCCTGCGGCGGGGCGTTCCCGGGGTACGCGGTCAACTGCGTGGGCGCCACCACCGCCGAAGCGAACGAGCGGATCACGGGGCAATTCACGATCGGTTGGAAGCTGTGCACCGAACCGCGCGTGGACGCGCTGCTGAGCGTCACGTACGCGTACCTGGAAAAGAACGTGATCACCCAGGCGATCTCGGGGCCGTTCGACCTCGGCCGCCCGAGCGGCTGCCCGGCGACGGCGCAGTCGGGCAAAGACCGGCTGGACGCCTACCAGGGCCCCGAACCGAAGAAGCACAAGCAGGGCAAGAAGCACAAGCACGGCAAGGGCCATAAGGGCGCCGCCAAAGGCAAGCAGGGAGGTTCAAGCTAGGCTGAAGGTGTGGGGGTCGCAGGGATCGCATCGGCGTTGCGAAAGCAAGCGCGCCCCCTCGGAGCCGCGCTCGTACTTGCGGTGGTGCTCCCGGGCTGTGGATCGAGCAGCTCGGGAGCATCCTCGACGGTGACGGACACCGCAGCGGTGGCGGGGCGGGCGGGCACTGGGCGGACGGGCACTCCAAGCAAAAGCTGCCCAGACGCAGCGGTGGGAGCCATCGAAGCGGTCGCCCACCGGGTCTACCAGGAGTCAGTGGCCGGGCGGATCATCGCCGAGGCGATCCAGCGCCTGAGGAGCTCGAGCGCCCTGGCGCAGGCGGTCGAAGACGGTGACCGGGCCGCGGCGCGCCGGGTCCTGGAGGGGCTGCTGCTCAACCAGATCGTGAGCGTGCGCGTGGTGCGCGACGGACGCACGCTCGCGGAGATCGAACGGGGCGCGGGGATCGCGCCCGCGAGCGGGCCGCTCCTGAACGCCCGAGGGCAGCAGGTGGGCACGTTCACGGTGTCGGTGCAGGGCGTCAACGGCTACGACCAAACGGTCAGCGGCCTGCTGGACGCGGAGGTCCTCGCACGCAGCGGGGCACAGCAGCTGAGCGCGACGCTCCACCCGGCTCCCCGGCTGGCGCCGGGGGCGCGCGCAGTGCACTACCACGGGGTGCGCTACCGCGTGGACACCTTCGCCGCGCAGGCGTTCCCGGACCGGCCGCTGAGCATCTCGCTGCTCGCGCCGGTCTCCGCGATCGCGGCAGTGTGCGCGGGGCACCCCACCACTACGGCACAGGTGCAGGCGGACACGTTGGGGTTGGTGGCCAAACGGGTGTACGACGCCGAGCGCGAAGGCAGCAAAGCCGAACTGCTGCGGGGCTACGTGGAGCGCTCGCGGGCCTTCCGGGAAGCGGTGCTGGCGGGCGACGCGGCGGCGACGCGGGCGGCGATCATCGGCTTCTTCCGCTCCCACCTGCACATCGTGCGGGTGCGGGTGATCCGTGCGGGCAAGCTGCTGGTGGACGTCGGCGGACCCCACGTGCTGGCGCCGATCCCCGGCGTGATCCGCGACGCCCGGGGACGCGTGGTGGCGCACTTCCTAATGGCGATCCAGGACGACCTGGGCTTTCAGCTCCTCGCGCAGGCGTTCACGGGGGCGCAGGTGTTGATGCGGGAGGGCACACGCCAGGTGATGGGCACCCTGAGTCCCGGACCGGCCAACGTCCCCAACCGCGGCCGGGTGGTGTACCGCGGCGTGCCTTACCAGGCGTACTCGTTCAACGCCGAAGCCTTCCCCTCGGGTCCGCTGCGGATCTCGCTGTTGTACCCCGCGAGCTGAGCGCTCGACGAGGCTGGCCCCGCGAGCTGAGCCCTCCCGCGCAAGCTGAGCCCTCCCGCGCGAGCCAGCCCTCCCCCGCGGGCTGCCCTCCCCCGCGAGTTGAGCCCTCCCCCGCGGGCTGCCCACGAGCTGAGCCTCCCCGCGGGCCGCCGGCTACACCAGGCTGGTCGACATCCGCTCGACCTCCTCGACGGAGGTCAGACCGGAGCGGACCTTCTCGATGCCGTCGTCGTGCAGGCGGCGCATCCCCTGGCGGACGGAGGTGGCGGCGATCTCATCGACGGACGCGCGCTGGAGGATCAGGGTGCGGACCTCTTCGCTGACGGTCATCACCTCGTAGATGCCCACGCGGCCACGGTACCCGGAGGCCGCGCAGCGCGAGCACCCGACGGCCTCGTAGGGCTGGGCGGAGAGGCCGTGCTCGACCAGCACCGACTCGGGCAGCGAGGCGAGGCGCTTGCAGTGAGGGCAAAGCTTGCGCACGAGCCGCTGGGCCACGACGCAGTCCACGGCGGAGGAGATCAGGAACGGCTCGATGCCCATGTCGATCAGCCGCCCGAGCGCGGAGGGCGCGTCGCGGGTGTGCAGCGTGGAGAGCACCATGTGCCCGGTGAGCGCGGCCTCGACCGCGATGTGGGCGGTCTCGCGGTCGCGAATCTCACCCACCATGATCACGTCGGGGTCGGCGCGCAGCATCGTGCGCAGGCCGACGTCGAACGTGACGCCCGCCTTCGGGGCGACCTGCATCTGCTTGACCCCCGCGATCCGCGACTCGACGGGGTCCTCGATCGTGAGGATCGAGCGGGCGCCATCGTTGAGTACCGAGAGCGCGGCGTACAGGGTGGTGGACTTGCCCGAGCCGGTGGGCCCGGTAACGAGCACGGCGCCGTTGGGTCGGGCGATCGCGTGGGCGAAGCGCTCCTCCTCGGTGGCCTGCATCCCGAGCGACTCGAGGTCGCGCACGACCGCGCCCTTGTCGAGGATGCGCAGCACGGCGCCCTCGCCGTGGACCAACGGGAGCGTGACGACGCGGATGTCGATGCGCCGGCTTTCGATGTTCAGCGCGAGCCGGCCGTCCTGGGGGGCGCGCCGCTCGGAGATGTCGAGGTCGGCCATGATCTTGATGCGCGACACCATCCCGGCGGCCATCCGGCGGCGCACGGTGGCCGCGGGGTAGAGCACCCCGTCGACGCGGAACAGCACGCGGGTGTCCCCTTCTTCGGGGTTGACGTGGATGTCGGAGGCGCCCTGCTGCACGGCCTGGGCGATGATCGAGTGCACGAGCTTGATGACCGGGGCGTCCTGGTCGGCCTCCTCGGAGAGCGACGTGGAGACGTCCTGCGCGCCCTCCTCCTCCTCGACGATGTCCTCGATCGAGCCCTCGAGGCGCCCGAGGCGGGAGGCGAGCAGCTTGACGTCCTCCGCGGAGGCGGCGGCGACCCGCACGCGACGGTTGGTGATCATCGCGATGTCGTCGATCGAGAGGATGTTGGTGGGGTCGGCCATCGCCAACAGCAGCGCCCCGTCGTCCATGAAGCGCACGGGCACCGCCTGGTAGCGCTTGATCGCCTCGGCGCTCAACATGCTGACGGCGCCCATGTCCGGCTCGCACGAGGACAGGTCGATGTATTCGAGGCCGAACCGTTCGGCGACCACGCGCGCGAGCTGGTCCTGGCGCAGGACGCCCTGCTCGACCAGCACCTGCCCGGTCGGCTTGCGCTCCGAGCGGGCGGTGGCGACGGCCTGCTCGACGGCGTAGCGATCGGCGAAGCCGAGGTCGACGACCACCTCGCCGATCCGCCGTCCGGGGCGCCCGGGCCAGGTGGGCGAGCTGAGGCCGTTGGCGGGGTGGCGCACCTGCGTGGATGGGAATGGGCTGGCCCCCGCGGCCTGGTCGAGGACCTCCGGCGCGGCGGGAGGCTCCAGCAGCGCGGTGGTGGCGGAAGGCTCGAGCACCACCGTGTTGCCGTCGTTGGCGGGGCCGGGCTCGAGCGTGGCGACTGGGGGCTTGGGGGCCGCCGAGCCGGAGAGGGCAGACTCGAGCACGGAGAGCTCGGAGGCCACAGTGGTCGGGGGAGGCGCGGGAGTGTGCGCAGGCGGGGGCGCGGGGGCCGCGAGGCCGGAGGCAGGGGGCAACGGCTCAGCGGGCGTCGACGCCGCGGACCCGTCAGCGGGAGGGCTCGGCACGGAGATCGCGGACCCGGGGAGAGTAGAGGCAAGCGGCTCAGCGGGCGTCGACGCCGCGGACCCGTCAGCGGACGGGGCGGACTCGGAGAGGGCGGGCTCGGCGATCAGGTCCCCGCCCACCGTGGGTGGGGTCGCCTGCTCGTCGCCGGCCGCCTCGGCACGTCGGCGTCGAAACCAACTCATCGCTATCTAATCGGCATCGGCGACATCCCGCTTGACCGCCCCTGCCACGGATGCAGGGAGCCGTGCCTGCCACACGTCCCGCGGGTGGGTGGGTCCTGCTTAGGGCCCGTGCTCGAAGGCGCCCTTGAGGTGCGCGTCGAGGGCGTTGCAGCGGTACAGCGCGATCGCCTCGGCGGAGGCGAAGCGCTGGCCGGGGAGGGCGTCGGGGCCGTGGTGGGCGAGGATGCAGTGCTCCAGGGCCAGCCGGCGCGGCGCGGCGAGCGAAGCGGGGTAGCGGGGAGCGAGCAGCCGCAGCCCCAGCTCCACGTGCCCGAGCAGCCGGCCCTCCTCGCTGCGAGCGATCTCCGCGCCGTAGGTGAACTCGCGGGTCTTGCCGAGGTCGTGCAGCAGCGCGGCGCTCAGCAGCAGGTCATGGTCCAAGCGGGGGTGCAGGGTACAGAGCTCGAGCGCCAGCGAGGCCACGGCGACGGTGTGCTCGAGCATCCCGCCGAGGTAGGCGTGGTGGACGGCGGCGCCGGCCCGCCCAGGGTTGGGAGTGCCCGCCCGCGCAGGCACCGAGCAGGGAGCCCGGCGAATCTCGCTGCGCAGCTCGCGGTCGCCGAGCACGCGCTCGAGCAGGCCGCGCAGCCCGGGCTCGTAAAGCTCGCGGGCGAGGTGCTCGAGGAAGCCTTCGAGCTCGTCGAGGTCGCGGTGGGCGACGGGCAGGAAGCCGGCGGGATCGGCCTCGACGCCCTCCGCGCGGGCGATCGCGCGCAGCTCGACCTGCAGCTGGTCGCGGTAGCGTTCCACGCGGCCCTGGACGCGCACGAGCTCCCCGCGCTCGAAGCGCCCGGCGAGCAGGTCGGCGTCGCGGAAGGCGCGCGCGAGGATCGAGCCGGTGCGGTCGCGCAGCTCGACCGTCAGGTAGGGGGTGCCCGCCCGCGAGAGCTGGCGCTCCTTGCGGGCACACGCGAACACCCCGTCGAGCACTTCCCCCTCGCGGAGCGTGGCGATCGTGGTGGACTCCTCGGCGGGGACCATACCCGCATGATGTACGGTGGAGCGGATGCAGCCACTGCTATGGGACCACCGCCCGACGGGCCTGCGGGCCCCGGCGATGGTGTGCGCGTTCCAGGGGTGGAACGACGCCGGGGACGCGGCCTCGACGGCTGTCGCGTTCATGGGCAGCGCCTTGGAGGCGCGGCGCTTCGCGCACATCGATACGGAGGAGTTCTACGACTTCCAAGCCAACCGCCCGCGCATCCGCTTCGCCGCGGAGGGGGAGAGCCGCCGTGAGATCGAGTGGCCGTCAGTGGAGGTCTCCGAAGCGATCGTCCCCGGCGCCGAGCGGGACCTGGTGCTGGTCCAGGGCGTGGAGCCGTCGCTACGGTGGCGCACCTTCAGCGCCGCGATCGTGGAGCTGGCGGAGGCCCTGGGGGTGCAGCTGGTGATCACCTTGGGGGCGCTGTTGGCCGACGTGCCCCACACCCGCCCGGTGACGATGACCGGCTTCTCCTCGGACCCTGCCCTGATGGATCGCAGCGGAGCCGCCGCTAACCGCCCGAGCAGGTATGAGGGGCCGACGGGAATCGTGGGTGTCCTGCATACCGCGACCACCGAAGCGGGCCTGCCCTCGATCAGCCTGTGGGCGAGCGTCCCCCACTACGTCGCCGCCGCCCCCAGCCCAAAGGCGGCGCTGGCGCTGGTGCGCCGCCTGGAGAGTCTTGTCGGTGTGTCAGTGGATGCGCAGGAGTTGGAGGATGCGGCCGCGAACTACGATCGCCAGGTGGAGCTCGCGGTGTCCAGCAACCCGGAGGTGCAGGCGTTTGTGGAACGCCTGGAGCAGGACGCCGAAAGCGATGAGGACGAGGACGAGCCGGGGGGCGAACGAACGGGCGGGCGGGAGAGCGGATGGGGTCCGATTCAGTCGGAGGACCTGCCCTCGGGGGAGCTGCTGGCGAGCGAGTTCCAGCGTTTCCTGCGCCAGCACGGCGAGGGCTCTTGAGAGGTAAGGCCATACATCGCTCGCTCCGACAGCCGCTGCGTTGAATATCTCCCTCAGGCATCCGACCGTGACCAACTCAGGTACCGACCCCGACGTGATGTTTGCCTATCGGCGCGCGTCAGGCGAGTGTGATGTTCAGCAGGCGCAGCGCTTCGTGTAGCTCAGGGTCGTCGGCTGCGATCTCACGGGAGCTCGCCTGTGGCAGGTCGAGTCCAATGTGCGGCGGGGGCTCGAAGATCGCCCAGTTCACGAACTGGTCTCCGAGCCGGGAGCGGTAGCAGATCCCTGCGCAACTACCGTGATCCTCACGCTGCTCGTAGACGAGGCGTGAGATCTCCTGCGTAAACCGCCGGGGTGCGTCGAGCCTGATCGTGGCGGCGTCGATATCGCTCAGGCCATAGTGAATCGCGCGTGCCGCAAGACGGGCACGGAGAGTCGCGAGTGAGCCTGCATCGCCGATGTCCACGAAGTTGCCTGTGGCCGCTGTCTCTCCAATGCGTCGTCCATCCAACCAGCGAAGCGGCACAATGCCCGCAGGCGAAGCATCGTCGTCTCCCTCGATCGCCTGCAGGCCGGCGACAACTGATAGGTCAGGACGGAAGCGGGCGAGCGTCTCGACGAATGCGCCAACGCGTCGCGTCGAGGCGTAGAGAACGCGGTAGCTGCCCAGGGGATCGTCCCAGCGGTTGCCGAACGTTCCATCCAGACCGGCGTAGGACCAGTCGGGCCATGCCCACGGATCGGGTGCACGAGCGAGGCGGTAGAGCGGGCCGTCCGGTTGGACGACTGCGAAGCCATTCATCCTCCGACAAGAAACGCCCGCTCGGCGGCGATAATCTCGGGGCCGACCTCGTCGATGTCACCCTCGCGTAGCAGGCGCGCGGGCGACTTGTCGTCGAGCTGGGGGTTGAGGCCCTGAAACCAGGCGCGCGTGACCTCCGGGCCATCCGCGTCGGCGATCGTCTGCGCGATCTGCAGCGCAAGACGCAGACGGCGCTGCGTCTGCTCACTCGGGCCGCGTACGCCCTCAGCCCACTCGTTCACGGCCCTGGTCTCCTTGACCGCCCCTATGTAGGCACAGAGCCGCGTGCCGAGGATCGAGCGCAACGAATCGACGACCTCGGGCAAGCTCGCGCGCACCGCGTGGGCGTGTGCCGCATAGTCGGGACGGGCTGAAGGGGTCACAGCCATAATACAGACAATACCACAGACAATACCACAGACAATACCACAGACAATACCACAGACAATACCACAGACAATACCACAGACAAGATCACACAGCAGATCACACGAAATCACGCCAGCGTTGCCGTACACCAGCGCAAGAACGAAGAGGGCGTCAGCGCTGACACAACCAAGCCAGGCTGAGCTTTGGAGTGGACCGCTTCTGCGGACAGTCAGAATTCTCCGGATGCGATCGTTGACCACCCTGACCACTGTTAAAGAGTCGGCGGGCGGCCTGGGCCGCCCGCCGACTGAGGGAGGAGAGGGTCCTTCTCCTGCCGGCGGGATATGAGGCCGGCAGACTCTCCCGCGCCCGTGGTCTCCTCGAGCCCGACGCGGGGGAAGCTTGGCCGCTCAGACCAGGCGCAGAACGCGCTCCTGCAGGCGGCTCGCGAAGTCGGTGCCGTCTTCCAGGCGTGCCCGCACGGCGTCTTCGATCTGGGCCTGAGCCTTCTCGATCTGGGTCTGGGTCTGCTCCACCTGGGCGGAGAGGCTCTTGGTCAGGCTGTCTCGCCGCTGCTCGAGCTCGCGGCGGCGCTCGCGCAGTTCGCGCTCGACGCGGGTGCGGGTCTTGCGGACCTCGCGCTCCAACCGGCCGCGGGCAGTGCTGCCGCGACGCTCGAATTTGCGCAGCTGAGCCTGAGCCTTCGTCGGAGTGGAGTAGCTTGAGAGCGCGTCACTGACGCCCGACGCGACCCGTTCGCGGGCGAGGAGAGCGGCCCCGACCGGGATCAGGACGGCGCGTTCCGCATAGTCGCCAACGCGATCGGTGGCGCTGCGCGTGGAGGTGGTGCGAGCGGCTGCGCCCCGGGCGCTCCGATCCGCAGATTTGACCCGGGCCGTGGCGCCGCGGGATGTGGCGCGTGAGCGCCCTGCGCCAGCCCCGGCGCTACGGGCACTGGAGGCTTTGGCGGCGCCGGCGGCGCGCTTGGAACGGTCGGCTTTGGCGGATGCGGTGGATTTGGTGGGGCGGGGGGCGTGAGGGGAAGTGGTGTTGTTGGCCATGTGGAGGCGGTCTCCTAGTCTCGTGTTCCTCTCGGGGAGGATCGGGGCGGGTACGTTTGTTCTGTGGACTTCGGCGATGTTGGCACCACCGAACATATGTTTGTACCCGGTACTGCCTAGATCGTTACACCCAAAGCTTAGCAGTATGTGAAGGCCCTGTAAAATCTGGCTTTGACCCGAGTTAGATTGTAACAAGAGGAACATGCGTTCGGTCAAGCCCTGGGCCCGCCATACTCGCCTCCTGCCTGGTCGAACCTGGCGTCAGGGAGTACGCGAGCAGGCCTGGGCGCGCGCGGGCGCCTTCAAACCTGGCTCCTCAGCCGACGCGCGCGAGCCACGTGTCGGGGGCCTGAAGCTCGGCGGCGGTGGGGAGATCCTCCACGGAGCGCCACGCGCGCGAGAGGAGTCGAGGCCCGTCCTCACCACCAGCAAGGACGACGGCGTCGCAGAAGCGCCGGCCCTCCTCGTACTGGCGCAGCTTCAGCTCCAAGCCGAGCAGCCGCTCGAGTACCCGCCAGGGCAGCCCACGGGTGACGCGGCGACGGGTCATCGCGGCGCGCAGGCGCGGCAGCGAAGGGAGCACCTCGGCGCCGACAGCGTCCATCACATGCTCGGCGTGGCCCTCGATCAGCGACATCGTGGCCTGCAGCCGCTCCACCAACTGCCAGCGCTCCTCGCCGAGGGTCAGCCGCACCAGTTCCCCGTGGCGCAGGCGCGCGGCGAGCGCGCGGGCGTCGCCGGCACCAGGAAGCCGCAGGAGGGCGCCGAGGGAGACTGTCACCTGCAGGCCCTCGATCAGCTCCCGCAGGATCCCCGCGAGGTGCTCGCGCAGCCAGGGAGCCCCGGAGAACTGGACCGCGTGGGTGATCTCGTGGATCGCCACCCACGTGAGGAGCTGCTCGCGGTCCACCTGCATGTTGTGGGCAGCCTGGGCGAGGTTGGGGGCCACGAGCAGCAGGCGCGGAGCGACGGAGGGGTCGAGCAGGGCAAGGTCGTACTGGCCGAGCACCCGCTGAGAGAGCAGGCCCGCCATCGCTCCAACCTGCGCCCCCAGCAGCAGCCCGCCAGCGGCGCCGAGCGCGTCGTAGAGAGGCCCGAGATCCTGCCCGGGGCGCTTCCAGCTGTAGCGAGCGCGGCGGCCACGAGTCCCGCCGGCCTGCTCGGCGAAGGACTCGAGGATCGGGCGCATGGTTTGCAGGTTGGCGGCGATCCAGCGCGATCGATCGACGGCTTCCAGGGGGGGCAGCTCGCCGGGGAAGGCGAGGCCGGAGTAGTCGCTCACGCGACGGGCGAACTGGAGGGCCAGCGGCTGCACGGTCTCGCCGAGGATCGAATGCCCACCCGGACCTCCAATCTTGGGGGACCCTGCGATCAGCTCTCCCACGCGCTGCGCGGTGCTCCAGTCGATGGCGTCCACCCTTGGAGGGTAGAGCCCCTGGCATATCCTCTAGAGCCGTGCCCTCCTCGCTCGGCAACCCCACGCGAACCCGCGGCGCACCACAGCGGACGGAGTTACTGAAACGGGCGGAGGTGCGGGACGTGCTGGCGTGGATGCGCCTCCTGATCGACCCCAAGGACGCGGCGGCGGCGGTACGGGCGCTGGCGCGTCCTCCGATCGAGCTGCGCCAAGTGGACCTGGCGCGGGTGATTCAGATGGTGCGACGTCAGCGCCTGGAGGTGGTGGCGGCACTCGCGGCCGCGATGGAGTCTCCGCAGCTGCCACCGGAGGCGCGGGAGCGGATTGGACGGTTCCTGGAGCTGCACCGATGGGCGTCGGGTGGCTTGGACACAGTGCGGGCGGACCTGTTCGTGGGGCGTCTGATCGAGCGGCTGGGCCTGCGCCGCCGGCAGCTGCTCGCAGCGGAGGGCGAGGATGCGCAGCGCCTCGCGTATCTGGCGGGCTTGTGCGAGCTGGCGGAGGAGTTCGTGGGCTCCTCGCCTCGACCGACGGCACGGGCGCTTGCGATGCATCTGACGGCGGCCTCCGAGGAGAGCCCAAGGATCGACCGATCGGAGATCGGCCAGCAGGACGACACGCCCCTGCCCGAAGAGACACCCGAAGGGGCTCTGCGGACGACGCTTCAGATGATGCGCGAGGAGGTTCTGGGAGACGTGGCGCGCATCGCGGGGCGCCTCGGGGAGCTGCGGCTGGACACCGAGGTGGACGTCTCCCACGGGGTGGTGAGGTACCTGGAGCTGCTCAAGCTGGCAGCGCTGGTGGAGCGCCCGGAGGGAGAAGCCGTGGGGGAGGCGCTGCGGGACGTGAACGCGCGCCTGCGGGCGGCGATGACGCCGCTGCAGCGGGAGACCTTCGAGAGCTCGCCGCTGGACGAGCTGCTGTTGGCTGACCGCTCAGAGATCGGCCACCACCTCGCGCGGGCGCAGGCGATGGCGGCGCGCGACGAGCCAACGCTGGAGGCTTTCCTGCCGCGCAGGGGGGAGGGCCTGGTGTTGTCGGCCTCCGACGTGGAGACCTACCGAAGTTGTCCGCTGAGGTACAAGTTCGCGCGGGTCCTCAAGATCCCCACCGAGCAGACGGTGAACCAACGCTTCGGGATCGTGGTGCACCAGGTGTTGGAACGCTTTCACGCCGCCGCGGGGACGACGCAGGGTGAGGGCGAGGATGGAGCGGAGGGGACGCTCGGAGAGCTGATGGACCTGCTCGATGCCGCGTGGCGACGCGCGGGCATCGGTGAGGGCGCGCGGGAACGCGAGCTGTCGGCCAAGGCGCGGGCGGCGCTGAAGCGCTACCACGAGCGCCTGCGCGAGGAGCAGGCGCAGCCGCTGTGGTTCGAGCGCTCGTTCGCGTTCAGCTTAGGCCCCCACCACGTGCGCGGGCGGGTCGATCGCGTGGACCGCCTGCCAGACGGGGTGTACGAGCTGATCGACTACAAGACGGGCTACCCCAAGACCGCGGCGGAGCTGAGCGAGGACATCCAGCTCTCGCTGTACGCGATCGCCGCGCGGGAGGCGTGGGACCTGGGGGAGACGCGCCAGGCGTACTACTACGTGCTGGACGACCGCAAGGTCCCGGTGCCCCGGCAGGCGGGCGACACCGAGTGGGTGCGCGACGCGGTGCTGGAGGCCGGGGCGGGAATCCTCGCGCAGAACTTCGAGCCGACGCCCTCACCCGCGGTGTGCGCGCGCTGCGACTACCGCATCGTGTGCCCCGTAGCGGAGCGGTAAAGGGGTGAGGATGGGGCCGGCTCGAGGCCGGCCGGCGGGGGCCGCGTAGCGCTCGGCGCCGACCGCGGTGGGCGGGCCTCGTGGCGACGTGCGAGGCCCACGCGAGATTGCGTCGCGGGTCGCCCGGCGAGGTCTGCCAGAATGGCCGTATGCCCACGCGCGAGCAGATCATGAAGGCCCTGGAGGCGGTAATCGACCCGGAGTTGCGCCGCTCGATCGTGGAGCTCGAGATGGTGCGCTCGGTGGAGATCGGGGCGAACGGAGTGGTCGACGTGACGGTTTCGCTGACCACGGCGGGCTGCCCGATCCGCGGCCACTTCCAGAGTGCGGTCGCGCAGGCGGTGCAGGAGCTCGAGGGCGTGGGCCATGTAAACGTCTTCTTCGACGTGCTCAGCGACGAGGAGAAAGCGGCGCTGCGCCAGCGGCTGGGGCGCGCGAGCCTGCCCGAGGGCGCGCTGGCGCAGGTGCGCAGCGTGGTGTGCGTGGGCTCGGGCAAGGGCGGCGTGGGCAAGTCGACGCTGACGGCCAACCTCGCGGCGGCGCTGACCGCGGAAGGCCGGCGCGCGGGGGTGTTGGACGCGGACGTGTGGGGGTACTCGATCCCGCGCATGTACGGGCTCGGCTCGACGCGCCCGCCCGTGTCGGCGCAGCGCAAGATCGTCCCGCTGGAGGCGCACGGCGTGAAGGTGATGTCGATCGGCTTCTTCGTGGAGGAGGACGCGGCGGTGGTGTGGCGGGGGCCGATGCTGCACAAGGCGCTCACCCAGTTCCTGCAGGACGTGGAGTGGGGGGAGCTCGACCACCTGCTGATCGACCTGCCCCCGGGCACGGGGGACGTCTCGATGACGCTCGCCCAGCTGTTGCCGCAGGCGCAGTTCGTGATCGTCACGACCCCCCAGCCGACCGCCCAGCGGGTGGCGCGCCGCGCGGCGGAGATGGCGCACAAGGTGTCCCTGGAGATCGCAGGGGTGATCGAGAACATGTCCGGCTTCACGACCCCCGCGGGGGAGCGGTATGCGATCTTCGGCGAGGGCGGCGGCCAGGAGCTGGCGGACGAGCTAGATGTGCCGCTGCTGGGCAAGGTCCCCCTGACGATGCCGCTGCGCGAACACGCCGACAGCGGGGTGCCGTTGGTGATCGAGGACCCGGACGACCCAGCCTCCCAGGCGATCCGCCAGGCGGCGCGGGGCCTGATCGCGATGGCGCCACTGGAGCTGCCGGTGCTCGAATCGCCCCTCGCCCCATCCGGGTCCGCCAACGGCAACGGCGCGGGTAATGGCGCACGGGTGGACCCGAAACCGGTGAGCCCGGCGCCGGCGAGCCCGAAGCCGGCGGGCATGTCGCTGCCGATGGCCTGAGCTCAGCCGCGAGCCGCGGGTCAGAGCCACACGTCTCCAACTGCACCGACCTCCCAGCCAACCTCTTCGGCTGGAAATCCACAGGTATATAGGCAAATCTCTCCCCCCGTCCCCACCGGGGCGGGCCCACCAGCGGGCCCCGCCTCGCAGCTACTTGACGGTGCGGGGGACGCCCTGGAGCATATGGACTATTCGACTGACTCGCGGAAACCTGGGCGTGCGCCTGGCGCTCGCCGCTGGCCTCGCGCTCCTGGCGACGGCCATCGCCGTGAGGCTTTCGCGTCCACCGCTCACCGTCCTCGCGACCAACTCGGTGGCGGCCGAACGCCCGATCAAAATTTCGAAAGGCAACGAAAGCCTCTGCCAGAGCAACGAAACGCTGCCGGGGGGCGTCTCCGCGATCCGCCTTGCGGTGTCGGTGAACATCGGCCCGAAGGTGACCGTCACGGTCATGTCGGGCTCGCAGGTCATCACCAAGGGCGCCCAGGCTGCCGGCTGGACCGGGGAAGACGTCACCGTCCCGATCGCCCCCGTGCCCAGCACGGTCGCGGGCGCCAGTGTGTGTCTCGCGATCGGCCCAACGGTCGAACCGATCGGGCTGCTCGGTCAGAAGAGTCAGCGGCCAGCCGTTGAAGGGCCCGGCAAGATCAGGGTCGAATACCTGCGCCCAGGCAGCCAGTCGTGGTGGTCGATGGCCATGCCGATGGCGCGGCGAATGGGCCTCGGACGCTCTCCGAGCGGCACGTGGGTCGCGTTCATACCACTCGTGCTGATGGCCGCGGCGGTCGGCCTCGCCGCATGGCTCCTACTGGGAGAGCTGGGACGGCGTGCTGCTGGTGGTCCGCCCCCGATCGCGGGTGCGCAGCTCGCTTCGCTGCCGCCCGCGCCGGTCGACCTGCCGCACGACAGCACGTCCCGCAGGGGCGGGCCCACGCGCCGTCCGTTGAGCATGTCGGGTCGCGTGCCGAGGGCTGCGTGGGTCTGCGGGGCGGTCGCTTGGCTGAGCGCCGCGAGCTGGTCGATCGTCATGCCCCCCTTCCAGGTGCCCGACGAGCCCGCCCACTTCGCCTACGCCCAGCAGCTCGCCGAGACGGGGAGCCTGCCCACGTCGTACTCAGTGCGCTACGCCCCGGAGGAGCTGGCCGCGCTGACGGGCCTCGACCACAACGAAGTCCGCGGCGATGCGCTGCACGGCACGATCTCCTCCCCATCGCAGCAGCAGTTCCTGGAACACTATCTCGCCCAGCCCTTCCCCCGGCATGGGGAAGGAGGCGCGGGAGTGGCGACCTCGCAGCCGCCGCTGTACTACGCGCTGCAGAGCATCCCCTACCGCCTGGCCTCCTCCGGCAACCTGCTGGAGCGCCTCGCGTTGATGCGGCTGCTGAGCACGCTGATGGCGGGCCTCACCGCGCTCTTTGCGTACCTGTTCCTGCGCGAAGCGCTCCCCGGGAGCCCCTGGGCCTGGACGGTCGGCGGGCTCGCGGTGGCGCTGTTTCCGCTGGTGGGCTTCATGTCGGGCGCCGTGAACCCCGACTCGATGTTGTGCGCGGTGTCCGCCGCGCTCTTCTACTGCCTCGCACGGGCCTTCCGGCGCGGGTTCTCGACCCAGATGGCTGTGGCGATCGGCGTCCTGACAGCCGTCGGCTTCCTGACGAAGCTCAACTTCCTCGGGCTCGTGCCGGGCGTGGCGCTCGCCCTGGCCATCCTCACTCGACGCGCCGTACGCAGCGAAGGTCGCGCAGCCTACCGCTCCCTGGCGCTGGCGGGCGCGATCGGCGCAAGCCCAGTATGCGTGTACGCGCTGATCAACATTCTCTCGAACCACGCCGGCCTGGGATTGGCTTCCACAGGGATCCGCAAAACCAGCAAACACGGGTTGTTTGGCGAGCTCGGCTACATCTGGCAGCTCTACCTGCCCCGGCTGCCCGGGATGACCAACGACTTCCCCGGCCTGCTCACGAGTCGGCTGTGGTTCGACAGATCGGTGGGGCTATATGGGTGGCTGGACACGACTTTCCCCACTTGGGTCTACAACGTCGCCTTGGTCCCAGCCGGGGTGATCGCGGCCCTCTGCGCCCGGGCGTTGCTTGCGAGCCGCACCGAGCTGCGGCGGCGCATCTGGGAGCTGCTCGCCTACGCCACGATCGGCTTGGGGGTGATGGCGCTGGTGGGAGCGGACTCCTTCCTGGAGCTCTCCGAACGGTCGGGCGGGTACACCGAGCCCCGCTACCTGCTGCCGATGGCGGTCCTCTTCGGCGCCATCCTCGCCCTCGCGGCGCGCGGCGCCGGACGGCGCTGGGGGCCGGCGGTGGGCGCGCTGATCGTCGTGCTGATCCTCGGCCACGACATCTTCAGCCAGTTGCTCGTCGTCTCGCGCTACTACGGCTGAGCCCCCGCGTGGCGCCCCTCCGCCCGGTCTGCGCGGCCGACCCAGCCCTCAGGCCGGTGGTGGGCACAGGCGAATGGTGCCCCGGTGAGGCGGGGGGCGGGATCCCCTACCTAGAGGTGTTGGCGAAGTACTCGGCGTTGATCTGGGTGTACTTCTGCCACTCCTCGGGCAGCTGGTCCTCAGCGAAGCAGGCGTCCACCGGGCAGGCCTCCACGCAGGCGTCGCAGTCGATGCACTCGTCGGGGTCGATGTAGAGCATCTCGGCGGCGTCGTAGCCGGGCTCGTCGGGCGTCGGGTGGATGCAGTCCACCGGGCACACCTCGACGCAGGAGTTGTCCTTGGTGCCGATGCACGGCTCAGCGATCACGTAGGCCATTCGCTCTTTCCTGGTTGGTTGGCAAGGAGGGGCATATTGTACGAACGATGCTGCTGCTTACCGGCGCCACCGGCCAAGTGGGCTCCGCGCTCCTGGGCCGCCTGCTCGCCGAGGGCATCCCGGTGCGCTGCCTGGTGCGCGATCCGCGCCGGCTGGGGGCCCGGCGGGTGCGGGTGCAGATCGCGCTCGGCGACCTCGCCGACCCCCCGTCGTTTCGCAACGCGATGCGCGGCGTGGACACCGTGGTGCACCTAGCCGCCTCGATCCGCGACCAGCCGCAGGGCTCGATCGAGGAGCTGGTCGGGATCGCCACGTGGCGCATGGTGCAGGCCGCCGAGCGCACCGGCGTGGAGCGTTTCCTGTTCTTCTCCGCGCTCGGCGCCTCGACCCACAGCCGGGCGCGCTTCCTGCGCGCCAAGGCGCTCGCGGAGCAGGCGGTGCGCGAGGCGGGGGTGCGCTCGACCGTCTTCTCCCCCTCGATCGTGTACGCCCCAGGAGACCACTGGCTGACCCTGCTGGAGCGTCTCGCCCTACTGCCCGCGATGCCCCTCTCGGGCCGCGGCCGCGCGATCTTCCAGCCGCTCTGGGTCGAGGACGCCGCGGACTGCGTGATGGGGGCGCTACGCGCAGCGCCGCCGGCCGCCCAGCCCCCCGGTCCGGCCAGTGAGCGCTTCGAGCTAGCCGGCCCGCAGACCCTCAGCCACGAGCAGATCGTGCGCCTGGTGCTGCGCTCGCTGGACCGCCGCCGGCCGCTCGTGCACGTGCCGGCGCCCGTCGTCGCCCGCGCCCTGCGCCTGCTGGAGATGGCGACGGGCACGCGCGCCTTCGCAACGTGGGACGAGGCGGAGCTGATGGAGGTCTCGATGACCTCCTCCCGCGGCGCCGCCGACGCCGAACGCCTCGGGGTGACGCCACAGCCGATGGGGGCGGTGCTGAATCCTGCGCACCCAGCCGGCTAAGTGGGCGAACCGTTCCGTCGCCAGTCGCCACCGTCGAGTAAGTCTGTTGCCGTTTGTTGTGGTATCAGCCATTCGGGGTAGCTCCCCGTCACCTCGACCCGCCGTGACGGCGGGTCGACCTTTTAAAGCGCGGCCAACTCAGGCCGGCGCTCCGCCCACGGGCGTGCGGCTTCAAGCTGCGTGGCGAGCGCGAGCAGCGTCGCCTCCTCCGCGGGACGGCCGACCAGCTGCACCGCCAGCGGCAGACCGTCATCGCCGTGGAACAGCGGCAGCGAGATGCCGGGCTGGCCGCTGGCGTTGAACACCGGGGTGAAGGGCGTGAACTCCCCGGAGCGGTTGAACGTCGCCATCGGTTTCGGGGCGGCGGTGTCGAGCGTCCCGAGCGCCAGCGGGCGCTCGGCCAGGGCGGGGGTCAGCAGGGCGTCGTAGGGCTGTAGGAACTCCACCAGCTGGCGGGTGAACGCCTGCAGCCTCACAGTCGCGCCGAAGCCGTCCACGGCACTCATTTTGCGAACCATCGAAAAGATCGCCCAGCTCATCGGCTCCATGTCCTCGGCCGTCAACTCGCGGCCGGCGACGATCCCGGAGAAGGCGATCGAGAGGCCGATGTGGGTGCAGAACACCGCCCCGAACAGCTCCCTCACGCCGTCCACCTGCCACGGCGGATCGACCTCCTCCACCTCGTGGCCGAGCGCACGCAGCAGCTCGGCGGCCTCGCTCACCGCCTCCGCGGCCACTGGGTCGATCGTGGCGTCGGAGATCGGCGGCAGCGTGGTGGCGGCGATCCGCATTGGACGCCCGCCGGGGCCTGCGGTCATCGCAGCGGCGTCCGCAAACGGACGGGCCGGGGGTGGGGCCCAGGTGGCGTCGCCGGTCTCGTAGCCGGCGAGCACGTCGAGGATCGCCGCGGTGTCAGCGACCGTGCGGGTCAGCACTCCGTCGATCCCCAGCGAGGAATCCCCCAGTTCGGGGGCCACGGAGATACGCCCGCGCTGGGGCTTGAGCCCCACTAGACCGCAGCACGCGGCGGGGATGCGGATTGAGCCACCGCCGTCGTTGCCGTGCGCTACCGGCACCATGCCCGACGCGACCGCGGCAGCCGAGCCGCCGGAGGAGCCGCCCGGGGTGCGTTCCAGGTCCCAGGGGTTGCGCGTGGGGCCGAACAGGCGCGCCTCGGTGGTCGGCAGGATGCCGTACTCCGGCAGCGTGGTGGTGCCCACCACGATGAAGCCCGCCCGCTTCAGCCGGCGGGTGACGTTGTGGTCGTGGTGGGCGGTGAAGTCCTTCATCGGCGAGCACCCGTAGGTGAGTCGCAGGCCGCTCACCGGCCGGTTGTTCTTGATCGCGATCGGGACCCCCGCAAACGGGCGCTCGTCGCCGGGCGCCACCTCGTCGGCCGCCGCCAGCGCGCGCTCGGCGTCGATCTCCACGAATGCGTTCAACATTGGGTTGAGCTCCTCGATGCGGTCGAGCGAGCACTGCACCAGTTCGCGCGCGGAGAGCTCCCCGGCGCGCACCATGCCCGCGAGCTCGCTCGCCGGGCGAAACATCAGATCGTCGTCTTCGGACACGGCCCCTCCTCGTTTCTTATAGGGACGGACACGTGCCCGTCGCAGGCAGAGCCTACGCCCCCGTGGGGGGATCGTTGTTGAGCCCATTCCTGCGACGATATGCGCCTGCCCACAAGGCAACCCGGCCGGCCGCCACGGAACCCGCAGCGGCCGGCCTCACCCCGTCAAGCTCTAAGAGGGTGGCGCAGGCGGCCGCAGGCCGGCGAGCCGGGCCCATCTTCTTTCGGACATCCCAGAAAGCGAGTGCCATGAGCGCGGTTCCAACAACAGCACCGGAGGTCCAGTCGGGCCTGGAAGGCGTCGTCGCCTTCGCAACCGAGATCGCGGAGCCCGACAAAGCGGGGGGCGCGCTGCGCTACCGCGGCGTCGACATCGAGGACCTGGTGGGGGCGGTCCCCTACGAGCAGGTGTGGGGCCTGCTGGTCGACGGCCGCTTCCGACCGGGGCTGCCGCCCGCCGAACCGCACCCGCTGACGGTGCGCTCGGGCGACCCCCGCGTGGACGTGCAGGTAGGGCTGGCGATGCTCGCGCCGGAGTGGGGCTTCAACCAGCTGATCGACATCTCCGACGAGCAGGCCCGTGAGAACCTCGCGCGCGCCTCGGTGATGGCGCTCTCCTTCGTGGCTCAGTCCGCGCGCGGCGTCGGGCAGCCACCGGTGCCCCAGGAGGAGATCGACCGCGCCGGCTCGATCCCCGAGCGTTTCCTAACCCGCTGGCGCGGAGAGGCCGACCCCAGGCATGTGAAGGCGATCGACGCCTACTGGGTGTCTGCCGCCGAGCACGGGGTCAACGCCTCCACCTTCGTCGCCCGCATCGCCGCCTCCACCGGCGCGGACGTCGCCGCCGCGCTGTCGGGGGCGGTGGGAACGCTCTCGGGCCCGCTGCACGGCGGGGCGCCCTCGCGGGTGCTGAAGATGCTCGAGGAAGTGGAACGTGCGGGGGACGCCGAACTGTGGGTGAAAGAGGCGCTGGACCGCGGGGAGCGGCTGATGGGCTTCGGCCACCGCATCTACCGCGCCGAAGACCCGCGCGCGCGGGTCCTGCGCCGCACCTGCCGAGAACTGGGCTCCCCGCGCCTGCAGGCCGCCGAGGCGCTCGAGCAGGCCGCGCTCGCGGAGCTGCAGGCGCGCAAGCCCGACCGGGTGCTCGCCACCAACGTCGAGTTCTGGTCCGCCGTGGTGCTCGACTTCGCGGAAGTGCCCGCGGAGCTGTTCACCCCGATGTTCACCTGCGCGCGCGTGGCGGGGTGGTCGGCGCACATCCTCGAGCAGAAGCGCGAAGCGAAGCTGATCCGGCCGACCGCCAAGTACGTGGGCGAGCCCTCACGGCCGGTGAGCGCGGTGCAGTAGCGCTCCACCGTCTCGCCTCCGGCTGAAGCCCCAACCAGCTCGCGGCCCCGGCCCCGAGCGCGGCGCCACAGCGCTTCCACGAGTCAGAAACAGCGCAACAACAGCATCGCTGGCTATGTCAGGATGCTCTCCGAAAGGCGCCGTCCCGGCGCTGGCGGACCCGCCCCCCAGGGCTAGTACGCAACGAGGGCCCGGCACGACGCCGGGCCCTCGCCTTAAGGCTCTCGGCTTTGTCCCGGGCACAGACCCAGCGGAGTCAGGAACATCGTTCTGAATATTTGGACGAGTGTTCGAAGATGGGCATATCATCTCGAGCCCCCCGCAACCTCTTTGACTGCTTATGCGCACTTTCAGCCATCGCAGCGCCACGAGCGGCGGCGAGGCCGGCCGCTGGAGCTCCTTCTCAAACACCGGGAGCCTGCCGATGCTCGCCTGGCTGATCCCGTGCGGGATAGCGGCTGCCTATCTGAGCGTGTTCGTGGTGCGACTTCCGCACAACCTGTCGATACTCGGTTGGAACAGCGACTTCGCCTCTGGCTTCACCGTGCCCACGACAGTCGTCGAGACCGGAACGGGTGGTCACACGGTGCTGGGGACGTACGGTCTGTACGTACCGCTCTGGTTCGGGCTACTCACGGCGAGGCTACCGCTGCACCGTGAGTTGTGGGAGATCGCGCCGACTCTTCTGTTCATCGCCACAGCGTCGATCATCGGGTGGTCGGTGGCGCAGATCGCAACCCGCCGCGCGGCTGTGCTCGCGGTGCTCATCGTGCTCGTCGCCTCGCCGGCGGCGTTGGGCCTGTTCATGGCTGCCGTTGCTCACAACACGGTCTACCCGTGCACCGCGCTGCTCGGGGCCTATCTTATCTGGCTGACCCGTGGAGATCGGCGACGGCGTGCCACGACCCTTGCCGTGCCCCTACTCGCCGCGATTGCGCTTGGCACGTGCCTGGCATCCGATGTTCTGCTCGTTACGACAGGAATCTTGCCATTTTCTCTAACGGCCGTCCTGGCATGTTTGCGACGCGATCGACGCTCTAGACTTGTGGCGCTGTCAGCACTCACGACTGTGCTGCTTGCACTCCCGGTCGCGGCGCTCACTTCGACGACCATGTCGTCGCTGGGCTACAAGACGCACGCACCGCCTCTCGAACTGTCTCCACTCTCGCAGCTACCCGTCAAAGGACAGCAGCTGCTCGAAGGTCTTGAACGATATTTCAACGGCTATCTCGGCAGTCCCGGCACGACCGGCACGCTACCCACCGCGCTCGGAGTGGGCTGTAACATCGTCATGGCGGTTGCACTGCTGACGCTGCTCGTCGCCGGCACACGCTCCGCAGCGAGCCTCATACTGTCTCGTTGGCGAGTCGACAACTCGAAGACCCCGGCGCAGCTGGCTGCCACCTTGCACACAACCTACTGGGCCAGCTCCGCGATCGCGGCTTGCGGCGCCTTCGTGCTCAGCGACTTCGGCTTTGACCATGAATCGTTTTTCGTGACAGTCACCTTTTCGGTGGCGGCGGTCATCCCGCTGTTCCTGGACTCGCGCTTCCGTGTACGCTGGCTTATTCTCGTAGGTACATCGATCTTCTTGATCGGAAGCCTAGTGGGATTGGCGAGCACCTACGTTGGGAACACCGCGGTGCTCGCTCCCTACGGAGGGAACATCGTAAAACTCGCTCTAGCCAACCACGCGACAGCCGGCTATGCCGGCTATTGGGACTCATCTAGCTTGACATGGAGTTCACACGAACGCGTCACGGTGCGACCGGTATTTACATGCCCGAACTCAGGGGAAGTGAATCTCTGCATCTTCCCCCAGGAGACCGTCCCCTCTTGGTATGCCGCCGACAAGCCACGGCGCACCTTTCTGCTGGTGAGGCGCGAAGAACTCGCTTTTCCAGAAGGCCTCGGACGACCACTCGCGGCTTATACGTTTGGGCCGGTGGTGATGTTCATTTACCCTTATGACATCGCTTCGCGACTGGGGCCGTCATCAGGTTGACACCGGGTGAGAGCTTCAGGTGGGGAGGCCGCGTTGAGCACCCTCCCCACCGCCGCTTTCCCAGGGCCTATCCCTCTAGACTCGCACATCCGTATACACCGCCCCAGACGCACGCCCCTATCGGGATAGGCCCTTCGCGTTACATCATCCCGCTCATGTCCGGCATACCCCCACCGCCGCCACCGCTTTCCTTCTCGGGCACCTCGGCGACGATCGCCTCGGTGGTGAGGATGTTCTTGGCGATCGACGCCGCGTTCTGCAGCGCCGAGCGGGTGACCATCGCGGGGTCGATGACGCCCGCGGCCACGAGATCGACGATCTCGTTGGTGGCCGCGTTGAGGCCGTGGCCTTTCTTGGCCTTGCGCACGTCGTTGACCACGACCGAGCCCTCCAGGCCCGCGTTCTCGGCGAGCTGACGCAGCGGCTCCTCGAGCGCCCGCAGCACGATCCGTCCGCCGGTTTTTTCGTCGTCGTCCTCGGCTCCGCCGCCGTTGGTGCTGATCGCCGCCGAGGCCTGCAACAGCGCGACGCCGCCGCCGGGCACGATGCCCTCCTCCAGCGCCGCCCGCGTGGCCTGCAGGGCGTCCTCGACGCGGTGCTTCTTCTCCTTCATCTCCGTCTCCGTGGCCGCGCCCACCTTCACGACGGCGACGCCGCCGGAGAGCTTGGCCAGGCGCTCCTGGAGCTTCTCGCGATCGAAGTCCGAGTCGGTGTTCTCGATCTCGTTCTTGATCTGGTTGATGCGCCCCTTGATCGCCGCCGCCTCACCGGCGCCGTCGACGATCGTGGTGTTGTCCTTGGCGATCACCACGCGCCGGGCGCGCCCGAGCTGGGAGAGCTGGGTGTTCTCCAGCTTCAGCCCCATCTCCTCGGTGATCACCTCGGCCTTCGTGAGGATCGCGATGTCCTCGAGCATCCGCTTGCGGCGGTCGCCAAAGCCCGGTGCCTTCACGGCCACGCCGGTGAAGGTCCCGCGCAGCTTGTTGACCACCAGCGTCGCCAGCGACTCGCCCTCGACGTCCTCGGCGATGATCAGCAGCGGCTTGCCGCTCTGGATCACGGCCTCGAGCACCGGCAGCACGTCGCGAACCGAGCCGATCTTCTGGTTGGCGATCAGGATGTAGGGGTCCTCCAGGGTCGCCTCCATGCGGTCCTGGTCGGTGACCATGTAGGGGGAGATGTAGCCCTTGTCGAACTGCATCCCCTCGGTGAACTCGAGGTCCATGCCGAACGTCTGGCCCTCCTCGACGTTGACCACGCCGTCCTTGCCGACCTTCTCGATCGCGTCGGCGATCACGTCGCCGATCTCCTCGTCGCCGGCCGAGATCGTGGCCACGCGGGCGATCTGCTCCTTGCCCGAGACCTCCTTGCTCTGCGACTTGATGCTGGCCACCACCTGGTCCACGGCGCGCTCGATGCCGCGCTTGAGGGCCAGCGGGTTGGCGCCGGCGGCGACGTTCTTCAGCCCCTGGCGCACGATCGCCTGGGCCAGCACGGTCGCGGTGGTGGTCCCGTCGCCGGCCACGTCGTTGGTGGCCGTGGCCACCTCGCGCACCAGCTGGGCGCCCTGGTTCTCGAAGACGTCCTCGACCTCGATCTCGCGGGCGATCGTCACTCCGTCGTTGGTAATCGTGGGGGCGCCGAACTTCTTGTCCAGCACCACGTAGCGGCCCTTCGGGCCGAGCGTGACCTTGACCGCGTTGGCCACTGCGTCGACGCCCGCCTCCAGCGACTTGCGCGCCTCGGCGGCGTACTTGAGCTCCTTATGTGCCATTTCTTCTCCTTAGAGGACCTTTGCGAGGACATCGGACTCACGCAGCACGAGCAGGTCCTCGCCATCGACCTTAATCTCGGTGCCGCCGTACTTGCTGTAGAGGACCTCGTCGTCCTTCTTGACGTCGAGCGGGACGCGCTTTCCGTCGTCGTCGAACTTGCCCTCGCCGACGGCGAGAACCTTGCCCTTCTGCGGCTTTTCCTTGGCTGTGTCGGGAAGCACGAGGCCACTGGCAGTGGTCTCCTCCTCCTCGATCGCCCGCACAATCAGGCGATCGCCCAGGGGCTTGAGCTTCATCTTGTAGGACCTCCGCTATCTAGAGAGTGAGGGGCGGCACCTCGGAAGGGCACACCCTCGGGTGGTGGTTTGGCACTCCTCTTGGCCGAGTGCCAACGACTCCCGTCACTATATACGACCGCAGGCGCAGATCAAAGAGGATGTCGGCACTTTCGTGCCCGGACTGCCAGAACCTCAGTTCTGGGCGCCGCCGAAGCCCTTCATCGCCTCGGTCATCCCCGAGGGCGTGTCCATGATCCGCGAGAAGCGCACCATCGTGACGGTGTCGTCGACCGAGACCTCGCGACCGTAGATCTGCTCGAGGAAGTGGATCAGCTCCTCGTGGCGGCGGAACTCGGGGTTGTCGTGCTTGATGTCCCGCGGCGAGAGGTCCCCGAGTCGCGTGACTTCGACCTGGTCGATCACCGCCTCGAAGATCCGCTCCCGGGGCGAGTACTGGTAGCCGATCGTCACCAGCACCAACTGGTTCTTGCGGTACTTGTCCGACTTGTCCCCGAGCCGGATCGTGGCGGTCTTGCGGCCCCGCTTGAGCTCGTCGGCGAAGATCGTCGAGTAGAAGTTGAGCACCTGCACGATTGCAGGCTACCTAAAGAAGGGGGCCCGTCGCCGCGAGCGCACACCTGGCCATCTCGCGCTCGCCCTCGTAGGTGAGCGCGGTGCACGCCTCCGCGAGCGCCATCCAGCACACCTCCTCGACCTCGTCGTCGTGGTCCTCGGTATCGCCCGAGCGGTAGCGCAGCAGGTAGAACACGACGGACTTGGGCACGCTGCGGCCGTCGCGTCTGTACCAGTAGTGCACCTCCCCGAGCTCACGCACGAGCTCGGCCTCCACGCCGGTCTCCTCGCGTACCTCCCGCACCGCCGCCTGCAGCGGGCTCTCGCCGGGGTCGATGTGCCCCTTGGGCAGCCCCAGCACGCGCGAACCGTTGGCGGCGCGACGGCGCGGCACGATCACGAGCGTCTGCTCGCCGCGCACCACCACTCCGCCCGCCGAGCGCTCCTGTGGTCTCGCCGGCGGCCGCGGCTCAGAAGACATACGCGCGCAGCGCCTCCGGGTCGTGCACCACCAGCCGGCCCCTGCCCTGAGAGATGACCCCCGCCCGCTCCAACACCGCCAGGAAGCGGCTCGCCGACTCCCGCGAGCTGCCCGCGAGCTTCGCCAGGTCGGCCTGCGTGGCGGAGATCGAGACATCGTGGCGCTCGGTGTGGGTGGGTGGGCTCTGCAACTGCGCCTGCGCAACCATCTCACTCAACGCCGAGGCCACGCGGCCCTGCACCGTCTGGAAGGAGCGGCGCGCGAGGCGCTCGTTGCTCTCCCGCAGGCGCCGGCCGAGCGCGACCAGCAGGCGCATCGCGATCTGGGGGTGCTCCGCCATCAGCCTGCGCATGTCCGGGCCGAGCACCGCCACCGCGCTCGTCGGCTGCAGCGTCTCCACGGTGGCGGAGCGGCGCTCCTGCTCGAACAGCGCGAGCTCCCCGAAGATGTCGCCCGGGCCGAACGTCGCCAGCGTGATCGTGCGCCCGTCGCCGTGCTCGCGCACCGCGCGTGCGCGTCCCTCGTGCACGACGTAGCAGGTGTCGCTCCGGTCCCCCTCGCGGAACACTGCCTGGCCGGCCTCGAAGCTGCGCGGCACCGCCAGCTGCGCGATGCGCTCGAGGTCCCCGCGCTCGAGCGTCGAGAACACCGGCACCCGCGCCAGCAGCTCCACGACCTCTGCTGTGCTCGGCGCGGACATCGCCAAGTGGATAGCACACCCCTGCGCGCCTGCGGCTCACCACCACGCCCCGCGCTATCTTCACAAGATGACCCCATCGAGGATGACCGCGGGGGCGCTGCTCACAGCCGCGGCGCTGCTGGGCGCGGCGCTCCCGTCCTCGGCGCCCGCGGCAGCCCGCGAGGCGTTTCGCCCGCTGGCACAGTCGCCGGAATTGTGGGCCACTGTGGACGTGTGCAACGCCCCCCACCACCCCAACACGATCGGCATTCGCGGCTCGATGCCTACCGATGGGCACCCGCACGACACGATGTACATGCGCTTCCTCGTGCAGTCGCTGGACCCCTCCACGCACCAGTGGGCCGACCTCGGCAAGAGCGCGGACTCCGGCTTCGTGCTCCTCGGCACCGCCGCCTCTACCCGCCAGGCCGGGCGCACCTTCGAATTCAAGCCCACCGCCACCGCCTACACGCTGCGCGGGCTCGTCGAATTCCAGTGGCACCGCGCCGGGCGGCTCGTGCACCTCGCCAGCCGCTCCACCGCCGCCGGGCACACGAGCCTCGCCGGCGCCGAACCGAAGGGGTTCAGCGCAGCGACCTGCACGCTCACGTAGCCTCTCCAGTCAGCCTTGATCACGGACGGGAGGGGACCACCGTTGGGGTTCAGCGCAGCGACCCGCGCGCTCACATAGCCCCTCCAGTCAGCCTTGATCACGGACGGGAGGGAGGATCGGAGCCCACCCACCCGGGCCTGCCTTCCCCCTGCCCACCGTTGTGGTTCAGCGCAGCGACCTGCACGCTCACGTAGCGAACAGCCGCGGATCGTTGGTGATGATCCCGTGCACCCCGATCGCCGTGAGGTGGGCCATCACTGCGGCGTCGTCCACCGTCCATGCGTACAGCTCCCCGCCCCCCGCGGCGACCGCCCGCACCAGCGCCGGGGTGACCACGCGCCAGTGCGCCATCACCGCGTCGAAGCGGCCCGCCCGCAGCGCCGCGCGGGCGCGCCGTGGCAACAGGGCACGGTAGCCCGCGAGCAGCGCCAACGCCGGAATCGCCATCAGCCTGTCCTCCGTGTAGTCACGCCGTGCGCGCGGCACCGACCAGCCCACGCGCAGCGACGGCTCGACCGCGCGCATCGCGTCGAGGTCCTTTGGGTACATGCTGCTCACCAGCGAGCGCCCGATCAGGCCCGCCTCGCGCAGCTCCGCCACCACGCGCTCCCCGTAGCCCGGCAGCTTCACGTCGACGTCGAGCTCGATGCCCGCGTACGCCTCGCTCGCGAGGCACTCGAGGCCCGCCCGCAGCGTGAGCGGGGCCTGCGCGGCACGGAGCGCCTCATAGTCGTGTGCGAGCAGCAGCCTCCCGCTCCCGTCCGGGTACTCGCTGAGGACGTCGAACTCGATCATGTCCACCCCCGCGCGCACCGCCGCCTCGAAGCTGGCGAGCGTGTTGCCCGGCGCCAGGTGCGCGGCGCCCTTGTGCCCCACCCTGCGCGGCGCGGTGCTGGAGCCCGGGACGCCGATCACCGCCCCAGCCTAGAGGGTGGCGCAGTCGGCCGTAGGCCGGCGAGCCGGGCCCCTCTTTTTCCAGTCAAGTGTGTCTCGGTGGGGACGTGCCCACCTGCTGGGACACCCCCGCAGGGCCTACCCCGAGAGGATCTCGGGGCCTTCAGCCGCGCTCGTAGCGGGCGAGGCTTCTGCGGGTGGCCTCGATCGTCAGTCCCGCCGTCTTCGGGCCAACGTACGGGGCGATCACCAGGAACGCGAGGTGGTCCACCAGCGACGGCAGGTACTTCACACGCTTGGGTGTCGCGTAGTTGGCGATGATCGCCCACAGTGCGCCCGCCACCGCCTCGTGCGCGAGCAGCGGAGCGCGGCGCGGCTCGGGCGCAGCCTGCTGCAACATCGTCGCGAGCTTGCCCAGGGTACGGCCGATGCACTCCGTCACGACCGGGCCGACGTCGAAGATGTCCACGAACGCCATTTTCGTGAGGCCCGGATGCGCGGCGAAGTGGTCGATGCCCGCCTTCACGCCGAGGTACGCCGCCTCCGGCCAGCTCTCGGCGCGGGCCGCCGCCGCGACGATCGTTTCGATTGTTTCGTCCACGAACTCGTCCACCACCGCCACGAAGCACTCCTGCTTGGAGGGGAAGTGTTTGTGGAACGATTCCGTCGACATTCCGGCGAACTGGGCGATCTGCGGATCGGTCAATTCGATGTAGCCCTCGTCCAGCGTGAGGTGCACCACCGCGCCGAGTACGCGGGCGCGTTTCTCCTCGCTTTCCAGGAACCGCGCCGGCTCCGCCGGGCGGTGCGGCGGGCCAGTGCGCGCCACCCCGATCCGCGCCGCCGGGGAGCGGTAGGCGCTGATCCAGTCGAGCAGTTCGTCGGTCAACATTCCCAGCTCCGCCATGCGATCGCTGCGCAGCCGCTCGAAGATGATGTAGCGCCCGCCGCCCACGATCGCCTTCGGCCCCAGCGCGGGAAGCTGTATCCCGTCGGGCGCCGCTCTGAAGCCGCCCGCCAACACCCGCTCGAAGGCGAGCCCGGAGCGCATCAGCCGTTCGCGGCTCTTGGCCCCAAGGCCGAGACCCTCGATCAGCACCAAGCGCGAGGACTTGACGTTCCTCTGCGCGTCCTCCACGAACGCCTGGCACGATCTGTGCACGCGGTTGGCCCACCCGCGCTCGCTCATCCACCCGTCGACCATTCGCCGCTTGGCGCGCGCCACCGCGATGTCGTAGGTGCCCAAGAAGCAGTCTTCCTTGTTGGCGAACTGCTCGTAGAACGCCCGCCGCGAGACGCCCGCCAGCGCGATCACGTGCGCCACCGTCGTGCCCTTGTAGCCCTGGCGATGGATCGCCTCGATCATCGCCCCGAACAGGCGCGCCCGCTGGTGGCGGGCGACTGCGTCGCGCCCCATCCCATGAGGCCCGTGGGGTAGCCGGCGATACATCGCGTTCAGCTCCCTCTCGGTTCCACTCATCCCCACGTGATCGACCATACAGGATTGCCCAAAGATTGCAAGTTAAAAATTGTGGGATCTATCCGACGTTTCCGATCCTACTCCCCAGGGCCGTCCCCGACCATTATGCCAACTTGTCCGAACAGCTGCGTTGAGCGGTTTGGTAGCCTGTTCGAACGGCTCCGTCTAGCGGTTATCAGGCCCTCATCGGCCGCTCGGCGTCGCGGCGAGCTCCACCCGCCGCGGCCCCACACGGAAGCCGGCCCGCACCAGGGCCGCCTCCCAGGGCGAGCCGAGCACCGGCTCGCCGTCCACTCGCTCGAGCGCGATCCGCGCCGGCAGCCGACCCGCCCGCGCGTGCTCCGCGAGCGCCAAAAGTGCCTGCTGAGCGCGCGAATCCTTGGGGTCCTCTAGCAGCACCCGCAGCGCTCTACCCCCGCGCTCCAGGTAGAGCGCCGGCTCCCCGCCGACCAGCACCACGCTCGCCCCCGGCACTCGTGCCGGGGAAGCGGGTGGGCGGGCTCCAATTGGCCGCGCCGGAGAGGGCCGCAGAGGGCGGGTACTCACCACATCGGCGGAGCCTCCTGCGGCTGGTTGCCCAGCCAAGCGATCCTGTCTCCGACTCCCCGGCGAGGTCCTCCACGGCAGCGCCGCGCCGTAGGGCTGCGCCGGGTCGGTCGCGGCGAGCACCAGCGCACGGGAGACAGCTATGTTCGAAGGCACGATTGAAGGCCCACCCACTCCTCCCCCCGGACGGGCGGGCATCGGATCTTCCGGTTGGGTGGGTTTTGGATCCTCACGCTGCGCCCGCAGGCGCTCGACCGCACCCGGCAGCGCGAACTGGGCGCCGCCCAACCCCTCCACGAAGTAGCCGCGCCGCGCCACCCCCAATGTCTCCAGGCGGCACAACTCGGGGTAGAGCGCCGCGAAGCCGCCCGGCACGCCCTCCGCGAGCACGAGCTCCCGCGTGAGGATCCCGTGGCGCTCCAACAGCAGCTCCGCCAGCGCCCGCAGGCGGTGATCGGACGGGTGGGTGGGATTCTGCACCTCCCCCTCACCACCAGTGTCGCCGAACAGCGCCGCTGTCAGCGACCAGCGACCTGGCGGATGCGAACCCGCGCGCCCGGCGGCTCTGCGCCCCGAGAAGCGCCCGCCACGGCGCGGCATTCCGACCGCTGGGCGAGACGGTGGGATCAGCTTTAGGCGCGGTGCGCGCAGCGGGGCGAACGCGTCGTTGGTCACCTCCCCCGCCCACACGAGGTCCCACAGCGCCTGCGCAAGCTCTGGGGCGGGCAGCTCCACGTCGACGAGCAGGTCAGTGAAGAAACACCCTCCACTTGTTAGACGCGCGCGTACGCGCGCGTGGGCGTCGGACCCCGATGCAAGCTCCCCGCGCCGCGGCGGCGGGCCGAGTAGCGCCACGTCCTCGCGGAAGTACAGCGCCACGCGGCCGTCCGCGCGGCCGAGGGCGCCCGCGCCCACCCAAACCAACTCGCCGCTCGCACACAACTCGTCCATCCACGCCGGCGAGTACGCCCCCGTACGGCGCGGCAGCACCTCCCGCTCCCACGTGCGCGGCGTCAGTGCGAGGCCCTGCAGCGGCACGAGCTGCTCGCGCAGGCGATCAACCCCTGCGCCCGCCGCGGCGTGGCGGTCGATCCCGTGCCACGCCGGCAGGAACGCCGCGTACGCGCGCCGCTCGGCCGGCTCGATCTCGCGGCGCAGCGCCGCCAGCGAGGCCCGCCGTAGGCGCCGCAGCACCTCGACGTCGCACCACTCGCGCCCGTCCTCGCGCGGGGAGGGTGAGGCAACCGGGGAGAAGGTGGCCTCGCCGGGGGTGGTAGTCGAGGCCGAGGAGGGGGAGGACGAGGTGGAGGTGGTGGAGGGGTCGCCGTCCCGCACCGGGCGTGGCAGCGAGGCCGGATCGGGGTGCAGCTCCCCGCGTACCACCGTCCCCGCGCGCTCCAACTCGCGCAGCACCGACTCGACCACCGCGGCGCCGAGGCCGTAGCGAGCGCGCGGCTGCTCGGTGACAAACGGTCCGTGCGCCGCCGCGTAGCGGCGCACCAGTACCGTCAACGCTTCGGGCACATCGGCCAGGAACGCCTCCGGCAGGCCCCCCGGCGGGGCCGTGCCGAGCGCGTCGCGGTACAGGCCGGCGTCGGCCGCGGCGATGTAGCGCTCCTCCCCGCCGACTCGCACCCGCACCGCGCGCCGCTCACCCTCAAGCGCCGCGAGCATCGCCGCCGCGTCGATGCCCTCCAGTACGCGCTCCGCGGCCTCCGCGGCGCTCAGGTCGCCGAGCACGCGCAGCGCGTCGTGCAGCTCATCCCGGTTCGCCGCCCGCCCCCGCTCGCCGCGGCGCTGCAACTGCGCCTCCAGCTGCTCGAGCGCTCCGCGGTCGAGCAGCTCGCGCAGCTCCTCCTGCCCCAGGAGCTCCCGCAGCAGGTCGCGGTCCAACGACAGCGCCGCCGCGCGGCGCTCCGCGTTGGGGGCGTCCCCCTCGTACATGTACGTCGCCACGTAGTCGAACAACAGCGAGGACGCAAACGGCGAGGCGCTCGCCGTCTCCACCTCCACGACGCTCAGCTCGCGGCGGTGCAACCTCCCCAGCAGCTCCGCCAGCCCCGGCAGGTCGAGCACGTCGCGCAGGCACTCCCTGTACGCCTCCAACACGATCGGGAAGTCGCCGTAGCGGCGCGTCACCTCCAACAGCGTCTGCGCCTTCAACCGCTGCTGCCACAGGGGGGTGCGCCGGCCCGGGTACGCCCGCGGGATCAACAGCGCCCGCCCCGCCGCCTCGCGGAAGCGCGCGCCGAACAGCGCCGAGCCCGAGAGCTCCGCCACGACCAGGTCCTCGAGCTCATCCGGCTCGATCATCGCGAGCTCGACCGCCTCGGGGCCGTTCAGCTCGTCCGCCTCCGGGAGGTGCACCACGATCCCGTCGTCGGACCATATGGCGTCCGCCTCCAGACCCAGCCGCTGGCGGATGCGCGCCGCGAGCGCGAGGCCCCACGCCGCGTGGATGCGACCGCCGTACGGAGAGAGCACGCACAGCCGCCAATCGCCGATCTCGTCGCGGAAGCGCTCCACCACCACCGTGCGGTCGCTCGGCAGCACCCGCGTCGCGTCCTGCTGCTCGCGCAGGTACTCCACCAGGTTGCGCGCCGCGCGCGGGTCGAGGTCGTACTCGCGCTCCAGCACCTCCGCCGGCTGTCCCACCGCCCAGCGCGCGAACGCCCCGATCGCCTCCCCCAACTCTTTCGGGCGCCCGACCCCGTCGCCCTTCCAGAACGGCACCGCCCCCGGCGCCCCCGGCGCCGGCGTCACGATCACGCGGTCGCGGCCGATCTCCTCGATCCGCCACGCGGAGGCACCCAGCAGGAACACCTGCCCCGGCCGCGCCTCGTACACCATCTCCTCGTCGAGCTCCCCCACCCGCCGACCGTCCGGCAGCGTCACCAGGTACAGCCCCCGGTCGGGGATCGTGCCCGCGTTCGCCACCGCCAGCGCGCGCGCGCCCTTGCGGGGGCGGATCGTGCCCCCGACGCGATCCCACACGATCCGCGGGCGCAGCTCCCCGAACTCGGATGAGAGCCCGCCCGCCCAGCGGCCGTCAAGCATGTCCAGCACGTTCTCCAGCTGGCGGCGCGGCAACTCCGCGTAGGTGTACGTGCGCCGCACCCGCTCGTACAACTCCTCCACCGCGAGCTCCTCCTCGGCCGCCGCCATCGCGACGATCTGCTGCGCCAACACGTCCAACGGGTTGCGCGGGACCACCGTCGGCTCGATCGCCCCCTCGCGCATCCGCGCCACCACCACCGCGCACTCCAACAGGTCCGCGCGGAACTTCGGGAAGATCCGCCCCCGCGAGACCTCCCCCACACCGTGCCCCGCGCGGCCGATCCGCTGCAACCCCGCCGCCACCGACTTCGGGGACTCGACCTGCAGCACGAGGTCCACCGCACCCATGTCGATCCCCAACTCGAGGCTCGAGGTAGCCACGATGCACGGGATCTCCCCCGCCTTCAACAGCTCCTCCACCACTCCGCGCTCCTCGCGCGCGAGCGAGCCGTGGTGCGCGCGCGCGATCTCACGCGGCGGCGCCGGGTGGGTAGGCCCTTGAGCTGGCCCCGGTCCTGCCGTGCGAACGCCGCGGGGGCCGCTGTGGGCGGCCCGATCCTCATTTTTTTCAGCCCCCTCCCCGCTCCCAGCCTCGTCCTCGGCCGCCGCGAGCTCGTTCAGCCGCAGCGCCAGCCGCTCCGCGGAGCGCCGGTTGTTGACGAACACGATCGTCGAGTGGTGCTCCCGGATCAGCCGCAGCAGCTCCGGGTAGATCGCCGGCCAAATCGACCCGCGCAACGGCTGATCGGGGTCCCCGTGGACCGAACCGCCCAGGTCCGCCATCGACTCCACCGGCACGTGGACCTTCACGTCCAGCGGCTTCGGCGAGCTCGCGTCCACGATCCGGCACTTGCGCGTCGGCCCCACCATGAAGCGCGCCACCTCCTCAAGCGGGGTCTGCGTCGCCGACAGGCCGATCCGCTGCGGCTCGGGGCGGCCGGCTTCGCGGACGAGCGCGTCCAAGCGCTCCAGCGTCAGCGCCAGGTGCGCGCCGCGCTTGGTGCCAGCCACCGCGTGGATCTCGTCCACGATCACCCACTCCGTGCTCCCCAAGGTCTCTCGCGCGCGCGAGGTCAACATCAGGTACAGCGACTCCGGAGTCGTGATCAGGATGTCCGGCGGCTCTTTCAGCATCCGCTGGCGCTCGCGCTGCGGGGTGTCGCCGGTACGGATCGCGACACTCACATCGGCGCCGTGAGGCGAGCGGGATATCCCCTTCAAAGGCGCCCGCAGGTTGCGCTCGATGTCGTACGACAACGCCTTCAGCGGCGACACGTACACCACGCGAGTGCGCCGCGGGTTCGCGGGGGAAGGGTCGGTCGGGTCCCGATCGTTCTCGGCGGCCAGCCGGTCGAGCGCCCACAGGAACGCCGCCAGCGTCTTGCCCGAACCCGTCGGCGCCGAGACCAGCACGTGCTCCCCGCTCGCGATCGCCGGCCACGCACGCGCCTGCGCCTCCGTCGGCTCCGCAAAGGCCGCTTCGAACCATTCGCGCACGCGCGGGGTGAAGGGGGAGGTGGCGGAGAGAGACACTCGATCGTGCAGGTGGGAGGCCAGGAGAGGGTCCTGGCTCCCTCTCGCTCAGAACTTCCCTGCGAGGCTAGCGCGCGCACCCGGGCATACCGCTTTCAGACACCCGAATCGCCTAGTTTTTCCAGTAACCTCGGGCGTATGGGGAGCTCAAAGCTCGACCTCGACCAGGGACTCGTCGAGTCCTGCCGCGCCGCCGCCGCGCGGATCGCCGCCGACGTCGGCGAGCAGATCGCCGGCATGACCACCGTCTCCGTCGAGCGCACCGTCGCGCGCCTCTTCGGCATCGACGGCGCCAACGACCTCGGCGCCCCGCTGCCCAACGTGCTCGTCGACCACGTCCGCGCCCACGGCGGCCTGGGCAAGGGCGTCGCTTACTGGATCGCCAACGCGATGCTCCATTCCGAGAGCACTGGCCGCCCGCCCGCCCAGGCGGGCGCCCAGCAAATCGCCGACGCGGTCGAGGAGGGCGGTTTCGACCTCTGCGCGCTGCCGCTCGCGCCGGAGGGCGCGATCCGCGAGCGCGCCCGCGTGGAGCTCGCGCGCGGCCTGGAGGAGATCGGCGGGCGCATGGAGGCTCGCCGCGCGCTGCGCGAGCGCCTCGGCGAGAGCCCCCCGCCCTTGCGCTACGTGCTCACCGCCACCGGCAACGTGTACGAGGACGTCGTCCACTCGCTCGCGGTCGCCGAGGCCGGCGGGGACATCGTCGCCGTGATCCGCTCGACCGCCCAGAGCCTGCTCGACTACGTCCCCTACGGCCCCACCACCGAGGGCTACGGCGGCACCTTCGCCACCCAGGCCAACTTCGCGATCATGCGCGCCGCGCTGGATGAGTGGTCGGAGCGCAACGGCCGCTACGTGCGCCTGTCGAGCTTCTGCTCGGGCCTGTGCATGTCCGAGATCGCCGTGATGGGCGCCATCGAGGGCCTCGACAACATGGTCAACGACGCCCTCTACGGGATCCTCTACCGCGACATCAACCCCCTCCGCGGGCTGCTCGACCAGCGTGTCTCGCGCACCGTCAACGGCTACTTCGGGGTCGTCATCAACACCGGCGAGGACAACTACCTGCGCACCGCCGACGCGCTGGAGGCCGCGCCGTCGGTCACAGCCTCGCAGTTCATCAACCACCACCTCGCCCGCGACTCCGGCGTGCCCGACGAGCAGATCGCGCTCGGCGACGCTTTCGAGATCGACACACCCGTCACCAACGGGCTGCTGTATGAGTGGGCCCAGGCGCTGCTCACCCGCGAGCTGTTCCCCGACTGCCCCGTCAAGTACATGCCCCCCACCCGCCACATGGACGGCAACCTGTTCCGCACCCACGCCACCGACACGCTCTTCAACCTCGTCACCGTCGCCACCGGGCAGGGGGTGCAGACGATCGGGGTTCCCACCGAGGGCATCTTCACCCCCCACATCCACGACCGCGTGCTCGGCCTGCAGAACGTCAACTACGTCTTCAACGCCGCCCGCGACCTCGGCGATGAGATCGAGTTCAAGCGCGGCGGGCTCGTCCAGACGCGCGCCCAGGAGGTCCTGCGGGGGGCACACGCGATCCTCGAGCAGATCGCCGAGGTCGGCCTCTTCAAGGCGATCGAGGGGGGCGTTTTCGGCGACGTCTCCCGCCACTTCGAAGGGGGCCGCGGGATGGAGGGGATCGTCGCCACCGAGGAGGGCTACTTCAATCCGGTCACCGACCTCATGCGAGGGGCGCTCGTTGCCTGACGCGGCCATCCCCCAGGAGGAGCGCGGGGACGACGCCCGCGCGCAGGACGTCGCCGCCGGCCGCGAGGCTCCCTACGAGGAAGGCCCGGGCGAGAGCCCCGAGGCCGCTCGGCAGAGCGACCTCGAGCACGTCAAGCCCTACGCCGACCACCACGGCGACGGGATCGTGCAGCTCTCCTTCACGCTGCCCGTACCCGACGGCCTCGCCGCGCGCAAGGCCGCGATGGAGCTCGCCGGCAAGATGGGCTTCCAGCAGCCCGAGGTCGTCCACCACCAGCGCCTCACCGACGGCTACACCTACTTCGTGATGTACGGCCACTCGGTCCACACCGTGGACTACGCCACCCTCAACAGCGAGGCGGTCGACATCGCCCAGTACATGACCGAGGAGGAGGTCGAGGCCTACGCGCAGGAGCACGTCCAGCGGCCGATCGTCGTGGTCGGCGCCTCCACCGGCACCGACACCCACAGCGTGGGGATCGACGCGATGCTCAACCTCAAGGGCTTCCACGGCCACAAGGGCCTGGAGGGTTACCGCGCCTTCCACGCCTACAACCTCGGCAGCCAGGTCCCCAACAGCGCACTGGTCGCCAAGGCGATCGAGCTCGACGCCGACGCGATCCTCGTCTCCCAGACCGTCACCCAGCAGAACCTCCACATCCACAACCTCACGGAGCTCGTCGAGATCGTCGAGGCCGAGGGCCGCCGCCGCCAGCTGATCCTCGCCTGCGGCGGGCCGCGCGTCTCGGGCGAGCTGGCCAAGGAGCTCGGCTACGACGCCGGCTTCTCCAAAGGCACCTACCCCCACCACCTCGCGACCTTCCTCGTGCGCGAGCTCGCCGCCCGGCTCGGGCGGGGCGGCGAGGACGAGTTCGACTACCAGGACGACGGCCTCGAGCAGCCCCAGCGGGGCCGTGCCGCCTTCGCGGACCGCCGCCCCGAGGCCGGGCGCCAAGAGGGTGGCGCAGCCGACCGCAGGCCGCAAGCCGGGCCCCTCTCTTTTTCCGTCAGACTGAGTCGGCCATGCACCTCTCCGAGCTGATCGCCCCCGCGCGCCGCCTCGCCCTCGTCGGCCTGGCGAAGAACACCGGCAAGACTGAAACCCTCGCCGCGCTGTTGCGCGAGTGCCAGGAGCGCCGCCGCCGCGTCGGCGTCACCTCCGTCGGGCGCGACGGCGAGGAGCGCGACGTGATCGACATCCGCATCGAGAAGCCCCGCGTCGAGCTCTGCGCCGGCAGCCTCGTCGCGACCACCGACGCGCTGCTGCGGGCCGGGGCGATCCCGCACGAGCTCGTGCTCGAGACGGGCGTGCGCACCCCCCTCGGGCGTGTGCTGATCGCCCGCCTGCTCGCCCAAGGGACGATCGAGGTCGCCGGCCCCTCCGCCGCCGCGGACGTGCGCGAGGTGTGCGACGCGATGCTCGCCCACGGCGCCGAGCAGGTGCTGATCGACGGCGCCGTCGACCGCCGCGCCGCCTCCTCACCCGCGGTCTCCGACGGCCTCGTGATGTCCACCGGCGCCACGTTGCACGAGCAGATCGAGCAGGTCGTGGCGCGCACCCGCGAGGCCGTGGAGCTCGTGCGCCTCCCCGAGCTGCACGAGCCCCGCATGCGGGAGATCGCGCAGTCGGGCGCCGCCTCGATGCTCGTCGGCGAGGCCGGCGAGGAGCCACTGACGCTGCACCCACGCTTCGCGCTCACCTCCACCGCGCCCGACATCGCCCAGTTGCTGCGCGCGCGCCCCGGTGCGAGCCACCTGCTCGTGCAGGGCGCTCTGTGCGAGCCGTTCCTCGCCGAGCTCCTGCGCGCCCTTGATTTGGACCGACGCACCCGCCCTCCGGGCGGGCTCGAATCGCTGGCGCTCGTGGTCGCCGACCCCACCAGGGTGTTCCTCACCGACCACGGCTGCGAGTGGTACCGCCGCCAGGGGCTGTCGATCGAGGTGCTCGCTCCGATCGACCTGCGCGCGATCACCGTCAACCCCGTCGCACCCCACTCGCACTCCTTCGACTCGCCCCGCTTGCGCGCGCTGCTCGAGGAGGCGATCCCCGATGTGCCCATTCTCGACGTGCGCGACCCCACCCCCAACCTCGTGCCGGCTGCGTGAGCCACTCTGGCACTCCCTCCGGGGAGGCGCACGCGCCGCCCGAGGACGACCCCGCCCCCGCGGCCCCGACAGGCGGCGCACCCGCCGCGCAGGACGCCCCGAACGGGGCTGGAGAGCAGTCCGGCGGCGAGGGCGGCGCGGATGAGCGCCGCGCGAAGCTGGAGCGGCTGCGCGCGGAAGGCGTCGACCCGTATCCGCCGGTGACGCTGTGGGGCACGCGCACGCGCATCGCCGACGTGCTCGCCGCGCACGACCCCGCCGAGCTTCAGGCGGGCGCGCACCCCGAGCTGCGCTACCAGATCGCCGGGCGGCTGATCTCCAGGCGCACGCACCCGAAGAACTCGTTCCTGGACGTGCGCGACCTCTCCGGGCAGATCCAGGCGGTCGTGCGCGTGGAGGAGCTCGGGCAGGAGACCTACGAGCGCATCATGGCGCTCGACGTCGGCGACATCGTCGCCGTCGACGGCTGCGTGTACGTCACACAGCGCGGCCAGCTCGCGCTCGAGGTGCGCGAGTGCACGCTCTTGACCAAGGCGCTGCGCCCGCCGCCGGACAAGCACCACGGCCTCGGCGACACCGGCACGCGCTACCGCTACCGCGAGCTCGACCTGCTCGCCAACGAGGACACGCGCGACCTGTTCGTCAAACGCCACCGGATCGTGTTCGAGATCCGCAAGTGGCTGAACGAGCGCAACTTCATCGAGGTCGAAACACCGGCCCTGCAGTCACTCGCCGGCGGCGCCGGCTCGCGTCCGTTCACGACCCACCACAACGCGCTCGACCGCGACCTGTACCTGCGCATCTCCGTCGAGCTGTTCCTCAACCGCTGCATCGTCGGCGGCATGGAGAACGTGTACGACATGGGCAAGGTGTTCCGCAACGAGGGCATCTCTCCCAAGCACAGCCCCGAGTTCACGATCATCGAGTTCATGTGCGCGTACTCCGACTACAACGACGTGGCGACCGTCACCGAAGAGCTGTTCCGCGACGTCGCCCGAGCCGTGCTCGGGCGCACGACGATCAAACGCAGCGGCGAGGAGATCGACCTCGCCAAGCCGTGGCGGCGGATCACGATGCGCGAGCTGATCCTCGAGCGCACGGGCCTCGACTTCATGCAGTCCACCCGCGAGCAGCTCGCGGAGGTCCTCGACGCGCCGCTGGACCCCGCCTCCAGCTGGGCCGACGTCGTCGGCGACATTTACACGGAGAAGATCGAGCACACGCTCAACCAGCCGACGCACGTGTTCGACTTCCCGCTCGAGCCGTTCCCGATCACCAAGCGCCACTCGGTGCACCCCGAGCTGGGTGAGCACTTCGACGCGGTGATCGGCGGCGTCGAGCTCGTCAGCGGCGACACCGAGCTCAACGACCCGGTCGACCAGTGGCAGCGCTTCGTCGACCAGCGCAAGCGGCGCATGGTCGACGACGCCGACGTGCCGCACCCCAACGACGAGGAGTACGCGCGCGCGATCGAGTACGGCTACTCGCCCACCGCCGGCGGCGGCATGGGCGTCGACCGCCTGGTGATGATCCTCACCGAACGCGACACGCTGCGCGAGGTGATCCCCTTTCCGATCGTCAAGGATCTGCGATGAGAGTGAGTACCGAGGAATCTCGAGTCCCCAATCAGCCCATGCTTGCTACTCGTCTACAGAACTTCTAGAAACAAGACCATCTGCTCATAGACAGCGGCGGCATTGCTACTATCGAGTAGATAGGCAAGCTCCAACGCTAGAGACATCTCGTACTTTCCTCGACGGCTGCCCCCAGCATGCATGGGGTGAGTGGTGTTGAACACGATCTGCCTGGGACGGTTCCGGATCACCAGCGGAGGGTCCTTTGGATCAGCAACGGCGTATTCAATACGATAATCAAGGCCACCGATAGAGACGCGAGGCTCGGTGACCCCCAAGCCTACCGTGGCGCACACACGCCGCCCGTCACTACTCACATCGAGCTCGTAGCTTCGATCGGCCCTATCACGATCCGCCTCGACGATCACCTCGGCTCCCGCATCATTCAGCACGTCGATGACGTTTCGTCGTTTGCGGAGGGACCCCCGCTCAGGCTCCGACGCCGGCAAACCACGCACACCAGCGCTATTGAGGATCTCGGCAGCGCGGTTCGCTACCTTCTCGATCGCGCGCAGCGCGTGGATATGTTCATCGAGGACACGACGAGCCTCAACCTTCTGCCGCTGCGGGCGTTGGACATTCCGTGCCTTGAACTCAACGATCGCACGACTCATAAAGCGCTGCACAGCTTGATAGTCAACACACTCGCGGTTAAAGGACGACCGATCAATATTGATCAGCCGCTCACGGTCCACCTCACCAACCAGCCAGACCTCCCCGCTTATGTACTTGCGAAACCCGGGATCGGAAGTCACATCAAAGAACGTATGCTCCTCTACCGCGACATTCTGTACGCGTGCTGTAAGTCCAAACCAGTCTGCCTGAGCTCGCTTCTGACTCAAGAGAAAGCCCGCTATAGTGATTTCACGCCGACGACCCTCGCCAGGTACCCGAAGCGTCTTTAGCAATGGCACCGGTGGGCCGTTCCAATCCTCGACGCCCGTACCGTCATCGCCAAAAGTGCGCCGACCTAGCTCAATGTCCCGTTCCCAAACACTGTGGGCGTATACCGGTGCAGACCAGGCATCAATGTGATCTCGCAAAATAGCAAGCAGATCCGGGGCGACATCCTCCAATGAGTTACCAAGGTTCCCATCGCTCCAGGGAAGCGGGAGGATACGTCGGAGGCTTTCGAGCATCTGGTAAAATGCCGTTGGATCTTGGCCGATAGTCCACACGCTGGGGTTGACATTCTCCAACTTGATGCGCGTAAAATGGTCCTCGGCAGGACCATTGTAGGAGAACTCCTCGGCGAAGCCTGCGGCCATCTCGTTGAGGTGTGCACGTCGCTCATTGCGCCCTAGTATCCAGGGATGCTGGATGCGAGCGCGCGTGCCAGTTCCGCTTCCGGCTCGCTTTGTTTCAATTGTCGCTGCCTCGGCGTACTGCAACAGCGCCAAAGAGCCAATACCGATTCGCCCAAAGCGGCTGCTGTCGCCAAACTTGGATGAGCCACCCAGGCTCATGAACTGCTCGCAGAACTCTCGCAGGCTCATGCCCACTCCGTCATCGACAACCTCGAGCTCACGGTCGCTCTCTATGCGGGAAAAATCGACATCGACGCGCGTGGCATCCGCATCAAGCGCATTGAGGACTGCCTCCCTTAGCGCCTTGGGAAAACTGTCGTAAGTCTGCCGGCTAAGCTCCGGCAGCAGCCCAGCACGCGCGACGTAGTGCAGCGCAACATTGCCCCCAAGAGTGCCACTGCTAGACACCAGCTCAACCTCCTGGTGCGCCACGTTCGCGCTACGAGGCACCGCTCACCCCCGGCTGCTCGACGAGATGCAGCTGCAGGTGCTCGAATCGAGCAACCGAGCCATGGAGGTACTCCTCATCTATATCAATGCTTAGCCAGCTACGACCAAGGGACTCGGCAACCGCACCCGTCACGTTACTCCCGGCAAAGGGATCAACAACAAGGTCCCCGGCTTCGGTCAGCAGGTTAATGAAGAAGTCTGGCAGCTCTGCTGGGAAGCGGGCTGGATGCGGCTTTAGGCTACGCTCGCGACAGCTGCTCAGATACTCCCGATCGTTACCGGTGTTCGAGATTGCGAGTAGATTTGGGGGGATCGCACCACCTCTATCCTCCGTAAAGCCTTCTCGAATCACATGCCCAGAGGGGCGACGGCCACGGTTATACGTGCCGCTCTCGATGAGACGCTTCATAGCGTCGGTGTACTCTTGGAGTACACGGCTGTTATCGGCCTTTGGGTTTGAGCCCTTGGCTAGCCACCAGATGTAGTTAACGGAATCCTTGACGCGAACCCGCTCGATTGTTACCCATTGCGCTGGACTCGGTAGCCGCGCAGGATTATACCAATAGAGATCCTGCGCGAGCATAAAAGGCTGATTTGGCCTTCGGCAGAGAGCGACGAGCAGCTCAAAGGCGTAGATGCTCTTGACGGGACGGCCACTCTCCCACGCCCCACCCAGATCGATTACCAAGCTCCCTGTGGGCTTCAGCACCCGCCAGAACTCGTCGGCAAACGGCAAGAACCAGCTCTTGTAGCCCTCCTGGCTTTCGTTCCCGTACTCCTTGGGTCGCTGCAACGCAAAGGGCGGGGAGGTCACGATCAGGTCGACCGACTCGTCCTCGACTTGAGTTTCAAGAGTCTCAATCGCGTCGCCGAGCCACGCCTCGCCAGCCTCAGTCCGGTAGGCGAGCACAGGTTCATCGCTAATAGTTCTCGCTGGACGGGAAGCCATCGCAGCATCATATGCGACGGCCCCGACGCTACCGCAATCTTGGTTCGCACCTGCCCTGCCAGAGTTCTCAGACATAACGCTCAGACACGCACTCCGCGCAGCAACTGGTCCTTCAAGCGCGCGGGGAAGCTTGCGCTGAACCCATGCCCTTCTCGGTGAAGGAGCTGATGCTCGACGATCGCATCAAAAACACACATGCGAACGAACATTAGATAGCTTGGTTCACTAGTTGCCATCGCGGCAACAAACGGATGGTTATCGTTAATGAAGATATCGATCTCACCGTCCTTGGCAGACTGGCGGAAGAAGTAAGCATCGGTATCCGGCATATCCTGTGGATGATATATCCGGAACCTGCGGGCGCCTACCTCAACTATCCGAGGCTCTATCTTCTGGGCACGAAGACGCGCAGCCTTGGCCTCCGTCACCGCTGGGTCGGGCTCGTTAGGCACCTCCATGAGCTCGATGATCTCAAGCTGATCCTCCATCTCCTCCTCGGTCAGCTCGGTGGCGAGCTCCTCATTTGCAGCCTTAACCACCGCCTGTGCCACCGGCTTGTTCCCTTCCCCTCGCGCCTTGAAATCTTTGGCGAATTGTAAATAATCCTTACAAGCCGCGATTAGCTTATCCTGGAACTTCTCCTCTAGACCATCCCAAAGAAAGTCATCCTTGAGATGGTTGACGGGGAAGGTATCCAAGTGGATCTGCCCATAGATACGCTGGTTAAGGAGATCGTTACGGCTCTCGCCAAACGCCTTGGACGGTCGGTAACCGTTTGGTCGTCCAACAATGACCCGTCCACGGCGATACAGGTCAAAGCCTGCCTTCTCACGGCCTCGCTCACCCTCGCCTAGGATACATACCCAGCCATGGACCTGTCGGCCATCTACCTCGAAAGACACGTCCTTCTTCCACACCGTCCTCTTTCCGCCCGTATCGGTCACCAACGGTTTAATCGAAGGTAGTTCAAGCTTTTGACCGCCCCACCAGATCTGAAGATCATTTTTCTCGACATCATTGCGAAAGGTCTGTACAAGATAGTCCCGCGTCTTGCCAAGCGAACGAGCACGGAACCTTGGGTACAGATTCCTGACCTCGATGCGTGTATAGTGCTCCTCTGCCCCGGCTTTCTTCTCGGTGACAGCAAGCTCGTGAGCATTGCTTTGCGCAACTTCCCCTACATTGATAGTAACTGTGTACTCGGTCTCGTTGCCAAGCTTCTTTGTGACAATGGACCACTCTGCCCCGAGCCAACAACAAGATGTCTTCATTCCCATCCCGAACTCAGATCGCCCGGAAGTATCTGACGGTGGCGCTGCAAGCTGTACGGCCTGAGCAAGATCCCTGAGATCCATACCCATCGCGTTATCAGATATACTAAAAAGATCGTCGGCTGTACCTAGATCGATCCGGACCGCAAACACAGCTTTCTCTTTTTTGAGCTGTTTGTTGAGCGCTTTGCGATTGTCAAAGTAGCTCTGGGTGCTGTTGTCGATAAGCTCGGCAACCGCCGTCCAGCTCTTGTACGGGAAGTGGCGATAGGTCAGCCAGATCCGGTTGTTCGCCTGGAGTGATACGGTGTGCGGCATCTAGCTTCGGTCCTCCACAGTAACGATCTTGGTAGCAGATGGGTCGGGCATGAGCCTCGCAGTGCTGGTAATGAGCTTGAAGCGGTTAGTCTCAGCGGTCCCCGCACGAAGCTCTGAGACCGTTAGGGGCAAGACTATACCTCGGCGGTCGGACGTCTCAAAGCACTGGTAAGCCGTGTCCCCAATGAGGAGATCGAGCGCCTTCAACCGCGGCATCTTCTTGCCGTCAGCGGGTCTGAGCAGAGCGACCCCGTCAAGATCCTCGAGTGCAAGGCTTATGCCTGGAGTGAGCCCTACGCTGTCGGCCTGGGGCCTCTGGCCAGAGACGACCAGAGCGTATTGATTGGCCTCAGGCGCACGGAAAACCGAGCACTCGACAACCTGCAACGCCAGACGCGACGCGACGTCGCGGATCTCGTGCGTAAGCGAATCAATGACGAGCAAAAACGAAGGCTCGTAGGTGTCCACCGCATATCTTTCTGCCACAAAACTCTCGTGGCGACTGAGATAGCCAAAGGCATCAGGGCCATAAAAGCCGCCCGCGAGGTCTCTCATCTGTGCTTCGATGTGCTCAAGCGGATCATGAAGGTGAGTCTCCACCTCCACCACCCACCATTGTTCGCTCCCAGGCGCCAAGAGGGCTCCGTCGGGATGGCGGGTGGAGTCGCCACACCTGATTGCGGGCTTGAACTCGAAGTAGTCAAAGCCGGGAAAGACCTTGGATGCAGCTGTCAGTAGGAGCGCTTCGAGGCGTTCCTCGGTCACCCGGACTGGCGAGAAGAGTCGTGTGTCGACAACGACGGCGTCGGTCACGTCTTGACCTCGAACCATCGCACGGAGGCGACTCCGGAGAGCGTCGATGCCTCTTCGTCGAGCACGCGTCGCTCGGTGTCTGTTGCAAAAAGTGTACAGATCGTGGCTACCTCCTTCTCATCGGTTACCCGGAGGATGCGTCCAAGGCGTTGGATACGCTGTCGATGAGAGGTGGTCGATGCGGCGATGATGGCGACCTGAGCGTCCGGGACGTTAAGCCCCTCGTCAAGCGCTCTACAGGTCACAAGCTTGGTGACTTGGCCGAACTTAAACATCTCGAGGTTGCGGCGACGAAGCGCAGGTCCTAGTTTCGAGTGGTACACGGCAACTCGAATGCCTCGCTTGTCAAGTAGGCGCACAATCGATTCGGCACGGGCGATCTGCTCGTGGAACACAAGCCCTCGTTGGGGGAAGCGCTCGGCTATCGCAACAGCACCAACCACACGTGCTGGAGATGCTGTACTTATCCGACTCCTCTGAATGAGTAGACGCTTTACGGCTGGGTCATTGTGGGGATCTTCCGAAGCGGCCCAACGTCGGGCTATCCTTTGCGTGAGCCGCTCGTAGGATTGCTGCTCGCCACTGCTGAGCGAGAATCCAAAATTCAGGATCTCAAGATCTGGAATTAGGCCATCTCGACGAGCGTCGGCGTAGCCGTATTCGTAGACGATCGGACCCAAAGAGGGTTCGACCCAAGTCTCAAAGCCCTCGTCGAATTCGCGGCGAGGAGTGGCGCTAAGTCCTAGCGTGTAGTCAACCTCGACCTCCAACGCCCTGGCGTTCTCTGGGCTGCCAGCTCGATGGCACTCATCGACAACGAACAGACAAGGTCCTCCCTCGACGAGATCTAGGGACCGCTTTCTCGCTGTGTTCAGCACCGCCACTGTGGCTCGCCTGGCTTGTGCCTTCGGACTCTCTCCCGAGACGAGTGCGATGTCTTGGGCGGCGAACCCGAAGTCGGAGGCGAGCGTCACCGCCCACTGATCTAGCAAGGCAAGCGTGGGAACAAGGACGACGAGTCGAGCATCTGGCACCTCATTGGAGACCTTTCGATAGGCAAGCAGGGCGAAGATGGTCTTGCCCGCGCCTGTGACCACTGAGACGATCCCGCGCTTGTCGTTCCGGGTCCACGCATCGAGTGCTTCTAGCTGCCAGCGGCGGGCCTTTGGCTCGGACATGCAGCGACCTTAGACGCTGACCACGACGCTTTAGTCGCAGGAGCGACCGGAAGTGGCCTGTAGCCCCAGTGCTTCTGGCGATCGGTCGCCGACCGTAGCCGGCGTAGCACCCGGCGGGTATTCGGGCCATGAACAAGCGCACGCCCCCCGACGCGGGGTACGGAGGCCCCGCGCGCACAGCGCCCGGTCCCCCACACAAACACGCGCGGATGATCCCAAAGAACACCAGGCTAGTCGCCTCTCGCCTCGGCTACTTGCGGCACGTCAGAAAATCTGCTAGAGTTCCGCTCAGATTTCGTAAGGGCCTCTGGCGCTATCTGCGCTACGCCGCAGACCCCACCAAGAAGGAGCCCCCCCAATGGGCAAGACAATAGGCATAGACCTCGGCACCACCAACTCCTGCATGGCCGTGCTCGAGGGTGGCGAGCCGACCGTCATCGAGAACGCCGAGGGAGGTCGCACGACGCCGTCCGTGGTCGCCTTCGCGGCCTCCGGCGAGCGGCTCGTCGGCACCGTCGCCAAGCGCCAGGCGGTGACCAACCCGCAGAACACCGTGTTCTCGATCAAGCGCTTCATGGGCCGCAAGGAGGGGGAGGTGCGCGAGGAGGAGTCGATCGTCCCCTACAAGGTCGTGTCCGGCCCCAACGGTGACGCGCGCGTGGAGGCCGGCGGCGAGCAGCACTCCCCGCCGGAGATCTCCGCGATGATCCTGCAGAAGCTGAAGACCGACGCGGAAGCGTACCTGGGCGAAAGCGTCGACTCCGCGGTGATCACCGTCCCCGCGTACTTCAACGACGACCAGCGCCAGGCGACCAAGGACGCCGGCAAGATCGCCGGGCTCGACGTCAAGCGGATTATCAACGAGCCCACCGCCGCCTCGCTCGCGTACGGCCTCGACAAGGAGTCAGACCAGACGATCCTCGTGTTCGACCTCGGCGGCGGCACGTTCGACGTGTCGGTGCTGGAGATCGGCGACGGTGTGTTCGAGGTCAAGTCCACAGCCGGGGACAACCACCTCGGCGGCGACAACTTCGACAAGGCGATCGTCGACTGGTTGGTCGCGGACTTCAAGCGCGACCAGGGGATTGACCTGTCGGCCGACCCGATGGCCCTGCAGCGCCTGTACGAGGCCGCGGAGAAGGCGAAGATCGAGCTGTCCACCACGCAGGAGACGCAGATCAACCTGCCGTTCATCACCGCCGATGCGTCCGGCCCCAAGCACCTCGACACACGCCTCACGCGCGCGAAGCTCTCCGAGCTCACGAGCGCGCTGCTGGACCGCGTCGTGGCCCCGGTGCGCCAGGCGATGGACGACGCCAAAGACAAGGGCGTCAAGGAGATCGACCACGTGGTGCTGGTCGGCGGCATGACGCGGATGCCGGCCGTCCAGGAGAAGGTCAAGGAGCTCACCGGCTCCGATCCCCACCGCGGGGTGAACCCCGACGAGGTCGTCGCCGTCGGCGCCGCGATCCAGGCGGGCGTGCTCGCCGGCGACGTCAAGGACGTGCTGCTGCTCGACGTCACCCCGCTGACGCTCGGGATCGAGACCAAGGGCGGCGTGATGACGAAGCTGATCGAGCGCAACACGACGATCCCGACGCGCAAGTCCGAGGTGTTCTCGACCGCCGAGGACAACCAGCCCTCGGTCGAGATCCACGTGCTGCAGGGCGAGCGCGAGATGGCGACCTACAACAAGTCGCTGGGCAAGTTCCAGCTGACCGGCATCCCGCCGGCGCCGCGTGGCATCCCGCAGGTCGAGGTCGCGTTCGACATCGACGCCAACGGCATCCTCAACGTCTCCGCCAAGGATCTCGGCACCGGCAAGGAGCAGAAGATCGAGATCAAGGCCGGCTCGGGGCTCTCCGAGGAGGAGATCAAGAACATGGTCTCCGACGCCGAGTCCCACGCCGAGGAGGACCGCAAGGCGCGCGAGCTCGCGGAGGCCCGCAACAACGGCGAGAACGCCGCCTACCAGGCCGAGCGCCAGCTCGCCGACCTCAGCGAGCAGGTCGACGCCGACTCCAAGCAGCGCATCGAAGAGGCGATCAAGGAGGTCCGCGAAACGCTTGAGTCCGAGGACCCCGCCGCGATCAACGCCAAGACCGACGTGCTGCAGAGCGCCTTCCACGCCGTCTCCGAGGCGATGTACCAGCGTGCCCAGGAGCAGGCCGCGAGCACCGGCGACGGGGGATCTGGGCCCCACCCACCCGACGGCAACGGCGCATCCTCCGGCGAGGAGGACGTCGTCGACGCGGAGGTCGTGGACGAGACGAAGGCCTGAGCGCGATGAGCGACATCGAGCAGGCAGTTGATGACCAGGTAGAGGTAGAGGTCGAGGAGCCCGAGACCGACGCGCCGCAGCCCGACCACGAGGCGCGCGAGGTCGAGGGCGACCTCGACGAGCTGGTGGCCACCGCGGCGCAGCGCGATGAGTACCTGGCGCTCGCGCAGCGCACGCAGGCGGACTTCGAGAACTACCGCAAGCGCGTCGCGCGCGAGTCCGCTACAGCGGCGGAGCGCGGCGTGGTGAAGCTGGCCAGGGAACTGCTGCCCGCGCTCGACAACCTCGACCGGGCGCTCGAGGGCGCAGATCAACAGGACCCGCTACTGGAGGGCGTGCGGCTGGTGCGCTCGGAGCTGGGCGCGGCGCTCGCGCGCGTGGGCATCGAGTCGTACAACCCCGCGGGCGAGCAGTTCGACCCCGCTCACCATGAGGCGATGGCCCAGCAGCCGGTGGAGGGAGCAGAGAGCGGAACCGTCGTCGAGGTCTACCAGCCGGGGTACCGGTTGAACGGGACCGTGATCCGCCCCGCGCGCGTCGTGGTGGCCGCGTAGAGAGGCGCAACCATGGCAGCCCGCCCCGACCTGTACGCGACGCTCGGCGTCGAGAAGAAGGCGACCCCGGAGGAGCTCAAGAAGGCGTACCGCAAGCTGGCCAGGAAGTACCACCCCGACCGCAACCCCGACGACAAGCAGGCGGAGGCGCGCTTCAAGGAGGTCTCGCACGCCTACGACGTGTTGTCGGACCCCGAGAAGCGCAAGCAGTACGACAGCGGCACCGGGCCGTTCGCGGCCACCGGGGGCGGGGCCGGCTTCGGAGGCTTCGGCAACTTCGACTTCGACGCCTCCTCGATGGGCGACATTCTCTCCAACCTCTTCGGGGGGTCCGCGAGCGGGCGGCGCACGCGCTCCAAACCCCGCCCGGAGCGCGGGCGCGACCTGGAGACCGAGGTGTCGATCACCTTCGCTCAGGCGGTCGCGGGCGCGCAGGTGCCACTCGCGGTGGCCACCCAGTCGGCGTGCCCCACCTGCCACGGCACCGGCGCGAAGCCGGGCACCACGCCGAAGGTGTGCCCGAAGTGCCAGGGCCGCGGGATCGAGACGCAGGGCCAGGGGATGTTCTCGATCTCCCAGCCGTGCTCGCGCTGCGGCGGCTCGGGGACCGTGATCGAGGACCCCTGCCCGACCTGCCACGGCTCGGGCGCGGTGCGCGGGCTCAAGCGCTACCGCGTGAACATCCCCGCGGGTGTGAAGGAGGGCTCGCGCATCCGCCTGCCCGGCAAGGGCGAGGCCGGCCCGCGCGGCGGCCCGCCGGGCGACCTGTACGTGGTCACGCACGTCGCGCACTCGCCGATCTTCAAACGGCGCGGGGACAACGTCGAGGTCGAGGTCCCCCTCACGATCCCCGAGGCGCTCAGGGGCGCGGAGGTGAAGGTGCCGACGCTGAGCGGCACCAAGACGCTGCGCGTGCGGCCCGGCACCACCCACGGCACCGTCCAGCGCCTGCGCGGGGAGGGCCCCCCGATATTGGGATCCCGACCCACCCCCGGTGGGCGGGCGAGTGGGGGAGCGGCAGGAGAGGCGGGGGGCCCACCCCGCGGAGACATCCACTACCGCTTCACGATCGACGTCCCCGAGCAGCTCACCGACGAGCAGAGCGCCGCCGTGCAGGCGCTCGCGGACGCCACGAACGGCCGCGACCCGCGCGCGCGGCTGTTCCCCGACAGCTCCCGCGAGGGCGCCACCCCCGGGACGGGGGAGAGGTCCTAGTGCCGGGCGAGCGGGAGCCCAGCGCGACGGGCGGTGGGGAGCCCGCCCCCAAAGGCAGCGTGCGCGTCGGGCCCCCCGCCGCGCGCGGCGCGCGCGTGGAAGTGGCAACCAGCCGCGGGGTGTTCATGATCTCCGTGGCCGCCCAACTCGCACGCATGCACCCGCAGACGCTGCGCACGTACGAGGCGCGCGGCCTGATCGACCCGGAGCGCTCCCCGAAGGGCACGCGGCTGTACTCGCAGGAGGACGTGGAGAAGCTGCGTCGCATCCAGGAGATGACGGCGCAGCTCGGCCTGAACCTCGCCGGAGTGGAGCGGGTGCTCGACTTGGAGAGCGAGATCGAAGACATGCGCTCCCGCATCGAGGAGCTCGAGGTGCAGGCGCTGCGCGCCCAGGTCGAGCTGGCCGAGCGCCTGGAGGAGGTCCGGCGCTCCTTCCGCGCCGAGTTGGTGCCATTTCCGAACTCCCGCCCACCCGGACGGGAGATCGTGCGCGCGGCGGATGTGCGCCGGCTTGGCCACCCCACGCCGCGCCGCTCGCAGTGAGGCAAAGGGGGCCCGCCGCGTCCCACGGCGGGCCCCCGGTACAGCGAGTGCGTACTTCCTACTGCCCTATTCGCTTGCCCTCACGCGTTCGGCCGCAGTGACTTCGAGCCGGCCGGTGAGGACCGCGGTGTTGTGCCCCGCCGCGGAGGGCAGACCGAGCTCGGCGTTGACGGCCGGGTCGATCAGGCCTTCGAGGAAGATGCCGCCGCAGCCGTGCGCCCCAGGCGCAGACCAGTCGTTTTCCACCAGCGATCCGCCCGCGAGGGCAAGCAGGCCTTCTGTTTCGGAGACCGGCACACCCACGAAGCCGTGGATCGATTTGTTTGGTGCGGTCGTGCTCGTCGCACCGGTCGTGAGGTTCAGCACGATCGGGCTCGAGGAGGAGCCGATGTAGCATTCGTTGCCGAGGAAGACGTTGTTCAGTTTGACCTTCGTCGGCAGGGTCAGCGCGGTGCCCGATTCGGTCAGCAGGTTCCCGGCGTTGAGCCTGACAGCGCTTGCGGGCTTGGCAAGTTCGGTCGTCTCCGTGACGCCCGTAAACCCTTCGTTGACGAAGTTGTTGATGATTTCCTGCAGCCATTTGGGCAGGTATTCGGGCGCCATCAGCCCGAGCAGCCCGCCGGGCACGGTCAGGTTCGTTTTCGACAGCGTTTCGCCGTTTTCAGCCGCTACGAGTTCCTCTTCGCCTGTTCCTGGGATCGCTATCAAGCCGCCCTGCAGCGTGATCGTTTTGTTGATCGTGACCGTCTTTTTGCCGATCGTGAATTCGCCGCTGGTCGTGTTCGCGACCGTGCAGGCTTCGACAGTCGGGTTGCTCAACGGGCAGTCCGCGAAGGGCGCGAAGGGCCCTGTGGGGTGGTGGATCGTCGCCGAGGCCGCCGACACGACGGTCAACGACGCCAGCAGCGCCATAACGACAATGACAAACGCCTGCCGAGGGATCGCGGCGAGGCGCGTATAGGTCCTGGTCATTCGAATCTACCTTCCTCTGTGTTGTCAGGGAGAGCTGCATAAACAAACCTATCCGAGCCGCCGAGTGCCTTGTGGTGATGTTTCCGACTCTAGGGATTATCCTGCTGCGTGCGCTTTGTGCGCGCGGCCCCTCCCGGCCCCGATGCGGCCGAGAGCCCAAACGGCCGACCTACACAAGCGCCCGAGAACCCCAAACGGCCGACTTGTGCAAGGCTAGATCGATGCGGCCCGAGGAGCCCTCCACCGACCATCTCCTCCCGGCATGAGCCCTGAGCGCCCGAGCGACCAGGGCCCGGAGGAGGAGTACCAGGCGCTCGAGCGCTTCGGCCGGGACTTCACGAAGCTCGCCGAGAGCGGCGCGCTGGACCCCGTGATCGGCCGTGACGAGGAGATCCGCCGTGTGATCCAGGTGCTCTCCAGGCGCACGAAGAACAACCCCGTCCTGATCGGCGAGCCGGGCGTGGGCAAGACGGCGATCGTGGAGGGGCTGGCGCAGCGGATCGTGGCGGGCGACGTGGCGGAACGCTTGAGCGAACGGCGCGTGGTCGCGCTGGACATGGGGACGCTGATCGCGGGCGCGAAGTACAGGGGCGAGTTCGAGGACCGCCTGAAGGCGGTGCTCAAAGAGGTCGTCGAGGCCAAGGGCGGGGTGATCTTGTTCCTCGACGAGCTGCACACGATCGTGGGCGCGGGCGCGGCGGAAGGCGCCGTGGACGCGGCGAACCTGCTCAAGCCGATGCTCGCGCGCGGCGAGCTGCGCTGCGTGGGCGCGAGCACGCTCGACGAGTACCGCAAGTACATCGAGAAGGACGCGGCGCTGGAGCGGCGCTTTCAGCCGGTGATGGTCGGCGAGCCGAGCGTGCAGGACACGATCGCGATCCTGCGCGGCCTGAAGGAGCGCTACGAGGTGCACCACGGAGTGCGCATCCAGGACGGCGCGCTGATCGCCGCGGCGACGCTTTCGCAGCGGTACATCGCGGACCGGTTCCTGCCGGACAAGGCGATCGACCTGATCGACGAGGCGGCGAGCAAGCTGCGGATCGAGATCGACTCGCTGCCGACGGAGATCGACGAGGTGGACCGCCGCGTGATGCAGCTGGAGATCGAGCGGACCTCGCTGCAGAAGGAGACCGACGAGGCCTCGGCGACCCGCCGCGAGGCGATCGAGCGCGAGCTGGCCGAGCTGCAGGAGCGCTCGAGCGCGATGAAGGCGCAGTGGCAGGCGGAGAAGCGGGCGATCCACAGGACGCGCGAGAAGAAGGCGCGGCTAGAGGAGGCGCGGACGGAGGCCGAACGGGCCGAGCGCGTGGCTGACCTGCAGCGCGCGGCGGAGCTGCGCTACGGAGAGATCCCGGCATTGGAAAAGGAATTGGCCGCCTTGGAGGGCGGGGCGGGCGGGCCTCGATCCCCGTCACGTGGTGAGGAGACCCCGCCGGGCAAGGCGTCCGCGGCAGCCGGCGAGCGGGCGGTGGAGGGCGATATCGCGAGCGATAACGGGGCGGACGCTCAGAGGCCGGGGGGGGATGAAGGTGGGACCCCTGCCGCGCCCGCGGCCCCGCCGAGCCCGGTGTTCCTCAAGGAGGAGGTGGACGCGGACGACGTGGCCGAGGTGGTAGCGCGGTGGACGGGCATTCCGGTGAGCCGCCTGGTGGAGGGCGAGGTGGAGAAGTTGATCCACATGGAGGAGCGGCTACACGAACGGGTGGTCGGCCAGGACGAGGCGGTGGAGGCGGTGGCGACCGCGCTGCGTCGCTCGCGCGCAGGCCTGCAGGACCCGAACCGCCCGATCGGCACGTTCCTGTTTCTCGGGCCAACGGGCGTCGGCAAGACCGAGTTGGCGCGGGCGCTGGCGGAGTTCATGTTCGACTCCGAGGAGGCGATGGTGCGCGTGGACATGTCGGAGTACATGGAGAAACACGCGGTCTCGCGCCTGGTGGGCGCCCCGCCGGGGTACGTGGGCTACGAAGAGGGGGGACAGCTGACCGAGGCGGTGCGCCGGCGGCCGTACTCGGTGGTGTTGTTGGACGAGGTCGAGAAGGCGCACCCGGACGTGTTCAACACGCTCCTACAGGTGATGGACGACGGCCGCCTGACCGACGGCCAAGGCAGGACCGTGGACTTCAAGAACACGGTGCTGATCATGACCTCGAACATTCCGGTGGACGACGATCAAGCAGCCTCGGACATCAGGCTGCGCGAGACGCTGCTCGGCCACTTCAAACCGGAGTTCGTCAACCGCCTGGACGACGTCGTGCGCTTCACGCCGCTGAGCCGCGAGCAGCTCGGGGAGATCGTGGACATCCAGGTGGCGCGCGTGGTCGCGCGCGTGCGCGAGCGCGGCGTGGAGGTGGAGCTCACCGAGGGGGCCCGCGAGCTGCTGGGGAACCTTGGGTACGACCCCGCCTACGGAGCGCGCCCGCTGCACCGTGTGATCCAGAAGCAGCTCACCGACCGCCTGGCGTTGTCGCTGCTGGAAGGCAGCCTGCGAGCGGGCGACGCGGTCCGCGTGGACGCGGCGGCGGGCAGGCTCACATTCGAGACCGTCCCAGCGGCCGCCGCAGTTCCAACTCGAGGTCTAATCTGAGGGCGCTCCCAACACCACCCCCGAGGAGGAGACCCATGCCCACATACATCATGCTCGCGCACCTGACGCCCGAGGGCGTGCAGACGGTCAAGAACAACCCACAGCGGATCCACGAGGTCAACAAAGAGGTGGAGCAGTTGGGGGCGAAGGTCAAGGCGCAGTGGGCGACCCTGGGGCGCTTCGACTTCGTGAGCATCCTGGAGGCGCCAGACGAGCAGACGATGGCGCGCGTGTCGCTGGAGCTCGGCTCGCGCGGCACGGTCAGCTACGAGACGCTGACCGCCATACCCGTGGACGACTTCATCGCGTCCCTGTGAGCATCGCGTCTGACCTCGCATTGCGGGCTCCTCGCCACGACCGGGCCCCACGGACTGCGAGGGTGCCATGAAGGTGCTCGTCGTAGGCGGCGGCGGGCGCGAGCACGCGATCGTGCGCGCGCTGGCGGGAGATGACGTGGAGCTGCTGTGCGCCCCCGGCAATCCAGGCATCGCGCAGGATGCGCGCCTGCTCGACGTGGCGGCCGACGACGTCGAGGGGATCGTGGCGGCGGTGGAGCGCGAGGGAATCCACTTCACCGTCGTGGGGCCCGAGGCGCCGCTGGTGGCGGGCCTGGTGGACGAGCTCGACCGCCGCGGCCGCCTGGCCTTCGGCCCGACGGCGGCGGCGGCGCGCCTGGAGAGCTCGAAGGCGTTCGCAAAGGAAGTGATGGAGGAGGCGGGCGTGGATACCGCACGCTGGCGCCACGCCCGCACGTTGGAGGAGGGCGAGGCGGCGGTGGCAGAGCTGGCCAACCCGGGGGTGGTCGTGAAGGTGGACGGTCTGGCCGCCGGCAAGGGGGTGACGGTGGCGGACTCGCCCGAGCAGGCGCAGGCGGCGTTGCGGGAGATCTTCGTGGAGGGCCGCTTCGGGTCCGAAGCGCACCCGGCGAGCGCGGTCGTGGAAGAGCGGCTGACCGGCAGGGAGATCTCGCTGCTGGCGTTGTGCGACGGCCGCTGGACGTTGGCGTTGCAGCCGGCGCGCGACTACAAGCGCCTGCTGGAGGGCGACGGGGGGCCGAACACCGGCGGCATGGGCGCCTACTCGCCAGTGCCGGGCTTAAAGTACGAGGACGGCTGGAGGATCACGGAACTGGTGCACGATCCGATCCTCTCCGTGATGGAGAGCCGCGGAACCCCATTCCGAGGGGTGCTCTACGCGGGCCTGATGCTCACCGAGGAGGGCCCGAAAGTGCTCGAGCTCAACGTGCGCTTCGGCGACCCCGAGACCCAGGCGCTGCTCCCGCGTCTGGAGGCAGACCTGCTGGACCTGATGCTGCGCACGCTGCGCCCCGCGGGGTTGATGGTCGGAGAAGTCGAGGACTCGCTGGTGGAGTGGTCGCGGGCTTGGGCGGTCACGGTCACGCTGGCGAGCGCGGGCTACCCCGAGTCGTCCTCCAGCGGCGATCCGATCGCCGGGCTGGAGCTCCTCCCGGAGGACGTGGAGGTGACGCACGCGGGCACGGCGCTCGCGGACGACGGGCGGCTCGTGACCGCAGGGGGGCGGGTGCTGAACGTGACGGCGCTCGGTAGGGACCCGGAGGAGGCCCGCGAGTCGGCGTATGCTGCGGCGCGGATGATCTCCTTCGAGGGCATGCAGATGCGCGGCGACATCGCAGCGAGGGTCGAGGAGGAGGGACGGATGAGCGAGGGGTGGCCGACGCTCGAGCGCATCGTGGACGAACTGCACGGGTGGGACCCCGATGAGGAGGAGGAGTTGCAGCGTGGCTGAGGTGACCCAGCTCGCGACCCCGCTGACCGAGACGGAGGTGCGCAGGCAGCTGGAGGGGATCGACGTGGACGCCCCGCGCGTGGGGATCGTGATGGGCTCCAAGAGCGACATGGAGACGATGCAGAAGGCCGCGCAGGAGCTCGAGGGGCGGGGCATCATGCACGAGCTGCGCGTGATGTCGGCGCACCGCGAACCGGACGTGGTGGCGGAGTACGCGAAGAACGCGCAGATGCGCGGCCTGCGCGTGATCATCGCGGGCGCGGGCATCTCCGCGGCGCTGCCGGGCGCCGTGGCGGCCCACACCGACCTGCCCGTGATCGGGGTCCCGCTCTCGGGCCGCCTGAGCGCGGCGGGCGGGCTGGACGCGATCCTCTCGATCGTGCAAATGCCCCCGGGCGTGCCGGTGGCGTGCGTGGGCCTCGACAACCCCCGCAACGCGGCGATCCTCGCCGTGCAGATCCTCGGAGCATGATGGAGGGGCATTCCTCATGTGGAAATGCCGGCTGGGCTATGCACGCAGCAGCAGGAGTAGTAGGGATTTCCACATGAGGAATGCCGGCAGGGCCACATGTGGCCCTGCCTGGAACGGCCACATGTGGCCGTTCCTCGAACCCGCACATGTGCGGGTTCGCCGGGGCCTCACATGTGAGGCCCCGCCGGTCGGCCATGTGGAAATGCCTACGGGGTATTCACCCAGCAGCAGGAGTAGTAGGCATTTCCACATGGCCGACCGGCACCGCTTCGCTAGTCACATGTGGGTTCAGCCGGAGTACATGCACGGTCCGGCCGGTCGACGCATACGTCGCCGGGATAATTGAATCGTGATCGACCGCTACACCCGCCCGCAGCTGGGCGCCATCTGGACAGACGAGGCGCGCATGGAGTGCTGGCGGCGCGTGGAGGTGGCGGCGTGCGAGGAGCTGCCCTTCCTGCTCGGCGAGGGCAACGGGCCCACCCCAGCGGAGCAGGAGGCGATCCGCGCAGCGGCGTTTACAGTGGCGGAGGTAAACGAGCGCGAGCGCACGACCGACCACGACGTGGCGGCGTTCGTGGACGTGTTGGCCGCCTCCGCGGGCGAGGCGGGGCGCTGGATCCACTACGGGCTGACCTCCTCGGACGTCCTCGACACGGCGCTCGCGCTGCAGCTGCGGGCCGCCGGCGAGGTGGTCCTCCCCGGAGCGCAGGAGCTCGTCGAGGCGCTCGCCGCGCGTGCGCGCGAGCACGCGGGAACCCTGTGCGTGGGCAGGACGCACGGCGTGCACGCCGAGCCGACGACGTTCGGAGTCAAGCTCGCGGGGTTCGCGTTCGAGGCGCACCGCAACGCCCAGCGCCTGGAGCGCGCCTTTGCGCAGGCGGCGGTGGGAGCGGTGTCGGGCGCGGTCGGGACCTATGCGGCGACGAGCCCCGAGTTCGAGGCGCGCGTGCTGGCACGCCTGGACCTGGAGCGCGAGCCGGTCTCCACGCAGGTGGTCGCGCGCGACCGCCACGCGGAGCTGCTGCAGACGATCGCCCTCGCGGGCGCGGGCATGGAGCGCTTCGCCACAGAGGTGCGCCACCTGCAGCGCACGGAGGTGCGCGAGGTGCAGGAGCCGTTCCGCTCAGGCCAGAAGGGCTCGAGCGCGATGCCGCACAAGCGCAACCCGATCAAGAGCGAGCAGATCGCGGGCCTCGCGCGGGTGCTGCGCGGCAACGCGCAGGCGGCGCTCGAGAACGTCGCGCTGTGGCACGAGCGCGACATCTCGCACTCCTCGGTCGAGCGGGTGATTCTGCCAGACAGCACGACCTTGATCGACTACCTCCAGCACCGCGCCACCACGCTGGTGGAGGGCATGACCGTGGATGCCGAGCGGATGCGCGCGAACCTCGAGCTGACGCACGGCGCGCTCTTCTCCCAGCGGGTGCTGCTGGCGCTGGTCGAGACCGGCATGACCCGCGACGATGCGTACTACGGCGTGCAGCGCGCGGCCCAGCGGGCGTGGGATACGGAAACCCCGCTGCGCGAGCTGCTCAGCTCCGATGGGCGGGCGGGCCTTATTCCCGCGAAGCTGGACCTCGACGCGATCTTCGACTACGGCCACTACGTGCGCCACGCGCAGGAGATCGTCGCACGCCTGGACGAGATCGCCTGAGGGCCGAGCGCCGCGGCGCTCGGTAGAGTCGGGAGACGATGACCGCGCTCGCCGACCTGCCCCTGATTGCCAGCGGCAAGGTCCGCGAGATGTACCGCCTGGACGGCCCGGGGGACGCGCGCCTGCTGATGGTCGCCAGCGACCGCATCTCGACCTACGACGCGGTCCATCCGACACCGATCCCCGACAAGGGCAAGGTTCTGAGCGGCCTGTCGGTGTTTTGGTTCGAGCGGACGGGTCACATCGTCGCCAACCACCTGCTCTCCGCGACCGAGGGCGTCCCCGAGGAGGCGCGCGGCCGGGCGCTCGTGGTGCGCAAGCTGAAGATGCTGCCGGTGGAGTGCGTCGTGCGCGGATACATCACGGGCTCGGGCTGGAAGGACTACCAGCAAACGGGCGCCGTCTCGGGGATCGAGCTGCCGGCGGGCCTGCGCGAGTCCGAGCGGCTGCCGGAGCCGATCTTCACGCCGAGCACGAAGGCCGAGGTTGGCCACGACGAGGCGATCGACTTTGAGCGCGCGACGGAGCTGGTCGGCGACCGGGAGCTGATGGAGCGGGTGCGCGACGCCTCGATCGAGCTGTACTCCTTTGCGGCCGAGCACGCGCGCGAGCGCGGCGTGATCCTCGCGGACACGAAGTTCGAGCTCGGCTTGGACCACGACGGCGAGCTGGTCGTGGGCGACGAGGTGCTGACCCCGGACTCCTCGCGCTACTGGCCGACCGACGGCTACGAAGTGGGACAAAGCCAGCCGAGCTTCGACAAGCAGTACGTGCGCGACTGGGCGGCGGGCAGCGGCTGGGACAAGCGCCCCCCGGCGCCGCCGATCCCCGAGGACGTGGTCGCGGGCACCCGCGCGCGCTACGTGGAGGCGTACGAGCTGATCACGGGCGAACCCTTCCAGGCGTGGCTCGATCGCACGGGCGCGGGCGCGTGAGGGCGCGCGTCCTGATCCGCCCGAAGGCGGGCATCCTCGACCCCCAGGGCGCGACCGTCGAGCGCGCGCTCCCCGCGCTGGGCTTCGCGGGCGTGGCGAACGTGCACGTCGGCCGCCTGGTCGAGCTCGATGTCGAGGACCCCACCCAGCTTCAGCCGATGTGCGAGAAGCTGCTCGCCAACCCGCTCGTCGAGGACTACGAGATCCAGCCGCTCGATGGCAAGTCCTGAAGCGAAGTGAAGTTCGGCGTCCTCCAGTTCCCCGGCAGCTGCGACGAGGTGGACGCGCTCGAAGCCGCCAGGCGCGTGGGCGATGCCGAGCTGCTGTGGCACGGCGAGCGTGACCTCAAAGGCGCCGATGCGGTCGTCGTGCCGGGGGGCTTCTCATATGGGGACTACCTGCGCGCTGGCGCGATCGCCCGCTTCGCGCCGGCGATGGAGTCGGTGATCGCGTTCGCGAACGACGGCGGCATCGTGTTGGGGATCTGCAACGGCTTTCAGGTGCTGTGCGAGGCCAACCTGCTGCCGGGGGCGCTGCTGGGAAACGTCAACCTCCGCTTCACCTTCCGCCAGGTCGAGCTCGAGGTCGTCAACTCCGACAGCGCCTTCACCCGCGCGTTCCGGGCGCGTGCCGATCGGCCCCCCGCGCGCCTGAGCATCCCCGCCAAGCATTCGTGGGGGCGCTACTACGCCGAGGAGGCCACGCTGACGGCGATGGAAGACACCGGCCAGGTGGTGCTGCGGTACGCGCCGGGCGAGAACTTCAACGGCTCGCTGCGCGACATCGCGGGCGTGCAGAACGCGGCGGGCAACGTGTTCGGGCTGATGCCCCACCCCGAGCACGCGGTGGACGAGCTGAGCGGCTCGACCGACGGCCTGAGCATCTTCGAGTCGATGCGCCTCGCGGTGGAGGGAGCCCGTGTGTGAGAGCGGGGAGCGTCTGTCACTGAACCGGCCGGGCTGCGGCGCCGCCGGGAGCAACCGATGACTGACAGCGCCATCCTGCCCACGGTCGAGGACGCGCTCGCGTTGGGGCTCACGCGCGCTGAGTACGAGTTGGTGTGCGAGAAGCAGGGACGACTGGGCGGGCGGGCACCAAATCATTTGGAGTTGGCGATGTACTCGCTGATGTGGAGCGAGCACTGCGCTTACAAGCACTCCAAGAGGCTGCTGCGGACACTGCCCACGGAAGGCCGTCATGTGGTCATGGGTCCCGGGGAGAACGCGGGCGCGGTGGATGTCGGCGGCGGGCTGGTGTGCGCCTTCAAGGTCGAGTCGCACAACCACCCCTCGGCCGTGGAGCCCTTCCAGGGGGCGGCCACAGGCGTCGGGGGCATCCTGCGCGACATCTTCGCGATCGGCGCCAGGCCGATCGCGGTGCTCGACTCGCTGCGCTTCGGGGAGCCGAGCGCAGTCGACCCCTCCTGCCCCACCTCCGACTCCCCCGCACCGCCGTCCGGCCCTCCGTCGCCGTCCAGCCCTCCGTCGCCGGCCGGCCCTCCGTCGCCGGCCGACGTGGGGACTCGCGCCCGCTACCTGCTCGACGGCGCCGTGCGCGGCATCGGCCATTACGGCAACTCGATCGGCGTGCCGACCGTCGGCGGCGAGGTGTACTTCGAGGGACCGTACGAGCAGAGCTGCCTCGTGAACGCGATGGCGCTCGGGCTGTGCGAGCGCGAGCGGCTGGTGCGCAGCGCGGCGGCAGGGCCGGGCAACGTGGTGGTGATGTTCGGCGCATCGACCGGCCGCGACGGGATCGGCGGCGCCTCGGTGCTCGCCTCGGCCGAGCTCGGTGGCGCAGACAGCGATGAGGACAAGCGCCCGACGGTGCAGGTCGGCGACCCGTTCGAGGAGAAGAAGCTGCTGGAGTGCTCGTTGGAGCTGCTGGAGCGGGGGCTGCTGGTCTCCCTGCAGGACCTCGGCGCCGCGGGGCTGACCTCCTCGGCCTCGGAGATGGCCTCCAAGGGCGAGGTAGGGCTCGACATCGACGTGGCGCGGGTCCCCCTGCGCGAGCCGGGGATGGAGCCGTTCGAGGTCATGGTCTCGGAGTCCCAGGAGCGGATGCTGTGCGTGGTGGCGCCCGCAGACGTGCCGGCGGTGCTGGCGCTGTGCGCGCGGTGGGAGGTGGGCGGCGCCGCGATCGGAACGGTCACCGACACGCGCCGGATGCGGGTGTTCGACGGCGAGCGGCTCGTCGGGGAGATGCCCGTGCAGGCGTTGGTGGACGACTGCCCGCTGTACGACCTGCAGCCGGCGAAGCCCACGACGCCGATCTACGCCGCGCCGCGGGCCGCGCTCGCGCCGGAGGCCTCCCCCCGCGAGACGCTGCTCGCGCTGCTGGCCTCCCCGAACATCGCCTCGCGCCGGCCACTGTTCGAGCAGTACGACGCGATCGTGCAGTCGCGGACCGTGAGGCGCCCCGAGCAGGCGGATGCGGCGGTGCTTGCGCTGCGCCCGGATCGCACGCCCGCAGGCGGGAGAGATGCCGGCATGGCGCGAGCGGAACGCGGCGATGAGCTGCGAGAGCCACCGGTGCCCGCACTGGCGGTGTCGATCGACTGCAACGGCCGCCGCGTCGCCGCCGACCCCTACACCGGCACGGTCGAGGCCGTGTTGGAGTGCGCGGCCAACCTCGCCTGCGTCGGGGCCGAGCCGTTGGGGACGACCAACAACCTCAACTTCGGCAACCCCGAGAAGCCGCACATCGCCTGGCAGCTCGCTGAATCGGTGCGCGGCCTCGGCGACGCCTGCCGGGCGCTGGAGGCCCCGATCGTGGGCGGCAACGTCTCTCTCTACAACGAGGGCCCCGCCGGCCCGATCTACCCCACGCCGGTGGTAGGCATGGTCGGCCGCCTGCCCGACGCCGCCCGCGCGGGGCGGATGGGGTTCGCCCGCGAGGGTGACACGATCGCACTGGCAGGGCCGTTCGCTGCCTCGCTCGCGGCGAGCGAGTGGGCCAAGCTGCGCGGCGAGCCGCTGCCCGACGGGCTGCCCGCCGTCGACGTGGGCGCCGTCCGCGCCGCGCAGTTCGCCGTCCGCGGAGCCGTGCGCGTCGGCGGGCTCGCGAGCGCCCACGACATCGCCGAGGGGGGGCTCGCCGTCGCGCTCGCCGAGTGCTGCCTGGGCGGTGGAGTCGGAGCGGAGATCGCGCTGCTCCTCGACGGAGCCGACGGCGTGGACGGCGATCCGTGGACCGCCCTGTTCGGCGAGGGCCCCGGGGGGTTTCTCCTCAGCAGCACCGAGGGCGGAGTGCGCGCGCTCGGGCGGCGCACGCCGGTCAAGGTCATCGGGACCGTCGGCGGCTCCATCCTGCGGATCGCCGCCGGCGGGGAGCGGATCGAGGCGACGCTCACCGAGCTGGCCGAGGCTCACGGGGCGCTCGCGGCCCTGTTCCCCTGAGCGCCCGTCCCCGCACGTGGGAGGACTTGCCTCGCGGAGCGAGGGCTCCATCCCACACATGGGAACCGGCCTCGCCGGAGCCATCCGGTGAGACAGACGCGGCGCGCGCAGACTGCTAGCTTGTGGGGGTGAGGCCTGTGCCGGTGCGCGCAGAGGACCGCGACGGACCGCGCGACGAGTGCGGCGTGTTCGGCATATACGCACCCGGCCACGAGGTCTCGCGGCTCTCCTACTTCGCGCTGTACGCGCTCCAGCACCGCGGCCAGGAGTCCGCCGGGATCGCGGCCGCCGACCGCGGCGGGCAGATCGTCACGCGCCGCGAGCTTGGGCTGGTCAGCCAGGTGTTCAGCGAGAACGACCTGCGCACCCTGGCGGGCGACCTCGCAATCGGGCACGTGCGCTACTCGACCACCGGCTCCAACGCGTGGGAGAACTCGCAGCCGGTGCAGCGCTCCGAGGGCACCCGCGGCTCCCAGCGCGAGCTGGCGCTGGCCCACAACGGCAACCTCATCAACGCCGTGCAGCTGCACGGAGAGCTGCTCGAGCGCGGGGTCACGTTCAGCTCGACCTCCGACTCGGAGATCGTCGCCGCGTTGATCGCCACGCACCCCGCGGAGCGGATCGAGGACGCGATCGCCGAGGTGCTCCCGCGCCTGCGCGGCGCCTTCTCGATCGTCGCGATGACGAAGGACAGGGTGCTCGCGTTCCGCGACCCCCACGGCCTGCGCCCGCTGGCGTTGGGGTCGCTGGAGCCGTTGAACGGCGACGGCGAGGTACGGTACTGCGTGGCGAGCGAGTCCTGCGCGCTCGACATCATCGCCGCCAAGCACCTGCGCGACGTGCGGCCGGGCGAGCTGGTGAGCATCGGCGAGGACGGCGTGCAGAGCCGCCAGGTCGTGAGCGGCGCGCGCAGCGCGTTCTGCGTGTTCGAGTACATCTACTTCGCCCGTCCCGACTCCCGCATGAACGGCCAGGCGCTGCAGGTCGCGCGCGGGCGCATGGGCGAGATCCTGTGGCGCGAGGCGCCCGTCGAGGCCGACCTCGTGATCGCCGTGCCCGACTCCGGCAACCCCGCCGCCCGCGGCCTCGCGCGCGCGGCCGGCATCCCCCAGGACGACGGCTTCGTCAAGAACCGCTACGTCGCGCGCACCTTCATCCAGCCCGGCCAGGAGCTGCGCAAGCACGGGCTGCGCCTGAAGTTCAACCCGCTCCCCGAGGTGATCGCGGGCCGCCGCCTGATCGTCGTCGACGACTCGATCGTGCGCGGCAACACCACCCGCCAGATCGTGCGGATGCTGCGCGACGCCGGCGCGCGCGAGGTGCACATGCGCATCTCCGCCCCCCCGATCAAGCACCCCTGCCATTACGGCATCGACATGTCCACCCGCGAGGAGATGATCGCCCACGGCCGCACCACCGCCGAGGTCGCCGCCGAGCTGGGCTGCGACTCCCTGCACTACCTGTCGCTGGCGGGCGTGTACGAGGCCGTCGGCGCGGGGACCGGTGCCCGGGCGGGCGGGCACCTATCCCCGCGCCAGTCCCACTGCGACGCCTGTTTCAGCGGCGAGTACCCGCTCGACGGCACCGGCGAGGCGAACGGCAAGTACGCGCTGGAGGAGCCCGCGGGGTCCGTGCTGCCGCTCGTGCGCGCGTAGTCTGCCGCCCGGTTGGCTAGCCCACGCGGTCTGCCGCCCGGTTGGCTAGCGCGCGTAGGTCTGCCGCCCGTTGGCTAGCGCGCGCGGCTGCCGCCTGCGGTGGTCGTGAGGTCTTCCGACTTGCCCTTGTACTGCTTGCAGTCTTCCATCACGTAGCCAGGCTGGCAGCTCGTGAGCGCCTTCCAATGCGTGTGAAAGCTGCTCTCGAAGGCGGTGAGGATCGCACTGCGCCGCGAGGCGCTCTGGCCGGCGGTGAGGTGCGCGGCGATCCGCCCGACGAGCAGTTCGCCCTTGACACGCGCCAGCAGGTCGGCTTCGGTCTCACCCGACTTCGCCAGGAACTTCTGCAGCGACCCGGCCTTCGGGAAGCTCTGGTGCACGAGCTGCGCATAGTGCTGCTTGACTTCGGCTTCGGAGACTGAGATCCCGCGGGCCTTCGCCTCGCCGAGCACCCACTCGGAGGTGATCAGGAAGCCGAGCGCCTGGTGGCTCGGCGAGCCGTGGGCGCCGAGCTTCGTCTCGACGGATACCCAGTGCTCGTAGCCGGACTTCGGGATCGGGGCGCCCGCGACGTACGCGACGGCCGCTGCGCTCGCGGTGGCGGCCCGCGTCGACACGGCGGGCGAGCTGGGCACCGTCGTGGAAGCGGAGGGCGCCGTCGCGGAAGAGCCGGGCGCCGCCGCGGAAGTGGAGGGCGTGGAGGAGCCCCCGCCGCAGCCGGCAAGGCCGACGAGGAGCACGGGCAGCGCCATCGCCAGCAGCCGCTCGCGCATCGGGACCCTTCGCCTGCCGGTACCGCTAGTCATCCTCGAGAGAACCCTATTCGCTGGCCTAAAGCCCAGCGAAAAATCAGCGGACCGCCACCGAGGCCCTATCGTCGTACGCCACCGAGGCCCCTATCGTCGTACGCGACCCCCTCCCCATGACCGACTCTCCTGTGCGCATCGCCGTGATCGGCGCCGGCCCCGCCGGCTTCTATGCGGCTGGGCATCTGCTGAAGGACTCCGCGGGGCGCATCGAGGTGGACATGCTCGAGCGCCTCCCGACCCCGTGGGGGCTCGTGCGCTCGGGCGTCGCGCCCGACCACCCCAAGATCAAGTCGGTCACGCGCGTCTACGAGAAGACCGCCGCGCACCCCCGCTTCCGCTACTTCGGCAACGTCGAGCTCGGCCGCCACGTCACCCGCGAGGAGCTGCGCGCGCACTACCACGCGCTCGTCTACGCCACCGGCTCGCCCGCCGACCGGCCCTTGGGGATCCCCGGCGAGGACCTCCCCGGGAGCTGGGCCGCCACCGACTTCGTGGGCTGGTACAACGGCCACCCCGACCACCCCGACCTCGAGTTCGACCTCGACTGCGAGCGCGCCGTGGTGATCGGCAACGGCAACGTCGCCTTGGACGTCGCCCGGATGCTGCTCGTCCCCCACGAGCAGCTCGCGCGCACCGACATCGCCGACCACGCTCTCCACGCCCTGGAGCGCTCCGCCGTCCGCGAGGTGCTCGTCGCCGGCCGCCGCGGGCCCGCGCAGGCCGCGTTCACCAACCCCGAGCTGTTGGAGCTCGAGGAGCTCACAGGCGCCGAGGTGGTCGTCGACCCCGTCGAGCTCGACCGCGCCCTCGCGGTCCCCGACCCCACCGCCGGCAGGACCGCCGAGGTCAACTTGCGCATCCTGCGCGACTACGCCGCGCGCGCAGGCGCGGGGGGGGACGGGAGCGCCACCGGTGGCGAGATCGCCGAAGTTGGCACACGGGAGGCCCACGAGGGCGCCGGTGGGAAGGTAGCTGGTGGGGAGGTCGCCGGTGAGGAGACGGGAACCACCGGCGGCGATGCCGCTGGAGGCCCAGCTGCGCCCACGCGACGGCGGATCGTCCTTCGCTTCCTACTCTCGCCCCTTGAGCTTCTCCCCGACGCCCACGGTCACGTGGGCGCCGTGCGCCTCGTCCGCAACGAGCTCGTCGCCGCGCCCGACGGGCGGCTGCGCGCTCAGCCCACGGGGGAGCTGGAGACGATCCCCGCAGGCCTCGTGCTGCGCGCGATCGGCTACCGCGGCGTCGCGCTCCCCGGGGTGCCCTTCGACGAGCGCGGCGCGGTGATCCACAACGAGCGCGGCCGCGTCCTCGGGCCCGAGGGCCCGCTGCGCGGGGAGTACGCCGTCGGCTGGATCAAGCGCGGCCCCACGGGGGTGATCGGGACCAACAAGAAGGACGCCCAGGAGACGGTGGACGCGATCTTCGAAGACCTCGCCGCGGGCCTCCTACCCGAGCCCCCCGACCCCAACCCCGAGGAGCTGCTCCAGACCCTGCGCGCGCGTCAGCCCGAGCTCGTGACCTACGCCGGCTGGTCGGAGATCGACCGCCACGAGCGCTCGCGCGGCGAGCCCGCAGGGCGCCCCCGCGTGAAGCTCACACGCATCGAGGAGCTGCTGCGCGTGGCCGCCGACGAGCGCCCCGAGCGCTGAGCCGCGCGCGCGCCGCGCGTACGCGCCACGCACCCTCGTCCCATCCACGCCCGCCGTGCTTGCGCCGCGTCCACTGCGCGCCGCGCCGCGTACCTCGACGCACTCCAGCCCGGTGGTCTCCTCCTCGTGTAACCGGGCACGTCGCGACCAGACGCCCGGAGGGTGACCATTGCCATCTTATTCGAACTCCTTTTATAAGGACAGGTTCGCAAAGGTCAAATAAACACTTGTTCGAATTAGTTCGCCTAAGGTGAACCACGGGGGGTAAACGGAACGAAACATCGGTGGAGTACCCGAACGAGCAGCTGGAACATTCGAACAAGGAGCGATCCGTATGTTTTCGAAACCTCACCGGGAGGACTTCGGGCGCCTCCGTGCCCGCCGCCGCGGCCTCGCGGCGCTGTCCGCGGCGTTGATCGCGTCGCTCGCCGCGATGCCCACCGCTTCCGCGCTGGCGAGCACCGGCCAGCCCGGCTCCGGCTCCGTTGCGGGTGCGAGCGTCCAGAGGCGCTCCGCCGCGGTGCTGCCACAGGTGGCGCCCGGGGAACTGCTCCCCGCGGGGGAACTGGAAAGCCTGCTCTCTACCCTCCCGCTCAACGACCTGAGCGCCGCCCAGCTGGCCCACTACCTCGCGGGCCTGGAAGGCGTCAGCGTGCTCGCCAACCTTGAAGTGGGGTTGCTTAGCGGCAAGCACCTCGGGGAAGCCGGCCTTGAAGAAAGCCTGCGTAAAGCGATCGAACAACTCGGCCCAGGCGCCAAGCTTGGAGAGCTCGCCCAGGTCGAAGGCCTGCTCCCCGCGCTTGAAACGGCGCTGGAAGGCAAGCTCGGCGGTCTGCTCAGCGTGCTGCTCGGCGCGCTGCCCGGCGCCGAATCGGGGCTCGAAAGCGCGCTCGGATCACTGAGCCTCCAGCGGCTCGCCGGCTCGCTGTTGGGCTCCACAAAACCCGAAGAACAGCTCGCCACCGAACTCTCCACCCTCGCGGGCGGGCTCTTCGGAGAGCTCGGCACCGAAGGCAAGCTCAACGGTCTGCTCGGCTCCGGACTCACCGGCACCTTCGCCCCGACGAGCGTGAAGGAAGTCGCTGAAGAACTGCACACCACACCCGAAGCTGTGAGCGAAGCACTCGGGCAAACCGCCACCGACCTGCCCGCAACCGCCACGATGCTCACCGCCCCCATCAAGGGCAAGCTCATGGGCATCGCGCCCGCGGTCGACGGGCTCGCCCTCGGCCTGCTCGGCGGCGGCGCCTCGGAACCCGGAGAAGGCGAAGGCGGCGGCAAGGGCAAGGGCGGGGAAAGCGAAGGCAAGGGTGGGGAAAGCGAAGGCAAGGGTGGATCCAGCGAAGGCAAAGGCTCCGGGGGATCCGGCTCCGGGGGCCAGGGCGGCCCCGGCGGTGCGGGCTCCGGCGGCTCCACGGGCGGGGTCACCGTGCTCCTCTCCCTCCCCTCCGCCTCTTCCACGCAGGGCACTGCGTCCGCGGCCGCGAAGCACAAGCCCGGCAAGGTCAGCATCCTCAGCCACCGAGTGAGGGGCGGCGTTGCCACAATCGTGCTCCGCGTCCCCGCCGCCGGCAGGGTCGCCGTCACAGGCAGGGGCGTACGCTCCGCCGTGCGCCACGCCGCAAAGGCGGAGCGCCTCACGCTGAGGGTGAGCCTCTCCAAGGCAGCCGCTGCTGCCCTGCGCCGCGGCCACCACCGGCTGCCGGTGAAGCTCAAGGCCTCCTTCGAGCCCACCGTCGGCGCGGGCTCCACCGCGAGGATCACCGTGAGCTTCGCGTAGTCGCAGGGCCAGCACGCAGGACCCACACGGGCCGGTCCCGCGCGCGACCCACTACGGGCCGGTCCCGCACCGCGCGGGGCCGGCCGTCCCGTTCGCCCGATCGCACACCCGGCCCTCTCTGCCCCGCGCCCGCCCTTGTGCGAGACTGTTCGCCGCGCGCCGTTAGCTCATCGGGCAGAGCGCCGGACTTTTAATCCGGTGGGGCGGGTTCGAGTCCCGCACGGCGCACTTAGCTTGTTTGCGGGCGTTTGGCCTCGCATCTTCCGAGCGTTTTGATGGCTGTGTTCCCAACGCGTGTTCCCTATGTGCCTACGAACACGCCAGAAGCCAGCCGGGCGCACCGGCGATCGATGCGAGTTCCATCCTCGCCGTAGTGCCTCGAGCGAGGTCGTAGTCGCGGCTGCTTGGTCAGCAAGCGTGCGCTACGCTGCGCTGCCGGTTCCCAGGCATCTCTGACCGCCACACGGGCCCGTTCTAGCTAAGTGCGTGCTATCGTGTGGTCGTGGTCCGCGTCGGAATGCATGAAGCCAAGACCCAGCTGTCGCGGCTTGTCGACCTCGCTGAGGGCGGCGAGGAGGTCCTCATCCAACGCTCTGGGCGCCCGGCGGCCCGACTGGTAGCGGTGCAGCGCCGTCGCCCCGTCGCGGAAGCCTTCGGGGCGCTGCGTGGCCAGATTGAGCTGGCCGGCGATTTCGACGAGCTTCCCGCGGACTTCGCCGAGCACTTCCGCTGAGCCTGCTGCTCGACACGCACGCTGTGCTGTGGCTGCTCGAGGGCGACGCACGCGTCGAAGGAGTTCGCGCCGCGATCGAGGATACGCGCACGTCTGTACTGGTCAGCGCGGTGTGCGTTTGGGAGGCAGCCATCAAGAGCGCGCTGGGCAAGCTGCGGGTCCCCGACAACCTGCCCGAGCGCCTCGACGAGTTCGCTTTCGAGCGCTTGCCGGTCACCGACGTTCACGCGTGGGCCGTGCGAGCGCTCCCGCATATTCACAGCGATCCCTTCGATCGGTTGCTCGCGGCACAGGCCATTTGTGAGCGCGCCACCATCGTGTCCGCCGACACGGTCTTTGACGCGTACGCGCTTACGCGCATCTGGTAGCCGCACATCGCAGCGACGTGACGGGCGCGGCTGGCCGCGGCCCGCGATCGGCTCCGATGCGTCATGCTGCGGTGAGATGGGTGAGCTGCTGGCGCTGCAGGGGGTGAGCAAGAGCTACCGGCGTGGGGGGCGGCGGCTGCGCGTGCTGGTAGACGTATCCCTGGAGGTCGCCGCCGGGGAGGTCGGGGCGGTCGTCGGCTCACGCGACGAGGGCAAGACGACGTTGTTGAAGATCGCGGCCGGCATCGAGCAGCCCGACGCGGGAGAGGTGCGGCTGGGCGAGGAGAACTTGACCCTGCTCGCCGACGGGGAGCGCTCGCTGCTGCTGGGGTCCGAGATCGCGTGGGCCAATCGCGAAGGCATGGGGGTGGCGCTCGAGGTGCTCGACTACCTCGCGCTGCCGCTGGCGATGGGCCGTGGCCGCGGACGGCGCAAGACGCGGAGCCTCGCGACGGAGGCGCTCGAGCGGGTGGGGGCGGCGAGCTGTGCGCGGCGGCGTTGGTCGGAGCTCTCCGACTGGGAGCGAGTGCTGGTCGGATTTGCGCGCGGGATCGTCTGCGGACCACGACTGCTGGTCCTCGACAGCGTGATCGACGGACTCGGGATGCGCCGCACGCGCGAGGCCGGCGAGCTGCTGCTCGCGCTGGCGGCGGAGCTGGGATGTGGGGTGCTGATGAGCTCCTCCGACCTGGAGGCCGCGCTGATCGCCGACCGCGTGTGGTCGCTGGAGGGCGGCCGCCTGAGCCTGCTCTCCGAGCAGCCGATCGTGCAGGCCGAAGTCATCGAGTTCCCAAGGGGCTTATCCCTCTAGAGGTTCGAACGCCCCTCTCGGGAGAGGCCCCGCGCCTGCGCAGGCAGACGGATAGTCCTCAGTTACTTGTAAACGTTTCCGACTTGGATTCCCCATACCAGGATTTCCCAATAGCCATCCCATATCCCGGCAGACTGTCCGTCACGAAGACAACTGTCTTCTCTTGTCCGGGGGATCGGGACCGTTCGGGAAGAAGTACATCTGTCCAGATTTCGAATATGCTCTTGCAATGGCACCACCGCGCAAGGGTGACATGACCGCGAGCATGGCGATCCTGGGCTTGGTTGTCCAGAAGGCGGACACCGTCAACGGCCTGGGAACGCGGCTGGTCGAACGCTTTCCCCACGGGCAGTGGTCACGGTCGGTCGCGCACAACAGTTTGCCCAGCCTTGAAAAGCAGGGGCTGGTGCGGATGGTGGGGCGGGGCGCCGAGCGCGCCGTGGACCGCTACGAAGCGACCCCCGAGGGGGTCGAGGAGTTCCGCGACTGGCTGCGCACGTCCTCCGCTGCTCCGCTCGCGCTGCGCGACGCGGTGCATGCCAAGCTCGAGCTCGCCGGGGAGGAGGACGTGCCCGATCTGATCCTCGCGATCCGCGCGGAGGAGCAGGCGTGCGCGCTGGAGTTCGCGGCCGCGAACTCGCGCCTGAACCTCGCGTGGCAGCGCAAACGCCTCGGGCCACACGACAACACCGACCTGAGCGGCAGGGTGCGCAGCGCCCTGATGACCGACGAAGCGATGCTCTGGGGGATGCGCGCCAGGCGCCTGCGGCGCCTGCGACGAGAGCTCGAAGACCCCCGAGAGGACGACTCCCCGGGCGATGGCGATGAGTGAACTGCTGACGCTGCGGAAGGTCTGCAAGGGGTACGCGCGCGGCGGGCGGACGATGCCGGTGTTGGTCGACGCGTCGCTGACGCTCGCCCCGGGAGAGGTCGCGGCGGTCGTCGGAGCGCGCGAGGAGGGCAAGACAACGCTGTTGAAGCTCGCGGCCGGCATCGAGGCGCCGGACACGGGCGAGGTGTGGCTCGGAGATATAGACCTGGCTCGATCCTCCGACGAGCAGCGCTCGCGGCTGCTGGGGAGCCAGATCGCATGGATCAATCGCGAGGGCACGGGAGTGAAGTTCAGGGTGCTCGACTACGTCGGGTTGCCGCTGGCGATCGGACGCGGCCGCCGCCAGCGGGAGGCGCGGGATCTGGCGATGGAGGCGCTCGAGCGGGTCGGGGCGGCCAACTGCGCGGGGCAACTGTGGGCGGAGCTCTCCAACTGGGAGCGGCTACTGGTTGGGTTTGCGCGCGGGATCTCCGCCTCGCCGAGGCTGCTGGTGGTGGATGACCTGATGGACGGCTTCGGGATGCGCCGCACACGGGAGGCGGGCGAGCTGCTGCTGGAGCTCGCCCGAGAGCTGGGTTGCGGCGTGCTGATGAGCTGCAACGACCTCGAGGCGGCGCTGATCGCTGACCGCGTGTGGTCGCTGGAGGGAGGACGGCTGAGCGTGCTCTCTGAGCAGGAGGGCGAACAGGCAGACGTGATCGACTTCCCCAGCGCCGCTCGTCAGCGCCACAGCTCGCGCGGCGTCGGAAGCTAGCTAGTGTCACAGCCGGTGCTCGAGCTCCGGGATCTCGTCAAGCACTACCGTGTCGGGGAGGGCGAGCCGATCCGCGCCGTCGACGGCGTTTCGATGAGCGTCGCCGCGGGCGAGTTCGTGGCGCTCTACGGCCCCTCCGGCTCCGGCAAGACGACACTGCTGGAACTGATCGCCGGGCTGTTCCCCGCCGACGGCGGCGCCGTGCTAGTGGGGGGCCGCGACGTATCCGCAATGTCGCACAAGGAGAGCGACACGTACCGGCTGCGTCACCTGGGGATCATCGGCCAGCCGCAGAACCTGATTCCCGGGGCACGCGCGATCGAGAACGCCTCGTTGAAGCTGTGGCTCTCCAACAAGCGCCACGCCCGGGAGGAGATCGAACCGCTGTTGGAGCGCCTCGGTCTCGGCGAGCGGATGCTGCACCGCACCGAGCAGCTCTCGATGGGCGAGCGCCAGCGCGTGCTGATCGCGATGGCGCTCGCGACCGACCCGGAGCTCGTGCTCGCGGACGAGCCCACGGGGACGCTCGACACGCAGCGCACCAAGGAGGTGCTGGGGCTGCTGCGCGAGCTCTGCCGCGAGCGCGGCGCGGCGATCGTGCTCGCCACCCACGACCCGCTGGCCGCCGGCTACGCCGACCAGGTGCACGAACTGCGCGACGGGCGCCTGGCGGAGTACACGCCAGATCACGCGCTCGTGCCCGCCCCCTCGCCGCGAGCGCTGGCGTGAAAGTGGCGTGGATGAGCCTCTCAGACATCCTCTGGCTCTACCGTGCGCGGCTGCGTGCGCGGGCGGTGCTCGTGCAGGAGTGCTTCGCGATCCTCGGGATCGCCATCGGCGTGGCGCTGCTGTTCGCCTCCCAGGTCGCGAGCACGAGCCTCACCCGTTCGGTCTCCCAGCTCAACAACCAGTTGGTCGGCAACACACAGTTCCAGCTCGACGCGCGCGGCCCGGGCGGCTTCGACGAACGACTGCTGGGAGCGGTGCGGCGCGTCTCGGGGGTACAGATCGTGCTGCCTGTGCTCGAGCAGCAGGCGAGCGTGATCGGGCCCACGGGCGCGCAGCGGTCGGTCGACCTGATCGGCACCGACCCGCGCTTTGCGCACGTCGCCGGAGCGCTGCTGCGGCGCTTCTCCGCCAAGCAGCTCGCCGCGCAGCGGGCGATCGCACTGCCGGCGCCGCTCGCGGGGGAAATCGACGCCGGCCCGCTGGAAACGATCAAGCTTCAGATCGGCGCGAGCGTGGTGCCGACGCTGTTGGGCGCCACGCTCGGGGAAGCCGATATCGGCGGACTGGTGCACAGCCCAGTCGCGCTCGCGCCCGTCGGCTACGCACAGCGCCTTACTGGGATGAGCGGCAGGATCACGAGGATCTTCGTCCAGTCGGCACCGGGACGGGAGCGCGAAGTGCGGGCGGGCCTGCAGCGGCTCGCCGCCACCGCGCCGGTCAACGTCGAGCCGAGCAACTTCGACTCCACGCTGTTCGGGGTGGCGGTGGCCCCCGAGAGCCAGAGCGAGACGCTGTTCTCGGCGATCAGCGCGCTAGTGGGCTTCATGTTCGCGCTGAACGCAATGCTGGTGACGGTGCCTTCGCGGCGCAAGCTGATCGGCGACATCCGCCCGCAGGGCGCGACCCGCTTCATGACCGTCCAGATTCTGCTGTTCGACGCGGCTGTGCTCGGTGTGCTGGCCTGCATCCTCGGGCTCGCGCTCGGCGAGCTGTTCTCGATCGCGGTCTTCCATGCAGTCCCCGGCTACCTCTCGTTTGCGTTCCCCGTGGGCAACGAGCGGATCGTGACGTGGCAGAGCGTGGCGCTCGCCGCCGGCGCCGGACTGGCGGCCGCGGTTGCGGGAGTGCTGTGGCCCCTGCGCGACATCCTCGCACGGCCACTCGAGGGCGAGCAGTCCTCCATGCATCACCACCGCGGGTGGATTCAGGCTCGACTGGCGGTCGGACTCCTGTGCCTTGCCGGCACCACCCTGATCCTCGTCGTTCGCCCGCAGAGCGGGTTCACGGGAATCGTCACGCTCGTCGTAGCGATGGTCTGCCTGCTGCCGCCGCTCTTCGACGGGGTGGTGGCGCTCTTCGAGCGTACCCAGCGCGTCCTCAACGGCGCGGCGACCGTGCTCGCAGTGACCGAGCTGCAGACTCGGGAGACTCGTGTGCGCTCCCTGGCGATCGCGGCGACAGCGGCGGTCGCGGTCTTCGGTACTGTCGAGTTTCAGGGTACGCAGTCGAACCTCCAGCGCGGTTTGGACGCCTCGGCGCGCCAGCTCGACGTGAGCGCCAACGTGTGGGTGTCACCAAGGGGTGAATCCAACGCGTTCGCCACGACGCCCTTCAAGGACGTGGACTCGAGCTCGCTCGCCCGCCTGCCGGGCGTTGGCGCGGTCGGCCTCTACCGAGGCAGCTTTCTGAACTGGGGGGATCGACGTCTATGGGTCCTTGCGCCCCCGAACAGCACCGCCCAACCGGTCCCGCCCAGCCAGATCGTGAGCGGCAGCCTCGCGCTCGCCACCAGCGGGATTCGCAGCGGTGGATGGGCGGTGCTCTCCCGTGCGCTGGCCTCGGCGCAGCACCTCAAAGTCGGCCAGACGTTCACCCTGCCGGCGCCGCGACCGATCCGGCTGAGGGTCGCCGCGTTGATCACAAATCTCGGCTGGCCACCGGGCGCGATCATCCTCAGCTCCACCGACTACGCACGCGCCTGGGCGAGCAGCGACCCGAGCGCATACATGATCGACACGCTGCCCGGCGCCTCCCCCGCATCCGTGCGTCGCCTCGTTCAGCGCAGCTTGGGGCCGGAATCGGGACTCGCGGTGGAAACCTCGGCCGAACGGGCGCAGCGCCACTACGCGCTCGCCAGCCAGGGCCTCTCACGGCTGACACAGATCAGGCTGCTCGTGCTGATCGCCGCGGTGCTGGCCGTCGCCGGGGCGATGGGCTCGATGATTTGGCAGCGTCGCGATCTCGTCGCGTTCATCAAGTGTCAGGGTTACCAGCGCGGTGTGCTGTGGCGATGGCTACTGTGTGAAAGCGCAGTGCTGCTCGCGGCGGGCTGCTCGATCGGAGCTGTCTTCGGCCTTTTCGCGCAGTTGTTGGCAAGTCACTTCCTGGCGAGCGTCACCGGTTTTCCGGTCGCCTTCGACATCGAAGCCTTCGCCGCGTTCTCGAGTTTTGCGTTGCTCACCGTCGTCGCCATCGCGGTGGTGGCGCTGCCAGGATATCTCGTAGTGCGTGTGCCTCCGAGGACAGCCAGCCCGGCATTCTGACCGGCGCCTGGCCAGCGCCCGCCGGGGCATAGAGGACCCGGCGCCACTCTCGGCAAGACAACTCCGGGCGCTTGCCGCAGCGGTCACCCGCGAGCTCATATGGGGATTGGCCGCCGTCGCGCGCGAGGTGCGCAGCTGGAGGGCACGGGCGGTCGAAATCCCAGATCCGCTGCTGCGCAGCGACGCCCTGGGCGCACTCACCCGCAAGCGTAGTCACACCGACGGAGCCGCGCTGCTGTGGACCATACCTCGCGCCCGCGATCCAAATCTCCTGCGCCTGCTCGTCGCCTACGAGCTCATCTGGGACTTCCTCGATGGTGTCAACGAGCGCGGCGCGGCGGCCGGCCAGCTCAACGGCCGCCAACTTCACCTGGCGCTCGTCGACGCACTCGATCCCACCCGGCCGATCTCCGACTACTACAAGCACCATCCGTGGCAGGACGACGGCGGGTATCTACGCACGCTCGTCGAGGTGTGCCGCGAAACCTGCCGCAAGCTGCCCTCTTACTGGGCGATTCGCCCACTGCTCGTGCGGGAGGCCGTCAGAGCCCAGGTGCTCGCCATCAACCACGATCTCGACTCGGCGCGTCGCGACGCGGATTTACAAGAGTGGGCAGCGAGTGGGTTTCCGAACACGTCGGAGGCAACCTGGTATGAGCTGACAGGAGCAGCCAGCGCGTCGCTCACTGTTCACGCACTGCTCGCACTCGCCGCCGAGCCGGCGTGCGATGAGGCAGGCATCGCCCGTACTTGCGCCGCCTACTTCCCGTGGATCTCGACCGCCACCACGATGCTCGACAGCTACGTGGATCAGGCCGAGGACGTCGCCAACGGCGATCACAGCTACGTCTCTCACTACCCCACACCCGAGTCCGCCGCGGCGCGCATCCGCGAATTGGTCGAGCGCTGCCTAACGGAGGCGCGTGCTCTGCACGACGGCGAGCGACACACCGTGATCGCCGCGTGCATGGTCGCGATGTACCTGTCGAAGGACAGCGCACACACCGAGGCGATGCGCGCGAGCACCAAGAGCTTCATACACGCCGGCGGCTCACTCACGCGCTTGCTGCTTCCAATCCTGCGGCTGTGGCGAATCGCCAATGCCCAGCGCTGTAACTAAACCAACAACAAGGAGACGACATGCTACTCATCAACCCAACCCCCCTCACCGCCCGCCTCAAGGGGGAACTTCCGCCCACCGCACCGATCCCGGCAGCGCTGCAGACGCTGGCGTGCCGGTGGTGGCCGATCGCCTACCTCGAACGGTGTCGTGCGCGGTACGGCAGCTGTTTCACCATCTACCCGGTGGACATGCCTCCGCTCGTGTTCCTGTCAGACCCAGACGACATCCGCGAGATGATCGCCGCGCCACCAACCGTGCTGCATCCAGGGGCGGGGTCGACGGTAATCGCCCCGCTGATCGGTGAGAGCTCCTTCATGCTGCGCGAGGAAGACGAGCACACCTACGGACGGAGCGCGATCATGCCAGCCTTTCACCGCAAAGTGATCGAGGGCCACATCGCGATGGCCACGGAGATGATCGAGCGGGAGGTAGCGTCGTGGCCGCTCGATACGGTCTTCGCGCTGCACCCTCCCCTGCGCTCGCTGACGTTGCGGGTGATCCTGAGAACCGTGATCGCCGGCGAGGACCCCGTGCTGGACACCCTGCACGAGCGGCTGCTGGAGTCGCTGTCTGTGACAGCGAGCTTCGTCCTGCAGGAGCCGCAGCTACGTCGCCTTCCGGGCTGGCGCGCCACGTGGAGACGGTACCTGCAGCGCAGCGCGGGGGTCGACCAGCTGATCTTCGCGCTCATCGCCCGGCGACGCGAGGGGCAGGAGCAGTTCGACGACCTGCTGGACATGTTGCTCGCGGCGCACAATCCAGACGGCTCTGCGATGACCGACGGGCAGGTGCGGGACAACCTGATGTCGATGATCCTGGCGGGCCACGAGACGACGACCGCGGAGCTAGCGTGGGCGTTCCAGCTGCTGGCCCACAACCGGCCCGTGCAGGACCGCCTGCTGGAGGAGATCGACGGAGGGACGGAGGAGGAGTACCTGGCCGCAACAGCCAACGAGACGCTCCGCCACCGGCCCGCGTTCCTGTTCATCATCCCGCGCGCGATCGCGGAGCCGGTCGAGATCGGTGGCCGAATCTACCGCCCGCCGGCCCGCCTGTTGGGGTGCACCTACCTGATGCACCACGATCCCGAGTCCTACCCCGATCCGCAGGCGTTCCGCCCCGAGCGCTTCCTGGGCGAGGCGCGCCAATCGCGTACGTGGCTGCCGTGGGGCGTTGGCCCCAAGAGCTGCTTGGGTCGCCATTTCGCCCTGTTGGAGATGCAGTTGGTGCTGCGTGAGGTGCTCTCGACGCGGCGGGTACTGCCCGCGAGCAGCCGCATCGAGCGTGAGCGGTGGCGCAGCGCGGTGCTCGTTCCGCACGCGGGGTCGCGGGTCATCCTCCGCAGGCGCCGTCAAGGCTAAGGACCTCCCTCAAGGTCCACTGAGGCTGTTCCAATCGGAACATTTTTGTTCTAATCGGAACGGATTCCTGGCTATCCAGCCGAGCAGGCGTCATGATCGCCCAAGATGGTGCACTTGGACATCAGGCCCTGCTCGGCGCCGGCGACTAACGATCCACAGAGATCATGCCAAGGGTAGGAGCGCATCCGCCCGTGGCCGCCGGCGAGTGGGCGCCGGCGATCCCGATTCTGAACGAACCGCGGTTCTCGCAGTCGCTGGAGCGCGGCTTGGCGATCCTCGGCTGCTTCACGCCCGCGCGGCCGGTGCTCGGGATCGCCGACCTCGCGGACGAGCTCGGCATGAGCCGCTCGACCACCCACCGCTACGTGATCACCCTCGCCCGACTCGGCTACCTCGAACAGGGCGCCAGGCGCAAGTACAGCCTCGCGCTGCGGGTCACCGACCTCGGCATCTCGGCGATGGGCGCCACGGACCTCCACGAGCACGCCCACTTCTACCTGGAGGAACTGTGTGTGCGGACCGGCTTCACCGTCTCCGCGGCGGTGCTCGACGGCCCGGAGATCCTGCTCGTCGATCGGCGGCGCGGCGGTCGCCGCGGCCAGAGCCTGATCGACCTCGGCCTCGACCCCGGCTCGCGGCTGCCGGTGTACTGCACCGCCGCCGGCAAGCTGCTGCTCGCCAACCTGCCCGACCAACTGCAGCGCGAGTGGCTCGCTGATCTGCAGCTCACCAAGCGCGGGCCCAACACGATCAGGAGCAAGACCGCCCTGCGCCAAGAGCTGCAGCAGGTGCGCGAGGCGAGCCTCGCCGTCGCCGAGGAGGAGCTCGCCGCGGACCTGTACGCGATCGCCGCCCCCATTCGCTCGACCACGGGCGAGGTGATCGCCGCCGCGACGATGACCGCGCACAGCTCGATGATCTCACTGGAGGAACTGATCGACGCGCTCGGCCCGCACCTGATCTCCACCGCCGACCGTATCTCCGCCCGCCTGGGTTACCGCCGGGACGATGAGCGGGTGGGGGGCTAGAGGGTGGCGCAGCCGGCTGGACGCCGGCGAGCCGAGCCCCTCTTTCTCGATGAGAGGGTGGCGCAGCCGGCTGGACGCCGGCTGGCCGAAACGGGGACCGATTAGGGCGACACTCGCTCCGCTCGCATCCCCGAATCGGCCAGCGCCGCAGGCGCGTGTCTCCCGGCTTCGGTCGGGCCCCTCTTTCTCGAATAGAGAGTGGCGCAGCCGGCCGGATGCCGGCGAGCCGCCCCTTGTTCTCGATTAGAGCCCCCCACCCGCTGCACTTCACCCCACGGCATCTCGACTCACTGACGGAGTCCGACCGGAGGTTGGCCTCGAGGCGGACACGGTGGCCCCGGTAAGAGACAGGCACGCGCGGTCGATCTCAAGGCTCGAGCGCTCGCGCGAGCACGGTCGGGTAAGCCGGTGCACTTCGGCTATCCTCAATGCAGAGGCCGTGAGCAGGCTCGCGGCGAAATCGTGCAGGTCGCCGGTCGCTGCCCGAGAGCATCTTCCGAATCTCCCAGCACGCGTGGAGGCAATGACATGAAGACGATGTGGGAGCGACAGGAGGAGCGGCGGGCCGAGAAACTCGCGGAGATCCGCGACCAGGTGGAGAAGGGAACCCTGCGCATCCGGCAGATGACAGCCAAGGAGCGCGCTGAGAATCCACCCCAGCCGCGACGCCCAGGGTCGCGCGGCACGCCGCGCCGGCCACGGAAGGCGCCGGCCGACTGACGGCGGGCCGGCGGTGGACCGCTCACCTCGCCGGCGTCCCCGCGGGTGGCTGCGCCACTACGCGAACCTGCTCACCCCCAGCGGGGCGACGACCATGCGCGTCGCGCTGGAGCGCGACGCCGGCGAGCGGCTGCGGCTGCTGAGCGCGGCGGTCGCCGACCACGGGTGGGGTGAAGGGCGCAAGCGGCGCAGGATGCGCACGCTCGTCGCCTCTCCCGGGGGCAAGCTGCGCTGGCGCGAGACGGCCACCCCGCGCTCGCCGGGACCGCGGGGAGCGGTGGTACACCCGATCGCGGCGTCCACCTGCGACATGGACTGTCCGGTGATGTTGGGCGCCACGCAGATCCCGCTGCCGCTGCACCTCGGGCACGAATGCGTCGCAGAGGTGTTGTCCGTGGGCGAGCAGGTGCGCACGGTGCGCCCCGGCGAGCGCGTGATCGTGCCGTTTCAGATCAACTGCGGGGAGTGCGCACCTTGCCGGGCGGGTCACACCGGCAGCTGCGCGAGCGTGCCGCCGCTCGCGATGTACGGGTTCGGGATCGGCACCGGGCACTGGGGCGGGGCGTTCTCCGACGAGCTCGCGGTGCCCTACGCCGACGCGATGCTCGTACCGCTCCCCGACGGGATCGACCCCGCGGCGGCGGCGAGCGTGGCGGACAATGTGTGTGACGCATACCGCCACATCGGCCCGCACCTGCCGGCGCTGCTGGCAAACGACCGGGACGCGGAGGTGCTGGTGCTCGCCGGGATGGGCGAGCGCTCGTTGTTCACCCCGAGTTGCCCGCTGTACACCGGCGCGATCGCGCTCGCGATGGGCGCGCGGAACGTGTACTTCGCGGATGGACGCGCGCACGTGCGCGCCCACGCGGAGGCCCTTGGAATGAAAGCGCTGCGCCCGCGCGAGCTGCGCCGCCGCGCGCCCTTCCCGCTCGTCGCGGACGTGAGCGTGGACGGCATCGCGCACGCGCTGGGGAGCACCGCGCCGGATGGCGTCTGCTCGAGCTCCGGCGGCCTGCACCGCAGCGCGAAGATCCCGTTCCTGCAGATGTACTTCCGCAACGCGACCCTGCACGTCGGCCGCACGCACGCGCGCGCGCTGATGCCCGCGGTGCTCGAGCTGATGACGCGGGGCGAGCTGCGCCCGGAGGCGGTCACAACCACGGTCGCCGCGCTCGACGATGCCCCGCGCGTACTGCGCGAGCACTTCCTCGGCGGCGAGTCCGTCAAGACGGTCCTGGTCGCGTAGGGGCACGCGATGGGCGGAGTGTCGATCCGGCGCATCGACCCAAGCGAGCTGGAGCTCGTGGAGCCGCTGTGGAGCGCGCTGCGCGAGCACCACGGGAGCGTCGCCCCCGACCTCGGGGCCACCCGCGAGCGCGCGGCCTCCTGGGAGCGCAGGCGCGTGCAGTACGCGGCGTGGCTGGCTGAGCCCGACTCGTTCCTGCTGCTCGCCGAGCGCGCGGGGACGCCGGTCGGCTACGCGATGGTGCACCTGCACGACGGCTCGCCGACGTGGTCGAGCGAGCGCGCGGGTGAGCTCGAGACCCTCTCGGTGCTCCCCGGCGAGCGCGGCCAGGGCACCGGCGCCGCCCTGCTTCAGGCGGTGCGCGAGCAGCTGCGCGCGCTGGGCGCCGACGAGCTGTCGGTGTTCGTGATCGCGACGAACGCCGACGCGATCCGCTTCTACGAGCGCCACCTGTTCGCCGCCAGCGGAGTGTGGCTGCGGACCGGACTCACGCCGTAGGCCCCTTCGCCTTGTGAGCCGCGCGAGGGTGCAAGCTGCGTACGCCGCGGGCCGGCAGGCCCATCCAAATCCATCGACAACCCGCCCTCGGTGTCGGCGGGCGCGCCGGGTGAACCTGTGGTGGGTCATTGGGGATCGTCCGCGCGGGCAGGCGTGTGCGCCACGCGCGTGGGCGCTGGGCCTCCTACCCAGCGGCTGAGGGAGTGGGTAGCTCGAAGCGGGCTCCCGTCAGCTCCTCGGAGACCTCCCACAGCCGCGCGGCCACGGCCTCGTCGCGCGCCGCGCGGTTGGGCGACACCGGCCGCGGGTGGCCGCGGAACTCGCCGACCCCGTCGGGGCCGATGTACGCGCCGCCTTCGAGGCCCGGCTCGGTGGCCGCGTACAGCGGGGGCAGCGCGCCGCGCTCGGCGCTCTGCGCGGCCACTGCGTTCGTCACCACCATCACGAGGCGGTCGATCGTCGGCACGGCGGCCGACTGCAGGTTGGTGGCCGCGTACCCCGGGTGCGCCGCGAGGCTCTTGACGCCCGCGCCGGCCGCGCGCAGGCGCCGGTCGAGCTCCAGCGCGAACATCAGGTCCGCGAGCTTCGACTGGCCGTAGGCGCGCCAGCGGTTGTAGCGGCGCTCGGACTGCAGGTCCTCGAAGTCGATGCGCCCCGTCTTGTGGGCGATGGAGCTGAGGGTCACCACGCGCGCGTCCGCGCGCCCCTCCATCGCGTCGAGCAGGCGGGCCGTCAGCGCGAAGTGGCCGAGGTGGTTGGTACCGAGCTGCAGCTCGAAGCCGTCGGCGGTGGTCCGCCGCGGCGGGGCCATCACACCGGCGTTGTTGAGCAGCACGTCGAGGCCGTCGTGGGTCGCGCGGAACTGCTCCGCGAACGCCCGCACCGACGCGAGGCTGCCGAGGTCGAGCGCGGCCAGCTCCACCTGCGCGGCGGGCGCCGCGCGGGCGATCTCCTGGAGCGCCGCCGCGCCCTTCTCGGCGTTGCGGCAGGCGAGGACGACGTGCGCGCCGTGGCGCGCGAGCTCGCGCGCGCACACCAGCCCCAGTCCGCTGTTAGCCCCCGTGACGACCGCCGTGCGGCCGCTCTGGTCGGGGATCTGCTCGGTCGTCCACTTGGCGCTCATCGAGCTGTGCATTAAGCAGCTCGCCGCCCACGCCTTCGCCCTGCAGGCCCACCGGCACGGTCTCATCGACCTCGAGCCGCTCCTTGCACGCCTCGTCGAGGAACGACTGCAGGCGCTCACCCGGCCAGAGAAGTGACCGTGAACCACCGCCACGTTCGGGCGGACGGGGTTTACGACGCGTGGAGTCGGAACATCAGCTCATCGACGTAGCACCAACTCCAGTCCTCCCCGGGCTCCGCCGAGCGAACGATCGGGTGCCCGGTCGCCGCGTGGTGGGCGGTGGCGTGACGCCCCGGAGAGCTGTCGCAGCAGCCGATGTGCCCGCACGTCTGGCACATCCGCAGGTGCACCCACCGCCCACCGGTGGCGAGACACTCCTCGCACCCCTCCACCTCGCCGGGCAGCTCCAGGACCTCCACCGCATCTAAGTGACCGCAGTCCGCCATCGTCCGCTTATGGTGACATGCTCACGCGGTAGTGGAAGTGAACAACCCCGCTACCGAAGCGGCGCTCGCCCAGGAGCTCGAGCGGCGTGCGGACATTCTCCGACAATGCGGGCTTGCCTGCACCGCCCGCTATGGTGATCGGCAGATGAGCTTCACCGAGGTGTTCGCCGGCGTTTATGTCCGTGACCGTGAGGCGGCGATTGAGTTCTACGAGCGCCTGCTGGGGAAGCCGCCGGCGATGCTCCCGAACGACGACGAGGCGGCCTGGCAGCTCACGGACTCGGGCTGGCTGTATGTCGTCCGCAACGCCGAGAAGGCGGGCGGTGCGGTGGTTACGCTGCTCGTTGACGACCTCGACAAGCAGCTTCCCACGCTCGCCGAGCGCGGGGTCGAAACGGGGCCGGTGGAGAAGAAGGCAGGCGGCGCGGTGCGCAGCATCTGGGTCGTGGATCCGGACGGGAACCGGATCCAGCTCGGCCAGCCGGGCTGATCTCAACGGGCTCTCAGGCGTGGAGCGACGGAGCACCATGCGTCGGCTCGCGTTCGCTGATCGAAGGTGCCGCCGCCGTCATCCGGAAGGCGGGCTCGGGCTCTGCCTGGTCGTTGGGGTCCGGTTGGGTCGTGTGGCCTTGCTCAGGGCGACGGTGCCGACGATGACCGATTCGTGGGGCGCGCCGGGCGAGGGGCCTTGCTGGTTCAGGTAGCTGACTTCGAACCCCTCGCTCGACGCGCAGGCGGGTGTGACCACGAAGCGCCCGAGCGAGATGGTTCTCACGGCTTCGCGCGCCCCGACGTCGCGTCCCAGGTCCCAGCTGGTTTCGGGGCGACCGCCGGTCTTGCACCTGGCGAACCCCTGAATCAGGTAGTTGGTGGCCGCGGAGGTGACCGCGTAGGGAGCGGTGAACTCGACTTCGCCCTTGTAGCACGGGTACAGCAGGAACGCGGCGCTGCACGCTGCGCGGGACTGGGGCAGGAGCGTGAGATAAACCGTCGCGTGCAGGCTGCGTGTCGGGCTTGACCATCGCTCGCGCTCGACGACGCGGCGCGGTAGTGGTGCAGCGTGCGTGCCGGGCGGCTCGTGGATTGTGACGCTGCCGACGGGCGTGGGTTGTGGCAGCCCGGCAACGAAACGGACGTATTCGACGGTGAACTTCACCGGCCGGCCGCATGCTTCGGAGAGAACCCCCCCGAGGGGTATGGTCACGAGCGCGCCGCGCGCGACGTCGGCGCCCGGGCCGGCTCCCGCGAGGCCGCGGCAGACTCGTGCCGAAACGTCGTAGTCCTCGCTGGCGTTCGTGACGGGGTAGGGCGCGCGGAAGCTGATCTGTGCGCTCGTGATCACGTGGTTGTGGATGTCGAGGTGTGTGTGCAGCGGCTCGCGCACGACGGGCAGCGGAGCCGGGCGTGGGGGCGGTGTTTCCGAGAGTCCGCACGAGGCGTCGCGCAGGTTCCCCCGATCCACGCACGACCGTCCGGCGTAGCTGTAGGCGATCGCGGTCAGCGCTCCGTTCGGGCTGGCCGGCTGGCTGTAGTTGCCTGGTTCGTCTCTGCCGTCGGTCTCGCTGACGCTTCCCAGCGGCCTGCCGCTCGTGTAGCGCTGCACGATCAGATACGCGCCGAGACCGGGCAGGACCGGCTGCGTGCGTATTTCCGAGCCCGAGCGGTAGGTGACGCTCACCGCGTGCACTCCGAGCAGCCCGAAGGAGATCTCGCGGCGGTCGGCGGGCACCCCCGCTCCCGGGGGGGGGCTGCTGGCCACGCTGAGCTGCAGCCCGACGCTGTCGCCCGCATAGATGTCTCCCGGGCTCGCACAGTTGCCTGCCATCCACCCGTCTGCGTTCCCCAGGACGTCCGGCAGCGCGTCCGCGGGCAGCGCGTGGAAGCGCCCGTCGTCGTGAAACGCTCCGTCCACGCCGAGCTGCCCGAGCTGGCCGTCATCGACGCGGCCGATCTGCACGCAGATCAGCCCGCGCGTGGTGTGGATGATCCGCATCCCCCACGGCAGGCCCCCGGCCGGGTCCGCCGCTCGCAGGGGGAGCAGCCGCACGCCGTCCTGCACCGGGATACCCTCGCCGGCGGTCGCGATCGGAGGATGCGCCGTCCGGACCGGTGAGCCCGTGAGGATCACTCCGGTCGCCGCGAGCGTGATCGCCGCAGTGGCGAGCACGAGCGCGAGCGCCACGAGCACGACGCGCAGGTGCGCGGGTACGCGCCACCGCGGTGATGTGCGCGCGAGCCTTGGGCCGAAGAGCGCCCGCAGCGGCCACCGCCCGCCATGACGGCGCTGGCCAGCCTGCACCAGCTCCTGCCCGAACCTGTCCATCGCATCCATCTCTAGGCCTCCTTCATCCTCGTACGCAGCTCAGCCAGCCCGCGGCTCACGCGCTTGCGCACCACCGACTCCGAACACCTCAGGCGCCGGGCCAGCTCCTCATACCCTGCCTCCTGGAGTACCCGTCCCTCGATGGCAGCGCGCTGCTCGCCCGACAGCCGCTCAAGCTCAAGCAGCACAGCGTCGCCGTCCGCCGCCGCCGCGCGCTGCTCTACACGCTCGATGTCCTCGTCGCTAAACACGAGCGGCTCGAGGCGCAGGCGCCTGCGAGCTCGGTCCTCGACCTGCCCGCGACGGATTGAGTCCACCATCTTGTGGTGTGCGATCGTGAACAACCACGCAAGCGCCGAGCTCCCCTGCGGGTTGTAGCGAGGGAGGGCGGACAGTGCCGCCGCGAAGGTCTCGGCGGTCAGGTCAGCCGCCAGCTCGCGGTCGCCCGTACGCCGCAGGAAGAACGCGAGCAAAGCGTCCACGCGCCGGCTGTAGAAGAGCCCGAACGCCTCCGTGTCGCTCCTGCCGGCCACGAGCAGCGCCTCATCAGCACGGTCATCATCGACGCCCATAACCAGTACATCGTGAAGCCCTGCAGTTTGTGACGGCCCTTACCGCCTCCACGAACAGCTTGCCGACCAAGACCTTTCTGTGGCGCCGCTGCGTCTCGGCGAAGGGCAGTCCTGCGTGCAGCGCCTGAAGGCCGGCGCGTTGCACCGAAGCGCCGGTGTCGGGGGCTGTGGCGAAGGCAACATCGTGGCCCGCGCGAGCTGCGGTGCGGGCGAGGGGCAGCATCGGCGCGATGTGGCTCTGCGCGGACATCGAGGAGAACAGGATGCGCACGGAACCCGGTCCCCTTACCCGGCCACCAGCTGTGTGATTGGTGTCTTCTGCCGGGCGAGCCGTTCCAGCAGCGGGACGGCCTCGCTCACGTCCGGGAGATCGGCGAACGCCGTCTGCATCGCCGCCGCGCTGGCTTTCAGCTCATCATCCGCGAGTGCATCGCGCACGAGGTCGCACAGCCCCTGCGGGCTCTGTGCGTCGCGGCCTACGACACGTGCGAGACCGAGCTCTGCGCAGCGCTTGGCGTTGTACCAGTGATCGGCTGCGAGGCACATCAGGACCATCGGGACGCCGTGGGTCATCGCCCCGATCATCGTCCCGAAACCAGCGTGCGAGACGACCAGATCGCAGTGCTCAAGCAGCAGTGATTGGGGAATGAAGCGCTCTACGTGGACGTTCTCTGGCAGCGGCCCGAGTGAGCCCGGGTCAACGCCCGTGCCGGTTGTGATGACCACCTCGGCGTCCAGCGGGCAGAGCCCGTCGATCAGCCACCCGATCAGCGGCGCGATCGAAACGACCGTCCCGATCGTCGCGTAGATCAGCGGCCGCTCAGACAGCTCGGCAAACCACGACGGCAATCCGCTCGCTGCTGGGGCGTCATAGAGCGCCATCTGAAAGCGCCGGGTGGTGGGGCTGGCGGGTGCTCGCTCGCGCACCCAACGCTCGGGCAGCGGTGAGAGGCGCAGCCAGGGCGACCCGTGAGGGTCGTGGAAGGGAGCGGGTCCGAGCCCGAGCTTGGCTCGCAGCTGGTCGTAGAGATCCCCGGTGTAGGAGAAGTCCATGTCGGTCTCATAACCCCAAGAGCAGGTGACATTGGGGATACCGAGGGCATCGGCGGCGAGGCGCCCGCCCCAGTCGGCGAAGTCGACCACGATCAGGTCGGGCTTGAAGTCCTGGGAGATCTCGAGCACGTCTTCGGCCATCGGGAGATGCAGTCGCGGAAAGGCGATCTGCTCAACCAGCCAGCGGATCTGCTCCGGGCCGCGTGGAGCGTCGGCGATCTCGGGAAAGCTCACCAGAGGCTCCGACCACAGATAGTCAAGGCCCGCTGGCCGGCACTCGAACCCGTGCGAGCGCACCGTCTCACAGAAGCGGACAGCCGTCGCGAACAGCACCCTATGACCGGCGTCTCGGCAGGCGTGCGCCACCGGCAGCAGCGGATTGAGATGCCCGTGAGCCGGGTGGGTGCAGAACATGACACGCAGCGACATCAGCCCCTCACATCCCCAGGGTTCCGGCTATGGCCTCATGCCCTCGACAACATCCCGCAGGATGGCCGTGTCGGCGTAGACGCGCGCCTTGACGAGCTTGCCGCCACCGAACTCGTAGACCCAGATGTTGTGGACGTCCATCGTCCTGCCGTTCTTGGCGCGCGCCTTGACGTGGACCGGCACGACGATCAGATCGCCGCCGTCGATGACAGCCTCCGGTGTCGAGGTGAACTCATCGAACCAGCGCCATAGCTCCCTGGTGAACCAGCCGATCACGCTCTCGGTCCCACGAAACACACCGCCGTAGGGGATCGAGTCGGGCACGATCAGCTCGCAGTCGGGCGCCAGGAGCCCGTGCAGTCTCGCCGGCTCATCCTTGCCCCAGCCCGCAAAGCCCCTGTGGATCAGCTCCACGTTCGATCGCTTCAGGGGCGAGCGCAACCGCCGTTTTCCGATCGCCGTAAGGCTCTGTGCCAGCACTTTCCTGTTCGCTTGGCTCACGGCTATGCCTGTGATGGCTTGGTGGCGTAGGCGCCGATGACGATCGGCCACGTCGTGATAGCGAGGGCCGGAGCGGCGGCCGAGCGCAGGCGCTCGGCGAGCGTGTCGATATCAACCTCCTGCTCGCTCGCGACGCCTGCGGCAAGGATCGCGGGCAGCAAGCTGCGGACGAGGTCGACAACCGTCTGGACAGCCTCCTCGCCCGTGGCGATCGCGACGTGGGTGTCGAGATCGGGACTCGGGAGAAGGCCCGCCGCCGCAAACGTCTCAGGCAGTCGGAAGCCCATCTCGGGCTGGGTGCCCAGACTGCCAAATGCTCCGTGCGCCCATCGCCACGCCTGCTCCCAGACTGCCGTGTTCGGCCAGTAGATCCGCTCAGGCACCGCCGCGCCGATCTGAAGCGACATCTCCGCGAACGCCGCGATCCCTCCCGGTCGCAGGTGGCGTGCCGCGGCGCTGACGGCTGCTCCCGGGTCGGCCTGATACATCAGCACGAGTCGACCCACGAGCGCATCAAAAGGCCGGCCGGGCAGCTCGACGTTCCGAAAGTCGCCATGCACGAACTCGACGTTCGCGATCCCGGACTCGGCAGCGCGCGCTCGCGCGGCGTCAACGGCGTCCTCGTCGCGCTCGACCCCGACGACAACACCGTCCTCGCCGACCAGCTCGCAGAGCAGAAAGCTGACATCGCCAGGGCCACAGCCAACGTCAAGGACTCGCATCCCTGGCTTTACCCCCGCGCGCAGCAGCAGCCTCCGGGTAGCGGGCGCGTATCGCTCGGCCTGGCGACGCAAGCGATCGTGCTCGTGATCGCTGGATGAACTCAACGCATACCCGGGATCTGCCTGAGTCGGCGAGCCTTGAGTGTCAACCGATTCCATCGTAGCTACCGAGCGGCTTCAGTGGCGGGGACAGCGCTGAGCGAGGCTTGCTCCCGTAGTCGAAGCCGCACGCGCAGACCCTTGGGGATCATCGTGAAGCTGAAGTGCTCCCGAACCGGCGGTGCGCTCTCGTCCAGTTGCAGTTCGAAGTCGCGGGCGATCATCGCCAGCGCGGTCTTCGCCTCCAGAAAGGCGAGGTTGCGGCCAGGGCAGAAGCGCGGCCCGGCGCCGAACGCCAGGAAAGACTTTTGGTCGGGCGACTTGCGATCGTCGTCGGGGAGCCACCGCTCGGGGTCGAAGTCCGCGCCGCCGCCCATATCGCGGGACACCTTGCGGGTTCCGAGGATCAGGCGGGTGCCGGCGGGAATATGGGTATCGCAGACCACCGTGTCGGCGAGCGCCTGCACGACGAGCCCGTTGGCGACGGACTTCAGGCGCATCGCCTCGCGCAGCACCGCCTCGCAGTAGGGCAACCGTGAGACCGTCTCGTGATCGCTCGGCAACGGTTCATCGCCGAGCACCTCGCGCGCCTCTTGCGCGCACCGGGTCTGAATGTCAGGGTGCTGGGCTAGAAACCAGCTCGTCCAGGCGAGGGTGTGCGCGGTCGTGTCCTCTCCGGCCACCAGCAGGGTGAACACGTTGCCGAGGATTTCCTCATCGGTGAAGGTGCCGTCCTCGCGTTGGGCGGCGAGCATCGCCTCCAGAAAGTTCTCGGGCCCCTCGAACAGTCCGGGGCGCTCGCGCATGCGCTCGCGGGCTTGCGCGATGAAGCCGGTGACGGCGCGGTTGATCTCGCTCAGCGAGCGCTCCAGTCGCCGGTCGGCGGGAAGCTTGATCCAGCGCCAGTAGGGGATCGGGAAAAACAGCCGGAAGTTCAGCATCGTAAAGACCCGCTGGATGTGCTGCTGCAGCTCGTTCTTGCCGTGCTCCAGGGTGTTCAGGTCGATCCCGAACGCGAGCGTGGAAGTGATGTCCACCGCGTAGGAGGTGAGTACGCCGGTGAGGTCGATCGGTCGGCCGTCGCGTGCGAGCTCTGTGAGCCGGTGGTGTAGCCGCCCAGCGGCGGTGTGGATGACATGGAAGTGTCGGGTCAGGTGGTTGCTGTTCAGGGCGGTGACCGCGAGGCGCCGCTGGCGCCGCCAGGCGTCTCCCTCCACAGAGAACACGCCGGGGAAGCCCATCCCGGCGAATGCGGCCTCGACCTCCGGCCAGCGCCTGTAACCGTCGGGTCGCTCGCGCAGCACGCGGTTGATTTCCTCGGAGTCGCTGACATAAAGGCTCAACCGGCGGCCGACATGGAACTTCACGATCGGCCCGTAGCGCTGCGCCCACTCCTCGGCCACGAGGTGCGATCGCTCGATCCGCCAGAGTCGATTGAGGTTGCCGAGCAGCGGCAGACCGCGGGGTCCGGGAAGCTCGGCGATCTGGCGGGCCGCGGTCATGCTCTTCGGCCGGTGTCGCTCACGATCCAGCCGAGCGTGATAGCGCCGAGAACCGCCACCACGGGCCGTGGTCCCAGGTGCCTCGCTCGTCGCATGGCTCGTTCGCGTGCCCGCTCGAACGCGAGCAGCGCCGCGAGAGCCTGAAGTTCGACCATTCGCGCGCCGACGCTACCCGACAGCAGATCCGAAAACATCTGCCATGTGGCCAGACTTAATCGCTCGCCGCCACCGACACCGCGCTCTCACGCTGCGAGATGCCGGCACCGGACCAAAGGTAGCTGTAGCGGGTTTCTGGGACGATCTTCGGGAATGGTGACCGATGCGGGACCGCTGATCGGGCGCGAGTCCGAGCTGGCCGAGCTTCAGTGCAAGCTCGCAGCCAGCCCGCTTGTCACGATCACGGGCGCGGGCGGGTGCGGTAAGACGCGGCTCGCACTAGAGGCAGCCGAGCGGTTCGCCTCCCCGCCGGACGGTGACGGGTATGTGGTGGCTGCGCTGGCAGACGTATCGAGAGGGGAGCAGCTGATTGACGCGCTGGTGGCTGCGGTGGGTGTGCGTGAGCGTTTCGGCAGTACTCCGAAGACGGTTCTGGTCGAGCATCTGAGCCCGCGGCGGCTGCTGCTGGTGCTGGACAACTGCGAGCACCTGCTCCCCTACGTTGGCGTCCTCGCCGGTGAGCTGTGCCACGCTGCGCCCAGCCTGCGGCTGCTCGCGACCAGCCGCGAGCCGCTCGCAATCGACGGGGAGAACCTACTTCGCCTCGGCCCGCTGAGCCTCCCCGAACCGGACGACGACGGTGTCGGCGCCGTCGTCCGGTCTGACGCGGGACGGATGTTCGTGGATCGAGCCGCGCGCCGAGACGCGGCGTTCGCGCTGACCCCAAGAACGGCTCGGGCGGTAGTGAGGATCTGCCACGAGCTCGACGGTCTGCCGCTGGCACTCGAGCTGGCCGCCGCCCGCCTTGACACGCTCGACATCGAGCAGATCGCTCGTGAGATCGCCGAGCAAGGTCGTCTTGCTACCGACGGGAGCACCGCGCAGCACCCGCGTCAGCGCTCATTGCGCGCGTCACTGGATTGGAGCTATCGCCTGCTCGATGAGACCGAGCGGGGACTGCTGCCGCGCCTCTGCGTGTTCTCCGGCGGGTTCACAGCCGAGGCAGCACACGGGGTCGCCGCGCCTACCGAGAGCGCTAAGCATGTTCGCGATCACCTTCAAGCATTGGCGAGGAAGGGTCTGCTGGTGCAGGCGCCAGGCGTACCCGAGCGCTGGCGGCTCCTCTCGACGGTCGCCGAGTACGCGAGTGAGCAACTTCAGGCCGGCGAACGCGACGAGGTTGCCGGAAGGCATCTCTGCTGGTTCAAGACCTGGGTCGTGCAAGCCAACGACAAACTACTGGACGGGCACGAGCCGATCGAAGTGGAGGCTCCAAACCTACACCACGCGCTCGACCACGCGCTCGCGCACGACCCTTCGAGCGCGTTGGCGATCGCGGCTTCGCTGATGCGTCACTGGATACTCGCCGAGCACTTCCACGAAGCCCGCTCGATCTGCACAGCCGTGCTCGCGGCGGCTGACGAGAGGACGGATGCGCAGGCGCAGGCGATCGTCCTATGCGGGGCGGCGCTAGTCGCGATGCTGAGCGAGGACTACGAAGGAGCGCTCACAAACACGCAAGCAGGCGTCGCGCTGCTCAGCGCCGTCGAGGATCCCGCCGGAAGGGCCATCTGCCTGTTGTGCTCCTCGATGGTGCTGATCCAAACCGGCGTGGACCTGCACGGCGGCCTCGCCAACGCCGAACGTGCCGTCGAGGTGGCAGAGCAGCACGGCGACGATCCCCTCGGGTTGGCGTGGGCACTCGTCTCGCTCGCAGTCGCAGCGATGCTTTGCGAGCACTTCCAAGCGCTCGACAAAGCCTACGAGGCGTTTCTGGCGATACCCATCGCCTGCGAGCACCGCACCCTTCGCGCGTGGGCAGAGCAGACAGCCGCGTGGGCGCAGGTCAGCATCGGCTCGCCCAAGACCGCGCTCCTACACATCGAACGGGCAAGCGCACTTGAGGGCGACTGGCCCTCGATGACCCACTTCCAAGTCCTCGGCTTTCGCATCCACGCGCTCGCCCGCCTCGGACACACCGACGAGGCCATAGCAAACGGCGAGCAAGCCCTACAGCGCGCCACCGAGTCCGGGGCTCTGCAGGCCGTCCCCGCGATCGAACTGGCGCTCGCCACAGCCGAGCTTTTGCACGGCGCCCTGGACTCCGCCGCCGACCGGGCAAACGGTCTGCTGCGAATGCCGCAGATGCACACGCAGGTTCTTGCTCGTGACACGCTCGCCCGAATCGCGCTTGCCCGCTATCAGCCCGACGAGGCTCAGCGCCACGCGGCCGAGTTGGAAGCGATTGCGCAGCAGTCGAAATGTTTGCGCTACCAGGCGCTCGCGGAGTACATCAACGGCCTGGCCGCACTACAGAACGATCAAAAGGACCAAGCACGCGATCTCCTACACGCCGCACTTTCTAGGTGCGCCGACCTTGGCCTGCAGCGCGAAGCAGCCGACGTGCTCGACGAGTTCGCACTGCTCGCTGCAGACGCGGGAGAAGTCGAGCGGTGTGCCCGCCTGGCGGCGGCAGGCGCAGCCACGCGCACGCGGCTCAGCTGTGCACCCACACCCGGCACGACCGACCGTCTCGATGCTGCCCGCGAACAGCTGACCAGCCACGGAACCGACGGCTGGGCCGCGGCCTGGGCGCAAGGCGGACAACTCACTCTTGCCGACGCGATCGCCTACGCGCGACGAGGACGAGGACGCCACCCTCGCAGCACCGCGGGCGGCTGGCAGAGCCTGACCGACACCGAGCGAGCGGTAGCGCTCCTAGCCGCCAGCGGCAAGACCAACCCACAGATCGCCGAGCAACTCTTCATCGCCCGCGGCACGGTGAAGATGCACCTCTCACGCATCTACCGCAAGCTCGGCGTCGCAAACCGCACCGAGCTTGCGGTTGCATCGCGAGATGCGACTTCCCACCGCCGCCCTCAGCCTCCCAGCGGTGCGGCCAGCCGTCCGGCGCGCTGTGACCTACCCTAGAACTGGCATCGATCCGGATCGGGGAGTATTGAGCCAGTTGTAGACCGTCGCCTCACTGACGGCGAACGTCTCGGCCAGCTGAGCCACCCTTGTGCCCGAGTGCGCAAGCTCGACAACCTGCTTGCGCACCTCGACTGGATACCTCCTCGGCATGACTTCCTCCTCGATAAACGCCAGAGGATTCCAGAAACACCACTCCAAAAAACCCAGGGCAGATCAGGCGTCGTCGTGGCAGTCGAACGAGCGCACTCAGACAACGACGGACGGTGGGTGGCTGGCCCCCCAATGAGGGGCCACGAGCCAGCGTGGCGTGGAGTTACGCTTCGAGAGGTCCGGGAAGGCGGGGCAGGCCATCGTCGGGAATTGGCTCCCAAACAGCGGCGCTGGCAACATGCAGGCGACCCATCGGCCGTATCCCGGGATCGCTGTCGAAGGATCCCATGCGAACGTTGATGGTCTCCGGGTGCTCCGGATGCTGTCCGAACAGCGCTGAGCCGCAGGTGCCGCAGAATGCCTTGTCGGCTCCGTCACCCGCGTTCCAGCGCCGGATGTGATCCTCGCCACTGACGATTCGAAACGCCGCGGAGTTGGCGATAGCCGATGGCGAGGCGGCGGTGCCCGTTCGTCGTTGACAGCGGGTGCAGTGGCAGTATCCGGCGCGGAGCGGCGTCTCGGTGAGCTCAAAGCGCACCGCGCCACAGTTGCAGCCGCCGGTAAGAGGAAGAGACGACTCAGGCACAGAGCCAATCATAGCGCCATCGAACTGCAGCGGTTGGACGCCGTTCGCTCCTTTGCCGCTCTATTCCGGCCACCCAGCTAGACGCTGATCACCTTGGCCGTGGGAGCCGGGGTCGTGGTCGCCGCCGCGGATGGTTTTGAGGTTGAGGTCGGCGTCGATGCGGTCGTGCTCGATTCCGTGGATGCGCCAGCCTGGCCTTCGCCCAGAAGGTTCAGGGTGTTTTCACCGTCATCTACGAAGTAGATGCCCTTCCCTTCAGGGGCTATGACCAGGCCGAACAGCGTTCCGGCGCCGGTCTTCTTGTCGGCGGTCTGCACGGCTACCTGCTGGCCGGCGGGTGTCGTTTCAACCATGTTGCCGTCACCACCGTTGCTCGTGATGATGTTGCCGTTCGGCGCGAGCACCATGCCGAGCGGTTCCTTCAGATGGCCGCCTTCGGTGAGGACGGTGCCGCCTTTCGCAGCCGGCGTTGTGCGCGTCATCGCTTCGGAGATCGCGAGGATCTTGCTGCCGTCGGTCGAGGCGATGTACAACGTCCCGTTGGAGGCGAGCGCGAGCCCGGTCGGGCCCAGCACAAGCGCTTCCGCTGAATCAACCCACGGGATGCCATCCGCGATCACCGTTTCGCTCAGCACCTTCGGCGTCTGGTTTTCCCCGGATTCAAGTTCGATGCGCAGCACGGTCGAGTTATCGATCGTTTTGATGCCGTTCGCGGCACCGCCGTTCAGAGCGTTACTGATGAACAGCGTGGTCTTGGATCCTTCGCTGACGGATGTCGAGTCCCAGGGGCCCTGGATGTTCTTGCCGGCGATCGTCTCGACCGCCTTGCCTTCGCTGTCGAGCACGATCAGGCACCCGTACTTCGCGGTCGCTGACTTGCCGTTGGTCGTCGGCAGGCGGCGGCCGACTCCTCAGCGATCCGCCCCGCGTGCGCCCCCGATCGTCCCCAGCCCTCCAGCCTCCGACGATCACTGCACCCGGTCGATCGCCGGTTCCGGGCGCTCGCCCAGGTACTCGACCCAGTGGCGCTTGATGCAGGGGTAGTGCTTGGACGCCTCCACGAGGTCCATGAAGTTGATGATGTGCGTGTCGAAGCGCTCCTGCAGGTGGGGGTCGGCGATGCGGCCCTCGGCGTCGAACGCCTTGTGCGCCTGCGCCAGCGAGAACATGTCGGGGTATATACGCGCGCCGAGGTGCTCAAACGGGACGCGCAGCGTCCACAGGCCGCGGTTGCCGCCGCCCATTGACGGCGAGGCGGACATCACCAGGCCGTGGCGCTCGTTGAACGGCTGCGGGTCATACCGCGATACCCAGTCGATCGCGTTCTTCAGGCCGCCCGGCATCGACGCGTTGTACTCCGGCGAGGCCACCACGAACGCGTCGCACGCCTGCAGGCGCCCGTGCAGCTCCTCTGCGCCCGGCGGGAAGCCCTCGTGTGCCTGCGTGTCCTGGCTGTATGTGGGGCAGTCGAACTGCGCCATCGACGCGCGCTCCACCGTCCCCCCGTCGCCTTCGATCGTCGTCGCCGCGAGTTCCGCCAGGCGCGTGTTCAGCGAGCCCTCGCGCAGCGATGCGGAGAACACCAGGAAACGCACCTCACTGCGTTTTGAAGCCCCGCTCTCCATCGCGTGATCGTCGCACATCAGTTGCGCACACGGCTCTCGTCCTTCGGGGTCCATCCGAGCGCCGGCGCGATCTCCCGGGCGATCGTCCTGAGCAGGTGCGCGTTGTACTCCACCCCCAGCTGGTTGGGCACCGTCAGCAGTACCGTGTCCGCTGCCTGCACCGCCCGGTCCTGCGCGAGTTCGGCTGCGATCACGTCCGGCTCGCCCGTGTAAGTGCGCCCGAAGCGCGAGGTGTGTCCGTCCAGGTAGCCCACCTGGTCTTCGCTGCCCTCGCTTCCGAAGTACCGCCGGTCGAGGTCGCTCGTGATCGGGGTCACGCTACGACTCACCGACACCCGCGGCGTGCGCTCCCATCCCGCCGCCTGCCACGCCTCGTGGTAGGCGTCGATCTGTTCGGCCTGCAGCTCGTCAAACGGGACGCCCGTGTCTTCCAGCAGCAGCGTCGAGCTCATCAGGTTCATCCCCTGCTGCGCCACCCACCGCGCCGACTCGCGCCCGCCCGCGCCCCACCAGATGCGCTCGGACAGCCCCTCTGCGTACGGCTGGATCGGCAGCAGCCCGCTCATCCCCGTGTACGCCGGGTCCGCGCGCGCCACCCCCTCGCCGGCGATCGCCTTTCGGAACAGCTCCGTATGCGCCCGCGCCAACTCGCCGCCCGCCTCGCCCTGCGCGTCGGGATACCCAAACGCTTCCGGACCGTCCAGCACCGGCTCCGGCGAGCCGCGACTGATCCCCAGCTGCAGCCGTCCACCAGCGATCAGATCCGCCGCCGCCGCGTCTTCGGCCATGTACAGCGGGTTCTCGTAGCGCATGTCGATCACCGCCGTCCCCAGCTCGATTCTGCTCGTGCGTGCGCCCATCGCCGCCAGCAGCGGAAACGGCGAGCCGAGCTGGCGGGCGAAGTGATGCACGCGCACGAACGCCCCGTCGATCCCGATCTCCTCCGCCGCTTGCGCAAGCTCCACCGTCTGCACCAGCGCGTCTTTCGCCGTCAACGTCCGTGACCACTGCGCGCGCTGCCAGTGACCGAAGCTGAGAAAGCCGATCCGCAGCTCCGCGCGGCGCTCGCTCACCGCACACCCGCTATCTGACCCCGACGCACCCCCACATGCACGCTGCCTTCCATGTTCGGAGGGTAGAGCACAGCCGCGCGGCGCTCGGCCCGGGACCTCGTACTGTTTGAGCCATGAAGTTCGGTTCTCCATGTCGATACCGCATGGATAAGCCATTTGTCACCCGAACATGCTGCCTCGTGGGCTTCTCGAGACGCGGCAGCGGGCTCAGAACAGGGCACTATTGTCAAGGGTTTGTGCCGCGACGACCATACCGAGGCCAGCCAGATAGCGATCACTATCTCAAAACATGCCCATTTGCAGCGCCTTCTCGATGGCCAGACCCAGATTCGAACTGGGGACACCACGATTTTCAGTGGTGCGCCGACCTGTTTGACTCGCCGCACAAGACGGCAGCAAAAACCGCTTGTTTGCTGGTCTTTTGGGGGCCAGCCAGGCCGCGCCCAGTCGCGGGCTGAGATACCGGCGGATACCCGTGGATACCGCGGGGTTTGTGCCCCGATGCGGGGGTCCAGGGCACAAACCCCAGCGGGCTGTTCGCCGCAGCCGCCAGGGGGCCGTTTCAAGGGTCGGACCTCGAGGTCCACGACTTCGAGGACCCGTCGGAAGCCAAGCCCGGTCGCGCGTCAGGTTCCTCCGTGCGCTGCGGAAGGGGCGGTGGCGCCGCCACGGCTCGGAAGAGCGCTCTGACGAGACGCAGGCGGCGAGCGGAAAAGCGCGCCTCGGCGCGTAGCTGAGCATACCGGGACGATGAGTGCTGGGGCCTGCGACTCGGTGTCGCCGCGAAGCTCCGAGGGCACGACCGATAGTCGGCCAGCCGGAGTGTTCGTCACGCGGATGTACGCCTCGTTGTTCATCGAGGGAGCGTCGCAGGTAAAGGGAGTCGAGCAGATATACGCAAGCATGCGGCCGTCGGCTCGGCGCGACAGCGAGGCCGCGTCAACAACAGAGCTTCGCGGCGCCAGCACTCGTGGCGTAGCTGGCGCCTTAGGTTGGTTCGCGAAGCAACTCCTCGATGCGCTTCGTCAGTTCGGGGCCAACGACCGAGCACTTTACGCATCCGGTACGGCCCGCTTCGTTGTCCGTTCCGCAGCTTCGGCACATCCAGGACTGCCGGTGCAGCGTCGGCAGAGCCTCAATCATCTCGCGTTGCTCCGACGTCAGCTCCCCGGACTGGAAGTGGCTGAGCGCCCGCTCCCGGACTCCCTCATCGGGGTCGTGCAGGCAGCGCGCAAGTTGCGCCGGTACGTCGTGTCCGTGCGCGGCGTGTGCCGAGAACCACACAGCCGCGGCCGAGCGCAGCATGGGGTCGTTGCCGTCGATCCATTCCTCCACGCGGGAGTCGCGATCATCAGCCACGAGGAGCAGAAGGAGCGCCGCGAACTCCCGAGCCCAGACTCGCAGGCGCTCGATCCGTCGCTCCAGCAGCCTGGCCGCTGTAGATGGGTCGGGCGTACTCCCGATTGCATCCATCAGCCCCGAGCTGGCTTGCTGCGGGAGCAGCCCGAGACAGTCAACAAGGCCCGAAAGCAGCCGCTCGGTGTCTTCGACGCGCTCCCAGCTACGCAAGAGTCGGTCGCGTCCGCTGTCATAGACGATCCAGTCAGTTCCCTCACCGGCCGCCATCTCATCGAGAACTAGCTGCGCTTGGGAACAGAGCGCCGGCAGTTCGAAGTTGCCTAGCAACGCGACAGCGCGAAGCCAGTTCTCGGCCTCCGCGGGACGCTTCGCGACAAATCCCGGCCTGATCCAGTTGAGCGATGCCGTGGAGGCCAGGTCTGCAAGCTCGTCGAGACGGCGTCTTTGCCTCCAGTCGAGAGCCCCTGGATCTCCGAGGCCGGCAATGGTCTGCAGGACGCTTCGCTCGTGCTCGGCAAAGTCAGTCCCGTTCCAGTGGCTCTCCCACTTCGCGAGCGCGGCTTTCATCCGAAGGTCCATCGTCTCGGCAAGATCCTCGTTGCCGCCTTCATGGAGGGCTGCTTCCAGTGCTCTCCGAAACTCAAGGCTGCCGTCGTCGAACCGTGATGCGACGAGTTCGGCGTCCTCGCGCGAGCCGGCCGCGAGCCGTACTGACGCTGCCTCAAACGCCCGCTGGTAAGCGTCGTCGCGGGCCGATGTGATCAGCTCGAGCACGCCAGCGTCGGGTTTGGGTGGATCGCGCGGCGGCGGCTTCTCGGCGGCGAGAAACTCACGCAGCCGTCGGTCGGCCTCGCTGCCGGTCTCGTCCCAAGCCGCGCTCGTCAGCGTCTCGACGATGCCTCTGCGTTCTCGTGGGACGGCTGCGGTGAGGAGTGGACGCAACTCGGCACGGGCCGCATTGTCGAATGGGAGCCCGAGCACCGCGAGAGCGGCCCGCTCGGCTTCTCTTGGCTCCGCGAGCATCCTGCGCACGGTGCCGCCTGCCAGCGTCGCGAGCACGCTGGCCTCGAGCTTCACGCCGTCTCGGCTAGCCTGAGCAAGCGCCTCTAGCTCTTCGACGGTCCCGTCGGCCGCGAGCTCCTCTACCCAGCGATACGCGATCGTCTCGGATAGCCCCGCGGCCAGCGCGAGCGTCGGCCAAGTGTCGTGAGAGGCGCGCATCAGGGTCAGCCAGCCCTCTTGCTCGTCTCCTTGGGCGAGTTCACCGGACCACGCGTGCGCCACCTCGGCGAGCGGTCGCAATGTCGTGTTCAGTTGATCGTCCTCGAAGGAGAAGAGACCGATATCGGTCCAGAAAGTCAGGCTGTCCTCGACCGCTACACGGAGCTCGCCATCGCGTAGCGTGAATTCGCGACCCAGCGCGCCCCAAAGGACTTCCCGGGTCGCTGGGGGCGACAGTGGCTCGTCGCCAACAACCGCGCCGGCAAGCGTTCGGAGTGAGAGGGCGAGCCCCTCCCGGGCGCTGCGATCCCGCAACGGCCCGAGCGCGATGTGGCCGCGATTGCGCTGCTCGATCTCCCACGTCTCCATCACGTCCTGCAATGCCCGCAGGAGGATCTCCGCACGACCCTGCGGAAGGGCACCGACATCGTCACTGCGCGCCGCGATCAACGCGAGGGTCACGACCGTGAGCGGCGTCAAGCCAAGCCCATCTCGCGCCATCGCATCGCTTACCCACTTGGCACGCTCCTCAACCCAGCGCTCGGCGCTGGCATCTTGGGTGGGTGCAGCCGCCTCAAGAATCGCGCGCACGGTGTCCTCGGGCCGATCCGGTGGCCGCAGCGACAACTCGCCAACGCCGAGCCTGCGGGCCTGCTCAATAGCTGAACCACGGGTGGCCAGGGTCAGCTCAACCTCAGCCGGCAGCTCCTTGACCCATGCGACCAGCTCGTCGACGAGAGCAACGCGGCCATTCCGAACCTCGTCGAGACCGTCGAGCGCGAGCAGCACCCGCCCCGCGGCAAGCTCGCTCTCTATACCGCGTCGCAACGCGGCTCGATCCTGTGCCGGCATCTCCTCACAAGCCAGATCGAGTAGACGCTCGCCGAACGGGCCGTCGCCGCCACCGAGCCGTTTGAGGTTCACAAGCACAGGCAGCGGCCATTCAGACCGCTCAGCAGCGTGTGCGCAAAGGGCACGCAATGCCGTGCTCTTGCCGCCCCCAGGTCGGCCCGTGAGAACACAGCGCCCACGGCGACGGTGCGCGAGCTCAAGGTGGCGCCCGGACGAGCGGTCCTCACCAACCACATCGACGTCGACTCTCGCATCAGCGGCGCTCAGCGGCAAATCGGCGAGCCCTGTCGGCGCGTTGAACAGCGAGAGTGTGCGTCCGCGGCGCGCTTGAAGCCGTCGATAGCCGGCCAGCGCTCGTGCGGCGGCGACAGGCGAGCCACTGACGTCATTTCTTAGCGTCACGCCGCGGGCAGCGAGCGCCCGGGCCAACCCGAGTGCGTCCAGACCCCCGCGTATACGCGCGAGATGGCGCACGATGTCGCTCAGCTCCCTTGCGGCATCGGCGCCCTCACTAGGCCCGCATACCCACGACTCCATACGCGCAACGAGCGCGGCATGGCCGTCGCCGGCGGTCGGATCGGTCTCCCAGATCACAAGCCGCGCTCGCAAAGCGGCAAACCCGTCGTCGTCGAGGTGCCGCAGCGCGACGGCGAGCAGCGCGTCGAGCGCGCGCTGCTCGCGCGCAGTCGGCCCGCCGGAATGCGCATACCTCTCGCGCTCGAGGAGTCGGCCCAACTCGGCGAGCGGCCGTGTGCACGTGGCGCAGGCGAGCACCAGCCAATCGTCATCGCGGACGCCAGCACGCACCGCCCTAGCGAATTGGGCGACCGCCTTCTCGAAAGGACTGCCCTTTTGTCTAGTGATCCCGGCGCTCTGCTTGACCTGGATGAACACACGCCCGCCGTCACGCAAAGGAACCACGAGATCATCAACGGGGTCGTCACCCTCTGCAGCGACCGCGACCCCAACGGCACGGGCCATCGGCAATCCGACCTCGTCGAGCGGTCTCTCCGCGACGACGGCGCTCCCCACCAGTGCACCGACACGCGCGCGCAGCTCTGCTCCCTGCTCGTTTCTCGAACCACCGAGAGCGCCGGGAGCCGCCAGTGTTGTCTGCTCGCTCACCGTCACACCATTCACCCGAGCAGTCGCTCGTGTCGATCGAGGACCAGCAGTGCGGAGTCGCGCTCGTCGCCTGGGTCGCAGGATCCGTCGTTGTCGATGAACAGCGACACGTTTACCCCATTCGCACTTCGGGATGAGCCGTATAGGACACCAGCGAGCGGCTCGCCAGGGCCAGGGTCGAAGCGCGTGCGCAGCCACTCGGTGACCACCTGCGTCGGGACGTATTCGATGTGGATGCGATCGTCACGGACAAACGGCTTGGAGATCTCGCTCACGAAGTGACGCAGGAAGATCAGGCCAGGCCGCAAGTGCCGGCGCTCGGGGTCGTACAGACTCGGCACCCCCGGTGGCGTCGAGAGGTCGACGATGCGCGGCGCGCGGCGCGGGCGGAAGGTGCCGATCGTCCAGGCCTCAGCGCCTGGGTTCGCTTCGCGGGCCTCAGCAACCGCAGTGGCCGGGTCAAGCGCCCCATAGAAAAGCGGGACTCCCGCTGGGCTCATCCGGCTTGACTTGTCAATGAGATGGGCGGGCGGAGTACCTAGCTCATTCGCCGTCCGAGGATGCTCCCCCGAGTCGTGGGTGCGCACGCGATAGACCGGCTCGTTCGGCAACTGGCGCACGAGGCCGCCCGAGCGCAGGGCGTCACCGATTGCCACCAATAGTGCCCCTGGCGCCATGTAGTCCGGATCCTCGCTGCTGGAGTCGTGATCGGAGAAGAAGTACCGACGATGGTGCTTGATGGTCCGGCCGAACTCTCGCCAGCCATAGCGGAGGCGTAGCTCAGGGCGTAGGCGGTAGAAGTCGCGCTGCGCCCACGCCTGCTGGGGCAGCGCGCGCACGACGTCGGCGATCAGCTCAGAGTGGTTGAGCGGCGGGTCACCCGCTTCGGTGATGAGATCGTAGGTGTCGTAGGTCTTGCCGACGTAGCCGCCGTCCCAGCTGACGCCCTCATCGTCCGCATTGCCCCACTCGTGTGGCAGGCTTGAGCCGATGCGCTCAATCAGCGCGTCGATCGGCACACTGCCATCGCGACCGCAGTACGAGCACGGTGTCGCCGAGGCGCTCTCCGCGATCAGGCGCTCGAGAGCGTCGTCCTCGACGTGCTCGGCGCAGACATGCTTGTCGCCTCCACTGCTCCAGCCCCGCTCTTCGTCCTCTTCCATCTGGCGCTTAGTCAAGCTCACGTCGGCGAGGCTACCGAGCCGTCGCCGGCGGCCGCGCCCACGCAGAGCAGGCAATCGGAGTGTTGGATGGCGTTCCGGCTCAGTGAACAAGCCGCGTTTTGCACCGCAGATCTGAGGACGCGCGGAACCAACCGGCCGCGTGTCGGTGGGCCTCGGGCACTGGTTCAGCGCACGCCAGTCGGGTTGCCGGCCGGTGCTCGAGTTCCCAGGGGCCGGCTACGGAGCGTCAAGATCCCGCCGACGGGCGAGCCTCCCGGCAGGGAGAGCAGATCTGTGTGTACACGGCCGAGAGCGCCTGATGGCGCGCGACGGTCTACGCCGTGGGTGTCGACGAGAGGTCTATCTGCCAGCGGTACACCTGCCCGGGGTCGCCAGGGAAACGACCCCAAAAGTCCTCTCCCGGCGCGGCCGGCGCGTCGGGGAAGCTCGCAACACTCATCGCTTGGAGCAGATCGTCAAGCATCGAGGTAACGCGCTCGATCAGGCGGTCTAGAAGCTCACCGGGGTCAGCGTGGTGGCGCCCGGACGCATGGCTATGGACGCCCCAAATGTTGCGGCCGCCGAGCCGGTCGATTGAGGCGAGCATCGCGTCGCCGCGATCCGCTGGCAGCCCGATCCTCGTCTCCACCGGCACCGTGCCCTTCACGATGGCGAGGGGGTCAAGCGGGACAGCGTGGATCGTGTTCCGTAGCTCTGCAAGCACTGTCAGCACATCGAGACGGTTCTCAGTTTCGAGCACAGCCGCTATCCCCGGCGACTGCCCAGCTACTAGTTCACGCCACTTGTCCCACTGCCAGCGAGCGCCGCGGTCTTTGCCGTCGAGATCGAGCAGGCAGTGCACGAGCCTGGCTGACGCATCCACTGCCCCCATGAGCGTGAGCACTGCGAGGTCGAAAGCCGTGAGGGCCTCGAACGCAACATCACTGTTCTGTGGCCGGTTCAGCGCCCAGTACATCGCGTCCCGCGCCACGAGCGTCTGCTGTAGCCTGCCGAACATAGCTTGTGCCAATCTGACTGCTCGCTGGTCGTCATTGGCCTGCGCGCGCCCCGCTAGCCCGACAAGAGCGCTAAACATTCTTGGTACGAGCGAGAGCACGCTCCTTTGGTAGAACAGACCGCGGTTCATGCTGGTGGTGCCGGTGCCGTCGAGGCTGCGCCAGTCGATGAACTTGCCCCGAGCCCGGAGGTAGAGGCTCACGAGCGGCAGCGCTTGCTCCGGTTTGGCGAATAGCAGCCCGTACGCAATATCCCATCCCACGCTGAACAGGTACGGGCGGCGCGTGATGTATAGGCTAGCACCTGCCGCGGCGGCCGCCTGCGCAGCGATGGCGTCGGCACGACGCCGCGTGGACGCCGTGGACGAGTCCACTTCGGAGTAGGCGGTGGTGTTGTCGTCCCGCTCCGCCGCGTTCGGAAAGTCACCTCCGAAGCAGGTCTCCGTGACTGATTTCCCGTCGTGCGCAACTATGCGCCACATGTGTATGTCAGCCTCATACCCTCTGACGACGACCCATCCATCCACGGCGTCATCTGTGTGGTTGCTGCCGCGGGGGAGATCAGGCGGTGGGCCTTCGTCCGTGTACCTCAGCAGCCGCACCGTATCGTGAGTCAGCAGACCACCGAGGATCACGTCCGGGCTGGCCAGGTTGTTCTCGTCGAGCCCGTCGATCCACTCCGCGTCAACGACTACCGTCAGCGGCTTGAGAGCAGGTGCAGGCGAGAACGGCGTCGGCGCGCTCTCCTGTGGCCCGAGCTGCGCCCGCGGACCCCTTGGTGGCGTGAACCGAAGCACTAAGAGCCCCCTCGCGCTCTCACAGCGCAACGCGATTGCGGGGCGTCGCCTCACTCGTCTCAGTGGCACGTCGTCGTGTCGACTCATCACCGCTCATCTGAGTATCCCGGCTTCTTTTAGCGCCACGGGGTGTAGTCGATCTGAAGCGATCCGCTGAGCGCGACGTGTTCACGTCCGATAATACGCATGAGGTTGTCGGGTAGGTCAAGGATGGGGCAGTCGGGCGGGTAGACGTCGCGCGGCCAGTGCAAGGCCACGTTGAACTGCAGCGCTTGAATGATCCAAGCCGCGTTACTGGGTCCTCGGCCGTCGTCATGCGAGAGACCCATCGACAGGATTCCGATGATGGCACCATCGGAATCGAGTACCGCGCCGCCGCTCATGCCACCCACGGTGCCACAGCTGATCTCGATGACGGGGAACGGCGCCATGACGCGATCGCGGTAGAACTGAACTTGCTGAACGGTGCCGCTGGAAACGTAGAGGTGCCCACGGCTGATCACAGGGATGCTGTCTATAGAGGGCAGATCATTGGCATTGCGATTGTCGAAGCGGAATCCGACCACATTGAGCACGTCGCCCTGCGCCGGCAAGCGTGTCGTGAGCGGCAGGCAGGTTAGCGTCCAGTCGTCGGGTAGCTCGGAATACGGTTCGACGGCTAGGAATGCGAGGTCGCAGTAAGTCTCGCCGAAGCGCATCTGACGGAGTGCCCAGAGATCAGCGCGCCCTTCTCGCCGCGGCCCGAGGCACCAGAGCGAAAGATTCCCAGCTTCGATCGCCTCGATGTCGTCGCTAAGCACATGCGTCGCGGTAATCACGAGGCCGGGAGCGACCATGACGCCCGACCCAGAGACGGTGAAGATCGCCCCGTCCGAGCTGCCGATGGCCACGACGGCGCCGTCATACGCAGCCCAGTCGGTCACAGCCGCCGCGACATCGCCCACCGGCAGGCCGGCCACAGCCGCCCACTGTACTTCGGGGGCAACGCCCCTCGGCCACGCCTGCGCAGCGTCAGGCGCGATCTGGATGAGCGCATCTGCCATCGTCGATAGCGTAGACCTCTCTCCCGTGGCTGATCGTCGTCGCCGCTCCGTCGCGTCCGGGATCTGCGTCGGGCGACGCATCGGACGAGAGGGACATTGTCTGCATAGGTTTCGACTCGCTCTTCACCTCGGCTCCATTCAGGCTCGATCAGCACTGACGAGAATTCGTGAACGTTGAGCGTCTCCCCGATCGGTCCGGGCGTTACACCCGCACGACCTCGACGGCTTGTGCGAAGTCACAGAAGTCGCCGTCCTGGGTCCAGACCTCTGCGTCGTTGACGAGCGCGGTGGCGACGATCCAGGTGTCGTGGATGCGCGGCTTGCGTCCGAGCCTATCCCGGCGTTGCGAACGCGTGGCGTGGCAATCACTGCGCGGTGTAAGCGAAACTTACTGCCGGGGCTTGCGTGCGAGTGGGAAGCGCCGTTGCATGAAGTCGCGGAAGTGCGGGACGGTGAATTCGGTCGTCCCGTAGGAGGGGCTGTAGACGAGACCCTTCTCGATTAGCCGCCCGCGTATCGGGCCGACGCTGGTCGGTGTCTTGCGGCCCAACTTTGCGGCGACGTCACCGGAGCGGTACGGCCCGTCGCCGAGCGCGGCCATCGCGGCGAGGTAGTCAAGCTCAGCCTGGGTCGCTCTGCCGATGCGAACCTCGAAGAAGCTCTCGTCAAGCTCCAGTTGCACGAGGCGCTCAGCCGCCTCGACGTCGGCGGCCGTGATTGTCGGGCCATCGGCGACGTTCCAGGCGTGCTTGCCGTACTCCTGCAGAAAGTACGGGTAGCCGTCGGTGAATCGGACGATGTGGTTGGTCGCGGCGGGCTCGTAGCTGATCTGCGCTGCTTGGGCTGGCAGCTCCAGCGCAGCCCGCGCGGATACGTCGGCGAGCCGGCCGATCGACGGGAAGCGGAAGAGGCGCTCAGAGTAGGACTTCGCGACGCCGGTCAGGGCGGGTAGCTGTGGGAGGCCGGCGCCCGCGAGCGTCAGCGGCAGCGCGCGCTGGGCGACTTGGTGCAGCGCGGCGATCAGCGCTTCCAGCTCGGCCCGCTTCAGGAACTGAACCTCATCGAGCAGGAACACGACGCCCGTGTCGTGCTCGGCGGCGGCTTCGCCGAGCGCGACGAACAGGTCGGAGAGGTCGTCGCTGAGGTCGCCGGAGTCGCCGCGGCCGAGTAGCGCGTCGACGTCCACGCCGATCTCCGGGCCGTCGGGGATCCGCACGGTGAACGCCTTGAAGATCGCGGCAGCGCGACGTGCGCGCTCGCGCATCCGCTCCGGGGGGCTGACTGCCAGCAGCGCCCGGCGCGCGAGCCGGGCGAGCATCGGCCGGAAGTCTGTCTCGTGGGTGACCTCGCTCTTGGCGGTGCGAAAGCCGGTCTCTTCGGCGAGGGCCTCAAAGGTGTTCAGCAGGACGGTCTTGCCGACGCCGCGCAGGCCGGTGATCAACATGCTCTTCTCCGCGTGGCCGGCGCGGAGGCGGCCGAGTAGGACGCGGAACTGCTCGATCTCGCTGTCGCGGCCGGTCAGCGCCGGCGGGCGAGAGCCCGCACCAGGGCTATAGGGGTTCTTGATCGGGTCGATGACCGGACTATACGCAGTTATAGGAGGTTTAGCGAGATCGCGTAAACCTCGTAAAACTCGTTACAACTCGGTAAGGGCAAGGCATCGCCTGGTCCTACGCGAGATCAGTTACTGGGCATCACGATTTGCGCCCTGGGATGGCGTTCTCGCGCATCAGCCGCCGCGCCTGGCTCTGCGAGCTCGTCGCAGATCGAGCGGTACCGCCACCTCAGGTACTCGATATCGCCAGATACCCCGGAGAACCCCATCTTGGGCTATTCGAGTGGGAAGCCGCCAGGCGAGCCGAGGCGGCATAGCACGGTCGATGCGGAGCGCTTGTTCGTATCTGCCTGAGCTTGGCCGCCAGCTTCGTGTTTAGGCGATGGAGGGCGTTGGCGTAGCCTTAACGTCTTAGGGCGTGGTGTCATCATGGTGTAGACCCAGGCGATGCGTATCGTGGGCGGGCCGGCAGTGAGCAGTTCAGGCGTTTGGGAGGTGTGTGGCGGGCGTGATGGGCAGTGGCGATAGTGGGCTTGGTTTGGGGGCTTGAGTGCCGCGTTCTGCGACTGGGACACTTGAAACGCGAGTTCTTGTTGATGGTTCCCGGGCGTTTCATCTGCGGTTTCTCGCGGGGGGTAGGCGTGAGCTTGTGGTGCTGCATGAGCGTGCTGGTTGCGGGTGTGGGTGCGGTGGTGGCTGGCAGGAGAGACAAGCGCGAGCCGAGCTAGGGAACCTCCAGGCCCGGGTGCGCGCGGGTATGTGGGAGCGCGCGTCGGCCGTTGGGCCATCTGAGGTGCTCCCGTTTCTCGATCCGCCGTCTTTCGCGGACTACTCGCGCTGGTGGCTCGCTGCCAAGGTCGAGGGGACGATCGGCAGCAAGCCAATCGCTAGGAGCACCGCGCTCGACTACCGCCGGAGTATCGAGGGTCATCTGATGCCGTTCTTCGGTGGCTATCAGCTCGACGAGATCGGCGAAGAGCTGTGCCAGCGATTCAAGGCCCAGAAGCTTCAAACGGCCGCCGAGCAGCGCACAGCGATCGACGCGGGGGCCGTGCTACGCGACGAGCGCGGCCGGCGGATCTTCCCCTTGGGGGCTGCGTCGATCCACAAACTGATCGCGGTACTGGCAGCGATCCTAGATGACGCTGTCGAGGACAGATACATGCTGCGCAACCCCGCACGAGCAAAGCGCATGCGCGTCCACGCCCCAAAGCCCAAGCGCAGCTTCCTGGAGATCGACGAGCTCGTGAGCCTCTTCGAAGCCGCGACCAAGCAGGACCAGATCCTGCCCTCGACGGCGCCGACCGATCTGGGGCCGACGGCAGCAGCGATCGCCGCACTGATCGCCACAGACAAGGAGCCCAGCCAGATCGCTCGAGAGCTTGATCTTGCCCTATCCACCGTGACCCACCATCTCCGCAAGCTCGGGGTCGTACGACCAGGTCGTTACAGGGGTCGGCAAGCGATTGTCGAAGCGCTCGGGCGCACCGGGGTACGCGTCGGTGAGCTATGCCATCTACGCATCGGACAGGTCCGCATCCACAACGCTCAAACGGCGCGATTCTTCATCAAGGACGCCAAGACCGAGGCGGGCATTCGCGAGGTGCAGCTAACGCCGAGCCTCACGCAGACCCTTGCAAGCCATCTGGAGCGCCTGGCGCGCAGTGGCAGGCCGACAGGACCCGAGGACTACCTCATGCCGAACCGGGCTGGAAGTCGTAGCTCGCGCCAGCGCATCGCACGGATAGTTCGCGACGCCGCCCTGCTAGCAACAGAGGAACGCGCGGCGCTGGGTCTCCCGCCCCTGCCACACACGACCCCTCACACACTGCGTCGCACATACATCTCGATCGCGCTGCTCGCGAACGGCTTCGACATCAAGTGGGTCATGAACCAAGTCGGGCACGCAGACTCCCGAATGACGCTCGACGTCTACGCCCAACTCGAGCAGCGAGTCAACCGCCAGCACGGCACCAAATTCGATCAACTCGTACCGACAAAGCCCCCAACGCCGATTCAGGCGACGAAAAGGCGACGGGACACACAAACCGTACATCAACTACGAACAAAAACGCGAGCATCACAACTAATCAACCATCGATTAGCAGGGAAAAAGCGAAAATGGCCAGACCCAGATTCGAACTGGGGACACCACGATTTTCAGTCGTGTGCTCTACCAACTGAGCTATCTGGCCGCGGGAATCGATGCTAGCGCTAGGCGTCGAACTCCTCCACCAGCGCAGCATAGGTCCGCGCAAGCCCCTCCGCGAGCGGGACCTCCGCGCGCCAGCCGAGCTCCCGCTCCGCCCGCGAGACGTCCAGGCAGCTGTGCTGGAGCTCCCCCGGGCGCAGCGCCGCGAGCTCCGGCTCCACCACAACGCACGCCGCGGCGCGAAGCGCATTCCAAACACTCATCACATCGGTCTCCACACCGGTCGCGATGTTGAACGTGCCACGGCGACCGGAGGCGGCCAGCAGGGCGCGCACCACGTCCTCGACGTACACGTAGTCGCGGGTCGGGGCGCCGTGGCCGTACAGCGTTGGAGCCTGCCCTGAGTGCAGGCGGTGGCTGAAGATCGCGACCACTCCGGCCTCCCCGTGGGGGCTCTGGCGGGGGCCGTAGACGTTGCCCAGGCGGCACACCGCGTGGGGGACGTCGGTCGAGAGCGACCACGTGTTGACGTACGCCTCCGCGGCCCACTTCGAAGCCCCGTAGGGGGACAGCGGTTCGGGGATGCGCTGCTCGGGGGTCGGCATCGGGGCCGCGTCCCCGTACAGCGCCCCGCCCGTGGAGGTGAACACGACAGGCACCCCCATGCGCCCGGCGGTGTCCACTACGTTGAGCGTCCCCTGCACGTTGACCGCGCAGTCGCGACCCGGGTCCGCGACGGACGCCACCACGGAGGCCTGCGCGGCGAGATGGAAGATCGCGCGCGGCGCCGCCTGCTCGATCGCGCCGTGCAGCGCCATGCCGTCGGTGATGTCGAGCACGTGCAGGTGCGCCCCCTCCGCCACGTTACGGGCGCTCCCCGAGGAGAGGTCGTCGATCACGCTCACCTCGTAGCCCTCCGCGAGCAGGGCGTCCACGAGGTGCGAGCCGATGAACCCGGCTCCGCCGGTGACCACTGCGCGGTTGGACACGCCCGAGAATCTAGCTGGCTAGGCGACGGTCTGCGCGTCGGCGGCTCGCGCTCCTCCTGGCTCGCCCTGCGCGGCGCGTAACAGCAGCCCTTCGACAGTCTCGATCGTCTCGTCGATCCGCTCCAGCGCCTCGGGCGCCTCGTTGTGGCCCAGCATGTAGCGGCGCAGCGTCGCCAGCACTCTGCGCGCGATCCCCATCGCCGCGCGCTCGCGCTCCGCGTCGAGGAGGCCCTGCTCCTTGAGCTCCGCCACGCGGCGCAACGCCGGTTCGATCACCTCGCCCGGCAGCGTCGTCGCCGCCACGCCATCCTCGATCGCCTGCGCAATCGCGCCCTCCGCGGTCTCCGCGTCGCCGCGTTCGAGCGCCCCGAGGTACGTCTCCAGCACCCCCTCCAGGAGCGCCTGCGGGTCGGAGGTGAGCTGGGAGCGGGCGTCGGGGCCGGAGCTCGAGAGCACCTCGAGGAAGATGTCCAGCAGCTCCGGGTCGAAGTGGCGCGCGCGCTGCTCGCGCATCAGCGCCACCGCCTGTTCGATGGAGTAGGCGGTGCGGTACACGCGGTCGGAGGTGAGCGCGTCGAACACGTCCGCGACCGCCACGATGCGGCCCTCGATCGGGATCTCCTCGCCCACGAGGCCGCGCGGGTAGCCACTGCCGTCCCACTTCTCGTGGTGGCTCAGGGCGATCGTGGCCGCCATGTCGAGGATCGAGGAGGAGGACCCGCGCAGCAGCCGGTGGCCCTCCTCGGCGTGGGTCTCCACGATCGCGCGCTCCTGCGCGGTGAGCGGGCCGGGCTTCAGCAGGATCGCGTCAGGGATCGCGACCTTGCCCACGTCGTGCAGCGGGGCCGCGTAGCCGAGCCGCTCGCACAACTCCCCGTCGAGGCCAACCCGCTCGGCGAGCAGCGTCGAGAAGCGCCCGATCCGCTCGATGTGCGCGCCGGTGTCCTCGTCGCGGAACTCGACCGCCATCGAGAGGCGCCGCACGGTCTCCGATTGCGCGATCTCTAACTCCGTAAGCGCCCTGTGCAGCTCGCCGGAGCGGTCCTCGATCTCGCGTTGCAGCGACCCGCGGCGAGCCTCCCCGGCGCGCCAGCCCAGCAGAGCGGCCGTGGCAGCGAGCACTGCCACGTACACCGCGGCGAGGGCCGCGCTCTGGGCGAGCACCGCCCCGAGCGCGGCAGCGGCCAGCACCGCCGCGACCGAAGCCGGGGGACACTTTCGCATCCCCGCTTCGGCCAGCGTCCACGGGAGCAGCGCGCGCAAGCGGCTGCCGGTCCCATCCTCGGCGGCGGGTGGCACTCCCACACGTTCGAGGTTACTCCACCATTCGGGCATTTCCACTAGATATCGGCTCCTCGCCCCGCGCGCTCGACGCAACCGCCGCGTCGGCCGAGCGCGACGGGGGAACGGTGGACAAATGTTCGACCCAGCTGCGGGTACCGATCGGACTTCGACGCGATCTCCGATCGACCTGCGTGCGCGTGCCCGGGGTCCGGCCGCCCGGACGCATAGGCCGGCCGGCCATCCGGACGCTGGGATACAGTCGGACTCATGCACATCCGGCTCCCATCGGCCGTGGCTCTGTCGTTCATGCTCCTCCTTGCCGCGCTCGCCGGCTGCGGGGGCTCGTCGGGCAACGGCCTCGCGTCGAAGTCTCCGGCCGAAATCGTGGCGGCGGCGAAGGCCGCGGCGGACGGCGCGAGCTCGGTGCACGTCTCGGGCTCGAGCGTCGCCGGCGGCACCCCGATCACGCTCGACCTCAGCCTCGTCGCGGGCAAGGGCGGACGCGGGCGGCTTGCGGAGAACGGGTTGAGCTTCGAATTGATCCAGATCGGCAACACGATCTACATCAACGGCAGCCCCGCCTTCTACAGCCACCTCGCCGGCTCCGCGGCCGCGCAGCTGCTGCAAGGGAAGTGGCTGAAGGCGTCCGTGTCGAATGCGAGCTTCGCGGGGCTCTCCTCGCTGACTGACCTGCCCAAACTGCTCAATGCGGCCCTCGCGACCAACCCCAAGGCGCTGGTCGCAGCCGGCACCACCACGGTGAACGGACAGGCAGTCGTGGGCGTCAGGGACACCACTCAGAACGGGACCCTGTACGTCGCCACGAAGGGAACGGCGTACCCGATCGAGATCTCCAAGAACGGCACAGGCGGCGGCTCGATCGCCTTCAGCGAATGGGACAAGCCGGTCACGCTGACGGCGCCGGCCAACGCGGTGGACATCGAACAGCTGCGTAAAGGCTGAGCCCCGGCCCTACCCCGCCACCGCGACGTACTTGGTCTCCAGGTACTCCCCGATCCCCTCGAAGCCGCCCTCGCGGCCGAAGCCCGACTGCTTGACGCCCCCAAAGGGGGCGGCCGGGTTCGAGACGATGCCCTGGTTGAGGCCCACCATGCCCGTTTCGAGGCCCTCGGCGACGCGCAGCGCGCGGCCAAGGTCGCGGGTGTAGAGGTAGGCGACGAGGCCGTACGGCGTGCGGTTGGCGGCGCGTAGGGCCTCCTCCTCGGTGGAGAAGGTGGCGACGGGGGCGACGGGCCCGAAGATCTCCTCGGCCAGGACGCGTGCGTCGGGGGGTACGCTGGCGAGGACGGTGGGGGCAAAGAAGTAGCCGGGGTGGGCGGGCCCCGATAACGCCTGCCCCCCGGTGAGCACACGGGCGCCGCGGTCGACCGCGTCGCCTACCAGCTCGGTGACGATGGCCCGCTGGCGCGCGTCGATCAGTGGACCGACGTCGGTCGAGGGCTCGGTGCCGCGCCCCACGCGCAGCGCGCCCATCCGCGCGGCGAGCCGCCCGGCGAACTCCTCCGCCAGGGACTCGTGCACGTGGAAGCGGTTGGCCGCCGTGCACGCCTCGCCGACGTTGCGCATCTTCGCGGTGAGAGCACCCTCGACCGCGGCGTCGAGGTCGGCGTCGGCGAAGACGACGAAGGGGGCGTTGCCGCCCAGCTCCATCGAGACGCGCAGGACTTGCTCGGCGGACTGTTCGATCAGGGTGCGCCCCACCTCGGTGGAGCCGGTGAAGGAGAGCTTGCGTGTGCGGGGGTCGCGCAGCAGCGGCTCGACAACGGCGCCGGAGTGGCGGGCGGTGATTGTGTTCAAGACCCCGCCGGGCAGGCCGGCCTGCTCGAGGATCCGCGTGAGGGCGAGCATCGAGAGAGGCGTTTGTTGGGCGGGCTTGACGACGATCGTGCAGCCGGCGGCGAGCGCGGGGGCGAGCTTGCGGGCGCCCATCGCCATCGGGAAGTTCCACGGCGTGACGAACACGCAGGGGCCGACGGGCTGGCGCATCGTGAGGATGCGCCCGACTCCTGTCGTGTTGACCATGTAGCGGCCGTGGATGCGGACGGCCTCCTCGGAGAACCACCGCAGGAAGTCGGCGGCGTAGGCGATCTCGGCGCGGGACTCGGCGAGGGCCTTACCCATCTCCAGCGTCATCAACAGCGCGAGCTCCTCGCGCTGCGCGGTCAGCGTCTCGTACGCGCGGCGCAGAATCTCACCGCGCTCGCGCGGAGGGTGGGCGGCCCACTCGGCCTGGTGCGCGGCGGCCGAGGCGAGCGCCGCGAGCGCGTCGACGGGCTGCGCGTCGGCGACCTCCACGAGCGTCGCCCTGGTGGAGGGGTCCTCGACGGGGAGCGTCCCGGAGCCGGTGGCGGCCCGCCAGCGCCCGCCGATGTAAAGCTCGGTGGGGACCCCGTCCAGCACGGCCTGCTCGCTGCTAGCGGCCATGTACGCAGCTCACTGCAGGGAGATGGGGAGTGGGGGAGGGCGTTCGCAGCTCATGGCCGGCCCGTCTGTGGCCGATCAAAGAGCAGCCGTTCCCGGCCACGCGCGTACGGACGGCATCGACCATGCGCCCAAGCTACCACCGCTCCCGCCCACGCCGACCGCTGCTCGCGATCGGGCTCCTCACGATCGGGCTCGCGAGCGCCCCCGCGCGCGCGGGGGCATCCCCGACGCTCGTGATCCAGGGTGCGGGCGACGGCCACGGGGTAGGGATGAGCCAGGAGGGAGCAGCAGGGTACGCGCAGCACGGGTACTCCTACCAGGCGATCCTCGCGCACTACTACACCGGCACGGCTCTGGGCACGGTCTCCCAGCAGACTAAGGTGCGGGTGCTGATCGGCGGGAAGGTCCGCGCGATCCCCTTGGAAGCGTACGTGCGGGGAGTTGTGGGGGCCGAGATGCCCGCGAGTTGGCCGCTCGCGGCGTTGGAGGCGCAGGCGGTGGCGAGCCGCACGTACGCGCTCACCGACCACGCCGGCGGAGCGCGCTTCGACGTGTACGACGACACGCGCTCGCAGGTGTACCTCGGCACGAAGGCGCAGACCGCGCGGACGAACGAAGCGGTGGCGGCGACGGCGGGCCAGGTGGTGACCTACGGCGGCCGGCCCGCGATCACGTACTACTTCGCGAGTTCGGGCGGGGAGACCGAGAGCGTGCAGAACGCGTTCCCAGGCGCCGCCCCGGAGCCGTGGCTGCGGGGGGTGCAGGACCCCTACGACCGGGGTCCGCTGCACACGTGGACGGTGAGCATGAGCTTCCCCACGGCGGCGGCACGCCTGCGCGGCCTCGTCCGCGGCTCCCTCCGCGGTATCGAGGTGCTGCGCAGGGGCTACTCCCCCCGGATCGTCTCCGCGTACGTGTTGGGCTCCACCGGCCGCACGGAGGTCAGCGGCCCTGAACTCGAGAGCCGCCTGGGCCTCAGCGCCACCTGGGCGTACTTCAGCGTCCGCACCGCCCACGGCACGCGGCCCGAGCCGGACGTGAGCCACTACACCCCGCCGGCGCCGGAAGCGCCCGCGCCGGCTGGCACCCCGTCACCAACCGGCGCCACTTCACCGCCCAACACCCCGCCGCCAGCGGAACCACCCGGCCCCGAAGGCGGCACGACCGCGGGCCCGGGCGGCGGCACGACGCCTCCGTAGGCAGCGGCGCCTCCGTAGGCCGCAGCACGGCGCCTCCGTAGGCCGCGGCGCATACGCTCTACCGATACCCGCCCCGCTGCTGATCGCCGACACGCCGTGGCTGTTGTACCGCGCGTTCTTCGCGCTGCCGAAATCGATCGTGGACGGTGAGGGGCGGCCGGTGAACGCGCTGCTGGGGACCGTCAACGCGCTGCTGAACGCCGCCGAGGCGTGCGACCCTCGCGCGATCGTGGCGTGCTTCGGGGCCGAGCAGGCGAAGTACCGCGTGGAGCTGTACCCCCCCTACCACGCCCACCGCGACCCGATGCCGCCAGAGCTCGCGTGGCAGTGGCGGCGGACCCCCGCACTCCTGGCGAGCCTGGGCTGGACGGTGAGCGACGCCGGTGACCTGGAGGCCGACGACGCGATGGGTGCATACGCACACGTGGAGACGCAGGCCGCTGGGCGGGGTTCGGGCGGGGGGCCTCGCGGCGCCCGCGCCCTCCTGGTGACAGGCGACCGTGACATGTTCCAGGCAGTCGATGAGCAGACCGCGATCCTCGAACTGAAGCGAGGAGCCCCTCCGATCGAGGTGGGACCCGTAGAGGTCCGCGAGCGTTACGGCGTGGACCCCGAGCAGGTCCCCGACTTCATCGCCCTCCGTGGCGACCCCTCCGACGGGCTGCCGGGAGCCCCCGGCATCGGCGCGAAGACCGCGGCGGAGCTGCTGAACAGGCACGGCTCGCTCGAGGCCGTGCTCGCCGCGGCCGAGCACCCCGATCCCGCCCGGCGCCCGCCCAAGGCCGCGACGCTGCTCCACCACGCCGACCTGCTGAGAACCTTCAAGCTCATCGCGACGTTGGTACCGATCGACGTGGAGCGCCCCCCCGACCGTCCCACCGACTTCACGGGGGGAGCGGCGATGGCAGGGGAGCTGGGGATGAAGCGCCTCGCCGAGCGGTTGGCGAGCATGGCTACGGCGTGGGGATGACGTAACCCGGACCGGCTGGAGGCGCACAGAAAAAATCCGAGCCATATATAGGCGCCCAAAAGAAACATTCCTCCCTCATATATATGCCCCAAAAAGAAGACTTATCCCCCACCTATACAAGCGCCCAAAATGAAGTCCACACACCCAGGTCGAGTGGACCCCGCCGCCCGATCACCCGCTGACACCGAGCCCTCTACGGCGTGAACTTGACGGTGATGACGTCCCCATCGCGCATCGCGTAATCACGCCCCTCAAGACGCAGCGTGCCGCGTTCGCGCGCGGCCGAATAGCCGCCGGCATCGACCAGCTCGCGCCAGCCGATCACTTCGGCCCGGACGAAGCCCCGCTGGATGTCGGAGTGGATCTCCCCGGCGGCGTGCCAGGCAGACAGGCCCTCGCGCAGGTGCCAGGACTGCGCGGGCTTGGCCTCGCCGGCGGTGAAGAACGCAAGCAGGCGCAGCAGCGTGAAGGCGCCGTGCACGACCCGCGTTAGGCCTGACTCACTGACGCCGAGCTCCAAGCGCATCGCGGCGGCGTCCTCGTCCTCGAGCTCGGCGAGCTCGGACTCGATGCGCGCGGAGACAGCGACGGCGCCCGCGCCAAGGGCCGCGGCGTGGGCGGCGATGTCCGCGGGGACAGCCTCAGAGCCCTCGTCGACGTTGGCGAGGAACAGGACCGGCTTGGCGGTCAGCGAGCCGAGGTCGCGGGCGGCGCGCGGAGCCTCCTCGGACAGCGCCACGGAGCGCACGGGGCGCCCGGCCTGCAAGGCGGCGATCGCCTCGCCCAGCCAGGCCTCCTCGGCAACCGCGGCGCGGTCCCCGCCGCGGGCGGTGCGGGTGACGCGCTCCAGACGCCGTTCGGCCTGCTCGAGGTCGGCGAGCGCGAGCTCGGTTTCGATCGTCTCGATGTCGCGCAGCGGGTCGACGTCGCCCTCGGGGTGCACGACGCCCGCGTCGCGGTGGGCGCGCACGACGTGCACGAGCGCGTCGGTCTCGCGGATGTTGGCGAGGAAGCGGTTGCCGAGGCCCTCGCCCTGGTGGGCGCCGGCGACGAGCCCCGCGATGTCGTGGAAGTCGATCGTGTCGTAGACGACCTCTGAGGCGCCGACGGTGGCAGCCACCTCGTCCAGGCGCCGATCGACGACAGGCACGACGGCGACGTTGGGCTCGATCGTGGTGAAGGGGTAGTTGGCGGCCTCCGCCCCCGCTTTGGTGAGCGCGTTGAAGAGCGAGGACTTGCCGGCGTTGGGCAGCCCGACGATGCCGATGCGCGTGCTCATAGGAGGGCTTTCATTTGAGATCGTCCGCGCGGGTCGGTTGCACCACCAGGCGCGTGGGCGCCGGGCCTCCTACCCGGCGAAGACGCACAGCGTGCCCGCCCGAGCAAACTCATCGCGCCACCGCGGCGAGAGCCGTGCCGAGCGCAGCCCCGGCCGGGAGTCAAGCTCCGAAACCGACGCGCTGGTCCTCCTCCTCGGAGCGCACGTAAACCACCTGCGCGAGGTCGAGGCGCACGGGGCCGTCCTCGGTGTGCAGCTCGTGCCAGCCGCGGTCCCCGAGCACCTTGTACAGCTTCTGCAGCTGCTCATCGCTGGCCCGCAGCGCGAGCACCTGGCCGCCCTGAAAGCCGACGCTCATGCGGCTCATCCTCGCCATCAGCGAGCCACCTCCTCGGCTGTGGAATCGATCGCCGGGCGCTCGCCGCCGCGGTGGGCCGGCTCGACGATCTCCACGAGCACACGCCCAGTGGCCTTGGGCTCCAGGAAGGCCACGCGCGCGCCGCCGATCCCCATACGGGGGACCTTGTCGATCAGCTCCAGGCCCGCCTGCGCCAGCTCGGCGAGCGCCGACTCGATGTCGGAGACCTGGTAGGCGACGTGGTGCAGGCCGGGGCCGCGCTTGGCGAGAAACTTTCCCACGGGGGTGTCGGGACCGAGCGGGGCGAGCAGCTCGACGTGGTTCTCGCCGACGTCGAGCAGCACCGCCTCGACGCCCTGCTCCTGCACGATCTCGCGGTAGGCGACGTCGAGCTGAAAACCGGCGCCCCAGAGCTCGAGCGCCGGCTCGAGCTCGGCGACGGCGATACCCACATGGTCGATGCGATCGAACACCCGCAGGAGTCTATCTGCGTTCCCGCACTCCCCGGGGCGATCGGCCGACGGCGGAGCCGGCACAAAGCGCCGTGGACCCACAGCCCCGTCTTACACCCGCAGCTCCCCCGCCGCCCACCGGCTCTCTCAAACGGGGGTCCCGCCGCCGCCCCGCGGCGCATCCAGCGCAGTGGCGGCGACGACCCGCAAACCCACACCCGGCGCGCGCTCCAGGCGGGGCGTGCCGGCCATGATGCGGTCGATCGCCTCGCGGTCGAGGACCTCGTGCTCGAGCAGCTCGCGGGCGAGCGCGTCGAGCAGGGGGCGGTGGCCGACGATCATCTTCAGCGCCGCGCGCCGGCCTTCTTCGATCAGGTCCTGGCGCTCCTCGTCGCGGATGCGCAGTGTCGTCTCCGAGAGGCGCACGTCCCCCTCGGGGGAGCGCCCGACGGCGGCGTTGCCCATCGCGAAGTCGTGCACCATCGAGTGGGCGATGTCCGCGACGCGCTTGAGGTCATCGGAGGCGCCGGTGGTGACCTGACCGAACACGACCTGCTCGGCGACGCGCCCGCCGAGCAGCACGGTCACGTAGTCCAGCAGCTCCTCACGGGTCTTCAGGTAGCGGTCCTCGGCGGGCAGGTTGAGCGTGTAGCCGAGCGCGCGCCCGCGCGGCACGATCGAGATGCGGTGCACGCGGTCCACCGAGGGCAAGAGCTCGCCGCAGAGCGCGTGGCCGGCCTCGTGGTAGGCGACCACCTGCTTCTCGTGGTCGTTCAGAACCCGGTGGGACTGCACCCCGGCGATCACCCGCTCCAGGGCCCCGTCGAAGTCCGCATCGGTGATGTGCGGCGCGCGGCGGCGCGCGGCGAAGATCGCCGCCTCGTTGCAGATGTTCGCCAGGTCGGCGCCCGTCAGGCCGCTGGTCTGCTGAGCCACGAGCGCGAGGTCCACGTCGCGCATCGGCTTGTTGCGGGTGTGCACCGCGAGGATCCCCTCGCGGCCCTTGACGTCGGGGGGCGCGACGAACACCTGACGGTCGAAGCGCCCCGGGCGCAGCAGCGCGGGGTCGAGCTTCTCCAGCAGGTTGGACGCCGCGATCACGACCAGGCGGCCGGAAGTCGCGAAGCCGTCCATCTCGACCAGCAGCTGGTTGAGCGTTTGGTCCTTCTCGCCGGAGATGTCCATGCCGCGCCGCCCCCCGACGGCGTCGAGCTCGTCGATGAAGATGATCGCGGGCTCGTGCTTGCGCGCGATCGCGAACAGCCGGCGGATGCGCGCGGCGCCGAGGCCGGCGAACATCTCCACGAAGGCGGCGGCCGACTGTGCGAAGAACTGCGCGCCGGACTCGTGCGCGACGGCCTTGGCGAGCAGCGTCTTGCCGGTCCCCGGAGGGCCGTGCAGCAGGATCCCCTTGGGGACCTTCGCGCCCAGCTTGCGGAACTGCTCGGGGTTGCGCAGGAACTCGACGATCTCCTGCAGCTCGGCCTTGGCCTCTTTGACCCCGGCGATGTCATCCCACCCCACCGACTGGTCCGAGGAGGGCTTGATCTGCTGCGGCTTGACCCGCGGCATCACACTCAGCAGGCGCCACATCAGGTAGACGATCGCCACGAAGAACAGGACCGCGATGACCGGCTCCCAGTTGAGAGCCAATTCCTGGATGTCGTGCGCGATCGAGGTGTGCGGGCTCTGGACGATGGGGATGATGTGCGCCGTCTTGTGGACCACGTGCGAGGCCGCCGACTGTGCGACCGCCGGATGCACCACGGCCCTCGCGCCCGTGTGCGGGACAGTCGCCGCTTCCGGACCCAGTTCTCTCGCCCCCTGCGGCCTCGCCGCCCCTGCCGTCCCTTGCGTCATCGCCGGCCCACCGTCCTTGGCTCGATCGAGCCGCTCACCGCTCGTGACTTCACCGCCTACTCACCGTCCTTGGTTCGATCGATTCCATTATGGCCTATGGCGATCCTCCAGGAGTCGGATCCAATACAGAACGCGCGAGGTCGCTGAAGAATTCCGCTGCGAACGCCACGTCGCGCACGTCGATACGCTCGTCGGCCGCGTGGATCAGCGGCATCACCTCGAGCAGCGACTGGTGGCGCTGGGGGAAGAAGCCGTAGGCGACGCACTCGGGGAAGGCGGCGCGGAAGTGGCGGGAGTCGGTGAACCCGGGCAGCACCACCGGCACGACTTCGGCCCCCGGGTCGCGCTCGGAGACCCAGCCGCGGATGGCGTCCATCAGGGGGGAGTCCGCGGGGGAGCGGTTGCCGACGACCCGCTCGGTGAACTCGATGTGGAAGTCCGGAGCGCCCCCCGCCTTCCCTGCTCCCCCAACCTCTCCCGCGCTCCCAATTCGCTCAGTCCTTCCTCCTCTCTCCGCGCCCGTGAGCGAGTAGGTGGGGCCCAAGACTTCCGCGATCCCGCGGAGCACCTCCTCCTCACCGAGGCCGGGTGGCACGCGGCAGTCCACCTTCAGCTCCGCGCGGGAGGGGATCACGTTGATCTTCTCTGAGGCGCGGATGCGGGTGGGGGCGAAGGTGACGCCAAGCATCGGCTCGAACATGGCAGCCAGGCGGGGGTCGGCGGCGAGCAGGCGCGCGACGGCTCCCGCGGGGTCCTCGGGGTCCTCGCCGATCCCGCGCAGGAACGCGGCGGGCTCGGGGGTGAGCGCGTAGGCGGGCTGGCGCTCCGCGAGCCGCTCCAACAGCGGGCCCATCTTCAGCAGCGCGTTCTCGGCGATCTTCGGCATCGAGGCGTGCCCCGCGACCCCGTTGGTCGTGAGGGTGAAGCGGAAGACCCCCTTCTCGGCGCAGCACACCCCATAGCGGCGCCGGCCGCGGTACTCGAACACCGCGCCCCCGCCCTCGTTGACGAGCAGCTCGCAGCGGACCTTATCGGGGTGGGTGCGGGTCAGCCATTCGGCGCCCAGCTCCCCGCCGGTCTCCTCGTCGACGACGGCCACGACCAGCAGGTCCCCGCGCGCGGGGCGCCAGCCGGAGCGCGCGAGCGAGACCGCGGCGGCGACCTCGGCCGCCACCTGGGACTTCATGTCGAGCGCTCCCCGCCCCCACACGCAGCCCTCGGCGAGCTCCCCCGACCAGGGGTCCCGGCGCCACTCGGCGGGGTCGGCGAGCACGGTGTCGACGTGGCCGAGGTAGCAGAGCGTGGGGTGGGCGGGATCCCGATCCACCCCACGCAGCCGCGCGACGAGGTTGGGGCGCTCCGGACGGGCCCCCAACAACTCGCACTCGAAACCGGCGCCCGCGAGCAGCCCGTGCAGGTACTCCTGCGCCGGCAGCTCGTTGCCGGGCGGGTTGACCGTGTCGAAGGCGATCAGCCGCTGGAGCAGCTGAACGGCATCGGTGGCCAAGTCGGCGGCGTTCACTTCGCCAGCCGGTCGAGGATCGCTGCCGTGTCCTCCCTCACCCATGAGCAGCGCACACTTCGCTCAGCACATCCGCCCCGCCGAGGATCGCTGCCGTGTCCTCCCTCACCCATGAGCAGCGCACACTTCGCTCAGCACATCCGCCCCGCTGGACCCTACGACCGCCTCAGTAGTCACCCGGCGATAGTACGCCGATCCCGACGGACCCCGGGCACGGCCGCGAGCAGCTCGCGCGTGTAGGGGTGCTGCGGGGAGTCGTAGAGCGCCTCGCCCGGCGCGAGCTCGACGATCTTGCCGAGCCGCATCACGGCGACGCGGTCGGCCATGTAGCGCACGACCGACAGGTCGTGGGAGATGAACAGCAGCGCGAGACCGAGCTCGCGCTGCAGCCGGCGCAGCAGGTTGAGGATTTGGGCCTGGATCGAGACGTCCAGGGCGGAGACGGGCTCGTCGGCGACCAGCAGCTTGGGGCGCAGCGCGAGCGCGCGCGCCACCCCGATCCGCTGGCGTTGTCCCCCGGAGAACTCGTGGGGGTAGCGGTTGTAGTGCTCGGGGTTCAGCCCCACCGTGTCCAGCAGCTCCCGCACGGCGCGCCTGCGCTGCGAGCGCTCCGGGTGCAGGCCGTGGATCGCGAACGGCTCGGCGACGATCGAGCCGACCGTCTTGCGGGGGTTCAGCGAGGAGTAGGGGTCCTGGAAGACCATTTGCATCTCGCGGCGCACAGCCTTCAGCGGCGCGCCCTTCAGGCGGGCGATGTCCTGCCCCGCGAAGCGGATCTCCCCGCCGGTGGGCTCGAGTAGGCGCATGACCAGGCGGGCAGTAGTGGTCTTACCACAGCCGGTCTCGCCGACGAGGCCGAGCGTCTCGCCGCCCGCCAGCTCGAAGCTGACCCCGTCGACCGCCTTGACCGCGTCGACGGGGCGTTGGACGAGCACGCCGCGCGTGACCGGGAAGTGCTTGACGAGGTCGCGCACCTCGAGCAGCGGCGCGGGCGTCGGGCGCTCCTGCACCGCGCGCGGGGGCTCAGACATCGGCTCGCTCCATGGCCGCCCCACTCAACGACTCCTCAGACACGGCTCGCTCCATGGCCGCCCCGCTCAACGACTCCTCAAACATCAGCCCGCTCCATGGCCGCCCCGCCCAACGACTCGCGCACGGGGGGCTCCGGGGTGGACGCGCCGTGCGGCTGAGCCCACAACCGCACGCGCAGCTCGGGCTCCAGCAGGCACGCGGCCTCGTGTCCAGGCTCGCCCGGCACTGGCTGCAGGCGCGGGTCGGTCCGCGCGTGCGCGGGCTGCGCGTAGGGGCAGCGCGGATGGAAGTGGCAGCCGGAGGGGCGGTGGATCAGACTCGGGGGCCGCCCCTCGATCGGCACCAGCTCCTCGCCGCGGGGATGCTCGAGCGTCGGGATCGACCGCAGCAGGCCCCACGTGTAGGGGTGGTGGGGGGAGTCGAGGACCTGCGCGGCCCCACCCCGCTCGACGATCCGCCCGGCGTACATCACCGCGATCTCGTCGGCCATCTCGGCGACCACCCCGAGGTCGTGGGTGACGAGCACGATCGCCATCTCGAGCTCCCGTTGCAGGCGGCCGAGCAGCGCGAGGATCTGCGCCTGCACGGTCACGTCGAGCGCGGTGGTGGGCTCGTCGGCGATCAGCAGCTTCGGTTCGTTGGCGAGCGCCATCGCGATCATCGCGCGCTGGCGCATCCCGCCGGAGAGCTCGTGCGGGTAGGCCTCCGCGGAGATGCGACGCCCGCCCGCCCCGGGGACGTCGACCAGCTCCAACAGCTCGACGGCCCGGTCCCGCGCGGCGCGCCTGGAGACTTCGCGGTGGGCGCGGACCGCCTCGGCGAGCTGCGCGCCGACGCGGTGCAAGGGGTGCAGCGAGGAGAGCGGGTCCTGGAAGACCATCGCGAGCTCGTTGCCGCGCAGCGCGCGCATCCGCTCCTCGGGGAGCGCCACCAGGTCGCGCCCCTCGAACAGGATGCGCCCGGAGATCCGCGCGCCCTGGGCGCGTGTGAGCCCCATCGTGGTCAGCGCGCAGACGCTCTTGCCCGAGCCCGACTCCCCCACGATCCCCAGTGTGCGCCCGCGGTGGACCGCGTAGGAGAGCCCGTCGACGGCGTGGACCACCCCGTCTTCGGTGGGGAACTCCACACGCAGGTCCTCCACACGCAACAACGCCTCGTCCTGACTCACTGGAAGCGCACCCGCGGATCGAGGTAGGCGTAGGCGACGTCCACGACGATGTTGGCCACGATGATGAACAGCGCGGCGAGCAGCACAGTGCCCTGCACGATCGGGAAGTCCGCGTGGGTGATCGCGTCGTAGTTCAACCGCCCGATCCCGGGGATGTCGAAGACGGTCTCGACCAGCACCGCGCCGCCCAGCAACACGCCGATGTCGAGCCCGAGGATCGTCAGCACGGGGTTGATCGCGGAGCGCAGGCCGTGGCGCAGGACCACCCGGCGCTCGGTGAGGCCCTTGGCGCGCGCCGTGCGGATGTAGTCCTCGTCCATCACCCCGATCAGGCTCCCCCGGATCAGCCGCGCGTAGACCGCCGCGTTGGTCGCGGCGAGCACCAACCACGGGAGGATCAGCGATGTGAACCATTTCCACGGGTCGCTGGTCAGGCCGACGTAGCTGCCCGCGCCGGGAAAGACCTTCAACAGGCCGATGTCGGCCGCGAACAGGTACAGCACGATCAGCCCGAGCCAGTATTCGGGTGCGGAGATCAGCACCAGCGCGGTGCCCATCGAGGAACGGTCGAGCTTGGAGCGCCGGCGCACGGCCGAGACGATCCCGACGAGCAGCCCCGAGGCCAGCCAGATCACCGCCGCCCCGACCGTCAGCGAGATCGTCGCGGGCAGGCGGTCGGCGATCAGACCCCTGACGGGTGCGCTGCTGTAGTAGCTGTAGCCGAGGTCGAAATGCAGGAAGATGCCCTTCATGTAGAGCCAGAACTGGTCGAGCAGCGATTTGTTCAGACCGAGGTCGACGCGGATCTCGGCGATCACCCTTGGGCTCGCGCTGCGCCCGGCCCGCAGCCGCGCGGGTTCGCCCGTCGGCAGGATCCTGAAGAGCACGAACGTGAGCGCCGAGACGAGCGGCAGCATCAGCGCTCCCCACAACAGGCGGCGGACGATGTAGCGTCTCATCGCGGGCGGCCGCGTCGGGGTCCGGCCGCGACGGCGCCGACCGAGCCCCGCACGGAGTGCGTCAGGGTCTTTCGAGACGGGTGGCCGCGTCGGGGTCCGCCCGCGACGGAGCCAACCGAGCCCCGCACGGAGTGCGTCAGGGTCTTTCGAGCCTCCCGCGCACGCCCCGACTCACCCTTGCCGCCTGCCTCCATCGCAGCTCACTTCAGCGAGGTGAACGAATAGTCCCACGCCCCCGCGTTCCAGACATCGCCGATGCCCGCGACGTCCTTGGACTCGATCAGCGGTTCCTTGACGAACGCGAAGGGCACGGCCGCCGCGTCGGCCACGAGTTCGTCGTCGATCGCAGCCCAGGCCTTCGCCCGCGCTTGCTTGCCGATCAGCTGTTCGGCCTTGGCCATCGCCGCGTTGATCGTGGGGTTGTCGACCTGACCAAAGTTGTTGTTGCCGGAGGGGATGATGTTCTTGCCGTTGAACGTGAGGTCGAGTACCGCTTGGCCGTCGGGGAAGTCGGCGCCCCAGGCGACGTTCGGACAGACGTCGATCTCTTCGGCCGGTACCCCGCAGTACTTCGCGTACATGACCGACTGGTCGACGAGGCTGAGCTTCGTTTTGAAGCCGAGGCTCCTGAGCGTGCTGTCGGCGATTTCGGCTTCTTCGGAGTGGGCGGTCGAGCCGACGACCTGGAGCGTCTTCGAGCCCGTGTACCTGCCGCTCGGGTAGCCCGCGAGGCGCATGTACTTCGCGGCTACCGCCATGTCGCCTGCGGGGTGCTCGTTGTAGTCGACCTGCGGCCCCGCGAGTCCCCCGGCGTCTTCGAAGCCGGGGATTTCCGGGTAGAGGAAGTGCGTCCCCGCATCGGCCACGAGGCTCCCGCCGGCCGCCTTGTTCATCGCGACGCGGTCGAGCGCCGCCCAGAACGCCTTGCGCAGGTCGATGTTCGCGAACGGGCCCTGCTTGTTGTTGACGGCGATGTAACGGGTGCCGCCCCCCGGGGAGATCTCGAGTTGGCTGCGAAACTTTTCGTAGGCCAGCTGCACGATCGTTTTTTCCGGGGAGTCGTTCTCGACCATGTCCGAGCCTTCGAGCACTTGGCGTCCGATGACGTTGAGGTCGCCGCCGATCTCGATCTCGATTTCGTTGAGGTAGGCGGGGCGGAAGTCGGTGGCTGGGTTCCAGTTGGGGTTGCGCACGAGCGTCGCCGACTTGCCCGGCTGGTAGCCGATCCCCAGCACCTTGCCTGCGCTGTTGTTCTTGAACATGTACGGGCCGGTGGCGACCTGGTAGTTGCCGTATTCGCTCGGCTTGCGGGCGTCGTAGCGCCTGGCGTATTCCTCGGGCACGGGCGCGCTCAGCGGCAGCGCGAGCGCGTCGCGGACGATCTGCGCGTCGGGCTCTTCCAGGTGGAAGACGATCGTGTACCGGTTGGGCGTGACGATCCCCGGGATCGGGCCGCCGTCGGCGTGCTTGGCCCCCTCCAGGGAGCTGAAGTAGCTTTCGAAGTAGGGGTTGGCGACGTTGGGGTTGGCGCCGCGCTCGATCCCGTAGGCGACGTCGGCCGAGGTCACTTCGCGGTTGACCGGCGGGCTGAAGTGGACGCCGTGGCGGATGTGAACCGTGATCGTCCGGCCGTCGGAGGAGATCACCGCGGGTTCGGAGGCCAGGTCCGGGGTCGATTCAAACACGTTCGGCTTGTAGGAGAACAGCGGCCGCTGCGTCGCGTAGACAGCCTCGTAGTCGATCGAGTAGTACGCGATGCCCGGATCGATGTTTTCGAAGTCCTCGTGGTTGAGCACGATCAAGGTGCCACCGCGTTTGCCCCCGGTCTGTGGCTCGGTCTTGGGGGTTTGGATGCCGTTGGCGCTGATCGAGCTCGAACTCGTGTCGCTCAATCCGCACGCCGCGAGCGCGAGCGCGCACGTGGCTGCGAGCGCCACCGGCGCACCGACTCTCATCGTCCTGGCCACGGCCCCTCCTCCTGCACCGACTCTCATCGTCCTGGCCACGGCCCCTCGCCCTGCACCGACTCTTATCGTCCTGGTCATGGCCCCTCCTCCTGTTGCGTTGCTGAGGGCATCGGTGCCATCAGGCCGTCCTCGGGTTGAGGGCATCCTGCAGGCCATCGCCGACGAGGTTGAAGGCGAGCACGGTCGACAGCAGCGCGATGCCCGGAAAGGTCATGTACCACCACGCGGTGTTGAAGATCGGGGTCGCCTGCGCGAGCATCTCCCCCCAGCTGGCGGTCGGCGGGCGGATGCCCACGCCGAGGTAGGAGAGGGCCGCCTCGAACAGGATGTTCGCCGGGATCAAGAGGCTCGAGTAGACGATGATCGGCGCCACCAGGTTGGGGAGGATCTCCTTGAACATGATCCGCGTGTGCGACGCGCCGAGTGCGCGCGAGGCTTCGACGAACTCCCGCTCGCGCAGCGACAGAACGAGGCCGCGGACGATCCGTGCGATGTAGGTCCAGTTGGCCAGCGCGACGATGAAGATGATCGAGCCGAGCCCCGGTTGCACCAGCCCTTTGACGCAGCCCCGCACCTCGCACGCCGCGCCCAGGCCGAGGCCGAGCATCAGCAGCGGGATCGACAGCACGACGTCGGTCAGGCGTGAGAGCAGCGTGTCCACCCAGCCGCGGTAGTAGCCGGCGAGCACGCCGACCACGACGCCGATCGCAGCGGCGATGGCGGTGCCGAGGATGCCGACCTCGAGCGAGACGCGCGTCCCGTAGATGACCCGGGACATGACGTCCCGGCCGAGCTGGTCGACGCCGAACGGGTGCGCGGCGCTGGGGCCGAGGGGACTGCCGAAGGCGTTCGTCAGGTTCGGGTTCTCCACGTTGGGCCCCGGCAGGCCCAGCGCTTTGACCACCAGCGGCGCCGCCAGCGCGAGCACGACCAGCAGGGCGATGAAGGCCAGCGACGCGAGGGCGAAGCGGTCCTGGCGGAAGCGCCGCCAGAACAGGTGCAGCGACGAGCGGGCGGCGATCCCGCCCAGATCGGAGTCCCCCGCTCCCGGCGAGCCCCACCCGCCCCTGGTGGGGTCGTGCAGGAGGATGTCCGCGGCGCCGGTCGTCATACCACAGCGACCCTGGTCGATGCAAGAGTGTTTCCAATGCAGTGCACCAGCCATAGAAGTTCGACACCATCCGGCCGGCCACCTCCCGTGATACTTCCGAATATGGACACCCTTTTCGAGCCCGAGGACCCGGGAGCGGCGGGGACCGGGTCCGCCCCACCCGGAGCCGGACGACCTGCCGGGAAGCGATCCGATCCCGCCGGGAGCGGGTCTCGCGCCACCCGCGCCGATCCCGGGGGCGCACCGGAGACGGCGGGCCGCCCACTGGCCGCCCGCGTGCGGCCCGCCCACCTGGAGGAGCTCGTCGGCCAGACCCACCTGCTGGGCGAGGGCTCCGCGCTGCGCACCGCGATCGAGCAGGGCCACCCCCACTCGATGATCCTCTACGGCCCGCCCGGCTCGGGCAAGACCACGCTCGCGCGGATGGTGGCCGAGCGCTCCCGGGCCGTGTTCGAAGAGCTCAGCGCGGTGCAAGCCGGCCGCGCGGAGGTCCGTGGCGTGCTGGAGCGCGCCGCCCACCGCCGCGCCACGAGCGGGACTGGGACGGTGTTCTTCCTGGATGAGATCCACCGTTTTAACAAGGCTCAACAGGACACGCTGTTGCCCGCGGTGGAGGAGGGCGTGGTGACGTTGATCGGCGCGACCACGGAGAACCCCGCGTTCGAGGTCAACGGAGCGCTGCGCTCGCGGATGCGGGTGTACGCACTGCAGGCGCTCTCCGCGCAGGAGGTCGGCACGGTGCTGCGCCGGGCGCTCGCCTCGAAGGAGCTCGACGCCTCGCTCGCGGACAGCGCGAGCACCGAGACGGACGACGGGCCTACCGATGGCACGGCGGGGGAAGTGGACGGTGAGGAGACTGGCATCGCGGGCCGATCGAGCGAGGGGGGTGCCGGCGCCCCGATCGCGGTCGAGCCGCAGACGCTCGAGTTCCTGGCCGCGCGCGCGGAAGGCGACGCGCGCACCGCGCTGAACGCGCTGGAGCTGGCAGTCGCGACGGCGGCGCAGCGCGGGGAGGGGAGCGTGGGGATCGCGCGCGCGGAGGACGCGCTGCAGCAACGAGCGGTGCTGTACGACCGCAAGGGAGACCGCCACTACGACTACATCTCCGCGTGGATCAAGGCGACGCGGGGCTCGGACCCCGACGCCTCGCTGTACTACCTCGCGGTGATGCTGGAGGGCGGCGAGGACCCGCGCTTCATCGTGCGGCGCATGGTGATCCTCGCCTCGGAGGACATCGGCAACGCGGACCCCGCGGCGTTGAGTGTCGCGGTGGCGGCGGCGCAGGCGGTCGAGCACGTGGGGATGCCAGAGGCCAAATTCGCGCTCGCGCAGGCCGCTATATACCTTGCTCTGGCGCCGAAGTCGAACATGGCGGGCCGGGCGCTGGGGGCGGCCCAGCGCCACGTGCGCGAGCACGGCGCCGCGCCGGTCCCGGGGTGGCTGCGCTCGGGCCCACGGCCGGGCCATGATGAGAGCCCGCCCGGGGTGGGTGGGCTCTCATACGACTACCCGCACGACCGCCCCGGCCACCTCTCCCCCCAGGAGCTGCTCCCGGAGGAGGTCGTGGGCGCGCGCTTCTACGAGCCCGACGAGGCCGAGGCGGAGCTCGCGCAGCGGCTGGAGGAGATCCGTAGAGCGCGCGGGCGTTAGGCAAGGCAGCGGGCGAGGGTAAGGCCCAAATTTTCAATCTCTTACACCTCTCCCCTCGCCCTTCGTATTGACAATGGCGATACGTGACTCGTGGAGGGCCCACGGGAGGGCGATAATCGCCCCATGACCTCCGACCCCTCCGAGACCGCCTCGACCTCACCCGACACCGCCGCGCCGCAGACGCTGCACTCCCGCAATCCCGCGACAGGCGAGCTACTGGGCAGCGTCCCCGTGACCGCGCCCGGAGACGTCGAGCGGGCGGTGGTGGCGGCGCGCAAGGTGCAGCCGCTGTGGGCGCTCCTGCGCGTGGAGGACCGCGCCCGCTACATGCGCCGGGTGGCACAGGCGATCATCGACGAGTTCGAGGAGCTCGCGCGGCTGATCGGCCGCGAGCAGGGCCGCCCGCAGGCGGAGGTTGCGAGCATGGAGCTGCTCGCGGCGATCGACGCGCTGATCTGGGTCGCGGACGAGGGGGCGCGGGTCCTGGGGTACAGGCGCGTGGGAGTCCACCACTCGATGGCGCTCTCGCGCCAGGCGCGAGTGGCGTACGAGCCGTTCGGCGTGGTGGGGGTGATCGGGGCGGGCAGCGCGCCGTTCGCACAGCCGCTCGGCCAGATCGCAGGGGCGCTGCTGGCGGGCAACGGACTGGTGTTCAAGCCGGCGCGGCGGGCATGCCTGACGGGGGAGCGAATCGCCCGCGCGCTCGCGCGGGCCGGCCTGCCGGAGGGGTTGGTGCAGCTTGTGCACGGAGGCACGCAGGTGGGAATCGCGCTGGCGCGCGCGCCGGTCGACAAGGTGCTGTTCACGGGCTCCCCCGCGGTGGGACGAGCGGTGGCGCGGGCGTGTGTCTCCCAGGAGAAGGAGGTCACTGTGGAGCTCGGGGGCAAGGACGCAATGGTGGTGCTCGCCGACGCGCACGTGGGACGCGCCGCGAGCGGGGCGCTGTGGGCGGGCTGCGCGGGCGCCGGGCAGGCGCGCGGCGCGGTGGAGCGGATTTACGTCGAGCGGGAGGTCGCCGGCCGTCTGCTCACGCACCTGGTCAACGGGGCGCGCGCGCTGGGAGTGGGCAACCCCGAGCACGCGGGCGTGCAGGTGGGCCCGCTGGCCTCCAAGCGGCGCCTGGAGCACGTGCGGGAGCTCATCGACGAGGCGGTTGCGCAGGGCGCCCGGCTGCACTGCGGCGGCCCGCTCGAGCGTCCGCCGCAGGGTTGCGCGCAGAGCGCGGCGTTCTACGCACCCGCGGTGCTGAGCGGGGTCACCCATGAGATGCGCGTGATGCGCGAGCCGCTCGACGGCCCCGTGCTGGCGGTGATGGCGGTGGACAGCACCGACCGCGCGGTCGAGCTCGCCAACGACGGCGAGTACGCACTGGGAGCATCGGTGTGGACGGCCGACCGCCCCCGGGGGCTGCGGATCGCGCGGGAGCTGCACACGGGGATGGTGTGGCTGAACGACCACCTCCCCGCGCCCGCGATCGCGCGCGGCCCGTGGGGAGCCGCGGCCGGCGGCGGCCTCGGCCGCACGCTCGGCGAGACCGGCCTGCGCGGCTGCGCGCAGGAGAAGCTGATCGCGTGGAGCCCCTCCGGCGCGCGCGGGCTGTGGTGGGGACCCTACGACGAGCTGCACGAGCGCGCCGCGCGGGCAGTCGCGCAGCTGCGCTCCTCGCGCGACGCCGACCGCGAGCGCGCCTGGCGTCACGGGGTGGGGCCACTCGCGCGCGTGGGTGCCCGAGCGTTGCGACGGCGCTCGAGCCGCGACCCCGGCCGGGTGCGTGGTCAGTAGCGGTTTTCGAGCGACAGCTTCGACACGAGCAGCAGCGACACCGTCGTCGGATACCTCCGATTCGGCAGCGTGAACGTGCTGGCCACCGGGCGGAGCTCGATCCGGTTGATTCCCGGATCGAGTCGTACGGGGATGCGCAGCAACTGCCCGCCGACAGGTATGAGGTAGGTGGCCGGCGCCTGCCGGGGATTCAGGACGGTCACGCCCACGGGGCCTCCCCCCGGTTCGGGCCCAGACCCCTTTTCGAGGCCGGGGCTTGCGTTCAGAACCAGCGCGGCCGTGCGGGTATCGGGAGAGGCGATCGCGAGATCCGCCGGTTCTTCGGCGTCCAGCCAAAACGCTTCCTCCCCATGTAAGTCGAGACTGGTGTAGTGCACGGGCGAGTATTCCCTGACGTTCTTCGTGAGCACTTCGGCCAACACCGGGTGCCCCACGACGCGCGCGATGACGGCCGACAGCGGTGAGCCGATGTCCTGCAATGCGGCCCACGTTCCGGGGTGTTCGACGGCGAGGAAGTCGCCATAGCCGATGGCGCTGACGGCGAAGCCCGTCACGCAACCCCACACCACAAGCAGGCCGCCACCGACCCGCACCAGCCAGCGGAGACCTCCACGCACCCGGCGGGACAGGACGAGCCACGCCGCCAGCGCGCCGAGCAGCAACAGCGTGGAGAATTCCACCTCGTAGCGCTCGGTCGCCCCGACGTTCTCGTAGGACAGAAGCAACAGGATGGCGATCCCTGCGCCCGCGAGCACGATCAGGGGGAGAGCGAGCGATCCGAGCCACCTCGGGCGCCGCCGCCAGATCCAGGGCAGCGCCAGGAGGAACACGAGGATCGGCGTGCTCGGCAGCAGCCCGCCGGTCATTTCCGGGGCGTAGCTGGCAGGCAAGTTCGCCGGATATGAGAGCGGAGGCGGGCCGAGGGCGATGAACGGGAACGCGGCCGTCGGCCGCGGTGGATACAGCGCGTAGAACCATGCTCCGGGCGGCACGTAGCCGAGGCTGCCAAAGCGCTCGTGCAGCGGGTCGTAGCCGGCCAGCTGATGACCGTTGCCGAATTCCAGGGGATCGCCAAAGCGCGCCTGGTTGTAGGCCACCAGCAGCAGCAGGCAAACCCCGACGGGGATGACCAAAGCCATCAGCAAGGGGCGGCGCGGCTGGGTCGATCGCAGCGCGATGTACACCGGCACAAGCGCCACCGCGACCACCGCCAGCGGCGGCCTCGATCCGGCCGCCAGCCCGAAGCAGAGGCTCATCAGCGCCAGTCGCCGCAATGAGGTCCGGTGGTCCACCAACGCCGAGGCGAGGAGCCAGATGCCCGCCATCGTGAAGCAGAAGCCGCCGGCGATCGTGTCCTCGGTCACCGCCGGTGTGCGCAGTAGGAACGGCACCGTCGAGGAAAACGCCACTGCGGACCCAGCGAGCACACACATCCACAGCGGCGTGTCGCCGATCTGCCGCAGCACCACACGCAGCGCCCCCAACGCAAACCCCAGCCCGACGATCGCAAAGCAGGCGACGGTCACGCTCGCCGATGGTTCCAGGCCGAGCAGGTGCATGGGGACCAGGAGGACAAGCGCCGGTGCCGGCCCCCACAGGAAGTACAGGTTCCCACCGAACAGAACGTCGTCGTGGAGGCTGGTGGTGGCGTTGACGCCGGCACTCACGATCTGCGCGTTCTGCGCCGGGTTGTACGGTTCCGTAAGGTGCAGGAGCGCGGCGGGCGCCCGGCCGATTGAGAGCCGGAAGTGTAGGAACGCGTTGGCCAGCAGGTTGTAGCGGTCGACTTCGCCGTTGTTGAGGGTCAGCGGGGTCGACGTGCCGGCGATCCACAGGTAGAACGCGGCCGCCACCACGAACACCACGCCGAGCGCCAGGCCGACGCGCCCGACCGTCAATGAGCGTGCTGAGCGTGCGCGCGCATGTGGAGTCACAATCGCCCACATGGGCGAAGCATGTCATTGATGCAATGCCCCGCCAGCGCGCTCGCCGCCGGCCCTGTCTGCGCAGCCACTCGATCTCGTGCCACGCCCAGCGCATGTTTCCCACAGGCCCCCACAGTGTGCGTCGGAGTCGCGCACCGATCCCAGCCGCGAGCGCCTAACCTGTTCGTATGCCCGCCCAGGCCTACGCAGGCAAGGAGTGCGTGTGCCAGCTGCGCAGGGGGATCTGCGACCAGTCGTGCGTGCGCGAGATGCTCGACACCCCCTTCTACATCGCCTGCCTGAAACTAAGCGGCCGCCGCTGCGTGGTCGTCGGCGGCGGAGAGGTGGGGCTGGAGAAGGTCGAGGGCCTGCTCGCGTGCGCCGGCGAGGTGACACTGATCGCACCGCGCGCGCTGGGGGCGCTGCAGGAGCTCGCGCGCGAGGGCTCGATCCGCTGGGAGCGGCGTGCGTACACCGGCCCGGCCGACCTCGAGGGCGTGTTCATGGCGATCGCCGCCACCGACGCAACCGAGGTCAACATCCGCGTGTGGGAGGACGCCGAGCGCCGCGCGATGCTCGTCAACGTCGTGGACGTGCCGCCGTTGTGCAACTTCATCCTGCCCGCGATCGTGCGCACCGGCCCGCTGGCGATCGCGATCTCCACCGCGGGCGCCTCGCCGGCCCTGGCCAAGCGCATGAAGCGCGAAATCGCCGCGCTGTTCGGCGAGGAGTACGCGCGCCTGGCGGTGCTGCTCAACGACGTCCGCGGGTGGGCGAAGGACACGCTGCCCACCTACGCCGAGCGCCGCGACTTCTTCGAGGGGATCGTGAACGGCGACCCCGACCCGATCGAGCTGTTGCGCGGCGGCGAAGAGGCGGCTGTGCGCGAGCTGATCGAGCGCGCGCAACGCACGCACGGGCTCCTCCTCAAGAGCGCCTGAGCGGTGACGGCGCTCGAACTGGAGGGCCTCACGCGACTGTATGGCGAACGTGAGGCGCTCGCGGAGGTGTCGCTGTCGCTCGGGGAGGGCCAGACGCTCCTCGTGCTCGGCCCCAACGGAGCCGGCAAGACGACGCTGCTGCGCGTGCTCGCGACGCTGCTGCGCCCCCACACGGGCGGGGTGCGCGTGCTGGGGAGCAGCCTGCCGGGGCAGGCGTGGGCGGTGCGCGGGCGGATCGGCCTGCTCGGCCACGAGCCGCTGCTCTACCGGGAGCTCAGCGCACGCGAGAACCTGCGCTACCACGCCCGCCTGCACGGCGTTGGCTTCAGGCGGGTGGAGGAACTGCTGGACGCGGTCGGCATGGCCACGCGCGCGGAGGAACCGGTGCGCACGCTCTCGCGGGGGATGGTGCAGCGCGTGGCGATCGCGCGCGCCGTCCTGCACGACCCGGAGCTGCTGCTGCTCGACGAGCCGCGCGCCAACCTCGACCCCGCAGGGGCCGAGCTCGTGGAGCCACTGATCGGGTCCAGAGCCGACCCGGGCGGGCTCCGTACTCGCGTGGTGTGCAGCCACGACCCGCAGGCAGACCTCGCGGGGGCGGACCTCGTGCTCGGCCTGCGCTCAGGGCGCCCCGCGCTGCTGGCGAGTCCCGCGGCGGTGGACGCCGGAGCGATCAGAGAGCTGTACGGATGAGCGCTGTGACAGGCGACACCCCGGACGCGCCGGCACAGACGGACGCCCCCGCGCCGCCCCCGGAGTCCCCGCCGAGTGCTACCGCGCGCAGCGCCCTGCCACCGAACGAGCCCGATCCCCCGCCGGACGCCCCCGCGCCGCCCCCGGAGTCCCCGCCGAGTCGTCCTAGCGCGCGCAGCGCCCTGCCACCGAACGAGCCCGATCCCCCGCTGGGCCGCCCGCGGCCCCCGGGCTTCGCGAGGACGGTCGCGGCGCTGCTGGGAAAGGAGCTGCTCGTGGAGCTGCGCACGCTGGAGTCGGTGCCGGGGATGTCGCTGTTCGCGGTGACGGTCTTCGTCGTGTTCCACTTCGCGCTCAACCGGACCGGCGTAAACGGAGACGAGGCGGCTGGAATCCTGTGGGTGACGCTGCTGTTGGCCGCGATGTTGGGGATCAACCGCCTGTTCGTGGCCGACGCCGAGGAGGGCGGATTCGACGGGTTCCTGCTCGCTCCGGTGGATCGCAGCGCGCTGCTCGTTGCGAAGGCGCTCGCGCTGCTGGCCTACCTGGTGGTGCTGGAGCTCGTCGCGGTGCCGGCGTTCGCGCTGCTGCTGCTCGAACCCTCGCTCGGGCCTGCGCTGCCGGACCTGCCCGGGGTGCTGCTGTTGGGCGACGTGGGGGTCGCGCTGATCGGCACGCTGGTGGCGGCGCTCGCGGTTCGCACCCGTGCACGCGACCTGTTGGGGCCGTTGTTGGCACTGCCGTTGCTCGTGCCGGTGGTGATCGGCGGGGCGCGCGCCACCGCGCCGCTGCTGACACTCACCCAACGATTGAGCCCCGCCCACCCGGGCGGGGTACCAATCCGCTGGCCGCTGACGCTCGCGCTCTATGATCTGGTTTTCGGGCTGATCGCCTACGCCGTCTTCGAGTTCCTCCTGGAGGATTAGAGCCGTCGCTACCCCTTCCGCTGTCTTCGATCTTCTCTCTGAGGACTACGACCAATCGCCACCGCCACCCCCTCCATCGCGCGCACCCGCCGTCGTTCCCCGCTTTACGGACGGGGTCTGCGCACACTGAGCATCGCCACGATCGCCACGATCGCGCTCGCACTCGCGCTGGTCTTCTTCTATGCCCCCCTGGAAGCCGAACAGGGCTTCCTGCAGAAGATTTTCTACGTACACGTGCCGCTGGCGATCGTGGCGCTGTGCGGCTTCATGCTGGGGGGGCTGCTCGCGATCCAGCACCTACGCACGCGCGACTCGCGCTGGGACATGCACTCCTACGTGACGATCCACATGAGCCTGATCTTTGCGGTGGGCACGCTCCTCACCGGCTCGATCTGGGCGAAGGGCTCGTGGGGACACTGGTGGGTGTGGAGCGAGCCCACGTTGGTGTCGTTCCTGATCATCTTCCTGCTGTACGCCACCTACCAGCCGCTGCGCTTCGCGATCGAAGACCCCGAACGCCAGGCGCGTTACGCCTCCGTGTTCGCCATCACCGCCGGGGCGTTCGTGCCGCTCAACTACATGGCCGTCAACCTCTCCACCGCGTACGTGCACCCGCGGGTGTTCTCCTCCACCTCCAACCTCCCCGGCTCGATGGCGCTTACCCTGCTGGTGTCGCTGCTGGCGATGGCGCTGCTGTTCGCGACGCTCTGCAAGTACGAGCTCACCGCCAAGCACGCGCGCGCGCAGCTGCGCCGGTTGCGCCGGCAGCTGGCGGAGGACCCTGAAACCCCCCACCGGTCGCGCAGTGCGGCCCCCGCCGTGTACCACACCCGGGTGGCGGGGAGGGCCGGCGTGTGATGGGAGCGCAACTGCTCGGCGAGCTGCCCGCGCTGCCGCTGCATACGGCCGGCAAGTACGTCGCCGCCGCCTACATCGTGCTGTTCGTACTGGTGCTGATCTACGTGGCGATCATGGCGATTCGCCTCAGCCACATCGAGCGCGAGCTGGGGGACTTGCTGGAGCGTTCCGAACGCCCGCCCGCCGAGCGGAAAGACGCGCGCGATGATGCGCCGGGGGACGGGGAGACAGCCATCCGCATGGAGACGACGCACGCATGAGCGAGCTCGTGGCGCTCGGCATCTCGCACAAGACCGCGCCGGTCGCGCTGCGCGAGCGCCTCGCGTTCACGGAGTCCGAAGCGGTGGAGCTGGCCCAGCAGATGACCCAGACCGCCGAGGTGCGCGAGGCGGTGGCGCTCTCCACGTGCAACCGCACCGAGCTGTACCTCGTCGTGGGCGACCCCGCGCGCGCGGAGGCGGAGGCGCTTGAGATGCTTGCGGACCACGCGGACATCGACCCGGCCGAGCTGGCGCGGGAGATCTACTCGCCGCACAACTGCGACGCCGCCCGCCAGCTCTACCGCGTGACGGCCGGCCTGGAGTCGATGATCGTGGGCGAGGCGGAGATCCAGGGGCAGGTCAAGCGCGCGTTCGAGGCCGCCCTGCGGGCGGGCTGCACGGGGCCGCTCTCCAACCGCCTGTGGAGCGCGGCGCTGAGCACCGGCAAGCGGGTGCGCGCGGAGACGGGGATCGGCGCGAGCCGCGTGAGCGTCCCCTCGGTGGCGGTCGGCCTCGCACGCGAAGTGCTCGGCGACCTGCGCGAGCGCCACGTGGTGATCCTCGGGGCGGGCGAGACGAGCGAGCTGACCGCGCAGGCGCTCGCCGACCAGGGAGCGGGCACGATCTTCGTGGCCAACCGCCACGCCGACCGCGCGCGCAGCCTCGCGCAGCGCTTCGGCGGCTCGGTCGTCGGCCTCGACGGGCTGCCCGAGCAGCTGACGCGGGCGGACATCGTGGTGTCCTCTACCTCCTCCCCCCACCCGATCGTCGGGCGCGAGGAGCTCGAGCTAGTACTAGGCCGGCGGAATAGGAACCCGCCCACCCGCGCGCTACTGCTGATCGACATCGCGGTGCCCCGCGACATCGAGGCGCGGTGCGGCGAGTTGGAGGGGGTGACGTTGTACGACATCGACGACCTCCAGGCGGTCGTAGCACGCAACCTCGACACCCGCGCGGGCGAGGTGCCGCTGGCGGAGGAGATCGTGGAGGAGGAGATCCACCGCTTCGCGGGGTGGCTCGGCCAGCTGGAGGCACTGCCGACGGTCTCCGCCCTGCGCGAACACGGCGACACGATCGTGGAACAGGTGCTCGGCGAGAACGACGGTCGCTGGGAGTCGGCGTCGCCGCGCGACCTCGTGCGCATCGACGCGCTCGCGCGCTCGATCGCCAACCGCATCCTGCACGAGCCCACGATCCGCCTGCGCAGCCTCTCGGAGGCTCGCAGCCACGCGAGCCTGCAGCTCGTGCGCGAGCTCTTCGGCCTGCGCGACGACGACGCGGAGGAGGAGGCCTTCGGGGGCGACGCCCCCACGGAGCTCGCCGAGGTGCACGACCTGCAGCGGCGTCGTCGCAAGGGCCCGTAGGAGCGGAGCTGATGCGGATCGGGACGCGCGGCTCGACCCTCGCGCTCGCCCAGGCGCGACTCGTCGCCCAGATGATGGGCGGGGCGGAGCTCATCACGATCTCGACCGCCGGGGACGGGAACGCCGCCGGCGACAAGTCACGTTGGGTGCTCGAGCTGGAGCGCGCGCTGGCAGACGGAGAGATCGACCTGGCTGTGCACTCCGCCAAGGACGTCCCAGGCGAGCTGGCCGACGGCCTGGCTCTGTGGGGTACGCCCCCGCGCGCGGCGCCCGAGGACGTGCTGTGCATGGTGGGCTCCTCGGAGCACCCTGACAAGGGGACCCCACCGGCCGGCCTGGAGCTGCTTGCGCCGGCCGCGCGCGTGGGCACCAGCAGCGTGCGCCGCGCCGCCCAGTTGCGCGCCGCGCGCGAGGACCTGGAGGTGGTGGCGGTGGGGGGCAACGTCGACACCCGCCTGCGCAAGCTCGGCGAAGGCGGCTGCGACGCGCTCGTGCTCGCCCGCGCCGGTCTGCAGCGCCTCGGCCGCGAGGCCGAGGCCGCCGCGGTGCTCGACCCCGCCCGCTTCGTGCCCTCCCCCGGCCAGGGCACGCTCGCGCTGGAGGGACGCGCTGAGGATCAGCGGACGCGGGAGGCCGTGGTCGCGATCACCGATGAGAAGGCGTTCGCCTGCCTGCGGGCCGAGCGGGCCGTCGCGCACGCGCTCGGGGCAAGCTGCAACACGCCGCTCGGCGCGCTCGCGCTGGACTACGGCTGCGGCTGCCTGCACCTGCGCGCGTGGGTGGGCCTCCCCGACGGCTCCGCGTGGGTGAGCGACGAGTTGCTCGGCGGCTTCTACGACCCCGAGGCACTCGGGCGCCGCGTGGCCGAGCGCCTGGAGAGCGCCGGCGCGGGGGAGCTGCTGCGCCGGGCGGAGGAGCAGGCAGTTGAGCACGCCTGAGACCGGGCGCGTGTACCTCGTCGGCGACGAGCTGCTGCGCCGGGCGGAGGAGCTGGCAGTTGAGCACGCCTGAGACCGGGCGCGTGTACCTCGTCGGCGCTGGGCCGGGCGACCCGGGGCTGTTGACCGTGCGCGCGCGTGAGTTGATCGCGCAGGCCGACGTGATCCTCTACGACCGCCTGATCCCAGCGGAGGCGCTGGAGGACGCGCGCGCCGACGCCGAGTTGCTGTTCGTCGGCAAGGAGGGCGGCGGGCAGTCGGTGCCGCAGGAGCAGACCGAGGCGTTGATGGTGGCGCGCGCGCGGGAGGGCAGGGATGTCGTGCGGCTGAAGGGCGGCGATCCGTTCGTGTTCGGGCGCGGCGGCGAGGAGGCGCTCGCGCTGCGCGCGGCGGGCATCCCGTTCGAGGTGGTGCCGGGCGTCACCGCGGGCGTCGCCGCCCCCGCCTACGCGGGCATCCCCGTCACCCACCGCGGGCTCTCCACCGCGGTGGCGCTCGTCACCGGGCACACCCGCGCGGAGGGTCGCGGCGCAGCGGCCGAGCACGTCGCCGGCGGCGGGGAGCCGTCGGGCGTTGGGAAGCCGTCGGGGGTCGGGGGGCCGGGCGATGGAAAGCCGTCGGGGACCGGGGGGCCGGGCGATGCGGAAGACGAGACCGACCTCGACTGGGCGGCCCTCGCGGCCTTCCCGGGGATGCTGGTCTTCTACATGAGCGTGCGCCAGCTCCCCCACATCGCCGCCTCCCTGGTCGCCGCCGGCAGGCGCGCGTCGGAGCCCGCCGCGGTGGTCGAACGCGGCACGCTGCCCGACCAGCGGACCATCACCGGGACGTTGGCCACGATCTCGGAGGTGGCGCGCGCCGAGGGGGTGCGGGCGCCCTCGATCACCGTCGTCGGTCCGGTGGCCGAGCTCGCCGAGCAGCTCGCCTGGTTGCCGTCGCTCCCGTTGAGCGGGCGCACGGTGGCCGTCACCCGCGCGCGCGCCCAGGCCAGCGGTGTGGCTCACCGGCTGCGCAAGCTCGGAGCCCGGGTGGTGCAGGCCCCGGTTATCCGCACCCGCCCGGTATCCGATCCCACCCTCCCCCCGCTCGACCCCTCCGCCTACGACCTGATCTGCCTCTCGAGCCCCACCGCAGTCGCCTGCCTGTTCGATCGCATCGCGGCGGCCGGCCTCGACACGCGCGCCCTGGCCCGCACGCACGTGGCGGCGATCGGCCCGAGCACCGCGCGCGCGCTGGCCGAGCACGGGATCGCCGCGGACATCGTCCCGGAGCGCTTCGTGGCGGAGTCGCTGGTGGAGGCGCTCGCGGAGCTGCCCATCCACCGCGCTCTGATCGCGCGCGCCCGCGAGGCCCGCGACGTGCTCCCCGACGCGCTGCGCGCCCGCGGCGTCGAGGTGGAGGTGCTGGCGCTGTACGAAACCGTCGCCGAGCCGCTCTCCGAGTGGTCGCTGGCGGCCGCCCGGGAGGCCGACTACATCACCTTCACCTCCTCCTCCACCGTGCGCTTCTTCCTGGAGGCCGCCGGCGGTACCGCCGGCCTCTCCGCGGGAACCCGAATCGTCTCGATCGGCCCCGTCACCAGCGCCACCCTGCGCGAGCACGGCCTCGAGCCCCACGTCGAGGCGCCCCGCCACGACATCGAGGGACTCGTCGATGCGCTGCTCGCGGATGCCACCGCGCGGGTGGGTTGAGCGAGCCCTGTCCGGCACGGCCACCCGCCGCGGGCTCCCCGCGCGTACGCAGCCGGCGGCCGGAGGCCGCTCCTCAAAAGAGGATCCCCGGTGAGCGCCCCGCTCGGCCATCCCCGCCTGCACCTGCGCCGCACCGACTCGACCAACGAGCGCGCCCGCGCACTGGCGCTCGCGGGGGCACCCCACGGGACGCTCGTGACCGCCGCCGAGCAGACTGCCGGGCGCGGCAGGCAGGGGCGGCGCTGGAGCGCGCCAACCGGCAGCGCGCTGTTGATGTCGCTGCTGCTGCGAGATCCCCCGCCGCTGCTCCCGCTGATCGCCGCGGTGGCCGCTTGCGATGTCGCCGGGGCCGAGACGCGCGTCAAGTGGCCTAACGACGTCGTGGTGGTGCGCGCCACGAGGGTGGCGCAGCCGGCCGCAGACCGGCTGGCCGAAACGGGGATGCGAGCCGAAGGCGAGTGTCTCCCGGCTTCGGTCGGGCCCCTCGTCTCCAGTCAGACTCTCGCCAAGCTCGCCGGCATCCTCATCGAGGGCCGCCCGCAGGAGGGGTGGGCGGTGCTCGGCATTGGACTCAATGTGGCGGTGCGCATTGAGCAACTGCCAACCGAGCTACGAGACACGGCCGCCACTCTAGGCCAGCCGCCAGAGGCGATCGAGCCGCTGCTGGGCCGGCTGCTCGCGGCCCTCGAACGTCGCCTTGGCGAGCCGGCGGCGCAGATCCTGGAGGCGTGGCGCGCGCGGGATGCCCTGTGTGGACGCGATGTTGCCTGGGCCAAGGGCCGCGGGCGCGCCGAGGGCATCGACGGCGAAGGGCGGCTCGTCGTGAGACTCCCAGGTGGCGGTCGCGCGGCGCTCGACGCGGGCGAGGTACACCTCGCGATCGGCTAACCCTCGGAGTCGGCCTCCCCCTGCGCGCCTCCGCCCGCCGCGGTCGAGGCTGCTTTCGTTTTCGCTTTCCTGCGGCTGCGTTTCGCACCCGCCTTCGTTCCATCGTCCGACGGCTTCGCGCGGCGTGACGACTCCGGCCGGCCTGACGACCTCGCGCCACCCGACGCCTTCGCCCCGTTCTCCGCCTCCGCGCCGCGCTTCACATCCGCGCCGCTCTCCGCTCCCGCCCCGTTCTCCGCCCGCGCAGCGCTCGGCACCGCCGCTGAGACCGCGACTTGCTCTTGGGCTCCTGGAGCCCCGGACTTCGGCGCCTTGCGCTTGCGCTTGGTGTTGCGCGCACGGCGTTTGGGGAAGTTGCGTAAAAGCTCGCGCGCGAGCGCGGGGGGCTTGCGCGCCATGCGCGTGCGCGCGCCGCGCAGCGCCTCTTCGGCCTCCGGGGTGTGCGCCAGCGCCGCCGCCAGCAGCGCCGCGGCGAGCCGGCGGTCCTGCTTGCGCGAGGCGTGGATCAAGCGGCGCGCGTTGCGCGCGTGGGCGCCGCCGGAGGAGTTCACCAACAGGCCCAGCAGACGCTTGGTCTCCGGCCAGCGCTGCACCGCGTACTCCTCGTGCTGCTCGCGCGTGTACTCCGCCAGGCGCCAGATCCACGCGGACGCCTGGTCGCGGCGGCCGATGCGCCGCTCTACCAGCGCGCGCAGCATGATCTTCGAGGCCTCGCGGCGCTCCTCGCGTGGCCAGGCGCCGATTACGTCGATCGCAGTGTCGAACGCGTCCGCGTCGCGGCCCGCCGCGATGTCCGCGAGCGCGCGCAGCCGCAGCTGCGGGGACTTGTTGCGCTGCACCGCGGTGATCAGGAAGCGGCTCTTGAGCTCTCCGCCGCGGTCGAAGTGCAGCATCGCCCGCGCGCGGCGCCAGCCGGTCGCCGAGACGCGCGCGCCCGCGAGCGCCGCCCACACGTGCTGCTCGCCGTAGTCGAGGTGCTCCACCGCGATCCGCCACAGCTCGCGCTCGAAGACCTCAAAGCGCCGCTCCTCCTCCGCGCACACCGGCAGCACGCGGCGCTCGACCCGCATCCGCCGGCCGCGGCCGCGGCGCACGGGGCCGACGACGATCGCCCCGCCGCGGTACACGTCGCGGTCGAGCAGCGAGTGCAGCGTCACGACGGGGTCGTCGTGCTTGGTGGCGGGGTGCACGAAGTCGACCACCAGCCCCGCCTCCTTGCCGGGGTGGCGGCGGGTGACACGGCCCACGCGCTGCTGGTAGATGCGCTTGGACGCGGTCGGCGCGAGGTGCACGCAGACGGTAGCGCGCGGGGAGTTCCACCCCTCGGCCAGTAGCTGCGCGTTGATCAGCACGTCGATCTCCCCGCGCTCGTAGCGCGCCAAGACCCCCGCGAGTTCGCGCTTGGGGGTCTCGCCGGAGACCGCCTGCGCCTTGATGCCTTCCGCGCGGAACGCCTCGGCGAGGTTGTAGGCGTGGCGCACCCCCGCCGCGTACACCACCCCGGGCACCCCGTTGAAGCGGGTCTTGTAGAGGTTGGCCATCGCCAGGTTGAAGGGCTGGTGGTCGAGCAGCTGCGCGAGCTCGTCCTGGTCGAACTCGATGTCCACCTCCCCGCGACGCAGCGGTACCTTCGCGATCGTGCGCACCCCCACGCCCGGCGGGATGCGCACGCAGCGCAGCGGTGAGATTACCCCCCGGCGCGCCGCCTGGGCGAGGTCGAAGCGAGAGGTCTGGGTGGGGAACAGGTCGGTGACGTGGCGCGCGATCAGCGCCCCCGTGGCGGTCATCCCGATGAAGATCGGGCCCGTCCACGCGCGGATCGCACCGGAGGTCTTCTCCCCCAGCGCGGTGTGCGCCTCGTCGCAGATCACGATCGTGTAGGCGGAGGAGATGCGCCCCGCGTTGCGCACGAACCACTGGTAGGTCTCCACCGACACGGGGCCCTTCGTCGAGTCCTCCCCCATGTACAGCGGCCGGGAGATGCGCCGCGAGTAGCCGCGCGCGCGCAGCTCGCCGAGGAACTGGTCGACGAGGTTGCGCCGGTGGGTGAGGATCAGGATGCCCCCTGTTTGCGAGCCCTCCACGAAGCCCAACGCCGCCACCGTCTTGCCCGCGCCGGTGGCGTGCTCGAACCAGAAGCGCTTCGCCGCGTTGGGGTCCTCCGGTTGGTCGGCGAGCGCCTCCTCCTCGTCCTCGTCCACCCAATCCCGGGGCTCCTCCTCGCCCTCCGGCTCCTCCTCGGACTCCTCGACCTCCGGGAGCGGCTCGAGCTCGTCCTCGAGGTCGCCCAGCTCCTCCTCTTCCTCGGCCTCCTCCTCAACCTCCGCGTCGGCGTGCTCCGAGTCGCGCTCCCGCTCGGCGTCCCGATCCTCGTCATCTCCCCCCGCCGCAGGATGGGCGGGACCGGGGCTGCCATCCGAGCCGTTCGCGCGTGCCACGTCCGGGCCCAGGATCGCCGCCGAGGCCAGCAGCTCGGGCGAGGCCATCGCCGTGGTGCGACCGTTGCCGCTGCCGTTGCCCGCGCTGCTGGCCGATTCGGGGATGCGAGCGTCTCCCGAATCGGATGCCTCCGCCAGCAGCGCCGTGAGGGTCCCCGAGAGGGCGTCCACCTGGTGCGCGGAGAGCACCGTGCCGTCGGCCAGCACAGGCTCCTCCTCGGAGAGCACCCGTTCGAGGCCCAACAGCAGCGAGAACTGCCGCCGCCACGCCGTCGAGGGGTACTTGAACTGGTGGTCGAGCTCGCCGAGCGCCGCATCCAGCGCGCGACGGCGGGGGGTTGGGGACCCGCCCACCCAAGCCAGCGCCACCGCGGCGTCCTCGCCCTCGTGCACGAACCGCTCGTGCACAAACTTCTCCGCACGCGCGAGGTCGGCGGAGCTTGGAATGGACGCGGCCGCGAGGGCCACTGGGGTGGACTCGGCCATGGAGGCTCTGGACTTCGAGACGGAGCCGCCGCAGAACAGATCTGCGTGGCTCGGAGCGCCGGCACCTGCCGACAGACCCCTGGGTAACCCTGAGCAACTCGGCTCTGGGTTCTTTCAGGATATAGCACTCCGCGGCGGGATTGAAGGGGGGGCGCGGCCGGGCGCCGATCTGGCACCCTTACCGCTATGAACCATCCGCAAAACCCCTGGACCCCCGCAAAGGGGCATAAGCAAGCGATCTGAGAGGGTTTTCGGATGGTTTCGGCCCCCACGCGCCTGCTCGTACTCGCCGGCGCGCTCGCAATCGCGGCGCTGCTCGCGGTCGGCCTCGTCCAGCTCGCGGGGAGCTCGAGCGCCCCCGGGACGGCGGCCGTCGCGCAACTCACGCCCGCCCAGATGCAGGCGCGGCTGGCCGGCTCACCCGCGCCACTGGCGGCGTTGCACGCCCAGGCGAACGAGCTGGTGGGGGGAGGCGCGGCGGCGCTGCGGGCTCGCCTGCGCGCACTGAAGGGGTGGCCGGTAGTGGTGAACAAGTGGGCCTCCACGTGTCAGCCCTGCAGGGCGGAGTTCGGCGCCTTCCAGCGCGCCGCCGCAAACCTCGGGCGCCGGGTGGCGTTCATCGGGATCGACTCCGGCGACATTCCCCGGGAGAACGGGCTCGAGTTCCTGCGCTCCTTCCCGGTGAGCTACCCAAGCTACTACGACCCCAGCGGCCAAGTCGGGGTCGAAGTCACGGACTCCACGTTCATCCCCGTCACCGTCTTCTACGACCGCCACGGCGAAAAATACATCCGCCAGGGCGCCTACCCCAGCACCGCGAAGCTCGAACGCGACGTCGAACGCTACGCCCTGGGCGCGTGAGCCGCAGACTTCACCCCACCCTCCGCCAAGCCCCGCCTGCCGCGCACAGCGTCCAGGGAACGAGCCTTGCCTGAGATCCGCGTGGACCCGCTCAGCGGGCACAAGACGATCGTGGCGGGAGAGCGCTCCAGGAGGCCGGGGGGCGAGCCGCGGTGCACACCGCCGGAGGCGATCGACCCCGAGGGAGACCCGTTCGCGGAGGGTCACGAGGACCGTACTCCGCCCGAGCTGTACGCGCTGCGGCCGGGCGGCGGTCCCCCGGACTCGCCCGGGTGGCGCGTGCGGGTGGTGCCCAACCTGTACCCCGCGCTCACCCCCGAGGGCCCCGACCGCGCGGCGAGGCCGCCCGACCGAAGCCGGGAGACACTCGCCTACGACTCGCATCCCCGTTTCGACCGAAGCCGGGAGACACTCGCCTACGACTCGCATCCCCGTTTCGGCCAGCAGCAGGACTCCCGCCCCGACCTGTTCACCGCGGTGCCCGCGAGCGGCGCGCACGAGGTGATCGTCAACGCGCCCCAGTCGGTGTACTCGCTCGCGGAGCTGCCAACCGAGCAGGTGGCGGCCGCGGTGGAGGTGTGGCGCGAGCGGATGCGCACCCACGCGGGCTGTGCGTACTCGCAGCTGATCGTCAACGAGCGCCGCGAGGCGGGAGCGTCGCTGCCGCACACCCACGCGCAGTTGTACGCCCTGGACTTCGTGCCGGCCGACGTGGCGCGCGAGCGCGAGCGCGCGGGGGCGTACGCGACGCGCACGGTGGGTAGCGACCTGCTCGGTGACCTCGTGGCCGAGGAGGTGCGCAGGGGGGAGCGGGTGGTGGCGATCGACGAGGAGGCGGTACTGATGGCCCCGTACGGCTCGCGGGTGCCCTTCCAGCTGATGCTCGCCCCCCGCCGCCCGCGCGCGCGCTTCGAGGAGGAGGGCCCCACGGGCGCGGCGCTCCTGCACGACGGCCTGCGCCGCCTCGCGCGCCACCTCGGAACGAGCCCGCCGCTGAACCTGTGGGTGCGCACAGCGCCGCGGGGGGCGGAGCGGTTCTGCTGGAGGATCGACGTCATGCCGCGCCTCACCCACCTCGCGGGCTTGGAGCTCGCCACCGGGGTGAACCTCAACATCGTCGCCCCCGAGGACGCCGCGGCGATCCTGCGGGAGGCGTGAGCCACCGCGCCTGCGGTGAGCCACCGCGCCTGCGCGCAGGTGGCACTGCAACTCGGAGGGTCTCGCGCACGCACACGCGCAACCGCGCCGCCAACGTAGAGACGAACCCCCGCGGGGTAGCAGCCCACTTGCGTGGGGGCGGGCTCCGATACCCTGCCTCGATGCCCCCAGTCGAGCGCTTCATCCCGCGGTACGCCGCGGAGCCGCCCCAGGAGGGTCTGCCATACGGCCGCTGGGCGGAGCGCCTGGCGCAGGAGTGGCTCGCGGCGTGCCTGGAGCTGGAGCAGGCGCAGGAGGACGTGGGGGAGCCGGGGGAGATCGCGTGGTACCCCGATCGCAGTTGGCACGGGCGCACGTACGTGCCAGCGACCGCGAGCACCTCCGGGGGGTACGAGTTGTACGGCTACGTGCGGTACGTGCCCGGAGGCGAGGAGGAGGGCGAGCCGAGCGACTTCACGGCACACGCGGACTTCACCGACGAGACCGCCGCGGCGAACCCGCAGTGGAGCCTCGACTTGTGCGACGAGGTGATCGGCCGCTGGCGGGGCCACGGCGGCGCGGAGGCCGCGATGACGCTGATATGGGGCCGCCCAATGGTGGCCAGCGGCGCCGTGGTGACGGCGGAGCTCGGCGAGGTCACAGTGGACCAGTGCGAGCTAATCGAGAACCGCTTCACGCTGATCGCCCCCGACGACTACCGTCACGACCTGGTGGAGGTCAAGCTGTGGAGCGCCAAGGGCAGGCAGCTCGCCGGGGAGTCGTTGTACGAGGGGGATGAGGAGGAGGAGGATTTGGGGGGAGGGGTTCAAGCGGAGTGAGCCCGCGCAGGCGGTGTCCCACCTGGCGCCCAGCCCCGTCCCGGCGAGCCTCTCTCCCACGCGCGGTGCGTCGAGCGCGCGCACCTGCCACAACCGAGCCCGCCTGCGCCGGCGGGCTCTCATGCTTGAGTGCGGATCGGGTAGCGACGCACGTATGGATGCGGCCGATGCCTTCGCGATGCGAGGCACATGGGCCGAAGGCGTCCGCACTTCAGATTATGGGAAAAGCTGCCGAGTAAGGGTACATGCCACGACGGCGCGCGCGTCTCAGCCTGACCGGCCAGGTCGCGCTGTTGAGCCTTGTACCGATCATCGTGCTCGGGCTCGTGCTCGCGAAGGTACTGCAGACGCAGATCGTGCAGCGCACCCTCGCCGACTCAGGTCAGTCCGCGCAGTTGGTGGCGCGCCTGGGGATCCAGCCCCGCCTCACCCCCCGCGACCTGCGCGACGGGCTCAGCGCGCAGGGGATCCATGCCCTCGACGAGCAGTTGCGCGCGCGGTCGGTGACGAGCGACCTCGCGCGGATCAAGATATGGAACAACCGAGGCCGAATCGTGTACTCCGACGACCACGCGCTGATCGGGCGCAGCCCCGGTGCGGAGGGCGACAACGACCTGCAGGACGCGCTCGCCGGAGAGCCGGACCCCGCCGAGGTGGTGACGCCCAGCCTCCACAGCGAGACGGCCAGCGAGGTTGGGTTGGGACGGCTGGTGGAGGTGTACGTGCCCCTGCGCTTCTCCCGTGCGGGCCCGCCGGCCGGGGCGTTCGAGATATACCTGAGCTACAAGCCGATCGCCGCCGCGATCGGCCACGACGAGCGCACGATCGCGCTGGTGGTGGGCCTCGGCCTCGCGCTGCTGTGGGCGATCCTGTACCGGATCGTCGCCTCGGCATCGAAGCGGCTGCGCCGCCAGGCGCAGGAGAACGACCGCCTCGCCCGCTACGACCCGCTCACGGGGCTACCCAACCGCACGCTGTTTCGCGAGCGCGCCACGCAGGCCCTCGGCGCGCGGGCGGGCGCAGGAGCGGTGGCGGTGCTGCTGTTAGACCTCGACGCGTTCAAGCAGATCAACGACACGCTCGGCCACGGCGCCGGCGACGCGGTGCTGCGCGAGGTGGCGGCGCGCCTGCGGGCGCAGCTGGACCCCGACACGGTGCTGGCGCGACTGGGCAACGACGAGTACGCGATCCTCCACCCCCAAATCCGCACCCCCACCCACCCCGTCGCGGACGCGGTGGCAGTCGCGAGCACAGTCCACTCCGCGCTGCAGGCCCCGGTCGCCTTCGACGGGGTCGCCCTGAACGTCGAGGCGAGCATCGGGATCGCGCTCGCGCCCGACCACGCGCGGGACGCTGACGAGCTGCTGCAGCGCGCCGACATGGCGCTCGACCGCGCGCGGACGCGGCGCGGCAGCGTGGAGGTGTACTCGCCCGAGCACGACCGCTCGGGCGCCGAGCGGCTGGCGCTGCTGGGTGAGGTAAGGCCCGCCTTAGAGCGGGGGGAGTTCACGCTCTTCTACCAGCCCCAGATCGCGCTGCGCACCGGGCGCGTCACGGGCGTGGAGGCGCTGTTGCGGTGGCGCCACCCGCAGCGCGGGATGATCCCGCCGCTGCAGTTCATCTCGCTGATCGAGCAGACGGCGCTCGTGGGCCCGGTGACGCTGCACGTGATCGACCTCGCCCTGCGCCAGGCCGCGCAGTGGCGCGAGGCGGGCCTGCACCTAGGCATGTCGGTGAACCTCTCCGCGCGCAACCTCCACGACCCCGAGTTGCCCGAGCAGATCGGAGCGCTCCTGCAGCGCCACGCAGTCCCCGCCTCGACGCTGACCGTGGAGGTCACCGAGAGCGCCGCGATGGCCGACCCCGCCACGGCGGTGGGCGTGTTGGCGGCGCTGCGCGCGGGGGGCGTGGGGGTGTCGATCGACGACTTCGGCAGCGGCAACGCCTCGATCGCCTACCTCGCGAAGCTGCCCGTCGGCGAGCTGAAGATCGACCGCTCGTTCGTCACCCCGATGTGCGAGAGCCCCCGCGACGAGGCGATCGTGCGCACCACGATCGACTTGGCCCGCCACCTCGAGTTGCACGTAGTCGCAGAGGGCATCGAGACCGCCGAGGTGTGCGAGCGCCTCGCGGCGATGGGCTGCGACACCGGCCAGGGCTACCTGATCTCCCGCCCCGCTCCCGCCGAGGAGCTCACCCCGTGGCTGACGGGCCGCATCGGCGAGGGGTCCATGGCGGCGGAGTCGATCGCCTGAGACGTAGCGGTCGCCCGCGGGGAGGCGCGACTCCCGCGGGCAGGCACAGAGCAGCGGCCGGCGGACCAGGCCCACCGACGGCCTACTCTGACGCGATGCGAGCCCTCGTACAGCGAGTCACCCGCGCCGCGGTGCGCGTGGAGGGTCGCGAGGTGGCGAGCATCGGCCCCGGACTGCTCGTGCTGTTGGGCATCACCCACGACGACGTGCCCGCCACGGCCGAGCGCCTCGCCGAGAAAGTGCGCGCGCTGCGCGTGTTCGCAGACGCCGAAGGCCGCATGAACGAGCCACTCGGCGAACGCGAGGTCCTGTGCGTCAGCCAGTTCACCCTGTACGGGGACGCCGGGAAGGGCAACCGCCCGAGCTTCGCCGGCGCCAGCGCAGCCGCGCACGCCGAGCCGCTGTACGAGCACTTCTGCGACGCGGCCGCCGCCAAGCGCGGCGTGTTCGGCGCGCACATGGAGGTCGAAATGGTGGGCGACGGGCCGGTGACGCTGCTGTTGGAGGGGTGAGCCACACTCGCGCCGGACCTTGCGGGAAAACCAATGGCACAGTCGATGGCAACAAGGCGCACTCAAACTACGGCGGTATAGCTGGCGGCAAAGGCAACAAGGTCGAAGGTATCCTTCCAGACCGTCCTGGGTGGAGTATCGAACCACCCAACGGGGACCTACTCATCTGTATCTGGAGGCCAAGAAAACAAGGCGACCGCCTTTGGCGCGAGTGTTTCCGCCAGCAAGGAAAACACAGCGGAAGGAAAGCTCAGCTCAATTCTCGGAAGCCATTCTCAGGTGACAACCAGAGAATTTGAAATTATTCCGTGAACTATAGGAGTTGACGACTGCACCATAACGGCTGACCGGGGCTCTGGGCACCGGTCAGCCTTGTGGGCACGCGTGTCCGCTTCCGATTGCAGGGCGTGCCCTGGCCTCCGGTGCACGTAGCGCGACCGTTTGCTACGTTTCTAGCTACCGACGAGGGTGCAGCGTGACCCCTTCCCTCGACGGCACATCGATCGGAGCCCCGCCACTACGCCTACGTACGAATCTCCAGCGAAGGCTGGATGAACCATGAAGGAGCCACTTTGAGCCGTCTTGCTGCCAGCATCCTACTCGTGTCCGCCCTCGCGTTTGCCCCCGCCGCCTGGGCTGAAGGCACCTCGATCGCGTCAGCGCCTGTGATTGTTTTCGGCCAGCAGGAGTTCGGAAACACGCTCAACGGACATCAGTGGAACAACGAAAACTGCGACACCGGCCACCGCACAGACTTCGAATCCTTCTGGGCGCTAAACGCTGTGGTCGGCGACAAGTTCGTGATCACCTGGGAAGCTGTGCCGCAGACCTCGATCGAAATCTACCCGATCGGCACCACCGACTTCAACTTCACGAAAGCGAGGGCGTTCCTGACAGAACCCATTAGCAGCAACGGAAAGGGCGAATTCACGTTCAGCGAGACTACTACCAGCGGCGTGCTGCCTTTTGTGGCCCACAACGCGATATGCGAGCCTCCTTATGGACCCGGGCCCTACAACTTCACGGTGATCGTCACCCACGCCCTCGGGGTCTCCCTGCCCTTCACGAACGTCCTTCGTAGCAAAGGCACCCTCCCGGTCACTGTCCACAACTTGGAAGGGAAGGCGATTGGCGATCCGGCGGTTCAGATCGAACTGCAAATCAAAGGCCGCGGCTCGTGGCAAACGATCGGTGTCGGCACGGCCGCCAACCCAACAGTCGCATACAAGATCCCCGCTCGGTTTCGTCACAAACGACTGACCCTACGCGCCTTGGTGCACGGAACGGGCTATGCGCCCGCTTCGAGCTCGCATCTCAAAGTTCGTACGCTCTAAGTCGAGCCACAAGATCCTAGGGTGCCTCGGGGCGATTGACAGCGACTCCGTGGCGCACAATCGGCAGTACCGTCCTCCAGGACGCGTGGGCGAACCAGGTCGAGGATCCGGCCCGACTACCGGCAGGGCACCATCCGGTGCCGTTGAAAAGTACAGACGATGGGCACCACAACGTGACGATGTACAGCAGCGATCACGCGCCGCCCCACTTCCACGCACGCTACGGGGAGTACGAGGCGCATCCGCCAGGTGAGCGTCGATCCCGAGCTTGGCACCGTCGTATGGCCGAACGGCTACGACCTCGATCCCGATGTGCTCCACGGCGACTACGAGCCGGTCGGCCGGTCCATCCGCAAGAGAACCTCGACAACGACCTCACGCCCCGCGTCGTAAATGGCCTCCGCCTCAGCACGATCCACACGGCCGTATTCGACGCTGCCAGATTATGTCCCCCAACCAACTGAACGCTTACCTAAATCGCGCTCAATGCAGGGCTTTCGACTGTATGCCCCCGCCAGGAGTCGAACCTGGATCCACCGCTTAGGAGGACACGGACGAACGGTTCCCCAGATGACCGATCTACGGGCGGTTACAGGGGATTCGGTCTCTTCACCCCGTCGCGGATGATGCGGGATCGAGCGCGATTTGGCTGGGTTTGGGAACTGGATGGCCGCTGGTGCCCAAACGCAGACGGCGGGGATCGGTGCCGTCGCAAGTAGGCCGTAGGCTGCGGCGATGAGCCCGAGACGAGATGTGCGGTCTCAACCCGCCGTCGAGCCGCCCTTCTCCAAGGGTCAGGTCAATCGGGCTGGCCGGGTCCTTCTGGGTGTCGCAGAGGCAACGTCGCGCCTCGGTGCTGATCGAGCGGCCGAGGCGATCGGTCCGGAGGAGATCGTCTTGGCTTTCCAGGCGGTGAGGTGGTGGCGAACCCTGCACGCCCGCCCACTCTCCAACGTCGCCGCGAACCTCCGCTACCACGTGGACAAGGAGGAAGGCGGCGTCGGCGGCCGGGTCGAGGTCGCCCAGCGACTGAAGCGGTGGACCACGATCATCGACAAGCTCGCACGCGAGCCCAAGATGCAGGTCACGCAGATGCAGGACATCGGCGGCGTCCGCGCCCTGCTTCCGAGCCTGCACCACGTCTACGCGGTGAGCCGCCGCCTACGCAAGACGTGGACGATCATCCGGGTCCGCGACTACATCGCCGAACCGAAGCCCTCGGGCTACCGCGCTTTGCACCTGATTGTCCGTCGCGGCGGCTATCCGGTAGAGGTGCAGCTGCGCACCGTCCTCCAGGATGTGTGGGCTAACCAGGTCGAGGAGGACGGCCGGCAGATCGGTGTCGGTCTCAAGTTCGGAGCCGGCGCCGCCGAGATCCATGCGTACTACGTCGCCGTCTCCGACGCCTTCGCGTTCCTCGACCGTGGCGAGACGCTTCCCGAGGAGCTGGCGGCGACGCTCAACGAACAGTATGCGAAGATCAGAGAGACCCTTCCCCGCGAGGAAGACACCACACCATGAGCCCAGCGGACATCAAGCACTTCCTAGTCGTCTACGACATCCCGTCGGCTCACGCCGACGTCCGGCCCTACGGCACGGACTACGACGCCGCGCTGGAGGCGTACGAGCAGGCGGAGCAGGACACTCAGGGCCGCTCCGACGTGGAGGTCGTCCTGCTCAGCGCCGACTCATTGGAGACGATCAAGCGCACCCACTCCAGCTACTTCCAGACGCACGAGTCGTTCGAGCGGTTTCTCCCCGCCGGCGTCCTCCACGCCTAAATCAACGCCGTTTCCTTAGCCCTCCGGATGGTTCTCCGGTACTTGCTTTTCATCGGATGCGAGATCAAGCCGGACGCCGGGAGGACTTTCCTGTCTCGTCCGGACCAGCGGCGTGAGTAGCCTCCGTCCGCGCGCTCGCTATCCAGCGCAAAGCAGTGGTGCCAGACGCGTGGGCTCGCCCAGCCAGCAAAGCAGCGAGGGCCAGATGATTGGTAGAAGCCTGCCGCAGCTACCGACGACTGGCTGAACGGCCGGGAAGCAACGGGCGGCAGCGGGGCGAACGGACACCACGACGCCCCCGCCGAGCGTAGTCCTCGGACTGTCGCAAGCATCTGAATCCGGCGCGGCAACTGCGGCAGGGCACCATCCGGTGCCGTTGAAAAGTACAGACGATGGACACCACGACGAGGGATACGCGGACGGCCATCGTCCACCACTACTTCGAAAAGCCGCTTCTGGTCGCCGCAGTCCTGAGCATCCCGACGACGATCCTTCAATTCTCCCAGGTGAGCGAGCCGTTACACACGCTCGGAGAAACGCTCAACTGGTTGATCTGGCTGGCGTTCTTGGCAGAGCTGGCAGCCCTGCTTGCGCTCACGCCGAATCGAGTCCGGTATCTGCTGCTGAATCCGATCGATCTTGCGATTGTCGTACTGACACCGCCATTCATCGGAGGTGCGATTCAGAGCATCCGTGCGCTGCGTTTGCTTCGGGTGTTCCGGCTGCTGAGACTCGCGCCGCTGGCGCGTGTTGTGTTCTCCTTGGAGGGTGTCAGAGCAACCGTCGGACTCGCGTTGCTGACGGCGATAGTCGGCGGGGCCGGGTTCGCCGCAGAGGAAGGCATCTCCTTTGGGAACGGCGTCTACTGGGCCATCACCACGATGACGACCGTTGGCTACGGCGATATCACGCCGAAGACAACCGAGGGCAAGATCATCGCCGTCCTCGTCATGTTGGTCGGCATCGGAACCGCCACGCTCGTCATTGGAGCAGTCGCACAGCGCTTCCTTGCACCGGCCGTCGAACACGTCGAGACCGCCGAGGACGACCTGCTCGTGCAGGTGCGGGAGATATCGGAACACCCGGCCCCACGGGCGCGGCCATCCAACCATGATCACCGTGACCGCGCCGCCAAAGAGCGCGTGTGAGCGCTCGTCGGAACCGCTGATTGGGCACCATTGGGCACTGGAGGCCAAAACGGAACCTTCGCGGAGTTCGTCGCTGTCGAGACATCGGGGCGAATATCGCTTGATTGCAGGGCCTACAGAGTCAGTGCCCCCGCCAGGAGTCGAACCTGGATCCACCGCTTAGGAGGCGGTTGTCTTATCCGTTGGACTACGAGGGCAATAGGCCCGATCGACGCCGGGACCCGCTCCGAAGGCTACCGCCGCGGGTGCTCACCGGCGAGGTAGTCAAGGTCATCGCCGACGAGACGGTGGGTGATCCACTCGGGCATCGTGCGCGCGCCGAGGACAGCGTAGAAGCGCAGCGCGGGCTCGTTCCAGTCGAGCGCCGCCCATTCCAGGCGCGTACCGCCGCGCTCGCGCAGGCGTGCGGCTACGGCGGCGAGCAGGGCGTGGCCTACGCCCGTGCGGCGGTGGGCGGGGCGCACGAAGAGGTCCTCCAGCCACACGCCGGTGCTGGCGAGGAAGCTCGAGAAGGTGGGGAAGTAGAGGGCGTACCCAATCGCCGCGTGGGAGTCGCGCTGGCCGAAACGGGGATTCGCGCCAAAGGCGCGTGTCTCCCGGCTTCGGTCGGCGATCAGCGCCTCCGCGGCCGGGTGGGAGCCGAACAGGGCCTCGCTCAGCTGTTTCTCGCTTGCGCGCAGCTCGTGCGTGAGGTGCTCGTACTCCGCCAGTTCCGCGAACATCTCGAGCAGCGCCGGGACGTCGCTCGCGCGCCTCCCTGATGAGCGGGAGGCTGGGGGGAGCAGGGTGGTCCGGCAGGGTCGGGGCCATCAACGGTCCGGGCGCTCCGGGTAGACCTCGTCGATCGTGCTCAGCGCCACGTAGGGTGCCTGCTCGTCGTCGAGCGCCGCGCGGATCGCCTCCCCTCCGCCCGCGAGGCGGTCGAGCACGCTCACCACGCCCGCCACCGTCAGGCCCTCGCTGCGCACGCGCTCCAGCGCCTCGATCGTGGAGCCTCCCGTGGTGACCACGTCCTCGACGATCAGGCAGCGCTCTCCCGGCGTGAGCTCGGGGCCCTCGATCCAGCGTTGCAGGCCGTGCGCCTTGCGCTCCTTGCGCACGATGAACGCCTTCTCCACTCCGGCCGTGAGCGCCGCGCACGCCACGGGGATCGCGCTTACAGGGACCCCCCCCACCGCCGTTGCGCTGCACACACGCGCCCGGTCGGCTGTCAACACGCCGAGCGCCGCAAACGTTCCCGGTCGCAGGATCGCGCGCTTGGCATCCACGTAGTACTGGGCGGTGCGGCCGCTTGTGAGCGTCACCTCGCCGATCACCAGCGCGTGCTCGCGCAGGTCCGCCAGCAGTTGCGCGCGCGCAGCGCCGAGGCTGCTCGTAGATTCGGCCACCGTGTCCACTGCAAGATCTAATCTAGCTTGATCCTCCGCCCCTTGGCTGCCGATGTAGTCAGTGCCGCAGTTTCAGCGCCACCGTCCAATAGGGGATCCCCGATGACAGCCACCCGCGTGCTCTTCCCTCTCGCCGCCATCCTGCGGGTGACCTCGCGGATCGTGTGCCTGATCGTGGTCGTCTCCTTCGCGATCTTCGCCATCGGGCAGACCAGCAAAGCCTCCGTCCATCAGCAGAACAAGGTGAGCGAAACCACGACCACCACCCAACCTGCGCACGAGAGCGCTGTGCACGAAGCGATCGACGAAGTCGCCGGCGAGCTCACCTCGCCGTTCTCCGGGATCACTGCTCACTCCAACAGCGAATGGGCGGTTCGCGGGGTGGGGACGCTGATGGCGCTGCTCGTCTACGGGGTCGGCCTCGGCTATCTGGCGCGCGTACTGCGTGTCAGGGTCTGAGACGCCCGCTGGGCGGCGCGCTGCGCCGTCCTCCCTCGCTCGTGTGCTCAAGCACACTTCGCTCGGTGCGTCCTTGCATCGCTTGCCCAGCAAACGTCTCAGCGGCTTAGTAGTACACGTCCACGGGGGTCCCGACCTGCACCCACGCGAAGATCGCCGGGGCGTCCGGGATCGGCACCCGCAGGCAGCCGTGGCTGGCGGCGTACGTCGGCACTTCCGGGTACCCGTGGATCGCGTAGCCGCGGATGAAGTAGTTGGAGTCCACCATCCCCTCCGAGTTGACCCCGGGCGTCTTGAGGTAGACGTGGAAGCGGCCCAGCACGGTTGGGGTCGAGGGCTTGCCGGAGCTGATCGTGTAGATCCGCCGCACGCGCCCACCCGGTTCGATCTCGGCGAGCACCTGCGCGGCCAGGTCGGCCTCGACGTGCCGGCCGTCCTCCCGGTAGCGCACTTGGAAGCTGCCCGCCCCCCGCCGCAGCAGCTGGAAGACCCGGGCGTCCGTGTCGGGGGTGCGTTCGAGCCCCGTCAGCTTGCGGTAGGCGATCACCGCCTGGCCGGTCCCTTCGTCGAAGACGCCGTTCAGTGGCACCGCGTAGTGCAGCGCGCTCAGCCGCGACTGCAACAGCCACACCCCCGGGCCGCGCGCGCCTTCGGCCATATTGGGGTTGACGACCCGCACGTCCACCGGCTTCGCCTTGAACGCCGCCATCTGCGCAGAGGCGGAGTGAGTCGCGCTCACCTGTACCAGCCCGGGCCTGGAGCTCGAGTAGCCGAGGCGGAAGCGCCCTGCGCTGCCGGGCCCGGGAAACACGCTCACCGTGCTCGTGGCGACCCTGCGGCCATCCAAGGCAAAGCGCACGGTAACTCTCTGCCCAGCCTCGAACGGGCGCACCACGCCGCTCACCACGAGGCGTTCGCCCGTAAGTAGGAACGATGAGTGGCCGCGGATCTGCTGGGTCGCGAGCGTCATCTGCCCCGCGACCGAGGTCGGCGGCGATGGTGGTTGTGGGGGAGGAGGAGCGGCGACCATCGCCTCGATCCTATGAGGTTGGGGCGACGTATCTGGTGGGGGCGACGATCGGCGGGGGGGCGGTGATCACACCTCCACGCCGCAGCGCCACGACGAGCAGCGCGATCGCCGCCAGCGCGCACACCGTCAGCACCGGTATCTGCCACCCCCAACCCTCCAGGTCCCCGAAGGCGAGGCAGTTGTTCAGCGAGTGCGCCACGATGCACGGGTACAGCGAGCCGGTGTAGCGGTACAGCGCGCACAACCCGAACCCCAGTGCCGCCAGCGGCATCAGATCGACCGCCGGCGCCGAGCCCGCGTGGATCCCGCCGAAGAGCAGGCCCGTGATCACCGCCGCCGGCCACACCCCCCGCCAGTTGCACAGCGCCCGGAAGATGAAGCCGCGGAACAGGAACTCCTCGCAGATCGGCGCCACCACGCACGTGAGCGCGGCGCTCAGCAGCAGCAGCCCCGTGCCTTCGTTGGCGCCCAGCTGTTCGAGCAGCTTCTCTTTCGTGCTCACGTTCAGGATCTCCGCCCACGCGACGCTGAACACGAGGAACGTGAACAGCGTCACCAGGATCATCCCCGCCGCCCACAGCCAGCCCACGCGCGGGCTCAGCCAGCCGATGCCCGGGCGTTGCAACCCGAACTGCCACGCGCGCACGGTGCGTCCACCCACTTTGGCCAACAGCACCGCGGCCAGCACGAACATCGCGTCCTGCACCACCGTATCCGCGATCTCGAGGCCCCCCGGCAGCGTTGAGGAGCTGATGTTCACCCCGAACAGCAGCGCCATCGGAATGTCCACAACCAGCCCCCCCACCGCCGCCAACAGCAGTCCTCCGATCAACGCCGCCGGAGCCGTCCACCACGGCCAGTCGACCGCCGGGAGCCGCGGGCCTGGTGGAGCGGGCGACTCCCGCGGCGGGAGCACGGGGGGGTCGGGCACATCCCCGGAGGCGGCGAGCCCGTCCACGCGCGTGTCCGGCCAGGTACTGGGCTCAGGGTCCATGTGGGCACATCATCGTAGTTTCAGTCCGCTCGGGGTAGAGGTCTATGGGAGGAGGTCCGGCAGGCCGGCGAGCGAGGAGATCGACGGAACCCCGGGGGGCGGCTCGAGCTTGGCGTCCTCGCGGCACAGCAGCACCGGGTGGATTCCCGCGGCGAGCGCGCCGCCGACGTCGTGCTCCACGGAGTCCCCCACGTGCACCGCGCCCCGCGGCGGGGACCCCGCCAGCGCGAGCGCCGCGTCGAAGATCGCCCGTCCCGGCTTGGGGCTGCCCACCTCCGCGGAGCTCACCACCCCGTCCACCATCCCCTCGAGGCCCACCTCGCGCAGGACCCCAGGCAGCGAGACGTCCCAGTTGCTCACCACCACGAGCGCCACCCCCCGCTCGCGCAGCTCTTCGAGCGCCGCGGGCGCGTCGGGGTAGGCGGTGAAGCGCAGCGCCCCGAGCATCGCCACGGTCAGCTGCGCGGTCGAGAGCGCCTGCGTCACTTCCGCGGGCAGCCGCGCACGCAACACCTCCGCGCAGCGACGTCGCAGGCCTGTGAGCGCCTCCACGTCCCGCCCCTCGTGGTGGTGAGCCCGGTAGTAGACCATCTCCGCGCGGAACGCCCGCTCCGCGTCCGCCGGCGCAAGCTCCACGCCGTGTGTCTCCCACAGTTGCTCTACCAGCACCGGCCACGGGGGCTCGAGCGCCACCAGCGTCCCCAACCCATCCAACAGCACCGCCTCGACCTCTAACGCGCGGCCGCGGATACCTAAGCCACCCAGTGCCACGTCGCGAACTCCCCTACGAAGAACGCCATTAGCAGCGCCGAGGCCGCCAGAACCGGCAGGCGCGCGCGCGGCCTGTCCGCCAGCCACGCTCCCGACCACATCGCGAGCGGGAACAGCACCACCTCGAAACGCGGCAGCGACATCAGCGGCTCGGGGGCCACCGGGTAGGAGAGCGGCAGCGCAAGCGCCGCCAGCACGTACGCGCCGTACGCCAGCGGCAGCCGGCGCAACACGCCGAGCACCATCGGGACCGCCGCGAGCAGGAATGCGAACAACATCAGGTTGTGGCCCGCGTCCACGAACGGGCTGCCTCCCGCCTCGCTGAAGTACACGCGCGTGCGCTGGAAGGAGAGCAGCTGGCGCGCGCCGTCGAAGGCGGCCCGCGCACCATCCCACACGCCCACGAACGGCCCCGCGAAGTGCCTGTTCCACACCTCCTGCGCGTGGAAGGGCTCGAGCGGAACTCCCCCCGCGAGCGCCAGGTAGGCCATGTACGCCGCGAGCCCCGCCGGCAGCGCCACCGCCCACAGCACGTCCCGGCGCACTCGATAGCGAGGCCGCCACCATGCGCGGTCGGGGAAGTCGGGCTCCCGGTCCTCCCGCGGCCCGTACAGGTAGAGGATCAGCATCGGCACCACCAGCACCACCCCCGCGCTGCGCGTCGCGCTCGCCAACGCCCCCAGCGCCGCCGCCCACGCCCACCGCCCCTGGCGTGCGCACCAGAACACTCCCACCGATAGCGCCAGGTACAGCGACTCCGAGTACACCGCGGAGAAGAAGAACGCCATCGGCGCCATTGCCGTTACGAGCACCGCCAGCCGCGCCACATCGCCGCCGTGGCCGGGGCGGGCGAGACTCCGATCAAGGCGGCCCAGCTCGAGCGTGCTCAGGCGGTGGATTCCGTACAGCGCCGCGGCAAACGCCACGACCGACAGCGCCACTCCGGCGGCGATCGGCGGCACGGCCAGTTCCGAGATCGCCCGCACGCCCAGCGGGTACAACGGGAAGAACGCGGTCCGCGAGGCTGCGAGGGGGCCGATGCCGGGGCGGTACCCGTCGTGCGCGATCACCAGGTACCACGCCGCGTCCCAGCGCGCCACCGGGGCGGCCAGCAGGTCACCGAGCCAACCGAAGCCGCTCACAACGCCGGGCGGAACGTACGCGCTGCGCGCCCGCCCCACGCCGAACGTCGCCACGGCGCCCACGCCCGCGAGGAGCACCACGACGCGCGATACCCACAGCGCCCGCCAGCAGTCGCGCGCCGCCGCCATCTGCACCGGTCCCGCCCGGGTGGGGTGGGTGGGGCGGGCGGGCCTCAATCCCAGCAGCCGCGCCCGCCACCCTGGCGCCCGCGTGGGCGGGATCTGCGCAACCGTCACGGGCACAGGCTCGCCCGCGGGATCCACAGCGGTCATCTCGGCGGTGTCGCTCATCTGCTCGGGGGGTGGGCGGGGTCTCAGCACTCCGCGACGGCCGCCCGGGTTCGCGGGCTCTCAAAGCCCTTAACCGGCAGGAAATCACAGATCGGCGCGGTAACCTCCAGATACCCTCGAAAGCGGTTCCCATCAAATGTCTGGACACGCACGACAGCGGCGGCGCCGCCACAGCCGCGGGGGACCGTCCCGCATCGTCCTGATCGGCCTCGCCGTGCTCGCGAGCACCCTCTTCCTCGGAGCCGTCGGCGCCGTCGCCTATGTCCTCTCCGTCGCCCAGTCCACCCCCGGGCTCGCCGCGCGGCACCCGATCATCGAAGGCGCCTCCTCGCAGGTGTTCGCCGCCGATGGCACCCGCCTCGGGTTCATCCAGTCCGACGAGCTGCGCTCGCCGATCCCCTGGAGCGAGATCCCCGCCGACCTCGCCAACGCCACGGTCGCGATCGAGGACCAGCGCTTCTACAAAGACGACGGCGTGGACCCGACCGGGATCTTCCGCGCCGCCGTCAAGGACCTCGTACACGGCCAGGTCCTGCAGGGGGGCTCCACGATCACGATGCAGCTGATGCGCAACCTGTACCTCGGCGGCGACCAGCGCACACTGCGCCAGAAGATCACCGAGGCCAAGCTCGCGCTCGAATACAACGCACACCACAGCAAGCGCTCGATCCTCACGAGCTACCTCAACAGCATCCCCTACGGCACCCTCGGCGGGCAGACCGCGATCGGGGTGCAGGCCGCCTCCCGGATCTTCTTCGACAAGCCCGCCTCCCAGCTCGATCTCCAGCAGGCCGCGCTGCTCGCCGGGCTGCCGCAGGCGCCCTCCGAATACAACCCCTTCCTCTACCCCGCCGCCGCCCGCCAGCGGCGCAACGAGGTGCTCGCCAAGATGGCCGAACTGCACTACGTCTCCTCCGCGCGGGCCGCCGCCGCCGAGCGCGCGCCGCTGGAGGTCCAGCACGGCGACTTCTACTCCCAGCGCAAAGAAGAATTCTTCTTTGAATACGTCCGCCAGCAGCTGATCGACCGCTACGGGCGGAGCACCGTGGAACGGGGCGGGCTGCAGGTCTACACCACGCTCGACCTGCACATGCAGGAACTCGCCCACAAGGCGATCGCCGAAGTACTCGACGAGCCCGGCGACCCCGCCTCGGCGATCGTCACGATCGACCCCCACAACGGCTACATCGAGACGATGGCAGAGTCCGAGAGCTACGAGCAATCCCAGTACAACCTCGCCTCCGAAGGCCACCGCGACCCGGGGTCGACCTTTAAGGCGATCGACCTCGCCGACGCGCTCTCGCGCGGCGTTGACCCCAACACCACCTACTACCTCTCCCACACGCTGTACCCGGGTTGGCTGGCCTCCGAACCCAACTACAAAGTCGAGACCTTCGAGGGCACCTCCCTGAACAAGTCGATCAACCTCGTGCAGGCCACGCTCACCTCCGACAACACCGTCTACGCGCAGCTCGCCGCCGACTTGGGCGAGTCGACGATCACTGAAATGGCCTACAAGATGGGCGTTAAAACGCATCTGATCGGCAACCCCGCCCAGGCGTTGGGCGGCCTTGTGCTGGGCGTGACGCCGCTGGAAATGGCTGACGTCTACGCCACTCTCGCCGACGGCGGCTTTCGCAACACCCCGATCGCGATCACCAAGGTCGTGTTCCCCGACGGCCACGTCGACTCCAGCTGGGGCGTGCCCCACCGCGTGAAGGTTCTCTCCAACGGGGTCACCGCCGAGGAGACCACGATCCTCCACGAGAACGTGCTGGAGGGCACCGCCACGCGCTCGGCGATCGAATGCCCCACGGCGGCCAAGACCGGCACTACGAGCGAACTGGTCGACGCCTGGCTCGACGGCTACACCCCCGAATACTCGAGCGTCGTATGGATGGGCTACCCGAAGCAGGACATTCCGATGACCGACGTGCACGGCGAGCCTCAGCAGGGCGGCTACCTGCCTGCGGAAATCTGGCACGCCTACATGGACCCGGTCGTCGGGACCCACTGCGTGCCCTTCCCCCAGCCCACCGAACCGCTTGTCTACCAGCCGTTCTTCGGCCACTTCGCCACCACCGGCGAGGCCGCGGCGCCCAGCACCGCGATCGAAACCGGCCCCATCCCCAACAAAGCTCGCCACAAAACCCGGCACACCCCGGGCGCCGCTACCCCCGGGGCAAACCACGAAGCGCCGGGCGGCGGCGCGGAACCGCACACGGGGGGTGAAGTCCCCCCGGAAACCCCCGCCGAACCTGAAGCCGCACCGCACAGCGCGCCCGCCGAACCCCGCAGCGCGCCCGCCGAACCCCGCAGCGCTCCGAACGCCGGAGGAGGAGACTCCGGGGGAGCCAAGACCGGCGGGACGGCCCCACCCGGCTGACGCTGGTAGTTTGAGCGTCGGAAATCCGTTTGAGTCTGCCCAGATAGGACGTACACGTGGCAAAGGAAGACAAGGTCGAATTCGAGGGCGAGGTGATCGAGGCGCTGCCCAACGCGATGTTCCGCGTGAAGCTCGACAACGATCACGTGGTGCTCGGGCACGTCGCCGGCAAGATGCGCCGCTTCAGGATCCGCATCCTCCCCGGGGACCGCGTGCGCTGCGAGCTCTCCCCCTACGACCTGGACCGCGCGCGTATCGTCTACCGGCATCGCTGAGTCCTCCGCACACCCTCCACGCGCAGGCCACGAGCTCGCGCTGATCGAGGCGATCACAACTGAGCTCGGCTCCTGCACCGCGGCCGGCGACCGTGTCCTGCGCGGGGTTGGCGACGACGCCGCCGTCGTCCGCGCCCGCGCGGTGTGCGTGGTCTCCGTGGACACGATGGTCGAGGGGGTCCACTTCCGCCTGCGCCAAGCGGGTGGCGCAGGCGGCCGACCCAGCCCTTCGGGCTGTGTGCCCCCGGCGAGCCGGGCCCCTCGCGCTTCAGCGAAGGGATGGGCGACCCCCGCCCAGGTGGGTTGGCGCGCGCTTGCGGGCGCGCTCTCGGACCTCGCCGCGATGGGCGCCGAGCCCGGTGAGGCGTACCTGGCACTGGGGCTGCCGGCGGGGATGAGCGAGCAGGCGGCGCTCGAGCTGGTGCGCGGCGCTCGCGAGCTGGCCGACTCCACGGGCGTCGCGGTCCTCGGCGGAGACGTCGTCGCGGCGCCCGCGCTGAGCGTGTCGGTAACTGTCGTCGGTTGGGCCGACGCCGAGGATCGGCTCGTCGGCCGTGACGGGGCGAGGCCCGGAGACCTGGTGGGAGTAACCGGGCGCCTCGGCGGCGCGGGCGCGGCGCTGGCGGTGCTCGAGGGGCGCCTATCGCCTGGTAGCGGGGCGGCGGGGAGAGGCGTCGGCGATCGAGCACGGGGGCGGGGGGGTCGGACGGGCGCCGGCGATCGAGCACGGGGGCAGGGCGGCCGGACGGGCGTCGGAGAGCTGAGCCCGGACATCGAGGCGGCGCTGCTCGCGCGGGTGCACAGACCCACGCCTCGCCTCGCGGAGGGCCGGGCGCTGGCGAGGGCAGGAGCGCACGCGATGATCGACCTCTCCGACGGTCTCGCGACCGACGCCGGCCACGTCGGGCGCGCGAGCGGGGTGGTCCTCGAGATCGACCTCGGCGCCCTCCCGCTGGAGGGTGGGCTTGCCGAGATCGCCGTGCACCTGGGGTTGCCCTCCTGGCGACTGGCCGCCACCGGCGGCGAAGACTACGAGCTGTGTTTCTGCGTGGCCCTCGAGGATCGCGAGCGGGCCGAGCGGGCGCTCGGGATGACTGGAACCCCTACCCCGATCGACCCCGCCCCCCCAGGCGTAACGTGGATCGGGCGGGTGGTGGAGGCCAACCGACCGGCCGGGCCGGGGGTCGCGCTGCTCGACGAAGCGGGGGGGATTCAGCAGTTGGAGGGGTTCGAGCACCAATGGTGAGGATTCCGAAGAGTGCGCCGCGCGCGGATTGAAGGCGGCCACTCCATCAAGTGGCGTGGGATACATAGGACTACCCGAACATGCCAACGGTAAAGATATATCCGGGGCGTCCGATATCTCGACCATGCGCACGTCACTGCTGCCGCTCTCTTCGGAGCTCCGGCCGTCCGAGCGGCGCATGTTGCGTGCCTCCACCGGCCTGCTGCTGGCGATCGTCGCGGCCACCGGGGCTCACGCGATCCTCGGGATCGGCGGGCCCTCGGTCGAACAGCCGATCCGAGACTGGCTGACCTCGGCCGTTTACATCCTCGTCGGAGTGATCGTGTGTTGGCGCGCGGTGCGCACCACCGAGTCGCGGACGTCGTGGATGATCTTCGCGTTCGGCATCTCCGTCTACGGCCTCGGCAACATCCTGTGGGCGGCGTGGATCGAACACCTCAAGAGCCCCCCGATCCCCTCGATCTGCGACGGGATGTGGCTGACGCTGTACCCGTGCTGCTACCTGGGGATCGTGGGCCTCGCGCGGCTGCGCGAGCGGCGCGTGCCGGCGCGGATGTGGCTAGACGGCATCATCGCCGGCCTCGGGATCGCGGCGATCGGGGCGGCGATCGTGGTGCGCCCGGTGCTGGCGTCGGTGTCGGGGAGCACAGCGGCAGTCATCACCGAGATGGCCTACCCGCTCTGCGACCTGCTGCTCGCCGCGCTCGTGGTCGGGGTGCTCGCGCTGCGCGGCTGGCGGCTGGACCGGCTGTGGGGGATGCTGGGCGTCGGCTTCATCGCGCTGGCCGCAGCCGACTGCATGTATGCGCTGCAGGTGGCGGGTGGGGCATCGGCGCCCAGCTCCCTCACGAACATGACCTACGACATCGGCGTGATGCTGCTGGCGCTCGCAGCGTGGCAGCCGGGCGCGACGATCGAGGCCGACACCGTCCCGAGCGGGGCGGTGCTCGCGATCCCGGCCGCGTTCACCGTGAGCGCGCTCGGGCTGCTCGTCTACGACCACTTCAGCCGCCTCGACCCGATCGCGCTGACGCTCGCGATGGGGACGATGGTGTTCGCGTTCGCGCGCACCGCGCTTACCTTCCGAGACGTGCGGGCGCTCGCCGAAACGCGCCGCCAGGCGCTCACCGACGACCTCACGCTGATGCCCAACCGCCGCCACTTCCTGCGCTGCGTGCGCGAGGGGATCATCGCCAGCAGGGCGAGCGGCTCGAGCGTCGCGTTGCTGCTGGTCGACCTCGACCACTTCAAGGAGCTCAACGACACGCTCGGCCACGACGCCGGCGACCAGCTGCTGTGCCAGGTGGGCGAACGACTGCACACGGTACTGCGCGCCGCCGACACGGCCGCCCGCCTGGGGGGCGACGAGTTCGGCGTGCTGCTCTCCGACGCCGGCGACGAGGCGAGCGCGGTGCTGGTCGCGGAGAAGATCCTCAAGGCGATCGCGCAGCCCTTCCCGATCAAGAGCGTGGGCCTGCGCGTGACGGCGAGCATCGGGATCGCGCGGTTCCCCGAGAACGCCGAGAACGACGAACAGCTGATGCAGCACGCCGACGTGGCGATGTACGAGGCGAAGGCCGCGCAATCCGGGTACGCCTGCTACGCGCGGGAGCGCGACAAAAACTCGCTCGAGCGCCTCACGCTCGCCGGAGAACTCTCCCACGCGCTCGAAGCGGGTGAGATCGAAGCCCACTTCCAGCCGAAGGCGGACGCCGGCTCCCGCAGGATCGTCGGCGTCGAGGCGCTCGTGCGCTGGCAGCATCCGGTGCGAGGGCTGATTTCGCCCGCGGAGTTTGTGACTGTCGCCGAGCAGGCCGGCCTGGGGCGGGCGCTGACGCGCAGGATGCTCGACCTCGCGCTGAGCCAGATCAAGGTGTGGCGCGACGCCGGCTTCGACCTGCACGTGGCGGTCAACACGACGGTGGCCGACCTGCAGGACACGCAGTTCCCCGCCGAGGTCGCCGCGACGCTCGAAGCCCACGGACTGCCGCCGGAGGCGCTCGTGCTGGAGGTCACCGAGAACATGGTGCTCGCCGACCCCGTCCGCGTCGGCGACGTGCTCGCGCAGCTCGGCGAGCTCGGCCTCGGCCTGTCACTGGATGACTTCGGCACCGGCTTCTCCTCGCTCACCCACCTCAAGTCGCTGCCCGTCGGGGAGGTCAAGATCGACCGCTCGTTCGTGGGGCGGATGTGCACCGACCCGGTCGACGCGGCGATCGTGCAGGCGACGATCCAGCTCGCGCACTCGATCGGCATCCGCGTCGTGGCCGAGGGGATCGAGGACCAGGTGACGTGGAGCTCGCTCGTGGCCAACAAGTGCGAGCTCGTCCAGGGGTACGCGCTCTCGCGGCCGCTGCCGGCGCTCGACCTCGAGACGCTCCTGCGCGCCCAGCCGCTCGCAGATCAGGCCGCCCACCCGGACCAGATCGGCGCGGCGCTCGACGTCGCGGTGGACGAGCCGGCGCTCGAGCACGGGCGGGGCGGGCAGGACATCAACGGTCAGGACGAGCAGGACCGGATCGACGCGTCCGGGGCGAACCACACCAACGGCCACAACGGGCGTGGGGGGCAGCCCGGATGGGCCCAGATCGAGAGTCCGCCCGAGGCGCTGGGCGACCTCAGCGCGCTGATGCGATCGCACCCGATGATGGACGCTGTGATCGATGAGATCGACGGTCGCATGATCCGCGTCGGCTCGCAGTGGTTGGCCGACTTCGCCTCCTGCAACTACCTTGGGTTCGACCTCGACCGCGAGATCGTCGAGGCGGTGCCGGCGTACCTGGACGCTTGGGGCACGCACCCGAGCTGGTCGCGACTCCTGGGCAGCCCGGTGCTGTACGAGCAGATCGAGGAGCGCCTCACGGCGCTGTTGGGCAGCGCGGACTCGCTCGTGCTGCCGACGATCACCCACATCCACCTCTCGACGATCCCGGTGCTCGCGGGGTCCGGCACGATCCTGCTCGACTCGCGGGCGCACAAGACGATCTACGACGGCTGCCAGATGGCGCGCGCGCGGGGCGCCACGGTGAAGCGTTTCCGCTTCGAAGACCCCGGGCACCTCGAGGAGCTGCTGCGCGGCGCGCCCAGCGGCCGGCGGCTGGTGTGCATGGACGGGGTCAACTCGATGACCGGCAACCCGCCCGACATCCGCGCGTTCGCACAGGTCGCCCGCGAGCACGGCGCGCTGCTGTACGTGGACGACGCGCACGGCTTCGGCGTGATCGGCGAGCGCGGCCCCGCCGAGCGCTGCCCTTACGGGATGCGGGGCAACAGCATCGTCCGCTACTACGAGGAGAGCTACGAGGACCTCGTCCTGGTGGGGGGCTTCTCCAAGGCCTACTCCTCGCTGCTCGCGTTCATCGCCTGCCCGACCGAGATGAAGCAGTTGCTGAAGGTCGCGGCGCCGCCCTACCTGTACTCGGGGCCCTCCCCGGTCGCCTCGCTGGCGACGACGCTCGCCGGCTTGCAGGTCAACGAGCGCCGCGGGGAGGAGCTGCGCGAGCGGGTGTGGACGCACACTGGGCGCGTGCTCCAGTGCCTGGAGCGGCTGGGCGTCGCCACCCCCAACCACTCGGGCATGCCGATCGTCGAGATTCCGCTGCGCGACCACCGGCGCATCGGGGAGGTGGGGCAGCTGCTGTTCGACCGCGGGGTGTACGTCACGCTCGCGGCCTACCCACTGGTGCCCCGCGAGGAGGTCGGCTTCCGCGTACAGGTCACCGCGGCCAACACCGACGCCGAGATCGACACGCTGCTTGCGGCGCTGGAGGAGCTCGCCGGGATGGGTGAGCTGCGGCTCGTGGAGCAGGCGAGCCCCACGCGCGACAAGTCGGTGGCGTGAGACCCTGAGGGGCCTGGTGTCCCAAGGGACCCCAAGAACGCTTCGTCGGCCCGCGTCGCCAAGCCTGATGCGGGTATGCCCAGGACGCACCGCCTGCTCCAAAGAAGCACGCTCTGGGCTCCGCCCGATCGCGAGCACGACGTGATCGCTCGCTACCGCGCTCTGTTCTCCGCGCCTGGCGTCGGCCGGCTGCTGATCAGCTCGGTGCTGGGGCGCCTGCCCGTGGGCATGTTCTCGCTGGCGATCCTGCTGTTCGTCCACGGCCGAACGGGCTCCTTCCTGGCGGCGGGCCTCGCGGTGGGAGCGTTCACAGCGGGGAGCGCCCTGATCGGCCCGCTGCTGGGCCGGCTTGTCGATCGCGTCGGTCAGACTCCGGTGCTGCTGCCCGCCGCGGCCCTCCAAGCGGCACTGCTGCTCGCGCTCGTACTCGTCGCGCAGGCCGGCGCGCCGGTGGCGGCGGTCGTCGGGCTGGCGGCGGCGGCGGGCGCGGTGCTGCCGCCGATCGCGGGCTGCGTGCGGGCGCTGTGGCCCGAGGTCGTCCACAACGAGGAGCTCGAAACGGCCTACGCGCTCGACGCCACCACGCAGGAGACGATCTGGACGCTCGGGCCGCTGCTGGTGGGCACGACGGCGGCTTTCGCCTCGCCCGCCGCGGCTGTGGTGCTGTGCGCCGCGCTCACTCTCTGCGGGACCGCCTACTTCGCCAGCTCGACGCTCTCCCGCGGCTGGCGGACGGGCAGCCGGGAGCGTTCGCGAGGAAGCGCGCTCACCGCCAGTGCCAACCTGCGCGTGCTGCTCTACTCGGTCCTGCTCGCGGGCGCGGTGATCGGAGCGGTCGAGGTCGGGCTGACTGCGCTGGCGGTGGGGCAGGGCGCGCGCTGGTCCTCCGGCCCGCTGCTCGCGCTGTTCAGCCTCGGCAGCATGACCGGCGGCCTGATCTATTCCGCCAGGAGCTGGCGGCTGCCGCTTGGCCGGCGCTACACCGTGCTGCTGGTGGCGATGGCGCTCGCGGTCGCGCCGCTGATCGCCGTGCACTCGCTCGCCGCGGCGTTCCCGCTCAGTGTGCTCGCCGGGCTGGCGTTGGCGCCGATGATCTCCTGTCAGTTCTCGCTCGTCGGGGCGCTCGCACCGGAGGGAACAGTCACGGAGGCGTTCACCTGGCACCGGGCCGCCACCGTCGCCGGGATGGCGGGGGGGTCGGCGGTGGGCGGGTCGCTGATCGATACCCGCGGCGTCGGCGCGGCGTTCGCGCTGGGGTGTGTGAGCGTGGCGGCAGCGGCGGCGCTGGCGGTGCTCGGGCGGCGGCGGATCGAACCTCGAACGGCGCTCGCGCCGGGCGGTCCTGCTGAGGTGGCGGTGGCGCCTGCACCAGTCGGCGGGGAAGGCGCTCCGCTCGCCACGCCCGCGGTGGTGGCGTTGGTCTCGAAATCGGTGGCCGTGCTCACGCCGCCCGGCGAGCGGCCGGTGCCCTTCACACTCGCCGCCGAGGCGGTGGCGCTGGCCGCGGAAGCGGTCGCGCTGGCCGCCGAGCAGCCGGTGGCGCTCACATCGGCCGCGGAGCGCCCGCGGCCATTCACGCTCGCAGCTGAGGCGGTGGCGCTGGCCGCGGAAGCGGTCGCGCAGACCGCCGCTGCGTGACGCCCCGTGACCGCCGCGTGGCGCTGGGTGGGCGCCGCATGACGCCCTGCGGCCGCCGTGTGACGCCGGGTGGGCGGGCTCCGATTCCGTGGGCTGCGATCACCGCGGCGCCCACTGGCACCGTGCGGGTGAGGCGGGCGAACACGAGCAGGCGTTCGGCGGCGCTGAACAGGGGCGTGCAGGCGGAGAGCACCAGGCGGCTGTAGCCCACGTTCTTGATCGCCGCGGCGACGTCGGACGGCGCGACGGCGCGGTGGCCGGTGACGGTGTAAGTGAAGTGCGCGTAGGGCATGTCGAGCACGATCCGGTCCCCTCTGCGCAGCGCATCGATGTGGCGGAAAGGCTCCAGGAACGTGGTGCGATGGCCGGCGATCGCCGTGGTGGCGCCGAGGCCGGGGAAGCGGGTGCCGGAGTAGGCGCTGCGCGTGTAGATCCCCGGACCCTGCTCCAGTTCTTCGACGCCGGTGCCGTACACCACGACGAAGTCGGCGCCGATCCGCGGGATGTGGATGGAGCCCACCGCGCTGCCCAGCGCCGCGTGGCGCTCCAGCTCGCGCGCGAGGAAGGCCACGCGCCGGCGCTCGTCCGCAAACCGCGCCAGCCGTTCGCGCTCCAGCGTGGTGGGCCGAGCGCGTTCCAGGGTGTGCAGCGCGCCGCGCAGGCGATCCTGTTGGAGGCTCGCGTACAGCGCTGAGAACGGCTCCTGCCACACCAGCGTGACGCCCGCGTCGAGCAGCGCGAGCGCCCCCACGAGGATCAGCGCGTTCGAGAGCGCGCGCAGCGCGCGGCGCCCGCGTGAGGTGCCCCGCCCAGCTCGGGCGCCGGGGTGGGTAGAGAGCTTGGTGGTGAAGAGGATGCCGGAGATGTTCGGGCGGGGTGTGGGCATATTTAGTTTTTAAAGTTTGTCCAACAATCGTTATACAAAGTCTAGATTTTTAACATACACACGCGGCCGTTATACCATTGAACTACACCGAATCTCCTCGTCAACCCAGCTCAGCGACGCAGGGCCGACTCGGTGCCACCCAGCGACCCCGGACCAGCGTAGGACGCCGGCCCGCGGACCGTGATCGCCTCGTGATCGCCGATCCCGTCTTCGGGCCCGCCCAACTTCGCACCGTCCGCCGGCGGTGGGGCGAGCGCCACCATCAACACCGCGGCCAGGCAGCCGAACGCGACGCTCCACAGCGCCGCGCCCGCGACCCCGATGCGCCCGCTCGCGAGCAGCAGCAGGGCAGTGTGCGCGACCCCCCCGGGTCCCAGTTCGAGCTGCGCGGCGTCGAAGGCCACGAGCAGCGCGAGCGGGATCACGCCGAGCGCCACCAGGCCGAGCGCCGCGAGCGGCACGCGGCGCGCAGGCGGGCGCAGCGGGGAGAGGAACACGAGCCACAGGTGCAGGGCGGGCACGAGCAGCAGCGCAGTGAGGGGATCGAGCGCCCACACCACCACGGCGAGGGCGCCCAGCACGAGCAGCGGGGCGAGCGCGGCGGCGTCCGTGCTCGGGCGGCGCGGCAGGCCCAGCCTGCGCACCACCGCGGGCCATCCCAACCAGGCGAGCACCAGGACGAGCGCGGTCGCGAGCGCAGCCTCGGGGGCGGCGCCGTCGAACGGCAGCGCCGCGGGGGAGACCGGCGGGCGCGGGGCGGGGATCGCGCCGAGTGCTCCCAACGCGATCGCGAAGAGGGCGCACGCGAGGAACGGGAGCGCGCACGCGAGCGCCCACACCACCCAGCGTCCCACCTGCTCACGGCGGCGGCGCAGGCGGGCGAGGCCGTCGCCGAGCGCCAGCAGCGCGGGCGCCAGCAGCGCGGCTGCCAGGAGGCGCAGCGCCCACCCGGGGATCGCCTTGTGCTGGATCGACAGCCCCGATTCGAGTCCTGCCGACTGGAGCCCGGCCGGGGGGGGCGGGCTCCCATTCAACCCATTCGAGGCTTCCTGGGCGGACGGGGTCGCATCGAGCGCGTACACCGCCGAGAGCGCCGCCCGCCCGAAGCCTTCCAGGCGCGCGGCGCTGACCGGTTCGTCCGCCGGCGGAGGCCGTTCCCCGCCGACGCCGAGCAGCACCGCGGGCAGCCCGCGAGCGTCGAGCGGCCCCTGTTCGCCGGCGGGGAGCGGGAAGACGAGGTGCGCGAGCTGTGCCCAGATATCGGGCCCCCCCGCCACGTCGAGGGTCCCCCCACCCACGCCGGCCTGCTGGGCGAGCGCGGCGGCGAGCGTGCTCTGCAGGAGCGCGGGCGCCGCGGAGGGGCCGTCGGAGAAAGACGCCACCAACGGCGCTCGCAGGCGTTCGCCGGCGAGGTCGCCGAGCACCAGCGCGGCGTCGATTGGACCGCCCGCCCCTTCGCCCGATCCCCCGCCGGCGCCGCCCATTCCCCCGCCGAGGAGCGTGCCCGCGTGCGCCGCGAAGTCTTCGGCCCCCGCGTTCCCGCCCGAGCCTCCGCTGGTGGAGACGAGCACGATCGTGCGCTGCGTCTCGCCGGCCGCGAGCACCCGGGCGAGCTCGAGCAGCGCGGCCGTCCCGGACAGCTCCGCCATGGAAGAGGACCCGCCCGCCCCCGCAGCGTCGCGGTGGGCGAGGATCACGATCGGCGCCTCGCCGGTGGTGCCGGGCCGCTGCGCCACCACGGTGGTGAGGGTGCGCTCGCCGTCGATCGTCTGTGCGCGGAAGGAGTGGGCGCTGACCGAGAAGCCGCCCTTCGCGGCACCCCCGAGGCCCCGCAGGGTGCGCGCCACTTCGGCGGCGAGACCCTGATCGCCCGCGCTGCCGGGGCGGCGGTCGGGGAACCGTCGGGCGAGGCTCTGCAGTTCGGCGAAGGCGCGCGCGCCTTCGAACGCGGCGGGCGTGAGGTTGGAGGTGAGCGGCGCGGTGCGTCCAGTCAGGGAGAACCCCGCGATCACCAACGCGAACAGCAGCGGCAGAAAGGCCGCGCGATAGATGCGTCCGTTCAGCACGCCAAGAGAGAGTATCCGGGGCGCCTCACGTACCGGTATCGTGCGCGCGTGCTCCAGCCCGTCTCCGTCGCCCACAAGACGCTCGCCGACTACACGCACATCTGCGGGCGCGAGCTGATCGACGAGATTCGCGAGCTGGCGGAGCCGTTGAAGGACAGCCGCGTGGTGCACGTGTCGGCGACCGCGTTCGGCGGGGGGGTGTCGGAGATCCTGTACACGCTGGTGCCGCTGATGCGCGACGTGGGGCTGGAGTGCGAGTGGCAGGTGATCTACGGGCGCGAGGAATTCTTCAACGCCACCAAGCTGATGCACAACGCGCTGCAGGGCGCCCCGGAGGACCTTGACGAGGAGCAGTGGGCCACCTGGAGGAACTACAACGAGATGAACGCGCGCGAGCTCACCGGCGGGTGGGACGTGTGCCTCGTGCACGACCCGCAGCCCGCGGGGCTCCACCAGCTGGTGCCGGGCAAGGCCAAAGGGTGGGTGTGGCGCTGCCACATCGACCTCTCCACGCCCAACCCCGACACGATCGCCCGCCTGATGCCCTACATCGAGGACTACCCCCAGTCGCTGTTCCACATGCAGGAGTACGTGCCGCCCGGGATGCGCGGCCACGTCAACGTGGTGCCCCCCGCGATCGACCCGCTGACCCCGAAGAACATGGCGCTTTCCCCCGAAGACGCCGCGTACGTGTGCGGGCAGTTCGGGATCGACGTGGACCGGCCGCTGATGTGCCAGGTCTCGCGCTTTGACCCCTGGAAGGACCCGTTAGGGGTGATCGACGCCTACCGCATCGTCAAGGAGCGCCTCCCCGCCGCGCAGCTCGCGTTGGTGGGGTCGATGGCGAGCGACGACCCGGAGGGGTGGGACTTCTTCAACGCCACGATCGCGCACGCCGACGGGGATCCCGACATCCACATCCTCAACAACTTCAACAACGTCGGGGCGATCGAGGTCAACGCGTTCCAGTCCCACGCGGACGTGATGATCCAGAAGTCCACGCGCGAGGGCTTCGGCCTGACGGTCACGGAGGCGATTTGGAAGGCGCGGCCGTTCATCGGAGGCGACGTCGGCGGGATCCCACTGCAAGTGGAGGACGGGGTCACGGGCTTCCTCGTCTCCTCGCCCGAGCAGTGCGCCGAGCGGACGCTCGAGGTCCTCGAAGACCCCGCGCTGGGCAAGGCCCTGGGCAAGCGGGGCAAGGAGCACGTGCGCACGCACTTCCTCACACCTCGGTACCTGCGCGACTACCTGCGCATCTTCAACGACCTGCGCGAGTCGTGAACGCATGGGGCGGGCGGGCTCCGATCCGGTGTCGCGGCGTCCTGGCCAGCAGGAGGGTAGCCTCAGCCGCGTGAGCGGTAAGCCGTCATCGAGCGCCGGCCACGGAGGGTGAGATGGGCGAGCGGGGGCAGGAGCGCGCGCGATCCCCGCTGGTGTTGGTGTCCAACCGGGGACCGGTGACCTTCCAGCCGGGCGGCGAGGTGCAGCGCGGCTCGGGGGGCCTTGTGACGGCGCTGACGGGCTTGGCTTCGCACCGCGAGGCGGTGTGGATCGCCTCGGCGATGTCCGAGCAGGACATGGAGGTCTCGCGCGCCCACGGCGGGCGCGCGTTCGGAGTGCGCTCCCCCGCGGGGGCTGAGTTCCAGGTGCGCCTGGTGGCGAGCGAGCCGGAGGCGTACGACCGCTTTTACAACGTGTTCGCCAATCCGATGTTGTGGTTCATCCAGCACTACCTGTGGGACCTCTCCAACGCGCCGGACATCCGCCGCCACGAGATCGAGGCGTTCGAGTTCGGCTACAACGTCGTCAACGAGGACCTCGCGCGGGCGGTGGTGGAGGAGCTGCAGGGTGCGGAGGAGCCGGTGGTGATGGTGCACGACTACCACCTCTACACGCTGCCCGACCTCGTGCGCCGCGCGCGGCCGGACGTGTTCCTGCACCACTTCGTCCACATCCCCTGGACTCAGTCGGACGCGTGGCGGGTGTTGCCCTCGCGGATCCGCGAGGAGATTTACGCGGGCCTGCTCGCCAACGACATCGTCGGCTTCCACACGCGCTCTTACCGGCGCAACTTCTTGCAGTGCTGCGAGGACCTGTTGGAGCTGGAGGTGGACTACGAGCAGGGCACGGTGCGCTACGGGGAGCGCGAGGTATGGGTGCGGGCGTACCCGCTGCCGATCGACCACCGCGCCACCCGGCGCCTGGCGCAGGGCGAGCGCGTGCGGGAGCTCGAGCGCGAGCTGTTGGGCCGCCGGCGGGACTTCCTGATCCTGCGGGTGGACCGCGCCGACCTCTCGAAGAACGTGCTGCGCGGCTTCTCCGCGTTCGACCTGTTCTTGGAGCAACACCCCGAGTTCTCCGAGCGCGTCACGTTCATGGCCCAGCTGATGCCCTCCCGGACGGACGTGCCCCAGTACGCGGAGTACCTGGAGCGCATCGAGGCGCTGGTGGCGGTCGTCAACCACCGCCACGGCACCCCCGACTGGATGCCGATTCAGCTGAAGCTGCGCGACGACCTCGAGGAGGCGGTGGCGGCGTACAAGCACTACGACGTGCTGCTCGTCAACGCGATGTTCGACGGCATGAACCTCGTTGCCAAGGAGGGCCCGCTCGTCAACGAGCGCGAGGGCGTGTCGATCCTCTCGGAGAACACCGGCGCCCACGAGGAGCTGGGGGAGTACGCGCTGTCGGTCAACCCCTTCGACATCCAGGAGCTCGCCGACTCGATCTACGCGGCGCTGACGATGGCCCCCGCCGAGCGCCGCCGCCGAGCGCAGGGCCTCGCGCAGATCGTCACCTCGCGCGACCCCGGCGACTGGATCGACGAGCAGTTGGCGGACATCCGCGCGAAGGGCCGCTCCCGGTAGGGGTGGGTGGGTCATGCCACATGTGGCATGACCGGCAGGGCCGCATGCGGCCCTGCCTGGGGACCGCACATGTGCGGTCCCCCGAGCGGTGCATGCACCGCTCGGCCCCTCGGCGCATGCGCCGAGGGGAACAACATCCCTCTATACTCTTGCGCTCGCATGACCCTGCCCGCACCCACCTACGACCTCGTCCTGATGCTCGACTCCGAAGCGGAGGAGCCGGCGCGTGCGCGAATCCTCGGCGAGGCGCGCGAGGCGATCGGCTCGGGCGGGGAGCTGCTGCGCGACGACGCGTGGGGGGACCGGGTGCTGACGTACCCGATCGCCCACAAAGCGACCGCCCGGTACCACCTGCTGCAGTTCCGCGCCGCCGCCCCCGAGCTGCTGGAGCGGCTCGACCGCTCGCTGCGGTTCGCCGACGAGGTCGTGCGCTTCCGGATCGTCAAGCTGAAGCCGGGCACCCCCGAGGCGCCGCCCGTCCCCGCCGCCGCGGTCGCACCCGGGGGAGCGGTCGAGACGCCGCCGCCCGCGCTCGCGGAGGCACCACCCGCAGCCGAGGCTGAGGTCGCAGTCGAGGTCAAGGACGCGGCCGTGCCCGCGCCGGCCGCCGTCGAGGCTGCCGTGGTCGAGGACGCGCCCGCCCCCGCGGAGGTCGCGGACGCCCCCGCGACCGGCCAGCCCGCGTAGCGTCGACGTAATACACTCGACTGGTGGATCGGGTGGACATGAGCAGCCGGTCGCCAAGAGGGTGGCGCAGGCGGCTCCAGGCCGGCGAGCCGGGCCCCTCTTCAGCCAAACCAGGGTGGCGCAGGCGGCCGACCCAGCCCTCCGGACTGTGTGCCCCCAGTGAGCCGGGCTCCTCTCTCTCGGCCAACAGAACCGACGTGCTGAGGGACTCCCCGCCCATGTTCGAGTCGCGCGCGCTGGACTTCTGCTCGCGCGTGCACCCCGCGGTGCCCGTGTTCGTGTTCGGGCCAGTGTGCGTGGCGATGGCCCTGTGGGGCCTCTCCCAGGTCAGCCTGCTCGCAATGGTGGGGCTGGCGGTCGCGGGGTACGCGATGTGGACGCTGTTCGAGTACTGGCTGCACCGCATCGTGTTCCACTTCGAGCCCACCCGAGGGCTCGGCGCGCGGCTGCACTGGATCATCCACGGCATCCACCACGAGCACCCCAACGACCCGCTGCGCCTGGTGATGCCCCCCGCGGTGTCCGTGCCACTCGGAGCGGTCGTGTTCGCGGCGCTGTATCTCGTCTTCGGCGAACGCTACGCCCCGGGGCTGGCGGTGGGCTTCTTCGCGGGGTACCTCGTGTACGACATGCTGCACTACTACCTGCACCACTTCGCCCCGCGGGGCCGCCTCGGGCGGATGCTGCGCGAGCGCCACATGCGCCACCACTTCCAGGACGACACGCGCGGCTTCGGGATCTCCGCGCCCTACTGGGACGAGGTGTTCGGCACCTCCCCGCGCAGCCGCGCCGCCCAGCGGACGGCCGACCAGCGCCAATAGTCCGCAACGAGCGGGGTCGGGCGGGCACGGGTAGCAGTGGCGCCCGCGGGCGGGGCTACACTCGGCAGCTTCATCTGCAGATACGACGAGCGTCCCCTTCCGGGACAGCGAACTGAAAGGAACGCGAGAGTGGCCGCCACCAACATCAACCGGGTCGTGATGACCGGCAACCTGACCAAAGACCCCGAGCTGCGCTCCCTGCCCAGCGGCACGTCGGTGTGCGAGCTACGGGTCGCCTGCAACACGCGCCGCAAGGACCAAGCCAGCGGGGAGTGGGTCGACAAGCCCAACTTCTTCAACGTGAAGGTGTGGGGCGCACAGGGCGAGAACGCCGCGCGCTACCTGTCCAAGGGCCGCCCGGTGGCGCTCGACGGGCGCCTGGAATGGCGCGAGTGGGAGGCCCAGGACGGGACGAAGCGCCAGGCAATCGATATCATTGCCGACTCGGTGCAGTTCCTGGGTTCGCGCGAAGACCCCTCCGGTGGGGGCGCCTTCGCCGGCAACGGAGCCTCACAGGGTGGCGAAACTCCCGTCAACGAGGCGGACTTCCAGCCCGCACCGGTCGGCGCCGGAGCCGGCGACGAGGACATTCCGTTCTAAGGCTCCGCCCCGAACGGCGACATACGACTACAGCGAGGTAACCAGTGGCGAAGGCACGGGGCCGCAGCAAGCCGGCCCGCAGAAGAGAGAAGCGAGGCGGGCCCGGCAGCGGCCGGCGTAAGCCCTGCCAGCACTGCCGCGAGAAAATCGAGCAGGTCGACTACAAGGATGTGGCCTCGCTGCGCCGGTTCGTCTCTGAGAAGGGCAAGATCCGCTCGCGGCGGATCACGGGGGCCTGCCGCCGCCACCAGGCCCAGGTCGCGCGCGCGGTCAAGCGCGCGCGGGAGCTCGCGTTGCTGCCCTACGTCAACGAGGGCGGGCGCGACGACAACCCTCGCCGCGAACGTGGCGACCGCGACCGCGGGCGTTAAGTGGCCCGTCCCGCAAATCCGTCGTCGCCTGGATCGGCTGCAAACCTTCGCCTGCCTTTGTCCTCGGTCGGGTCCGTGGTGCTCCCACTGTGGGGCGGGTCTTTGATCCGCGGCATGCTCGGTTTTCGCTCGCCCATGCACCAACGGCCTTACAGGACGGACCACTGATGCCCGAGGCGATCCTCCTCAAGGACGTCGAGCCGCTCGGCGAGCAGGGCAAGGTGGTGGAGGTCTCCAAGGGGTACCTGCGCAACTTCTTGATCCCCCGCAAGCTCGCCCAGCCCGCGACGAAAGGGGCGATGGAGGCGGTGCAGCGTCGCCAGGAGGCCGAAGCGCGGGCGGAGCGTGAGTTCGCCGAACGCGCACACACCAACGCGGCCTTACTGAACAAGACCGTGCTGACGATCACCCAGCAGGCGGGGGCCGATGGGCGTCTGTTCGGCTCGGTCTCCGCACAGGACATCGCCGAGGCGATCCGCGAGGCGCGGGGCCTAAAACTGGACCGCCACAACGTGCACCTCCCCGAGCCGATCAAGAACGTCGGCACCTACATGGTCGTGGTCGACGTCGTCGAGGACGTGACGGCCACCGTGAAGACCATGGTCGTTCCGAAGAAGTAAGCCCCTCCGGCCGCCGCCTCAGCCTCCCGGGCCGAAACCCCAAAACCCCTCCCGGGCGCCGCCGCCTTTGGGAACATTTGTTCGTGAGCAGTGTTTTCCTCCGAGGTTGCGGCATGGCTCTCGAACCAGGGGCCGGTGCCGATCTAGACTCGTCGATGCGATGAGCGCGGTCTCAGTCACCAATGGGGGGATGGGGAGAGGCAGTGGGTCCCCGTCCGCCGGATCCTCGAGCACCCCCGCGGGCGGCGCGATCGCCCCGCCACACAACCTCGAGGCCGAGCAGTCGGTGCTCGGCGCGATCCTGCTCTCGGACCGCTCGCTGTACGCGCTGGTGATCGAGGAGGGGCTGCGCCCCGAGGACTTCTACCGCGAGCGCCACGCGCTGGTGTACGAGGCGATGCTGGCGCTCTACAACGAGTCCGAGCCGGTGGACGTGCTCACCGTGACCGACCGCCTGCGCCAGCTCGGCAAGCTCGACGCGGTCGGGGGGCCCGCCACGGTGGACGAGCTCACGGGGGTCGTGCCGGCCGCGGGCCACGCCCGCCGCTACGCGCAGATCGTGCGCGAGAACGCGCTGCTGCGCCGCCTGCTGGCGAGCACGTACGTCATTCAGGAGAGCGTGCTCGGCCACCAAGCACCCCCGCGGGAGCTCGTCGAGCAGGCCGAGAAGGCGATGCTCGAGGTCGCGCGCGACGACCGCAAGCAGGACTTCCGCCCGATCGAGGACGTGTTGCACGAGGAGCTCGACAAGCTCCACCGGCTGTCGATCGAGGGGACCTCACTGACGGGCACCCCGTCGGGGTTCAAAGACCTGGACGAGATCACGGGCGGCTTTCAGCCGGGCAACCTCGTGATCATCGCCGCGCGCCCGGCGATGGGCAAGAGCGCGTTGGTGTGCAACATCGCCGAGAACGCCGCGGTCGAGCACAAGCGCCCGGTGGCGCTGTTCTCGCTGGAGATGGCGGAGGCCGAGTTGGCCCAGCGCTTTGTGGCCTCGCAGGCGCGGATCAAGGGTGAGGAGCTGCGCAAGGGGCGCGTGGCCGAGCAGCGCTGGCCGAAGATCCTCGCGGCCTCCCAGCGCCTGGCGGCGGCTCCCCTGTGGGTGGACGACTCCTCCGACGTGGGGCTGTTGGAGATCCGCGCGAAGGCGCGGCGGCTGCACTCCCAGTGCGAGGGGGGGTTGGGGCTGATCATCATCGACTACCTGCAGCTGATGCGCACCGACTCCCGCTACGACTCCCGCGTGACCGCCGTGGGCGAGCTCAGCCGCGGCCTGAAGATCCTCGCGCGCGAGTTGGGGGTGCCGGTGATCGCGCTCTCGCAGCTCTCGCGCGCGGTGGAGACGCGCCCGGACAAGAAACCACAGCTCTCGGACCTGCGCGAGTCCGGCAACCTCGAGCAGGACTCCGACCTCGTGATGTTCATTTACCGCGACGAGTACTACGACGAAGACTCCGAGCGCCCGGGGGAGGCGGACCTGATCATCGCCAAGCACCGCAACGGGGCGGTCGGGAAAGTTACGCTGACCTTCCACAAGGAGTACCCGAAGTTCATGAACTACGCGGGCGAGCGCTACGCGCAGTAGCTGGGGGAGGGCAGGCCCTCCCCCAGTACCCCCTCCCAGTCGTACGGGACCAAGGCCGGGCCGGCAAAGCCGGCCCTTGCGGCAAGGACGAAGGTCGTCGTGAAGATTCCATGACTTCTGAGGAAGGTGTGGGTCTCTACACTCCCATGCGGCATGCCTGGAATAGTCATAGTGGGCGCCCAGTGGGGCGACGAGGGGAAGGGCAAGATCGTCGACTTGCTTGCCGAGCGCTCCGACGCCGTCGTGCGCTTCCAGGGCGGCAACAACGCTGGCCACACGATCGTGCGCGGCGACGAGGAGTGGAAGCTGCACCTGATCCCCTCCGGCATCCTGTACCCCGGCAAGCGCTGCGTGATCGGCAACGGCGTCGTGATCGACCCGCGGGTGCTGATCGAGGAGCTCGACGGGCTGCGCGCGCGGCGCATCGACGTGAGCGGCCTGCGGATCTCCGCCAACGCGCACCTGATCATGCCCTACCACCTGTTGCTGGACTCCGCGGGCGAGGCGAAGCTCGGGCGCCTGCAGATCGGCACCACGCGCCGCGGGATCGGCCCGTGCTACGCGGACAAGGCGGCGCGGCTGGGGATCCGCCTGCAGGACCTGCTCGACGAGAAGATCCTCAAGAAGAAGATCGTGGCGGCGATGGAGCCCAAGCGCCTGCTGCTGCGCCCCTTCGAGAAGGACCCCACGCTCGACCTGCGCACGATGACCGAGCAGTACCTGACGTACGGCCACCGCCTCGAGCAGCACATCGCCGACACCGCGAAGCTCATGTGGGAGCTGCTGGACAGCGGGCGGCGCGTGATCTTCGAGGGGGCGCAGGCGACGATGCTCGACATCGACCACGGCACCTACCCGTTCGTGACCTCCTCCAACCCCGTCGCTGGCGCGGCGTGCGTCGGGGCAGGGGTCGGCCCGCGGGACATCGACGAGGTGTGGGGGGTCGCGAAGGCGTACGCGACGCGGGTGGGCGCGGGGCCGTTCCCGACGGAGCTCGAGGACGCGATGGGCGACTACCTGCGCACGCGGGGGAGCGAGTTCGGCACCACCACCGGCCGTCCCCGGCGCACGGGCTGGCTGGACCTCGTCGCGCTGCGCTACGCCTCGCGCCTGAACACGCTGACGGCCCTGGCGATCACCAAGCTCGACGTGCTCTCGGGGCTCGAGCGCATCAAGGTGTGCACGAGCTACCGCGGCGCGGAGGAGGCGGAGTTCGACAGCTTCCCCTACCACCAGACCGTGCTGCACCACACCTCCGCGCAGTACACCGAGCTCGAGGGCTGGAGCGAGGACATCAGCGAGTGTCAGAGCCTCGGCGACCTGCCGGCGGCGGCGCAGGAGTACCTGCGGCTGATCGCCGAGCACGTGGGGGCGCCGGTGGCCCTGATCGGGGTGGGCCCAGGCCGTGATCAGGTGATTTGGACCGACGAGGGCCGCCAGACGATCGCAGCCAACAGCGGGGACGCGCCCGCGTGGGAGCCGGCTTGAGGACCTGGCCCCGAGGGCTGCTCGGCCCCCGTGGGCCGTCAGGCAGTCTTCGGCGATCGTTCCAGCCGCGCGTGGGTGGCGCCGGTCGCTGCGGCGCCCTCCTCGCGGACCAGCCCCACCAGCACATTGACGACCCGGGGATCGAACTGGGTGCCGGCGCCGCACGCAAGCTCGGCGAGCGCGTCGGGGAGGCTCATCGCCGGGCGGTAGGAGCGGGTCGTGGTCATCGCGTTGAGGGCGTCGCAGGCGGAAACGATCCGGGCCTCCAGCGGGATCGCCGCGCCGCGCAGGCCGTCGGGGTAGCCCCCGCCGTCCCAGCGCTCGTGGGATGAGCGCACGATCTCTCCGACGTCGCGCATGAAGCCCCCGACCCGCTGGAGCATCCGCTGGCCCTCGATCGTGTGGGTCTTGATGATCTCCCACTCGCGCTCGTCGAGCGAGCCCGACTTGTTGATGATCTCCTTGGGCACCGCGATCTTGCCGACGTCGTGCAGGAGCGCGCCGAACTCGACGTTGCGGCGCTGCTCCGCGTCGAGCCCGAGTTCCCCGGCCACGTCGAGCGCGAGCCGGACCACGCCCTTGCAGTGCTCGCCGGTGTAGGCGTCGTCGGCCTCAACCACGTCGCCCAACACGAGCGCCGTGCCGCGGTAGGCGTCACCCAGCTCGATCAGCTGCTCAAGGCGGGCACGCCGTTCCCTGGAGAACAACCTCAGGATCGCGAACAGGGGTACGATCAACAACACCGCCCAGCGGTGCTGCACGGCGGCGAGGGCGACGGCCAGTCCGAGCGGGGCGAGCGCCGCATCGATCAGGTACACCTCGCTCACCTCACCCACGAGCTCCCGGATGGGGATGCCGCCGCACAGCCGCTCCCGCGCCGCGTTAGCGGCGAAGTCGCAGGCGAACTGCGCCGCGAGGGCCGCCAGCAGGACGGCGGGCTCCGCCGCTGGGCCGGAGTCGCCGGCGAGCAGCAGCACGAGCGCTGGCCCGAAGGAGAACCAACTGTTGGCCGGCACCGCCAGCAGCCGGCTCGGGGGGACGCGGCGGTCGAGGACCGCGGGCGCCATCCCCAGGGCCAGCGCCAATGCCACCAGCGACGGCACGAGCGGGAGGGGTACGGCGAACAGCATCGGCACGAACACGGCCTGCGTGGGCACGGTGAAGCCGGAGCCCACGTCGATCCTGATGCGTCCCGCGACCGCGATGCCCACCACGTAGAGCGTCGTCAGCGGGAGCGAGAAGTGACGTTCGAGGGGAGCGAGGAGGATCAGCGCGAGCGCCGCGCAGGCGAAGGCTCCGCCGGCGATCAGTTCCCCGCGGCGCTCGGCGATGCCCATCCCCTGCCCCTGGCGCTGGAAGGAAGTCCGTGCGCGCTCGGACTCGATGATGGCGTAAGCCGACACGGTTCTACCCCTGGTGTGTATCGCCATGCAGGCGAGGTGTCTTGAGCAGGGCTTGGGCCATGCAGCCAGGGCTTTTGAGCGGGGCTTGGCACCAGCCGCGTGGTGTGTGCGGCGATTAGTTCAATTGAACAGAACTAAACCCCTGAAACTTTGGTAATCCCGGTAATTTGACTGGATGGTATGGCCTTTGGAGCCGGTGTTCATACATGCGTCCAAACGGTCTCCGCGCGGGCCATCGGTGCTTCATCCTCTCGCCAGTTCAAGCGCTCACTCAAAACCGATAAAGGCAAACTCGTCGTGAGACGGGGACGCAAAGCCAGAGGTCTCCCAAGAGGGTAGGCGCAGCCGGCCGCAGGCCGGCGAGCCGGGTCCTCTTTTTGAGAGTTGGAGATGGCTCAGCTGCCGGCGACCTAACGGAGGCCACGTGTTCCCGCTCCAACCCAAATCGCGCCCGTTCCCACCTCAACCCAAATCGCGCCCGTTCCCACCACTCCGGGCAAGCAGCGTCCGCCTCGCCATCCTCACGCTCGCCCTCTGCCTGCTGTCGTGCGCCACGGCGCAGGCCGCCCTGATCAGCGGCGGCGCGTGCAACGAATCGGCGCTCACCCGGCCGTTTGCGCAGTGGGGCGACTCGAACCTCTACGAGTTGGTCCCCCAGGGCAACTTCGAGGGCTCCCTGTCCCAATGGACCCTCGCCGGGGACGCCCACCGTGCGCCCGGAAGCGAGCCCTACGGGGTCACGGGCGAAGTCGGCAGCTGGTCGCTCGCGCTGCCCGCGGGCGCCTCGGCGCAGTCGCCGTACACGTGCGTGAACGCAAGTTACCCCTCCTTCCGCTTCTTCGCGCGCAACGACGGGGTGCTGTCGAGCATCCTCGTGCAGGTCGTCTACAAGACGGCCCTGGGACCGATCGCGCTGCCGTTGGGCGCAGTGGCGCTGAGCGGCAGCTGGCAGCCAACGCTGCCGATGCTCACCGGCTCGGTCGTCGGCGGCCTGCTCTCCGGCGGCACCGCCCAGGTGGCGCTGCGCTTCACGGCGCTCACCGGGGAATCGCAGATCGACGACGTCTACATCGACCCCCGGATGCGCTGAGCTTGGGGTGGGCCAGCGCGAGTCGGCGGTGGTGGCGGGCCGGTCCACAGGGAGCCGGCCCACCGCGTTTAAGGCCTCGCACCGTGGCAGGTGGGCTGCTTCCCACGCAGACTCTTCGGGGAATCGAGAGGGAGGTGGTCGCGGGGCGTCTGTATGCCACGCATTTGTGACACCGAGTGGCTTGACACTGTACTAGAGTACTAGTAGTCTACTAGAATGTTATACTGCCGCGGGGTGGCGTCGGCGCGCCCCAATACACGGCCAGGTCCTCCCGATGTCTAGCGCGCTAGAGCCAAGGGTCCTCCGCGAGGTCGCCGAGCGCGCGAGCGCGCCGGCGAGGGGCTTCATCGAGGAGGTCGGGGACATGATGATCCTGACCTGGAAGACGATCTCCTCCTCGCTGCGCCCCCCCTACCCGTACGGGGGCGAGTTCGTCTCGCAGTTCCTGTTCACGCTGCGGCTCTGCTGGTTTCCGCTGATGGTCTCGACAATCTGCATCAACTACGCCGCCCCCGGCCTGCAGGCCACAAACTTCCTCTCGCTGTTCGGCGCGCTCGACCGCCTCGGCGGGATCTTCGGGCTCGCCGCAATCCGCGAAATCGGCCCCTTCGTGACCGCGATCGTGCTGGCGGGCGTCGCGGGCACGGCGATCACCGCCGACCTCGGAGCACGCAAGATCCGCGAGGAGCTCGACGCCCTACAGGTGCTCGGCGTGGACACGGTCAAGAACCTGGTCGTACCGCGGTTTCTCTCGCTGATGCTGGTCACCGCCCTCTTCAACATGTACACGATCCTGTTTGGCCTCTTTGGCGGCGTTCTCGCCGAGCTCGTCAACAGGCAGCCGCTGGGACCGTTTTGGGTGACGCTGTTCGACAACACCACGACGGTCGACGTGTGGGGCTCGGAGGTCAAGGCGACGGTCTTCGGAGCGATCATTGCGCTCGTCAGCTGCTACAAGGGCATTACCGCCTCCGGCGGCGCCGAGGGCGTGGGCCGTGCCGTGAATCAGTCAGTCGTCGTCGCCTTCCTGGGGATCGGGGTGTTCAACTACGCCTTCACCCAGATGTTGCTCGCGACTCACCCGCAGGTGTTGGTCATCAAATGAACGAATGGCTCGCCATGCCGCGCGAATGGATCGCCTCGACCGGCGAGATCGCGGGGTTTGCGGGCGAGATCGTCCGCGACGTGTACGGGCTGCGCGTGTTTCGCTTCTTCGGCGAGACGCTGCGCCAGTCGGGAATTATGATTATCTCCTCGACGGTGATCATCTGGGCGATGATGTTCATCATCGGCCTGCAGTGCGGCACCGTGGGCGCGTACTTCACCGAGGCGACGGGGGCATCGTCCTATGCCGGCGTGTTCAGCGCGTGGTGCGGCCTGCGCGAGTTCTTCCCCTACGCCTTCGGCTACATGATGTCCGCCAAGGTCGGTACCGGCATCGTGGCGGAGCTCGGGGCGATGCGGATCTCCGACGAGATCGACGCGCTGGAGGTGATGGGCGTCAACTCGATCACCTTCCTCTGCGCCACCCGCCTGCTGGCCGCCTGGCTGGTGCTGCCGTTCATGTACCTCGCCGGGATCGGCGGCGCCTTTCTGGCCTCCTACATAGCGGTCGTCAAGCAGGTCGGGACGGTGAGCTCCGGCGGGTACCTGCTGATCTTCTGGCAGTTCCAGAACCCCACCGACTTCCTGTACAGCACGATCAAGGCGATGGTGATGGCCACCGCGATCGTGCTCGTCGGCTGCTACTACGGCTACAAAGCCAGCGGCGGGCCCGTCGGAGTGGGCACCGCCACCGCCAAGTCGATGGTGCTCAACCTCGTGCTCGTGCACCTGATCGGGATGCTCGGCACCCAGGTCTTCTGGGGAGCCAACCCGCGGGCGCCGATCGGGGGGTAGGGGCCCGCGGGCCCTAGGTGAGCGGCTATAGTCCGGTGGTCGAAATGGCTCAGTGCAACAAAGATCGTCGGTGTGCGGCTCGATGAGAAGCACATTGTCCGCGCGCACTTCATGGCTTGTGCTCGTTCTGTGCGCCGTTCTGGCCGGCTGGCTCGTGTTCTCGGGGGCGCGAGCGTTGGCAGTTGAAGGGGAACGCCCCACGATCGACAATGCCCAGGCGAAGAAAATGACCGAACACGGCGCAACGCTGGAAGCGCAGATCAATCCGCAGGGTAGCGAAACCGCATACGAATTCTGGCTGGAATGCCAGAGTGCTCCTCCAATATCGCCTGGTGGGCAACGGGGTGCGTGCGAACCGATAGCGGGCGGCCAACAGGAGCAGGGGGGACATATAGCGGCTAGCTTTGGGGAACAAACTGTAAGCGTCGATATGACCGGCCTGCAGCCGGGCTACGAATATTCGTACAGAGTCGCCGCGACCAATGCTGCCGGCAAGGTTGTAAGTCTCCAGCTCTCATTCGACACACAGGTGCTCGGTGCTTGTGACAATTGGTTGGGGTGCCCTTACTCAACGAGTAACTCACTGGTGACCCTCGTATCAGGAGAACGAGAGACCGCGAAAATCGTGGCGGAAGTTGAAGCAGAACGACGGCAGGTAGCACGCGAATACGAAGAATGGCGAGCAAAGGAAGCAGCCAGATACGCCGCCGAAGAAGCAGCGTCGCTCAAGCGGCGGGAGGAAGAAGAAGCAGCAGCGAAGGCCGTGGTTGGCGTCCCAGCGTGCATCGTGCCCTCACTGAAGGGCGACACGTTGAGCGCAGCTCGATACGCGCTCGACAAGGCCCACTGCCGACTAGGCAAGGTCAGCCGACCGCGCCGCCATCGCGGGGCGCTCCTCGTCATCCGACAGACCCCCAGGCACGGCAGCAAGCTCGTGGGTAAAGCTGCCGTCGCAGTGACGCTGGGCCGCTGAGCGCGCAGCTCCACGGCGAACCTCGGGCTGCGCGGACCATGTCGAGCTGAGAGGCCAGATAGGCGTTGAATCTGTCGCCGAAGTCGTCGTGGTCTGACTCGATCGCGGACTCCTCTTCAGCTAATGTCGCGTCAAGTGACAGGAGTTCGTAAAAGACGGGAAATCCATAGCGCTCGGGCGCGAGCATCGACTCTGCATAGGTGGGCAGTGGGGTAGCGTAGACGGGCTAGTCACGAGACGCTTGCTTCTCGAGGGTGCCGGGTGGTGCGATCCAAACGCTTGTGAAGTGAAGGGCCTGCGCGAGGCGGTCGTAGTGATGGTCGTAGTGCAGTACGTCAACGCCGGCGTCTTGGGCGGCGGCCGCGATCAAGGCGTCTGCAAGGGGAACGCGGTGTCGCCCAGGTCCGTCTGAGGCGAGGTCGCGTAGTGCTCCGATTGCGGCTCGCTGCGCCGAGATAGCTACGGGCACGTCGCGTAGGAGGGCTTGCTCAGCCTCGACGATCGTTAGATCTTGCGCGTTGCGTGCTGAATATAGGAGCTCGAGTGTCACGATTGAGCAGGTCGCGATCTGCCCGCCACGCAGAGCGGCAACCCATAGATCCTTGATGAGCGGGTGCGACACACGAGCCCAGGCAGAGGTGTCGGCAATCAGTACCTTGCCCTCGAAAGGGCGCTTGTCCTCCACGGCTACCTGCCCCAGGCGAGCTCGTCGATCCGCTGTGCGACGTTGACATCGAACCCGGGGTCGGCCGAGATCGAGTGCTCGATCAGGCGCTCGATGCCCTCAGCGTCATGTTGGTGCTCGGCGAGCATCGCCTCGGCACCGCGGATCGCGAGGTCGTGCACGAGAGACGCGGCTGGCTGATCGGGCTTGACGAGAGGCGCTACGCGGTCCAGCGCTTCTGCTAGCGCTAGATCCTTCGTGACGGGTATGCGGGCAAACCGTGTCGGCATAACCCCATGGTAGCACCGCGGTGCAACACCAAATCTCGCCCAACTATCTTGCCGATGGACAGAGCGAGCTAAGGCGAAATCACCGAGCTAAGGGTTGAGGTTTTGCGACAGGCGTACGCCGAAGCATCCTTTTTGGGCGAGATCATGAGGATCAGAGGCCTACCGTGTCATCCAGCCGCTGACGCTCCACGATCACCCGGAGCATCTCGACTGAGAGCGGCTCCTTCGCTCGATGAAGCATTCGGTGACAATTAGTGTCGAGAGCCAGAATCAGCTCGTCGTACTCCCACGGCGGGTTTCGTGCTGCCGGAGCCCGAGCGAGCCGTACTCGAAGCGGGTCGTCGAGAACCTCGACATCGACCATCGAGCCCAACACAGCACCGACGAACGCGCTGCGAAAGCCGACTGCCTCGGGACTGATCGGGACCTCCTCGCCACCCCATACGCGGTCGATTGTTGACTGAACATCGGTGATGCTTATCACCTGACCACCAGGCGAACGACCCGTGCCGACGTAAACATCGTCATCACTGACGGCGAGGACAGCGTTCGGTCGTCCGCGGAGCGTTGTGATCGTCTGCCCCACGAGACTCCTTAAGTATTCGTGGGCGTCCGGCCGTGGCACGCGACAAGACTACATCCGGGCACGAAAGCGCCGCTGCAGCGCCCCCGATCATCACAGGCATCGCGGTACGGCCACCTCGATGGTTTACCAAGACCCCAAAGCTCGGGGGAATGGGCCGTGCAGGAATCGAACCTGCAACCTTGGGCTTAAGAGGCCCCTGCTCTGCCGGTTGAGCTAACGGCCCGCGAGGACGCCATCGGGCGGGGCATCCTGAGGAGGCTTGCATTCTAGCCCAGCTCTGCGCTGCGAGGCCAGACCGCAATCGCAGGCAGCCCGGCGCGCTCAGAACACGACGGTGCGCCCGCCGTCGGCGATCACGCGGTCGTCGAGGTGCAGCGAGACCGCGCGGGCGAGGACCATGCGCTCGATGTCGCGCCCCACGCGTTCGAGGTCGCCGATGGTGTCGCGGTGGTCTACGCGCTCCACGCCCTGTTCGATGATCGGGCCGCCATCCAGCTCCTCGGTCACGTAGTGCGCGGTCGCGCCGATCAGCTTGACGCCGTGCTCCTGCGCGCGGGCGTAGGGCTCCGCGCCCGGGAAGGCGGGCAGGAAGGAGTGATGGATGTTGATCACCGGCGCCCCCACCCGCGCAAGGAAGTCGCCGCTGAGGATCTGCATGTAGCGGGCTAGCACCACCACGTCGACGCCCCCCAGCAAGCCGAGCATGTGCTCCTCCGCCCGCGGCTTGCCGTCCCGCTCGACGGGCACGTGGTGGAAGGGGACCTCGGCTGCCCGCGCTTGGGGCTCGAGGTCGGGGTGGTTGGAGATCACCCCGACCACCTCCGCGTCGAGCTCCCCGCGACGCCAGCGCCATAGGAGGTCCACCAAGCAGTGCTCGCGCCGGGAGACCAGGATCGCCATGCGCCGGCGTTCCCCCCAGAAGCGCAGCTCCCACTCCATCTGGAAGCGCTCCGCCACCTCGGCGCCGAAATGCTCGCGCAGGCGCTCCCGTGACTGCGAGGACTCGAGCGCACCTGCGAGGAAGAGCTCGGTGCGAAGGAAGAACCTGCCTCCGGTGGGGTCGGTGGAGTACTGGTGGGAGGAGACGATGTTCGCGCCCAGCTCGAACAGGAAGCCGGATACGGCCGCCACGATGCCCGGCCGGTCCGGGCAGGTGATCAGCAGGCGTGCCGTGTAGCGGGGCGAGTCATCCTGCGGGCCGGCCATCTCAGGACCCAAGATCAGACTCCGCCCACGCGGACCACGGCCACCTACTTCTTGGAGCTCGAAGTGTGGCCGGCAGGCGGCGGCGCGGCGGTCTTGGCGTTGTTGATCCCCGTGAAGGTCCCCTTCTTCGCGCCGGGCGCAACGGTGGCGGTTTTGCCGGCCTGCGTCGCCACGTACTTACCGTTCGGTAGTTTGTTGACGGTGATGGGGACGTGGGCCAGGGGGTTCTTCCTGAGTTCCACGAGATACTTTTCCACCCGCTTGCGTTCGGTGGCGGGGGCCAGCTTGACGGCTTCGCGCATCGCCGTGTCGCCTACGCTGATGTTGCGGGCCTTGTAGGCGGATTCCGCGAGTGTCGAGTACAACCCCGCGCTGGGGGGTTTGCCGGCGATCGCGACCTGCAGCGTTCGCGTCTCTTCGGCCGGCTGGTTGAGACCCTGTTCGCTGTAGATGCTCGCTATCGTCTGAGCCAGTACTGCGTTTGCGTGATGCGGCTCCAGTCGAAGGTAGGTGTTCCACGAGCTGGACACTTTGGCGAGCAACGCCAAGCCCTTGGTGGTGAACTGTTCGTGTTCGCCGACCACGCCGATGAATTCGGATTCGCTCGCCTGGTGCAGCTGCGCTTCGGCGAGCGCCTCCCACGCGGCCGCTTCGCTCGGGTGGCTCTTGACGCGCGCCTGCGCGGCGGCGACCTTGCCCGCGAAGCTGGCGCTGCCGCCGCCGTTGTTTTCGCTCAGCGCATTGAGCAGCCCGCCTCCCCCGCCGCCGACGCCTACGCCGAAGCCGACGAAGCCGACCAGGAAGAGCAGCGCCATGCCCAGGAAGATCACCTGCACCGTGCGGCGCCGGCCGCGGCCTCGCAGGTCGAAGAGCATCAGTCGGAGAGCTCCCTGTCGATGTGGTCGATGATGGCGTTCACGCTCTGGTCCGTATTCTCATCCGTGGTCACGCCTGAAGTCTGCGGGCCGCTGGGGCTGCCTGCGGGTGGAGGTGGCGGCCCGCCCTCGCTGGCGAGCCCCCCCGGCGAGGACGGTGGGTCCTGCGGGCCCCCCCCTTCCGCCGCCTGCGCTCCATCACGCACCGCGTCGCGTCGCGCCACGAACGATGCCATAAGGATACTCGCCTCGTAGAGAAGATAGAGCGGGACCGTCTCCAGGATCAGCGTGATCGCGTCTCCCGGCAGGAACGCCGCCACCGCCGCGCACGCCACGATCGCGTAGCGGCGGCCGCCGCGAAGCTGGCTGGGGGTCACGAGTCCCGCGCGGGTGGCCCCCAGGATCACGACGGGAACCTGGAAGACCAGGCCCATCGCCAGCAGCACCGTCGCGGCGAACTGGTAGTACGGGCTCGCCTGTACGAGGATGTTGAACTCGCTGCTGTTGAAGTTCACGAGGAAGCGCAGGGCGGCAGGCAGCACCACGAAGTAGCCGAACGCCACCCCCGTGGCGAACAGGAACGGGACGGCCGCGAGCAGCGGCGCGACCGCGCGTCTCTCACTTGGCTGCAGAGCGGGCAGCACGAACCCGTAGAGCTCGAACAGGATCACCGGCAGCGAGACGATCAGCGCGAAGAAGAACACGACCGTGAGCGTCGTAGTGAACGGCTCGCCGATCCCCAGCGTCGTCAGCTTTTCGCTCTGCGGGGTGGGCGGCAGCTTCGCCGTGTCGGCCCGCAGGCGAGGAAGCTCCGCGGTCAGCTGCGCGCGGAGTGCCGCGGGCAGTCGGCTGTCGGGGGCGCTGAGGAGCCCGACGACCCCCTCGATGTCCCTGGCCATTTTGATCACCGCCTGCTGCGCCAGCGCCGTCTGGCCGGCGGGGCTCTGGCCCTGCTCGAGGAGCCCGTGCCGCTCCCGTTCAAGCGGGCGGTTGATCACGTGCAGCAGGGAGTGGTTCTGCCACAGGCACACGCCGAACGCGACCGCCAGCACCACCCCGCTGACGATCAGTCGCGTGCGCAGCTCTTCGAGGTGCTCCACGAGGCTGAGGCGGTCTTCGTGGCTGATCGTGCGGATTGCGGTCGCCATACGTCAGATATTGCTGGCCGGGCCCATTGCCTCTCAACCTATATACCACCGTCGCACCGAGGGTTCCCCGCAATAGCGTGCGCAAACCTCGGTATTCGTGGCCGTGCGCTAAAGACGGCCCGTGGGGGGGTCGATGACTCGCCTAGAGGGTGGCGCAGTCGGCCACCGGCCGACAAGCCGGGCCCCTCTTTTTCAAACAGAAGGGTGGCGAAGTCGGCCACAGCCCAACAAGCCGGGCCCTCTTTTCTCAATCAGGAACTACGATGCACCCCGACAAGAGCCATCACCACGTACGCCACCACGTGCAGCTGCCCAGCGGCAAGCGCATCGAGGTCGTGTACCTCGACAACCCGCTCCCACCCTCCCTGGGCGCGGGACGCAGGCGCTCCGATCCGACCACCGAGCCGCTGCACATCTGCTTCTACTGCGCTGGGGAGCTCGTCCACCCGGTGGACTGGGCCGAGGCCGGTCCGACCCAGTGGCGGATCCTGCTGCGCTGCCCCGAGTGCGAGGCCACGCGCGAGGGCGTCTTCGAGCAGACAGCCGTGGAAAGCCTCGACGACGAGCTCGACCGCGCGGCGGAGGCGCTGCTGAGCGACCTCCAGCGCGTCACGCACGCGAACATGGCCGAGGAGATCGACCTCTTCACCCGCGCGCTCGACGCCGACCTGATCCTGCCCTGCGACTTCTGACTTATCTGTAGCGCTCGACCACGGCGTCCGCCACCAGGTCCAGTAGCACGGCGCCGCCGTGCGGGAGAATCTTGGGGAGCATCGCCTTGGCTTCGGCGACGAGCGCCAGTGCCCGCTCGCGCGCCTCCTGCAGAGCGCCGGTGGCCGCAATCCGCTCGCACAGCTCGCCCGCCTGCTCCGGTCCCGTCAGGGAGGCAAGGTCGATCGCCGCCAAGCGCTCGTCGCGCTCGCGGGCGAGGATCAGAGGCAGCGTGACGGTGCCGTCGAGCAGGTCGGCCCCGCGCGTCTTGCCGGTACGCTCCACCGGCCCGGAGACGTCGAGCACGTCGTCCAGCAGCTGGAAAGCCAGCCCGATGCGCCGCGCAAACGCTCCCAACGCATCCGCGAGCGCGCCGGGTGGGGCGGGCGGGCTCCGATCCCCGTCCCCGCTAGCCACGAGCGCCCCCAGGCGGCAGGCGGCCTCGAACAGGGCGGCCGTCTTCAGCTCGCAGCGGCGCAGGTAGCGCTCCACCGCGACCTTCGTGGCGTAGGCGTCCTCGCGCTGCAGGAGCTCCCCCGCCGCCAGCGCCGAGCTGGCGTCCGAGAGGGCGCACAGCTGGGACACCTCGGCGTTGAGCGCGAGCTCCGCAAACGCCCGTGAGAAGAGCAGGTCTCCGGTCGCGACCGCCATGCGGCGGCCCGCCCGCGCGACCACCGAGGGGTGCCCGCGCCGCAACTGGGCCCCGTCGATCACGTCGTCGTGGACGAGTGTCGCGGAGTGCACCAACTCGACCGCCACCGCCGCCCGTACCAGGCCCCGCTCCCGCTCCTCCGTATCCAGCGGCCCGCCTTTCCCTGACCCGTCACCCGATCCGTCTTCCCCCGGCCCCTCTACCCCGGGCCCGCGAGTCCCGTCCGGGTGGGAAGGTCCAGATCCACACGCAGCGGTGGCAGCCAGCACCACCAGCAGGGGACGCAGGCGCTTGCCTCCCGCGAGGACTGTGGAGGTGGCGTGCACCGCCAGCGGCGCGCCCGCCTCGGCCGCCACCCGCTCGAGGTGCTCCTCCACGCGGACCATCCGCTCGCGCAGCCCCGAGCCTCCGCGGCGCATGATCTCGGCGACCGCGTCCTCGTCCTCCGTCGCACGCCCCTGTGCCGTGCTGCTCACGGTACCCATCATCCGCCATTCGCCGGCACGGTGCCGGCGTGGATGGTGACGATGCCCCCCGCCGTGAGCAGGTAGCTGAGCTCGCCGATGCCCGCGCGCTCCATCTCGGCCGCCAGCGCGGCGGGCGCCGGGAAGCGCTTGACCGACTCGGGCAGGTAGGCGTAGGCGTCGGCGTCGCCCGCCAGCCGTCCGAACACCGGCACGACCCGATCGAACCACAGGCGGTAGAACAGCGACAGCGGGGCGCGGGTGGGCGTCGTGAACTCCAGCACCACCACCCTCCCTCCCGGCCGCACTACCCGCGCCAGCTCCGCCAGGCCGCGAGCGAGGTCGGAGAAGTTGCGTACGCCGAAGCCGACGGTGGCGGCGTCAAAGGCGTCATCCGCGTAGGGCAGCGCGAGCGCGTCGCCCCACTCGAAGCGCACCGAGGCCCGAGTTGACGGCCCCTCCCCCCGCTCGCCCCGGGCTCGCTGCGCCTTGGCGCGCGCGCGGGTGAGCATTCCCTCGGAGAAGTCGCTGCCCACCACCTCCCCGCCCGGGGCCACGCGCCGCGCGAGCTCCAGCGCGAGGTCGCCGGTGCCGGTGGCGACGTCGAGCACGCGGCTGCCCGGTCCGACTCGCGCCAGGTCCACCGCGCGAGCGCGCCAGCGGTGGTGCAGGCCGGCAGTCATCCCGCTGTTCAGCGCGTCGTAGATCCCGGCGATGCGGTCGAACATTGCCCGCACCTGCTCCGCCTCCAGTGCTCCGGCGCCAGCGCCTTGCTGAGCCTGAGGGCCCTGAGCCATTGTTACTTCAGCTGTGAGAGGAACTCGACGGCCGCTTCGAAGCGCTTCGGCGGCAGGTGGCGGTACGAGGGCATCGGCGCGGTGGGGTTGACAAGCGTGCGCGCGATCCCGTAGCGGGGGATGCGCGAGCCGATGTGCGTAAGTTCGGGGCCGGGGCCGTTGTTGCCGTTGTCGCCGAGCTTGTGACACGCCAGGCAGCCGCTGCCCGCGATCACTCCGCGGCCCGCTTCGAACTGCGCGAGCTCCTGGCCGCCGGCCTGGCGCACCACCGCGGGCGTGGGGATTTCAACCGAGAACGGCGAGCCCGTGGAGGCGCCCTGCCAGGTGAGGTAGGCCATCGCCCCGATCACGAAGATGGCCGTCAGGGTCGCGATCGGGCGGCGCTCGGGGCGGCGCTCGGGGCCACGGTCGTAGAACGGCAGCAGGAACAGCAGGATCATGCCCAGCGTCGGGATCCCGATCGTCGCCATCCCGACCATGCTGGGCGGCTTGATCACACGCAGGAGCTCGAACAGGAAGAAGAAGTACCACTCCGGGCGCGGCACGTAGGTGCTGGTAGTGGGGTTCACCTTCGAGCCGAGCTCCGCGCCGAGCACCAGCGACAGCGTGATGATGCACGCCATCACCACGCACGCCATGATCGAGTCCTTCGCGACCGCGTAGGGGAAGAACGGTTTGCCTTTGGACTTCAGGATCGAGTACTCGCGGAGGTACTCCTCCTTCTGGCGCTGGTTCATGACGCCGGACGAGCGGGTCGCGGGAGGCCGAGGGCGGGTCCGGCCGCTTGCGCCGGAGCGGGTCGCGGGAGGCTGAGGGCGGGTGAGGGCGCCTGCGCGGGCCGCGGGTTGGGGGGGGCGGGCGAGGTCATCACGCCTCCGACTCGCGCAGGTCGGAGTTCTGCTCGGCCTTCTGCCAGGGCGGGGCGGTGGTGCCGAGCTTGGCGACCAGGTACAGGTGGGCGCCGATCAGCGCGGCGATCAGCCCCGGTACGAGCAGCATGTGGATCGCGTAGAAGCGCGACAGCGTGGTCGCCCCGATTTCCGGGCCGCCGCGCAGGAAGTCGGCGAGGTAGGGCCCCACGAGGGGGCCGGTGGCCGTGATGTTGTTGGCCACGGTCGTCGCCCAGAAGGCGCGCTGGTCGAACGGCAGCAGGTAGCCCGTCAGCGACATCAGCATCGTGAGAATCAGCAGCACCACGCCGATCACCCAGTTGAGCTCGCGCGGGTACTTGTAGGCGCCGAAGAAGAACGTGCGGCCCATGTGCAGGAACACGAGCACCACCATCACCGTCGAGCCCCACTTGTGCATTCCGCGCACGAACTGCCCGAGGAACACCTGGTTGGTGATGTAGCGCACCGATTCGTAGGCCCCGCCGGAGGCGTCGGGGCGGTAGTACATCGCCAGGAACACCCCGGTGACCGCCTGGTTGAGGAAGGCGAACATCGTGGCCGAGCCCAGGGTGTAGAACCAGTTGGTGCCCTTCGGCACCTTGCGGAACATCAGCCACCGCGCCGCCCCGCTCAGCGACGTGCGCTCGTCGATCCAGTCGACGGCGGCGGTCCCTGCGTTGGCGGCGTGATCAACCGGCCGGGCGGCGCCGCCCGACTCCTCCGGGCGCGGTGGCGGGGCCTTGAGCGGAGCGGGGATCGGGGGAGCGGGGAGTTTGGGCACTGGTTCGAAGCTAGCGTCGAATCGATGGGCGGGAGGGGTACAGATACTGCCCGAAGCCGTCGATCGGCTCGCCGGGGTCGCGTGGGGAGAAGCGACGCAGCTCGCTGTTGACGGAGAAGCGCGCGCCGATCTGCACCATGCCGTCTACCACGCGCGTGTAGAAACGGTCCAGCGGCCGCGGCGGCGGGCCGCCCACGCGGCGGCCGAGCAGGTCGTAAACGCCGCCGTGGCAGGGGCAGATGAAGCGCTCCGCGGCCGGCACCCAGCGCACCGGGCAGCCGAGGTGCGCGCAGCGCGAAGTGATCGCGATGTAAGGCGTGTTCTTGTCGTAGGGGTCGGTGTCGATCGCAGGGTTTTTCTGGCGCACGTACACCGTCGACTTGCCCGCCTCCCCGATCCCGGGGGTGAGCGTGATCACCGTCGGGATGTAGTTGTTGTCGGGAAACATCTCGGTCGGGCCCACCGTCTCCCAGGCGTGTGGTTTGCTCTTGAAGATCGGCCCGATCGCGAAACCCAGGGCGGGCAGCGTGAAGGATGCGGCGGCGATCGCCCCTGCAGCGTGGGCCGAGCCGGTCATGAAGCGTCGCCGCGTGATCGTCTCGCCCTCGTACGCCCCCGGTATCCGGCGGTCGAGGGTGTACTTCGAGGCGTGCTTGTCGTGCTGACTGGGCAAGGACCCCTAAGAATACTCCCTGCGGAGTGACGCTCGTCGAGCAGCGGATGGTGCCAATCGGCACAATTGCGGGGGATTCGTCGCTCAGCGCAGGCTCAGCTCGACGGCAGCGTCTTCCCCGGTTGCGCCACCGTAAGGCTCAGCTCGACAGCAGCGGCTCTCCCAGTTGCGCCGCCGTAAGGCTCAGCTCGACGGCAGCGGCTCCCCCGGTTGGGCCGCCGCGCGCATCGCCTCCAGCGCCTGCGGCTCACCCGCGCGCGCCAACGCCTTGGCACGGCGGTGGGAGTCGCTCGAGCCCCAGCCCACGGCGCGCGCGCCGGCGCCCCAGATCGCCAGGGCGAGCTCGCTCTGGCCCTCTCCCTGAGCGAGCGCCGTGAGCGTGATCACGTCCGCCAGCTCCGCCACCGCGGCGAGGTCGCCGAGGGCCACCAGGCGTGCGAGGCCAAGCGCATAGAGCTCATCGCCCACCAACAGGCCGAGGTCGGCCTCGGACGTGCACAGGATGCGAGGCGCACCGTAGTGCAGCAGGTAGCCCTCGTAGATCGCCTCCACCACCAACTCGTACTCCGCGGCGCGCTCCCGCGCCCGTGGGCCCGCGGCCGCGAGCTGCGCAGGGCTCGCTGGGCGGGCGGGATTCCCAGCGAGATCCTCGGCGAGCAGGCTCGCGACCAGGCCCCCTCGCTCGCGAAGCAGCGCCGCGAGGCGCTCGAGCGCGGACACTGGTGCGGACGGGGCCGGGGTGGGCCGGGTCGGAGTGGGTGGGGTCATCAAATCTCCCCAAACGCCGCGGCGGCGGCCTCCACGGTGCGCTCCAGGTGCTCGGGGGTGTGGGCCAGCGAGGGAAACCACGCCTCGAACTGCGAGGGCGGCGGATTGACTCCGCGTGCGAGCAGCCCCCGGCACCATGCCGCGTGAGCCTCCATATCGCAGGCCCGCGCCCCCTCCAGGTCGTGCACGGGGCGCTCGCTGAAGAACACCGTCAGCAGGCCCGGGAGGCTCGCGATCTGGATCGAATGTCCACCCGCCCGCCCATCCGCGGCTTCGCGCAGCCCCGCCGCGAGCTGCTCGGTGATCGCCGCCAGGCGCACGTACGCCGGCCCGTCGAGCAGCCTGAGCGTCGCGAGGCCCGCGGCGACCGCGAGCGGGTTGCCCGAGAGGGTGCCCGCCTGGTAGACCTCGCCGGTCGGGGCGAGCAGCTCCATCAGCTCCGCGCGGCCCCCCACCGCCGCCGCGGGCAGGCCGCCGCCGAGCACCTTGCCCATGATCGTGAGGTCCCCGTGGACGCCGGTCAGCTCCCCGGCGCCGCCGCGCGCCACGCGGAAGCCGCTGATCACCTCGTCGAGCACCAGCAGCGCTCCGCTCGCGTCGGCCTGCTCGCGCAGCAGCTCCAGGAAGCCCGCGCGCGCGGGCACGAGGCCCATGTTGGCGGGGATCGGCTCCGCCAGGATCGCCGCCGGCTCGTGCCGGCGCACCGCCTCGACCAACGCCTCCGGGTCGTTCCACCCCACCACCACCGTCGCCGCCGCCACGGCCGCCGGCACGCCGGGGCTCGCGGGGATCGCCTGCGTCGCGAGGCCCGAGCCCGCCTGCGCGAGCAGCCCGTCGACGTGGCCGTGGTAGGCGCCCGCGAACTTTACGATCCGCGCGCGGCCGGTCGCCGCGCGCGCGAGGCGCAGTGCGGTCATCGTCGCCTCGGTCCCCGAGGAGGTCATGCGCAGCATGTCCACCCCTCCCATCCGCCGCGCCACCTCCTCGGCGAGCTCGACCTCGCCCGCCGTCGGCGCCCCGAAGCTCGTCCCCCGCTCGGCCGCCGCGCGCACCGCCGCGAGGATCTCCGGGTGGGCGTGGCCGTGGATCAGCGGGCCCCACGAGCACACGTAGTCCACGTAGTGGTTGCCGTCCACGTCCACGACCTCCGCGCCCGCGCCGCGCGCGAGGAACACCGGGTCGCGGCCGATCGCGGCCATCGCGCGCACGGGCGAGTTGACGCCGCCGGGGAGCACCTTCAGCGCGCGTCGGTAGAGCTCCGCGGAGCGGGTGTCCGTGAGCGAGGCCGTCACCTCAGGCGTGCTGGGCTTCCCACCGCTTGTAGTCGTCGGTGAAGTACAGCAGGCGGACCTTCTTGAACTCCGTGGAGGAGTACAACGTGGCGCGCTCCTCGATGCCGGTGTGCTCGGCGATCGCGTCGAGGATCGCGTCGCACTCCTCCTTGGAGCGCCCGTGGGCCATCGTGAAGACCGAGTAGGGCCAGTCCTCGTAGGTGGGACGCTGGTAGCAGTGGGAGATGCCGCGGTAGGACGCCATCCGCGGGCCGAGCTCCCCGATCCGCTCCGCGGGGACCTTCCACACGCCCATCCCGTTCGCCGAAAAGCCCGCGCGGCGGTGGAAGAGGATCGCCGCCACCCGGCGCAGCAGGCCGCGCTCGCGCATCCCGGCCATGTGCTCCAGCAGCTCGGACACGTCCATCCCGAGCCGCTCCGCTGCGGGGGCGTAGGGCTCGCTCACGACCGGCATGTCGCCCTGCGTGGCGCGGATCACCGCGATGTCGCGCTCGTCGTAGGGGACCGACTCCAGCACCGCCTCTTTTGGAGGCCCGCCCACCCCCTCGGAGGCGAGCGCCTGCGTGTCGCCCTCCATCTCCAGGTCCATCCTGATCTTGAACAGCTTCAACGTCGGCAGCTGGCGGATCGACTCCGCGCCGGTCAGCTGCTGAAGGACATCCAGCGTGCCCTGCAGGCCGAGCGGCGAGTCGGGCTCGGTGGCGAGCGTGAACCACATGTTGAACTCGTGGTTGCGCAGGTAGTTGTGCGAGACCCCCGGGTGGGCGTTGACGATCTTCGCCGCCCGCCACGGGTGCTCGGGGTCGATCTTCGCCGCCACCAGCATCGAGGAGTAGCCGAGCGCGCGCGTGTCGTAGATCGGGGTGATCTGCCGAATGATCCGCTCCTCCAGCAGCCGCCGCACGCGCTCCAGCGCCCGCTCCTCGGGGATCTCCGCCGCGAGCGCCACCGCCGCGTAGGGCCGGGGCTCCAGTGGGAAGCTGCCCTGCATCAGGTTCAGCAGCCTGCGGTCGAGCTCGTCGAGCGCCACCGCCGCGCCCTCGGTGCGGCTGCGCGTCTTCGGAATCGCAGCGCTCGCGCGCTCGACGCCGGAAGACCTAGCTGCGGGTGGCCGCCGGAAGCCGGCCGCCGACGGGGCGCTCGGGTCCTGTGCTGTCGTCAATTCTGCTCGTTCAGCCATCGCGCCGCATCCTTCGCGTGGTAGGTGATGATGACGTCCGCGCCCGCGCGGCGCAGCGAGGTGAGGATCTCAATCACCGTAGCGCGCTCGTCGAGGTGGCCTGCGGCGGCGGCGGCCTTGACCATCGCGTACTCACCGCTGACGTTGTATGCCGCCACCGGCAGGCCGGTCGCGCGCTTGACTGCGTGGATCAGGTCGCCGTAGGCGAGCGCGGGCTTGACCATCACCATGTCCGCGCCCTCCTGCACGTCGAGCACGGCCTCGCGCACCGCCTCGCGGCCGTTGGCGGGGTCGAGCTGGTAGGCGCGGCGGTCCCCGAACGCCGGGGTCGAGCCGGCAGCGCCGCGGAACGGGCCGTAGAAGGCCGAGGCGAACTTCGCGGAGTAGGCGAGGATCGGTGTGTCCGCGAAGCCCTCCCCGTCGAGCTCTGCGCGGATCGCCCCCACGCGGCCGTCCATCATGTCCGAGGGCGCCACGACGTCGGCGCCCGCGCGGGCGTGGCTGACCGCGGTACGCGCCAGCAGCTCCAGGGAGGCGTCGTTGTCCACGCTCTGGTCCTCGCGCAGCACCCCGCAGTGGCCGTGCTCGGTGTACTCGCACAGGCACACGTCAGTGACCACTACCAGCTGCGGCACGGCCTCCTTGAGCGCGCGCACGCACACCTGCACGACACCCTCCTGATCCCACGCCGCAGAGCCCTGCACGTCCTTCTCGGCGGGGATCCCGAACAGCAGCACCGCCCCGATCCCAAGCGCCGCCGCCGCACGTGCCTCCTCGACGGCCCCCGCAACCGACAGCCGCGTCAGGCCCGGCAGGGATTCGGATCCGCCCGCCCCCTCGGGCCCGTCGGGGTGGGCGGGCAGATCGGTCAAAGGATCGGGGCGGTTCTCCTCGACGAACAGTGGCAGCACCAGCTGCCTCGCCCGCAGCTCCGTCTCGCGCACGAGGCCACGCAGCGCGGGGGAGGCACGCAGCCTGCGCATGCGCGTCTGGGGGAATGCCATCGTCCGTCGAGGATACCCCTGCACGGGGGGCGCTTGCCCGGGAGCGCTACCCTTAACTTGATGCGCACAGTGGTTCTGGACCCCCCCACGGCCGGGCTCGACGAGCTGCTCGAGCGTCGTCGGCGCTCAGGACTCGATCGCCTCGACGAGGTGTGGCAGGGTGTCCTGCACATGGTCCCCGCTCCGAGCTTCGGACACGCGCGCATCGCTCAGCAGTTGGCCGAGATGCTCGGCCCCCCAGCTCGCGCCGCTGGCCTGACGGCGGCCATGCACGAGTTCAACCTCGGCGACTCCGAACACGACTTCCGTATCCCCGACGGCGGCCTGCTTGCACCCGGCGCCGACGGGGTTTGGCTGCACACCGCCGCGCTGGTCGTAGAGATCGTCTCCCCGAGCGATGAGAGCTGGGAGAAGCTCCCCTTCTACGCCGCCCACGACGTCGACGAGGTGCTGATCGTTGACCCCGCCACCCATTCGATCCACTGGCTCGCCCTCCGTGACGGTGAGTACCGGCCGATCGAGCGCAGCGCTCTGATCGACCTCGGTGCGAGCGACCTGGCCGGGCAGATCGACTGGCCGCCTACCGCGTAGCTCTGCGCGCCGATCGCTCCGCCTGATCGGACCGTGGCTACTCCGCGCGGCTCAGCCCCACCCGCGCAAGCACCGCGAACAGCGCGGTCAGCGCGAGCAGGTGCGCGAGCGAGACCCCGAGGCCCGGCGAGGAGCGGTTGACCGCCGCGTCCAGCGCCTGCAGGGCGGCCTTGTAGGGGAACACGAGCGAGATCGCGCGGATCACGTCGTAGAGGCCGCCCGCCACCGCGCCCGCGGGGACGAGCGCCAGGAAGGCGAGCGGCAGCGAGAGCAGGAACGCCAGCAGCGAGGCCGCGCGCACCTCGCGGGCGAGCGCGCCGATCGCCACACCCAGCGCGCCAAACGCCAGCGCGCCGAACGCCAGCGCCACCAGCCACTGGCCCACGCGGCCCCATTCGAGGCCTACGAACGCGCCGATCCCCGCGAGCATCGCAAACGCCACCACCAGCGCGCAGCCGGCCGCCAGCAGCAGCTTTTGGGCGATCAGTCCCTCGCGCGTGATGAGCGCCCCCCCGCGCCGCCGCGCCGAGGTGCCCGGCGTGTGTGTACCCGACGTGTGGGCGCCTGACGCGCGGGTGCCCCTGACCAGGCGCGAGAGCGTGTGCTCTTCGCGCTCTAGCGCGATCCCCCCCGCGGCGAGCAGCACACACACGAACATCAGCGAGATGGAGACCGCCACTACCACGGCATAGGTGTCGAGCGGGGTGCGGCGGCCGCGCAGCAGCGTGCTGCGCACCTGGATCGGCTGGCTGACCGTGCTCAGCACGTCCTGGCTGATGCCGAGGTTCTGCGCAGCGAATTCGGAGAAGGCCGCGAGCCGCTGTAGCTGCTCGCGCTCGGGCCCGGGGGGCTGGCGCGCGATCAGACGGTGCAGGATGCCCGGGATGCTGCCCAGGCCGGGGAGGTTTTCCGGAGCGCCCGGGATTCCGAGGCTCCCGCCACGCACGAGCCCCCCGATGACCTTCGCCGCCAGGCGCCTGATCTGGTTGGAGAGTTCGAGGTTCGCCTGCGAGATCGCCGCTTCGATCGTGGAGTGCACGAAGCTCTGCTCCAGCGCTTCGCCGTTGTAGATCACCTCCACCTGGCCCTGGCTCGTCACCGAGGAGAGGCGCGAGGCGATGTTGGCGGGGATCACCACCGCCGCCAGCACCTTCCCATTCTTGACCGCCTGCACGGCCTGCGCGCGCGTGGCCGTCGGCACCGGCTGCACCTGGTTGAAGAGGCCGCTGTAGTAGTGGCCGACGTTCAGGCGAGTCCCTCCAAGTTCGACGGTCGCCGACGGCGGGGAGAGGTTCACGATCGCCACCTTCGGCTTGGCGGGCGCCCGCGAGATCGCCAGGCCGATCAGCAGCGCCACCGCGACGGGGTACACGATCAGCACCCCGACCATCACTCGCGAGCGCGCGAGGATCAGCAGGTCCTTCTTGAGCATCCACCTCATCGCGGCCCAGAGCGCCTTCCGCGAGGAGCGCATTCGCGCGAAGGCACCGCTCAATGCCCCCGTTCGCGCAGGAACTCCACGAACGCCCCTTCGAAGCCGGGGCCGGCGGGGTTCGATTCAGGGCCGGTCTCCCGCGCGAGCTCCTGCGGGGAGCCGCTGAACAGGAGCTCCCCGTCGGCGAGCACGATCACCCGCTGCGCGTAGCGCTCGGCCTCGGCGACGTGGTGGGTGGAGAAGACCACGCACCGCCCCCGCTGCGAGAGCGCGCAGATGAACCGCCACAGCCGCTCGCGCTGGCGGGGGTCGAGCGAGGAGGAGGGCTCGTCCAGTACCAGCGCCGTCGGCTCGGAGAGCAGGCCGACCGCGATGTTGACGCGCTGGCGGTTGCCGCCCGAAAGGCGCTCCACGCGCTCGGAGGCCCGCTCCTGCAGGCCGGTCTGCTCGAGCATCGCCGCGACCGCTCCCTGTGGGTCGGCGCTGCGCTCCAGGCGGGCGAACAGCTCGAGGTTCTCCGCCACCGTGAGCCGCGAGTAGATCGCGGGAGTCTGGGGTACCCACCCAACCCCACCCCACCCGACCCGGCTCGCCGAGAGGCTCACGTGGCCCGCGTTGGGTTGCTGGACGCCCGCGACGATCGACAGCAGCGTAGTCTTGCCCGCCCCGTTGGGGCCGATCACCGCCACCATCTCCCCCGCGTGGGCCTCGAAGCTGACGTCGCGCAGCGCCTCGCGCTCGCCGTAGCGCTTGGCGATGCCTCGGACGCTTAGCAGCGGCTCAAGAGATGGGGTCACGCCGGCCCGCCCGGGTTGTGCTCCCACCTGGCGGGCTGCGGGCGGCCCGGCGCAAGGCTTGGCCTCACAGCAGCCCGCCCGGGGAGCGCTCCCAGGGCTCAAGCGTCAGGTGGCGGCTCAAGTACACGAACGTCTCACGCAGGATCGCGAGGATCGGCAGCGCCACCAGCGCCCCCACGACGCCGTACAGCTGCAAGCCCAGCAGCAGCGCGAAGATCACCAGCAGCGGGTTGATGCGCAGCGTGTGGCCGAAGATCTGCGGCGCCACCACGTGGCCCTCCAGCTGCTGCAGGCCGATGAACAGCAGCGTCACCCACACCGCGGAGATCGGGTTGGTGAACAGCGCCACCAGCACCGGCGGCACGGCCCCGAGGATCGGGCCGATGTAGGGGATCAGCTCCATCACGCCGTAGAACATCGCGAACGCCACCGCGTAGCGGCGGCCGTCGGGGAAGATCCCGAGCACGCCGAAGACGTACAGCGCGATCCCGGTGGAGGCGCCCATCAGGAAGCTGAACAACAGCTGCCCCCCCACGTAGCGGGAGACAGCGTGCTGGGTCAGCGTGGGGTAGTCGTCGGCGGGCGTGCCATCGCCGTCGGGCATCGCCCTGCGCACGAGCTGGCCGATGCGCTCGCCGTAGAGCAGCATGTAGACGGACAGCACGAAGATCAGCACGAGGTCGAAGATCGCGCTCGCTGCTTCGGTTAGCAGCCCGCCGCCGAACGAGGCGATCGAGCCGGCGCTCTTGGAGATTTTGTCCTGGATCGTCTGCAGCGCGGTTTTGCCCTGCTTGATGAAGTGCCAGGAGATCCCGTGCCGGTTGAGCGAGCGCTGGAGGCTTTCGAGCGTTGTGTTAGCTTCAGCTACGAGGGTAGGAAGGTTGCGGCTGAAGGACTGCACCTGGTGGACGATCGGGTTGGCCAACAGAAAGCCGATCCCGGTCAACGTCAGGAAGAATGCAAGGTACACGGCGAGCACCGCCAGGCCGCGGGGGAGGCGCGAGCGCTGGAGGAAGGCGACAGCCGGGTTCAGGATCAGCGCGATGACAGCCGCCACGACGAAGATCACCAGCACTTTTCCCGCCGCGCGCGCGAGCGCCCACGCCGCGAGCAGCGCCAGCGGCAGCACCACCAGCTGCACCCACCGCGGCACCACCACGCGCGGGGGTGCCGAGACAGTCTCCGGCGAATCCACCAGCTCGCGCTCCTGCGTGTGCGGCGGGCCGGCGGGCGTGGGGTCCCCACCCTTGGGGTGGGCGGGGCTATCTTTGACGACGCTCACAAGCCTCCCCTCATGGGCCAAGTATGGCTGAGGCCGAGGCGACCATCCTGTTCGTCGGCGACCTCGTGGGCAGCATCGGGCGGCGCACGCTGATCGACTGCCTGCCGGTGCTGCGCGAGCGCTACGCGCCGACGTTCGTCGTGGTCAACGGCGAGAACGTGGCGGGCGGGCTGGGGATCACCCCGAAGGCCGCCGACCAGCTGCTCGCCGCGGGCGTCGACGCGATCACGCTCGGCAACCACGCCTACCACCGCCGCGAGATCTACCCCTACCTCGACACCCAGCCGCGGATCGTGCGCCCCGCCAACTTCCTGCGCGGCCAGCCCGGCCGCGGCACGTGCGTGGTGCAGAGCGCGGACGGGCAGCGCCTCGGGGTGGTCAACCTCAGTGGCAGCCTGTACCTGCGCACGGGGCGCTCCGCATTCGTCGAGATCGACGTCGCGCTTCAGGAGGTGGGCGAGGTGGACCACATTCTCGTGGACATGCACGCGGAGGCGACCAGCGAGAAGATCGCGCTCGGGTGGTACCTCGACGGGCGCGTGAGCGCGGTGGTGGGCACCCACACCCACATCCCCACCGCGGACGCCCGCGTACTCCCGGGCGGGACCGCGTACATCACCGACGTCGGCATGACCGGCCCGCGCGGGGGGGTGATCGGGGTCAAGCGCGAGCTCGCGCTGGAGGCGCTCGTCACGCAGATGCCGGTGCGTTTTCAGACCTCCGAAGAGGATCCCTGGCTGAACGGTGTGGCGATCCGCTGCTCGCAGGCGCTGCGAGCGGACTCGATCGAGCAGGTTCTGATGCCAAAACCACCTGCGTCGACGGCTGCTGCTCCCCCGCCGTAGGCGCGTCCCCGAGCGAGCCGGCGGGGCGGGGGTAGGAGGCCCCGAGCAGAGCGATCATCACGAGCCCGAAGAACCAGGGGATGTAGAGGTAGAACCAGTGTTCGATCCCCAGCTGCAGCGCGATCAGGATCGCCGCGGCGGCGGCGGCGAGCGCGGGCAGGCCAGGCCGGCGGGGGACGACGGCGAGCGCCAGCGCGAGCGCGACCGCGCCGATCTGCACGGCGGTCTCCCACCCCTTCAGGCCTCCGTAAAGGCCCCACACCGAGAACGGCGAGCCGCGGTCGTCCTGGTAGGCGACGGTGCGCTCGTAGATCTCGTGCAGCGAGTCGTGCGCCAGCGCGGGGATCGAGACGACCGCGACGGTCACGGCAAAGGCGAGCGCGAACAGCCCGAGCGAGCGAGCGCCCGCCCGCCGGCGGCGACTCGACGAGAACCCTGACGAGGTCGTTGAGACGCTCGACGGGAGCCCGGGGGAGATCCCCGCCGATGCCGCTGAGACGCTCGACGGGAGCCCGGGTGAGACCCCCGCCCGCGGCGGCGATTCCCGCAGCCCGTGGGTGGCAAACAGCGGCGCAAGCGCCAGCGGAGCGATCTTCGTGAGGCCCGCCAGCGCAGCGAACACCCCGCGCGCGGGGGGCGAGGTGGCGAGGAGCAGCACAGCCAGCAGCAGCACCGCCACGAGCGTGTCGTTGGAGTTGCTCTCCAGTGCGTACAGCGTGAAGGGGTAGGAGACCCACGCATAGGCGAGCGCGACTCCCAGCGTGGAGCCGCCGACGCGCAGGCCGAGTCCGAACAGCAGCCCCACCGCGAGCAGGTCGAACGCGATCGCGGCGGCGTGCGCGGCGGGCAGGTCGTCCCACTGCCCGCTCCACCCAAAGAGCTGCTCGAACGGCACGTACGCCTCGTAGTTGACCGGCCCGTAGGTGTCGCCGTGTTCGTTGTCGGAGGGGTACCCCCCGTACAGCGCCCTGCCGTCGGCGATCCGCTGCGCGCCGATCACCCCGGCGTAGCCGACGTCGATCACGTTGGAGTCGGTCACGTTCAGGCCGATCCGAAAGCCGAGCAGGAAGACCACGCCGATCGCCAGCCAGGGAGCGGGGATCAGCAGGTGCAGAGGAGGTGCCGTCCCCCCCGAGCCCGAGCGCAGCAGCAGCAGCATCCGCACGAGCAGGTACACGAGCGGCGGGTAGGTGAGCGGCACGGATTTGTAGATGTCGGCGTGGTTGAAGTACGCCAGCGAGACCGAGAAGGAGAGCAGCACGAGCAGGTCGAGGTGGCGCAGCGAGAACGGCCGGCGCCAGTTGATGAAGGGCAGCATGAACAGCGCACACAGGGGCAACCAGATGTAGAGCGCGTTGACGTGCCGGCCGAACGCCCCGGGGTAGCCCCGCGCCATCGTCCACGCCACCTGGAAGCCGGTCCACTGTTCGAGCACCCGGCCGGTGGAGTCGGAGATGATGACCTGCCCGATTTCCGCGCCTTTGTGCGAGAAGTAGCTCACCTGCCAGCGTCCGGGGCCTTTCAGGTAGGCACCTCCGTAGGAGCCGCGGTACTTGTCGCGCTCGCGGCGCATCTTCGGCAGCCGGCCGGCGATTTCGAGGACGTCGTCAGCGGACAGCCGCCGGCCCGCCGGAGGGACGATCGACGGCGACACCGGCACCGGGGTTTCCGAGTTGGCCGCGCTCGTGGCCGCGCTCGGGGCCGCGGCGCTGCTCGTACGCAGGCCGGCGGTGAGCGCCAGCGCTGGCGCGGTACGCCTCGCTGGCGCGGTACGCCTCGCCGTCGCGGGGGACGCCGCTGCGAGCAGGCAGGCGCCCGTCAGAAGGATCGCTGCGAGGGAGCGGCACATCGCACCGAGGGTACCCGCCGGTAGGGGGCGTGTGTGGACGTACAATTTTCGAGCTGCGTCCAACCATGGTTAGACGCTCTCTGGATTTTTACTCTACCTCCCCTCCCCCCGGCCATCATATAACTACTATAGTAATGCCAAGCGGCCGGAGGTCCCTCTCAAACCCTCACCCCAAAGTGCCCGAGCACAAGCTGGGCGACGTCGCGGATCGACCACTGCGGGCGGCCGGCGCCGGAATGTTCGAGTGGTGGCCTGGGCGGCCGATTGGATGCCGGCCCGAGCGGCGGATTGGATGCCGGCCCGGGTGGGCGGGCATCCGGATCGAGGCCACAGAGGAGCAGCGCCCCGAGCGAGTCTTCGCCACGCAGCGAGCCGTGGCTGCCGCCGCCCACGTGCCCTTGGCCGCCCCAGTCGAGGAACTCGTGGCCGGGGGCCGCGGAGAGCAGCACCTCCCCGGAGGTGGGACACGTCAGCGCCGACCACACGCGGGCGAGCGCGTCGGGGTGGTCGGGCGCGTGGAGCACACCGTCGCGAACGGAGGCGGCGAGCACGGCGAGCTCTCCCTCCAGGCTCCACCTCCCGCCGCGTAAATCGCTCACACCGCCGCCGGGTCCGAAGCGCAGCTCCCCCACCGAGGGCCGCGCGATCACCCCCTCGGCGGGCTCGCCGTGGACGTCGCGCTCCAGCCACATCACGAGCTCCACGCCGTCGAGCTGCAGGGCGCGTCGCGCCACGTCCGAGCGCAGCTCATGGCGGCGGCGCTCGCCGAGCACGTACACCATCGCGGCGCGCGAGGTGGGGCAGACCGCGATCCGCGGCTGCTCGCGCTCCCGCGCCCTCGACGTCCCGCCCGCTCTCAGCGCCCCGCCCGCCTCGGAGCGAAGCTCGGAGGGTGGGTGGGCTCGGATCCTGGGCTCCAGCACGCCAAACTCCCCGAGCGCGTCGTGCAGCGCGACGGTGTCTGTAACCGGGGCCTGCGAGTGGTCGGCCATCACCACCATCGCGTGCGCCTCCAGGAAGCGCTCCACGCCCCCCGCGGGCTCCATCATGCGCGCGAGCTGGCGGTCGGCGAGCGCCAGCGAACGCACCTGACCCTCAGGGCCGTGCTTGTGGGAGTACCAGTCGTTGTCGGGCAGCGAGAGCAGCAGGAAGTCGAACAGGTCGTGCTCCACGAGGTACGCGGCGACGCAGCCGGAGTGTTGGTCGCGCATCCCCGGCATCCCCAACCCCGAGCGGCAGCCGGTGCGGCGGGAGGCGAAGATGTCCGCGTAAAACAGCTCGCGCGGGCCCATCACCGGGTGGCGCAGCAGCGTGGCGGAGGCCAGGCGCGTGAGCGCGGAGTCGTGTTGGGGCTCGTGGCGGTGGCGGCCGCGGTAGATCAGGTAGGTGGTGCCAGCGGTGCGCACGCCCGCGTCGTCGAGCGCCTCGAACACCGTCAGCGGCTCCGGCGCGAGGTGGGCGCGGTTCATGTTGTAGACGGTGTCGGTCAGCTGGCGCGCAAGCCCGAAGCGCTGCGAGGCGCGGAAGGAGGAGCCGTACTCGACGTAGCGGTCCTCCTCGCGGTGGTACCAGTTCATCGCCGGGATCAGGTGGCGCTCCTGGCCGGCGCCGGTCGTGATCGAAGCCGCGCACACCGGGGTCACCGAGGGGAACGCCGCCGCGCAGTCGGGGACGTAGAGCCCGCGCCGCAGCAGCTCCCCCAGCACCGGCGCCGCGCCCTCCGCGACCGCCCGCTCGAGCATCGCGGGCGCCATCGCGTCGATCACGCACAGGACCAGCTTGGGTGCAGTCATCCGGTCGGGGGCCGGTGCGCGCGTGTGCGGAGGGCCATCATTTGGGATACGCGTGGGCGCACGCTTCGATCAGCCGTAGCAGCGCCGGCCCTCAAACCTGTCCGGGTACGAGTCACCGTCCTCAGCGCCCGAGGATGCGCAAGCCGGCGAACTTCTCCCCGGAGCGCCGCCGGCCCGCGAGCCACAGCCACGCGAACAGCGCGAGCGCCACGTAGCCCAGCGGGTGCACCAGCGCGACCAGCGCCGCCAGCACCAGCGCCGCCGCGTCGAGGTACACGGTCAGCGCCTCGCGCGCCGCACGGTCGGGCAGGCGTGCCCGCGCCCGCGCGATCACCGGCCAGGACGCGCGCTGGGCGAGGCCGGCCGCGAGATAGCCACCGACCACACCCGGCCACGGCGAGTCGCCGTGCGCGGCGAGCGTCGCGGCGAACAGCAGGGCGCCGGTGCCGAGCCCCAGGCCGGCGAGCGCAGCGGCCAGCGGGTCGGGGCGGTGCTTGCGATCGCTCGGGTCGATCGTCGGCGCGAGCCTGAGCACGAGCTGTAGGGCGTACGCGAGCACGAGCGCGACGCACACGGCGAGCAGCCACCAGTCCGATTCGAGGAACCGAAAAGGGGCGTGCGCGAAGCTGACCCCGAGCGCGCCGGAGGAGGCAAGCGCGCCCGCGAGGAGCACCGGCAGGAACGGTCGCAGCCCGGCAGCGAGCGCGAGGCCGATTCCGAGTCCTATGTAGAAGACGAGGCCGTTCATATCGGGGGGTGGTCGGGAGGGAGGCCTGCCCCCTGCCCGCTAAAGACGAGGCCGTTCATTTGTGGGGTGATCGGGAGGGGGGCCAGCCCCCTTCCCGCTAAAGACGAGGCCGTTCACTTGGTCGGGGCGCTTGATTGGATGGCTCTCCGCCGCAGAGCGGCTGCGAGCGGTTCGGTCGCGGGTGTCGTGTTCGAGGGCCGGTTCTCGATCGGGACCGCGCTTGCAGCGCCCCCGCGCGCGTGCGCTACGGTCTGAGGCGCCATGACGATAGAGGATGAGAGCCCACCTACCCGCCGGGCCCGTCCCGCACACGAGCTCGCCCGTTACGAGCGGCTGTTCGCGGCGCGCACGCGCGGGATGCGCTCCTCGGCGATGCGCGAGATGATGGCGCTCACCGAACGGCCCGACGTGATCTCCCTGGCGGGGGGGCTGCCCGACACCTCGACGTTCCCTCCGGAGCTGTACGCGAAGCTGATGGCACACGTCGCCGCCGAGTCCACCGCGCGCGCGCTGCAGTACGGCCCCACCGAGGGGATGCCCGCGGCGATGGAGTGCATCGTCGAGGTGATGGCCGAGGAGGGCACGACCGTGGACCCCGCGAACATGATCGTCACCACCGGCGGCCAGCAGGTGATCGACCTCGTGTGCAAGGCGCTGATCGACCCCGGCGACGTGATCGTGGCCGAGGCCCCCACCTACCCCGGGGCGGTGCCCACGTTCGGGGCCTACCAGGCGGACGTGGTGCAGATCGAGATGGACGACGACGGGCTGCCGATCGACGAGCTGGAGAGCGTCCTCGACCGTCTGCAAGGGGAGGGCCGGCGGCCGAAGTTCATCTACACGATCCCCAACTTCCAGAACCCCGGCGGCGTGACGATGTCGCTGCCCCGCCGTCGGCGGCTCGTGCAGATCGCGCGTAAGCGGAAGCTGCTTGTGTTGGAGGACAACCCCTACGGGCTGCTGCGCTACGAAGGCGAGCCGCTGCCGACGCTGTACTCGCTGGACGCCCAAAATGGAAGCCCGCCCACCCGCGGCGCCTCGGACCTCGTGATCTACCTCGGGACGTTCTCGAAGATCCTCTCCCCCGGCCTGCGGCTCGGCTGGGCGGTCGCACCGCGGCCGGTGCTGGAAAAGCTCAACCTCGGCAAACAGGGCACCGACCTGTGCTCCTCGCCGGTCACGCAGCTGTTCGTCGCCGCCTACTTCCGCGACAGCGACTGGCGCGCGTACCTGGAGCAGCTCAAGGGCCTCTACCGACGCCGCCGCGACGCGATGCTGGAGGCGCTGGAGGAGAGCTTCGGCGGTCGGGCCACGTGGACAAGGCCGGAAGGCGGGTTGTTCGTGTGGGTGACGCTTGACGGCGTCGACACCACCGACTTGCTCCCGCAGTGCGAGGGCGTCGCGTTCGTCCCCGGCCGCTCCGCGTACATGGACGAGCGCCGCGGTGCCTCCTCGATGCGGCTGAACTTCGCGGGCCTCCCCGAGGAGGAGATCCGCGAGGGGGTCAAGCGAATCGGCGCGGCGGTGGGAGGAGGCACCGGCCTGTTCGGCACACTGAGCGGATCAGCGCCCGCCGACTCTCCGTCGCCGCCCGTCAGCCGGCCCGCGGCGGCGCCCGAGGCCGAGCCGCTGGCCGATGTCGTGGACCTTCCGCGGCGTCGGGCCAAGGGACGATGAGAGTCGCGGTGCTGCAGGGCGGGCGCTCGCTGGAGCGCTCCGTGTCGCTGCGCTCCGGCGCTCAGGCACTGAGCGCGCTCGGGCGGCTGGGGCATGAGGCCCTCGCGATCGACGCCGGCCCGGAGCTCGTGGCGGAGCTGCTCGAGTGCAAGCCCGACGCGGCGTTCCTCGCGCTGCACGGCCGCGACGGCGAGGACGGAACCGTGCAGGGGTTGTTGGAGGCGATCGGGGTTCCCTACACCGGCTCGGGGCCGGCGGCGTCCATACGCTGCACCGACAAGGCGCTCGCGAAGCACCTGATGGGCGAGGCGGGCATCCCCACGCCCCCCTTCCACGCCTTCAAAGAGAGCGCGATCAAAGAGCTCGGCGTGGCCGCGGCGCTGCCGAGCATCGGGCGCGAGCTCGGGTTTCCGATGGTGGTCAAGCCCGCCAGCCAGGGCTCCGCGCTCGGTGTGAAGTTCGCGCAGTCCAACGAGGACCTGCCGCGCGCGATCGTGGGGGCGCTCTCCTACGACGGCAAGGTCCTGCTGGAGCGCTACGTCAAGGGACGCGACCTCGCGGTGTCGGTACTCGACGCGGACAGGCCGCTGGCGATGCCCGTGATCGAGGCGATCCCGCGCGAGCAGGACTTCTACGCCTACGAGTCGCGCTACGAGATCGGGATGACCACGTTCGTGTGCCCCGCCGAGCTGCCGGCCGAGACGACCGCCCGCGCGCAGGAGCTCGCGCTCCAGGTGTACCGCCTGCTCGGCTGCCACGGGGTCGCGCGGGTCGATCTGATGCTCGACGCGGAGTCGGGGGAGTTGATGGTGCTGGAGACGAACGTCGTGCCCGGCCTGACAGAAACCAGCCTCCTGCCGCTGGCCGCCGACGCCGCCGGAATCGACTTCGACACGCTGGTCGGACGCATCCTCGCGAGCGCCTTCACGCGCTAGCTCTGCCGCCGGGTAGGAGGCCCGGCGGGTGGGCGGGCATCAAATCATTGCCGTGATCGCCGGGTAGGAGGCCCGGCGGGTGGGCGGGCATCAAATCATTGCCGTGATCGCCGGGTAGGAGGCCCGGCGCCCACCACCTTGTCCACGAACGCGCCCGCGCGGACGATCTCCCCCCTACCTACTCAAGAATCGCCTGCGGCGAAGTCCTCGGGGGAGACTTGATCGAGGAACTCCTTGAACTGCTCGACCACGTCCTCGGACTCCTCCTCGCTCTGCTCGAATTCGATCGCCGACTCGGCGATCACCTCCTCGGCGGCGTATATCGGGGCGCCGCTGCGCACCGCGAGGGCGATCGCGTCGCTGGGGCGGGAGTCGATCTCGAGCTCGCGGCCGTTGACGGACAGGGTGATCGAGGCGAAGAAGGTGTTCTCGCGCAGCTCGGTGACGGCGACCTGGGTGCAGCGGACCTCCAGCTCGCCGAGCACGTCGCACAGCAGGTCGTGGGTCATCGGCCGCGGGGTGCTCGCGCCCTGGAGCTTCATCAGGATCGACGCCGCCTCGGGGTGGCCGATCCAGATCGGCAGGAACCTGTTGCCCTCGACCGTCTTCAACAACACGATCGGCTGCTTGCCGACCATGTCGAAACTGACGCCGTAAATGACCATCTCCTGCACGAGCCACTCCTCCGCCGCGGGGGGGAATCCAGAGTATAGGTACCCGCTGGGGGGCTGAAGCGCTCTCGGCGAGGCTCGCGGGGAGGGCCCGGCGGTGGGCGGCGGCCCTCCGCTCGGCTCGGCCCCCGCGTCCTACCGAGATCTGAAGCTCCAAAGCTTGTTGCCGAGGAAATTGAGCGGCGTCGACGCCGCCACCGCGAGCGCCTCGGCCGGCACCTTTGCGATCCCGGCGCTCTCGACGAACACGGTCAGCAGCACGAAGCCGAAGCCGGCCGCCACGAGGCTCACCACGACGAAGCGGACCGCCTGGAAGCGCACGCTGTCCGCGGCGGCGTCGAAGGTCCAGTGGCGGTTGAGCAGGAAGTTGTTGGTCACCCCCGCCGCCCACGCGAGCATGAAGGCGATGCGGTAGTCGATCGCGAGCGCGTGCACGCACACCGCGTACACGCCGACGTTGACCACGAAGCCGACGCTTCCGACGATGCCGAAGCGCACCAGTTGCAGCCAGTTCGCCGGCTTGCGCATACCGTGCAGCAGGCGCACGTGCGGGCGCGGCGCGGCGGTGGCCTCGTCCTGCATCCGCTCAGAGTAGCGAGACCCGCCCGGGAGGGGCGCGCTAGCCTTCGGGGTGTGGGTACGCAGCAATTGGACGGCGCGGTCGGACCTGGAGGCGCCCACCCGCGGTCGGGTCCCTCGCGCCGCACGCTGGCGGGCGCCTCCACCGGAGCCGCCGTGGTCCTCGTCGGTGCGGTGCTGGCATTCTCGCTGGGCGGCTCCCACCACGCCGCGGCGCGCACGCGCGCGGCGACGGGGACCGCAAAGGCAGCGGGGACTCCGGCCCCCGTGCTGCCCAAGGTCGCGCTCGCCTCAACCCGGCCCGTCGCCGAGGTGCGCGACCCCGAAGAAGCGAAGAGCTTCCCGGTGTCGGGGTCGGTGCACCACTCCGCCGCGGCCCGGCCGAGCAAGGTCGCTGAAGAATTCGTCGCTCCCGGCGCGCAGTCGGACGCGGAAGTGCGCGCGGAGTTGGGCCGTATGCACGCCCTCGAAAGCGCCGCGCGCGCGCAGGCCACCGCGACAGCCGCGACGGTCCCGGGCGGGGACTCCGTCGGCGGCAACGGCACGATCCCGATCCCCGCCGGCATCCCCGAAGTCGTACAGCGGGTGATCGCCGGCGCCAACGCGATCGCCGACTTCCCCTACGTGTACGGCGGCGGGCACGCCTCGTTCGTCTCGAACTCCTACGACTGCTCGGGCTCGGTCTCCTACGCCTTGGCCGCGGGCGGCCTGTTGAGCGCGCCGGAGACCTCTGGGCTGCTGGAAAGCTGGGGCGAACCGGGGCCGGGGAAGTGGATCACAATCTACGCCAACGCCGGCCACGTATACATGTACGTGAACGTCGGCGGGCGCTGGATGCGCTTCGACACGGTCGGGCGCTCCGGCCCCTACGCCTCGCGCTGGCAGCCTGAAATCCGCTCCAACGCCGGTTTTGTCGCGCGCCACCCGCCGGGGTTCTGACGCTTGTGACTCCGCGCCCACTTCCGCCCCGCTAACTCGAGCTGGCCCGGCACAGCGCCAACCTCGGCCGGCAAGCCCACACCAGCCGCCACCTCCACTCACGCCCGGTGGCGCAGCCCAAACGACCCCGCCACCCGCGGGGCTGTAGACGGCTCAGCCGTGCAGGACCGCGCTGCTCATCACCGTGGTAAAGAGCGGGCTCTGCGAGGAGGCGTTGCGGACGGTCATGCGTAGCGTGAGCGTAACGTTGTGCGCGCGGCGCAGATGCTTGGCGTTGCTCTTGCTCAGCTTGATCCGCACGGAGCTGTGGCCGCCCTTGAGCGTCACCAGCAGCGCGCGGCCGATCACGACCGACTTGGCGAAGCCCGGAGGCAGGCCGGTGGCGGTCGGCCCAGAGATCCCCAGATGGTGGGCGATGGCGGCGTTCAGCAGGACTTCGAAGCGGCCCGTCACCTGCTCGTTGACCGTGTAGTGGACGACCAGCCCACTGCGTGCGACCTGCTTGACCGAGTTGGACACGGCCGCCGCGGTGGCCACGGGGGGAGGGATCGAGGAGGAGGAGCCTGAGCCGCCTGCGCCGGAGCCGCCCGCGCCGGAGCCCGAGCCGGTGATCGGCGACGGGCCGGGCTGCACGGGAGGAGCGGGCGGGGAGGGACCCACTACGGTGATCGGCTCGGTGACCGTTGCCGTGTTGCCGCCGACGTCGGTCACGGTGAGCGTCACGTTGTAGGTGCCGCCGTAGGTGTAGGAGTGGAAGACGCTCGCCGCGCAGGGGCTGAGCCACGGTATTTCCGAGCAGGGTGGGGCGCCTGGCGCGAAGCCGGAGACTTCGGGCGAGTTGTCGCCGAAGTTCCACGTGTAGGTCGCGTACGTCGGCTTTTCGGCACCCCCGCTTGTGAAGCTGGCGGCCGCGTTCAGCGCGACGTTCGACTCCAGGCCATTGAATCCGATGAGTTCACCGGAGTTGACCGGTGTGGGCGCGGTGAACGTCGGGACGAGGTTCACATGCTGCAGGCACGGGTCGCCCGGCTGGTAGAGCCGCAGAGCGGCGACGTTGAAGGCGGTGTTGAGGTAGTATTTGCCTTCCGCGAGAATCTGGTTGTAGAGGGTGCCGGCGACGCTCGATTCTTCCGCTTTCGAGGACCCACCCAGAATTAGTGCAAAGAAGTTGCGGCACTCGTCGACGTCCTCGTTGTGATTTTTGTCCTGCCACGCATCGAGCAGCGGGTCGGTGACGATGTCCTGCTGCTCAGAGGCGATCTGATCGATGATGATGTCGGCCAGCCCCACGTCACAGCCGCCGTCGTAATTATTGTTCGGGCACTTGGGCTGCTCGGGGGTCCCTTCCTGGTTGGGCTCCTGCTGGTGAGGGCCTTCAAACTTTTCCTTCTTTTCGCGCACTTCTTTTTCAGTTTTTGCGGCCTTTTTTTCAGCCGCCTTTTCCGCCGCTTCGCGTTCTTTGCGGTGTTCTTTGAGTTCTTCTTCTTTTTCTACCTGTTCTTCCTTTGTGATCAGGCCTTTTGTAAATGCTTCTTCGTACGATGTCTTCTCCTTGACTTCTTCTTCTTCCGCGCCAGCCCGTTTTTTAGCTTCTTCGGACAGTCGCTTTTCTTCTTCTTCCTTGGCGTTGACTTTCGCCACCTCCTTTTCCTCCCCGGCCGGTTTGCTGCTGGGGTCGAAGCCGCCATCCTGGCATTCATAGCCGGAGACCTGGTCGGCGGTGCCGAGCAGCGGGTCGCCGTAGCCGCCGGCGCTCCACGGAATCACGCCGTATAGGATTGTGTTGGCGTCGCCGGTGGTCGGGTTGGTCGGAGTGATCGCCGCGTGGTAGCTGCAAAAACTGCCGGCGTAGCTGGGGTTTGCGGCTTCGGGGGCCCCGGAGTAGTCTGAGCAGCGGGTCGCGGCGGCGTCCGCGCAGACTGTCACACCCGGGGGGGTGAACAGGTAGTAGATCGTGCCCATGCCCTTGGGGAGCTTTTCGCGGGCGATAAAGGCTTCGAGCTGTTCGCGAATCTCCTTGTCGGTGATGCACGTGATCGCCTGGCTGTCGCCGAACGGGTCTGGGTCTGTGCAGCCTGCCGGCGAGGGGTACGGGGCTTTGTCGGCGTAGGAGCCGCGGAAGGCGGTCTTGTAGGACGCGGGCTTGTTGGTCTTGTCGGTGTACTGCGTGTCGACCGCGAACACGCTGAACAGCGAGCCGCTCGCCGTGCTCATGTTCTGGAAGAACCGATCGATCTGTTCGGTCCAGGGGTCGAGGTAGCGATAGTCGGGGTCCCAGAAGATCGCGTAGGTCGAGCTCTGGTGCAGGACGGGGTTGCCGCCCAGGTTGGCGAAGGTTCGCGGTTCGAGTCCTTCATTTTCGAACGCGAGCAAGGCGCTGTGCTTCAGCACGCCGAGCTTCGTTGGGCCGACTTCGACGACCTGCGCGCCGGCAAGCGCCGGGAGGACCGCGGCGGCGAGCAGCAGCGCCGCGACCGCGGCGGCGAGCACAAGTGTGAGCGCGCGCCCCCAAGCGCGCGGGGAGCGAGAGGTGCGATGAAGCGTCACGAGGCTCTCATCGGCAGCCGCCCCCGCCGGCATTAGCCCCGCTGGACCTCCTGGCCGCGTGCAGCGCCAACCGTCGTCCCGGCTGACGGCCGAACAGCACCGTCCGCCCCACGAGCGTGGCGAGGCCGCCCGGCTACCGCGCGAACAGCGCGGCCTGCCCCTGCCCGACGCCTACGCAGAGCGTGGCGAGGCCGAGGTGGGCGTCGCGGCGGCGCAGCTCGTGGGCGAGGCTGACGACCAGCCGCGCGCCGCTCATGCCGAGCGGGTGGCCGATCGCGATCGCGCCACCGTTAACGTTGACGCGCGCGGGGTCGAGCCCGAGCTCGCGGATCACCGCGAGGCTCTGGGAGGCAAACGCCTCGTTGAGCTCGACGAGGTCGACGTCCTCGATCGCGACGCCGGTGCGCTGCAGCAGCTTGCGCACGGCGGGGATCGGGCCGACGCCCATTACGCGCGGGTCGACGCCAGCCGCGGCGGAGCCCACGAAGCGCGCGAGCGGCTCTGCGCCAAGTCGGGCGGCGGCCTCGGCGGAGGCGAGCACGAGCGCGGCGGCACCGTCGTTGACGCCGGAGGAGTTGCCTGCGGTGACGGTGCCGCCGTCGCGGAACGCGGCGCGCAGCTTGGCCAGCGCCTCGGGAGTGGACTGCGGGCGGGGGTGCTCGTCGCGCTCGCACTCCCCGACCGGCACGAGCTCCTCGGCGAAGCGCCCGGCGTCGTGCGCGGCAGCCCAGCGGCGCTGGCTCTCCAGCGCGAAGGCGTCCTGGTCTGAGCGGCTCACGCCCCACCGCTCGGCGACGTTCTCGCCCGTTTCGCCCATGCTCTCCAACGGGAAGCGCTCGGCCATGCGCGGGTTGGGGAAGCGCCACCCGATCGTGGTGTCGTACACCGTGCGGTCCCCGCGCGCGAACGCCTTCTCGTCCTTGCCCTGCACCAACGGCGCGCGGCTCATCGATTCCACGCCGCCCGCCACGGCGAGCTCGATTTCGCCCGCGCGGATCGCCTGGCAGGCACACACCACTGCGGAGAGGCCCGACGCGCACAGCCGGTTGACGGTCACGCCCGGGATCTCCTGCGGCAGCCCGGCGAGCAGCAGCGCCATGCGCGCGACGTTGCGGTTGTCCTCGCCGGCCTGGTTGGCGCTGCCGAGGTACACCTCCTCGATCGCCCCGGGGTCGAGGCCGGGCACGCGCTCCACGGCGGCGCGCAGCGCGAGCGCCGCGAGGTCGTCGGGGCGGATGTGGGCGAGCGCCCCGCCGTAGCGCCCCACGGGGGTGCGCACGGCGGCGAGGATCACGGGCTCGGAAAGTTGTGTCATGCGGTCGGCAGCCTATCGGGTGAGCGAGCTGCGGCCAGGGGCGAGACGGGAGGCATCCGCGACCGCGCGCGGCTCCCCCAGGAGGATCCAGTCGGCGACGAGCTCGCCGATCACGGGGGAGAGCTGGATTCCCGACCCGCCGGCGCCGCCGGCGAGGATCGCGCTCGGATGGCCGGGGACCGGGCCCACCTGGGGCAGCCCGTCGGGACTCACGGGGTAAAGGCCGGCCCACCCGTGGGCGAGGCGCGCGGCCGCGAGCGAGGGCAGGCGCGCGGCCAGCTTCTCCGCCACGCCCTCCAGGAACTCGGGGTCGGCGCCGCGGGTGTAGCGGTCGGGGTCCTCCCCGGCGCCTGCGGGCTCCTCGCTGTGCAGCCCGGCGATCAGCTGGCCAGGGCGCTCGTGGCGGAAGTACAGGCCGCTCGCACCCCCGCCAGCGTCTACGCTCGTACCCGTACCCGTACCCGTACCCGTACCCGTACCCGCACCCGCACCCGCACCCGCACCCGCACCCGCACCCGCACCCGCACCCGCACCCGCACCCGGGGTGTAGTCCATCACGGAGGGCATCGTGTAGGGAAGCTCGCGCGGCAGGTGTACCACCACCCCCTGGTGGCGTTGGGGGGAGAGGGGCATGTCGAAGCCCCACAGGGCCGCCACCCGCCCGGCCCACGGTCCGGCGGCGTCGACCACGTAGTCGCAGGCGAGCTCACCCCGGCCGGTGCGCAGGCGCCACCCCCCGGAGGCGTCGGGTTGCGCGTCGAGCAGCTCCCACCCGCTCAGCACCCGCACCCCGAGGGCGCCCGCCAGCTCCGCGAGCAGCCCGCAGTAGAGGTGGCCGTCGAGGAACCCGTCGCGCGGCCCGAACAGCCCCCCGGCGACGTCCTCCACGGCCATGTCGGGGACCAGCCGGGCGAGCGCCTCGCGGTCGAGCACGCACGCGTCGGGCACGCCGAGCGAGCGCTGCACCCGCACGCTGCGCTCGAACGCCGCCACCGCCGCGGCGGAGTGCGCCAGGCGCAGGTAGCCGTTGCGCACGACCAGCAGGCCGTGCTCGCGCTCGAGCTCATCGAAGAGCGCCATCGAGCGCACGCGCAGCTCGATGTCGAGCGGGTCGAGGTACTGCGTCTCGACGATCCCCACCGACAGCCCCGAGGAGCCGGCGGCCACGTGGTGCGCCTCCAGCACCGTCACCTGGCCCGTGCCGCGCCGCGCCAGCGCCAGCGCGCTCGCGAGGCCGATCGCCCCGGCCCCGACCACACACACCGACGGCCCCGGCACGCAGGTCAACCCCGCTTGTGCATCGGTAGGGCCTCACCCTCGCCGGCCGTGGCGCAACCACCCCTTGCGCGCGCGCCGCACACCGCCCTCATCCCCGCGCGCGCTCGAACGCCGCCAGGGCGCGCTCGATCACGGCCTCGTCCATCGGCGTGGAGACGCACGCCAGCCCGCTCGCGGCGATCAGGACCCCCTCGTGGTAGAGGCGCCACCACAGGCCCGCGCGGTCCTCAACGTGGATCTTGACCAGCGACCCCCGCCCGGTCACCGTGTAGCCGCGCTCGGCGAGACCCCCGCGCAGCCGCTCCCCGAGGGTGTCGATGCGCGCGATCGTCTCTGCGTCGAGGGCGTCCAGTGCGGCAGCGCCGGCGCGCATTGAGACGGGGTTGGCGGAGAACGTGCCGCTGTGCGCCACGGCGTCGGGACGGCGGGGGTCGAACACGTCCATCCACTCCGCGCGCCCCCCGAACGCCCCGATCGGGAGCCCCCCGCCGATCAGCTTGCCGAGCACGATCAGGTCGCCCTCGACCCCGTAGGCCGCCTGCATCCCCCCGACGCCGAGGCGCAGCGTGATGACCTCGTCGAGGATCAGCGCGATGCCGCGGCGGGCAGTCTCCTCGCGCACGAGCGCGACGAACCCGGGCTCGGCGGGGCGCAGGCCGGCCTGGTTGGGCATCAGGTCGAGCAGCACGCACGCCAGCCGCTCCCCGTGTGTATCGAGCGCCGCTGCGAACGCGCGCTCGTCGCCGACGGGCAGGGTGAGCACGTCCCGCTGCGCGGCGGGCGGCACCCCACGGGCGCCAGCAGGGACAACAGCGTCCCAGCTGCCGTGGTAGCAGCCCTCGAAGCGCAGCAGCCCGTCGCGGCCGGTGGCGGCGCGGGCGGCGCGCACCGCCATCATCACCGCCTCGCTCCCGCAGGACGCGAAGCGCCAGCGCTCAGCCCAGGGGAGCCGCTGCGCCAGACACTCGGCGAGCTGTACCTCGGAGCTGGTGGGCAGCCCGAAGGCCGCGCCTTCGGTCAGTGCCGCGGCGGCGGCCCGCACCACCGGGGGGAAGGCGTGGCCGTGGACCAGCGAGCTGTTGTTGGCGTGCAGGTCGATCAGCTCGCGCTCATCGACGTCGTGCAGCCGCCACCCCTCGCCGCGGGCGGCATAGGGCGGGTGCGGCGGTACGAACAGTGTGCTCCTCGTGCTGCCGCCGGGCAGCCGTCGCAGGGCGCGCTCGTAGAGGGCGTCGCTGCCGTGCGCGTCGGTTGTGGTCTGCGCCTCGTCTGCCGCCAATGCGTCCGCGCCTCACTCGACCCTCGACGCGACCGCCGATCGAAGATCGGCCAGCACGCCCCACCAAGGTCTTTCGCGGTAAATGTAGCCGCGCGGTCATCGTGCGGCAGCGCGACCACCCCGATCTGGAATGATCCGCCCGTGAAGGCAGCCGAGCTAGCGTGGCCGGCGTTTGCGGAGCGCCTGCGGGCCGGGGCGCCGCTCGTGCTCACCGTGGGCGCGTTTGAGCAGCACGGGCCCCACCTGCCGATGGCCACCGACTCGATCATCGTCGAGCGCTTGGGCGAAGCGGTCGGGGAGCGCATCGGGGGCGTGACGCTGCCGACGGTGCCCTTCGGCGCCCCCTCGCGCCCGCGCTCGGGCGGCGGCGATCGGTTCCCAGCACCGGCCCTCACGCTGGGCGCGCTGCTCGCGACGGTCGCGGCGCTCGCCGACGGCGCGGTGCGGGCGGGAGCGCGTTCGCTGGTGGTGATCTCGTGGCACATGGAGAACGCCGCGGTGCTGTGGGACGCCCTGCGCGAGCCGCTGGAGCGAGGGGAGGGAGCGATCGCGCTGCTGTTCGAAGCCCCGTGGGACTACCTCGGCGAGGACCTCGAGCGCGCCCTGTTCCCAGAGGGGGCGGCGCTGTGGCCCGAGGACCACGCCGGGCGCCTGGAGACGGCCGTGATGCGCCACCTCGCCCCCGAGCTGGTGGGCGACCCCCCCCAACCGATGCCGTTCACCCCCCGCCGGGGCTACGACGTGCTGCCCACGCCCGCCGATGCCGTGCCCGCGTCAGGCGTGGTGCTGGACGCCAGCCACGTGGACGCCCAGCTCGGAGGGCGGTGCTTCGAGGCGATGGCCGCGGGTGTCGCGGCGGCGGCCGTCGCGGAGGGAGCCTCGCTGCGCGACGGCGGCTCGCGCGCCTGAGCGCGCGCCCGCGGGCGCGTCACGGCGGCGGAGCGTACGAACCTGGCGACTTGACGGCCTCGATCGCGGCAAGTCGGGGGATCAGCTGCTCGCCGACGATCCGCATCTGCTCGTGCTCGCCGCCCAGGAAGGCGGCGGCGACCTCATCAACACCGAGCGCAGCCAGCGCCCGGATGCGCCCAAGGACCGCGTCGGCGGAGCCCGCGAGGGCGAAGTCGTCGATGACCTCGTCGGGGATCCACCTGGCGTGGTCGGCGTCGTTGAGGCAGTGGCCCTCGTAGTAGTCGTAGCTCCCGTCGAGGCTGGGCAGGCCCACGTTGCGCTCAGAGCCCGACGGGGGCGCCGCCGCGGCGCGCAGCTCGAGGATGCGCGTGAGCGCCGCCGGCATCCCGTGGTCGGGGTTGTTGTGGGCGACCTCCGCGATGTGGTTGGCGCCGGAGGCGGGCGCCCAGCGGCAGCGCTCGCGAGCCTCGCGCAGATCATCGGAGACCCACATCCCGCAGAGCGCGACGACTTCGACCGCGGCGGGGTCGCGCCCGGCCTGCTCGGCTCCACGGCGCACGTGCTCGACAGCCCAGCGCACGGCGTCGGGGTTGGCGCCGACCTCGAGTGTGACCACGTCGGCGAGGGCTCCCGCCATGCGCATCGTGCGGGGCCCGGTCCCTCCGACCATGATCGGGATGGGGTGCTCGGCCCACGTGATCCTGACCGTCCTTGAGCCGAGGTCGAGGGGCGCTCCGCCGCTCAGCGTCCTGAGCGAGGCGACCACCCGCTCCATCTCGGCGATCCGCGCGGGCTTCAACCCGAGCGTCCTGATCGCGCTGTCGCCGCGGCCGATCCCCAACACGACCCTGCCGGGATGGATCGACTCGAGCGTGGCGTGGGCGGACGCAGTGACGGCAAAGTGCCGCGTGACGGGGTTGGTGACGGCGGTGCCGAAGCGCAGGCGCTCAGTCACGTGGAGGCCGCCCGTCATGTAGACGTAGGGGTCCTGCCAGATCATCGGCGAGTCGCAGACCCACGCGCGCTCGTAGCCCGCGCGCTCGGCGGTGCGCACCGAGGCGAGGAACTCGTCGTAGTCCAGCGGGATGAAGTACGCGCCGAGCCTCATGGCAGCGCGGCCGGCGCGGCAGATCCGCCGCCGTCGGGGCCCGTTGGTTTGAGCGCAATCGCCGGCTCGCCGACAGATGGTCCCTCGATGTCCTCGGGCTGCTCGAACCAGCGCACGCGGTCGCCCACCTTGGCGCGGGCGCGCCAGCGCAGCGACTTGGGGGCTCGTTCGATCGCTCGCTCGATCTCCTCCAAGCGCTCACGGATACGCGCGCGGTCCGTCTCCCCGAGCGGTGTCTCGGCAAGCAGCCGGCGACAGGCGGCGAGGTTGGCGCTCACCGTCCTCCACCAGCCCCAGTCGCGCGCGCACAGGGCGGCTATGTAGCCGGGGTCGATCGCGTCCGTGGCGGCGGCGAGGGCGTGGTTCCACAGCAGGCAGTACACGTCGAGGCGGTCCTTGGCGGTGAGCTCGGCGATCTGGACCTTGCTGAGCAGCAGGTCGGTGGGAGAGAGCGTCAGCGGGTCGCACTCCAAGCGCCGCCGCAGAGGCACGGTGTGGCACATCTCCAAGTCCCCGACGAACACGTCGATCTTCAGCGAAGACGGACCATCCCCGCCCAGGAAAATCAGCCGCCGGTGGCCGTGCAGGGTGTTGAAGCGCTCGGAGAGGGCTCGCAGACCGGCGCCCCGCAGGATGGCGTCCGCCCGCCGGCCCGCGCCCTCCTCGACGGCGAGGTCGAGGTCGTTGCACTCGCGCCGCAGCGCCGGTGGCGTACGCGGGGCCGCTCGCAGGGCGATCGCGGCGCCGCCGAGCACGCGCAGGAGGAGCCCCTGCCCGGTGGCGAGGGCCACCAGCTCCCGGGCACGCTCGATCGCCGGGCCCGCGGGCGAAGTGCCGGGGGAGGGCGTTGAAACGTCGGATGGCATCGGAGCGCCGGTGGGAGGCGCTGAAGCGGCGGAGGGCGTGGAAGCGTCGGCGGAGGGCATTAGCCGGTGGTGAACTGAAACGAGGGTCGCTCCACGTCGAGCGTAGCGATCACGCCCCGCAGCGCCCCCGTGCCGTACTCGGAGCCGGGGTTGAGCGCGAGCGTGCGGCCGAGCCGGGTGGCGCCGCGGGACTCGTGGATGTGGCCGTGCAGGCTCAGGAACGGCTGGTACTCGGTGAGCGCCTGGCGCACGGCGGTGGAGCCGGCGTCGAAGTACTGGACCTCGCCGGCGACCCGCACGACGGACGGGGGGTCGGTGGTGGCGTCGAGCTCCGGGCAGCGGTCCAGCCCGGTGCCGACGGGGGGGACGTGCAGGTTGAAGACGGTGCGGCGCGGGTCGGGCGCCCGCGCGGCGAGCTCGCGGATGCGGGCGAGCAGCTCCTCCTCGGGGAGCTCGCGCGGGGTCCGCCAGGGGGTGGGGTTGGAGTAGCCGAGGCTGAGGATCGAGAGGCCCTCGCCGAGGTCCTCGACCGCTCCCTCGCAGAAGCGCAGCGGGGAGTCGGGCTCGCGGCGGAGGGGCTCCAGCACCTCCGGGGGGTCGTCGTTGCCGCCGGTCACGTAGCAGCGGACCCCCTGCGCGGCCAGCCGCTGCTCGGCGAGCTCCGCCCACTCCCCCGCGCGCCGCCGGGCCTCGGCGAGGAGCAGCTCGTGCAGCCGAGCCGGATCGGACGCCAACTCACGCGCGCGCTCGCGCGAGACGCGCACCGCGTAGCTACCTTCGTCGGCCACCTTTCTGCGGAGGGCCGCGAGGGCGGCCTCGCCCTCCACGAGCGGCGCCTCGGGGGCCAGCCCCGCCCGCACGCCACCGCCGCCGGGGTCCTCCACGAGCGGGACGAGCGCCTTGCCCATCACGTCGCCCCCGAGCACGAGCAGATCGACCTCGTAGACGCGCGCGGCGGCGAGGAACTTGCGAAAGCACACCTCCGAGGCGTGCAGGTCGGTCGCGAAGAACAGGCGCCGCGTGCCCCGCCCGCGGCCGCGCAGAAACGACCTCACTCGATGGGCAGCTCTTTCATCGCCGCGCCGAGGTTGATGCCCTGTGCTCGCCTGGCCCACCACGCCACGCAGTAGAGCAGCGCCGCGACCACGACCGCGACGATCATCGCGTACACCTCGCTGCGGTTGTGCGTCCAGCTCGTCCCCGAGGAGGGGTCGGCGAGCAGCACGTAGGTCATCACGCCGAGGCCGAGCACACCCGCGACGCCGGCGAGCGACAGCAGCGGGATGCCGGCCACCTTGACGGCGCCCTGGGAGCCCTCGAACAGGTCGCGGCGGCGGAAGGGGAACACGATCGCCGCGCAGCAGGCGATGAAGAACGTGATCGTGAAGCCGAGCAGGGCGGTGATCACCGAGAAGAACGAGGTGAACGAGTACAGCGCCAGCAGCACGACCGCGATCGCGGTGGTCACGAGCGTCGCGTTGACGGGGTTGCCGCGGTCATCGACGCGGCCCAGCCACTCGGGCATGATGCCGTCGAAGGACCACGCGAGCATCGAGCGGGTGACGACGATCGTGAGCGCCGGCACGTACTGCCACAGCCACGCGCCGAAGCCGATCGCCAGGACGATCCCCACGAGCGGGCCGGTCCACGCGCCGAGTAGCTCGACGAAGTAGGGCTGCGATTCGAAGCCGTACTTGGCCGCTTCGGTGTTGCCGAGCGCCGCCAGGAAGTTGGTCCCGAAGGCGGAGAGCGCGATCTGCAGGACGACGATGATCACCACGAAACTGACGGCGAACGGGATCACCATGCCGATCACGTGCGAGCGCAGGCCGGTGCGGTGCTCGCCGGCCCAGTAGGCGGTCATCAACAGGAAGGAGGAGACGTAGTACGGCCACGTCGCGGCGAGCAGCGACTGGTGGAAGCTGAAGGCCCCGTGCGGGCCGCCGGTGGCGAGGATCAGGGCGTAGGGGTGGGCGGTGTGCGGCGAGAAGGCGCGCACGTAGTGGTTGAAGGCGTGCACGAAGGCGCCGTGGGACATCACCAGCATCGCCACGGCGGTCGCCAGCAGCGTGACGCCGCAGAACCAGAACACCCACCGCTGGAAGTGGAAGTAGCGGCGCAGACCGTGGCGGCCGGAGAGCAGCACGGGGTAGATCAGCACGGCCATCAGCACGAGACCCGAGATCATGCGGCCCCAGTGGGTGTTGAACCAGTTGCCCCACGTCTGCAGGTGGTGGTCGCCGGTCCAGTAGCCGAGCTCGCGGAAAGCGGTCGCAAGCGACAGCTGGCCGATGAAGGCGCCCGCGGTGCCGATGTAGAACGCCAGCCAGAACATGAAGGAGGCGTTGGCGGTGAAGCCGACGAGCGGCGAGAACGTGCGGCTGATGAACACGTAGTCGCCGCCGGAGCGCGGCATCGTCGCCGCGAACAGCGCGTAGACCGCGTTCAGGCCGATGCAGCAGGCGAACGCGATCGCCGTCGCCAGCAGGACGTTGGAGCCCGGATAGAAAGCGAGCCCGAACAGCAGGATCCAGCCGAGCACCGGGCCGAGCGTGGTGCCGAGCACGTTGAAGAGGGCGCCGTCGGTCGGCTTTCCCTCCCGCACCAGGCCCGAAGCCTGGCGGTGGTAGATCGCTTCCGTGGCGGTGGCCATCGATGATCCCTCCCCCGATATGTGTGGTTGTGAAGCCGGCGACGTCTCACGAAGCCGGGCACAAGACCCAGCAAGCGCACGGCGTCGCCCGAAAATCAAACCGTATGTAAAGCTAGAACCGAGTCTATTTCCTCGCGACCCCGGACGTCAAGGGCCGCAAGGCCAAGCGGCGGCATCGAGCCCGCTACCCGCGTACGAATTCCCTGTATTCAGGCTCCGTCGGCACATGTGCCGACGGACGGGGCCGCACATGTGCGGCCCCGAGGCAGGGCCACATGTGGCAAGGGCCTACCTCCAGAGCAACTCGGTCGTCACGTCGTTGAGGACCTCCGGGCCGCGCTCGGTGACGAGCACGTTGTTGCCGAGCATCATCGTGGCGCCGGCGGCGTAGGCGAGGCCGGGCTCCATCGTGATCACCATGCCGGGCTCGAGCACATGCTCGTCGCCGCGCATCAGGGAGAGTCCGCCGATCCAGATCGGGGGGTAGGCGATCTCCATGGAGAAGCCGAAGCGCCCCCAGGTGTTCTGCTCGTAGCCGCCCTGCAGCGCAGCGACCAACTCGACGATCTCGCGCACGGACGTCCCCGGGCGCAGCGCCTCGGTGGCGCGGTCGAGGGCATCCTTGACGATCGCGTAGAGCTCGCGGATCTTCGCGGAGGGCTCGCCGACGACGACCGTGCGGGAGATGTTGCAGTGGTAGCGGCGCACGACGCCGGACACCTCCATGTACACGGTGTCGCCGCCCGCGAGCACCTTGCCGATCGGCGTGCCGTGCAGCGTGCCGCGCGCGTCCACGAGAAACGGGTAGGCGGGAAACTCGCCCCCGGCCAGCGCCACGGCGTGCTGGATCGCAGCCATCACCTCGCGGTCGGTGGCGCCGGCGTGGATCGCGTCGATGCCGGCGCTCACCCCCAGGTCGGCGACGTGCGCGGCGCGGCGCAGGTACGCGATCTCGGCGGGGCTCTTGACCAGGCGCAGGTCGTCGAGCGCGGCGGTGACATCGACGAGCTCGCTTCCCGCGAGCGCGTCGCGCAGCTCGAAGGCGAAGCGCGGGCGCAGGTGGTAGCTCATCAGGTTCAACCCCACCCGGCGGGCGCCGAGCAGGCCGCGCTCGCGCAGCACCTGCACGGTGCGCGCGACCTGGTCCTCGTGCGTCCACACGACGCGCACGTCGCCCACCCAGCAGGTCTCCTCGCAGAGCGCCAGCTCGGCCTTGTTGCAGATCAGCGTGAGCGGCTCCTGCGCGGCGGGCACCACCAGCGACTGGTGGTAGAAGACGCTCGTGGGGTCGTAGCCGGAGAGCCAATTGTAGTGCTCGGGCTGGTTTAGCACCAGCAGGTCCACGTCGTGCGCGTGCATCCAGCGGCGCGTCTTGGCGAGGCGCTGCCCGTACTCCTGGAGCGTCACGGCCATCCGCGGCGCGGGGTGGGCGTCGAGCGGGAGGGGACCCTCCGCGCGCTCGTCCCGCGCCGCGCTCATCCCCGCCTCGCGCGCGCCGGCGCTCTGTGGGCGGAGAGGGCCATCAGCTCACCACCGTGCGGCTCTGCTCGCGCATGAACTGGGGCAGGTAGTAGGGGCCGAGCGCGCCCTTGCCGGTGGTGCCCGAGGACTTCCACCCGCAGAACGACTGCGCCCACGGCCACGCGCCAGTGGTGGCGCCGGCGCGGCGGTTGACGTACAGCACGCCGGCCTGCGTCTCGTCGAAGAAGCGCTCGATCTCGTGGGGCTCGGAGCTGAAGATGCCGGCGGTGAGGCCGTAGTCGGTGGCGTTGACCTCGGCGATCGCCTCCTGGAGCGTGGCGACCCGCGTGACGGTGAGCAGGGGCAGAAACAGCTCGCGCCGCGTGAGGGGATGCCCGAGCGGGAGGTCCCGGACGATCGTGGGCTCCACGAACCAGCCCTCCGGGCGGGGCTGCCCGCCGCCGATCGCAACCCTCCCATCGCGGCGCGCGGCCGCGACGCTCTCCCCGAAGCGCCGGTGCGCCTGCGCGTTGACCACGGGGCCGAGGAACGCCTCGCGCTCGGCCGGGTCGCCGACGGGGAGCGTGGCGGTGAACGCGCACAGGCGCTCCACCAACTCGTCGTGGGCGGAGTCGAGCACGATCGCGCGCGAGCAGGCGCTGCACTTCTGCCCGGAGAGCCCGAACGCGGCGCGGGCGAGGCCCTCGGCGGCGGCCGCGAGATCCGCGGAGGGGGTGACGACGGCGGGGTTCTTGCCGCCCATCTCGGTGAGCGCGGGGCGCGCGTAGGGGCCAGCCGCGAGCTCGCGCGCGATCTCCCGCCCGACCTCGGCGGAGCCGGTGAAGGCGATCCCGTCCACCGGCGCCTGCGCCAGCGCGCGGCCGGTGGCGGGGCCGCCGTGCACGAGGTTGAACACCCCGGCGGGCACCTCGCCGGCGAGCAGCGCCTCGGCGAGCAGCGCGCCGGTCCAGGGCGCCTCCTCGGAGGGCTTCACCACCACGGTGTTCCCGGCGATCAGCGCGGCGGCGGCCATTCCGACGGCGAGCGCGAGCGGGAAGTTGAACGGCGCGATCACCCCGAACACGCCGTAGGGCCGGAGCACCTCGGTGGCGTGCTCGGCGGGGGAGAGGCTCCGCAGCGGCTGCACGAACCCGTCGTGGCGCTCCATGTCCTTGGAGTACGCCTCGATCAGCTCGATCGCCTCCTGCACCTCGACGACCGCTTCCAGGCGGCTCTTGCCGGTCTCCAGGCTCATCGCCGCGGCGATCTCGACGTGGCGCTCGGAGATCGCCGCCGCGACGGCGGCGAGGTGCCTCAAACGCTCGCGGTAGGGCGTGCGCCGCCACCGCGGCCACGCCTCGCGGGCGGCGTCCACCGCGAGGGCGACGGTCTCCGGGGTCGCCACATGAGCACGGGAGGCGACGCGGTCGATACGGGAGGGATCGACGCGCTCGAACACGGCGCCCTCGTGGTGGGGCTGCCCGCCGATCGTGTGCGGCCACGGCTCGGGCGTCGCGTCGCGCGCGGCGCGCAGGCGCTCCTCGAACTCCACGTGCGTCGCGGAGCCGATGCCACCGCTGGTGTAGGTGAGCCGTACGGCCATCGGTACTCCCACGGTTCACGCTATCGCAGGGTTGTGTTCGGTGGATGGTTAAGAGGTGGCGTGGCGGGCAATCGACCTCCGTGTCTCGGTGAAGGACCTCTCAAGGATTCGCGTGCCGGGACCTACCGCCCCACCGTGCGCACGAGTTGGCGGGCTTGCTTGGGGAGGCCGCCGAGCAGCTGGCGCACCTGCGCGAGCCCCGAGCGCAACTGCGGGTCGCCGACCTCGACCGGCAGCATCGAGTCCTGGAGCGCAGCGAGGATACCCTCCGCCTCCTCGACCGCCTCAACCGCGCTGCCGATCGCGCTCTTGGCGTCGCTCGGCAGGACCTGCGGGTGCGCCGGCTCGAACGCGAGGGGCGCCAGCCCGTGGCGCGCGGCGAACTCGGCGCAGTCGCGCTTTGCCTGACCGTACGCTTTGCGAACGGGCCGAAACAGCTCCGTCTCAAGGCGCTCCGCGGCGTGCTCGTCCAGGTGCTCGTACGCCTCGCCCAGGTACGCCAGCGCCGCCCCGAGCCGCTCGGCCGCGCTCGCGATCTGCTCGAGCAGGTGCTGGCGCGCCTCCAAAGTGGTGTAGGTCATGACGAGCAGGTTAGAACGTGTTTTGAAAAGACCGGCACGCCCGGGTGGTTGCACCGCGCTCAGTGGCCCGCCGTGCCGCTCCGGTCCGACTACTGTGCGCGCGCGCCGCGCTTTCCCGAGTGCTCGCCGGGCCGCAGCACCTCGCCCGCCCACGGGGTGTTGAGGTCGAGCGCCCCGACGTGCATCGCTTCCATCGGCAGGACGGTGCACCAGAACGCCCACACCAGCGAGGAGGACGGCTTGACCGTGTTCGTGAACCTGGACGTCGGCCCTCTGCCGAGCACGTTGCGGGCGGCCACGGTGAAGCGGTAGCGGACGCCGTTGCGCAGGCCGACGACCACGGCGCTTGTGCCCGACACCGTCGTCGGCCGCAGCCGGCGCCGGCCGGCGTACGGTGTGACGGTGTACGTGGTGATCGGGCTGCCGCCGTTGCGCGGCGCCCTCCAGGTGACGGTCGCGCTGTGGTTCGCCGGGGTTGCCACCAGCGGTCCGGCGATGACGCCGGGCGCCGCCAGGGGTTCGGTGGCGGGCGCGGGCTTGAGGACGACCGTCGCCATCAGCCAGATCGTGGACGCGCCGGTCTGCACGCTCGCGGCCGGAGTCGCTCCGGTGGCGCCGGTCAGCGCGTCCTCGACGACGAACTCCATGTCTTCGGTGGGCGACACGTTCACCCGGCCGTTGAAGCCCATGCGGGCCATCAGCGCGTCACCGAAGCCGGAGTCCGCGTAGAAGCCGAGCACCAACTCGTCCGGACCCGTCGTCGGCGCGGTCGCTGCGGTCGTGACCACGGCCGCCGCTTTGGTCGTGCCCGTGGCCTGTGCGGTCTGGTCGACGACGGCCGTCCCCGCGGCGGACGAGAGCCCGGAGTATTCGAGGACGGCGAGTCCGACGTCGGCCGCCCCGCTCGGCGTGGCGGTGACGGTCGGGCGTGTCCCGCCGCCGGCGCTCACCGGCGCCGACCACACGCTCATCTCGGTGCCGTCGGACGCTTTGAAGTGCAACAGCTCGGTGAAGGTGTCGCCGGCCGAGTCCTTCACGCTCGACGCCGTCGCTTTCGCGCTGTTCCACACACCGACCTCGACGACCAGGCGATTGCCGGCCGTGAGGCTCGTCGTCGGGGTCACGGCGAGGCTGGCGACGTTGTGCGCGTGCGCGGCGGCCTGCTGCACGAACGCCGGGGACGCCGTGGCGGTTGGGGTCACCGCGTTCGACGCCGCCGACGCGGGGCCGGTGCCGAGCGCGTTGGTCGCCGTCACGGTGAACGTGTACGTGGTGCCGTTCGTGAGACCGGTGACAGTGGCGCTGGTCGCCGGCGGGGAGCCCGTCACCGTCGTGGCGGGCCGCGCCGCGGTACCGATGTACGGTGTGACGGTGTAGCTTGAGATCGGGCTGCCGTCGCTGGCGGGAGCGCTCCACGTCACCGTCGCGCCCGTATTGCCCGGAGTTGCCGTGACGGCGGTAGGCGCCGCCGGGGCAGTGGGAGCGGAGGGGGTGACGGGATTCGACGCCGCTGACGCGGGGCCGGTGCCGAGCGCGTTGGTCGCCGTCACGGTGAACGTGTACGTGGTGCCGTTCGTGAGACCGGTGACAGTGGCGCTGGTCGCCGGCGGGGAGCCCGTCACCGTCGTGGCGGGCCGCGCCGCGGTGCCGATGTACGGTGTGACGGTGTAGCTTGAGATCGGGCTCGTGCCCGGCGAGGGAGCGGTCCACGTCACCGTCGCGCTGCCTTCCGCCGCCGTCGCGCTCACTCCCGTCGGAGCCGCCGGCGCGGACGGCGCAGCGCTGAGGTTGAGCGGCGCGGACACCGAGGGCACATCCTTACTGTTGACGATGAACAGCATGTAGTTGCCGTACGGCGCGAGCGCGGAGTTCGCCGGCGTCTGCACCGTCAGCGAACCGGAGTTCGCCGTGAACGACAGCGGCACGAAGTGCTGTGCCATGTCGCCCTGGTGGGTGTCGGCGCCGAGCGAGACGAGGTTGACCGCGCTGATCGATTCCGCGTTGGGAGTCGCGACGGTGATGCTCGTGTTGTAGGTGGACGCCGCGGGCGCCGAGGTGATCGTCGGCCGCGGCCCGTCGAACAGGTAGGGGGGCGAGTAGGTCTGGGCGGAGAACTCACCCGGGTCGCTGAGCCCGTTCGGGTGCCCGCCGCCGGCGGAGAGCACCGTGCCGTTTGGCATCAGGATCGCCGTGGAGTGGTAGTTGCGCGCGGCGGCGATCGGCGCCGCCGGCGTCCACGTCTCGGTCGTGGGATTCCAGATTTCCGTCGGCAGCACCCCGCTCGTGACGATTTCCTGGTTACTGGAGTCCTCCCCGCCGATCGCGAGCACTTCTCCGTTGGCGAGCATTGTCAGCGTGTGGTAGATGCGGGCGTAGTGCATCGGCGCGATCTGCTGCCATTTCGGCGTCGCAGCGGTGAGGTCGATGATCGACGTGCCCGCCGAGGCTTCGGTGGTTTTGACGACGCTCGGCGCGCCGCCGCTGTAGAGGATCTTGCCTGGCCGGTACATCACCGACGAGCCGTTGGTGATCCCGCTCGTCCCGCCGACCGGCGTCCACGTCTGCTTTTCGACGTTGAGTTCGTAGGAGACGTCCTCGGAGGGACCGATCGTGAACACGTTCCCGTTCGGCGCCAGGTAGGAGAACGGGTACTCCTCCTCGTGCACCTGTGACGTGGACACTTTCGTGAGCTGCGTCCACGTGTTCGCCGCCGGGTCGTACACTTCCGGCGTGTCGGCCCACGTGGTGGCGTTCGTGGAGTTGCCGCTGATCGCCACGTAGTCGCCGTCGGGCAGCTCGGTGAGGTCGGGGTACCACCGCGGGGTGTGCATGTTGGCGGCGCGCGTCCACGTCCCGGTCGCCGGATTGAAGATCGACGTGTCGACGATCCCGATGTCCCCGGTTGAGAGCCCGCCGTAGCCGCCAATCGTCATCACCTCCCCGTTGGGAAGCTGCGCCATCCCCGAGCAGAAGATGCTGTCGGGCGCGTCGGTGGAGGTGAATTCTTGGGTCGTCGGGTTCCACAAGTACGTTGGCTCGGGCTGCTGCCAGCCGTCAAACGCGAGCACGTGTCCGTTGGAGAGCAGGAAGAGGTGGATCGCCACGAACGGCCAGCTCGCGAGCGCCGTCCATTCGCCGCCGGGCGCCGTCCCCGGCGTCACCGGGTTCGACGCTTCCGAGGGAGGTCCGGTGCCGAGCGCGTTGGTGGCGGTCACGACGAACGTGTAGGCGGTGCCGTTCGTGAGACCGGTGACAGTGGCGCTGCTCGCCGGTGGGGAGCCCTTGACCGTGGTCGCCGGCTGCGCGACGGTGCCGGTGTACGGCGTAACGGTGTAGGAGGTGATCGGGCTGTTGCCTTCCGACGGCGCGGTCCAGGTCACGGTCGCGCTGGCGTTCCCCGCTGTCGCGAGGAGTGCCGTGGGCGCGCCGGGTGCTCTCGGTGGCCCCGATTCACCGGCCTTGAGGACGATCGTCGAGGTCAGCCACGTGGTCATCGGGCCGGTGTTGAAGGCCGGGTTGGGCGTCGCGCCGGCGGGGACGACGGCGTCCTGCGCGAGCAGCTCGACGTTGCCGTCCGGTGAGACGTTGGCCCGCGTGGTGTACCCCGAGCCGCCGCTGAGCGTGTCGCCGAAGCCGGAGTCGAGGTAGAACCCGATCGCGAGCTCGTTCGCGCCCGTCGTCGGCTGGGTCGCTCCCGACAGGACGGTTTCCGCCGCCCCCGTCGTTCCGGTGTCGAAGATCGACTGGTCGACGACTGTCGCGTTCGCGACCGTCGAGACTCCAGCGTATTCCAACGCTACGACACCTACATCGGCTTTGCTCGACGGCTTGACCGTGATCGTCGGGCGGGTACCCCCACCGGCCGTGACGGGCGCCGTCCAGATGCTCATTTCGGTGTTCTCGGAGGCTTTGAAGTGCAGCAACTCGACGTAGCCGTTGCCCGCCGAGTCGGTCACGCTCGATGCGGTCGCCGACTTTTCGCTCCACACCCCGACCTCGACCACCATCCGGTCGCCCACGGCCACAGCCGACCCCGGCGTGACGGCCAGACTGGCCACGGAGCTGGAGTGCCCGGTCGCCGCCTGCACGAATGTGGGGACCGCTGTCCCCGCGCGGGCGACGACGGGCCCCAGTACGGCCCAAAGCGCCGCTGTCGCACACAGCGCCAAGAGCGCCGTCCACCGGTACAGCCACCCAGCTGTCAACGTCATCGACTCCCCAAGATCGCCTGCGCAGCAGTAGGCAATCCAACGGACAGGTGAGCGGGGATCTTCTGAGGCCTGGAGCGGTGTCCGCCAAGCGCTGCGTGGGACCGATCGAGCTACAGGGGATCGTGGATCGGCGAAAGTCGGCGCGCAAACCATGTGCCGGTGGCGGCTCGGCAGCTGTCGCCGGTCGAAGTACGCTCTGCCTCCTGCCGTACCGTTCCGTACACTTCCGTACTGTTCTGCTACCGTGTCTCTATGGCAACAATCAAAGCCGAGGAGGTTCGGATTCCGCGTCGAGCGCGAGCGGCCGTCGCCCACCACGAGGACGTCGTGGTCCTCAACCGCGAGCGACCCGCCTACGTCATCGTCCATCCCGACGATCACGGGCCGTCGTCGCGTTCGCCCCGCCGTGGACGACCCCTGCGAGAAGCACTCATCCTGCTCGCTCAGGCCGCGCCGCCCGATCCCGCCTTCGCCGAAGACATGGAGGCCGTGCTCGCCACCGTCGGGCCAGCGCCGGGCGATCCATGGGCACGGTCCTAGACACCACGGTCTTCATCGAGCTCGAGCGCACCATGCGTGGGCTACCCGCCGCGCGGGCAATGGCGGAGGTAGCCCAGCGTCTGGAAGCTCAGCTCGGCGAGGGCGAGGAAGTGGGCATCGCAGCGATCACGGCCTCCGAGCTGCTGCACGGTGTGCACCGGGCCACGGAGGAGCATCACGGACGGCGTGAGGCGTTCGTGGAGGCCCTCCTCGCCGCGTTCCCGGCACTCGCGTTCGACCTGCTCGTAGCGCGGGTCCACGCGAGGCTCTGGGCTGGGCTGGTCTCAGCTGGTGCTGAAGTCGGGGCTCACGACCGGCTCGTCGCTGCGACCGCCATGTCCGCCGGATGGCGGATCGCAACCGCCAACATCCGCCACTTCAACCGCATCCCCGGGTTGGACATCCTTCCCATTCAGCTGGCTTGAGCCACAAAACTGGGGTCGCGCAGATCACGTCTCTGCGAGGACACGTCCCTCCGTCAGCGCATCGTGGAGCATCGTCCCCGGAACCTCGCCCCATTCCTCGACGTACTCCTGCGACATGACGATCACGTCCGCGGCGACCCGGAGCGGGTCCAGCACCCCCCGCAACCGAACCATCTCCTTCGCCTTGCTGGCGACCGACGGCTCGATCACGAGAAAGTCGAAGTCGCTATCCGCTCTGGCATCGCCACGGCTATGTGATCCGAACAGGAGCACCTTCGATTGGGGCGGCGCGGCCTGGGCAAGCAAACGTCCAGCTCGATCGATGATCTCGGGGGTGGTCATAGTTTGAAGCTACCGCAGTCGGCGGCAGAGAGCGAGCCCAGCAGGAATCGCTCCGCTCTGCACGGACACGGAGGCGAAGCCGACGCCTCTGGTGCACGTAGCGGGGGCCACCCGGCCGGGACAGCTCCGCCATCCCAGAGCCCCTCTTCAACCCACCGGACGGAACTCCGCTTTGTGCGACAGCCTCCGTAGAGCCAGATACGCGGTATGGGCGATCCTGGATTCGAACCAGGGACCTCTTCCTTATCAGAGAAGCGCTCTAACCAACTGAGCTAATCGCCCGTAGGGCGTGGATTCTAGCGGCCGTGCCGTCGCCGGCGCGAGCCAGTTCTGGCGTCATCCGCGTCTGTGAGGCTAGCCATATCAAGCTTTCAAAGGTCAGGGCTGCCTACCGGCGCCGATTCGCTCGGCGAACGCCAGCGCCTCCTCACGGGAGTCGAAAGAGAGCTCGACCTTGTAGCCCCCATCCGCACGAGGGCGTGTCTTGACCTCCGCGCCAAACGCCTCGCCCAACGCCGTCTCGATCTCCTCCGCGGCCGCTGCCTGATCCGGATGAACGCCACGGGCCCTCCTGGTCCGGGCTTGCCCCCCCTTTCCGGACCCCTCCGGGGCTCCCTCATTGCTGCGTCGCGCACGGTCCTCCAGCGTCCGCACCGACCAGCCCTCCGCGGCTGCGGTGCCCGCCAGGTGCCGGCGGGCGGTGTGGTCCTTGGCCAGTAGCAGCGCGCGGCCGTGGCCCTCGCTTAGCCTCTCCTGCTCCAGCAGCTCGAGCGACTCGTCCGGCAGGTCCAGCAAGCGCATGAGGTTCGAGACCGCCACCCTGCCCCGACCGATGCGCCTACCCACCTGCTCGCGCGTGAGGCCCAACTCCTCCACCAGCGCCGCGCAGGCGCGTGCCTCCTCCACGGGATTGAGGTCCTCCCGCGCCATGTTCTCGATCAGCGCCAGCTCCAGCGTCGCCGCGTCGTCGTGGGGTCGCACCAGCGCGGGGATCGTCTGCATCCCCGCGATCCGAGCCGCCCGCCAGCGGCGCTCGCCAGCGACCAGCTCGTACGTCCCCTCCGGCTTGGGTCGCACCAGGACAGGCTGCAGAACCCCCCGCTCGCCCAACGATCCTGCGAGCGCGTTCAGCGCCTCCTCCTCGAAGTGCCTCCGCGGCTGGCGGGGATTGGGCGAGATCGACTCCACCGGTACCTCGCGCAACTCCTCCTTGGCCCCTGCGGCCGAGGACACCGACAGGATCGCCTCTAGTCCCCGTCCCATCCCGCGCTTCGGGCTAGCCACGGGCCGCCACCTCCTTGGCCAACTCGAAGTACGCCTCTGCCCCCGCGCTGTGCGGGTCGTGGTGGGTGACCGGCAGGCCGTAGCTCGGGGCCTCACCGACGCGCACATTGCGGGGGATCACCGTCTGGAACACCAACTCGCGGAAGTGCTCCCGCACCTCCCGCTCCACATCCCGCCCCAGGCGGGTACGGCTGTCGTGCATCGTCAGCAGCATCCCCGCCACCGTGAGCTTGGGGTTGAGCTCGCGGCGCACCAACTCGAGCGTATCCAGCAGACCCGCCAAGCCCTCGAGCGCGAAGTACTCCGTCTGCACCGGCACGATCACCTTGTCCGCCGCCACCAGCGCACTCACCGTCAACGGGCCCAGCGACGGCGGACAGTCCAGTAGGACGTACTCGAACTGCGCTCTGATCGGTTGTAGGCCGTCGCGGAGAACGTCCTCGAACCCCTCCAGGCGGGGCAGCTCCACGTTGGCGCCCGCCAGGCCCGGTCCCGCCGGCAGCAGCCGCAGTCCCGGGATCGGCGTCTCCACCAGTGCTTCCTGTGCAGCGCACGCCCCCGTCAGGACCTCATAAAGGCCCGGCGTACGGGCGCGCCGGTGGCCGAGCCCCACCGTCGCGTTCGCCTGAGGATCGACGTCCACCAGCAGCGTCTCATAGCCCGCCTCCGCAATACAAGCCCCCACGTTCACAGCCGTGGTCGTCTTGCCCACCCCGCCCTTCTGGTTGGCGATTGCGTAAACCGTGCCCATTGGAGCCATCCGAAAACCCGTGGATCCCGCCCTCACAAGAACCGCTGGTAGCGCTCTGAGGAGTTTTTGGATAGTTTCATAGCGATCGGCACGCTAGCGCCGATCGTGGTCGGGGTGTCGCGCGGGTAGTCACCCTCCTCATCCCGAAAGCGGCCGCTTTCGCGCCATCCCGGCGCGGCGCGGGAACCCCCCCGGCGTCTCTCGGACCTTCAGGTAGAGGTGGAGGTGATGGTCGCGCGCTCCCGCGTAGGGCTCCACCCGGCGGATCTCCACCAACTTCATGCCGAGCCGCTCGGCCGCACGTTCTCCAGCGTTCTCTTCCGCACGATCTCGGCGCCCGCGCCAATCGACCAAGGTTCCGCCTACCCGCAGCAGCGGCGCGGCGTACTCGACCACGACCGCCTGCGCCGCCAGAGCGCGGGCGAGCACCACATCGTTGATCTCCATCCCCTCCACCCACTCCTCCGCCCGTGCACACACGACCCGCGCGTTGACGATCTGTGCCGAGACGCGAACGCTCTCGACAAAGGCACACTTGCGCGCCTGCGCCTCCACGAGCCTGATCTCGCTCGCCGGCAGCGCCACTGCCAGCGGCAGCCCGGGGAAACCGGCGCCGGCGCCGAGATCCACGACCCTTCCCGCAGTCGAGAGCACATCCAACTCCAGCGCTACCAGCGAGTCGGCCAAGTGCACGTCTACTGCCCTCTCGGGGTCGCGCACCGTCGTCGGGGCATGTCCACTGGCCGCCAGCCTCTGCAAAATCACATCGAGCTGGTCGTGCTGACGCCCATTCAAACCGTACCGCCCGCACAGGCGCTCCAACTGCACTGACGTAGGCGTCGGGGAGCTCCTCCTTTTCACGTGAAACGGACCACAGCGCGGCGGCTGCGGGTCATCGGTCCGCTTGATCGAGCGGCGACACCACCAAGTACCGCTGGGGCTCCTCGCCCTCGCTGTGGGTGCCCACGTCTCCGCGGTCGCGCAGGTGCTCGTGCACCACGCGCCGCTCGGAGGCCGGCATCGGGTCGAGCTCCACCGCGTCGCCCAACCTCAGCGCCTCATCGGCGGCAGCGTCCGCATCCTCGCGCAACATCTGCGCGCGCCGCTCGCGGTAGCCGTCGGCGTCGACTACCACCCGGGTTCTCGCCTCGCCGCCATGGAAAACGATCCGCTGCGCCAAATGCTGGACCGCGTCGATCGTCTGGCCTCGGCGGCCGATCAAGAGGCCCACATCTTCGCCTTCCAGGCAGCCTCGCAGCACACCATCCTGCGCCTCCACGCTCACCTCGCACTCCAAGCCGAGGCCGTCCGCCACTTCCTCCAGCACCTCGACCAAGAGCTCAGCGGGATCCTCCACCGCATCCCGCTCGTCGTCAGCGCGCTCGCTCATCGCCGTCGGCCCGAGCGTTTCTTTTTCTTGCGGGGCGGGGGGGGAGGAGCGCCGGCCACGCCCACGCCCGCCAGCGCAGGCTCTCCCTTCAACCCCCCAGCTCTCCCGTTCGACGAGCCTCCGTCGCTCGCCTGAGCGGTTCCTTTGACCGGCGGAGGTGGGGGGGGGCCGATACTGCGGCGCACGAAGTAGCCCTGAACGATCGTCCACAAATTCGTGGTGATCCAGTAAATCAGCAGCCCCGCTGGGTACCTGAACAGGATCACCACAAAGATCAGAGGGAGGCCGAGCATTAGCCACCGCTGGCTCGGTTCGGCGCTGGCGCTCATCAGCAAGGTCGAGACGATCTGTGATGCCAGATAAAGCAAGATCAGCACCACCAGCACAACCCCGGTCGCCTTCGCGGTGATGTCCGGCACGAACAGGAACTTCGCCGAGTTCGGCGCCACCATCTGGCAGCTGGTCTTTTCGATGTACTTGGAGGGCAGGCTCGCCACACTGGCGAGCGTCGTGTGGTGCAGTTCGTTGTAGTGCGACACGAGGCTTCCGCCGCAGATGTGCTTCTTGAGGTCCGTGCGCAGCATGTAGAAGAGCGAGATGAACACCGGGAGCTGCAGCGCGAGCGGCAGGCATGAAGCGAACGGGTTGACTTTGTTCTCCCGATAGAGCTTCATCATCTCCTCCTGCTGGCGCTGTTTGTCGTCCTTGTACTTCTCTTTCAGCACCTTCAGATCTGGAGCAAGCAGCTGCATCTTGCGCATCGAGCGGAACTGGCTGAACGTCGCCGGCATCATCACCGCGCGCACCACGACCGTCAGCCCCACGATCGCCAGGCCCCAGCTGAGACCGACGTGTTCGTGGATGAACACCAGGATCGCTTCGAAGAGGCCGATCAGCGGCGAGAACGCTTCCTGGATGATGTTCGCGAGGATCGGCATATCTGTGTGGAGCGCTCTCTCCGTGTGCGTCGTCACCGTTGCGGCAGCGTCAGCGGCGCGCGTGGGCCGGAGGTCCGGTTCTAAACAATCGCTGGGCCCCCACCGGGTCGTACCCGCCAGGGCTCCACGGGTTGCACCTGATCAGGCGCCAGGCAGCGAGCACCAAGCCCCTCAGTATGCCGTACTCCCCAATTGCCTGTGCCGCATAGCGCGAGCACGTCGGCTCGTACCTGCAGCGTCGTGGAAGTCCCGGCGAGATCGCGCGCTGATAGACAACGATCGGGGCGCGCACCACGCCGCGAGCCATGTGAGCAGCACGGCTCAGAGAGGTCTTCTCACCAACGCCTTCCGTAGGACTCACTGGCGCGACCCTCCCCCGCGCCGCAGGGCCCCCGCACGCAGGCCAGCACGCTCGAGCAGCTCCCCGAGCGCCGCACCTACTCCCTCCAGCCCCTCGCGCTCGGCTAGCTCGCTCACCGGCGGGCGGGCGACCAGCACAACGTCCTGACCGCCATCCACATCGCCCTCCACCTCATAGAAGGCCTCACGCAGCAGGCGCTTTACGCGGTTGCGCTCGACTGCGCCCCCGACTTTGCGCGAGACCGACAGCCCCAAACGTGGGCGCTCGGCCGCTGGGTTGGGGAAGCTGTAGAGCACCAGGTGGCGATTGGCCGACGAACGCCCATGGCGGTAGACCCGCTCGAACTCGGCGCTACGAGAGAGTCGTCCTCGATGGGCAGCGCGGCGGGACGGTCGCGACGCCATCTCGTCACGCCGACAGGCGCTTGCGACCCTTGTCGCGGCGGCGCTTGATGATCAGCCGGCCGCTGCGCGTGAGCATACGCGCACGAAACCCGTGTGCACGGGCGCGCTTACGCTTCTTGGGCTGATAGGTGCGCTTCATCGATCGCTTTCGAGCTACGCTCGCAACTGTCCCGAGGATGCTATTGCGGCGTTCAGCACTCCGCCGGGCCTCCACAGTATAGAGCCCGCGTCGCGAATCGCAGCGGCGCCCCGCAACCCCTCCCACTCCCGGATTTTCTCGCCAATTGCGGCACGCAAGCAAGCTTGGCTGGAGCGCCACCCAGCGCTTGGGGTATATTCGGCCGACCGGGTCCCCGTGGGCCCTCCTCGAAAGTCTCTGCCACCACCTCTCCCGAAGGAGCGGATCGACGCTGCCGTGAGCACCCATTTGGAGCAGATCTGGTCGCAGGTGCAGGGCAAGCTTGCTACTGCCGTCGACGAATCCACCTACCGCGTCTGGCTGGAGCCGCTGTGTGCGCGCGAGCTCACCAGCGAGTCGCTCATGGTCGAGGCCTCTCCGCAAGCCTTCGACTGGGTCTGCGAACGCTTTGGGCGGTTACTGCAGGCCTGCACCGCAACCATCCTGGGTCCCAAGATCACCGTCGATGTGGTGCGGAGCGACGTCGCCCCCTCAAGCCACGAGCGCGGCGGACAAGACGGCCGAGAACTCCAACCAGTACAGCTGGCCACGGGACGAGCAGCAGCCACCACTCGCGAGCCCACAGCGCGCCAGTGGGGAAGCGAGCATTCGGCTCCGGCCGATCCACTGGGCAATCCCAGGCTCACCTTTGAGCACTTCGTCATCGGCGACTCCAATCGTCTCGCGCACGCTGCCGCGCTTGCAGTCGCAGAGCTGCCCGGCCAGGCTTACAACCCTCTCTTCATCTGTGGCCCACCCGGCGTGGGCAAGACCCACCTGCTTCGCTCGATAGCAAGCATGGTGCTCACATACAGCCCCGGTCTGAGCCTGCGAACCAGCACCGGAGAGGCCTTCACGAACGAGTTCCAGCTAGCGCTGGGCGAGGGTCGGATGAACAGCTTCAAGGCTCGCTTCCGCCGTGTCGACGTCCTGCTCATCGATGACGTCCAGTTCCTCGAGCGCAAGACCCGCACCGAGGAGGAGTTCTTCCACACCTTCAACACCCTCCACGAAGCCGGAGCTCAGCTGGTGCTCACCTCAGACCGACCTCCACGCGACCTCCAAGCATTAGAGGACCGCCTCCGCGAGCGCTTCGAGGCGGGCCTCGTCGCCGATGTCCGCCCTCCAGACATCAACACACGGCTGACGATCCTCCGCAAGCGTATCCAGCACGATGAAATCCAGCTCGAAGATTCCACAGTCCTCGATGTAATCGCACAGCGAGTCGTCATCAACGTCCGAGCGCTCGAGGGAGCCCTGATCCGAATAGTGGCCTTCAGCTCGCTGACGGGCCGGCCGCTGTCATGTGAGCTGGCTGTCGAGGTGCTCGACAGCCTCTATCCCCACAAAACCCCTGCGTCGCGCTCGCTCGCCGACATCCAAGCCGCGGCCTGTCGGCATTTCGACCTCACGCCCGAGGAGTTGCTCTCCCCATCACGCGCCACGCGGGTCACCTGGCCGCGGCAGATCGCTATGTACCTCGCCCGCGAGCTCACCAGCGAGTCGCTTCCAACCATAGGACGCTACTTCGGAGGACGCGACCACACAACCGTCCTACACGCCTGGCGCCGAACCACCGCCAAGATCCACACCGACTCTGCCTCAAAACAAGCTGTGGACACCTTGCGTGAAGAGCTTGAGCAACACCCATGTTGACCGACAGACTTGCGACACTTCCACACTCCGTCCACAGCTAGCGCATCTCCATCCCGCCTACACGTCCACTATCCACACCTCCACAGTCCCTACTACACCCTGAAGCTATCGCTCGATGAAGCTCACCCTGGAGACATCCCACCTACTTGCCCAGATGCAAACGGTGACCCGCGTCGCCTCCACCCGCAGCGCTGTACAGGCGCTCTCCGGGGTGATGATCACCGCTACTTCCGATGGAACCGAGCTGCTCGCCACCGATATGGAGATTGGCCTCCGAGTGCCGCTACTGGGCGAGGTTGCTCGTCCCGGTGAGGCAGTGCTTCCCGCACGATTGCTGCTTGACGTCGTTCGCGCGCTGCCGGCGGGGCAGCTCACTCTTGAGCTACGTCCGGCGGAGCAAGACGTTGAGCTTCTCTGCGGAGGATCCCTCTTCCACCTCCGTACGCTGCGCACCGAAGACTTCCCCTCGCTTCCAAAGGCCGGAACTGACAGCCGTGTAACGCTGCCTGCGGATGCCTTTGTGCAGACCATCGAGCGAGTCGCACGCTCAGCCTCGCGCGATGAGACCAGGCCGGTCCTGACTGGCATCTTGATCTCCGCGACAGGGCAAGAGCTGCGGATGGTCGCGACCGACTCCTACCGTTTGAGCATCAAGCGAACGGAGCTCGAGGCGCCCCTCCACGGCAGCCTCGAGGCGAACGTGCCCGCCCGAGCCCTGCAGGAGCTCGCGCGTATTGCCCAGCAGTCCCAAAGCGCCGAGATCACCGCGGGCGTGGGGCAGAACCAGGTGGTCTTCGAGCTCGACGGGGTAGTCCTCTCCTCCAGGTTGATCGATGGCCAGTTCCCCAACTATCGCCAGCTGATTCCAGAGTCGGTGGAGCATGAGTTGCGGCTCGCCACCGTTGAGCTCGCCGATGTCGTGCGCCGCATCAGCCTCCTCGCCCAGAAGAATGCCCCGCTGCGCCTCGCTTTCGGCGAGGGCGAGCTGACCATCTCCGCTCAGACTCCCGATGTTGGCGAGGCCAGCGAGACGATCCCAGTTCCCTTCCACGGAGAGCCCTTCGAGATCGGGTTCAACCCCGAGTTCCTCCGCGACGGCGTGGAGAGCATCGACACCGATGAGCTCCTCATGAAGCTGATCAGCCCGCTGCGCCCAGGCCTGATCGAGTCCCCTGACTCGGGGGACTTCGTCTACTTGGTCATGCCCATCCGCCTGAACACCTGACGCCGAGGCGCCGTCCGTGCGTGTCGTGAGCATCGAGTTGCGCGACTTTCGCACCTACACCCGCGCCGAGGCGCACCTGGGCGAGGGCCTGACGATCGTCCATGGGCCCAATGGCGCGGGCAAGTCGAACCTCTTGGAAGCGCTCTATTTCGGCTGCACCGGACACGCCCTGCGCACCCGCAACGAGCGCGAGCTTGTGCGCTTCGGAGAGCGCGCCATGCGCGTCGCGGTGGTCGTCCGCGACAGTGCCGGCCCACACCAGCTGAGTGTGGGCTATGGCATCTACGACGGCGACGAGCGGCCCGTCAAGCGCATGTACTGCGATGGCGCAGTCGTCGAGCGCCTGCTCGATCTCGAGACTCGTCCGCTGCTCAGCGTCTTCGTCCCAGACCGCTTGGAGCTGCTCAAAGGCTCTCCCGCTCCACGCCGTGCCCACCTCGACCGCCTGGTCGCCGCGCTGTGGCCGTCACGCGCGGCCACACGCCGCGCCTACGCTTACGCGCTCGCCCAGCGCAACGCGCTGCTTGTGGGCATCCGCAGCGGCCGCGCATCGCGCTCGACCCTGCCCACCTGGGACCACGAGCTCGCGCGCCACGCGATCGCCCTGCGCGAGGACCGCGCCCGCGCGGTGGAGCTGCTGCGCGAGGCGTTTGCCGCCCGCGCGGGCCAGCTCGGAGTGAGCGGCGAAACTGCTCTGCAGTACCGTCCGCGCTCCCGCGCGGCAGACCCCGGCGAGTTCGTGGCTGAGCTTCAGGCACGTCTCCCCGGCGAGCTCGAGCGTGGCTTCGGCGCCCACGGCCCGCACCGCGATGAGCTCGCCTTCCTGCGTGACGGCCGCGAGTTGCGCAGCTACGGCTCGCAGGGCGAGTTGCGCTTGGCGCTGCTCGCCCTGCTGCTCGCCGAGCGCTCGGTGCTCGCCACCCACTGTGGCCGCACCCCGCTGCTGCTGCTCGACGACGTCATGAGCGAGCTCGACTCCCAGCGCCGGGAGCTGGTGGTGCTCGAGCTTCAGGCGGGCGGGCAGAGCGTGATCGCCACCACCGATCTAGCCCACGTCCCCGGTGGCGGGGCCGGGGACGTTGCACGCCTGCGCGTATCTTCCGGCGCGATCCTGCAGGAGGCGCTGGCTGCGTGAGACGGCCGACCCCCCGCCCGATCGCGCAGGCGCTCGAGGGCTTCACCGCGACGCTCGCACCGGCGAGCACGCTAGCTCGCACGCAGGGCTGCTGGGAGGCGGTCGTGGGCGCCGCGATCGCCGCGGCCGCCCGCCCGGTCGCAGAGCGCGACGGGGTCCTTACCGTGCAGTGCGAGGCGGCCGTGTGGGCGCAGGAGCTTGACCTGATGGCCCACGAGCTGCTCACCCGCCTGAACGCCGCTCTCGGCGAAGAGCACCTGCACAAGCTGCGCTGCCGCGCCACCTGAGCTGCTGAGTCTGTTTTACCGGGTATTTGCAGGCAATTGAGCCCCTTGCGGGACTGGAAGAAGGGGGCCCTTGTGCTATTGTTCAGTGAACATCCTCGTGCCCCGGTCCGCGGTCTGCCGCACCCGGATTCCGGGGCTTTCTCACGTCATATGGAGGCCCATTGGCCGCAGGTAGCGATAGCGGGTGGCGCAGTCGGTCGAAGACCGACGAGCCGAGCCCCTCTTCTTCAATCAACACAGACGGGCGCAGCGATCCTGGATCGGGCGCCGTCAACGACCCATCCGTGGGTGGCGACGCCAGCTACGACGCCCAGGACATCACGGTGCTCGAGGGCCTCGAGGCGGTCCGCAAGCGCCCCGGCATGTACATCGGCTCAACCGGCGTCATGGGTCTCCACCACCTCGTCTACGAGGTCGTCGACAACTCCGTGGATGAGGCGCTGGCCGGCTTCTGCACCGCGGTCTCCGTCACGATCCACCCCGACAACTCCGTCACCGTCGTGGACGATGGCCGCGGGATTCCCGTCGCCATGCACGAGAAGGAGGGCCGCCCCGCCGTCGAGGTCGTGCTCACCGTGCTGCACTCCGGGGGCAAGTTTGGCGATGGGGGCGGCTACAAGGTCTCCGGCGGCCTGCACGGCGTCGGCGTCTCGGTCGTCAACGCCCTCTCCGAACGCCTGCTCGTCGAGATTCGCCGCGACGGGCACGCGTGGTCGCAGGAGTACTCGCGCGGTGCGCCCCAGGGCGAGCTGCGCCGCGGCGAGCAACTCCCCGCGGGCGCGCCCACCGGCACCACCATCACCTTCCTCCCCGACGCCGACATCTTCGAGAGCCTCGACTTCGACTTCCGCACGCTCGAAGAGCGCCTGCGCGAGACCGCCTTCCTCACCCGCGGCCTGCACATCTCGATCGTCGACGAGCGCGCCGAGGGCCACTCCGCCGAGTTCCGCTACGAGGGAGGGATCGAGGATTTCGTCGCCTACCTCAACGAGAACAAGGAGACCGTCCACCGCAAGGTCGTGTTCTTCACGGGTGAGTCCGAGGAGGGCGCCGTGGAGGTCGCGATGCAGTGGAACTCCTCCTACCAGGAGTCGATCCACTCCTTCGCCAACAACATCAACACCCGCGAGGGCGGCAGCCACATGTCGGGCTTCCGCTCCGCGCTCACGCGCACGCTCAACAAGTACGCCCGCGACCACGCGCTGCTCAAGGAGAAAGAGGACAACCTCTCCGGCGAGGACGTGCGCGAGGGGCTGACCGCTGTGATCTCCGTCAAGCTCCGCGACCCCCAGTTCGAGGGGCAGACCAAGACCAAGCTCGGCAACCCCGGCATGGCGGGCTTCGTCGAGTCGGTCGTCAACAGCGGCCTGGGGGAGTTCCTGGAGGAGAACCCGAGCGAGGCCCGCGCGGTGATCATGAAGTCCGTGCAGGCCCAGCGCGCCCGCGAGGCCGCCCGCAAGGCCCGCGACCTGACCAGGCGCAAGTCGGCCCTGGAGAACTCCACGCTGCCCGGCAAGCTCGCCGACTGCTCGGTCAAGGACCCCTCGCTCGCGGAGCTGTTCGTGGTCGAGGGCGACTCCGCTGGGGGCTCGGCCAAGCAGGGCCGCGACCGCAACACGCAGGCCGTGCTGCCGCTGCGCGGCAAGATCCTCAACGTCGAGAAGTCGCGTATCGACAAGGTCTTGCAGAACACCGAGATCCAGGCGCTGATCACCGCGATCGGGACGGGCGTACGCGACGAGTTCAACATCGAGAACGCCCGCTACCACAAGGTCGTGCTGATGACCGACGCCGACGTCGACGGCGCCCACATCCGCACGCTCGTGCTGACGCTGCTGTTCCGCGAGATGGAAGACCTGATCAAGGCCGGCTACGTCTACATCGCCAAGCCGCCGCTGTACAAGCTCAAGCAGGGCTCCCGCGAGCGCTACATCGAGAAGGAGGTCGAGCTCGAGGAGATCCTGCTCAACGACAAGTGGGAGAAGCTGCAGATCGCCGACCGCCACGGCGCGCAGTTCAAGTTGACCGAGAACCGCTGGCAGCGCTTCACGCGTCTGCTCAAGCAGTACGAAGGGTGGGCCTCCTCGCTGCGTGCCGCCCATGGCCACGACATGGTCCAGTTCCTGGAGGAGTCCACGCTGCTCGGCGAGCGCGTCACGAGCGCCGAGCAGGCGATCGAGCTGCTCTCCCGCGAGGGCCTGGAGGGCGAGACGCACGCGACCGAGCTGCTCGAGGTCGATCCGCTCGAGCTGCGCGTCAAGGCGGTGGAGACCCGCACCGGCTTCGCTCGCACCCACCGCATCCGCCGCACCCTGTTCGACTCCCAGGAGTACCGCCAGCTCGCCGCCGTGCACGAGCAGCTGATCGAGCTCGCCGGCACGCCCGCCTTCGAGGTGCGCCTCGGCGACGCTCACGAAGACGCCCCCTCCTTCGAGGCCCTGCGCCAGGCCGTCTTGAACGTCGCGCAGAAGGGCGTCAAACTCCAGCGCTTCAAGGGGCTCGGCGAGATGAACGCCGAGCAGCTCGGCGAAACCACGATGGCGCCCCAGACGCGCACGCTCGCGCAGGTGACGCTCGAGGACGCCGCCGCCGCTGACCGGATCTTCTCGATGCTGATGGGCGACCAGGTCGAGCCGCGCCGCGCCTTTATCGAGGACAACGCCAGGGCCGTCGTCAACCTCGATGTGTAGGGGGTGAGAGATGGCGACGCCTGACACGCTGACCGGCGGGAACATTGAACCGCGGGCGCTCGAGGAGGAGATGCGCACCGCGTACCTCGACTACGCGATGTCGGTGATCGTCGGCCGCGCTCTGCCCGACGTGCGCGACGGCTTGAAGCCCGTGCACCGCCGCGTGCTCTACGCGATGAACGAGCTCGGCCTCGGGCCGACCCGCTCCTACGCCAAGTGCGCCAAGATCGTCGGTGAGGTGATGGGCAACTATCACCCGCACGGCGACTCCGCAATCTACGACACGCTCGTGCGCATGGCCCAGGAGTTCTCGATGCGCAATGAGCTCGTCGACGGCCAGGGCAATTTTGGCTCAGTTGACGACGATCCCGCGGCCGCGATGCGCTACACCGAGGCGCGGCTGGCCCGCATCGCCACTGAGATGCTGCGCGACCTCGACATGGACACCGTCGACTTCGCGCCCAACTACGACGGCTCCCGCCGCGAACCGCTGGTCCTCCCCGCGCGCTTCCCCAACCTGCTCGTCAACGGCTCCTCCGGGATCGCCGTCGGGATGGCGACGAACATCCCCCCGCACAACCTGCGCGAGGTGATCGACGCCACGGTCGCCTACCTCGAGGACCCTGACATCGAGCTGGAGGGGCTCATGCGCCACATCAAGGGCCCCGACTTCCCCACCGGCGGGATCATCCTTGGCCGCGCCGGCATCAGGGATGCCTACGAGACCGGCCGTGGCCGCGTGCGCGTGCAGGCGCGCGCCCACGTCGAGCCGCTCAAGCAGGGCAAGGAGGCGATCGTCGTCACCGAGTTGCCCTTCATGGTCAAGAAGGGCGGCCCCGGCAACCTGATCGAGAAGATCGCCGACCTCGTCCGCGACAAACGCATCCCCGAGATCTCCGACCTGCGCGACGAGTCCGACAAGCGCGGGATGCGCCTCGTGATCGAGCTCAAGCGTGACGCGATCCCCAAGGTGGTGCTCAACAAGCTCTACAAGCACACCCCCATGCAGTCCACCTTCGGCGTGAACATGGTTGCGCTCGTCGACAACGTCCCCCGCACACTGAACCTGCGCGCGGTGATCCACAACTACGTGGCCCACCAGCGCGAAGTGATCGTGCGCCGCACCAAGCACGAGCTCTCCGAGAAGGAGGCCCGCGCCCACATCCTCCAGGGGCTGCTCGTGGCGCTTGAGAACCTCGACGCGATCATCGAGCTGATCCGCGCCTCCCGCGACCGCGACACCGCCCGCGAGCAGCTCGTGGCCCGCTTCGAGCTCAGCCCGATCCAGGCGACCGCGATCCTCGACCTGCGTCTCTCCCAGCTCACGGCGCTGGAGGCCGACTCGATCAAACAGGAGCACGCCGACGTCACCGAGCGGATCGCGGAGTTGCGCGCGATCCTCGGCGACGAGACCCGCGTGCTGGCGGTCATCAAGGAGGAGCTCGGTGAGATTCGCGAGCGCTTCGGCAGCGAGCGCCGCAGCGAGATCACCCACTCCGAGGACGAGATCGACATCGAGGACCTGATCGCCGACCAGCAGATGGTGATCACGATCACCCGCACCGGCTACATCAAGTCGCTGCCGCTGGCCACCTACCGCCAGCAGCACCGCGGCGGGCGCGGCGTCGCCGGGATGGACATGAAGGACGGCGATTTCATCGAGCACCTGTTCGTCTGCTCATCCCACGACTACCTGCTGTTCTTCTCCAACCGTGGCAAGGTGTACCGCTCGAAGGTCTACGAACTGCCCGAGGCCTCGCGCACCGCCAAGGGCCGCGCACTGGTCAACGTGCTCCCGCTGCGCGAGGGCGAGCGCGTCCAGTCGGTGCTCGCCACCCGCGACTACGGCGAGGGCGCCTTCCTGGTGTTCGCCACCCGCCAGGGGATCGTCAAGAAGACCGAGTTCAAGGCGTACAACACCCCGATCAACGCCGACGGCATCATCGCGATCAAGATCCGTGACGATGACGAGCTCGTCGCCGTGCGGCGCACCTCCGGCGAGGACGACATCCTGATGGTCTCCCGCTCCGGCCAGGCCGCCCGCTTCCACGAGTCCCAGGTGCGCTCGATGGGCCGCGACACCTCCGGCGTGCGCGGCATGAACGTCTCCCGCCAAGGCAACTACGTGCTCGCGATGGACGTCGCCCGCGATGACCAGGAGCTGCTCGTCGTCACCGAGAACGGCTACGGCAAGCGCACCCCGCTCGCGGACTACCCCCGCAAGGGCCGCGGCGCGATGGGCGTCAAGACGATCGCCCTCACCGACCGCAAGGGCGCCCTCGCCGGCGCGCTGGTCGTGCGCGAGCACGAGGAGCTCGTGTTCATCTCGATCGGCGGCATGGTGCAGCGCACCTCCGTCAAGGGCATCTCCCGCTATGGCCGCGCCTCTCAGGGCGTGCGCCTGATGAACCTCAAGGACGAAGACATGGTCAGCGCCGTCGCGCTGATCGTCGAGAGCGACGAAGAGGGCGCCGAGGGCATTGGCGTGGACGGGATCGAGGTCGAAGGGACGGCAAGCGAGGTGGAGAGGGAAGGGGTCGAGACGGTGAGCGAGGCCGATGGCACTGAGGAGGAGAGCGAGTAGGGGGTGACGCAGCCGGCCTCCTCGCTTTCGCTTCACCCCTTGCTCAACGTCACCTCCGTCCGCTACTCTGGCGAGACCAGAGAAAGGAGGTGGTCCGTACGTTGATCGACAGTTTTCGCGGGACCCTGGAGGTGACCGGCCGCTAGGTCGGGAGGCTGGACCGCTTAGCGGAATCCAACCCGGGACACCCCGAGACCGCCGCCGGCCCTGGTCCCTCCGGCAGCACAGGCAGTCTCGGTCTTCCAGTCAGCAGCGTGGTGCAGGGCGTCGCGGGGGTCGCGGCGCCCTGCGTCTTCTGGCCGTTGTTGTTGGACATGCCACATGTGGCATGTCCCAGCTGGCACATGTGCCAGCTGGCCACCCGTACATGTACGGGTGGAGACGCCCCACATGTGGGGCGTCGCGCTGGGCGCATGCGCCCAGCGGACCACCGACTACGCCGCCTGTGGCAGGTACTGACGCCAGGCTGCGGGGATCGAGGGGGAGGCGACGTGGATGAAAACCTCCGCTCGGGGGACTCTCGGCGCGTGTCGTGGGTGCATACCCGCCTGCCGCGGCAGGCGATCGCCCTTGCGGCGGTTGCACGGAGCGCACGAAGCCACGATGTTCTCCCAACTCGAGAGCCCCCCCTTGGAGCGGGGGATCACGTGGTCCACCGTGAGGTTCGAACGCGAGCCGCAGTACTGGCACGTCCACCCGTCACGCGCGAACACCGCCCGCCGTGTGATCTTGCGCTGGTGTGCATCGCGCGGCACGCGCACGTAGGTCACCAGGCGGATCACCGCCGGCCGCGCGAGCGTGGTGCGCTCGGAGTGCAGCTCCCACCGCCCGCGCTCCACGAGCTCCGCCTTCTCCTTGAGCAGCAACACCACCGCACGGCGCACCGTGCACACGTTGATCGGCTCAAAGGTCGCGTTCAGAACAAGCACCCGGCCACTGTCAGGCCCGCGCCGCCGGTGCTCGGACGGCACGGACCGAACTGGGTCTGGTGGAACGGTGGTATCCATCCGTGCGCCGCAGTGTAGCGGCGAAACTGGTCGATCGTGCCCGCTTGGCGCGCTCAGCGTGCTGGGTAGGAGCCCAACACGCGCACCTCCTCGCACACTGTGCGCAGCCCCCCGAGCGCCTGCGCCACCGCGCGCTCGCCCGCGCTGCCTTGGAGGTCGACGAAGAACATGTAGTGGCCCAGGCTCCCCCGCCGCGGCCGCGACTCGATCTTGGTCAGGTTAATCGCTCGCTTGGCGAACTCGTCCAGGCAGCGCACCAACCAGCCGTGACTGTCCGCGCCGGGGCCCCAGAACACCACCGATGTCTTCCACGTGGGTGGGCTTTCGGTCAACGGTGGACTCTCGCTCCCCGCGCCCGTCTGCAACGGTGGCGGGGGGCCCCCGTCGATCGCGGCCCCACCTGGCTCGGAGCGTGCGGCCGCCGTCGCGGAGGGCTGAGTGTCTATGCCGGTTGGGGTGGGCGAGCCCCCAACCTTCGCCAGCCACACGAAGCGCGTCACGTTGTCGTCGCGGTCCTGCACCCCTTCACGCACCACCACCCCCCCATAGATGTCGGCCGCCAAGCGCGTCCCCAGGGCCGCCTGACCCCGCCGGCGCTCGCTGAGGACCAGCCGCACCGCCTCCGCGGTGGAGCTCGCCGGGAGCACCCGCGCGTGCGCCAGCTCCCCGCGTAGCAGGCGCGTGCACTGGCCCGGAACCTGGGGGTGGGAGACGACGGTGTCGATCTGGCTCACCGCCACCGCCTCCGCGGCGATCAGCGAGTGGCGGACCGCGAGCAGGACCTCCCCCACGATCTCCAAGTCCCCGTGCTCGTCCGCGAGCAGGTCGAGCGTGACCGTCACCGATCCGTCCAGTGAGTTCTCGATCGGCACCACCGCCCACCGCACGTCTCCCCGGCGCACCGCCATCACCGTGTCGTAGATCGTCGTGAGTGCCACCGGCTCCACCGACTCCGCCTGTGCGCTCGACAGCAGCGCCTCCTCGGTGAAGGTCCCGGCGGGACCCAGGAAGCCGACGCGCGGACGCTCCTTCTCGGGCTGTCCCTCGCGCATCGCTCAGGCGGAGAGCTGCTCGCTGGAGGCCACGTCGCCTTCCACCGGGGTGAGCGCCAGGCGCATCGCCTGCGCCTCCTCCGGGGAGAGCTCCAGTTCGCTTGAGCCTTCGCGCACCTGCTTGGCGTACACCCGCGCCTGGTCGCGGTGGTGGATGCAGGAGAGCACGACCCCCGAGCGCATCCCGTCGAGCAGCGCGATCGACACCGACTGGCGGCCCGAGAGCTCGTTGTAGGCGTCGTAGCGCACCAGCGCGCGGTGCGCGATCGCTCCCCGCACCCCCGCCTCCGCTGCGGCGAGGCGCCCGTCCAGGCGCTCGGCCACCTCCCCCACGTACTCCTGCAAGTCTTCGAAGCCCCCCTGCAGCGCGGCCGCGTGGGCTACCACGTCGCGCTCTCGCTCCCCCAGTACGATGCGCTGAGCGGCTCGCAAGCGGCGTAGGCTGAAGGCCAGAGCTACGCATCCCACCAGCGCTACCACCGCGATCGCCGCGGCGGCGATCGCAATGATTCCCTGGGTGTCGGTCAGGCTCGCGGCGGCCACTGTGGACACGCTATCGCGTAGGCGGGAGGGCCACTACTGCCCGAACACCGCGTCGTAGGTGCCCTTGTTGTTTTCGAGGTTCGTCTCCCCGGGGACCCCCTGAACGGACACCGTGATGCGCGCCGCGGCTTCCAGAGGGACGCCTTCGACGGGGATGTCCACCTTCGAGGTCACGCCCGGTTCGGTCTTGTCGATCGTCTTCACGCGCTTGTACTGCCTGCCGCCCGCCGTCACCGCGACTTCGACCGCCACGTCGGTCTCCGAGTTGCTCCCCGAGTCTTCGACCGCCACCGTGAACGTCGGGTTCGCTCCGCTGTTGATGTGGTTCAGCGCGGGCGGCGCTTCCAGAGTGGTGGAGCTCACGCTCACTCCCGTCAACGCGGAGCCGTGTGTGCCCGGCGCGAGCGGGCTGCTCTGCGCGGAGCCCGAGGACTTGCCGGTGAGGCGCTCTTCGACAGTGCTCGGGTCCAACCACCCGAGGTTCGCCAGGAACTGTGTGCCCGCCGTGCTCTGTCCGTGAATCCCGTCTGCCGCGAGCGCCTGCTGGATCAGCGGCGCGACGCGCTGGGAGTAGACCACGTCGGAGGCCAGCGCCATCTCCATCGCGCCCGCGATCGCGGTGCTCGCCTGTTTGCCCTGCCCCCCCAGGGCGGTGCGCACGAGGTTTGCGATCTTCGCCAGCGCTTCGGCGCGCAGATCGAGCGCGAGCGTGAGGTTGCGCTGCGCCGCTTCCATCCCGCCGGGGACGCTCAGCCCCTTCGCGTGCGCGGCCTGGCTCTGCGCCTGCATCCGCAGCTGGTTGATCTGCCCTTCCACGTTCAGCGGCGGTTCGCCGGATGCGCCCGCGAGCGCCTTGAAGAGCGGGCTCGCAACCTGCTGGTCGGATTCCTGCACGATCTGGCCCGCTTCGCGGTTGTAGGACTTCAGCGCTTCTTCCTTGCCGCTCTTCAGGCAGCCGTTGACGAGCAGCACGATCGCGATCAGCGCCACCACGCCGACCCCCGCGGCGATCCGCCGGCGCACCATCATCGTATGGCGGTCCACCTGCCCTACGCCCGCGGCTGCGCGCCGCGGCCGGCGTGGGGACGGACGCCCGCTCGGGCGCTTGCCGGCGGGCGATCCACGACTGGTCCCCGCCGCCGCCGCCGACCGCGGCGCAGGCGGGTGGGCGGGTGGGCGGGCCTCCCCATCATCTTCGTCGAAGAACGACAAGCCGACTCCGCTCCTTCTTGCTTTGCGGAAGGGACCAGTATGACCGCCCGCCAGGCGGGCGGTCGGCCGAGCATCTGACTCTTCCTTAGTGACCTCTGCAACTTCTCGCTCACCCCGCATTCTCCTGCCCGCCGTGGCAGGGACGGTGTGGGCCCGCGGCGAACGCAGGAGGCGGTGGACTCCAACGACACCCTGATCGCGCCGGGCGGGCGGGCTCGAATCGAGGGCAGGCAGGCATCTGTGGGCTCCGCCGTGCTCGGTGGTCGCTACCACCTCTCAGAACACCTGGGTGCCGGCGGCTTCGGAGTGGTGTGGCGCGCCCACGACAGGCTGCTCGACCGTGAGGTAGCCGTCAAGGTGATCCCGCTGGCCAAAACGGGGATGCTGGCCGAACGGGGGATGCGAGCCGAAGGCGAGTGTCGCCCCGCTTCGGTCAAAGGCGAGTGTCTCCCGGCTTCGGTCGCCGGCGAGGACCGCGAGCGCGCCACCCGCGAGGCACTCGCCGCCGCGCGCCTCGCCCACCCCGCGATCGTCGCGCTGTACGAGGCCTGCGTCGAGGACGACGCCTTCTACCTGATCTCCGAGCTCGTCCACGGCGAGACCCTCGCCGCGCTGATCGCCGCGGAGGCGCTCTGCGACGAGGAGGTCCTCGAGATCGGCCTCGCGCTCGCCGACGCCCTCCTGCACGCCCACGGTCGCGGGGTCATCCACCGCGACATCAAGCCCCACAACGTGCTCGTGTCGCTTAGGAGCGACGGGGACTCGAGACCCCCGAGCGTGCTTGGGAGCAGGCGCGCCGCCCGTGGCCAGGAGTGCGCTCAGACCGTGGATGGGCCTGCACCGCGCCGCACCGCGCCGCCGAGCTCGGCCCCCCTCGCCAAGCTGACCGACTTCGGCGGCGCGTTGCTCGCGGGCGAGGAGGGCCTCACGCGCACCGGGGACGTACTCGGCACCCTCGCCTACATGGCGCCCGAGCAGATCGACGGCGCCGAGGTGGACGAGCAAGTGGACCTCTACTCGCTCGCGCTCGTCCTCTACGAGGCGCTCTCCGGCGTCAACCCCGTGCGCGGGCCCACCCCCGCCGCCACCGCACGGCGCATCGGCTGCGAGCTTCCCCCGCTCGAGCGCCACCGGCGCGATCTCCCCCGCGGTCTCACCCGCGCGCTCGACCGCGCGCTCGACCACCGACCGCGGGAGCGTGGCTCGCTTCCCGAGCTGCGCGAGGCCATCTCCCAGGCCCTCGACCGCGGCCTGCGCCACTCACCGCCCCGGCGTCACGCGAGCGCGCCTCCGATGGCACCAGGACGCCCCGCCCCCGCCGACCCGGAGGGGCGCTCTCCATCCCAATCCCAGCTCCCCCTCAGCACCCCGCTCGCCACGGTCGAGGCCCCGGGTGGACGGGATCTGCAAGCGCGGGATGGGTGGGCGTCTGAGCACCCCGACGAGGAACCCGACGCGAGCGGCTGGCTCACGCTCCCGCGCCTCGGCTGGGTCGCCGCGACACTCTCGGTGTGCACCTGGCAGCTCACCGCCGGGCGCCCGGGGCTCGCGCTCCTCGCGCTCTGCGCTGTACTGCCCCTGGTGCTGGCGGTGCACCGCCCTGGCCTGCGCTGGCTGGCCCCGGCGCTCGCGCCTGCGCTCGGCCTCGTGGGCCTCGCCGGGGCCTTCCCCGCGCTCGCCGGCCAATCCGCTCGCTGGCGCTCGCGGGCGCTGTTGGGCGCGCTCGGCTACTGGTGGCTGCGCCTCGCCGAGCTCCCGCTCGACAGCTCCACACGACGCCTGTGGCTCGGCCCCCCCGCCGCGTTCGGCGGACGGGCCTCGTGGGAGGGCTCACTGAGCACCGCTGCCGCCCACGCGATCTTCCCCCTGCTGAGCCTCGCGTTGCTGCTCGGGGCCGCGCTATGGGCCACGGCCGCCGCGCTCCTGCCGTGGATCGTGCGGGGGCGCTCCGCCACGCTCGACGCGCTCGCGGCGATCCTGTGGGCCAGCGCGCTCGCCGCTGCCACTCCGCTGCTGGACCGCGGTCTCCCCTTCGCCTACGCTGGGAGCGGGAGCGGCCTGGGAGGGGCAACTGTTCCATCCCCGCGAGGGGTCATCCTGGGAGCTGCCCTCGGAGCGGTGCTCGCCGTCGCCGCCCGCGCGTTGCGCGGCCCCGTGTAGGCGATCGTTGCGCGAGGGGCCTTAAAGTGAGGAGCGGCGGAGCGCCGCTGTGCCGCCATTCGCGATCGGACTTCCATGAATCCCCTCAAGAGCTTCGAGACCACGCTCACCTCCCTCGTTGAGGGCGCCTTCGGGCGCCTCTTCCGCTCGGAGGTCCGCCCGATGGAGCTCGCCCGCAAGCTCGCGCGCGAGATGGACGAGCACCGCACGACCTCCGTCTCGCGCGTCTACGCCCCCAACGAGTACGCCGTGTGGCTCTCCCCTCAGGACCGCGCCCGCTACGACGGTGTCGAGGACGAGTTGATCGAGGAGCTCTGTGCCTACCTCTTGGAGCACGCCCGCAACGAGAGTCTCACGCTCGCTTCGCACCCGGCGATCGCCTTCCACACAGACCCTGCTCTCGCGCTCGGCGAGTTCGGCATCCAAGCGCGGCTCGTGCGGCCTGAGGAGCACGCCGCCGCGGACGACGCGGCCGCGGGCGGCGGCGAAGAGGAGCACGGGCATACGCTGCTCTACAGCGCCTCTCGCCGCCTGCGCGAGGTGGGTGGGGATCCCGCGCACGAGGCGCCCTCCCACCGTCCCACCCGCGCGATGCTGCTGCTCTCCGGCCGCCGCCTACTGGTCGCGCCGGGGGGCGCAGTCCTCGGCCGCAGCCGCGACTGCGACATCGTCCTCGACGACGCCGGGGTCTCCCGCCGGCACGCCCACATCCGCCTAGCCGCCGAGGGCTGGACGATCGAAGACCTCCATTCGACTAACGGCGTGCTCCTCAACGGCAGACCGCTCCGCGGCGTCCGCCCACTGGACACGGGGGACCGCATCGAGCTCGGCTCCACCGAGATCGCGTTCGAGCTGCGATGAATACGCTCCAGCCGGTGTCGGTCGCGCTCAAGTTCGGCTTTCTCGCCGTGCTCTACCTCTTCCTGCTGTGGGTCGCTCGCTCCGCCCTGCGCGATCTGCGCGGCAGCGATCGGACCCGCCCGACCACGGACTTCGGCTCCGAGTGGGCGGGATCGGCGAGCGCGCCCGCGGCGGGGTCCGACTCAACCGGCCTGTACTCCGCCTCCACGCCCGTCCGCTCCGACCTCGCCTCCCGCGCCCCCCGCCTCGTCGTCGCCCGCGCGACTGGTCACGAGCCCGGGATGATCTACGACCTCGACAGCGACCTCGTGCTCGGCCGCGGCGACCACGCCGAGATCCGTCTGGAAGACCCCTTCGCCTCCTCCCGCCACGCCCACATCTACGCGCAGGCCGGCACGCTCGTGCTCGAGGACCTGGGCTCCACCAACGGCACCTACCTCAACGAGGAGCTGCTCGACACTACCCCGCGTCCGCTGCACCCCGGCGATCACCTGCGGATCGGCGAGAGCGAATTCGTCTTCGAGGTTGACTGAGGATGCTCCGCGTCGCCGAACAGTACGCAGGCACCGACACCGGTCTCCAGCGGCGCGCCAACGAGGATTCGATGCTCGCCCGCGCTCCCCTGTTCGTGGTCGCTGACGGCATGGGCGGTGCGCAGGCAGGCGAGGTGGCATCGAAGATCGCGGTCGAGTCCTTCCAAGCGGGCCTCGCTCACGACGTAAGCCCCGAGGAGAGCCTCGTCGCGAACGCGCTCGCCGCTAACGCGCGCATCCACGAGCTCTCCCGCCGCAACGCCGAGCAGGCCGGCATGGGCACCACGCTCACCGCGGTGTACGTCGGCGAGGACGACGTCGCGATCGCTCACGTCGGGGACTCCCGCGCCTACTGCCTGCGCGACGGGGAGCTGCTGCGCCTCACCGACGACCACTCGCTCGTGGACGAGTTGATCCGCGAGGGGCGCCTCACTCCGGAGGAAGCCGAGGAGCACCCCCAACGCTCGATCATCACGCGCGCGCTCGGGCCCGAGGAGACAGTCGAGGTCGACACCCGCTCGTTCAGGGCCCGCTCCGGGGACCTGTACCTGCTGTGCAGCGACGGCCTCACCTCGATGGTCGGCGAGGCCCGCCTCGCGGAGGTTCTGCTCACCCACGCCCACGCGCGCCTGCGCGACACCGGCGAGGCGCTGATCGTCGAGGCCAACCGCGCCGGCGGGCGCGACAACATCACCGTCATCCTGCTGCGCTTGGAGGAGGTGGACCTGAGCCCACCCACCCCGCGCGGCGCCGCCGCGCAGGACGGATCTGAGATCGAGGGGCACCCCACGCTGGTCGGCGCTCCCGCGGTGCTCGCCCCCGCCGTGGCCCGCCGCGCCGCGCCGGCGCACACCGCGGATGGCTCGCAAGCGCAGCTCCTCGACGGTTCACCGGCGCCGTCCGCGCGCTCCCGACGCTCCCCTGCACCCCGACGGCCCGTAGAGCCCCGCCGTCCGCGCACTTCCGCGCCGCGCGCCGGCGAGGTTAGGCGCGGGGTCTCATTTCGCCTGCGCCGCGTGCTGGTCGTGCTGGTCGCGCTCACCGTGCTCGGGCTGCTCGCGGCCGGCGGGTACGTGGCCTCCCAGTCGGTCTACTTCATCGGCACCAACTCGCGTGGCCTCGTCACGATGTACCAGGGCTTTCCCTACCAACTCCCCGGCCCCATCAAGCTCTACTCCAGCTACTACGTCTCCGGGGTCGGCGCCTCCACCCTGAGCCCCGCGCGGCGCGGCACGCTGCTCGCCCACACGCTGCGCTCCGAAGGCGACGCCGGCTCGCTGATGCGCAGCCTCGAAATGGAAGAGCTGAGCGAATGAACCGCCCGATCCTGCGCCTCTACGGGCTGGTCGTGCTGCTGTTCGCGCTGCTCGTCGCCTTCACCTCGCGCTGGACGGTCTTCCAGGCCTCCTCGCTGCGCGAAAACCCGCTCAACAAGCGTTCCCTGCTGGAGCAGGAGCGGATCCAGCGCGGGGCGATCCTCGCCGCTGACGGCACGGTGCTCGCGCGCAGCGTGCGCACGCGCGAAGGGACCTACGAACGCACCTACCCCACCGGTGAAACCTTCGCCCAGGCGATCGGCTACTCCTACCCCCTCAGCCTCGCCAGCGCCGGCCTCGAGCGCTACCGCAACGCCCCCCTCAGTGGCCAAACCCAGAGCAACCTCCAGTCGATCCTCGACCAGCTCCAGGGGCGCAACAACCGCGGGGAGGAGGTGGTGACCACGCTCGACCCGCGCGCCCAACGCGTAGCGATGCAAGCGCTCGCCGGCCGCCACGGCGCCGTGGTGGCGCTCGACCCCCGCAGCGGGGCCGTGGAGGTGATGGCGTCCGCTCCGAGCTACGACCCCAACGCGCTGCGCTCCCCCGCCTCCTACGAAAGGCTCCTGCGAGGCGGCGAAGACCCGCTCGACAACCGCGCCACACAGTTCGGCTACGCGCCGGGCTCCACCTTCAAGGTGGTGACCGCCACCGCCGCGCTCGACTCCGGCGCCTTCACCCCCTCCTCGACCGTGAGCGGGCGCAACGGCATCTTGGTCTCCGGCGTCCCGCTGAGCAACGACTACGACGAAAGCTTCGGCCAGCTCACGCTCACCCAGGCGCTCGCCAAATCGGTCAACACGGTGTGGGCGCAGGTGGCCGAACAGGTCGGCAAGCGGACGCTGGCCCGCTACATGCGCCGCTTCGGGTTCGACGCCCTGCCGCAGCTCGACTACCCCGCCGACCAGATGTCCGCCAGCGGCGCGTACGAGGGCGAACACCTGCTCTCGCCCACCAGCTCGCTCGTCGACGTCGGGCGCATGGGCATCGGGCAGGACAAGCTACGGGTCACCCCCCTGCAGATGGCCGAGGTCGCCGCTGCGGTTGCCAACGGCGGGCGGCTGATGGTCCCCCACATGACCGACCGGGTCGTGGACCCCGAAGGGCGCACGCTCGAACGCATCGCTCCCCGCTTGCAGGCGGTCGTGATGAAACCCTCCACGGCTGCTGCCGTCACCTCGATGATGGAAGCCGTCGTTAACGAAGGCACCGGCACCGCTGCGCAGATCCCCGGCGTGCAGGTGGCCGGCAAGACCGGGACCGCCGAGACGCAGATCGGGACCGCGATCAACAACGTGTGGTTCATCGCTTTCGCCCCCGCCGCCGACCCGCGGGTCGCGATCGCCGTCACGCTCGAACACGTCCCCGGTTTCGGCGGCGTGTTCGCCGCGCCGGTCGCCAAGCGAGTGATGGAAGCGCTGCTCCATGATTGACCCCGGCGCAGCCTCACGCCGGGCCGCCCGCCTGCGGGCGGCTTCTCGAATGACCCGGGTGGCCCGGCGATGATCGCAGGCGTAGCCTTGCGCCGGACCGCCCGCTTGGGGGCGGTCTCCCGAACGACCCGGGGGGGCCGGCGTTGATCGCTTCCGGCACCGTGATCGACGGTCGCTACGAGGTGCTCTCGCGCATCGGCACGGGCGGGATGGCCGACGTGTACCTCGCGCGCGACCAACTGCTGGGCCGTCAGGTGGCGGTCAAGCTACTGCACCACCGTTTCGCCGAGGACCAGGAGTTCGTGGAGCGCTTCCGCCGCGAGGCCTCCTCCGCCGCGAGCCTCTCGCACCCCAACGTCGTGGCGATCTTCGACCGCGGGGAGTGGGACGGCACTTACTACATCGCGATGGAGTACCTCCCGGGCCGCTCGCTGAAGGCGGTGGTGCGCGAGCGGGGCCCGCTGGACCCCGCGGCGGCGATCGACATCGTCATCCAGATCCTCCGCGCCGCACGCTTCGCGCACCGCCGCGGGGTGATCCACCGCGACCTGAAGCCCCACAACGTGATCCTCGACGAGGAGGGCCGCGCGAAGGTCACCGACTTCGGGATCGCCCGCGCCGGCGCCTCCGACATGACGCTGACCGGCTCGATCATGGGTACCGCCCAGTACCTCTCCCCCGAGCAGGCCCAAGGCCACGCGGTGAGCGCCTCCTCGGACATCTACGCCGTGGGGATCGTGCTGTACGAGCTGCTCACCGGCGTCGTCCCCTTCGACGGGGAGACCGCGGTGACGATCGCGCTCAAGCAGGTCTCCGCCGTGCCGTCGCCACCGAGCGCGCTCCTGCGGGGTGGTGGCCCTACCGGCACCAGTGCCGGTGGCGAGGGGGTGGGCACCGATATCGGCACCGACGTCCACCCACCCGACGCCATCCCGCCGGAGCTCGACGCGATCGTGCTGCGCGCGCTCGCCAAGGACCCCGCGGATCGCTTCGCCGACGCGGAGGAGTTCATCGCGGCGCTCGAACACGTGCGCCACACCCTCTCCGGCGAGGGTGGGGGCGTATCGACGACGTCCGCCGGCAACGGGCCGGTCGTTCCCACGGCGGCCACCGCCGCGCTGCTGCTGCCGCTCGCGGCCGAGGCGGACGGCGACTCGGGTGCAGAGGTGGATCCCGAGCGCGCCGCACGCCGCCGCCGCTGGTGGTGGATCGGTGGCGCCGCGCTGCTCGCACTGGCGGGCGTCGGGGTTGCACTGGCGCTGCTGCTGGGAGCCCCCAAGCGCCAGGCGACCGTGCCCTACGTCACCGGCCGCGCCGCCGCCCTCGCCGAAGCGGCGCTCAAGACGCAGGGCCTCACACCGGTACCATCGCCGGCCACCAACGCGAAAGTCCCCGTGGGCTTCGTTGTCAGCCAGAGCCGGCCGGCAGGGAGCGTGGTGGCTCGAGGTACGCGCATCGCCATCGTCGTCTCCACCGGCCCCGGCAGCGTGAGTGTGCCGGACGTGAGAGCCCTGGCGAGCGCCGAGGCGGAACACAAGCTCACGCAGGCCGGTCTCAAGCCCACTCCGCAGAGTCGCTCCAGCGCGACCGTGCCGATGGGCACGGTGATCGCCACCGAACCGTCCCAGGGCGTGGAAGTGCTGGCGGGCAGCCCGGTGACCGTGATCGTCTCGAGCGGGCCCGCGCGGGTGAGCGTGCCTGAAGTGACCGGCCAGAGCGAAGCTGAAGCCCGCGCGTCGCTGCGGGCCGCGGGCCTGCACGCGGGAGCCGTCACCAAGCGCGAAGAACCGAACCAGGCCGCGGGCACTGTGCTCTCGCAGTCCCCGGCCGCGGGTGGCTCGGTGCCGAGCGGCGAAGCGGTGAGCCTCGTGGTGGCGAAGGCGCCGCAGAAGGTCACGGTGCCACGCGTTGTCGGAAAAAAGAAGGAACGCGCCGAAGGCGAACTGGTCGGCGCGGGCTTCGTCGCGAAGTCGACCACGCGCGCCGTCGCCAACGAAGCCGAAGTCGGGCTCGTGTTGCAGCAGACCCCCGCCGGTGGGGGCAAGGCCAAGCAAGGAGCCACCGTCACACTCACGGTGGGTGTGCCGCTCAGCACGCAGACCACGCCCACCACAACCACGACGCCCACGACCACGCCGAGCACCACGCCCACCTCGCCGGCCGCCCCGCCGACGGCGGGCGCCACTCCATGAGCGACGCCGCGTCGCGCCAGATGGAGGACGCGCCGCGCGGGCCCATCGCCGCGCGGCCGGCGGCCGAGGAGGGGGACTCCGTCCGCCATTCCACGGTCGAGGGGGACTCCGCGCACGGCCCCGCGGCTGCCGAGCGGCGCTCGACCGCCGCCGCCGGCACGCTCACCGTGGCGCTGCTCGCGGGCGGACGCTCCTCCGAGCACGAGGTGTCGCTCGCCTCCGGCCGCGCCGTGCGCGAGGGATTGGAGCGCGCGGGGCACGAGGTGAGCTGGGTGGAGGTAGGCCGCGACGGCGCGTGGCGCCGCGGGGTGCAGCGGCTGAGCCTGCGCCCGGGGGAGGGGCTGCTCGGCGCGGACGTCGCCTTCCCCGTGCTCCACGGCCCCTTCGGGGAGGACGGCACGGTGCAGGGGGTGCTGGAGACGCTCGACGTTCCCTACGTGGGCGCGGGCGTGGCGGCCTCGGCGCTGTGTATGGACAAGGTGCTCTTCAAAGGGCTGATGTCGGCCGAGGAGGTGCCCCAGGTGGACTATGTGGGCGCCCGCGTGGAGCGCTGGCGCCGCGCGGCGACGGAGGTGCTCGGGGAGATCGCCGACCTGGGCCTTCCGGTGTTCGTCAAGCCCGCCCACCTGGGCTCCTCGGTGGGCATCGCCAAGGTCACCGACGCCTCGCTCCTGGGCGACGCGCTGGAGCAGGCCTTTGCGCACGACGAACTCGTGATCGTGGAGGGGGCGGCACGCGGAGTCGAGGTCGAGTGCGCGGTGCTCGGCCTTCCACACGCGAAGAGGGAGGGAGCGGCGCTGGCATCCGAGCCGGGGGAGATCGTGTTCGCAGGGGAGTGGTACGACTACGCCGCCAAGTACGAGGCGGGCGGGATGGAGCTGGTAGTGCCGGCCCGCATCACCGCGAGCGCCCGTGCACGGGTGCAAGAGCTAGCGCTGGAGGTGTTCACGCACACCGGCTGCGAGGGCCTCGCGCGCGTGGACTTCTTCGTGGACGGCGAGCGGGTGCTGGTGAACGAGCTGAACACGATGCCGGGCTTCACCCCGACGAGCGTGTACGCCAAGCTGATCGAAGCGTCTGGGGTTGCCTACCCGGAGCTCGTGGACCGCCTCTGCCGGCTGGCGCTCGAGCGCTGGGAGAGGCGGCGGGGGCACCGGTATTGACTCAATCGCCGAGCGGCGAGAGCAGTAGATCCACGAGCACGCGCGGATCGCGGCGGCGCTGGAGCCCGCCCGCCAGTGCGGCGCCGGAAGGTCTCTTTTTGAGATCGATTTGGGCGGGGTCGCGCAGCTTGCGCAAGCGGCCCGCTTGGATCAGTCGCTCGTCGACCGCGCCGAGGCGGCCCTCGAAGGTGGTGTAGACGGGAACGCCGAGCGCCACGGCCTCGCGGTTCATCGTGCCCCCGGCGGAGATCACGAGGTCGGAGTAGGCGATCAGCGACTGCGCGTCGATCGCCTGCTCGGGCACGACGAAGCCGCCGATGGGGCAAAGCTCCGCACGCTGGGTCTCGGTGCGGGGCAGCACCACCGACTGCACCCCCTCCGCGCCGGCCGCAGCGCCGCGCAGGCGTTCGAGCACTTGTGCGAAGAGGTCGTTCTCGAAGCGGTGGTACAGCGAGACCTCCGGCGGGGTGCGCACCACGACGATCGGCCTCCCCGGCTCGAGCCCGAGCTGCGCGAGTACCGCGGGGTCGGGCTCGAAGGCGGCGAGGTAGTACTCCTCCTTGAGCCCCTCGTAAGCGCGCACCTTCCCACGCGCGCCGTAGGGATCGAGCCGCTCGGGCGGGATCGCATCGGGCACGACCACCGCGCGCGCGAGGCGGCAGTTGATGTGGTGCTGCACCGTGGCCCACTCGTAGTCGAACATCGTGGCGCTGGGGATCCGCAGCAGCGCGGCGGCGATGCTCACGTCGTTGGAGCCGTGGCCGAGCGCGATGTCGAAGCGCCCACCGGCCGTGCCGCGCGCGTTAGAACGCGCCCCTGCGGCGTGTGCGTCGGCCAGTGCCCACCGCGCGAGCGCCGCGGAGCGCAGCGCAAGACCCCCGGCCTTCGCGGTGAGCCGCTCCCCGCGGTGTCGTCCGATCGCGGTGTGGGGGATCTCAAAGCGGCGCAGCAGCCCCAGCGTCTGGGCGAAGTCGCGTGCCGTGACCCGTACCTCGTGGCCGTCGCGCTCGAGCAGCTCGATCACCGGTCGCATCACGAGCACGTGGGGGCTGTTGGTGAGGTCTATCCAAACGCGCATTGGCAGACCGTACCGCCACCCCCACCCGCCAGGTATCGTTGACGCGCCCATGCTCGTCCTCGCCTCGGTCACCGAATCGGTCGTCACCGCCACCTGGCACTTCGTCCGCGACGGGGGTCTGCCGGCGGTGTTCGTGCTGATGGCGCTCGGCTCGGCCTGCATCCCGATCCCCTCGGAGGTGGTGATGCTGTTCGCGGGCTTCGCCGTCGCCGACCCGGGAGGCTCGGGTGCGCACCACCACCTGACGATGACCGGCATCGTGTTGGCGGGCCTGTTGGGCACGCTGGTCGGCTCGTGGGTCGCCTACGCGATCGGCCGCGGCGGACGCCTGGAGCTGATGGAACGCCACGGCCACCTGGCACGATTTGTGCCCGCCCACCCCGCCCAGATCGCCCGCGCCGACCGCTGGTTTGCGCGCTACGGCGAGATGACGGTCCTCTTCGGCCGCGTGATCCCGCTGGTGCGCGCCTTCGTCTCGCTGCCCGCGGGCGTGGCGAAGATGCCACTGCCGCGCTTCTCGGCGCTGACCTTGATCGGCTCGATCCCCTGGGTGCTCGCGCTCGCGCTGGCCGGTCACGCGCTCGGCGGCAACTGGACGAGCGTGCGCAAGGACTTCGAGTACGTCGACTACGCAATCCTCGCGCTGGTCGTGGTGGGCGTCGGCTACTGGATCGCCCGCCGCCGCGGGGGCTCGGGCGCGAGTGTGGACCCCGTCGTCGCGGAGGCCGATCGCACGCCCGGCGAGTCGGCGCCCGTGGACGTGGGTTGAGGCCGCTCCTGCGCCACGCGCTCGTTCTCGGCCTGGTGCAAGGCCCAACCGAGGTGCTGCCGGTCTCCTCCTCGGCGCACATCGCGCTGATCCCGCGCCTCGCGGGCTGGCCGCACGCGCACGGGGACGCCGAGCTGCGCAACTCGCTGGAGGTGGCGCTGCACACGGGTACGGCCGCGGCGCTGCTGGCCTATTCGGGGATGCTGGCCAAAACGGCGATGCTCGCCGAAGGCGAGTGTCCCCCGGCTTCGGCAAAGCGAGTGTCTCCCGAATCGGCCGCCCTCCGCGGGGAGCTCACGAGAGCGAGCGGGCGGAGATCGCCGAGCGAGCTGGATGGCCGCACGCTGGCGGCGGCAGCGCTCGCTCTTGGCCCGCCTGCGCTTGCGGGGTACTTCTTGGAGCAACGGCTGGAGCGCCGCCCGAGCAGCTCGCGCGCACTCGCCGCCGGCCTCGCGCTGGGCGGGGCCGCGCTGGCGCTGGCCGACTCCCGCCCGGGCACGCGCACGCTTGCGGACGCCGGTCCCCGCGACGGCTTGGCACTCGGCGTCGCCCAGGCGCTGGCCCTGCTGCCGGGCGTCTCGCGCAACGGCGCGACGCTCACCGCCGCGCGCGCGCTCGGCTTCGCCCGCGAGGACGCCCAAACCCTCTCCTGGCGAGCGGGCCTCCCCGTGATCGCGGGCGCCGCGGCGCTCAAGGCCGGTCGCCTCGCGCAGCGCGGGGCTCCGCCGGGCGCGATCCCCCCGCTTGCCGTGGGCGCCGCCGCGGCCTTCGCCTCCACGCTGGCGAGCGCGCCGCTGATCCGGCCCAGCGCGCGTGGACGGGCGCTGTGGCCGTTTGCTGTCTACCGTGCGGGACTGGCGCTGATCGCCGTGCGCTCCGCCGGCGCTGCGCTCAATGCTAGGTCGCGGGGGGCGCGCTGGGTATCTCCCTTGGCTCGCCATCGGCGTTCCGCTCGTGGGCCGGCGGTCCAGCCGCGCCGGACTCCGTAGGGGCTTCACGCCACGCCTTGCCGTCCCACCAGGAGCGGCGATCCTCGGACAGCACCGCGTCGGGCGGCAGCTCGCGCATGGCGTCCCTCCACCGCTGCCCATCCCACCACCACTCCCGATCCTCCGACCAAGTGAGCTCGCCGGTTGTTGACTCGATTGCGCTGCCGCTGGCCGCCCCCAGCTTGATGATCACCATCTGATCGTTCTGCGTCGCATAGACGATGCAGTACACGATCAGCGGGAGCAGGCAGAGAAAGAAGCCGATGACGGCCCAAATGATGTTGAACTCCTTTTTCTTAAAAAGGGTGACCGATCCGGCAGACCGGTTCGAAACCACGAAGCCCTGCGCGATGTAGCTGGCGATTGTGCTCTCGAGTTCCTGATGTGAGGCTACGTCGATCTGCTGAACGCTGGCGGCCATCTGCTCTCCTTGCCGGTTAGAGGGTCATGTAAGCGAAGTCGAATTGGGGCCGCGGCGGACCAGGCTGCCGATGACTGCGACCCACAGCAGCGGAGCCAGCGGGTGCAGCGCCACCGCCCGTCCGAGATCCCCCCTGCTCAGCGCGCGCGTCGCGCGCGTGAGGCCGCAGAGGGGACAGCGATGTTTTGTGACGATCCGAAATGGACACGCCGCCGGAGCGCTCTCGACGGGCGCGAGTGCGGCGAAGAGCGCGTAGAGCCCCGCGAGGGCTGCGAGCGACGCCCTGCGCTGCCCACCATCGGCGTGGCCCTTCCTAGGAGATGCTCGCGGCGGCGATGACATAGACGAGCAGGAACCCCAGTCCTATGTAGCCGATCACGAGCCCTGCGGTCGCGAGCCCAGCGCCCGTCTGACGGCCGTGCGAGTCGGCGATCTGACGTTTGGCCATGTGCCCGAGGATTACTGCCCCGAGCGATCCGAGCCAGCCGATCCAGAGAATGGACAGCGTGAGCGAGACGATCGCGAGGACATTTGTCTGCGGCGGCGTCCACACGTCTTTGATCGCCACCTGCTCCGGCGATGGCGCCCGCGGAGGTGGAGGCGGAGGTGGAGGGCGGCGCGACGGGGCCGATGGAGGGCTCGCCGGCGCCACCTGTGCGGCGGGCGCTGCGGCCTCGGCTAGCGTGGTGGTGGTGGCGTCAGGCCGTGCGGCCTCCGCAGGCGTCCCGCATTCACTGCAGAAGTTCGAGGCGCCGACCATGCGAGCGCCGCACGCGGTGCAGAGGCTCTCCCGATTGACTGGCGAGTCCTGATTGGCCATTGGCCGGCGCAATGCTATTCGACCCGCGCGGGGAGCGGAGCTAAGAGCGCACGAGGCGTAGGTCGAACGGCGGCCGGCCCGGAGCGGAGAAGTCGCCAGGCCGGTGCTCGCCACTCCGCCACCGGGTCAACGCGGCGAGCCGGGACGCTCCATCACCGAGTCCGGATCCCAGTGGTCTGTATGCCCCGAAAGTACGACACGATCTACCCGATCAGGGCAGACCGATTGCACCTGAAGTACCGGCGGATTTCGCCTTTCGGGACAAAACTACATCGTTCGTCGAAAACCCCTGGACATCGCCTGGGCACAGTGCATCCTTGCCCTCTTCGATCCTCCGTGCAGAGGCGATCGATTCAGTACGGCGGAAGCGTCCCAGGGTGTGGCCGCAAGAGTGTGAATCGACCGCCGCACTCACCAAACGAGAAAGACTGAGCCAGGAGACAGTGACATGCAACTGCTTCAAGCATCCAGACTGCGACACTTTTCATCCTCCCACGACGCCCCACGCTCGTTGAGCAGCGAGCCATTCGCCAAAGACGGAATGGATCGGGTGGCAAGCCGCCACGATTCGCAACTGCTCGCCGCGCGGACTGTACCCGCCGACCCGTACACGGCATGGCTCGAGCGGCGCGAAGCGGATCGCCGCTCATCGGCCGTGGCTGCATCCACCGTGCCGGCCGGCCGGTTCGGCTGAAACCACCAACGCCCCGTCTACCTCATCATCCCTGTCTTACAGAGATCATTTCGTACCAGAGTGTTGCGGGTCGGGCTCGGCTGGGGTTCGCTGCGAAACTCCCTCCGTGCTCGTCCTGACACTCGCCCTCGGCGCGTCGCTGTGCTACGGCGTCTCGAACTTCCTCGGACCGCAGCTCGTGCGCAGGCACGCGCTCGTGACGGTCCTGGTGATATCCCAGGTCGCCGCGCTGGCGGTGTGCGTGCTGTACCTCGCCGTGGACGGCGGGCGGGCGCTGCCGTCACCCGACATGTGGCTGGCACTGCTGGCCGGCGCGGGCAACGCGGGCGGGCTGATCGGCTTCTACAAGGCGGCCGAGCTCGGGCCGCTGTCGGTGGTCGCGCCGATCGGGGCCTCGGGGGCCGTGATACCCGTGGTGTGGGGCCTCGCGAGCGGCGACTCGTTGCGGGCGCCGCAGGCGGCCGGGCTGGTGCTGGCGATGGGGGGCGCCGTGCTCGTCGCGCGCCGCAGCGCCGCCCACCACTCGACCGCGCACTACCCCGACCCGCGCGCGGCCGCGCTGTGGGCGGGGGGGTCGGCCGTCGCGTTCGGGGTCTTTCTCACCGCGCTGCCGCAGGCGTCGGCGCACGGGCGCGCGTGGGCGCTGCTCGACGCGCGGCTGGCGCTGGTGGTGTTGCTCGCCGCGTGGGCGGGGCGTGAGCTCGCGGCGATCAGATTCAGCCGGGCCAGCGCGCTGCTCGCGGTCCCCGGCGTGTTGTTGGTGATCGGCACGGTCATGTACACCACGGCCGCCGCCCACGGCCAGCTCTCGCTCGTGTCCGTGTTGGGCTCGCTGTTCCCGGTCGTCACCGTCGGTCTCGGGGTGGCGCTGCTCGGCGAGCGCATGTCGCGCACCCAGGCCGTCGGGGTCGCCGCGGCGCTTACCGGCATCGCGCTGATCGCGCTGTAGAGATCGTCCGCCCACCCTGCTCGCCCACCCCGCCGCCACCGGAGCGCGCACAATAGGTCGATGAGCGACACACTGCTCGGCACCGCGCTCGGCGGGCGCTACCGGCTCGACGCCCAAATCGGCAAGGGCGGGATGTCCACCGTCTACAGGGCCTTCGACACCGTGCTCGAGCGGCCGGTGGCGATCAAGCTGATGCACCGCGAGATCGCCTCGGACTCCGACCAGCTGGAGCGCTTCCGGCGCGAGGCGCGCGCGGTGGCGCAGCTGAGCCACCCCCACATCGTCACCGTCATCGACGCGGGCGAGGAGCCCTCTGCGCGGTGGGAGGGCGCGGGCGATGGCGGCGTGGGCACCGGGCTTGGCGTGGGCGGCGCAGGCAATGGCAGCGCGGGCGTGGGGGGCGCCGGCGCCGACGTCGAGGGCAGTGAGGGCGACGGAGTGGGCGGCACTCCGTACATCGTCTTCGAGTACGTCGAGGGGGAGACGCTGAAGGCGCTGATCCGCCGCGGCGGGCCACTGGACATCACCGAGGCGGTCGCCTACGCGATCGAGATTGCGCGCGCGCTCGGGGCCGCCCACGAGCACCACATCGTGCACCGCGACGTGAAGCCCCAAAACGTGCTGCTGACGGCGGAGGGCACCGCCAAGATCACCGACTTCGGGATCGCCCGCACGCTCACCGAGCAGGGGCTCACGCTGGACGGGCGCGTGCTCGGTACCACCGACTACGTGTCCCCCGAGCAAGCGCTCGGGCACCCGGTGACGGGACAGTCGGACATTTACTCGCTCGGCGTGGTGCTGTACGAGATGCTCACCGGCGCGGTCCCCTTCACCGCCGCGAACCCGGTCGCCGTCGCAATGCGCCACGTCCGCGAGGAGATCCCCGACGTGCAGCACCGCCGGCCGGAGGTCTCCGCCGCCACGGCCGCCGTCGTGGACCGCGCGACCGCCAAGGACCTCGCGCGGCGCTACCCCGACATCCCCTCACTGCTGATCGACCTCGAGGAGGTGCTCGCGCTCGAGGCTGCGCGCGCAGGGCAGGCCACTGGGGAGGTCACCACCGTGCTGCGTACCCTGCCCGCTCCCGCCCGCCGCCGGGTGCCGTGGCGGATGCGCCACCCCGCCCGCTGGCTCGGCTCACTCGCGCTGCTCGGCGGCCTGATCGCGTTGGGGCTCGTGCTCGCCGCCGGCCACACCCACCGCGGCGTCGCCCCCGACGTGGACGCCAAACCGGGGCTCACCCCGGTCCCCTTGGAACAGACCTCCGCCCACGACTACAACCCCTACGGCAACGAACCCGAACACCCCGCCCAAGTGGCCAACGTCGTCGACGGCGACCCCAACACCGCCTGGAGCACCGAGCACTACCTGAATGACACCTTCGGACCTAAGCCCGGCACCGGGATCTACCTCGACGCCGCCCCTGGCCTGCGCGCCCGCGCGATCGAAGTCCAGACGCCCACCCCCGGGTTCACCGCCGCCGTGTACGCCGCGCGCACGTTCGACTCCCTCTCCTACGGCGCTCCGCAGAGTCTCGCCGAGCGCGGCTGGGTGCAGCTCGCCCCGGCGCGGGCGATCGTCGCTGCAGCGCGGGCGGTCCCTACGCAGGTCACGATCCCGCTCGACACCCACGGCGTTCCCTATCGCTACTACCTGCTGTGGATCACCCAGCTGCCTTCCGGCGGCGAAACCGCGGCGATCTCGGGCATCACGCTGTTTCGATAACGGTGCCCGAGTGCGCGCGGGCACTAGCGAAGCTGTGGGCTTGCGGCGTGTTGAGCTGCGCCCCCGGGCGCGGGGAGGTGGCCGTCGCGCGTGTGGGCTTGCCGGCCGAGGTCCCAGCCCCACCAAGCCAGGTCGAGTTAGCGGTGCTGAAGTGCGTGTAGGCACTCGCGAAGCTGTGGGGATCGGGCGGCCTTACAATCTGGCTATGCGCCGACGTCTCCGCTCGGCGGGTGGGTGGGCGCCCATCCCGCTCCACCGGCACATGCTGCCCCAGATCGCCGTGGACGGGGTGCTGGTCGCGCTCGCGTACTACCTCGCCTTCCAACTGCGCTTCGATGCGGGACTCAGGCACCGGTACACGCTGCTGCTGGAACGCACCGTGTGGTGGGTCGCGCTCGGAGGTGTGCTCGTGCTCGTGTTGGCGCGCGTGTACATGCGCAGCTGGAGCTACTCCGGGCAGCGCGACTACGAGGCGATCCTCCGTGGGGTCGTGGCGATCGCGCTGCTCACGGTGGTCGGCGTCGCGGTGGCGCGCCCTGTGCAGATCCCCCACAGGGGGGCGGCGACGGTGGTCGGTTTGCCCGACGGGGTGATCGCGCTGTTCTTCCTGTTGGCGCTCGTGCTGCTGGTGGGTGTGCGGGTGCTCGCCCGCGCGGTCCACGAGCGCCGGCTGCAAGGGGCCTTCCGTGGCGTGCGCGAGGGCGAGCGCGGCGTGTTGATCGTCGGCGCGGGCGATGGCGGGCGGCTGGTGTTGCGCGAGATCGTGCGCAACCGCGAGTTGGGCCTGGCTCCGGTGGGCTTCCTCGACGACGACCCGCGCAAGCGGGGTCTGCGGATCGACGGAGTAAAGGTGCGGGGCAACACGGAGTCCGACCTGCCGCGCATCCTCGAGGAGGCGGAGCCAGAGGAAGTGATCATCGCGATCCCCTCGGCCCCGGGTTCCACGCGGGCCCGCGTGGTGCGCGAGTGCCGTGCCCGCGCGATCCCGGTGCGCACTCTGCCAACCGTCTTCGAGCTGCTCAAAGATCGGAGCCCACTCGGGGCGGCGGGAGCCACTGCGATCGCCAGGCAGGTGCGCGAGGTGCGCGTCGAGGACGTGCTCGGCCGGGAGCCCGTCGTGATGGAGCTCGACCGCGTGGGCTCCTACCTCGCGCGGGGCGCCGTCGTGCTCGTGACGGGCGCGGGCGGCTCGATCGGCGCGGAGTTGTGCCGCCAGATCGCGCACATAGGCCCCCGCCGGCTTGTGCTGCTCGACCACGCCGAGGACAACCTGTTCGCGATCCACCGCGAACTGCTGGACGAGTGCCACGTGCCGCCCGCCGCGCTGGCGGCGGTGTTGGCGGACTGCAAGGAGGAGGAGCGGATGCGCGAGGTGCTCGCCGAGCACCGCCCCACCGTGGTGTTCCACGCCGCCGCCTACAAGCATGTGGCGCTGATGGAGGCCAACCCCGTGGAGGCGGTACGCAACAACGCGATCGCCACGCGCCTGATGGCGAAAGTGTGCGGCGAGCTAGGAGTGGAGCGCTTCGTGCTCGTGTCTACCGACAAGGCGGTCGCCCCGGCGACCGTGATGGGGGCCTCGAAGGCGCTGGCCGAGCTCGCGCTGGAGGGCGCGGCCGCGCGCTTTGAAGCGACCGTGTACAAGGCGGTGCGCTTCGGCAACGTGCTCGGCTCCTCCGGCAGCGTGGTGCCGATCTTCCGCCGCCAAATCGCGCGCGGGGGCCCGGTGACGGTCACCGACGAGCGCATGACGCGCTACTTCATGACGATCCCCGAGGCCGTCCAGCTGGTCATCCGCGCCGGCTCGCTCCCGCAGCGAGGGGCGGGCCGGTTCGGGAACGGCGCGGGCGCCCCGCGCACGGCGGAGGTGTTGGTGCTCGACATGGGCGAACCCGTGCGCATCGTGGAGCTCGCGCGGGCGATGATCGAGCTCTCCGGCCTCGACCCGGACCGCGACATCGAGGTCGAGATCGTGGGGCGCCGGCCGGGGGAGAAGCTGCACGAGGAGCTGTTCAACCCCTACGAGCGCCCCCGCGCGACCTCCACCGAGAAGATCCTGCTCGCCGAGCGCGAGCCGCTGGCGCCGGAGGTGGTGGAGAAGATGTTCGAGGAGATCAACCTGCTGGTGTTGGAGGGCGACGCGGCCGGCCTCGCCGCGAAGGTCGCCGACCTGAGCTCCGAGGCGCGTAGCAATGAGTGGGAGCCCGCCCGGCCCATGCCCGTAGCCGCGTCGGTGGCGCCTGTGTCCCTCATACACTCTGGCGAGGAATGACCGCACCGCTACTTGCGCTCGCGCTCTCAAACAAACTGACCGAGGCTGGGGCCCTGGCTGCCTTCGCGGGTCTGCTGGGGATCGCGGTCCTCTCGCTGCTCGTCTTCTCCCAGGCGCGCGAGATCAAGCGCCTGCGCGAGTGGGCCGGGCGCGCGCCGGAGCGCGCCACGGAGCTGGAGCAACGGGTGAGCGCCGAGGCCGCCGGGCGCATCCAGCGCACCGTCCAGCCGGTTCCGCGCGCCACCCCGATGATTGCGCGAGCGGTTGGAGCCCAGCCCGCGCCCGCGGTACAGCCCGCCGCGTCCCCGACGGCTGCTGCGTCCCCGACGGCTGCCGCGACTCCCACGGCTGCTGCGTCCCCGACGGCTGCCGCGACTCCCACGGCTGCCGCGACTCCCACGGCTGCCGCGACTCCATTACCCGGCCAACCGGCGTTCGTGCCGACGGTGCAGCCCGCGGTGGCGCCCACCGGCGTGGGGGCTCCCGTGCAACCGGCGACCGCGGCCGGTGTCGCGCAGGCGATGGAGGGGCGGGCGGGGTCGAATCCGATCGAGGAGCCGAAGCCGGGCGACGCTCAGCCCGCGCCGACCACGACGGCCAAAGCGGGGTCACCCCCGGCCCCGGTTGCTGGCGATGGCTCACAGGAGCCGACCGCCGCAGCGGCCGCGCCGGCTGCGAGGGAGGGCGAGACGACTGCGATAGGGGACGAGCTGGCGGCAGCAGAGGACGCGCCAAGCAGGGTCGCGCCCGCGACGGTGGCAGCTGTGGCCGCGGCCGCGACGCCCTCCGCGGTGGCGACACCCGTCTTGGAGCCCGCCCGCCCCGCGCCACCGCGCGCACCGGCTCCCCCGGCGCCCGCGAGGACGGGCACGAATCCCCCCCCGCCGCCGGTGGCCTCGCGTCCTTCGCTGCCGCCGCGCCCTGCGCCCCCGCGCCCTGCCGCCCCGCGCCCGGTGGGTGCCCGTGCGAGCGAGTCTTCACTCGGCCGCAAACACGGGGGGGAGTTTCAGTTCCTGCGCGAAGAGGAGCGCTCGCCACGGAAAGTGACGGCGCTGATCGTCGGCGGGATGGTGGTGGGCGCGGTGGTGTTGGCAGTGGTGCTGCTCGCGGGCGGTGGATCGGGCAAATCGCCCCCCGGGAGCACACGGACGAGCTCGGCCTCGAGCGCCCCGCGCTCGACCCGCGCGCACAGCGGCTCGGCGGCGGTGGTGAGCCCGGCGGAAACGCACGTGGTGGTGCTGAACGCCACGGAAACGAACGGCCTCGCGCACAAACTGTCAGGGAACCTGCAGCAGAGCGGCTACACGCTGGCGACAGCGCTCGACGGGACCCCGCCGGCTCGCTCGACCTCGGTGGTGGAGTACGCGAATGGTCACCGCACCGAAGCGCTGCACGTCGGGCAGACGCTTGGCATCAGTGAACTGCAGCCGCTGGAAGGCGCGATCGTGCCGCTGGTGAACGGGGCGAGCGTGGTGGTGATCGCAGGCGCCGACCAGGCGGCGCCGGGCGGCGGCGAAGGGTGAGCTTTCTGGACATCCCCGAGCGCTCGCGCAAGCCGCGCGAGCGGGGCCTCACGCACGTGCTCGACCGCGGCCTGTCGCTCGCGGAGGTGGAGGGGTTGATCGAGACCGCGGGACAGTGCGTGGACATCGTCAAGTTGGGGTGGGGTACGGCGTTGGTGAGCGCGAACCTGAAGGCGAAGCTCGAGCGCTACGCGGCACACGGCATCCCCGTCGTGCTCGGCGGCACGCTAACCGAGCTGGCGATCAAACAGGGCCGCGTCGAGGGGATGATCGCGTGGATGCGCGAGTTGGGGCTGCGTCACGTCGAGGTCTCCGACGGCACGATCGCGCTGGAGTCCGAGGTCAAGGCCCACCTGATCCGCACGTTGGCCGCCGCCGGGTTCACCGTGCTGTCGGAGGTCGGCAGCAAGGACACCGACTTCATCATGGCGCCCTACGTGTGGGTGGAGCAGATCGAACGCGACCTGCAGGCGGGCGCGTGGAAGGTGATCGCGGAGGCACGCGAGTCGGGCACGGCGGGCATATACCGCGCCGACGGGGAGGTGCGCAGCGGCCTGATCGACGAGATCGCGCACGCGGTGGACTGCGACCGGATGATCTTCGAGGCGCCGCGCAAGGAGCAGCAGGTGTGGCTGCTTCAGTTCTTCGGCAGCGAGTGCAACCTCGGCAACATCGCCCCGGGCGATGTACTCTCCCTGGAGACGCTACGGCTGGGGCTGCGCTCGGACACCGTGGAGCGCTTCGCACTGGACGGGAAGTGATACGAAACCATCTGAAAAACTCCCCAAAAGCGCTTCCAGCGACCTTGCGGCGGAGTCCAAGAGTTTTTAGATGGTTTCTAGAATAGGCTCCGCGGGCGGGCGGGATCGGATCCGCTCCGCCGGGATGCGTTCGCACGGCGAGCCACGGGAGGCCCAGAGGCTGGCGCGGGTGGTGTTTGCCGTGTTGGTGGTGGCTTGTTTCGTGGCGTTCGCGGTGACGCAGCGGCTCAAGCACACCCCGACGCCGGTGCAGAAATTCGAAATGAACGGAGCCTTCCACCCCACCCGCGTGCCCGCCGCGGGCTGCCGTGGGAAGGTGCCAAGACAGCTGGTGGATGCGACCGAACGGATCGAGTACCTCTCGTTCAAGCTCGCGCAGGCGGATGAGGTGACAGTCGAGATCGTCACCTCGCCGACCGACCGTGACGTGGCCACGATCGTGCGAAACCTCCCGGCCGAACGGTACAAACAGCTCTCGTTGTGTTGGAACGGCCAGCGGGGCCCGACCGAGAGCGGCGGGCTGGCGGCGCCGGGGGAGTACCGCCTGAAGGTGAGGCTGCGCAGCCAGGAATTGACGAAGTACTCCCCGCTCAGCTTCACGCTGGAAGCCCCGCGGTGAGCGCCCTGTGGATGATCGCAACTGCGCATGGCCTCGGCGAGGCGGCCGAGAAGCTGGGCGTGATCGCGGTGGCGCTGCTCGCCGCGATTTTTGTATTGAGTGACCCATCCGCCCGCTCTCGGGCGAGCGCCTCATCCGCCGATCCGCGAGCCGCCCGTAGGAAACTGGCCTTCGGCCGGAGCCGGGAGACACTCGCCCACGGCGCTGGTTCCCGTTTTGGCCAGCATCCCCGTTTCGACCAGCAGCGGGCGGTGGTGCTGCTCGCTGTGCTTGTGCTCACGCCGGTGCTGTTGGTCATCGACATCTGGCACACATCGCAGTTGACCCATCTGCGCCACCACTCCGCGGAGGCCGGCGCCGCGATCGCGGCGGGCCTGAGTCTCGTAATCGCGCTCGCGGTCGTAATCCACCGGCGCCCGCAGGCGTTCCCGCTGCTTGCGATCTTCGCGCTGCCGTTCAGGCTGCCGATCGCCACTGGCGGAAGCACCTCGAACCTGCTGATCCCGCTGTACCTGGTCGTCGGCGCGGGCGCGCTGGTGTACGCCGTCCCGCGACTGTGGAACAGGTACCCACCCACCCGTCGATCCACCGTCGCACCCCAACCGGCACGGGATGGCACTCAGGCGCGACTCGACGAGCCCGCCGCGGCAGAGGGCTGGTGGGCGCGAACGACGTCCCCCCGTGGTCTGGAATGGCTGCTGGCGGCCTCGGTAGTGGTGTACGGGGTGCAGGCGTCGTACTCCGCGGATTTCTCGAAGGCGCTGGAGAACATGGTGTTCTTCTACGTCCCGTTTGCATTGATGTTCGCGCTGTTGCGCGAAATAGAGTGGACGCGCGAGCTGCTGCTGAGGTGTCTGGCGGTGGCGGTGGCGCTGGCGGTGGCGTTCGCGGGGATCGGCTTCGTCGAGTACGCGCGCAAGCAGCTGTTCCTCAACCCGAAGGTGGTGGCCGCGAACGAGTACGGCAACTACTTCCGGGTGAACTCGTTGTTCTTCGACCCGAACATATACGGGCGCTTTCTGGCGCTGGTGATGGTGGGGGTGATGACCGCGGTGCTGTGGAGCGCGCGCCGCCGCGAGGTGTTGGCCGGCGGCGCGGTGTTGCTGTGGCTGCTGGGTGGCCTCGTGACGAGCTTCTCGCAATCGAGCATCGCGGCGCTGCTACTCGGCCTGGCGGTGCTGGCGGCCTACCGGTGGGACGTGCGCGGCACGCTCTACGTGGCGGGCGCGCTGGCGGCGATCGCGCTGGTCGCCGTGCTGGCGGCCCCGCCGAGCTTGCACCTGGGCCTGAGCGGCAAGGGCGGCTCGGCGAGCAACGCGACGAGCGGGCGCACGAAGCTGATCGAAGGTGGCCTGCGCCTGTTCGCGGACCGCCCAATCCAGGGCTTCGGCCCGGGCTCCTTCGCGCAGGAGTACCGCGACCACGAACACGTCACGAGCGACAGCGCGACCTCGGCCTCGCACACGATCCCGGTGACGGTCGCCGCGGAGCAGGGGATCGTGGGCCTGGTGCTGTACGCGGCGCTGCTCGTGTCGGCCTTTGCGGTGCTGTTCAGGGGGGCAGGCCGGTCCCCCCCGCGACCGAAGCCGGGAGACACCCGCCTTCGACCGAAGCGGGGAGACACCCGCCTCCGGCGGGAATCCCCCTTTCGGCCAACATCCCCGTTTCGGCCAGCCCTCGCGGCGTGCTTCGCGGCGCTGGTGCTGCACACCTTCACCTACGCGGACTTCCTGGAGGACCCCGTGACGTGGACGCTCCTCGGAATCGGGGTCGCGCTCGCCTGCGCGCCGCGCAACGGCGGGGCGCAGCGCCAGCCCGCTCTGGACGTCGAACCGGCGGCGCTGAGAAGCTGAGCGCGCGCGCCGGTGCCCCCGGCGTCCGGGCGGCCGTCCTGCATGTGGCGTGATCCGGCGTCGAGCCGGCCGTCCTGAGAAGCTGAGGGCGTGCGCGACTACCTGAAGCGCCTGGCCACCACGGGCGCGGCCTACCAGGCGGCGGACATCGTGGCGAAGTGCATCGCGCTGATCACGCTGCCGCTGTACACGAGCCACGTCGACACGGCGGAATACGGCGCGTACAACCTGCTGCTGACGAGCGTGATCCTGGCGAGCATCCTGCTGCGGCTGGGAGTGGGGGAGGCGTTCGTGCGCTTCTACTTCACAGACTCCGACCAGGAGCGCCGCGCGCGGATCGCGCGCACCGCAACGGCGACGGTGGCGTGGACGACGACCCTGGCGGCGCTGGCGGCGCTGGCGTTCTCGAGCGACCTCTCGCAACTCGTGCTGGGCTTCCGCGATCCGGCGCTGATGAACTGCGCGATCCTCGGTCTGTGGGCGTTCACAAACCTGGAAATGGCGTACGCGCAACTGCGCGTGGACGAGCGCACGCGCGCGTACCTGTTCGCGTCGATGAGCAACGTGGCGATGACGGTGACGTTCACCGTCCTGCTCGTGGTGTTCGCCGGCCAGCAGGCGCGGGGTCTGCTGCTCGGCAACTTCGGCGCCTCGGCGGTCGTGGTGCTCGGCCTCTGGTGGGTGCTGGCGCGCGCCCGGCGCTTCTCGCTGCGGGCACGGCGTGCGGATCTGATGGCGATGCTGCGCTTCGGCCTGCCGACGGTGCCGGCCGACGCGAGCGTGTACGCGCTGCAGGTGGTGGACCGCATCTACATCTTCCGCGCGTACTCGCACAGCGCGGCGGGCCAGTACTCGATCGCGCTGCAGCTCGCGACCGTGGTGTTCGTGGCGGTGCGCGGCTTCCAGTACGCGTGGCCGCCGCTGGCGTACTCGATCGAGAGCGACGGAGAGGCGTCGCGGCTGTACTCACTGGTGACGACGTACTACGTGCTGGCGACGGGCGTGGTCGTCTGCGGCGTCGCGCTCATGGGCCGTTGGCTGGTGCGGCTGCTCGCGGCCTCGGAATACTTCGGGGCCTACAAAGCACTGCCGTGGCTCGCGTTGGGTTGGGCGCTGTACGGCCTCTACCCGGTGTTGATGGTGCTCGCGGGCCGCGCGGGCGTGACGACGCGCAACTTCCCCGCCACGGCGGCGGGCCTCGCGGTCAACGTGGCGCTGGTCCTGTTGCTCGTCCCCGCAAGCGGGGCGAACCTCGGCATCGCGGGCGCGGGCATCGCGCTGTGCGGCGCGTACGTGGTGATGCTCGCGGTCATGTACCTACTCACCCGCTCGCTCTTCCGCGTCGGCTTCGAGTGGGCGCGCCTGGCGCTGCTGGTAGCGATCTTCGCGGGCGTGGGCGTCTCGGGCGAGCTGCTGCTCCCCACGAGCGGCCTCGGTGGCCTCGTGCTGCGCGCGCTATGGCTGGCGCTGGCCCCCGCGCTGCTGATCCTCACGCGCTTCTTCACCGCGCGGGAGCTGCGCGGAGCGCGGGAGCTCATGCGGGCGGCTCGCGGTTATAGGCCGCCGCGGCCTCGCGCAGGCCCTCCCCCTGGCCCGGCTTGAGCGTCGCGGTTACGTGGCGCCGGTACCGCGCCGCGGAGTGGCCGGGGAGCACGAGCGCAGCGAGCGAGCGCAGCGCGTAGGCCCAGGCGGTCAGCCAGCGCACCGCGCGCGCGGCGGCAGGGGAGTGGTGCTTGCGCATGTAGAGGTCGCGGCCCCGCGCCATTTCCACGATCCGCCGCTCGGGCACCGCGGCGGTGGCGAGCTGCTCGTGGTGGACCGCCACCGCGGCGGGCACCCACAGGCTGCGCCAGCCCGCGTCGCGCAGGCGCCGTGCGAAGTCGACCTCGTCGGAGTAAACGAAGAATGCGGGGTCGAGGTAGCCGACCTGCGCCGCGGCCTCGGTGCGCACAAGCAGCGCCGAGGACTGGCACCAGTCGACCTCGCGGGTGTGAGAGCCCTTGCTTTGCACGGTGTACAGGCGGTGCGCAAAGACCGCGCCGGCGAGCGCAGTGGCGACGCCCGGGAAGCGCCACGCGCACGGCTGCGGGCGGGCGTTCGCGTGTGCTCCGGTGGGATGGTCGGCATCGCCGCGGCCCGCGTGATCGCCGTTTGCTCCACAGGGCCTCATCAGCTGCGCCCCCGCGCAGGCCGCGTCGGGGCGCGCCTGCAACGCCTGCCAGAGTGCGAGCGTCGCCCCCGGCAGCAGCTCGGAGTCCTCGTTGAGCAGCAGCGCGTAGCGCCCCCGTGCGCGGCGCAGCAGCTCGGAGTCGTTGAGCGCCTTCCCGCGCCGCTCCCCTACCGCGAGCACCTCATCGACCGTGGAGTGCGCCCGCGCCGCCTCGGCGGAGCCGTCGCGCGAGCCGTTGTCGAGCACGAGCGCCTCCGTGGCGAACGGCAGCGCGGCCCGCTCGTGCGCGATCGCGTCGAGCCCGCGCAGCAGCAGCTCCCGCTGGGAGGTGTTGACCACGCAGAAGCTCAGCTCGATGCTGTCGTCGGCCACGGGCTTGTCGTCGGCCACCGGCTTATTCTCCCGCGATGCGCGTCCACGTCGTAGACCCCTCCGCTTACACGCCGCCCTACGACCACGCGCTGTGCAGAGCGCTGGGTGCGGCGGGGGCGGATGTGGAGCTGTACACGAGCCGCTTCGCCTACGGGGCCGTGCCGCCCGCGGAGGGGTACGCGCGCCGCGAGTGGTTCTACCGCCTCGCCCATCGGGGCGCGTCCTCCGGCAGCCGCTCGCGCGCCGGCCAGGCGCTGAAGCTCGCCGAGCACGTACCGGACATGGTGCGCTACCGCAGTGCCGCGCGCGCGGCCGACGTGGTGCACTTCCAGTGGCTGACGGTACAGCCGCTCGACGTGCATTTGCTCCCGCGGCGCAGGGCAACCTCTGAAGGTGAGCGGCCCAAGCTCGTGTTCACCGCCCACGACGTGCTGCCGCGCGAGCCACGGCCGGGACAGCTTGCCGCACAACGGCGGCTGTACGAGCGCTTCGACGCTGTCGTCGTGCACTCCGAGCACGGGCGCGGGCGGCTGGTGGAGATGGGTGTGCCCCCCGAGCGCGTGCACGTGATCCCCCACGGTGCGTTCACTCATCTGGCCGGCGGAGCGAGTGTCTCCCCAATCGGTCCCCGTTTCGGCCAGCCGGCGAACGGCCTTCCCTTCGATACGGATGGCCCGGTGGTGCTGTGCTTCGGGCTGCTGCGCCCATACAAGGGGCTCGACGTGCTGCTGGAGGCGTGGCGGGGGATCGAGCGTCTGCCCGCCGACGCGGAGCTATGGATCGTGGGGATGCCGCGCATGGACATCTCCTCTCTGCTGGCCGAAGCGGGGATGCTGGCCGAAAGGGGGATTCCCGCCGGAGGCGGGTGTCTCCCCGCTTCGGTCGAAGGCCAGTGTCTCCCGGCTTCGGTTGCCGCCCCGGCGAACGTGCGCTTCGTGCCGCGGTTCGTCCCTGACGCCGAGCTGCCCGCGTACTTCCGCCGCGCCGACCTGGTGGTGCTGCCCTACCTGGAGGCCGACCAGTCGGGTGTGTTGTTCACCGCGCTCGCGTTCGGCAAGCCGCTTTTGCTCAGCGACGTCGGCGGCTTCCCCGAGATCGCCGCCACCGGCGCCGCGCGCACCGTCCCGGCAGGGGACTCCGGCGCCCTGCGCGACGCCATGCGAGAGCTGCTTTGCGACCCCGCTGCGTTGTCCGCGATGGCCGATCGAGCCCGCGTCGCCGCGGCTGGGCCGTACTCGTGGGAGGCCGTCGCGCGGGCGCACCTGGCGCTGTACGCGCAGCTGCTTGCGGGGTGAGCGCCTACGGCCAGCTGTGCTCGCGATCCGATCGCCTACCGCCAGTCGCGAGGACGCGGTATCCGATTTATCTGATAACTTGGGGCGATGGTTCGGATGAGCACGACCGAGGTGGCCAGGAACTTCTCCTCGGTCATCAACCGGGTGGGCGCGGGCGAGGAGATCGAGATCTTCCGCAACGGCGCTCCGGTCGCCGAGCTGCGACCGCCGTCGCGGCCACGTGGAATCACGGGTAGGGAGTTCAGGGAGCTGATGGCAAGCCTGCCGCCGGTCGACGGGGACTTCGCGCGCGACGTCGCGCACGCGCGTAGGGAGCTTGGCTTTCCCGGGTCGGCGTGGCCCTCCTCATAGATACCTCTGTCCTGGTCGACGCGGAGCGCAGTGGCGAGCTCTACGACCGGGCCCTCTCGGCGCAGGAGCGTGAGCAGGAGCACTCGATCAGCGTCATCACGGTCAGTGAGCTGCTGCATGGCGTCCACAGGGCCGTGGGGGATCGAGTACGCGCGCGGCGCTTGGCGTTCGTGGAGGGGGTGTTGGCAAGGCTTGAGCCGATCCCCGTAGGCCCCGAGGTGGCGCGCATCCACGCGGAGCTATGGTCCCGACTCGAGGCTGATGGCGTGATCATCGGTGCGCACGACCTGTGGATAGCGGCGACCGCGCTCGCGCACGGCCTGACCGTCGTAACCTCCAACGCCGGTGAGTTCGAGCGAGTCCCCGGACTGACAGTGCTGGCCATGTGAGGTCACGGGATGTTGCACCCCGTTCTGGAGACCGTCTTCTGGCTTTCGGCCGCGCTGATCGTGTGGACGCAGCTCGGCTACGCCGCCGCGCTGGCCGTCGCGGCGCGCCTGTTCGGACGGACGCCGCCCCCGCCCTCCGCGCGGCCCGGCTCGCTGCCCACCGTCTCGCTGATCGTCGCCGCGCACGACGAGCAGGCCTCGATCGAGGCGAAGGTCGCGAACGCGCTCGCGCTCGACTACCCGCGCGAGCTGCTGGAGGTGGTCGTTGCGTGCGACGGCTGTACGGACGCCACGGCGGAGAGCGCGCGCGCGGCGGGCGCCGACCTCGTGCTGGAGCTGCCGCGCGGGGGCAAGGTGCGCGCGCAGGACGCCGCGGTGGAGCGCTCGCGGGGGGAGGTCGTGGCGTTCTCCGACGCCAACGCGCAGTGGGAGGCTGGCGCGCTGCGCGCGCTCGTGGGGGCGTTTGCGCAGGAGCGCGCAGCGGACGGGCAGGGAAGCGGGGCAGGCGGTCGCGAAGCCCTGCGGCGCGTGGGGTACGCCTGCGGACAGGTACGCTTCTTCCAGGAGGCCTCCGCTCGGTACCCCCGCCTCGCCCATGACCGCCGCCCACCGGCCACCAACCAGGAGGGCGTGTACTGGCGCTACGAGCTGGCGGTGCGTGCGCTGGAGTCGCGACTGTGCTCGATCACGGCAGGCAACGGGGCGATCTACGCGACCCGCCGGGAGGCGTACTTCGTGGTCGACCCGATCATGGGCCACGACCTCTCGTTCCCGTTTCAAATGGTCAAGCGCGGCTGGCGCGCGGTGTATGTGCCGCAGGCGCGCGCCGCGGAGCGGATGGTGCCCTCGATCGAGGGCGAGCTCGCGCGCAAGCGGCGGATGGCGAGCCACACCTGGCCGATCGTGCTGCGCGGCGGGATGCTCTCCTCGCGCGGGTACCCGCCGGCCTATGCGCTGATGATCGTCTCCCACCGCCTGCTCCGCTACGCCACTCCGTTCCTGCACGCCCTCACGCTGGGAGCGAACATCGCGCTGGTTGCGCTCGTTGGGAAGGGGCCCAATCTCTACACGGTCACGCTCGCCCTGCAGCTCGGGCTGCTCGCCGCCGCGGGGCTCGGCGGGGTCGTGCGCGTGCGCCCGCTGCTCATCGCGCGCTACTACGTCCTGACCACCGCCTCGCTCGCGCTCGGCCTGTGGGACTGGCTGCGCCATGGCACCGCCGCCGAGTGGAAGGCCGCCGAGGGGACGCGCCCGTCGGAGTTGCCTTCACAGGAGGCGACCCCGTGATCGCCCGTCCCGGGGAGCGCTCCGAGCCTCAGAGGGCGGTTGAGGTGCCCGGCCGGCGCGATCACCCGCCGCTGAGGCGTAGGCAGGCGCGGTGCGCTGGATGAGCCTATTGTCCGCGCGGTGATTCGCCGCGCTGTGGACATCGTGGTCTCCGCGACCCTGCTGGCCCTCGCCTGCCCCGTGGTGGCCGTGGCGGCGGTGGCGATCCGCGTGGAGTCCCCCGGACCCGCCATCTACCGCCAGCGGCGCATTGGCAAGGCGGGGCGGCCGTTCGAGGTGCTCAAACTGCGCACGATGGTGCAGGGTGCCGAGGCCATCGGGGCGGGCCTCGCGGTCAACGAGAACGACGCGCGGATCACGCGCGTGGGTGCCTTCCTGCGGCGCACCTCGCTCGACGAGCTGCCCAACCTGCTGAACGTGTTGCGCGGGGAGATGTCGCTGATCGGCCCCCGCCCGACGCTGCCGGCGCAGGTCGCGAGCTACACCCCCCGCCAGCGCGGGCGCCTCGCAGTGCGGCCGGGGATCACCGGCTGGGCGCAGGTCAACGGCCGCGCGGCGCTGCCGTGGAGCGAGCGGATCGAGCTCGACCTCCACTACATCGAGCACCGCTCGCTCGCGCTCGACCTGCGCATCCTGTGGCGCACGCTGGCGATCGTGACGGGAGGCGCGGGCCTGTACAAGGGCGAGACGGGAGGCTGGGAGGGGGTAGGGAAGGATGGGTGAGGATTGGCTTCGGGGTGGGTGGGTCTTAATCCGCTGCGCTGCGCGGCGTTCGCAGTGCGGGGACGGATCGAGCCGCGGAGCCCACACCCTCCTGAGACCCGGCGAGGTGCACCCATGAGCCCTGGGGATCGGCGGAGCCGACCCGCGGTGCTCCTCACCGGGGTGGGCAAGCGCTACGACATCGTCGCCTGCTTCGCCGCGCTCACGACGACGGTGGCGGTCGACCCGAACCCGCTGGCCCCCGCGCAGTACGCCGCGCAGGTGCGCGTGGCCGCGCCCCCGATCGCCGACCCCGGGTACGTGCCCGCCCTACGCGAGCTGTGCGAGCGCCACGGAGTGGGCGCCGTGGTCCCGCTCACCGACCTCGACATCGAGGTGTTGGCGCGCGCGCGCGTCGAAGGCCACCTGCCCGCGTTGGTGCCCTCACCCGAGGTGGCGCGCGCGACCTACGACAAGTACGAGGCCCACCTGCTGCTGAGGAGCCTGGGGCTGCCCTCGCCGCCGACGGTGTTGCCCGGCGAAGAGCCCGAGTCCTACCCGGTGATGGTCAAGCCCCGCCAGGGGTCGGGGGCGCGCTCGATCCACCTCGCGCGCGACGCCGCGGAGCGGGACTTCTTCGTGCGCTACATCGCCGCGGGGCGCCCAGGCTACGAGGGCGAGCCGGTGATGGTGCAACGCGCGATGGGTGGCCCCGAGCTCTCGATCGATTGCCTCGGCGACCTCGAGGGGCGCTGCCTGAACGCGATCCCTCGCACGATGCTCGAGTCCCGCGGGGGAGAGTCGATCAAGGGCGCCACAGTCTGCGACCCCGAGCTGATCGAGTTGGGACAGCGCACGATGGAGGCCCTGCGGGTGCGGGGCCCCGCCACGATCCAGGTCTTCCGCGACCCCGAGGTGGGCCTCGGGATCACCGACGTAAACACGCGCTTCGGGGGCGCCTTCCCGGCACCCACGTACGCGGCGCTGCCGGGCCGAACGTACCCCGAGCTGATCGTGCGCATGGCGGCCGGCGAGACGCTCGCCCCGCACGTCGGCGAGTTCCGCGAGGGCCGCACGTTCACGCGCTACTACTGGCAGCTCGAGCTCGACGAGGGACTGCAACCCACCGGGCGGGAGATCGTCCCCGGAGGACCACCCCCGCCGCGTCCGTGAGCGAGCTCGACAATGTCGGCGAACCCTCCAAGGCCGTCAGCTACCGGAGTCATCGCGAGCTAGACCGAAACCACGGCCGCGCCGGTCGTGTGTCCCGGCAAGCCCCTACGACAGCGGTGAGAAGGGTGCGTGGTGGCGTAGCTGCAAAGACGTGCGCCCCGTCGGTCGCGCCCCGCCGGTCGGGGAACGGCGCCGTATCACTGAGGTCCGGGTACAATCGGTGTGCAGTGAACACGTCGCTAGCCGATCCCCCGGCTGTGTCTGGTGTAGTTGGGGTCCCGCCCACCCCGGCCCCGCCCACCTCGGGCCCGCACACCCCGGCGGAGCCGCCCGAGGGTCCGCCCGACACGACGCCGGCGCAACCCCACCAAGTTGGGACCCCCCCCACCCGCGCGTGCGCGCACTGCGGGACGCCTTTGCAGGAGGGCCAACAGTGGTGCCTGCAGTGCGGGGCGTGCGAGCCCGGCAGCCTCGGCGAGGGCCCCCACTGGCGGCCGCTGACCGTGCTCGCGCTGCTCGCGGCGATCCTCGCCGCCGGCGCCGCCGTGGCGATGGGGGCGGCGCTCAACAAGCACAAGGCCGCCGCGCACCCGGCGGTGCTCGCGCTGACTCCAACTGTGCCGCGCGCCGCTGTCCCCTCCGCCCCCGCCGTCACCACCCCGGCCACGCCGACCCCCTCCACGCCCGCCGGCACCGGCGCGGGTGGGGCCAAATCCTTGGGCAAAGGCTCCGCCAACAACCTCCTGTTCCCGCCCGCCGGCGCCAGCAAGCCGCCGAAGCTCCCGGCTGCGGCGGCCACGCCCAAATCGACTGGCGGCGCGGCGGGGGAATCGACCTCCGGGAAATCAACGACGACGCCCGCGAGCACCACCACCGAAACCAACACCTCGACCACCGAATCGAAATCGAAGAAAGGCTCGGGCACGAGCGAACAGCCCACGCCGATCCTGTTGGACACCAACGCGGCCACCACCTACAACCCCTACAACTTCCCCGCGGCCGGCTTCGGCGACCCCGCGCTGGCGATCGACGGCGAACCCTCCACGGCGTGGACCGCGCAGGTCCAGGCGGCCTCTTTCCCGAACATGGCGGAGGGCCTGCTGATCGACCTGCGCAGCCCGACGAAGCTGGGCAGGGTCGAACTCGCCACCCCCACGCGCGGGATGACCGTGCAAATGTACGGCGCCAACGGCAGCAAAGCGCCCGCCACGATCACCGAACCAGGCTGGACCCTGCTGAGCGGCACGCACGTGCTGAAGCAGAAGGTCACGCACCTGCGGCTGCGCACGGAAGGTAAGGCGTTCAGCTTCCTGCTCGTGTGGATCACCAAGGCGCCCGCCGCCTCGCAGGGCACCGCCCAGGCGCCGGGGAACGTGGCGCTCAGCGAACTCGCGCTCTACCCGCCGAGCTCTTCTTAGACGCTTTTCGGTCGCTCCACACCTCGTCGAGGAAGGCCGCGATCTCGCCCGTCAGGCGCTCGGGGCGCAGGCGCAGCTCGACCAGCGAGTCGGCCTCCAGTAGACGCCCGTTGGGGAGCTCCTCGGCGAGCATCCCCGCGTCGGAGAAGGGGTGCACGGGGTCGCGCCGGTGGCCGATCACGAGGGCGGGCATCTCGAACGTGCGCCGCTCAGTGCGGTGGGGCGCGACGTGTCCGAAGAAGAGCCCCTGCAGCACCGCTGCCCCGGGCCCGGGCTCCTGGCGGATCGCGTCGAGCAGCACGTTGCCGTAGTGGGGCAGCAGGCGCCGCGGGACCGCACGCGCGCCACGCGCCACGAGCTTCATCGCCGGCTCCCCGAACGTGAGCGCCACGAGGATCGGCGTGAACGTGAGCGCGCTCCACAACAGCGCGTTGTCGAGCACCGGCATCTCGATCACCATTCCGCGCAACCGCTGCGGTGCCTCCAGCGCGATCTCCAGGGCCGTGTTGGCCCCCAGCGAGGTCCCCATCACGACGGCCTGCTCGAGCTCGAGGTGGTCCATCAGCGCGAGCACCTGCTCGGCGAAGTGGTGCGTCGAGTAGCGCCACATGTCGCGCGGGCGTTCGGACTCGCCGTGGCCGAGCAGGTCCACGGTGATCACCCGGTTGCCCCGCGCCGCCAAGTCCCGCGCGAGCGGGCGGTGCATCGTCTGGGCGAGCAGCAGCCCGTGGACGAGGATCAGCGGCCGCGCGGCGGCGGTCGCCGCACGCGCGGTTCGCGCCCGGGCGCTCCTGGCTCCCGACGGGGCCACCGGGGCGGGGCCGCCGCCGTACTCGGTGTAGGCGATCCGCTGCCCCTCGAACATGAAGTGCGGCATGGCTGCAAGGGTAACGCCACCGCCCCCCCCAACCTTCCTCTCGCAGGCATGGCTGGGCTTCGAGCCGGGGGCGGGCATCCGCATCCATCACCCGCGGCAAGCGCCAGTGACCGTGGTCGCCGGGTAGGAGGCCCGGCGCTCTCCACCCTGGTGGCGAGCGGACCCGCGCGGACGATCCCAAGGCCCTACCTCTTCGATCCCCCGACCTTCGGTCCTTGCCACACATGCCCGGGCGACGCCGTGGATCGCCCGAGCTATGTGTGTCCCGCTCTCCCTTGGCGTCCCGCCGCCCCAGGCCGGCAGGACGTTCCGCCTACTCAAACCCCGCGCCGGGGCGAAAGGTGCGCTAGCGTTCCGGTCTTGGCCAAGGCACCCCGCATCCTCGCCGGGCAAAGCGCAGCGATCACTGGCGCTGCGCGGGGGATCGGGCGGGCCACGGCGGACGCGTTTCTGCGGGCTGGGATGCGGGTCGCGATCGGCGACGTGGACCTCGCGGTCGCCGAGCAGACCGCCTCCGAGCTCGGCCCGCGCACGGTGGCGCTCCCGCTAGACGTCACCGACCGCGACTCCTTCGCCCGTTTCCTCGACGCCGCTGAGGAGCAGTTGGGGCCGGTGGATGTGCTCGTCAACAACGCGGGCATCATGCCCCTTGGCCGCTTCGTCGACGAGGACGATCTCGTCACGCGGCGGATGATCGACATCAACCTCCACGGGGTGATCCTGGGGATGAAGCTGGGGCTCGCGCGGATGATCCCCCGCGACCGCGGGCACATCGTCAACATCGCCTCCCAGGCGGGCCGCTTCGGGACACCCGGCGGGGCCACCTACTCGGCGACCAAGCACGCGGTGATCGGCCTCACCGAGGCGGTCCGCGGCGAGCTGCGCCTGATGGGCGCCTCGATCGACCTCTCCTACGTGCTGCCGTACGCCGTCAACACCGAGCTCGGCGCGGGCTTGGGGCAGGCGCGCGGCTTCCACAACCTCGAGCCCTCCGAAGTGGCCGACGCGATCGTCGAGGCGCTCCAGCACGGGACCGTCGAAGTGTGGGTGCCGAAGTCCACCCGCCGCACCTACCAACTCGGCACGCTGCTGCCGCGGTCGCTCACCGAGGGCATTGGCCGCGTGACGAAGGCCGACCGTGTGCTCGCCGACGCCGACGTGGAGGCGCGCCGCGGCTACGACCTGCGCGCCGCCCGCTCCGAGCCTGCGCTTGCCCCGGGCTCTTCAGAGCAAGACCAGCCGCAGCTCACCGAGCAGTCGAGCTGAGCTTCCCACGGCCGGCGGGGTTCTGCCCGGCCGGCGAGGCTCTACGCGGTGAGCCACTCCGCGACGATCGCGCCGATCTCCGGCCCTTTGTCCTCCTGCAGGAAGTGCCCCGCGTCCTCGATCGCACGCGGCGGCTCCTTGCCGATCGCGCCCGCGAAGTTCTCCGCCACCGACAGCGGCAACACGGGGTCGGAGTCGCCCCACAGGATCAGCGTGGGACGGGTGTCCTCGCGTAGCGCGTGCAGGGTGCGCCGTCCCTCGGCCGCGCCGGGGGCGTCGGGCTCGAACGGGATCAGCGCGGGAAACGCGCGCGCGCCGGCCTTGGAGGCGGCGTCGGGGTAGGGCGCCTCGTAGGCGGCGATCACCTCCTCGCCGGGGTCGTTCTTGCAGGCGCCGCGCACGAGCATCCCGACCGGCAGGTCCTCCGTGCGCGCGGTGAAGTCGCGGAACGCTAACCACGCGTCGGACATGCGCTGACTGCCGGTGAAGATGCCGCTGTCGAGGATCACGAGGCGGTCGATGCGCTCGGCGTGCTCGACCGCGATCCGCAGCCCGATCGGCCCGCCCCAGTCGTGCACGACCATCGTCGCCCCCCGCAGGTCGAGCTCCTCGAGCAGCGCCACGGCCTGCGCGACGTGGCGGTCGTAGGAGTACCACCCGATGTCCGTCGGCTTATCCGAGCGCCCGAAGCCGGCGTAGTCGGGGGCCACGCAGCGGAAGCCGGCGTCGCGCACCGGCGGGATCACCTTGCGCCACAGGAACGACCACGTGGGCTCCCCGTGCATGAACACCACCGGCGGCCCCTCGCCCTCGTCGAGGTGCGCAAGGCGCAGCCCGTCCACCTCGCGGTAGTGCGCCGCGAACGGGAAGTCCGGCAGGCCCTCGAACCGCTCCTCGGGTGTGCGCACGGCGTTGGGCATCTGGCGAGCATACCTCCGTTCCCCGTGTTAGGCTCGCTGGCGATGCACGCGGCGATCCTGCAGCTGGCGCCCGTCCTCGCGGCGGCGAAGAGCAAGGTGCCCTACTACATCGCGGGCGGCCTGCTGGTGAGCTGGGCGCTGTTTCTCTCCCTCGGCCTCGGTCTGCGCAAACCGGAGTTCCCCGGCAGCGTTGCCGGGCAGCGCGCGGTGATCGCGATCACGGTGGTGCTGGTGGCGAGCACGATGACGATGGCCGTGGTGACTTCCGGCGGCCCCGGGTAGCGCCACCGCCGTGACGCGCGGGCGCACCGTCTCCCGTGCGCCGGCCATCGTGGGGGCGATGTGCGCGGCGCTTGTGGGGTTCTTGTGCGCGACGCCTCCCGCGCTCGCCCGCTGGTCCGCGCCGGCGCGGCCGCAGGGATGCGCAGTGGCGCTCTCACCCGCCGTTCTCCCGCTGGTCGTCTTTCCCAGCTCCGATCCCCTCACGCGCAGCGGGCCGGGAGCGTTGTTGTGGACCGCCCCGCGCGGGTGCGCCGCACGCGGCGGGGGCGCCACGTCGGGGGAAGCGTTCGGCGCGACGCTGGCAGTCGATGACCTACCCGGGCCCGCCCGCCCGCTGTCGAAGACTGGCGCGGGCGACCTCGCGGGGATCACGGCCGCCACGGGCACCGCTGCGGGGCAGGTCGTCTTATCCGGGCCTGTCCGCCCGTTGTCTCCCGGCGTCGGCGCAAACGTGGAAGGGAGCATGGAAGCGCCGGCAACGGGCTGGACAGCGGGGTCGCTCACCGAAGGTCGGACGGCGGGGGCGCTCGCGGGAGGGAGCATGGAAGCGCCGGCGGCGGGCCGGACCGTGGGGTCGCTCACCGAAGGTCGGACGGCGGGGGCGTTGGCGGGAGGGAGGGCGATGGGGGCGTTGGCGGAGGGGCGGACCGTGGGGGCGTTTGTGCCGGGGCGGCCCCTGGGTGGCCCGGCGACTCCAGTGGCCGCCTCCAGCGCCTACCTCGGCGACGCGGTGCTCGCCTCGCCGGTGCGGGCACGGCAGGGGGGGTGGGAGCTCGCGGTGCGCGTGCAGCGCCACTACAGCTCCGCGCTCGGCTCCCCGCGCATGGTGCCCGTCGGCCCCGGCCCCCCGACCGCGGTGGCGGCCGCGATGGACTACCGCGCTGACACCCTGCTCGTGTGGGCCGACTACGGAGGCGTCTACGCGCGTGAGATCGCGCAATCGGGCGCGCTCGAACCGGTGCGCAGGCTCGGGACGATCGGAGTCGGCCCACCCGACCCGGAAGTACGGGCGCTGCTCAGCGACGACGGCCACGCGATCGTGGCGTGGCGCAGCCAAACCGCGGCGCCAAGGTTTGGAGCCCGCCCACCCCGCACGACGATCGAGCTGAGCTTCTTCGAGACGGGCACCGGCGCACCGCCGAGCTCGCAGGGGCCGCTGCAGGTCGAGCGCTTCCGCGACCCCCCCGGCTTTCCCCCGCCCGCCGGCTCGCTGCGCCTGATCCGGCTTTCCAGCGAGGCGGTGATGATGGCGTGGACGGGGATCGACGCCGGCCGCTACGTGGTGCGCGCCTCGCCGGTCTCGCTGCGCCGCGGCGCGTGGGCGCCGGTGGTCATCTCCGGCGCCGCCTCTACGCGAGGCGAGGACGCGGTGCTCACCGACCTCGTGCCGGGCCCCCGCGCGGAAGCGCTGGCGCTGTGGAGCGCCGCGCCGCGCCTGCCCGGGGGCGGCCCCGGGCGGGCGGGCTCCGATCCTTGGGCACTGCTCGCCGCGCGCGGCCACTACGCGGGGCATGGTGAAGTCGCCTTCGAAGCGCCCGAAACGATCGCGCCGCCCGGCCCCAACGGGTCGCCGGCGGCGGCGTTTGACCCGCAGACCGGCCAAGCGTTGGCCGCGTGGGTCACGTTCACAGGCGGCCCCCGCCCGGGTGGGGGCCGGATCGCATACGCCCTGCGCGCCGCCGGGCCGGCATCGACCCCGCCGCCCGCGGAGGCACACGCCGCGCGGGCACACGCCGCGAGGATCGTGTCTCCATTGGCGGTCGCGCTGACAGTGCTAGTGCTGCTCCTGCTGGCGGCCGCTGCCGTATTCCTACGTGGCGCGCCTCGCCGGCCACGGCACATCCGCGCGCGTCGCGGCTGACGCCGTGGGGGCTGAAGCCCTACGCCAGCATCGAGAGCAGCGCCATGCGGATCGGGACGCCGTTGGCGGCCTGCTCGAAGTAGCGGGCCTCGGGCAGGGCGTCGACCTCCTCGGCGATCTCGTGGGTGCGGGGGAGGGGGTCGAGCAGCAGCTTGATCTCCGATTCGCCGATGTCGTGCGCTGTGATGCAGTAGCGCTTGCGGTAGGTCGCGGCGGTCTCGTTGCCCGCCCGCCCGGCGATGCGCTCCATTTGGAAGCGGTTGACGTACACGACCTCGCGGGCCAGCAGCTCGTGCATGTCGCTGCTCTGCGTCACCTGCAGGCCGCGTTCGCGCAGCTCGTTCAGACCGCTCTCCTCGAGCCACATCTCGCGGGGGCCGACGAGCAGGACGTCGTTGTCGGGGTAGTGGGCCAGGCCGCGACAGAGCGAGTGGATCGAGCGGGAGTGACGGGGGTCGAAGCCCATCCCCACTCGCAGCGAGTGCAGGCGGCCGAGTTCGCGCTCGATCGTGTACATGTCGATCAGCGCCTGCGTGGGGTGCTCGTTGGGGCCGTCGCCGCCGTTGATCAGCGGCACGGGGCTCACGTCCGCGGCCCGCTGGGCGACGCCGGCGGCCTCGTGGCGCAGGACGATCAGGTCGGCGTAGGAGCCCACCACGCGGACCGTGTCCTCGATCGACTCGCCCTTCGAGAGCGAGGAGGACTCCACCCCGCGGTGGGAGATCACCGCCGCCCCGAGGCGCGCGGCGGCCGCGCTGAAGCTGAGGATCGTGCGGGAGGAGGGCTCGAAGAACAGCAGCGCGATGACCCGCCCGGTGAGGCTTGAGAGGCGCGTGGGGATCCGCAGCGCGGCGGCCATGTCGTCCGCGGCGTCGAAAATCTCGCGCGCGAGCACGTCGTCGACCTGGTCGATCGAGATCAGGTGACGAAGCATCGCCGGGAATATATGCGCCTTACACCAGTGCCTGTACGCCGGCCTCCAGCGCGAGTAGCTGCTGCTTGCGGGGGAGCCCCCCGCCGTAGCCGGTCAGCGACCCGCTCGCGCCGATCACGCGGTGGCAGGGGATGACGATCGCGATCGGGTTGCGGTTGTTGGCGCCCCCCACCGCGCGCGCCGCCCCCGGCTGGCCCACCTCGGCCGCGATCTCCCCGTAAGAGGCCGTCTCCCCGTAGGGGATCGCGCGCAGCGCGCGCCACACCTCCAGCTGGAACGGCGACCCGCTGGGGGCGAGCTCCAACTCGAACTCGCGGCGCTCGCCCGCGAAGTACTCCTCCAACTGGCGGCGCAGGGGCGCGAGCGCCCGCTCGTCGCGCACCCACCCCGCGTCGCGCGCGGGCGTGCGCCCGTCGAGGAAGTGCAGGCCCGTAACCTGCCCCGCCGCGTCTGCGCTTGCGAGCAGCTCACCTACCGGGCTCTCCAGCACTGTGAAGCGGGTCTCGCCGCTCCTCGCGCGGGTCGATCGCCTCCCGCCGGGCTGAGTGGGGGCAGCGGATGGGATCGAGCGTGACGTCGGGGATGTTGGATGGGCTCCCGGGTGGGCGGGCCCTGATCCATTGCTGCGCTGCGCGGGGTCGGTTAGTGTCGTTCTGTGGCGTTGTAGGTTCATACCTGCACTCTGTCACGTCCTCGCGCAGGAGTCTCGCGGAAATCGGACGCGATAGGGCAGGGACGTGTCACTGTCCGAAAACCGCCAGGTCGTGGGTGCATACTGCGTCCTGTGCCACGCGTACGAGCCACCCGCGATCTGCCGACGAGCGACTTCCAGGCGCGCGACGCCGAGGGGTTCGAGGCGCGCTACCGCGTGCTGGGGACTCGCGACCACCGCTTCGACGGGTGCTTCTTCGTGGCCGTCACCTCCACCGGGATCTACTGCCGCCCGAGCTGCCCCGCGATCGTGCCCAAGCGCCGCAACGTCCGCTTCTACCCGACGGCCGCTGCGGCCCAGAGCGCGGGCTTCCGCGCCTGCCTGCGCTGCCACCCCCACGCCGCCCCCGGCTCGCCGGAGTGGAACCGCCGCGGCGACCTCGCCGCCCGCGCGATGGGGCTGATCGCCGACGGGATCGTGGACCGCGAGGGCGTCCACGGCCTCGCGGGGCGGCTCGCCTACTCCGAGCGCCACCTCACGCGTCAGCTCACCGCGGAGCTCGGCGCGGGGCCGCTCGCGCTCGCCCGCGCGCAGCGCGCGCAAACCGCGCGCATTCTGATCGAGACGACCGGGCTGCGGCTGATCGACGTCGCTCACGGCGCGGGCTTCGCGAGCGTACGGCAGTTCAACGACACGATCCGCGCGGTGTACGGGCGTACCCCGACGGAGCTGCGCCGCAAGGCCGCGGCTCGCAATGGCTCCCGCGCGCCGCGCGGCGCGCGGGCGGCGCGATCCCGCGGCGGGCCGCGGGTGGGTGGGCTTCCCATTGTTGTGCGGCTCTCCTACCGCGAGCCGCTTGATTGGGGGCGGCTGGTGGGGTTTCTCGGGATGCGCGCGGTGCCCGGCGTGGAGGAGGTCGTGGGGGACTGCTACCGGCGCACCCTGCGCCTGCCTCGCGGCCATGGCGTCGTCGCGCTCGCTCCCGCTGGGGGGCACATCGAGTGCCGCCTGCGCCTCTCCGACCTACGCGACCTGACCGCCGCCGTGCAGCGCTGCCGGCGGCTGCTCGACCTCGACGCCGACCCATCTGCGCCCGCGGAACACCTCGGCGGCGACCCGCTGCTCGCGCCGCTCGTGCGCGCCGCCCCCGGGCTGCGTCTGCCCGGGGCCGTGGACGGCGCTGAGCTCGCGGTGCGCGCCGTGCTCGGCCAGCAGGTCTCCGTGCTCGCCGCCCGCACCGCCGCCGCGCGCCTCACGCTGGCGCTGGGGGAGCCGCTGCCCGCGAGCGATGGCGAACTCACCCTTACTCACCTCTTCCCCACTCCTTCCGCGATCGCTGCCGCGGGGCCCGCTGCGCTGCCCGCCGGGCCCCTGCGCCGGCGCCACACGCTGCACGCGCTCGCGCGGCTGCTCGCCGAGGGGGATCTCGCGATCGACCCCGGCTCCGACCGTGAGGAGGTTCGCGCGCGCCTGCTCGCGCTGCCCGGGATCGGGCCGTGGACGGCGGAGTACATCGCGCTGCGTGCGCTCTCCGACCCCGACGCCTTCCTCCCCACCGACCTCGGCGTGCGCCGCGCCCTGGAACGGCTCGGCCGCTCCGACCCCGCGCTGCGCGGGGGGTGCCCACCGCGGGAGGCCGCGCGCTTGGCGGAGCGCTGGCGGCCGTGGCGCGCTTACGCGCTGGTGCACCTGTGGGGCGCGCTGTCGGGGGGTTGAGTCCGCGCCCGGGGGTGCCCGCGCCTGACGCCGGGCCGGTGGTGCGCAGGCGGCGATTCCCGCGCTCGCGTGCCGACGCAGTGAGGATCCCCCGCGGGAGTACACTGCGGCTGTGGGCTTGACCGATGCGATCCAGGGCCCCGTGCTGAAGCTACACGGGCGGCTCTACGAGGGCTCCGACGGGCGGGTGGGCCATCGGATGATTGGGGTGCCCACGCTGCTGCTGCGCTCGACCGGCCGACGCTCCGGGGCGTCCCGCTGCAACGCGCTCGTCTACGCCGCCGACGGCGCTGACTACGTGCTCGTCGCCTCCAACGGCGGCTCCGACCGCGCCCCGGGATGGCTCTTCAACGTGCGCGCCTCGCCTACTGTCGAGGTCCAGGTCGCCCGCCGCAGGAGCCCCGGTACCGCCCGCGTCTTGGAGCCCGGCGACGCGGACTACGACCGCCTGTGGCGGCTCGTCAACGACAACAACCACGGACGCTACGACGCCTACCAGCGCATCACCGCGCGCCCGATCCCCTTGGTCGTGGTCAGCCCTTCGTGACGGGCGCTTCGCCGGCTCCCTTGCGCGGAGGCCGGCCGACGCTCTGAGGGCCTGCGGCGCTCGCGGCGGGGCCGAGCTCGTCCAGCCGGTCGAGGATCGCCTTCAAGCCGCCCTGCGTGCGTATGTCGAGACGGTCGAGGATCGTCTCTGCGTCTTTGAACGTGTTTTCAGCGCGGGCGTCCGCCGCCAGGCTCTGGACGTTCTGGCCGACCATGATCACCGACAACAACACGAGCTGCAGGAAGGTCTGCGCGATCCACGACACGATTCCCTCGCCCCCCGGCTTCAACGCGGGCGGCAGGCCGATCAGCGCAATCACGGTGAACAGGTACGCGCACCACATCGTGCCGACGAGGCGGGTGATGAGCACGGCGAGCTTCGCATTGAACCCTTCGGCCTCGCCCATCGCCTCCCTGAGCACGCTCGGGCTGGGGTGCAAAGCCCTGGCGAGGTGGTGCTGGGTCTTCACCGGTTTGCGTTCAGTCATCGATCCTCCTGCCGTCGTGGGGCCTCGTGTCGAGGCGTCCCGGCGAGTGTATTTGCGCCACGGGCTCGTCTACGGCTCGCCGAGAGTGACCTCCAAGCGGTAGACCTTTGTTAGTCGAGGATGGGGAAGCTGATGCTCATGCCTGTTCTCCTTTGTAACCGGTTCCGATAAAGGCGCAGGCTTGTGCCCAGCGGCCACAATCGCCGCGAGGCCTTGACTTCCGCTCGGGCTAGAAGGAGAGTATGAGCGACGGGTCCCGCGAGAGCGTGGCTCCGCGTTGCGGCGCCACCAAACGGATGGAGGCAGGGATGAGCAACGTCGAGGAGCTGCCGACATGAAAAACGACTATGACGTGATCGTGCTCGGCGGCGGCTCGCCGGGCGAGCACTGCGCGGGCGCTCTGGCGGAGGGTGGCCTGCGCGTCGCCGTCGTCGAGCGCGAGCTCGTGGGAGGGGAGTGCTCGTACTGGGCTTGCATTCCGTCGAAGACGCTGCTGCGCCCGGGCGAGGCGGTCCACGGGGCGCGCGAGGCCACCGCGAGCGCCGAGGTCGATGTGCAGGCGGCACTCGCCTGGCGCGACTCCGTGGTCTCCGACTACTCAGACGCTGGACAGGAGCGCTGGCTGGCCGATCACGGCATCGACCTGCTGCGCGGCAGCGGCCGGCTCGACGGCCCCGGTGTGGTCGAGGTTGACGGCGTGCGACACACCGCCGATCACATCGTCCTCGCGAACGGTGCCGATCCGGTAGTGCCGCCCGTAACCGGTCTGCGCGAGCTCGAGGGTGTTTGGAGCAGCCGCGAGGTCACGTCCATGAAGGCGATTCCGCGCCGCCTGTTGATCCTCGGAGGCGGGCCGGTCGGGGTGGAGATGGCGCAGGCCGTTCGTCGACTCGGCGGCGAGGCGGTGGTCATCGACATGGCCGAGCACGTGCTCGCGCGGGAGCCGGCGCCGCTCGGTGAGGCGCTCGGCGAGGTTCTACGCGGCGAGGGCATCGAGCTCCTCCTGTCCGCGAACGCGACCGCCGCGCGCCGCGAGGGTGAGGACTATGTGCTCGAGCTCGACGACGGTCGCGAGCTGCGCGGTGACCGGTTGCTCGTCGCCACCGGCCGGCGTCCGCGGGTGCGTGGGCTTGGCCTCGAGACCGTCGGCGTCGAGTCGGACGCTCACGGCGTTCCGGTCGATGCGCACCTGCGCGCGGCGGAGGGTCTGTGGGCGATCGGCGACGTGAACGGCTTGTGGCCGCTGACCCACGTCGGCAAGTACCAGGGCGAGGTGGTCGCCGCGAACATCCTCGGCGAGCCGCGAAAGGCCAACTACGAGGCCGTTCCGCGCGTCGTCTACACGGACCCGCAGGCCGCGGCGGTGGGCGCTTCCGCCGGTCGCTTCAGCGCCATGGTCGCGATCTCGGGGGTGGCGAAGGCCGCCACCTACACGCGCGCATATGCCGAGCACAACGGCTTCCTGACGCTGCTCAGCGACGGCGAGCGGCTGACCGGCGCCTACGCGCTCGGCCCCGAGGCAGGTGAGTGGCTACAGCAGGCCACGCTCGCGATCCGCGCTCACATCCCGCTCGACGTCATGGCCGACACGATCCAGCCGTTCCCGACGTTCTCGGAGATCTACGTCGCCGCGCTGAAGGCGCTCCGCGGTGAGATCGCGGCAGCGTCCAAGACGGTCGGTATGGGGCCACCGACGGTGAGCTGATGGCAGGAGAGACGAACCACCCTCGCCAGGGGCTGGCGTCCACCTTCTTGATCCAGGGCGGTTAAGAATTATAAGACGATGGCGTCGACTGAGGAGAGCGCTTGTTCCATCCGTGAAATGGCGAGTAGTCGTCAGCATCCCACGCTTCGCGCAGCCCGGGCTTGCTTAGATCCCAGTCGGGGCGGACCTCGCGGGTCACGGTCCGTAGGTCGTGCCAGAGATCCACGAACGAGGGACGTCCCCAGAACCAGTAGCCGTTGTAGATGCTGTGGATGACCAGCCCGGGCCCCAGCACGAGGGTGTGGGGGATCATCGGGTCGTGCTCGGGGTCGGTGTACTCCTGGATTTCGAGGTCCTTCTGGACGGTCCGCTCCGGGTCGGAGAGGAAGGGCCACTGGGCGCCGGTCGACGCGCGGAACTCCTGGCTTGAGTGATGGGTGTCGGTCGAGATGGTGGCGATCTTCGTGTAGGCCACGGCGACCTTGGGGTAGTTGGCGGCGAGCTCGAGGTGCTGCTGGTGCTCCTTGGGGCAGTAGTTCCCGCGCGCGAGCGTGAGGATCAGGGGGTCGTCGCCTTGGATCTCGCTGAGCTTTCGAGGAAGGTTCTCGTGATCGGGCAACTCGTAGTCGGGGAAGGTGGCGCCGGGGGCGATGTCGCTGCGCATGATCTGCTCCTGTCCATGGTTGAGGAGTGACGAGAACGACGGCCGCCGTCCCGTCCACTGGCGCCCGGTGATCCACGGGTCCCCACCCGCCGTCCGCGTCACGGGTGTAACCAGTGGTGACCCGGGCGCCATCGGGAGCCTTTCGGGTCCACAATGAGCCTAGTCAATCGGCGCCGCGGGCGATCATCACCCGCTGGCGCTTGCCCATCGAGAGCGTCTCCGCGCGGTGCTCCAAACGCCCGCCGAGGTGATTGGCAGCTCTTCAAGGGCCTTCCAGCCGCTGGTTACGTCTTCTCGTGAGAGTCGTCCTGTCGCCACCTGGCGGGCAAGGACGTTCGCGGAGACCGTCAGACCCAGTGAGATCCTATAAGGTTGACTAAAGCTGCTACATGGCATAGGCGCGGGAGAGTGATGCGTACAGATCCAAGCGATAACGGCGGCCTGTTCCTCGGTAGGCGTCCGGGCACGGGGCCGACCCGGTATCGCAACCCGCTTCGGCGCGGTGGCCCGGTGCGCCGGCGTGTCGACGGATGCCTGGCGGGGGTCGTGTTCGCGATGACGAGCGCCCTCGGCCTGCTCTGCTGGGGGCCGATTCCGCTCGCCTGCCTGTGGATCGGATCGCGCGTGAACTACCTCACGGGCAGCATCAGCTTGGGCATCCTCGCGTCTGGCATCACGCTGCTGGCGCTGCTCTTCGGTGCCCTGCAGACCATGCACGACACCGATCGGCTTTGGATCATCCTGCGCCGCGCGGCCGGATACGACCAGCGAACGGGCGCGCTGGACCGGATCTTCGCAGTCACCGCGGTGGTAGGCGCGACGACCTTCGCCTTCTGGTTCCTCGTCATCCACGGGGCGGGCTCCACCGAATACTCCGGCGTACAGGTCCTCGGCAAAACGTTCCCGCGCTAGCATTTTTGCCGCGGTCGTTCCGGGCCGCTGTCGTCGGTCAACGTCGCGGTCGGCGTCGCGTGCACGGGCGAGCTCAACGACTTGACGACGCACTGCTGGTGGATACCTCGCGGGCTTTCTTCCTCCTAGCCAGATGGCGATTCCCGCTGATCCCGCGCCGCCAAAAGCGGCCGATTTGCAGGGATCTTTAGAAATGGAGCTAGGGGGACTCGAACCCCCGACCTCCTGGGTGCGATCCAGGCGCTCTCCCAACTGAGCTATAGCCCCACGCATCACAAAAAGCGTGGTGGAGCCTAGTGTAGTGGGACCGGGTGCCGTCGGAGAGCTAGCGAGAGCCACCGCCAGATCCCTTGGGAGCTTCGAAGCGCTCGCCCGTCAGCTCGGTTCGAGGGAGTCGCCCACGCGTCGCAGGGCCCATCGAGGGCCTTGCGAAAAGACGCAGCGGATCGGCGAGGTATGGTTCAGCGGCGAATGGGATTGCTCAATGACGCCATCCGCGATCACCTCGATCTCAAGCGCCTGCGTGGCGCCGATCCGAGCGAGGTGATCCACGAAGAGCGAGAGGCTTTTGGTCCCATGCTCCGAGGTGAGGACGCTGCGCCAACTGGGCCCGTGATGGACTCCGAGATGCACTCGACCACCCGCGAAGGCCATGCGTTCGATGGGGCCAAGGCCCACTCGGACCCGGATCTCTCGCGTCTGAGCCAGGAGACCGTAGAGCTGGACATGCGGACAGTCCTGGAGACGGAGTCAATTGAGAGCGACGGCCGCGCAGAGGCGGATCCTTTACTCCCGGTGATGACTGCACCATCTTAAAAATGACTTCAGGCGTCGCGTACGGCACGGCCGAGCTAGCTGACCTCAGCAGTTTTGCGTGGCCGGCCTCGGGAGCCGGCCGCCTGAAGGCGGTCTCGCTCGCGCTCGCGCGCAGCCCACGCCGGGCACGGATGCTCCTGTCGCTGCGAGAGCTGCCGATCATCGAGTTGCGCCTGTCGGCCGCGGAGCATGATCGCTGGCTGCATGCCCAGTGGCCCGCCGGTGGCGAGCCACTGTTCGGCGGGCACTGGGCACAGGCGGTCATCCAGACCTCACTCAAGGAGCGCGAGTACCTCACCGGTCGACACCGTCAGGCGGTGCGCACGAACATCCACCGCGCCGGGGAGCTGGGCATCACCGCGACACGGCTCCGCGGATACGACGAGTTCGCCGCCGCCTCCGCGCCGGTGTACGGCAGCCGCCGCGGTGGCGACGCGGTCCTCGCCGACATGCAGATCCCGCCGCCATCGGACGAGTTCGCCTGGTACTCCGCGTCCACAGCCGCTCACGAGGCACCCGTCATTGTCGCCGCGGTAGCGCTGTTTGGCGACTTCGGCGTGCTTGCCGTGATGGTGGGAAACCGGCGCTACGCGCACGTCGGTCACGCGCGCTACCTCCTGCACACCTTCATACTCGGGGACCTCGCGGCGCACGGGACCCAGCATCTCATCGTCGGCTCGGTGCTGCGCGAGTCGAACGGCAACCAGTACTTTCAGAGGCTACTCGGCTACCGCGTATGCAACGTGCGACCGATCCTGCTCACCCCGTCCAGCGACCGAAAGAGGGACGTCACCGCCACTGTACGCCGGCTACTGATGACCGGACCGGCGGTCGAAAACGCCTACCAGTCATCACGCAACGATTCCCAGAGATCCACGTCACCGGCGTCCGTGTATAGGCCACGCTGGATAAGCAACAGTGAGCAGCGGCGGCACAATCCAAGCACCTCCGAAGCCGCCGTGATGACTGGCGGCGAGGACCGGGAGTCCCCTCTATAGGGCGTATATTGGAGGTCCCAGGGGCCATAGCTCAGCTGGGAGAGCGCCTGCTTTGCAAGCGGTCCAGCGGGTAGAGGTGTATCGCCTGATTCTTCAGCGTTCATAAGGGATTACGGGCTTCGACCCGTGGCTCGGATGCGGCTGGATTGGGCGCGATCCACCGGGGTTTGGGCAGCGGATTCGGGCTGCTGCCCAAACGATTCCCTGGCGACCCCGTGGCTGGGGCCAGCTCCGCCCGCGTGCGCTGCTCCTGCTGTCCGGCATTGGCAGCGCTGGCGGGAATCCCTATCCGAGCTCGACGCCGTGGCGGCGGAGCCAGACGTGGGTACTCTCGATCAACCCTGGGAGCGCTTTGCGTAGGCGCTCGATGGCATCGCGGACCTCCTCGGCATCAACATCCGGGGAGGCGTGCTCAAGGCGACCCTCAAGGACATAGACCTCGTTCAGGAGGGTCGCTTGATCTTCGGTCAGGCCGCCGTCGGCGACGAGGGCCTCGAAGACCTGCTCGGCGTGGGGGCGCCGGTGTGGGAGCAGCCCGATCAGGCGCGAACCGGCGCCGGCCTTGAGGATCTCGACATAGGCGTTGAGCACGGCGGAGTGATCGCCGGTGACGACCATCGTGCGGTTGGCGTCGTGGGGCTCGGCAGACTGAAAGGCGCTCCTCCATTCGGCCGGGTCGAGCCGGCCGCCGAAGTTCTCCTCGATCGCGAGGTCGAGCGCCTTGTGGTGCTTGCTGATGGTCTGAAAGAAGCGAGCCAGCCGGGCCTGCTCGGCCGCGAGCGCGCTGCGGCTGAGCTTCGCGGGCGGGTCTTCGCTCACCCGGTCAGCTCCTTGATCGCCCGGGCCGCACCGGCCATCTGGCGGCTATGGTCGCGGCGAGCGCGGACGCGGATCGCGGAGCGACGCTCGCATAGCTGCTCCCACTGTCCGTCTCGATCGATCAGGACGCGCCCCTCGTCGAGAACCCGGTCGAGCAGTAGGGGCGCCTGTGCCTCCACGCGCGCCAGGTGCGCGATATCGGCCCGGCGGGAGCTGACACGCTTCAGATAGGCGGCAAGCTCGAAACCCGCCGAGGAACTATCGTCGGCGAGCGAGACCAACAGGTCGAGATCCGAGCCCGCGTCCTCATCGCCTCGCGCCAGCGAGCCGTAGAGCACGGCCAGACGGACGCCGTGCTCGGGCAGCAGAGCACCGCGAAGCTCGGTGAGCAGTCGCCAGTGGGCGCGAAGGTAGTCACGCTCGCCGGGCGCCAACTGAAAAGCGCGCGACCCATCTCGGCTGGCGCGGAGAGTGCCTTGAGAGGCGGCGCGGCGCAATGTGCGCCCCTCGACAGCCAGATCGGCCGCCAGCTCCTGGATTGCGCCCATAGCGAAGAGGCTACTACGCGACCGGGGCGGTGCTCGGTGCCATTTCCGGTCCCCCGCTATACGCTAAGGCGGCAACTGCAGACCGGGGCTGGTCACCCCAACGGATCGCGGAAGGTCTCTCAATGGCGCCTATCGTGTGCCGATGACCGTCTTTGGCCCAGCTTGGGATCAGCTCACGCTCCACGACCTGGAAGCGCTCCTCAAGGACGCACCATCGGAGCCGCTGGAGTGGGAGGGCAAGGCCGACTTCAACGCTGGTTCGGTTCGCAAGCAGGTGTGTGGCTTCGCCAACTCCCACGGCGGCGGCTATCTGGTCCTCGGCGTGGGGCGCGAACCTGACGATTCTTGGGCGCTCAATGGGGCGACGTTCCCGAACGGCGACCCGCCCAGCGATGTGACGGACGTGATCGTCAATGGCGGTGTCGTGCCGTACCCAGACGGCCTGCGGGTACGCGAGTTTAAGACGACTAGCGGGAAGCCCGTCGTGGTGGTCCACATACGGCCGACTGCGACTCCGCCGTGCATGACCGGAGGCAGCGTGTTCGAGCGCGTATCTGGGAAAACGATCCCCGTGACCGACCCGACGCGGCTTGCTTCGCTGTTCGATCGGGGAGATACAGCTCGGCAGGCTGGGGTGAGCAGCGCCGAGCGGATATCCCGCCGGGTGCTACTCGACGCGCGCACGGACGCCACGAACGTACAGTTCGCGCTAGGTCTAGCGGTGCCGGGAGGTCCACTCGATCTTACCCCACGCCTGTTTACATCGGACTTCCACGCAACAGCTCTAACACGCCTCTCCGAGGTGCTCATCGATGAACCGATGAATCACCCACGCGAACCGCGGATCATCCCGTCGATGACTCAGTTCGAGTGCGTCTATAGGGTCGAGGCGAGCGATAGGCGCCTTGGTTACGACTGGCTCGCGTACGTGTCCCGCGAAGGAGCCGTAGGTGTTCACTGGACGATGGCGACTCAGCAGATCACGGTCACCTCTCTTGTCGGCGGCGGCAGCCCACTGGATCGAGCGTGGCAGTTTGCACACCAGATACTCTATGACCTCGGGCTACATGCACCGCGTTACCTGCACCTGATCGTAGGCGCCCCGTTTCCGCCGTCCGAGCTACCTCGCGTAGCTCGGGGCGGGGTGCTCGAACCAACCGAGTACGCGCTTGCGAGCGTAGAGCGAGAACTCCGTCGAGCCGGAGGCGAAATGATCTTCGAGGCTGAACCGGATGAGCGGGAGGCCCCGTAGCCTCGCCGCGCCGCGCCATTCCGCTCGATTACTGAAGATTCAGCGATGAGCCGTCCTGGTCGCGTCTTCGCTGGCCAAGCAGCCTTCCACAACAAGTATCCAACGGTCTGTCGGATACTTTTGCGACAGTCGTGGGGCGGATCGGGGAACGGCGGGCAGGCTGAGCGCAAGTAGACCCGTGATCCGCTCCCGCGCGTCAGCGCGGACACGGAGGCGAAGCCGACGCCTCCGGTGTACGTAGCGGCGGCCACCCGGCCGCGACAACTCCCGCCGTCCGTGGTCCCCGTAGTCCTCGCGCGCCCTCGACCGCCGACTCGCGCGGTCCCTCGGTGCTCTTTTCGTTCGCGTCGCGTCTTGGGATCTCAACGAGCCCACTCGTCCGGTGGGGCGCCGGGCTGCCATGCGCGTGTGACGCCGCCGCCCTCTTGGCGAAGTTCCCGGCTGTAGTCGCCGAGCTGCACGTGGAAGGCCAGCTCGTGCCGCGGGTCGTCCGCTACTTGGTCGATCCAGTCGCGCCAGATGACGAGCGCGCACAGCGTCTCGACGTGCGATGAATCCTCCCACCAGCCGTCTTTCAGGTGTGCCAGCTCGCGCGGGTAGCGGCCGTAGAGGGCGACGATCGAACCCCACATGAGGGATCGCCATTCCGGGTCGCCGAGAACTGGTTCGATCCAAGGGGCGTGGCGGTCGGAGTCTGGGGCCTCCGTGGGCGGCGAGGCCGAGATAGAGGCGTGGTCCCGGCGGGGGTCCTTGCCTTCGGCGAGACCGGAGCAGACCATCTGCGCCGCGACCCGCGATGCCGGTTCTCCGCGCTGTTCGGCAAGGGTCTCTAGCTGGGCCATTGTTGGGTCGGGCAGGGTGATCTTCATGCGGTAGCTCATCGGGCTCCCCTTTGTCGTGATTGGCCGCGCTGTTTGCGCGCCTGCGGTTATTGACCGCGAGATCGCCAAAAAACGGCCACGCAATTTTTGGGGACACCTGTGGGTCCCGCTCGGGACCCGTGCCGTACGGATGAAAAGTCAAGGGCTGGGGGGGACTTTTTTCGTTGGGGGTGGTGTGGCTGCGCTGAAGGTGATGGTGGGAGCCGGGGTCAAGGCCGGCCGGAGGCCGCCCGTAGGGCTTGGCCTTGACGCCGGCGGCGCTTGACTCTTTGGGGCAGATAATGGGGATTGGCCGCCCATCGGGCGGCCTTGGGTGCGGCGCTTTGATCGTTGGCGCCCTTTGTATGCGCGGGAGCGTTGCCGCCCCCTCGTCTTGGGCGCTGGTCGGGTCGTGGGTGGCACAGTGATCGCACAGCGCCCGGAGGGTTGTGCATCTGGTCTATACGGCCGTTCTGTTGCGTCGGGGTCTGCTCGTGGCGCAGGGAGACGCGTCGACGGCGGGGTCGTCGCGTCGGGGGCTGTGGGGTGCGATGATTTGTGGGTGGTGCGGGTGACTGACGTAGCGAAGCGCAGGCGTCAGGGGCTTGTGGCCTGCCGCGCGGCTTTGCCCTTCGAGGGCCTGTTGGATGCGCGCCCCGGTGTCGCACCCGCACCACCCTTCGGTGCCGTGGTGCGCCAGTCGTCGATGAGGCGCCGGTAGGCGAGCTCTGCCTGAGCTTGCAGTTCGCGCTCGGCCGCACGCTGGCTGCTGGTCGGACTGACTGGCGGCCCGCCGTGGCGGCGCGGTAGCGGCGGAGCGCCGGCCAAGAGTTCCAGGCGACGCGTCTTCTGCCGGGTCAGCGACGGCCGCGCGAACGCGTAGTCCTGGTCCTTTGTGAGCAGATGCCAGCAGAGAACGACGAGCTTGCGTGCGACGGCGACCGCCGCGATCTGCGCGCCGCGGCGGGTGCGGACGCGCTCACCGAATGCCCTGAGTGGGCCGGGGCTTCGGATCGAGATCCAGGCAGCCTCGACCAGCATCGAGCGGGCCTGCGGGTCACCGCGCTTTGAGATGTGCCCATAGCGCGCCGGCTCTGACCCGGACTGGCGAACCTTCGGGTCCAGGCCGAGATAGGCGACGAGCTGCCCCGGGCTCTGGAAGCGCGTGATATCCCCGATCGCCGCGATCACTGCCGCCGCGGTCCCGACGTCGACCCCGGGGATCGTCAGCAGCCGCTGAAACCCAGGGAACACGAGGGCCTGTTGGGCGACCCGCTGGTCAAGTCCGGTGATCTCGCCGCCCAGGAAATCGATGTGGCGCAGACAGCTCCTCACCGTCTCGGCCTCCTCCTCGGGTAGCTGCTGCTCGAGCAGCCACACACGTCCCTTCTTCCCGAAGAGGTCGCTCACCGGGGGACGGCCGATCAGACACCTTGCGAGGACCGCATGCACCTCGTTCTTCACTCGTGTGCGTGCCCGCACGAGCCCCGCCCGGCGAGCGACACGCCGACGCAAGGAGCTCGTCGCCTCGTCGGGCACCCACACCGCTTTGAGCATCCCGGCCGACAGCAGCTTGGCCAGCATCGCCGCGTCAAAGCGATCGGACTTCACGCGCGCGTGCGAGATCGCTCGCGTCTCCGCCGCATTGCACACCACGACCCGGCCGACATCGCCCTCTTCCAGCAGCCGGGCGATCATCATCGCGCCGCAGCTGGCCTCCAACACCACCTGGTCGCTGCTCTGCAGACCAGCCGCGAACTCCCGGATCGCCTCTGGGGTACTCGCGATCCGACCGACCCGCGAGACCCGGCCGCCCTCGGCGACCGCGACCTCGCAGAAATCGAGGTGAACATCCAAACCAAAGAACCGCACGAGAAAACCGCCTCCTTTCACGAACTGGACATATGAATGGAAGGCACCGCGGGCAGCGACAACTACGGATTCGGGCTCTCAGCCCAACCGGGCGAGTCGCAGGGGCGGCCATCTAGTCATTGACGGGCTCTCAGCCCAGATGCACGGCGGCCTGCCCACAAGCGTCCTTCCCACAAGGCCCCTGTCCCGGTCAAACGACCCTACGAACACGACCGGACAGCAGGCCACCCGGTATTTCATACCCGTAGTCTGTGCAGATGTAGAGCGCCGCGTGGTGGCTGTACAAGGCGAGGCCGCGGCGGAGTCGGTAGGCGCGATCTGCCGGGCGTGAATCGGGGAGGCGAAAGGCCGAAGGCGAGTCTCGGTCTGTAGGAGCCGCGCGAGCGTCCTGTGGCGATGCTCGCCGAGGGTGGTGGGTGCAACTCGTTGGATGCTTCTATGTTGTCAAGGGTGTGTTGGAGAGTTTGTTGTAGAGGTCGCGGGAGAGGTAGCGCTTGAGGGATCTCATGGCCTCTCGCTTGGTCTTTCCTTCGTTGATGCGGCGTTGGATGTAGGCGCGGCTGGGTGGGTGGTGGACGGAGCGTGAGAGCGCGATCGTGTAGATCGCGGTGTTGATTTGACGGTCGCCTCCGCGGCTGAGGCGATGGCGGATGGTTTTCCCGGAGGACGCGGGCTGTGGCGCGGTGCCGTTGGCGCGCGCGAACGCGGCCTCGCTAGTGAAGCGTGCTGGGTTGAACGCGATGAGCTTGGCGGCGCAGATCGGCCCGACGCCCGGCTCGTCCATCAGCGCGGGTGCGAGCTCGCGTGTGAGCGTGTCGATCTGGCGGGTATAGGTGGCTGCTTGGGTGTTGAGTGCGCGGGTGCGGTTGGCGATGTCGCGCAGGACTTGGAGGGTGGTGTTCTCTTGCAGGCTGGCGTTTGGGCGTGTCCGCATCCCGGTGAGCCGCTGTGCGAGTTTCGCGCCGTTCTTCGCGGGCCCGACCCGTTCGCGGAGCGTGGTTGGTGCGGTGACGTGTAGGGCTTGGAGCTGGTTATAGAGGCGTGAGCGCTCGCTGATGACGGAGCGGTAAGCGACGAGCAGCATCTGTAGCGCGACGCGCTTGCCGTGCCCTCTCGGCGTGGAGAGCCCATCATTGGCGAGCACCTTCTTGGCGGCAAGGAGCGCGTCGAGCCGGTCGGACTTGCCGGTGCGTCGCTCGCGGCGCTTGGGCCGTTCGACCTCGAACACGGTGACGCCCTCGCCCTGGAGGTATTCACACAGGCCCGCGCCGTAGCTGCCGGTGCCCTCGATCCCGACATGAACCTCTCCCTCGAGCTTGGTGATCCACGCGAGCAGCTCGCGGTAGCCGGCGAGCGTCGCGGTGATCATGACCTCGGCGAGCAGCTGCCCGAGAGCGTCCACGGCAACGGCAAGGTGCTTATGCGTGTCCACGCCTACTGCGATCATCATTTTTCGGTCTCCTTTGTTGCTGGTTGGCGCTGGTGATGTGGAGGCCGCCAGACAAAGCCATGTCGAGCAAGCAAGCACGCTTCTATGAAGTCATGGCGGCGTCCGTGGCAGGCGACGGGAGACAAATCCAACGGAGGGCACCCACACGGGGCCAGCCGGTTTAATCGAGTCATCCCGTCGTCTGCCACACCCTTGACGGGGCAGCGGACGCCACTGCATCGCCGCCGCTTCGCTACGCCCTACGGGCTTCGCTCCGCGACGGCGAGCCCGCAACCACAGGGCCCCTACAGGCCCTGAAGAAATTACATGGCCGTTTTCGCCGGCTCAGGGTCATTAACACGGATGGCCCACAACCAACGGACACAACCGCCCGCAGCCTCGCCGCTGCCGCCGGCCGGCCCCTTTCTTGACGCGGCATCCATTGAGGCCGTGGCGCGGCGGGTGGTTGAGCTGATCCACGACGAAGGTGGCTCCTCCACGGCCCGGCGGCTTGTTGACGCGGCGACGCTCGCCGTCGAGTTGGGAGTCGATCGCTCCTGGGTTTATGCCCACCGTGCCGAACTTGGCGCTATCCAGCTTGGGACCGGCTCGAAGCCGCGCCTGCGCTTCGACTCGGAGGTGGCCCGGAATGTGCTCGCCTACTCTGCCAGCAAGGAGTCCCAAGAGCCGAAAACGCCCGCGCCTACGCGCAGTTCGGAGCGTCGCCGGCAGCACCGAACGCGCAGCGCCCCCGAACTGCTGCCCATTCGGGGCTCGGTGAACCCGATCAACGCCGGGCGGGAGCGGTCGTGATGGGCCGTCAGCGCTCCGGTGGCTGGTCTTGCTGGTCGATCGCGTCACCGAGGTCGGCGAGGGTTGCGTCGAGAGCGGCCAGGATGCGCCGGAGGGTGTGCCAGCGGATATCGAACTGTCCGCGCTCCATCCTGGAGACGTGCGTGTCGTCGGTCCCGGCGCGGGCTCCGACTTCCCCTTGCGTCATGCCTGCTCGCTCGCGGAGCGTGCGCAGCGCTCGGCCGAGGATGAGTTGGTCCTTGGCGGCGTCGGTCATGCCCAAGGGGACTTGTAGAGTTTTACGGATTGCGGTATCGTCATGGGACCATATAAGTGGCGCCCGCGGTGCGGAAACACCCGGGCGCCTGGCACCGAAGGTTGAGCTTCGGCGCGTAGGCCACGATATCCGTTCAGGCGATCGTGGCTCCCTCGCCCGCCCGCCCTTCGGGGCCTCCAATCACAAGGAGGAACCGAAGATGACCAAGAAGAAACGCCTGTCGCGCGATCTGAAGCTCTGGATGATCCAGCGCGCGATCATGCTCCAACTGCTTCGTGATGACCATGACCCCTTGTGGACCTGGGGCGAACTGGAAGCGGAGGTCTCGGACTTCGGTCCACGGTTGCTCAGGGTCGCGTTGGAGCTGCTGGAGGGCGACTGCTGCATCGTGCTCGACGGCGAGGAGGGCGTGCGTGCGTCAACGTGCGCGCACCGCCTAGACGAGCTGGAGCTGGTGTCGATATGAGACCCGGCGAGAGCGAACCCGCAAACCACGTGGTTCTCATGAGGCGCCCTACTGTCGCACTGAAAGAACAGCTTGCCGCCGCGCGCCGGGCCGGCGCGAGCTTCGATGAGGCATGGCCGGGTGCGCTAAAAGCCGCGGTGAACGCTTCTCAGTGGGAGCGCGCAGAGTGGCTGGAAGCGCTCTCGGGCACGGCTGAGGCGTGGCGCGCGGGATGGGAGCGCCAGCCCGCAACAAGGCCGAAGCGAGCACTCGCCATGCTCGTGATGCCCGGCGGGGAGCCGCTGCCCGAGCGGGCGTGCGAGCAATGCGGTAGGGAGATACCACCAGAGCGCGATAAACGGGCGCTGTTCTGCTCAGACAGCTGCGCCAAGCGCGCCGCCTACCTCCGCGAAAGAGAGCGAGCAGCTACTCCCTCCGGGAGCGGGAGGGGTTCGAGCATCAACGCACAGAGTCGGACGGCGCTACTGGAGAAGCTAATCGCGACGGCTGGGGGTGATGCGTGATGCCGCGCCCAGCTACAGGACAGGTGGTGGTGGATACGCGCAGATGCAGCCCAACGTTCGGCTTGCGCTTCCGCGCCTACGGCCGTCGCGAGTACGTGACCCTTGGGACTGCCTCTGAAGGCTGGACACGAGCGAAGGCACAGATGGAACTCCAGAACATCCTCGCCGACGTGCGGCGGGGCATCTGGCGCCCGCCGGTCGCGGAGGTCGTGCAGGCCCCGCGGGAGATCCCCACCTTCCACGTGTTCGCCTCGGAGTGGTTCGAGCGCCAGAAGGTCGAGGGAGGCCGTCACGGCGAGGGCTTGGCTCCCAAGAGCCGCGAAGACCTCCAATGGCGCCTGTCAAACCATCTGCTACCCGCGTTCGCCGCCAGGCGGCTCGACCAGTGGGCGCGGCGGTTTGAACTGGCCCCGGCGCGGCGGTTTGAAGTGGCCCCACTTCGCGTCGGTTGTTGTGTGTGTTGATCTTCTCTGTTTGTGACTTTCGGCGGTGTCTCGTGGAGCGGAGCGCGTAGCGCGTAGCGGAGCGAGATATCGCCGGCGCGGCTCGCGGTGGGGGGTCAGGCGGCTCCTTTCTTGGTGCGGTTGAGTCCGTGGTTGAAGCGCCAGGATTCGTTGCCGGTGTCGATGATGTGTGCTCGGTGGGTGATGCGGTCCACGACGGCCTTGGCGAGTCGGGCGTCGGGGAAGACCTTGGTCCACTCGCCGAATGGGAGGTTGGTCGTGACGATCAGTGAGGCGCGCTCGTTGCGCTCGGAGATGACTTGGAAGACGAGCTCCGCGGCACCGTCGGGGAGTGCGAGGTACCCCAGCTCGTCGAGGACGACGAGCTCGGTGCGGGCGTAGCGCGCGACGACGCGGCCGAGCTCGCGGCGGCTCTCGGCTGCTTGGAGCTCGTTCGCTAACGCGGCGAGTGTGGTGAAGCGCACGCGGCGTCCTTGCTGGCAGGCGAGTACTGCGAGGGAGATCGCCAAATGTGTCTTGCCCGTACCGCTGTCACCGAGGAGGATGACGCTCTCGCGGTCATCGATCCAGGTGCCTTGTGCGAGCGCGGCGATCGTGGCTTGGGGGATCTTCGGGTTCTCATCGAACTGGAAGTCCTCCAGGCGCTTGGTGAGTGGGAATCTGGCGTCGATTAGCCGGCGGCGTTCGCGGCGCTCGGCGCGCTCTGTGACCTCTGCTTCTAGGAGCGCGGCGAGGTACGCGGTCGGGGTCTGCTGGTCGCGTGTGGCCTCTTCGGCGAGCCCGCGGAAGCGGGCCCGGACTGTGGGGAGGTGCAGCTCGCGGGCGTGCGCGTCGATCAGTGCTTCCATCGCTTGGACCTTCGCCGGGGCACTCATTGTGCCGCCCCCGCTGCGAGTAGCTGGTCGTAGTGGTCGAGTGTCGGCGGTGGCGCCCCGAGCCCGGCCAGGCGCGAGGGGAGATCATCGAGCGTCGCGGGCTCCACGCGAGCACCGCGGCCTGCCAGGACAGCGACCGCGCGTCCGTCGTGGGCACCCGCCATCAGCGCGCCACGGACGGCCAACTCGACCTCGCCAGCGCCGTGCTCGCGGGCGAGCATCAGCACGTCGACCATCTGCCGGGCGGCCTCCGAGGGCCCGTAGCGCTCGGTGATCTTCGCCCACAGCTCGTCGAAGACCGACGGCCAGGCACCGCGCTCGCGCTCCTGGGAGAGAGCGACCGACCCAGCCAGTGCGCCCGGCTTACGCGCAAGCAGCTCCAGGTAGTGGTCGAGCGAGGCCGACACGCCGTAGCGGCCCTGCAGCCGCTCGTGGAGCGCGACCCGCTCGCCGCCATGACGCAGCTCGATCTCGCGAGCGCCCACCTGAGAATGGACACGTAGCCCGGCCAGGCGCACCGGGACCGAGTAGCTATTCTGCTTGACCGTGACCAGCGCCTTGGCGTTCACCCTTGGGGTGGCGTGCTCTGCCGTGGATGCCCTCTCGGCTGGCAGCCCGCGCAGCAACGGGCGCTCCCTCGCGAATGCCTCACCCACGGTCTCAGGGCGCCCAGCGATCCGTCGTTGAAGATCCGCCTCGCACCCAGCGAGCATCCGCGTGTTCAACTCGGCGAGCGAGGAGACCTCCGGGACGGGCACGAGATGACGCCGGCGGAAGCGCCCCACCTCGCCCTCCACCCCGCCCTTTTCGTGTGCGCCCCCGACCCCTGGGATCGTGAACTGCGACTCATATAGGTAATGCGAGCGCAACGCGATGAACCGGTCGGTCTGCACGCGCTGGCGGCCCCTGAGCACCTGCTTGACCGCGCTCGCGAGATTGTCGTAGCGCACCAGGCCGAACACCCCGCCGAACCAGTCAAACGCCTGCACATGAGCCTCCAAAAACGCTTGCTGAGAGCAGTGCGGGAACGCCATCGCGAACGCCGCACCCGAATGGCAAGCACGCATGTGGAACAGGTAGACCCTCGTCGCGCAAGCAGCCATCCAGACCTGCGCCTCACCCCAGTCGACCTCGCCCTCCACACCAGCCTCATGCACCTGCGGCACGAACGCCTCCACGCCCTCCCCGCGCTCCCGCCGCCGCCGATGCACGTACTCCCGAACCGTGCGCTCGGCGACATCAGCCGCGTGCTCATCACGCAGCCGTTCCCAGATCCGCTTCGCGGTATGGCGCTGCTTACGCGGCGCGTCCCGGTCGCCCTCAAGCCAGGAGTCGATCAGCTCCTGGTAGCCCCCCAGCTTCGGCGCAGGCCGGCTGACAGGCCGGCTCTTGACAGGCGGCAACGGCGAGGCCAACGCCTGGCGCACCGCCCGGCGATGAACACCGTAGCGCTCCGCCAGCGCCCTGATCGACAAGCCATCCCGATCCCGGTCCCTCCTGATCTGCTCGAACGTCTCCACTCGTGATCCCATCCCTTTCGCCGCCTCCCGCTCGAGCTCCAAGAGCACCGAACAGTCGGCTGCCAGTCAGACGGAGGTGGGGCCAGTTGAGACCGCCGCAGTGGGGATGCTTCTATGAAGTCAAGGGCACCTCTACGAGGCGGTGAAAAAGGCGCCGGGAGAGGTGGCGCTTGAGTGAGCGCATCGCCTCGCGCTTGGTCTTTCCCTCGCTGATGCGACGGTCGAGATAGGCACGCGTCTCGGGGTGATGCATGGAGCGGCTGAGCGCGATCGTGTGGATCGCGTTGTTGACTTGGCGGTCACCGCCGCGGCTGAGCCGGTGACGGACTGTCTTGCCCGATGAGGCCGGTAGCGGCGCGGTCCCGTTGCAGCGCGCAAACGCTGCCTCGGAGGTGAAACGAGCCGGGTCGCACACCAGGAGCTTCGCGGCTGAGATCGGCCCGACGCCGACCTCGCCGAGCAGCGTCTCATCGAGCGAGCTGACGAGCTCGGTGAGTTCGCGCTCGTAGCGGCGCGCGTCGACGGCGAGCGCCCGTGAGCGTGCCGCCAAGTCGCGCATCACCGCGAAGATCACGTGCTCGTCCGCTGGTGCGTTGCGGCGATCACGCATCACGCCCAGTCGCCGCTCGAGCTGCTTGCCCTCCCCCTCACCGATGCGCTCACGCAACGCGAGGGGGGCGGTCACGTGCAGCGACTGGAGCTGGTTGAGCAGCCTCGTGCGCTCGCAAGTAGCTGAGCGCTGGGCGATCAGGAGCGCCGCCAGCGCACGGCGAGGGCCTTGCTGGCGCGGGGTCGAAGTGCCTTCGTCGTTGAGCACGTGCTTGGCGGCCGAGACCGCATCGATGCGGTCGGTCTTGCCAGTGCGCCGCTCGCGCCGACGTGGACGCTCGACCTCCAGCACCGAGCAGCCCGCGAGCTGCAGGTACTCGCACAGGCCAGCGCCCCAGCTACCTGCGCCCTCGATCCCGAACACGAGCTGCTGACTGTCTTTGGCGAGAGCACGAGCCCATACCTCCAGTTCAAGGTAGCCGGCCGCGCACGCCTCGATCGAGAGTTCTCCGAGCAGCTGCCCGAGCCGGTCGAGCGCCACCACGATGTGGCGACTCTTGTGGGTGTCTACTCCAACTGCGATCATCGCTTCCTCCGCATTCCTCGTTGACAGGGTGAATGTGGAGGCCGCCGGACAGAGCTGTGTCGAGTGATGTCCAGGCTTCTATGAAGTCACGGCGGCATCCGTGGACGGCGACGGGAGACAGATCCCCACGAGGGCACAGACTGGCCAGCCAGATCACGAGTCATCCCGTCGCCGGCCACACCCTCACGACGGCCCCGGACGCCACCCTACGGCCGCCGCTACGCTCCGCTTTGATGGGCTGCACTCCGCGGCGGCCTACCAGACGCCCGTAGCCAGCTCAGACGTTACACAGCCAGATCAAACCGCCGTTCCCAACCAGATCACGGTCGAGGATGTTGACCGCTACCGGCTGGGGAAGGTCCGAGAGGGCGAGCTGGGTGTCACGTCGATCAACAAGACCCTCACGACGCTTGCAGCGATCCTTGAGGCTGCCGTCGAATACGAGCTGATCGACCGCAACCCCGCGCGCGGCAGACGGCGGCGCTTGCCGGCCGCGACCCCTCGACGCTCGTGGCTCGACCGAGCAGACCATATCTCCGCGCTGCTCGCCGCCGCCGGCAAGCTTGACGCGGAGGCACGGGTCTGCCGTGGCCAGCGGCGCGCGCTGCTCGCCACGCTCACGCTCGCCGGTCTGCGGATCGGGGAGGCGCTATCCCTACGTTGGCGTGACGTGGACTTGGCGCGCGGCACGATCACCGTACGCGCTGCCAAGACCGACGCTGGTGTACGAACGGTAAATGTGCTGCCGGTCCTGCGCGACGAGCTGGGGGCCTACCGGGCACGGCTGGATGCCACGCCCGATGCGCTTGTGTTCGGGACAACCATCGGCAGCCGACAGACCACAACCAACGTCCGGCGGCGAGTGCTCGCCAAGGCCGTCGAGAAGGCCAACAAGCAGCTCGCCAAGGATGAGGTCGAGCCACTGCCCGAGGGCCTGACGCCTCACTCGCTGCGCCGGACCTTCGCCTCGCTGCTGTTCGCCATAGGCGAGACACCGCCGTATGTGATGGCGCAGATGGGGCACACCACGCCGAACCTCACGCTGGCGATCTACGCGCGCTGTATGGACCGCCGCGACAGCGAGCCGGAGCGCCTGAAGGCGCTCATTGAAGGCCGGAACTGCCCGTCTACGGACGCTCTCGATGCGCCTGTCTTCGTACCAAGATAGGACCGAGCTGCTGGACGGGACGCTTCGTGCGAGCTACACATCACCGAAGAGGACGTTCCTAATCTCCTCGTCTGAGAGCGTCCCAGGAGTCTCGTTTGAGGACCGAAGTCCTTGAGCGGCTGCGACGATCGCCGCCTGACATGCGGGCTTCGTGGCGTCCGCGCCGCCGTCATCGAACCGCCGAATCTCACGTACAAGTGATGCGTCACCATACGTGACCAGTCTCGCCTTTGCGTGTGCGGCCAGCACAAGCGCCTCTAGTCGCTCTCCCTCTTCGCGTGCGAAGGCACTCTGTGCCATAGCCCTCAAGAAGTCGGAGAAAGCGTCGCTTGCCAACCCCTCGCGGTGCTTCTTAACGTCGAGGTTCTTGGTGTAGCGAGCGGTCAGCCAAACACCGGTAACGAGGCCGATGGCACCGACTATCGCCCCCAGAATGTTGGGCACACTCGATGCGATGATGCCGTCTAGCACGTAACGGCGATCATATAGCCGGCCCGCGATTGGGCAGCAACGGGCAGCAGCGACGACTCAGGCGCCTCTGAGATCGCCGTTACGGCCAGCGCCGAGGAGCGGAAACCCGCTCTATGGCAGGTATATTGAGAGCCTAGGGGCCATAGCTCAGCTGGGAGAGCGCCTGCTTTGCAAGCAGGAGGTCGCCGGTTCGATCCCGGCTGGCTCCACTGGAGGAAATGCCTGCAAACAGGCCGGTTTTGGGGACGGTTTGGTGCTCGATTGCTACTAAAGCTTCGCGGAAAGTACCGTATGTGAGTACCACATCGGCCCTGATTTTGCGAGAACCATGTCTTCCGGCGAACATACCCGTGCGCGATACTTCCCCGGACTAAGGGAGGGGAGCGATGTCAACCGATGACGAGCGCCAAGGAAAGCGCAGCTTCAACGAGGCCGAGATGGGACTCACCGAGGAGCTGGTCGAGGCGATTGCCGATCAGCTCGGGACCCGGGCGAACCGGGAGTCCGCTAGCGTTGGGGCGCTGAGAGAGCGGAAGGACCTGGAGCCATCTGCTCTGGCGGTTCTCATGACCGTCTTCGGGACACGCGCGGAAAAGGGTCGGCGTGTCCTGATCCCAGATTGGCCGGGAGTTGGGAATGTCGATCTGCTGCTGAGGCGTCCTGACCCCGAGGATGCTCTGGCTTGGATGTGCGAGCTGAAGTGGTGTGGGCCGGGAAACGACGTGCTCTACGAGGCCATCTGGGATTTGTTCAAGATGGCGCTCGGCAAGACCCGCGAGGACCATCCTGCGACCTTTCTAATGACCGGAGCAGAGAAGTCCCTCTGGGCGGGCTCAGCCTTCGCCGACCTCTTCGAGACGAAGAACCATGTGTCGGAGGAGCTTTGTCAGCGCCGCCTGCCGGATCGTCGCGAAACCATCGCCTGGGACGACCTCCTGCGTGGCGGCTATGACAAACACCCAGAACACCTCCCAGCGGAAATCACGACCGAGTCAGTTGGCCGGGCGACAATCGGCGATTGGGAACTACGCGCAGTACGTATCCGGGCCGTCTCCGACGATCTAATTCCCATGACCGGGGGTTGGCCGCGCGGCGTACGGCCAGCCGATGCTCGTCACCCCAGCTCCACACCTAAGTCACCAACGCCAACACCGGCGGCTCCGCCAACGCCTGAGCCTCCTGCGCCCAAGCCGGAGCCGACGCCGCCTGCGCCGCCCGAGCCGGAGCCTGCGCCGCCTCCGCCGGAGCGGGAGCCTCCTGCGCCCAAGCCGGAGCCTGCGCCGCCTGAGCCCGAGCAGGAGCTACCGTCGAGGCAAGCGAAAAAGCCTACGCACCGGCTCTTCGGGCGCCGCAGCGAAGAGGAGCGACAGGCTGAGGTTGGTTATCAACAGATCTTGCGAGCTGTCATCGACGGACACGCTCCGCTGGCGGGGCTCGCTGATCGACTAACCCTCGCCGCCGACGCCACCGGTCTTAAGTCTCGGAAGCTCGCACGCCTGAACCAGGCCGCTTATCGGGCCCTTCTTGAACGAACCCTAGAAGACGACCTCCTCACCGCAGAGGAGGAGGACGAGCTGGGACTCGTTGGCGAGGTGCTTGAAGCCGTAACACCTGACGGCTCCGCATTCCCGCTAGACCTGGCAGGCCGGTTTATGGTCGCGCGGATAAATGACGGTCGCATGCCGATCGAGTCGGAGCCGAAGCTAATCGCTAAGCCCGGCGAGACCGTCTACTTTGAGCTTCGAGCATCGCTCATGAAGGAGGTCATCCATCGGGAATACCGTGGTAGTTCAAGCGGTGTTAGCTTCAAGGTCGCCCCGGGCGTCCGGTATCGGACGTCGGGGTCGAGGGGGAGATCAGTGGTCGTCGGGGCGAGCCTGGAGCCCGCGGACGACGGTGTGCTCTCCCTAACGAGCAGCCGCGTCGTGTTTCAGGGCGACCGGAAAACGGTGGAGTCGCGCCTCGATCGGCTCACAAGCGTAGACGTCTACGCCAACGGGGTCCGGGTCAGCGTCTCGAACCGTCAGACCCCGTCGCTCTATCGCGTAGGGGACGGCACCGTCGTCGCAGCGATTGTCCTCGCCGCAGCGCAGCGCGCGATCTACGGCTGAGTGCCTGTACCGCTACACCACGTCCGTCAGCGCCCGCGGCCCGCACTGCGGTCGGACGTATCGCGATTGAGCGTGCGGGTCAGCCAGCGTGTCGGCGATAGGGCAGAGCAAAGCCGTAGGGGGTCGCGGCTCGGGGCCCAGCCGGGATTGGGGCGCTCCGGGTAAGCCAGCGAGGGTGTCTGGGTACGACTGTTGGCCATCTTCTGGGCGAGGCGTGTAATTCGTCCGGCGTCTTGTCCTACCTCGCCGAGGTCCTCGCGGGCGATGAACCAGGTAGTGCCGTGGCGAGCGCGGGTCGCCTCGACGTAGGCGGTCTCCTTGCTGGTCTGCCAGCCGCCGGTGAGCACGACGGAGCGCTCTACGGTCGCTCCCTGCTGGCGGTAAACGTGCTGTGCGTAGGCGAGCCTCAGCGAGTCGAGGTGCTCGCCGGCGAGTTTGACTCTGCGCTCTGATCCGTCGAGCGTGATGGTCACGCCTCTGTCGTGGACGGCGCTGACCTGTCCGCGGGTGCCGTTCTCGACCCGTGGTTGCCCTCGGGGGCGGTGCTGAGTGGTGAACGCGATCAGGTCGCCTTCACGCAGGCCGTAATGGACGCCGGGCAGCGGGATCTCCTGGTGTCCGAGTTCGCCGCGCTCTGCGCGGAGGTGTTGTGCGCGGGCGTTGAGCCGGTCGATCTCCTGGTTGGAGGCGTCGGCGATCAATGCGACCTCGCGGATATCGCGGCCCTCCGTGAGGGTGGCCCATGTTTGGACGGCTTGCTCTGCTGCTTGGTCGCGGGTGTCGGAGAGGTGTAGCTGGCCGCGTGAGGCGTAGTGCGCCATCGCACGCTCTGGTTCTCCTGCGCGTAGTGCTTGCCATGCGCGCTGGTCGGCGGGGTCCTTGGTGCGGTGGATGTCTGCGAGTTCGGCGGTGGGCGCGTGCTCGACGAGCCGGTCGAACATGCCGCCGGGGCCGATCGAGGGGAGCTGCTTGCCGTCGCCGACCGCGATCAGCTTCGCCCCGGAGCGCTCCACCAGCTCGGTCAGCACGTCGAGGCGCTTGTGGTCGACCATCCCCGCCTCGTCCAGGATTACCGTCGTGTCCCTGCCCACGTGGATGGCCCCCGTGTTCGCGCGGGCGACCAGCGAGTCCAGGGTGAGTGTCTGCCCGGCCAGCGCGGGGCTGTCGGCGCCGAGCCGCTCGGCGGTGGAGCCCGACACGGCGACCCCGATCGTCTCTCGCCCGGCGGCCTGCTCGGCACGGGCGGCGGCGTCGATCACGACTCCCTTGCCGGTTCCGGCAGGGCCGACGAGGACCGCAGCACGCTCAGGACCGGTGAGGAGTTCGAGCGCGTGGTGCTGCTCGGGGCTGAGCCGTCCGCCGATGCGCTCCGCGACCTCACGGGCAGCGTTCTCGCGTGCGACGTCGCCGACGTCTCGGTCCGCGGGTTGGGCGAGCTGTGTGGCGCGGCGCTCGATCGCCTGCTCCTGGGCGCGTACCGCCAGTGTCGTCATCCGTCCGCCCTCCAAGGTCAGCACGCGCCGGTCGCGGACCATCTCCCGCGCGACGGCGAGCGCCTCGTCCGGTGCCAGCTCGCCGGCGGCTTGCTCCAGCACGACTGTGCGCAGGTCGCGCTCTTGGAAGACGGCGTGTTGCTCGGTCAGCTTCGCCTCGACCCGATCCTCGATCGCGCGCTCGGCCTTTGGCCGCTCGGATGCCCCGATCAGCCGCACGGCCTCATCGGGGCCGAATCGGTGATCGCGCCCGGTCTGTGTCCACACTCGTTGTAGGTCCGAGCGTGTGGTCAGCTCCTTGGACCGGCGGTTCTCGAGCGCGAGGTTGCGAAGCTCGCCGCGTTCGGGAGCGCGGCCGTAGCGGGCACGGAAGCGCTCCGCCGCCCTGGCGACCTCACGCGAGCGACCGGAGAACGCCTCGCACAGCTCGCGGGGGACACCGGCGATCTCGAAGTACCGGCCATCCTTGCCGGTGCCATGTTCGATCGTATAGCCCTCCCGCACGAGCTCGTCGGCGAGCGCGGAGCGGTAGAACGCGCCGAGCTCCCGCGCGCTGCGGAAGATCGGCCGCGACGCGACGGCGACAATCCGGTCATCCTGGCGGACCGCGCCGGTGATGACGACGTGGCTGTGCAGCTGCGGGTCTGGGGCCTGGGCGCCCTGGACTCCGCGGGCGGTGGTGTGTCGGTACTCGGTGGCGATCACGTCCTTGGCGTGCTCTTCCACGACCTGGCCGCTGTAGCGGCGCCGCACGACAGGCACCTGCTCTCCCAGGTGGTGGACCGTTTGCTCGACCGCCCTGGCGTGTGCTTGCTCGATCTGCTCGCGCTGCCACGGGTCGCCGAGCGCCCACACCGTCGAGACGGACTTCGGTGTGCTGAACGTCACGTCGATCCCGCCGCCCCGCCCCCCGCCGGCGCCCTCCGGGCGTAGCCACCGGCCGGTGCCTGGGTGATGGCCCTCCATCAGCGCGATGAAATCCGCGCCGTCCACGGGCCCGCCGGGCTGAACCCCGAGCCTCTCCAGGGTCTCGGCATCGGCCAGCCAGCGGCCGGGGGCCTGCGCGATCTCCCCATCGGGTGTCAGGTAGTAGTCCCCGCGCTCGGGCTCCACCGTCTTGCTCTCCAAGTAGCGCGCGTACCCACCGCCTCGGGACGCACCTATGCTCGCCGCAGTCATCACATGGGTGTGATGACCCTCAACGCGCCAAACCGGCCAAGCAATTCGCACAGCGCTCGCTGTGCCACGGCACAGCCGTGCATATGGTCTGTACTGCTGTAGAAGCGAAGCGACGTGAGGCCGCTCGGGAGGGCCGTCAGCCCGCTGGAGCGAGTGAGGTGGCGACGGCTGGTTCGCTGTCGAAGGCTCGGTTGGGGGACCGCTCGCGTAGAGCTGAGCGAATGGGCTCGCGCTGGGGCGCGAACTCGTTGGCCGGTCCGGGCGGGTTGGGGTCACTAACCACAACACCAATTCCTATGCCCAGACATCGATGAGCACCGTTCCCAAATCCATAGCCACTCATCCGCCGCTTACGCGCGAGGATGTCCTCGACGGCCGCGATGTCGCCGAGCTGCTGCACCTGCCGATCTCAACGGTCCTTGAATACGCGCGGCGTGGGTTGCTACCTGGACGCAAGCTCGGACGGCGATGGATCTTCCTGCGTGACGAGGTCGAGGCGGCAGTGAGAGGCCGGTCGGTGGACAGGTCGGCGGCGTGAGCGCCCGTCTCGCCGCCCGGCGGATGCAATTCCCGTCGGTCGTTCTCCCCGACTGTGGGCGTCTGGCCGTGGCGGGTCTTACGCTCTTGTGATGGCCAAGTCCGTTGCCGATCTCCTGTCCGAGCGCGAGGGAACTCGTCTGGACTTCAAGCGAGACCTGTCGAGCATGAAGCGGGTGTTGGAGACCGTCTGCTCGTTTCTGAACACGGCCGGCGGGACGCTCGTCGTGGGAGTCGAGGATCAGACGAGGGTCGTCCTCGGACTGGATGATGTGGAGAAGCAGGAAGAGAAGCTGGCGAACTCTGTGGCGAGCGCGATCGAGCCGCAGCCAACGGTCCAGCTCGAGATCGTGACCCACGAGGATCGTGATCTGCTCCTCCTGCGCGCCGCTTATGCGGCGGGGCCGTTCTTTATCAAGGAGCGGGGCAAGGAGAAAGGCACGTTCGTCCGGATCGGCAGCAACTCGCTCCCCGCGAGTCCAGAGAAGGTCGCCGAGCTTGAACGGGCGCGGCGGATGGGTGCATGGGACCAGGAGCCGATGCCGGGGCTGACGCGCGGTGACCTCGACCGACAGGCGATCAAGCGGTGGCTGGACGCGGTGGGAGAGCGTTCGACGGACGCGAAGTTGCGGGGGCTTGGTGTCCTGGCCGAGTACGGCGGGAAGCCGGTTCCCACCCGCGCCGGGATCATCCTGTTCGGGCGAGAGCAGGCCATTCACTTCCCCGACGCACAGATCCGATGCGTTCAGTTCCGTGGGGTCGACAAGAGCGAGCCGGTGGTCAAGAGCGAGGACAGCGAAGAGACTGTGCTCGACGGAATCGAGGCGGCGGTCCGGTTCATCGAGCGCAACACCGACCGGATCGTGCGGATCACCGGGCGCACCCGGCGAGAAGAGCTGGACCCCTATCCGCCTCCTGCCGTCCGCGAGGTTCTCAACAACGCGGTAGCCCATGCGGACTACGCTGTGGAGGGCGCCTCGATCTTCGTCGCTCTGTACTCCGATCGCCTGGAGATATTGAGTCCTGGGACCTGGCCTCCGGGCTTCTCCCGCGAGGACTTCGAATCGGGTGTGAGCCTTCGCCGCAATAAGGCCATCTCGCGTGTACTGATGCGGTTGGGCGTCATCGAGGGCTACGGGAGCGGGTACGACCGCGTCATCGTGGCCTGCCGCGACGGCGGCTACCCCGAGCCAGAGTGGATCGAGAACGGACCCCAGATCAAGGTGATCCTGCGGCCGCATCCGGCCAGCGACATGTCTGCTCAGCCGATGAGTGCTAGTCCCCGTGGAGGGCGGGAGCGGTCACGCCCTCCAGTCACGGTGGAGGAGCGAGACGCTGCCGTTCTGGCCGCAATCGACAATATGGAGCGGCCAAATACAGCCGACATCCAGCGAGAGACCGGTATCTCGACCCGGAGCTTGGGACGCGACCTTCGCCGCCTTCGAGAAGCAGGGCTCGTCGAGTTTGTCGGCTCTCCAAAGACAGGCTTTTATCGCCGCGCGTGAAGTTACTCTGCCGTACTCTGCCGTACTCTGCCAATCACCGCCATACACTGCCACCACTCACGGATTGAGTCAGCAATGGCGATGGGCGTCCTTGCGATCAGCGAACGGCCTCGGTGCTCGCCTGCTTGCTGGACGGTCTGACCGCGAACGCCAGGTTAACCCGTTCGAGGTCCTCGGGCCGTGCCTTGGCATGCATGTAGCGCTCGGTGGTCGTGATGCGCGAGTGCCCGAGGAACTCCTGGACGAAGCGCGCGTCGGCGTGCCGGGCGACGAGGCTGCCGGCGGCGTGACGCAAGGCGTGGAAGCGCAACGGGCGCAGTCCGGCGGCGTCGCGGGCTGCCTTGAAGCGGCGGCGCACGGCCGAGGGATCGAGGCGCCGGCCGAGGCGCGAGCAGAAGATGTAGTCCTCGCGCGAGGTGTAGTCGCCGCGAGCCCGTAGGCGTTCGAGCGCTTCGGCAGCGGGATCGGCGAGTGGGAGAAAACGCGCCTGCCAACTCTTGGTCGGTCCCTCCACGCCGGCGGACACGGCACGGTGGACGACCATCCGCCGCGTGTCGAAGTCGACGTCCTCCCAGCGCAGCGCGATCAGCTCGCCGAGGCGCAGGCCGGTGTAGGCGGCCAGGCGGAATAGCTCGCCGTCCTGCGCGTCCTCGCGCGCCCGCCAGGCGATCTCCTCGGCGCCCAGGTTGGCCGGCTGCGCTCCACGGTGTGACCCGTTGGCGGCTGCGGAGGCGATCATCTCTACCTCGTCCGGCTCGTAGAAGTCGAGCACCGCTGCCGGCGGTTCGCGGCGCTTGGTTGTGCCGGCCACGGGGTTTGACGGCAGGTTGTGGGTGTCCACGCGGCAGGCGAAGCCAAAGATCGCCGAGAGCACCTGGCGGTTCTTGTTGACCGAACGGGGGGACACGCCCTCGCTGTCCAGCTTGCGCAGGAACGTGGAGATCTCCCGTGTGGTGATCTTCGCTGCGGGCCGGTCGCCGAACGCGGCTATGATCGTGCCGACGCTCTTGCCCTTGCCGCGGCGGTGCGGCGCTCCTGGCTCGGCAAGTAGGTAGCGGTAGTCGCTCAGCGTCGACGGCTTCGCCCCGCGCTCGTGCTGCAGGTGCTCGAGCCACCATGCCGCTAGCTCGCGGAATGTCACACCACGCTCGCGGCGCTCCCGCTCGCCGGCTTCGATCGCTCGCTCCTCCCGGTCGTGCTCGGCGATCAGCTCGGCCATGCGCACCGTCGCGCGCTTCTCGTCGAAGTAACCCTCCTGCACTCTCCCGCGCCGCGGAATCCATCCGCTGTCGTCGGCCGCCCGCTGGAGCCACGCAGGCCCGACTCGGCGCTTCACCTGTCGCCCCGCGCGTCGCCACTTGGCCTCATACACCGGTCTGCCCGACCGCCCCGCGACTACGAGCGCGCCGGTCGGTTCACTGCCGCCTTGGCTATCGTCAACTACCATCGATCACGGAGAGTACCACATGAGTACCACTCACCCGTGAGTACCGCTTTGAGTACCGCACTAGCCAGTTTCGCCAGCTATAATACCACTTTGGCCGACGCAAAACCCCCGTAGCCATTGGCTCCAGCATGACCGCTCCTGCTTTGCAAGCAGGAGGTCACCGGTTCGATCCCGGTTGGCTCCACTTCGCCGGACATAAACCGTCAGGTGCAAACCGTACACGGAGCTGCAGGCGGCATGAGAAGGACCAGACACCGGTCGCAGCGAAGTTGACGGGGGTCATGACTGGTCGGAGAGACTTCGAGCGCCGCAAACAGCTGAGTGCCTCTGCAGTCGAGCGAGCGGAGCGTGTGTTGCATCTTGCTTGGCTCAGCCTGCCTCCAGCCCATCGCGCGCTGCTCGAGGCAATTGGCGCTTCGCAATGGCAAGTTGTAGATCAACCTCTAGGCGTGGCGGTCGACGGGTTCTTGCGCTCAGCCGGACACCGAGCGCTTTCGTCATCGGCTCGGCGCATGTTGGATCTCGCGTTGGGTGTCTGGATGCAGGAGCTTAGGATCATCCTCGTACATGCTGGTCACGCGAAGCTCGCCGGGCTCGATGAGGCCACATATGAGGCGTTCGTCGCACGAACGGCCTGGCACGAGTGGGGACATGCGCTGAGTGTCGTGCGCTGCTCGCAGGAGGACATCGCGGCCGGACGCAGACTGCTCGACTTGGCGCCTGACGGCGTCCGAGAAGGCATCCGTGGTGCCAGCTATCGTCCGAACGACTATACGCACGAGCTGGTGGCTGAGACGTACGCCCTTCTAATGGCGCGGCGTCGGCGAAAGACATCTGGCAAACCGCCATGGCTAAACGACGAGATACGACCTCGTAAAGAGAGTGACCGGATGGAGCGACTGAGTCCTCCCGTCGGGTACATGCTTGGCGAGGACCAACAGGTCCAAGATGTCCTTGCCGTGGAAGCTGAACTACTTCGCAGCGAGGGTATCGATCCCGCTTGGCCAGGGTTCGAGGAGCCGAGAGCGGGCGACACGCAGCATCAGCGGTAGGGTCGCGTCTTACGAGCGTGCTAGAAGCACCTGGACGACTGCCTTCGCCACCCAGCCAGGCCGACGGGGCCGCTGCCGGCACGTTGTAGGCTCCCGCCGAGGCCCGGCACTGGCACGTACGGCGGCCAGTTTCCCGGCCAGACGGCCCAACGACCCCTGGATCTCATGGTTCGATAACTCCGATTAGCCTCACTCACGAACTAGCGAAGTTGTCCGCCTCGAACACAGGTTTGGCGGATAGAATGGCACTTCGGCGCGCACAGCCGCCCGTATTCCTCACACGCCGTCGGGGTCGTTCGGCGCGCATGGCGATATGACCGCTGTTGTGGTGTAGTTTGGGACCGATGACGCATGAGCAGAGCGCCGGTGCGGTCGCGATCGCCAACGAGGAAGCGGTCCGCGCATGGGACACGGTCCTCTATGAACGGTGGAAGTCGAACCGCGAGGTGTTCGTGGGCGCGCTACAGGAGGTCACCGGGGACGTCTTCGAGCTCTCTCCGCCCTCCAGGAGTGCACGCTGCATCGACGTTGGGTGTGGCTTCGGCGAGACAACTCAGCAGATGGCTGAGCTCGTCGGACCGGGAGGCTTCGTCGTCGGCATCGATTCCTCCCTGCGGTTTATCGAGGACGCCCGTCGTGAGGCCCGCGAGGCTGGGGTCGAGAACGTAGCGTTCGAGGTTGCCGATGCGCAGACCGCTGAGTGGGAGCCCATCTACGATTACGCCTTCTCGCGCATGGGGACGCAGTTCTTCGCCGCGCCGGTTCCGGCCATGCGTGCGATTCGCGGCGCACTGAAGCCCGGCGGCAGGCTCGCCAAGATCTGCTGGCGCCGGAAGGCTGAGAGCCCGATGTGGGCGGAGACCGAGCAGGTCGTGCAGCGGTTCCTCTCGCGCCCGGACGAGTATGAGGCCGACACCTGCGGGCCAGGACCGTTCTCGCTCGGCAACCCCGAGACGACCCGCGGGATCCTCGAGGCCGCCGGGTTCGACGCGGTCGAGTTGCATCAGCGCGACTTCGACTACTTCATGGGCGCGGACATGGACGAAGCGGTCGACGCCCTGCTTGCGATCGGGCCCGGAGCGGAGCTGATCCGCCTGAACGGCGAGTACGGGGAGAGCCGTCGGGGTGAGATCGCCGAGGCGCTGAGAGACCATTACACCGCCTGGCAGCGGCCCGACGGGTCCATAGTCGGCCGCGGGTCCGTCTGGGTCGTCGCGGCCACGAATCCGCGTTAGCACCTGCCGCGCATAGACGCGGCCGCCGACCCTATGCCGCTTCATCAAGCGACATCCGCCCGCCCGACAGCCGCGCCGAGCGGTTCGACTTGAGATCGGCTGGCTCCATAGACGAAGTCCACCGGCGTGGCTGGAAAGGGCGGCCGGCATGTCACAGGCTTCGACCGTGGGGCGGTCAACCAGGGCAGTCAATCCAGCGGTACATCAGCCCGTCGCGAACCTCGTGGTAGGAGGGAGGGGCCGGCGGCGGGTCGTTGGAGAGCTTCGCGATCACCTCGCGGGCACCGTGCAGATGCTCCTCGACTGCTGTGGTCCAGTGAATGTCGGGATGGAGCAGTCGCTGTAGGCGCGTCCAGTTGCGACGCTCGATCGCATCGAGCACGTCACATACCGCTGGGACCTGCTCCGCCACCCGCGGAACGTTAGAGCGCGAGGCGGCAACTCCGGACCCGATTGCGCCCGCGATCCCTGGGGTCCCGCAGACGTGCTGACCCCCTTGCAAAGACTGTGCTGGCGCTCTGCGAGGCTGAGCGGGCCCCCGTGGCATGAAGGCCATCGCGGCGCTCGACGGACACCCCGCCTTCCAGATCCTCGACGCGCTGGAGATCGTCTCGGGCTAAAGCCCCCCGTCAGAGCTTGGCGAGAGGACTCCCAGCCCACCGTGGCTCACGTCGCCGCGGCGTGCGCACTCCAGCGCTTGACGAACGTCGCCTTCGCCTCGGTGTACGCCTCGCGGTCGTCCCTGTGGCGTGCGGCGAGGGCCCGCTTGAGCGTCGCGTACTCCTCCGCGAGCGCCCGGTCTGTGCGCAGACGGTCGCGGAAGCGCAGACGGAGCTCGAGCTCCTCGCGCTCGTTCACGAGATGCAGGTGGTGGGTGCGGTGTGAGGCCGTGGGGTAGCAGAGAAAGCGCCGGTGGGCGAGGGTCGCGTTGAACGCGGGCGGGAACTGGTAGCCGGCGCTCTCGACCAGCGCCGCGATCGGCGCGTCGAGGTCGGGGACGAGCGCGATCATGTCGATCACGGGCTTGGCCGCGAGACCGGGAACCGCGGTGGAGCCGAAGTGGTGGATGTCCACGCCCTCGAGCAACGGCGCGAGGCGCTCGCGCTCGGCCTCGTAGGCGGCGGGCCAGGCGGGGTTGTACTCGACGATCTCCACGGGGGCGTTACGCACACCGGCTCGCGCGAGGTCCTCGGCAGCGGCTCTGCGACGAGCGGAGGGCGACATGGCCGTAGTCTCACAGACCGTCGTGGAGGTCTTCACAGGGAGCCGGCCATCGATCGCGGAGAGCAAGGCTTTGGCTGGAATGTTCCAAGGCAGCCGTACTTCTCTGTCTGCGTCTCTCGGCGCCCAGCAGGCCGCTCGAGGGTGGATTACGGGACCGAGGCAGTTGGGTTGGAGGTGGGGTGGCGCGCGCGCCGGTTGGACCCAGGCTCGGAGACCTTGCTCACGGCCGGGAGATCGCCTCGGCGGCGGCCTCGGAGCCGATGAACGGGGTGAGTGCGATGTAGGCGACGTGATCGGCCAGCTCCGGCAGGCGGCGCGTGCGGCCCCGGAGGATGTAGTCGTGCAGCAGCTCGAACACCCCGCCGACGATCGCCTCGCTCACGATCGGCGCTGCCGCCTGCGACGGCGCGCCTTCGGCGACGTCCAGGTCGAGCAGCTGCGCGTAGGCGGCGTTGGCCTCCTCCACGCGGCCGGCGACGTGCGGGTAGGCGATCAGGATGTCCACGCACGCCACGTGCGCGAGCGCGGGCTCGGAGGCGAGGAACTCGAGCAGCCCGAGCGTGCCCGCGCGCACCCCATCCACCCAGTTGGTCTGGTGGGCGAGCGCCCGGTTGACCGCCGCTTTCGCCCGTGAGTGCCCCACCTCGTAGGTGGCCAGGAACGCTTCCTCCTTGCTCTCGAAGTGGGTGTAGAACGTCTGTAGCGACACCGCGGCGGCCGCGGCGATGTCCTCCAGGCTGAGCGCCTCGTAGCCCGCTTTCGCGGTCAGGCGGGCGATCGCGTCGAAGATCCGCTCGCGCTGGTTGAACACGACGAAGCCGCGCGGCAGGTTGTGCTCGCCGCGCGGCAGGCCCCGCGCGCCCCACGGCGCCGGCGGCGAGAGGCTGCCCGGGGCGCGACCCCCCTCGAGTCGGCGCGGCGGTTTGGAGCGGGGCCGGCGGGGCACCCCGGGTGGGGAGGGGTAGTAGCCAGCGATCCATTCGATCAGGCCTGGCACGAGCCGCGCGAGCTCGGCCTTCAGCGACTTCTTGGAGCGCCCTTCGCGCACGCGCGAGTACACGATCTTGCGCAGCGCTCCCACGAACGCCCGCGCGACCGGATCGGGGATCGTCCCGGGCCCCGGCGCCCGCTCGAAGCCGCTTGAGATGAACCGCTCGAAGCGTCCCGCTCCGTCGGCCCAGCGCTGCACCCCCGCGGCGCCTGAGGCGCCCATCTCGACGCAGATCAGGCGCGCCGCGTCGGGGCGCTCGGCGATCGCGTCGAACAGCGCGCGGATGATCGTCTCCAGCCGCTCCAGCCACTGCTCGGAGCTGGCCAGGCCGAGCAGCCGTTGGGCTTCCTGCTCGACGACCGTGTCGTAGGTCGCCAGCAGGCAGGCCTCCTTGTTCTCGAAGTGTTCGTAGAAGGTCCGTCGCGAGATGCCGGCGCGGGCGACCAGGTCGGAGATCGTGGTCGCCATCACCCCGCGCTCGTTGGCCGCTTGCACCATCGCCTCCACCAACCGTTCGCGCTGGTGCGCCGCCACCTCTTCGCGCGGGAGGGCCTGAGGACCACGCGGGAGCCCCTTCTGGTCGTTGCCCGTCTGCCTCCGTCCCACAGCCACAGCCCCCCACCTTAGGGCCTTGTCGAGGACGGCGGGCGTGCGAATCGGTTGGGCCTCCGCGCAGACATGCTCTCCTGCTCATCATACATTGACAGGATGAGTAAAACATGATTTATTTGTTCGCGGGGCGGGAAAGAATCAGGGGCCGCCCATGGTTGGTTCAGTTAGGCAGACGATGAGCCAAAAGCTTGGGAAAAGCTAGTTTTGGGTATCGAGTTGGGCATCGGGGAAGGATCGGAGAGAGGGCCGTAGTGGCCGCAAGTTAAGGTTATCGCCCACCTTATTCTGTAGGGGACGTACTATTAGCTGGTACATCTTGGACCAAGAAGAGGGTGTCTTTCGGCCGGCTCGGCCAATTGCGAGGGTAGGGAGGCAAATCGTTATGAGAGTGCTCACTTGTGAAGAGCGGCGGATGCGCCGAGCGCTGCACGCCCGGTGGCCGTACCGGCGCTCGCACTGCCGTCACGACCTGCACTGGCTGGTGCGAGTGCGCTGGTACGGCTACTGTGGCCGCGACGGCCGGGCACACCCGGTCCATGCGCTGGCGCCCGTGTCGCGCAGACCGCGGAACCTGTAGGCCGCGCGGCTCGAGCAACACGGACACCGGTGTCGGACGGTGTGACTGGCGTCGCACGGTGGACGTCAGCGTGGTGGTGGCACGTGGGCGGACGCCGGGTGGCGTCAGACCGCTAGGATCGGGGCTGTGGCGGTGAGGCACGAACCGGGCGGGCGGGCGGATGTCTTGGAGGTGGACGCCCGCGGGCAGGCGGCGCTGCAGCGGCTCTCGATCGACACCGTCCGGGGCCTCGCGATGGACGCGGTGCAGCAGGCGGGCGCCGGCCACCCCGGCACGGCAATGGCGCTCGCGCCGCTCGGGTACGTGCTGTTCAAGCGCGTGCTGCGCGCGAACCCCCGCAACCCGCAGTGGCCGGACCGCGACCGCTTCGTGCTGAGCGCGGGGCACGCGTGCGTGCTGTTGTACTCGCTGCTGCACCTCTCAGGCTACGAGCTTTCCCTAGAGGACCTGCAGCAGTTCCGCCAGTGGGGCTCGCGCACCCCGGGGCACCCCGAGCGCGGCCACACTCCCGGCGTGGAGGTCACCACGGGCCCGCTCGGCCAGGGCTTCGCCAACGCGGTGGGGATGGCGATGAGCGAGCGGTTCCTCGCCGAGCGGTTCAACCGCCCGGGCGAAGAGGTGGTGGGCCACCACACGTACGCCGTGTGCTCCGACGGCGACCTGATGGAGGGCGTCTCCCAGGAAGCGGCCTCGGTCGCCGGCCACTTCGGCCTCGGCCGGCTGACCGTCGTGTACGACGACAACCGCATCACGATCGACGGCAGCACGGCGATCTCCTTCGACGGCGAGAACCACGTCGCGCGCCTGGCGGCCGACGGGTGGCACGTGCAGCGAGTCGCCGACTCCGAGGACACCGACGCCCTCACCGCGGCGCTCGCGGCGGCGCTCGCGGAGACCGAGCGCCCCTCGTTCATCGCGGTGCGCTCGCACATCGCCTACCCGGCCCCCCACGCGGTGGACACCGCCGCCGCGCACGGCGCACCACTGGGCGAGGAGGAGGTGCGCGCGGCGAAGCTCGCGATGGGCTTTGACCCGGAGCGCCACTTCGCGGTGGACGAGCGGGTGTACGGGCACATGAGCCTCGCTGAATCGGGGGCGGGCATGGAAGACGAGTGGCGCGCGCGCTTCGACGCTTGGCGCGAGCGGCACCCCACAGGTGCCGAGGAGTGGGACCGCGCGTGGGCGGGCCGCCTGCGCGACGGGTGGCGCGAGGCGCTGCCGAGCTTCAAGGCCGGCGAGCAACTCGCCACGCGCGCCGCGGGCCAGAAGACGATGGCGGCCTTCTCCGCGTACGCGCCCGCGACGATCGGGGGAGCCGCCGACCTCGTGGAGTCGACCAAGACCGTGTTCGAGGGCGCGGGCCAATTCTCCCGCGTGCACACGGGCCGCAACGTGCCGTTCGGCATCCGCGAGCACGCGATGGGCGCGATCGTCAACGGCGCCGCCGCCCATGGGGGGATCGTCAAGCCCTACGGGGCGACGTTCCTGGTGTTCTCCGACTACATGCGCGGCTCCGTACGCCTCTCCGCGCTGATGGGGCTACCCGTCGTGTGGGTGTGGACGCACGACTCGGTGGGCCTCGGCGAGGACGGCCCCACGCACCAGCCCGTCGAGCACTACGCGGCGCTGCGCGCGATCCCACACCTGTGGGTGGTGCGCCCCGCGGACGCGAACGAGACCGTGCAGGCGTGGCGGGTGGCGCTGGAGCGCGAGGACGGGCCGGTCGCGCTGCTGCTCTCCCGCCAGGGGACCCCGACGTTCGACCGCGAGGACGGAAAGCTCGCGGCGGCGAGCGAGCTGGAGCGCGGGGGGTACGTGCTGTGGGACTCCGCGCCGAGCCCGCAGGCGGTGCTGATCTCGACCGGCACGGAGGTTGCGCCCACGCTGGAGGCCGCCCGCGCGCTGGCCGCGGAGGGGACCCGGGTGCGCGTCGTGTCGATGCCGTGCATGGAGCTGTTCGAAGCGCAGTCGCAGGAGTATCGCGACACCGTGCTGCCCCCCGCGAGCACCGCCCGCCTGGCGGTCGAGCCGGGCGCCACGCAGTGCTGGTGGAAGTGGGTCGGCACGCACGGCGACGTGCTCGGCCTCGACCGCTTCGGCGCCTCCGCCCCCGGCGCACGCGTCCTTCAGGAGTTGGGCTTCACCGCCGATAACATCGCCGTCCGCGCCCGCGCGCTGCTGTAGGAGGGTTCCGGCTCTTGGAGGACCGCATCCGGGGGTAGGCTGTAAGCAAGCGATCTCAAGGAGATGCAGATGACGTCCTCGCAGACACTCTCCCCGCTGCACCGCCTCTCCGCGCTCGGGCAGAGCGTGTGGGTGGACTTTCTCTCGCGCGAGTCGATCCGCGGCGGCCACCTGCAGGAGCTGCTCGACGCCGACGCGGTGGTGGGGGCGACCTCCAACCCGACGATCTTCCAGAAGGCGATGAGCGCGGGCGAGGCCTACGACGAGCAGCTGCGCGAGCTCGGCGAGCAGGGTTTGGACGCGCGCGAGACTTTTTGGCGGCTGGCGGAGCGCGACATCAAGGACGCGTGCGACCTGTTTCGTCCGATCTGGGACGGGGGGTCCGGGCGCGACGGGTACGTGTCGTTGGAGGTGGCGCCGGATCTCGCGTACGACACGCTGGCGACGTTCAACGAGGCGATGCGCCTGCACGAGACGGTGGACCGGCCCAACCTGATGGTCAAGATCCCCGCCACCAAGCCCGGGCTGGCGGCGATCGAGGACGTGATCGCCAAGGGCCACTCGATCAACGTGACGTTGATCTTCTCGCTGCGCCGCTACGCGGAGGTGGCGGAGTCCTACGTGCGCGGCCTCGAGCGCCTGGTCGCCGCGGGCGGGGACCCGCGCAAGGTGGCCTCAGTGGCGAGCTTCTTCGTCTCGCGCATCGACACCGAGGGCGATCGCCGCCTGGAGGAGCTCAGCGGCGGAGGGGGTGGGAGTCTCAACCATCTCAAGGGCCGCCTGGCGGTCGCCAACGCGAGGCTCGCCTACCAGCACTACCGCTCCGTGTTCAGGGGCCCCCGGTGGGAGTTCCTGGCGGGGAAGGGCGCGACCCCCCAGCGGGTGTTGTGGGCCTCGACATCGACGAAGAACCCCGACTACCAGGACACGCTGTACGTGGAGGAGCTGATCGGCCCGGACACCGTCAACACGATGCCCGAGGAGACGATCCGCGCCTACCAGGACCACGGCCGCCCGCAGGGGCGTCTGCAGGCCGGGGTCGCGGAGGCGCGCAAACTGCTGGGGGAGCTCGCGGACGCGGGCGTCGACTACGAGGACCTCACCGACACGCTCGAGCGCGAGGGGGTCGAAAAATTCTCGGACTCCTTCGAGGAGCTGATCGCGGCGCTGGCCGACAAGCAGGCCGCGCTGGCCGTCGCCTGACGCCTCCGGTCGGCGGCCGGTTCAGCAGGGAGGTATTAATTTGGATGAGGACCCTCCGGGTCCCGCGGCGTGCGCAGTGCGGTACCCGGGTGGCAGTCAGTCGTGAAGCGCTCTTTAGGTGGCGCCGATACCGTCAAGGGGTCGTGCACGGCGAGGTCCACTCACCCACACCGCCCTCGGAACGGAGGGCGTGGCTGATTGCGCTCGCGCTGTGCGTGCTCGGCGCGGGCGTCCTGGCGGCGGTCCTCAGTGGCGCGGTCGGCCAATCCGCTCCCGGCTCACGCCTCGCCGGTGCGCCCGCGGTGCTCATGGACGCCGCCACCCCCACCGCGGCGAGCGCCTCCGAGGCGGGGCTGCTGTCAGGACGGGGCACCGCGGCCGGGCCGTACGCCGCCGCGCCCGGGGGGACCCGTGGCAGGGCGCCCGGTGGGAGCGCGGGAGCGCCCGCCGCCACCGGCGGCACGGCCAGAGCGGTGGCCTCCGTGGGGGCCGTCGTCGCGAGCCCGCCCAGCGCTCCGCAGAGCGGCGCGGGCGACCCGGGGCAGACCGAAGTACACATCTCCGCGGCGTGGGAGGCGGGCTTCTACCCGATCTACGCCGAGGCCCAGCGGGTGTTCGGCGTCAACTGGCTGCTGCTCGCCTCGATCCACATGCAGGAGTCGGCGTTCTCGACCGCCCCCTCCACCTACCACGGCCTCAACTTCGCGGGCTGCTGCGGCGGCCCGATGCAGTTCAACGTTACCAACGGTGGGGCGGGCATCCCATCCACGTGGGATCTGGTGCAGAACGCCTACCGCTTCGGCACGCGCCCCGCGACCTACGACCACCGCACCGCCCGCCACCCCTCGGTTTACGACGACTACGACTCGATCATGGCGGCCGCATGGCTGCTGTACTCCGACGGCGCGTCTGGCGCCCTGGACGACTCCGCGTGGTGGGCGGCGTACGACTACTACGGCCACGACGCGTACGGTGTGGAATACGCCGACGAGGTGCTCGCCCGCGCGATCGGGTGGTCACAGCACGGCTTCTGCATCAACTGCGGCGTGGAACCCGCGCTGGTGCAGGCCGTCTACGGAGCGTACGGCGCACCGGTGATGGCGACATACACCGCCACGACCGTGGCCCACGCGAGGCACTTGCGCCACGCCAAGCGCCGAGGGTGATCTCCGGCCCCGCCGCGCGGGGTATGCTGACTGGATGCTCGATGCGGGGAACTCGGAGCGCCTGCGGGAGGCCGCGCAGGCGGCACGCCTCGCCGAGGGGCATGGGGACGAGGCGGCTGCCGGTGAGGCGTGGCGCCGCTATCGCTTGATCCGGGATGCGGCACGAGACCCCGACGAACTGCTCGCCGAGGGCATTGCGCTGAGCGATCGGGCGCTCGCGCTCGCAGCGCTTGACCGTCCGCGGTCGTGACTGGTTTCGGCCGGATACTGGCCGACCTCAACCGCGCTGGGGTCTGTTATGTGCTGATTGGCGGGATCGCGCTCATCCGCCACGGCGTAGTACGCGCCACGCGTGATATCGACGCCGTCATCGAACCGAGCGAGGAGAACCTCGACCGGCTGCGGAAACTGATCGCGGAGTGGGGTGCGACGCGTCCGGACGGTTCACCGATCCCGGTCGAAACGATCGCGGTCGGCAGGACAATTCACCTGGCGACGCCGCATGGCGATCTTGACCTGCTGGGCGAGCGCGCATCACCGCTTAGCTTCGCCGAGTTATCCGCTCGCGCCGACACGCGACGCGTCGACGGTGTCGAGGCCCCAATCTGTTCGCTTGCTGACTTGGTCGCGCTCAAGCGGATCGCGAGCCGCGAGCGCGATCTGGTGGATCTCAGCGAACTCGAAGCAGCCCACGGTGAGTTGCCGGACAGCCGGCACGGCTCCACAAGTACCTGAACACGTTGCAGGGAGAGGCCGGCTGGGCGGCCGGGTAAATACGCTGCCATCGGTTGACGAGATCGGCCGAGGCGCTGGTAGCCTATGCAGACAACTGTCCCCTTTACCCAGATACCCGAACTTCCCCGATTTTGGTGTACGCTTTCGCCGTCAGCCGCGCAAGAACCATGAGCCAAGACGAATCCGCCATTCGACATTCGCCCCAGGATGTCCATGTAGGTATCGCCAGCCATCTACGAGCGCGCCGACTGGAGATCGAACAGGCGATCGTCGAGCGCATCGGCGCTGTGCCCGACCCAGTCGGGGACCAGGATGCGGAGTATCGGGCGGGGCAGCGCGCGACGGTCACGGCGGTCGTTGACTACGACCTCGCGGGGATCGAGCGGGGCGAGGAGCACTCTGAGCCGATCCCCTCGGTGGCGGTCGCGCAGGCGCGCCGCGCGGCTCGCATCGGCGTTCGTCACGGGACGGTGCTGCGCCGCTACGTCGCCGGCCACGCGCTCGTGGACGACTACGTCATGCAGGCTGCCGAGCACGCCGGTCTGCCGGGCCATGGGGCCGCGCTGAGCCGCATCCGCAGGACGCGGGCGTCGCTGCTCGACCGTCTGATCGCCTCGATCGCCGACGAGTACACGCGCGAGGCGCAGCGGGCGCGGAGCTCCCCCGAGCAGCGCCGCGGCGAGCGCGTGCGCAGGCTGCTCGCCGGCGAGCAGATCGATGCCACCGAGTTCGGCCACGAGTTCGACGCCTGGCACCTCGGTGTGATCGCCACCGGCCACGAGGCCGCGTGTGCGCTGCGGACCCTCGCGACCCAACTGGCTCGATCCTCGCTGCACGTGCCGATGGGCGAGCGAACGGTGTGGGCGTGGCTGGGCGGGCAGCGGAGGCTGACGTTCTCCGACATCGAGCGCGCGCTGTCCGCCAACGAGTCCACGGAGGTGTCGCTGGCAGTCGGGGAGCCCGGCAGGGGGATCGAGGGCTTTCGCCTCACGCACCGGCAGGCCCAAGCGGCGCTGTCGGTCGCGCTGCACCGGCCGCAGAAGCTCACGCGGTTTGCCGACGTGGCGCTGATAGCGCCCTGGATGAAGGACGAGGGGCTGGCGCAGTCGCTGGTGGAGCTCTACCTGTCGCCGCTCGACCAGGGGCGCGAGGGTCCGGTGTTACGCAGGACGCTGCGCGAGTATTTCGCAGCGGGGCGTAACGCCAAGGCGGCCGCCGCGGCGCTCGGAGTGGATCGGGGCACGGTCGGCAAGCGCCTGCGCACGATCGAGCGGCTTGGCTGTCCTCTGGACAGGCGTCTGGCAGAGCTCGAAGTCGTGATGCGGCTGGAGGAGCTGCGCGAAGGCCACAACGGCACCAGGGAGCTCCCGTCCGTGTGACAGGCCGGTGGGTGGGCCGTAGCGACGTTGCGGGACGGACCAGTGCCGCATGGTGCGTGGTTCACGCAAGAATTTTCAGCACATTGGGCCTGTATCACAGCCCATAGGCTGCCATACTATGGGCTGCATGACCATAGCCGTATGTAGGAAGCTCAGGCCACCGATGTCTCTATCTGAAGGCAGAGTGCCGAAAGGATCATCGCGAGGCAGGCTCGGAGCGCTGCGGATGAGTTCCAACAGCTTATGATCTGGGCGTTATCCAAACTATCCATTACTTGGTACTATCCCGCTATGGGCTATCCCGCCTTGGGACCACGATCTAGCCGAGGACCTACACGGACCGTCTCGTTGCTGGCCGTCGTGGCCCTGGTGTTCGCCGGGGGCGCCGTAAGCGCCCGGGCCGATACGGGAGTGGGCTCGTGGAGCGCGACCGGCACGCTGTCGGAAGGGTGGGCTGGGGGGTCGGCGGTGACACTGGCGGATGGCCGCGTGTTCGCCGTGGGAGGAGGCAAATCTGGCACCACGGAGCTGTACGACCCGAGCTCCGGCACGTGGACGAGGGGGCCTGATGTGCCCGCGGGCGGCCGGTGGACCGTGGTAGCGTTGGTCGAAGGGGGAGCCCTGTTGCTCGGCGAAACGCAGTGCACCGGTCCCAAAGGCGAGTGCATCCCTGCCGTGGGCGCATATCGCTTGAGCGCGAACGGCTCGGAATTCTCGCCCGCGGCGCCGATGCGCGAAGCCCGCGTGAGCCCGATCGCCGTGCAGTTGCCTGACGGGCGGGTGCTGGTCGCTGGTGGGTTCGGCGATGAGTGTCCCGAAACGGTTGGGAACGGATTCTCTTGCGGACCAATCTTGAGCGCCGAAATCTACGACCCGGCGAGCAACGAATGGTCAGTGACCGCGTCGATGCCCCAAGCCCGCAGCGCCGCCAGCGCCACGCTGCTCTCCGACGGGACGGTGCTGGTCGTCGGTGGCGACGAAGCGCGAGACGCCATCCGCTATGACCCCGGCTCGGCGAGCTGGACGGCGGCGGGAGAAACTGCGTTGTGGCGTGGCGGCTCGCTGCTCTTTGCCCTGCCGGGTGACCAGGCGCTGACGGTGGGCGACGAATCGTCCACAAATTTCTTTGGCTCGCTGGGTGGCGCAGCGGAAAGGCAGCAGCGCGATTGCAAATTCATTCCCATCAGCTCGGAAATTTTCGCCGCCGGGTCCGATGCCTGGATGGCCTCCCTCACCGTGCCCACTGGCAGCGAGAACTGCGCCCGTTACTACGGCGCGCTGCTGGCGGGAGGACAGATCCTGCTCGGCAGCTCTCGCGCCGAAGAAGGTGGTGCTCTGAGCAGTCCGTATGTGCTCGACCCCGAGCAGCGGTGCTGGTCTACGACCGCGCCACCTCTGGAACCGCGCTATGAAGGCACTGTGGTTGCCCTCCCCGACGGCCGCGCGCTGGCCTTCGGCGGCTTGGGTGCGGCCGAACAGCAGCTCTCGAGTGCCGAAATCTACGCCCCGGGCTTGCCTACATGCGACCCCCCGGCCCCGACCCCGGCCCGGTCGGCACCGGCGGGGCTGGCTCCGGCCCCGCCGCGGTTCGCCGGCGTGTCGATCGCACGCCGCAAGCGCCTGACCGTCACGGCGGCAGGCTGGGTTCGTCTGCCCGTGCAGTGCCCCATGAACACCGCCGGCGGCTGCGTTGGACACGTTCAGCTCGCCCTCCCCCTAGCCACGTCTACTGGAGCAGAGGCCAAGGGCGGTGCGAAACACCTACTCCTCGGCGAGGCCCCCTTCGCCGTCGCGGCCGGCAGGACGGCCTGGGTGGCCGTGCACCTTACGGGTCACAGGCGGGCGCTCCACGCACTCATGCGGCGGCGGCGGCACACCACGATCGTCCTCACGACCACCGCCCACGACGACACCGGCCAGGCCGTCACGACGATCGCGTCGGCGTTGCTACGTGGGCTGCCCTCTGTGTAGAGTCTCTGGCCGCGGCGAGCTGTAGGTCTCAGCCTGGAAAAGCTGCACGAGGGAGACCCAGAGAGAGGCGGCACCAGCGGCTTTCCGTCCGTAGCAGGCTGGGCGAGGGGACCGCCGCGATGTTGAGGCACCGGCTCGATGCCACACGGTGCGGGAATTAGTGTAGTTAATCCCCGCACATTGGTCCTGCGCGTGAGCCCCAAAGACTGATATGAATAGCCCTACCAGACCAGCGTCGTGGGGTCTGCGTCGAACTCGTACATTGGGGGCAAAAGACGGTGGATGGTCTGTATAGAAGTGTTCGCAGTCGACAGGATCGCCAACCGACAAGCCGGCTCCTGAATCCGACGCCCCAGATGGTGCTTGCGGCTGTGCTGCTCACCGCGCTGCTCGTGTCGTGGAGCGCCGCCTCTGCGTTCGCCGAAGATGGTCTGCCGCCCGGCGTGTCGGTGCCGTCGTGGGCTGTGAGCAAGCAGATTCACTTCGATCCAGTCCTACCGACTGGCAGCTTGGCCGAACCGGGACTGCCCCCACCGGTGGCTAAAGAAGGGCCGGTTAAGTATTTTGGCGGCCCGGTGGAGGTTGAACCGGCTCTGTTCCTTATATTCTGGGGGAAAAATTGGCAAAAAGAACCGGGACAGGCGCTGAAAGCAGAATTGCTCAAGATGTACGAAGGCTTGGGAGAATCGACCTACCAAAAGATCCTGACTCAATACGACAGCCCTGGTGGTCGGGTAGCGTCGGGGCCAAATATTGAATCCATAGTTGAAGAAAATAGCGTCACCGCTCCCACGGGCGTCAACAGCAAAAAGATCAAAGAAGAGGCCGAAAAAGAGAGAGAACTCGCTGGCTCAAAAAAAAATATGGACGACCAGTATGTCGTTCTGCCCGCACCCGGCTCAACCTATGAAAATGGCTTTGACAACAATTTTTGCGGCTATCATGAGGATATGGGGAACGAATATGGCTCGCTTGATTTTATTCCGTATATGGGGGATCCCCCATTTAGCGAACACCAAATTTTTGAAGGGCTAGAATATGAACCTTGCACAGACTACGGACCACACGGCGAACCTAAATATAACGCGGACTACGCAACATCAGGAGCCACGTCCCACGAGTACGCTGAGAGCGTGACCGATCCAGAACCATACAATGGTTGGGCAACGGAAGCAACAAAAACAGAAAAAGAAAGAGGAGAAGACAACGGACAGGAGGTCGCTGATCTTTGCCAAAATCAAGGTAAGCAGCAGATGCCTAACGGCGCGTGGGTAACTGAGCTCTGGGATGACTCCAAGAACGCGTGCGAGCTCGCAGACGAAAGCCCCACGTTGCAGGAAATAGGTCCCTACACGGCCCCAGAATACGAAGCCACGCTCTTTGTCACCCCGACCTCCGCGCAGCTGGACGGTGGGATAGAGCCGTGCGGCCTTGAAGCGCACTACTTTGCCGAATACGGCAAAACTACATCGTACGGAACAAACTCACCGGAAAGTACCCTCCCCTCGGGGTATTGGGGCCCTCTGCAGGAGCCCGTCGAAGTCTCTGGACTGAAACCGAACACACTCTACGACTGGCATATTGTGGTGAAAACCAGCCATGGCACCGCCGGCGGGGCAAATCACACATTTACCACGCCGTACTACCCGATCGTGCAATCTGAGCCCGCCACGGGCGTGCGCACGACCAGGGCGACATTCAACGGCACGGTCAACCCGGAGGGCGCGGAAACCACATACTGGTTCGAATATGGGACCACCGAATCATACGGGTCGAAAACGATCGAAGCGAGCGCCGGCTCGGGCACGGCGAGCGTGGAAGAGAGCACACCTATCACCACTCTGGCGACGGGCACGACTTACTATTTCCGGATCGCCGCGCACAACACGGGCGGGACGACATACGGTGCCGATGAGGTATTCACGACCCCCGCATCGGCCAAGCCCAATGTGGAAACCAAGGCGGCAACGGGCATCGGTGAAACCGGAGCGACTTTGAACGGCGTCGTCGATCCGGAAAACGCTGAAACGAAATACTATTTCGAATACGGGACGACGCAATCGTACGGGTCGAAGACGCCCGAAGCGAGCGCCGGGTCGGGCACGACCAACGTAGAAGAGAGCAAAGCTCTCACCGGTTTGGCGGCGAGCACGACATACCACTTCCGGCTTGTCGCGACGAACAGCAACGGGACGACCGACGGGGCCGATAATGTGTTCTCAACGACGGGCAAGCCGACTGTGGAAACCAAGGCGGCGACAGGTCTGACCTCGACCGAAGCCACGTTGCACGGCACGGTCAATCCACGGGGGGCGGAAGCAAAATACTATTTCGAATACGGGACGACGGAATCGTACGGGTCGAAGACGCCCGAAGCGAGCGCCGGGTTGGGCACGACCAGCGTGGAAGAGAGCAAAGCCATCACCGGTTTGAAAATGGGCACGACGTACCATTTCAGGATCGTCGCGGTGAATAGTCATGGAACGACGGACGGCGGAGACCGGACCCTTACAACGACCGCTCCGGATTGGTACGTAAAGAAGGCGGGAGTGTTCAAAGCGGTCACCGAAACGGTAGACGCGCAAATCGAAGGCAGTTATGAAATGATCGACACGAAATGGTTTGGAGGGGCACTCTACTATGGGGTCGTGTGTAAAGCAAGCGATGAAACCGAAATCAAGACTGACAGGGAATTGAAGATTTTGCATTTTTATGGCGAAAGCTGCAAACCGGACAAAATCGCCAAAGAACCGCCGACCAATGCATGTGAAGGATATCTAGAACAAGAGGGAGCAGATCTCCCTTGGACGTTGGAACTGTACACAGAAGGCAGCGAAATCAGGGGAAAGTTCGCCAGTGTCGGTGGTACCCCATTTTGGGAGGCGAAGTGCGATACTCCTGCCGGTAGTGGCTTTGATGGGTGTCAGGTTAACACGAGCACTCATATGACCAACAACACCTCTGCGGGTACGGTCGAAGCGGCATTCGACACTAAATCCAGTAAAACAAAATGTACCAAAGGCGGCACAGAAGCTGGCGAATGGAAGGGTACCCTGAAGATCAAAGCCACCTCGAAAGAAGTGGAAGCGATCAAGATGGAATAGGAGCTCGGTTGCTGCCCCCGGATCCGGTCGAGTGACGCTGGGATACCCGCCAACCGGCCGCGGGTCGAGTGGCGCTGGGATACCCGCCAGCCGGCCGCGGGCGGCGCCGAACAGCGCCGCGGTCAGGCGGAGCGCCGCCGGCGGTAGCGGCTCACCCCTGCGCGATCAGCTCGCACGCCACCTGGTCGGAGGCGAGCGCGGTGCCGCCCAGCAGGCGACGGGAGAGTTGGGCGCGGCGGAAGTACAGCGGGGCGTCGTGCTCCCACGTCGCGCCGATGCCGCCGTGCACGGAGATCATCGTGCGCGCCGCGTGGTCCAGCGCGCGGCCTGCGACCGAGCGCGCGGCGCCGGCCGCCAGCGGAAACTCCGCAGGGGCGCCGTGGCGCGACCAGCCGGCGTAGTAGAGCAGCGAGCGGCCGTTCTCGAGTTGGCGCAGCACCTCGGTGAGCGAGTGCTTGACCGCCTGGTAGGAGCCGATCGCGCGGCCGAAGGTGAAGCGCTCCTTGGCGTACGCCACGGAGAGGTCCAGGGCGCTCTCGACCGCGCCCAGTGACTCCGCGGCGAGCAGCGCCTGCGCCAGGTGCCACGCATCCGCGAGGGTCTCCTCGGGGGCGTCGAGGATCGTGGCGGGGGCCTCCTGCAGGGCGACGTGCCCGAGCGGGCGGGTGGCGTCGTAGCGACGCACCGCCTCGACGGTGACGCCCGCCGCGGAGGACTCGACCGCGAAACCCACGGGCTTGCCGTCGCACAGCGCGACGCCCACCAGAACGTCGGCGCCGGGGGCGTCCGGCACGAACGACAGCCGGCCGCTCACGCGCGCATGGCCCTCGCTCTCGCCGCGCACGGCGGTCGGGAGCGGCGCGCGTGCCATCCCGCTCGCGGGGTCCACGCTCCACTCGTTGGAGAGGTCGTCCGGCGGGCGGGCCGCCAGGTAGGCCGCGCGGCGCTCCCCCGAGGCCAGGGCGGGAAGGAGCTCGGCCGCTTTACCGGGCCCACTCGCCCCGTCGTTCAGGATCGCGCTCGCCGGCAGGTGGCCGAGCAGCGGGACCGCCGCGAGCACGCGCCCGCACTCGCCGAGCACGAGCATCGCGTCGAAGGCGTCGAGGCCGGCGCCGCCGTGGGCCTCGTCGATCAACAGGCCCGGCCAGCCCGCGTCCTTCGCGGTCGGCCACAGGTTCGGTGGGTCTCCGCCGCCGTCGAGCGCCTCGCGCGCGCCCTCCAACGTCTTGACGCGCGACAGCGCCCCGCGGGCCGCCTCGCGCAGGAGGACCTGCTCGTCTGAGAGTGCAAGGTTCATGCCTTTGCGGCCTCCTTCGCGCGCAGCTCCGAGAACGGGATCCCCTTGTCCAGGCGCGGCTCCGTTGGCAGCCCCAGCACGCGCTCGCCGATCGTGTTGCGCAGGATCTCTTCGGTGCCGCCCGCGGACTTCAGGCCGGGCAGGAAGGAGATCATGTAGGCCCACTCGCTGTCCTCCGCGAGCGCGTCGGGGCCGAGCACGTCGGCGATCAGGTCACCGGACTTGATCGCGCCGTTGACAATCGTCACCTTCGCGAGGCCGGCCTCCGGGCCGGGGATCTGGCCGCGCTGCAGCGCGGTGAGGGTCCGGTAGCCGGTGAAGCGCACCGCCATCAGTTCGGAGGCGATCTCGCCGAGCTGGCGGCGCACCTCGGGGTCGCGGCGGGCGTGCTCGTCGGAGGCAATCGCGCGGGCGAAGCGGGCGGAGTTGTAGCCGAGGCCCTCCCCGCCGAGGCCGATCGTGACGCGCTCGAACATCAGCGTCGTCAGCGCGGTGCCCCACCCGTTGCCGACGCCCCCTACGACGGCGTCGACGTCGAGCGCGACGTCGTCGAAGAACACCTCGTTGAACTCGGCCTCCCCGGAGATCTGACGCAGGCCGCGCACGGTCACGCCCTCGGCGTCCATCGGGATGATGAACATCGTCAAGCCCTTGTGCTTGGGGACGTCGGCGTCGGTGCGCGCGAGCAGCAGGCCGTAGGAGGCGAACTGAGCGTTGGTGGTCCATACCTTCTGGCCCGAGAGGCGCCAGCTGCCGTCCTCCTGCAGGCGCGCGCGGGCCTGCACCGCCGCGAGGTCCGAACCCGCGGCGGGCTCGGAGAAGAGCTGGCACCACACCTCGTCGCCGTGCAGCATCGGCCCGAGGTAGCGGCTCTTCTGCTCCTCGGAGCCGTGCGCGATGATCGTCGGGCCGAGCATCCCCACGCCGATCGCGTCGAGGATCCCGGGGACGCCCGCGCGGGCGATCTCCTGGCCGCAGATCAGCTGGTCGATTGGGCCGCGGCCCTGGCCACCGTACTCCTGCGGCCACGTCACCCCCGCCAGGCCGGCCTCGGCGAGCTTGCCCTGCCACGCGCGCCGCGCGGCGATGATCTCGTCCTCGTCCTTCAGTGCCCCCTCGCCCTGCAGTACCGGCGCCTCGGACTTGTGCTGCTCCAGCCATGCGCGCACTTGTGCGCGGTGGGCGGCCTGCTCCGGTGTGTCGTCGAGATCCACAGTCCCTCCTTGGTTGACTGACCAGTCAATCGCCTTCCAGGAGGGTACCGCTTCGCGCGCGCCGTGTCGAGGGTCAGGCGTCGGGTGGCATGTACGGTTCGGGCACGGGGCGCTGGTGGTAGACGTGCTCGAAGGCGTCATCGAGCAGTTCGCGCGCCTGGGTGCCGGGGGCGGGGGAGTGCAGCAGCACCACGCCGAGGCGCACCCCGTGGCGCTCGGCGGTCGCCACCAAGCAGCGGCCAGCTTCGATCGTGTAGCCGGTCTTCAGCCCGGTGACCCCGGGGTAGCCGTAGATAAGCAGGGGGTTGTTGTTGTCGAGGTACAGCCGCCCGCCCTTGATCGGGAACGGCCGGACCGCGATGTAAGTGCGCGCGATGTGGGCGATGCGGGGCTGCTGCAAGTCGACGTGCGCGAGCTCGGCCAGGTCGGCGGCGCAGGAGTAGTTGTGGGTGTTGTAGTACCCCGAAGGGGAGGAGTAGTGGGTGCAGCCCATCCCGAGCGCGGCGGCCTCGTGGTTCATCTCGCCGACGAAGCGCTTCACGGTGCCCGCCACGTGCTGGGCGAGCGCGACGGCGGCGTCGTTGCCGGAGGGGAGCAGCAGCCCGTAGAGCATCGTCTCGGCGGACACGTGGTGCCCGAGCGGGAGCACCCCGACCTTCGAGCCGCTCGTTTCCTCGGCCTGGCGGGTGACGAGCACAGGCGCGCCGGGCGGCGAGGAGCGCACCGCCAGCAGCGCGGTCATCATCTTCGTGAGGCTCGCGATCCGCAGGCGCTCGGTCGGGTGCAGCTGCCATAGCACCCGGCCGGTGTCGAGGTTGAACAGCAGCCCCGCGCGCGGCTGTTCGGGGTCGTCGAGGTGGATCGGGTCGGCCGCCGGGTCGGCGAGGTTCAGCGTGAGCGGGGGCCGCCCCAGCGGCAGGCCGGCGAGTGAGAGCGGCAAGTCCGCGGCGGCGGCGGCGTGGGCGCGCCGGCCGTCGTGGGAAGTGGCGGCGGAGGCGTGCGTGCGCCACGGGTGGGCGAGCGTGACGACCACCGCGACCGCCACGACGAGCGCGACCGCGGCCAGTACCCGCCGGCGGCGCCGACGGCGCCGACGGGCCGCCTCGCGGGAGCGCCGGCGGCCGGAGGGGGCCATGAAGGGGGAGGTGCTCATCGACGGGGAGGGTTCAACAGGGCGCCGAGGATTCCGATGCCCATCAGCACGACGACGAACACGGAGATCCCGGTACCCAGGCTAACGCCCCCCTGGGCGGAAATCGTGCTGAGCGTGAGGAAGGCGAAGCCGACGATGAACAGCGCCGCGACCAACAGGATCAGCACGCGGGTCATCGCTGGGAGGAGATGTCGCGAGGGGCGGGGATCGGCGGAGACTACCCACGAGCCAACGGACCGACGCCGGCCCGCGGCTGCGGCACGTGTTGGTCGGCGTGGTAGGAGGAGCGCACCAGGGGCCCGGCGGCGACGTGCTCGAAGCCGAGCTCGTACGCGGCGCGCTCCAGCGCGGCGAACTCGTCGGGGTGCCAGTAGCGCACGACGGGGAGGTGACGCGCGGAGGGGCGCAGGTACTGCCCGACGGTGAGCACCTGCACGCGGTGGGCGCGCAGCGCGGCGAAGGCGTCCACGAGCTCCTCGTGGGTCTCGCCGAGGCCGACCATCAGCCCGGACTTGGTGGTGACGCCAGCTCCCCCGAGCTCCTTGGCGAGCGCAAGCACGCGGCAGGAGCGCTCAAAGGAGGAGCCGCGCCGCGCGAGCGGGTACAGGCGGGGGACGACCTCGACGTTGTGGTTGAACACGTCGGGCCGCTCGGCGATCACCTTCGCGAGCGGCATCTCGTGCCCCTGGAAGTCGGGGGTGAGCACCTCGATCAGGCAGCCCGGGGCCTGGCGGCGGACCTGGCGGATGACTCCGACGAACGCGGCCGCCCCCTTGTCGGGCAGGTCGTCGCGGTCCACCGAGGTGACGACGGCGTGGCGCAGGCCCATGCGCGCAATCGAGCGCGCCACGCGCGCGGGCTCCAGCGGATCGTTCCACGTGGGGCGACCGGTCTTGACGTTGCAGAACCCGCAGCGTCGCGTGCACGTGTCGCCGAGGATCATGAACGTCGCGGTGCCGCGCTCCCAACACTCCCCGACGTTCGGGCACGCGGCCTCCTGGCACACGGTGTGCAGGCCCTCCTCTGCGATCAGCTGCGTCAGCGCGCGGTAGCGCCCGCCGCCGGGCGCGGGCACCTTCAGCCACGGGGGCTTGCGCTCGCGCAGCGGACGGACCTCGGGGCCCAATACCTCGAGCACGTCCGCCCCCCCCGGGTTCGCCCGCGAGCGGGTGGGAGCGGCCGAGCTCACGCGGGTACCGCCAGTAGGACTTGGGGATCGTCCACGTGTGTCGGTTCCGCCCCGGGGTGGTGGTCGTGGGGCGTCGTGCCCCACGACCAAGCGCAGTGCACAGGCACAGGCACGGTCATGCGAGCACCGCCACTGGTTGCGTGGGCGTAGGCCCAGACGGCTGCTGGGATGCCGGCACCGGAGGCGCCTCGATCCCCAGACGCCGAGGCGAAACCAACCGCTGGCGGCGGCCGTGAGCGACGCAGAACTGGTAGGCGACGCGCTTGCGAAAACACGCCATCCCGCTCCTGTGGCCCGAGGGCAGCTCAGCGGCGAGCGAGGTCATCGCGACGTCGTGCAGCCCGCACGCGACGACCCACGTGAAAGGTTTGAGGTCGTTCTCGACGTTGATGGCCCACCCATGCGTGGAGATGCCCCGTGAGACGTGAACCCCGAGCGAGGCGATCTTGCGGTCCCCCACCCACACGCCGGTGTAGTCGGGACCGTCCTGGGTGCGCGAGCGTGCCGCGATGCCCTCCTCGGCGAGCGCGGCGACCAGCGCGTCCTCAATGGTGCGCAGGTGGGCGATCACGTCGGTGGCGCCCATGATCGGGTAGCCCACGAGCTGGCCGGGGCCGTGGTAGGTGACGCGCCCGCCGCGGTTGGTGCTCACGACCTCGATGCCGCGCGTGCGGTAGAAGTCCTCGCCCAGCGTCAGCTCTTCCGGGTGCGAGCGCCGCCCGCGCGTGTAGACGGGCGGGTGCTCGAGCAGCAGCAGCGTGTCGGGCAGCTCCCCCGCCTGGCGGCGTGCGGCGATGTCCTGCTGGATGGCGAGCGCGTCGCGGTAGGGGACGGTGCCAAGATGGCACACCCACAGCTCCGGGGAGGACGGTTCGGCTCGGTTCATCGGCTGCTCTCCCAGGGTAGCGTTGGGCCGAAGCGGCAAAGTTGGCGCGTTTGGGTCCATCCGGGGGCGTGCGATATCATCATGATCGCCAAGATGAGTTCGTAGCCTTGCTCATTCCGGGGTCCGGCTTGCCGGGCCCCGTCTAGTTAGAGTGCGCCCCGGCGGGCATCGAGGCCGACTCCCGCCGGGGCTCGGGTGGCTCTACCGCAGGCTGCGGATGACCGCAACCATCAGTGCAATCGCCAAGATGAGCTGAGTAGCCTCGTTCATCTCACCACCTCCTTTCCCGGGCCGGTCGGCCTCGGGCCGGCATGATCGGGTGGCGGCGGCGACCCTGCCGCAGAACATACCCAGCGCTTGGGTCACAACGCCAGCGCGGCGGGCTCCTCCAACAGCTCCCTGACGCGGGCGAGGAAGCGGGCGGCGTCGGCGCCGTAGAGGATGCGGTGATCGCAGACGAGCGTCACCGCCAGCGTGTGGCGGGCGACGAGCTCGCCACCGCCGTCTTCGCCGCCGGCCAGCACCACGGCGCGGGGGGCGAGCGAGCCGACCGAGAGGATCGCGGCCTGCGGGGGGTTGACGATCGCGGTGAAGCTGCGTACCCCGTACATCCCGAGGTTGGACACCGTGAACGTGCCGCCGCCCAACTCGGGGGGCGTGACCGTACCGGCGCGCACACGCTCGGCCAGGGTACGGGTCTCGCGGGCGATCTCGCCGAGCGACTTCAGGTCGGCGTCGAAGACGGTGGGGACGACGAGCGCCTCCTCAGCGGCGACCGCCACCCCGACGTTCACGCGCGAGTGCAGCTGCAGGCGCCCGTCGCGGTAGGAGCCATTGGCGCGGGGGTGCTCGTGCAGCGCTAGCGCGCACGCCTTGACGACCATGTCGTTGTACGTGGGCGCCTCTTCGGGCGAGAGGCGCTTGAGCTCTGAGCGCAGCGCGACGCACGCCTCCATGTCGATCTCCGCCTGCAACGCGAAGTCGGGGATCGTGGCCTTCGACTCGGCCATCCGCCGCGCGATCGTCTGCTGGGTGCGGGTCAGCTCCACGACGGTCGTCGCGCCCCTGGCGGTCGCGACGCGCTCGGCGAGCGTCGCCGGTGGCGCGGGGGCCCCGCCGGACTCTGGCGCCGGTGCGCCGCCGGCGCGGGTGACTGGATCGCTCGCTCCCTCGCCGGCCCCCGCGCCTGTAGCGCTGCCCGCCCCCTCGACGTCGGCCTTCACGATCCGCCCGCCGGGGCCGGTGCCGGTGAGGGCGCGCAGGTCCACGCCGCTCTCGCGGGCGATCCGTCTGGCCACAGGGGACGCCCTCAGGCGCTCACCGACTGGGGCGCCCGTCCCCCCTTCGCCGGGCGGTGGTTGCTCGGCTGCGCTCCGCTCCCTCGCGGGCGCCGGTGTGCCCTCTGCGGCCGTGCCGAGCTGGGCCGAGGGCGGTCGAGTGGGTATTGGGGTACCCGCCCCCCCACCCGCTCCCCCGCCCGCGCCGCCGTCCGCCCCCCCGCCCGCGCCGCCACCCGCCTCATCCCCGACGTGCGCGATCGTCGCGCCGACGGCGAGCGTGTCGCCCTCGGAGGCGGCGATCTGGAGCACACCCTCCTGGTCGGACTCGTACACCATCGCGGCCTTGTCGGTCTCGATCTCGACCAGCTCCTCGCCGCGGCGGACGTGCTCGCCGTCGCGCTTGAGCCAGCGCAGCACGGTCCCCTCCTCCATCGTGTCCGACAGGCGGGGCATCACGATCTCGGCCATCAGCGCATCACCCGGGCCCCGCCTGGCCCGTCGCGGTTGCCGCGGCGCTCCCGTTCGCGGCCTGCGCGGCGCTCTCCTCGGCCGGATTCAGTCCCAGCACCTCCAGTGCGGCGTGCACGACCTGGGGCTCGTGCGGGAACGCGACTTCCTCCAGCGGCTTGGAGTAGGGCATCGGCACGTCCGCGCCGGTGACGCGCCGGACGGGGGCGTCGAGGTCGTCGAAGGCCTGCTCGGAGATCAGCGCGCTGAGGTTGGCGCCCACCCCGCCGTGGGGCCAGCCCTCCTCGACGACCACGCAGCGGTTGGTCTTCGCGACCGAGCGCAGGACCGCGTCGAGGTCGAGTGGGCGCAGGGTGCGGGGGTCGATCACCTCGGCCTGCACGCCGTGCTCGTGCGCCAAGGTCGCGGCGGCGCGCTCCGCGGTCACGGCCATCCGCGAGATGCCGACGATCGTGACGTCCGAGCCCTCGCGGCGCACGGCGGCGCGGCCGAAGTCGAGCACGTGGTCCTCCCCGTCGGGCACCTCGCCCCGCTGGCCGTAGAGCGACTCGTGCTCGATGAAGATCACGGGGTTCTCGTCGCGGATCGCCGTCTTCAACAGGCCCTTGGCGTCGGCGGGCGTGGAGGGGGTGGCGACGAGCAGGCCGGGCACGTGCATGAAGAGCGCCTCCAGGCAGTGGGAGTGCGTGGGCCCCAGTTGGTGGCCCGCCCCCTGGGGCATGCGCACCACGAGCGGCACGCGCGCCTGGCCGCCGAACATGTAGTGGATGTGGGCGGCGTGGTTGACGATCTGGTCGAGCGCGAGCAGCGCGAAGTTGATCGTCATCAGCTCCACCACGGGGCGCAGGCCGACCATCGCCGCGCCGACGCCCATCCCGACGATCGTGTTCTCGGAGATCGGGGTGTCGCGCACGCGCCGCTCGCCGAACTCCTCCAGCAGGCCGTCGGTGACCTTGAAGGCGCCGCCGAACACGCCGATGTCCTCGCCCATCAGCACGACGCGCTCGTCGCGCTGGAGCTCCTCGCGTAGGGCGGCGTTCAGCGCCTCGCGGTAGCGCATCGTGGTCACGTGGCGCCTCCTCCCGACCGACTCGCGCCGCCGCGCCGCGCCCTGCTGGGGTGGGCGCGTGTGTGCGTGCGCCGCGCCATCAGGCGTCCTCGCTGGCTTGCAGGGCGCTCGTGATCTGCTGCGGGATCTCCTCTGCGCCGGCCTGTCCGGTCGCCAGCGAGGCGCCGCCGCCGTCCCTGAGCTCTGAGGTCCGCACCGAGTACCACCCCTCCACCTGGGCGCCGAGCACGTACACGTCGTCGTACAGCGACTCCGGCGCCGGGAAGGGCGAGGCCTCGGCGAACGCGACGGCCTCGTCCACCTGCGCGCGCGCCCGTTCGTCGATCCGCTCGCGCTCGGGCGCGTCGAGGGCCCCCTCGCGCTGCAGGAGATCGCCGAACGCGGGGATCGGGTCGCGCTCGCGCCAGGCGGCGACCTCCTCCTTGGAGCGGTAGGACTCGGGGTCGGCCATCGAGTGGCCGCGGAAGCGGTAGGTGACGGCCTCCACCAGCACGGGCTGGCGTTCCTCGCGCACCCGGCGCACGGCCTCGCCGACGGTGGCGTGGGTGTCGAGCACGTCCATCCCGTCGCAGCGCATCCCGGGGACCCCGAGGCTCTCCCCCTTGCGCTGCAGGTCCGTGACGGCGGAGTGGCGCCCCAGCGCGGTGCCCATCCCGAATTGGTTGTTGGTGACCATGAACACCACCGGCAGCCGCCACAACGCGGCGAGGTTGAGCGTCTCGCCGAAGGTACCCTGGTTGGAGGCGCCGTCGCCGAAGGTGCAGAGCGTGACGTCCTCCTCGCCGCGGTAGTCGCTCGCCAGCGCGATTCCGGCCGCGATCGGCAGGTTGCCGCCGACGATCCCGTAGCCGCCCATGAACCGCCGCTCGAAGTCGAACATGTGCATCGAGCCGCCGCGCCCGTGCGAGCAGCCATCGACGCGCCCGAACAGCTCGGCCATCACGTTCCCCGGCGGCGTGCCGCGCACGAGCGCGTGGCCGTGGGAGCGGTAGGTGGAGATCAGGTAGTCACCCGCGCGCAGCGCCCGCGCGGCGCCGACGATCGTGGCCTCCTCGCCGATCGAGAGGTGCAGGAACCCTCCCACCTTCGCCCGTGCGTACATCTCGCCCGCGCGCTCCTCGAAGCGGCGGATCAGCGTCATCGTGGCCAGCCACTCGCGCGCCGTGGCGGGGTCGGGCGGGGCGGGAGCCATCAGTGCTCCACACTAGCCCAGCGGGCGATGAACTCCTCGTCCTGCAGCTGAGACAGATCGGCGCGCAGCGCCCGCGCGCGCTGCGTGGCCTGGAGTGGAGTGAGGTCCCAGAACAGCACCGCCTCGCCCGTCGCGACCTCGACGACCTCGATGTGATCGATGCGCTCGGGGTCGGCCAGGAGCGCCGGCGTCCACCCGCCGCGCCTGGCGATCAGCCGGTAGGCGCGGTTGGCCCTCATCGTGCGGCGGCGCCCGCCACCAGCTCCCGCGCCTGCACCAGGGCACGCTCGCCGGCGAACACGCGGTCCCCGACCCGCACGGCGGGAACGTCGCTGACGCCGACCCGCGCCGCCTCCGCGGTGGCGACGGCGAGCTGCTCGCGCACGGAGCGCAGCTCGGCGCCGCGCAGGACCGCTTGGGGGTGCATCTCGCAGGCGGCGGCGGCGATCAGCACGTAGTCGGCTCGCTCGAGGTCGTGTCCGCCGGCGAACGCCTGGCGGAAGGCGGCCTGCGCGAAGGGCACGACGCGGCCGATGCCCTTGGCATAGGTGGCCGCGCGCATCGCGAGGCCGCTGTCGAACGGGAACGGCTCCGGCCAGCGCAGCGGCTGCAGGCCGAGCTCTCGCGCGCGGCGCTCGGACTCCGCGCGGAAAATCTGCTCCTCGGTCTCGCAGCGGTAGGCCTCGAAGGTCTCCGCGCCGGGCAGCTCGCGGGCGAGCACGGGCTGCCATTCGACCGGAGCCCCCGAGCAGAGCTGCAGGATGCGCTCGGCCGCGAAGTAGGCCAGGGGACTGGAGAGGTCGAAGTAGAAAGCTGCGTCCACTGCTCAGAGCGTATCCCCGCCCTGGCGCTCGTGGGCACTCCGTAGCCCGCGCCGCTCGTGCCGTAGCCTACGCCGCTCGTGGGCGCTCCGTAGCCGTCGCTTCCTGTGGGCACTCCATCACCTGCACCTCTCGTGGGCGCTCCGTAGCCCGCGCCGCTAGTGCCGTAGCCCGCGCCGCTCGTGGGCGCTCCGTAGCCGTCGCTTCCTGTGGGCACTCCATCGCCTGCGCCTCTCGGGCTCGGCCTCCTTCCGCTCGCCGGGCGGCCGGCACGCCTGAGGAGATGAGCCCTATCCGTGGATCAGCCAGTCGTCGGCGGCGCGCGCGGCCTCCATCACGGCCTCCGAGAGGGTGGGGTGGCCGTGGACGATGCGGGCGACCTCAGGGAAGCCGCCCTCCAGGGCGCGCACGTTGACGAGCTCCTGGATCAGCTCGGTGGCGCGGCTGCCGACGATGTGACCGCCGAGCAGCTCTCCGTAGCGGGACTCTCCCACCACCTTGATGAGGCCGGTGCGGTCGCCGTACACGATGCCACCGCCCACGGCGCCGTAGGGGACCTTGCCGACCACGACGTCGTAGCCCTGCGCGCGCGCCTGCTCCTCAGTGAGGCCGAAGGAGCCGACGTTGGGGGTGCAGAACGTGGCGCGCGGGATGTCGATGTGGGAGAGGGGGTGGGTCGGCAGGCCGGCGGAGTCCTCCACCGCGATGATGCCCTCGTCGGAGGCCTTGTGCGCGAGCGCGGGGCCGGCCACGAGGTCGCCGATCGCATACACCCCCGGCGCGGTGGTGCGCAGCGCGCCGTCGACCTTCACCAGCCCGCGCTCGTCGAGCTCCACGCCGGCCGCCGCGAGGCCGAGCGCCTCGACGTCGGGCCCGCGACCGGCGGCGATCACGAGGTAGTCGACCTCGGCGGGCTCGCTACCGCCGGACTCGCCCGCATGTGTGAAGCTCACGCCCGTCGCGCCGGCCCGCACGCCCTCGATCGGAGTGCCGGTGTGGACCTGGATGCCCTGGCGCTTCAGGCCGCGCTCCACCAGCCGCGAGATGTCGGCGTCCTCGGTGGGGAGCACGCGGTCGAGCACCTCGAACAGCAGCACCTCGCTGCCCAACCGCGCGAAGCCGGAGGCGATCTCCGCGCCGGAGGCCCCCGCGCCCACGACGGCCAGGCGCGCCGGCAGCTCTCCCAGCGCCCACGCCTGCTCGGTCCCGAGCACGCGCCCGCCGAGCTCCACGCCGGGGATCGAGCGCCCCACCGAGCCCGCCGCGAGGATCACGGTGGGGGCCTCGAGCTCCTCCCCGCCGACGCGCACCCTTGCGGCGCCCCTCCCACCATCGCTCCCGCCGTCGGCGCCTGCGCTGTCCCCACCCGACCCCGCGCCCGACCCAGCCCCTCGGGCTGTGTGCCCCCGATCTCCGATCGGTCCGCCCGCGCCGGCTCCGCCGCCGGCCGGCGCCAGCGAGGCCTCGCCCGCGATCACCTCGATCCCGCCTTTCTTGAACAGCCCGCTCACGCCGCCGGTGAGCGTCGCGACGACCTTCTCGCGCCGCGCTTGCACCGCCGCGTAGTCGACCTCAACGCCCGCGACCCGCAGCCCGAAGTCACCCGCATCGCGGATCTCGCTGAGCAGGTCGGCCGAGCGCAGCACCGCCTTGGCGGGGATGCACGCGTAGTTCAGGCAGCGCCCCCCGACCTTGTCCCGCTCGACCACAGCGGTCCGCTTGCCGAGCTGCGCAGCGCGGATCGCCGCCACGTACCCGCCCGGCCCCGCGCCGATCACGATGCAGTCGTAGGAGGTGTCCGCCACAGTGGCGCGAGCCTATCGCAGCCCGTCCGTGCGCCGTTCGCCCGCCTGCATCCGGCCCATTACCCGCACCAGCTTCCAGAAGAGCCAGCCGCTGAGCCCGATGCTCAGCAGGCAGATCGCTGCGGCGAGAATCGTGGGGGCGAGCACGAGCGCCAGCGAGGTCACGAGGATCTGGAAGGCGAGCAGCCCCTCGAAGCCGAGGACCGCCCAGTAGCTGCGCCGGTACATCCCCCACGCGAGCGCCCCCAGGATGACCGCCAGGAAGATGCCGCCGGGGATCGACCCGCCGTGACTGCGCAGGTCGTGGGCGGTGAGCGCGCCCACGGCGATCCCCACCGCGAGCAGACCCGCCACCACCACAGCGGCCCACAGCGCCGCTGGGCGCTCGCCCTCCGCCAGCGGGCTCAGCGCAGCGCGGGCCTGCTCGTCGCGCTCCCCGCGCCTAGAGGGTGGCGCAGCTGGCTGGATGCCGCCTAGAGGGTGGCGCAGCCTGCCTGAGGCCGGCGAGCCGGGCCCCTCTTTTCGATCAGGTGCAGACGGGGCTTGCAAGCGCGTCCTCCAAGGGGTGTGCATCGAGCCCCATCCGCAGCGTGCGCGCGGCCGTCTCGGGGTCGGTGGCGTCCGCGACCGCGCGCACCACCGCGATCCGCCGCGCACCGGCCTCGATCGCCCGAGGCAGGTAACGGGCGTCGATCCCGCCGATGGCGAAGAACGGCACCGATGCGTGCGCGGCGGCGTGGCGCACCAACTCCAGCCCCACCGCCGGGTGCCCCGGCTTCGTCGGCGTCGCGTAAACGGGGCCGACGCCGATGTAGTCGCTCACCGCCCCCCGGACCGTCGCCACGTCGATCTCCCCCGGCGTGTGCGTGGAGAGGCCGATCAGCATGTCTGGGCCGACCAACTCGCGCACCTGCGCGACCGGCATATCCTCCTGGCCGACGTGCACCCCGTCGGCGCCGGCCTCGAGCGCCACTGCCGGGCGGTCGTTGACGACGAACAGCGCTCCCAGCTGCTCGCACAGCGCATGGGCGGCGTGCGCCACTACCGTCAGCTCCCCGTCGCTAAGGCGCTTCTCGCGCAGCTGCACGACGTCCACGCCGCCCGCGATCGCCGCGCGCAGCACCTCCGACAGCTCGCGACCGCCCGGTCTGGAGTCACACACCAGATACAACCGCGCGGCAGCCAACCGCGCGCGCCGCTCGGCGCCGATGTCGTAGGTGGGCATCGGTCAAGTCTCGCATGAGCATCGCTGCTTGCCCTCGACTTCGAAAGCATCCTGCCTCCATGCTCAGCCATCCAGATCAGTCAGCGCGGCGAGCCGGCGGGCGTTCTGGGCGTCCGGTCCGAGGATGCTTGCCACCCACTTGCGGGCCGTGGAGATGTCCGTTGCGCCAGCTTCCACCATCGCCTCGATGTCGGCCCAATCCTTGGTTCGGTCGAGTAGCGCCTTGAAGACGACCAGGGCTGTGCATCCGACCACCGGAATGGTGCGGCCGCTGAACGTGACCTGGCGCACTCCGGCAGCTACCTCGCTGTGGAAGCGGTGAACGTCCAGGAACACGTCGATGGGCGTGTCCTCCCACCACACTCGCACCTGCCCATCGCGTTCCGCGGCCGCTATGTCGGCGGCGCTCACCGCCACGGCTTCGGGGAGGGCGGTGAGGATCTCCGCGGCTCGGCTGGGCTCGGCGAAGACGTTCACGTCCAGGTCGCGTGTGCCACGTGGCTCTTCTGTGCAATACGCAAGCGCGATCGCCCCGCCGAAGGCGTGAGGAAGCCGAGCGTCCGAGAGCGCGTCGTGGATGGCCAGCAGCCGCTGGGCGAGGACGCTCATCGAACAGACTGAGAGAGAGGGGCCCGGCTCGCCGGCCTGCGGCCGGCTGCGCCACCTTGATCTGGACTAAGAGGGGCCCGGCTCGCCGGCCTGCGGCCGGCTGCGCCACCTTGATCTGGACTAAGAGGGGCCCGGCTCGCCGGCCTGCGGCCGGCTGCGCCACCCTCTATGCGATTGAGCGGCGGGTAGGCAAGCCGCCCGCGCTTGCGCTGGGGGAGCGCCTCGGCCAGGTCGAGCACCTGTTCGAGGATGCGCCCAGCCCGCTCCGTGTCGACTGTCTTGAGCGCGAGCTCCACACGCAGTTGCATACCGACGGCGGCGGCAATCCGTGCGAGCGCATCGACCCCCGGCTGTCGGTGTCCACGCTCGTAAGCATTGACGACCGAGCGTGCAAGCCCTGCGCGCCGGGCGAGCTCGGCCTGATTGAGGCCGCTCTGGCGGCGGATGTCACCGATCAACCTTCCAGCTGCCTGCGCGCTTCTCACCCGGGCAATGTTAGCGTATCCGCTAACGCAGAATAGTTCGACCCCCAGGCGGCCGGGGACTAGCATCAACCCATGTCCAGCAGCACTCAAGCGGTCGATGTGGCCGTCGTCGGCGGTGGCGTCATCGGCCTCGCGGTGGCGTGGCGCGCGCAGCAGCGCGGGCTCACGGTTGCCGTGTTCGAGCGGGGTGTCGTCGGTGAGGAGTGCGCCTCGGGCGTGGCCGCCGGGATGCTGGCCCCCGTCTCCGAGGTCGAGTTCGGGGAGGCCGGGCGGCGCGTGCTCGAGCTGGGCCTGCGCTCCGCGCGCATGTGGCCCGGCTTCGCCGCCGAGCTGGAGGAGGCCGCCGGCGTCGAGGTCGGGCTGCGCCAGGCGGGCACGCTGGTCCTCGCGCGCGACGCGGACGAGGCGCGTGAGCTGGAGCGCCAGCTCGCCTTCCGCGAAGCGCTCGGGCTGCCCGCCACGCGGCTGCGGGCCAGCGCCGCGCGTGAGCTGGAGCCCGCGCTCGCGCCGACCGTGCGGCTGGCGCTGCATGCGCCCGAGGACCACTCCGTCGACCCGCGGCTCGTGCTCGCCGCGCTGCGACGCGCCTGCGAGCGTGGTGGGGTTCAGGTGCGCGAGCACGCGCGCGTGGCTGAGGTGCATTTGGATGGACCCGACGGACGGGTGGATGGGGGACGGGTGGATGGGGTTACCCTCGCGGACGGTGGGGGCGTGAGGGCTGATCGCGTCGTACTTGCAGCTGGCGCTTGGACCGCCGAGATCGCGGGGCTGCTGGCGCACGCGCGCGTGCCCGTCAGGCCCGTCAAGGGGCAGATCCTGCGGCTGCGCGATCCCGCGGGGCCGGGGCTGCTGGGACGGGTCGTGCGCTTCGAGGGCGGTTACCTCGTGCCTCGCGGCGACGGGCGCTACGTCCTCGGCGCCACCGTCGAGGAGCGCGGCTTCGAGGCTCAGCCAACCGCCGGCGGGGTTTACGAGCTGCTGCGCGACGCCCGCGAGCTCGTGCCTGGGATCCTCGAGTTGCGGATCGAGGAGCTCTCCGTCGGGTTCCGGCCCTCCACCCCCGACAACGCTCCCGTGATCGGCTCCGGCGCCGTGGACGGCCTCGTGTGGGCCACCGGGCACCACCGCAACGGCATCCTGCTCGCCCCGCTCACAGCCGAGCTCCTTGCGGGCGTGCTTGCCCCCTCCACGCCCGTCGAGAAAGGGCACCGCGCGCTGCTGTCCGCGTGTGACCCTGCGCGCTTTGCCCCCGGCCCCGGTCACCCCACGCGAACGCCGACAGGACCCCCCATGGGGGTCCTCTCATGATTTACCTCAACGGTCAGGGCTCCGACCTCCATGCCGGCGAGACCGTCGCCGAGGTGCTCGCGCGCCTTGGGCTCGCGCTCGACGCGCGGGGAGTCGCCGTCGCGGTCGATGGCGAGGTCGTCCCCCGCTCGACCTGGGAGAGCTTTGCGCTCGCGCCGGACGCGCGCGTGGAGGTGCTCACCGCGATGCAGGGAGGATGATGGACCCATGACTAACGCCATCCGCTCGGCATCCCATGCGCGTCCTGCCGCCGATCCGGACGCCGCGCTGCCCGATGCCTCGCAGGCCACCACGGATGACCCGCTCGTGATCGCCGGGCGCACGCTGCGCTCACGCCTGTTGCTCGGGACCGGCGGGTTTCACTCGCTCGAGCTGATGGCCGAGGCGGTCCGCGCCAGTGGCAGCGAGCTCGTGACGGTGGCGCTGCGACGTGTGGATCCGGCCGCGCGCGGTTCGCTGATCGACGTGCTCGCCGACGCCGGCGTGCAGCTACTGCCCAACACCGCCGGCTGCCACACCGCCCGCGACGCCGTGCTCACCGCCAAGCTCGCCCGCGAGGCGTTTGCCACCGACTGGGTCAAGCTCGAGGTGATCGGCGACGAGGACACCCTCCTGCCCGACGCCCCCGAGCTGTTGCGCGCCGCCGAGGAGCTCGTCGATGAGGGCTTCACGGTGCTCCCCTACACCACCGACGACCCCGTCCTCGCCCGGCGCCTGCAGGACGTCGGCTGCGCCGCGGTGATGCCGCTCGGCGCCCCGATCGGCAGCGGCATGGGCATCCGCAACCCCTACAACCTCGCCCTTCTGCGCCACGCTGTGCGGGTGCCCGTCGTACTCGACGCCGGCATCGGCACCGCCTCCGACGCCGCACTCGCGATGGAGCTCGGCTGCGACGCCGTGATGGCCGCCTCCGCGATCGCCCGCGCCCAGAACCCCGTGCGCATGGCATGCGCCATGCGCCATGCGGTGGAGGCCGGACGCCTGGCCCGTACGGCGGGGCGCATCCCCCGCCGCCTCTACGCCACGCCCTCCACCCCGGACGAGGGGCTCGCCGAGTTCCCTACTTGACGACTTCGATAGTGCCGCAATGAAGGCTGGGGGAGGGCAGGCCCTCCCCCAGTGCCCCCTCCCCCGGAGGCGGGGACCGCGGATCTCCTACTTGACGACTTCGATAGTGCCGTTCATCGTCGCCGGGTGGATCGTGCACTCGTAGTGGATGACCCCCGGCTTGGTCATCTTGAATTCGATCGTGTGGCCTTCGCTGAAGTCTTTCGAGGCGAACGAGAGCGGGCCGCTCTTGCTGGTCACGTTGTGTTCGACCGGGTCGTAGTTGGTCCACCTGATGGTGGTGCCCACCTTGACCCTCACCGTGTCCGGGTCGATCGCGATGTTGCGGTAGGCGATCTGCACCACCCCGCTCTGCACCGGTTCCGACGGCGACGGGGAGGCGTACTTGGGGGTGGTGTCCGCTTTCAGCCCTGCGCTCGAGGTGGTTTTCGCTGCACTCGTGGCGGCCGGCGTCGTGGCGCTCGAGGTGGTCGGCGTCGTGGCGGTCGTGCCCGTCGAGCTCGACCCGCTCGACCCGCAGCCCGTGGCGAACACGAGTACCGCGCACGCCACACAGGCGCCCGCAACCGACCTGCCCCTGCTCGGCGCCAGCAATCTCTCAGTCCTCACCGCTTACCTCGCTCTCTTCGCATTCCCCGGGGACCTGAATCATCCTCACCGTCCGTGCACGCGCTCAGCCTAGCCTAGACTGGCGCTCCCATGACGCGCTCCCAATCCCCCTCCGACCGCTCGTCCGCGCCGCTCGATTCCGCGCCGCTCGCGTCTCCCCGCCACTACCTCACCGGGGCCGAGCTGAGCGCCGCCGAGCTGGAGGCGCTGCTGGACCGCGCGCTGGAGCTCAAGCGCGCGCCGCTCTCATCCCAGGCGCTGGCTGGGCGCAGCGTGGCGCTGATCTTCCAGAAGCCCTCGACACGCACGCGGGTGTCCTTCGAGGTGGGGGTTCACGAGTTGGGCGGCCACGCGGTGGTGCTGCGCTCAGATGAGCTCCAGCTCTCACGCGGCGAGGCGCCGCGCGACACGGCGCTCGTGCTCTCCAGGCACGTGGCCGCGGTGGGGCTGCGCACCGGGTCCGACGCCATGCTCGAGGAGCTCGCCGCCTACAGCTCCGTGCCGATCGTCAACATGCTCAGCGCCCGCCACCACCCCTGCCAGGTGCTCGCCGACCTGCTCACGCTGCGCGAGGCGTGCGGCTCGCTCGACGGCCTGCGGATCGCGTACGTCGGCGATGGCAACAACGTCGCGCGCTCGCTCGCCGTGCTGGGTACGCTCGCCGGGCTGCACGTGGCGGTCGCCTCACCCGCGGGTTACACGCTGGAGGATGACCGTCTCCCGCCCGCCGGCGCGAGCGGCCGGTTGACGCTCCACACGGACCCCTACGAGGCGGTGGAGGGCGCGTGCGCGGTGTACACCGACGTGTGGGTAAGCATGGGCGACGAGGCCACCGCCCCCGAGCGCCGCGCGGCGCTCGCCGACTACCGGGTCGACGACGCGCTGCTGGACGCGGCGGCGCCGGGCGCTTTCGCGCTGCACGACCTGCCCGCCCACCCCGGTGAGGAGATCACCGCCGGGGTCCTGTACGGCCCCCGCCAGCGCATCTGGGAGCAGGCCGAGAACCGCCGCCACGCCCAGAAGGCGCTGCTGGAGCTGCTGGTGGGGGAGGCGCCCGCCGGCGGGAGCGCCGCCGGGGCGGGCGGGCAGGCAGTCACCGTGGCGGACCCCCCCTCATGAGCGGGCGGCCCGAGCGCGGCCAGGAGCTCGAGCTGGCGGTCGACTCGCTCGCCTACGGGGGCGAGGGCGTCGCGCGGTTGGGCGAGAGCGGCTACGTGGTGTTCGTCGCCGGCGCCATTCCCGGCGACCGCGTGCGCGCGGTCGTGTACAAGCGCAAGCGCAACTACGCCCATGCCCGCACGCTGGAGGTGCTGCGGCCCAGCCCCGAGCGGATCCCCCCGCTCGCCGACCACCCCGGGGTGGCGTGGCAGGTGCTCCCCTACGAGCGTCAGCTGGCCATCAAGCAGACCCAAGTCCAGGACGCCCTGCGGCGGCTCGGCGGCTTCGAGGGCTTCGAGGTCGAGCCGATCGTGCCCGCGCTGGAACCCTGGCGCTACCGCAACAAGCTCGAGTACTCCTTCGGCCACGCGCTCGACACGGACGAGCTCGTGTGTGGCTTCCACGCTCCCGCCGGCTGGAACCGGGTGCTGCCGATCGAGGACTGCTTGCTCGCCTCCGAGGAGGGCAACCTCGCCCGCCGCGTCGCGTGGCGGTGGTGCCGCGAGCAGGGCCTGCGTGCGTGGAGCCGCGGCGGGGAGGAGGGGGGCGGCCTCGATGCGGCTCCTCCCGTCCCCGTGGGTGTGGCCGACGACACGGGTGCACCCGCGCAGTCGAGCGCGGGCGCCGGCCCGCCGGGAGGCGCCGGCGCACGTGGGGCCGCTGCGCCGCGCGCACGTGCCCACGCCGCAGGCAAGGACAGGACCGGCCCCGGCCCTGACGGCCGCGCGCTGCTGCGCAACCTCGTGGTGCGCGAGGGGCGGCGCACCGGCCGGTTGCAGGTGCGCGTCGTCACCACCGACGGCGCCCTCGACGCGCCCTCGCTCGCCGCGGCGCTCGCCGAGGAGTTGGGGGACCGTCTTTCCGGGGTGCTGTGGACGCGCTCGCGCCAGCTCGCCGAGACGACCGCCGGCGGGGAGACCGAGCTCGTGTGGGGGGACGCCGAGCTGCCCGAGCGCCTCGGCGAGCTCGACCTGCGCATCTCCCCCGAGGCGTTCTTCCAAACCAACACCGAGATGGCCGAGGTTCTGTACGGGATCGCCGCCGAGTACGCCGCGCTGGAGGGGTGGGAGCGCGTGTACGACCTGTACTGCGGGATCGGCACGATCGCGCTCGCGCTCGCCCCCCGCGCCGGCGAGGTGTGGGGGATCGAGCTGATCGAGCCGGCGGTCGCCGACGCGCTCGCCGCCGCGCAACGTAACGAGATCGCAAACGCGCACTTCTTCGCTGGCGACGCCCGCCTCGCGCTCCCGGAGCTGCTCGCGCGCGCCGGGCGCCCCGACGTCCTCGTCGTGGATCCGCCCCGCGCCGGGCTCTCCCAGAAAGTGGTGCGCCGCATCATCGAGGCCGGCCCCCGGCGGATCGTGTACATCTCCTGCAACCCCACCACGCTCGCCCCCAACGCCGCCCAGCTCGTCGAGGCCGGGTGGATCCTGCGCCGGGTGCGGCCCGTGGACATGTTCCCGCAAACCCACCACGTCGAGTGCGTTGCGCTCCTGGAGCGCCAGGGTGGTGAGGCCGGCGCGGGGTCGCGCGCGCGGGCGCAGACCGCCGGGGACGGTGGGGACTCTACGGCGGGCGGGGACGGTGGGGACTCTACGGCGGGCGGGGACGGTGGGAGCGCCGAAGGCAAGTCCGAGACGGGTGGCGGGTAGGCTTCGCCCGATGCGCGCCGCCACCATCCGCGAGCAGGAGATCCTCCTCGAGGAGCACCCCGACCCCGAGCCGGGGGCGGGCGAGGTGCTCGTGCGCGTGTGCGCCGCGGGGCTCAACGGCGCCGACATGATGCAGCGGCGCGGGCTGTACCCCGCGCCCCCAGGCTCCCCACAGGACATCCCCGGTATGGAGCTGGCCGGCGAGGTGGCCGCGCTCGGGCCCGGGACGGAACGCTTTGCGCTCGGCGACCGCGTGATGGCGATCGTCGGCGGCGGAGCGCAAGCTGAGCTGTGCGCCGTGCACGAGCGCCAACTGATGCCGGTTCCCGACGCCTTGGAGTGGCCCGCCGCCGGGGGGCTGCCGGAGGTCTTCACGACCGCCCACGACGCGCTTTTTACCCAGGCGCAGCTGCGGCCCGGCGAGCGCCTGCTCGTGCACGGCGGCGCTGGCGGCGTCGGCACCGCCGCGATTCAGCTCGCGCGCGCGGCGGGCGCGAGCGTGACGGCGACCGTTCGCAACGAAGCTCTGCGTGAGCCCGTTGCTGCGCTCGGGGCGGAGGCGGTCGCGCCCGAGGGCTTCGCCGACCGCGGCCCCTTCGACGTGGTTTTGGAGTTGGTCGGCGCGCCGAACCTGCCGGAGAACCTGCTCGCGCTCACCACCGGCGGGCGGATCGTCGTGATCGGCGTCTCCGCCGGCGCCAAGTCCGAGCTGAACCTGCTTGCGCTGATGGGCAAGCGCGCGCGCATCCACGGCTCGACGCTGCGCGCGCGTCCGCTGGAGGAGAAAGCGCTCGCCGCGCGCCTGCTGGAGCGCGAGGTGCTGCCCCTGTTCGCCTCGGGCGCGCTCACGGTGCCCATCGCCGACACCTTCCCGCTGGAGCAGTCCCCCGCTGCCTACGAGCGCTTCGCCGCCGGCGGCAAGCTGGGCAAGGTTGTGCTCATCGTCGGTTGACCCCGCCACATGTGGCGGGGTCCGGGGCCGCGTATACGCGGCCCCGTGGTAGGCCCACATGTGGGCCTACCAGCACCCGCACATGTGCGGGTGCTTCGAGCGGTGTATACACCGCTCGACCGGCTGCCACATGTGGCAGCCGGCTGAATACGGAGGCTGTGCCGCCCACCACTCGCCGAGCGCCCTGAACGCCTCCCAGAAGGCGCGCTTTGAGTCCTGCTCGTCCAGGGACTCGTCGATGTTCGGGACGTACAGCGCGTCGATCGTGGGGGTCATCCGCTGGATCTCGCCCAGCCGCGGCGCGAGCGGACGCGCGAGCGGGATCTCCAGGTCGTTCAGTGTCGCGAGTGCCTCCGCGCCCATCGCCACCACGATCTTGGGCTGCACGATCGCGACCTCCTCGACTACGCGCGCCACGCACTCGGACTCCGCCAGCGAGGGGTCCGCCAGCGGGCACTTCACGCACAGCGTGCCGTACACCGCCAGCGGGTCGATCGCGAGGCGCTTGAGCGATTTCATCAGCGCGCCTCCCGCGCGGCCGTAGAAGGCGACGCCCTCCTCGATCTCCGAGGGCATCGGGGCGTGCTTGAGCAGCATCACGTCGGCCTGCGGGTGGCCCGAGCCGAGCACCGGCATCAGGTTCCCCCGCGGGCAGTGCGGGCACACCTGCAGCTCGCGCGTGAGCGTGTTCAGCTCGCGGATCGCGCGCTCCAGGTACTTCTCGCGGATCTCGTCGTCGGTCGCGGGCATGGACGCCCTTGGTTTTGACGGGCCGGCTGCTTGTCCTTGGCGCTGCACCGTACCTTGCGAGGCGGCCGATGGCCTTCGCTGAGCTGCGTCCTCACTCGCTCGTGTGCTGAGCACACCACGCTCACTGCGTCCTTGCTCAGCTCGACCCTCGACCACCTGGGCTCTCCTCAGGTCCTGCGCTCGCCGCCGGTGGCCCGTCGCACCCTGCGCGCGGCGCGGGCGCGACGCGCGGAGGGCGGTGTGGCGCGGGTCTCCAGGAACTTCAGCGCCTGCACGTACAGGAGGCTCGTGGGCCGCGTCACGATCTCGGCGTCGCGCAGGGACTGCATGAACTCCTCCGGCCCCTCGAAGTCGCGCATCCGCACCCGCACCGAGCCGAGACCCTGGGCGACGTGCGAGTCCGAGCCCGCGCCCGCCGCGATCCGGTACTTGGCGGCGAAGCGCGCCGCCTCCTCGTTGAACGCCCCGATCGCCACACGCGGGTTGAAGACCTCGATCGCATCGACCCCGTCCAGCACTTCCATCAGGTGCTCGTAGTCGGGGACCGCGTGCATCCGGTCGAACGGGTGCGGCACGTACACCACTCCCCCCTGGCGCTTGATCTCCGCGACCGTCTCGGCCAACGTCAGCCCGCGCGGGATGCGCTCCTCGATGAACAGCCCGATCACCTCGCCCTGGGCCGCGGTCTTGACCTCCTCGCCGACTACCACCTTGACCCCGGCCTCGGCGGCCTGCGCGCGGGCCTCCAGCGCCCCGGAGACCTCGTTGTGGTCGGTCACCGCGATCGCTCCCAAGCCCTGTTCGCGGGCCGTCGCCAGTAGCACCTCCACCGGGGTGGCGCAGTCGTGCGAGTGGTCGGTGTGCATATGCAGGTCCACGTCGATCGTCGGTCTTCCCGCCAGTCGCCTGCGCAGCGCCGGATCCCCGTTCGGATCGCGCCGGCGCGCGGCCAGCCCACCGTAGAGCGCCTCGATCTCATCCGCCACGTCGCTCCACGTGCGGCTCGCCCCCGGCTCTGCTGCGCGGGCGTCCACCTCTGCTGCGGGTGACGCGACGGCGGCCTCCTCGTCGTCGTGCCGGCGGGACTCGCCGAGCTCCGTGGCTGGGGCCACGAGCCGGTAGTCGGCGGGGAAGTGGCGCTCCATCAGCTCCGCCGTCTCCGGGAAGCTCGCCGTCCGCGCGTCCAACCGGCCGAAGAACGTCGCCACGAAGCGGCGCCCCAAGAGCGTCGAGAGCAGTCGCTCGGTCGGCGCGTGGAACGAGCCCACGTTGAGCGCGCGCGAGTGGCGCAGCGCCGCGTTTGCGGCACTCGGAGCGAACGGCTCGTGCACGTGGACGAAGTCCAGCTCGACCGTGCTCAACAGCTCCTCGATCGTGCGCGCCACGTCGATCGGTAGCGTCCGCGCCCGCTGGGGGCGGGCGGGATTCGGCAAGATGGGGACGTCGAGCGCCTCGCCTACTGCGATCACACTCGGCTCGCCGCCGTCCGTTGCCTCGAGCAGGCTCTGCGGACGCTCGCGCGCTGCCCGCAGCGCACGCCGCGAGGCCTGTACCCGCTCCTGCGAGTGCGACGGGGCGAGGATCAGCACGCGGTGCCCGTGCCGCGAGAGCTCTCCCGTGACGCCCCGCACGTAGGCGTTGACTTCGTTGTCCTCTGCCTCCCACGGGTACGGCGTGACGTGGGCGATCGAGAACGGCGGGGCCATCGGCCTCAAGGTTAGTTGCTTAGTCCATCCTCATGTCCATCCGGAGGCGGGCGCTCATGTGTGCGTGGGTGCCTGAGCCCGGGGTTGCACATGTACTTTTTGGGGCCTATACAACTTCATTTTGTAAAGTTATATAGGGCCTGTTTTAAACAACAACACCCCGCCCGCTGCCGTGGGAACCGCTACTTCGAGACGCGCGCAGCCTTCGCCGCCGCCGCTGCGGGGGCCTTGCGTTGCCGTGGGCGCGGGGCAGGTCTTCCGCCGGTCCGCTGCCCGTCGGGGCGCCCGGCGTACTTGGCGATGAACCGCTCGGTCTCCGTGCGTGCCTGCTCGTCGGGCCGCTGGCGGTGCGGGGACTTCATCAGGTAGGAGGAGGGGCCGTCGAGCTGGCCTGAGACGCCGTGGTTGAGCGCCAGCTTGCAGCAGCGCACCGCGTCGATCACGATGCCCGCGGAGTTGGGGGAGTCCCACACCTCGAGCTTCAGCTCGGCGTTCAGCGGCACGTCGCCGAAGGCCTGGCCCTCCAGGCGGATGTGCGCCCACTTGCGGTCGGTCAGCCACGGCACGTAGTCCGATGGCCCGACGTGGACGTCGTGCGCGGGCAGCTCGTCCTCCATGATCGAGGTCACGGCGTTGGTCTTGGAGATCTTCTTGGACTCCAGACGCTCGCGCTCGAGCATGTTGTAGAAGTCCATGTTGCCGCCGACGTTGAGCTGCGAGGTGTGTACCACCCGTACGCCGCGCTCGCCGAACAGGCGCGCGAGCGCGCGGTGCACGATCGTGGCGCCCACCTGGGACTTGATGTCATCGCCCACGATCGGCAGCCCCGCCTGCTTGAAGCGCCGGTTCCAATAGTCCTCGCGGGCGATGAACACCGGGATGCAGTTCACGAACGCGCAGCCCGCCTCCAACACCTGCTCGACGTACCACTTGGTTGCCTGCTCGGAGCCCACCGGCAGGTAGGAGACCACCACGTCGGTGTGGGTCTCCTTCAGGATCCTGACGATGTCCGCGGTCTCGCCGGGGGCCTTGACGATCTTCTCCTTGAGGTACTTGCCGAGCCCGTCGTGGGTCATGCCGCGGTGCACCGGGACCCCGAGCTTGCTGGGAACCCCCCGGGCCCCCTTGGCGAACTTGATCGTGTTGTTCTGCCCCGCCCATATCGCCTGGCCGAGGTCGCGGCCGACCTTCGCGCGGTCGATGTCGAAGGCGGCGGTGAACTCGATGTCGCGCACGTGGTAGCCGCCGAGGTCGACGTGCATCAGGCCGGGCACGCGCTGGGAGGGGTCGGCGCCGGCGTAGTAGTGCACGCCCTGCACGAACGCCGAGGCACAGTTGCCCACGCCGATGATCGCCACGCGGACCTTGTCCGGCTGGTAGCGCGCCACGCCGTTGGTGGAGGCGCCGTTGTCGGTTGTTGAGGTCATCCCGGGAGAGTACCCTGCACGCCGCGGTCGGTCACACTGCTCGCGAGAGCTCGCTCCGCACGTGCCAGATGCGCTGGGCCACGGTGATCAGACTGAGCACGGCGAGCACGTACACCGCGGGCTGCAGCAGCTCGAAGCTGCCGAGTGAGGCGCCGCGGGCGAAGAGCAGGCCGATCGAGATGATCACGACCCGCACGGGGCGCGTGGCGATGCCCACCTTGCACTCCACGCCCAGGGCCTCCGCGCGGGCGCGGGTGTAGGAGACCATCAGCGAGGCCAGTACGGCGACCACCACCGCGGCCACCGCGGTGCGGTTGCCCTGCAGCGCGAACGAGCCCGCCACCGCTGCCAGCACGACCCCCTCCTCGACGCGGTCGAGCGTCGAGTCGAGGAACGCTCCGAAGGGAGTGCCCTTGCCGGACATGCGCGAGTAGCGCCCGTCGAGCGTGTCGCACACCGAACCCACCACGAACGCGAGCCCGCCGAGAAAGAACAGGCCTTCCCACACCAGTCCCGCCGCGAGCACGTTCAACGCGAACCCCGTCAGCGAGATCGCATTGGGGGTCAGGCGCGACTCGATCAGCCGGTTGCGGACCAACTCGCGCCGCTGCGCCGAGGCCAGGAAGACCCGGCCGCCGCGCGCGGTTCCCCCGCTGCGCCCATCCCGCTGCGCGCGACCGATCAGCGATCGCCCGCCGCCGCGCCGGCGGGTCGATCCTGCGGGGGGAGTGTGTCGGGGGGGCATGTCGGTCGAAGCGCAGTCGGGTGGTCGGGAGGGGGGTGCGTGCGGGAGAGGTCGAGCCGCGGACGGGCGAGTCCTCTACGCGCCTGCCCCCAACTGCACCGGCGCAGGCGCAGGCGCAGGCGAGAAGCGCCACACGGCGGGCCGCGCGCGCGCCAGCCAGCGCGCGCCGTAGGCGGAGACGCCGGCGGTCAGCGCGCCGAGGATCGCGTCGAGGATGAAGTGGTTGGCGGTGGCGATGATCACGAAGGCCATCAGCAGGGGGTACAGCAGCCACAGGACGCGCAGCGCTCGCCAGCGCACGAGGCGCGCAAGCGGCCAGCCGATCAGTAGCGCGAACGCCACGTGCATCGAGGGCACCGCGGCGTAGATGTTGGTGAGCGCGGTGGTCGCGCCGCCGCCGCCGTGAGTGGTTTCGAGGCGCACCCCAGTGAAGGCCGACACCGGGTCGAAGAAGCCCCACTCGGGCATGAACCGCGGCGGGGCCGTCGGGAACACCGCGTAGCCCACCAGTGCGATCGCCATCGAGATCATGAGCATGTTGCGCACGAAGTAAAACGAATGGTTGTGGCGCAGGTACAGGTAAACGAGCGCGCCGACCGTCACGGTCGTCTGGGCGTTCACGTACAGCCAGCTCGACACGTCCATCAGCAGGTGGCTGCCCGATGCCCACGCCTGTACCGAGGGCTCCACGAAGAGGTGCAGGGTTTCCTCGATGTGGATCAAGTCGCGCGCGTGCTGGAAGGCCGCCGTGGCCCTCCCCTCGACCATCCCGCGCACCACCCGGTAGCCCAGGTAGGCGGCTCCAAACAGCAGCACCTGGCGCACCACGTCCAGCCATCCCTTGGGCAGGGCCCGTGCCTGCAGAACGCGGAGCCGAGCGACCATCCGAGTAGCCTAATGGATGCCTGGACGGATCGCGGCGGCCAGCACGTCCGGTCGTCCCTCCGGAGCCCGTTGCGTGCCACCTCGGGCCCGTGGGGCCCACCACGCCGCTCGCGCTCGCGTCCTTAGGCGCAGCGTGGGCCGTGGTCGAACAGGCGCGCGAGCGAGAAGTCGATGCCTACTCGGATCGTGCCCGCGGCACGGGTGTCGACCGCGGTCCACCCGCCGCGCCCGCTACGCACGCATCCGTGCCCCTGCACGAGCGCCCAGTAGGGGGTGAAGCGCACACGCACCGTGTAGCTGCCTGCGCGGGGAGCCGTGAGCGTGAAGGAGTCGGGCCCGACGGCCGTGAGCCTCGCGGGCGCCGTCGCGAGGGGGGGCGCGCCCGCCACCGCGAACAGGCGCCAGTGCGCCGAGCGCCACACTTCGCGCAGGTAGGGCACCCCGCGCGCGATCAGCCGCCCCTCCGCGACGGCGGAGAAGTCCAGGCGCACGTCGGGGAGCGCGACGTAGGCGACCGCGTTTTCGTACAGCCACGCCCTGTAGGCCGCCGCGGTGAGCGCTGGGCCTTCGTAGAAGCGCGCGCCGTAGCGCGTATCCAGCTGACGCTCCCACCCGCGGGCCAGCAGGAGCGAGCCGCGCTGCGGCAGGTACGCGGCCTCCCAGTGGGCCCCCGTCATCGGGACCTCGACGCGCAGCGGCGCGCCGTGCGCGCGGCGCTGAAGCTCGCCGAGCAGGGGGGCGTAGTAGGAGGCGTTCACCGACGGGTCCCCGGCGAGCGCGGAGAGGTCGTTGAGGGGGGTCTCCAGCTGCCAGTACAGCAGCACGGGCGCGAGCGCCAGCAGCGCCAGGCGGCGGCGCTCCCACAGGGCGCCTGCGACGAGCGGCGCCGCGAACAGCTCGCCGAGGCGCGCGGCGTTGCTGCCCACGGGGGTGCGCAGCGCGAAGGCGCCGACCAGCGCCAGCGCGTACAGCCACGCCCCGCACGTGAGCACGCGCACGGAGCGCGGCGCGAGGTCGCTCGCCATACGGGGAAGCAGCAACGCGATCAGCACCACGCCTGCGAGGCCGGGCCAGAACACCGACGGCGCGAACGGCTCCCAGCCGCCTTCGGGGAAGGCGAGCGTAAGCAGGAGGATCGGCGCCAGGGCCGCGGCGGCGAGTGCGAATCCGTGCCGGACCGCCTGCCTGCCTGCCCCCGCCAGCGCGTAGGCGAGTCCAGCCAGCGCGAGGAACGCGCCGGCGACGGGGCTCGCGAGGCTGGTGAGCACCGCCAGCGCGAGCGCTACCGTCCGATCGAAGATCGGGCGGCGCCCACTGAGCGCTACGACGGCGAGCAGCCCGACGGCGAGCCCGAGGCTGAAGGCGACGCGCCCGGAGAGCATCGTCACGCAGGCGCCCAGCGCGAACGAGACCGCGGCGGCGCGGGCTCCCCCGGCGCTGAAGGCGCGCTGCGCGAGCACGCCGAACAGCCCGGCGGCGGCCACGGTGCAGAGCGCCAGCAGCAGCCGCTCCCCCGCGAGCGCCCCCAGCGCGGGGGCGAGCAGCGAGTAGCCCGGGAGGTAGTGCCCGCCGTACCAGCCGTTGTCCCACAGCGTGAGCCCGGCGCGAGCGAAGACTTCGCCGCGGTAGGTGGCCGCCGCGAGATCGCCGGAGGGCGGGTGGAGGGTCAGGTAGAGGACGCTCAGCGGGATCGCCGTCGCGAGCGCGAGCGCCCACGGCCGCGTGAGCAGCGCTTTCACGGGCTTGCGAGGAAGCCGACTACCCGCTCGATCGCGTCGGGCCGATCGAGCCACCACCAGTGGCCGGCGTCGGGCAGCTCGAGCAGCTCGGCGTGGGGCAGCGCGCGCGCGTACTCCGTGGCGAAGCGGGAGGGGATGTAGGGGTCGCGCAGGCCCCACACCACCAGGGCGGGCATCTCCAGGCGGTGAAGCTCGGCGCCGGCACCGGCGAGCACCTCGGGGGAGGCGGAGCGGTAGAGCCGCAGGATCGCGCGTTGGGTGCCCTGGTCGAAGTGGTCGAGCACGGTGTCCAGCCACGCCTCGGGCAGCGGCCCCGGCGTGGCGTTGGCATCGCGTGTGGAGCGCCGCAGCACAGGGCGCACGGTGGCGCCCATCGCGAGCTCGCCCAGCAGCGGCGTGCGCCACAGGCGCGCGGTGCGGTGCCAGCGGTAGCCGGGGAGGAAGGGCACGGCGTTCATCACCACCAGCCGCTGCACCCGCTCGGGGTGCCACTGGGCGAAGGCGAGTCCCACGACGCCCCAGTCGTGCACGACGAGCCGCACGCGCTCCACCCCCACAAGGTCGAGGTACTGCTCGATAAAGCGCGCGTAGCCGGGGATCGAGTAGTCGAAGTGCCCGGGCTTGCCGGAGCGCCCGAAGCCGGGCAGGTCGGGTGCGAGCCCGCCGCTGCGCTGCAGGAACTGCCCCCAGTCATCGGAGTTGGTGGGCACCCCGTGCAGGTACAGCACGGGCGCGCGGCCCTGATCGCCGCCGGCTGGTGGCGCGCTGCGCCAGAAGACCGGCAGTTCGCCGAGCTGAGCGGTGTGCTCGCTGATCCCTGACACCGAGCCGAGCATATCCGGGCTACCGTTGCGCCGTGCCCACACGCGCCGTGCCCACAGCTACGTGGATCCCGCCCAGCCGCCGCCGCGTGCGCGCGGTGCGCGACCGGCTGCGCGCGGTGTATGGCATTCCGCGCATGGCCCCGCACGGCGACCCGCTGGCGGAGCTGGTGTTGACGGTGCTCTCGCAGAGCACCAACGACCGCAACCGCGACGTCGCCTACCTGCGGCTGCGCGCGCGCCTGCCGACGTGGGAGGAGGTACGGGATGCTCCGCTGGAGGTGGTGGAGGAGGCGATCCGCCCGGGGGGCATCTCGAAAGTAAAGTCCGAGCGCATTCGGCGGATCCTGCGCGCGATCTCCGACGATCGACAGGACCGGATTGGTGGGAGTGGCGGAATTGGCGGCCCACCCACCCTGCCAATCCCGCCAATCCCATCGGTACTGCCGCACGAGCTCTCGCTCGACTGGCTGGCGCGGGCTCCGCTGGAGCAGGCGCGCGACTACTTGACGGGCCTGCCCGGGGTCGGGCGCAAGACCGCGGCGTGCGTGTTGTTGTTCGCGTACGGCCTGCGCGAGGTTCCGGTGGACACGCACGTCTCGCGGGTCGGGATGCGCCTGGAGCTGCTGCGCCCCGGTGCCCCCTTCGAGGAGCTGCACGACCAGATGCTCGCGCTCACCCCGCCCGGCGAGGAGCTGGAGCTGCACGTGAACCTCCTGCGCCACGGCCGCCGCACCTGCCATGCGCGCGCCCCCGCCTGCGGTGAGTGCGCGCTGGCGCGCATGTGCCCGAGCCGACACCGCTTTCGCTGATGTTGCGAGTGCGGGGAGCTCTCGCCCTACCGTTCGCCCGGTGGACGTGCTCCTCGGGCAGGAGGCTTCAGCGCCGGCGCCTGGGCCAGCGGGGGCGGGGCCGCCGGGCGCGCGTGAACTCCTGCGTGTGCGAGGACTTCCGCAGCCGTGTGGAGGCCGGCGTGTGCGAGCCGGTCGGGGCGGTGAGCGCTGCGGGGGGCGGCATCTGCACTGGCGCCGTCGGCGGCAGGATCGGCGAGGGCGCGGGGATGTCTCGTGGGTCTGTGACCGGGTGGGCCGAGCGGGGAGCGAGCGTCGAAATCTCCTGTGATCCCGGGGAGTACCACACAAGAGCCCTGATGAGGCCCGTGTTTATGATTGAGAACATCCGAACTTCGAAGTATGATTGGTGTTCAGACATGCTTGGCCCCGCAGGGGGTCCAGGTTCACCCGGGACTAAGGACAGGGGTCCATCGTACAAATGCCAAGAACAAGCTCACATACTGACAGACTCAACGCCGACGGGGAATGGATTCGCTCCATACCCTCTCTGCGCGAACCGCGCTACTCGCAGTCGCTGGAGCGCGGCCTCGCGATTCTCGGATGCTTCACACCCGAGAAGCCCGTGCTCGGGATCGCCGACATCGCCGACGAGCTCGGCATGAGCCGCAGCACCACTCACCGCTACGTGATCACGCTCGTCGCGCTGGGTTACCTCGAGCAGGGCGCCTCGCGCAAGTACCGGCTGGGGCTGCGGGTCACCGACCTCGGGATGTCCGCGCTCAACTCCACCGGGCTGCGCGAGCACTCGCGGCCCTATCTGGAGGAACTGCGCCAGCGCACCTCCTACACGGTCAATCTCGCGGTGCTCGACGGACCGGAGATCCTCTACGTCGACCGCGCCCGCAGCTTCCGCCGCGGGCAGAGCAAGATCGACCTCGGGCTCTCGCTCGGCTCGCGGCTGCCCGCCTACTGCACCTCGATGGGCAAGCTGCTGCTCGCGTACCTACCAGAGCACGAGCAACGCAACCTGCTCGGAGAGATGAAACTCTCAAAGCGCGGGCCGAACACGATCACGAGCAAGAAGGGCTTGCGCTCGGAGCTCGAGCACGTGCGCGAGGAGAGCTTCGCGGTCAACGACGAGGAGCTCGCCACCGGCCTGCACTCGATCTCCGCGCCGGTGCGTTCGGAGGCGCGCGAGGTCATCGCCGCGGTGAACATGGCCGCGCACAGCTCGATGATCTCGCTCGAGGAGCTCGTCGAGCACCTCGGGCCGCACCTGGTCTCCACCGCCGACCGCATCTCGGCGCGCCTCGGCTACCGTCGCGACGACGAGCGCGAGTAACGATCTATCGGCGGCCGCGCGGCTAGCTCAGCGCGCGGCCGTTTCCTGCGCAACCCTCTGGCGGTCGAAGGACCAAGCAGATCTAGGACGCAGGGAGAGTGGTGTGCTATGCACACGAGCGACCGAGGACGACGAGATGCGCCGTGTCATTCGGCCGCCAGCGCGCGGCCGTACTGGCGCTCGTAGTACTCGCGGTAGGCGCCCGAGCGGATCGGCTCCCACCACCAGGCGTTCTCGCGGTACCACGTGACCGTCTGTTCGAGGCCCTCGGCAAAGCGCACCCGCGGCTCCCAGCCCAGCGCGCGCACCTTGTTGGATGAGAGCGAGTAGCGGCGGTCGTGGCCCGGGCGGTCCGTCACGTGCTCGATCAGCGACTCCTCGGCGCCCGCGAGCTCGACGATGCGCTTCACCACCTCGATGTTCGCGAGCTCGTCGGGACCCCCCGCGTTGTACACCTCACCCGGCGCGCCCCGCTCGAGCACGCAGCCGATCGCCCGTGCGAAGTCGCTCGCGTGGATCCAGTTGCGCACCTGACGGCCGTCGCCGTACACCGGCAGCGGGTCCCCGTGCAGCGCGTTCAAGACCATCAGCGGGATCAGCTTCTCCGGGTACTGGTGGGAGCCGTAGTTGTTCGACCCCCTGCAGATCGTCGCCTGCAGGCCGTAAGTGTGGAAGTAGCTCTGCACCAGTAGGTCGGCTCCCGTCTTGGTCGCCGAGTACGGCGAGGAGGGCCGCAGGGGGGAGCTCTCCGTGAAGGTGCCCACGTCGATCGATCCGTACACCTCGTCGGTGGAGACCTGCACGTAGCGCAGGCCCCGCTCCCGCGCGGCCTCCAGCAGCACGTAGGTACCGAGCGCGTGCGTGCGCACGAACGCGTCGGGTTCGGCGATCGAACGGTCCACGTGGGTCTCGGCCGCGAAGTTCACGATCGCCTCTGGCCCCTGGCGGCTGCTCCCCGACCCGCCGAGCGCCTCGGCGACCGCCTGGGGGTCCTCGATGGCGCCCCGCACGAAGCGGTAGCTCGGCTCCCCCGCGAGCTCCGCGAGGTTCTCCTCGCGCCCCGCGTAGGTGAGCTTGTCGAGCACCGTCACCGCGTCCCCGTGCTCGTGCATTCGCACGCGCACGAAGTGCGAGCCGATGAACCCCGCTCCACCGCACACCAGCAGCCTCATGCGTGCATCATCCCAGCCTCACGTCCCATGAGTGTGCAGGGCAAGCTGGACAAGGACGCAAGGAGCGTGGTGTGCTCGGCACACGAGCGACTGAGGACGCCGATCCAGCGCAGCCATGTGCGCTCATGCGTGCATCATCCCAGTTCGTGCAGCGAGATAGCCCGCCAGGCCATCGCGCCAATCTGGCATCGGCAGCACGTCGGGGCGCTCTGACTCCAGCACCGACCACGCCGGTCGCGGCGCCGGGCGCGCCATCTGCTCGCTGTCGATCGGCTCCACGCGGCAGTCGCGCTCGGCCTGGCGGAATATCTCCTGGGCGAAGCCGTTCCAGGAGGTGGCGCCGGCGCCCGTGAGGTGCACGAGTCCGCTCACGCCGCGCTCGATCAGTCCCAGCACCGCCGGCGCGAGGTGCCCCGACCAGGTGGGGGAGCCGACTTGGTCGACGACGACCTGCACAGCCTCGCGCTCGTCGGCCAAGCGCAGCATCGTGTCGGCGAAGTTGCGCCCGTGCAGCCCGTAGAGCCACGCCGTACGCACGACCGCATGGCGGGGCGAGGCCGCGAGCACCTGCTGCTCGCCCGCGAGCTTGCTCTGGCCGTAGACCGAGGCCGGGGCGGTCGGGTCGGACTCCACGTAGGCGCGCTCGCGTCCGTCGGCGTCCAGCGGTGCCTGCCCGTCGAAGACGTAGTCGGTCGAGATGTGCAGCAGCGGCACCCTGATCGCCGCCGCGGCCCGAGCGAGGTTGCCGGCGCCATCGGCGTTGACGGCGTGAGCCTGCTCGCGATGTGCCTCGGCCCCGTCGACATCGGTCCACGCTGCGCAGTTGATGACGGCCTCCACCGGTTGCTTCTCGAGGAACGCGCGCACCGCCGCGGCATCCGTGATGTCGAACTCCGGCAGGTCCCCCACCACGAGCTCGTGGCCTGCGCGCTCGGCGGCGAGCTGCGCATCGTGGCCCAACATGCCGGCGGAGCCGGCGATCAAAATCTTCATCCGCCACGGCCTTCCATTGCGTGAGGATTTCGGTGTGGGCCCGCAGGCGAAGGGTGCCTCACAGGATCGAGATGTCGGAGTTGTCCCCCACCATGAAGCGGTACGCCCGCGGCTGGCTGTTGCCCCGGCGCACGCTCACGTTGCGCCCCAGCAGCGAGGACTCCATGCGGCCGTCCAGTTCGCACACTGAGGAGCCCTCCAGCAGGATCGAGTGCTCCACCTCGGCGCCCGCGATCGAGCACCGCTCCCCGATCGCGGTGTAGGGGCCCACGTAGCAGTCGCGCAGCTGTGCCCCCGCCCCGATCACCGCCGGGCCGCGCACCCGTGTGCGCTCCAGGCGCGCCCCGTGCTCGACCACCACGCGCCCGTCCACCTGCGAGTCGATCAGCTCGCCCTCCACGCTGCGCACGATGTTGTCGAGGATCAGCCGGTTGGCCTCCAGCATGTCCTCCAGGCGGCCCGTGTCCTTCCACCAGCCCCGCACGATGTGCGGCTCCACGCGCAGGCCGCCGTCCACCATGTGTTGGATCGCGTCGGTGATCTCGAGCTCCCCCCGCGCCGAGGGCCGGATCGCCCGGGCGGCCTCGTGGATGCGGGCCGTGAACATGTACACCCCCACTAGTGCGAGGTCGGTCGCGGGCTGCGCCGGCTTCTCCACCAGCCGCACCACCCTGCCGGTCGCCTGGGGTGGGTGGGCACTCTCATCCACCGGCGCGAGCTCCGCGACTCCGTAGTTCTCCGGGTCGGCCACCGGCGTCAGCAGGATCAGCGCGTCCGGTCCGTGCTCCCGGAAGGCCGCCACGAGATCCGCGATCCCTCCTTGCAGCAGGTTGTCCCCCAGGTACATCACGAACGGGCTCCCCTCCAGGAACTGCTCCGCGGTGAGCACCGCGTGCGCGAGCCCCAGTGGCTCGTCCTGCGCCACATAGGTGATCCGCACCCCGAAGCGCGAGCCGTCTCCCGCCGCCGCTTCGATCTCGGGGCCGGTCTCCGGCGCGATGACGATCCCCACCTCCTCGATCCCCGCCTGCGCCATCGCCTCGATCCCGTAGAACAACACGGGCTTGTTCGCCACCGGCACCAGCTGCTTGGCGCTCGTGTGCGTGATCGGACGTAGGCGTGTGCCCTTGCCGCCCGAGAGTATGAGTCCCTTCAGCTGCTCCATCTCAATAGACCCCATCCAGCTTGCGGTGGTCCCACGTCACGCGGTCGAGCTCGATGAACTGCAGCGCCACTCGTTTGGTGGCCTGCCCGTCCACGACCGCGCCCACCTCCGCGGGCAGCTGCTGATCGGTGGCCCGCCCACCCGGCTCTCCGCGCGGGGCCGCGTAGCGGGCGAACAGCTCGTGCCCCAACGCTTTCACGATCTCGAGGTCCCGGTGGATCGCGACCTCGCATTCCAGCATCACCCCGCGCAGCTCCTGGTAGAGCTCCCCCGCCTCCACCTGCAGCGTCGCGCGCGGGTCGCGCTCCAGGTTGCGCACCTTCTGCGAGGCCGCATACGTCCACGACCACAGCTGTGGCCCCGGCCTGTCCCCCGAGCGTGCCCGCAGCACGTACCACAGCGGCATCAGGTGCGGCCACCCCTTTTGCCCGACGGTCGCGCACACGACGGTACGCTCCTGCGCCAGGAACGCCGCGACCTCCTCGGAGTCCATCCTGATCTGCGCCCGCCGGCTCATCCTCGACGGGCAGGCTAGCGGAACTGGGGGGGACCTCACCCAACGCCGGCGGGCACCGCGCGTAGGCGCACCGCCGCGGCCAGCACCGCCTCACGGGCGTCCTCGGGCTCGAGCACCGCCGCGTCGCCCGCTTCCTTGAGGACCTCTCGCACCAGCCACTGCACGCCCGCGAAGCTCAACTCCACCACCACCGAGCCGTCGGGGCGCTCCTGCACCACGCGGCGGCTCTCCCGCGCCCACCGGGCCCGCTCGGGGGAGACCCACAGGCGCGCCGTGCGCGAGGCCTGCACCTCGCCGGTGCGCATCCAGCCGTCCACTTCGGCCGCCGGGTCCACCTCGGGGCGGGGCTCGAAGCGCTCGTCGGTGACCTTGGCCCACTTGATGCGATCCAGCCGGAAGTGGCGCACGTCGTCTCTCGCCGGATCGAACGAGGCCACGTACCAGCCCTCGCGCCCGTTGACCAGCGCGTAGGGCTCGACCCGCCGGTGGGAGAACTCGTCCTCGTTCTCCTTGTAGTAGTCGAGCTCGATCAGCCGGTGCTCGACGATCGCCCGGGAGATCCGGCGAGCCACGTCGGGGTCGTCGCCGCCGCCGTGGGCCACTTGCAGGCCCTGTTCCATCGGGTCCTCTCCCAGGGCGGCGACGATCTTCTCGCGCGCCGAGGCCAGCGAGCCCTCGGGGATGTGCTCCCCGAGCAGGTCGATCGCCGCGATCAACGCCTTCGCCTCGACCGGCAGCAGGCGCGCGGGGCGGTCGAAGTTGTCGCTGTAGGGCTCCGGGTCGACTTCGATGACTTCGCCCTCCTCCGTGTCGAGGATCTCCGCGTAGAGCACGTAGGAGCCCCCGCCGAAGTTGACGACGTTCAGCACGTCGATGTCCTCGCGCAGCTCCTCCTCGCTGAGCTGCAGCCGCTCCTGCAGCTCAGCGACCGCCAGCCGCTGCCCGGCGCGGCCCGCGTGGATCAGGATGCCGGCGAGCGTCACCAGGCGCGCGAAGCGCTCCGGCCTGATCGCGGCCTCCACGCGGCGCGGCTCCTCGGAGGACTCCTCTCCCTCGTGGGCCACAGCTCGCCGCCGCCGGGTCTTTGTGGCGTGCGCCTGCGCCGCCGCTCCTCCGGCGCGCTCGGCGTCCTCCTCGCCGCCGGTCTCATCGAGCGGGTTCTCGGTGTGGCGGCGCTCCAGCAGCTCCAGGCGGCGGGCGAGCTCCTCGGCCAGCTCGGGCGGGCCCAGCAGGCGGGCGTGCTCGCCCAACCCCAACACCCACGAGACGATCATCCGCGGGACCGCGTAGCCAGTCAGCATGATGCGATCCCCCGCCCCACCCTCTCCCTCCTCCCGGTCTCCCTCCTCCCCGGCCCCTCCCTCGGTCGCCGCGCGGATCTCCCCGTAGCGGCCGAAGTGGCGCTCGATCTGCCACGCGATCCGCTCGGACAGCAGGATCTCCGCGACTCCCCGCTGGTCCCCCAGCTGCCACTCCGCGCGGTTGGCGTACGCGCGCGGGTCGAAGTCGGTCGGCCGTCTGAAGTCGTGCTCCGCCTTGGTCGCGTACGCGACTTTGCCGCGGATGCGCGAGAGGCGGAAGACGCGGATCGCCTGGCGCTCGTGGGCGTTGCCGAGCAGGTAAAACTCCCCCCCCTGAAACAGTAGGTGGTAGGGGTCCACGCGTCTGGCGCCCAGCTCGTCGCGCTCCATCGTGTAGTAGTCGAAGGTGACCGTCTTCTGGCGGAAGATCGCGGTCTCGACCTTCGCCAGGCGCGCTGACAGCTCGTGGCCGCCGGCCGAGGCGGTGATCCCGAGCGCCACCGAGCGCTGCTCCGGCGCGCGCAGCGGGCTCGGACGCCCCCAGGTGATCTGCTGCAGCGCCAGCCGCAGCGGCTCCGCGTAGGCGAACTCGCCGTCCAGCAGGTGCAGGGCGGTCTGCAGCGCCGCGTGCTCCGTGTCGGTGAACTCGATCGCGGGCAGGTGGAAGCTCTCCGGACGCAGCGAGTAGCTCTCCTGCTCGGCCGCCGCGTCCGCGGGCCGGTCCACCGTGAGCTGGATCCCCAGCGATTCGAGCTCCGCGCGGTCCGCGTAGAAGCGCCGCGCGAACGCGTCCTCGTTCATCGCGCTGTACCCCTCCACGTCGCGCCGGATCTCCAGCGCCGTGACCGGCCGGCGCTCGGCCATCAGGTAGGAGATCAGCGACAGCTGGCGGATCAGCTTCTCGGTGTCCTTCGCCATCCACCAAAGATAGAACCCGGCGGCGAGACTGTGATCGCGGCCCGGTTGGTGGGCTCCGCTATTTGCGGATGTTTGCCCCCGGCTCGGAGCCACATCGGGGCCGGCCGATCTCGAAGGCCGCGCTGGGCGCCGGGTGCTACGCGGCCTCGAGCACGTCCGCGGCGAGCTCACGGCGGGCGGGGAAGAACGCCGCCGCGCCGAGTGCGCGGTCGAGTTCCGACCAGTGACGGCCGGGGGCGAGCTCCTTCTCCAGGCGGTCGAAGCTGCCAAGACGCCCGCCGAGGTTGTCGATCATGTGCACCAGTGTCGCCTCGCGCGTGCACGGCACCACCGGACTGCCGTGCTCCAGCGTTCCATGGTGGGAGAGGATGATGTGCAGCACCGCCCACGCGAGTTGCTCGGGGAAGCCCTCGATCTCCTCGATCTCGCGCCGAATGCGGTAGTACCCGAGTGCGATCTCCCCGTGCAGGCGGCCCGTGTCGGTGAGGTCGATGATGTGGCCCTGCCCGGCCTCGGTGTCGTAGGCCTCGAGCTTGCCGATGTCGTGCAGCAGCGCCCCCGTGACCGCCACGTCGCGGTCGATCTTGAACAGGCCGATCGCCGAGGTCGCGCTCACCGCCTGCGCCACCCCGAGGCAGTGCTCCAGCAGCCCGTGGGGGTACGCCTGGTGGTAGTACTTCGCGGCGGGCGCCACCCGGTAGCCGGCCCACATCTCCGAGCGCTCCCCGAGCACGCGCTCCAGTAGTAGGCGCAAGTGGGGCTCCTGGACGGTGAGGATCAGCTCGCGCAGGTCGCGCTCCATCTGCCCCGCCTCACGCGCCGGCCCGTCGAGCAGGTCGCCCGGCGAGAAGCTCCCGTCCTGCGCGGCCGCGAGCTCGCGCAGGTTGATCTGCGGTCCGAAGCGAGGGTGCACGGCGTAGCGCCCCCGCACGTGTACCGGCTCCCCCGCGCGCGCCAACGCTTCGGTCTGCTCCAAACCCTCCCACACCATTGTCGGCACCGCTCCCGTGCGGTCGCCTACCAGCAGGCGCAGGTAGTCGCCGCCGTCGCGACGCGGGCGGCGCTCGAGCTGGCGCACCAGCAGCACCTGGTCGATCTCCATGCCGTCTGTCAGCTCGTTGATGAGCATGGGCCTGAAGGTAGAGGCTGCTGCGGACGGCACGCTTGCGCGGGGGCGGGGCACGGAGGCTCCGCGCCACTCGCCTCCGCTGCCTCACCCACTCACGCGGACGATCCCCAAAAGGCTCACCTACGGCAACAGTCGCGGCGGGTCGATAGCCCCTATCAATGATGAGGCAAAACCATCGCTGTGCCAAAACGTCCAACTCACTCCCACAAGTTCGGCCTTTGAGTACCTGGACGTCTCTAAGAGTCTGATCTATCGTGCCGCTGTGTAAGGCATAGTTTATTCGTTACTCACAGGGGAGCGTGGGAGATGACGATGACCGAGGACATGCGAGTGGTCAGCTGGAATGTCAACGGGATCCGGGCGCGTTGGCCGCGCGTGATCGAGCTGCTGACCTGCGAGCGCCCGGACGTGGTGTGCCTGCAGGAGACCCGCTGCTCGGAGTGGCACTTCCCGCGCGAGCGGATGCGCGAGATGGGCTACCAGTCGCGCCACAGCCCCGGCCGTCAGCACGGGGGAGGCGTCGCGGTCCTGGTGCGCGAGGACCACCGCATCACCGACCGCAACATGGACCTCGACCGCCACCGCCACATGGCGGAGGGCCACTGGATCGAGCTCACCACCGAGGGGATCACGATCGGCTCGGTGTACGTGCCCGCGGGCCGCGCCCCCGGGGAGCGCAGCGACGCGGGCAAGCGCGCGTTCCTCGAGGCGGTCGCCCGCCAGGCCTGCGACGAGCACTCCCACCCGCTGTTGATTGCAGGGGACTTCAACGTCGCACCCACCGACGAGGACGTCTACGAGCCGACGTGGTTCGCGGACTCCTTCCAGACCGGGGACGCAGAGCGGGCGGACCTGCGCGCGATCCTCGACGAGGGCGAACTCGTCGACGTCTACCGCTCGCTGCATCCCGACGAGCACGGCTACACCTGCTGGGAGCAGCGCGAAGGCCACTACGGCCGCGACTACGGGATGCGCATCGACCTGATCCTCGCGAGCGAGGCGCTGGCTCCGCACATCGGCGCCTGCGAGGTCAACCACACCTATCGCAGGGGCTTCCGTCCTTCCAACCACGCGCCGCTCGACGTGGAGCTCGAGGACGTGCGTGCCTGCGCGCGCTGCCTCGGACTCCAGGAGGAGCTCATTTTCAGCGCGCAGGAGGAGCTCATCGCCGCTTGAGGGAGGAGATCTGGGGCTGCGGTCGCGCTTCCCGGCACCACCAGCGACCGCAGCCCCGGCCGGCTCTCGTCGATGCGCAGCCGGTGAGCCCCAGTCCGGCTGTGGTACCGGCTCCTACGAAGTGCTTGCGGGTCGGGCCGGGCGCGGTACCGGCGGTTACTTGACGCTGAGCCCGGCGATCCGCCAGCTGCCGCCCTGCTTGACGAGCTCGAGCGTGGTGAGGCGGGCCTTGCCCGACCACGTGCTCTTCACGACCGCCGTCGCGGTGGCGCCGCTCACCGCGACCTTTTCGACGGTCACTTCGTAGTCGTCGATCGATCCGAGCTGGCGTTTGAGCGCCTGCTTGCAGCCCCCGCTCGCGGTGCTCAGTCGCGCGCGCACGGCGCTGGAGAGGTCTTCGCGGCACAGCTTCTGCTCGCTCGCCGCGGCGATGTCGGCCTGGTAGTCGGAGATGCGCTGCGCCACCGCGTGGGCTTCGCCCTTGAAGGCGCTCGTGGACACCGTGCTCCCGCAGGCGGCGAGGCCGAGGGCGAGCAGGGCGGCCGCGAGCAGGGGGCAGGCGCGTTGCATCGAGATGGTGAGCATCGGTCTAGAGCGTATCGGCGCCGCGGTCCAGCCGCGCGCGTGGGCTGCCTACGGCTCCAGGCGGTTGGGTCCGCGGTAGAGGAAGGTGACCTCGCGCACGTTGTCCCGCCCCAGCATCTGCATCAACAGCCGGGTGAGCCCGAAGCCGAAGCCGCCGTGGGGTGGGGCGCCGTAGCGGAAGAAGTCGAGGTAGTACTGGATCGGCTCGACCTCCACCCGCTTCTCGCGCGCCTGCTGCAGCAGCACGGGGAGACGGTGCTCGCGCTGGGCGCCGGTGGTGATCTCGATGCCGCGCCACAACAGGTCGAAGCTCCGAGTGAGGTCGGGCCGGTCGGGGTGGCGCATGTGGTAGAAGGGCCGCACGGAGGTGGGGTAGTCGGTGATGAACGCGAACTCGTGGCCGTGCTGCTCGGCGACGATCGCCGAGAGCGCCCGCTCGCTCGGCGGGTCGAGGTCGTCCTCGGGCCCGGGGACGTGCTCGTGGCCACGTGCGCGCAGCAGCTCCTTGGCCTCAGCGAGGCTCACCCGCGGAAAGGGCAGCGAGGGCACCACCACCTCGACGCCGAAGGTCTCGCGGATCGCCGCGCCGTGCTCGGCGGCGACCACCCCGAAGACGTGCTCGAGCCAGGCCTCCTCGAAGGCCATCACGTCCTCGTGGGAGTCGACCCAGGAGATCTCCACGTCCACGCTCGTGAACTCGGTGTCGTGGCGGGAGGTGAACGAGGGGTTGGCGCGGAACACCGGGCCGACCTCGAACACCTTCCCGAAGCCGGCCGCCATCGCCATCTGCTTGTAAAACTGGGGGGACTGGGCGAGGTAGGCGGTGCGCTCGAAGTACTCCACCTTGAACAGCTCCGCCCCGGACTCGCTCGCGGAGCCCATGAACTTGGGAGTGTGCAGCTCGATGAAGCCCTGGTTGCGCCAGTGTTCGCGCATCGCGTGCTCGACGGTGCTCTGCACCTCGAAGATCAGCCGCTCCTCGGGCCGGCGCAGGTCGATGTAGCGCCAGTCGATCCGCTTGTCGAGTGCCGACTCCGGCGTGACCGGCAGCTCGGGCTCGGCAGCGGAGTCGACCTCCAGGGTCTCCAGGCGCACCTCGATCCCCCCGAGCTTCACGCGCTCGTCGGCCACCACGGTGCCGGTGAGCGTGACCGCGGACTCCGCCGTCAGCTCCGAGACCCCCTGGTTGAGCTCGCTCGGAGGGTCGCTCTTCTCCAGCGCCACCTGCGCGAGCCCGGTTTCATCGCGCAGGATCACGAACTGCATGCGCTTCTGGTCGCGCACCGCATTGACCCACCCGCGCAGGCGCACGCTCTCGCCCACCTTCGCTTGGAGTTCGGCTATCGCTGTGCGCTCCACGCGGCGGGATCGTATAGGAGGCTGAGATCCGGTACCGGGATGCCTGCACGCCTCCACTGGGATGGCGCTCTCGTATGCGTCCGACGGGGCTCGAACCCGCAACCTGGGCGTCTATGGGCTCGTCTCCAGTAAATCCGGGGCGCTCCGCTCGGGGGGATCACCTGAGATTCGCTCAGATTGGTACCCCAGATGGTACCTCGGCGTCGCTAGGTTGATGAGCGAGTTCGTCCCGCAGCGCCCCGGGCTGCACGTCCATCCCTATGCCGTCGCTCGCGCCCTTTTTCGCGGAGGCGGGTGGCGCGCAGCCGGCAGCGATCCGAGCAGAACCGTGGCGGCAGGCCGTGCTTACCACGCTCTGGCGGTATCTGGTCGCCGCAATGCTCGCAGGCCCGCTCGGGCAGCGGCTCCCCACCGGGCATGACGAGCATGGTTAGTGCTCGCTCCGGCCTTGTGGCAGGCTGGCGCTCCCATCCTGCGCGCCACGCCTCGACTATGCCTGAGAGCACTTCCCGCCACTCCGTACGCTCCCACTGAGAGGCGTTCACCGCGGCCTCAAGCGCAGCCGGCCACGCCTGGTCGAAGCTTGCGCCCGCCAGGCGGGCGGCGGCGAGTTGTTCTCTCAGCTCGACAGGAGGGAGTCTCACGATAGGCACGCGGCCGGTCATCAGATCGACACCTGGTCGCAGGTCACAGTCGGCGAACTGAACGCCGCGGCCACCAGCTCGGCATCGCGTGTCCGGGGTGCGTAGTCGGCATAGCGCTGGGTCGTCTGGATGTCGCGGTGGCCCATCCACTCCTGCAAGGTCCGCATCGGCACGCCCGCCGCCGCCATCGCCGTCCCGAACGTGTGTCGCAGGTCGTGAAAGCGATGGCTCTCGTCCAAGCCCGCGGCCTTCAGCGCGAGGCGCATCCGACGCAGTGTCGTTGACTTGTCGAGCGGCCCGCCGCTATCGGGGCGCGGGAACACGAGTTCGCCGTCGGCCGGTTCGCCGCTGGACTGGTAGTAGCGCTCAAGCTCGCCTGCGAGCTGGTCGGCCATTGGCACGCTGCGGGTTGAGCGCTTGGACTTCGGCGTGCCGAACTCTCCGCAGACGTAGTTGCTCCGCACGCGAATCGCGCTCGCGGTCCAGTCCACGTCGCGCCAGCGCAGGGCGATCAACTCGCCGAGCCGTAGGCCGGTCATCGCAGCCGTGCGGTACATCGCCCGGTCCAGCGCTTCATATGGGCCGGCCTGCGCGTTTGTCACGAGCGCGTCGAGCTGGTCGAGTTCGAGATAGCGCAAGCCGTTGTGCTCCGGGACCGCTGGTAGCTCGATCCCTTCGCACGGGTTCGATGTCGCCCATCGGCGGCGGGGACCCTTGGCGTAGTTGAAGAGAGCGCCGAGCGTGCCGAGGTAGTTGCGGATCGTCTTCGGGGCGATGCCCCCGTTCTCCATTAGCGCCATCAGGTCCACCACGTCCTCGTGTGTCACAAAGTCGATGGCGCGATCCCCGAAGAACGGTTCGAGGTGGATGCGCAGCACTGATTCCACAGACAACTGCGTTGACAGCTTGCGCCCCGCCCGCTCCAGGTGGGCAACGTAGCGCCTGCCTACCTCGCCGATCGTCAGCGCCTCGGACGCCGGCACCGCCGGCTTGACCTCGCCGATGAGCCGGCGCAGCTCAGCCTCCGCCGCCCGCCGCGTGAGCCCCTCGCGCGAGCCCTCCGTGCGCTTCGGGCCGATCCGGCGCTTGACCTGCACCCCGTTGTGGCGCCACTTGCCGTACCAGCTCACACGCCCTGCGCTGTCAGCCCGCTCGAACAGTGCGCCGGTCCCATAGGATCGACGGGGCATCAGATCGTCACCAGCCCGAGATAGTCCATGCGGCTCGCGCACCGTGACGCCAGCACGTGCTCTCCACATAGGATCACCGCGCCCTCGGCCTCCAGCCGCCCCAGCGCTTCGGCGATGGCCTGCGCGCCGCGATCCTCGATCTCGGCCTCCAGCTCCGTCGGCGTCCACCGCTCGTCGCGGTCGTCTCGGAGCACCTGCAGCACGATCGCGCGCTCCGCCTGCTCCTCATCGGTCCATTTGCTCTGCCGGTGCTCGTCGGTCATCTTCGGTTCCTCCTAGGTCGGAGGCCCCGGGAGGGCTGCTCTGGCGAGGAAGGCACCCCATCTCGGCGGATAGGGTGTCTGCTGCGCCGGGAGTTGACGCTCTCGGTGCCACGGCGCCCGGCGGTTACCCCCGCGCGGGCGCCAACTTGTATGTTCGGTCGACCCAGCGTAGCAAAAGTTAGCCACGTTTGCAATGTCTAAAGATGAGCCAGGCGACGCCGATGACCACCGCATCCTCGGCCGCGCGCTACGGGATCTGCGCGACCAAGCCGACCTCAAACAGGAGGAGGTGGCCGCCCGCGCCGGCATCGGCGTCACATACGTCTCCCAGCTCGAGAACGGACATCGCGGCGCCCGCTGGCACACTCTCCGCCGGCTCCTGCGCGCCCTCGGCGCCGACCTGCACAAGCTCGCCGACGCGATCGACCGCGCCGAAGACGAGGGTTCGCCGAGAAGCTGACGCAGGGAGGCCACGCCCACGCCCGCCCGTCGCCGCTCACGCCGTGGGTCTGCGTTTTGCTCGCGGGCCGACGATGCGGCTCTCGCACCATGCGGTCAGCTCTTCGCGGTTGAACCGCACGTAGCGGCCGAGGCGGATGTGCGGGATTCGCTCGGCGCGGGCCTCGGCGGCGATCCATGACGGCGGGACGTTCAGGATCGCGGCGGCCTGGCGGGTATCGAGCAACGGCGGGGTGATCTGCTGGCCGATAAGCGTGGCGAGCTCGGCGGCCAGCAGTCGGCGGCGCTGGCACGCATCCCTCGCCCGCGCCTCACGCGGCCTACGGCCCCCGCGTGGGCTGGCAGCGCGGCGCCTGCCCGGAGTGACACACGCGCTCTGCGTGGCGTCGGTCTGTTTGTCCGTGGTGTTCATTGGTGGGCCTCGCTTTCTGTGTTTGGGGGTGGGGTTTCGCTGTAGGGCTCGGTCCCGTGTCCGCTGCCGCAGTAGTGGCAAGCTGGCGGCGCGTCGTAGCTGCCGGAGCCATAGCTGCGGGCCTGACGCGCCTGGGGGTAAACCGTCTCCCGGCAGCGCGTGCAGACCCTCAGCCGTTCCCGGTCGATCTGCAGGTAGAAGTCCTCCGGGCGATGGGTGAGCCGCCCGAGCGGCCCTGTGCGCTTGACGATCTGCCGCGCGGCGTGCTCGCGCGAGTCCAGGTACCCGGCGCGGCGCTCGTGCTGCTCACGCCGGCCGAGGAGACCCCGCTCGGCGTCCTCGGGAAGCCGGGCGAGCGCGTCGGGGTCGAGCAGCCCGCCGCCTTGCAGCAGACCCCAAGCCAGACGCAGAGACGGCAGTGACCCGCAGCGCCCGGCGAGCGTCTTGATCTCCTGGCGCTGAATGGCGCGGTAGTGGTCGGTGAGCAGCACGACCTCGCCGGCCACCGCGGCGCCCGGCTGCGGGAGCCGGTGCACATCGGGCTCGAGCAGCGCCTCGTCAAGGTCCCGCGCTATGACTCGCAGGACCCCGCGCTCATCCGGCGATAGCCGCGCGCTGGAGGCGAGGAGCAGCGCGATCGTCCGCTCCCCCAGCGACCCGAGCGCCGCGGTGTACCCGGCGAGCGCATGTCGCTTGTTGCGTAGGTGCTCGCGCATCGCCTCGGGGTTCTCGCACAGCACCCGGCGCTGCTCCTCTTCGGCCTCTCGGCGCTCCCGCCGGTAGGCGACCGCCTGCTCATACGGGGCACGCGCGCGGTTCAGCGCGTCGAGCAGCACGAGGCCGGTATCGCCGTCCAAGTCCGCGAGACATCGTCCATCGAGCAGCCAGCCGGGCGTGAACGCGACCCCGCCCGCGGCGGCGACGAACGCACGGCGCCCTCGGCCCCGCCGGCGATAGGAGAGCGTGCCCTCCAGGGTCTTGAGGAACCGGCGCGCTCTTATATCGCTGGTCGTCAAGAACAGCAGCGCGGGCAAGAACCGATGCCGCCCCTTCCACGCGGCGGCGTCCGTGTAGGCCGCGTACAGCTCGGCCTTCTGCCGCAGCCGCGCGTGGGACATCGTGCCGAGATCGACCTCCACGAACGCGAGCAGCTCCCGGCCCTCCCCATCGACCAGCAGTACCCGCGCGTCCGGCGCGACCGCCCGCGCCTGCCCACTGTGCTCGAACGCCTCGCGGGCCTCGCGCTCCCGCCAGTAGCCCTCCAAGCTCAACCCTACCGTCTCGGCTCCGGTTGCGAGCGTGACGTACAGGTCGGTGAGCGCCGCGGCGTGCGCAAGGAAGATCGGGCTGGGCCGCTGGCGCTCCCCGCCCCTCGGCGCCGGGTCCCCGCGCATCAAGCAGTCCGCGTGCCGCGTCGGCCAATGATGATTCGGAGCCGAGCCCCGCTCGATGTACGGGCGGCTACGCCCGGCCAGCCCCAGATCGTGCAGGCGGCGCGTGCGGTAGCGCAGCGTGCGCTCCGGGACCTCCGGGAACAGCCGCCCAAGCTGCTCCTGCGTCACCACCCGGTGAGCGCACAGCACAGCGAGCACACGACGATCCAAGGCCGTGAGCGCCGCGCCGTTCGGATCGCAGCGACGACGAGGCCGGACGACACGATCACGGCCAGCGGAGCGAGAAGAACTCATCGACAGGCCCCCCGGGCACAAGGCGCCAACAAGAACAGCGCGAACGCAAGACCAATAACCAGGGAGACGAGAGAGAAAGAGTCGGGCGCGGCCCAACACCCCGAACCCCCCACAACAAAGCCAGAAACCCAGGCCCCAAACTTGCCGATCGCAAACGACCCAACGGCAAAGCCAGCGCTACGGCTACAGCCGCCGGGAGGACCCAGCGACGAGGGCCTCCCACCGGGACAACTCCAACGCCTGGGCCTGTCTTTTCGTCTGCGCACATATACATAGACCGCGAACACCCAAAACCGGCCACGCAATTGTCCAGAGCCATACAGACACCCCGGCCAGGTGGCTGAGCGACAGGGGCTGGCTACGGGTTGCTTGAGTAGGCTCCAGCTGTTTCTGGTCGTTTTAACCGCTTGCCACGACCTTGCGACACGTCTGGGAGCAGTGCAACAACCGGCATCATCGTCCCGCTTAGTGCGGTCCTCCGAGCAGCCATCGTTTCGTCCGCGAATTGGTACCCCATTGGTACCCAAGCCAGCCCTAAGAAGCGGGAAAACCCTGCATGGCAAGGGATTCCCCCCATGCGTCCGACGGGGCTCGAACCCGTATCTGCGGCTCCAAAGGCCGCTGCTCTTAGGCTTCGATTTCTCTGGTGGATGTAGGCGCCGTGACCGCAACACACGCGGCGTAGAGCCGCCGGCTTGGCAGTGAGGCCGCCGGTTGGATGGCTCGCACGGCTCCCTCCCTCACCGGATACTCGCTTTGCCATTGACCTGTTGAGCTACGGACGCGCGTGAACTCACCTGCTGCTAGGCATCGCCTCCTCCTGACCCGGCCACGGCGCGTCGCTGACCAGCGTCGTGTGGCCCGCCAGCGACCAGAGCTCCTCCGCGATGTGCGGGGTGAGCGGGGCGAGCAGCTGCGTGAGCAGCAGTAGCGCGGCGACGATGGCTTCGCGGTCGGCAGGTTCGAGCTCCCCGCCGCGCTGGCGCAGCGCCCGCTGCTCGAAGTCTCCGATGCGGGTGAGCAGCAGCATCGCGTTGTGGGCGGCGCGCTGCAGCTCGAGGCGTTCGAGGTTCTCGGCCACCTTTGCGCACGCCACCCGGCACCAGTTGGCCAGGCGGCGGCGCAGCTTCTCGGAGGTGTCGATCCGCGCCTCGGGCGCGCGGGACGGGGAGGGGGGGCTCCACTCCCTCAGACGCCCCTCGGCGTAGCCGTAGAGCCGCTTGAGGAAGATCTGGCAGTAGCGCACCGGCTGGTCGTTCCAGTTGAAGGCCCGGCCGGGGGAGGCCGCGTGGAGGACCGCGAGGCGCACCGTGTCGGCGCCGACGTGCTCGACCAACTCGGCGGGGTCGACCACGTTGTCGAGGTGCTTTGACATCTTGCGGCCCTCCAGGCGGATCATCTGGTGCATCAGCGCTTTCGCGAACGGCTCGCGGTCGGGCAGCGCGGGCAGCTGGCCGAGGTCCTGCAGGACCTTGCCGACGAGGCGCTGGTCGAACATGTAGCCGCCGGCGTCCGCGCCCCACACGATCTGCTCGGCCGGCAGCCAGCGGGCGTAGTCGGGGTGGCTGAACATGGCGGTGGCGCGGCCCTCGGGGGGCACGCAGATCGGCATCCACATCCACATCCCGTCCACGTGGCAGTCGATCGTGTCCGTCTCCCTCTTCGCCGGGCCGGTGCAGCGCGGGCAGGAGCACTCGTAGAAGTCGGGGCGGCTCGCCAGCGGGTTGCCGCCCTCGCCGGCGAGCTGCAGGTCCTCGGGGAGCCGCACGGGCAGGTCCTCGAAGGGCACCGGTACTGTCCCGCAGGCGGGGCAGTGGATCAGGGGGATCGGCGCGCCCCACGCGCGCTGGCGGGAGATCGGGAAATCGCGCGCGCGATAGCGCACGGCCGGTCGCGGGGTGGCGCTGGTCTTGGCGGCCTTCCATGCCGTCCCCGCCGGCGCGGGCAGCCGCTGGGCGATCGAGGCGTCGGTGGGGTCGCGCTCCGGGATGCCGAGCGCCGCGGTCGGTCCGAAGCGGGCGTCGACGAGCGGGGAGATTACGATCGGCAGCATCCCCGCCACCCCCGGGACGGTGGCCAGCGCGCCCGTCACGACCACCGGGACCTGCTCGGCGTCGCGGTCCGCGCGGCGCCAACCCGCCTCGCGGACGGCGGCCAGCTGCTCGGCGACCCCGGGCTCCGAGAGCCAGCGGTCCACTTCGGGGTGCGCCGGGGAGAGCGCCACGAACGCCGCCTGCGCGATCGCCTCGGGGTGGGGGGTGAAGACCGTCAGCGTGCCGCCGTCGAAGGTGGTGGCGTCGAGCTCCACGCCGTCCACGCGGCCGAGCACCGCGCGCTGGGAGCCGATCGCGGCCTTGTCCCAGCCGGGGAGCGCCTCCAGGCCGCGTTCGTTGTCGGGCACGTAGGCGGTGATCCGCATGAACCACTGCGGCAGGCGCACGAAGCGCACCTCGGAGTGGCAGCGCCAGCAGGTGCCGTCCTCGGCCTGCAGGGTCGCGAGCACCGTGTGGCAGGAGTCGCACCAGCTGACCTGCGCCTCGCGCCGGTAGACGAGGCCGCGCTCGAGCATCGCCAGGAACAGCCACTGCGTCCAGCGGTAGTGGGCGGGCTCGGAGGAGACGAAGGAGCGCTCCCAGTCGCACGAGTACCCCAGCGCTTCGAACTGGCCGCGCATCCGCTCGCAGCAGCGCGCCACCCACTCCTGCGGGGAGATGCCGCGCCGCTGCGCCTCGAGCTCGGCGGGCAGCCCGAAGGAGTCGAAGCCCAACGAGAACAGCACTGCGCGGCCGCGGGCGCGCAGGAAGCGGGCGTAGGCGTCGGCGATCGTGTAGCTGCGAATGTGTCCCATGTGGGCGTCCCCGGAGGTGAAGGGACACCCCGCGAACACGTACGCCGGCTCGCGCTCGTCCTGCGGCGGGGGCACGGCGAACGCGCGGGCCTCCCTCCACGCGGCCTGCCAGCGGGCCTCGATCGGGGCGGGGTCGTAGTCGGCGCCGCGAGTGGGGAACGAAATGGGGCTACTGGGGGCCGGCTTCACGGGGGCCGCGGGCCTGGAAAGCGCGTGGTCGCTTGAAGTGGAAACTCCTGCAAACGCCGGAGAGGTTGCGGAGGTTGCGTCGAGTCGAGGACTGTTCATGATGATCGACGCTAGCGGATAGCCGATGAGAAGTCCAGAAAGCCCAAATGCGTCCGATATCTTGATGATTGCTTGATGTCCTGCCAGACTCCGGACGGCCGCCCCACATCTGCTCCCAGGAGCCCAGGGCGTGGGGCGGTTCCGTCTGGCTGACGAGAAGGAGGGAGATACGCGGTGGCTCGCTGTGCGGTCCTGACAAACGATCTTCAGTACGACCTCGTCAACAAGAACGACGAGCGCAGGGCGGCGGTGGCGGCGTTTACGGCGCAGATGCAGCGCTTCCTCGTGGACATGCGCACGTTGGGAGTGCCGGTGGTGCACCTGCAGCTGATCAACCTCGAAGACGACCCCCACGCGGAGCGCTATGACGGGTGGTTGCCCGTCACGAGGGGCTCGGAGGGGGCGCGCATCGTGGAGGAGTTCCTCGCCGCGGGCGACGTGGTGGTCGAGAAGCACAAGGACAGCGGCTTCTACGAGACCGAGTTGCACGACCGCCTCCTAGAGATGGGCGTGGACACAGTGGTCATCACTGGGATGCAGACCCAGATCTGCGTGCAGACCACCGCCGCGGACGCGTACTTCCGCGGCTACAACGTGATCGTGCCCCCCGACGCGGTCGTCTCCGCGCGGCCCGAGGACCAGGCGCGGGCGCTGGAGTGGTTGGGGTCCTACTGCGCCACGATCATGTCCACCGCTGAGCTGGCGGCGGCGATCGCGCAGGACAGCCTGCCCGAGTTCAGCGTCGTCCCGATCCCATGACCGGCAAGGTGATCCAGCTCGACCACGGCACCGGCGGGGGCATGAGCCAGGAGCTGATCGCGGAGCTGATCGCGCCGCGCCTGGGGGCGGTACACGCGGGGCGGATGGAGGACAGCGCGGTGATCGAGCTCGACTCCAGCAGGATCGCGGTGAGCACCGACTCGTTCGTGGTCGACCCGATCTTCTTCGGCAACGGGGACATCGGCAAGCTGGCGGTGTGCGGCACCGTCAACGACCTCGCGGTGAGCGGCGCGGTCCCGCGTTACCTGACCCTGTCGCTGGTGCTCGAGGAAGGCTTCCCGATCGCCGACCTGGAGCGGGTGCTCGACTCCGTGCGCGAGGCCGCCGTCGCGGCGCACGTGGAGGTGGTGGCGGGCGACACCAAGGTGGTGCGGGCGGGGGAGGTCGACAAGCTCTTCATCAACACCGCCGGCGTCGGGGTGTTCGAGTGCGAGGTGGAGCTCGGGGTGGACAGGGTCGGTCCCGGGGACGCGGTGATCGTCACGGGGTGGTTGGGCAACCACAGCATCCACATCCTCTCCCTGCGCGAGGGCCTCGGCTTCGAGGAGCGCGTGCTCAGCGACTGTGCGCCGCTGGACGGCATGGTGTGGAACGTGCTGGAGGAGTACGCCCCGCAGGTGCACTGTATGCGCGACATCACCCGCGGGGGCTTGGGGACCGTGCTCAACGAGCTCGCCGGCGGCGCCGGGGTGGCGATCCAAATCGAGGAGTGCCAGCTGCCGATCCAGCGCGAGACCGCGATGGCGGCGGACATGTTGGGGGTCGACCCGATGTACCTCGCCAACGAGGGCAACATCTGCATGCTCGTCGCGGAGGAGGCCGCCGCGGAGATCCTCGAACTCGTGCGCTGGCACCCCCACGGCCGCGCGGCGCAGGTCGTCGGGGCGGTGCGCGAGCGCTCCGGCCGAGCTGCGGCCGGCAGCCCGGTGAGGATGGTGCGCGCGGACGGCGCCGAGACGGCAGTCGAGCTCCTATACGGCGCGGAGCTGCCGAGGCTGTGTTGAAGGGTCCCGCCCGCCCCGCCACCGCGCTCGAGACGCGGCGCTATCAGATCCGCGGAGTCGTCCAGGGAGTGGGCTTCCGGCCGTTTGTGTTCCGCACCGCCGAGCGCCACGCGGTGGGGGGATGGGTGCGCAACGACTCCGACGGCGTGGTGCTGGAGGTCCAGGGCCGGCCGGGTGTGCTGGAGGAGTTCATCGTGGAGGTTCGCACCCGCGCCCCGGCGCTCGCGCGGATCGAGTCCGTCGCGTTGCTCGAGCGCCGCCACGAGGAGCGTCGCGTGCAGAGCTTCGAGATCCACGTGAGCGAGCACGGCTCCGCGCGGGCGAGCACGGGAGTCGCACCCGACACGTGCGTGTGCGAGGAGTGCGTACGGGAAATGCTCGATCCAACGGACCGCCGCCACCGGTACCCATACATCAACTGCACCAACTGCGGCCCCCGGTACTCGATCGTCCGCGGCGTCCCGTACGACCGCGCGATGACGACGATGGCGGCGTGGCCGATGTGCGAGCGCTGCGAGCGGGAGTACCACGACGTCCGCGACCGGCGCTTCCACGCCCAGCCGACCGCGTGCTGGGAGTGCGGCCCGCGGGTGGCGTTGGTCTGTCCCAGAACCGACCCCCCCGACCCGATCGAAGGGGCCATCGCGTTGCTGTGCGAAGGTGCGATCGTGGCGGTCAAGGGGCTGGGGGGATACCACCTGATGGTCGACGCTCGCAACGAGGAGGCGGTGGCGAGGCTACGCCGGCGCAAGCGCCGCGAGGAGAAGCCCTTCGCGGTGATGTCTCCCACCTTGGAGGCTGTGCGGGGCTATGCGCTCGTGGAGGAGCATGAAGCGCAGCTGCTGAGTAGCCCGCAGCGGCCGATCGTGCTCGTGCGCAAGCGCAGGGACGGCGCCGCCGAGGAGCTCGCCGCGGGGATCGCGCCGGGCAACCGCTCCTATGGGGCGATGCTCGCGTACACCCCCGTGCACCACCTGCTCTTCGAGGGCGGCTTCGACGCGCTGGTGGCAACCAGCGGCAACGTAACCGACGAGCCGATCGCGTTCCGCGACGCGGACGCGCTGGAGCGCCTCGCGGGGATCGCGGATGCGTTCTTGGTCGGCGAGCGCGAGATACACACTCGCGTGGATGACTCGATCGTGTGCTCGGTGAGCATCGGCCACACGGAACCCCGCAGTCAGGCGGTCCCGATCCGCCGCGCGCGCGGGTACACGCCGGAGCCGGTGAGGGCGCCCTTCGAGCTGCCCCCGCTGCTCGCGGTGGGGCCGGAGCTGAAGAGCACGGTGTGCGTGACGCGCGGGCGCGAGCTGTTTCTCAGCCACCACATCGGCGATCTCAAGAACGAGGCGACGTGGCGCTCCTTCGAGCACGCGATCGAGCAGATGACGAGGCTGTTGGAGGTGAAGCCGGAGGTGATCGCGCACGACGCGCACCCCGGATACAGGAGCACGAGGTGGGCGCTCGCGCAGGAGGGCAGGCCGACGGTGGCGGTCCAGCACCACCACGCGCACATGGCGGCGTGCATGTGCGAGCACGGGCTGACCGAGCCGGTGGTGGGGGTGGTGTTCGACGGCACGGGGTACGGGACCGACGGCAACGTGTGGGGGGGCGAGTTCTTGGTGGGCGACTACGCGGGCTTCGAGCGTGCGGCCCACCTCGCGTACTTCCGGCTGCCCGGTGGCGACAGGGCGGTGCAGGAGCCATACCGGGTGGCGGTGGCGCTGCTGTGGGAGGCGTATGGCGAGGACCTCCACGAGTTGGACCTGCCGGTCGTGAGCGAGCGCGACTCACAGGAGCGGAGGGTGCTCGCGCGGATGCTCCAGACGGGAGTGCGTTCGCCATGGACGTCGAGCATGGGGCGGCTGTTCGACGGGGTCGCGGCGATACTCGGGGTGCGCGAGCGCTGCCGTTACGAAGCGCAGGCGGCGATCGAACTGGAGCAGCTGGCGCCGTCGGGCACGGCCGTCAGGCCGTTTGCGTGGGAGCTGCTCGGCCCGGAGCCGTGGCCGTGGCGGATCGACACGCGGCCGATGGTGCGCGAGCTCGTGCGGGAGCTGAGGCGCAGGGATGTGACGGTGGCGCAGCTGAGCGCGCGCTTCCACCGCACAGTGATCGAGATGGTGCGCGGCACGTGCGAGACGATCCGTGAACGGACGGGGATCGAGCGGGTGGTGCTGAGCGGCGGGGTGTTCCAGAACGAGCTGCTGCTGCGTGGCTGCCACGCGGCGTTGGGAGGCGCGGGCTTCGCGGTGCACTCCCACCGCCTCGTCCCCGCCAACGACGGCGGGGTGGCACTGGGGCAGGCCGCGGTGGCGGGGTGGGGCGCGCGGTGAGCACGGTCACGCATCGAGCGCCGGCGCCTCCGAGGGAGCCGTTCGAGCGACTGCACTTCGCGCCGGCGCCCGCGATCAGAGGCCCGGTGCCGGGGCTGCGTTCGCAGCGGATGCTGGCCGAACAGGCGGCGATCGAGAGCCGCGCGCGCGCCTACCCCCGCGCGATCCCGGTCGCTTTCGAGGAGGGGAGGGGGGCGACGGTGCGCGACGTGGATGGCAACACGTACGTGGACTTCTTCGCCGGCGCGGGCACGCTCAACCTCGGCCACGGCCACCCGGCGGTGGCGCGCGCCGCGACTGAGCAGCAGCAGCGGATGGTGCACGCCCTGGACTTCCCCACGGCCCCGAAGCTCACGTTGATGCACCGCCTCAAGCAGGTGCTGCCGGGCGCCCTGGCGCGCACGGCGCGCATCCACTTCGGCGGGCCGACCGGCTCGGACGCGGTGGAGGCAGCGCTGAAGCTCGTGCGCGCCCACACGGGCCGCCGCGCCGTCGTGGCCTTCCAGGGCTCATACCACGGGATGACCGCGGACGCCCTGACGGTCACCAGCGACGTGGCGTGCGGGGGCCCGACGGACACCCCGGTGCACTTCATGCCTTTCCCATACTGCTACCGGTGCCCCCTGGGCCTGCGCCCGCAGTCGTGCGGAACGGCGTGTGTGCAGCTGTTGGAGAGCTCCCTGGAGGACCCATACAGCGGACTGCCGAAGCCCGCGGGTGTGATCGTGGAGCCGATCCAGGGGGAGGGCGGCACGGTCGTCCCGCCGGCGGGGTGGCTGGCGCGAGTGCGCGAGATCACCCGCCGCCACGAGGTCCCGCTGATCGTCGACGAGATCCAGACCGGGTTCGGGCGGACGGGGGCGATGTTCGCGTGCGAGCACGACGGGGTCACGCCCGACGTGGTCGTGGTGGCCAAGGCGATCGGGGGGATCGGGTACCCGTTGTCGGCGATCGCATACGACGAGGCGTTGGACACGTGGGAGCCGGGCGCGCACATCGGGACGTTCCGCGGGCACCAGGTCGGGATGGCGGCGGGCGCCAAGGCGATCGAGGTGATGCAGGAGCTCGACCTCCCCGGGCACGCACGCAGGATGGGCGAGGACGCGATCGGACTGCTGCGCGAGGCGAGCGCGGCGGGGGAGTTGGCCGCGGTCGGGGAGGTGCGCGGGCGCGGGCTGATGATCGGGGTGGAGTTGGTGCGCGACCGCGAGAGCCGCGAGCCGTGGGCCGAGCTCACCGACGCGGTGCGCAGAAGGTGCTGCGAAAAGGGGCTGATCATCGAGACGGGAGGCCACTACCGCAACGTCGCGCGCTTCCTGCCGCCGCTGGTGATCACCCGCGAGCTCCTGGAGCGGGGAATCGCGATCTTCGCGGAGGCCCTGTGGGAGACCGAACGGACGCTCGGCAAGCGCAGCCGGAGATGCCAGGGTGAGCATTTGTGATCGTCCGCGCGGGCTCGGTCGGCACCGAGGTGGCGGGCGTGGGGCCTCCTACCCCACGGCCGGACGCATGGGGCCTTCCACGGGTGGGCGGGTCGCCATACCGGCGCGCGCACGGCCGGCGAGGTTCAGGAGCGCTTGCCGTGTGGGCGGCGGCTCGAATCCGGCGCGAGCGCGAGCTGGTCCCCCGCGAAGGTGACACCCACGGGCTCGAGGACAACCCGGCGCGGCCCCTCCTCGACGGCGCCGGCGAGGAGCGCGCCGAGGCCGAGCTCGCGGGCGTGCTCCACCACGCGCGCGCCGGCGCCGGGGCGGCAGTAGACGGCGAAGCCGGCGCCCATGTTCAGCGTGCTGTGGGCGGCGGCGGGGTCCATTCCAGCTTGCGCGGCGAGGAACGCAAGCACGGGCGGCACAGGGGGCAGTGAGTGAATCCGGTAGGTAAGCTCGCGGCGGGGGCGCATCAGCTTGAGCAGGCCGTGCCCGGTGATGTGGGAGAGGTAGGTGAGCGGCACTTGTGCGTCGCCGAGCAGCCGGCGGACGAGCTCTACGTAGAGCACGGAGGGCGCCAGCAGCGCCTCGCCGAAGGTAACCCCGCCAGGACCCCCCGCCTCATCGGCGCCCCCGGACCCACCAGTTCCCCGCGACTGCGCGGGCAGCTCGGTCAGCAGCCCCTCGGGAAGCCGCGCGGCTACCCCACGCGCGAGCGAGGCGCCGTTGGCGTGCAGGCCGGAGGAGGCGACGAGCACGATCTCATCGCCGGGCACAAGGCCCTCGCCGAGCAGCGGCTCGCCGGGGGGCGGCACGAAGCCGAGCGCGGAGCCGGCGAGCTCGATCTCCGCGGGCGCGAGCAGGCCGGCGAGCGAGGGCGACTCGCCCCCGCCCCAGGCACACTGGGCGTCGTCGCAGGCGCGGCGCCATCCCGCGAGCAGCGCGTCGGCGCGCTCGGCGCGCTCGTACCAGGCGCTCGAGCCGGTGGCGAAGTAGGCGTTGAGGACGAGCGGCAGCGCGCCGACGCAGACGAGGTCATTGAGGACGGCCGCGACGGCGTCGTAGGCGACGTGGTCGAAGCGGTTGACGCCGGCGAGCTCGTGGTACTCGCGGGCGAGGATCGACTTGGTGCCGAGCGTCTCGAGCACGAACGCGAGCGTGGTGCCGGCGAAGCGCAGCACGAAGGCCGGCTCCCCGCGTGACTCGTCCACGGCGCGAGCGCCCGCGGCGGCCAGCCAGCGGGATGTGGCGAGCGCCTCATCGAGCGCCCGGCGCTTGCCGGCGTCGAGCACGGCGTAGTCGACGCCGGCCCGGCGGTAGGCGCTGTGGACATCGGGGTCGGCCACGTGCGCAGCCTACCCCGGCCCGCGACTCCTCCGTGTGCTGGTGGCACGTGGTGAGCTGACCGACTGACGTCGCACGGTGGATGTCCGCGTGCTGGTGGCACGTGGGCAGACGCCGGGTGGCGTCAGACTTGGCCGCGGACCAGGCAGGTGGTGGCCAGCCAGGCGCCGGGCTCTCCGGCGGGAGTCAGCGGGAAAGCGAGGTCGTCGAGCAGCGCCCACATCTGGGTCCGCCTGCTGGTGTCGACCCAGGTGGGGGCCCAGCGCGTGAGGTCGGCGTCCTCGAAGGTCTGTTGCAACGCCTCCCCGACGGCCTCCACGCCGGGTGTGCGGATGCCGCGGCGCTTGCGAAAGCGCACCACGCAGTGGTCGGAGGCGATCACCTCCGCGATCTCGGGATGGTCGGGCCGCGCCACTCGGATACGCACACATACACCGTAGCCATTCGTTTCCTGGCGGGCGGCAGTTGATCGGCGGCGGGCGGTAGGCGCCCTGACCGTCGCGTACTCACTCGGCGCGGCTGAACTCGGCGATCGCGATGCCCAGCATCACCAGCCCGAGCAACGCGATCACGGCGGCCTCGACGAGGGCGGGGACGTGCCAGCCCCACCAGGTGACGCCGGGGGCCAGCGCGTGGCGCGCGGCCGCGGGGATCGCGAGGTGCGAGAAGATCGCGCGGCGCATCGGGTCGACGGCATAGGTGAGGGGGTCGAGGCGGTTGAGGATCGCTAGCCATTGGGGCAGGTTGGCGACGGAGAACATCGCGCCGGAGATGAAGAACATGGGCATGATCGCCATCTGCATGAGGGCCATGAAGGACTGCATCTGAGTGATGCGGGCAGCGGCCATCATGCCGAAGGCGGTGATCGCGAAGGCGAGCAGCATCGTCAGCGCGAACAGCTCGGCCATCAGGCCGAGCGAGTAGGGGACTTCGACGAGACCGGCGATCGCGAGCACGATCACACCCTGGAAGGCGGCGACGGTCGCGCCGCCGAAGCACTTCCCCAGCACGATCGAGGAGCGCCGCACGGGGGCGACCATCATCTCGCGCAGGAAACCGAACTCGCGGTCCCACACGATCGAGGCGGCGGAGAACATCGCGGTGAACATCACCGCCATGCACAGCACGCCGGGGTAGATGAAGGTTTTGAAGTTGATCCCGTGGGTGCTCGCGGAGACGAGCGAGGAGAGCCCGGTGCCGAGCACGAACAGGAACAGGAAGGGCTGCACGAGCGAGGTGATGATCCGCAGGCGGTCGCGGGAGAAGCGGATCAGCTCGCGCCGCCACACGACGCGGATCGCGCGCAGCTCGCCGGCGAGGCTGCGCGTCGGGACACGCACCCCCGCGACCTGGTGGGCGGGCGCCGCGGCGGAGGTGGGGGCGGTCTCGGTGGTTGCCATCAGCGGGCCATCATGCGTGCGACGTTGCGCATGTGATCGGTGGAGGTCGCCTCGGCGTCGCGGATCGTGGTGCCGGTGTAGGACATGAATACGTCGTCGAGCGAAGGGCGGGAGACCGAGACCGAGCGGATCGGCTGGCCGAGCTCGGCGAACAGGCGCGGGACGAACTGCTCGCCGTCGGGGACGCCGAAGGTGACGGCGCCCTCGGCGACGGTGGCCTCGATGTCGAAGCGCTCGCGCAGGGCGGCGATCGCGGCGGGGTCGTCGGGCGTGGAGATCTGCACGCGGTCCGTGCCGACGCTCGCCTTCAGCGCCTCGGGGGTGTCGAGCACAATGATGCGCCCCTGGTCCATGATCGCGATGCGGTCGCAGTACTCGGCCTCGTCCATGTAGTGGGTGGTGAGGAAGATCGTGATGTCCTCGCGCTGCTTGAGCTCGGCGATGTAGCTCCAGATCGAGCTGCGCGTCTGCGGGTCCAGGCCGACGGTGGGCTCGTCGAGGAACAGCACGCGCGGGGAGTGCAACAGGCCCCGCGCGATCTCCAGGCGCCGCTTCATGCCGCCGGAGAAGGTGCCGACGAGGCTCTTGCGCCGCTCCCACAGCCCGACCATCTCCGCCACCTGCTGCATCCGCGGCGCGACGGCATCGCGGGGCACGCCGTAGAGCTCGGCGTGCAGACGCAGGTTCTGCTCGGCTGTCAGGTAGCCGTCGAGCGTGGTGTCCTGGAAGACGAGGCCGATGTTGCGCCGCACGGCGTCGCGTTCGGAGACGACGTCGTGGCCGGCCACCAGCGCCGAGCCGCCGGTGGGCCGCACGAGCGTGCACAGCATGTTGATCGTGGTGGACTTCCCGGCGCCGTTGGGTCCGAGGAACCCGAAGACCTCCGAGCGGGCGACCTCGAAGTCGATTGCGCGCACGGCCTCGATCTCCCCGTAGCGCTTAGCGAGCCCTTTGACCGAGACCGCGGGAGCATCCGACGCGGCGGCGGCGAGGCTGCCGTTCGGCGAGGAATGCTTGATGTCAGGAGCAGGCGGGCTCATCATGGGCTAAGGCGTCTCCGGCCCCCCGTGTGAGAGGCCGGAGAACACCGTAGCGCGGACCTGGGCGCCTTTCAGTGCTTCGGGTCGGTGTCAGGGCCGTCGGCGTCGGCGCCGTCGGCCAGGATGCGGTAGAGGTCGCGGCGGGTCTCGACGAGCACCTTGCGGGCCTGCTCCTGCTGCTCCTCGTTGCCGGCGCGCATGACCTGCACGAACGCGAAGGCGACCTCGCGCATGATCTTGCCGAGCTCGTGCGCCTTCGGGCCGGCCTCGCCGCTCATCTGCTCCCACGGGGCGGGGCGGTCGGGGTCGCGCTCCTCGACGTGGGTGCGGCCCGCGTCGGTGAGCCGGAAGGCCTTGCGCCCGTCGATCTCCTCGGAGCGGACGAGGCCCTCGTCCTCGAGCTGCTGCAGGGCGGGGTAGACGGAGCCGGGGCTCGGGCGCCAGGCGCCGTCGCTGCGCTCCTCGACCTCCTGCATGATCTGGTAGCCGTTGCGCGGCTCCTCGGCGAGCAGCAGCAGCGCGGCGGTGCGGATGTCCCCGCGCCGGGCCTTGCGCCCACCGCGCCAGGGCGGTCCCCCGCCTGGCCCGAAGCCGCCGAACGGGAAGCCGCCCGGGCCCCCGCGAGGACCGTGCCCGCCCGAGCGGCGATGGCGGTGGCCGCCGCGGTGGCCGGCCTCCCCCGCGGGATCGTCCCCGAGCCCGCTCATCGCGAGCCAGAGGGCGCGGAGCTCGCGCCGTCCGAGACAGCGCCCTTCGCGTGTCATTTGTATTGCATCAGCGTACATATCTAACTCCTATCGTTGAATATCGCGATAGTAGCACGATATATCGTTAAAGGGAAGCCAGGCTCAACAGGGCACCACGCGGATCGAGCGGCGCGAGGCGGAGACCAGTCTGCCGATGTCGAGTGGGTCGCTGGTTAGCACAGAATCTCCGGCAAGTGCGATCGCGACGACGGTTGCGTCGACGGCGTCGGTCACCCCGGACTTGCCCAGGAGCACGCCCGCTTCCCGTCCCAGGTGCTGGTCCACGGCCCTGACGTCGACGGACTTCAGCAGGCGCGCAAGCTCTGCCTGGCGCCCGCCGGCGTCGCGCCACACCTCGGCGATCACGACTCCGGTGCTGCGCAGCCCCAGCCCGCTGCGCTCGGCGACCCGAAGCTTCGCTGCCATCGCCCGATCGCCTCGGTCCACGGCGAGGAGCGCTCCAGTGTCCAGCACCAGTGCGCTCATCCGCTCAGGGCGCGGCCAGCGACGATACGCCCAGCTCGCCGGCGGCGGTGGCGAGCTCGTCGGCGGTGAGCGGGCCGTGTCTTGCTTCCCAGTCCTCGAGGTAGTCGGCCAGCGCCTCCGCGCGCAACTTTGCGGCGGCGGCCTCGGCCAACCAGGCGGAGAGACTCGAGCCTCTGTGTCGCGCTGCGCCGCGGACGGCGTCGCCGAGGTCGGGGTCGAAGGAGATGCTGAGCTTGTCGACTTTCATCAGCCCAGAATACCACGGTAAGAAATACCACGGTAGGATCCGGTTTGAAGTAGCGGCGCCTGTCAGTGCCTGAAGTGGCGGATGCCCGTGGCCACCATCGCGATGCCCGCGGCGTCGGCGGCAGCGACGACCTCCTCGTCGCGCACGGAGCCGCCGGGCTGGATGACCGCCGCGACGCCGGCGTCGATCGCCAGCTGCGGGCCGTCGGCGAAGGGGAAGAAGGCGTCGGAGGCGAGCACTGCGCCGGCGAGTCGATCGGATCCCCGTCGATCGGACCCCCGCCCACCCTCGCCGGCCTTCTCGACCGCGATGCGCACCGCGTCGACGCGGCTCATCTGCCCGGCGCCGATGCCGACGGTGGCGCGACCGGCGGCGAGCACGATCGCGTTGGAGCGCACGTGGCGGCAGACGCGCCAGGCGAACAGCAGGTCCTCCCACTGCTCCTCGGTGGGGGCGGCGGCGGTGAGCACGCGCATCTGCTCGCGGCTCTCGCTCACGACGTCGCGGGTCTGCACGAGCTGGCCGCCGAGCACCGGCTTGCCCTCGACCTCGTGGCTGGGCGGGGGCCACTGCGCGAGCTCCAGCAGGCGGACGTTCTTCTTCTCGGTCAGAACCGCCAGCGCGTCGTCGTCGAAGCCGGGGGCGAGCAGCACCTCGATGAACTGCCCCGCGAGCGCCTGCGCGCAGGCGCGGTCCACGCGGCGGTTGAGTGCGATCACTCCCCCGTAGGCGCTCTGTGGGTCACACGCGAACGCGCGCTCGTAGGCGTCTAGGCCGCTCGCGCCGAGCGCGCAGCCGCAGGGGTTGTTGTGCTTGACGATCGCGCACGCGGGCGCGTCGAACTCCTCCACCAGTTCGCGCGCGCTGTTCAGGTCGAGCAGGTTGTTGAACGAGAGCTCCTTGCCGTGCAGTTGGCGCACGCCGTCGAGCAGGTGCGTGGGCGAGCCCACGCGCGCGTAGAAGGCGGCCCGCTGGTGAGGGTTCTCGCCGTAGCGCAGGTCGCTGACCTTCTCGTAGGCGTCGCGCCAGTGCGGCGGGAAGTCGCCGTCGTACGTGCGCAGTGAGAACCAGGTCGAGATCGCGGCGTCGTAGCGTGCGGTCAGGGCGAACGCGGTCGCGGCGAGCCGCTCGCGCGTGGGCAGCGAGAGCAGCCCGCCGGACTCGCGCAGCTCGGCGAGCACGCCCGCGTAGTCGCCCGGGTCCACGAGCACGGCCGCGAATGCATGGTTCTTGGCGGCGGCGCGGATCATCGTGGGCCCGCCGATGTCGATGTTCTCGATCGCCCTCCGGTACCCGTCACCGTCGGCGTCCCCCCGCGCGACCGTACGCTCGAAGGGGTAAAGGTTCACGCACACCAGGTCGACCGGCTCGATTCCGTGCTCGGCGGCGGCGCGCAGGTGCTCATCGCTGTCGCGCAGCGCGAGCAGCCCGGCGTACAGGCGCGGGTGCAGCGTCTTCACGCGCCCGTCCAGCATCTCGGGGAAGCCGGTGAAGTCCTCGACCGCGCGCACCGCCACGCCGGCGGACGCCAGCTCGCGCGCGGTGCCCCCGGTGGAGACGATCTCCACGCCCAGCTCGATGAGGCCGCGGGCGAAGTCGACGATCCCGGCCTTCTCGGAGACGGAGAGCAGCGCGCGGCGCACGCGCACCTCGCCGGGCGCGGTGCGCTCCAGGCCGGTGGAGCCCGCGCCGGCCACCACGGTCTCGCTGTCGGAGGGCATGGTCAGAGCGTATCTACCGACGGCGACCCTTGGCCGCAGCCTCGCGGCGTCGCTCGCCGAGCGTTGCCAGCCCCGTCGCGTCGCCGCCGCGGCCGCCTCGCGCAGAGCCGCGGTCCGTCCTCATCGGCGCGGGGTGATCGCCACGCGGCGCGGGTTCTCGGCGTCGCGGCTCAGGGCGCCGCGCGCGAACAGACGCACGGCCTCTCCGAGCAGCGTGTGCTCAAGCGGGCGCAGCGCCTCCAGCACCTCGGCAGGGTTGCGCGCGTCAGGCAGCTCGCGGGCGCCCTGGAGGATCACCGGCCCACTGTCCACACCGGCGTCGACGAAGTGGACGGTCACGCCGAAGACCTTCACCCCATACGCGAGCGCCTGCTCGATCGCCCGCAGCCCGGGGAAGGCCGGGAGCAGTGAGGGGTGCACGTTGAGTACCGCTGCGGGGAAGCGCTCGAGGAAAGGCTCCCCGACCAGCTCCATGTAGCCGGCGAGCACCACCAGCCGCGCTCCCCGCTCAGCGAGCCAGTCGGCCATCGCGCGATCGCGCGCGCCGCGATCCGGATAGCCCGCGCGGGGGAACACCGCGGTCGGCACGCTTCGCTCCACGGCGCGCGCCAGCGCGGGCGCCCCAGCCACGTTGGAGGCCACCGCCACGACCTCGGCCTCCCGCCCGTGCACGGTGTCGAGCAGCGCCTGCAGGTTGGTGCCCGCGCCCGAGGCCAGCACGGCGATCGGCAGCGGCGTCTCGGGGGCCATGCGCGGCATGTTCGCAGAGGATGGGCGGCGGACCGAGCTGGCTGGAACGGGCGCGGAGGCCGAGGCGGAGACGTACGCAGCGCTTGGGAGGACGCGCTCGGCTGGGTCTGGATGGGTGCGCGGGGCCGGGCGCCGAGGGGCCGGGGAGAGGATCAGGGAGACAGCTCTTCTGTTGGCTATTGACGAGCGGCGTTAATCGCCAGGATCGCGGCGGGTGGGAGTTGACTCATAGACATAGCGCCTCTTGAAAGATCATATTCGCCGGGAACGGCTTGGATAGTGGGTGTCTGTGGGGTCGGCGTGGCCTTGAACGAGTTGGGGGTTGAAATCTGAGTCGGGTTGTGCTTATTATGGTCTAGAGCGGTGCCCGGACAATGGGTGCCGGCATACGATAGGTCCTAGCGGGTTGGCCTCCTTGGGTCGACATTGAAGCTGCAAGGGGATCGTGAGGGAGAGGTGCTGGACCGCATGAAGAAGGGTCACATGCGCACGAGTTCGCTTCGGACAGTTGTGATGAGGGATCACGGCCCGCTCACAGGGTCTCGTACTAGATGCGTCGGCTCTACCGACGCATCTCTCTCTCTCTCTCTCTCTCTGGAGCGGGGAACGGCCGAGCGGTAGGCCACTTCTAGCGGCGGCCGCGGGCCGCCCGGTCACGCACCCCGGGGTCGCACCCGGGGCTCTGGAGCCCTCTGTGGCGACGCGCGGGCATGGGTCGCGCTTGCGTGTGCTCGCGGGCGTGCCGCTCGCGTTGGTCTGCGCGCTCGCGCTCGCGCTCGCGTGTGTGAGCGCGCCGGCGCTGGCGACCAAGACGCGCCTGCTCAGCACCTCGTTCGGTGGCAAGGGCTCCGCGGACGGCCTCTTCGAAGGAGCCTGGGGGGTGGCGGTGGGCGAAGCGAGTATGAGCAAACCGGCCGAATACGTGTACGTAGCCGATCGGGGCGGCAACCGCGTCGAGCAGTTTAGCTCCACGGGCGCCTTTATCGCCGCGTGGGGCTGGGGGGTGAGCGACGGCAAAGCAGAATACGAGGTCTGCACCAGTGGCTGTGGACCGGGGATCGCGGGCTCCGGCGCGGGGCAGCTCAGCTCCCCCGCAGAGATTGCGGTGGACAACTCGACCAACCCGCTCGACCCGTCCGCGGGCGATGTGTACGTGGCGAACTTTGCCGAAAACACGATCGAGAAGTTCGGCCCGGACGGTGAATACATCGGCCAGTTGCGGGAAACGACGGCAGGTTCGCCGTTTCCTTCGAAGCCGTGTGGTGTAGCGGTCGACCCCAACGGGGAGCTGTGGGTCTATCTCTGCTATGAAGAGATCGACAATTTCAGCGACGCTACGGCGAACGAATTCAGCGCGGAACGCAAATCGCCGTTCGGGGCCTCTTTGGGGTTTGCCGTGGACTCCGAAGACAACCTCTATGTCGAGCGGGGCGACGGAAGCGTCGGGGAGATCACCAGCTCGGGGGCGGTCATCAGCGAAGCAGTCGACGATGAAGAATCGAACGGGGTGGCTGTCAACCTCGCAACCAGCGAAGCCTACATCGACAACGTGACGACGGTCGGGGTGTTCAGCTCCAGCGGGTCGTTAATCGAAAGCTTCGGCGGTCCGTACCTGGGTGCTGATGGGTATGGAGGCGGGATCGCCGTGAGCTCCGCGACCAACACCGTCTACGTCTCGGATGCGACGACGGACATGGTCGATGTCTTCGCGCCGTCCGTCCTGCTGCCGACAGTTTCCATCGAAGCGGCCACGGGCGTGGAAAAGAAGAGCGGCGCGATCCTCGCGACGCTCAACGGCAGCGTGAACCCCGAAGGCGAAGCGGTCACGGAATGCTACTTCGAATACGGGTCGAGCCTCCCCTCCGGAAAAACAGCTCCGTGTGAACCCTCGGCCACGGAGATCGGGGCGGGAACGGGATCCGTGAACGTCCACGCGCCGGCCAGCGGGCTGCTGCCGGAAACAACCTACCTCTACAAGCTCGTAGCCGTTAACAAAAAAGGCCCGATCTCGAGCGCGAACGCCGAATTCAAGACGCCTGTCGCGTTTGGAGTGGCGATCGAAGCGACGACGGGCGTGGAAAAGAAGAGCGTCGCGATCCTCGCGACGCTCAACGGCAGCGTGAACCCCGGAGGAGAAGCGATCACGGGATGCCAGTTCGAATACGGGCCGAGCCTTCCCTCGGGGAAAACGGTCCCGTGTGAACCCTCGGCCGCGGGGATCGGGACGGGAGGAGAATACGTGAGCATCCACGCGACGGCGAGCGGGCTGCTGCCGGACACGACCTACCGCGACCGGATCGTGGGCGAAAACCGTTACGGCCCGAGCATCAGTGAGAGTGCGGAATTCCAGACGCCGCTCGCGGTGAAGGGACTCGGCGAATGCGGCGCGAGCGGTCTGCTGAATGAAGGCGCGACGCTGCACGGAACGCTGGAACCCGAAGGCGTCTCGACCAAGTGGTACTTCGAATACAGGAAGGCGGGAACGGGGGAACCCTGGTCCAAGAGCGCCGAAGGGGGCGTGGAAAACCCGATCGGTAAGCTCGTGGAACCGGAAGAGAGTGTCGCCGGGCTCGAACGGAACACCACCTACGACTGCCGGTTGGTGGCGTACAACACGTTGGGCGCGGGCGTCGGCGCGGAAGGCGCGTTCACGACCGCGCTGCCGCCGGTCGTCTCGGGGGAGTCCTTCGCGCTCGTGGGGTTCTCGGACGCGACGCTGAGGGCGAGGATCGACAGCTTCGGGGCGGCGGACAGCTACCGCTTCGAATACGGCACGACCAGTGCATACGGCTCCTCGACGCCGGAAGTCAGCATCTCCCATCCCGTGCGGGGCGAAGCGGGGGTCTCTCTGCGGGTGCTGGGCCTGCAGCCGACCACGACCTACCACTTTCACGTCGTCGTGACGGAGCCGGACGGCGGGGGCACGGCGGCCGGCGCGGATCAGACGTTCACGACGTTCCTGATGAGCGGCGCGGAACTGCCGGATGGCCGGGTCTATGAAATGGTCTCTGCGCCTGAAGACGGGGGCGCGAACGTGTATGTCCCGGAAGCGGGCAACGGGCCGTTCCCGACGCCGACGGCGATGCCGTTCCAGGCCTCCGCCGACGGTGAAGCGGTGGCGTATGCGGGCGCGCCGTCGCAGGGTGGCAACGGCGACGCCGGCGCGGGGGGCGGCAACGAGTTCGTGGCGAGGCTGACACCGGGCGGCTGGGTCTCGCAGGATGCAGTGCCCTTGGGTGGCGGTGGCTCGCCGGTGTTCCTGGCGTTCTCGAGCGATCTGTCGGCGGGGATCCTGGAATCGCGTGAAGCGCTCTCCGAAGGAGCGCCCGGCGGCGGCTTCGACGTCCTCTACTCCACCGGCGGCGGCGGGAGTTATCAACCGCTGTTCACGGAAGGTCCGAAGCACCGCTCCGCGGAAGAATTCGCGAGCGCGGGGACGGTTGGCCCCAAGGGCGCGGGCCTGGCGTTTGCGGGCGCCTCGGCGGATTTCAGCCATGTGCTGTTCGAGGCAAACGATGCGCTGGCCTCGGAAGCCGGCGGAGAAGACCCGGGCGTGGGGGCGAACGACCTGTATGACTCGGTTGGCGGGCGGCCCAGCTTGGTGGATGTGCTGCCTGCGGGCGAAGGCGGCGGGCCGGCTCCGGACGCGACGTTCGGCGCGCCGAACGAGACGGGCGACCCGGCCGATCCGCCGGACTTCAGCCATGTGATCTCCGCGGACGGCTCGCGGGTTTTCTGGACCGACCTGCACCTGGGTCTGGAGGAAGGCCATGTGTATGTGCGTGAGAACGGCTCCACGACGGTGCCTGTCTCCGAAGGCACGGCTCGCTACTGGACGGCGACCCCGGATGGCCGGTACGCGTTCTACACCGAAGGCGCCGGGCGCGAATCGAGGCTGTGGCGCTTTGATGCCGAAGGCGCCGAGCGCGAAGCGCTGACGGTCGCGGACGCCGGTGTGCTCGGCGTGGTCGGGGTCAACGAAGTAGGCGAAGACGGCTCGTATGTGTACTTCGTCGCCGAAGGCAGGCTGATGGCGGGCAAGAACGCCGAAGGCAGGGAACCGCTCGAAGGTCAGCCGAACCTCTACCTGCTGCATGGGGGCGAAACCAGTTTCATCGCCACGCTCGCCCCCGAAGACGAGGGCACGATCGCCTATGGCGGGGAAGGCGGGAGCTTCGGCGACTGGGAGCCCGGCCTGGGACACCGCACCGCGGAGGTCACGCCCAACGGCCACAGCGTCGTCTTCCAGTCCGTGCTGCCCCTCACCAAATACGACAGCGAAGGGCTGAGCGAGGTGTTCGTGTACGACTCCGAAGCAGTTGGGGAGAGTGTGTTCTGCGCGTCGTGCGATCCGAGCGGCGAGCCGCCCCCGGTGACTGAAGTTGGGGGCCTCAAGGTCAAAGCGGCGGCGTATCTACCGGTCTCCTGGAGTCGCACCTACCAGCCGCGGTTGATCTCCGAAGACGGCAGCCGTGTGTTCTTCGACACCTTCGAGCCGCTGGTCGCGGCGGACCCGAACAGCCAGCAGGACGTGTACGAGTGGGAGCGCCCCGGGACGGGCGCCTGCGGTGAGCACGGGGGTTGTGAGTATCTGCTCTCGGGTGGCACGAGCCGCTCGGGCTCCTATCTGGTGGACGCGAGCGCGAACGGCGATGACGTGTTCTTCGTCAGCGACGCGAAGCTGGTCCCGCAGGATGAAAACGAAAGCGATCATCTCTACGACGATCGCGTCGACGGTGCGCAGCCCTCCGCCCTGCCGGGGTGCGCGGGCACGTCCTGCCAGCAGACCCCCCTCGCGTCGCCGATCTTCCCGGCCCCGCCGAGCGCGACGTTCGCAGGTGTCGGCAACTTCCCGCCGTCCCCGCCGCCGGCGCAGCACACGACGAAGACTAAGACGAAAGCGAAAAAGAAAGCCAGGAAGCATCGGAAGCACAGGGCCAGGCACGGCAAGCAGGCCGGCGCGAAGAGGACGGGGCGGTCATGAGTGGGCAGCGGGCGGGGATCAGCGCGCAGCGGGCGGTCGTGAGCATCCGGCGGGTGGCGATGAGCATGCGGGGGGCGGTCGTGAGCGTCCGGCGGGTGGCGATGGGCATGCGGGAGACCGGGCCGCGCAGGATCGCGGTCTCTGGGCCGCTTGCCCTGTGCGCCGCGGTTGCGGTGCTGCTGTGCGCCTGCGCGCCGGCCCTGGCGTTTGCGCCGACCCCGTCGGGGTTTGGGTTTCAGAGCTTCGACGGGCTGTCGCTGAGCGGGAGCGGCGCGGCTGAAATGCAGGCCGGGGCGCATCCGCGTGAATTGAGCTTTACGTTCGCGTTGAACGCGGCGCTCGGCGTGCATGGTGAAACGCTGGACAGCGCGGGCGGGGAGTTGCGCGATCTCGTGCTGGGTCTGCCGGCGGGTCTGGTCCTGAATGCGGTCGCGGTGCCGCAGTGCACGCGCAAGGCGCTGGATGAAGCAGGGGCCTGCGCTGGTGAATACCAGGTCGGTGAAGTGGCGTTGGAAGTGGTCTCCGGTGGTGGGGTGGTGACGGAGACGAGCCCGGTGTACAACATGGCCGCGCCCGCGGGCGTCCCGGGGGAGCTGGCGTTCAGGGTCGACGGGGTCGACGTGCTGGCGTATGAGAGCGTGCGGACCGCCAGCGACGGCGGGATCGACCTGAGCATCCTCGATCTCCCTCCGGAGAAGGTGGTGGGTGGGCGGATCGTGCTGTTCGGTGTCATGCCGGGAGGCGCGCCGTTTCTGACGCTGCCGACGGTGTGCGCGGGGCCCGTGCCGTTCACGCTCCGTGCGGATACCTGGCAGCAGGAAGGCGCGTTCGCGGAAGCGAGCTTCCTCTCGCACGAAACCCTCGCAGAGGGCGGCGGGCAGGTCGGGATCGAAGGTTGCGACCATCTCGGGTTTGGGCCGACGGTGTCGATCTCGGCGGAAACGAAGGACGCCGATACCGCGACGGGGCTAACGGTGGACGTGAGGTCCCCCCAGGGAGGGCTGCTGGTGGCGGGCGATCTCGGCACATCGGATATCGAGGGTGCGCAGGTGCTGCTCCCCGAAGGCCTGGTGCTGGACCCCAACCGTGCGGAGGGTCTGGTTTCCTGTCCGCCTGCTGAGGATGGGGTCGGTAGCGAAGGCCCGCCGTCGTGTCCGGCGACCTCGCAGGTCGGGACGGTGCAGATCACGACGCCGATCCTGCCGGACACGATCGAAGGCGGCGTGTACGCGCTGCCCTCGAGCCCTCCGGATCTGAAGCTGCTGTTCTCGGGGTCCGCGGATGGTGTGTATCTGAAGCTGACCGGCGAACTGACGCTCAACCAGGCGACAGGCCAGGTCACGCTCTCCCTGCCGCAGGCGCCGCTGCTGCCGCTCAGCGACCTCAGAGTCTCCCTGAGCGGCGGTGGGCAGGGCGCGCTGGTGACACCGGCGGCGTGTGGGGTGTATACGGCCAGCTCAGACCTCACGCCGTGGGTGGCGCCAGCGGTCGGCGACGCCCTTGAAACGAGCAGCATCGCAATCGCGGCCGGCCCCGGCGGCGGCCCGTGCGTCACGCCGCCGCCGTTCACGCCAACCCTGACGGCGGGGTCGAGTAACGACGGGGCGGGCAACTTCACGAGCTTCTCGATGCTGATCGAACGCCCCGAAGGCCAGCAGCGCCTCTCCAGCTTCCAGCTCAAGGCGCCCCCCGGGCTGCTCGGCATGATCGGGAGCGTCCCGGTGTGTGGGGAACCGCAGGCCGCGCAGGGTGTCTGCCCGGAATCCGCGCAGGTCGGGCACGCGGTTATCGGTGCGGGCCCGGGCGGCTACCCGCTGTTTTTGCCCGGCGCGGGGCAGCCCCCGATCCCGGTCTATCTCACCGGCCCCTACGAGGGCGCCCCCTACGGCCTGGCGATCGTCGTGCCGTTCCTCGCGGGCCCCTACGACCTGGGAACCGTAGTGCTGCGCGCGAGGATCGAAGTGGACCCCCACACCCTGCAGTTGACGATCGCAAGCGATGCGCTGCCGGCGATCCTCGACGGTGTCCCCCTCGATCTGCGCACGCTTTACGCGGTCCTCGACCGGCCCGGGTTCATGTTCAACCCGACCGACTGCGACCACTCCTCCTTCCAGGGGTCCGCGAGCAGCGTCGAAGGCGCCACCGTGCCGCTGTCGAGCTCCTTCCAGGTAGGCTCCTGCCAGAGCCTGAAGTTCGCCCCGACGCTCACGCTCGCCGCCCAGGCGAAGACCTCAAAGCAGCAGGGCGCGAGCCTGACCGCGAGGATCGCCTACCCTGAGAGCCAGCAGGGGACGGTCCTCGCGACCGCGCAGGCGAACCTCCAGAGCGTCAAGCTGCAGCTGCCCAAGCAGCTGCCCTCGCGCTCGGCGACGCTCGCGCGGGCCTGCCCCGCCGCGGTCTTCGAAGCCAACCCCGCCGGCTGCCCCGCCGCCTCGCTGGTCGGGCGCGCGAGCCTGCTCACACCCGTGCTCACAGCGCCGCTGAGCGGCCCCTCCTACCTCGTCTCGCGCGCGGGCGAAGCACACCCGTCGCTCAGCATCGTGCTACAGGGCGGCGGTCTCACACTCGATCTCGACGCGACCACCGCGATCGCCAAGAGCGCGATCACGACCACCACGTTCAGCGCGCTCCCGGACATCCCGATCAGCTCCTTCGAACTGACGCTGCCCGAGGGTCCCAACTCCGCGCTCGCCGCCGACGGCAGCCTCTGCAAGAGCGCGCTGAAGACCCCAACCGAAATGGTCGCCCAGAACGGCGCCGTGATCAGCCAGTCCACCATGCTCGCCGTCACCGGCTGCCCGAAGACCGCCAAGCACAAGCACGCTGCCAAGCACAAGCACAAGCACGCCAAGCGGAAGGCCAAGCGCAGGAGGAGCAAGTGACCAAGCGTCCCCCCACAACCATCACCCGCCACGCGCTCGCGTGCGTGCTGTTCACGTCGGCGTGCCTGCTGGGGCTTGCGCTCGTGTTCGGGAGCGCGCCGGCGCTGGCGGCAAAGACGCGCCTCAGCACCTCGTTCGGTGGCCAGGGCTCCGCGGACGGCCTCTTCGAAAAGCCCGCCGGGGTGGCGGTGGGCGAAGCGAGTGTGAGCAAACCGGCCGAATACGTGTACGTGGTCGATCGCGGCGATAATCGCGTCGAGCAGTTCAGCGCCGCCACGGGCGCGTTCATCGCCGCGTGGGGCTGGGGGGTGAGCGACGGCAAAGCAGAATACGAGGTCTGCACCAGTGGCTGTGGAGCGGGGATCGCGGGCTCCGGCGCAGGGCAGCTCGACTCCCCCCAGGCGATCGCGGTGGACAACTCGGCCAACCCGCTCGATCCCTCCGCGGGCGATGTGTACGTGGCGAACACCGCCGACAACGCGATCGAGAAGTTCGGCCCGGACGGCGAATACATCGGCCAGGTGCAGGAAACGACGGCAGGTTCGCCGTTTGCTTCAGAGCTGTACGGTGTGGCGGTCGACCCCAACGGCGAGCTGTGGGTCTATCTCTCCGGGAAAGAAATCGACAATTTCAGCGACGCTGCGGCGAACGAATTCATATCGACCCGAGACGATGAATTCGGTACGAACCCGGGGTTCGCCGTGGACTCCGAAGACAACCTCTATGTCATTCGAGGCTCCGAAACCGTCGCGAAGCTCACCAGCTCGGGGGCGGTCATCAGCGAAGAAGTCGACCCTGAATCGGCGACCGCAGCGGCCGTCGACCTTGCGACCGGCGAAGTCTATATCGACAACGTGAAAACGGTCGGGGTGTTCAGCTCCAGCTTGTCGTTCGTCGAACGCTTCGGCGGTACGTACCTGGAACCCAACGGGTATGGAGGCGGGATCGCCGTGAGCTCCGCGACCAACAAGGTCTATGTCGCGGATGCAACGACGGACATCGTTGATGTCTTCACGCCGCCCGTACCGCTGCCGACCGTTTCCATCGAAGCGGCGACGGGCGTGGAGAAAGAGAAGGGCGGCGTGATCGTCGCGACGCTCAACGGCAGGGTGGACCCCGAAGAAGAAGCGGTCACGGAATGCTACTTCGAATACGGGCCGAGCCTCCCCTCAGGGAAAACGGCTCCGTGCGAACCCTTGGCCGCGGAGATCGTGGCGGGGAAAGAATTCGTGAACGTTCACGCGACGGTGAGCAGCCTGCTGCTGAGCGCTTCATACGTCTACAGGCTCGTGGCCGCGAACAAAAACGGCCCGACCTCGAGCGCGACTAATGCGCAATTCAATACGCCTGCCGCGGTGGAAGGCGTCGGTGGCTGCAGCGTTCCGGACGCCGAAGACGAAAACGAAGGCGCGGCGCTGCACGGGTCGCTGGAACCGCTGGGCGAACCGGCGGGCTGGTACTTCGAATACGGGGAAACCACGGCGTACGGTCTCAGGACCAGCGAAGAAACATCCGAAAGCGCGGGTCAGGTGACGCCCGCGGTGAAGATCGCCAACCTGAAGCCGTACACCACCTACCACTGCCGGCTCGTGGCGCACAACGCATACGGCACGACCGACGGCGCGGACGGCGAGTTCATGACGTACGGACCGCTGGTCCTCGAAGGCCAATCATTCGAAAAGGTAGGCTCGATCGACGCGACGGTACGCGCCGTTTTCGATCCCAGGGGACTACGGGGCACGACCCTCGCGAGCACGTACTACTTCGAATACGGGCCGACCGCGGAATACGGCCTCAGGACGCAGGAAACGAGCGTCGGCGCGGGAAAGGGCACGGTCGCTGCGCTCGCGCATCTGAACGGCCTGCAGTCGGACGCCGAATACCACTTCCGCATCGTGGCGACGGACGCGCGCGGCACGGTGGATGGCCCCGACGCCACCTTCACCACGTTCTCGACGATCGGCTCGGGCCTGCCGGACGACCGCATCTACGAAATGGTATCTCCCCCCGAAGACAACAACGCTGATATCTACGTGCCTGAATCCTCAGAAGAGGGCGGCGGCAGCGGAAATCATCTGGCTGAAGAAGGGGTAACCATTACGCAGCATCCGTTCCAGGTCTCACCCGAAGGCAATGCGGTCGTGTACGTGGGCGACCCATCCTTCGGCGGCAACGGCGACATCGGCGAACTCGGCGGGAACAACTATCTTGCGACGCGCACCGCGGAAGGCTGGAAGGCGAGCAGCATCATGCCGCCCGTCAAGTACGTGGAGTACAGGGGGTTCTCGTCGAACCTGTCGGTTGGGGTCTTCGACGCGGGGGGTTCATTCGACAAGACCCCCCTCTCCGAAGAAGCGCCGGGGGACGGCTACAACGTCATCTACAGGCACACCCTGAGCGATGACAATGACAGCTACCAACCGCTCTTCACAAAGACCCCGCGGAACCGCGGTCCGGAAGAATTCGGGTTCGATGAAGAGGAAACACTCTTCAGCGAACAATACCGTCCGACTGATGATCTCTATGCGGGCGCGTCGGCCGACTTCAGCCACATCCTGTTCGAGGTCAACGCCGCGTTGACACCGGAAGCCGCCGACCCCGGCAGGGAAAAGGACGACCTCTACGAATGGGTCGACGGCCGGTTGAGCTCGGTCGACGTGCTGCCCGGCGGCGAACCGGCGCCGAATGCGACGTTCGGCGGCTACCAGCCGGAGCCAGAATCTGTCAACGGGTTCGAGAAAATGCCCGACCTCAGCCATGTCATCTCCGCCGATGGGTCGCGCGTCTTCTGGACCGACCTGGCGACGGGCGATCTCTACGTTCGCGAGAACGGCACGACGACCGTGCAGGTGGACGCGACGCACGGCCCCGAACCCGGGGGCGGCGGGAACTTCCAGACGGCCAGTAGCGACGGGTCGAAGGTCTTCTTCACCGACTGCAAGCGGCTGACCGCAGACTCCACCGCGGTGTTCAGCAGCGGCTGCAATGAAGCGGGGAGGAGCGCACATAAAAACGCGGCTCTTTCCGGCAACGATCTCTACGAGTACGACGTTGAAAGCGGCGAACTGACCGATCTGACTGTGGATCACAACGCCTCGGATGCGCTCGGCGCCAATGTGCAGGGTGTGATCGGCGCGAGCGAAGACGGCGAATACGTCTACTTCATCGCCGATGGCGTGCTCACGGAAGGCGAGAACGCCGAAGGCAGAGAACCGGCCGCAGGTGACCCGAACCTCTACCTCAGCCGCGACGGTCAGACGACGTTCATCGCGACGCTCGACGCGGAATCCGACAATCCGCCTGGGCCTCCTGGAGGAACAGTCGCCGGCGACTGGGTGCCGACGCTGGGTCGGCGCACCGCAGAGGTGACGCCGGACGGCCAGGGTGTCGTGTTTGTGACGACGAACAGCTTCACCGGCTACCACAACGCGGGCTTCCGCGAGGTCTATGTGTACGATGCGCAATCCGGCAAGCTGGCCTGCGCGTCGTGTCTGCCCACCGGAGAAGCGCCCACCGCGGAGAGCTACCTGCCGATCAGCGGTGCGAGTAATGCGACCTTCCAGCTGCGGTGGATCTCCGAAGATGGCAGCCGTGTGTTCTTCAACAGCGCCGCCGCTCTGGTTGCGCACGCCACCAGCGGCGCGATGAACGTGTACGAGTGGGAGCGCGACGGCGCCGGCAGCTGCCGGGACCCCCGGGATTGCATCTACCTGCTCTCGGGGGGCACGAGCCCGCAGGGGTCGTATCTGGTCGGTGCGAGCGCGAGCGGCGATGACGTGTTCTTCGTGACCCGCGCGCAGCTCGCTTCACAGGACGGCAGCGAAGCCTACAACCTCTACGACGCGCACGTCGGCGGCGTGGCGCCGCCGTCCCCGCCGGAATGCTCGGGCACGGGCTGCCAGGGTGTGCCGCTCGCGCCGACGGCGTTCGAAGCTCCCGCGAGCGCGACGTTCACGGGTCTCGGCAACTTCCCGCCGCCTGCGCCCGCGACAGCCGCGAAACCAAAGACCGCCGCGCAGCTCGAGGCTGCAAACCTCGCGAAGGCGCGGAAGGCCTGCCGCGCAAAGAAGAGCAAGGGTAAGCGGGCTGGCTGCGAAGCCAAGGCACGGAAAAAATACGGCTCCTCGAAGGCTGAGAAGTCAAACCGGAGAGCTGCGTAATGCGACGAATCACAACAGTGGCCGTGTTGCTGGCTGCGATCCCGCTGTGCGTCTCGGCAACGGCGGCGGGCAGCGCCGCCGCCGCGACGACCACGCCGTTCGGCTTCGGGTTCACGACGTTCGAAAGCGCGTTCACGAACGCGGATGGATCGGTCGACACGCAGGCCGGCTCGCACCCCGCCGAAGCGAGCTTCTACGTGCACTTCAAGACCCACGAGCCGGAAAACGAACAGCCGGTCGCGGAAGTCAGGGAAGTCGTGACGAACCTGCCCCCCGGCGTGGCCGGCAACCCCAACGCGACACCGCAGTGCACCCGCGCGGTATTCGACAGGGGCAACAGCACGGCGGCCTCGGGTCTGGGACCAGGCGAATGCCCCCCCGACACGCAGGTCGGCACCGTGACGGTGAAGCTCGCGGAATTCGTCGAAGAGACGCTGCCGCTGATCAACCTGGTTCCGCCTGCCAACGAGCCGGCCGAGCTCGGCGTGGTCTTCAAAGGCATCAGGACGTTCTTCAACGCCTTTGTGCGCACCAACGGCGACTATGGGATCAGCGTCAGGGTTCCCAACATCCCGGAATTGTTGTTCGTGCACGTGCGTGTCGACGTGTGGGGCTTCCCCGGTGCGCACACGGGCGCGCCGCTGAAGCCGTTCTGGACGATGCCGTCGGCGTGCGGCGGGCCGTTGGCGACCAGCGCGACGGGGTTCGGGTGGGGTCATGAAAGCGAACTCGCGGAATACAGCTTCCTCAGTGAAAGCGAAGGCGTGCCGTTCGGGTACACGGGCTGCGAACATCTGCGGTTCACGCCGTCGATCTCGATCACGCCGGAATCGGCGGACGCCGAAACGCCGACGGGTCTTGCGGTTGAATTGAAAGAGCCCCAGGAAGGGCTGTCCGATCCGACGGGCGTCGCGCAGTCGGACATCAAGACGACGACGGTCGTGCTCCCGGAAGGCGTGACGGTGAATCCGGGTGCGGCGGCGGGGTTGGGGGCGTGTCAGTTCTCCGAAGACGGTGTCGGGACGTCCGGGCCGCCGTCGTGCCCGCTCTCCTCGAAAATTGGGACGGCCAAGATCGTCACGCCGCTGCTGAAGACTCCCCTGGAAGGCAACGTGTATCTGTTGCAGTCCAGCCCGCCGAACGTGAAGGTGCTGCTCTCCGCCTACGCGGCGGGCACGTACGCCAAGCTCGTGGGCGACGTGACGCTGAACGAAGCGACGGGCCAGGCGACGGTAACGTTCCCCGAAACGCCGCAGGTCCCGCTCAGCAGCGCGACCCTCTCCTTCGGCGGCGGTCCGCAGGCGGCGTTGGTGACACCCCCAAGGTGCGGGACGTACGGGACGACCTCGGACTTCACGCCGTGGAGCACGCCGTTCGTGGGTGATGCGCTCGCGACCGACAGCTTCTCGATCCTGGCGGCCCCGGGCGGCGGCGCGTGCCTCTCGGCGCTGCCGTTCGAACCGCAGTTGATCGCGGGCTCCACGACCGACCAGGCGGGCGGGTACACGGGGTTCTCGATGCTGCTCGAGCGCGAAGACGGCCAGCAGCGGATCGCGGGCCTGCAGTTCCAGACCCCGGAGGGCCTGCTCGGGAAGATCAGCAGCGTGGCGCTGTGCGAAGAACCGCAGGCCGCGCTGGGCGAATGCTCCGCGGCGTCGCAGATCGGACACACGGTCGTCGGGGCGGGTCCGGGGCCGTTCCCGCTGTTCGTGCCGGAGACGGGCAAGCCGCCGGCGCCGATCTACCTGACCGGCCCGTATGAGGGTGCGCCGTATGGGCTTGCGATCGTGGTGCCGGTGGTCGCGGGCCCGTTCAACCTCGGTTCGATCGTGGTGCGTGCGAAGATCGAAGTGAACCCGCACACCTCGCGGTTGACGATCACGACGAACCCGGCGACGCTGCCGACGATCCTGGATGGCGTCCCGGCGGATATCCGTGACATCAACGTGGTGATCGACCGCCCGGAATTCATGTTCAACCCGACGAGTTGCGCGCCGATGTCGTTCACGGGGACCGCGTACAGCACCGAAGGCGCAAGCGCGCCGCTCTCCAGCCACTTCCAGGTCGGCTCGTGTCGGAGCCTGAAGTTCAACCCGGACTTCAAAGTCTCTACTTCGAGCAGGACCTCGCGGGCGGACGGGGGGAGCCTGACCGCGGAGATCGTCTACCCAACCGGCGCGCTGGGCGCCAACCAGGCCAGCTCGCAGTCGAACATCGCGCAGGTCAAAGTCGAACTGCCCAAGCAGCTCCCGGCGCGGCTCACGACGCTGCAGAAGGCGTGCCCCGCCGCGACCTTCGAAGCGAACCCCGCCGGCTGCCCGCCGGCGTCGGTCGTCGGGCGCGTGAAGGTGCTCACGCCTGTGCTGGGCGTCCCGCTGACCGGCCCGGCGTACTTCGTCTCGCACGGCGGGGAAGCGTTCCCATCGCTGGTCGTGGTGCTGCAGGGGTCGGGCATCACGATCGACCTCGTCGGCTCGACGTTCATCGGCGAGTCCGGAATCACGAGCAGCACGTTCAAGTCCGTCCCCGACGTTCCGATCGGCCTGTTCGAACTGACGCTGCCCGAGGGCCCCTACTCCGCGCTCACCGCGAATGCCCCCCTGTGCCCGCAACCACTCTCCATGCCAACGGAATTCACAGGGCAGAATGGAGTAGTGCTGAAGCGGGACACTCCTATAGAAGTAGAAGGGTGTTCTAATACGCTTTCCTTTACTTCCCACAGCATCCAGGGCCGTACGCTCACCGTGTCGGTGTACGCGCCTGCAGCGGGCAAGCTGCTCGTCGGTGGCAACGGCTTGAAGTCCGTGACCAAGACGGCCAAGCGGCGTGAAACGATCACATTCAAGCTTATGCAGAAGCGAGCTGGGAGGTTGAAGACGACGGTACAGGCGACGTTCGCGCCCAGCACCGGCAAGGTGTCTCGCAAGCAGGCGAAGACCCTGCGTCTGCAGTTCAGGAAGTAGGCTTTCTCGCCCCGAAAAACAAGCGGGTTGGACCGACACGCCAGCCGCAAAACATGCTCATCGGCATGATAGAGTGCTACGTTGCATGGCAACGATGTTGCAGATCAAGGGATACCCGAGGATGTCCACCGCGTCCTGAAGTCGCGCGCCGCGATCGCGGGGTGTCGCTGACCGAGTACGCGCGGAGCACACTCGAGCAGGCCGCCCGTCGTCCCTCGGCGAGGAGTTGGCCGCCCAGCTCTCGCAGATCGAGCCGGTCGATGTGGGCGAGTCCGCCGAGCAGGCGCTCTCGCACATCCGCGGCGATCTCGCATGACTGTCGTTGACGCGAGCGCGATCGTGGACCTGCTCGTCCCGCCAGATCGCGCGCGCCGCGATTTCGTGATCGATCCCGGAGCGCCGTGGCTGGCGCCCGACATCCTGCCGTTTGAGGTCTTCTCCGTGATCCGTCGCCACGCCCTACGCCGAGTCCTGGCGAGCAGCCTTGCAGCGACGGCACTGAGGCGGCTGTGCACGCTACCGATCGAGTCCATGCCCACACCCAGCCTGCTCGACGCGGCCTGGCCGCTACGGGACCGATTCTCCCCCGCCGACGCGCTCTACGCTGCGCTCGCGCTTCGTGCGAGCGAGCCGTTGCTCACGAGCGACATGCGACTCGCCCGCGCCGCCGCCCACACCGGCATCGAGGTCCGCAAACCAGATATCCCATGACGAGCGCGACCCACACCGCCTCCAGCGCACGCCCCCGGATCGGAGACGACGGGGGGAAACCGCACCGACATTTATGGGCGCGGCCCGACTCGAACGGGCGGCCCCCTCGGTGTAAACGAGGTGCTCTGACCAGCTGAGCTACGCGCCCCAGTGTGGCTGAGGGTATCGGTGAGCCACCAAGGCTAGCGCCCCACGCCTCGATTGTTGGCGTACCGGGCTCGATCTTGGCGCACTGTTCTGCCCGCGCTCGGCCCTCCCCCTGCCAAGCTGTGGGCACATGCTTCTCGTCCGCCACCGCGCTACCCGGATTGCACTGGTCGGCGCCGGTGGGGTCGTGGTGGTGCTCGGGCTCGCGCAGCTGCTGCTGCCCGGGCTCGCCGCGCAGCGCGTGCGCGATCAGCTCGGGCGCTACGGGGACGTGCGGAGTGTCACCGTCAGCGCGTTTCCCGCGATCGAGCTGTTGTGGGGCCGCGCGCAGTCTGCCACCGCGAGCGCGACCCACGTCAGCATCAGCCTCGCTCAGGGGGGCGAGTTGCTGTGGCAGGCGCGCGGGGTCGATCGGCTCGACGTGAGCGCGCGGGACATGCGGCTGGAATCGCTTGCGCTGCACGGTGTGTCCTTGCGTAAGGTCGGCTCGGCGCTCTACATCGAGGGTTCCATCACGGAGGACGCTCTGCGCGCCGCACTGCCCGGGAGCGCTGCGGTTCAGCCCCTTGGGAGCGTCTCCGGTGGGGTGGAGGTGCGCGTCACCGGGAGCATCTTCGGGGCGGTGACCTCCGTCGATGTGCTGCTCCTCGCCGAGGACGGCCGACTCGTCGCCCAGCCCCAGGGGATCCCGTTCGCGGGGTCGCTGAAGCTCACGCTCCTCTCCGCTCCCCACGTGTACCTGCAGAGCTTCGACCTCTCCGGCCCCTTGCCCGCGGGTGCGGCGGGCTCGGGGGCGGGCGGGGCCGACTATCTCGTGCGGATTTGGGCGCGGCTGCGCTGAGGCCCGGGCGCGCCGGGCCGCGCGTTCGGAGGGGTGAGGGCTGTCGTTAGGGAGGTGTCCGCGAGGGGATGTCCGCGCGAGGCGCCGGGCTCTCACGCCGCAGCGGCCGCGAGCACGGGGGCGCGCTCGCGCACGATTACTGGCAGGCCTTCCGCGGGGCTGATCGTCGGCATCTGGCGGATGCTCAGCGCGAAGCCCTCGGGCTCCTCCACCTCGAAGCGGCTGAGGATCAGGGTCGCGATCGTGCGGACCTCCAGTTGCCCGAAGCGCATCCCGATGCACGTCCGCGAGCCGCCCCCGAAGGGGATGTACGCGCCCTTCGGGATCTCCCCGCGCTCCTTTGGGCCGAAGCGCTCGGGGCGGAAGCGCTCCGGTTCGGACCACACGTCGGGGAGGCGGTGCGATGCCCACGAGCAGTAGTCCACGTACGCGCCCCCGGGGACCTCGATGCCCTCGAACTCGAACGGCTCCACCGAGCGGCGCGGGCCGATCCACGCCGGCGGGTACATCCGCAGGGTCTCCTCGAGCACCGTCTCCAGCTCCGGGAGCCCGTCCCCCATCAGCTGCTGCGCCGTCGGGGGCCTCCCGTGCAGGCGCTCGCGCTGCTCGGCCACCACGCGCTCGGCGACCTCGGGGTGTCGGGCGAGCTCGTGGAACATGAACGACACCGTGGAGGTCGTTGTGTCGTGGCCCGCGAACATCAGCGTCATCACCTCGTCGCGCACCTGCCGGTCGGTGAGCGCGCTGCCGTCCTCGTCGCTTGCGTCCAACAGCAGGCTGAGCACGTCCTCCCCCCGCTCCCCCGTCGTGCGCCGGCGGGCGATCTCCGCGTAGATCACCCGGTTCAGCTCCCGCGCCGCGCGCCGCAGGCGGGCGTATGGGGTGAGCGGGCCGCGCAGGAAGCGGGCCGTGTATTCGGTGGCGTAAAAGGACAGTGCCTGCTCGAACAGGGCCGCGGCGTCGGTGCCTCTCGCGGGCTCCTCGTCGGGGTGCAGCCCGAACAGCGCCCGCATCGCGATCCGCATCGCCAGGCGCCGCGTCCACGTGTAGAGGTCCACGCTCCTCCCGGGCGTGAGCTGCTCCAGGGCGCGTTCGGTCTCCTGCGTCATCACCCCGACCGACGCGGCGATCCGCTCGCGGTGGAAGGCGGGCAGCATGATCTGGCGCGAACGGCGGTGGAACTCCCCGTCGATCGTCAAGAGGCCGTCGCCCATCAGGCCGATCAGGTCGCGGAAGTGCGACTCCCGCCACGTGAAGTTGTGCGCGTGCGACACGGTCATGTAGTGGTTCGCCTTTGGCCCGAGCATGAACACGACGTTGCTGTGCAGCACTTTGATCGTGAACACCGGGCCGTACCGCGCGTAACACTCCAGCAGCAGGCCGAGCGGCTCCCGCGTGAAGCGCCGCGTGCGCGCCATGCTGAAGCTCGTATCCCCCGGCGGGAACGGCACCCTGTTCGCGCGGTCTTTGCGCATGTCGTCCACCGCCACCGCGAACGGGTTGAGCGGCTTCGGGGGTGGGGGGCCTACGAGCGTCACACAGGTAGCCTACCCGATCCTTGGCTGTTTGGCCAGTTTCAGGGGACGAACGCCGCGCGGAGGCCGGTCACACCGCGTCTCCTTCGTTCGATCCCGCGCCTCGCCACGCCTCGCCCTCCCCGCGTCGCCGCCCGCCTGCCCTGCCTCTCCGGCGAGGCTTGGCATACTGTGGGTCTGCGTCGGGTCGCGGAGGGTTCCCCCCGCGTCCCTCCACGCGGGGGCGTAGCTCAGTTGGTTAGAGCGCCGGCCTGTCACGCCGGAGGCCGCGGGTTCGAGTCCCGTCGCTCCCGCCTTTGTTGCCTCACCATCCGCGCCGGATTTTGGGTGCTTGGCTCGCGCCTCCGAGGCGGCGGTGAAGTAGCGCGTGAACTCCGTGTTGGGTTTGACGGCGACGATCTGGCCGTCCTTTGCCCAGACCTGGGCAAACAGGGAGAGGATGAGCTTGCGCCGCTCGGCTGGCTGGGGCTCGGCGTCCCAGAAGCGCGCGAAGTCTTCGAGGAGGGCCTGCGCGCGGTCGAGGTCGGGGTCCGTCGGCGGCTTGGTGCGCTGTAGCTCCTCCTCCATCATCTGGCGGCGCATGACGTACTGGGGCTTGGTGATGTCGCCCATGACGTACAGCTCGCGCAGTCGCTCAAGCTGCGCGGTCAACTCACGGCGGCGGTCGGCGTCTTCGCTGGGGTGTCCGGCGGTCTCCGCGCGGATGGCGTCGAGTATGAGCCGCCGAAGCTCCGTGTCCGGCTGGAAGTCGTGCAGCCAATCGACCAGCTGCTCCTCCAACGGCTGCGCCGCGAGCATCGTCTGATCGCAGGTGCCGTGGTGGCGGCGGGTGGAGCACTGGTAGCGGCGCATCCCCTCCCGGCCGCTGCGGCAGCCGTGCATCCGCGCGCCGCAGTGCTCGCAGTGGATCAGCTTGCGCAGCAGGTACTCCTCCGAGGGCCTGCCGGGCTTGACGACCTTCGTGCGCCACGAGCGGACCTCCTGCACACGGTCGAACAGCTCCTCCGGGACGATCGCCTCGTGCAGCCCGCGGATCGCGCGGCTCTTGTCGCGCAGCCCCGAGACGTACCCGGCGTAGGCGGCGTTGCACAGCATCTCGCGCACTGTGTCCTTGCCGAACAGGCGGTCGCGGGCGGTGCGGGCGCCCTTGGCGTTCAACCAGGCGGCGAGGGTGCGGTCGGACTCCTGGCCGGTCGCGTAGCGCTCGAACAACTGGAGTACGAGCGGCGCGCGCTCGGGGTGGGGTACCGCCAGCTTCGTCTCGGGGTCGCGCACGTACCCCCAGGGGAGACTGCCGACGAGATGACCCTGCCTGGCCTTCTCGCGGAGTCCGCTGCGTGTCCAGAAGGACAGCGAGACGGAGTAGTACTCGTCGAACATCTCGTGGATGGACTCGGCGAGGAACGCGGAGGGGTCGGTGTGGTCTTCGCCCATCGGCTGGGTGACGGAGATGACGCGGATGCCGAGCCGCTCGCGTAGGAGCTGCTTGTACCGTCGGGCCTCGACCTGGTTGCGGGCGAACCGGGAGGTGTGGAAGACGAGCACCACGTCGAACTTGCCGGCGGCTGCGTCGGCCATCAGGCGCTGGAACTCGGGGCGGGCCTCCGATTTGCGCCACCCGGAGTGAAAGTCGCAGTACTCGCCGATCAACTCCAGGTCGTTCTCCGGGGCGAAGTTGGCGATCGCCTGGCGCTGTGCGTCGGGGGAGAACCCCTGGCCCTGCTCCTCGGTTGACTCCCGCACGTAGGCTGCGGCGCGCTGCGGTCTATCGGTCGTGCCGGGTGGGGTCGGTGAGGTCGCGTCCGCGGCGCAGCCACCAGTCGGCGAACCAGCGCGCGAACTCCTGGAGCTGGGGGTCGAGAGCGGGGTTGGGGTCATGGCGGGTTCCTCCTGCTCGGGGGTCATGGGTTGCGGCGATCAGACCAGATCCCCGCCGGGATCTCAAGGCTCTGACAGCTCCTCCCGACGCGGCGCTCTCGGGGCAGACCCGCCGGGCTCCACAGGCCGCCCGTCGTGCCGGGCGCGGCGCGCCCGCGCGAGGGTCGCCGCCGCGACGCTCACGCGCGCATGGGCGAGCGCGTCCCTTCGCTGGCCGTGTCGCCGGCGCGCACGCCCTCGGATCGCGTGGTGCGCTCATGCTGCTCGCCGTGGGGTGGTGGTCGTGCGGGCGGGGTGGCGCCAGCGGCGCCCGAGGCAGTCTGTGGCGTGGTGGTCGGCGTGGCGGGGCCCTGCTGGCAGCTCGGTGAATGTCCGCTGCTGGTCGCGGCCGGGGAGGAGCGTGTAGCGCGCGCGGTCGGTGGTGCCCCACACCCACGGCGGGCCGGGTGGCGCGCACCGCGCGAGGTTGGCGAGCCGGTGGCGCCCTTCGCAGACGAGCAGGACGTTCCCGTGGGCGCGGTGAGGGTCGGCGGCGAGCGCCTGCCGGTATGCGTCGAGCTTGGCCTTGACGCGCCGCGTGGGCTCGCTACCGCGGTCGATCTCCAGGTAGAAGGCGATCTCACCGTCCGGGAGCAGGTAGCGGCCGTACCCGTCCGGGCGCACCGTAGGGCCGGTGCCCTGCTGGGCGTGCTGCTCGCCGAGCCAGCGGTACAGGCCCTCTTCGCGCCGGGTGAGACTCAGCGCGACCAGCGCGAGGAAGAAGCCGGCGGTGGCGCGGCGGTGCTCGAGGTCGGGGATCGAGAGGCCCGGCGGCCGGCGTACGGGAGCACCGATCATCCGCCGCCCGTTCGCTGAGAGGAACCACAGCGCCTCGGCGCTCCCGCCCCGGTTGGAGCGCGTCGGGTAGACCCGCGTTAGGAGGTCATGCGCTTCGAGCTTGGTCAGCCGGCGGCGACAGGTACGAATACCAGTGAAGAAGAGAAGGTGAAGCTCTGAGGTGGAGAGGGGCTCGTGCTGGGAGAGGCGATCGAGTAGCTCCCGGTCACGGACAGTTGTAGGGGGGAGACTCGGCTTCATAGCCGCCGCCCGGGAAGGGGAAGGAACTGTTCATTGTCGGGGTTTGCCCACGACCCTGGATCGCTGTCGTGGTGCGGGGTTACGGGCGGCGGGGGTGCTCCGTCGGAGGGGGCATCGAACGGAGCCCCCAACGGAGCACCCTCAACATCGACCCCGAGCACTCCCTGGTCGAGCTCATCAGCCTGCACCCGACCGGATGGCGGCTGCTCGATCCTGCCATAGCGCGAGCGGATCGCGGCCTCCACCGCCTGGTGCTCCGTCGCCTTGTCGCGGGCGCGCTGGCGGATCAGCCCGGCAGTGTCACCCGGCGTGGGCTCCGTCGGCGGGAGTGTCGCGGCGGTCGCGGCGGGCAGCTCCCGCGCGTCGTGCAGGACACGGCACGCGATCGTGTAGGAGCCAAGGTGCTGCAGGTCGTAGGCGTCAAGGCGCGGCTGGAAGTGCGGCGCCATCCGTTTCGCGTCGGCGGCCTGCAGCGCGAAGCAGATCTTCGTCTGGCAGTTCGCGTCGATCGCCTCCACCAGACCGTGATCGGAGACCTGCGCAAGATGCTGGTGGGCGAGCACGAACCCGAGCCCGTACCCGCGGGCCTGCGCGAGCGCGGTAGCCATCCCCTGCGGCAGGTGACAGAAGCGGTGGCACTCATCGATCAGACACAGGAACGGCGGCCGGTCGCTCTGCGCGAGCGGCCCGAGGCGCTGCGCGGCCTGCCACGCACGGTGCAACAGCACCGAGCCGATCATGTCCGCCGCATCCTCCCCCAACGTCTGCGGGAGCGACACGAGCAGCCACCGCCCCCTGTCGATCAGCTCGCGCATATCCGGCGCGGCGGGCTGGCAGAGCATGTTGCGCAGCGTGCGATTCCCAAGCAGCGCCCGCAGCTTGTTCGACAGCGGCGCGAGCGCCTGCACCTTCGCAGGCTCGCTGAGCATCTGCCACTGCCGCCAGAACACATCGAGTGCCACCGGGTCACTCGCCCGGTAGCGGGAGCGCTCCCCCGGGTCGGAGAGCAACGTCAGCACATCCGCGAGCGTCGGCGCCGGCCCCGCCGGGTCGCGGCCAACGAGCAGGGTGGTGAGAGCGGAGCGCAGGATGTCCTCGGTGCGCGGCCCCCAGAACCTTGCGAACAGCCGCGCGAAGACGCCACAGATCGCCTGCGCCTGCGCATCACCCTCACCCGGCTGGCACGCGAGCAGATTCAGCGCCGGCGGATAGCCCTCGTCTCCGAGGTCGAGCAGGTCAACATCCTGCTGGCGCTCGCGGGGTACGCGGGCAAGAATGAGGCTGGTCAGCTCGCCGGTCGGGTCGAGCACGATCCCGCCCATCCCCGCACGGATCGCCTCGACCGTCATGTTCAACAAGAGCGTGCTCTTACCCCGGCCGGTCGGCCCGAGAACATGCGTGTGCTGAAGCAGCGCGCGCGGCTCGACGCGGACCTCGCGATCGAACCCCGAGTGGTCGCTGCGACCCAGCAGCAGCCCACGCGAGGGGGCCTGCGCGACCGGCGCGACGCGGCGTGCGCGCGCCTCGGTGAACGAGACCGGCGCGAGCGCGCTCTCCTCCGGCAGCGCCACCAGCGCCGCCGCCTCGCCGCTGCTCAACAGCAACCGTGTCCGCATCGACGGCAGACACCGTGCGAGCCGCCGCGTGCAGAACGGTTCCCGGCCGCGGCGCAGCCCGCCGAGCTCGTGATACTGGCCGAACCCCGCGAGCACCCCACCCAGCCGCCCACGCGCCTGCCGCCGACTCCGCGCCCACGCGCCCGCGCGGATCGTCGCGGCCAGCATCGGCGCGGCGGCCTTCGCGTCGATCGCCCGTGCGCGCTCCAGCGCGAACGGGTCCGCCACCCGTGTCGCCGCCGGCCGCCCGACCGGGTGCGGCGAGCCCGGCGTGAGCGCATCGAGCACCCCGCCAAGGGCCGAGCCCAAACCGTCGAGCGCCCTCAGCGAAGCGCTCGACTGAAGCCCGCGGCCCGAGCGCAGCCGCGCGGCCTGGCTGCGCGCTCGCGCGCCCGCCGACCGTCCCGGGGCCTGCAGCACGAGCTGAACGACACCGCCCTCCCCGGCCTCCTGCGCCCGCAGCGACGCCAACAACTGCCCGGCAGGGTCCACCCGGTGATCGACGCGCAACGGCAGAAACCGCGAGCCGACCGGCGCGAGACTCGCAACCCGCCAGCGCACACGGCCGCCCGCGTCCGGCAGAACCCGGTACTCGGCCTCGACGGTGACACCGCCGAAGGCCTGCTCGACCGCCGCGCGCATCTGCGCCTGGGAGAGCCCACCCGAGACGAACAGGCCACACGCCGCCCGGTCCTCATGGACGGACACCGACAGCGCGACCCACGGCGAGGCACGCAAAAACCGCCGCGGCAGCCCACCCGCCATCGTCCGCATGACGGCCTCCAGTGCCGGCCGCGACACCCGCTCACCGAAACGAACCTCCCACCAGCCACCCACCCCGGCCAGACGACGCCGACCCCACACGCGACCCGCCAACACCACAAGCACACCAGCCACCGCCAGCGCCACCGGCAGCCACACCAGCCCGAGCAGCAACCCAAGCACGCCGAGCAGCCCGAGCGCGAAGCCCAAGAGCGTTTCGACCGCACGCACAAGAAAGGAAATAGTCATGCCGGCAGGTCTAGCGCGACCCGGCCGCGATGTCCACAACCTTTTGCGCAATTGCGCAAAAGGTTAATTGCTCGCCGACCGAGCACCCCGACCGCGAAGCCAGACGGCGTTTCGACCGCACGCGCAACGAAGGAAATAGTCATGGCGACAGGTCTACCGCGACTCGGCCGCGATGTCCACAACTACGCAAGCGCGTGCCTGCGTAACCACGCAACCACATAGTTGCGTGCTTGCCCTACTCCGCGTCAGAGCGTGAGGATGCGGTCGAGGTACATCGAGACCTCGGCGGCGCTGGACCGTCCGTCGTGGCGCTCGATGAGCGCGGCGCCGTCGAGGCGGTCCAGCGCGTCAGCGATCCGGGTCTTCAACTTGCGCTTCCCGGCGTCGAACGCCCTCCCGATCTCCTGCTCGGAGAGCGGGCCCTCGCCGTCGTTGGCGCGTGCGATCAGGCTGTTGAGCACGGCGCTGTCGTCGTGGTGCTCGCCCTTGGCGGTGGAGTCGAGCGACTGCGTGATCTCGTGGAAGTAGACAGCCGCGTGTGTGGCGGTCGCCAGGTCGCTCCAGCGGTGGACGAGGCCGGCTGCACGGAGTCGCGCGAGGCTGGCGGTGACATCGCCGGGTGTGCTGATCATCCTGGCGATCTCACCTTCAGACCACGGCCGCTGCCGGTCGAGGTCGAGCATGAGCTGAAGCACAGCCTGGTCGAGGGGGACGTGCGCCTCCGAGTCGGTTGAGCTGCGGTTACTGGGCATGGGCGAGTGAACCTCCTGTGTTGGTCGGGGTGTGCAGAGCAAGGGAGGAAGGGGCGAGGCGGTAGCCAACCCCGCGGGTCACGGACACCCACCCCTCGGCGCCGGCGCGAGCGAGCGCGCATCGCAACCGCGAGGCGTGGGAGTCCAGCGTCCGCGTCATCACGGCCGTGTGGATACCCCACACCTGCCCGAGCAGCTCGTTCTTGGTATGCACGCGGGTGGGGTCGCGCGCGAGATGCACGAGCAGCTCGTACTCCAGCCGGCGCAGACCGACACGGGTGGCGCCAAACGTCACCTCATACGCTGCCGTGTCGATCCGCAGCTCACCGAACTCGATCACGCCGGGGGCGCCGTTGAGGTCCCGGCGGGTGAGCGCCTGCACGCGCGCGCGGAACTCGGGGTAGGCGTACGGCGTGCTGATCACATCGTCGGCGCCGGCCTCGAAGCCGCGCAGCACGTCGCGCAGCTTCCCGTTCGGGCTCATCCAGAGCGCGCGCAGCCCAGGCTCGGCCTGCGGCGCGAGCGCGCCAGCGCGCAACTGGCGCAGCACCTCAAGCCCGGACCCCCGGCAAGCGGCCTGGCCGAGGATGAGTACGTCGATCTCGCGGGTGTCGCACGCGGCGCGCAGCGTCACCGGGTCGCTGGCGCGGCGCACCTGGTACCCGTCGAGCGCGAGTTCGTCGGCCAGCGCGAGGTTCGCGTACTCCTCGCCATAGAGCAGCAGCACCGGCACCCTCACGGCCCCTGATGTGCGGGCGGGTCCTGCGCTCACCCTGGCCTCCTTTCGGGCACCGAAGGACCGCCAGCGAGCGCACCGACCTATCCGCAGAGAGCTACGGTGGGCGTGGCATCGAAGGCATTCTCTTCGGTGCTACAGGCCGGGCGGGGTGTCGTAAGCATCCCGTCCGGCCGCATCGGTTTTGGCTTGTCGAGCGATCAGAGCAGAGCCCTCGGCGGAAAAACTCGGGGCCGGCGGGGAGGCAGGCCGACGTGGCCGAGGATCACGCGCTCCCAGCGTTGCCCAGCCGTCGCGCCTGGCCGCCGATCGCCGCGAGCAGCTTCTCCAGCAGCGCGCAACTCGCCTCAGCCGCCGCGCGCTCCTCCTCCTGCGTATCAGGGTGCATGGCGCGCGTCCGCTGGTCGTCGTGGCTGTTGCGCATGGCGCGCACCAGCGCGTCACGGTGAACGTCGAGATAGACCATCACCGGCCGCGGCTCCTCGACGTTCTCCCAGCCCATCGCGTTGAGCAGCGCGCGCGCCGCGTCCTGGCGCTTCAGCGGTCCGGCGTACCACTCGGCGGCCTCGTCATAACCCGCCCGGCCGATCGCCTCGCTGATCTCCCCCGCCGTCTCGCCCAGCTCCCCGAGCAACCCCAAGCGCACGAGCGCCACCGCCTCAGACGGGAGCGAGACGGAGACCACGCTGCGATCGTCCACGCCCGCGCTCAACATGAACGCCTTAATCCGCCGGATATTGCGCCGCGCCACGTGATTCTGCTTGGCATCACCGGACCAGATCGAGATCTGGCACTCGAGGTCCTGCCACTCCCGCAGCGCCGTCACGATCCCCGCGCCGTACCCGCATTCCACGATTTCGCGCAGCACCTCCACGAACCCCGGCGGAACCCTGACCTCGCTCTCACGGGCGGGGCTCCCCACACCCTCCGGCTTACGCACGCGCAGCCCGAAGTAGTCCCGCAGGAGCTTCTGCACGCGCCCGTCGGTGACGCCGGTCCGCTCGCCGACCTCGCGCAGCGTCAGACCCTCCACCAGCCGCAGGCGCAACATCTCGACGTGCCGCTCCTGCGGGATGCGATGATCGTGCGGCGGCAGCAGCGTCGCCAGGCCGCGTGCCTGCCGCCGCGCGGCGTACCTGTAGAACCGCGCCGGTTCGCTCCACGGATCGGGGGCACTCACGAGCCAGCCTCCTCAACGTGGGAGATGAGGTCGGTGAGCTGCCCGATGCGCGCCTTCGCTGTCGCACGGGCTTCCTCGCTGGCTTCCGGGTCTTCCTCGATGCCGTGCTCGGATTCGATGCGCGCCAGCAGGGTCCGCAGCAGCGCCTCGCGGTGCTTGCGCGCGTCGACCTCGACGGCGGTGGGCGCCTCGACTGGCTCGACCCAGCCCACGACATCCAGCAGCGCCCGCGTGCGGTTCGCGCGCGCCAGGCAGGCTTTGACCTCGTTGCCGATGTTCCCCCGCTTGCGGGGATCGATCAACGCGCTGGCCTCCTCGACTTGGACGTACAGGTCGAAGAAGAGCCCGTCGCGCAGCGGCGCGAGAAGCTCCTCGGGTACGACAACAGTCATGGTCGCTCCCTTCCAGTCGGCCGAAGAGCCGCCCAATGGGTGCCATGACTGGACCGGCCGTAGCCGGACAGCTACGGTGTCGGGCCGGGCATCCGAAGGTGGTTTCTTCGGTTGTCCACGGCCGGGCGGGTGCGTCAACACTCGCCCGGCCACTCGGCTTTCTCGGTTGGCGCCAGAGCAGAGCAGAACTCGCGCCTGATCTCAAGGGCCCAGCGCCCGCACCGCTTCGCGCCCGGCCGAGGACAGCCCGAGCACCCTGCCATCACGGAGCCCGTGAGCAACGGCCGCGGCGACCCGCGCCCGCCTCCAGGCCAAACGGCAGTCTGCGCGCGGTTCGGCGGCCTTTCGGCGGCGCTCCGGGTTTACGGAGCGACGAGGTTGGAGGACTCGTGTAGATTAGTCTGGTCCGCGATGTATGAGAGATCGAAATGCCGCAGTACTGGCTGAAGCCGCTAGGAACCACCCAACCAAAGCCGGACCCGGTTCCAGACGACTGGGTATCCGCACGAGGCCTAGAGGACTTCGAACTCACCACCGGGCCAGCGACGATCAAAGCGCCGCCTCAGATTGGTCGCGGAGACCGCGTTTTGCTCCACGCCGTCATCCATTCGCGTGTCTTCGCCGAGGGCGAAATCCTCGGCAACCCCAGGTGGCGACCGAATCTCCCCGGCGGCGATCGATGGCCGTGGGTGTACCCATGTCGCATTGACTCATGGGTTCCACTCGTCAAAGACGGGCCGCGCACCGCAGACATCGCGCCCAAGAAGGCACTCGGGCGGATCCAGCAGGGCGGCGAGTACGCCCTGCTGGACAAGTCGCAGTACGAGGCGATCCTCAACGCGCTGTTGGCCTCGCCGAGCGCGCACACCCGAGCCCAAGACGACGAATAGATGGCCACCCGTCACGTCACCAGTCGAGGAGTCGCAGCCGAGGTTCGGAGCGGCGGCTTGCGCTGGCCCCGGCGCGGCGAGGACTATGACACAGCCACGAGAACATGCGCGTGAACCTTGACACGAAGGCCAGCGCGCTCCTCGACCCGAAGGCGAGAAAATGAGGAACATGCAGGCAGCAGTGCAACCAGCCGATGTGGACAGCGCGATGGAGTTGCTCTACAGCGACGCGATCGATATCTATGAACGCGCGCGCGCTGAGATCACGATTCCGCGGAAGGACGGAACCCGACAGAAATACGCGGCCATCCGGTTCAAGCAGGAGATCGAGAAGGCCCATAAGGAGCGCACACTCGTGGCAACTGTCGCCCGAATCGTCCGCAGGCCCACGCTCGGGTTTGGGCACCTCGCTGCGGCGAATCGCCCCGACCTGATGCTCGAGAACCTCGTTCTCGACGCAACCAAGCCATACCACCGCTTGTTCACCGAGAACACGATCGAGAAAGCGCGGCTCCGAATGGCCTCGTTTGACGTCCACGCAGGTTGTTGAACTCGCGCAGACTTCGCCGCGTCGGGCGGCGTTGCCTCCTCCTGCGCCTCCCGCGCGGCAACCTCCAGTCGGTGGCTGCTCTTGGTCCAAGCCGGCCGCGCCTCGGAGGGCGCGGCCCAGCTTTGCTTTGATGACTTCGACCGGACTCGGAAGTACCGTCGCCTGTATATGCCTACTCCGCCCGCTTCGCCCCAAGCCAGCGGTCTGACGCCGACCGACATTGCCACGATCATTGCCGGTGTAGCAGCGGCGCTCGGGCTCGGTGAGTACGTCCGATCATTGTTCCGGCGAACGATCGGAAGGCGTAGCGACTTAATGCGGCGTTTGCGGCGGCTTGGGACCGGCGCCCAACTCGATTTCTTCGAGTCGGTGCTCGGGGAACCTCCCGCTATACGGCGCAGCTTCGAGCGTGACCAGCCCGATTGGGGCGTACCGCGCGAGGAGGGGGCATCGCCACCGGTCGTCCCGCGCCCGTATGTTGAATGCATCTTCGTCAACGCACTCTGCTACGTGCAGACGGTGAGCGACCGCGACAACACCGTCGTGGGCTTCTCGATCACGACACGCCGCAGAAGCTTCCACCCGAAGCTCTCATTTCCTAACAACCGGCCACCATCGCGCTGGGCGCAGCTGATCCTGTTCGGGCGACTGCTCGTCTTTGCGATTCCGTCGCACGCGGAGCTATCGCGCCGGGAACGGCTGATGGGTGCGATCAGATATGACCGCCCGATTGGCCGTCGACGGCAAGGTGGCACGCAAGTGGAGCTTGGGCGAACAACGTTCGAGCGGGCACGACCGATGCGGAATCCTCGAATCCAATCCTCGAGGGGAAATAAACACTGGTGCTACGTGGAGGCTTATTGGGGCGGCAACCCGGGTTATTACCAACATGTCGTCTTCGCGGCGAGCCGTGGTTCACCTGTTGCCCGGTACCCGGATGGCATTGAGACGCGTGAGTGGGACGACCGACCGTGGCTTGAGACAGACGGGCCGGAGTGGATCAAGAGGGCTCGCTCGACGGGCGTCATCACTACGATGGCAGTGATTGGGATGTCGTTTGACGTGGAGGCTTGGCCGCAGTTTGGTCCGTCCGTCGATCAGATGCGGACGCTGCCATGAGCCTTGAACTCGGACACGGCCGGGCGGATGCGACGAACACTCGTCCGGCCACTCGGTTTTCTGGCAAGTCCACCCGCGGCGCCACGCTGCCCGCCATCTCGGCTGACCGGCGCCGGGGTGGGCGCCGCTGGTACGCGACCCCACGGAGTCCGATAGTTTGTCCTGGTGAACAAATGGCGCCTGTGGCTGGGGTCGGGGATGGGGGAGGTCGTGTCGCAGGAGTTGGCGGCTGCGATGGCTGGTCTGGACGGCCCCGGAAAGCGCCGCGCGAGACGGTTGGTGCGGCGCGGCGAAGCTGCCGAGGATGTCGTCGCCGCGCGTTACACGGTCGCCTTTGCTCGGGAGCGTCAGCGCCGTTTCAAGCGATCCTCGTTCCGCTTCGGGCTCGCGCTGGGCGCGGCGTTCGGTTTCGCCGGAGTCGTGTTCGCTGTGTACTCGCTCAAACGATCGGAGGTGGCGCAGGCCGTGGCTGTAGCTGGGTTCGCAACGCTTCTCCTGGCCAACGCTTGGCGTACCTGGCAAGCGATGAGGAATGTGGAGACTGCCGAGCAGCTCAACCGGGAGTATCTGCGCCGGTCGGGTGCTCCCTACGTCCCGGGTGGCCCGCCGACTCGGGTGTACGTTCCACCGCTGGCGTTTGCGTGCTCGCTTGCTATCCACGCGGCCGCCATCGTCGTGGTGGGCGGGGTCGTCACGCTCTTGCTGAAGGCAGAGCCGTTCTCTCTGGGGAAGGCTCTCTCGGTGGGCATTTCGGGTGGCGTGGGTGCTGCCATCGCAGCGGTCATCGGGGTGATCGCGGCACGATCGCGTGAGGACACATCAGATGGCCGGTCCATTGCGGAGTACCAGCACCTGCGCGATCTGGACTGAGCCGGCGGCAGACAGTCGCCGACATACGACTACAATCCGGGTATGAGCGCCACGAAACCCAAGAGCGCTACTGCGCCGAAGGTTGCGCCGCCGCCCTCCAAGCGCGGGGATCTCGCGCGCGGTCTACCCGGCACCGATCGTGAGCGCGCCGAGCAGCGCGGCCGGTTCGCCAAGGAGCATCGCGAGACGCTGCGCCGCTTGGGCAAGTAGCAGACCGTGGCGGTCTACTACCCGGAGTTCGGGGACTTCTGCGATGTCGCCGCGGACATACTCGGCACCACGCCCGAGCAGATCGCGCGCTTCCCCAACGCCGGCCTCGCGGAGTCGGCGCTCGCGGCGCCGCGCGCCGGCTTCGGCGATGTCGAGGTCTACCCCACGATCTTGGAGAAGGCCGCGATCCTGCTGGAACGCTTGGCGCGCAACCATCCGCTGCCGGACGGCAACAAGCGCACCGCGTTCTTCCTGACCGGCCTTTTCCTTGAGGCCAATGGCGCGCCGCTGCGCGAGGCACAGCCAGATGTCGATGTGCCGATGGCCGAGCGCATCGCCGCCGGCCAAGTCGAGCATCAAGAGATCCTGGCATGGCTGTCGCAGCGCACCGCCTGAGCCAGCCGCGCGACCGGCTGCCAGCGGTCACTCGCACGGCGCCCTACACCCGCCGACGCGAGTCAGGTTCATATTCGCTGCTGACACGCCTTGCCTACAACGAGGCGAGGATACTCTCAATGCCAGTAGCCCTTCCCTCGATCAGGGACACGATCGCGTAGATGACTATTGCCGTGAGGAGAAGGAACCTGAGTGCTTGCCGCCCGAGCGCAAGAGCCTCTCGGACTGTCCAGAAGAGCAGTTCGCGCTCGTTTCGCCGCGTCTTGACTGACCTGCGTCTCGTCGGCGTGCCTCGTTTCCGTTTCCGGAACATCGAGGAGATGTTGACGATTGTCCGCATATGGGCCTCCTACGCTCCATACGCGACCGTGCGTCCGGTATCCCCCTTCGCCGCGGGAGGGCCTTCTCCTTCTTTCGGTGCAGAAAAGTGATCCGTGCGGTCTGTGGCGAGGAGGTTGAGACCGGTACGCCTCAACGGCCGGGGCGTGAGGAATGGCGTCTTGACGCCTTGCGATAGCGTTGGCAGACATGGCTAGGCGCAAGACGACCTACTACATCGACGAGGGCGTGCTCACCGCAACGAAGATGACCGCCGCCGCGACGCATCGCAGCGAGAGCCAGCTCGTTGAGGACGCACTACGCGCCTACGTGGTCGAGGAAGGGCGAGGGGAAGCCGCGCGCGAGGACATGCGCAGGCTCCTTGACGGATTGCGCGCCCGCCCAGAGCTGAACGACCTGGACGATGAGCAGTCGATGGCACTCGCAGTCAGCGAGACTCGCGCAGTCAGGCGCGAGCGCGCCGCCAGGAGCCGAGGTCGCGCCGCCGGGTGACGACGAGCGCTCCGCAGGCGGTCGCCGATGTCAACGTCCTTGTCTCGGCGGCCCGCACGCCGAAACGAGGTCGGTCAGCGTCGTGGTGGCCGGTCGTGTAGTCGCTGATGGGCGAGCTGATAGACCGTGGGGCGTCGTGAGCCACGGGGATGGTGGCGCACGCCAAAGGCGAGATACGCAAACCGTGGTCGGCCCTCGACGTTGATGACCCGGAAGATCATGCCGAAGCGCCCGATCGGCTGGGGGAGGTAGACCTTGGCGCAGTTGGGCAGCACGGTCCCGTCCCCTCCGTGCTCCTGTACCCGGCGCGCGTGCTCGAACGGAATCCCGTCCCGTTCGTAGTCCCGCCTGGCGGCCTCGGCTGCCTGGCGCCCGGCCGGCGTGCTGCGCGCGAGGTCTTCCTCCCAGGCATCCTGATCGAAGTGCGCGGGGAACACGCGCCGGCCGGCTCGGGCCACGGCCTACGGCTCGTCGTCGGGCGGGAGCATGTGGGGCTCGTGCTCGCGCCAGAACTCGGCTGACTCCTCCGGGGTCAGCTCACGGCCGCCTGAGCGCTCCAGGATGGCCTTCCAGGAGGTGTCCGGCACGAGCGTCAGCTCGCCGCCCGCCCGCTGGCCGGTCACGACGTAGCGGCCGTTGATGTCTCCGCTGAGCTTGACGTGCGCCTGCTCGCCCATGCCCTCCATGATCGCAGGTGATCCGGTCTCCCGGCAAGGCTAGACCCACGGTGACGAGCGCCGGACTTCGAGCGAGTCCCTGAGCACAGAAAGCTCTGGATGGCCTTGTTGCCCCGCTCGGGCCGCCCATACGCAGCGCGCCCTACACCCGAATCTCGATCCCCGAGGCAACAAACGAGGGTTTGACCCCCGTCGCTCCCGTACTTTACCCCCGCGCAGAGCGCCCCAGCATGGGCGACGGTACGCGCCATCGCCGACGCGCTCGGCGTCAAGCTGGTCGAGCTGGCGGCTGCCGTCGAAGCGCAGGGCCAGCCGCGGCGCTGATCGCCCGCAACGGAACGGCCTCCGTCGGGCGGGGCGGCCAGCCGGCCCAAGGAGTCGCGGTACCCTGGGAGGTTCGCCCCGCCAAGATCGAGACGACCACCTCTCGCTGTCTCAGCCCGGGGTTTCGCCACCGAGCCCCACCCCGGGTGGGCGCTCATTCCTGAACGGTGGACCAGCGCACCAGCACGCGAGCGCGCGTACAGCGGATGTTGTGTTCGGTGCCGGCCAGCCCGAACGGCTCGAACCGGCACACAAAGCGCCCCGCGGGCGTGCTCACGGTGTAGGGCGGGCTGTATTTGAAGTACGGCGTACGCACAACGTCGGCGGGCAACGGAGTATGTTCGGCCGCGCCGACCACGCTGCGCGCCGAGACGCACGAGATCCCGCGGGCGTGGATGGTCACTATGTAGCGTCCCAGGCTCTCGGCGCGGCACGCACGAACCCTCGCCCGCGAGCCCGCCAAGTGGTGGGCGTGCTTTCGAGCGCGAGCGTGGCCGTGGACACCCCGAGAGGCGTGGGAGCTGGCGTGAGGGGCTTCACGGGACAACGTGAGCGACATCGTGTCAGCGAGCGCGACGGGCGCCAGGGCGGCCATCGCGGCAAACGCAGCTAATGCGGTCAGCCCAGCCCACGCGATCAACGCGGGGGCGCAGACGCGCCCCCGTCCCAAACCCATCGGCTTTCGCGGACGCGCCCCGAGCCGAAATCTCTCGCCCAAACCGCTCAAACCTCCCACATGCCTGCTCATACCGGATTCCCTTTCATCGCTCAGCAACCCATCACACGGCAAGCAAACCCAGTCATCCGACCACATCGACCGTTCAGAGCCAGATCTTCAATTCTGATCCGCTCGCAACGTTCCTTGACCGACCTTCTAGGCTTGGTTGGAAGATGGCCTCCTGCACCCACCTCGATCACGTTCGGATCACCCGGTGGCCGAGCTGGTAAGTAGAGTCCTCTCGAGCTCGCAGCTCGCGATGCTCGCCGAGCACGGCGAGGAGCGGACCGCTGCGGTCGGCGAGAAGCTGTTCCAGGTCGGCGACGAGAGCTATCCGTTCATCGCGATCATCGAGGGGGAGGTCGCGGTCCTCGACGGCGCCGGCGGGGAGCTCGTCCGGCACGGTGTAGCGGGCTTTCTCGGTGAGATGAATCTCCTCACCGGACAGACCGTCTTCCTCACTGCGGTCGTGACCAAGCCGATGCGCTACATAGCGGTTGACCGCGGAGTCCTCAGGCAGTTGCTGTTCGAGGACGGCTCGCTTGCGGACCTGCTCCTCACCGCGTTTGTCGAGCGGCGCGAGCTGCTCCAGCAGCGCGAGGGGATCGGGATCGAGATCATCGGTCCGCTCGAGTCGAGTGCGACGCGTCGGCTGCGGGACTTCGCCAGGCGCCTGCGGGTTCCCTACTCCTTGATCGCCCCAGAGGAGAGCGAGCATGCGGCGGCCCTGGTTGAGCACCTCGATCCGGGCGAGATCCCGCTCGTGCGCCTTCCCGGCGGCGGCGAGTTGCGAGGGCCCACCAACGGAGAGCTCTCGCGTGCGCTCGGAATCGGTCTCGAGCTCGAGCAGCGCGAGGAGGTCGACCTGTTGGTCATCGGCGGTGGGCCCGCCGGCCTCGGCGCGGCGGTCTACGGTGCCTCAGAGGGCCTCGACACACTGGTGGTGGAGAGCACCGTCGTCGGTGGCCAGGCGGGCACCTCGCGCAGGATCGAGAACTACCTCGGCTTCCCAGCCGGTATCAGCGGCACAGAATTGACCAGCCGCGCGGTCACGCAGGCGCGCAAGTTCGGGGCACGAACGGCGACGCCCTACCGCGCCCGCGCGCTCGAGCCCGGCGGCGAGCAGCACGTCGTCAAGCTCGAGGAAGGCCACGAGGTTACGGCGCGAGCCGTGCTGCTCGCCACCGGCGCCGAATACCGACGGCTGCCGGTGGCGGACCTCGACCGCTACGAGGGGGTCAGTGTCTTCTACGCGGCAGGGCCTCCTGAGGCGCAGCTCTGCGGCGCCCAGCGCGTCGGCGTGGTCGGGGGCGGCAACTCGGCCGCGCAGGCCGCGGTGTGGCTGGCGCGTGGCGGCGCGCTGGTCACCCTGATGCACCGCCGCTCCGAGTTGCGCGAAACGATGTCGCACTACTTGATCGACGAGCTCGAGCGATACGGAGTTGCGGTCCGCGACCGCAGCGAAGTCGCAAGCCTCCACGGTCAGGATGGACAGCTCGAGGCCGTGACGCTCACCGACGGCACGAAACTGCCGTTCTCCTTCCTGTTCCTCTTCCTCGGCGCCGTCCCCTGCACCGACTGGCTCGGCGACGTTCTCGCGCGAGACGCCGACGGGTTCATCCTCACCGGCACCGACGCCGGCGCCGACGGCCTGCTTGCAACCAGCGTGCCCGGCGTCTACGCCGCCGGCGACGTGCGGGCGGGGTCGACTAAGCGCTGCGCGACCGCGGTCGGCGAGGGGGCGGCAGTCGTGGGCTTGGTCCACGAGCGCTTGTCGTCCGTCACCGCGGGGAGGTCGTTCCCGCTCGTCCGTGACCGCGCTTCCTGACTCGACGGCGGGCGGCAGCAATCGAAGCCCGCCGTCGCCGACCACGAGCGTTGTGGGGCTGGTCAGCCTTTCAACGAGTGGAATTCGCCGAGCGGGCTCGGCAGTGTCGGGGTGAAGGGCACGAACGCGTACGGTTTTGAGGTGTCGAAGCCTTCTTTTTCGGCGGCTGTCTTCTCTGCGAAGGGCAGCAGCGCTTCGACCGCCTGCTCGATGTGGGTCAGCAGGAGCGTACGCTCGTAGCCGTTGTTGTTGGGCGGGGCGACCGATTCGGCTGTCTTCTGAATCCCAGTGATCTCCTCGATGGGACCGCCATCCCCGCCTGCCACGTCGGGTCCTACGACGCGCGCGAGGGTGCGGTGATCGGACTCGATACCCATGATTCGTGCTGCCGTGACCCTCAGGTCGGGGGTACTGAAGTGGCGGACCCCAACCAAATAGGCGGCGATAAACGCATCCTCGAGCGTCACGAGAATGTTGAGCGTCGTCTGCGCGTCGGTGAACATCTTGGGCGGGTAGTAGAAAGTGGTGAAGGCAGAAGGCTTGCCGGTCAGGCTTTCCTCGAGCAGGTAGTGAGACATCTCCTCCTGCAGCGCCCCCTTCAGATAGCCCTGGTCGTCGGAGGGGATATTTTTGAAGAACGGCGCCGTGTTGATGATGTTCGTGTAGGTCGTAACCGCCAGTGCCTCCGCGATCTGGGCGGCTTTCAGGATCGCCAGGTCACCGTGGGTCAGCCCTTTGGTCTTGCCTCTGGCAAACGCGGCGGCGGGCGCAAGCGCCCCCAGACCGGTCACGCCTGCGCCGGCGACGGCCGCGCCCTTCAGGAAGTTCTTGCGCGTGGTGGATGCCCATGGGTCGTCCGGCGCTCGTGTCCCCGCGTGGTCCACCTCGGGATCGTTGTGCTTGTCGTGCATTGTCCGTCTCCTTCGCTAGGGGTGTCTTGTGTGATGACCAATCTCATCTGTTCTCCCGCAAGCCCTACGCGCAAGACGCGGAGGCGGATCATCGGCCGCGTCCGGCGCTGATGCCGTCGCTGAGTCCCAGCGCTGGCGCTACACCGCAGCCGACGCGGACGGGCTGGGCTCCGCCGGCGCGGGCTCGGTGGCGAGCGGGGCTCGGAGTCGCAGCCCCAAGACGGGGAAGACGAGCGTCGAGAGCACCGCCGCTCCCACCAGCGCCGCCGCCGTGGAGGGGCGCATGTGGCCGCTGCTCGTGGCCAGAGTCGTGATCGCCAGGACCAGCGGCAGCTGGGTCGAGGTCATCAGCGCGAGCGAAGCCCGTTCGCGCGCGTCGAGGACGCCGCGGTACAGGAGCAGCGCCGGCGTGCCCCGCACGAAGAGGAACAGCAGGAAGAAGACGCCCATCTTCACTACGCCCGACACGCTCGCAAAGAGCGCCGCCACGTCTAGGTCCATCCCGCTCACGATGAAGAAGAACGGCACGAACACGCCGAACGCGATCGCCGCGAGCTTGGAGTCGAACGCCGGCAGCTCTCGCGTCTTGAGCACCTGGCGCGTGATGAGCCCGGCCGCGAAGCCGCCGAGCAACAGGTCCAGCCCGAGGTCGAAGGCCAGGTAGGCGAGCGCGAAGACAAGCACGACGATCCAGCGCACCGCTACCTGCGAGCTGCTCTCCAGGGTGCGCTCGAGCAGCGGCAGCGTGCGCTCCGCCGAGCGCACCGCGAAGACCGCCACGCCCACCGCGAGGCCTACGAACGCGACCAGGATCAGCGCGTTGTGCACGGGGCTCTGCGTCGAGAGGATCAGCGTCAGCAGCAGGATCGGGCCGAACTCGCCCACTGCCCCAGCCGCCAGCAGGTACGTGCCAAAACGCGTGCGCAACTCTCCCGTGTCCGAGAGGATCGGGATGAGCGTCCCGATCGCGGTCGTCGCGAGCGCCGACCCCGTGTACAGGAGCGAGAGCACGATGCCCGCCGCCGCGAGCACGCCGCCGATCGTGTAGGCCAGCGCGAGCGAGAGCGCCCAGCCGGCCAGCGCCAGCCGCAGCGGCTCACCCGCGATCCGGCGCAGGTCGATCTCGTAGCCCGCGAAGAAGAACAGCAGGCCCAGCCCGAGGTCCGCGAAGAACTCGATGAACTGCGTTGCGTGCAGGCCGAGCACCCGCGGCCCGAGCAGCACCCCCAGCAGCAGCTCGACCACGACGACCGGCACGAGCACTCCGCGCCCGGCCGCGACCCCCGCCAAGGTGCCCGCGAGAGCCGACGCCGCGACGATCGCGAGGAATGTGCCCGGGGCGACGTGGACGACGGTAGCCACGCTCAGCCCAGATCCACCTGCCTGGATGCCTTCCAGTCGCACAGCGTGCAGTCTTGCGCGTCTGCGGGGAGGCCGCCATGAGGGAGGTTGGGAGTGCCCGTTCGAGGGTCCCCTACCCCTCTGGCGCTCGGAGGAGGCCGTCTGCTAGGCTGCGCTCAATCAGTCGGGGCTGTTCGGTCTCGATCCACCCAGTGCCAGCGCTCGTAGCCCTTGCTCATAGCAATCTCCGCGTTCGCAGCACACACCAACGCAGGAGGCAGCACGATGGCTACAGGAACCGTCAAGTGGTTCAGCGACGACAAGGGATTCGGCTTCATCACGCCTGACGACCAGTCCAAGGACCTGTTCGTACACCACAGCGCGATCGTCGGCGACGGCTACCGCTCACTCGCGGAAGGCGCGAAGGTCACCTACGACGCCGAAGCCGGCGACAAGGGGCCGAAGGCCGTCAACGTTCAGGTGGCGTAGCCGCCGGCCGAACGCCTACGCTCGTCCGCGGGGCACGGAGGCCCCGCGCCCACAAGCGCGGAACGCAACTCGCTCGCGCGGACGATCACTAATAGACGCTACGGGGTCAGCTCGCTCGTTCAGGAGCGACCGCCGCCCTAACCGCGCCCAGGTAGAGGACCGCCTGGGCGCGCGCGACCGCCCCGACCGCCGCGTCGGGCGGCAGCAACTCGGGGTGGTGGAGCGGCCGGGACTCGAAGCCCACGGCCCCGTCGAGGCCGACGAAGCCCATCGCGACCGGCGCTACCGCGCCGAAGAAGGCGAAGTCGTCAGAGCCGCAGGAGCGCCACTCGGGGGCGGCCTGAAAGCCTGCGGTCCCGAGCAGCTCGCGCGTAGCCGCGACGATCCCGGGGTCGTTCTCGAGCGCCGGCTCGCCTGGCACCAGCTCGACGTGGCCGCGACAGCCGTGCGCCGCGGCGACCCCGCCGACGACCTCCTCGACCATGCGGCGCAGCGCGAGACGGTCCTCGGGGCGGTGGGCGCGCAGGGCGGCCCGTGCGCGCGCGCGGGGGGGGATCACGTTCTCCGCGACCCCGCCCTCGAGCACCCCGACGGTCAGCGACGCCGGGTGTAGCGGGTCGATCTGCCGCCCCACCAGGGCGTGGAGCGCGATCACGACGTGCGCGAGCGCGAGGATCGGGTCGCGCCCGCGGTGGGGGTAGGCCCCGTGCGTGGGGTCCCCCTCGACGGTGATGGCGACGGCGTCGCACGACGCGTTCACCGCGCCCGGGTCGAGCGCGACCGTGCCCCACCCCACCTCGGGGTGCACGTGCGCCGCCACGACCGCCGCCGGTGCGAGGGCCGCCAGCTCCTCGCGTGCCAGCCGCTCCGCGCCGGAGGGGTACGCCTCCTCGGAGGGCTGGAACACCGCCAGCAGCGGCGCGGGCAGCTCCTCGCCGAGCGCGTGCGCCGCGCGGACGAGCGCTACCAGCGCGGCCATGTGGACGTCGTGCCCGCAGGCGTGCATCGTCCCGCCGCTCGCGCTGAACGGCGCGCCCGTGTGCTCCTCGATCGGCAGGCCGTCGAGCTCCGCGCGCACCGCCACCGCGGCGCGCTCTGTCCTACCCTCCACCACGCCATCGGCGACGTTGGGGGTGGGGCCGACCATGGCGAGCAGACCGGTGCCCGCGACCGTGGTGCACGCGACCGAAGCGGGGGGACACTCGCCTCCGGCGAGCATCCCCCGTTCGGCCAGCAGCTCCTGTGCGACGGCCGCGGCGGTCCGCTGCTCCGCGTGCGCCAGCTCGGGGTGGGAGTGCAGCTGGTGGCGCAGCGCGACCGCGCGGGGAAGCTCGCGCTCGATGCCCGCGAGCAGGCGGCTCAACAGCTCAGTGGTCGTTTGCACTGTGGAAGTAGAAGGTCGGTATAGCTATAGTAGTAGGTGGGGAGGTGTAAGTATAAAAATTTGGGTTGTGTATAACGATCGTTAGACAAACTTCGAAAAGTTATATACATACCTCACCCCCTCCCCCCCGAACCGTCCCCTTCACCGATCGCCGAGCCTCACCAGGACGCTGCGACCGACGGCTGCCTCAGTAGAGCGTGGCATAGCGCGCGCACACCTCCCCGAGGTCGAGCTCGGCGACCGCCGCAAGCTCGGCGCGCTTGACGCCGACGTACGCCTCGTACAGCGTCGGCCCCAACCACGCGCGCGCGGAACCATCCTCGGCGAGCGCCCGCAGCGACTCCCCGAGCGAGCCCGGCAGCGCGCCGACTCCGTAGCGCTCCGCCTCAGCGCCGTCGAGGCCCGCAGGGTCGCGGTCGAGGACCGGCGGTGCCGGCAGACCCGCACGCACGCCTTCGAGGCCCGCGTGCACGAGCGCCCCGAGGGCGAGGTAGGGGTTGGCGGTGGCGTCCGCACCGCGGTACTCCAGGCGCAGCTGGGCGGCCGGCGGGGCAGCGGCGAGCGCGACCACCGGGGGGATGCGCAGCAGCGTTTCGCGGTTGCGCTCACCGAGGCACACCGCCCCCGCGGACCAGCGGTGGGGGGTGAGGCGCGCGGCGGAGACCGGGGAGGGGGCGCACAGCGCGCTCAGCGCCCCCGCGTGGCGCAGGATCCCCGCCGCGAAGTGCCCGCCGAGCTCGCTCAGACACGCAGGCCGCGACGCGTCGTAGAGCAGCGGCCGCCCGGCGGCGTCGAGGAGGTGGATGTGGACGTGCACGCCGTTGCCCGGCGCCGAGGGGTCCAGCAGCGGCGCGAAGCTCGCGCGCAGCCCGTGCCGACGGGCGAGCTCGCGCACGACCTCCCTGAACACCACCGCGCGATCCGCGCCCGCGAGCCCCTCCGCGGCGGCCACGGGGACCTCGAACTGGTGCGCGGCGAACTCGGGGAAGAACCGCTCGGGCTGCACCCCGGCTTCGACGAGCGCGCCGATCGCCGCGGCGGCGAACGGTTCGGCGCGCCGCAGCGCCTCCAGCGAGAACGGCGCCGCCGGCGCCGCGTCGGACACCAACTGGAACTCGTGCTCGAAGCTCGCCACGACGCGGGCGCCCACCTCGCGCTCAAGGGCACTGAGGGCGTCGCGCAAAAAGCGCCGCGGGCAGCACTCCCACGGCGTGCCATCCGTCTCCACGATGTCACACAGCACGAACTCCAAGGCGGTGCCGCCCGGGACCTCCAGCTCCGCACGACCATGCGAATCCGACTCCCCACCGCCGCGCAGGGTCGCCTCCACCCCACCGCCGCGCGGGGTTGCCCCCACCCGCACGCGGGTGGGGGGGTCCGGCAGCAGGCGCAGGTCGCCGGTCGAGTCGAACGGCGTGTGGTCGGCGAGCGGGCCGTGCGGCGTGAGCGAGTGGTTGGCGGGCACCCAGCCGACGCCGGCCCGCAGGTACGCGTCGAAATCCGACGCGGGCACCGAGCGGCCGCGCACGAGCGCGCCGAGGTCGCAGCACACCAGCGCGACCAGCTCGGTCGAGCTCACCCCGGCGTCTCCCGCGTCGCCCGCGTCACCTGCGCGGCCCATGTCGTATCCGTCACCTGCGCGGCCCATGTCGTATCCGTCACCCGCGTCGCCCGCGTCGCCCGCGTCACTGCCGCACCGCCACCGTGCCGTTGTCCCAGATGCCCTCGACCAGTCCCAGCTCGCCCGCGCGCCCGCGCACGTGCGGTGCGTCGGCGGCGGCGAGGACGACCGCCAATCCCCCAGCTGGTCCCTCGGGTCGAGCGAGCGCCGCGGCGAGCCGCTCCGCCGGCTGCAGGTGCACCCCGCCGGCGCCGAGCGAGGGGTAGGTGTCGGCTACGCCGTAGAGCGAGCCGCGCGGGCCCCGCACACGGCCGACGACACACACGAAGTGCCCCACCTCCCAGTCGGGGGGCGGGCCAAGCAGCTCGCCGTCGTACAGGTAGGCGAGCAGTTGGCCGGCGTGCGCGTGCGAGCCCCACAGGTGGCGGGTGGCGAGGTTGGCGATCAGCGTGACCGGGTGCGCGAGCTCCGCCACGGCCTCGAACAGGCCGCCGAGCGTCACGGCCGTCCACGGGCCAAGGTAGGGGATCGCCGCCAGCGCCCCGCCGGAGAGCTCCTCGACCGCAGCGACGACGCCGGCCGCGGTCGTGCCGGAGAGCGCCGCGTCCGCGACGAACGGCAGCGCCAGCCGGTAGTCGCGCCGGCCCCCCTCGCCCCGGGGCAGGTTGTCGACGTCCACGAGCCGCGACACGACGCTCCCCGCCGCCAGCGCCACGGCGTCCTGGTCGAGCGGCTCCCCCTGATGGCGCTCGACACCGGCCGCGCGCAGCGCGAGCGCGCCGCAGAACGCGCCGCACAGGTCGTCGCGCTGGGGCAGCTCCCGCGCGTGGGTCGCCAGCAGCGCCCGCGCTCCGGGGAGCAGCGTCATCTCCAGTGGCGGCACCATCGGCCCAATATACGGGCGGTGTGCCGCCGGACCCTGCGCGCGGCTACAGGTGAGGTGGTCCTTGGGGATCGTCCACGTGAGTGCGCGCCCCGCCGGAGCGGGTGGGCGCGGGGCGTCGTGCCCCGCGGCCGAGGGATGGGCCCGGTGTCGCGGATGTCGGCGGGTCGGGCTAGCCTTAGCGCAAGGCACCGACCCCTGGCAGGACACCATGAGCCCTCCGACCAACGCTTCCCCGACACTCGCTCCCCCGCGCCCCACGGATGGGCGGGAGTTTCATCCCGCGGGTGGACGGGATCTCCGTCCCCTGCGAATCGGCATCGACGCGCGCGCCGCGGTCGAGGTCCCGGCCGGCCGCGGGCGGTTGGTGCGCGAGCTGCTGCGCGCCCTGGCGGCGCGCGCGGACGAGGGCCAGCGGTACGTGCTCTACGCCCGCGAGGAGTGGCGCGACCGAAGCCGGGAGCCACTCGCCTCCCACCGATTCGGGGGACACTCGCTTCGCTCGGAGTCCGGAATCGACCAGCATCCCCGTTTCGGCCAGCCGCTCGACGAGCGCTTCCGCTGGCGCACGATCGCCGCGCGCGACCCGTGGTGGCACGTGCGCACCGCCCAGGCGGCCAACCGCGAGTGCGACGTGTTCCTCTCGACCAACTCGTACCTCACGAGCTGGATGCTGAGCATCCCCGGCGTGCCGATCGTGTACGACCTGGCTCCCTTCGAGCGCTCGCTGCGGCCCAACCGCCGCTCCGCGGTGATCGAGCGCCTGACCCTCGGCCACGGGGCGCGCCGCTCCGCCGCGCTGCTGGCGATCTCCCACGCGACGGCCCACGCGCTGGCCGAGCGCTTCCCCGCCACCGCCGGGCGCACAGTCGTGGCTCCCCTCGGGGTCGCGCCCACGCTCAGCACCCAACTCGACCCCGCCGAGGCCGCGGCGTTGCCGCCCGCGGGCTTCGTGCTGGCGGTGGGGACGCTCGAGCCGCGCAAGAACCTACCCCGCCTGGTCGAGGCCTACGCGCGCCTCGACGGTGCGACGATCGACCGCCACCGGTTGGTGGTGGTCGGCGCGCGGGGCTGGCAGACCGGCGAGACGCTCAGCGCCCTGCGCTCGCTCGGCGAGCGGTGCACGATGCTCGGCTACGTCTCCGACGCCGCCTTAGCCGAGTTGTACCGCCGCTGCGCGGTCTTCTGTTACCCCTCGCTCGGCGAGGGCTTCGGCCTGCCCGTGCTGGAGGCGATGGCCGCCGGCGCCGCCGTGCTCACCTCGAACGTCTCCTCGCTGCCCGAGGTCGGCGGCGAGGCCGTCGAGTACGCCAACCCGCGCGACGTGGCGAGCATCGCCGCCGGCCTTGAGCGCGTGCTCGGTGACGCGTCCCACCGGGCCGAGCTCGGCCGGCTGGCGCAGGAGCGGGCCGGAGAGTTCTCGTGGGAGCGCTTCGCCGAGCGGACGCTCGAGGTGTTGGCAGCGGCCGCCGCCGCCCGCGGAGCGGAGCGCGGTGGCGGTCGAGTTGGTGGAGGCCCGTTAACCGCCCCAGACCTCGCAGGTCACGTACGTCCCGCGCCGTAGCGGTCGCGCACGCTCATCGGCCCGCCGGCGCCTGCTCGCGGGCGGCGATCGCGCGGCGGTAACCGGCCAGGCTGAGCTCGCCCGTGCGCCGCCAGGTGAAGGACCGCGCCCGCTGCAGCCCGCGCCCGGCCAGCTCGCGGGCGAGCCCGGGGTCCTCGAGCAGCCGGCGGATCGCCGCCGTGGCCTCGTCCTGGCGCTCGGGGTCGAACGTCAGCGCCGCCGCGCCGGCCACCTCGACCAGGGCGGGGGCGTTCGAGCAGGCGACGGGCACGCCGCGCACCATCGCCTCGAGCACCGGCAGGCCGAAGCCCTCGATCAACGAGGGGAGCACGAAGGCGCTGCTCAGCGCGTACAGGCCCTCGAGCTGCTCCTCGGAGAGCCAGTCGGGGAAGCGCACGCGGTGCGCCACGCCGAGCTCGGCCGCGAGCGCGCGCAGCTGCGCCTCGTAGGGCGTCGGCGACCCGGGCAGCACGAGCGTCACGTCCTCGCCGAGCGCGGGGAGCGCGCGCACGAGCCGGTGGAGGTTCTTGTAGGGGCGCTTCTGCGCCACGCACAGCAGGACGCGCGCATCGGCGAGGCCGAGTTGGGCGCGCAGGAGACGCTCCGGCGTGGCGCTCGCGTGTGGGGGCCGGGCGCCGAGCGGGGTGACCTCGATGCGCCCGCCCGCCAGCCCCAGCGTCGCGGTGAGGTCGCTCGCGGTGGCGTGGGAGATGGTGAAGATGCGGTCGGCGCGGCGCACGGCGCGCGCCACCCGGCGGCGCATCGTGCGGTGCACCCGCGGGCTGGCCTCCCATTCCGCGGGGCGGTGCAGCCAGATCAGGTCGAGCACCGACACGACGCTGGCGACCCGCGGCGCGATCGCGGGACCGGTGTTCGCGGGGCTGTGCAGCACGTCTAGCCCCCGGAGCGCCGCGAGCGCCGGGAGTGCCAGGTACTCGGCGGGCACGTGCAGCGGCGGGCCGTGCATCACGACGGGGACCGTCACCCACCGCACCCCTTGCGCCCACGGCTCCTCGCGCAGGTCCGCGGGAGCATCGCGCGAGGCGAACACGGTCACCTCGGTCGCCGGCTCGGCGGCGAGCAGCCCGCCGATCAGCTCGCGCGCGTAGCGCCCGGCCCCGCCGGCGCGCTCGCCGAGGAAGATCAGGTTGAGTCCCACCCGCAGCGGACGGTGCGCCGCCGGTGGCCATGGCCGATCGAGGCGCTCGGCGGAGGAGGCGCTCACCGCGAGGCGGGCCGGCCGCTCGGCAGGCGGGGGATCAGCTCGGTGAGCTCCCGGGGGGTGGCGCGCGTGAGGAGGATCAGCAGCCCGTACGCCGCCAGGACGATCGCCGTCAGCGCCACGGAGGGCAGCGAGCTGAGCGCCACCAGCAGCGCGAGCGCCGGAGCGGCGGCGGCAGCGACCTTGGGGAGGATCGTGGCGCGCGGGCGCAGCTGCGGGTGGTCGCGCACGAGCACGAGCAGGTAGCCGAGCGCGAGCGTCGACTCGCCGCAGAGCGTGGCGAGGGCGGCCCCGCGCGCTCCGTGCGTGGTGGCGAGGAGCAGCGTCAGCGTGCAGCTGACGAGCAGCGCGGCGGCGTTGACGGCGAGCAGCGCGCCGTAGCGCTTGATCGACAGCAGCGCGAAACCCCAGCCGGCGACGACGAACGAGGCGGTCATCGCGACCCCCTGGATGCGCAGCACCGGGACGGCACCGGCGAATTTCGGCCCACCGATGACCGCGACCACGAACGGCGCGCCGGCGAGGATCCCGAGCGCGGCGGCGACGCCGAGGATCAGCGACACCTCGAAGATCCGCTGCATCGCGTAGGCGAGCCGTTCGCGGTCGTCGCGCGCGGTGCGCGCGAGCAGCGGCAGGGCGTTGCCGACGAGCAGGCCGGGCACGGCCACGAGCACGACGAACACCCGGAAGGAGACCGCGAACAGTCCGCTCTGGTGGGGGCTGGCGACGAGGCTGGTGATGATCTGGGCGGTGTAGATGTAGATCACTCCGACCGCGGTGGCCAGCGAGAACGACACTGTCAGCCGCAGCAGCGCGAGCCAGTTTCGGGGCCGCAGCTCCAGGCGCAGCGAGATCCTGCCGCGGACCAGCATGGCAGTCGCTGGCACGAGCAGCGCGTACACGGCGAGCGTCACCCCGAGCAGCGGGAGCAGGCCGGCTCCGAGGACCACCAGCGTGACGAGCGCGATCACCGTCAACGCCTGCCGGGCGAGGTCCAGCAGTGTGAGCGTGCCCAGACGCAGATCGGCGGCGAGCGGGATCGAGAGCGTGTGCTGGTAGACGAGCCCGATCGTCGCGAGGCTCGCGAGCACGGTCCCCCCGAGCAGCGCCGCGTCGTAGCCGGCGAGCACGGCGAACAGCGTCGCGAGCACCACCCCGAGGAGCGTGAGCGCCACGCGCAGGCCCAGCAGGTCGCGCATCAGGCGGTCGCGCTCGGCGCCCTCGCGCACGGCGAACTCGCGGGTGCCGAGGTTGGACATCCCAACGTCGGTCACCAGCGCGACGACGCTCACGAGCGAGATCACGGTGGTGTACTCGCTGAAGCGGGCCGGCCCCAGGTGGCGGGTCAGCAGCACGATCGGGATCAGCGACAGCCCCATGACGGCCACGTAGCCGCCGAGGCGCAGGGCGCCGCCGCGGATCAGCAGCCCGCCGGCGGCGGGCGTGTCGAGCACGTTGGGCTCCACGCTCACCGCGACGCTGCTCCCGCGCGTGGGTCGAGCACGGTGGGCTCCACGCTCACCGCGACGCTGCTCCCGCGCGTGGGTCGAGCACGGTGGGCTCCACGCTCACCGCGACGCTGTTCCCGCGTGGGTCGAGCACGGTGGATGCCACGCTCGCCGGGATGCCACACACGGGTAGGCGGCTCACCGCGACTCCGCCCACGCGCGCGCGTAGCTCGCGAGCGTCCCCCGCGCGGTCGCCTCCCACGTGAACGCGGCTTGGCGGGCGCGTCCGAGCGCGACCAGGCGCGCGGCGAGCTCACGGTCGCAGAGGACGTCGGTCACGGCGCGGGCGAGGTCCGCGACGTCGTAGGGGTCGAAGTAGCGGGCCGCCTCGCCCGCGACCTCCGGCAGCGCCGAGGCGCGGGAGCAGGCGACGGGGACGCCGCGGCGCATCGCCTCGAGGAGCGGGATGCCGAAGCCCTCGTTGACGGAGGCGAGGACGAAGCAGCGCGCAAGCGCGTACAGCCCCTCCAGGTCGGCGGGCGCGACGTACTCGGGGAAGGCCACGTTGGCGGCGATTCCCAGCTCGGCGGCCAGCTCACGCAACTGGAGCTCGTGCGGGGTGGGGTTGCCGGGCAGCACCAGCTGCACATCGGGCTGGCGCTCCACCACGGCGGCCATCGCACGGATCAGCCGCTCGAGGTTCTTGTGGACCTTCTTGGCCGACACGCTCAGGATCACCGGGCCCTCGCCGAGGCGCAGGCGCGCGCGCAGCTCGCCCGCGGGAGTGGGGGCGGTCTCCGCGCTCACGCCGGGGGCCAGGTGCACCACGTCGATGCGCTCCCGCGGCACCCGCAGGTACTCGACCACGTGGGCCGCGCCGGCCTCCGAGAGCGCGATCAGGCGATCGGCCCGGCGCGCCACCGGCGGTATGACGGCCCGCCACACCCGGACGGTGCCCGCCTCGTCCGGGTTGGGAGCGACGATCCAGGTCACGTCGGCCAGTGTGACGACGTTGACGGCGCGGGTGCGCAGGGGGGCGGTCATCGCGACGCTGTGCAGCAGGTCCACCCGCCGTCCCGCGAGCGCCCCCAGCAGGGTTAGCTCACCGAGCGCCTTCAGGCCGCGGAGGCCGAGCAGCGGGTGGGTGAGGAGCTCCACCTCCGCGCCCCAGCCCTCGCGCTCCAGGTACGCGCGCCCGCGGGGGTTGCAGAAGACGGAGAAGTGGACCTCGGGGGCCAGCCGCACGAGCTCGGGCACGAGCGCTCGCACGTAGGTGTCGAGCCCGCCCATGCGGGGCTCCAGGAAGAGGGCGTTGATCCCGATGCGGCGGGGCAGGGTGTCTCTCATCTGATGGGGCCCCGCAGCGCGCGCCCGAGCAGCGATCGGTAGGCGCGTGCCTGCCCCGCGGCCTTGGCGCGCTTGGCGGGCAGGCACGCGATTGCGCGCAGGGTGGCCCAGGAGAGCGCCAGCGAGACGCAGAGCACCGCCCTGGAGAGCGCCACGGGAACGCCCTGCATCCGCAGGTAGCGCAGCGCGCTCGTGACGAAGTGGGGCGAGGGAGCGAGTGCCTCCTCGCCGCCGCCGCGCACCAGGTGGAGCGCGCGTGCGGCGGGCGCGATCTCGATCGCCCACCCATGCCGGGCGATGCGCTGCTGCCACTCGGTCTCCTCGAGGTATAGGAAGAAGCCCTCGTCGAGCGGCCCGGCCTCGACGTAGGCGCGGCGCCTGATCGCCAGCACGGCGCCGCAGACGTGCGCGGGTCGAGCGCCCGCGCGCAGCGCAGCCGGCGACATCGCATAGGGATGCAGCGCGGGGGCGTGAACAAGTGCATACCCGAGCGGCAGGCAGAGGTCGAGGCCGATCGTCAGCAGACCCGGGAAGCGGCGGTAGCCGTTCGGCGCCAGCCGGCCGTCGGGGCCCTCCAGCAGGGGCGCGAGCACCCCCGTGCGCGGGTGCTCGCGCAGGTGCGCCAGCAGCGCTTGGAGCGCACCGGGGCGCACCTCGGTGTCGGGGTTGAGCACGACCACCAGCTCGGCGGCGGAGTGGCGAAAGCCCGCGTTGACGCCCGCCGCGAAGCCGCGGTTCTCGGGCATCGCCACCACCGTGGCCGCCGGCAGCGCCGCGCGCAGCCGCTCGACGGAGCCGTCCCCCGAAGCGTTGTCTACGACCACGGTCTCGAGCCGCAGCTCGCCGCAGCTCGCGTGCACGGACTCCAGGCAGCGCTCGACGAGTGCGGGGGTGCGGTAGTTGACCACCACGACGGCCCCGTCGAGCTCCATGGCCGGCTCCCTTTTCATACGTCGATGAACGCCACCTCGACGCTCATCGCATGGTAGGTGCCGAGTGCTCGACGGTCGGCGCTGAGTAGCTGCGCTCCGTGCTTGGCGGCGGTCGCGGCGATCAGCGCGTCATAGAGAGCGCCACCGCGCACCCCGGCGCTGACCGCCCGCCGCAGGGCGTCGAGATGATCCACAGCTTCCAGCGTGAGCCACGGCGGCGCAAAGCCGCGTTCGAGAGCATCGAGGACCACAGCAGGTGCGATCCGGCGGCCCTCGGGCATCCGGCTGAGCGCCGAGGTCGTCTCGAAGGCGACATGAGCGGGCAGTATCACATCGCCCTCGAACAGCGCCGCGCGGGCCGGCCGGTGAGCGACGTGCCACGGCGCCAGCGCGGCGATCACGACGCTGGAGTCGGGGGCGATCACCGCCGAACGCGCTCGACCGCCGCGCGGGCCTCCGCGACGCTCATCGGCGCCATCGGCTGGTCGGTCACGATCACCGGCAATCCATCCTGCTCCTCGACGTGCGCGGGAACGTCGGCGACGGTCAGCTCCAGCCTGCCGTCGGCGGCGGTCAGCTCCAGGTTGGTCGGGCCGTTGACACCCAGCTCCTCTCGCAGGCTCTTAGGGATGACGAGCCTCCCAACCGCATCAATGGCAACACGCATGCCATCAGATTACCAAACAACGGCCGATGACCTCCGCGCTTCAGAGCGCTCCCTCCTGCTCGAGCGTGCCAGGGGCAGCAATCCAGACGCTCTCGAAGGCCAGCGAGGAATGCTCGGCGATGCTCGTCGCTCGTGATGGTGTAGCGATGCTTCTTCGTCGGCATACGAAGAGTTGTGCGTGTGGGCGCGACGACAACGCTTCAGGGCGCTGCGCGGAAGGGGTTCTCAACGCGTACCGAGCCGATCTGCTGGCCGTCGTTCAGGTCCTCGCTGAGCAGGCGTTGACAGCCGCCGCGGGTGGCGGCCGCGACCACCAGGCCGTCCCAGTAGGAGAGCTGCGCGGAGCGGCTGACGTGAACCGCGCTTGTGACGAGCGTGGTGTCGATCGACACCACGGGGAGCAGGCCGAGCCAGTTGAGCGCCTCGGATGCCTTTGTGTCCGGCAGTGGCGCGGCGAGCTTGCGCGTAACGGTGACGTAGAACTCGCCGAGGATCTGTGTGCTCAGCACGACCTGGCCGTAGCGGCTCGATCCGAGCGACCGCCGTGCGATCTCTTGCTTCTCGGGCTCGGAGTCGTCAACCGCGTAGACGAGGACGTTCGTGTCCACGAACGTCCTATCGCTCATACAGCTCCTCGCGAGTCCAGCTGCGCCCGCCGGGCCCGCTGCCGGCGTGGATCGACTTGGCCAGGGCCAGGAACCCCGCGATGCCCGACTGCGGTGAGCTGCCCGCCGCGAGGCCTTCCAGATAGTCACGCACGAGCGCGTTGACGGACGTGTCCTGCTCGAGGGCACGGATCCTCGCCCGCTTCAACAGCTCGTCGTCGATTGAGAGCGTCAGGTTAGCCATCACACTGCCGATCCGTGTAGCACTGGATCAGTGTAGCACGGTCTCAGAATGTGCTTTTTGGACCCGCCGAGCTCGTGCTGCGCCGAAAGTCCGCCTATGTGGTCCCGCCGGTCAGCGCATCGACTTCTGCTTCGACTTCGCTGTCGAAGTAGGCCCCCACCCCGTACTCGCTGGTGTCATTTGCGTCGACTTCGTCGACTGTCACCGCTCCAACGAAGCCTCGTTCATCGATCCATGGCCCTCCGCTGGCGCCAGGTTTCAAGACTGTTTCGCATGGCGTTGGTTTCGGCGCCAGGTCGATGTAGCCTCCATGCCCGCTATTGGACGCGACCCCCGAGCAGTTTTCCAGCGCCAAGCCCCTCTGCCCAAAAGCTGTCCAGAGCTCTCCGAGCGGCTGGTTGAAGCCCGCAGACAGCACATCGTTGAACTGTCCGTCTGAAATCGCTTCTTGAATAGTCTTGCCGCTGCTCGAGTGGTCCGGCTTGATGAACGACCAGTCGTATTCGGGTGTCGATTCGCATGTGCATTTGGGCGATACCTTCGAGTTGCTTTTCGCTGCTGTCCAGATCCCCTCGGGGGCGAAACCACACCCGAACATCGTGGTCAGGTCCGTCGTAGCGCCATGTTCGCCGGTCGAAAGGCATACTCCACCGCTGTACCCAGGCGCGTACGCCCACGCGGCTCCATCGGTCGTGGTGAGCGCTTCCTTCGCGCAGTGCCCCGCGCTCGAAATCACCCCGCCGCTCACGGTGCCGAGCACGCTGGCGGTGCAACTGTTCAATCCAGGGTGCGGGGCTGTGGGGGCAAGATCCATCGTCAGCTCCCCGATCGGGTGTGTCCAGATAAAGAAAGGCAATGAGTTGGATGTGCCGTGGTTGACTACTGTAACTTTGGCTGCCCCGGCTTGGGAGAGGCTGAAGACGGGCAGTTCTGCTTCGAGCTTGGACGCCGACACGAAGGTGGTCGACCGGGCAAGAGTGCCGCCGAACTTGACCTGAGCACCGGATGTGAATCCCGTTCCATACACCGTGACCTTCTGATCGAGATCGTTGGCGGCTTCGTCGGGCCAGATGGCGGTGACGCGAGGCCCGGATTTACCGGAGAACACGACAGGTGTGGAAGCGGCATTGAAGTGCGCAAGGATGCGACCGGCCGTCAGCGCCGTGGGATACAGCGCGAACTCCTGGTAGTCGCCGGCGGTGTCGCCGACCGCGAGAGGGTACCCAAGCGCTGTCATGACACCCGGATCTGCGATCGCCGGGCCTACCGCTTTGCCGTCCTCGTAGACCGTGAGTTGTTTGCCGTCGTAGGTGACGTCGATTAGGTGCCACGCCCCGGTCCAGTACGTGAAGGTGTTGCCGCTGCCGGCTGGAATGACTGCCGAACGAGCGGCGAGTGGTTCCGGGAGTTTTGCGCGCGCGACAGCAGTGCCGCCCGACACTGCGATTTCGGTGCCGCCGCCTTCGAGCTGGATATCGAATGGAGTGTGGCTCGAGTCGCCGCCGTAGCTGACCAGCGAGCCCGCGGGCTGCGCCAGGGCGGTCCTGTACCAGAACTCGATGGTCCGCGGAGCCGCTCCTGATGGCAGCCCTTTCGACACGCGGTACGCAACCACTGTTGGAGTGGTGGGAGGGTTGAGGTCGCCCTGGCCCACGCCCATCGCGGTGCTCGGATCGCCGGGCAGTGCGCCGGGATGTCCAAGCGAGACCGCTGAGTAGGTACCATTGAGCCAATGGCCTGAGAGGTCGTTCGCGGTAGTTCCGCTGGTCTCGCCGAAGCGCCAGTACACACGGGGCTGGTCGTTGAGAACTTCCACCGCGTATGGCGGGATGTACCTGTAGCCGTCGCCGGAAGATACCAAGCTTGTCCCGGTAGGCGTGGTGACTGAGATGCTGCCCCATCCGCCGTCTGGTCCGCCGGTCCAAGGCGGCGCGATGGCGGTGATTGCGGTCGCCGAGCTCACCGCGAAGCTCGCTGCGTTGGTGCTGCCGAACTTGACGCCTGTTGCTCCGGTGAAGCCCGTACCGGTGATGGTCACCGTTGTGCCTCCAGCGGTCGGGCCGACGTGTGGGCTCACGCTGGAGACTGACGGTCCACCGCCATAGCCGGCGATCACGATGTCAGTGCCGCCTTCGAAGATGGCCGCGCCACCTGTCAAGAGGACGACCAGCAGCAACGTCGCGACCAGCGCTGCACGCCAACTGATGTGCCCGGACCGATCACCACGACGGCTCGCTCGCCTGTCCATATGCCTCTCCTCGGTGCGCTGCTCAATGCATAGAGCAAATGACGGCCGTACCATACAGTAGACGCGTGCGTCCGGCTCCGGCCATTGGCCCTGTGGCTGCCTTTGCCCTGTTTGTCGCATGGGCCTTCCACCAAGCGGGCTATCCAGCTACGAAATGGGCGCCGGGTGGTCTGATGGTGCTGGGCCTGCTCGGCGTTTCGATCCTCACCGGCGGCCTACGCGTCGCCGAGATGGCGCCGTTGGCAAAGGTCTGCCTCGCGTGCCTTGCCGCGTACACTGTGCTCAGCTTCAGCTCGATCGCTTGGGCGGCGGCGCCGGCGCCCGCATTCGAAGGAGCTAACCGCACGCTGTTCTACTTGCTCGTGTTCGTGCTGTTCGCAACCTCGCCACAGCAGCCACGTGAGGTGGCGATCCTGCTGGCAGGTTGGACGCTGGCGATGGTTGGGCTAGCCGCATATGTGGCTCTGCGGCTGGATGGAGCGACCGCCGCTGGGCTCCACGAGCTGCTGCCTGGCGGGCGCCTAGTTTTCCCGAGCGGCTACGCCAACGCGAACGCCGCCCAGTTCTTGATGGCGTTCTGGCCGGCCGTGCTGCTGGCGCGCAGCCGCCACCTGCCCTCGGCACTCCGCGGTTTGCTTGCCGGCGGTGCAGTGCTGCTTGCGGGGGTGGCTCTGCTCAGCCAGAGCCGCGGCTCGCTGCTCGCGACAGCCGCAATGCTGGTGCTCGTTCTCGTGATATTTGGCGAACGCACGCGAACGTTTGCGCTGCTGGCGGCGGTGGCGGTTGGTATAGGACTGAGCGCTCCAGCCGTGCTTGCCGTGGGCGACCATCTTACGCGCGGCGAGGTTTCGCCCACCCACGTGCCACCGGCGATCGTCGCCATGTTCACGGCGGCTGTCGCAGTCGGGCTGCTGGTTGCGCTTGGCGCGGTCGTCGAGACCTCCCGTGTGCTCTCCGATCGCTCTGCGAGGCGAGCCCACAGAGGCCTCAGTGCAGTTGCTTTCACGATGTCAGTCGCAATCGTCGTCGGTGGCCTGGTGGTCGCCGGCAATCCTGTCACTCGGATTCGCCACAGCTGGGAGAGCTTCAAGGCGGGCTACCCATCGCACCGCACATCTGGGAGCCGTTTGATGAGCGGTCTCGGGAGCAGCCGCTACGACTTCTACCGGGTAGCTCTGGACGAATTCGCTGCCCACCCGCTACTCGGGATCGGCGTAGACAACTTCCAGCAGCAGTACCTCGAGCACCGGCACAGCGACGAAACTCCGCGCTATCCGCACAGCATCGAGATCATGGCGTTGACCGAGACCGGCCTGCTTGGGACATCGCTTGCTTTCACCGGACTCTTCGCCGGATGCCTGGCGGGCGTGCGCGCTGCTCGATTGGCATCCGCGGCCGACCCGCTCGCAGGAGTCGCGGCAGCAGCGGCGCTCGGTGGTTTCGCCTACTGGCTTATCCACGGCTCGGCCGACTGGTTCTGGGAGATCGCCGGGCTTGGCGCTCCGGCGTTCGCACTGCTTGGCGTCGCCTGCGCGATGGCGCGTTTCGCACGCCACACCCCCGGCACAGAGCCATCCTGGCTGTCGGGCCGTTTGGCCTCGTTCAGCAGGGCGACGTCGCATCTGGAGCCGCCAAGTTCACGACGGCTAGCTATCGCTGGATGCGTGACGCTGGCGGTCGCGTCGGCGTCATCGCTGATAGCGCTGTGGACCCGCTGACTACGCTGCACATTCGCAACTGCCGTTCGCAACTACCTGTCATATTCGCAACCAGCCCGAGCGGCGAGAGCAGGTCATACCTTCTCACCGCTCGAACACCCCGACCACGTTCGAGGACCCGGTGGCGAAGGGAAAGTCGGCCTCCCGTTCGCAGAGGACGCGGAACTGATAATGAGCCGGCCCCCCTAGGCGGAAGCGGTAGACGTAGCCGAAGCGCCCGCGGGTGCCGGTGCGGATCACGTGGAACTCGATCCATTGCGCGTCGGGGGCGCGGGCCTCGAGCACCAGCTGCTTGCCCCCGGCGGGGAGCGGCCCGCCGCGCAGCCGCCCGCTGAAGCGGATCGCGCTTTCGGAGGGCGCGGTGCGCGGGGCGATGTGCAGTGTGAGCGCGGCGGGCACGGTGAGGGTGAGCGTGCGGGTGGCCACCGGGAGGGCGTCGCCGAGGTGCGTGCGATAGCCGATGCGCAGCTTGCAGGAGGAGAGGTCGCGGGGCAGCCGTAGGCTCCAGCGGCCGTCCGTCGCGGTGCGGGCGGCGGCGAGCGCGTGGGTGGGGGCGCCGGTGTAGGCGGGCAGCTCGCCGACTTCGACCTGGGCGCCTTGGATGGGATCCCCGCTCGCCCCCGCACTCGCCGCGGCCGTTCCCCTCCCTGCACCCGCCGCGGCCGTTCCCGTCAGGGCGGTGAGGCGCCCTTCGATCGTGCGGGGCGCTCCGTAGCGGCCGCGGATCGCCACCCCGGCCCGGCCCTTCCAGCGGGCGGTGAGGGTGGCGCGTTCGGAGGGGTCCGAGCCGTTGGCGGGCCCGCGCGGGGCGCCCGTGCCGGGGCGCCCGGTCGGGATCGGGTTGGCGACCGTGATCTCGCGGTCGAGCACCGTGGTCGCGTTGCCCGCCGCGTCGGTCACGCTCACGAGGAGGTGGTGGACACCGTTGGCGAGCCCGGTGGTTTCGAACGGCACGTCGACGCTCAGTTCGGCGGGACATGGCTGGGTGTAGAGGAACGCGGGCAGCCCGTCACTTGTCTCGCCGACGTTGCGGCAGCGCCCGCCGTCTTCGTCGAGCACGGTGTGGTCCACGAGGTTCCCGTCGAGGAGGAAGAGCGCTTCGTAGACCCCCGAGCCGGAGTCTGTCGCGTGGAAGGCCACGTCGCTGGTGCCCTCGACGGTGGAGTCTTCGGCGAGGCCGCCGCCAACCGAAGAGACGGTCGGGGCCGTTGGCTGGGAGAGGACCAGGTCTGCGGCGAAGAGCTCGACCATGGCGGCGTACCCGCTTGAGTTACCAGCACCGCTTGGACATTCAGTTTCGTAAATTTCGGCCCCGCAAGCCGCGTTCAGTGACAAGTATGGACTCTCAAGGGCGTATTCTGGCGCCACCACCCAATTAGTTGCCGCAAACGGACTGCTTAGATTGCCTCTCCCCAGGCAACCTACAGATGCCTTGCAAGCATCAAAAACCTGCGTGTTCTTGCCCACGCTTTCAAAGCCCGCGTCGTACGTGACGTAATAGGCGTATTTGTTAGAGCCTCCAAGGGTGTCGCTGGCACGCAACAAGGTCGCTCCCGCAATCGTCTCGCCAGCGGGGGCCTCAAACGCCCATGTGGCTCTTTCGGTATCTCCAAGGTGGACGTGATTTGCATCGAGTGCAGCGATGAGCCCGCCTCCTTCTTTGCAAGTGTCCAAGGTTGTGCCACTGTCGTATTGGGGCGGTTCCGGAGCGCTCCACCCATCGGTAGGCGCGACCTGCCCCATCGGCGTGCGGCACGAGTACACGTGGTACTGCCCCGCCCACGCGGTCGCGACGGGGGCCGCGAGCGCGAGGGCCGCCGCCAGGCTTGCGGCGATGCCTGTGGCGACGGTTCCCTTCGTTCCTCGCACTGCCATCACTCCCCACTGTCGGTCGGGGGCCGGCGCCGGCCCCCCTCCCAATTGTGCCACGCGGCGCTGGGACAGTCCAGAGTAATCGAACGGGTTCGGCCTACCCGAAGCGCAGGGGCAACTCGGCGAGGCCGTAGATGCCGGTGATGCCCTCGAACTTGGGCTCGCCGGCGAGCTGCAGGCCGGGCATCCGGGGCGCGAGGAAGGCGAGCGCCTCCTGGAGCTCGACGCGGGCGAGGTTGGCGCCGAGGCAGAAGTGCACGCCGGCGCCGAACGTCAGCGCCCGCGCGCGGCCGCGGTCCGCGGCGATGTCGAACACGTCGGGCTCACCGGCCCCCTCCGGGAGGTCGCGGTTGCCGGTGAAGGCGCACACCATCACGATCGTGCCGGTCGGGAACGTCACGTCGCGGAAGGTCAGCTCCTCGGTGACGATCCGCGCGGTGAAGGGCGTGATCGGCTCGTACCGCAGCGCCTCCTCGACGGCCTGCGCGGCGAGCTCGGGCCGTTCGGCGAGCCTCGCCCACTGGTCGGGGTGTTCGGCGAGCAGGCGCACCGCGTGGGCGAGCTGGGCCTGGGTGGTGTCCACGCCGCCGATCAGGACGTTCAGCACGAGGTTCACGCACTCCACGTCCGACAGCCGCTCGCCCTCCTCTTCGGCGGCGATCAACAGCGAGATCAGGTCGTCGCCGGGGCTCTCGCGGCGCGCGCGTACGAGTGCCCACGCGTACTCGTAGAACTCTGCCACCGCCTGTTCGATCCCGGCTTTCTGCTCGACCATCGACACCGCGTCGAACTGGCGCTGGATCCAGTTCGACCAGTGGTGCAGGCGCGGGGCGTCCTCCAAGGGCGCGCCCATCACGTGCGCGATCGCCCGCGAGGGGTATGGCTTAGCGATCGCCTCCACGAACTCGCACGTCGTCGCCCGGTCTCCCTCCTGCTCCAGAGGGCGTACCCCCTCGGTCCCCGCGCCGGCCGCTGTGCCCCCCGCCCCACGGCCGGCCGTCCCGGCCGGGCCGCTCATCCGCTTAAGAGGTCCCCGATCAGCTCGCGCATCACGGGCCGGTAGCGCTCGACGGCGCGCGGGGACAGCGCGGGGTTGACGAGGCTGCGCAGGCGGGTGTGGTCGGGGCCGTTGATGTGGAGGATGTTGCGGCGCATCTCCTCGTACAACGGCCCCTCACGGACGTCGAATATCTCCGCGATCGTCATTCCGGGGAACACCGCCGAGCGCGTGCGCAGGAACAGCTCGACGGCCTCGCGGTCGAGCACGGCGTAGCCGTAGGGCCCCGTGGCGAGCCACCCCTGGGCGCGCAGCTCGCGCATCGCCGTGTGGAAGCGCTCCCCGCGCAGGGTGGGGTCGGTGTAGTCGAGCGTGGGCAGCTCGAGCTCTTCGACGCGGGGCATGGCGCGACGCTACCACGCGCGCCCACCGGCCGCGCGCGGCCACGTCCTCCCTCGATCCTCCTCTGTGGCTGTGCGTGCGTGCTGGGTGTGCGGGGTGTGCTGCGGGCTATTTCTTGGGGTGGACGATCTGCTTGAGACCGGCTCCGGGCGTGAACTTGGGGGCCTTGGATGCCTTGATTTTGACTTTCTCCCCGGTGCGGGGGTTGACGCCCTGGCGCGCGGCCCGTTTGACCACGGAGAACTTGCCGAAGCCGGTGATCACGACCTCGTCGCCTTTCTTGAGGGCCTTGCCCACGGTGCCCACGAACGACTCGAGCGCACGGGAGGAGTCGGCTTTGGAGAGACCGCTGTCGGCGGCGAGTGCGTCGACGAGCTGTGTCTTGTTCATCGAGGACTTCCTTTCGGTTGAGAGGCCGGCGAGCCGGGCCTCTCTGCTTGTTTGGTTTCCAACAAGGCGCGCAGACTAGCGCTCCTGTCGGAAAGACCGCTTGCCGAAAGGGAATCGATCAGCGGGCGAGCAGCGATTCGCAGCCCGCCCGCCCCGCCATGATTTACCGGGCGAGCTTCTTCCCAGGGTTCAGCAGACCCTTGGGGTCGAACGCGCGCTTGACCTCCTCGTGCAGGCGCAGCGCGCCGTCGGGCCACTGGCGGGCGAGCTGGCCGCGCTTGAGCCAGCCGACGCCGTGCTCGCCGCTGATCGAGCCGCCGAGCTCGATCGCGAGCGCGAACAGCTCCTCCATGGCGGCCGCGGCGGCGGCGCGCTCGCTCTCGCTGTGGGGGTCGAGGAGCAGGTTGGCGTGCACGTTGCCGTCGGCGCCGTGGCCCCACGCGCAGGAGCGCAGCCCGTGGCGCTCGGCGATCTCCTCGAACCGCTCCAACGCCTCGGCGAGGCGCTCGACGGGGACGACCACGTCCTCGCTGGCCTTCCCCCCGCGCATCGCGGTGACGGCGCCGGCGACGCGGTCGCGCCACAGCCACAGCGCCTCGCGGTCGGGGCGGCGCATGTCGATCGCGCGGTGCCCGAGCGCGGCCGCGAGCTCCACGTGCGCGGCGCGGGCCTCCTCAAGCGTGCCGTCGACCTCCGCGAGCACCGCGAGCTCGGCGTGCACCGGCAGCGCCCCTGGATAGGCGCCGGCCGCCATCCGCAGCGCGTCCCCGTCGAGGAAGTCCAGCGCGGCGGGCACGACCCCTGAGCCCAACACGTCGAGGATCGCCGCGCACCCCTGCTCGCGCGTGGCGTGGAAGGAGAGCAGCGGCAGCGCCGCCTCGGGGGCGGGGACCAGCCGCAGGCGCACGGCGGTGACGATCCCCAGCGTGCCCTCGGAGCCGATCAACAGGCTCTTGAGGTCGTACCCGGCGACGTCCTTGCGGTAGGGCCCCCCGACGGCGATCGTCTCGCCGGGCGGGATCACGGCCTCCAGACCGGTGACCCAACTGCCGGTGGCCCCGTACTTGAAGGCGTGCGGCCCGCCGGCGTTGGTCGCGACGTTGCCGCCGATCTGCGACTGCTCGGCGGCCCCGGGGTCGGGCGGGAAGCACAGCCCGTTCTCGCGCGCGAGGCGCTGCACGTGGCGCGTGCTGACGCCGGCCTCGGGATGGATGCGCCACAGCGCGGGCTCCAGTTCGCGGACCCGGCGCATCCGCTCCATCGAGCACACCACCCCGCCGTCGAGCGGCACCGCACCGCCCGCGAGGCCGGTGCCGCCGCCGCGGGGGATCAGGGGTACGTCGCGCTCGTAGCACACGGCCATCACGCCCGCCACCTCCGCGGTGCTGCCGGGGCGCACCACGAGGTCGGCGCGGCCGCTCACGCCGCGGCTGCGGGTCGCGTCGTGGTCGTACGGCGAGTGCCTCTTAGGCCCCCGTCCGCCCCGGCCGCCCGCAGCGGGATCGAGGACGTGCTCGGCGCCCACCACGCGCGCGAGCTCGCCCTGCAGCACGGTGGTGTCCTCGAGCGTGGCGTACACGCTCTCAGCCTAGTGCCTGTACCGAAATCGGCGGTACGGGCGCCGCGGCCGGCGCAAGCGGCGGCGAGGGGGGATGGTCCGCGGGGGTGGGTGGGCTCAAAACCCGCTCGAGCTCGCGGCGCATGAGGCGGTGGCCGGTGAAGGGGTCCACGGCGACGCGGCCGAGGATGAAGTTCGCCTTGCGGTCGCACAGGGCGGTGTTGGCGGGCAGCGGGACGGTGGGCGAAGACCCGGCGGGCTGGGAGGACTCAAGGGTGGGCGGGGAGGACTCAAGGGCGGGCGGGGAAGACTCAAGGGCGGGCGGGGAGGACTCAAGGGCGGGCGGGGAAGACTCAAGGGCGGGCGGGGATCCACCCTCCGAGGCGCGCAGGAAGGCCGCGGGAGAGCCCTCCTGGACGAGTCGCATGTCGCAGTTGAACGCGCGCGCGAGCAGGCGCAGGTGCGCGAGCCGGCCGAGGATCGTGGGACCCGCCGTGTTATAGGTGCCCTCGCAATCCTGGGCGATCAGCTCGCACACGCGCTGCGCGTAGTCCCACGCGTAGGTGGGCGAGCGGCGGATGCCAGGTGGCGCGGCCAGTGGTTGCCCGGCGCGCAGCCACGCCACCCAGCGCAGTGGAGCGCCGGAGTGCTCCCACACGTGCCGCTCGCGAACGAGCGCGGCCTCCGATCGAGATCCGGTCCACCCGACGCTGTTCCCGTTCCCGTTTGCGGTGAGTCCCAGCCGATCGGCCCTGCCCTGCTCCCGACCGCCCGCGGCGCTCGATGGCGAGTCCGGGGCGGCGGGGATCGAGAGGTTGATCCCGTACACGTCGGCGGGGCGGGTGACGAGCCAGCTGCCGCTGGAGCGCTGGGTGAGGCGCTCGCACGCGAGCAGCGAGCGCCCGAGCGCGTTGATCGGCTGGGCGGGGTCCTCCTCGTCCCAGCACTCCGGCGAGGATCGCATCCCGCTGAAGATGAGGTCGCAGGAGACGAGCACGTAGCGCGCACGTACGGCCCTTGCGGCGGCGAGCGTGTTCTCGACTCCGAGCACGTTCAGCTCCGCCAGGCGGGGCTCGCGCTCCAGGCGCCCGGGCGAGCTCTCCGCGGCGGCGTGGACCACCACGTCGGGCTCGAACTCTTCGGCGAGCGCGACGCACGCGTGGCGGTCGGCCACGTCGAGCCGGGCCGCGCGCGCGCCGAGCACGCTCACGGGCGTGCCGCGCCAGGTGCCGAGCACGCTCCAGCTCTGCTGCGCCGCGGAGGCGGCGAGATTGGAGCCGATCAACCCCCCGGCGCCGGTCACGAGCAGTCGCATCGCAACCCCCCGTCTCGGGCGCCCGAGTCAAGCCTTCCGCCCCGCTCCTCTCCCTGCCTTACCCCGCGGCGCCGCATTCCCTTGCCACGCATTGCACTTGGCATTATACATCTATGTACGTCCTTATCAAGGACATGTAAAAATGCCACATATAGGAAAAAGCCCAGCCTTGCGAGGGCGCTCGGAGCGGTCCCCACCCGGGCTGCTACTCCGCTGCGGGGCGGGGGGCTCCCATCCGTGGAGCGGCGAGGGTCCTATCCGGCGCCGGCGCCGGCGCCGGGCAGGAAGGCGTCGGTGCCGTAGCGCGCGAACGGGATCGGCGCCGCGATCAGGCGGTTGGCGAGCATCCAGCGCGACAGCTCCGCGACGTGGGCGGGCTGGATCGTCCCGACCGATCGGAGATCGGCCAACACGCCGCCGGCGGTGAACAGCGGGAGGTAGGCGCGCAGCGAGGCGGCGGTGAGCGCGCGCGGCAACGAGGGGTTCAGGCGCAGCAGGTCGGTCAACGAGCGCGCAGGGTCACGCAGGGTGTCCTGGTAACCGTGGACGGTGGCGGCGATGAAGTCGCGCACGAGCGCGGGATCGGAGGCGGCGAGGCCGCGCGTGGTGAACGCCACGAGGCCGGGGTACGCGGGCCCGCCGTTGCGGTCCAGCCAGAAGGGTGTGATCGGATGCCCTTCGACTTCGAGGCCCACCCCGTCGTCGGGCACGAACCCGGTGAACGCGGCGAGGCGGCCCGCGACGAGGCCCTGGGCGCCATTGAAGCCGACGGTCACGACGTGCACCCGCGCGGGGTTCCCGCCGGCGTGGCGCACCTCGGTGTCCAGCACGGCGCGGTCGGAGGGCACGCCGGTGATCCCGACCACTCGGCCCTGCAGCTGCGCGGGGGAGCGCAGGTGCTCGGAGGCGAGCGCGATCAGCCCGCCGACGGGGCGCTGCACGATCGCCATCACCGCCTCGTCGTGCCCGCCGCTGTCGATCTCGGCGGCCACGTCGCTGCCGTCGGCGAGCCCGAACTGCGCGCGGCCCGCGTCGACGAGGCTGAGCGGTTCGACGGTCGCGCTCGGCGCCACCACCTGCAGGTCGATGTTCTCCCGCCGGTAGTAGCCGGCCGCGAGTGCGCGGTAGATCCCCGCGTGCACGGCGTTGGGGGTGAAGTCGAGGATCAGCGTCGCCTTCGTCATCTGCGCCAGCGCGCCCGGGAGCAGCCCCGCCGGGCTCGCGCCGCCCGTCCCACCCGCTGCGCCCGTGCCGCCCGTCGAGCCGCATCCGCAGAGCGCGAGCGCGGCTGCCGCTACGAGAGCCCCCAGAGGCGATCGGTATCTTCCAGTCATCGTGAAAAGCGCCGCCTCTCCAGTACACACGGACACTGCCGAGCCGCGCACGCTATCGGGGGAGCCGGTCGCGGAGCTCTATACCGAGGCCGACCTGGAGACAGACCCCCGGGCGGGCGGCGACTCCCCGGAGGACCGGATCGGGCGCCCGGGGGAGTACCCGTTCACGCGCGGGGTGTACGAGTCGATGTACCGCGGGCGGCTGTGGACGATGCGCCAGTTCGCGGGGTTCGGGACCAGTGAGGAGACCAACGAGCGCTTCCACTACCTGCTGGAGCACGGACAGACGGGGCTCTCGACCGCGTTCGACATGCCCTCGCTGATGGGCCACGACTCCGACAACGCGCGCTCTGAGGGGGAGATCGGCCGCGAGGGGGTGGCGGTCGACACCGTCGAGGACATGCGCACGCTGTTCGCGGGGATCGACCTCGGGGAGGTGTCGGTGTCGATGACGATCAACGCGCCGGCGGCGATCATGCTGGCGTTTTATGTCGTCGCCGCGGAATCCCCCGCGCTGGACGGAGCGGGGGGCGGCGTGGATGGTGGCGGGCCCCAGCCGATCGCGCCGCAGCACCTCGCGGGCACGATCCAGGCGGACATCCTCAAGGAGTACATCGCGCAGAAGGAGTGGTGCTTTCCGATCGACCCGGCGATGCGCCTGTGCGGGGACATGATCGAGTGGTGCACTCACAACATGCCGCGGTGGCACCCGATCTCGATCTCCGGGTACCACATCCGCGAGGCGGGGGCGACCGCGCAGCAGGAGCTCGCGTTCACGCTCGCGGATGGCCTCACCTACGTGCGCCAGGCGGTGCAGCGGGGCCTCGACGTGGACGACTTCGCGCCGCGGCTGTCGTTCTTCTTCAACGCCCAGATCGACCTCTTCGAGGAGGTCGCCAAGTACCGCGCCGCGCGGCGGATATGGGCCAAAGAGATGCGCGAGACGTTCGGCGCAAAGCACGAGCGCTCGTGGCTGATGCGCTTCCACGCGCAGACGGCGGGCGTCAGTTTGACCGCGCAGCAGCCGCTGAACAACATCGTGCGCACCGCGGTGGAGGCGCTCGCCGCCGTGTTGGGGGGCGCGCAGTCGCTGCACACCAACAGCTACGACGAGGCGCTGGCGCTGCCGACCGAGGAGGCGGTGCGGATCGCGCTGCGCACCCAGCAGGTGCTCGCGCACGAGACGGGCGTGGCGAGCACGGTGGACCCACTGGGGGGCTCCTACTTCGTGGAGGCGATGACCGACCGGATGGAGGCACGTTGCTACGAGTACTTCGCGAAGATCGAGCAGCTCGGGGGGATGGTCGAGGCGGTCAAGCGCAACTACCCCCAGCGCGAGATCGCCGACGCGGCGTTCGAGCTGCAGCGCGAGATCGACGCGGGCGAGCGGATCGTGGTCGGGGTCAACAGCCACGTGCTCGAGGACGAGCAGCCGATCCCCACTTTGCGCGTGGACCCGGCGCTTGAACGCAAGCAGCTCGACCGCCTGCAGGGGGCCCGCGCGCGGCGCGACGGCGCGGAGGTCGAGCGCACCCTGGCGGCGCTGCGCGCGGCGGCGGCGGAGCCCGATCGCAACCTGATGGAGCCGCTGCTCGCTTGCGCGCGCGCTTGCGTTTCGGAGGGCGAGATCGTGGAGTCGCTACAGCAGGTCTTCGGTGATTACACCGAGACGCCCGTCTTCTGATCCAGGACTGCACCGGGACGGCTGTTCCTGATCCACCGGGCCTCTGTTTTCCGATCCCAACGGGCCCTTAACCCGCGCAAAAGCCCCCGTGGCATACCTTGCGGTGGATGCCCGAGCGACGGATTGATAGGCGCACGCTCCTGAAGGGGGGCCTGCTGGCGGGAGGGACGCTGCTGGGCGGGGGCGCGGCGATCGCGGCGATCGCCAAAGAGATCGAGCAGCCGGCGGCGCCCGCGCGGCGCACCAACGGGTACGCCCGGCGCCCACAGCAGCAGCAGCCGCAGATCACCACCGCGCAGACCGCCCCGCCCCCGCGGGCGTCGGCGCGACCCCACCAGCCGAACATCCTCGTGATCGTCGTGGACCAGCTGCGCGCGCCGCAGGGGTTCACGGCCTCCCCGACGCTCGCGCGGATGCTGCCGAACATCTCCCGCCTGCGCCGCGAGGGGGTGTCCTTCGAGCGCCACTACACGGCCTCCAACGACTGCACGCCGGCGCGCTCGACGCTGCTGACCGGTCTGTACACGCACCAGACGGGGTGCATGATCACGGGAGGAAGCACCCTGGACCCGGGCTTCCCGACGTGGGGGACGATGCTGCGCGAGCACGGCTACGACGCCTGGTGGTTCGGCAAGTGGCACCTCACGCACGGCGACAACAAGTGGAACGCGCTACAGGAGGCGGGCGCGCTGGAACGGTATGGGTTCGCGGGCGGCACCTACCCCTCGCCGGACGGGGGCCCGGGCCAGGGGTGGCGCGTGGACCCGCACATCGCCCACCAGTTCGAGCAGTGGTACGCCGAAAACGGAAGCGCCTCGGAGCCGTGGTGCACGACTGTGTCGTTCGTAAACCCGCACGACATCGCGTGGTGGCACAAGTGGACCGCGCGCGTGCCGCAGGAGGCGAGCGCGCCGGCAATGGTGCGGGGGATGCCCCTCAACTACGAGACCCCGGAAATGTTGGAAGCGCACAACAAGCCGCTGTTGCAGCTCTCGCTGCAGAAAACCGCGGCGGCCTCGTTCGGGCCGGTGCCGTTCTATGGACCCGGTGTCCCCGCGGCGTGGGAACCGTTCTTCGACCTGTACGTGAAGCTGCAGCGCACCGTGGACGGGCACATCGGCCGGGTGCTGCGCGCCCTGGAGAGTCGCCCGGAGGTGGCAGCCAACACGGTCGTGGTGTTCACCTCCGACCACGGCGAGTACGGCGCCTCGCACGGCCTGCGGGGCAAGGGCGGGGGGGCGTACGAGGAGGCGATCAGGGTGCCGCTGATCGTCAAGGATCCGCGGGGGAGGCTGACTGCCGCGACGGGCAGACCGCGCACCCAGCTGACATCGAGCGTGGACGTGGCGCCGCTGCTGTTGAGCATCGGCAGCGGCTCGAATGCGTGGCGGCGGGAGCGGCGCTACGCGCACCTCGCTGGCCGGGCGAACCTGGCGGGCATCCTCGCCGATCCGGGCGCCCCCGGGCGGCCGTACGTGCTGCACGCGACCGACGAGATCGTCACCGAGTTTGCGACCGAACCGTATGCGGCGGACGCACCGCTGCACGTGGTGGCGATGCGCACCGCGAAGGCGAAGTACGCGACGTACTCCAACTGGAGCGCGAGTGCGATCAAGCCGCTGGTCGAAGGGCAGGAGCGCGAGCTGTATGACTACCGCACGAAGGCGGGCCGGATGGAGCTGCACAACGGCGCCGGCAACAGCCGCAGCGAAGGCCAGCTGCACAGGCTGTATGAGCGCGCGCTGCGCGAGGAGTTGCGCGGCCCGCTGCCGCGCCACCTGACCGAAGCGCACGGGTTGGGCTTCGAGAACTACTTTCTGACGGCCAAGAAAGCGGCACGTGGCGCCGCGGCGGCGAGGCTGCGCCGCACGGAACCCGAAATCGGGCTGATCCCGTTCGGGAAGCCCCCCCTCAACTAGGGCGTGGCCCGCGTGGTAGAGGTCCCAAGGACCTGTCCATTCACCGCAAGGGCGCGTACGGCGATCACGGCGCCTGCGCCGGCGCTCACGTGGATGGTGGTCTGGAAGCCCTGGCGGGGCGCGGTGGCGACGGGCACGAGGCTTTCCGATGAGGAGCCAACGAGCACCTGCCAAGAGGCTACGGCGGTGGCGCCGTTCCAGCTCGCCTCGACGTTCGCGCCGCCGCCTGCGGCGGCCTGCACGGCGATCGCTGGCGGCGTGGTGGGAAGGGCGCTCCACGGCGAGAGATAGGTGCGGAAGTCCTGCACGTTCTTGCCGAGCGTGCCGTCGAGCAGCACGTGGCCGGAGGGGTCGAACTCGGTGAAGTTGGGCAGCCCCCCGTAGCCGAGCAGCCAGTCGCCGCCTGGCAGGCTGAGCGTGTTGCCCTGGCTGGAGGCGAGCAGGGTGTGGGTCGGGTTGACGAAGCGCTTGACGAGCGTGACGGTGTGCGCGGAGAAGTCGGGGCGCAGCAGCAGGCCGCTGGATTCCCGCTGCTTGGGCGGGTCCGAGCCGTTGTCGAACAGCGAGATCAGCCCGCCGGGCTGGAACTGGGCGTCGTGCTGCCAGTAGAAGCGCACGCCGGGGCCGAGTCGAAAGCTCGTGTGACCGCCGTCGCCGAGCACCCAGTTGTAGCCGCCGGTGTGCATCTCGACGTCGTACAGCGTCCACGTGTTGCGCGAGGAGAGCAGCACGTCGCCCGAGACTCCCGGTGAGATCGAGTTGATGTGCACGTAGTCCCAGGGGTATTCCCCGGAGGACACGTGGTTGAGGGAGTCCCGCAGGGGGATGTGCCCGAGCGCGTGCCACTCCCACATCACGAGGCCGGTCTTGATGTCGACCTCCTCGATCACGGAGTCGAGCAGGATCCCGTGGGCGGAGCCGTGCACGGAGGAGAGGTTCATGTGGATCGGGTCGAAGGCGTCGATCCAGGCGGTGCCCTGCGGCGTCAGCAGGATCTCGTGCAGATCGGCTTTGTAACCGTTGCCGGCGCGGACCGTGGCGATCTGTTGGTAGGAGCTGTTGTAGATCACGTCTTCGCCCTCGCCGAAGCCGACCCGGATGATGCGGCCCTGCCACCAGGTGAGCGCCGGCTTGCCTGCGTAGGTCTGGACCTGGAAGTTGGTGGCCGACTCGCCGGGGGGCAGCGGGTGAAACCACACCAGCGCCCCGTCCTGTTCGGCGATCATCGGCCCGGCGGAGCCGCGGCCCTGGTAGGGGGCGAGGAACAGGTACCCGCTGGCGGCCCCGGGCTTCGCCGGCGTCGTGAGCGTGACCGTGGAGGGCGTGAGCGCGGGCGCCGAAAGGTAGTGCTGCACGGCGTGGGGGTCGCCGGGGTTAAGCGGGAACTCTTCCTGGTTGACGGCCGCCTGGTGGGCGACGGTGAAGGTCGTGCTCACCGCTTGGTCGGGCGTGCCGGTGCCGGCGAGCGCGTGGACGGTGACGCGCTCCCCGGCGAGGAACGGCTTGGCGGGCAGGAAGCTCTCGCCGGTCCCGGTGGAGTAGGCCTCAAGGCGCCCCGAGTGCACGCCGCTGCGCGAGCCCACGACGCGCACGTCCGCGACCTGCGTGCCCGCGCCGCCGAGGAAGCTGATCTGCGTGGCGGGGGACGCGTCGGGGGTGCCGGGCAGCGGCGCGACCGTCACCGCGTTGGCGCCCGCGGCGGCCACGGCGGCCTGGTCGCCGAACGCCGCGGAGGCCGCGGACGGGTCGCTTTCCCCGCAGGAGCCGAGCGCCGCGGCGAGCAGCGCCCCGGCGAGCAACGCCCCGGCGATCCTCAAGTCCCTGGCTCCACGTGCCGTCTCATAGCCGCCACGAACCCTAACATCGCCTCCCTCACCAGAGGGTGGCGCAGCCGGACGCAGGCCGGCAAGCCGGGCCCCTCTTCCTTAGTATCCGGGCCCCTCTTCTGCCAATCATGCGCCGCAACGTACTTATCGCCCTGGGGATCGCCGCGCTCGCATGGGCCGTGGCGGCGATCGTGCTGGGCTCTCCGAGCCTGAGGCTGGGCTCGGGCTCGAGTGCAAGCGCCTCGCCCGCGTGCCTGCCGGCCACGCTCGAGCACACGGCCGCGCTGCCCGGCACCGACGTCGACGTGTCGCCCGCGCCGGAAACGGGAACCGCCAATCCCCACACCCAAATCAGCTTCCTGGGGGTGCCGGCGAGCGCGATCCGCGCGGTCTCCGTCGTAGGCGAACGCAGCGGCGCTCACCCCGGCCGCCTGCGCGGCTACTCGCAGGGCGACGGCGCGAGCTTCGTGCCTGACGCCCCGTTCGACACCGGCGAGCGCGTGGCCGTGCGCGCCGTGATCGGGGTGGGGGGCGGCAGGCCGATCGCCTTTCGCTTTCGCGTCGACACCCCGTACCCGACGGCGAAGGTCCCGGAGTTCCCCGCCCCGCAGGCGGCGCCCGCGGACCTGCAGAGCTTCTACACCCTGCCGGGCGTCGCGGCCCCGATCATGACCGTCACCGTGCCCGATCGCGACCCGGCGGCGGGCGACATCCTCACGACCAACGGCCCCGGCCCCGGTCAGAACGGGCCGCTGATCTACACGCCGCAGGGCCGGCTCGTCTGGTTTCAGGCGCTTGCGCAGGGGGAAACGGCGGAGAACCTGAGCGTGCAGACCTACGAAGGCCGGCGCGACCTGACGTGGTGGCGGGGGCGGGTGCTCTCGCTGGGCTTCGGCCAGGGCGAGGACCTTGTGATGGACTCCCGCTACCAGACGGTCGCGAGGGTCGCCGGCGGCAACGGCCTGCGGGCGGACCTGCACGACTTCCAGATCGCCCCCCACGACGTCGCCTACATCACCGCGTTCAACCCGATCCGCTGCGACCTCACGCCACTGAAGGGGGCGCGCGACGGGACGATCACCGACACGGCGATCCAGGAGATCGACATGCGCACGGGCCTCGTGCGCTGGGAATGGCACAGCCTCGACCACGTCGGCGCTGCGGAGTCCGAAGTGGAAACGCCGAAGGGCGCCACGCCGTGGGATTGGTTTCACATCAACTCGATCGATGTTGAGAGCCCACCCACCCGGGGGGACTCCAATCGATCCGGGAACATCTTCATCTCCGCGCGCAGCACCTGGGCCGGCTACCAGCTGCAGGGCGGCAGCGGCACGATCCTCTGGCGCCTCGGCGGCACGAACAGCTCCTTCAAGATGGGGCCGGGCACGCGGACGGCGTGGCAGCACGACGGCCGCATCCTCCCCAACGGGGAAGTCACCTTCTTCGACGACGGCGCGAACCCGCCGATCCACAGCCAGTCGCGCGGCGTGCGGATCGCGCTTGACTTCAAGACCCACCAGGCGCACCTCAGCGCGGCCTACACGCACCACGACCCTCCGCTGCTGGCGCCAAGCCAGGGCAACATGCAGACGCTCGCGGACGGGAACGTCGTCGTGGGCTACGGCGGGGTGCCCGCGATCAGCGAGTTCGCCCCAGATGGCACGCTGCTGTTCGACGCCCATCAACCGTACGACATGACCTTCTACCGCGCCTTTCGCTTCCCCTGGGGCGGGCGCCCGCTGAGCCCACCCGCGATGCTCGCCAACATGAACGACACCGGCGAAGAGACGATCGTGCACATGAGCTGGAACGGCGCGACCGGCGTGTCCGGGTGGCGCGTGCTCGCGGGGAAGAGTCCCGGGACGCTCGAGCCCCGTGCCACGATCCCCGCGAGCGGCTTCGAAAGCTCGACGGTCCTGCCCAAGCTGTACGCCTACGCGGCGGTGCAGGCACTCGACTCCGCCGGCCGCGTGCTGGGGTCCTCGCATACCGTCAAGGCGATCGGCTTCATCGCCTCGCTCGATCAGTAGGCGGGTTTGGAGTTGTGCTTGTGCGTCGTGGTCGTCGCCGGCGTGGAGGAGGAGCTCCCCCCTTTGCCGCCGCACCCCGCCACCGCGACAGTGCTCCCCAGGGCGATCAGTAGCGTTAGCATGACGGTCAGTGGCGTTCTCTTCATGGGCCGGGCTCCAATTGTCGCTCGTGGGCTCGCGCGCCCACCCTACCAATCGTCCGCCTGACGGCGTCTGGACGCGCCTGGCGGCGTCCTCGATCGCTCACCGATCGGAGATCAGATGCGATCTCCTGATCGGCCAGCGAAGCACACTTCGCTCACTGCGTCCTTGCCAGGCACGCCCAGCCACTCGTCAGGGGGCGTTGTTGTGAGCGTCGAGGCGACCGCCGAGCTGGAGGTGCCCGAGCTCCCTCCGGCGGAGAGCGGGCCGGGCCCGGGCTTGGGGTGGCTGCTGGCCGTGTGCTGCGTGGCGCAGTTCATGGTGATCCTCGACCTGAGCATCGTCAACGTCGCGCTGCCCCACATCCAGCTGAGCCTCGGCTTCACCCCGCCGGAACTGCAGTGGATCGTCGACGCGTACGCGATCACGTTCGCGGGCTTCCTGATGTTCGGCGGCCGCGCGGCCGACCACTTCGGGCAGCGCCGGATGTTCGTGATCGCGCTGCTGCTGTTCGCGCTCGCGTCGCTGGCCGGCGGCCTCGCGCCCGACCGCACAACGCTCGTCGCCGCGCGCGCGGCGCAGGGCCTCGGCGGCGCGCTGATGGCGGCGTGCTCGCTGGCGATCATCACCTCCTCGTTCGCGCCCGGCCCGCAGCTGCACCGCGCGATCGGCGCGTGGGCGGCGATGAACGGCCTCGGCGGCGCCGCCGGGATGCTGTTCGGCGGGATCATCACGCAGGAGCTCAGCTGGCGCTGGGTGCTGCTGATCAACCCCCCGATCGGGGTCGCGGCTGCGGTGGTGGCGTACGCGGTCGTGCGCGAGCGCCGAGGATCCGGATCCCACCCGCCCGGCAACTTCGACCTCGCCGGCGCGCTGACGTTGACCGCCGGTCAGATGGTGCTCGTGTTCGGGGTCGTGGAAGCCGGCCTCAAGGGCTGGGACACGCTCGCCGCGCTCGGGCCGATCATCGGCGGCATCGCGCTGCTCGCGGTGTTCGGCGTGATCGAGACGCGCTGGGCCTCGGCGCCGCTGATCCCCTTCAAGGAGCTGACCAAGCCGCTGCGGATCGCCAACAACATCGTGCTGCTGTTCAGCGCCTCGCTGTTCCCGATGTGGTTCGTGAGCTCGCTGTACCTGCAGCAGGTGCTGGGCCTCTCGCCCCTGGACACCGGGCTGATCTTCCTACCGATGACGTTGATGATCATGGCGGTCGCCTCGCGCACCGGCAGGATGGTGAGCCACTTCGGGGTGCGTCCGGTGCTCGGCGGCGGCCTCGTGATGTTGACGGGGGGGATGCTGCTGCTCGCGAAAGTCGGGTCGAGCGGCAGCGGGGTCGTGTACATCATGCTCCCGGGGCTGCTGACCGCGGCGGGGATCGCGATGTCGATCGTCCCCTCGACGATCGCCGCCACGCAGGGTGCCAAGGAGGGGCAGGCGGGGCTCGCCTCAGGCCTCGTGAACACCTCCCGCCAGATCGGCGGCGGGCTCGGGCTCGCGGTCCTGGTGACGCTCGCCACGCAGCGCACCACGCACCTGATCGGCACCGGCGCCACGGTGCCGCAGGCGCTGACCGACGGCTTCCGCCTCGCTTACCTGATCGGCGCCGGCCTGGCGGCGGCGGCGGCGCTCCTCACGTTCACGGCGCTGCGCACGCCCACCACCGCGTCTGCGGGCGCGACGCGGCGCCTGGCGCTCGCAATCGTCCTCGTCGTCGCGGGCTTCGTCGCGGTCGACCAGGCGTTCGCGGGCTCCCACGGCGCTCCGGTCGGGGCCTACCGCACCGCCGACACCTACCGCTTCGTCACCGAGCCGACGCTGCACCCGCCCAAGATCCGTGTCACCCAGCGGGTACCGACGGCGCAGCTTCAGCCCGGCTACATCCTCACGGCCAACTTCTACGACCTCAACGAACCGCCGCTGATCGGGCAGAGCGGGCCGTTGATCCTCGACCGCCGCCTGCAGCCGGTGTGGTTCCAGCCCGTACCGGAAAAGCTGGTCGCCGCCAACCTCAGCCTGCAGACCTACGCAGGCCGCCCGGCGCTCGCGTGGTGGCAGGGAGTCGTCACGAACACCGGCTCGACCGAGCGCGGCGAAGACGTGGTCGTCAACCAGCACTACCAGCGGGTGGCGACGCTGAAAGGCTCCGACGGCTGGATCCTCACGCTCCACGAGATCGCGATCCGCGGCGAGGACGCATGGGTGACCGCGAACAAGAACATCCCGCTCAACCTCTCCCGCTACGGCGGCGCCTACAACGGCGCGCTGATCGACTCCGCGGTGCAGGAGTACGACCTGAAGACCGGCCGGCTGCTGCGCACGTGGGACGCGCTGCAGCACATTCCGCTGAGCGACTCCTACGCCTCCGAGCCCACCAACGGCTTCCCGTGGGACGCCTACCACGTCAACTCGATCTCGTTGGCATCGGATCCCGCCCACCCCGACGGCACGTTCCTCGTGTCGATGCGCAACACGTGGGCCGCCTACCTCGTTGACATCGCCACCGGCAGGGTCGAGTGGACGCTCGGCGGCAAGCGCTCGAGCTTCAAGTTCGGCCCGGGCGCCGCCTTCCAGTGGCAGCACGACGTGGCGCTGGCGGGCGGCTCGACGGTCACGATGTTCGACGACCACTGCTGCCAGCTCACCGGAGGAGGCACGTCGGTCCCGGCGACGGGGCCCTCGCGCGGGCTCGTCCTCAGGCTCGACCAGAGCACGCACACGGCGACGCTCGCCGCCCAGTACCCCGGTGGCAACCAGTTCGAAACCGAATACATGGGCGACACGCAGCCGCTTGCGAACGGCAACGTGTTCGTCGGGTGGGGCTCGGAACCCTACTTCTCGGAGTACTCCCGCTCGGGCAGGCTGCTGCTCGAAGGGCAGCTCCCGAGGCCCGACCTCACCTACAGGGCGACGCTGGCGCCGTGGATCGGCCTGCCGCTCTCCCCGCCCGTGGGAGCTGCGCGCCAGACGGGCGCCACGACCACGGTGTACGCGAGCTGGAACGGCGCCACCCAGGTGGTGTCCTGGAGGGTCCTGGCCGGTCCCGGTCCCGGCCGGCTGAGCGTCGTGGCGGCCCGCGCCAAGTCGGGGTTCGAGACGGCGATCCCCGTGCCCCGCGGCTACCCGAGCTTCGAGGTGCAGGCGCTCGGCGCGGACGGCCGCGCGATCGGCGCCTCCCGCCCGTTCACACGGTAGGCTGAAGGGTTCAGGGCGCGGGGCACCGAAACTCGCAGGGACACGGCCTGTCTAAGCTGGGGTCCGTGACTGATCGACAGGCAACTGGAGGATCGATGAGCCACCCACCGTGGCGGTCCAAGACATCGTGAGCAGGCAGCACCGCCCGCTGGGCCACACCGAGGGGTCGTGGACGCCTGTCCGTGTGTGGAAGGCCGCTCGGGACGAGCGTGTCTCCGAGCCGGCCCACCCTCGCGCGCACCACAGATGGCTGCGTCGCTCGCTGGTGCTCGGGGGGATGTTGGTGTTCCTGGCTAGCGGCGGCGCGCTCGCGGTCGGCGGCAAGCGCATCATGTCCGAGGAGGCAGCGTTTCGTGGGCCGCCGGCGACGGGGTGCGTGCCCGCGACGCTGAACCGCAGCGACGTGCTGCCCGGCACGAAGCTGGAGGTCTCGCCGCTGCCGGACTCCCTGGACGCCTCGCCGCACACCCAGATCAGCCTGCTCGGCGTCCCCCGCTCGCAGCTCGCCCAGATCGGCGTGAGCGGGTCGAGCACCGGCGGGCATTCCGGCCGCGTGGTGGCCTACTCCCAGGGAGATGGGGCGAGCTTTCTGCCGTCCAGGCCGTTCCAGGCTGGGGAGATGGTCACCGTGCACGGTAAGCTGCTCGCCGGCAAGCGCTGGCAGCCGTTTGCGTACCGCTTCACGGTCTCCACGCCGGATCCCCTCAAACACGAACCCCCAGGCAAGCAGCCCGAAGGCAAGCCCGGCCAGGTCCAGCACTACCACTCGGCGCCGAGCCTCGACCCGCCCTCGATCGAAGTCTCCACCGGCGCCGGGGTGAGCCCGGCGGGGGACATCTTTGCCGCGCCCTACTCCGGCCCGGGCGGGGACGGCCCGATGATTGTCGACGGCACCGGCCAGCTGGTGTGGTTCGATCCGCTGCCCCGCGGGACCTACGCGACCAACCTGCAGGTGCAGTCCTACGGCGGCCAGCCGGTGCTGACGTGGTGGCAGGGGTACATTCTCAAGCAGGGCTTCGGCGAAGGGGAAGAGATGGTCGCCAACAGCTCATACCAGGTGATCGCGCACATCCGGGCGGGCAACGGCTTCAAAGCCGACCTCCACGACTTCCACCTGGATGCGAACGGCACCGCGCTGCTGACGGTGTTCAACCCGATCCACTGCAACCTCACCCCCATCGGCGGCCCCCGGGACGGGGCGGTCACCGACAGCGCCTTCCAGGAACTGGACCTGCGCACGGGGCTCGTGCGGCGCGAATGGAACAGCCTCGACCACGTGGCGCTCACCGACTCCTACTCCTCACCGTACGGCGCCAATACGGAATGGCCCTACGACTTCTTCCACATCAACTCGCTCGACCAGGAGCCCGGCGGCGAGATGTTGATCTCCGCGCGCAACACCTGGACGCTGTACGAGCTCAACGAACAGACCGGCGAAGTGATCGCGCGCGCGGGCGGCAAGCACAGCACGATCAAGATGGGCTCGGGCACGCTGACGGCCTTCCAGCACGACGCCACCCTGCTGCCCAACGGCCTGATCTCCGTGTTCGACAACGGCGGGGTGCCGACGGTCCACCCGCAGTCGCGCGGGATCGTGGTGGCGCTCGACCCGCAGACGGACACGGAGACGCTGGTGGCCGAGTACGAGCACCCCGGCGCGCTGAAAGCGGGCAGCCAGGGCGACGTGCAGCCGCTGCCGAGCGGCAACTTCTTCATCGGCTGGGGCGCGGAACCGTGGTTCTCGGAATTCAACTCCTCCGGCCAGCTGCTGTTCGACGCGCGGATGCCCCCGGGCGATCAATCCTACCGCGCCTACCGCTTCCCCTGGACGGGCACCCCCGCCGGAGCGCCGGCCGTCGCGGCGAGCGCGGGCAGCCCCTCGAGCCCCGTGACGGTCTACGCGAGCTGGAACGGCGCGACCGAGGTCGCCTCGTGGCGGGTACTCGCAGGCCCCTCCGCAAAGCGGCTCGCCCCCGTGGCCAGCGGCGCGCGCAGCGGCTTCGAGACGGCGATCGCCACGCCGGGGCCGGAGGCCTACGTGCAGGTCCAGGCGCTCAACGCCGCCGGCGCGGTGTTGGGGAACTCGTCCCCCATCAAGGGGTGAGCTCGGACGAGCTGGCGGCGCTGGCGGGGGAGATCGAAGGCTGCCGGCGCTGCCCGCGCCTGGTTGCGTGGCGCGAGCAGGTGGCGCGCGAGCGCCGCGCGGCGTTTGCGCAGGAGCGCTACGCGGCCCATCCGGTGGCGGGCTTCGGGGACCCCGACGCGCGGGTGCTGATCCTGGGGCTGGCCCCCGCCGCGCACGGGGGCAACCGCACGGGGCGGATCTTCACCGGCGACCGCTCCGGGGATTTCCTGTTCGCGGCGCTGTGGCGCGTGGGCTTCGCCAACCAAGCGACCTCCACGCACCGCGGGGATGGCCTGCGCGTGCGCGAGGCGTGGATTACAGCCGCGGTGCGCTGCGCCCCGCCCGCCAACCGCCCGACCGGCGGCGAGCGCGACGCGTGCCTGCCGTGGAGCGTGCGGGAGCTCGAGCTGCTGCCCCGCATACGTGTGGCGCTCTGCCTGGGGGCGTTCGCGTGGGATGCGGCCCTGCGGCTGCGCGCAGCCGCCTCCGGAGAGGGGGTCCCCCGGCCCCGTCCGCGCTTCGGCCATGGGGCGGAGCACCCCGGGGAGCCGTTCACGCTGCTCGGCTGTTTTCACCCCAGCCAGCAGAACACCTTCACCGGCAGGTTGACCGAGCCGATGATCGACGCGGTCCTGCTGCGCGCACGGGAGCTTGCCGGGATCGCGCGTCACTGCGCTGGAGGCTGAGGTCACCCGCTGCCCGATTCGCTCGCGGTTCTTTCACAAGTGAAGAATGTGGGGTTGTTCTTCCGTCGCGATAGCGGTAGGTTACTGACCATGAAGTCGCTGCGTACCGCCCTGCTGGGCGCTCTACTAACATGCGTGCTGCTCGTGGGCTTTACGGCAGAGGCCAGCGCCACGACCTCCTATGACATGCGCGGCGAATGGGCCTACAAACTCACCTGCAACTGCGGGCAGGAAGCAACTGGGACGGCCTTGATTAGGCAGATGGAACCACTCACCAGCGGCGCATTCTCAGGCACAACCCTCCTGGACGGATTTATCGAAGGCACTGTCTCCGGCACCGTCACGGGTAGCATGTTGTCGCTTTCCATCGTTCTTCCCCACGCTCCCCCTGCAGGCGCAGAAATGACGTTCACTATGCCCGAAGGCACGATCGAATCCTCGACCAATACATTCACGGGCTCGGGGTCTTACAACACGCCGGGCTTGACCGGCACGATTACCGCCACGCGAACTCGCACGCTTGCGCAGATAGAAAAAGAAGAATTCGAACAGATAGGTCGGGAACAAGGCGAAAAGGTGGGTAAAGAAGCGGGCGAAAAGACGGGTAAAGAAGAGGGGGAAAAAGCAGGTAAAGAAGAGGGCGAAAAGACGGGCGAAAAAACGGGTAAAGAAGGGGGCGAAAAGACGGGGAAAGAACAGGGCGAACAGACTGGGAAAGAAAAAGCCGAACTAGAAGCGAAGCTGAAGGCCGAACAGGAAGCCCCAGAACGGCAGGCCAAGGAAGCTCAGGCAAAGAGCGAAAAGGAAGCCAAAGAAAAGGCGGAAAAAGAAGCCGCGGAAAAGGCCGATACGCAGGCCCGGGAAAGGGTCGAACGAGAAGCTCGAGAAAAGGTTGAAAAGGAAGCCAAGGAACGTAAGAGCGCAGAAGCAAAGAAGCACAAAGAAGCAAAGAAGCACAAGAAACACAAGCAGCCGAAGCACAAACCACACGCGCAGGCGAAGAGCCTCAGCCGATCGCGCTGAAGCCTCTACGCGGCGCGCAGCTCGTCGTCTGAGCTGGGCGGTTCGCCAGCGTCCGCCCTATCCTCGGCGGACCATGCACGTCGGCCTCAACTTGATCTACCTCGTCCCGGGTGAGACCGGCGGCATGGAGGTCGTCGCGCGCGAGCTGATCCCCGAGCTACTCGCCGCCGCTGGCCGATTCGGGGATGGGAGCGAAGCGAGTGTCTCCCGAATCGGCGGGCGGGGCCGGATCCGCTTTACGGCCTTCATCAACCGCGAGGCGGCCGCGGCCGGCGACGGTCCCTGGGGTGAGCTGCTGCCGGCGGTGACGGTGCCCGTCAACGCCCGTCGCCGCGAGCAGTGGGTGCTGGGCGAGCAGGCGCTGCTGCCGATCCTGGCGGCGCGCGCGCGTGTGGACCTCGTGCACTCCCTCGCCTCCACCGCGCCCGCGTGGGGGCCCTTCCGGCGGGTCGTCACCGTCCACGATCTGATCTACGCGCGCTTTCCCGAGGCGCACTCGGGCTTGCGCGACCGCGGGATGCGGGTGCTGGTGCCGCTCGGGGTGCGCCGCTCGGCGCGCGTGATCGCCGACTCCGATAGCACACGTCGTGACCTGATCGAGCTGCTGGGCACCCCGCCGCAGCGCATCGACGTCGCGCCGCTGGGCCTCGGCACGGTGCAGCGCGATCGGCCGCTCCCAGAGGCGCCGACACGCGCGCGCTTCGAGCTGGGCGCCCGCCGCGTGGTTCTCAGCCTCTCGGCCAAGCGCCCCCACAAGAACCTGCTCGCGCTGATCGGCGCGCTGGCGCGCATCCCCGCCGCGCGGCGGCCGCTGCTGGTGCTGCCGGGCTACCCCACCTGGCACGAGGCCGAGCTGCGCGCGCGCGCAGCCGCGCTCGGGGTCGCGGGGGACGTGCGCTTCGAGGGGTGGGTGAGCGCGGAGGAGCTCGAGGGCCTGTGGGCGCTCGCGGACGCGTTCGTGTTCCCCTCGCTGTACGAGGGGTTCGGGCTGCCCGTGCTCGAGGCGATGGCGCGCGGCGTGCCTGTCGCCTGCGCGGAGGCCTCCTCGCTGCCGGAGGTCGCGGGCGACGCGGCGCTGCTGTTCGACCCCCGCGCCGAGATCGCCATCGCCGCCGCGATCGAGCGGCTGCTCGGCGACCCTGCGCTCGCGCAGGAACTCCGCGCGAAGGGCCTGGCGCGTGCGCGCGAGTTCACGTGGGAGCGCACCGCGCGCCTCACGCTCGACGCCTACGCGCGCGCGCTTGGCTGCACTCCATAGCTCGCCAGCACCGCGCGCCACCCTCACGGATCTGCACAACCAGGCGACGTGTCGCCTGCGCGTGGCGGGCGAGGACGGTGCGCGTGGCGGCGCAGTCGGAGACATCTGGCTGGGCTAGTTCGGGGCCCCTTCGATCGGGGCCCGCGGGGACGCTGGCGGGGCGAAGGTCGTGTCCCTATTGCTAGTGGTGGAGCCGATCCGTGCTCGGGGCGGCGGTCTTCGCGGGGCGCCGGGGTGGCTCGCGGTGGGCCTATCGGGACGCTCTCTTGGCTCTGTCCATCCGAATATGCCGATAGGTCATTGACAAGGCCATTGATCTTCTGGTATGTTGCGACGCACAGTCTCAAATCGGGCTTCGATCGCTATGAGGCGCTTGATGCCTGGAGGAGGGCTGCGAAGGGACTACAGACCATACAGACAAAAACATATTCAGACGAACGACATACGGATTACAAGACATAGACGCCGGTACCGGAGCGTCCCAGCATCGAAGGGGTGCCCTGGGGTCGGCTACCAATATCATCAGCAAGGATAAAGGAGTAGTACGAAAATGAAGCATCTCAAGATAGCGGGGCTCTGCCTTGCGTCGATGCTCGTGATGGGCATGGCGCTGGCGGGGAACGCCTCCGCGGCATTATTATGGTTAGTTTGCTTAGAAGGTACTGGTCTTACAAAATATACGAACAGCAAGTGTCTTACAGCCTCAGGAGGAGCAAGTTCAGAAAAAAGCTGGCAGTCGTTAGGCGTCCCAGCTGGCACATCGATCACCGTTAAGATTTTAGCTTTCAGTATTTTATTGAGCGACTTAAAAGCACCCATTGTAGGCAATGTGTCAGTTAGATGCGGTATGGAAGGCAGTGTAGGAGAAGGAACAATCGAAGCAGGAGGCAAAGGCACGGTAACAAAGGCCAAATACGAAAATACCAAAGTAAATTGTAGTGGTGAGACCAACTGCGAATCGGTAGAAAAAGTAGAAGGAAGAAATCTTCCGTGGCTTACGGAAATATTTACAACCGAAGGTAAGCAGTTAACTAAGATAAAGAGCAATGAACCCAAAAAAGCTGCAAATGAACCCGGATGGGAGGTTGAATGTAAGGTTGATGGTATAGCGGGTAATAAAGATATATGTGAAAGTGAAGTCGGTAAGGAAGAACAGGTTATATTAAAAAATTCTGTGCAGACGGAATTATTAGTGGCAGGTTTATTTGCGGAAACGAGAAAAGCCAAATGCGAAAAAGGTGGAGCTGAATCGGGCTTAGTGAAAGGTTTAATTGCTATCTTATTACCGGGGGGTGCATTGTCGATCAATCCTGAATAGCCCTTGAGTATGCGGGTGGGGCCGGCATCGGTCGGCCCCACCCGAGTTTGAGTCAAAGACAATGAGGTGAGGGGAGGTCGAGGGCGCGTGGGGATGAGTCGGACGGGATGGGTTCGTTTGGTGGTGGCTGGGGGGTGTGCGTGTGTGGTGGGGTTTGGTGGGAGTACGGCGGTTGCTGCTGGGCGGTGCCCGAATGAACAGTTTCGCACGGGTCGCTCGGCGAGTCTCCCGGACTGCCGTGCGTATGAGCTTGTGACGCCGCCAGAACTGGGTCGCACGGCTGACATGCTGTTCGAATCAAACGAGGATAAGGCTGTGGTTTCCAGCGACGGTGATCACATCGCGCTCGAAGCGCATGGGGCGTACCTCGAACCCGCCATCAGCAATCACGGTACGCAGGCTGTCTTCTCGCGCACTCCCGCGGGTTGGTCGATGGAGTCGATCCCCTTGCCCGAGATGGCGGGGGAAGGGGTCAACCCGCAGCTGTTCAGCCCTGATCTTTCGCAGGTCGCCTTCAACTCTTTCAGCCAGCTGGCGGCCACTGAGAACAAGGAAGTGAGCAGCACATTCGAGCTGGGCCCCGTCGGTGGCCCCTATTCGACGCTGGCGAGCATCCCCGGAGCGGGCAACGAAACGGAATTCGGCGGTGCGAATCCTGGGACGGCAAGCGTGCCGGCGTTCAGCGATGTCGTGTTCCAGTCAGCGGATCATGCGCTGCTGCCGCCGGGCCCAGAACGCGAAGCCGTGGAAAAGACAGCACCGGGACTCCAGGATCTGTACGAGTGGACGGGCGGGCGACTGCGGCTCGTCAACGTGGACAGCGAAGGCAAGCTGCTCAACCCCCTGTGCGGCGCTGAACTGGGAGTGAGTCTTGAATCGGGACAGGCGTTTGGCGCGATCTCGGCGGATGGCTCGAAGATCTTTTTCACGAGTTGCAATGCCCTCTTGTACATGCGTGTGGACAACATCGAAACGGTGGAAGTCTCTGAACCGGAGGGTGTGAGTGTCGCGCCGTCCGAACGCGGGCGGGTGAGGTATGACGGTGCGAGCGCGGACGGGTCGAAGGTCTTCTTCACCACGGCCATGGATTTGACCCCGGCCGCCGAGACAGAACCGAGCGGCTATAAGCTCTATGAGTATGACACTGAAGCTCCAGCGGGGAGCAGGCTAACACTGGTCGCCTCCGGGGTAGCGTCAGTCATGACGCGCATTAATCCGAGCGTCCTTGTCTCAGAAGACGGCTCGACCGTCTACTACCAGGGGGACTACGAAGGGAGGGGAGGTATCTTCCGCTACGAAACGACGACGGAGAAAACGAGCTTCGTCGCGGTAACCCAGGAAACCCAGGTTGAAGAAGAACGTTCATATGTGACGCCCAACGGCGAGTCTCTCCTGTTTGCCTCCGGTAGCTTCGGTTCGCCAGGGCCCGTCGAATTTCTTGGTCCCGGTGGTCGTCTTGAGAAAGAATCGCGTGGTGCGGGTCACGAGGAGCTTTATCGTTATGACGCGGCTGATGGGAGCGTGATGTGCGTATCGTGCGGGGAGGGCGTCGCGCCCGCGGGAATTAGCCGTATACGTGAGCCGGGAAATGAATATGAGTTGCTGCCGTCGGACGGTCCGTCGACCGCGTTGCAGATGTCTGAAGATGGGCGGCGGGTGTTCTTTCAGACTAGTGCGCAGTTGGTGTCGCAGGATAGGAATGAAACCAGTGTGGAAGAAGAAGTCCGTGGTGCAGTTCTGGTTGGTCGGGGTTCTGATGTGTATGAGTGGGAGGCGGATGGTACGGAAGAAGAACCGGGTGTGTTTTGTGGGGTGGTGAATGGTTGTACGCATTTGATTTCTGCTGGTGAAGATGTGGGCCCGGAGTATTTTTTGGGTACGAGTTCGAGTGGTGATGATGTGTTCTTCACGAGCGCGGCACAGCTGGTGCCGCAGGCGACTCCTGGATTTTCGAATATTTATGATGCGCGTGTGGGTGGTGGGTTCCCGCCGCCGCCGCCGGTTGTTGAATGTACGAGCTGTCAGGGTGTGGGTAGTCCGCCGCCGTTGTTCGGTGTCCCGGCGGGTGTGTCGTTTGAAGGCGCGGGTAACCCGGCGGTGCCTGTTTCGGTTTCGTTGCCCGGTACGGGCGTGAAGAAGACCACTGTGAGGTGTTCGAAGGGTAAGAGGCTCAGCCACGGGAAGTGCGTAAAAGCGAAGGGTGGGCGCAGGAGGGCGAAGGCCGGGAAAGCCAGCGAGCGTGGGAGGGGTAAGTGATGATTATGTCCGTTGGTTTGCGTGTTCGTTTGAGGCCGGCGGTCGTTGTCTTGACGGCGTGTGTGTTCTGTGTCTTTTTGTATTTTTGTGTGTTTGTGTCTGTTGGTGCGCGGGCGTCGTTTGAAATGGTGCCGGGTAGTTTTAGGGTTTTCCCGTCGAGTGATCAGGCGGGCGCGCACCCGGATCTGACGACGAGTTTCGCGTTTACGGAGAACGGGGAAGGGTCTGTGGGTGGGTTGTTGCGGAGCGCGGAAGTGGCGTTGCCGCTTGGGTTCGCGGGCTACCCGCCGAGTGTGAAGACGTGCGATCCCGTGCAGTTGGAGCTCGGGACGTGTCCGGTCGGTTCGCAGGTCGGGACGCTCGAACTTGTGTTCAAAATCTCCGCGGGTGACTATAGTGTTTCTCTGCTGCCGTTGTTCAATATGTTGCCGTCGGCGAACCAGACGGCTGTGTATGGTTGGAGGGTTGAAAGCAACGAGGCGTCTGGTGAGATCGTTGTGTCTGTCGGCCCTGAATACCGGGTGCACGCGAGCTCCACGAACATCTACAGCGTGTTCGAACTCGTCCGGCAGTCGTTGACGGTGTGGGGCGTGCCGGCTGACCCGAGCCACGACGCGCAGCGCGGCAGTAAATTCAGGTGCGAACAGAACGGAGAACACCAGTCTTTCGTCCCAGGGGGAGGCGGGTTTTGCGTGGAAGGCGGTTCCGCGGTCAACGAAAACGCGGTGGCGTACCTGGTCAACCCGACACAGTGCACGGGCGCGCCGCTAGAAGCCAATCTGTTGGGCGTAAAAACGTGGGAGGACGAAACACTCCCGGACGTGCCCGCGAGTGTGGGCCCGTTCACGGGCTGCGAATCGCTGAAGTTCGCGCCGACGATCGCTGTTGGACCCGAACAGACCCAGGCGACTAGCCCGACGGGCTATGAAGTAGATCTCCGGGTCCCGCAGACCGAAGGCGCGGAAAGCCTCGCGACATCCGACCTGAAGAGCGCGGTCGTGAAGCTCCCCGCGGGCGTAGTGCTCTCCCCCTCGGCGGCGAACGGCCTTCAGTCGTGCGCTGAAGCGCAGGTCGGACTCGGCAAAGAAGGCCCAGTGCAATGCCCCAACGCCTCCAGGCTCGGCACGGCATCGCTGATCACCCCGGCACTCACGGGCGAACTGAAGGGCGCCCTATACCTGGGCGGCCCAGCGTCGGGGGCGATCACAGGCCCGCCGTTCACGGTCTACCTGACACTCGAAGGGCACGGGGTGCTCGTGAAGATCAGGGGCACCGCGACACCGAACCCCGCGACGGGGCAGATCACGACCGTCTTCGATGAAAACCCCGAGCTCCCGTTCAGCGAACTAAAACTCCACCTGACCGGCGGTTCGCGTGCGACACTCGCGAACCCAAGCACATGCGGCTCCTACGCCGCCGAAAGTACCCTGACGCCGTGGAGCACCCCGTTCACGCCGGCCGTGGTGACCTCGAGCGCGCCGTTTGAAATCACCGGCTGTCAGGCGCCGCGGTTCGCGCCGTCATTCGTCGCGGGCCCGGTCTCAAACCAGGCCGGCGCCTACAGCCCGCTGCGGGTCACGTTCGGCCGCGAAGACGCCGACCAGGATCTCGCTGGCCTGTCCGTCACGACCCCACCGGGCTTCTCGGGGAACCTCTCGCACGTCGCGCTGTGCGGGGAACCGCAGGCCGCGGAGGGAACCTGCCCCCCCGCATCGCAGATCGGGGAACTGACTGCCGGCGCCGGCCCGGGCCCGGAACCGTACTTCATCAAAGGCGGCAAGGTATTCATCACCGGCCCTTACCAGGGCGCGCCGTTCGGCCTCTCGATCGACGTGTCCGAGAAGGCCGGCCCGTTCGACCTCGGTACCGGCCCATGTGACTGCGAAGTCGTCCGGGCGACCGTGAACGTCAACCCGCATACCGCGCAGCTCACGGTCACTAACAGTGCGCTACCGACGGGCAAGTACGGCATCCCGTTCCAGGTCAAGGCGGTCGACGTGGAGATCAACCGCCCCGAATTCACGTTCAACCCCACCAGTTGCAACGCGATGAGTACAACCGGGACGCTCACGAGCACCCAGGGCATGACCGCACAGGTATCTAGCCACTTCCAGGTCACTAACTGCGCCGCGCTCGCGTTCAAACCCACGTTCAAAGTCTCCACCTCAGGGAAAACGAGCCGCGCGAACGGCGCGACCCTCGACGCGAAGCTCACCTTCCCCAACACCCCACAGGGCACGGAGGCGAACATCGCGAGGGTCAAAGTCGAACTACCCAAGCAGCTCCCCTCACGGCTCACAACACTGCAGAAAGCCTGCCCCGCCGCGGTCTTCGAAGCTAACCCCGCCAACTGCCCCCCAGCGTCCACAGTCGGTATCGCGAAGGCCGTCACGCCGATCCTCCCCGTCCCCCTCCAGGGCCCCGCGATCTTCGTCTCCCACGGCGGCGAAGCATTCCCCAGCCTAATCGTCGTCCTCCAGGGCTACGGTGTCACCGTCGACCTCACCGGCACCACCTTCATCAGCAAAACCGGGATCACCAGCTCGACGTTCAAGACCGTCCCCGACGTACCCGTCGGCACATTCGAGCTCTACCTCCCCGAGGGCCCCCACTCCGCGCTCGCCGCCACCGGAAACCTCTGCAAGAGCAAGCTCACGATGCCCACAGAATTCCTCTCCCAGGACAACACACTCATCCGGGAGACCACCAAGATCGCGGTCACCCAATGCGGTGCGAAGGCCAACAAGGCGAGCATCGCCAAGCGGCGACACTGACCGCCTGGTAGCTCCATTGACATGCTATCGGCCTGCTCGCCCCGTGGCGATCGAGGCGGCCTGCGGATTCTGGCCGACGGGGATCGAGGAGGACGTGGTCTAGATCTTCCGGCGGGGGACCCGCCTGCTCGCCACGGCGACGATGAGTGCGGCAGGGCGCGTCACCGAGCTGTGCGAGCGGCTGTATCCGCGGGATCGGGTAGTGGCGCGGCCCCTGCCCGTGGCGGGCGAGACAGGCGCGCGTGGTGGCACAGTCGGAGACATTGGGCTGGGCTAGTTCGGGCTCTTCGATCGGGGCCCGCGGGGACGCTGACGGGGCGAAGGCCGTGTCCTATTGCCTGTGCTGGAGCCGATTCGTGCTGGGGGCGGCGGTCTCCACGGGGCGCCGGGGTGGCCCTCGGTGGGTCTATCGGGACGCTCTCTTGGCTCTGTCCATTCGAAAATGCCGATAGGTCATTGACAAAGCTATTGATCTTCTGGTATGTTGCGACGCACAGTCTCAATCGGGCTTCGATCGCTACGAGGCGCTTGATGCTCGAGGAGGGCTGCGAAGGGACTACAGACCATACAGACAAAAACATATTCAGACGAACGACATACGGATTACAAGACATAGACGCCGGTACCGGAGCGTCCCAGCATCGAAGGGGTGCCCTGGGGTCGGCTACCAATCATCAGCAAGGATAAAGGAGTAGTACGAAAATGAAGCATCTCAAGATAGCGGGGCTCTGCCTTGCGTCGATGCTCGTGATGGGCATGGCGCTGGCGGGGAACGCCTCCGCGGCATTATTATGGTTAGTTTGCTTAGAAGGTTCTGGTCTTACAAAATACTCAAACAGCAAGTGCCTTACAGCCGAATCAGGTGGGAAATGGCAGTCGTTAGGCATCCCAGCTGGCACATCGATTACCGTCCATATTTTAGCTTTCAGTATTTTATTGAGCGACTTAAAAGCACCCATTGTAGGCAACGTGTCAGTTAGATGCGGAATGACAGGAAGCATAGGAGAAGGAACAATCGAAGCAGGAGGCAAAGGCACGGTAACAGTCGCCAAATACGAAAAAGCCAGTGAACATTGTAGTGGCGAGACCAACTGCGAAACGGTAGAAAAACTAGAAGGAGTACATCTTCCGTGGCTTACGGAAATATTTACTACCGAAGGTAAGCAGTTAACTAAGATAAAGAGCAAAAAACCCGAAGCCGGAAATGAACCCGGATGGGAGGTTGAATGTAAGGTTGATGGTATAGCGGGCAATAAAGATATATGTGAAAACGAAAGCGGTAAAGAAGAACAGATTATATTAAAAAATTCAGTGCAGACGGAATTATTAGTGGCAGGTTTATTTGCAGAATTGAACAAAGCCACATGCGAAAAAGGTGGAGCAAAATCTGGTTTAGTAAAAGGTTTAATTGCTATCTTATTACCGGGGGGTGCATTGTCGATCAATCCTGAATAGCCCTTGAGTATGCGGGTGGGGCCGGCATCGGTCGGCCCCACCCGAGTTTGAGTCAAAGACAATGAGGTGAGGGGAGGTCGAGGGCGCGTGGGGATGAGTCGGACGGGATGGGTTCGTTTCGTGGTGGCTGGGGGGTGTGCGTGTGTGGTGGGGTTCGGTGGGAGTACGGCGGCTGCCGCTGGGCGGTGCCCGAACGAACAGTTCCGCACGGGTCGCTCGGCGAGTCTCCCGGACTGCCGTGCGTATGAGCTTGTGACGCCGCCGGAACTGGGTCGAACGGCCGACATGCTGTTCGAATCAAACGATGATAAGGTTGTGGTTTCCAGCGACGGTGATCATGTCGCGCTCGAAGCGCATGGGGCGTACCTCGAACCCGGTGTCAGCAATCACGGTACGCAGGCTGTCTTCTCGCGCACTCCCGCGGGTTGGGCGATGAAGTCGATCCCCTCACCCGGGATGGCGGGGGAAGGGGTCAACCCGCAGTTGTTCGGCCCCGATCTTTCACAGGTCGCATTCAACTCTTTCAGTCAGCTGGCGCAGACTAGGGAGGAAGTTGACGAGAGCAGCGCATTCGAGGTGGGCCCCGTCGGTGGCCCCTATTTGACGCTGGCGAGCGTCCCGGGGGCGGGCAACGAAACGAAGTTCGTCGGTGCGAATCCTGGGACGGCAAGCGTTCCGGCGTTCAGCGATGTCGTGTTCCAGTCAGCGGATCATGCGCTGCTGCCGCCGGGCCCCGAACGCGAAGCCGTGGAAAAGACAGCACCGGGACTCCAGGATCTGTACGAGTGGACGGGCGGGCGACTGCGGCTCGTCAACGTAGACAGCGAAGGCAAGCTGCTCAACCCCCTGTGCGGCGCTGAACTGGGAGACGGTCCTGAATCGGGACAGGCGTTTGGCGCGATCTCGGCGGATGGCTCGAAGATCTTTTTCACGAGTTGCAATGCCCTCTTGTACATGCTTGTGAACAACATCGAAACGGTAGAAATATCTGAACCGGAGGGTGTGAGTGTCGCACCGTCCGAACGCGGGCAGGTGAGGTATGACGGTGCGAGCGCGGACGGGTCGAAGGTCTTCTTCACCACGGCCATGGATTTGACCCCGGCCGCCGAGACAGAACCGAGCGGCTATAAGCTCTATGAGTATGACACTGAGGCTCCAGTGGGGAGCAGGCTGACACTCGTCGCCTCCGGGGTAGTGTCAGTCGTACATCGCATTAATCCGAGCGTCGTTGTCTCAGAAGACGGCTCGACCGTCTACTACCGGGGGGACTACGAAGGGAGGGGAGGCATCTTCCGCTACGAAACGGCGACGGAGAAAACGAGCTTCGTCGCAGCGACCCAGGAAACCGAAGTCGAAGAAGAACGTTTGTACGTGACGCCCAACGGCGAATCTCTCCTGTTTCCCTCCGGCAGCAAAGATGCGCCAGGGCCTGTCGAATTCCTCGGTCCTGATGGTCGTCTTGAGGACGAATTGCGTGGTGCGGGTCACGAGGAGCTCTATCGTTATGACGCAGCTGATGGGAGCGTGATGTGCGTGTCGTGCGGGGAGGGCGTCGCGCCCGCGAAAGTAAGCCGTCTACGCGAGCCGGGAACTGAATATGAGTTGCTGCCGTCGGATGGTCCGTCGACCGCGTTGTCGATGTCTGAAGATGGGCGGCGGGTGTTCTTCCAGACTAACGCGCGGCTGGTGCCGCAGGATGGGAATGAAACCACCGCGAAAGAAGAAGGCGAGAATGGTATACTTCTTGGTCGGGGTACTGATGTGTATGAGTGGGAGGCGGATGGTACGGAAGAAGAACCGGGTGTGTTTTGTGGGGTGGCGGTTGGTTGTACGCATTTGATTTCTGCTGGTGAAGATGTGGGGCCGGAGTATTTTTTGGGTGCGAGTGCGAGTGGTGATGATGTGTTCTTTACGAGCGCGGCGGAGCTGGTGCCGCAGGCGACTCCTGAATTCACGAATATTTATGATGCGCGTGTGGGTGGTGGGTTCCCGCCGCCGCCGCCGAGTGTTGAATGTACGAGTGGCTGTCAGGGTGTGGGTAGCCCGCCGCCGTTGTTCGGTGTTCCGGGGAGTGGGTCGTTTGAAGGCGCGGGTAACCCGGTGGTGCCCGTTTCGGTTTCGTTGCCTAGCGCGGGCGTGAAGAAGACCACTGTGAGGTGTTCGAAGGGTAAGAGGCTCAGCCACGGGAGATGCGTGAAGGCGAAGGGCGGGCACAAAAGGGCGAAGGCTAGGAAAGCCAGCGGGCGTGGGAGGGGTAAGTGATGAGTCTGCGTTTTCGTTTGGATGTTCGTTCGAGGCTGGCGGCCGCTGTCTTGGCGGTGTGTGTGTTTTGTGTGTTTGTGTCTTTTTGTGTGTTCGCGGTTGTTGGTGTGGGGTCGGTGTTTGAGGTGTCGCCGGGTAGTTTTAGGGTTTTCCCGTCGAGTGATCAGGCGGGCGCGCACGCGGATTGGACGGAGAGCTCTGGGTTCACGGAGAACGGGGAAGGCGAGGTGAATGGGTTGTTGCGGAGCGTGGAAGTTGTGTTTCCGCTTGGGTTCGCTGGCTACCCGCCGGCGGTGAAGACGTGCAACCCGGTGCAGTTGCAGCTCGGGACGTGCCCGGTCGGCTCGCAGATCGGGACACTCGAAATCGTGTTTAGGCTCGGACCGGGTAGCTATAGTGTCGCCCAGGTGCCGTTGTTCAACATGCTGCCGTCTGCGAACCAGACGGCTGTGTATGGTTGGGCGGTTGGGGCTCCTGCGTCTGTCGCTAGCGGTGAGATCGTCGCGTCTGTCGGCCCTGAATACCAGGTGCACGCCCGCTCCACCAACATCTACAGTATCTTCGAATTTGTGCGGCAGTCGATCACGGTGTGGGGTATCCCGGCTGACCCAAGTCATGATGCGCAGCGCGGTAGCCAGTTCAGTTGCGAACAGCAGAGCGAACACCAGTTTTTCGTGGAAGGAGAGGAGGATTGCCGGGGTGGGGGTTTCGCGGTAAACGAAAACGCGGTGGGGTATCTGGTGAACCCGACGCAGTGCACGGGCGGGCCGCTGGTAGCGACCCTGGCGGACCTCGCGACGTGGGAGGGCGAAACACTCCCGGACGTACCCGCGACTGTCGGCCCGTTCACGGGCTGCGAATCGCTGAAGTTCGCGCCGACGATCGCTGTTGGACCCGAACAGACCCAGGCGACTAGCCCGACGGGCTATGAAGTAGATCTCCGTGTCCCGCAGACCGAAGGCGCGGAAAGCCTCGCGACATCCGACCTGAAGGACGCGGTCGTGAAGCTCCCCGCGGGCGTAGTGCTCTCCCCCTCAGCCGCGAACGGTCTTCAGTCGTGCACCGAAGCGCAGGTCGGGCTCGGCAAAGAAGGCCCAGTAGAATGCCCGGACGCCTCGAAGCTCGGCACGGTATCGCTCATCACCCCCGCACTCACAGGCGAACTGAAGGGCGCCCTATACCTCGGCGGCCCCGTGTCCGGCGCGATCACCGCGCCACCGTTCACGATCTACCTGACGCTCGAAGGGCACGGTGTACTCGTGAAGATCAGGGGCACCGCTACCCCGAACCCCGTGACGGGGCAGATCACGACCGTGTTCGATGAAAACCCGGAGCTCCCGTTCAGCGAACTAAAACTGCATCTAACCGGGGGTTCCCGCGCGACGCTCGCGAACCCCAGCACGTGTGGCTCCTACGCCGCCGAAAGTACCCTGACGCCGTGGAGCGCCCCGTTCACGCCGGCCGTTGTGACCTCGAGCGCGCCGTACCAGGTCACCGGCTGCCAGGCGCCGCGGTTCGCGCCGACGTTCGCGGCGGGCACGGTCTCAAACCAGGCCGGCGCCTACAGCCCGCTACGGGTCACGTTCGCCCGCGAAGACACAGACGAGGACCTCGGCGGCCTGTCGGTCACGACCCCCCCAGGCGTCTCGGGGGACCTCTCGCATGTCGCGCTGTGCGGGGAACCGCAGGCCGCGGAAGGAACCTGCCCCCCCGCCAGCCAGATCGGGGAACTGACTGCCGGCGCCGGGCCCGGGCCCGAACCCTATTTCATCAAAGGCGGCAAGGTGTTCATCACTGGCCCCTACCAGGGCGCGCCGTTCGGCCTCTCGATCGACGTGTCCGAGAAGGCCGGCCCGTTCGACCTCGGTACCGGACCGTGTGACTGCGAAGTCGTCCGGGCGACCGTGAACGTCGACCCGCACACCGCGCAGCTAACCGTCACTAACGGTGCGCTACCGACAAGCAAGTACGGCATCCCATTCCAGGTCAAGGCAGTCGACGTCGAGATCAACCGCCCCGAATTCGTATTCAACCCCACCAGCTGCAACGCGATGAGCGTCAACGGCACCCTCTCGAGCACCCAGGGCATGACCTCGCAGCAGGCATACCACTTCCAGGTCACCAACTGCGCCGCGCTCGCGTTCAAACCCACGTTCAAAGTCTCCACCTCAGGGAAAACGAGCCGCGCGGACGGCGCGACCCTCGACGCGAAGCTCACCTTCCCCAACACCCCACAGGGCTCAGAGGCTAACATCGCGAGGGTCAAAGTCGAACTACCCAAGCAGCTCCCCTCACGGCTCACAACACTGCAGAAAGCCTGCCCAGCCGCCGTTTTCGAAGCGAACCCCGCGAACTGCCCCCCAGCGTCCACAGTCGGTATCGCGAAGGCCGTCACGCCGATCCTCCCCGTCCCCCTCCAGGGCCCCGCGATCTTCGTCTCCCACGGCGGCGAAGCATTCCCCAGCCTAATCGTCGTCCTCCAGGGCTACGGTGTCACCGTCGACCTCACCGGCACCACCTTCATCAGCAAAACCGGGATCACCAGCTCGACGTTCAAGACCGTCCCCGACGTACCCGTCGGCACATTCGAGCTCTACCTCCCCGAGGGCCCCCACTCCGCGCTCGCCGCCACCGGCAACCTCTGCAAAACCAAACTCACGATGCCCACAGAATTCCTCTCCCAGGACAACACACTCATCCACGAGACCACCAAGATCGCGGTCACCCAGTGCGGACGGAAGACCAGCAAGGCAAGCAGCGCCAGGCGGCGCCACTAACGCACCTGGTAGCGGTATCTGCGCGAATGCCGGTACCGACCACTGAACTAGCGATCTACATTAGCCCCATAGCTCGCCAGCACCGCGCGCAGCGAGGACTCCAGCGACAGCCGCTGCGCGTTCTCGGCGAACCACCGCGCCGTGCTCTCGCGCAGCGCCATCCCCGCTTCGTGCACCCGCACGATCGCCTCCGCCACCACCTCGGGCTCCGCGCTCGCCGCGAGGACCCCGTTGACGCCCTCCTGCACCATCTCTACCGCGGCGTTGTCCTCGCCCGCCACCACCACGCTCGGGGTGGCGCGCGCGGAGGCCTCCACCACGACCATCCCGTACCCCTCCCGACTGGAGGTGGAGAGCATGCACATGGCCCTCCTCAGCGCCGCGTCGATCGCCGACGCCTCGACAAAGCCCGGGGCGCTCGCGATCCCCTGCACGCCGTGCTCGACGATCGCTTGCCTGAGCGCCTCGCGCTCCGGGCCATCGCCGTAGAACTCGCCCCGCAGCCCTCCCTCGATGCGCCGCGCCGCGAGCGCGAACGCCGCGACCGCGAGCGGCGCGCGCTTCTCCGGGATCAGCCGCCCCGCGAACACCACCAGCGGCTCCGCCGCCCGCGGCGTGGGGGTCTCCAGCGCACCCGCGTACTCGCCCTCCAGCACCCTCGGCTCGCCGCGCAGGCCCTCCGCGCGCAGGCGGCGCGCGTGCAGCCGCGAGAAGCAGAACGCCCGCTGGGGCAGTCGCGCGCACAGCAGCTGCACCCCGTAGCCCACCGCGCCCCCGGCGCGGCCCAAGTACTCGCGCCAGTACTCCCTGCTCCACACCTCGTGCCAGTCCACCACGACCCCATACCCTCCGAGCGGCCGCACGAGCGCGGCGGCCAGCAGCGAGAAGTAGGGGAACGCGCAGGTGTGCACCATCTCGTAGCGCCGGCCGTGGCGCAGCAGGTGCCACAGCACCCCCGCCCCGAACACCAGCGGCGGCGCGATCCGCCGCCGGCCGCTCTCGGTGTACAGCGCCATGCGCGGCCCCACGGTGACGACGCGCACGCGCCCCTCGATCTCGGGCCGCGCCCCCCGCTCCCACTGGCGCAGCGTCAGGTAGGTGACCTCGTGCCCCTCCTGCGCCAGGCGCTCAGCGAGGTTGCGGTACCACCGCTCGGCGCCCCCGACGGTGTAGGGGAACAGGCAGTCGTATACGAGGCAGATGCGCATTGGCCCGGGAGTGTCACACGCTGCGATAGCATCTGCATTCGGTTGTGCGCGCTTTTCCGCCCCCCCGCGCGTTATAACCGCTTGACTCGCTGCTCTCGCCCACGGGTGGGTGGGGCTTTAATCCATGCGGGTCTCAACCCATGAGCACACTCGAGCAGACACGTCCCATCCTCCCGGCGGGCGCCGAGGATCGGTCGCAGACCGGCCGGCGTACGCCGATGGTCTCGGTGGTGATCCCCTGCCTCAACGAGGCCGAGAACATCGAGCGCTGCGTGCGCGCCGCGGGCGGGGTGCTGGAGCGCACGGGCATCGACGGCGAGGTGATCGTCGTGGACAATGGCTCCGAGGACGGCTCCGCCGCGCTCGCGCTCGCGGCCGGCGCGCGCGTGGTGCACGAGCCGCGGCGCGGCTACGGCTCCGCCTACCTCGCCGGCTTCGCCGCGGCGCGCGGGGGCTACATCGTGATGGCCGACGCCGACCTGACCTACGACTTCAACGAGATCCCGCGCTTTGTGGCGGCCCTGGAGGAGGGGGCGGAGCTCGTGATGGGCGACCGCATGGGCAACATCCACCCCGGCGCGATGCCGTGGCTGCACCGCTACGTCGGCAACCCGATCCTCACCGGCCTGCTCAACGCGCTGTTCGACACCGGCGTCAAGGACGCCCACTGCGGGATGCGCGCCCTGCGCCGCGAGGTGCTCCCGCGCCTGGACCTGCGCACCACCGGCATGGAGTTCGCCTCCGAGATGGTGATTCGCGCCGCCAAGGCCAACCTGCGGATCGCGGAGTTCCCGATCGAGTACCACCCGCGCGGCGGGGAGTCCAAGCTCGCGAGCTTCCGCGACGGCTGGCGCCACCTGCGCTTCCTGCTCGTGCACTCCCCCACCCACCTGTTCATCGTGCCCGGCGCGCTGCTCGCGGGGCTCGGCACGCTGATCGTCGCGCTCGTCGGCGGCGGCCTGCCCGTGCTCGGGCGCTCGTGGGGCATCCACGCCCTGATCGGCGGGGCGCTGCTGATGGTCGTCGGCACCCAGGTGCTCGCGCTCGGCCTCTGCGCGCACGCCTACGGCACCTACTTCATGGGCGAGCGCGACCCCTGGTTCGACCGGATGCGCGCCCGCTTTCGCCTCGAGCACGGCCTGCTGCTCGGCGGCGCCTTCGTGCTCGTCGGGCTGGCGGCGGGCGCCGTGATCGTCGCCACCTGGATCTCCCACGGCTTCGGTTCGCTCGCCGACGAACACCTCGCGGTGATCGCCGCGACGTTCGTGATCGTCGGGATCCAAATCTTCTTCTCGTCGTTCCTGCTGTCGATTCTCGGCCTGCGCCGCGCCTCCTGAGCACGCCCAGGGCACCGGAGTCGCCGCGTGCGCTATGACGTGATGGCCGTTGTCGGTGTGCTCGCCGTCATGTGGGCGGCCAGCCTCGGCTGCGGCCTGGCGCTCGAGCGCGTCCTGCGCCTGCGCCTGCACAACTCGCTGCTGCTCGCGCTCGGGTTTTGCGTCGCGCTGGTACTCACATTCCCCGGCTACGTAGCCGGCGCTGGCGATGCGCTGGCGATCGTACTGCTCGCCGCGGTGTCCCTCGGCGGCTTAGTATTCGCCCGCGGCGGGCTGCGTTCACGCCTGAACCCCGGTTGGCCGGGCGCCGCCGGCCTCGGCGCCTACGCGCTCTACATGCTGCCGGTGATCGCTGTCGGGCACTGGACGTGGGCGGGCTATGACTTCGTCAACGACTCCGCCTTCGAGATGCTCTTGGCCGAACACATCAAGGGCTTCGGCACCGTGCTCGGCAACGTCCCCGAGTCGAGCGAACGCGAATTCCTGAGGGCCTACCTGGACAGCGGCTACCCGCTCGGCAGCCAGGCGCTGCTCGGCACGTTCAGCGGCCTGACCGACACGCCCGTCGCCGTCATCTACCAGGGCTTCATCTCCTTCCTCGCCGGCGTGAGCGCGGTCTCGCTGGCGCTGATCGCCACACCCCTGACCACCGCGCGCCGCGCCGCGCTGGTCGGCTTCGTGGCGAGCGCGGCCAACCTCACCTACCAGTACGCCCTCCAAGGCGGCATCAAGGAGATCGGGCTGCTGGCGACGCTGTGCGCCACCGCGGCGCTCACGTGCAAGGCGCTCACGCTGGGTCGCCCCTACGCGGGCGCGGCGCTCGTGGCGGTCGGCGCCGCCGCGGCGCTGGCCGTCTACAACGTCGTCGCGATCCCCTTTCTCGGGGCTGGCGCCCTGTGCTTCGGGCTGGGCCAGTTGCTGATCGGCCGCACACGACCCAGCCGTCGCCTGGTCGGGCCGCTCGTCGCCTGCGCCGGTCTCACCGCCCTGTTTGCGATCCCCTCGCTGACGACCCTCCAGACGTTCCTCAACGTCGCCCAGACGGGCCAGGGCGCGACGGGGGTGGGAGCCACCCAGTACGGCCAGTTGCTGCGCGTGCTGCCGCTCAGCCAGATCAGCGGCGTGTGGCTAGCCGGCGAATACCGCACACCCGTCGTGCCCGAGCCGGCCGCCACGCTCACCGTGATCGCCACCGCGGCGATCCTGCTGCTGGCGCTTGTGGGCGTGCTGTGGGCGACCCGGCGGGGTGAGGTGGGGCCGCTGCTGCTGTGCGGCGCCGTCGGGCTCGTGTTGCTGATCGTCTTCCCCCGCGTCAGCCCCTACGCGCAGGGCAAGCTGCTCGCGATCGGCAGCCCGCTGGTGCTGCTCGCCGCGCTCGTCGGCCTCGCCGGGGTGCGCGGGCGGTTCGCGCTGCTGACGCTGCTCGTGGGGGCGCTGCTCGCCCTCGCGGTCGGAGCCTCCGACATCCTCGCCTACGGCCGTGCCCGAGTCGCGCCCACCGGGCGCATGGAAGCGATCGAGCAGGTGGGCGAGCACTTCGCCGGCAAAGGGCTCGTGTTGTGGAACGAGTTCGAGGAGTACGCCAAGTACTTCGCGCGTGCCGCCAGGATCAGCGTCCCCTTCGAGGCGCTCACGCCCCAACAGGTACAGCTGCGCCACCCCACCTACTTCTACGGACACTACTTCGACCTCGACGAAGAGCTGCTGTCATTCGTCGAGGGCTATCCGTTCATCGTCACGCGCCGCTCACCCGCGGCCAGTCGCCCGCCCGCCAACTACAGGCTGGTCTACGAAAACAGCTACTACCTCGGCTGGCGCCGCGAACCCAGCCCGCGGGTGCTGCGCCATCTGCCCGAGCAACGCCTCTACTCCCCGGCCAACACCGTCACCTGCACGGCGCTGCGAGCGCTCGTCGCCGGCGCCCCCGCGGACAGCGAGCTGGCCGTGGCGCTGCCGCCGGAGCTCGTCTGGTACGAACCCCTCTACTCACCCGACCGTAGCTACGGCTGGGGCATCGACCCCGCGCAGGCGGGCGCCGTTGTCACGAACACGCCCGGCCACGCCAGCGGCACGCTCACCGTGCGCGGCGGGCGCTATGCGCTGTGGGTCCAGGGGGACTTCCCGCGCGCGGTGAGGGTGACGCTCGACGGCCGCCGCGTGGGCTCAGTCTACGGCTCGAACACCCCCGGTCAATGGCTGCAGGCGACCTCGCTACAGCTCCGCCCCGGCAGCTACTCGTTAACCGTCTCCAGGGAAGCCGGTCGCGCGCACTTCGGGCCGGGTGAATGGAACACGGGCCTGATCGGCGCGGTCGCGCTCCAGCTTGAGACGCCGGAGCGCCTGCAGCGGCTGCCGGTAGCGCGCTGGCGCTCGCTCTGCGGAGTCACGGCCGACTGGGTCGAGCTCGTACGCCCATGAACGGCCGCTGCGAGGTCACGGTCGCGATCCCAGTGCGTGACGGCGGGGAGCTCCTCGCCCGCACGCTGCGGGCGCTCGCGCGCCAGACCGTCGCGCACGAGCTGCTCGTCTGCGACTCGGGATCGCGCGACGGCTCGGTGGCGCTGGCGCGCACGCACGGGGCGCGGGTGCTGGAGATCGGGCCCGGCGAGTTCAGCCACGGCGGGACGCGCGAGCTGCTGATGCGCGAGGCGCGCGGCGCGCGGGTGGCGCTGCTTACCCAGGACGCCGAGCCCGTCGGCGAGCGGTGGCTTGAGAGCCTGCTCGTGGGCTTTGAGCTCTCCGGCGAGGGCGAGCCGGGGGAGCGCGGATCGAGAGCGGGAGAGGCAGGTAAGCGTGAGGCGGCGGGGGGGGAGGGCGTCGGCGAGGTCGCGCTCGTCTACGGCCCCTACGTGCCCCGGCCCGGGGCCTCGATGGCGGTGCGCATGGAGCTCGAAGGATGGTTTCGCTCGCTCTCCCCCGACGGCGCGCCGCGCGTGGAGCGGCTCGACACCGCGGAGCGGGGGCTGAGCGCCGGAGCGCTGCTCGCGCGCGCGGGCTCAGAGTTGGCCGGGCGGCGCGGCTTCTTCACCGACGCCAACGCCTGCATCGCGCGCGCCGCCTGGGAGCGCGTGCCCTTCCGCGAGGTCGCCTACGCCGAGGATCGCCTGCTGGCACTCGACATGCTGCGGGCGGGCTACGCCAAGGCCTACGTGCCGCGCGCCGCCGTGCTGCACTCCCACGACTACACCGCGCTCGAGCATCTGCGCCGGTGCTTCGACGAGTGGCGTGCGCTGCGCGAGGTGTACGGCTGGCGCGAGCCCGCGAGCCCCCGCTATCTGAGCGGCCAGCTGCGTGGGGCGCTGGGGCCGGCGCGGCGGGAGCTGCGCGCCGGGGGGGCCGGTCCGCTGCGGCGCGGCGCGGCGCTCGCGGCGGTCGGCGGTCACCATACTGTGCGCCTCGCGGGAGCCCTGCTCGGCTCGCGGGCCGAGCACCTGCCGGCGGCGGCCCGGCGGCGGCTGTCGCTGGAGCGCCGCGCGGGCTTCGCACCGCTGGACCTCGACTCCATGACACCCCCTCACAGACCCATGAACGCCACTCGCGGAGAGGCCCCCACGTGAAAGACGAGCTCAAGCCGCCCTCGCTGCGCCGGCGCATACAGCTCACCTACCGGTACCTCGGCTGGCGCACGGTGCTGTTCCGCGTGTTCACGTTCCCGCTGCGCTTCACGCCGCTGAAACGCTACGTGCGACTGCGCTCGCACGCCAGCGACAACGAGTACCGCAGCGCGGTCGCGTGGTACCGCGAGCGGGGGCGGCCCGTCGACATCGTGGTCCCGAGCTACCGCGACGCCGAGCGCGTGCGGACGCTCGTCGCGAGCATCCGCGCCACCGTCCCGTGGGAGCTCGCGCGGGTCATCGTCGCCGACGACGCGAGTGGGCCCGAGCACCTCGCGGCGCTGCGGGCGATCGAGGGGGTCGAGGTGGTCGCCGGCGAGCAGAACGCGGGCTTCGCCGCGAACGTCAACCGGGGGCTGCGCGCGAGCGACCCCGGGCGCGACGTCGTCGTGTTGAACTCCGACGTGGAGGCGCGGCCCGGGTGGCTGGCGTGCCTGCAGTACGCGGCCTCGCAGGAGGACGACATCGGGGTGGTCGGCGCGCAGCTGCTGTACCCCGACGGGCGCATCCAGTTCGCGGGCACTGTGCGCAACCTCGGCGCGCCCGAGTGGTTCGACCACCGCTACCGCTTCAAGCCGAAGGATTGGGGTCCGGCGGGCCTCAGCGGCCCCGTGCTGGCGGTGACGGGCGCCTGCATGTACGTGCGGCGCGAGACGATCGAGCGGATCGGGCTGCTCGACGAGCGCTACCCGATGGCCTACGAGGACGTCGACTGGTGCCTGCGCTCCTGGCAGGCGGGGCTGCGCGTGCTGTACTTCCCCGCCGCGTGCCTGTGCCACCACGAGTCGGTCACGCGCGGCACCGAGCTCGGCGAGCGCGAGCGCGCCTCCCAGGCGGCCTTTTGGGAGCGGTGGGGCGAGTTCTTCGACGCGCGCGAGGTGCGCACGCCCGAGGGGAAGCTGCGCGTGGTCTACGTCACCGAGGACACCGGCGTCGGCGGCGGGCACCGCGACATCTTCGAGCACCTCAACCGCCTCGCCGCCCGCGGCCACGAGGTCGCGCTGTACACGCTGGGGGAGCCCCCCGAGTGGTTCGAGCTGCACGTGCCCGTGCACTCCTTCGAGTTCTACGACGAACTGGTGGCGGAGCTCGCCGGTGTGGACGCGATCAAGGTCGCCACGTGGTGGAACACCTCCGCGCCGGTGTGGCGCGCGAGCGTGCTGCGCGGCATCCCCGTGTACTTCGTGCAGGACATCGAGACCTCCTACTACCCCGACGACGAGCGCACGCGCAACGCGGTGCTCGACTCCTACCGCCCCGAGTTCCACTACATGACGATCTCCGGCTGGAACCGCGAGCGCCTGCGCGAGCTCGGCCTCGACGCGCAGCTGATCCCGCCGGGGATCGACCTGCAGACGTTCCGCGTGCGCGAGGAGGTGCCGCGGCGCGCGGACATGGTGCTCGCGCTCGGGCGCTCGAACCCGCTGAAGAACCTGCCGCTGACGCTCGCCGCGTGGCGCGCGCTGCCGGAGCCCCGGCCGGAGCTCTGTATGTTCGGGATCGAGCCGGAGCTCGCGAGCGACCCCGGGATGCGGTACGTCGAGTCCCCCACCGACGAGCAGGTCGCGGAGCTGCTCGCGCAGGCGACGGTGCTCGTGCAGACCTCCACCCACGAGGGCTTTTGCCTGCCGGCGCTGGAGTCGATGGCGACCGGCGGCGCCGTGGTGTGCACCGACGCGCACGGCAACCGCGACTTCTGCGTGGACGGGGAGAACTGCCTGATGCCCGCGCCGGCCGCCGCCGCCGTGCGGGACGCGCTCGCACGGGCGCTCGGGGACCCCGAGCTGCGCGCGCGCCTCGGGCAGGCCGGGGTCGAGACGGCCGCTCAGTACGCTTGGGAGCGGCGCATCGACGCGCTGGAGGCGTTCCTGGAGGGGTTGGCGCGGCCGCGGCTGAGCGAGCCCTCGAGCGAAGCTGTGCCCGAGTCGCGTTAGGCGCGTGCGGTGGCTGCTGCTCACGCCATGGCAAGCGACCCGCGAGCACGGCCAGAGCAGGCCGGCTGGGTCGACCGCGCGCTACTCCCGGCAGGATCGTGAAGGCCGAGCTCGCTCCGCAACTACGCTGTCCGGCCTGCCGGCGCGATGGCACCCTGCAGCTGCGGGCCGAGCGCAGCGACGCGCGCGAGGTGCGCGAGGGTTCCCTGCGCTGCCGGGCGTGCGCTACCGAGTTCGCCGTGCGCCGCGGGGTCGCGGAGCTGTTGCACGATCCGCCCGCCCACATCGTGGCCGAGGCCGCGGGGCTCGAGCGCTTCGCCGAGCAGATGCGCTCGGGGGGCTGGGACCGGGAGCTGATCCGCCGGCTGCCCGAGCTCGAGGACGGCTACTGGTACGTGCAGTCCCGCTCCATGCACCAGCTCCTGACCACGGTCCCGTTCCAGCCCGGTCAGAGCATCGTGGACGTCGGCTCGAACACGTGCTGGGCCGCCAACCACTTCGCCGAGCGTGGCCTGCGGGCGATCGCGCTGGACATCGCCACCGTCGAGCTGCAGGGCCTGTACACGGCCGACTGGTTCATCGACGAGGGCCGCGTCTTCTTCGAGCGGGTGCTGGGCTCAATGGACACCATGCCCCTGGCCTCCGGCAGCGTCGACTACGTGTACTGCTGCCAGGTGCTCCACCACAACGATCGGGCCAGCCTGCGTCGCACGTTCGCCGAGGCGTTCCGCGTGCTGCGCCCGGGCGGGCGGCTGCTGATGGTCAACGAGACGCTCAAGACGCTGCGCGACCCGCACGGCGTGCACGACGAGGACGTCAAGCAGTACGAGGGCTACGAGCACGCCCACTGGGCGCTGCGCTATCGCTGGGAGGCGATCCGCGCCGGCTTCTTGACGGAGGTGGCAGAGCCCCACTACCACTGGTTCTTCGGCGATGTGGACCTGCCCCCGGGGTTGAGCGCGACGGGACGGCGATGGAGTGCCTGGGCGCGCCGCAGCGGGCTCGCGCGTCGGGCCCACCTGGCGTGGCTGAACCATGTACGGGGTGGGGTCTCGATGAACATGATCGCCACCAAGCCGCTGCGCTACACCGGCGCTCGCGAGCAGATCGCCGCTTGGCTGCGCCTGCTGCGCCTGGCGGCTGCCGCGGCACGGCTTCGCCGGGACCGCCGGGAGGGCCGGGCGCCCGCGCGACTGCCACGCACGCCCGAGGAGATCGCCGCGACGCTCAGGCGCGCTCCGAGGTAGGGTCGGTTAAGCTGCGGCGCCATGAGCGCCGTCCACGGCAGTCGGGCCAGTCCGGTGTGCGTTCTGGGCTTCGGCCGCAGCGGAACCTCATTGACGATGCGGCTGCTGAATCTCCTCGGCGTGGAGATTGGACCCGAGGAGGATCTCCTGGCGCCAGGAGAGGGGGATAACACCCGTGGGTACTGGGAGCCGCGGTGGATGGTGGAGCTCAACGACGAGATCCTGGCCAAGCTGGGCACCGTGTGGTGGCGCCCGCTCCCAGCCGGGCCCGGCTGGGAGCGATCCTCGGACTTCGATGAGCTGCGCGAGCGCGCACGCGCCCTCCTGCAAGAGAGGTTTGGCGCGGCGCCGCTGTGGGGGTGGAAGGACCCGCGCACGACGCTCACGCTGCCTTTCTGGAAGGAGCTGGTGCCGGAGGCGAGGTACGTAATCTGCCTGCGCAACCCCGCGGACGCGATCTCTTCGATTCAGCGCCGCCCCGACCCGGAGCTGTCGATCGGCGAATGGGGAGATCTGTGGCTCGAATACACCGCCCTGGCGTTCCGGGAGACGCACGGCCACCCGCGAACGCTCGTCTTCTACGAAGACTACTTCGAGGACGCTCCGGAGCGGCTCACCGCCATGGCATCCCTGCTGGACCTGCGCCTTGCAGAGCAGAATGGCTTGCAACGGCGGCTGCTCGAGGAGATCGAGCGGGACTTGCGCCACCACGCGACGTCCTCACGCGAACTGGCAGCCACCTGGGGGATACCGTCCACCGCCCGCACTCTGTTCCTTGCACTGCGCGCCGCGGAGGACGCTCGCCGGGCCACCGGCGACCACGATGCGCAGATCCCCGAGGCGATCGAGCGGGTCGCTCCGGAGTTGTGGTGGGAGCACCGCGTGTCGACCGACATGCGCTGCGCTTTTGCGGAGGCCCAGCAGACGACTGCCGCGCTGCAGGACGAGCAGCGGCAGCTCACGGAGGCCGTCGTTCAGGCGCGCGAGGAGACCGCGGAGTTGAGGACGCTGATGGAGCGGGAGCGAGAGCGATCTCGCAATGATCTGGGGGACGCCCGCCATCAGCTCGAGAGCACCCGCAATGTGGTGTCTGGGCTGGAGGATCGACTGGAGCGACAGCAGGCGGTCCTCGAAGGGGTGCGGTCGTCGATGAGCTGGCGCGTTACCACGCCCCTGCGAGCCGCCAAGCATGGATTACGACGTCTGCGGCCAGCCCGTCGCAGGATTGGCGATTCGCCGCTCTGACGTCCGCCTACAGATTCTCGGCGACCTGCGGAGCCGAGCGGTTGAACACCCAGAAGCCGAGCGCGAACACCGCGACGGTGACCGCCAGCGGCCCCAAAAGCCCGGCCCAGCTGCCGATCGTTTCCCCGGCGCTCGGCGTGGCGTGGGTGACCATCGCGTGGCGGAACTGCTGGAACACGGTTACCAGGGGGTTGAGCGCGTAGATGTGAAACAGGGTCATGTGGTGGGGGACGAGCTTTTCGCGAACCGCTATGACCGGGATGATCACCGGGGAGCCGTAGAAGAGCACCTGGCTGAAGACTTCCCAGATCGGCTGGATGTCGCGGAGGCTCACAAACAGCGCTGAGAGCAGCATCGAGACGCCGGCTGCGAACACGATCAGCATCGCGAGGATCAGCGGCAGCTCGAGCCAGCTGAGCATCGGGTGAACCCCAGAGATGAGGGCGAAGGCCAGCACGACGACGAGGTTCAGCATCAGGTTGAAGCAGCACAGCAGCACGATCGAGAGGGGGATCACCAGCCGCGGGAACTGGATCTTGCGCACGAGGTTCTCGCGGTCCACGACGCTGCGCACCGCTCCCATGGTCGCTTCGGAGAAGAAGGTGAACAGCACGATCGACCCCAGCAGCTGAACGCCGTAGAATTTTTCGCTGGGCTTGCCGCCGTGGCCGACGTGGACGATCAGGACGAAGAAGACGTACAGCACGCCGAACAGCAGCAGCGGCTTCATCACCTGCCAGAGGTAGCCGAGCACCGAGCCGAAGAACTTCAGCTTGAATTCGTTGCGCGCGATGTTGTAGGTGAGGTGCCAGAAGCGCACCCAGTCGTCGTTCAGGGCTCGCGGGCCCTTGATCGGCCGGCCGAGGCCCGCGTAGGGCGGGGCATCACTGGGGAGTGGCGCGACTTCGGTAGTCATTGGGGATCGTCCACGCGGGTTGGTGACGCAACTGGCGTGTGGGCGCCGGGCCTCCTGCCCGGCGGCGACTCGTAGTGTGCCCGCACAGGGGCACCAACCCTCACGCCCGCACCCGCTGGGAGACCGCCGCCGGGCTGCGACCGACGTCCACCTCGACCGGCAGGTCGATCAGCCCGCCCATCGCTTCGGGCCCGGTGACCACGAACGAGAAGCCGCCCTCGAAGCGGTCCATCAGGTCGAGGCCGGTGCCCCGGTGGGCGAGCGTGAAGAGCGGGGAGTAGCGCCCCGGGGCGAGCACGTTGGCGAAGGAGAACGAGAACACGACCTCCTCGCCGGCGCTGAAGCGCCCGGAGCGCTCGTGCTCGCGGGCGGTCGTGGCGACGAGAATCGCGACGTGCTCTTCGTTGAGCACGTACACGCTCGCCGCGGGGTCCTCCACGTCGACCATGAAGGCGACGCGCGCCTTCAGAGTGATCTGCTGTCCCTGGGGCAGCGAGGCGGGGCGCTCGCCGTGCTCGTCCTCGATCCACGCCTCGAGGACGCGCGCCTCGCCGTCGCCGCTGCGGTCGGCGCCGCCGGCGGCGAGGGGGTCGCGTCCGAAGTTGATCTCCAGGTAGCGGTCGGCCACCTCGTGGGGCTCCCCGAGGTGGACCGCGGAGCCGCGCTCCAGCAGCAGCGCCCGGTGGCAGAAGCGGTTGAGCGCGCCCATGTCGTGGGTTACGAACACGATCGTGCGGCCGTCGTCGCGCATCCGATTGAAGACGTCGAAGCACTTCTGCTGGAAGGCGGCGTCGCCGACGGCGAGCACCTCGTCGACCAGTAGCATCTCGGCGTCGACTTGGATCGCGACGGAGAACGCCAGGCGTACGTGCATGCCCGAGGAGTAGTTCTTCAGCTTGAGCTCCTCGAACTCGCGCAGCTCGGCGAAGTCGATCACGGCGTCGTAGCGGGCCCGCGCCTCGCGCGGGGAGAGGCCCATCATGATCCCGTTGAGCACCACGTTGTCGCGCGCGGCCAGGTCCTGGTTGAAGCCGACGCCGAGCTCGATGAACGTCGAGAGCCGCCCGTTCATCCAGATCCGCCCGCGGTCCACCCCGTAGATCCCGGCCAGGCACTTCAGCAGCGTGCTCTTGCCGCTGCCGTTGCGCCCGGCGATCCCGAAGAACTCGCCCCGGCGCACGTCGAAGGAGATGTCCTTGAGCGCTTTGAAGGTCTCGTGGCGGGTGCGGCGCAGCGGATGCAGCGCCCGCTCCTTGAGCGTGTGCGTACGCTCCTCGGGCACGCGGAAGGTCTTGCTGATCGACCTGACGACGATCGGCGGCGGACCGCTGCTGCTGGGCGGTGAGGGCATCCGGTAGAAGGGTATCGGGGGTACCGGTGCGGCCCGCTTGCGAAGCGCAGGCCCGAAGGCGGGCGCGATGTTGTGGGTGGTAGCGGGTCGGTCAGCAGTCGCCGAAGGGGTTCTCGACGCGCACGCCCGCGTAGTCCTGTCCGTCGCTGAGGTCCTCGGAGAGGAGGATCTCGCAGCCCAGCGCGCGGGCGGCCTCGAGGATCGCGGCGTCCCAGTAGGAGATCCCGAATCGCTGCCTGGTGTACATGGCGGAAAGCACCGTGCCGATCGCGGTCTCCTGCACGGGGAAGCGCCGGAAGGAGTCGACGAGCGCGGCGGCCTGCTCGTGGGTCAGGCGATCCGCGCGGCTCTCGCGGGTGGCCTGGACGTAGAACTCCTGGAGCACCTGGACTGAGAGTCCCACGTCCCCGCCGGAGAGGATCTCGTTGGCGCGTGCTGCCTTCGCGCGCTCGAGCGGGTCGCGCGAGATCGCGTAGAGCAGGACATTGGTATCAATGAACCGCACGCCGGTGCAACTCCTCGCGATCGAGGCGATCGCGGGCGCTGAAGCGATCGATCTGGTCCTGGACGCTCCTCTGCTGAGCTGTGAGCCTTGCGAACTCGGCCTCGTGCCCCGAGAGCGAGCGCAGATAGTCGGCGACTATCGCGCTTACGGAGCTGCCCTGCTCGGCCGCGCGTATCCGCGCCGCGCGGTAGACGTCGTCTGGGACGGAGACGGTGATGTTCGCCACTGTGGAGTACAGTATCACAGGAAGTGTGGATGCCGCATGGGCTCGCCCCTAGATGCGAGGAGGCTCCGGCTGGGCGGGCTCCGGTGAAGATTGAGCACCGTACAATGGCTGCGTGAGTTTTCGACGTCGTGCGGCGGCCCCCCGCCTGATCGAGTGGACCGGCGAGCGGTGCGTGCCCTGGGCTCCCGATGTGCAGGTCGTCTACGAGCATCTGCACCGCTACCTTTGGGCCGCGCGGCTGGTCGGTGGGCGCAGGGTGCTCGACCTGGGAAGCGGGGAGGGCTTCGGCGCGGCCATCCTCGCGGAGTCAGCCGCGCATGTGGTGGGCGTGGACATCGACGAGCGAACCGTCGAGCACAGCAGGCTCAACTACGCAGCCGGCGATTTGGAGTTCCACGTCGGCACGGCGCTCGACCTCTCGACGCACGAGACGGGCTCATTCGGTGCGGTGGTTGCGTTCGAGATCGTAGAGCACGTGCAGGAACAGGGTCAGGTGCTCGCCGAGATCGCGCGTGTGCTGGCCGACGACGGGCTGCTGGTGATCTCGACGCCCGACCGGCGCCTCTACAGCGAGGCCAGCGGCCAGCGCAATCCCTTCCACGTGCACGAGCTGGGTCTGGAGGAGTTCCTCGATCTGCTCGGCGAGCACTTCCCGCACGCCGCCGCCTGGGGTCAGAGGACGATCGTGGGCTCCCACCTGAACGCTCTCAGCACTGCCCCGAAGAAGGACCGTGTAAGCGACGTGCCCGACTTCTACATCGAGCGCTCGGGCGAGGAGTGGCGGGTCGCGGGTGATCCAGCCGCGCTCTACGTCATCGCGCTGGCGTCGAAGGCCGAGTTGCCCGTGCTGCCCGACGCCTCGACGCTCGCCGACTGCGATCTGGAGCTCATGCGCCTCAAGGAACGCGACGTCGTGCTCGCGAGGAACGAGCGAGACGTGGCCGTCAGCCGCAATGAGGAGTTGGTGCGCACATATGCCGAGCATGGCCGTGCGCTTCGCGAGGCGGACAAACGCGCTCGCGAAGAGATCGGGCAGCGTGACCGCGACATTGTGCGCGGGCAGGAGGACATCGTCGGGCTGCGCGGCGAGATCGCCGCGCGCGAGGCCCAGATCGCCGCGCTTGGGGTGGAACTCGAGGCTGCCGGGCAGCTCAACCGTCGCACCGAGGAGTCCGTTACGTGGCAGGCGTTCCAGGGAGCCAGGGGCCGCCTCTACAGCGCGATCGGCGGCGAACGGTCGCTGCTCGCGCGCGCTCTGAGCATGTCGCTGCGGCTGGCGGGGCGCGTGCTGGTCAAGCGGGCGCAGCCGATACTGCCTCCCACGGACACCGAAGGCGGCGACGCCGAGGAAGGCGGCGTCGTGATCTCGATGCCCGAGTACGAGAGTCCCAGAGTCTCTTTGATCATCCCCCTGTACGCGCACGTTGAGCTCACGCTGGCCTGCTTGCGATCGATCCGCGAGCACACCGCTCACGCCAGCTACGAGGTGATTCTCGTCGACGACGCTGCGGACCCCGCGACGAAACGGCTGCTGGCGGGCGTTCGGGGGGCGACGATCCTCCACAACAAGCAGAATCTCGGCTATCTGCGCAGCATGAACCGCGGGGCGAGCGTCGCCCGCGGGCGTTGGCTGGTGCTCTTCAACAACGACACCGAGGTGACGCGCGGATGGCTCGCGGCGATGCTCGCCTGTACCGAGTCCGCCGAGGATGTGGGTGTGGTCACCCCGAAGTTCATCTACCCGGATCGCACCCTCAACGAGGCCGGCGGGATCATCTGGCGCGACGGCACCGGCATGAACTACGGCCGCGGCGATCAGCTCGATCGCTTTCAGTACGAATACCGGCGCGAGACCGACTACGGCTCGGCTGCGGCACTGATGGTAAAGGCGGAGCTCTGGAAGGCGGTCGGGGGTTTCGACGAGCGCTACCTGCCGATGTACTACGAGGACACTGACCTCTGCTTCCAGGCGCGCGAGCACGGCCTGCGCGTCATGTACGAGCCCGAGGCCGTCGTCGTCCACATCGAGGGCGCCACCGCCGGCAGCGACGCCGAGTCCAGCCACAAGCGCCACCAGGAGCGCAACCGTCCGAAGTTCGTCGCGAAGTGGCGGCAGCAGCTGGAGTCAGAGCATCTGCGCTCCGCGCCGACGAACGTGCGAGCGGCGGCCAACCGTCACCGCGGGCGGCACGTGCTCGTGGTCGACTTCCGGGTTCCGATGTGGGACCGCGACGCCGGATCTCTGCGCATGCTGGGCATCATGCAGTCGCTGCTGGGACTAGGCGTGCGTGTGACATTTATGCCCGACAACTTTCTGCCTTCGCAGCCATATACGCGGGTGCTTCAACGCATGGGAATCGAGGTTCTCTACGGGGCGTTCGACGTCAACGCCGAGCTGGCCGCCATCGGCCCCAGGCTAAGTGCTGTGATCCTCTCCCGTCCTCACGCGGCGAGCCGCTGGCTCGACTCCATGCGGGAGTTTGCTCCGTCGGCGACGATCGTCTATGACACTGTCGATCTACACTGGTTGCGCGAGGCCAGGCGCAGCGCTGCGGGGAGTTCACTGGGAGAAGCTTACGCAGCCACCAACGGAAAGCTTGCCTCGATCGCACCGAAGGCCGAGGCGCTGCGCGAGCTCGAGCTGGCGATGATCCGGGCTGCCGACACTACGCTCGTCGTGAGCGACTCCGAGCGGGTCCAGGTCGAGCTGGATGTGCCCGATGCAAACGTGCTCGTGGTGCCAACCTTTCACGATGTCGAGCCGTACGTACCACCGCCCGAGGATCGCTCAGGGATACTCTTCGTCGGGGGTTTCGAGCACCCGCCGAACGGCGACGCGGCAATCCGGCTCGTCAAGGAGGTGATGCCCGCCGTCTGGCGCGAGCTCGGTGACGTGCAGGTCACGATCGTCGGATCCCACGCGCCGCCCGAAGTCCAGGCGCTCGCCTCGCCGCTCGTGGATGTCGCGGGGTGGATAGAGGATCTGGGGCCGGTGCTTGACCACGCACGGCTGATGGTGGCTCCACTTCGCTATGGCGCGGGGATGAAGGGCAAGGTCACACAGGCTCTTGCGATCGGCCTGCCGGTGGTGACGACCTCGATCGGCGCAGAGGGCCTCGAGGGCCACGAGGAGGAGTGCCTGCTGGTTGCCGACGACCCGCAGGAGCTGGCCGCCCACGTGATCCGGGCCTACCGCGACGACGACCTCTGGCGGCGCCTCTCGCGCGCCGGACAGGAGCTCATCGCCGAGCGCTGCTCCACCGAGGTTGTCTCAGAGCAGCTCAGCCAGCTGCTCGACGGCGTCGAGGCCACGGTGAGCAGCGGCCATGCACGTCGATGATCTCATGGGCGGCCTCGGCGCCCAGGTAGAGCGTCTGCGAGCCGCCCGCTCGCAGATCGGAGACGGCATTTCCTGGTACCCATACGACATCCTCGCCAACATCGTCCACATCGACGGGATGCTCTCTGGAGAGAACCGCGACCTGGATCGGCTCGCGCAAGGCCTTCCGGTGGCGGACGTCGGTGCGGCCGACGGCGATCTCGCCTTCGCCCTAGAGGATGTCGCTGGCTGGCAGGTCGACATCGTCGACACGGCCGCCACCAACATGAACGGGTTACGTGGCGCCCAGGCTCTGCGCGACCACCTCGGTTCACGGGTCGAGGTCTACGACATAGATCTGGACAGCCAGTTCGCGCTCCCTCGCGAGCGCTACGGGCTCGTCTTCCTGCTCGGGATCCTCTACCACCTCCAAAATCCCTACTACGTGTTGCGGGAGCTGGCTTCACGGTCCTCGTACTGCCTGCTCAGCACGAGGGTCGCGCGTTTCGCGGGACCGGCGCGGACGCCGATCGGTGATCTGCCCGTCGGCTATCTGGTTGCGCCGGACGAGACCAACAACGATGCGACGAACTACTGGATTCTCTCACCCACCGGCCTTGAGCGGCTCGTGACGCGCGCTGGCTGGAGCATTCTGGACCGGGCGAATGTGGGCAACACAGTGGCATCCGATCCGGCGACGCCTGAGAACGACGAGCGGATGTTCGTGCTGTTAGGCAGCACCGCGCAGTAGGCAGAATCCCTTGGCTGTAAAGCCCTCCTCATTTCCGCAAGTCACTCGTGGGCGCGCCACCGCGTTGCTCGACCGCCTCGGCGCCGCCGCGCCCTTCCGCTGGGTCCCCAGGTCTGCGCTTGCCCCACTCCTCATCGTCGGAGGTCTGTTGGCGCTCACGGTGGTGGTGTTCGAGAAACAGATATTCGATCACTGGACGTTTCCGTGGGACTTCGTGGGTCCGCCCGCGACGACGCCGGCCTTCGTCGCGGCCTCGGTTGGAAGCGGTCATCTCCTGTCTTGGTCACCGTTTGTGGCCGGTGGGTTCCCAGTCGATGTCGATCCGCAGGCAGGGATGTACTTTCCGGGGTGGTGGCTGTTGGGCGTTCTGGGAGTGCCCGCCACACTACGGGTCCTTACCACCGTTCAGGCCGCTCACGTGCTGTTTGGGTCTGTGGGGGTGTTGGCCCTGGCGCGGGCCCGGCGGCTGGGGTGGTCGTGGGCGGCGGTGGCGGCGGTGGCCTACCTGCTCTTCGGCGGTTTCTACGGAGAGGCCGAGCACGCAGACTACTTCAGGGGTTTTGCTTACCTGCCATGGCTGCTGTGGGCGCTGACGCCTCCCAACGGCACCGGCCGATGGACTCGCCTGGCGGCGTTGCCGCCGCTGGTTTGGCTGGTCGTCTCGGGCGCCTACCCGGGGCAGGTCGTATCGTTTGGCATCACGGGGCTGGTGTATGTGAGCGTGGCGTTGCGGGCCAGCGGTCCGGGGGCGTGGCGCCGGTACCGCGCCGCGCTGACGCTCGCGGTCGTCTCCGCCGGCGCGGTGTGCGCCGCGGTGCTGCTGCCCTATCTGCGAGCTGAGCAGGCCCACGAACTCTACCGGGCGTTCGAACCAACTGCTGCCGTGCGGGCGGGCGAGTCGATCTCCCCGCTCGACCTGCTTGGCCTGTATCTCAACAACTTTGCATGGGTGTACGACGGCACGGTCACGGCTTGGGCGGTCGCGATCCCGATCTTGATCGGACTTGCCTGCATGAGACTGGAAACGCTTCGCCGACAAGCTCCGCTGGTCGCCTGTGGCGCGGTGGCGCTGGCGCTGGCGATGACGCCGAAGATCGGCGTGGTGGGTCGAGCGATGGTCTCGCTGCGTCCGCTGTTTCCCAGCCGCTTTCCCGCAGCGGACTACAAGGCGGTCGTGGCTGTCGTGTTGGTGGTGTTGGGAGCCGAGGCTTGGAGCCAAATCGCGGCACGCCGCTCCGGTCTCACCTGGAGGGCGGCGCTGGCCGGTTGCGTGCTGGTCGCAGGTGCGCTGCTTGCGCCGTCGACCTACGGGCAGCCCACACGGGAGCTGTGGCTGCTCATCGCGGTGGTCGTGGCAAGCGTCGCGCTCATATGGGTACGCCTGCCATGGCGCCTGCTGGTCTGCCTGCTCGTGGTCCTAGTGGTGATCGACGGAGTGCGGGAGATCAACGATTATCATCTTGGACCGATCTCACCATGGCAGGTCTCGCCCTCCGAAGCAGCTCCCTACCGCGCCCGCGACGTCTATGTGCGCAAGCTTCCCACGCTGCTGGCGCAAGCGCCGGCGAGCCGCCCGGCTCGCATACCTTCGTATGCCCCCCTCGGCAGCGCACCCACTGGCACTCCTCCTGACTCCTCGGGCTGGGTGGCTGATGGCTACCATCTGACCGACTACAGCAGCACGATCGAGCGGGCACGCTGGCAGGCCGAGCATAACCCCGTCTGGTCTGCCCTGCTGCTTGCGCCCTGGCATGGATACACATTTCCCTGTTCCACGGTCGGATGCAGCAGCAGTGCTGTGCATTTGCCGGCCGCTGCGACATGGCACCCCAGTCCCGACGTGCATACCCTTGCTTACGGTGTCGAAGATATCGTCTACTCAGTAAACGTCTCCCAACCGGTCCTGTTGATAGAAAACGAACTCGCGATCAATGGCTGGCACGCGAACACGCAAAAGGTACACATCGTCAACGCGGGAATCCCGCTGCGCGCTTGGCGGCTATCTCCCGGTCATTATCAGTTCACTGCCACCTACAAAGAACGCGGTCGTCTGCTCCAGGAGCTGATGGTGGCCGCTGCGCTGGCCGCCTGGCTGGGCTGCGCTTTAGCGCTGCGCCGTAAACCTATTACAGATCGTGTTGCGGCCTAATAATGGTGGGGGCCACGCGGTCTGATGCTTGCCCCGAACGCCCGGGAGCAGTCATTCCCCGCCGGCCGGCCGTCTGGCGAGTACGGTATAGCCCAGGCAGTCATCGCCACCGTCTCGCAGCAGGGAGAGCCTCGCCACCGTCACGCTTGTTGCCAGCAGAGGCGACAGCGCGAGACCGCCGGCGCGCAGTGCCAGCCTCCGCAGAGGCCCCTCCCCGTGAGGCATCAGCAGCGGCAGGATGAGCGAGATCACCTTGTAGCAGGCGACGGTCAAAGCGTTGCCGCGGCGGTATACCTCGACTTCCGTAAGCCCGCTCTTGCCGAGCAGGTGCCTGAGACCCGAGGGGGTGAATCGCCAGTAGTCGAACGGTACGTAGTGCCATCGTGCCGCGAACGGCACTGTGAGAATCAGCCGGCCGCCCGGCCGCAGCGCGCGCTTGGCTTCCGCGAGGAAGCCCAGCGGATCGAGGACGTGCTCGAGCGTCTCCGTGCACAGAACCGTGTCGGCCGTTGCGTCGTCGACCGGCCATCTGTCGCCCGTGAAGTACGTCGTGTCGGGTATGTCATAGCCGAAACGGCCCTTTGCGTCGGCCCTGTCAATACCGATGTACTCCACACCCGCGGGCACGAGCGTGCGGTACGGCTGCGCGCCGCAGCCGACATCCAGCAGCGTGCCGCGAACCGTGCTCAGCTCGCCGGCGAGATCGTTCCAGATCGAGCTGGCCTGTACGTCGAAGAGACGACGGACACTCGTCACCACCCGGCTGGCGAAACCGTCGAGTGGGGTGAAGGGCGGCGGCTGCCAGTGCTCCTCGCTCTGGCCGCCGACGTCGATCCGGTGAGGGGAGGTGGAGATGCTGCCCGTGGCCGATCTGGAGAACATGGATATCCTCGCCGCCCGCTACGCGCAACCAGGCTGGCCCGTCGTCGCCGGCGGTGGAGCAGCCGGTGGCGGTGTCTGGAAGGGTGCGAGTCCGGTCATCCGGAACGCTCGCAGGCCCTGCCCGTCGGCGGCGATTTCCCGCAATGTGAAGCGATCTCGCAAGAGCGTGAGAGTGTATTGCTGAAGCGGCAGCAGCACACCGCCGTCGCTCGGAACGCTGCTTGTGACCACGATCCCGCCGGGCGCGAGTTCGCGCACCTCTTGCGCGGCGCGCCGGGGGCCCTGGCTCGAAAGCGATTCCTGGCACGGCTGGCTCGCTCCTACGGCGTTCGCGGTGCCCAGATGCAGGAGTGCCTCTGTCGCGACATTCGGAGTCAGCAACAGAGTCAGGCCGGCGCGCCTGGGCCCAAGCGAGGAGACGAACTGAACGACGTGGGCAGATTCCAGGTCGAAGATTGGATTGCGCCACAGCGCGCTCACCTCGCTCGTCAGCGACGGCGCCCTCCCGACCACCGCGGCCAGTGCGGTGGTCGGGTACTTTTCGCTGAGGGTGCCGCTTTCGTTCGCGACGATCATGGCGCCGCCAAAGACCACCGTGCCGCTCGCGATTGCCACGGCCATACGGCTGTCGAACGTCGAGCGGACGATGCCCAGCCACACGAACACGAGCGCAACGCCCGGCGGCGAGATGTGGTAGAGGTTGTTCGGGTGAGCGCGGCCCAGGAAGTATGTGTAAACGAGCGCTCCCAGCACCGTCAGGCCGGTTGCGGCGCGAAATGCGACAGTGCGTTCGCGCAGGAGCGCCGGCCGCGTCAGCGCGAGCAGCACGATCGCGATGGCCGAAACCGTGTACATCGCCCCGAGCGCAAGACCTGGCGACCAAGGGTCGATCGGCAGGTTGCCGAACCCGCCCGTCGTGTACAGGCGGATGTAGTAGAGATACGCGCCCCAGTTCGGCCATGCGCCGGCCAGCACCCGCGTCAGCAGCGTGAACGCCAACAGGGCGCAAGCGCTCGTGGCAAGTAGCAGGGCGATGCGGCGAGCGGCCATGTGCACGCGTTCGCGCCCGCCGGCATCCGCTACCGCCGCGTCGAGGCACGCCAGCGCGACCGCGGTCCCCAGGCAGTAAACGCCGGTTTCCCCGCTCCACACGGCCGCGACGGCGACGGTCGCGAACACCAGCGCATCCAGCAGCCGTCTGTGGGTCGCCGTCCTCGCCGACGCGAGCGAGCAGAGGATCACGAGCCACGGCAGGCCGAACCGCAGCACGCCGGTGCTCGGAAACCACGCGTAGTACGCGAGTGTCCCGAAAGTGCCGAGCACGACCGCGACGATCAGGCCGACCGCGGCGATGAGCAGAGATTCAGTACTCCAGCGCAACACGACGTACACGACGACGAAAAGCAGCGCCGTCGACACGGACAGCAGCAGAGTGAACGTGCCGTAGCCGATCGGCACGACGAGGAACACCGCCGCCAGCACGTCCATCAGGCCGACGCCGTACTGCGAGAACGTCCCGACCAGCACCGGGTGGCCATGAAGCACGTCGTTCGCCGGCCCAAGGAAGTAGTTGTGGTCGCCCGTAAGCGCGAGCCCCCCCGACATGAAGCTCGCGACCCCGACGTACATCACCACGAGCATGCAGAGGACGACGACGCCGGCATCGAGCGCCCGAACCCACGCGGGCGGCAGGCCGCGACGGCCTCCAAAGGCTCTGACGAGGTTGAAGGTCGCGAGCCCTGCCGCCAGTGCGACGGCGATGTCGAGGACGCTGAGAGTGCCGGAGGGAACGAATGGTGTCGCGGCCGCCGCGAGCACAAGGGGCGTCGCGGCAATCAGCGCTCCCGCTGGAATCCTCCGCGGCCAGGCAGTCGGCATGAGACGCGCCGAGAGCGCGATCGCGGTGCGGGCCGCGACGAGCCCGATCAGCAGGAAGAGCGACGTGTCGAGCGTGCCGGTCGTTGGGAGCGCGAGCAGCCGCGCCAGGCACAACACGCCGGCGCTCGCCGCGAGCGTTGCGAAAGCGAGCAGCTGCTGGCGCTCGCCCGTCGCGCCTTTGCGCTGACGGCGCCATGCGAGCGTGACACTCAGCGGCACGATCACGAGGATCGCGAGGAAGTAGCCCAGGCGCTCGATCGGCTTGCTCTGGCCGAAGAGCACGATCACGGCCGCGGCGCTAAACGCGAACATCATCACGCCATCCGCGATCGCCCCGCTCAGCAGCGACGCGATGTCTCCGTCGGTGTCGTCGCTGGGCGGCGTGCGTCGTGCGCTCACGATCAGCGCGGCGACGATCAGGTCGCAGCCGGCGATTAGCAACGTTGCCTTCTTCCAGCCGAACGCGGAGGACGCCGCGACGTCCAGCGCGTTGGCCGCGAGTGCCAAGGCCACCGCCGCGGCGCCGATCGCGAACAGGCTCACGGCAAGCCTCGAACGCCCGCGAGTCGCCGTGGCGAGATGCGCCACCGGGCGCTCTCCGTCACGCAGCCGCATCGAGGGCGGGTGCGGCGTCGATCACTGCTTTCCAAGGGCGGATATTGATGGACGGCATGATATTGGAGGCAAAGGTCGGCGAGTTCGAGAGCCCTGTTGTTCGTGGTGAGCTCGCTACGCCTCGACGCGGGGCTGGCTATGGTGGCGCCGGCGCAGCCGCTCGTTATAGGGCCCCATGTTGAAGAAATACAGGCGCCCGTCGGAGCTCACGAGCGGCTTGACGCCGAGCGCGCGCGAGAGCGCGGGGATCAGCGCCGCCCCGCGATGTGGGTAGCCGAACGTGTCGACGTACACGCCCTCGAACCCCACCGCCGAGACCTCGGCGAGCATCGCCGCCAGCGGCCGGTGCACGACGGCCGACTCCCACGCGGAGGGCGGGCCCTTGAGCTGGCCGTAGCTCCACCGCAGGCGCGTCGAGTGCAGGTACCCCGCCAGCTCGGCGTAGTCTTCCATCCGGTGCACGGGCCCATTTTCGGGAAACGGGACGTACGGCAGCTGGAACACGGCGGCGCCGGGCGGCAGCTGGCGCTGGATCGCTGCAACGAAGCGCGCGTCGGTGAGGTATTCGGCGGCCTGCGCCCTGTACGGCGGGATCACCGACGGGCTCGTCTGGTCGAGCACGCCGACGGCCAGCACGGCGGCCAAACATGCTGCGAAGCCCCACCGCCGGCGCCGCGAGCCGCTGCCGATGCGCCGCCCCAGCGCGTCCAACAGCAGTCCGACTCCCACCAGCGCGAAGAACGCGATGAACACCGAAATACGGTTCCACGCGCGCAGCTGCGGACTCACGGTGTAAGCGAAGATCGTCCCCAACCCGCCGACCGTGCCGATCAGGAAGGCGAGACCGGCGCCGAGCGCCGCGTACGCATAGCGTGGGTCGGCAAACCTCGCCCGGTCGGCGCGCAGGCCGCGCGCCACGAGCGCCGCGGCCAGGCACAGCAGCCCCACCGTGCCGACCACCCCGAGGCTCGCGCTATGTCCCTCGCCGACCGGCGCGGTGGCGGTGGCCCGGTATCTGTGAGCCAGGCGCGCCAGCGGCTCGATGCGGTCACCCGCGATCGGCAGCACCAAATCGGCGAGCGACAGCGCGTACACGTCGCTTTCCCGCGGCATGCGCCGCCCGACGGCCGGGTCTCCGCCGTGCTCGGAGGTGTAGATCAGCGTCGGCAGTCCATTGAGGGCGACCGTGGCAAGTACGAGCGCGGCGAGCGCCGCTGCGCTCACCAGCGCGCGCGCACCGCGGCCGGCGAGCAACGCCGCTGCCGCCGCCAACAGCACCAGGGCCGCGGTGAAGGCCGCGTAGTAGCTGTCCGAGGAGCCCATGACCACGCACGCCGCCACGGTCGCACCGGAGCGCCACGTTAGATACGCCCCGACGCCGCGCCGCTTCGCGTTGCGCGCGAAGAGGTCCCTGCCGGAGAGCACGGCGATGACCAGGCAGCAGCCGAGCGGGACGGTGAAGTAGGAGCCCTGGAAGATGTGGCTCTCGCCGTCGAAGAAGTGGTAGGGCAGCAGTGTGAACAGGACGGCGCACACCACCGACGCGCCGATCGAGATCCGCAGTGTCCGCAGCGCCGCGTACGCGCTCAGCGCAATCAGCGGGAAGCACAGCAGGAAGAAGAGGTTCTCGACGACGGCGGGGTTGCCGAAGGGGATCCCGATGAGCTTGACGATCAGCAGGTAGAGGCTGTCGCCGCTGAACACCGGAAAGTCGTAGAGCTGCTGTCCGGCAGGCGCACCGACGCTCGGATTGGTCAGGTACCAGCCGTGTTCGAGCACGCCCTTGATCGCCGCGAGGGCGAAGGTCGCATCCCCGCCGGTGTAGAAGGGGACCCGCAGGTTGGCCCTCCAGAGTTCGAGCACAACGACCCCGATGGCGGTTGCCAGCGCCGCTGCCAGGAGGCCCCCCAGCAGCTCGCGCCGCGGGCGCACCGCCCTGGGCGTGGTCTCGCTCATGCTCAACCCGCAGGCGCCCTGGCGAGCACTGTGTAGCCCAGGCAGGGCGGCGGCTGCCAGCGCTCCTCGCTCTGGCTGGCGACGTCGGTTCGGAGGAGGGACCAGGAGAGCCTTTCCATCAGGTGCTCCCCCTCACGCCGTAACGCTCCCACAGCTGTGGTCTCGCCTGCAGCCATGCAGCCGTGCGGGCGAGGCCGTCGCCGAGACCGGTCGCCGCCTTCCAGTCGAGCAGCTCGAGCGCGGCGTGTGGGTCGGACACCCATACGTTGGTGTCCCACTCGCGCTGGTCCATCGTGCCCCACTCGGGATCTGCCGTCACGCCCAGGGCGCGGCGCGCCACGTCGACGAGCTCGTCGAGGCGTGTCTGGTCTCCGGAGCCGATGTTCAGGGTCGCGCCGGGGCCGCCGACCGCGCCGCGTTGGGCTGCGCGCAGCAGCGCCTCGCAGCAGTCCTCCACGTACACGAAGTCGCGTGCGGTCTGCGGGCCGACGAGCGGCGGCAGCCTCCCGCTCCTCGCCTCGCGCACCAGCGCGGGGATCAGACGGCCCGGGTCCTCCCACGGGCCGTAGATCGAGTACAGGCGCAGCGTCACCGCCGGCAGGCCCTCCGCCGCGGCGAGCGCGGTGAGATGGGTGCCCGCGGCCTTCGTGACGGCGTAGCCGCTGTTCGGCTCCAGCCACTCGTCCTCCCGCGGCGCGTGCGTCTTGCAGCCGTACTCCGAAGAGGTTCCCGCGTTGACGAACGCCTGCACGCCCGCGGCTCGTGAGGCCGTAAGCAGCGTCGCCGTGGCGCCTACGTTCACGCCGATCATCGTCTGGAGGTCGGTCTGCCAGGAGTAGGCGCCGTGGGCGGCGAGGTGGAAGACCCACTGCGGCTTGGTGGCCGCGAGGACCCGCTCGATTGCGGTGGTGTCCCGGAGGTCGAGTTCACGCACTTGCACCTCCGTCTGGACCTCCTCCAGCCGCCATGGGGTCTCGCCGGGGCGTGCGAGGGCGACCACGTCGTGTCCGGCGGAGCTCAGATGCCGAACGAGGTTTGCGCCGAGGAAGCCCGCGGCGCCCGTGACGAGTGCTCTCACCGCGGCGCTCAACCCGGCTTACGCGCGATCAGGCACAGATTGCCGAGGGGCACTGTCACACGGATGCGGCCCGTCGGGCCCGCGCGCAGCGCTCCTAGCAGCCTCGACTTGAGTCCGGCGGGCAGCGGCAGAAGCTGCGTGAGATAGGCCACGCTGTAGGTGTTGCGCACGCTACGCACTCGCGAATCGACGAAGCCCGCCTTCGCGAAGATGCTGCGCATCGTCGCGGGCGAGTACAGGTACGTGTGCTCGATGTCGACGATTGGGCTGCGCTCGCCGAGCACCCGGGCCGACCACGCGGCGACGTTGTGGTTGAGAGCGAGGATCTGCCCACCCGGCCTCAGGACCGCCAGGCACTCCTCGAGCAGGGCGACGGGGCCCGAGATGTGGTCGAGCACCTGGAACAGGCACACCGCGTCGAAGCTCTCTGGGGCGAACAGCCCACCGCGCATCACGTCCTGCACGATCGTGCCGTCGAGCTCGGGCGGGGCCTTCGCGACGGCGTCGGCGCTCGGCTCCACACCCCGCACCTGCACCCAGCCCTGCCGCCGCGCCTGCTGTAGGAAGAAGCCGTTCCCGCAGCCGATCTCCAGCAGCGCCCCGCGTCGCGGGGAGCGCTCCTGCAGCCAGCCCAGCGCGCGGCCGTAGGTCGCCTGGATCGACTCGACCTCGTGGCCGTAGTCGAAGCTGCTGGACGCGTACAGCGTCGCGAGCAACTCCTCGCTCGCGACCGGATCAGAGCGCACGAGGCCGCAGGTGTTGCAGGTCACCATCCGGTAGTGGACGCGGTCGGGCAGCCGCCTGGCCGAGAAGACGCGCGCGCTGAACGCCTCGGGGTCGAAGGTCGCCTGCCAGCGCTCCGTGGCATCGCCCTCGCGATCGCAGATCGCGCAGCGAGTGGCGCACATCTCGGGCAGCTTCGTGCCGAGCACGTCTGTCACGGCTGCGTGACCTGCGCACGTCGCGGCGGGGGATCCTCGATTGTGGCGGCCCGATTCTCCGGAGGAGTCCGGGCGGCCCGATTCTCTGGAGGAGTCCGAGTGGGGGGGTTGAGGACGCTCTCGACCAGGAAGGGCGGGCGATGCTTGCTCTCCTCGTAGATGTGCGCCACGTACGAGCCGATGATCGCCAGGCACAAGAGCTGGATGCCGCCGATAAACAACATGCCGACGATCAGCGTGGTGAAGCCCTTGGGAGCGAGGCCCGGGTCGGTGAAGTGCAGCACGAGTTGCGCCACGAGCGCGAGGAACGAGACGCCCACCGTCGCCAGCGCGAGCCAGGCGATCAAATCGAGTGGCACGTATGAGAACGAGACGATCGCGCGGCGCGCCCAGCCGACGTTCTTGACGAAGGAATTGGTCGTCCTGCCGAACATCCGCTCCGGGCGCACGTACGGCACCCCGACCTGGCGGTAGCCGACCCACGCACGCAGCCCCCTGATGAAGCGATGCGACTCGGGCAGCCCGTTCAATGCGTCGACGACACGGCGATCGAGCAGCCCGAAGTCCCCCGCGTCGAGCGGGATGTTGATGTAGGAGAGCCGACGGAACACGCGGTAAAAGAGCTTGTAGGCGCGGCGCATGAACGCCGTCGTCTCGCGTTCGACGCGCACGCCGTACACGATGTCGAACCCCTCGCGCCACCGCTCCACGAACTGGGGGATGACCTCGGGTGGATCCTGCAAGTCTCCGTCGAGCAGTACCACCGCGTCGCCGGTCGCGATCTGCATCCCGCTGGTGAACGCGCTCTGCGAGCCGAAGGCCCGCGTGTGGTTGACGACCACCACCTTGGGGTCGCGGTCGGCGAGCTCGGTCAACACCTCGCGCGCGTTGTCCGGGCTGCCGTCGTTGACGAAGATGATCTCGTAGTCGGCGCCGATCTCGCTGAACATCCTGCTCAGGCGCTCGTGCATGACGGGCACCGCTGGGGCGTCGCGGTAGCAGGCGATGACGGCGCTCAGCTTCACGCCGTGGCGGTGTCGAGCGCCGCTTGCGCCGTCGCCGCGAGCCGCTGCGCCGAGAGGCCGAAGCGGTCCTCGAGGAACTGCTGGCTGCCCGTGAGCCCCCTGGGTATGGCATCGACACCGGCGCGGATCAGACGACAGCTCAAGCCCCGCTCGGCGATCGTCTCCGCAACCAGCGAGCCGAGTCCGCCACTCAGATAGTGCGTCTCCACGGAGATCGCCAGCGACACACCTGCGAGCAGCTCGGCGAGATCCTCGATGGGCGAGGGATTGAACGTCGAGACGACCGCGACAGTCGCGGCGACACCCTCTTCGGCGAGCATCTCCGCCGCGAGTTGCGCCTCGCGGGCGACCGAGCCGATCGCGATCAACGCCACATCGCAACCATCGCCGATGAGCTGCGCCCTGCCGGCCGCAAAACGACCGTTCAGACCAAGGACCGGCGTGCCCTGCTTGGCTACCCGGAAGTAGATCGGTCCCGCCCAGTTGCGTGTGGCCCGCACCGCGGCGCGTGCCTGGGCGCTGTCTGCTGGGGCGAGCACCGTCAGGCCCGGCTGGGCTCGCATCACCGCATAGTCCTCGAGCGCGAAGTGCGTGATCCCGTTGTGGCCGTAGTCGAAGCCACCGCCGACGCCGACGATCCGAACCGGCAGGTTGTGGAGCACCGGGCCGTTGCGCACGAATTCGTAGGGGCGCATCGTCGCGAACGTCGCGATCGAGTACACGAAGGGCACGTAGCCCGCCTCGGCGAGACCGGTTGCGATCCCGACCATGTTCTGCTCCGCCACTCCGACGTTGAAGAAGCGGTCGGGGAACCGGCTCGAGAAGACGTCAAGCACCATGTAGCCGAGGTCGCCTGTAAGCAGCACGACGCGCTCGTCGGCTGCCGCTAGCTCGGCGAGCTCGGCGACGAAGTCGTCTCTCATACGGCGGCGTCCTGCAGCTCGGACAGCGCCTGACCGTACTGCTCATCTGTCATCGGCAGGTAATGCCAGTCGATCACGTTCTGCATGAAGCTAACGCCCTTCCCGAATGTCGTGTGGGCGATGACCACGTGTGGCGCTCCCGCGGCGAAGTCCAGATCCCGGATCGTCGCCTGCAGGGCCGATGTGTCGTGCCCGTCGAGCTCGTGAACGTCCCAGCCAAACGCGCGCCAGCGCTGGGCGGGAGCGCTTAGGTCGAGCACGTCCTTGGTGTAGCCCATCGCCTGCTGTCCGTTGAGATCGAGAATCACGACCAGATTGGCAAGGCCGTGGTGGGCGGCGAACATCACGGCCTCCCACACGGAGCCCTCGTTGAGCTCCGCATCGCTCAAGACAACGAAGGCGCGACGCGTCGATGCCTCCAGCCGTGCCGCCAGCGCCGCCCCCACCGCGATCGGCAGTCCGTGGCCCAACGAGCCCGTGCAGAAGTCGACTCCGTCCAGGTCGTGCTCGGGATGCACGCCCAGCAGCGTGCCGTCGGAGCAGTACGTAGCGGTCGTCCCGGGGGGCATGTGTCCGGTCAATTCTAGGGCTGCGTAGAGGGCGAGCGCGGCGTGACCCTTCGACAGGACCAGGCGATCCTGCTGGGAGCGGTCTACAGGCAGGTTGAGAACGCCGCCGTAGAGCGCGGCGAGGATGTCCGCGATCGACAGCGCTGAACCTATGTGGCCCACGTTCGCACGCTTGGACTGCTCGATGATGACGCGACGGATACCGTCGGCGAGGGGCAGGCTTTCGGCGTCGATCACTGTTTCCCCAGAGCGGATGGCGATTGGCCTTGTCGATCTTGGAGCAAGGATTGGCGGGTCCTGTGCCGTTCGATGTCCGACCCCATATAGCGCCTGAAGGTACCAGTGTACGGCGCGCGAGCGGTTTGGGCTCGCGAGGACGGCATCGGCTGACCGGCTATAGCCAGTCCTCGCCGTCGGCGAGGTCGCGCTCCGCGGGGTGCCCCGCGAGCTTGCGCTCGAGTGCCTCGACGATACGGCCGGTGTCCGCTCTGGTGCGGCGGTAGCCGCCGGGGATGAACACCATGCCGTAGTCGCCCGGCCCGCCCGGAAGGATCGCCTCATAGTGCAGGGGGCGCATGTCGGAGAGGTTGTCGGTCACGATCGCCCTGCGCTCTCGCCGGGCGAGGTCGACCACCTGCCTGTCGTCGTAGGCCTGCCACTCGGGATGCTCTTGGATCGCCTGCACGTCGTGCCCGCGGGCACGGAGCTCGCGCGCGATGGTCGGGGAGAGCATCTCGTCGAGCAGCAGCCTCACCGGGCGAGAGCCCTGCGGCCGGCGAGGAAGGCGGCGTGGGCCTCCTCCGTCTCCCGGCGCCCCGACTCGATGCGCTCGTCGATCTCCTGTGGGTAGGCTCCGTAGTAGGCCGCGGCGGCCTGTACCAGCCCGAGGGGCAGCTCCAGGTATGACGCGGTCTCCCGCAGGTCGCCGTCGTTCTCGCGCACGAGGGCGATCACCTCCCAGACGTCCGGGCCGCCGATCAGCCGCGCGCGGCGACCGGCAGGGCCCTCGGCGAAGCGCACCAGCGGATGGTCGTCCATCCGTAGGCCCTCCTCCACGTAGCGCTGTGCGAGTGTGCGCGGGGCCATGCCGCAGCGGCCGGAGCGGTCGGCGAGCCGTCCCACGGTACGTTCGGGGAGCCGGATGCTCAACGGCATGGCACTCATGTAGCGCAGTGTAGCACTGCACGATACGCGGCGGCCAGGCGACCCCACTCGCGCCCACGCCGCGCCCCGCCTACGTGGCGGACGCAGAGGCAATGTCCGTATGCTGGAAGTCAGCGCCCTTGAACAGCAAGGGCTCCCCCGCGGTCTTGGCCAGCGCATAAGCAAAGCAGTCGCCGAAGTTCAGGTGGGCTGGGTGACCGCTGCCCTTCCCGAAATCGCGGTAAGCCTCCCGCGCGATGAGTGCTTGGCTCGCCGTCACCGCTTCGATCTCGATACCCGCAACAGCCAGCAGCTCGTCGACGCGCCGGCTGGCGATCGCGTCGCCCGCGCGGTCGATTACAGCCCCCACCTCGACATAGCTCGCTGCCGACAGCCGGCGTACGCCCGCAGATTCAATCGTCTGCGCGTACACCGACGCCTCCGGCTCAGCGCGGAGGATTGCGATCAGGGCCGAGGTGTCGACGATCATGCCGGCATACCGTTCTCGTCGTAGAGCAGCTCGCCGTGGTCGATCGCGCGCACACGCTCCGGCAGTCGCCCAGCGCAGTCCCGTCCGATCTCGAGCATCCGCTCGGCCCCCCCGCCTGACCGATCGGCGAGGACACGGTCACGCCGCTCTCGCACCGCGATCGTGACGGCCGCGCTCATGCTCTCCCCGGTCAATTCGGCGAGCTCGCGTGCAAGCTTATGAGCCTCCGGATTCTTCACGTTCAACGACACAGGTTGCATTCTACCCTGTTAAGGTACCTTTCTGCCGATTTGAAGCTGCAGAGGAGATCAGCTCGTGACGCTGACGGCGAATGGTGGCTTCGCCCGCCGCGGCCGCGGCCTACGAGGTCCGTGAGCTCGGCTGGACGCATCCTCAATCGCTGATATGCCAGAGGAGGAGTCGCTCGAGGGATTCGGCGAGTGACCGTCGTCATCGACGCTGGGCCGCTCGTGGCGTTTTTGGCGACGCCAGCGCCCGCCGTCCATCACACAAGCGGGCGCTTGACGGTTACGCTGATTGGGATGAGCGACGATCACAGCGCTACCTACCAAGCCGCGGCCGCGGACCTCGCGCGTGCCGTTGACCCGGCGACGCTTGATGCGATGGCGCTCGGCTTTGCGCGGGTGCGCGAGCGCGGGGGGCGGCTGTTCATCCTCGGCGTTGGCGGTGGCGCGGGGCACGCCTCGCACGCGGTCAACGACTTCCGCAAGCTCTGCCACCTGGAGAGCTACGCGCCGACCGACAACGTCTCGGAGCTGACCGCGCGCACCAACGACGACGGGTGGGAAACATCCTTCAGCGCGTGGCTGGAGGTCTCGCGCCTGTGCGATCGCGATGCGCTGCTCGTCTTCTCGGTCGGCGGCGGCTCGCGCGAGCACAACGTCTCGACCAACCTCGTCGGCGCGATGGAGGCCGCGCTCGAGGTCGGCGCTTCGATCTATGGCGTCGTGGGCGCCCCCGGCGGGACGCTCGCGCAGCTCGCCGACGTCGCGATCCTGATCGACCCGCCGCCCGCGTTGCGCACGCCGCTCGTGGAGTCCCTCCAGGCGGTCGTCTGGCACGCCCTCGTCTCGCACCCGGCCCTGGCGGTTCGGCAAGGGCACTGGGAGTCCCTCGCGGCACACGCGAGCTCGTGAGGCGCGCCTGCATCACCGGCGGCGCGGGGTTCATCGGCAGCAACCTCGCTGACCGACTGCTCGCCCGTGGGGTCGAGGTTGCGATCCTCGACGACTTCTCCACCGGCCGTCGCGAGTTCGTGGCCGACGCGCTGGAGCGGCCCGGCGCGCGGCTCGTCGAGGGCGACGTGCTCGACATGGCCGCGCTCGAAGACGCCGTGGAGGGCTGCGACTGGGTCTTTCACCTGCAGGCCAACGCGGACGTGCGCTGGGGCCTGGAGCGTCCCCGCCGCGACCTCGAGCAGAACACCATCGCGACCTCGGGCGTGCTCGAGGCGATGCGCGCGCGGGGCGTGCGCCGGATCGCGTTCTCCTCCACCGGGTCGGTGTACGGGGAGCCCACGGTCTTCCCGACTCCCGAGGACGCGCCCTTCCCGCTGCAGACCTCGCTCTACGGCGCCTCGAAGCTCGCGGGCGAGGGCCTCGTCTCCGCGTACGCCGAGGGCTACGGCTTCACGGGTGTGATCTGCCGCTTCGTCTCGATCCTCGGCGAGCGCTACACGCACGGGCACGTCTTCGACTTCTACTGCGCGCTCAAGCGCGACCCCTCGCGCCTGCGCGTGCTCGGCGACGGCCGCCAGGAGAAGTCCTACCTGTACGTCCACGACTGCCTCGACGCGATCCTCGCCGCGGCCGAGCGCCACTCCGAGCAGCCGGGTGCGCACGTGTACAACCTCGGCACCTCCGAAACGGTCGTGGTTGACGACTCGGTGGCGCTCATCGCCGAGCACCTCGGGCTCGCGCCGGCCATCGAGCACACCGGCGGGCGGCGCGGGTGGCAGGGCGACTCCCCCCTGATCCACCTCGACACTGCGCGCATCCGCTCCCTCGGCTGGGCCCCACGCCTGACGATCCGCGAAGCGCTCTCGAGGACCCTGGAGTGGTTCGACGCCAACGAGTACGCCTGGCGCGAGCACGTCGCCGTCGCGGAGCGCGCCGGATGAGCGTGATCTTCAGCCGCGCGCCGCTGCGCATCTCGCTCGGCGGCGGGGGCACCGACCTGCCCTCCTACTACCGCGCTCACGGCGGCTTTCTCGTCTCGGGCGCGATCGACAAGTACGTGTACATGCTCACCCACACGGTCTTCCAGCGGCGCTACCGCATGAAGTACTCCGAGCTGGAGGAGGTCGACGAGATCGCCGACATCCGCCACCCGATCCTGCGCGAGACGCTGCTGCGCCACTGGCGCGGTAACCCGCTCGAGATCGCCTCGCTCGCCGACGTGCCGGCGGGCACCGGGATGGGCTCCTCCGGCGCCTACACGGTCTGCCTGCTGAAGGGACTCGCGCACGCGCGGCGCGTCTCGATCACCCCGGGCGCGCTTGCGGAGGCCGCCTGCGAGATCGAGATCGACGTGCTCGGGGAGCCGGTCGGCAAGCAGGACCCCTACGTGGCCGCGCACGGCGGGATCTGCGCCTACACGTTCCACCCCGACGGGGGCGTCGAGGTCGAGCCGCTCGAGCTCGCGCCGCACGTCCAGCGCGCGCTGCGCGACCGGCTGCTGCTGTTTTACACCGGTGAGGCGCGCTCGGCCTCGAAGATGCTCGCCGACCAGGACGCACGCTCGAAGGCCGGCGAGGCGCAGATGCTCGCCAACCTGCACCGCACGAAGGAGATCGGCCGCGAAAGCTGCGCCCTGCTCGCGGCCGGCGACCTCGACTCCTACGCGGAGCTGATGAACGCGCACTGGGAGCACAAGCGCTCCCGCTCGCCGGGGATGGCCAACGAGCGCATCGACACCCTCTACACGCTCGCCCGCCGCTCGGGCGCGATCGGCGGCAAGCTCGTGGGCGCCGGCGGCGGGGGCTTCCTGCTCGTGTACGCGCTGGCGCCCGAGGACACGCGCCAGGCGATGGCGGCGGCGGGGGCGCCCGAGCTGCCCTTCGACTTCGAGTTCGGCGGCGCCTACGCAAGCGAGTACGCATGAGCGGCCCGCCGCTCGCGGAGCCCGCGGGACTGCTCCCCCCACCTGGCGCGGCGGCGCTGCCCGGCTTCGAGGATGGCTGGCTGGCGGACGGTGGCGCGCGGCATCCGTACTTGAGCTACGTGGACTCTGGGCAGCCGGTCAACTGGTCCGAGGACCTCGAGGCCCTCCACGAGGAGAGCAGCCGCACGCACTTCATCGACGTGTGGACGCGCCGCGCCGTGCTCGCCCGTATCGGCTCGCTGCCGCCCGCGCCGACGGTGCTCGACGTCGGCTGCTCGACCGGCTTTCTGCTCGAGGACCTGCGGGCCCTCGCTCCGCGCGCCGCGCTCGTCGGCGTCGACCTGGTGGCGGGAGGGCTGCGCAAGGCGCACGCGCTCGTCCCCGACGCGCGGCTGCTGCAGGCCGACGCCTGCGCGCTGCCGCTCACCGACGCGAGCGTCGACGCCGTGGTGAGCGCCAACCTGCTCGAGCACGTGCCCCGCGACGAGCTGGCGCTCGCCGAGATCCGACGGGTCCTGCGCCCCGGCGCCCGCGCGGTGATCGTGGTTCCCGTCGGGCCTCACAACTACGACTACTACGACCGCTTCCTCGGCCACGTCCGCCGCTACGCCCGCGGCGAGCTCGCGCGCAAGGCTCGTGGCGCGGGGCTTGAAGTACTCGAGGACCTCGCTCTCGGGGCCCCTCTGTATCCGGCCTTCTGGGTGGTCAAGCAGCGCAACCGCCGCCGCTACGGGCACCTGCGCGGGGACGCGCTCTCAGAGCGGGTCGCGGGCGACATCAAGCGGACGAACAACTCGGCCCTCGGCACGCTTGCGTGTCGGGTGGAGGAGGCGCTGCTGGGAGCCGGGGTGCGGCTGGCGTTCGGGATCCGCGGCCTGGTCGTGCTCGCCCGCCCGGGGGGACGCTCGTGAGCCGCGGCCTGGGGACTGACGGCTTGGCTCGGCGCCCGTCTACGTGATGGCAGGTGGCTCCTGGGCCGGCGTCGCCTCGCCCGGCGTCGCCTCGCCCGCGCGAGGCCCGCTCGCGCTCCTGACTGGCGCTCGCGCTGAGGTCGCGGCGGGCGGCCCCGCCGTATTCCTCGACCGCGACGGCGTTCTCAACGAGGGCGTCCCCGACCCCGCTGCCGGCGTGCTCGAGTCCCCGCTCGTGGCTGCGGACGTGCGCCTGCTCCCCGGGGCCGCCGCTGGGGTCCGCGAGCTGGCGCGGGCCGGCTACGCGCTCGTGTGCGTCTCCAACCAGCCCGCCGCGGCAAAGGGCAAGGCGACGGTCGCCGAGCTGCTTGCGGTGCACGAGCGGGTGCTCGAGCTACTCGCGCAGGAGGGCGCGGGCCTCGACGCCTCCTACCTCTGTCCCCACCACCCCGAGGGTGTGGTCGCCGCGCTCTCCGGGCCGTGCCCCTGTCGCAAGCCGGCCCCTGGGATGCTGCTGGCCGCCGCCGGTGCGCTCGGCCTCGGTCTCGGCGCCTCGTGGCTGTTTGGAGACACCGACACCGACGTGCTGGCGGGTGGCGCCGCGGGATGCCGGACGGTGCTGATCGAGTATCCGGGCTCCGCCCACAAGCGCCTTGGCGGGGCGTCCCCCGATCTGCACGCGACGGACCTCCCAGGCGGGGTGTCTCAACTGCTCGCCCGGCGCGCTCACGATTAGGCTTCGTGGCCATGATCCAACCATTCGACGCGCGTCGGGCGACCCCCCGGCTCACATGAGCGGCCTGCGCGTCGCGGTCGTCGGCTGCGGACTGATCGGGGCCAAGCGCGCCGCGGCGCTCGCGCCCGGCGATGAGCTGGTCGCCTGCTACGACGTGGCCCCGCCCGCGTCCGCGGACCTCGCGGCCCGGTACGGCGCCCGCGTGTGCGCGACGCTCGAGGAGCTGCTCGACTCCGGGCCGGACGTCGTGGTGGTGGCGACCGTCCACGATCAGCTCGCGGCCCTCACCGAACAGGCGCTGCAGGCCGGCGCGCACGTGCTCGTGGAGAAGCCCGCGGGGGTCTCCGTCGCGCAGATCGACCGCCTGATCGAGTGTGCTCGCGCGAGCGGGCGGCTCGTCAAGGTCGGCTTCAACCACCGCTTTCACCCGGGCATCGCGCGCGCCGTCGAGGAGGTCCACTCCGGAGCACACGGGCCGCTGCTGCACCTGCGCGCGCGCTACGGCCACGGCGGGCGCCCCGGCTACGACCGCGAGTGGCGCGCCGACCCGCGGCGCTCGGGCGGCGGCGAGCTGGTCGACCAGGGGATGCACCTGCTCGACCTCGCCCACTGGTTCGCGGGCCCGCTGCCGCTGCACTCGGCGCTGTTGCGCACGCACTTCTGGGACACGCCCGTCGAGGACAACGCGGCGCTGATCCTGGGCGATGCGCACTCGCGCACCGCCCCCTGGGCGATGCTGCACGTGAGTTGGACGGAGTGGCGGAACCTCTTCTCGCTGGAGGTGTACTGCGCCACGGCGAAGCTCCGGGTCGAGGGGCTCGTGCGCTCCTACGGGCCCCAGCGGCTGTGGCTCTACCGGATGTCGCCCGCGCTCGGCCCGCCCGCGATCGAGGAGGTCTCCTACCCCGACGAGGACCGCTCGTGGGAGCGCGAGTGGGCGAGCTTTGCCGCAGCCGTTGCGGCCGGCGATCCGTGCCTCGTTTTGGGCGGCCTGGAGGATGCGCGTTACGCCTGGGCGCAGGTCGAGGCGGCCTACGCCGGTGGACCCTATGCGGGGATGCGCGAGGCGGCGCTCCGTTGAGCTCGTGCGGGCGGCTCGCGGTGGGCGCGGGGCACGGAGGCCCCGCCCCCACGCGCCCTGTGCGTTACCGACTCACGTGGACGATCCCCCCTGATGACCTCTCTGTACAAGAGCGCTCGAGTGCCCATATATGCCTAAAAAAAGTACCCACATGAGCACCACGACGACTGGTGATGGGGAGGCGCTGCCGCCGGTGTGCATCCTGGCTGGGGGCCTCGGCACGCGCCTGGGTGGACGTGTGCGCGACACGCCCAAGCCGCTGCTCGAGGTGGCCGGCGAGCCGTTCCTCTACCACCAGCTGCGGCTGCTCGCCGCGCATGGCGCTGGCGAGGTGGTGCTCTGCGTGGGCTACCTCGGCGAGCTGATCGAGCGTCGCGTCGGCGCCGAGCGCTTCGGGCTGCGGATCGCCTACTGCTACGACGCGCCGGAGCTCGACGGCACGCTCGGCGCGATCCGGCGGGCGCGGGCGCTGCTCGGCGAGCGCTTTCTCGTGCTCTACGGGGACACCTACCTGCGCATCGACTACGCGGGCGCGGCGCGGGCCTGGGGCGCCAGCGGGCTGCCCGCGCTGATGTGTGTGCTGCGCAACGAGGGCCGCTGGGATGCCTCCAACGCGCTCTACGCCGACGGTCGCGTGCTCGCCTACGACAAGCGCGCGCCCCTTCCCGAGATGCGCTTCATCGACTACGGCCTCGGCGGCCTCTGCCAGGCGGCGCTCGACCGCGCTCCGCCGGGCACGCGCGAGCTCTCCGATCTGTATGTCCTCCTGGCTCGCGAAGGGCTGCTGTGCGGCTTCGAGGCGCACGAGCGCTTCTACGAGATCGGCACGCCCGCGGGGCTCGCCGAAACCGACGCCTTCCTCGGCGGGCTCACCGGGAGCGCGCCGGCCGACTTGCGTTGATTTGCGGGTCCCCGCCTCAAGCGCTCGCTAGGGGGTACCGACAGGGGCGGAGAGGTCTCCTGCGATGCCGACGCCGCCACTGCTCATCCGCCTGCCCCCCGATCGAGCAGGCGGTCCACCCGCAGTCCGCCCCTCCGTGGCGCGTTCCTGCTCGAAGCCCTCACGCGCGCTGTGTCCCTGCTCGAAGCTCCCGCGCGCGCTGATATGCCTGGCGGCGGCGGGCGCGCTGCTGCTATGCGCCGCCGCAGGCGCGAGCGCCGCGACGATGACCTTCGGCAGCCCCCTCTCCGTGCCCGCGACCCTCAACACCGCCGCCAATCTTGGCTACCCCGGCTACGGCGTCTCCACGGTCGCCAACGAACGAGTCGTGATCGTCCACATCAACCACGACGCCGCCGACACCGCCCTGTGGAACGTCGCGCTCGTGACCGAAGCCGGGGGACACTCGCCTTCGGCTGGCATCCCCGTTTCGGCCAGCTCCCCCACCGCCCCCGCCTCGGGCCAGATCACCAGCGTCAGCCTCGAGGGCTGCGCCCAGCCCGACGCCGGCGGGCCACCGCCACTCACCCAAATCCACTTTCAGGATCTCACTCCCGAAGCCGGCGGCGGGGCCCACGTGAACGTCACCACGCAGCCCTTCGAAGTCCCCGTTTGCGCCACCGGCGGGGCTGGGGGGAGCACCGTGACCACCTATCAGCCCACCAACTTCTGCGTCACCCAGGGCGACTACGTCGACTTCAACGACGAGGGAGGGTTCGAACCGCAAGATCCCGGCGCCTACCCGAGCGGAGTCCCCTTTCAGGTGATCGGCTCCGTCCCGGGCTCCACGATGGACTCCTTCATCGCCAACAACGGCACCGGCAACGGCGCCGTCTTCTCACCCGGCGTCACGACCGACCACAGCGGCTTCGCCGCGAACCCGGGCGAGGAGCTGATGCTCCAGGCGACGCTCGCCACGGGGCCCGACGCCACGCCCCTGTGCCCCGGGGGCACCATGGGCGAGGGGTCCGCCAATGTCACCTCGGGCTACGGAAACTCCCCCCACGGTTCGCTCCCGATGGTCACCATCCCGAAACAGGACGACGGCGTCAACCACAGTGGATTCGTCAAAATCGCCCTCTACTGCCACGCCGCCGCCACCTGCACCGGCACGCTCACCGTCCGCTCCTCGGGCCACGCCGCCCACGCCGCCGCGATCGGCCAGGGTGCCTTCTCGGTGCCCTCCCAGCAGGGCGGCAAGGCCACCGTCCACCTCAGCGCGCTCGTCCGACGCCGCCTGCACCGGATCGCGGGCGCGCTGACCGTTCAGGTGACCGTTCTCGCCGCACCGGCCGGTCACCCGTGGACCGAGCCGATCGAGCTGCGCGGCTGGCGCTGAGGTCCGATCGAGTAGCGTCCGCCGCGTGAACTCGACCCCCCTAGCCCGCCTGCAGGGGCCGGTGGTGCTCGAACCGCGGATCTTCGCCGACGAGCGCGGCTTCTTCAGTGAGACCTACCGGCTGCAGTGGCACGCCTGCGCCGGGCTCCCCCCCCAGGAGCGCTTCGTCCAGGACAACCACTCCCGCTCCACCCGCGGGGTCGTGCGCGGGATGCACTTCCACATCGGCGACGGTGTCGCCAAGCTCGTGCGCTGCGCCCGTGGGCGCATCCTCGACGTGGTCGTCGACCTGCGCCGCGGCTCACCCACCTACGCCCAGTGGGAGGCCGTGGAGCTCGACGACGAGGACATGCGCGTGCTTTACGTGCCGGTTGGATTCGCCCACGGCTTTTGCGTGCTCAGCGATGTCGCCGACGTCCTCTACAAGCAGACCGCCTACTACGACCCCGCCGTCGAGCGCGGCTTCGCCTGGAACGACCCCGACGTCGCGATCGAGTGGCCCGCCGAGATCGAGCCGATCGTCTCCGCCCGCGACGCCGCCGCCCCCACGCTGCGCGAGCTCGCCGACGAGTTGCCGTTCGTGTACCAGAGCTAAGCCAGGGCCGAGCTGGCAAACTTTGGCGATGCCCGATCGTCTGATCGAGGAAGCCGATCCCACCCACTCCGGCTCACCGTCCCCGAGCCGGCTGCGCCACCCTCTGGGGAGCCTGCGCGAGCGCACCCACGGCTACACCCTCACCCCCCGCCAGTACGTCTTCGTGGCGTACCTTGCGCTCGGCGCCCTCACCCTGATCGTGCTGACCGGCGCCGCCGTGCGGCTCACCAGCTCCGGCCTCGGCTGCCCGCAGTGGCCCGAGTGCTACGGCAAGCTCTACCCCCCGCTCTCCACGCACGCGGTGATCGAGTTCTCCAACCGCCTGATCACGGTGCCCGTGTGCATCGCCGCCGGCCTCGCCTGGGTCGGGGCGCTGCGCCGGCGGCCCTACCGCCGCGACCTGGCCCGACTCGCTGTGCTGCTGCCCCTCGGCGTCGTCTGCCAGGCCGTGCTCGGCGGGCTGACCGTGCGGGGCAAACTCGACTACGGCTGGGTGATGGGCCACTTCGCGCTCTCGATGCTGATCCTCGCGGCCGCCGCCGCGCTCGCCTGGCGGGCCGTGCACGAGCCCGACCGAAGCCGGGAGACACTCTCGCATCCCCCGTTCGGCCAGCGCCCCCGCAGCAGCGATCGCACGCTCGTGTGGTCCGCCCGCGCGCTCGTGGCGCTCGGCGCGCTCACGATCTTCGCGGGGACCGCCGCCACCGCCGCCGGCCCGCACGCCGGGGGCAACCCCGGGGAACACATCAACCGCCTCGACTTCGACGGGCGCGGCACGATGGACTTCGTCATCCACCGCCACGCCGAGATCGCGCTCGCGTTCAGCTTGTTCGCCGTGCTCGTGTGGTGGCTCGCGCGGCGCCGTGGTGCCGATGGGCGGGCGGGGTCGATTCACCGTTCCACCACCGTACTCTGCGTCCTGCTCGCCCTCCAGGGGGCGGTGGGCGTGGACCAGTACGAGACCCACCTCCCCACCGAGCTCGTGTGGGTCCACGTCGGTCTCGCCTGCGCCTCCTGGCTGGCCGCGCTGTGGACCGTCTTCGCCGCCGGGCGCCTCCCGACCGATCGGAGCTCGGCCAGCGCCGTGCTGGCGCGCGAGCGCCCGGAGGCGTCCCCGCCCGTACGGGTCTCGGTTTGACCGCAGAGATGCCGTCCTTGCTGGACGCTAGGGTATCCGCTTTAAGCACTACACCCACAGGGAGGAGTACTACCAATGACCAAGAACGATCTGGCCGACAAGGTCGCAGAGCGCACCGGACTTGCCCCCAGCCAGGCCCGCCAGGCGCTGGATGCGACGATCGAGGCGGTCTCCGACGAACTAGCCGCCGGTGGCGAGGTTGCCCTCGCCGGCTTCGGCAAGTTCAGCGTCAGCCACCGCGCCGCCCGACAGGGACGCAACCCCGCCACCGGTGCGACGATCAGCATCGCCGCCAGCAAGGCCGCCAAGTTCTCCGCCGCGAGCGCGCTCAAGAGCCGGCTCAACTGAGGCCCTGAGCGCACCGCGCCTGTTTGCGGGAGGTCTGCCGGCGGTGCCGGCCACGGTACTTGCCGTGGTCGCGCTTGCCGGGTGCGGCTCCTCGGGGGCGTTGATCCGTCATCGAGCCTCCTCCGGGGGCGTCGCTGCGGGCGCTACGACTCGCCGCCGCGTCACGAACGAGCGGGCGGGGGTGGGGTCGGCGGGGCTCAATACCGAGCCGGTCCCCATCCTGATGTACCACGTCATCAATCCTGCGCCCGCCGGGGCGCCCTTCCCGGGCCTGTACGTGCCCACCGAAGAGTTCGCCGAACAGATGCAGGCGCTCGCACGGGCCGGCTTTCACGCGGTGACGATGGACCAGCTGTGGGCCTCCTGGAAGGAAGGTGCGCCCCTGCCCCCCGGCAAGCCGATCGTGCTCACCTTCGACAACGGCTACCAGTCCCAGTACACCAACGCCCTGCCGGTCCTGCGCCGGCTGGGGTGGGTCGGCGTGGAGAACATCCAGCTCACCGGCCTGCCGCCCTCCCAGGGCGGGCTCTCCCCCGAGCAGGTCCGCGGCCTCCTCGCGGCCGGGTGGGAGCTCGACACCCAGGGCTTCAGCCACGCCGACCTGATCACCCTGGACGCCTCCGAGCTGCACTACCAGGTGGCGGTCGCCCGCACCGAAGTCCAGCGCCTCTACCACGTCCCCGTCAACTGGTTCTGCTACCCCTCCGGTCACTACAACGCCGCTGTGATCGCCGCCGTGCGAGCCGCCGGGTATCGCGGCTCCACCACCGTCGTCCCCGGCTGGGCTCAGCCCGGCGAGGACCCCTACCGCCTGCCGCGCCTGCGCGTGCTCGGCGGCACCGCCGGAGGGCAGCTGCTCGGTGAGATCGCCGCGATCCGCGGCGAACCGCCCCCGCCCGCCGCATACCCGACCGACTGAGCAGGCCCGGGGGGAGGATCGATAGGATGGCCCCGCATGATGGCGACCGTCCCCGGATGGGGCTCCTGGACGTTCAATCCGATCGTGATCCTCGCGCTGGGGCTCGCCGCGGTGGTGTACGCGCGTGCCTACCGCCGCGCCGCCTCGCGGTCCTCCGCGGTCGGCGCCGGCCACTGGGTGCCATACGCGGGTGGCTTGATCGCGCTGGCGATCGCCCTGCTTTCACCGCTCGACCCGATCGGCGATCGCTACCTGCTTTCCGCGCACATGGCCCAGCACGTGCTGCTCTCCGACGTCGCCCCCGCGCTGCTCGTGCTCGGGCTGCGCCGCCCGCTGCTGCCGCTCGGCCTCTCCCGCGAGGCGCTGCGTGCGGTGGCGCCCGGCGGACGCTTTGGCCGGGTGCTCGCGCGGCTGACCTCGCCGTGGCTCGCGATCCCGCTGTGGGCGCTGGCCACCTGGGTGTGGGCGATTCCCAGCATCTTCGACTTCGCCGCCCAGCATCCCACCGTGCACGCCTTCGAGCACGCCACCCTCTTCTACACCGGCCTCGCCCTGTGGTGGCTGATCGTCGACCCCCTGCCCCGCGCGCGCCTGCGCCCCGGCGGGGAGCGGCTCGCGCTGCTCGGTTTCACGCGCCTGGCGAGCGCCGCCATCTGCGTGCCGCTCACGTGGCTCGCGCACACCCATTACCCGTTCTACGCCGCCGCCCCCCGCGCGTTCGGCCTGTCGGCGATCAACGACCAGCACCTCGCGGGCGCCGGCATGTGCTTCGTTGAGTTCCTCGTCTTCGGCATCGCCTTCGCCGCAGTCTTCATCAGTATGCTCGGCCGCTCCGAGGCAGGCGCCGCAGTAGCCGAACGCGCCGCGGGGTTCGCCGAGCCGCGCTGAGCTGAACGGGTCCTCCTCGCTACCCCTCGCCGGGCACCGGAGGCGGGGTCGCCGCCGGTTGGGGTTGTGGAGGAATGCCGGCGGCCCGCGGCAGCCGGCGCTGGCGAGCTTCGAGCGCCAACGCGTGCGCGACCTGCTCGCGCAGCGTCCGTAGTTCGCGTTGGCGTGAGAGCACGCGCACCGCGAGCAGGGCGAGGACGGCGAGTGCGAGGAAGCCGAGCAGGGCCCCGAGCTTGTAGGAAAGGCTTGCTGTGCGGGCCGCGGGCGGGGGCAGCCTGAAGCCACGCGGGCTGAAGGCGCCAGCCGCGCTCGAGCCGTGGGCTGAGATGTGGATGACCGGCTGCGTCTGCTGGGCGATCGCCAGCATCTGTTGCGGCGAGAGGTTGTTGGTTAGGGTGTTCTCGATCCAGTAGGCGGCATTCCCTTCGCGCCAGGCGATCGTCTTGAGGTGTTCGCCGTCATAGAAGAGGTTGTAGGTGCGTGAGCCGATCGGGATTTCCTGGGTGGGGTCGCTGAGCAGCGGCGAATCGGTCCAGGAGCTGCCCTGGACGTCGTAGTACTGCCCCAGTTCGCCCTGATCGACGACGACCACGTAGGCCGGGTACAGCTGCCCGCCGGCGCCACGGACGTCATAGCGGCGCACCGTGTCCGGTTCGGATTCGGCGGTGGTTTCCTGGGAGCGCGGCGCCTCCACCGCGAACGGCAGGAACGGCGCGATCGCGCGCGCTTCCGCGAACGTGGCGGCTGGGGTGGGCGACAGCGCGAGCGCCGGCTTGGGGGCGGGGCGCCGGTGCGCCGAGCTGGCGTGCCCGCCGGAGCCGTGCAGCCGGCGTGGGACGATCGGGGCGGTGCCGCTGTAGAACGAGTGCGCCGCTTCTTCGATCTGTTGCGGCGTGGCGGTGTCGTAGGTGCTGTGCAGTTCCACGTGGAAGGGCACCTGCCGCACCGGCTTGCCGGCCGATTCGGCCAGCAGCTCGAGCAGCTGCAGCACCTGCGCTTCGCTGTGCAGGCTGGTTTCGACCGCCTTGCCGATGATCTGCTCGAACTTTTCACGTTTTTCAAGGAGCGTGGGGCCGTACTCGGCCTTGACTTCGAGCAGGAAGCGCTGGTCGCGGGCATCGCGGATCAGCGAGGTGCTTTCGTGGCGGTTGGCCACGAATTCGAGCGCTTCCTGCCCGCACAGCCGCTGATAGCCGGGCTGGAGGTTAATTTCGAAGTACTGTTCGCCGCCCGGTTCGTTGACGTGGTGGTAGGGCTTGTCGACGGTCATGTAGACGCAGCCCATTTCGTCCACGGCGCGCTTGAAGCGCTTGAAGTTCGTGACGAACACGAGGTTGGGGGTGATGCCGATATCTTTCGTGAGCGTTTCCACCATCAGCTTCACGCCGCCGGAAGTCGTTTCACCGCTTTCCTCGTAGCCGAACGTGAACGCGGAGTTGATGCGGTTTTCTTCGATCTGACCGTTCAACCGCGTGAACGGCACGCGCAGCTCGCGCGGAATCGAGAGCATCGAGATCGTCGGCTTGCTCGGGTCGATGCGCACCAGCAGCATCTCGTTGGAGTGCGGCAGGACGGCGCCGCTCGGATTGTCTTTGGGGGGAGGACGTTCGTCGTTGCCGACCAGCAGCAGCGTCTCCGGGGCCCCGCTCGGCGCCTGCGGCAGGACGCTCGCGGCGACCTTCACCGGCTTGTTCTGGCGCAGCGCGGCCACGACCTTGCTGACCTCGTTGCGCGCCAGCACGACGCTCGCCCCACCCGACAGCAGCACGACTCCCACCGCGCCAAGCGCGACGCGCTTGGCCAGCCACCACGGGCGCCGCGGGGGCTCCTCGGGCAGCCCGGCCGAAGGAGGCAGAGGCGGGGTCGTTACGGTACTCACAGGATCAATCAGCTTTCATCGCACTACGCATCTGAGGCGCGAGAGCCAAGCAGATCAAGGACGCAAGGAGCGTGGTGTGCTACCCGGGTTCAATCGGTCCTATGCACGCGAGCGACTGAGGACGCGGACATCCGCAGGCTATCGCGTCGCGCCTCAGCCACAGCCGGTGTTGTTGCCGCAACTACTACATGTGTAGCAGGAGCCGGTGCGCTGCATCATCCCCCCGCACTGGCTGCACGCCGGGCCGAGGTCGAGGCCCTGGAGCCTGGCGGGCACGACGGGCGGAGTGTCGGTGAAGGCCCTGGAGGGAGCGCTCGCTCCCCCATTCCCGCCGTTGCCACCCGATGTCGATGCCCGCCCGCCCGCGCTCGCCGCCTGGTCGGCGGCGCCGGGGCCCGCAGTGTCCGAGGCGATCACCGACTGCGCGGCATCCTGGGCCGCCTTGCGGGCGCGCACCTGCGGCGTGAGGATCCCGAGCTCCTCCTGGGCGTCGGTGTCCAGGAAGCGCGAGGCCAACCAGCGCATGATGTAGTCGGGCATCGATTTCGCGAAGGGGATCTCCGGGTTGCCGGTGATGCCCTCGGGCTCGAAGCGCATGTAGCTGAACTTCTGCACCAGGGTTTCCAGCGGCACCCCGTACTGCAGCGCGATCGAGATCGCGGTGGCGAACGAGTTCATCATGCCCCGCAGCGTCGATCCCTCCTTGCCGATGTCGGTGAGGAATATCTCCCCGACGCTGCCGTCCTCGTACATGCCGGCGGTGATGTACCCCTCGTGACCGCCGATCGAGAACTTGTGCGTGATCGACTGGCGCTCGCGCGGCATCCGCTTGCGCTTCGGTCCCGCCTCTGTCAGCGCCTTGCTCACCGCCGCCTCGACGATCGCGTCCACGTCGGCCTTCACCGGTGCGTCCTGCTGGGCGTCGGTGCGCAGCGCCTGCGCGGTCTTCGAGCCGTCGCGGTAGATCGCCAGCGCCTTGATTCCCAGCTGCCACGCCTGGGTGTAGGCGTCCGCGATGTCCTCCACCGTCGCGCTACGGGGCAGGTTGACGGTCTTGGAGATCGCCCCCGAGATGAACGGCTGCACCGCGCCCATCATCTTCAGGTGGCCCATGTGCGAGATCGCGCGCTCACCGACGGCCACGTCGAACACCGGCAGGTGCTCCTCCCGCAGGCCCGGGGCGCCGACGATCGTGCCGTGCTCGGCGAGGTGGGCCTCGATCTGCTCGATCTGTGGCTCGGAGTAGCCGAGCGTGGCCAGCGCCAGCGGAACCGTGCGGTTGACGATCGTCATCTGCCCGCCGCCCACGAGCTCCTTGAACTTGACCAGCGAGAAGTCGGGCTCCACGCCGGTGGTGTCGCAGTCCATCAGGAACGAGATCGTCCCCGTGGGGGCCAGCACGGTGGCCTGCGCGTTGCGGTAGCCGAGGCGCTCGCCGAGCTCCACGGCCTCATCCCACGAGCGCCGCGCGGCGGCCACCAGCTCGCGGTCGGCGCAGGTCTCCTCGGGGATCGCGCGGGCCGCGTCGCGGTGCATCCGCATCACCGCGTTGTGCTCCTCGCGGTTCTCGGCGTAGCGCTCGTAGGGGCCGAGCGCCCCGGCGACCTCGGCCGAACGGCGGTACGCGCGGCCGGTCATCAGCGCCGTGATCGCCGCCGCGGCGCCGCGGCCCTCCTCGGAGTCGTAGGGCATCCCGTCCGCCATCAGGTACGCACCGAGGTTCGCGTAACCGAGGCCGAGCTGGCGGAAGGCCCGCGCGTTGACGGCGATCTCCTCGGTCGGGTAGCTGGAGGGCCCGACGACGATCTCCTGGGCGAGCAGGATCACGTCGACGGCGTGCTCGAAGGACTCCACGTCGAGCGTCCCGTCGGGCCGGCGGAACTTCATCAGGTTCAGCGAGGCCAGGTTGCACGCGGAGTCATCCACGTGCATGTACTCCGAGCACGGGTTCGACGCGTTGATCCGCCCCGAGCGCGGGGAGGTGTGCCAGCGGTTGATCGTCGTGTCGTACTGCACCCCCGGGTCCGCGCAGCGCCACGCGGCCTCAGCGATCTCGCGCATCAGCTCGCGCGCGGGGATCGGCTCGCCGACCGGCTTGCCGGTGGAGCGGGCGAGCAGCCGCCACTCCCCGTCCTCCGCGACGGCCCGCATGAACTCGTCGGTCACCCGCACCGAGTTGTTCGCATTCTGGTACTGGATCGACTTGAAGCCCTCGCCGTCGATCGACATGTCGAAGCCTGCGTCGCGGAGCGCCGCGGCCTTGTCCTCCTCCTTGGCCTTGCACCAAATGAACTCGCGGATGTCGGGGTGGTCGACATCGAGCACTACCATCTTCGCCGCCCTGCGCGTCTTGCCGCCGGACTTGATCGTGCCCGCCCACGAGTCCGCGCCGCGCATGAACGACACCGGCCCCGAGGCGGTGCCGCCCTTGGCGAGTGGCTCCATCGAACCGCGGATGTTCGACAGGTTGATCCCCGACCCCGAGCCCCCGCGGAAGATCATCCCCTCCCGGGTGTTCCAGTCGAGGATCGACTCCATCGTGTCGTCCACGGAGAGGATGAAGCACGCCGAGCACTGCGGCTGCTCCTCGAAGCCGACGTTGAACCACACCGGCGAGTTGAACGCCGCCATCTGGTGCAGCAGGATGTGCGTCAGCTCCGCCTCGAAGGCCTCGCCGTCCTCGTCGGTGGCGAAGTAGCCCCGCTCGCTCCCCCACGTGGCGATCGTGCCGGCCACGCGGCCGATCATCTGCTTGACCGAGTGCTCGCGAGCGGGGTGGTCGAGTTGCCCGCGGAAGTACTTTTGGGCGACGATGTTGGTCGCGTTCTGCGTCCAGCTCTTGGGGAACTCCACTCCGCGCTGCTCGAACGCCACGCGGTCCCCGTGGCCGATCCGCGCGTCGCGGCGCTCCCACTCCACCGTGTCGAAGGGGTGCGTCCCGGGGGACGTGAAGAAACGCTCGATCGACAGCGCCCGCCCGGGCGTCGTCTGCTCGACGGTGGTGGGGTGGGACGTTGTCTGCATCGGCCTTGCTCCTTCCGTGCCGGCGTCGCTCGGCGGACGCCCACTCGACTCTGAATGACCTGGGCCAAGCATCATCCCGCGCGCATCGGCAGAAGTTTCTCGTTGCAAGCCAGACCCCTATTTTACTAGGTCTGGAGCGGGATTCCGGCTCCTATGGCCCCGGGCTCAGCGCCCAAGTCTGACCCAGTCCGAGAACTCCTCCCAGGTGCCCGACAGGCGCCATCCGGCCTCCGCGATGCAGTGGCGCAGCGAGACCGTCCAGCGGGGCTCGTACGCCCACCAGCGCGCCGCTCCCCACACGAGGCACACGACGATCAGCAGCGCCGCACAGGCCGCTGCCACGATCGCTGCCGTGGAGAGTCTCGTGGTGGGGTGGGTCGTGTGCCGGACCACCACGAGGGCGAGCGCCGGCGCCTGGGAGAAGCCTTCGAGGATGCGATGCATCGCGCCTGTCATGGTAGTCAGAGCAGGTCCGTAGTCAGAGCAGGTCCGCGATCGCCGCCAGCGCGTCGCGCAGCACCCGCTCGGGCGGCAGCTCGGCGTCGAGCGTCGAGATCCGCCGCGGCTCAGTGCGCGCGAGCTCCTCGTAGGCCGCGGCGACTCGCGCGAAGAACTCCTCTCCCTCCAACTCCAGCCGGTCGGGATCGAGCGCCCTCGCTTGCAGACGCGCGCGCCCGGCCGCGGGGGAGAGGCACAGCAGCAGCGTGCGGTCCGGTTGCAGGCCCCCAGTGGCGAGGAGGTTGACGGCCCGGATCTGCTCAATTCCCAGCTCGCGGCCCGCGCCCTGGTAGGCCAGCGAGGAGTCCACGAAGCGGTCGAGCAGCACCAGCGCGCCTTGCTCGAGTAGGGGGAGCAGCCGCTCCTGCACGAGCTGCGCGCGCGCCGCGGCATACAGCAGCGCCTCCGCGTGGGCGCCCACCGTGAGGGTGGGGTCCTTCACCAGCTCGCGGATGCGCTCGGAGAGGCGCGCCCCTCCGGGCTCCCGCAGCAGCTCGACCGGACGCCTGCGCGCCGCGCGCGCCGAGAGCTCCTGCGCGAGGGCCTGCGCGAGCGTGGTCTTGCCCGCGCCGTCGAGCCCCTCGATCGTGATCAGTGTGCCCCGGGGCATCGCGGGACCGTATCGCCTCTACGATGGGCCGCGTGAGCCTCCCCGATCGCGCACCCCCTCTCCCCGACGGTGGCGCTTCCGTGGCCAACGCGACGCGCGCGCGCACATCCAGGGCCGATTCACATGATGTGCCAGCCCCCCCCGACCCCGCGCAGACGCTCCCCGGCCTGGACGCCCATCCGCACGCCCGCGCGGTGCTCCTGCCCGCGCTGCCACCAGCCGGAGCCACCTCCCACGCCTACCTCTTCCACGGCCCCCCGGGGGCGGGCAAGCGCACCGTCGCGCGTGCGTTCGCCGCGGCGCTGCTCGCCGAGGGGTCGCCCGCGCCGGACGCCGTCCCCGGGCGGGTCGCCCGCGGCGCCCACCCCGATCTCACGTGGGTCACGCCCTCGGGGGCCGGGGAGATGAGGGTGGCGGACGTCGACAACGCTGTGGTCGCCGCCGCGGCCCACACCCCCTTCGAGTCGCAGCGGCGGGTGTTCGTGATCGAGGACGCCCACACGATGAACGACCAGGCCGCCAACCGCCTGCTGAAGACGCTCGAGGAGCCCCCCCCGTTCGTACACCTGATCCTGCTCGCCCCGAGTACTCGCGAGGTGCTCCCCACGATCGCCTCGCGGTGCCAGCACGTGCGCTTCGACCCCCTACCCAGCGCGCGCATCGAGGAGCGCCTGCGTGCCGCCTTCGGCGGCGGCGCCCGCGAGGACCCCGGCGCGGAGCCCCACGGCAGTGAGCACCCAGACGCGGACGCCGACCGAGCGCAGAGCGGCCAGCTCGCGGCGTGCGCCCGCCTGGCCCTCGGCGACGCGCGCCTCGCGGGCCGGCTGGCGGGGGAGTGGGGCCGCGTCGTGAGGGAGCGCGCGGAGGGCTTCGTGCGCGGCGCCCTGAGCGGCGACACCGCTCGCGGGGCGGGTGGGCATTTGGACAAGCTGCTGCAGGCCGCCAGGGACGCGGGCGCGGGCGCCGGTGAGGGGCACGCGGCGCGCGTGGCGGAGGAGCTCGAATTACTACCCACCAAAGAGCGCAAACGCCACGAGCGCGAAGCCGTAGACGCCCAGCGCCGCGCAGAGCGCCGCGCGCGCACCGGTGCGCTCGACCTCGCGCTGGGACTCGCGGAGCTGTGGCTGCGCGACGTGTGGTGCGTGGCGGAGGGGGCGGACGAGGTGGTGTACGCGGAGGACCGCCGCCCCGAGCTGGAGCGCGACGCCGTCGGCCGCTCCCCCATGCGGCTGCGGGAGGCGGTGGAGCTCGTGCAGGACACCCGCCTGCGACTGGCGCTCAACGTCTCCGAGGAGCTCGCCCTGGAGTCGCTCGCCTACCGCTTACAGACGCTGCTCGCGCGTCCGGTCTAGTGTCGTGAAGCACAAATACGTTGCATATATATCGGCCAATATCCTCGATATATGAGGCGAAAACTGGACGTACTACTGCACAACGAACTAACGACTCGGGACTAGCCGGGGGCGATCAGCGGTGCGACCCGCCGCGCGACCGTTTCGCGCAGGGACCTCACAGCGGCGTGGTAGCGGCGCGCCCGCGCGGGGAGCGGCTGGCGACCGAGAGGGTGGCGTAGCCGGCCGTAGGCCGACGAGCCGGGCTCCTCTGCTTCGAGCAGGTCGAGTTGCTCGAGTTGACGCAGCGCGGCGTCGGTCTCTCTCGCGCGCGCGGCGGCGTCCGCCCAGATGACCTCCAGGTAGGCGGTCGCCGCTGGGAGCTGCTCCTCGGGCAGGCGCTCCCCGGTCTCGAGTTGGCGCACCACGGGGATCACTTCGCGGCTCAGCAGGCGCTGCTCGGAGTGGGCGCGCAGCAGCAGAGAGACATCCGGTGGGGGGTTGGAGTTGCGGTCTTCGGACATGCGGTTACCCGGGCCACCGCGAGGGATCTGCGTAGGCCCACAAGTGGCCTCGGCGGGGATCGCGGGGTGCTTTAGGAGGACGCACGCCCCCCAACGTATTTCCCGCGGGCTCCCCGCAATTTGCCGCAAATTCGATTAGGCCGGCAGCTCTAAAGCTGAACCGCGGGTGGACCGATGTCGAACGTGGTGGCCCTCGAACGCGACCCGATGGCCCGGGCGGCCGGGCAGTACACCCGCTCGATCGTGCAGCGGTTGCGGATGCGCACGCTGCTGATGTTGGGGGGGTTGGCGGTGGCGACGATGCTGATGGGCCGGCGCTTCGGCTGGCAGGACCCGCGCTTCCTGGGCGCGGAGGTGGCGCTGCTCAGCGTGATCTTCCTGATCTCCCGCTTCGTGCTGCCGCAGGTGGATCGCCACGACCGGGGGGCGAAGGGGGAAGAGCAGGTAGGGGCGCTGCTCGAAGGGCTGGGCGAGCGGGGGTGGCATGTGGTGCACGACGCGAGCATGGGGCGGGGCAACGTGGATCACATCCTGATCGGCCCCGGGGGGGTGTTCACGGTGGAGACGAAGAGCAACCCGGGCCCGGTGCGGGTGGCGCGGCTGCACGGCTCGGTGCTGGGGCAGGCGCAGGCCCAGCGCAAGGCGATCGAGGCGATCGTGGAAGAGCACGTGGAGCCGCTGGTGGTGTTCAGCCGCGCGTGGGTGGACCGGCCGTTGAGCCGGCGCAAGGGGGTGCGGGTGGTGCCGGCGAGGATGCTGCTGAGCTACGTGGATCGCCAGCCGGAACGCTTGACCGAGGAGGAGGTGGAGCGCGCGCAGGGAAGGTTGGCGCTGGCGCTGGCAGAGTTCGAAGCGCGCGCGCGAGCGCGCTCGGCCCCCCCGCGCAGGAGACGTCGGCCGATCGTGGATCGCCCCGCCCCGCGCTGATCAAGTATAATAATTGTTATACACAACCCAAAAAGTTAAGCACACCTCACCCCCCTCGACAACCATCGACGTCCAGCCCACTCGACAACGATCCGCCTCCACTAGGTCGCGACTGTCCGGGCCGCGCTAGCCTGGGGCAATGGCGAGCGCAGCAGGAACCCTCCCCGCGGCGGAGCAGCAGCCGACGACCTCGATGCCGAAGGGGCCGAGGTGGCCGGCGGTGGCCCAGACGGTGGCATGGGCGGTGTCGCTGCCGTGGGTGCTCGACTACTGCGGGGAGCGGTATGGGGAGATGTTCACCCTGCGGTTCTTCCCGAGCGGGCGGCGAATAGTGATCGTGAGCGGGGCGGAGAGGGTGAAGCAGGTGTTCACAGCCTCGCCGGAGGTGGCGCCGTCGGCGGCGGGGGGGTCCCCGATTGCCCCGGTGATGGGGCCGAGCTCGGTGCTGACGCTGACTGGCCCGGAGCACATCCGCCAGCGGCGCCTGCTGTTGCCGCCGTTCCACGGGGAGCGGATGAAGGAGTACGAGGAGACGATTGTGGCGGCGACGCGACGCGATGTGGAGACGTGGCCGGTGGGGGAGCCGATGAGCGTGCAGGAGCGCACAAGGGCGATCACGCTGGAGGTGATCCTGCGGGCGGTGTTCGGGGTGGAGGCGGAGCGGATGGACCCACTGCGGAGCGCGATCGGGGGCCTGTTCGAGCCGCTGCGGCTGCCGACACTGCTGCGCGTGGCGTTGAGCCGCCCGACGATGGAGCGCCCGAAGGGGTCGTTCGGGCGGGCACTGGACCGCCTCGACGAGGAGGTGTACGCGGAGATCGCGCGCAGGCGTGCGCAGACGGACCTCGGCGAGCGCAGGGACATTCTCTCGCTGCTGATGCAGGCGCGCGACGAGGAGGGCGTCGAGATGACCGACGCGGAGCTGCGCGACGAGTTGGTGACGCTGCTGCTGGCGGGGCACGAGACGACGGCGACGTCCGTGGCGTGGGCGATCGAGCGCTTGGTCCGCCACCCAGAGAAGCTCGCGAGGCTGACGGCCGAGATCGACGCGGGCGCGGGCGACGAGTACATGCAGGCGGTAGTGAGCGAGACGATGCGGGTGCGACCGGTGGTGCCGATGGTGGTCAGGGTCCTCGGGGAGCCGCTGCGGGTGGGCGAGCACGAGCTGCCGGAGGGCACGCGGGTGGCGCCGTCGATATACCTCACGAACCGCGACCCAAAGGTGTACGAGGCTCCGGAGGAGTTCCGCCCGGAGCGCTTCATCGACAGCCAGCCAGAGACCTTCTCGTGGATCCCGTTCGGCGGGGGCATCAGGCGGTGCATCGGGGCGTCGTTCGCGATGCTCGAGATGAAGCTGATGCTGAGCACGATCCTGGGCGAGCTGAAGCCAAGCCTCCCGCCGAGCAGGAGGAGGCTCAGGGAGGGGGAGCGCCGCCGCCGCCGCGCGATCACCCTGGTGCCGGCGAAGGGCGCGCGCGTGGTGTGGAGCAGGCGCAGTCCCTGAGGCGAGCGTACCGGCCGGAGCGCGAGCTACGGTCCCGGGGATGAAGGAGATACTGGCGGCGATCGAAGCCGCGAAGCGCGAGCTCGAGGCGAGCCCGGGAGACCGGGTGGCGGGCGCCCGCGCGCGGGGGGTGTTGAGCCAGGCGCGGGAGCTGTGGGAGACGCTCGATCAAGAGCAGCGCGCGGCGCTGAAGAGCCCGGCGGGCGAATTGCGGGAGGTGGTGGACGCGCAGGCGCAGGACGTAGGCCCGCCGCCGGAGCCCGAGGAGCTGTTGGAGCGCTTCGGCCTGAAGGAGTTCAGGGCGGGCCAGCGCGAGGCCGTGGCGGCGGCGCTGGGAGGGAGCGACAGCTTGGTGGTGATGCCGACGGGGGCGGGGAAGTCGCTGTGCTACCAGCTGCCGGCGCTGGCAATGGGTGGGATGCCCACCCAACCATTGGTGGTGGTGGTGAGCCCGCTGATCGCGCTGATGACAGACCAGTGGAAGCGTCTGGAGCAGACGGGGGTGAAGGCGGTGATGTTGGCCTCGGGGATGGAGGAGGGCCACAACGCGCGGGCACTGATGGACATCGAATCGGGGTGGGCGCAGCTGGTGCTGGCGGCCCCGGAGCGCTTCGCCTCGCGCGCGTTCAGAGAGGTATTGGGAACGCGCAGGGTGGGGCTGTTCGTGGTGGACGAGGCGCACTGCGTGGCGGAGTGGGGCCACGACTTCAGACCGGATTACCTGCGCTTGCACGGCGCGATCGCAGCGCTCGGGCGCCCGCCGGTGATGGCGGCGACGGCGACGGCGACCCCGCGCGTGGCGAAGGAGATCGCGGCGAAGCTGGGGCTGAGGGAGTGGGTCGGGGTGAGCTCGGGCTTCGACCGGCCGAACCTGGTGTTCGACGTGGTGAGCGTGGAAGGCAAGGGGGCGGTGGCGCGCAAGCGCAAAGCGCTGATGCACGTGCTGGAGAGCCAAAACGCGCGGCCGGCGATCGTGTACTGCGGCACGCGCAAGGACACCGAGGAGGTGGCCGAGACGATCGCGGGGAGGGGGATCGCGACGGTGGCATACCACGCGGGCCTGCGCCCGGAGGAGCGCCGGCGCGCCCAGGAGGCGTTCATGGCGGGAAGAGCGGAGGTGGTGGTGGCGACAAACGCGTTCGGGATGGGGGTGGACAAGGCCGACGTGCGTACGGTGGCGCACTGGGCGATCCCGACGAGCCTGGAGGCGTACTACCAGGAGGCCGGCAGAGGGGGTCGCGACGGTAAGCCGGCGCGCGCGGTGCTGCTCGCCTCGCGGATGGATCTCGGGCGGCTGATTCGCTTCAACACGGAGCGACAGACAAGCGTGGAGGACGTGCGCGCGTACACAAACCGCCTGAGCCGGCGCGCGCACGCGGGTGTGGCAGAGATCGCGCCGCGCGAGTTGGACGACACCGAGCGAGTGCTGCTGTCGATCGCCGAGCGGGCGGGCGCGGCGGAGCTGCAGCCGGGCGCGAGGGGGGTGCTGCGGGTGCGTCTCACGGGCCAGCTGGACGGGCGAGCGGCGTACCAGGCGATCAAGGCAGCGAAGGACCGGGGGTGGGACTCGTACAGAGCGATCGAGAAGTTCATCGCAAACGGAGAGGAGTGCCGCCGCCGCCAGATCCTCGAGCACTTCGGGGATTCCCAGGAAGGCGCACGGGAAGGCCGGTGCTGCAGCGTGTGCGACCCGGACCCAGAGCTCGAGCAGGCAATCGCGGCAGGCGCGCACAGCCCGAAGCGCACGCGGGCAACGGGGCCTGCGCTCAACGGGTCAGCGAGCTCAGCGCTCAACGGGTCAGCGGGCGCGGCACGCAACGGTTCAGCGGGGCCAGGCAGGTCGGCGAGCTCAGCGCTCAACGCGGCGGGCGTGGCGCTCAACGGCTCCACGGGATCCGCGCGCAACGCCACCCCAAACGGGTATGCCCTCAACGGCTCCGCGGAGCCCACCGACCCGGCCTCCCACAACTCCCCGCCACTCCCCGAACCGGTGGACGAGGTGCAGTACGAGAAGCTGAGGGTGTGGCGCCTGGGCCAGGCGGAGGGCAAGCCGGCGTTCACAGTGGCGGCGAACACAGTGCTAGAGGAGATCCTGCGCCGCCGCCCAACAAGCACCGAGGAGATGATCGAGATTCGCGGCATCGGCCCCGCCTTCTGCGAGAAACACGGGGACTCCCTGCTGGAGGCGCTGGGGGCGCTGTGAGGGAGGCCAGGCGGCCTCCCTTCCAGGGGTTGGGTGTAAAGCGCGTATACCCGATGGGACAAGCCCCCCGCGCGCCGATTGTGCCCAGAAGTGCGCGGCCAGCGGCGACTCGTGGCGGGCCATTTCCGCTACAGTCGCCTCTCGCGCCGCCATGTCGGCGGCGAGCTCAATTAAGGGCGGAGGTAGACGGCCGATGGCGCGTACTATCGATGAGCTTCCGGGGCCTCCGGGTCTCCCGCTGCTCGGTAACGCGCACCAGTTGGCGCGCGCCTCCCGCCTACACACAGTCTGCGAACGGTGGGCGGATCAGTATGGACCGATCTTGCGTGTCGATATCGGCCGGCTGCGCGTCGTCGGCATCTCAGACGCCGACGCGGTCAACATGATCCTGCGGGAGCGCCCCGAGGGTTTCCGGCGCTGGTCAAAGCAGCAGGTCGTCTTCGATGAGATGGGCCTCTCGGGGGTGTTCACCGCCGAGGGCGAGCAGTGGAAGCGCCAGCGACGCCTAGTCATCACCGCTCTGAACACCAACCACCTGCACCGCTACTACGGGGTGATACGCACGAGCACCGAGCGTCTGTACCGGCGGCTGTCCGAGGCGGCCCTGGCGGGCCGGGTGCTTGAGATCGGCCAGGAGTTGACCTCCTACAGCCTGGATATCACCTCCGCGCTCGCGTTCGGCCACGACCTGAACACGCTGGAGCGCCGTGAAGGGGAGTTGCAGGAGCACATCCAGCGGGCTTTCGGGATGCTCATCCGGCGCATCGCCGCCCCGTTCCCGTACTGGCGGTGGATTAAGCTGCCCGCCGACCGGGCGCTGGATCGGTCGCTGGCAGAGCTGCACCGCGCGACGGGGCAGTTCATCGAGCAGGCCAGGCAGAGGATCGCCGCCAGGCCCGAGTTGCGCGAGGCACCCGAGAACTTCTTGGAGAGCATGATCGCCGCCCAGCAGACCGAGGACAAGTTCACCGACAGCGAAATCATCGGCAACACCCTGATCCTGCTGTTCGCGGGCGAGGACACGACCGCGCACACGCTCGGCTGGACGATCTGGCTGTTGGCGACCCACCCCGACGTACAGGCACAACTCGCGGCGGAGGCAAGCGAGGCGCTGGGCGAGGACCCGCTCCCGGGCGACTACGGGGTCATCGGTAGCCTCAACTACACCGAGGCGGTGCTACACGAGTCGCTACGGGTGAAGGGCGTGACCCCGCTCATAACCGCCGAACCCCTAGCGGACACCACGATCTGCGACACCCACATACCCGCCGGCACCCAGCTACTCATGCTGCTGCGCTACCCAAACCTCGGCGACGGGTTCGACCCCGACCGGCTGCTTCAGGACGAGGCGGAGAGCGCACCGAAGGTCCTGACGTTCGGCGCAGGCCCACGGTTCTGCCCAGGACGCAACCTCGCGTTCCTAGAGGCAAAGACCGCGCTCGCGATGATCGCCCGCAACTTCCACATCGAACTCGACAGCACAGCCGGCCCGGTAAGCGAGTACTACAACTTCGTCACCATCCCTAAGGGCCTGCGCATACGGCTCACCCAACGCAGCCCCAAAGCGGCCGGCATGGTCACCACCGGCGCGTAGGTTTCCGTTGACACCCCGCAGCTTTCGAGCGTGGCACCGGCGAGCGGACCCAAACGCCGAAACGCCAGCCTCAAGGCTCGCGGAGGTCGACCTCGTCGGCGATGATCTGGAAGTCCTTGGTGTTGTAGGTCATCAACGGCACACCGTGTCGCCCAGAGGTCGGCCAGCTGGATGCTGGACACCCATTGACGTGCGCGTACGGGGCCGAGCTCGGCGACGGGACGCTCAGAGACGGTGGCGCCGGTCGCATCACAGGGCGGGTGCTCCCGCGGTCGGGTCGCACTCTGCCGCCCACGAGCCTATGAATATGCGGTTTGCGGCTGCCCCTTACAGGTTCTGTCGGGCGCCGGTACGATGCTTGCTGAGCACAATGCCGACGTAGCTCAATTGGTAGAGCACCGCATTCGTAACGCGGAGGTTTCGGGTTCGATTCCCGACGTCGGCTCTCGATTTTTCTACCGCTGCGGTACCGGCGCGACCGTGTATTCGCTGTCCGCCGCTGTCCGCCGCTGACCACGGTAGCCGCCTTTGTGGCGTAATGGCACGGTGAGGTCCCCGGCGCCCGTCCACGGTCGTTTCCCCGGGGTCGCTAGACGCGCTCGACGCGTAGCGCGTCGTGAACAGCGGCGATTGTTTCGAAGTCGTCGTCCTGGGTGTAGACGGGCAGATCATGGTGCAGCGCCGTGGCAGCGATGATCGTGTCGAAGAGCTTCGGTCTGCGGCCGCTTGCGCGTAGCTGCGCGAGCAGCTCGGCCAGGCGTGAGGCGACCTGCTCGTCGAGCGGCAGCGCGGCGAGCCCATCGCGCACAGCGCTGAAGGTGCGCAGCCGACGCGCACGGTCCGCCAGCCCGGCGGCGAGCACGCCGAGCTCCAGCTCGGTGAGCGTGACGGTCGCGATCGACAGCTCGTCGGCCAGCGCGCCGAGCGGACGCCCGGCCTCGGTGGCGACGAACACCGACGTGTCGGCTAGGCCGCGGGAGGCCACAGCTCGTCGACCGTCGCGCCCGCGAGCTCATCGAGTGTGCGGAACAGCTCTGCGTCCGCGCCGTGGCGCTCGCGGATCGCGATGATGTCCGCAGCGCGCATCGCCTGCGGGCGCCGGGCGTGAGGCACGATGTCGGCGACCGGCTGGCGGTTGACCGTCAGCGTCAGTGACTCGCCGTGGCGCACGCGCTCGATCACGTCGGCCGTGTGATTGCGCAGCTCACGCATACCGATCTCCATGTGCGACACAATAGCATCTGTGTCTACCTGAGCGTGGCGGCGCCCGTGGCGGCGCTAGCCATCGGAGTGCCGCTGGCGGGCGAGGCGGGCCAGGGCGTGGTCGTAGCTGAGGAGTTCGCCGCCGCGCTCGTGGGCACAGGCGAGGACGATCGCGTCGGGGAAGCGCAGCCGCTCGTGGCGCGCTCGTAGTTCGGCGGCGTACTCGGCGACAGGCGCTGTGAGCGGGGCGATCGTGAACCCCATCGCCGCGATTGCTTCGCGGGCGTCCTTGATGCGGTTTACCCGTGCGAACGCGACGAGGGCCTCGCTGTAGGCGCTGGCGGGGACCAGCAGGCGGCGGCCCGTCCGGTCGGCGGCTTCGGTGTCCTGGATGGCCTGGGCGTGATGGGCGTCCGCGGTGTCCAGCAGTCCGATCAGGACGCTGGCATCGAGGATCAGCGGTTCCACTCGTCGCGGAGGGAGTCGAGTTCCCCGTCGCGGTAGATGCCGGTCGCGATGCCGGCGTGGCGGCTGATCCGAGAGCCGCGAGTGGCGATGATAACCTCGCCGTCGCCGAGCGGGCGCACCGTCACCTCGTCGCCCGCCCGTAGGCCAGCGGCACGCATCGTCTCGACGGGAAGGGTGACCTGGTTCTTGGAGGACACGCGCGGCACGCCTTTACTATAGCGTCACAGAAAGTAAAGGCGGAGGGAGCGCGGCGCTCAGGGGGCCGATCATAATCCCACCATGTTTCGCATCCACTCTCCGATGGGCGGAAGTGTGGTCGGGGCGGGACTGACGCTCCTTTGAGCGTCTCCGCCGGGGTCGCGGCGTGTAGACTGTGCGCTACATGTCCAGAGGGAGAACCTGCACACCGGACGCCAACATACTGGTAAACTGCGTTCCCGATGTTCGGATTTCTGCAAGGCGCGAAATCACGAGCACAGGTCCACCGACGATGCCAAGCGGCTGTACGAGAATGCGAAACCATCTACACCCACAGGACCTCAGCCCCCCTGTTCCAGCACTGCGCGGTCCCGGTGGCTTGGCTCGCGCTCGCGTGAGGCGCGCGCAGGTGTTGGGCGCGGCGCTGGTGGCCTCCGTGGCGGGCGCGGGCCTCGTCGGGGTCGCGGCCTCGCACGCGGTCACCGCAAGGGCGGCGCACGTGGTGAGCGTGAAAGACGAAGGCCACCTGCACATGGTCAGCAACTCGGGCTCCAACCTGGTCGAGGAAGGCCCGGTCACGGGGACGATCCCGGGGAAGGTGCGGGTGAACTTCAACATCGGTCCCACGGTGTACGCCTCGTTCACGATCTACGTCCAGGGGGGCGGCTCGATCAGTGGCAGCGGCCACGGGACGCTGCACTCGACGAGTGCCTACTCCACGTTCGGGGGCTCCCTGTCGGTCAGCCACGGCACGGGCCGCTACGCGCACGCCCACGGGACCGGCGGGCTGTACGGAGCGATCAACCGGAGGTCCAGCACCTACCCGATGACGGTGCAGACCACCGGCAAGCTGTACTACTGAGGTCGCCCTGGGCGCGAGAGCCCGACACGCATGTTGCCACGCGAGTTGTGCGCAGCGCTCGGCGGTCCCGTCGGCGCGCCGGCGGGGCGTGCGGCGAGCTGTCACCCCGCCCGCGAAAGCGACCGCGCGGCGGGCGTGGCGGCGGGCAGCGTGAAGCGGACCTGTGTCCCCCCGGGGGCGTCGGCGAGCCAGATGCGACCCCCGTGGGCCTCGACGATCGCGCGCGCGATCGCCAGCCCGAGCCCACTGCCGGGTCCCGTGCGGGCGGCGTCGGCGCCGCCGCGGTAGAACGGCTCGAACACGTGCGGGCGGTCCTCCGGGGCGATCCCCGCGCCGGTGTCGGCGACCTCGACCTCGACGGTGCCGTTCGCCGCGGCCGCCCGGATCGCGACGGAGCCGTCCGGGGGAGTGTGGTGGATCGCGTTCTGCAGCAGGTTCAGGAGCACCCGCCGGAGCTGGTCGGGGTTGGCGTCCGCGGGGGCGAGATCCGCGGGGAGCTCCGCTCTGAGAGCTACGCCCGCGGCCTCGGTCGTGGGGCGCACCAGCTCGCACGCCTCCCCGACCAGCTCGGCGAGGTCCACCGCCCCGGTGCTCCACGCGACCTCGCCCGCGTCCAGGCAGGCGAGCTCGAAGAGGTCGTCGATCAGCGTCCCGAGGGTGCGCACGTGCGCACCCATCGTGCGCACGTAGCGGCGCGCGGTCGCGGGGTCCACGAGCTCGTCCTCGAGCGCGGCGGTGAGCAGCCGCAGCGTGGAGAGCGGCGTGCGCAGGTCGTGCGAAACCGCTGCGATCACCTGGCGGCGGGCGGCGTCGGCGGTGTCGCGGGCGCGCTCCTCGGCGGCGAGCGCCGCGATCATGCGGTTGGCGGTGCGCGCGAGGTCCTCGAGCTCGCGGCCGGAGTGGGCCTCGATTGAGATGTCCCGCTCGCCGCGCTCCATCGCGTGCAGGCCCGCGCGGATCGCACCGACGTCGCGCACGACCCCACGCAGCAAGAGCTGCGCCGCGCGAGTCGCGACGACCGCGGCGAACAGCAGGATCGCGACGGTCATCCAGGCGTCGTGCGGTGAGACGAACATGACGGCCGCCCCGACCGCGAAGGCGGCGAGGAGCTGCCCGAGCGCGAGGACGACCCCGAGCTCGAAGCGGTGGTGCAGCGTGGGCAGCGGCAGGCGGCCGAGGTCGGCGAGCTGCGCGAGCGCGAGCGCGAGCAGGCCGACGGGGAGCAGGATCTCGACGGTCGTGACCACCGAACCGCCGATCGCGGCCATCACCGCGCACGCCAGGGCCAGGGCCAGCGCCAGCACCGGGACGGAGCCCCACACCGAGCGTCTCACGGGCGCCCCTCGCTGCTCGCGAGGCGTCGCAGCTGCTCCTTGGCCCTCGCGCGGCGTCTCATCGGGGCGCCCTGTCGCTGCGAAGCGTCTCACGGGGCTCCTCGCCCGGCGCGCGCCCCACGGGCCGGAAGCGGTAGCCGACGCCCCACACCGTTTGGATGTAGCGCGGGCGCTCGGGGTCGGGCTCGAGCTTGGCGCGCAGGCGGCGGATGTGGACGGTGACGGTCGAGGAGTCGGTGTAGTCGGGGAGCTGCCACACCGACTCCATCAGGCGGTCGCGCGAGAACACCTGCCCGGGGTGCAGGGCGAGGAACAGGAGCAGGTCGAACTCGCGCACGGTCAGCGCCACCTCGCGCTCGCCCACCACCACGGTTCTGGTCGCCGGCTCGATGCGCAGCCCCTCGAACTCGAGCACCGGCGCGCGCGGCGCCGCGGGGCGCTCGCGGCGCAGCACGGCTTCCACGCGCGCCACGAGCTCGCCGGGGGAGAAGGGCTTGACGACGTAGTCGTCGGCGCCGCGGCGCAGCCCGACGATCCGCTCGGCCTCGCGGCCGCGGGCGGTGAGCAGGATCACGCGCGCGGGCGAGCTCTCGCCCTCGCGCAGGCGGCGCATCACCTCCAGGCCGTCGATCCCGGGGAGCATGATGTCGAGCACGACGAGGTCGGGCGGGCTTTGCGCGCAGAGGGCGAGCGCCTGGGGGCCGTCGCCGGCGACGCGCGCGTGGTAGCCGGCGCGCTCCAGGTAGCGCGCCACGACCTCGCCGATCGTGGGCTCGTCGTCCACGACCAGCACCGACGCGCGGGGGGCGGTCTCGGGGGCGGGGTGCATCGCTACGGCGATCATGGCAGTGAGGACGGCTCAACCGAAGGTGAAGTCGTAGACGGACACCCCCGGAGGGAACTCCACGGTGAGGGTGTGGGTCTGCACAGAGGGGAGGTCGACGAGGTTGTACACGTCCTGCAACTGCACCATGGCGGTCCCGTCGTGCACGTTGGTGCCGGCCACCGACTGTGGGATCGGCCGTCCGTCGAGCAGCACCCGCACGGGGCGGGGGTGGCCCGGCGAGCCCATCACGAGGTACACGCGCCGCGCGGTGAAGCGCAACTGCACCGCGGCGCCGGCGCTCACCGGGGTGAGGCTCCACGGTTCGACACGCAGCGCCCCGGCGAGGCGCAGCTCGCTGAGCGGCGGCGGGGAGGAGGGTAGCGGCCCGTAGTCGTGCACCCCGGGCGTGATGGAAATTCCCGCCCCCCCGGTGGTGAAGCGTTCCCCGCGTTCGGTGCCGAGGTAGGACTCGGGCGTGAGTTCCGCTTCGGAGGGCGCCAGCGCGTGGACGTGGGTCGGCCCGGAGAGGCCGGTGGCGCCGGCTTCGACGAGCAGGCTGCGGATCGCGCGCTCCTTGGCGCCGTAGTCGCCCTCGCCGAAGTCCTCCAGGCGGATGCGCCCACGGGCGTCGATCAGGTACTCGGCGGGCCAGTACTGGTTGTTGTAGGCGTTCCACGTGCCGTATTCGTTGTCCTGCACCACGGGGTAGTGGATCCCGTTCTGGGCGATCGCGGCCGCGACGTTGGCGGCGGAGTGCTCGAAGGGGAACTCGGGGGTGTGCACGCCGATGACCTCGAAGCCCTGCGCGTGGTACTTGGCGTACCACGCGTTCACGTAGGGGAGGGTGCGGATGCAGTTGATGCAGGTGTAGGTCCAGAAGTCCACGAGCACCACGTGGCCGCGCAGGGAGGAGAGCGGCACCGGCTGGCCCCCGGGGGTGTTGAACCACTTCTCGGTGTCCACGAATTCCGGCGCGGGGCCGAGCACCGGCAGGGTCAGCCCCGCGTCGGCCTGGCGCAGGCCGGCGGCCTGCCGCGCCTTGCGACCGCGCAGCGCGGCGAGCTGGACCGTCGCGGCGTGGCTGGTCTCGAGGCCCTTGGTGGGGTCGGTCAGGAACGAGGGGAGGTCGCTCGCGATCGAGGTCTCGAAGCGGGTGTCGTAGTTGCGCAGCATCGCGAACGCGATCAGCACCATCACGGCGCCCATCGCCATCTGAAAGCGGGGGGAGCGCCGCGCGAGGGGGCCGGTGAGCCGCCGCCCGCCGAGCATCAGCACGTACAGCACGACGGCCGAGCCGATTCCATACGCCAGCGCCACCGCGAGGCGCCCGGCGGTGAAGGTCTGGGAGGCGGAGACCGTGATGACCCCCGCGAGGATCGGCCCGGCGCACGGCGCGTACACGAACCCGAGCCCACCGCCGACCACCATCCCCGACCAGAAGCCTTCACGCCGGCGGCCCTCCGAGTCCGTCCCGGCGCCCACCCCGCCGCTCGGGCCGAGGCGGCTGAGGCGCGCCTCCAGACGGTCGCCGAGCCATGGCACGAGCAGGCAGATCCCGAAGCCGGCGAGCGCGAGGATCGCGAGCGTCCGCAGCAGGGAGTCGGGGAGACCGAACGCGGAGATCACGTACACCAACGCGACGGTCGCGAAAGTGAACGAGAGCGCCAGACCGGTCACCACGCCCAGCGGCCGCCGCCGCCCGCCGGTCACGCCGGCGGAGAGCGCGACCGGCAGGACCGGCAGCACACACGGGGAGACCGCGGTGGCGGCGCCGGCGACGAACGCGAACACGATCAGTACGAACATGCCGTGAATGGTCGCACGCAGATATTGCCGATCCCTTACGCGCCCCCCGAGGCCCGCGCGCATGTGAGCATTGGCAGTTGGGCAGGGGGGAGATCGTCCGCGCGGGCAGGTTGCGCACCGCGGTGCTGAACACGGGGCCTCCCTGCCCCGTGTTCACGGTGGGGTGCCTGCCCCGTAGACCTCCGGCGCCGAGCGGCACGTAAGGAAGTTGTAAGAGGTGTCCGCTGCACTAGGGCGCGACCATTCCCCACACTGGAGGAGACATGCACACCACTCGTTCCACGCACAGGCTCATCGCGCTCGGCGCGTCGCTGGCGGCGCTCGCCATCCCCGCGGCCGCCCAGGCTTCGCACCCGGCGATGAAGCATCCGGCGATGAAGCACCACCACGCGATGAAGCACCACCCGGCGATGAAACACGGCATGAAGAAATAGCCGCGCATCCGGAGGGCGCTCCACCGGGCGCCCCTGGAGCGTGTCGCGGAACGGGCGTGCCGACCATTTCGAGGCCCGTTCTCAGGTAGCTGCGCCGCTCGGCGCTGAGCGGGCCGTCGAGCGGCTGGTCACCGGCGGCGTGCCGGTCGGGCCGGCGGGGCACCGCCACGGCGGTAGCCGAGGTGCCAGGGCGGAGAGCTCGTGGTCGGCGGAGTGGACGGCGGTCGAGGGCTTGGGTGTTGTGTATAACTTTTTAAACCTTGTCCAACAATAGTTATACGGTGCTCGATTTTTAAGTACTTATGCCCGTCCCCCCATACCTCGGTATCACGATCGACAAGGTCAGCAAGTTCATGGGGCACTCTTCGATCACCGTCACGATCGACTCCTGCGGTCCCACCACACCGGCCGAGCCGCACCCCAGAAGGTCAAAATCCCCTGCAAATAAGCGGAATCTAGGCCTACAAGCGGAAGGGGGGGGATTCGAACCCCCGAGCGACGTTGCCGCCGCCAACGGTTTTCAAGACCGCCGCATTCAACCGCTCTGCCACCCTTCCGGGGGTGTCCTCGACGAGGTCTTGGCAGATGCTACGACGGTTCGCCCTCGTGGGTGGGCTGGCGATGGCCCACCCCCAGGTTCTCGCGCATTGCGATCCGAGGCTTTACACTGGCCTCCCGACCTCGAGGAGAGGTGGCCGAGTGGCTGAAGGCACTCGCCTGCTAAGCGAGTATGGGGGTTAAACTCCATCGCGGGTTCGAATCCCGCCCTCTCCGTAGCTTCGAATCCCCTGCAAACACGCGGCTTTTGGCACGACCTCACAACCGTCAACCCCGCCGCGAGCGCGTCAGCTTGGCGCGTGACGAGCGCCGCGCAAGGCGCCGACGGCCTTGCGGCGCTGTCGTGCCCGTCGGCCTCGCTGTGCGCCGGCATCAACGACGCGGGGCTGGTGGTGAGCTCAGCCGACCCCGGCGCACCCGACGCCCTTGTGCGTCAGGCCTCGAACTCCGCGATGGCGTCGGCGAGCGCCACGCCGGGCTCGCCCCGCTCGATCGCCTCGTCGGCGGCGCGCATCGAGGTGACGTACTCGGGCGCGTTGGCGAGCACTTAGTCCTCCAACTGCTCCGTGTCGAGCGGCAGCAGGACGGCGACGGGGGTGCCGCGATGCGTGACGAACGTCGGTCGCCCGGTGGTTCTGACCTCGTTGACCACGCCGCTGACTTGGCGGCCCAACTCTCGAATCGTGACGGTAGCCATACCGGGCATTGTACGGCAGATTGCCGAACATCGCTGCACGACCTGTCTCGGCCCCCGTGCCGTCGCGACGCTATGGAAGCATTATGGAAGACCCGCCGACCGTCCGCCAGCTCATCGACGCTGTTGAGGTAGCCGAGTGGTGCTGGGCCGTAGGTGCCGCCAACTACTCGACCCGCGTGCTGTTGATGACCGTCTACGAGCTCGGCGAGGAAGGCTGGGTGATCGCGTCGAAGGATTACGACGGCAGCACCGAGAGATCCACCGGTGCCCCGATCGTGGCCAGGAATTCCTCGTCGAGCTTTGCGGCAACTGTGCGTGCTGCCGCCAGCGCTTGTACGCGTCTGTCTGCGATCGCGACTGTCCGCTGCTGCCAGCGCAGGTCTGGATGTCCGTTCCGGGTTCGTGGGAGCGGAATAGGGATGAGCGGGAAGTGCCCTGGGTATAGATGTTGCTGGCCAGAGGAACCTGTCTGGAGCGATGCTGTCAACCGGCGTCCGATCGCTGAATTGAGATAGAGCGCCAAGTACTCGGGCAGCACAGTCGAACGGTCGACCTCCAGCACGCATACGTCCACCGCTGGGACCATCGGTCGTTCGTCGTCTACATCGGTCGGCACCACGCCGGCTCGTCCGAGGGTGCCTTCACCGGTGGTATTGAGGAGTACCTCACCGCCCGTGAGATAGTACGGCCACTCGGTGTCGTCGGTGGTTTCGCACGCCTGGAGATCCAATTCGGGGTAGTTGACATCCTTGGACTTCACGACGCGAACGGAGCCATCCTCCACGTACCGCTCAGGCTGCACTCCCTTCCTGACCGACGACGTCAATGCCGAGAGCGGCAGAGCGCCTGTTTTGACAACGAGCTCCCGCAACCGTTCTACCGCCGGGCTCGCATACTCTGCGTCGATGCGCTTCGACATCTTGAGCTTGGACACATCGAGGCTCCAGGTGGAGTCGCTCGAGCTTGCCTCGAACGACTCGTCGAATCCGACGAACGCGGCGATCCGGCGCTCGGCCTCGCGCGTCGAGGCGGATGACTCGCGGACACCCTCGGCTGCTCTCAGCCAGCGCCTTGAGATCGATCGCCGGCGCTCCAGCGTCAACGGCGGAACGAGCACTGAGAGGATGTCTTCTGGGTATATCTCGATTTGACGAGATGACCCTCGCCTGAGTCGAAGCAGCTGCTGTCTGCCAATCGGCGACTGGAGAAACGCACATAGATAACTCGCTCGCGCGAGACTCCCCAGCGCTACGATTGTCACATGTCCATCTGCGAGCATCGGTGTACGGTCAAGCTTGACGAACGTGCGCCCAGCCGAGCCAACGCCAGTTGCCGTGATGAGCAGCGAGCCATATGGGACCAGGGCTTGCGGGTTCGCGGTGGCAAACTCCTTGGAGACATATTGCGCAGGTAGGGCTCCCAACTCAAACCTGCGTACATTGGCAGTCTTGATCACTCGCACCTCACCATCCGGCTGATAGCACGGAGCAACACCGCGCCAGGCTGATTGAACATGGGCTCCGAGCGGCATGGCGCGGATGCGATGCAACCCGTTCGTGACCACTTCGACGCGGGGATCAAAGTAGTCTGGGTCACCGCGGCCCGCTCGCCTGATGTCAGTGACCCTTGTGGTCCATGTGGCCGCCATCGCTAAAACTGGATGCCGTGGTCCATGCGCCAGTCGTCAAAAGCTCGTGAGATGTCATCGAGATCGCTTTCCAATGCGGCCGGTCGATTCGTCTCGACCACCAACTCGCCGTGATCGTCAAGCAACCTTCCCTGCTCGTCGGTCCTGTAGATGTAACGTCCCCGATTGTCCTTCCCCGGCCTTGTACTCACGGCCATGAACACCGGATAGTCATCCAGAGCAGGGCCGGCTACGCCCCCCCACTTCTGAAGGAAAACGACACTCGTCTTGATGCTGGCAAACGGACGAAACGTAAAGAAGTGGAGCCCCACGACACCGAGCAGTCGTGCCCGACCCAGGAGGTAATCCCGCAAACCAATGAGGCCTACATTATTGAGATTACCCTGAGGGAGCACGATGGCCATCCGTCCACCGGGTCTCAGGAGGTCAAGGCCTCGCTCGAGAAACAGGATGTCGCGCTTCATCGATGCGACAGGCCGGTAGGTAAAAGGGGCGGTGACGGAGTCCGCACCCTCCACGTACTCTGCCTCTTCATCATCATCTGCGATCAGCAATCGACGGGACGCAAGCTCAAAGAGATCGAAGGCGGCAAGTTGAGTGCGCCCGCTCACCTTGCCAGAAAAAGGAGGGTTGGTCAGCACGAGCTCGAAGTTGCCGTCAGCGACATCCTTCTCGAACTTTCCAATGCGATCCGCAGCGGGCGAGTTCTGCCACGCGCGGATATCGAGCGAGTTGACACGAAGGACATTGGCCTTTCCGTCGCCGGCCACGATCATGCTCATCTTCGCAACCCGCACGAGTTTCTCGTCGAAGTCGACGCCATAGAGATACTCGTTTGCGTAGCGATATGCCTCGGCGTCTGACCAGTCGTTCTCCCGTCGGACATGCAGGAGCGAATGGATGAGAAAACCTCCGGAGCCGCAGGCCGGGTCGATGACCTTTTCTCCGTCTTGGGGGCACAACATGCCAACCGCCATCCGCACCACGGGTCGCGGGGTGAAGTATTGCCCCTTCTGCCCCTTCTGCTCGGGGTTGACGAGGTACTCAAATGCAGCGTCAATAACCTCCAGGTCTGAGTGAGCGAGCGAGAGCGGCTCGAGCGCAGACGCGCATAGTCGCAGGGCGTCTGACCGGAGCTTGAGGATCTCGCCCTGCTCGAAGAGGTCCCCTGCATTCGGACGTGACTTGGCCTCCTGGAAAAGGCCATCGAGGCGCTCGTAGAGCTGCTTGTCGTCGGTGACCCCCACGCGGAACCGGCACGGCTGCTTGCGCTTCGCGTATGGCCTAACCTCGTCGTAGAGCTTGGCGAAGAAGAGCTTCATCAGCTCATCAAAGGCCGCGACCCCGGCATTTGAGAGCGCGTCGTGCTCCAGCCGTTCGATCAAGCCCCGCAGGTCTTGAACTGGGCGCAGGTCGACGGGCGCCAGAGGCAGGAGAACCTCGTCCAGGGATTCGCCGAGCTTCGGCAGTCGATTGATGTCCCGGAACGTATACGGGCCCTTCGCGGTCCTGGGATGCTCTTCACGTAGGAGATATACGGGATCGTCGCCATTGCACCAGCAGCCGAAGAAGCATCCAGTCCAGCGAAGATAGCTGCGAAGCTGCTCGACACCCTCCGTAATTGTGGGTCGCTTGACCTCGATGATGATGTAGGGCTCGGTCTGCGCGTCGTCACTGAACACAACAATGTCGGCACGCTGGCGCTCGGAGTCTGCGCCCACCTGAATCGGCCACTCCACGGCGATACGCGCCAGCGGGTATCGGAGCTCGGTGATGAGCCACTGGACCATGAGTTGCCGCACGATCTCCTCCGGCTTGGCCTTGGGCCACCGGCCACGCTTCGCGCAGTGGATCTGAAGCGTCTCGCCATCGCGACGCAGCTTGATCGCGGCTCGGATCGCCGGATCGAAGAAACGTGAACCATGACCGGTTGCGCCTCGTTCGAATGCCTCGGCGAGCAGTGTCGACATGGTGTTGGTCAAGTTGGAGGTCTCGGCTGGGGGCGAAAGAGGATCCCCGCAGCCTATGGGGTGCCTCCGTCGGAACGCGGGTCTGTGCGTTATGTCCCAAGCGATACTGGCACCGCTTGAGCCCATCCGACGGCTCTGTGAAGCTGCCGGTGGGGCCGTCTGACCCTCGACGTATCTTGCTTGCCTGCCATGAGGTTGCTCGAGGACGTCGATCTTCCCGACCGGATCGGCTTGGATGACGATCTCCTGATCCAAGCCGACAACGCCGAGGTTCTTCCGCGCCTCGACAGCGGCGCGTTCGACCTGATCTACATCGATCCGCCTTTCAATACTGGCCGCGCTCAGGCACGTACTCAGATCTCGGTCGTGCCTGACCCAGAAGGGGATCGCGTAGGTTTCGCGGGTCGTCGCTATGCGACCACCGAGATCGCCAGTCGCGCATATGCCGACATTTTCGACGACTACATGGGCTTCATCGCCCCGCGACTCGAGGAAGCTCGCCGGCTCCTGGCCTCGCATGGGACGCTCTACTTCCATATCGACTACCGCGAGGCGCACTACTGCAAGATCCTGCTCGACCAGATCTTCGGGGAGGATTGCTTTCTCAACGAGATCATCTGGGCCTACGACTACGGCGCGAGGACGAAGAAGCGCTGGCCCGCGAAGCACGACACCATCTTGGTGTACGTGAAGGACCCAGCGGCCTACTACTTCGACTCCGATGAGGTGGACCGAGAGCCCTACATGGCGCCCGGCCTGCAGACAGCGGAGCGCTCAGCCGCCGGCAAGCTGCCGGTCGATGTTTGGTGGCACACGATCGTGGCTACCAACGGGAAGGAGAAGACTGGCTACCCCACGCAGAAGCCGGAGGGCATCGTTCGCAGGATGGTCGCCGCCTCCAGCAAGCGCGGCGGTTGGTGCCTCGACTTCTTCGCGGGCTCCGGCACCCTGGGCGCGGCCGCCGCAAAGCTCGGACGACGCTTCGTCCTGGTGGACAGCAACCCGGAGGCGATCGACACCTGCCGAAAGCGTCTCTATACGCGCGCGGAGACGGAGGGCAGCGCGTAGGCGCTCTTGCCGTCCCCGTGGCGCTTGACCTTCGCGATCGTGCCCCGTCCGGCGAGGCGGCTGAGGCCGCCACGGATCTCGCGGGTGCTCATCGCGGTGACCATCACGAGCTCGCTCGCGGTGTGGGAGCCGTGCTCGAGCGCCGCGAGGATCGCCTGTTGCACGGCGGCTGGCGAGGCGGGCTTGCGCGTGGGTACGCTGTCGCCGTCGGCCGGTTCGGATGCAGCCGTCCCGTTTCTCTCTACGCTTGGTGTGGGCGCCGCCCGCTCGACCTCCCGGGCGGTCGGGTGGGGCGCCGGGTACGTCTCGGCGACCCGCGCGCGCGCGCCCGGCTGGACCACGGGGGTGGTACGCAGCGACATCGCCAGTGCGAACACCCCGGCCGCCGAGCTGCGCGGTGGGCGCCCGCGCCGGCGCGCCAGCGGGGTGGGGGTTCGCTCGGTGGTCGGAGCCGCCCGCGCGCGGGGTTTTTTGGGGGCCGCTGCCCCCGCGTCCATTGCGGCGAGCGTGTCAGTGGCTGCGAGCAGGCGCTCGTACTCGCTGAGCAGCGGGCGCAGCTGCGCCATGCGCTCCTCGAGTTCGCCGCGTATCCTCGCCAGCAGGTCAGTAGCCACTGCGGTCCTTTCGGTTCAAGGGTCTCCTACGTAACCTACGTAAGGTACGCCAGAATATCTGGCGGCCAGCAGCAAGTCCGTGGGTTCTACGCTGCCGGCGTCACGCGCCGGCCAAGGCACCCGCGGCGCTCGCCTTCGGAGTGGCGGGCTCCGGCCGGGTGTCGGGACCCTGGTGGACGGGGTCGGGAAGCTCAATTTGCGCGCAGGAGGCGCAGGCCTCGCAGACCCTTCGTGCGACCTCGGGGTCCTCGGTGAAGAGGATCACCTGGCGGCTGGCGGCGACCTCCGCGAGCAGCTCCGCGCCGAGTCGCAGGCGCTCGGGGTCGAAGTGCGCGAAGGGGTCGTCGAGCAGCAGCGGGGCGCTGCCGGCGGTGGGGTCGAGCAGGCGCGCGATCTCCAGGCGCTGCACGAGCGCGACCTGGTCGCGGGTGCCGCGGGAGAGCTGCTCGATGGGGACGAGGCCGCCGGACTCGGGCGCGTAGAGCTTGACCTGAAGGTCCTCGTCCACGGCGCCCTCGGCGTAGCGCCCACGCGTGATGCGCGGCAGCTCGCGGCGCAGCGCCTCGTTGAGGTGGGGCGCCACCCGGCGGTGGGTGTCGTGAGCGGCCTCCCGCAGGGCGTCCCGGGCGATGCGCACGGCGGCGCGCGTGAGCTCCACGCGCTCGCGGCGCGCGCGCACCTCGGCCAGCTCGACCTCTAGCTCCGCGGGGTCGGCGAGGGTGGCTTCGCGCTCGTCGAGGATGGCCCGCAGTTGCACGACCTCGATGTCGAGCTCGCGTTGCGCACCGAGGCGCGCCGCGAGCCGCTGCTCCTGCAGGGTTTGCAGGCGGTGGTCCTCCTCGATGCGCGCGCGGTCGAGCTCCTCGAAGGAGCGCCCGCCGAAGCTTGCGAGCGGATCGGGACGCTCCTCGGTAGAGGGCCGGGGCCGAGCCGCCCACGCGCACGCGGCGGAGCCCAACAACAGGACAGCGACGGCGGGGTGCACGAGTGCGGCTCCCAGCGCGGCGAGCGCCGCGAGCGCCAGGGCGCCGGCCAGCAGGCCGCTGTTCCAGCTCGGCTGAGCCTTGGGGAGCGCGAGCTGGGCGAGCAGCTCGTCGCGCCGCTCGCGGAAGCGGGCTACCGTGGGGTCGCCCTCGGGGACTACCGTGGGGTCGCTCGCGGGGACTGCCGTGGGGTCGCTCTCAGGGACTGCCGTGGGGTCGCTCTCAGGGACCGCCGTGCGATCGCCCTCGGGGACCGCCGTGCGATCGCCCTCGGGAGCCGCCGCGGGGTCGTTCTCGGTGACCTCCGACGGTGGGGGCGCCGCGCCCAACTCCCGCGCCCGGCGTCCGCGGGCGCGGTCGAGCTCCGCGGCGAGGCGGTCGAGCTCGGCGCGCTGCGCGCCGGCCGTGTCGAGGTCCTGTGCGAGCGCGCGCTCCCGGTCGATCAAACGCTGCAGCTCCCCGCCCGGCAGCTCCCGGTAGTGGCCGCCGTGCACGCCGAGGGTGGAGAGGAGCTTACGCAGGCGGTCCTCCGCGCCCTGCACGCCGGTGTCCTCGGCGGGGGCGGACTCCAGCGAGCGTTGCAGCGAGGCGTGCAGCTCCTCAGAGGGGGTCACCGTGGTGAGCGCCTCCTGGTGCAGGCAGCACACCCCGAGGAACTCCTTGCGTGTCATCCCCACCAGGCGCGGGCCTAACTCGTACTCGTCGCGCTGCTTGGGTTTTTCGCGCAGCAGCCGCTCGCCGGTGGCGGCGTCCTCGAGCAGCGCGAGGTCGGTGGCGAAGTCCCATACCGCGAGCACCGCGCGGCCGTCGCGGTCGCGCGCGCGGAGCGTCACGCCGAACGGCCCTCCCGCCCACGGCGCACGCTCGTCGCGCTCCGAAGGCCGCTCGCGGCGGCGGCGGCGCTCCTCGGGAGAGAACCCGAACAGCGCGTGCAGGAGCGCGTCGTGGAGCGTGGACTTGCCGGCCTCGTTGGCACCGGTGACGAGCGTCAGGCCGGGCGCGAGCTCGTAGGAGCCGCGCAGGCGGCGGTAACCGCGGATGTCCAGGCGCTCAAGCCGCACGCGCGCGGTCCCTTCGGCGCCAGGCTCGCAGGCTGCGGCACGCGCGGGTGTCGAGGCGCTCAAGCCACATGCGCCAGGTCGTCTCCGTGCATCGCGCGCAGGCCGAGGTCGAGCGCCAGCTCCAGGCGGCGCCGCCCGAGGTCATCGTCCTCGCAGCCCGCGATGCGAGCGCGCAGGTCGCGGACGAACAGCCCGATCGCGGTGGGTTGCGTGGCGAGCAGGTCGAGGTCGAAGGCGGTGCGGGTCGCGTCGCGCACCTCGAGCAGCGTCAGGTCCCCACCGGCGGCGGCGAGCTCTGCGACGGCGATGCGGCAGTCGGGTGCGACGCGCCCGCGCAGCACCGCGCGCAGGCAGAGCCCCTCGCCCCCGCCGTCCGCGGCGGCCGCGACGATCGCGCTGCGTAAAGCCCGCTCGACCTCGGCGGAGGAGCGCGCGCCCTCGCAGTCCACGTCCACCTCGGCGTAGCGGCGGCGGTTGATGTCGTGCAGCTCCACGCGCGGCGGCGCTCCGGGCTCGAGCTCGACGAGCGCGACCGTGTGCCGGCCGGTTTCGCCCCACGCGAGCGGCTCGGGGGAGCCGGGGTAGACGACGACGCCGTCGCGCACCCCACCGCGGTGAAGGTGCCCCGCGAGGCACAGGTCGAAACCGGCGGCGCGGACGGCGGCGGCGGTGAAGGGGCAGTGCGCGGAGGGCTCGAACGCCGCGTGGCCGACGGTGCCGTGCAGCAGCAGCACGTGGACCCCCCCGTCGTCGGGTGCGGAGAACGTACCGAGCGCATCCGCGGTGAGCGGCGCGGCGCCCCACGAGGCGCCCCACACCGAGAGCGGCCCGAGCACCTGGCGGTGGAACCCGAGGTGGGTGGGCGACGGATCCGCGGGCAGCACGCGCACGTTGGGCGGCCACTCCACGCGTCGGTAGGGCCCGCCCGGCCGCAGCGGGTCGTGGTTGCCGGCGACGAGCACCACGGGTACGCCGACGGCCCCGAGCCGGTCGGCGACCCAGCGGCAGGTGTCGGGGGTGACGTGCTCGTCCTCCCACAGGTCGCCGCCGACGGTGACGGCGTCGACACGGTGTGCCACGGCGAGCGCGAGGCAGCGCTCGAACGCCTCGCGCAGCTCCTGCCGCCGCGCGCGCGCGGCGGACGCGGCGAGCCCGACGAAGGGACGATCGAGGTGGACGTCCGCTAGGTGGAGGAGCTTTACAGGGGCGTTCAGGGCCAAGCGATCAAAGATACGGTTCCGGTCGGTCGAATGAATGGGACCGTAGGCGCCCCCGCGATGCTCGTGCGCCGCGGCGCCCTCGGGAGGACCACGCGGCGGGCGGGGGCGACCCCGAGGCCTACTCCTCGGGCTCCTCGGGGGGGCTGACGGCGAACACGATGTGGCGGCGAGCGACGGCGAGGAAGGGGTGGCTCTCCAGCGGCCCGCCGTCGAGCGGCTCGAGGGAGACCTCGGTGAGCGTGAGGAAGTCGCGCTCGGAGGCGTTGAGGACGTCGGAGACGCGGCTGCGGTAGCCGTCGCGGGCGAGCGTGACGAGACCTTCGATGCGGTGGCGGGGAGTCTCGATGCGGATGCGCTCCTGGCGGTGGTCCATGGGTGCCTCCTCGGGGATCGCCCCGGCGGTTGGAGTGTCGCTCATGCGGCCCATTATCGACCGAACGCGCGCGGGCGCGTAGGGTCAATCGAGGAACGGACGTGACGGCGGCCGCGGGGGGGCCTCAGGTGATCCGCTCGCGCACCCGCGCGGGTAGGCCGGCGCGCGCAACGGGGGTCATGGACCCGCCCACCCCGCCCATGTCCTCGGGGCGGTTGCGCTCCTCGCGCACGATGTAAAGGGGGCGGTGCTTGACCTCGTCGTAGATGCGCCCGACGTACTCGCCGATCACGCCGAGGGCGATCAGCTGGATGCCGCCGAGCAGCAGGATCGCGATCGTCAGCGAGCCGAAGCCGGGGAGGTAGGAGCCCGCGAAGTGCAGCCCGATCACGACGGGGATCGCGACGAAGGCGAGGCCGGCGGAGAGCAGCCCGACGTAGGTGGCGAGCTGCAGCGGCACGTGCGAGAAGGAGGCGATCGCGTCCAGCGAGAAGCGCAGCATCTTGCGCAGCGTGTACTTGGTCTCGCCGGCGTGGCGCGCGTCGCGCTCATACGGGACGGCGGTTTGCGTGAAGCCGACCCACACGGTCATGCCGCGCAAAAAGCGCGAGCGCTCGGTCATCGTCAGCAGCGCGTCGAGCGCGCGGCGGTCGAGCAGGCGGAAGTCGCCGGAGTTGGGCTCGAGGTCGACTTGGGCGAGCTTGTCGAAGAGCTTGTAGAACCACGAGGCGGTGGCGAGCTTGAAGGCGGTCTCGCCCTCGCGCTGTTGGCGCACGGCGTACACCACGTCGGCGCCGGCCTCCCAGCGGGCGACCATCGTGGGGATCAGCTCGGGGGGGTCCTGCAGGTCGGCGTCGATCATCGCGACGACGTCCCCCACCGCGTGCTCGAGGCCGGCGGTGAGCGCGGCCTGGTGCCCAAAGTTGCGGGAGAGGTGCACGACTCTCACCCGCGGGTCCTCGGCGGCCATGCGGTCGAGCAGCTCGGGGGTGGCGTCGGTGGAGCCGTCGTCGACGAGCACGAGCTCGAAGGTGTAGTCGGCAACGGCGGCGCAGGCGCGGCGCACGAAGCGCTCGACGAGCTCCTGCTCGTTGTAGACGGGGGCTACGACGCTGAGGAGGGTGGGGCTGCGGGGGGAGGAGTCGGGCATGGCGCCTTGCAAAGATGGTTAAGTAGCAGGCGTGCAAAGAGTAAAGGAGAGCAGGGGAAGCGTAGAGGACGCGCCTAAGGCCCAGCTCAAAGCGCCGGTCGTGGGGCAGTTCGTGAAGTTCGGGATCGTGGGGGTCTCGAACACGGTGTTGGGCCTCGGGGTGTACGCGGTGCTGCTGAAGGGGTTCGGGGTGTGGTATCTGGCGGCGTCGGCGCTCGGCTTCGCGGCGGGCGCCACCAACGGCTTCCTGTGGAACCGCCGGTGGACCTTCCGCGGGCACGTGGGTGACGCGCTGACCCCGGTGCGGTGGGGGATCGTGCAGACTTGCGGCCTCGGGCTCAACGAGGGCCTGTTGTACGTGTTCGTCCACGACGCGCACCTGGACAAGATCCTCGCTCAGGTGGGCGCGACCGCCGTCGTCACGATCACCACGTTCACCGTCAACCGCGCGTGGACCTTCCGGATGCACCCGACCGCGGGGACGGCGACCTGAACCGGAGCGGGTGCGGGGAGGGGAGCGTTCACTGGGGATCGTCCGCGCGGGTGAGCGCGCCCACGAGGCGGGTGGGGGCCGGGCCTCCTTACCCGGCCACGACGCGAGCATTCACTTTTGAGCCGCAATATATATGCCGTGTAAGTAGTAACTATAGTAGTAGGGACAGGGGTGTGAGTATTAGAAATCGGGGTCGCGTATAACAATCGTTAGACAAGCTCCCAAAAGTTAGATACGACCCTCGCCCCCCCGACCGTCGTCCATCCCGCCGGCACGCCGGCTACCCGACGCCTCCGTCTACCGCAGCACGGCCAGCAGCGAAAGGCCGGCGGGGATGTGCCCGCCGCGCCCGATCACCGCGGCCTCGAGGTCCAGCGGCTGTTGCAGCAGCCAGTTCAGCGGGGCGGGGGGCACCCACAGGTCGAGGCTCGATTCGGTCGCCCGCGCGTGCAGGCGGTCCAGCGCGCGCAGCGCGATCGCCACGGGCAGCAGCAGGAAGTTGAAGTGGGTGGCGTGCGCACACTCCCAGCCCGCCTCGCGCGCGGCCCGCTGGAGGGTGGCGCGGGAGTAGCGGCGGTGGTGGTGGTTGATCTCGTCGTGGCCGGACCACAGCCATTGGTAGGCGGGCACCGTCACGAGCAGCGCCCCGCCGGGTGCCACGACGCGCCGCAGCTCGCGCAGCGCGCCGCGGTCGTCCTCCAAGTGCTCGATCACGTCGAGGCACACCGCGAGGTCGAAGGAGTCATCGGGGAAGGGCATCTCCATCACCGAGCCCTCCACCACCTCGCCCACGTGGCGGCCCCGGGCGAGCTCGGCGGAGGTCTCCGACAGCTCCACGCCCGTGACGGCGCCGTGGCGCGCGAGGTCCACCATGTTGCGCCCCGAGCCGCACCCCGCGTCGAGGATGCGCGCGCGGGGGGGCAGCCCGAGGGGGTCGATCGTCCGCTCGAGCACCTGGCGGCGCCCGCGGTACCACCAGTGGCGGTCCTCCACCCGGTGGGTTTGCAGCTCGAAGTCGAGGTTCACCGGAGGCATCTTCCCGAAAAGCCGCCCCCGCGCGCGGCGCGGCCATGATCTGACTGGAAAAAGAGGGGCCCGACCGAAGCCGGGAGACACGCGCCTGCGACCGATTAGGGAGACACTCGCTTCGCTCGCATCCCCGAATCGACCAGCATCCCCGTCTCGGCCAGCCGGCTTTGGCCGGCTGCGCCACCCTCTGGGCGTGCCTTGACAAAAAACTTGGCATGCCATAAAATAAGTTTCGTGGCGACGCGAGAGCACACGATGAGGTCCCCCGCGGTGGAGGACTACTGCAAGGCGATCTTCACGCTGGAGTCTCGCGGCGAGGAGCCGGTCTCCACGAACGCGCTCGCCGAGCGCCTGGAGATCACGCCGGGCTCGGTGTCGGCGATGCTGCGCAAGCTGGAGGAGCTCGGGCTGGTCACCCACCTCCCCTACCGGGGCGTGCGGCTCACCGAGCGGGGCCGCAGGGTGGCGCTTGAGGTGATCCGCCACCACCGGCTGCTGGAGCTGTTCCTCGCGGAGACGCTCGAGATGCCGTGGGATCGGGTGCACGCGGAGGCGGAGGTGCTCGAGCACGTGCTCTCCGAGGAGCTCGAGCAGCTGATCGCCGCGAAGCTTGGCGACCCCACGCTCGACCCCCACGGCGACCCGATTCCCACCGCCGACCTGCAACTGCGCGAGCACGAGACCCGCAGCCTCGAGAGCCTGCAGGCCGGCCAGGGCGGGGTGTTCGTGCGCGTGTCGGACTCCGACCCGGAGATGCTCAGGTACCTATCCCAGCGCGGCATCTCCCCGGGGGACCGCTTCGAGGTGCGCGACCGCCAGCCCTTCGGGGGGCCGCTGTTCGTGAGCTTCGGCGGGCGCGAGCACCCGATCGGCGGCCAGCTCGCGCGTGCGATGCGCGTGGAGCTCGACCCCGAGGGTGAGCTGGGCAGCGCGGTCGAGTGCGCCCGCGAGGGGGCCACGGTATGAGGGCGCTCCGCTCGGCCCCGCTTGCGGGTCGGTGGGGTAGGACGCCCCACCCCCACCCCCTCTGGGCGCACCTCGCTCACGCGGACGATCTCCCAGCCAACTCCCCCGGGTGTGCTGCGCCCTTCGGGGTCGACCACCCGGCGGTGGCGCGGTGAGCGCCCAGCCCGCCGCCCAGGCGGCCCCCGCGGCGCTCGAACTCGGGCCGAGCGCGCTCGACCGGCTGCTCGCCCGCGGGCGCGTGCGCGCGACGCTGGCGATGCTCGGGCCCGCGTTCGTCGCCGCCGTCGCGTACGTGGACCCCGGCAACTTCGCCACCAACATCCAGGGGGGCGCGCAGTTCGGGTACCTGCTGCTGTGGGTGGTGCTGCTCGCCAACGTGATGGCGATGCTGATCCAGTACCTCTCGGCGAAGCTCGGCATCATCACCGACCACAACCTCCCCGAGCTGTTCCGCGCGCGCTACCCCCGTTCGCTCGCGTGGGGCATGTGGGTGCAGGCGGAGGCGATGGCGATGGCGACCGACATCGCCGAGTTCGTCGGCGCCGCGCTCGGGCTCAACCTGCTGTTCGGCGTGCCGCTGCTGACCGCGGGCCTGATGACGGGCGTGATCGCGTTCGTGATCCTCGACCTGCAGCGCCGCGGCTACCGCCGCTTCGAGCTCGCGATCACCGCGCTGTTGGGCGTCATCTTCATGGGCTTCCTGTACGAGACGCTGCGCATCGGCCCCTCCGCGCGCGCGTCCGTCGGCGGCCTCGTGCCCCACCTCACCGGCTCCGACAGCCTGTACCTCGCGGTGGGCATCATCGGCGCCACCGTGATGCCCCACGTGATCTACCTGCACTCCGCGCTCACCAACGGGCGCACCCCCGTGCGCAACGACCGCGAGCGCGGGCGCGTGCTGCGCTTCGAGCGCCTCGACGTGATCATCGCGCTGGGGCTCGCGGGGCTCGTCAACATGGCGATGCTCGCGGTCGCCGCGAAGCTCCTGCACCACACGGGCACCACCGGGGTGAGCACGATCACCCAGGCGCACAGCGAGTTCGCCCACCTCGTCGGCGGGGGCGCCGCGCTCGCGTTCTCCGTCGCGCTGCTTGCCTCCGGCGCCTCCTCCTCCTCGGTGGGCACCTACGCCGGCCAGGTCGTGATGAAGGGCTTCGTCGGCCTCAACGTCCCGCTCGTCGCGCGCCGCCTCGTGACGATGGCCCCCGCGATCGCGGTACTCGCGATTGGTCTGTCCCCCACCAACGTGCTCGTCTTCAGCCAGGTGGTGCTCTCCTTCGGCATCCCCTTCGCCCTGATCCCGCTCGTGCTGCTGACCTCCAACCGGGAGATCATGGGCGTCCACGTCAACCGGCGCCTCACCACCACCGCCGCGTTCGCGCTGGCGGCGCTGATCAGCGCGCTGAACGTTTTTCTGATCTACCAGTTCGTCTCATAGGAAGGGCTCCCACCGACGGATCGGCGGGAGCCCTTGTGGATGGCTGTCTACTTGCCCACCGTACGCCGGTCAGGCGCGGCGGCGCTCAGCGGCGGTGATGGTGGTGGTGCTTCTTCGCCTTGTGGTGTGGCCTGACCGTGAGGTTCTGCGCGATGACGGTCGAGCGGTGGCCGGCGCTCACCAGCACCACGCCCAGATGGACGGGCAGCCTGCCGAAGCGGGCCAGCAGGTTGCGGCCGGTGGCGTTGAGCTGGACCAGTATCGTGACCCGCTCGCCCGCGGGGATCGTCAGCTTGGAGGCGCCGACGACGACCTTCGTGGAGCGGTTGCGGTGGTGGCGCCGCGCGGACACGGCGACGAGCCTGCCGTTGTGGGTCCTCTCGACGGTGGTGGCCGTCGCTTCGACTTCGCAGCTCGTACCCGCCGTCCCGGTACAGGCGATCGTGAAGCTCACCTCGCCATTGACCCCGTGGGCGGAGCCCACCTGCGAGGCGTGCGCGACCGGCGGGATCGGCGTGTAGGTCACGCTCACCGTCTTTTCCGTGGAGAAGCCAGCCTGGTCGGTCGCGAGCGCTTTGATCGTATTGGCGCCCTGGTTGAGGGTGACGGTCGTCGACCACGCGCCCCCGGCTCCCACGCTGACGGCCTGGCCGTCGACCGTGAACGACGCGATCGCCCTGGTGTCCGCGACGGTGCCCGCCACGGTCACGTTCGGCGTGGACACGGTGGTGCCGTTCGCCGGTGCTGCGATGCTCAGCGTCGGGGGCGAGCTCGGCGGGTAGCCCGCGAGTACTGCCGCGGACAGCGATTCGACTTCGGTGAGCTTGTAGGCCTGGACGAAGGCCATGTTCAGCGTGTAGGAGCCGCCCGCGGGGATCATGCCCTGGTAGGGCATTTCGAATCCGTTGAAGTGTTCTTCCTTGCTCCCCTGGTACACGGAGATCGGCCCGCTGGGCGGAGTGTCGTAGACGATCGCCCCCTGCGGATGCCTGCCGTCTCCTTCGCCGGGCGTTTCAGCGTCCTCCTTGTAGAAGATCCGGCCGAGACCCGCGGGCAGGGTCACCGCCTCTCCCTTGGTGGTCGCCAGGAACACGTTGCTGCCGGGGAACTGGTAGGCGCCACCGACCTTGCTGTCGTTGATAGTCGCCTGGTCGTAGAGCGCGTTCAGGGAGTGGGCCGCACCGTCGGTCGAGCTCCAGGTGTCCGTCATCGATGCAACCTGATTGGCGTTGCTCGTCCGCCAGGTCCGCTCGAGCTGCACGCCTGTGGATACGAAGCTGGTGCAACTGGTGGATGTCGGCGGGAAGGCGGTCGATGGCGAGCACTTGACGATCGGGTCGGTCTCCGTGATCGTGACCAGGCCGGTCAGGGGGTCGAAGGTCTTGGTCGCCGTTATCTGCGGAGCGCCAGGCACAGGTACCGCCGGCGCTTTTTTGGCTTCCAGTTCTTTTACGATTTTTTCATCCACGTAGTTAGCCGTCGCCGGGCTGTAGGCGTTGGCGCCGTCGATCTGCAGCTCCGAGCGGGTCGACGGTCCGGACGTATGATTCTTTTCAAAGAGCGCGGCGTTGCAGTCGAACAGGCCTTCGCTTTCTTCGAGTGTGGACGGTGCAACCAGGTTCGAGTATTCCAGCCCGCACCCGCCCACCGACTCGAAGCTCAGATAGCCCGAGAGGCCGTTTGCGATCAGTTCGTCTTCGTAAGGCGTAGCGGTGGTCGCGTTCTTTCTAATGCCGAACGTAGAGGCAGCGATCCGGGGACCTTCAAACGGGTCACCCGCTTCTCCAGGCGGGTGGGGCGTTGTGTCGCCTGCCGGAACGGCGCGCAGGACGCAGGGCCGGCCGGTATTCAATGTGTCCGCTTCGACTTTGACGGTGAACGAGTGACTGGTCGGTTCTACTTCTTTGGCGACCGAAGTGTAGCCTTCACCCCCTTCGAAGTAACAGCGCACATCGACCTTGCCTTCGCCGGTGGTCGTGCCCATGGCGGTGAAGACGATCGATTTGGATGATTCCGTGGTTTGGTCGTAGAGGACGTTCGCCGGGTCTGCCGGCGAGGTGATCTGCGAGGCGGTGACCGTGGTGGCGTTGGCCGCTGCGATGGGGCCTACCAGAGCGAGTAGTGAGAGGGCGCCGGCAAGCACTGCCGCGCGCAGGGGATTCGATGGCACTATGAGCCTCCTGGGTGCATTGGGCATAGTCAGCCGGCGGTCGCGGGGCGGCCACCTTGCCGCTACGACACGTCAGCGTACGGGTAGTTGCGGTCGAGTCTCAGCGCGCGGCGGCCTGCGCGAGCTTCGCGCGCTCGCGCTCGGGGGTCACGCGCACCACGTCCCATGCGAGGCCGACCTTCGCCATCGCGAGGATCAACCACCCCGAGGGGTCGAGCTCGTACCAGCGCAGGCCGTGGAAGGCCGAGCGGGGGAAGGCGTGGTGGTTGTGGTGCCACGCCTCGCCGAGCGAGGGCAACGCCAGCCAGAAGACGTTGGTCGAGTGGTCCTCGATGTCAAAGCGCCGGCTGCCGAAGAAGTGGCAGATCGAGTTGATGCTCCACGTGATGTGGTGCACGAGGAAGATCCGCACCAACCCGCCCCACACCAGCGCGGCGAGCGCCGCGAGCAGCGAGCCGCCGCTGAGCGCGAAGCCGAGCAGGAACGGCACCCCCAGGGACGCCAGCGCGATCCACGGGAAGGAGCGGTTGATGCGCCGCATCCCGGCGTCCTCGACGAGGTCCGGCGCGAAGCGTTTCGAGGAGGCCTGGCCGTGGGTGTTGAACAGCCAGCCGACGTGCGCGTGCCACAGGCCCGCCGCCATCCCCTTTAGGCCGGCGCCACGGCCGACGTGGGGGCTGTGCGGGTCGCCCTCCTCGTCGGTGAACGCATGGTGCTTGCGGTGGTCGGCTACCCAGTCGATCACCGGCCCTTGCAGCGCCATCGAGCCGAGCACCGCCAGCGCGTAGCGCAACGGACGGTGGGTCTGGAAGGCGCGGTGGGTCAGCAGGCGGTGGAAGCCCACCGTGATCCCGACCGCGGTCAGCGCGTACATAACCGCGAAGATCGCGAGGTCTCGCGGGCCGAGGAAGCGGTCCCACAGGAGCGCCGCCGCCGCGATCACGCCGAGCAGCGGCACCACCACCGCCGCGATGTTCACGTTGCGCTCGAGGCGGGTCACCACCTGGAGATACCCCCCTTGCCGGGCCCCGGTTACAGGGCTCTACGGGAACGTAACATCCCCACCTGCCTCCGAACCCGCCACTCCCCGATCGAACGCCGCCGCCTCCCGCAAGTGCGCGCCGACCCACGTCCGGCGCCTGGAGGCCCGAGCGCCTAACATCGCGGGGCACGGCAACGAGCGAAGGGAGTCCCGTGGAGGAGCTACGAGGTCGCACCGCACTGGTCACCGGCGCGTCGGGGGGACTTGGCGCCCACCTCGCCCGTCGCCTGGCGCGGGAGGGCATGGACGTCGCGCTCACCGCGCGGCGCGAGGAGGAGCTGGCCAAGCTCGCCGAGGAGCTGCAAGCGCATGGCGTGCGCGCCGCCGCGCTGCCCGCGGACCTCTCCGACCTCGACCAGATCGGCCCGCTGATCGAGCGCGCCGAGGTTGCGCTCGGACCGCTCGACCTGCTGGTCAACAACGCCGGTGTCGAGCTGACGAGCGCCTTCTGCGCGTACACCGTCGAGGAGCTCACCGCGATGATCGCTCTCAACCTCACCGCTCCGACGCTGCTCACCCGCCGCGTGCTGCCGGACATGCTCTCCCGCCGCCGCGGCCACGTGGTCTTCATCTCCTCGGTCGCCGGCAAGCTGGGCCCCGCCTACCAGGCGCCGTACGCCGCCACCAAGGCCGGCCTGATCGGGCTCACACAGTCGCTGCGCGCCGAGCACCGCCACGGGCCGGTCGGCTTCTCAGTGGTGTGCCCCGGGTTCATCGCCGGCGACGGCATGTATCAGCGGATGGTGGAAGAGGGCTTTAGGTCAAACCGCCTGATGGGTGAGACGACGCTGGAGAAGGTGGCCGACGCCGTCGTGCACGCGATTCGCCGCGATCTTCCGGAGGCGCTCGAGAGCGGAGCCCCGCTTCGTCCGGCGCTTGCGCTCGCACAGGCCGCGCCTGGGCTCGCTGAGCTCGTCGCCCCGCGCTTTGGCGTAACCGAGATCTTCCGCCGCACCGCCGTCATGCGGGGTCGCGGGGGCTGAGCCTGGATCCAAGGTTGCGTCCGGCTCGCAGGTGAGCTGGCCGCTGCCGGAGAGTCCGCTGTGGGCTCCGTGCGAGCCTGCTGTGCGAGCTGCGAACGCCGCGGCCGCGCCAGCGGCTATCCCAATCCTTTACGCCCTCTTCTGACGCTACGACGCCTCCGAGTAGGCCGGTTCGCCTCCGGCCCGCTCAGCCTCCGGGTGGGCCGGCTCGCCTCTGGTCCGCTCAGCCTCCGGGTGGGCCGGCTCGCCTCTGGTCCGCTCGCGCTCCTGCTCGGGCTGCTCGCTCGCGCGGGGCTCGGGCTGCAGCACCGTGAGGGCGAGGGCGAGCGCGGCGAGGATCAGCCCCGCTCCGACTGTGAACGCCAGCTGGTAGCCGCCGGTCAGGGCGCTTGCGTGCGAGTGGCCGTGGGCGAGCAGGCTGTCGGTGCGCGTCGCCGCGAGCGTCGCCACGACCGCGAGGCCGAGTGCGCCGCCGACCTGCACCGTCGTGTTGACCAGCCCCGAGGCGAGACCCGCGTCGCTCGGCGTGGCGCCCGACATCGCGAGCTTCATCAGCGCTGGGAAGGCGCTGCCGACGCCTGCGCCGAGCAGGATCATCGTCGGCAGGATGTCGCTCGCGTAGCTGCCGTGCACGGGCGCCCGTGTGAACAGGGCGAGCCCCACGGCGATCGCCACGAGTCCGGGCACCAGCGTGCGCCGCGCGCCGAAGCGCATGATCAGCGGTTCGGAGAGCCGCAGCGACATCGTCCCCATCACGAGCGTCGTCGGCAGGAACGCTAGCCCGATCTGCAGGGCGTCGTAGTGGAGCACCCGCTGCATGTACAGGGCGCCGAGGAAGAACACCGAGAACATCCCCGCCACCGTCAGCGCCTGGATCAAGTTCGCGCCGCTGACGTTGCGCGAGCGGAAGATCCGCAGTGGGATCAGCGGGGTGCGCGCGGTCGCCTCGCGCGCGACGAAGGCCGCCAGCAGCGCCACCGCGACCGCGCCGAGCGCGAGCGTGCGCCCTGCGCCCCACCCGTACTCGGCCGCGGGCTTGACGATCGTGTAGACGCCGAGCATCAGCGAGCTCGTGATTAGGAGCGCGCCGGGCACGTCCGCCCCCGCGCCGAGACCGATGCCCCGATCCTTTGGAATCAGGCGCCTGGCGAGCACCGCCGTGGCGATCCCGATCGGCAGGTTCACGAAAAAGATCCAGTGCCAGTCGAGCGCCTGCGTGATGAGCCCCCCGGCGAGCAGCCCGATCGAGCCGCCCGCGGAGGCGACGAACGCGTACACGCCGATCGCCTTCGCCTGCTCGTTGGGCTTGGAGAACATCGTGACGATCATCCCCAGCGTCACCGCGGAGGTCGCCGCGCCGCCGGCGCCCTGCACGAAGCGGGCCGCGACCAACTCCGTCTGGTTCTGCGCGAGGCCGCACACCATCGAGGCCGTCGTGAACACCGCCAGGCCGCACAGGAACACCCCCCTGCGCGACACGAGGTCCCCGAGCCGCCCCGCGAGCAGCAGCAGCCCGCCGAAGGCGATCAGATAGGCATTGATCACCCACGCGAGCGCCGACTGCGTGAAGCCGAGGTTGCGCTGGATCGTGGGCAGCGCGACGTTCACGATCGTCGCGTCGAGCACGATCATCAGCACGCCCACGCACAGTACGTACAGGGCGAGCCACCGCGCGCGGTCCTCGTCGTGGCCGACCGCCGCGGCGGTCTCGGTCCTAGGTGACTGTACGTGTACGCCGGGTGGCTGCGCGCCCGATGTCGGCGTATCGGGTGTCGGTGCGTCGTCGATCATCGCCCGCCGGTCTCCTTGCAGTCGGGTTCGAGGTCCGCTCCGCCACCGCGTGCGGCGGAGCTATTACTGATAGCAGCCTCTGGGTTTGCTAGCCCGAGCCCGCTCCACGCTCCCACCGCTCGAGCGTTTCGAGCATCATTCAAGCTTGCCGCCGTGGTTGGCGCGGCGAGCTGACGGGTAAGCCAATCCGTGACCGATGCTTTCCCGCGCAGGCGGTCACGCTGCAAGAAACCCCCACAACAGGAGGATCGAAGATGGCCGAGACCGACACCAGGACCCGCATCACGCAGTTGGGGGCGGTGATCATCCCCGTCAGCGACCAGGACCGGGCGCTCGCGTTCTACCTCGACAAGCTCGGATTCGAGAAGCGCGCGGACATCCCGTTCGGAAGAGGCGAACGCTGGGTGGAAGTGGCGCCGCCCGGTGCGGCGACGACGCTCGCGCTAATGTCTCCGCGTGAGGGGGAACCGATCGGGATCGACACCCACGTGTCCTTCACGACCGAGGGCATCGATGCCGACCACTCCGATCTGCGCGCTCGGGGCGTCGACGCCGACGAGGAGATCATGCGGATGGGCGACCCCGTCCCGCCGATGTTCTTTTTCCGCGACCAGGACGGCAACCGCTTCTTCATCGTCGAGCGGGGCTGACGGCTTACTACTGCGGGCCGCCGCGAGGATCGTCGCGGCGGCTTGCGGGCATCCCGGGGTACACCATCCCGGGGTACACGTAGCGTCCCGATGCTCTCCGGACCCGGGCAATCACCGAGCCGCGAAGGCGAGGTGCGCCGCTTCACGCCTCATAGACCAGCAGCGCGTGCGCCTCGTGCGGCGCGAGCCCTCACGGGAGATGGGCTGGAGGGCTCCCGCCCGGAAGCACCACCCACAGCCTCGGCGCGAGCTCGATCGCGACCGCCGCGTCGAGCTCGCCCACGGTGGCGGCTCCGGTGCGCTCCATCGCCATCGCGAGCTCGCGCCACGCCATCGCGACCGGGGCGACCCGTGCGGTCGGCCCCCACCCGGTCGCCGCGCTCAGCTCATCGGCGCGGGCGCGAGCGTCCCAGAGCGTGAACTCCCCGAACGGGCGGTTCGCGCCACGGATGAACACCTGCCGTTCGAGGATCTGCTCCAGCTCGGGGCTCGATTCGGTCATAGAATCGCTACCACTACTCCCCGGATGCAGCTGTCCGCCGGGCGGCGACCGCCGCCTGGCCGTAGGAGATTCCCCCGTCACCCGCGGGCATCCGCTCGGGCGCGAGCACCCGCAAGCCGGCGGCGCGCAGACCCGCCGCGACAGCTTCCAGCAGTCGCCGGTTTGCGAACACGCCCCCGGAGAGCGCAACTAGATCGGTGCCCTCAGACTCGGCCGCACGAGAGCACGCCCGCACCGTGGCGAGCGCCACCGCCGCATGAAAGCGACTGGCGACCACGCCAACCGCGGCGCCCGCCTCGATGTCGGCGGCGAGCGCGCGGATCATCTCGCGCGGGTCGATCACGATCAGGTTCCCGTCGTCCTCGAGTGAGATCGGGTAGCTGCCCCGCTCGGTGGGGTCGCACGCCGCTTCGAGCTCGATCGCCGCCTGGCCCTCGTAGTTGATCTGTGCTCGCAGCCCGCACAGCGCGGCGGCTGCGTCGAACAGGCGTCCCATGCTGCTCGTCAGCGGCGAGCTCAGGCCGGTGCGGGCGAGCCGAGCCACCTGGCCCCAGGTCCGCTCATCCACGCGACCCCGCAGGGCGAGCGGGATCCGCGGCTCGCCGCGATCGCCATCCGACTCCTCCGCGAGCGACAGCCACGCGCACGCCATCCGCCACGGCTCGCGGATCGCGCGCGCGCCGCCCGGCAGCCGGACCGGCAGGAGCGCCCCGACGCGACGGAAGTCCGCGAGGTCGCCGACCAGCAGCTCGCCGCCCCACACGGTGCCGTCGAGCGCATAACCGGACCCATCGAAGATCGCGCCGACGGCGCTGTCCACCTCGCCGTGCTCGGCCAGGCACGCGGCGAGGTGCGCGTGGTGGTGTTGGACGCCGATCAGCCGTACGCCCTCGCGCTCCTGCGCGTACTTGCTCGACAGGTACTCGGGGTGCAGGTCGTGCGCCACGACCTCGGGCTCCACCGCGAACAGCCGCTTGAAGTGCTCGATCCCCTCGGTGAACGCGCACAACGTCTCGTAGTTCTCGAGATCGCCGATGTGGTGGCTCACCCACGCGCGCTCTCCCTTGGCCACGCAGAAGGTGTTCTTCAGCTCGGCGCCACATGCGAGCAGCGGGCGCTCGGCGGCGTACGGGAGCGAGAGGCTTGCCGGCACGTACCCGCGCGAGCGTCTAAGGAACACCCCGCGCGGGCCGTCGGGTGCGGCTACGACGCGCAGAACCGAGTCGTCGGTACGCGTGTGGATCGGACGGTTGTGAACGAGCAGCAGACTGGCGACGGCGCCGAGGCGCGCGAGCGCGTCCTCGTCTCGATAGGTGATCGGCTCCTCGGAGACGTTGCCGCTCGTCATCACGAGCGTCGCACCCGCCGACGCGGCGTTGGGCGTCCTCTCCCGGGCGCGCGTGGTGGGCGGCTCCGCGTCTGCGTACGCCGTGCCCCCGCTGAGATCCGTGCCCGCATCGAGATTCGTGTCCGCTCCGAGGTTTGTGCCCCTACTGGGGTTTGTGCCCCTGCCGAGATCTGTGCCCGCACCGAGATTCGTGCCCGCACCGAGATTCGGCGCACCCCCGGCAACATCGGCTAGCAGCAGGTGGTGGAGCGGCGAGTAGGGCAACATCACGCCGAGCTCCGGGACCCCCGGTGCGACCGCGGGCGCCACCGGGGCGCCATCGAGTCGTGGGGCGAGCACGATCGGACGCTCAGGGCCGCAGAGCAGAGCGCGCTCGGTGCTGCCGAGGCGCACAAGCGAGCTCGCGGCCTCGACCGAGGCGACCATCACCGCGAAGGGCTTGTCTTCGCGGTGCTTGCGTGCGCGCAGCGCGGCCACCGCCGCCTCGTCGTCGGCGCGACAGGCCAAGTGGAACCCCCCGATTCCCTTGATCGCCACGATCCGCCCGGCCCGCAGCGCCGCCGCAGCTGCGCGTACGGGATCGCGGGCGGGGCCGCTAGAGATTCGCTCCCCATTCGCGCGCAGCAGCGAAACCGACGGCCCGCATTTAGGGCAGGCGTTCGGCTGCGCGTGGAAGCGGCGGTTCGTAGGGTCCTCGTACTCGGCGCGGCAACGCGCGCACATCGCAAAGCTCGCCATCGTCGTATACGCGCGGTCGTAGGGGATCCCGCGAACGATCGTGAAGCGCGGCCCGCAGTTGGTGCAGTTGACGAACGGGTAGCGGAAGCGTCGATCCTCGGGGTTGAACAGCTCGTGCAGGCACTCCGCGCAGGTCGCGATGTCCGGCGTGACGGGCGCGTCGGCCTCGTCGGTGTGTGGACTGTCGAGGATCGCGAACTCGGTGTCGCCCTGCGGTTCGCGCTCTTCGGCGACGACGCGCTCGATCACCGCCAGCCGCGGCGCGTCGGGCTGCAGTCGCGTGAGGAAATCAGCGACCGCCGCCGCGCTCCCCTCCACCTCGAGTTCGACCCCATGGGAGTCGTTGAAGACAAAGCCCGCGAGCCGATGCTCGCCCGCCAGGCGGTAGACGTAGGGTCGGAAGCCGACCCCCTGCACCGTCCCCTGCACCTGCACCCGCACGCGGGCGCGCCGCCGCGCCGCGGCAGCGGGCCGAACGCTCACGCCCCGCCTGCGGTCGTCGGCGCGAGCTCGACGAGCTCCCGGAGCGCGTGGTAGGCGCTCGCCTGAGCCTCCTGGATGCGCGGGATGTGCTCGGAGCGGGTGATCACGAGGTGGTCGGCCAGCTCCTCGGAGCCCACGCGTCCCCCGTCGTAGCCGACCATCGCGATCGTGTGCAGCCCGCGTCGCCGCGCCTCGCCGAGTGCCTCGATCACGTTGCGCGAGTTGCCCGACGTCGAAAGCGCGAGCAGCACATCGCCATGCACTCCATAGGCGATCACCTGGCGGGAGAAAATCGCGTCAGTCCCGATGTCGTTTGCGATCGCAGTCAGGATCGCGGAATCCTCCGTGAGGTCGATCGCGGGCCATGCTCTGCCTGACGTGCCCGCCGTGCGGAAGTCGGCGACGACGTCCATCGCGTCGGTCGCCGAGCCCCCGTTGCCGAAGGCCAGCAGCTTGCCGCCGCGTTCAAGGCTCGCCCGCAGCGCCGCCGCGCCGCTGAGCAGCGCCTCGCGATTGTCGGTGAGCGTTTGCGCTCGCAGGGCGCCGACCTCCTCGGCCTTCATCAGCACCGAGCGGCGCACGTTCTCCACGACCGGCTCGAGCTCACGCTCGCGCTCCGCCAGGAACGGGTACAGGAAGCTCGAGGCGCCGGCGTCGTGCACGCGGCGAGCATCCCGGCCCGCGAGTAGGCCGCGGTGCTCGAAGAACACGTGCACCAGCTCCCACAGGACGTGGTAAAGGGTCTCGACCAGCTCTTGGCGGACATCGCGCTCGCCGCTCGGCGGTTCGAGCTCCCACTCCGCGCCCGCGGGAGAGAACGCGATCGTCAAACAGCCCCGCCCGCGGGCGAGCGCAATGGCGTGGGCGGCCTCGCCGGCGTCCTCGTCGGCCCCGAACGCGATCGCGATGTCCTCCCCGCGCGCGAGCAGGTCCACCTGGCACGCGAGGTCCCCGCCCTCCCCCGCCAGGCCGATCGCGGGCAGTGCGCGCTTGCCGACGATCACGGGGTGGACGAACTCGACGGCGACATGACGGGCATCGGAGCGCGCCGCCGGGGAGCGCCCGAACGCGATCAGCCGACCGCCGCGGGCGAAGCGCTCGGCCATCCGATGACAGAGGCGCGCGATTCGCTCGGCCTCCTGCGCGAAGAACTGCCGGTTGGCCTCCGTGCGCCGTGCAGCAGCGCGTCCAGGTGCGCGGCCGGCGTGCTGTGGGCGGCAGCCTGGGTCACGCAGACTCCCCCCTGTGGAGGCGCACCGCAAGCGCACCGCCGGCTTGCCGGGTCACGCGGACTCCTCCCCTTGGGGCCGCACCACCGGCGGGGGTCAAGATCAGGGTCACGCGGGCGCCTCCGCGCGGGGGCGTGCCGCGATCTGCGCCAGCCAGTCGCTCCATCCCTCGATGCCCTCGCCGGTGCGGGCGCTGAGGAGCAGCCGCGGGACGTCGGGGTGCACCTGGTCGAGGTTGTACAGGAACCGATCGAGGTCGTAGTCGAGGTGGGGCAGCAGGTCGATCTTGTTGACCAGCACGAGATCGCAGGTGCGGAACATGAGCGGGTACTTGAGCGGCTTGTCCTCGCCCTCGGTGACGGAGGACACCATCACGCGCGCGTCCTCGCCGACCTTGAACTCCGCCGGGCACACCAGGTTGCCGACGTTCTCGATCACGAGCAGGTCGATCTCTCCCAGCGGCAGCGACCCCAGCGCGGAGCGCACCATGTTCGCGTCGAGATGGCACTCTCCGCCGAAACTCGGATCGGTGTTGAGCTGGGTGACGGGGACGTGCAGGCCGGCGAGGCGGTCGGCGTCCAGCGACCCCTGCACGTCGCCCTCGAGCACTCCGACCCGCACTCCCGGCAGCTCCCCGACCACCCGCTCCAGCAGCGACGTCTTGCCGGCGCCGGGCGCGCTCATGAAGTTCACGACCTTCACGCCGGCGCGCTCGAAGTCCGCGCGGTTGGCCTGGGCGATCGTGTTGTTGGCGTCCAGCGCCTCCTCGACGATCTTCACTTTTGTGCGATGCATGTTGCCTCCTCGACCTCGATGGACTCGACTTCGAACTCGTCCCCGCTCGCCACCACGACCTCGCCGCCGCCGCACGTCGGGCAGCGGAATGCCGGGATCTCGATCTCCCACTCGCGCTCGCACACGTTGCAGTGCAGGCTGGGGCCGACGATCTCGTGCTCCAGGTGCGCGCCTTCGCAGACGGTCCCCCGGGCGACGAACCCGAAGTAGAACGCGAGCGTGTCGGGCACGACCTGACGCAGACGCCCGATCCGCAGGCTGATCACGCTGACGCGGCGCCCGGCGGCGTGCTTGACGGCCGTGTTGAGCACCGCGCCGCTCAGCGAAAGCTCATGCACCGCCTCACTCCGCGACTTCCACGGTCGCGCCCAGGCGGAGCTCGCGGGCGGTCTCGAGCACCAGCTCAAGGGCCCGCTCGAGGGCGGACTGCACGTCCGCGGAGAGTCCGAAGCCGATCCGCTCGACGTCCGCCGGCTCGCACGCGACCACTACCACCTTGCCCGGCCACGCGCCGACCGACCTGACGAAGCGCAGGACGGTGTGCGGATCCATGCCGTGCGGGTTGAGCGTCTCGCCGTCCTCGATCCCGCCCTCGATGGACTCCTCCTGGACCTCCATCACGTACAGCGTGCCCGGCTCGCCCCCCTGACGGCTGACGTCGAGGATCACGAGCGCGTCGTAGCCGCGCATCACCTCGTAGGCGAGGTCGAGGCCGCCGGTGCCGGCGTCCATCACCGCGACGCCTGCGGGCAACTCGCGCTCGGCGAGCCGTCTCGCGACCTCGCCGCCGAAGCCGTCGTCTCCCAGCCAGGCGTTGCCGACGCCGGCGATCAGGATGCGCGGCTCGCGCTCGGGGCTCACAGCCCAGTTCCCCCGACTCGGACACCGATCGCTGGATCGCCTTGGCCCCATGCCGGCGGCATGGTGTGCGGGGTGCCAACGGCCGCGGCCCCCGCGCCAATCACCGGAGCACCTCGACCTCGGGCGCGAAGAAGAACAGGAACCGGCCGCTGTCGCGCAGCAACTCCTGACCGGGGTCGTCGTCGATCGTGAGACCGAGGTGTGGCCTTCCGTCGTAGTCGATCAGGATGCGCTCGATCGTCGCGGTCCGCCCCGCGAGCATACGAGCGTGCAGATCCGCGTCTGGGCCGGGACGGATCCTCACCTTGGCGCCGCGGCGGAAGTGCACCCCCGCGACCTCGACCTGCTCCTCGCCGGCCCGCGGGTCGGCGAGGTCCGGGGGCTCCTCCGGTGGAGCCGTGGTCACGGGGCTGCGGACCGCCCCGCCGCCGGGGTCGCGCAGGCGGACCGCCTCGCAGCCGGGGTCGCGCAGGGTGAGTCCTCCGTGCAGCGCAAGGATGTCGGCCGGGGTCGCGGCGGCGGCGCGTGCCACCATCTCGCGCACGGCCGGGTCGTGGCGCTCGATCTCCGCGCGCTCGGTGTCGCTGAGCGCCTGCACATGTAGCAGCAGCGCCTCCTCGATCTCGGTGGAGTCGTAGCACCCGCCGCGGCTCTCGGGCGCGATTTGGGGATGGTCGGGGAGCACGATCGCAGCGCCGAGGACGACGTCATCGGCGTCGCTCGCGAGCACGGGAAACGTGTTGACGCTCTCACACGGGCGCTCCAGCGGCGAGACGAAGCGGCCGCCGCGCACGCAGATCAGCGGATGCGTGGAGAGCAGCGAGTGCCGCAGCGCCTCCGCGCGGTCGAGCTCGGGGACGCACGGTGTGCGGTTCTCGACGCGCAGCGCCACTTCGTAGTCGCCGGCGCTGCGCTGACGCGCGTCCAGGCTGAGCGCTACCAGCAGCCGCCCGCCGGATCCATCTGCGACCTCGACTTCGCGCGCTACGGGACGCGCGCACACCGTAGACGGCCCCGCGAGTGTGTCCTGCGTGGATGGCCCCGCGAATGCGTCCTGCGTGGATGGCCCCGCGAGCGCATGCACTGTGGCGGCTGCCAGCCACACGCGGCGCGGCGCGGCCTCGTGGCGCTCGCCGGCGGCGGCGAGGAACCTGACCTCCGCGCTCAGCTCCGCGGCGGGCGACGCCCGCAGCGCGCAGCGCAGCTCGAGGTGGTGGAAGGTGCTGGCGGACGCGGACGCGTAGGTGGGCGGATAGAGGATCCCGAACGGGGTCGGCGTCGCGTTCTTGGTGGCCCCGGGGGTGTAGGGGTAGAGCGCGTACCCCTCGTACAGCAGCGAGTCGAGGAGCTCCTCTAGGGCCTCTGGCACGCGCGTCGCCTCTAGGGCCTCTGGCACGCGCGTCGCCTCTAGGGCCTCTGGCACGCGCGCCTCCTCTAGGACCTCTCGCACCGGCGCCTCCTCGGGTGCCATGTGGGCAACGTTGCGGTTGCCCTCACCGGGCTGCGGAGCATCAGGCACCATCAACCTCGCCGAGCAGCCGCCGCACGCAGGCGTCGTAGGTGGGGAGCCCGCTCTCGACGCGCTCGCGCTCGAGTGCCTGCAGCGTCTCCGAGCGCAGCGCCACCCACCCGGTGTTCGGGTAGTAATGCTCGATCGTCTCCCGCCACACTCCGACCGGCATCCGGTAATCGATCGAGCGCGACCAGGGGACGAGCACCATCTGCAGGCCCCCCTCGTCGTTTGGGTAGTAGACCGTGCCGTTGAAGTGCAGCGCGAGCGGCGCCTCGCCGTCGGGAAGCGAGTGCAGGTACTTGGCGGCCGCGACCTCCAGGTCGTAGGTGCAGGCGATCGGCACCGCCACCGTCGTTGAGCCGGTGAACGCGGGGACGACCACATCGAGCCTTGTCCATACGAGGCTGCGCGTGGTCACACTCCAGCGCTCGGGCGGGCCGAACAGCCCGGCGAGGCGCTCGCGGGTCGCGTCGTCGTAGGCGCGCCGCGCTGGCTCGATCATCAGCTGGATGGTCAGCCCGATCATGTACACCTGGCGGCCGCTCGGCTCGGAGACCTGAAGGTCGAGCATCAGCATCGGCGCCGCCGCGTAGCGCAGGGGTCGGACTCCGAGGATCTCGAACTCGGGCTCGGGCGCCGCGGTCGAGGACCCCAGCGGCGGGGAAGCCGGCCCAGGATGCGAGGAAGCCAACTCAGGCGCGGCGGACACAAGCTGCGACGCCGCAGGGGCCAACCCGGGCGCTGCGGGGGCGGGCTTCGGCGGCGTGGAGGATTCGTGCGTCGCATCGGGCTGTGCGCTCATGCCGGGCACGCCTCCGCGCGCAGCTCCCCGAAGAAGGCGGACACCGCCTCCTGCACCCTGGGGCCTCCGGAGATCCCCTCCCAGCTCGCCTTGATCGTTCCCGTGAGCGCGTAGCAGCGGTCGATCGGCGCGATCGCGTACGCCGCCGGGTCGGACAGCCGATTGACGATCAGCCCCTCGATGTCCGGCTCGATGCTCGCGAGGCCCGGGTTGAGCTCGACCATGCGTCCCCAGGAGGAGAAGTGCAACTCGCTCTCGGTCGCGCCCCCGGGACTCGGGTACATAGCGACGACGCAGCCGGCTGTGCTCGACTGCATGAAGAACGCAAGCCCGATCGGGATCTGAAAGCTCGCCCACAGCTCGTCGGGCAGCTGGAGGTCCGTGAGCCACAGCGTCCGCCCGCCGGTGGGGCGATACTCGGCGTCGCCGGAGCGCAGCGCCCAGCAGCTCTCGCATGTGCACTCGAGCCTGCGCTCCACCAGATTCAACAGGTGGCGGTGGCCCTCGGGGACCGTCGTGCCGCAGAGATCGCACCGCTCGACGCTCGCGGGCGCAGGCGTCGCACTCGGGGTGTGCGCTCGGCTCGCGTGCCCGTTGCCGGCCACGCTCGCCGCGCCCGAAGCGGCGACACCGGATCCGGCGAGACGATCGACCTCCAACCAAGCGGGCATGGGTGCGGGCTGCGACGTCGTGGATATCGCGATCGGCAGCGCAAGTCCACGGGCGGGCGACTCGGACGACTCTCCGATCGGGGCGAACGGCGATCCGCCCGCCATCGGCAGCACGGGTCCGGCGCTCCGCAGCTCTGGCCCGGCGCTCGGCAGCTCTGACCCGGCGCTCGGCGGAGTTGCGTCCTCGACCTCGAGCCCCGCGAGGTCGGGGGCGGCCTCTTCGAGCGCCTGCTTGATGACGAGCTCGAGCGTGACCGCCGACGCGGCGCAGCTCGAGCAGCTGCCACGCAGGCTGATCCTCGCCACACCCTCATCCAGGGAGAGCAGCTCGACGTTGCCCCCGTGGGACTCCATGTATGGCCGGACCTGCCCGAGCGCGACCTGCACCCGGTCCTGGAGCGGAACGGGGTGCAGGTCATGGATCAGCAGGAGTGCCGCCACGTGCGGGTCCTCGGCGAGCGCGAGCGCGAGCCGCTCGCCTTCGGCGCCGGCGTCGAGCAGCGAGCCGACCAGCCGCTCCAAGCCGGTGCCGTACATCCGCACGACCGCTGAGAGGAGTTCCTCGACCAGCTCGCGTGTCTGTGGATCGCCGGCCGACTCGAGTTGCGCCTGCAAATCCTGCACGCGCATCACGAGCACCTCGGGCCGCTCGCTCTGGTCGATGGCGGACATTCCTGGCGAAACCTAGGTAAGGGCGGTGGGAGTGTGGATCACCTTGCGCACCTTGCCGCGCCCGTCGTACATGTGCACGCCACACGGCAGGCACGGGTCGAACGAGCGGACGGCGCGCATGATGTCGATGCCTTTAAACTTCTCGGGTCCGTTCTCCTCGAAGATCGGCGTGTTCTGCACGGCGTCCTCGTAGGGCCCGGGCGTCCCGTACACGTCGCGGGGGCTCGCGTTCCAGGGGGTCGGCGGGTAGGGCTGGTAGTTGGCGATCTTGCCCTCGCGAATGACCATGTGGTGGGAGAGCACGCCGCGCGCGGCCTCGTGAAAGCCGCAGCTCACCGCGCTCTCGGGGACGGTGAACTGGTTCCAGCTCTTGGTCCGGCCGGCGCGAATCTCCTTCATCGCCCGCTCGAGGCAGTGCAGCGCGACCAGCGCCGCGTAGGCCTGGTGGTAGCTGCGCGCCCGGTCGCGCTCGATCGCGTTGGACTTCTCCGGCACCTTCCACTCGAGCTCCATCTCGGGCATGTTCGGCGAGCGCGGCAGCACCATCTGCAGCGAGTGGCCGGTGGCCTTGACGTAGCCGAAGTCGACCAGTCCCGCCTTCGCGGTGCACCACTGGCGTGCGAACGGGCCCCCGCCGGTGTCGCAGCACACGTGCGTGTCGGTGCGTTTGTCGTAGATCCGCGGCGACACGACCCACGTGTACTTGTCGGCGAAGTCGCGCTTCTGCGGGCGGGGCAGCGTGACCTTGTTCCACGGGTGGTTCTTGTCGACGGGGTTGCCGAGTGGGTCGCGGTTGACCAGCGTGGGCTCGTGCTCCCACGAGTCGAAGTAGGAGGAGCCCAGTAGGATCCGGATCATCAGGTTGATCTCGACCAGATCGGTCGAGATCAGCTCGCCGTTGATCACGACGCCCGGCGTGATGTAACGTCGGCGCCCCCACTCGGTCATGTTGCGGTAGTCGTAGTCGACGTAGTCGGGGTCGTCGAAGCAGCCCCAGTTGACGAGGTTGGTGTCGCGGTAGCCGACCATGTCGTACCCCGGCAGCTCCTGCAGGAAGAAGTCGTACAGGTCGTCGTGCAGCGGGACGCTGCGCTTGACGTAGTCGAAGTAACGCATCAGCCGCACGTAGTAATCGGTGCACGTCTGGTGGGTGATGTCGGCGCTGCACCCACCCGGCATGATCGTCGAGGGGTGGGTGTGGCGTCCTCCGAACAGGCAGTACATCTCGCGCGTGTAGCGGGCCGCGTGAAGCGTCTGCAGGTAAAACTCACCCGTGAACGGGTTGAGCGCCCGCATGATGTCCGCGATCGTCTTGTACCCGTGGATGTCGCCGTGGGGCGCCGCGGTGCTCTCGGCGGTGGCCAGCAGCGTCGGGTTCGTCTCCCTGACCATCTGCTCGCAGAAGTCGACGTTGGCCATGCAGTCGTTGAAGATCGCGTGGTCGAAGATGTAGTCGGCCGCCTCGGCGAGGTTGAATGCCAGGTCGCCCAGCGGCGGCGGCTTGACGCCGTAGGCCATGTTCTGGTTCAGGCACGAGCAGGTGCAGTGGTTATCCCCGCAGATCCCGCAGATGCGGCTTGTGATGAAGTGCGCGTCGCGCGGGTCGATGCCCTTCATGAAGATGTCAAAGCCGCGGAAGATCATCGAGGTGCTGTAGCACTTGAGCACCGTCTGGTTGGTGAAGTCGATCTCGGTGTGGATCCCGAGGCTCCCGACGATCCGTGTGATGGGATCCCAGGACATCTCCTTGACCATGACCTTCTGCTCGCGTGGGGTCTCGGTTGTCGCCATCTCTGTCTTTCTCCTTTTTTACTCGGCGCGCAGGCCGGCAACGAAGTTCAATTGGAGGTAGTTCATAGGGTCGCGGCTGCTGTGCAGCTCACCACCTCTTTGCGTAGCCGGAGGTGAGCGCTTTGCCCGGGCGGCGCCACTCGGGCTCCACGTCGTACTTGTTCTTGATGTTGCGTTTGCGCATGTACCGGACGATCGGTCCGTAGGTGAACTGCATGACGCCCGCGGCCACGCGGCCATACTTGTCCTCGTCCATGAACGGCATGAACTTGTCAGGGAAGCCGGGCATCGTGCAGGCCATGCAGATGCCGCCGACATTCGGGCATCCGCCGACCCCGTTGACCCAGCCCCGAACCGGGACGTTGCACTTGACGACCGGCCCCTTGCAGCCGAGCTTGACCAGGCAGCGGTGGTCCGAGCCGTATTCACTGGCAAAATCGCCCTGCTCGGCGAAGCCGGCGCGGTTGCAACCCTCGCGCACGGTGCGCCCGAACAGCCACTTGGGACGCAGCGCCTCGTCGAGCTCGGGCGCCGGCGCGAGGCCGGCGAGATGGAGCGCCAAGTAGAGCAGCGTCTCGGTCATGTTGTCCGGCTGGGCGGGGCACCCGGGGATGCAGACGATCGGCAGACCGGCCTTGGACTTCCAGCTCCAGCCCAGGTAGTCGGGCACGCCCATCGCGCCGGTCGGGTTGTTCTTCATCGCCGGGATCCCGCCGTAGGTCGCGCAGGTGCCCACGGCGACGACCGCCGCCGACTTCGGCGCGAGGCGGTCGATCCACTCGTTCATGGTGATCGGCTGGCCGCTCTCTGGATTGACGGCGAAGCCGGTCCAGTAGCCCTCTCCGTTGATCTCCTCGTTGCCGAGCGAGCCCTCGATCACCAGTACGAACGGGTCGAGCTTGCCCTGCTCGGCTTCGAACCACGCCTGCGCGTAGTCCTGCCCGTTGGCGTAGTCGACCACCTGGTTGTGGATGACCACCTTGGGCATCCCGGGAATCGTCTGCAGGATCAGGTCCTCGAGGCTCGGATTGGTGGCCGAGGTCATCGCCACGGAATCGCCCTCGCAGCTCAGACCGGTCGTCATCCACAGGATGTGGGCGGTGACCGCCTCCGTCTTCTTGTGCTCTGCAAATGCCGTGTTTGCCATGAGATTCTCCTCTCGCGCTCAACAGATCCGTGGCAGCGGGTCGCCCACGAGCTGATCCATCACCCGCCGGCCGCCAAAGCTCGTCTCCACCAGCACCATCCCGTGCGGCTCCCTGCGCACCTCGCCGATCTCGCACGCCCGCTCGCAGCCCGGCACCGCTCGCAGCGCGCCGAGCGCGGCGTCCGCCGCGTCGGGGGCGACGAACGCGACGAGCTTGCCCTCGTTGGCCACGTACATGGGGTCGATGCCGAGGATCTCCGCGGCGCCGGCGACCGCCGGGTCGACGGGGATCGCGCGCTCGCGCACCAGCATCGCCACCGAGGAGGCGCGCGCGAGCTCATTGAGCACCGAGGCGACCCCGCCCCGGGTCGCGTCGCGCAGGCAGCGCAGCCGTGGGCCGGCGGCGTCCAGCAGCGCGTCGACGGCCAGCCACAGCGAGCGGCTGTCCGACTCGATCGAGGCGTCCAGCTCGAATTCGCCGCGCGCGAGCATGATCGCCATCCCGTGCTCGCCGATCGAGCCCGACAGCAGGATCCGGTCCCCCGGGCAGAGCGCCGCCGGCGACAGCCGCGCTCGCGGGTCGCGCCGGCCGAGCCCGGTCGTGCAGACGTACATGCCGTCGGCGTGGCCGCGCTCGACGACCTTCGTGTCACCGGCGACGATCTCGACTGCGGCCGCGCGCGCGGCCCGCGCGATCGCGTCGACCTCGGCGCGCAGCTCGCCGGCGGCGAGCCCCTCCTCCAGGACGAGCGAGAGTGTGAGCGCGAGCGGATGGGCGCCCGCCACCGCCAGGTCGTTGACCGTGCCGTTGACGGCGAGCTCGCCGATCGAGCCGCCCGGGAAGCGCAGCGGCCTGACTACGTAGGAGTCGGTCGTGATCGCCAGCGCGACGCCGTCCACGGCCACCCCGCCCGCGTCGGCCAGCTCGCTCAGCGTCGCGCCGCCAAAGGCCGGCACGAACAGTCCCTCGATCAGCCCCTGGGTCGCCTTCCCACCGGCGCCGTGCGCCATCGTGATCTGTGAATCGCGGAACTTGGCGCGCTTACCGCGGGCGGTCTCGATGATCTCGAGGACCCGCTGCTCGCGCGTGGAGATCGTCGTCGGCTCGGCTGCCACGCTGCCTCTCCTCGCGCCTGTCAGACCATTCTTCGTGGCACCCGTCAAGGCGTTTCTCGTCGCGACCGTCAGGTCATCTCTCGCCCGCTGCGGCTTGGCCGTCACACTGCGCGTCGGCTCAGCCATCACACCAACTCCCGCTCGCGTGCGAAGCGCCCGAAGTTGTAGTAGGCCGCGCAGGCGCCCTCGGAGGAGACCATGCAGGTGCCGATCGGGCGCTCCGGCGTGCAGGCGGTGCCGAACACCTTGCACTCCCACGGCTTGATCACGCCCTTCAGGACCTCGCCGCACTGGCACGCCTTGGGGTCGGCGACGCGCACGCCCGGCACGCTGAAGCGCCGCTCGGCGTCGAGGTCGCAGTACGCCTCGGCGAGCTTCAGCCCGCTGTGCGAGATGAAGCCCAGGCCGCGCCACTCGAAGTGCGGGCGCAGCTCGAACACCTCGGCCAGGACCTCGAGCGCCCGCAGGTTGCCCTCGTAGGGCACGACGCGCCTGTACTGGTTCTCGACTTCGCAGCGGCCCTCGACGAGTTGGCGCAGGATCATCGCGATCGCCTGCACGATGTCCAGCGGCTCGAAGCCGGCGATCACCACCGGCTTGCCGTAGTCGCTGGGAATGAACTCAAACGGCCGCGCCCCGACGACCGTCGAGACATGGCCGGGGCCGATGAAGCCGTCGAGCCGCAGGTCGGGCGACTCCAGCAGCGCGCGCAGCGGCGGCACGATCGTCACGTGGCTGCACATGCAGGAGAAGTTCTGCACGTGCTCGGCCCGCGCGCGCTTGAGCGTCAGGGCGGTCGAGGGCGCGGTCGTCTCGAACCCGATCGCGAAGAACACGACCTCCCGGTCGGGGTGCTGCTTGGCGATCCGCAGCGCGTCGAGCGGCGAGTAGACGGTGCGCACGTCGGCGCCCGCCGCCTTGGCGTCGAGCAGGCTGCCGTTCGATCCCGGCACGCGCAGCATGTCGCCGAAGCAGGTGAAGATCACGCCGGGCACTTCGGCGATCGCGATCCCATCATCGACGCGCCCCATCGGGATCACGCACACCGGGCAGCCGGGCCCATGCACGAGCTCGACGTTGGGGGGCAGCAGATCGTCGACGCCGTACTTGTAGATCGAGTGTGTGTGGCCGCCGCAGACCTCCATCACCTTGTAGTGGCGTCCCGGCTCGACGAGCGAGAGGATCTCGTTGGCCACGACGCGACCGAGGGCGGGGTCGCGGAACTCATCGACGAACCTCACCGCGCCACCTCGCTCGCCGGCGGCGGGGTCGCTGCGTCTGGGGCCGGCACGTGCGCCATGGCCGGGAGGTGGCCTGCGTGCGCCACGGCCGGGAGGTGGCCTGCGTGCGCCACGGCCGGGAGGTGGCCTGCGTGCGCCACGGCCGGGAGGTGGCCTGCGTGCGCCACGGCCGGGAGGTGGCCTGCGTGCGCCACGGCCGGGAGGTGGCCTGCGTGCGCCACGGCCGGGAGGTGGCCTGCGTGCGCCACGGCCGGGAGGTGGCCTGCGTGCGCCACGGCCGGCAGCGACGCGATTGCGACGCCGGCATGTACTAGCACGCGCTGGTGGGGGGCTACCGGCCCGACAAGTGCCGTCTCGACGGTGGCGCGCGCGCCCTCGGCGTCCGCGCACAGCGCGAGTCCCCTGTGCGCGTCCACGTCGAGGACCGTCATTGGCACCCCGTCGTCACCGCAGGTGACGCAGTGGTCAGCTCCGCGGGTGACGACGGGGTCTGCTCCCCAGGTAGCTCTGTGGTCTGTTCCAGGTCTGCGGTCTGCTCCAGGCGAAGAGGCAGCGGCGGCAGGTGAGGAGCCAGGGGTCATTCGATCACGCTGGCCTTCAGCTCTTCGAGCTCGCGCTCGTAGTCCTGACCCATCCGCTCGAGCAGCTCGCGCGTCGCCCGCGCCTGCAGCTCGTCGACCTGGGAGATCGCGAAGCCGACGTGGATCAGGACCCAGTCGCCAGGCCCCACGCCGCCGCCGTCTCCGTCGAGCAGGCCGATGTTGACGTTGCGCCGCACTCCCGCGACATCGACCTTCGCGAGCCGGTGCTCGGCGTCTACCACCTCCGTGATCTGCGCAGGGATGGCGAGACACATACGACGGCACCCTCTTCTCTCTTGGGTTTGAGCCCCGCAGCTTGCGCGCCGCAGGTTCGCAAGCAACACTGGCTGACTAGCTAGAACGCTTGTACCACGGTCAGGCGCCTCGCTGCGACCCGCGGTAACTTCGCTTACCACGGTTCCGGGTAACCTGGATTACAAGCAGAGATGGGCGGCTCCGGATCGCACGAGCTGTAGACTCCTGGTACCAGTCCACGTCGGGAGGATTCGAAGGGTTGGCGATGTCGATCGAGGGTCACGATGTGCTTATGCCGGGAGCGTCGCTATGGCCGGAACGCCCCGCCCTGGGCCGCCCCGCCCAAGGTCCTACGTCCGGAACCCCTCACCTCTACGCCTACCTCCTCGACGCCGACGACGATCTCGCCCAGGAGCTCGACGTCCGCATGCGCTTCGCGGCGCGCCAGCTGACGACGGCGAGAGTCCTCCACGCGGAGCCCGGCCAGTGCGACCTCGCGTCCTGGTTTACGGCGGTGGGTTATGGCCCGGGCCTGCTGATCCTCGACGGCCTCGTGGCGGTCGACACCCGCATCGTCGACCGGACGGTGACCGAGCTCGTGGGCACAGGCGACCTGCTGCAACCGGCCTGCCGGTGGGCGGATGACATGGTCGAGCAAGTCGCGTCCTGGCGGGCGCTGCGTCCCACTCGCTTTGCGCTGCTCGACACGGAGTTCGCCGAGCGCGCGCGCCCCTGGCCGCAGATCGACAAGGCGCTCGTCCGCCGCGCCGAGCGCCGCGCGGGCGACCTCAGCGCGCTGCGCGCGATCTCCTGCCAGCCGCGGCTGGAGCTGCGGCTGGTGCTCCTCCTCTGGCACCTGGCGGCGCGCTGGGGGCGCGTGGAGCCGGCGGGGCTGCGCCTGTCGCTGCCCCTCACCCACCGTCTGCTGGGCCAGCTCGTGGCGGCCGAGCGACCGTCGATCTAACACGCGCTCGGCCGGCTTGCTCAGGCCGGGCTCGTGACCGGAACGGCCAGCGACCTGCACCTCCATGGCAGCCTCGACGCGAATGTCGAATCCCTGATCGAGCACGCCCCCCACCCGGCGCCGCGCCGGCATCGTCATCGGCCTGCCCACCAGCGGATCGCTTGAGGTGAAGCGCAAGCCCGGTCAATCCTCGGCGGCCCGCCGCATACCAGCCGTCCATCGCTCCTCGATCCGGGCGATCCGCCAGACCGCGAGCGCGATGACCCAGGTGGCAAAGAACATGCCGACGATGACGAGGCCCGCCGTGTTGATGTTGAAGCTCTGAAACCAGTCCGCGACCGGGCCCCCGAGCCCGAGCCGTTCGCTCAGCAGACCGACTATCTCGACCGTGCCGATGAACAGCGCGACCACGATCGAGAGCCCGGTGACGGTGATGTTGTAGTAGACCTTGCGCACCGGTTTGGAGAACGCCCAACCGTAGGCGAAGTTCATAAAAGAGCCGTCCACCGTGTCGAGCAGCGACATCCCCGCGGCGAACAGGATCGGCAGGCAGAGGATCGCGTACCAGGGCAGCCCCTCCGCTCCCGCCCCAGCCGCGAGTACCAGCAGGGCCACCTCGGTCGCGGTGTCGAAGCCGAGGCCGAATAGTACGCCGACGGGGTACATTTGCCACGGCTTGGTGACGGCGCGAGTGAAACGGCCGAGGAAGCGGTTCATGAGACCGCGCGAGCTCAACTGCTGCTCGAGCGCCGCCTCGTCGTAGCAGCCGCGGCGCATCTCGGAGAAGATCCGCAGGATGCCCACCAGGATCACGATGTTCAGGGCCGCGATGATGTAGAGGAAGCCGCCCGATACAGACGTGCCGATGACGTTGGTGGCCTCGTGCAGCGTCGACTGGCCGTTGCGGACCGGGCCGTCCAGCGCGCGGATGCCGACAGCCAGGAGAGCCGCCAAGGTGAACACGATCGTCGAGTGCCCGAGCGAGAAGAAGAAGCCCACGCTGAGCGGCCGCTTGCCTTCGCTCATCAGCTTGCGCGTGGTGTTGTCGATCGCGGAGATGTGGTCGGCGTCGAAGGCGTGGCGCAGACCGAGCGTGTAAGCCGTGACACCGGTCCCAATCGCGAACGCGCCGGCCGATCCGAGCTGCAGGTGCCGGGGCACGACGACCAGGATCAGGATCCCGAACCCGAGCGCGTGCAGGCCCACGATCACCACCACCATGCCACCCGCGCGACGCCACTCGGGTGGGGTCATCGCGCCCTTGATGCGCACCCACCGCGACGCTTGCGGCAACATCGACGAGGACTCCATCGGCGTCTCCTCTCTCGCGAGGGATCATCGGCGGCCCAACGGGCAACGCGAGGAGCCGAGCATACAGCGATGGATTGGCTAATGCAATCGCATTGTGATTGTGTCGCCCACCTGCGCGCGACTGATCCGTGCACGAGTGCGGCGCGTAGGAAACTACCTCGCCTGGGCCCGCTGGCTCGGGGACACCCAAAGCACGTGATCGATAGATCGAGAGGTCAAACGATGGGACTCGACAATCCGCTGCACATCATATTTCTGCTGGTGATGATGCTGCTCGTGTTCGGCGCCAAGCGCCTACCCGAGATGGGCCGCTCGCTGGGCGAGGGGCTGCGAGGCTTCAAGAGCGCGATCAACGGCGACCCCGCTGGCCCGGCGATTGCAGCTCAGATGACGACGCCGGACCCACAGACCGTCGAGGTCGCGCGCTCGGTGGGCGAGGCTACCCCGCATCCGTGAGGGCGCCGGGATCCAGGTCCGCTGGTTTGACTCGCCGGTTGGGGGGGTCGGAGAGTCTGCGCAAGCTGGCCGACGAGGAGCTGATGGCGCTCGTCCAGGCGGGTGACGCCGATGCGTTCGAGGTCGTCTACGATCGCCACTGCGACGCCGCCTTCTCATTGGCGTACCGCATGTGCGGCCGGCGCGCGAGCGCCGAGGACGTTCTGCAGGAGGCGTTCCTGGCGCTGTGGCGCAGCGGCGCGCGCTACGACCAAACGCGCGGGAGCGTGCGCAACTGGATCCTGCGGATCGCGCACAACCGCGCGGTCGACGCGCTGCGCCGCGGCGTGGTACGCGAGAGCCACCTCTTCCGCGAAGAGGGGGCCCTCGAGCGGGTCGCCGGCTCTGAGCGCACCGAGGAGCAGGCACTCGAGGCAGAGCAGACTCAGGAGGTCCAGGGCGCGCTACGCGGGCTACCGCGGGAGCAGAGCCGTGTGGTCGAACTGGCGTACTTCGGTGGGTTCACACATACCGAGATCGCCTCGATGCTGCAGATGCCGGTCGGTACCGTGAAGGGTCGGATGCGGCTGGGGCTCGCCAAGCTGCGGCTCACGCTGGGCGACGAGGAGAGGGTGACGCGGTGAGCGAAGAGCCCGATACGCCGACCCCAGCCGAGGGCTGCTGCGGTGACGCCGCGGTCTACCTGCTGGGCCTGCTCGATGAGCAGCACAGCAATGCCTTCTTGGAGCACGCACGGCGCTGCTCGATATGCAGCGACGAGCTGGCCGCGCTTGCGCCGGCGGTCGACAGACTCCCAGCCGCGGTCCCGCAGATGTCCGCGCCAGCGCACGTCAAGCAGCGCGTAATGACAGTCGTGCGGAGCGAGGCCACCGCGGCGAGGAGCCCCTTGCCCAGCTCTCATGGAGTGCGCGGGTGGTTTGCGTTGCGCCGTCCGGCGCTGGCGCTCGCCGGTGCGGGGCTGTTGGCGGCGGGTGTTGCGATCGGCGGACTGTCCGCACCCTTCGGCGGTGGGACGGCACGGGTTGGCGGGGGAGCGGCGCGGGTGGTGAGCGCCGACGTCACGCTTCCGGGCATGAGCGCGACGCTGCACCAGAGCGGCGGGCATACATGGCTCACCGTGTCCGAGATGCCCGCACCCTCCTCCGGGCATGTGTATGAGGTGTGGGTGAAATACCCTGGGCGGACGCTGCCGCAGCCAACCGACAGCCTGTTCGCCCCTACCTCCTCCGGCAGCTCGACGGTCGATGTACCGGGCGGCCTTGGCACAAGCGAGGTGCTCGTCACGCAGGAGCCCGACGGCGGCAGCCCGCTACCGACCAGCCCGCCGGTGATCGTTGCGCACTTGAGTTGAAGTGCGGGCGGTCGGTTGGTCGTAGACCCTTGATGGCTCCAAGCGGATGGCTGTCGCTTCCACCTTCACGTAAGGGAGGGCCGTCAATCGAGATCGAACCTTTCGGCGAGCTCAAGTCGAGGACGCCCGGGTTGGCTGCACCGGCGCGATGAGCTTGGCGGCGGGGATATGGGTAGCGACACGGCGTGGGTCTCGCGTGAGGAGCGGGCGCCCGGTGACGGCGGCGTGTGCCCCGATCAGGAAGTCGGGGAGGATCGCTTCGCGTGTACCTCCCGCGCGACGGTAGCCGGCGTGCGCGTGGCCGGCGAGGAACGCGGCGGCGAGCGGGACCTCCTCGATGAGCGCCATCGACGGCAGGGCCGAGCGGAGCGCCTCGACGCGGGAGAACCGCGGCGCGACCTCGGCCAGGACGACGGCGTTGAGGATGAGCGCCCCGCGCTGCGCCGCCTCCGTGAGGCGCGCCTGCGACCATGCTCCCCAGCGCGGGTCCTCGGTGAAGACGTCGAGCAGGACGCTGCTGTCGAGGAACGTCCCCGCGGCTGGGCTCACCGGCGGGTCAGGGCGAGTATCTCGTCTGTGGTCAGCTCGACATCGCCGGCGCCGCGCATCCGTGCGATCTCGCCGGCGGCACGTTCGCGGTCGACGAGCATCCGCGCGCCCTGCTCGTCGAGCTCGAACTCGACATCGCTGCCGGGGTGGATGCCGAGCGCTCGACGGACCTCGAGCGGGATCGTGACTTGGCCCTTCTGCGTCACACGCATGCCGTAAGACTAGCAAGTAATACCCGACCCGGGAGCCTGGCCGGCACGCCAGGAGCCAGACGTGCACACGCGCGATTGCCTCGACATCAGCCGGCGTGGCTGGGCGGACTGTCGGGTTGGCTTTCACCGGCGCAGGGTGCGTCTGCGCCTTACTCGGCCTGCTTACAGGTACGCACAGCAATCTGCCGTAATTTCACAGGCCGTCGTGGACTGGCGGGCATGGCACGAGGACTCACCAGCGCTAAAAGCGGTGATCTGATTGCTAGGATCGAAGCCAACTTTGAGATTCACGGATACGGGCTCTGGGCGCTGGTACTCGAGCACGGGGATGGCGCGGGACATCTGGCTGGTGGGTCTCAGCGGCGGACACCAGTTTTGCTCCTACCGTGGTAGCATCAGGGCAATGGCGACCCAGAAGCGATCGATCTCGTTTGACGAATCAGTGCTCCGCGAGGCCGAGCTGCGGATCGCCGAGTCAGGGGGGAACCTGTCGGCGTTCGTGAATGCTGCGCTGTTGCACGAGCTTCAGGTAGCGCGTGGCCGCGAGCTGCTTGCCGAGGACGACGCTGAGTTTGGTGCGGTACCGGCCGAGGTCGAGACCCAAGTTCTCGCCGAGTGGCCGGTCTAACGCTCGACGCCGGGGCGCTGATCGCCTACGAGCGCGGGGAGGAGCGCATTCGCAAGATTCTCGCAGTCAGCTATGAGCGTGGCCTTGTGCCCACAATCCCGGCGGTCGCGGTCGCCGAGGTCTGGCGTGGCGATGCCAAGGATGCCCGCGTCGCTCGTCTGCTGAAGGCATCCTCCATTGAGATCCTCGACGAGCGGATCGCGCGCGCAGCCGGGAGCCTGCGGCGGACGACGCGGGGGGCCAACGCGATCGATGCCTGCATCGCTGTCGGTGTGCGCCGCCGCGGCGATGCGATCGCCACCTCTGACCCCGGCGACATGCGAGCGCTGCTCGGAGAGGGATTCACCATACTCACGGTCTGATCCACGCCGAACGCCCGCGTGGGGTACGGCAAGGCCAAGCTGGATCGTGGGACGTTCCAACCACCGTTCGCGCTATAGGCTGCTCGCCATGAGCGCACTCGACAATCCCAGCGAGGGTGCCCGGCGCGGCCCGTTCTGGGACGTGTTCGAAGGTCGACGAGAGCTAAGCAAGCCGTATCGGTGAGGTCGCGCTCTGTCGCGCGGCGTTGGACGGGCTGAGGCTGGCAGCGACACCATCGCTGATGCGCTGCGTGGAGACGAAGGCGGATCATCCCGTCAGACGCACACCTACCGATGCGGGTTCGAATATTGGGATCGAACCCCAGCAACAACGGAGGGGGAGGGATTCGAACCCTCGTCGGAGGAGAAACCCCCGAAACGGTTTTCGAGACCGCCGCATTCAACCGCTCTGCCACCCCTCCAGGTAGGCGCTGCCAAGGCTAGTGGATCGAGAGTTCGAGGGATCGCTCGAAGCTGGTCTGTCCGAGACCGGCACCGTCCATACCGTCGGGGGGAGTACCGGGAGGTGCGCCGCCCTGGGCGGCTGGCCTACAGTTGGTGCTGGGAGTAGGATGATGGCACCACGAGCCACGAGAGCATCGTCACCGTCGACTTTCTCGGCGAGGGCGGGCGCACCACTGTGGTGCTCGAGCACCACGGCCTCGCCACACCCGAGTCTTGCGAGCAGCACCGGCACGGCTGGAAGGGCTGCCTGGAGAACTTCCAGACGCGACTCTTTGCCACTGCGCCGGGGCTGTGAGCGGCACAAAGGCAGCGAGCAGCACCGAGGCGGCGAGCAGCACAGACACGACTGACAACCCAAACACAACCCAAAGGAGCACAACCCAATGGCTAAGTACGTACTGGCTTACAAGGGCGGAGGCATGGCGAGCACCGACGCCGAGCGCGAGGCCGCGATGGCCGCATGGGGTGCCTGGATGGGCGGCCTCGGCGCGGCGCTCACCGATGGCGGCAACCCCTTCGGGCCCTCCAAGGCGATGGCGGCCGACGGGACCCTCAGCGACGGGGCCCCGTCGAGCCTGACCGGCTACTCGATCCTGGAGGCGGACAGCTTCGCGGCCGCGGCCGAGCTCGCCAAGGGCTGCCCGATCTTCGCCTCCGGCGGCGACATCGACGTTTACGAAGCCCTTCAGGTCATGTGACGGGTGGCCGGCCGGGTCCCCCGGGCGATGAGCGACGGTTCGCGGACCGCCGCGACGCGGGCCGTCGTCTGGCGCAGTTGCTGGAGTCCCTGCGGCCGCAGCATCCGGTCGTGTTCGGAATCCCGCGCGGGGGAGTGCCGGTGGCCGCGGAGGTGGCGAGCGCGTTGGGGGCGCCGTTGGATGTCGTGGTAGTGCGCAAGATCGGCGCGCCGATGAACCCGGAGTTCGGGATCGGGGCGCTGGCGGAGGGGGGAGTCGGGGTGATTGGCGAGGAGGCGGTGAGGGCGCTGGGGATCGGGCCGGATGAGCTCCAGTGGCGCGTCTCGCGTGCCGAGCAGGAGCTGGCGGAGCGGCTTGCGAAATATCGGGGTACCCCCCTCCCACGTCCCCCTCACCCAGTGAGCCCCACCCTTCCAGAGGGTCCTTCACCCCCCGTGGGTCCTTCACTCCCCGCGGGTCCTTCATTCCCTGCGGGCTCTCCACGCCCCGCGAGTCCTCCACTGCGCTCGAGTCCCGCCCTCCCGGCGCGTCCCCCGCTCTCGGTGGAGGGGCGAACGGCGATCGTCGTGGACGACGGCCTTGCGACGGGGCACACGGCGCAGGCGGCGGCGCGCTCGCTACGGGAGCGCGGCGCGACACGGGTGATCCTCGCGGTGCCGGTGGCGGCGCCGAGCTCGGTGGCGGAGATGGGGGAGGAGGTGGACGAGGTGGTATGCGTGGAGCTACCGCCGAACCTGTGGGCGATCGGCCTGTGGTACGAGGACTTCGCTCCCACCTCCGACGAGGAGGTCACCGCGCTGCTGGATGAGGCTGCGGCCCGCGTGGGCCGCCTTTCGGCTCCGCGTCGGTGAGGGTGGCACGCAGGCCATGCTCGAGGCGGGACGACCCGCCGGCGAGTCGGTGCATCCACTGAAGCAGAGCATCCAGTCGCGTAACCCCCGCCGTCGTTGCAGAGAACTACTGATAACGCAGCCTTGCGCGGGCGGTACCTTGACGGCGATGCCCGACGAGGACACGCAGCTCGGCCCGAGCGGACTCGCAGAGCAGGCGCCCTCCACGACGGTCCGGATCGTCCTCGCGGACGACCACGCGGTGGTGCGCAGCGGCCTGCGGATGCTGCTCGACAGCGAGGCGGACTTCGAGGTGGTGGCCGAGGCTGGCGACGTGGAGGCCGCGCGGCGCTACGTGCGCGGGCACCATCCCGCGGTGTTGGTGCTCGACCTCAACATGCCCGGCGGCTCGAGCCTGGAGGCGATCCCCGTGCTGCGCGAAGAGGCCCCTGACACCCAGATCGTCGTGCTCACGATGCAGGAGGAGCCGGCCTTCGCCCGCCACGCGCTCGGTGCGGGCGCGCTCGGCTACGTCCTCAAGGAGGCCGCCGACGACGAGCTCGTGCAGGCCGTGCGCCGCGCCGCCGCGGGCGCGACCTACATGAACCCGCGCCTCGGGGCGCGCCTGGCCTCCGAGTCGCCGCCGGGACCGCCGGACGACCTCTCCGAGCGCGAGGTCGACGTGCTGCGCCTGATCGCCCTCGGCCACACGAACGCCGAGATCGCCGAGCAGCTGTTCCTCTCGGTGCGCACGGTAGAGACCCACCGCGCTCACATCCAGCAGAAGCTGTGCCTCTCCTCCCGCGCGGAGCTGGTCCGCTACGCGCTCGAGCGCGGGTTGATGAACATCTGAGAGCGCCAGGTGGGAAGGGGGTTTGGCCTTGGGATCATCCGCGCGGCGCGGTGCGGAGGACACGCGCGCGGGCGCGGGGCCTCCTACCCCGCGGCGGGGCGCAGCTAGCGGTAACCAAGAGCATCGATCAGTTCCTCGAGCTGAAGACCAAGGGCGTAGGCTCATACGTAGCTTCCGTTTTGCCTGTTGATCCGGTGCTGAGCCTGGTCGATCCGGCTTGGTCGTGATGGAGGTATGCCACCGCCCCGGTGCTGTTGTTGATTTGCTCGATCAGCATGTCGGATGTACCGTAAACATAGCCACGCCGTCAATCGAGGCTCTTGTCGTGCGCCGCAACTAGCAGTGGCCGAGAGCGTCGATCAGCGCCTCAAGCTCAAGGCCATAAGGCGTGGGCTCGTCATTGCCGTCGAGTCCAGCGCTGATGAATTCCGACGAGACAGCGCTTCTTAGTGCCTCCCTGTCGGCTTCGTTCAGAGGGTTTTCTCCCAAGGTGCCGACCAGCGGGAGCAGATCCGGTATGTGGCGTTCTACTGTACGGCGCAGAAGTGCAACCTGATTGGAGGACAAAGGCAGTCCAGTTGGCTCAATCATGGCTGCACTCGGAGGCTGGCGGAATTCCTCGCAAACGTCGTGACGACGCGTCCCTCGCTGCTCACGAAAACGACAGCGTTCTGACCGACATACTTTGTCACGCCATTTGCTTGCACGCTCGTTGATACAGGCGACCGTACGGCGTCCAAGATCGCGCTTGGCGATACGCCTCTACCGGCGTCCCGCTCAATCGCTTGTTCGAGACCATGCTGAGTGTAACCCTTGATAACACCTGCGATTCCTTGATCGGCAGCCTCGGCTCCTAGCTCCTCCTCGCCAGCACCGCTGGCATCCAGGACACCCACGACGGCGCCTTCAAGACCGTGAGCTACCGATGCGAAGTACCCGCACCCGTTTTCATAGGATTCAATCTCTTCTTCGTAGTATTTGACCGGGTTCAGCGGTTCGAGGAAGTGCCCGATTTCGCCGAGCAGGCTTTCCCGGCCAGACGGGTCAGCCTCGTTGAGCGGGTTGTCGCCCGCATAGTTGTAGGGCGCCCGCGTCGTCCCGACCTCGGGATCGACGGTGAGGAATTGCGCGGTCGCTGGGTCGTAGACGCGTGCCCGCATGTAGATGAGCCCGGTGTCGGCGCTCGTATATTGGGCGTCGTAGCCGAGCGGCGTCGTAGCCGTGCCAGTGTGTTCGGGGGTGCCGTAGGCGCTGTAGCTGTAGGAGCCTTCCGTTTTGCCCGTCGATCCGGTCAAAAGCCGCGTCGAGCCCTGCTGATCGTGGTGTAGATACTCCACAGCTCCGGTGGTGTTGTTGATTTGCTCGACACTCATTTCGGCGGGACCGTACACGCAGGTGCCCATGCGCCGCTTGACGGCTGGCGACTCCCCCACTCACGCTGCATTGCAGCGCGAGCACTCTGCAGCGTCGCCATTGCATCAACCTCAGCACCACCCTTGAGCCGCAAGTTTTGTGATGTCAGCACCGAGCCCAAGAATGAGCTTGTATGGCCACCAGCTGCTCGCTGGATCGTCGGTATGCGGACGGGTCGCCCGCCCTCAACATTGATCCAGATCGACTCAGACTGAGGTCTCCTCCAGCGTCGCCACTCAAAGCCTTCGATCTTTGCCCACGGCAGCCTCTTTCGATAGTAGGCATAGTGAAGGGTGATTCCCCGCTCGTTAATAGTTAGACCCATACGGCGCGAGAACCAGACGTCAACTACCGCGATGATCACCACCGTGATTGCGACGGCTTGTACTTTAGAGCCCAACGACTGGTTCCTGAGCGCATCTGGATTGACGAAGAGAAGACCAAAGAAAATCGCCTCGATGGCCCTTGATACCCGGCGCCAGTGCATCCCCTGACAGCGTCCCACCAAGCCGCCTGGGCTTGCGCCCGCGCTAGCCACCTTGCGCCGCCGGTGGCCCGTTCAATAGTGCTTCAAGGAAGGCTGGGCCGCCGCGGATGATCGCGCGAGCGTATCCGGGCGCACCGGCTGCATCCGCAGCTCCAGTCGTATAGACGCCGAGCGCTCCAAACCCGAACAGCAGAGTCGTCACGCCCTCTTCGCCGGCAAGCTGCTCAGGATCGCAAAAGTTCGTCTCGATCCCACTCGCCACGATCGAAGAAGTCGAGACAGACCACACCGCACCAATGGCAGCCGGGCAGCCCGCATCGAGCCACGGGGTGGCACACACTCCCGCAGCGCCAATCGCAACGACCGGCGGCCTGGTGAGCAACCACGGGAGGTTGACCACTCCTCCTGTGGCGTTGTTCAGCGCGACCGCGCCTTTGTATGCAAGGTTGCCGCTCGAAACAGGATTGAAGCAATCAAGGAATCCCGAGAGCGATCCATCGCTGCACAGCCCCGTCGGGTCTACAGCATTGAGAGGGTTATCTTCGACGTAGCTGTAGGGTTCCCGCGTCAGTTTCTCCAGCGGGTCGACGCTGAGAAACTGCGCTGTGGCCGGGTCGTAGACCCGGTTGCGTAGGTACACGAGTCCTGTGTCCGACGATGTGTACTGCCCGTCGTACCCGAGCGGCGTCGTTGCGGTGCCTTCGCAGGTCGGGGCGCCGTAGGCCGAGTAGCTGCACTTGCCTTCGACTTTCCCGGTGCTACCGGTGAGGAGGCGTGTGGAGCCCGCCTGGTCGTGGTGCAGGTAGAGAACCTGTCCGGTGGTGTTGTTGATTTGCTCGATAGGATGCCCACCCGGGCCATAGATATAGCTGTTGGTCCCGTCGCTGAGGAGCAGTGGGAGGCCTTCGGCCAGATCCCAGGCCAGGTAGCTGGTCGTCCCGGAGATTGTCTGTGAGGCGCGCAGGCCGTCGCCGTTGTAGGCGTAGGAGTCTTCGATCTTTGCGACTTCGCCTTCTTTGGGCCGTTCGACGGAGATCAGGTTGCCGGCCTGATCGTAGCCGTAGGTCGTCGCCGGACCGCTGGTGGGGGTCTGTTTTGTGCGCTCGCCCACTTCGTTGTAAGCGTATGTGGCGCTCGTCCCTTTTTCCAACTCGTCGGCTGCGTCGTAGACGTATGTACTACTGTTGATCTTGGTGGGATCGTTGGCCGCGTTGTATTCATAGATGGTCGTGCCGGCCATTTTGGTCAGCCGGTTGTTTTTGTCGTATTCGTAGCCGACTTTTTCTTCGCCTGCCAGGCCGTTGTTGTTCGTGATCGTGTTGACCTGGTCGTCGCTGTCGTGGCCGTAGCCGTAGGAGGCCAGCGTTTCGGAGCCGCGGACCATCGTCTGTGAGCTCATCTGATCGTCCTGGTTGTATTCGTATTTGTCCACGTCGCTCGTGGCAGTGGGGAATGTCGTGCGGCCCAGCTCCGAGTCTGCGTTGTAGGCGAACTGCGTAGCGTTTTCGAGCCAGTCGGTGACCTTCTGCAGGCGTCCCGCTTTATCAAAAGCGCGCACCACCGCTTTACCGTTGGGGTAAGTGATCTTGGTCTGCTCGTTGGCGAGGTCGTATTCGTATTTGACGACTTCTTTGTGGCCGTTTTCGGTTTCCGTGAGCCGGTCGAGCTGGTCGTAGGTGTAGATGGTCGTGCCGGTGCCGTCGACCATCTTCGTACGGTCGCCGTCTTTGTCGTATTCGTATTTGACATCGGGCGTTTTCCCGTCGGAGTAACTGATTTCGGTCAGCCGGTTGGCGGGGTCGTAGGTGTAGGTGGTTGTGCGTTTGGCGGCGTCGGTGACGCTTTTGAGGTTGCCCGCAGGGTCGTATTCCTTGGTCGTTTTGCGACTTAGCGGGTCCACGATTTCCGTGACCTCCTCCAGGAGGTTACGTACGTATTTGGTGGTGTGTTTTAGACCATCGGTCTGGCTCGTCACCTGCCCGGCCGCGTCGTACCCCGTTTCGGTCACGGTGCCGTTAGGTTCTTCCACCTTCGTCAGCTCGTTGTCGGCGTCGTAGGTGTACGTCGTCTTGTGCCCATTGCCGTCGGTCAGCGTTTCGAGGTTGCCGTCGCCGTCGTATGTGTATTTCGTGGTGTGCCCGAGTGGGTCGGTCACCGTCAGCGGCCGGCCCTGCGCGTCGCGTTCGGTTTTGGTCGTGTATTTCGCCGGTTCGCCACCCGTGACGTTGCCGCGCGGGCTGACGGTCGCGATCTCCTGGGAGTCTTCGTTGTATTCCCAGGTGCGCTTGTCGCCTTCGGGATCGGTTTCGCTCTTGCGGTCTCCGTAGGAATCGTATTCGTATTTCCACGTGCGTTCCAGCGGATCAGTCACGCTTTCCAGATCGCCGTGGCTGTCGTATTTGTATTTGGTAGTCTGGGTTTTCCCACCGGGAGCAGGCCGTTCGACTGTTTCCGGGTTGCCATGAGCTTCGCGTTTTATGGTGGTCGTCTCGCCCTTGGGCGTGGTCATGGTTTCCACATCGTGGGTGCTGTCATATGTCCATTTCGTTTCGTCGCCGTCGGCGTCCTTTTCGCTGGTGCGGTCGCCGGCGGTGTCATAGCCGTATTCGGTCTTGTGTTTGTTCGGGTCGGTGACGGCTACCAGCTCATCGGAGCTGTTGTATTCGTAGGTGGTTGTCGCCGCGATGGATGTCCCCGCGGCGTGCGTGGCGCTCGTAAGGAGTCCAGCGCCGTTGAATTTCTCCACGGTTTCCGAACCATTTGGTTCGGTGATAACGGTTTCCGTGCCCGAGCTCACCGTGGGGTATTTCCACCTACGAACCCTTTCCAGCGAGTCAGACTGAAACCTTACTTTCCCCCCAGAATATTCAGTAACCACCCGATGGCCACGCCCGTCGACCATTTCGGTCAACTGATGCGACGTATTGTATTTGAATTGCCATCGCGGGCTCGATTCCCCAGGCTCGGTCACGCTCGCGAGATTTCCCCCTTCGTAAGCGTATTTCACAACATGACCCATCGGGTCAGTCACGCTTTCCACCTCACCTTCAGAGTTATACGCAAACGTGAGTTTCCTGCCCGCCGGGTCAGTAATCGATTCGATAGCTCCTTTCGAGCTAAGGCTAAGCGTCGTCGTGTTCCCGTCGCGATCCGTCTCGCTCGTCAGCTCGCCCGCGCTGTTGAAGTCCAGTTTGCTTTGATCCGGCAGCGTGTAGAGATAGCCACTACCTTCTTTGATCAGCTTCGACTGCACCAGCGGCCCAAGCGGCACATATTCACTCCCATGCGTAAGGAAATGCACCGCGCTGCCATTGTCTTCGTAAACCAAAAAGCCAGGTTCTTCTACACAGCCCTGCTTTTTGCAGTAATTAGAGGCAGGCACCATATGGGCGCTGCCCAGAGCGGACCAACCATACCCAAATGGCCCAGGGGACGGGTGAGCCATCCGGCTCTGTATAACCGCCCGCTGAGAGTTGTACGTCCGAGTCAAATTCAGACCAAAACCACGTCCCCCCACCGTCAGATCGGTTTGCGTCAACACCTGCTGCCCTGTCGCACAATTCACAGGCCCTCCGAGCAGGCATTTTTCCTGGTAAGGCTTACCGGGATTCCTTTCCCCATATTCTTCAGCTTCGAGTTCTTCTTCTTCTTCGGGAGTCGGGGTACGATACAATACGATATCGCCAACCGAGATTTCACCACTATCGGTGGTGCCACGCTCCGATGCTTGAAGCAAGACCGATACCGGGAAACTACTGCATTTGACCCCAGATTCTGGCTCAAGAAAGATATTCGACGGAGGGGGTGGTGAATAGTTGATAACCCACCCAGAGCCCCTCCCGCACCCTGCGACCGACTCATAGATGCCTTCGGCAGGTTCGCTTTTTTCATTCTCGGAACTGCCCGAAAATTTAGTGTTGATAAATTCAACGGCCAGAAATTCAGGTGTAGAAGGCAGAACATACTCCCAAAGCCCATGTGCTTTTTCGAAAAATTTGCCTTCATGAGTAAACGGGATTTTTGTAGATGGGGCGGAGATCGAAAGCGGTCCGGTACCGCCTGGGGCTACATCTCTGAATTCCCCCGTGCCTTCCTGGCTAAAACTCCACCCACCAGAGCTTTCGGTAATCGAGAGCTTGAATTCAGGGTCAACCAGGACTGGATAGGCGACCTCACGCCCGCGGTGGGCCACGCTCAAGACCAGTTCGTCACCCACAACCCCCATCTGTGTGGGTACCGGGCTGCCCTGCGCATCCCTCGCGCTCGGCGGCGAGATCCGTGCGAGGAGCGCGCCGGCGCGCGAGACCACTGCACCGCCCGCGTCCGAGCGCAGCGACGCGCCGGCAGGCAGCGCCAACCGGTAGCGCAGCTGTTCGGGGCTCGCGGGCGACCGCAGCACCGCGAAGAGCTCAGCACCTCCCAGCGTGGGGGCAACCACGGCGTCCGTGTCGGCGCTGATCTCCCCGAAGAAGACGCTCTGCTGCCCGATCAAGCTCCCGGGAACGCTCATGCCCTCCGGCGTGATCCGCAGGCCATCCGTCCCAATCGCGACGCCCCCACTGGATGCTCGCGCGATGGAGAGGCTCGCCAGTGGGCGTACCGGGGCGAAGCCGCTCCCGCTCGCGTGCAGGCTCAAATCGACAGGGCCCTCCCCTGTGCTGCCATCGCCCACGCGCAACGGGGCCGTTGAGGTCTCAACCTCCAAGCCGCGCCTCGTGCGAACAACTGCGCGGTGGTCGCTCAGGTAGCGGACAATCGGCCCGCTGTGCGCGACCGACGCGGCCGGGTTCGCGCTGGCGCCCGCGAACACGCCGCCATAGTTGCGTATCGCCAACGCTTGCGCGGCGCTCGTCGACAGGCCTTGAAAAGCCGTCCGCGACGCTACCCGCTGTGCGCGCGCCACCGGACTCTCGAGCCAGTGTCGCCGGCGCGCCGTTTGTGCCATGACCTGCCGCCGAAGCCGAGCATTGAGGGCGTCGCTCGACGAGCGTTGAGCCGCATCAGGCACACGCAATCCCGGCAGCCGATCGGAGTCCGCGCGAGCGGCTCCAACGGACGACGCGGGGGCAGCGCCCCGCAGCGCAACGATCGTCACACAAGCCAGGCCCGCCACGGTCATGCCAAGTCGCAAATTCCGCCAGACGCTCCGACGTCTCGACCCACCCCAACGCTCGCTCATCAACATCTTGCCTCCTCAGTGATGTCGGTCGGATAACGATCCGCGGCTGGAGCCAACTCATCCCAGCAGGAGCCAAAACGATAGACCCGAATGACAACGAAGAAGCCGGTGGTTCGAATGATTTCGGTCGTAAATTGCGGCTTCACTAACCGCCCGTGGCCGCCACATCGGGGCGACGCAGAACGGGGAAGCTCGCGCGCACCGCGGTGCCGCCGCCGGGGGCGGAGTCGACGTGCAGCGTCCCGTCGAGCAGCTCGACGCGCTCGTGCATTCCGAGCAAGCCGAAGCCGTCGGTCTCTGCGATCGGGTCGAAGCCGCTGCCGTCGTCGCGGACCTCCAGGTGGACGGTCTCGCCCTGCTCGCGGATTTCGACGACCGCGCGCCGCGCGCCGCCGTGTTTGACAGCGTTGGTGAGCGCCTCCTGGACAATCCGGTAGATCGCGGTCTCGAGCTCCGGGGTGTGGCGCGTCTCGGCTCTCCCGGGCTCGTGGGCGAAGTCGATGCTGACGTCGACCTCGACCCCGTGGCGGGTGGCCCGTTCAGCGAGCGCTTCGACGGCGGCTTGGGCGCCGAGCTCGTCGAGCGCCGCGGGGCGCAGGTCGGTGATCAGCGCGCGGAGGTTGGTGATGCCATCCTCCAGCTGCGCGATCGCCTGGCGGAAGGCGTCGCGGAGCGCTTCGGGGCGCTTCGAGCGCGCCGCCGTGGAGAGCCCGATCCGCAGCGCGGAGAGGCTCTGGAGGGTCTCGTCGTGCAGCTCGCGCGCCCAGCGCTGACGCTCGGCCTCGGCCGCGGACAGGCGTTGGCGTTGGCGCTCGCTGGCGGCCGACTGCGCGGTCGCCACCGCGTTCGCGGCGCTCGCCGCGAACGCCTCCAAAAGCCGCTCGTCCTCCGCGGTGAACGCCGGCCCGTCCTCGAGGCGGTCGAGCGCGAGCAGCGCGCCGTAGGAGCGGCCCTGGAAGAGCAACGGGACCACCAGCCCACCCTTGGCGCGCACCCCCATCCGGCCGCTGCCGTACTCGTCGAAGCGGGCGCGGTTGAGCTCGCTGTCCAGACGCAGCGTGCGGCGCGTGCGCAGCGCCTGGCCGGTGAGCGAGTCGCGCATCGAGATGCGTCTGCCGATCAGGTCCGGGGGTGTCTCCCCGGCGGCGGCGGCGACGAGCAGCTCCTCGCGGTCGCGCAGCTCGATCAGCAGCACGCGCGCGCTGACCAATGCCCGCCCGCGCTTGGCGACCAGCTCGAGGATCACGTCGAGGTCGGTCTCGCCGCCAACCGCCAGGGCGATCTGGGTGGTGGCGTCGAGCGTGGCGACGGTCCCCTCCAGCTCGTCGCGGCGCTCGCGCGCGCCGGTGTAGCGCCGCGCGTGGTCGATCGCGAAGCCGGCGAGCTCCGCGAGAATCGTGAGCGCCTCCTCGTCCTCGTCGGAGAACTGCGCAGCGTCGGCTTTCTCGGTCAGGTAGAGGTTGCCGAAGGGCCGCCCGTCGATCAGGATCGGCGCTCCCAGGAAGGTGCGCATCGGGGGATGCCCGCGGGGGAACCCGTACGAGCGGGGGTGCGCGCCGACGTCGGTCAGGCGCAGCGGCATGGGGTTCTCGATCAGCGCCCCTAACACGCCGCGCCCGCGCGGCAGCGCCCCGATCGCCTCGTGGGTGGTCTCGTCGATCCCCCGCGTGATGAACCGCGAGAAGCTCGCTGTGCGACTCATCGAGTACGCCCAGCGCCGCGTAGCGCGCGCCGGTCAGCTCCTGGGCGGACTCGAGTACCCGCTCGAGTACCACGTCGAGGTCGAGCTCGGCGAGCACGCTGCGGGCGAGATCGAGCACGCCGCGTGCTGCTTTGTCCATCAGTAGGGATGGTACAACAAAATCGGCCGGGTCTCGGCTGGGTTACAGGTACGTCGGCGTTTTCTGAGTCGGGACGCCTCGATTGCAGTGGACGCGGCGGCTACGGGGAGTTGCGGCCGGGGAGTTGCGGCCGGGCACTCGGTGCTTCTCCGCAAACGGCGGGCGGCTTTACCCGGTGGCCGGGGTGCCGCGTGGAGGCTAGCGTCGGGGGATGCCCCGACGCCCACGCCTGCGCTTGGTGGGCGCGCCGGACTCGACGCGATCCGTAGAGGCGCCCATCACAGAGAAGCCCATCAGCGTCGTCTTGGCCGATGACCATGTGGGCGTGCGCCGCAGCCTGCGCAGGCTGCTCGACGGCGAGGGGGGCATGGAGGTGGTCGCGGAGGCGAGCGACCTCGACGAGGCGGCCCGCGCTCTGCGAACCCACCACCCGCACGTGTTGGTGCTGGGCCTGATGATCTCCGACGGGGTCGGCCGCGCGAGGACCGGTGACCTGCTCGCGTCGGCGTCGGGCACGCGGATCGTGGTGGTGAGCATGAATGACAGTCCGGCCTTCGTGCGGGCGCTGCTGGAGGTGGGGGTGGCGGGCTTCGTGCTGAAGGAGCTGGCCGACTCCGACCTGCCGCAGGCGATCCGCGCGGCGGCGGAGGGCGGGGAGTACGTGAGCCCGCGGATGGCCGAGCGCCTGCGGGCGCCGGGCAGCGGGAGCGATGGTGGGCGTGCTGGCGGCAGGCGCAAGCGGGACGCCTGAGCCTGGATCCATCGATCCGGAGGGGCGGGATGCGGCACCGGATGACCGATCGCCAGGGCTCATCGCCAGGACCCATCCCCGCCGCTGCGAGCGGTCAGCGGGAGGGCATGGAGTAAAGACCCACGCTCGCGCAGGAGACCCACCGGCGCTTGCGCAGGGCGTTGCAAGGAGGCCGAGCGAAGCCGAATAGATGGAGCCATTCTTAATAAGTAGGCTCTATGCTGTGCGATAGAAAGAAACAACACTTGACAACACCAGAGCACACCGCCTACATTAGACATGCAGTTGCTGGCCGCAGGGGCCGTCAGTGATCGGAGGGGCAGTGGAAAAGACCAATAGGCGCGGAGCGCAGGACGGCGCGGAGAACGGGCGCGGGGAGCCCGCGGGCTCCCCGTCGCAGGCTCCCACCGTGGTGGAACGCGAGCGCGTGGCGGAGATCCAGCGCGTGCGGATGTTGAGCGCGATGGTCGACCTGACCCGCGAGCGCGGGGCCGAGCGCGTGACGGTCGCGCACGTGGTGGCCCGCGCGGGCGTTTCGCGGCGCACCTTCTACGAGATTTTCGCCGACCGCGAAGCGTGCCTGCTGGCCGCGCTCGACGAGGCGATCGAGCAGATCGCAACGGTGGTGCTCCCGGTTTACCAGAGCGAACGCGGCTGGCTCGCGAAGGTCAGAGCGGGCCTCACCGCGATGCTTACGTTCTTCGACGAGCAGCCAGGCATGGCGGCGCTGTGCGTGGTCGACGCGCTCGGCGCGGGTCCCGAGGCGCTGGAACGCCGCGCGCGCGTGCTCGACATGCTGGTGGGCGCGGTGGACCGCGGCCGCCGCGAGGCGCTCGCCCCGGACGGGCTGAACCGCGTGACCGCGGAAGGCGTCGTGGGCGCGGTGTTGGGTGTCCTGCACACGCGCCTGCGCGAGGGGGGAGTAGGGTCCGACATGAAACCGTTGCTCCCCATGCGGAGCCAGCTGATGAGCATGATCGTGCTCCCCTACCTCGGCCCCAAGGTCGCCTCCGCCGAGCTGGCCCTCCGCACGCCGCGCCCGCGCAAGGGCTCGCGCGCGCGGCAGGACCCGCTCAAGAGCCTCGACATCCGCCTCACCTACCGCACGATGCGCGTGCTCACCGCGGTCGCGGACCGCCCCGGCCTAAACAACCGCCGTGTGGCCCGCGAAGCGGGCGTCGTCGACCAGGGCCAGATCTCGAAGCTGCTCGCGCGCTTGGAGAGCATCGGCCTCCTGATCAACATGGGGGACCCGGGGCGCGGCGAAGCGAACGCCTGGAGGCTCACCGAACGCGGCCACGAGCTCGAGGACGCAATTCGAGCCCGGGTCGAGCGCTAGACGACTGATTCCGTTTGCACGGGTTCAGATAGCAAACGCGGACCTGCGAACGCCGACCTTCGAACGCCGACCTGCGAACGCTGGGCATCGAGCGGAGCTTAGGGCCGATCCCGATAGGGGCGTGCGTCTGGGGCGGTCGAGGGTCGAGTGAGGCGAGGACGCAAGGGCGAAGGCATGGTGGGCCCACGTCGAGCCCGAGGACAACGCATCACGAAGGCAATCGGCCGTCTCCAGATGTGCAAGCCTAAAGGGATAGGCCCTTAGTTGAGCTACCTGCCCAAACCCCGGCGGCGCTCGCGTGCGTGTTTCCAACCACGCCGCTTGCGATCGGGTAAGCGGCCATCCCGCGAGGCTCAATGCCGGGGATGGAGCACCGAGGCGGCGATCGCGGCGATCTGCGCCGGCGAGTAGACTTCGCGGAAGCGTCGGTTGTAGGCGGCCATGTTGAAGAACGTGTACTGCCCTTCTGAGCTCGTCAGCGGTGGGGCGCCGACCAATCCCGGCAGTCCCGCGATCACCAAGTGGGTCACCGCGTGCGTCTCCAGGTAGATGCCCGCGAAGCCGGTGGCGGAGATCCCTTCGAGGATCTGGGGCATCGGCTTCTTGAGCAGCGCAGGCACCCAATCGGTTGGCCGGCCTTCCACCGCGCCCCCGCTCCAGCGCAGGGTGTTCGAGTGCAGCGAGCCGAAGAGGTCTTCGTACTCGCCGACATGGGACGGGTCCGAGCCTTCGGGGAACGGCACGTGCGGGATCTGGAAGATGCTCGCATTGCGGGGCACCTGCGCTTCGATCTTGTGGATGAACGCACCTTCGTGTTCGTAGCGGGTCGCGACGGCCGCGTAGTCCGGGACCATCCGCGGGCTCGTCTGAGCCAGGACGCCGACGAGCAGGACGGCGGCGAGGGCGATCGCGAACGCGCCGCCGCGGGTCGCGAACCGCTCGTGCAGACGATCCAAGCCCAGGGCCGCGCCGAACAGGGCGTAGAAGGCGAGGAACACCACGACGCGGTCGGGGGCGTGCAGCTGCGGGTTAACGACGTAGGCGAAGACCGTCCCCAGGCCGCCGACGGTGCCGATCAGGAACGTCATGGCAGCCGCCAGCGCGGCCCGGGGGCCGCGCGGATCATCCGCCGCCTGCGCGCCGCTCACGCAGCGGATCACGAGGGTGACCGCCAGCCACAGCAGACCCAGCGTTCCCACGAGGCCAAGGTTCGTCCACGTCGGTTCTGACGCGGGTCCGCTCGCCGGTATCAACGTGGTCGCGTTGTAGCGCTGCGCGAGGTGCGCCAGCGGGGGGATGCGGCTGCCTTCGATCGGCAGCACGAGCGTCGTCAGCGAGAAGCCCCATATCTCGCTTTCCTGCGGCAGACGACGCCCCGCCACGGTGTCGCGGCCGTGCTCGAAAACGTAGACGATCGTTGGCAGCGCGTTCAGGCTCACCGCGCCGACCACGATCGCCGCGGCCACGAGTCCGCCGACGAGCGCCCGCCGCTGCCGGGTGGCCAGGAAGGTGCAGATTGCGGCCGGCACCACCAGGGCGACGGTGAACAACGCGAAGTAGTTGTCGGAGGAGCCGATCACCAGGAACAGCGCGACGGCCGCGGCCGAGCGCCACGTCAGGTACGCGCGCAGCCCCGAGCGGCGGGGGTCACGAGTGAACAGCTCGCGCCCGTCGAACACGGCGAGCACCAGGTAGCAGCAGACCGGCACCAGGAAGTACGAGCTCTGGAACAGGTGTGCCTCGCCGCTGCCGAACCTGAAGGGCAGCACCGCATAGAGAGTGGCGCACACGACCGCGACCCCAGCCGAGATGCCCAGCTTCCGCAGGACCCCGTAGGGACCGCCGCGATCAGGGGAAAACCCAGCAGGAAGAAGAGGTTCAACACCAGCGCGGGGTTGCTGAACGGGAGCCCCAACACCTTGATCATCACGAGGTAGAGGCTGTCGCCGCTGGTGGCCGGAAAGTCGTAGAGCTCTTGCCCGAAAGGGGCTCCCAGGTTGGGGTTGGTCAGGTCCCAACCGTGCGTCATGATGTCCTTGATGACCAGCAGGGGGAAGGTCGAGTCACCGCCGATCACGAACGGCGCCCGCAGGGGAGCCTTCCACAGTTGCAGGACCAGGAGCCCGGCGATGCTCGCCAGCGCCGCAGCCCCGAGCGCCGGCGCAAGCTCGCTCACCAGCCGCCCCGGCGGCGCTCTGGCCGACCGACTCATTGACTCCATTTGTCGGAAAGCTACCAAGAAATGGTCGGCCCGACAAGCGGGATCACGCCCGCCAGCGCCGCCACAGCTCTCCCCGCCTGCGAGCCAGCGGTGCGCTCCGCTGGGCCCCAAGGCCCGGTGGCTCTCACCTCGACGGCATCACCGCGAGCAGTCCGACGCCGAGCGCGGTCGGGGACGGCTCCAGCAGCGTGACCCGCTCGCTCTGGCGCAGCACCGCCCGCACCCGCGGGGTGTGCCCGGATGCGCCGGCGCGGTCGGGAGCGGCTCGACTGCCCAGATGCACACCCCCATCGTGAGAGGCTCTAGGCTCAACCCAGGTTCTTGTAGTCGGGATTTGTGATGGTGTAAGAGACGCCTTCTTACATTCGCTCCCTCCCTCTGGCTAGACAAAGACTCTGGCCTGCGTCTATAATCACGAGGTCGCGCGGGTCGGCGCGGCTGAGGAGCTAGGGTCTGGGGGTCGTGCCGATGCGTACAACAGCTGGCGGTGGTCGTGCCGTGCTTGCGGGTACCTTCACGGGTGCCGCCCGGCGCTACTGGCTCGGGGTGTTCCCGCGCGTGTGCGCGGAGCGCCGCCGGCGGGAGGCGCGCGCGCAGGAGATCCCCGACCCGCTGCTGCGGCGGGTGGTGGTCGACGCGCTGCGCAAGTGGGGCAACATCGAGGGGGCCGCGGCGTTCGCGGCGTTCGTTCCGCGCCGCCGGCGCGCCACGGCGGTGCGCGCGATGGCGTGCTTCCAGGCGGCCTACAACTACCTCGACATGCTCACCGAGCTGCCGAACACCGACCCGCAGGCCAACGGGCGGCTGCTGCACCGCGCACTGCTGGTGGCGCTCGACCCCGACGCCGAGCACCTCGACTACTACGCCCACCACCACCTGCACGCGGACGGCGGGTACCTCGCCGAGACGGTGGACGGCTGCCGCGCGGCGCTCGCGCAGCTGCCCTCCTACGCCGCGGTCGCGCCCGCGGCGCGCCGGGCGGCGGAGCGGATCGTGGCCTTCCAGAGCTGCAACACCGGTGAAGTGCAGGGCGACTACCTGGCCCTCGAACGGTGGGCGCGGGCGCACACGCCGCGCGGGACCGGCCTGCGTTGGTGGGAGACCGCCGCGGCAGCGGGCTCCTCAATGTGCGTGTACGCGCTGATCGCCGCCGCCGCCCGGCCTGGCGTAGAGGACACGGAGATCGCCGCGATCGAGGGGGCCTACTTCCCCTGGGTGGGGGCGCTGCACTCGCTGCTCGACAACCTGATCGACGCCGCGGAGGACTACGCCACGGGGCAGCGCAGCCTCGTCGGCTGCTACGCCTCCCCGCTCGACGCGGCGACGCGGATGGGGCTCCTGGCGGAGCGCTCGATGAGCGCGGCGCGCGTGCTGCCGGGTGGTCGTGGGCACGCGCTGCTGCTCGCGGCGATGGCGAGCTTCTACCTCTCCACCCCCGAGGCCCGCGCGCCCGAGACGGCGCCGGTGGCCGCCGCGGTGCTGAGCGCGCTGGGCGAGCCGGCAGAGCTCTCGATGCGGGTCTTCCACGCGCGCCTGCGCCTGCGGCGCCTGGCGCCCTCCGCGCCCGGGGCGCCCGCGCGGCGCGGCGGCGGGGCCGAGGTCGTGATGCCGGCCGTGGCCGGAGAGCTCGCGCCGGGGTCCGTAGGCCATGAGGCACATGGCATCAAGTAGAGTTTTGTCTGATCTGGTCTATATGGGTACCGCGGAGCGTATGGTCATTCGCCTGCCACGCGGTTGAGGGAGAGCCGTCTTGCTTGAGCTACGTGATCTGGTAAAGCACTACCCGGAGATCGGCGGGGAGCCCGTGCGAGCCGTCGACGGCGTCTCGATGACCGTCGAGCCAGGCGAGATGGTCGCGCTGTACGGCCCGTCCGGCTCGGGCAAGACCACGCTGTTGCTGATGGTTGCCACGTTGCTTCAACCCACCTCCGGCGCGGTGCTGATCGGCGGGCGCGACGTCTCCTCACTCTCCGAGCGCGAGGCCTCGCACTTCAGGCTCTCCGAACTGGGCTTCATCCGCCAGAACTTCGACCTGCTGCCGGGGGTGACCGCGATCGACAACGCGGTCCTGAAGCTCCTGAAGAACATGCGCTGGCGCGAGGCCCACCGCAAGATCACGCCGCTGTTGGAGCGCCTCGGCCTCGGTGGACGCCTGGAGCACTCCGCGGAGACGCTCTCGATGGGCGAGCGCCAGCGGGTGATGATCGCCAGGGCGCTGTCCACCGAACCGCGCCTGCTGCTCGCCGACGAGCCCACCGGCAGCCTCGACACGCAGCGCGGCCGGGAAGTGCTCGAGTTGTTGACCGAACTGTGCCGCGAGCACCAGGTGGCGATCGTGCTCGTCTCCCACGACCCCCAGGCGGCCGCCTACGCCGACCGCGTGTACGCGCTGCGCGACGGAAAGCTCGGCGAGTACGAACCCGACCAGTTGTCCGCGCGGGCCGCCGCGCGGTAGGGGCGCTCCACCCCGCGATGAAGCCCGCTTTGTACCTCGACCTGCGCCCTGAGGGCCACCTACCGGCCCGCGGCCCGACAGGGCAATCCCATCTGAAGACACCGGGTCTCCGCCTGCGCCGCGGGGAAGGCCGCCCGCCGCAGTGAAGCCCTCGAACGTTCTGCACCTCTACCGCGTGCGGCTGCGCGCGCGTCTGCTGCAGGAGCTGTTCGCGGTCGTGGGGATCGCGGCGGGCGTGGCGCTGTTGTTCGCCTCGCAGGTCGCGAGCCAGAGCCTCTCGAGCTCGGTGGCGCAGCTCTCGCACGGGATAATCGGAAACGCCACGCTGCAGCTGATCGGGCGCGACGCGGGCGGCTTCGACGAAGGGCTCGTCGCGCAGGTGCGCCACCTCCCCGGGGTGCGCACCGCGGCGCCGCTGCTGGAAGGCTCCGCCAACGCGATCGGGCCCCGGGGCCACGAATCGGTCGAGGTGGTCGGCGCCGACGCGAGCCTCTCCGAACTGGGGGGCGCGCTCGTGCGCCACACCCAGCTCTCGCCGGTCGCGGGCGTCGGCGCGATCGTGCTGCCGGCGCCCCTGGCGAGGAAGCTCGGCGTCACCAAGTTCGGGCAGGAAGCCACCCTCCAGCTGAACGGGCAGGTGGCGCAGGCGCCGCTGTACGAGCAGCTCACCGCCAAGCAGATCGGGCCGCTGATCGCCAGCCCGATCGTGATCGCCCCGCTCGCCTTCGCCCAGGAAATGAGCGGCCTCGGAGGGCGCGTGAGCCGCATCCTCGTGGAGCCCGCGCCCGGCCGCGAAGCGCAGGTGCACGCGGGCCTCGAGCGGCTTGCGGCGGGGCGGCTGAACGTCGAGCCGGCCAGCTACGACGAAAAGCTGTTCGCGCGCGCCGCCGCCGCGACCAACCAGTCCACCGCCCTGTTCGCGGTGATCTCCGCGCTGGTGGGCTTCCTGTTCGCGTTCAACGCGATGCTGCTTACGATCCCCCAGCGCCGGCGGCTGATCGCGGACCTGCGCCGCGACGGCTACCCGCCGCGGACCGTGGTCGCGGTGCTGATGTTCGACGCGGTGGTGCTCGGGGCGCTCGCGTGCGTGCTCGGGCTCGTGCTCGGCGAGGAGCTCTCGATCCACCTGTTCCGCGCGAACCCCGGCTACCTCTCCTCCGCCTTTGCGGTCGGCTCCCAGCGCGTCGTGAGCGTGCAGTCCGTCGCGGTCGGCGTGCTGGGGGGGATGCTCGCCGCCTCGGTCGCGGTGTTGAGCCCCTTCAAAGACATCGTCTCGCGTCAGCCGCTCGCGGCGATCACCGAAAAGACGGGCGGAGGCGGCGGCGGCGCACGGTGGCTCGCGCTAGTGGGGGGGGTGTGCCTGGCGGCGGCCACCGCGATCCTGCTGGCCGCGCCGAAAGCGGCGGTGCTCGGCATGGTGTTCCTCGTCGCCGCCCTGCTGTTGCTGCTGCCGATCCCTCTGAACGCCACGCTCGCGGTGGTGCGGCGCATCGCGCCGGGGATCACGAGCGCCGTCCCGCACGTCGCGGTGATGGAGCTGCGCGCCGGGCGCGCGCGCGCGGTCGCGATCGCGGCGACCGGCGCGGTGGCAGTGTTCGGCAGCGTCGCGATCGAGGCGGCCCACGGCGACTTGCTGCACGGCCTGGAAAACGCCGCGCACGACATGAACGCGTTCACCGACGAGTGGGTGTCCCCGGCGGGCACCTACAACCTCCTGAAGACCTCGCCGTTCGCTCCCACCCAGCAGGCCAAGCTCGCGCGGCTGCCGGGCGTGCGCGCGGTGCGCCTGTACCGTGGTGGGCTGCTCGACATCGGCGAACGGCGCGTGTGGGTGATCGCCCCGCCGCGCGAAGCGACCCCCCTGCTGCCTGCCAGCCAGATCGTCGAAGGCGACGTGGCGCGCGCCACCGAAGAGGTCCGCGCCGGCGGCTGGGCGGTCGTCTCGCAGGCGATCGCCAACGAACACCACCTGCACATCGGCGGGCCCTTCACGTTGCCCACGCCCATCCCCACGACGTTCAAGGTGGCGGCGATCGGCACCAACATCGGGTGGGCGCCCGGCGCGATCATCATGAACGCCACCGACTTCGCGCGCGCGTGGGGCTCGACGGACGTGAGCGCCTACAACGTGCTGCTCGCCCCCGGCGTCTCCCAAGCGCAGGGCCGCCGCGAGCTCGAAGGAGCGCTCGGGCCGAACACGGGCCTCGCCGTGGAAACGGCTGAGGCGCACGCCGACCTACAGCGCGCGCTCAGCCGCCAGGGCCTGGAACGCCTCACGCAGATCGCCACGTTGATCCTGATCGCCGCGGTACTCGCGATGGCGGCGGCGATGGGCAACATGGTGTGGCAGCGCCGTCCGCGCCTGGCGAAGCTGAAGCTCGAGGGCTTCCCGCGCGCGGAACTGTGGCGCACGATCCTGCTGGAGAGCCTGTTGCTGCTCGGCGTCGGCTGCGTGAGCGGCGCGGTGTTCGGCCTCTACGGCCAGCAGCTGCTCGACCGCGCGCTGGCCAACGTGATCAACTTCCCCGTCGTGTACTCCTTCGGGGCGTTGGTCGCGGTCACGAGTCTCGCGTTGGTCACCGCGGCCGCGGTCGCGATCGTCGCGATCCCGGGGTACCTCGCCGCCGGCGTCCCGCCGGCGGTAGCCCTGCAGGACTGACCCCGCGGCGGTCTGCACTGGCGCGGCGGTCTGCACTGGGTTGGTCTTCGATCGGTTGTCTCATCCACGGGGTGGGTGGAGCTCCGATCTACGCCCTGCAGGTCGTCTCATCACAGCGGACGGGGCTCCGCGATCTTCGCCGCCGGCGGCCCTGCGGGACTGATCGACTACTTGTGTCGGTGACGCCGCACGGGCGGGGGGCAGGGCACGACTGTCGATGCGGTGGCGGTCGAACCGTCCTGGAAGGTGAAGTCGGCGGCGAACGGGAAGCCGCCGTGCGGGCACCGTTCCGGCACGGCGATGCCGATCGGGTGGAAGGACACGCGCCGGCCGTGAACGTTCTTGTAGTAGGTCAGGTGGCTGGGGCCGATCGTGGACTGCACGCTGACGATCGACACGTCCGGGCCGTTGGGGACGCTGGGGATCGGCGGAACGAGCGTGGACAGTTCCGAGCCGAAGCGCCCCGTCGAGGGCAGCAGTTCGCCTTTGAAGACCAGCTGCGCGAACACCGGGGTCTGGCCGTTGGCATAGAACAGCACGACGATGTTGCTGTTGCCGCTCGGCGGCCCCATCAGCGCCTGGATTTCGGGGATCTCGTGGCCCGATCCGGTGCCGAACGGCACTTCGACGAACGCGCTGCCGGAGCCGAGGCGCGAATCGGCCGGGCAGCCGGCGAGACCCTTGTTCAGGAGTTCTTCCGGCTGGCAGATCGCCAGGCCGAGTGTGGTCGCCGTGTAGTTCATGCCGGCCGGCATGTGCAGGTCGATGTTGGTCAGCGGCGGGGGCGCGAGCCCTTCAGTGGTGGCGATGTGGAATCCGAACCCGATCGTCGTGCTCACGCCGAGCCGGTCCGGCGAGAACGAGGCCTGGAGCGTCGCGCTCTCCGTGACGGCGCCGGCGGCGGGCGCCCACGTGCACCCGCCGACCAGCAGCGCGGTCGCGACCAGCAACCATCCGAGCACTCTTGGTTTCCGCCGCACAGGGCCGCTGGCATTGGCATGAGGAGCTTCCGGATGGTCACTTGTGAGTTTGAGCATGAGATCCCCCCGCGGCGCGTCAGGTGGTGAGGCTGCCGTCGACGCGGACGGTGACCGCCCCGTTGGAGCGCTGGATCGTGCCGCTGAAGCTGATGCCCGACCCGTGCGCGCCGGAGTAGCTGCCCGTCCCGCGGGAGACCGACATCGTTCCCGAGAAGCTCGCGGTGGCGCCGTTGTTGTGGTAGGACCCCGACGCGGTTCCAGTCACCGAGCTGCCGTGCGGGTAGACGCTCAGTTCGGCGCTCACCCGGTTGGTCGAGATGACGTGGAGGTGCAGGTAGATCGTGCCGGCCACCGTGCCGGTCGCCTGGCCGGAGTAGTTGAGGTTGAACCCCTTGTGGGAGGTCTCGCGTAGGTGCCCGGTGTCGTTCAGCGTGATCGTCCGCGCCGCCGTGGCGGTCGATCCCGATGCGCCGGCGGCGCCGGTGAGAGCGAGCGTGCCGACCGCCGCGACGAGCGTGCCCGCGACGGCAAGACTGCGATGAATGCGATTCCTCAAGACCACGATGCCCCTCCTCCTCCTACGTTAGTGTAGACCCTAGTCTGAGCCTATCAAGCTACAGACTCGCCAGGTTTCTCGTCAAGCCGCTGTTTTTATTCAGTGGGCTGTCCACCAAACCCACGGCGGCGGAGCAAGTTGCTGGCGTGGAGGAATGTTTCTCAAGAAGCACGGGCCGTTGCCGATAGACGAGGGCATGTCCGTCCAGGGGCGAGATCGCTCGAGCGAGGAGCAGGTGGCGAGCGGGCCGATGTCCGCGCGGGCCAAGCTCGCGGACGATCCGCGCCATGACCTGCGCCGTCTCGGGGAAGCCCTGAAGGGAGGCACCGACGAGGTGGTCGCGGGGATGCTGCGCCGCTCGGCGGGGTCCGGCGCGGTGCTCGACGGGCTCGTGGAAGACAGCTTCACGCGGGTGGGCTCGGTCTCGACGCTCGCCGTCGCGAGGTGGATGGCCGGCGACGGCGAGGAGGTCGCACGCGAGGTGGGCCGCGAGTCGTGGCGCATCTTCGGCCAGCTGGCCGCCCAGCGGGCGGCGCCGCTGAACGAGGTCACCAAGCGCTGCCTGCGCTGGCGCGACGCGGCCGATGAGGTCATCCACGAGCGCGCCGCGGCACTCGGGTTGGGAGCGGAGGTGTTGGACAGGGCGCTGGCGATGCTGCAGCGCTCCCTCGACGTGACGCTCGTGCGGATGTGCGAGGCCTTCGAGGACGAGCGCCGCAAAGCCCACGAGGAGCTCTCCCGCCGCCAGGACGAGCTGGCCTTCCTGGCCACCCACGACCCCCTCACCGGCCTACCCAACCGCACCCTGGTGCTCGACCGCGTCGAGCAGATGCTCGTGCGCTCGCGCCGCAGCCGCACGCCCGTCGCGGCGCTGTTCGTCGACCTCGACAACTTCAAGTCCATCAACGACACGCTCGGCCACGGGGCGGGCGACCGGCTGCTGAAGGCGGTCGCCGTGCGGCTGGGGGCCGCGATCCGCGAGACCGACGCGCTCGGGCGCCTCGGTGGCGACGAGTTCGTGGTGATCGCCGAGGGCATGTCGCTGGCCGCCGGCCCCGAGCTGATCGCCGAGCGCCTGCTGGCCGCGCTCGAGCAGCCGTTCAAGCTCGCCGGCTCCGACGCCACGCGGCTGTCGGTCAGCGCCAGCGTGGGGATCGCGATGGGCGACCGGGAGTCCGCCGAGGAGCTGCTGCGCGACGCGGACATCGCGATGTACCGGGCCAAGTGGGACGGCAAGAATCGCTACATCGTGTTCGAGTCCGCGATGCAGGACGCCGTGCAGAGCCGCATGGAGCTCGAGATGGACCTGCGCGAAGCGTACGAGAACGACGAGTTCTTCCTCGTCTACCAACCCACGTTCGACCTGCAGAGCATGAGCCCCACCGGGGTGGAGGCGCTGCTGCGCTGGGACTCCCCGCGGCGCGGGGAGGTGCAGCCCGACGAGTTCATCCAGCTGCTCGAGGAGACCGGCCTGATCGTGGACATCGGGCGCTGGGTCCTGCTCGAGGCCTGCCGGCAGGGCGCGGCGTGGCGCGCGGCGGGGCACGCGATCGGCATGTCGGTCAACGTCTCCGCGCGGCAGCTGGAAACCGACCAGTTCGTCGGCGACGTACGGGAAGCGCTGGGCAGCAGCGGCCTCGAGGCCGGCGCGCTGACGCTCGAGATCACCGAGACGACGATCATGCGCGACGCTCAGCAGATGGCCCGCCGGCTCGCCGCCGTCAAGGAGCTCGGCGTGCGCATCGCGATCGACGACTTCGGCACCGGCTACTCCTCACTCTCGCACCTGCAGCAGTTCCCCGTGGACGCGCTGAAGATCGACCGCTCCTTCATCGCGCGGCTCACGCAGAGCCCCGAAGGCGAGACGCTGATCCGCACGCTCGTGCAGCTCGGCAAGGCGATGTCGATCGAGACGCTCGCCGAGGGCATCGAGCGCCACGGCGAGCTGAGCCTCCTGCAGGACGAGCTGTGCGACTCCGGCCAGGGCTTCCTGTTTGCGCGCCCGCTCGACGCCTCCACCGCCGAAGCGTTCTTCGACACCTGGAGCGGCAAGCTCCCGGAGGCTTTCGCGCAGGAGGCGTTGTAGGCGCCAGTCTCGGCTCGGTCCTCGGATCGACCGCCGCCGCGGGGCACGGAGGCCACGCGCCCACCGGTTCGGGACCGGCACGCACCCGCGCGGACGATCTCAAGGGAACACCCCCAGGATCGCCGGCGCCGGCGGATCAGGACACGGCGGCCTTTGCGTTGTGGTTGAAGGAGCCGACCTCGCGCTCGCTCAGCGAGGTGCTCGGCGGGTGGGCCTCCAGCGTTGCGAGGCTGCGGTGGATGTCGGCGAGCAGCAGGTCGGCCATGTCGCGGCTGAATCCGTGGCGCACGAGGATCCGCTGGATCGCGAGCTGCTCGAGGTGGGGAGGCAGCGTGTAGGCGGGCACGAGCCACCCGTGGGCGCGCAGCCGGTCGGCCACGTCGAACAGGTTGAAGCCGTGCTCGCGGCCCTCCTTGAGCTTCCATGAGACCGCGGCGATGCCCTCCTGGGGGTCGCCGCCGTGGACGAGCTCGAACGGCCCGAGCTTGGCGATCTCCTGCGCGAGGTGACGGCAGGTCGCATACGTGGCCCCGTGGACACGGCCGTACCCCTCGCGCCCGAGGCGGATGAAGTCGTAGTACTGCGTCACCACCTGCCCCCCGGGCCGGGAGAAGTTGAGGTTGAAGGTAGGCATCTCCCCGCCGAGGTAGTTGACGTTGAAGATCATCCGCTGCGGCATGTCGTGCTTTTCGCGCCACACCGCCCACCCGCAGCCCAGCGGCGCGAGGCCGGTCTTGTGCCCGGAGGCGTTGATCGACTTCACGCGCGGGTTGCGGAAGTCCCACGCGAGCTCCGGCGCGGTGAACGGCGCGAGCAGGGCGCCGCTGGCGCCGTCCACGTGCAGCGGGATGTCCAGTCCCCGCTCGGCCTGCAGCCGGTCCAGCGCCGCGGCGATCCCCGCCACGTCCTCGAACAGGCCGGTGAAGGTCTGCCCGAGCGTGGCCACCACCATGATCGTGTTCTCGTCGCAGCGTTCAAGGCACTGCTCGGGGCCCATCGTGTAGCGCCCCGCGTCCATCGGTACCTGGCGGATCTCCACGTCGAAGTAGCGCGCGAACTTCTCCCAACACACCTGCACGGGGCCGCACACGAAGTTGGGCCGCTCCGGGTGGGCGAGTCCGGAGCCTCCCTCCCCCTCCCCCTCCCCCTGGCGGCGCTCGCGCCAGCGGAACTTCGCCGCGAGGCCCGCCAACATCGCCGCCTCGCTGGAGCCGGTGGTCGAGGTGCCGAGCGTGGTGTCGGGGTGCGGGGAGTGCCACAGGTCGGCCAGCATCCGCACGCACCGCGCCTCGAGCTCCGCGGTTTGGGGGTACTCGTCCTTGTCGACGATGTTCTTGTCGAAGGACTCCGCGAGCAGCTTCAGCACCTCGGGCTCCGCCCACGTGGTGCAGAACGTCGCGAGGTTCATGCGCGCCACGCCGTCGAGCAGCAGCTCGTCGTGCACCAGCGCGTACGCCAGTCGCGGGTCGGCCTCATGCTCGGGAAAGCGACGCTTGGGGGCGCCCCTGCGGGCCATCAGCGACTCGTAGGGGTCCTCCTCCTCGGGGTGACTGGTGGGGTGCGGGTGCTCGCTCACGGTGGTCCCTCCTTGTCTTGATGGCGGCCCGGGAGCGCCGGGCGGGTCGCTCCGGGGGCTCCGCTGAGCATAGGCCCGGGCGGCGACGGGAGGATCCGGGGCTCCTCGCCTCACCGAAGGATGGCGGATCGGTCGTTCATGCGGGTGAACGTATCGGTCTCAGGCGGATGGTGGATCGAGGCGTTCATGGGGCTGAACGCAAGTCGCGACCAACGGGCGATTGTGGACGCCTGGGCGTCCCCCCATCATCGACTGCCGGAACCCCACTGGATTTCTCGGCCCTGCAATGTGAGGCCGGCGGCGCTCGGACAGAGGGAGTGCGAGGGGGGTCAGTCGTCAGACATGGAAACGCCAAACCAAGGATGGAGGTGCCTCCGATGCTCACTCACGCTAGGAAAGTTCAGGAGCGACAGCCGATCGGGTTGCGCGCTCGCACCACTCTCGACGAGTCGCCCGAGGCGATGCGCCAGGTGCGTCTCGCGATCGCCCGCGCCAAGGAGGGGGACCGCGAGGCGCTGCGGCTGCTGTACGTGCGGTACTCCGAAAACGTCTACGGCTACGTGCGCTCGATCGTGCGCGACGAGAAGGAGGCGGAAGACCTCACCCAGCACGTCTTCCTGAAGCTGATCACCGTGATCTGCAAGTACGACGACCGCGGCATCCCCTTCTCGGGGTGGCTGCTGCGGCTGGCGCGCAACGTGGCGCTCGACCACCTGCGCCGCCGGCGCGCGACCCCGACGGAAGAGGTCTTCGGCGCCGACACCCACGTCGATGAGTCCTCGCTCGACCGCGCGCGCTCCCTGCGCGCCGCGCTCGACTCGCTGCCCGAGGAGCAGCGCAACGTGGTGGTGATGCGCCACGTGATCGGGCTCACCCCGCCCGAGATCGCCGCGCGGCTGGGCCGCTCGGAGAGCTCGGTCCACGGCCTGCACCACCGTGGCCGCCGCGCGCTGCAGGAGGAGCTACTGCGGCTGGAGGCCGCACCCGCGACCGCGGCCGTGGTCGGCTGAGGGCCCCTGAGATGCCCACTGCCATCGCCACGCACGACTCCGCCCGCGCGGCCGAGGTGCCGTTCGACTCCGCCCGCGCGGCCGAGGTGCCGTTCGACTCCGCCCGCGCGGCCGAGGTGCCGTTCGATTCCGCCCGCGCGGCCGAGGTGCCGTTCGCGCGCATGGACTGCGCCGACCCGGCGCTGTTGGAGGAGCTACTGGGAGCCGTCCGCGAAGTCGCCGAGCGCGGCGCGTTCACGCTCGGCCACCACGTCGAGGCCTTCGAGCGTGAGTTCGCCGACTACTGCGAGAGCGACTTCGCGGTCGGAGTCTCCTCCGGCACCGAGGCGCTCGTGCTCGCCCTGCGCGCCCTGGAGATCGGTCCGGGCGACGAGGTGCTCGTGCCCACCAACTCGTTCATCGCTACCGCCGAGGCGGTCTCCGCGGTCGGCGCGACCCCGGTGCTCCTCGACGTCGATCCCGACTCGCACCTGCTCACCGCGGAGCTGCTCGCGCCCGCGCTCGGTCCGCGCGTGCGCTGCGTGATCCCGGTGCACCTGTTCGGGGCGACCGTGGACCTCGACCCGATCCTTGCGCTCGCCCACGAGGCGGGGATCCACGTGCTCGAGGATGCCTGCCAGGCGCACGGCGCGCGCTACCGCGGCCGGCGCGTGGGCACGGTGGGGACGCTCGGCTGCTTCAGCTTCTACCCCGCCAAGAACCTCGGCGCGTGGGGCGACGGAGGCGCGGTCGTGACCTCGGTGCCGGAGCTCGCCGACCGCCTGCGGCTGCTGCGCTCCCACGGGGAGCGCCCGCGCTACCACCACCGCGTGGTCGGCTCCACCGCGCGGCTGGATGCTCTGCAGGCGGCGGTGCTGCGGCGCAAGCTCACGCGCCTCGACGGCTGGAACGACGAACGCCGTGCGCTCGCCGCGACGCTGCGCGAGCGGCTCGCCGCGCTCGCCGGCCCGGTCCGCTCGCCGCTCGCCGACGCCGCTCCGGTTGGCCTGCCGTTCGGAGGCGTGGCCGGCATTCGGGACGCGGGAGCGCGTGCTGGCGGGGTGCTCGACCCGGTCGGACTGCCGTTCGCGGAGGCCGACCACGTCTACCACCTGTTCGTGGTGCGCTGCGAGCGTCGCGACGCGCTGCGCCAGCACCTCGCCGAGCGGGGGGTCGCGACGGGCATTCACTACCCCGTCCCGATCCATCGCACGGCGGCCTACGCCGATCTCGGTCTCGGCCCGGAAAGCCTGCCTGTGAGCGAGGCTCTTGCCGAGCGGATCTGCTCGCTGCCGATCTTCCCGGGGATGAGCGCGGCGGAGCTCGAGCAGGTGGTCGAGGCGGTGGGGAGCTTCGCAAGCGCTCCCCCTGGCACGGGCGGGGGACACACTCCCTCTTGCACAGAAGACGAACCGAAAGGTGTGCGTTGATGATGTATATGGGTTCGAGCTCGACAAGTAAGGGGGACGCTCGGGGGACACGGGGCGCTTGGGGCGCCCCGGCGGGGGCAACGCTACGACCGGGGCGAATCGTGCCCCGGTCGGCCCCGCTCGGCGTCGCGGTCGTCGGCTGCGGCTACTGGGGTCCCAACCTCGCCCGCAACGTCGCCGAGCACCCCGAGCTGCGGCTGCACGCGCTGTGCGACCGCAACCCGGCCCAGCTGCGGGCGCTCGCCGAGCGTCATCCCCAGGCCCGCGCGGTCGACGAGCTCGACGACGCGCTGTGCGACGACGCCGTCGATGCGGTGATCGTCGCGACGCCGCCGCAGACCCACTACCCGCTCGTCAAGCGGGCGCTCCAGGCGGGCAAGCACGTGCTGGTCGAGAAGCCGCTCGCCACCCGCCTCGACCACGCCCATGAGCTGGCCGACCTAGCCGAGGACGCCGAGCTGGTGCTGATGCCGGGCCACACCTTCATCTACAGCCCGGCCGTCAACGCTGTGCGCGACCTGGTTCGCAGCGGCGTCGTCGGTGACATCCACTTCATCACCTCCTCGCGGATGAACCTCGGCAAGTACCAGTCCGACGGGGTCGTCTGCGACCTCGCGCCGCACGACCTCTCGATCCTCATGTACTGGCTCGACGAGCCGATCGTGGAGGTCGCGGCGTCGGGTTCCTCCGTGTTTGCGCAGGGGGTGCCGGAGACGGCGTTCCTGACGCTCACCTTCGCGGGCGGCACCACCGCCAACGTGCAGCTCTCATGGTTGGCGCCGCGCAAGATGCGCCAAATGATCGTGGTTGGCTCCAAGCGCATGGTCCAGTACGACGACACCGCCTCCGACGAGCCGGTGCGTGTGTACGACCGCGGCATGGACGTGGGCCCGCCCTCCAACTTCGGCGAGCACCAGCTGATCTACCGCACCGGCGACGTCGTGATCCCCCGCGTGGAACCCCAGGAGCCGCTGCGCCTGGAGCTTCAGGACTTCGCCCGCGCGATCCGCACCGGCGAGGAGCCCCGCTCGAACCTCGCGCTGGGAATCCAAATCGTCGCCGCCGTCGAGATGGCGACAGCCTCGATTCGCGACAACGGCATCCCGCTCACGCTCGCCCCGCAGCTCGCCCGCGCCGCGGCTTGAGGGCTGCCAGGCCCAGCGTTTCCTGACGGCTGGTCTCTACGGCGTTTCCCTGACGGTCGGTCTCTACGGCGTTTCCTGACGGTCAGGCCCTACAGCGCTTGCCGACGGCGCGAGATTTGCGCGCGAGTACGGGAGTATGTGGGCGTGCCATCCGTTTGTTCGACGTGCTCAACAAAGGCGTCGTCGTTGTTCCCAATACGACCCGGTGGACGGGACCGTGGCTTGGCGCCACGCGCGCGGCCTCGCTGCAACGAGTGGCGAACCGACCGATCATCTGCCACGTGCTCGACGCGCTGCTCGAAGCGGGCGTGGGTGAGATCATCCTCATCGCGCCACCCGACGTGGCCGACGAGGTCGCCGCGTGCATCGGGAGCGAGGGACCGGCAGGCATCGCGATTCACCACCTGGTGCACGAGCCCGGCGAGGGTGGCGACACGCTGCGCGCCGCCGCGGAGCTCGTGGGCGACGCTCCGTGCATCCTGCACCGCGCCGACGGTCTGCTGGGGCAGCCGCTGCCGTCGTTCGTCGAGTCGCTGCGCGAGGAGTCCTCGGACGCGTTGCTGCTCGTCCAAGATGACGGCCGCGAGACCAGGCGACTCAAACTGGTGGGGCAGCGGCTGCTCAGCGCCACCGAGAACGGCTCGACGCCCGCGTCAGCCGGCGTCGCGGGCGTTTGCCTGCTTGGTCCCGGTGTGCTCCAGCGAATCGCGAGCCACGAGCCCACTGAGCAGGTGCTCGAGCAGTGTGTAGCGAGCCACGAGCCCGCTGAGCCGGTGCTCGACTTCGCGGTCCTCGCCCAGCGGCTTGCTTGCGGGGGCGGGCGCGTCCACGTGCGTGTCGTGCACAGGTGGCGTCACTTCGCCGGTGACGCACTCGACCTGCTGGACATGAACCGGACGGTGCTCGACGCGCTCGACTCCGAGACTCACGCAAGCGCGACGGACGGCAACCGCTTCGAGGGGCCGATCGTCATCCACCCCACGGCGTGCGTGACCTCGAGCGTCATCATCGGGCCGGTGATCATCGGCGCCGACGCGTTGATCGCCGACTCCTACATCGGTCCGCACACGTCGATCGCGGAGCGCGTTCGGATCGAGGGCGCGGAGCTCGAGCGCTCGATCGTGCTCGCCGACGCGAGCGTGCTCCACGTAGGCGGGCGCCTTGTCGCAAGCATCGTCGGCCGCCAAGCGCGAGTCTTTCGCGACTTCTCGATGCCGCGCGCGCTGCGCCTGCAGGTCGGCGACGGCGATGAGGTGGCGCTGTGCTGACGCCGGCCTCGTTGCCTTAGGCTGAAGCCACGATGCTGAGTGTCAAACCCCGACTCGAGGCTCTCGCGCAGCGTCCCCGGGTTTTGAAGTACCGCGCGCTCTCGACCTGCCGGAGGGTGAGCGGCTCCCCGCTCGTCCTGCAGCCCGTGCTGCTGCTCGGCCCTGGCGCGATCGCGCTTGGCGACGGTGTCGAGTTCGGCTGGCCTCGGTCGCAGTCCTTCTACACGGGCTACTGCCACCTCGAGGCGTCCACGCCGGGCGCGGCGATCGAGATCGGCGACGGTGTGCGGATCAACAACAACGCGTTCTTCAAGAGCGAGGGGCCGGGCATCCGGATCGGCGCCGGGGCGCTACTCGGCTCGGAGGTGACGATCTACGACAGCGACTTCCACGACCTGCGACCGGGCCGCCGCCGCGACGGGCGACCGGCGATGGCGGCCGTGGAGCTCGCCGAGGACGTGTTCGTCGGCGACCGTGTGCTGATCCTGAAGGGCGTGCGGATCGGAGCGCACTCGGTCATCGGCGCCGGCAGCGTGGTGAGCAGCTCGATCCCCGACGGTGTGATCGCGGCCGGCGCGCCGGCGCGCGTGATCAGGGCGCTTCCGGACGCGGACGTGCCGGCGGACGTGCCGACGGGGCCGGCGGGTTCGAACGGGGTTGTCACGCCGTCCACGCCGCTGTAGGGTCGGGCCGCCTTGCGCTGGCCGTCGGGGGCTTCGCGATGAGGCGCCTTGGGCATTTGTTTCAAGCTGGCCGAGCTGGCAGCTGCCGTCGAAGCAGAGGGCCGATCGCGGCGCTGATCGCCCGCAACGAAACGGCCCGTCGGGCGGAGCCGGCGGCCGGCTCGAGGAGCCGCGGTATCCTGGGAGGAGACGCTTATGGATTCGCGGGCACATATAGCCGCAGACGCCATCGGGTCGGTTCGCGCCGAGGGCTTGGAGCCGGGCGCGACCGTCGCCGAGATTCTCGATCGCTGGGTCGACGGCCAGATCGAGACCGAGCAGCTCGGGGAGGCCGCGCAGTGCCTCGCCGCCGGCGAGTCCGTCGCCCACCTGCTCGGCCAGCCAGAACCCGTGCCAACACGCCGCTGAGCGCGGTCTGAGGGGCGCGGTGGCCGACCCCTATGTCTATCCCGGCACCACCGTGCTGCGCAACCTGCCGGAGTCGCAGGACGCCGACGCGCTGGCCGAACACGAGGCGCAGGCCACCACGCTGCGGCTCGCACAACTCGCCGCGAACGGCCTGAAGGGCGCCTACGACCTCCCTCACCTACAGGAGTTCCACCGCTTCATCTTCCAGGACATCTACCCCTGGGCGGGTGAGCTGCGAACCGTCCCGCTCGCTAAGCCCGGCAGCATGTTTGCGCTGCCAGAGCACATCGAGAACTACGCGGCCCAGGTGCTACGCCAGCTCGCCGCCGAGCAGCACCTCCGCGGCCTGCCGCGTGAGCAGTTCGCTGAGCGGCTCACCCACTACTACGCCGAGATCAATGCCGTCCACCCATTCCGCGATGGCAATGGGCGGGCGCAGCGCGCGTTCCTGCGCCAACTCGCCATCGACGCGGAGCACACGCTCGCCTGGGAGCACCTGGACGCGCGGGCGCTCGTCCATGCCTCGCAGCGCAGTTTCCAGGGCGACAACCTCCTGATGCGCGAGTTGATCGAGACGGTTCTCGATCTCCCTGGTCGCTGACGTTGGCGACACTGAGCTACGCGCCAGCTCGAAGTCCATCGAGTCCGCCAAGCGGGACGAAATCACGCGACCCCGGAGGCGTGCTTCGCAAGCTCAAACCACACGCCAGCCGCGATGTCTCCTATCACAAATTTGGTATAATCGGGTGGGATTGAGGAGCCGACAGCGTCCGTGTCATCACGGCCGTATGGATTCCCCACACCTGCCCGAGCAGCTCGTTCTTGGTATGCACGCGGGTGGGGTCGCGCGCGAGATGCACGAGCAGCTCGTACTCCAACGGGCGCAGACCGACACGGGTGGCGCCGAATGTCACCTCGTACGCTGCGGTGTTAATACGCAGCTCCCTGAACTTACAAGCGCAGCGGCATCCCGATTCAGCGCATAGTGCGAGACGCGATTGAAGGGCCTCGAGGGCTCGTGTCGGGGCGCGAGAGGTTGCGCTTACCGCACCATCCTGAACCCTCCCTGCTCCTCTGCGTCCGCGACCATCCCAGCGACCCTGCGCTCGCGCTGCAGGTAGGGCAGGCTGTCGCTGCGCAGGTCGGGTGGGTCGCGGTCCTCGATCCGTGCGGGTGCGCTCATCCGGTCGTATTCGAGCAGCGTTCCGTCGGGGTTCTTGCGGTTGTTGTGGACGAACAGCGCTCCGTAGCGTCTTGGTCCGACCCCGATGAATGGCTCGAAAGGAACCCTCCGCGCTCCCGCGGGTGCTCGGCCGACCACCAGCGCATCGCCGTGTAGGCTCAGCGCGAGGCTCTTGGCATAAGGGGAGATGAACACGACGCGAGCGATCCCAGCGGCGAGAATGTGTCGCGCGCAGTGATGGCAAGGGAACGTCGTGACGTACATGGTGGCACCGTCGACGGTGGCGCTTCGCCGAGCGGCGTCGCTGAGGGCGGCCATCTCGGCGTGCACGGCCCGCACGTACTCAATTACGTCGCCGAAGTGGCTTTTCTCTACGACGTCGAGGATCTCCTGGGCCTTGACACCTCGCTTCAGCAACCTCTTCGCTCGGAGCTGCTCGCCTATTTCAAGGCCGATCTCCCGGCGCGTGACGGTGTTCGTGTCCTGCTTTTTCTTAACGTCGCGGGCATCGTCGGTGTCGCCCTCCCAGTACTGTCCGCCGAGGGCCTTGGGCACCTCGTTGGCGCCTGTGGCGATGAGCGCCCCGTCGGGCGTGCAGATCGCCGCTCCAACTTGCCGGCCGAGCTCTGCGGAGCGCAGCGCAGCTGTGGCGGCGTGCATCATGCCCACCTCGTCTCTTCCGGGTGAGCCTGCGGGGTCTCCGTGCACGGCGTCGAAGGCACGGTGCATCTGGCTTTGCAGGTCGTGGCTGAGGTCGAGGAAGATGTCGGCGCGGTGGAAGGTGTCGCGGACGTTCTGCCCGTGCCCGGCCTCCGTGTCGTTCTCATCGTGCCTGGCGCCCGGGTCGCTCTCATCGCGTGCCGCGAGCTTCTCGGCTGTGTACTTCGGTGTGCGAGGGTATGGCGGTATCCGTGACTGGCGGATTCGGTCGCGCAGGTACTGCAGGCGCGCGGTTTCCTCTGTTGCTACGCCGATCACAAAGAACCGTCGCCCGTAGACGGCGCGCAGCGTCTCGATCTCCTCGGGGCGCTTCAGCGATCGCAGGATATAGGCCGTCCGTGCCGATGGGAGCTCGATGTTGCCCGTCTCCTCTTCGCGTGCGAGGGAGATCTGGAGGATCGCGAGCAGCGCCATCGCGTCGGGGCGCTCCCACTCTCTGCAGAGGGTGTCTCCGGCGTCCATGTACGACCAGACGCGCTCATCGAATGGCTTCTTGATTAGGGGCGTGGGCCAGGGGAAGTCCGCGAACGCGTCGGTGAGATGCAGGTCGAAGGAGCGGTAGCCGAAGTCGCTGAGGACAGACTGAAGCTCGGCAGTCAGGGCCTGTAGATCTATCCCGATCGCGGAGACTATCCCGATCACGAGCTCGTCATCGGGCGGAGGATCGGCGGCGAGTGTCTCCTCGCGCTGTGGGGCGGCTTGGTCAGCGGCACTCATTGCGCGACCGGCGTTTAGGTGCGCTGGCTGTGCCCGCTGGCCGAGGTGCTGTGTGGGCCGGGGCGACGGACTTCCACGGAACGGCGGTCCTGCACGGGCCAGCTCGCGATGAGCCGAAGCGAGTGATCGACGTTCTGGCCGAGGCGTCCGGGCCTGTGTTTGGGCCGCCTGTTCTCACGGCTGACGTTGGCTATTTGCTCGCTGCGTTTCATCGACTGGTGCATCATGCGCTAACCACCGGACGGATCTCTCGTTGCCCTGCTGGGGTCTCGCCGAACGGTAACGCACGGGGCAGGCACGACCCATCACGGAGGGCGCGAAGCGTTGGTCGCGACACGTTCGCACGCTCGCCGTGGGAGTCTGAGCGACTGAACCAGCGTCCGACCCTTATGCGAACGTATGTTCGTGTCGATCTCCCCGCCAGTTAGCCTCGTCTCGTCACGATCTCCTTCAGGCCAGAAATCTGACGTCTTGGCAAGTGGCCATGATCTATGGCTCCCCGATGATTTCCTCGCCCGCCGCTAAGCAACCGCGACTCCTGGCTGCCTTGCCGGTCGCGCTGCTCCATGGACGTGCCCTCGCGGCGGCTCTGATTCTCGAGCTTCACGGTGCGCCCCGTATGTCCGTGCCGGTTGGGGACGGGGTGTACAGCGTCAGCGTGGAGGTGCCGGAGGGCGAGTGGCTTCTGTGGCCGGGAGTTCCGGCTGCGATGTGGGTGGGCGCCCGCCAAGACGCTCTTCCGGGCGCGGTGCGCCAGCGGCTCGCGGACACCGCCGCGGGGCTGTCTGGCATGCTGGACCGGCTAGCCGACGTAGGCGTCTGGGTGCGCGAGGCGTCGGTTCTCGCAGGGGGGGAGTGGGGGAAACCTGTACGCGCGGACCGAGTGCTCGCGCTCCTGTGCGAGACGCGCGCCTCGGCGCTAAGCGGTGTGTTCTCTGATCGTGCCGGCGAGATTGCCCGCCTGGAGATCTCCGCCGGCGGGGTCTGCTGGACAGACCGTCCGGCGGTTGCGATTCAATGGCTGCTCGCCGCCTACAAACTACCCGTGCCGAGATGAGCGAACTCATAAATCCGGTGGGGCCTGAGGCTAACAACCGCCGGGCCCATGAATTCGAGGACCAGGTCGTCGAGTTTGCTGCTGCGCTCGGCTGGGGAGCCCGCTGTCGCAACGTAGACCTGTATCACACGACAGGGGAGCAGTCAGCGGGAGTTGACGTTCTACTGGCCTTCGATGACCCACAGCTCGGGATGCGGGAAGGCATCATCGGCGAGGCGAAGATCCGTCATCCGCTGCGGCCAGGTGCCGCGCGTGAGGAGATTGCGCTGCTCGCCAGCAAGCTCGGCAAGCTAGGCTCGGTGGTCGGAAAGCTCGATCTCGCTGAGGATCTGGTCGTGACGAGAACTGGTCTGCTTGTCTACGATGTCGCACCATACGACCCTGCCAGGCACTCCGAGGGTCTTTCCGCGATCCAGCAGGACGGACTCTCGCGTGCTTACTGGCCGTGCGAGATTCTCGTCCTCGCACCAGATACGCTGATCGGACTTGCGGACTGCCTGGATGTGAAATCGAGCCCCCGCTTCTTCTGGCCTCCGTTTGACCAGCGCCCGGGCGAGTGGGGCTCGTGTGCACCACCGCACCAGGTAGCGGCTGGGATGCTCGCGTTCTGCTCAGGCGGGACCGTCACGCTGTGGTTGCGTGATGATCTTGAGCATGATGAGGATTTCACGGCGCTGTCCACCATAGCGTGGGAGTGGCGGATCAACATTGACCGGATCATCTGCTCCAGCGTCAAGCAGGACCGCTATATGACGGTCGTTGACCGGTGGCGTAAGCAGGCTGAGCAGGCATCCCGACGTGAGGTCGGAAAACTCCCGGATGCGATCCAAGCGCGAGGGCTCTCCTTCGGGTCGCTGACTGTGTTCAACGACTCTGGGGGGTAGCCGCGTGAAGAGTGTCTATCCGCTGCCGCGTGCGATTGCGCAGACGATCGCCCATCCGCAGACCTCGCTGTCGGGAGCACGCCGCTTCTACGCCTCCACTGGAGTTGTGGTGTATGCCGGCGAGCATTCCGGGATGGCGAACGTCGCCGGGCGGGTGTGGCTCGCTCCGCACGCGACGCGTCGCTTGAGCACCTTCCTTGACATGGTCACACCGGCGGTTGGTGGGCTGCTGATGGCACCAAGCGGTGTGCAGCCGCTGCGCTTGGAAATTGGAGGCCCCGACACGGCGGCCGGACGACTTCGAGAGCTTTCCGAGGCGCACTTGCAGCAGCCCATCGGTGAGCATCGCATGAGCCTGTGCGCTCTGGAGGCGAGTGGCTCTCCGGGCTGGGAGTGGTCGGGGACTCTTGCCTACGATCATCTGTACAGGCTTCGCAGTGGCGAGTACGTCACGAGCCGTCCTCAGGTCCTCTTTCATGTTCGCAGCGACAGCCACCCAACGCGTGCGCACATCATGGTCGAGATTCGCCAGCCCAGCGATCTGGGCCACGTCTACAAATGGGTTGCGCATCTGTTGCCGGCCGCCGAGCGCTGGAGCGTCACTCCGTTCACGCTGCTTGATGATCAGACGCGACACGAGGAGATCCGCTGTCTGGTGGATGCGCTTGGTGCCGGCGGGGAAGTCACCGTCGCGCACCCGCACACCGAACGGGTCCGTGACAGCACTGCGGACTCTGATGTCAGCGAGTTCGTCGCTCACATGAGGGAGGCGCGATACTCGACCAGTATCCAGGGCCTCGATTCGCTGATCGAACGCGCAGAGCTCATTGACCATTCCCTCCTGTCGGCTTTTGATCTCTACCACTGGCAGGGCACCGGCGCCACCCGGGCGGCAGTCCGTGTCCGCGTCAAGCAGCACGACACGAACCCGCTGACGATCGCTTGGGGTGCGGCCCGTGAGCCGCGCACCACCGCTGGTGTGCCGTTGACCGGGAAGATCGTCCTCGACTCCGAGGGTTGGGAGGCGATGACCTCTACCACTTGGTCCGACGATCAGCGGATGGCGCATCTGCACACGTTGTGGCTGCGGCTGATCGCTGCGACTCAAGACGCCGCGGGCGTCGTAGCCGCCTAGCAATCAGCGCCCCGTCCTATGGCCGGATCTCGATCCACGAGGCAACAAACGAGGGCCCGACCCCCGTCGCTCCCGTACTTTACCCCCGCGCAGGCAGCGAGAGACGGCCGAATCACATTGCTAAGTACTCGTCACTGTTGTCTATCGATAACGCACCGCCTGGTAATAAGGCGAGACCCCCGTATCCCCGGCCGCGGGCGTCCGGCGGCCCGAGAGTGTTTCCGCCTTGGCTCTGCGGCCCGATGGGCCGCAGAGGGCTGAGGGAGGGCGAGCTCCGCGCCGCCGGTAGGGGTCCGCCGCCCGTGGCGCGAGCACAGTCGTGACCTCCCTCGGCAGCGGCGAGATGACCAACTCGACGCGACCGTCGAGCGCCGCCCCTGAGGATACGTCTACGGCTACAATGTAGCCCTATGGCTACAGAGGTCCCATAACGTCAGCTGCGCAACAACACCGCAAGCCTCCTGCGCCGCGTCGAAGCAGGCGAGCGACTGCGCATCACTGTCTATGGCCACCCCGTCGCAGAGTTCGTGCCTGTCGATCGTGCGCACCCCTTCGTGCCGCTCGATGGGCTCATCAGCGAACTCCGTGGCACGATGCTTCCCGACGACCACCTCGACGAGGAGCTCCGCGGACTCGACGAGATCCCTCGGGACCCGTTCGCGTGAAGCGAGCTCTGCTCGACACTTCGTTCGTCTGACATCGGCCGCCGGCCCTTGCGCTGGCGTCGGTGGCGGCTGCCCGTGGGCGCGTCAGGACCCCGCGGCGGCGCCCGCCAGGCGCCGCTTGACGGCGCGCAGTGAGTGGTGCCCGGGCAGGACGCGATCCAGGACCGCGAGCTGAGTGCGCCACGTTGCCGGGAAGCATATGCGCAAGGTCAACAGGTAGGGCGGCGCTGCCACGAGTCCGAGCGCAGCCAGCCACAGCGCCGCGGGCGTGTGGGCGGCCGTCAGGGCCAGGCTCGCCGGCAGAGCGACCGCGGCGAGCCCCACGCAGGAGACGAGGGCCGGCGCGATGTCATCCCACAGGCGGTGCAACGGGCGTTCGGTTGAGCCGCGCAGCATCAGCACGTATGCGACGAGCAGGAACAGCGTGTGTACGACCGCGGCGTCGACGGCGACGGCGACGATGCCGAGCGGCACAACCAAGAACACCGTGAGCCCATACACGATGAAATGCGACAGGCCGTAGCCGAGCAGCGCGCGCGCCCGACCGGTCGCCATCAACACTGTCCCCACCGCATTGATGACAAGGGTCGACGCCCCACCCAGGGCGAGGATCTGCACCGGTACGACCGCCTGCGTCCACTGCGGCCCAAAGAGAAAGGGAACGGCCACGGGCGCGGCGATCGCGAGCAACACCAGCAGTGGAAAGAGCGTGATCGTCAACACGCGGACCATCTGGCGGTACAGGTGAGTCAGCTCGGCGGCGTTGGGTGTGCGCGCCAGCACCGGGAAGCCCACCTGGCCCATCACCATCGCGACCTTGGTCTGGTATTCGACGGCCACCGTGTATGCGCGGAAGTACAGTCCGGTCTGCAGCGCACCCAGGCGCGCACCGATGATCGCGTAGTCGACGTTGCTGAAGCCGACCCAGCTGACCGTGGCCAGCGACGCGGGCAGGCCGTAGCTCAGCAGCTCGCGCGCGGCTGTGCGGTGCAGGCGGGGTGGTGGTGGCGGCGCGCTGATCCACACGATCACCGCCCCGGTCAACGAGCCGGCGAGCACGCCGAGCACCAGCGCCTCGCCGCTCAGGCCCGCGAGCGCCAGGCCGACGCATACCACGAGCCGAACGAGGGCGCCGAGCACTTCGACCTCGCTCAGGCGCCGGAAGGCCATGCGCCGCTGCAGGGTCGCGGTCGGCACGGTGCTCAGAGCGGAGACGAGGCACAGTGGCGCCATCAGCCGGACGAACATAGCCGTGCGAGCGCCGAAGATGGGGGTGACGATGAGGCTTGCCGCAACCAGCGTCAGCCCCGCCAGCGCGAGGCCCGCGATCAGCCCCAGGGCCATCCCGGCCTGCAGGTGCTCGCGGTCGATCGTCTTGCGCTGGACGAGGGCGCCGCTCAGCCCCCCGGCGACGATCACGTAAGCCACTTCCTGGGCGATCAGCGCGATCGCGAAGCGACCGAATTCCGCGGGCACGATCAGGCGCGCCAGGATGACGATCGAGCACAGCTGGATGACCTCGGTGCTCGGGCGGGCGATCGCCGACCAGCGGAGCCCGTGCGCGGCAGCCGTGCGGAGTTCCTCCCCTGCCTGCGAGGCGTTGATTGCGGGGTCGCTGGGCACGCCGTGCGTGGCTGTTGTGTGGAGCTCGTCCCCCACGGGCGAGGCGTTGATTGCGGGGTCGCTGGGCACGCCGTGCGCGACCGTGGTGTGGAGCTCGTCCCCTACCGGCGAGGCGTTCATTGCAGGGTCGCTGGGTATACCGTGCGCTTGACTGCGACCAGCCGCTCGGCGAGCGGCCGGCGGTATCGATCGGGGGCCGACAGAATCAGGACCCACGCGAGCGCACGCAGCCTTGGCCTGTGACGCAGCGCGGACACGAACAGCGCGCGCGCCTCCCGCGGACGGTCCTGGTCGACCAGCAGCCGCGCGATCTCGAAGAGGTCGACCGCCCGCACCTTGCGCACGAGCCGTGCGTTTTCGACCAGGCCAGCGTAGGAGTCGTGCACCCGGTGCACGGCTTCGCGCATGTGCAGCTCTCGCTGGGAGATCTGCTCGGCGTGGACGCGGTAGCGAACGAGCGGGCTCGGGTCGTAGAAGAACACGCCACCGGCCGCGAGCGCACGCAGCCAGTAGTCGTAGTCCTCGCACGCGAGCTCCTCCGCAAACGGCCCCAACTGCTGGTAGAGGCGGCGCCTGATCAGCAGCGAGGACGCGCACACGAAATTCGCCGTGTAAAGCCGCCGCGCCAGCTCTCGCGGCTCCAGTAGGCCCGCGTTCGAATAGGTCACACGGGGCTCCTCGACGAGCCCGAAGAACCACGCGCCGCTGATCGCGATGTCGATCTCGGGGTGCCTCACCAGCGCCTCGAGCTGGCGCTCGAGCTTGCCCGGCTCCCAGATGTCGTCGGCGTCGCACTTCGCGAGATAGTCGCCTCGCGCCTCGCCCATACCGCGGTTGAGCGCGGCTGCGTGCCCGCGGTTGTCCTGCCTCACAACGCGGACTTCGCCGCGGAAGCGCTCGAGCTCGGCGGGTGTCCCGTCGGTTGAGCCGTCATCGACGACGATCACCTCGTCGGGGGGGCGCGTCTGGGAGAGGATCGCGCTCAGCGCGTGCCCGACGTACCGCTCGGCGTTGTAGACCGTGAGGACCGCGCTGACCGTCGGGATCTGGCTGATCTGCGGGGTCTGGCTGGCTAGCGAGGTCTGGCTGATCGTCGGGGGCTGGCTGATCGTCGGGGGCTGGTTGGCCGTTGGGATCTGTCTGGCTGTCGTGATCTGGCTGACCGGCAGGGGCTGGCTGACCGGCGGGGGCTTCATGACGGCGTCGGCTGGCGTATGCCGAGCAGGTCGTCGAGGGCGCGGCTGGAGCTGACGAGCGCCCTCCCGGCCCGCTCCCGCGCACCCGCCGGCAGGCCAAGCACGGCAACCCACGCCAGCGCCCTCGCGCCGTCCGCCGCCGGCAGGCCGCGCGCGTACCGCAGGGCTTCGCGGAACCTCTGCTGGGCCTCCTGCGGGCGGCCGTCGTCGACTAGCCGGCGGCCCATCCTGAACAGCACAGGCGCAAGCGCCTCGCGCACGGCCACGCGGTCGGTCACGTCCGTCTCGTACCAGCGAAGCACCTGGCAGGCGCACTCGTCCATCCAGGCGATCTTCGCCGAGAGGTTGCTCTCATGCTGGCGGTAGTGCAACAGCGGGCGCGGGTCGTAGTAGAAGCGCGCGCCCGCACGCAGGCAGCGGAACCAGTACTCGTAGTCGTCGGCCCCGAAGTTCTCGACGAACGGCCCGAGACGCTCGAACAGCGAGCGCCGGATGACGATCGAGGGCGCGCACACGCAGTTTGCCTTGAACAGCGCGACTCTGAACGCGTCGCTGTCCAGCAGGCCGGCGCCCGGCGGGCGAGCGTGCTCGGTCTCGATCCGCCCGAACAGCGTCGCGTGCCCGAAGAGCACATCGACCTCGCCGTGCGCGCGGATTGCGTCTGCCTGCCATTCGAGCTTGCGGGGCTCCCAGATGTCATCGGCGCCGCACATCGCGACGAAGTCGCCGCGGGCCTCGCGAAAGGCGGTGTTGAACGCCGCCGGGCAGCCTCCGTTGAGCCGTCGGACAATGCGAACCTTCCCGGCGAACCGTTCGAGCTCACGCGCGGTGCCGTCGGTCGAGCCGTCGTCGACCACTACGACCTCATCGGGCGGGCGGGTCTGGCCGAGGATCGACTCCAACGCCTCGGCGATCCACTCCTCAGCCTGATAGGCCGCCACGACGGCCGAGATGGATGGTCCGGGCTTGGTGGGCATCGCCAAAAAGCAACGAGCGACCGGCGGCGGTTCTCGCGTCAGCCCACTGGTGCCGAGCACCTGCGCGTCGTCCCCACGGGCCGTCAGCCCACTGGCGCCGAGCACCTGCGCGTCCTCCCACGGGCTCCTGCGCGACCCCCACAAAGCGACCCCACAAAAAATCGGCGGGTCGCCGATCGTTGACTGACCATGAGTGTCCTGACGATGCACGGTGAACGCGCTCTGATCACCGGTGGAGCGGGCGCAGTCGGCTCGAACATCGCCGACCAGCTCGTGCGGGCCGGCGCGAAGGAGATCGTCGTGCTCGACAACTTCGTGCGCGGCAGGTGCGAGAACCTCTCCTGGGCGCTCGCTCATGGACCCGTTCGGGTGGTCGAGGGGGACATCCGCGATCGCGAGCTGGTCGCCGAGCTGACACGCGGGATCGACGTCGTCTTCCACCAAGCGGCCCTGCGGATCACGCAGTGCGCGGCGGAACCGCGCCTGGGGCTCGAAGTGATGGTCGACGGCACCTACAACGTGATCGAGTCCGCCCTGCGCGAGGGCGTGCGCAGGATCGTCGCCGCGTCCTCGGCGTCGGTCTACGGGCTCGCCGAGGTCTTCCCCACTGACGAGTCGCACCACCCCTATGCGAACGACACTCTGTACGGCGCCGCCAAGACGTTCAACGAGGGGCTGCTGCGCAGCTTCCACGCGATGGAGGAGCTCGACTACGTGGCGCTCCGTTACTTCAACGTCTACGGCCCGCGGATGGACATCCACGGCGTCTACACCGAGGTGCTCGTGCGCTGGATGGAGCGGATCGAGGCTGGCGAATCCCCCCTGATATTGGGTGATGGCTCGCAGACGATGGACTTCGTCTACATCGACGACGTCGCGCGCGCGAACCTGCTCGCCGCCGCGATCGACTCCAGCGACGTCGTCTTCAACGTCGCCAGCGGCACCGAGACGAGCCTCGTGGAGCTCGCCCGCCTGCTGATCGAGGTGATGGGCTCCGATGCGTCGATCGAATACGGGCCCGAGCGGTCTGTCAACAAGGTTCCGCGGCGGCTCTCGGACACGAGGCTCGCACGCGAGGATCTGGGCTTCGAGGCCGAGATCGACCTCGAAGAGGGCCTGCGCCGGCTCGTCGACTGGTGGCGGGCCGAACGCAAGCGGGGAGCGGCGCCCGCGGCGCTCGTAGCCGCACCATGAACGAGATACCGATCACCCGTCCGCACCTGCCGGGTGGGGAGGCGGCCGCTGTGGCCGAGGCGATCGCCTCGGGCTGGGTCTCGCAGGGACCGCGGGTGCGGGAGTTCGAGGAGGCGTTCGCGGCCCGCGTAGGTGCGGCGGCCGCCGTCGCGACGACGAGCTGCACCACGGCTCTGGCGCTCGCACTGCACGTATCGGGAGTGGGTCCCGGAGACGAGGTCGTCGTGCCCTCGCTCTCCTTCATCGCGACCGCCAACGCGGTCTGGCACTGCGGCGCCCGCCCCGTCTTCGCCGACGTCGACCCGCGGACCTACAACCTCGACGCGGCCGCGGCCGCGTCCGCGATCACCGCCCGCACGAAGGTCGTGATGCCCGTCCACCAGGTCGGACTGCCCGCGGACATGGATGCGTTCTTCGAGCTCGCCGACCGCCACGACGTCGCGATCGTCGAGGATGCCGCCTGCGCGATCGGCGCCGCCTACAAGGGGCGGTTGATCGGCTCGCTGCCCTCGCTCGCCTGCTTCTCGCTGCACCCGCGCAAGGTGATTACGACCGGCGAGGGCGGCATGATCACGACGCAGGATCCCGCGGTGGCCGAGCGGCTGCGACGGCTGCGGGCGCACGGCATGGACATGTCCGATCTCGCCCGCCACGCGGCCCGTGACGTGGCCTTCGAGGCCTACCCCGAACGGGGCTTCAACGCCCGCATGACCGACATGCAGGCCGCGCTTGGGCTCTGCCAGCTGCAGGCGCTCGATTGGATCCTCGAGCGCCGGCGTCTACTTGCGGGGCGCTACACCGCCGCGCTGGAGACGATCCCCCACCTGCAAGCGCCTTACGATCCGCCCTACGCGAGGCGTACCTGGCAGTCCTACTGCGTGCGCATCGGGCCCGGCGCGCCGATCGGGCGCACCGAGCTGATGCGCAGCCTGCTGCACGACGGTATCGCCACCCGCCGCGGCGTGATGGCCAGCCACGAGGAGGCGGCTTACGCCGATCCGGCGAGCGTCGCGGGTGGGGCCGGCCTGGAGCACACCGAGGCGGCCGCACGTGAGACGCTGATGCTCCCGCTGTTCCCCGATCTCACAGAGGAGCAGCAGGATTATGTGATCGAGCGGCTGGCGGAGAGCGTCCTTGCGCGCGCCGCATGAGGATCTCCACAGAATCCGCGCAAGACCGCGCCGAGCGCCCCGTTAAGTCAGGTATGTCTACCCGTGCGATCAACGAGCGCGTCGCGCTTGGGCACAGGGAGCTCCCGGCCGGTGCGACCCCGGCGGTGCGCCGCGCCGCCGGCCTAGGGGACGCGAGCTGCCGGGCGCTCGACGTCGCCGGCTCGGCGATCCTGCTGGTCCTGCTCGCGCCCCTGCTCGGGGCGATCGCGATCGCGATCCGGCTCGACTCCCCCGGCCCGGCGATCTTTCGCCAGCGGCGCTTCGGACGCGACCTCCAGCCGTTCACCGTCCACAAGTTCCGCACGATGGAGCACGGAGTGGCCGAGGACTACCACCGCGAGTTCGTGACGGGTCTCATCAACGGGGAGGAGTTCGAGCGGGAGGTGCGCGATCCCCCCTACAAGGCGGTGCCCGGCCCCCGCTACAAGATGACCGGTGATCCACGCGTGACGCGCTGCGGCCGGATCCTGCGGCGCTCGAGCCTCGACGAGCTGCCGCAGCTGTGGAACGTGCTGCGCGGCGAGATGTCGCTCGTCGGGCCGCGACCTCCGATCTCCTATGAGGTTGAGCAGTACCCACAGCACTGGTTCGCCCGGTTTGCCGTCAAGCCGGGAGTGACAGGCCTGTGGCAGGTCAATGGCCGCTCGGACGTCACGCTCGAGGAGATGGTGCAGCTCGATATCGAGTACATCCGCCGCCGTTCGCTGTGGCTGAATCTTGTGATCATCCTGCGCACCGTGCCCGCCGTGCTCAGCGCGAGGGGAGCCTGGTGACGCGGGTGCGAGGAACCCGGCTCACGCGAGCGCTGCGCAGTGCCAGGTGGCTGCTCGGCCTGCTCGCCATCCCGATCGCGCTCACGCTGACGACCGCCTCCTCCGCGGCGGAAGCCGAAGACAACTGCGCTTCGGCGGCCAACCCGATCGTGTGCGAGAACGCGCTGCCCGGCGATCCGGCAAACAAGTGGCAGGTGAAAGAAGTCGGCGATCCGACGATCCAGGGCTTTGCGACTTCGATGAGCGTCGACGTCGGCGAAACGGAGGATTTCAAGATCGACACGCCGGCGAGCGCCTACAAAATCGAAATCCTGCGACTGGGCTACTACAACGGTGACGGCGCCCGCGTGGTCGCGTCGGGCATCACGCCGACGGCGCAGCTGCCGCAGGTTCAGCCGGAATGCTTGAAAGAACCCTCGACTGGGCTGATCGACTGCGGCAACTGGGGGGTCTCGGCGCACTGGGCCGTGCCGAGCACCGCCGTCTCGGGGGTCTACATCGCGCTGCTCACGCGCACCGACACGGGCGGGAAAAGCCAGATCATCTTCGTCGTGCGCAACGACGCGAGCCACTCGAAGATCCTGTTGCAGACCTCCGACGCGACGTGGGAGGCCTACAACGACTACGGCGGCAACAGCCTGTACACGTGCACCGTGGACTGCCCGCCGGGCGAACCGAAAGCGTACAAGGGAGCCTATGCGGTCTCCTACAACCGCCCGTTCGACGGGGGGTTGACGACCGACGACGGCGCGTCCTACCTCTACTACGCCGAATACCAGATGATGCAGTGGCTCGAACATAACGGCTACAACGTGAGCTACACCACCCAGGACGAAGTCGATCACAATGGCGCCCTGCTGAAGAATCATGAAATCTTCATGTCCAGCGGCCACGACGAGTATTGGTCAGCCGGCCAGCGCGCCAACGTGGAAGCCGCGCGTGAAGCCGGCGTGAACCTCGCGTTCTTCAGCGGCAACGAGATCTTCTGGAAGACGCGCTGGGGACCCAGCACCGAAGGCTCGGAAACGCCCTACCGGACGCTGACCACCTACAAGGAGACGCACTTCGAAGGCCCGGTCGACCCCAAGGATCCGCCGACGTGGACGGGGGCGTGGCGGGATCCACGCAGCCCGCGCGCGGACGGCGGCAAGCCGGAGAACGCCCTCTCGGGCCAGCAGTTCGAGGTGAACTCGGGAACCGGCGAAATCGAAGTGCCCGCGCAGTACAGCAAGCTGCGGCTGTGGCGCAACACGGAAGTCGCCAAGCTGAAAGCGGGGCAGGTCCTCACACTCGCGCCGAAAATTGGCACGCTGGGGTACGAGTGGGACGAAGACGTCGACAACGGCTTCCGCCCCGCGGGGGAGTTCGACCTCTCCTCCACGACCCTCACGGACCTGCAGACGTTCACCGACTACGGCAGCACCATCGCCGAACACAGCACCGGCACCCACCATCTCACGCTGTACCGCGCGCCGAGCGGCGCACTCGTCTTCGGGGCCGGCACCGTGCAGTGGTCTTGGGGCCTTGAAAACGAAAATGCCTGGGACGTGCAGTTCACCGACCCAGAGCTGTTCCCGCCCGACCCCAACATGGAGCAGTTCACGGTCAACCTGCTCGCCGAAATGGGTGCGCAGCCCGGCTCGCCGCAGGAAGAACTCGTTCCCGCGACGAAGTCCACCGACACCACTCCGCCGACCTCGACGATTACCTCCCCGACGCAGGGAGCAACGGTCCAAGATGGCAGCCAGGTGACGATCTCGGGCACGGCCACCGACGCCGGTGGTGGCGTGGTCGCGGGAGTGGAAGTCTCCACCGACAACGGGGCGAGCTGGCACCCGGCGACGCTCACGACGCCCTCCGAACAGTCCGTCAAATGGTCCTACACATGGGCGGCGCATGGCTATCCCACGACCACGATCAAATCGCGCGCCGTCGACGACAGCGCCAACCTGGAGAGCCCGTCGGCGGGCGTGCAGGTCAAAGTGTCCTGCCCCTGCTCGATCTGGGGCAACGCGGTCACGCCGCCGACCCCCGACTCGGGTGACCCCTCCTCGGTCGAGCTCGGCGTAAAGTTCACATCGGAAACATTCGGCACCGTCACGGGCGTCCGCTTCTACAAGTCCGCGGCCAACACCGGAACACACACCGGCAGCCTGTGGAGCTCAAGCGGCGAACGCCTCGCCACCGCGACCTTCACAAACGAAACGGCGTCCGGCTGGCAGCAGGTCAACTTCTCCACTCCCGTGGACGTCTTCCCAGGCACCACCTACATCGCTTCGTACTTCGCTCCCTCCGGTCACTACGCGGCCTCGCCGTACTACTTCTACACCCCGCCGCCCACAGGCGGCAACATCCTGAACAGCCCGCCCCTGCACGCGGTCTCGGCGAGCGCCGAACCCGTGGACGACACGTACGCGTCCGAGAACGGCCTGTACTCATACGGCTCCACGAGCACCTTCCCCACCACCAGCTACCAGGGCAGCAACTACTGGGTTGACCCCGTTTTCACGCCCGTCTCCGCTCCGGGCCAGGTCACCAAAGTCAGCGCGACTGCGGGCGCTAGCTCGGCGATCCTGACGTGGAGCGCGCCGACCAGCGGCGGGCCGGTCACCACCTACACGATCACGCCTTACATCGGCTCGACCGCGCAGCCGACCACAACCATCACAGGCGCCCCACCCGCCACCGGCGCCACGGTCAGCGGCCTGACCGTCGGCACCAGCTACACCTTCACCGTCACCGCGTCGAACCCGATCGGCGCCGCGGCGCCCTCCGAACACTCCAATGCCGTCACCCCCATCACGCAGACCGTGCCGTCCGCGCCGACGGCGGTCACGGCCACCGCGTCCTCGGGCCAGGCGGTCGTGAGCTGGAGCGCACCCGCCAGCAACGGGGGGAGCCCGCTCACTTCCTACACCGTGACGCCATACGTGGGGTCAAGCGCGCAGAAAGCGATCGAAGTCGCCCCGAGCGCCACCTCCACCACCGTCAAAGGGCTGACCAACGGTACCGCCTACACCTTCACCGTCACCGCGTCAAACGTCCTCGGCTCCGGCCCCGCGTCCGAACCCTCGGGCGTCGTCACGCCGACCGCGGCGTCGGATACGATCTTCGGCAACGCGACGCCGACGACCGTCGATTCGGGTGATTCCTCCTCGGTTGAGCTTGGTGTGAAGTTCAGCTCGGAAGTCGCGGGCAGTGTGACGGGGATCCGTTTCTACAAGGCGAGCACGAACACGGGTACGCACGTCGGGAGCCTGTGGAGTTCGAGTGGGACGTTGCTGGCGTCGGCGACGTTCACGGGTGAAACGGCGTCGGGTTGGCAGCAGGTGAGCTTCTCGACGCCGGTCGCGATCACCGCGGGCACGACCTATGTTGCGGCGTACTTCGCGCCGAACGGGCACTACTCCGATACGCCCGCCGCGTTTGCGACCGTCGGCGTGAGCAACCCGCCGCTGACGGCGCTCGCGAACACCACGAGCCCCAACGGCGTCTACGGCTACACCAGCAAAAGCGCCTTCCCCACGAGCAGCTACAACGCGACCAACTACTGGGTCGACGTCGATTTCGAACCGATCTCCACCACGCCGCCCGGCCAGGTCACGAAAGTCAGCGCGACCGCGGGCGCGGGCTCGGCGAGCCTGACCTGGGCTGCGCCCACCACCGGCGGGGCGGTCACGAAGTACACGGTCACGCCCTACATCGGCGTGACCGCGCAGCCAGCCACGACGATCACGGGCTCCCCGCCGGCCACCGGCGCGACCGTCACCGGGTTGACCGCCGGCACCAGTTACACCTTCACTGTCACCGCGTCCAACGGGGCCGGCTCTGGAGCCCCCTCCGAACCGTCGGGCGCCGTCACGCCGACCCCCTCGACGGAACCCGACACGATCTTCGGCAACGCGACGCCGGCAACGGTCGATTCGGGTGACTCCTCCGCGGTGGAGCTCGGTGTGAAGTTCAGCGCAGAAGTCGCGGGCAGCGTGACGGGGATCCGTTTCTACAAGGCGAGCGCGAACACGGGTACGCACATCGGGAGCCTGTGGAGTTCGAGCGGGACGCTGCTGGCGTCGGCGACGTTCACCGGTGAAACGGCGTCGGGTTGGCAGCAGGTCAGCTTCCCAACTCCGGTCGCGGTCACCCCTGGCACGACGTATGTCGCGGCGTACTTCGCGCCCAACGGGCACTACTCCGATACCTCCGCCGCATTCACGACCGTCGGCGTGAGCAACCCGCCGCTGACGGCGCTCGCGAACACCACGAGCGCCAACGGTATCTACAGCTACGCCGGCGCGAGCACGTTCCCCACGAGCAGTTACAACGCGACCAACTACTGGGTCGACGTCGACTTCGAACCGACGCCCACCACTCCACCCGGCCAGGTGACAAAAGTCACCGCGACGGCGGGCCCGGCGTCGGCGAATCTGGGCTGGGCCGCGCCGGCGAGCGGCGGGACGGTCACCAAGTACACGATCACGCCCTACGTCGGCGCGACCGCGCAGACGACGATGACGGTGACGGGCAGCCCGCCCGCCACCAGCGCGACCGTGACCGGGTTGACCCCCGGCATCAGCTACACCTTCACCGTCACCGCGTCCAACGGGGCGGGCTCAGGAGCTCCCTCCGAACACTCGGGCGCCGTCACGCCGACGGCCCCCACGGGACCCGACACGATCTTCGGCAGCGCGACGCCGGCGACCGTGGATTCGGGTGACTCCTCGTCGGTGGAGCTCGGTGTGAAGTTCAGCTCGGAAGTCGCGGGCAGTGTGACGGGGATCCGTTTCTACAAGGCGAGCACGAACACGGGTACGCACGTCGGGAGCCTGTGGAGTTCGAGTGGGGCGCTGCTGGCGTCGGCGACGTTCACGGGTGAAACGGCGTCGGGTTGGCAGCAGGTGAGCTTCTCGACGCCGGTTGCGATCACCGCGGGCACGACGTATGTCGCGGCGTACTTCGCGCCCAGCGGGCACTACTCCGATACCTCCGCCGCGTTCACGACCGTCGGCGTGAGCAACCCGCCGCTGACGGCGCTCGCGAACACCACCAGCCCCAACGGGGTGTACACATACAGCTCCACGAGCGCCTTCCCGAGCAGCAGCTACAACGCGACCAACTACTGGGTCGACGTGGACTTCGAACCCAGTTCATGACTCCCGCTCGCTTCACAGTCGCCGCCAGGCCGCTCTGCGCGATCCCGTTCGCGGCTGCGGCGCTGTTGATCGCCGCGTGCGGCGGCTCCACGTCAACGGGCTCGACCGCCGTGCAGGGCGCCGACGCCGCCGGTGCCGCTGTCGGTGCTGCCGCCGTCACGCACCGTGCTCACACGATCCTAAGGACTCACCACGACCCGGTGAGGACCGGGGGAGTGGTGGTACATCGGCCGTGGCCCGGGACCGGCGGCGGGCAGACCAACGACGACAACCCGGGCAGGGCGGACGTTAGCGGGCACTCGGCGACCAGCCAGAGCGACCCCTGCACGCTCGTGTCCCGGGCGGACGCGCAGGCGATCCTCGACAGGCCGATCGACACCCCCGTCGACGCGCCGCTCGGTCCCACCTGCATCTACCAGTCGGCCGGCGCCAGGAGCCTTGTCACCGTGACCGTCGAGGCGATCGACTTTGCGAACATCGAGCCACACATCCGATCTCGCAAGCAGTCCGAGGTCGGTGGCCGCACGGCCTACTGCGGGACCTACGGGCAGTCCTCCGTGTTCGTCCCACTCGCCGGTGGGCGGGTCCTGACGATCACGGCGCCATGCGCGATCGGCGTCCGGTTCGCCGCCGAGGCTATGCCTCGAGTAAAAAGCTAGTATCTCATACCTCAAAACGCCAAAGGAGAGGGACGTGAGGGGATCAAGGATGACCGGGGCGGCGTGTGCCGCCATCGCATTAGCCGCCGGGCTGCTGTCGCCCGCGGGCGCCACGGCCGCGACGCCGGACACGATCTTTGGATCGGCGACGCCGGCGACGATCGACTCGGGCGACAGGAGCTCGGTCGAGCTCGGTGTGAAGTTCCAATCGACGGTGGCGGGCGACGTGACGGGGATTCGCTTCTACAAGGCGAGCACGAACACGGGTACGCACGTCGGCAGCTTATGGAGCATGAGCGGGACGCTGCTGGCGTCGGCGACGTTCACCGGTGAAACGGCGTCGGGTTGGCAGCAGGTGAGCTTCGCAAAACCCGTCGCGCTCAGCGCGAACACGACCTACATCGCCGCCTACCTGGCGCCCAAAGGGCACTACTCCGACACCTCCTCGGGGTTCGCCACAGCCGGCGTGAGCAACCCACCCTTATCCGCACTCGCGAACACCACCAGCGCCAACGGCGTCTACATCTACACCAGCAAGAGCAGCTTCCCCAAGAGCAGCTACAAAGCGACCAACTACTGGGTGGACGTCGACTTCGAACCCATCACCCCCACGGCGCCGGGCCAGGTAACCAACGTGAACGCGACCGCCGGCAGCGAATCGGCGACCGTGACCTGGAATGCGCCGTCCAGTGGTGGAGCGGTGTCGAAGTACACGGTCACCCCCTACATCGGCACGACCGCGCAGCCGGCGAGCACGATCAGCGGCTCCCCGCCTGCGACCAGCGCCACGATCACCGGGCTGACCGACGGCACGAGCTACACCTTCACGGTGCAGGCGTCCAACTCCGTCGGCTCCGGGCCCGAATCCGCGCACTCGGCCGCTGTGACGCCCAGCGCCGCTCCGGTCGCCTACCCGGACCTGCAGCTGCTGATGCCAACGGGGGAAATCTCCATCCACCACACCGAAAGCACGAGGACGCTCGAGTTCACGCACAACACGTGGGACGCCGGCGCCGGTCCGCTGGAGATCCGTCCGGCGTACAACAAGTCGACGGGCATCTCGCAGGGCTACCAAGCGCTCTACACGATGCCCAGCCCGGGGGTGTGGAAGTTCGACTACACCGTCCCGATTGTCGGGCCGATGATCTGGGAACCGCCGAGCGACTACCGCTTCCCGCTCGACAAGTTTGGGCTCTACAACGTCGCCGCCGGCGGCGAACTCGGCGGCCTCGTCGCGACCAGCCCCAAGGCGCTGTTCTGTATGACCTCCGACACCTACGTCGGCGGGGTGCCCAACACGCCCAGCGACAACGGCTACCCGAACACCCCCGAGTGCACCGAACCCGAAGGGACGCTCGGGTTGAGCGTGGGGTGGGGCGACGAGTACGACGCGACCGACGGCGGCGAGGGGATCGAAATCACCAACCTCCCCAACGGCACCTACTGGCTGCAGGGCGAGGTTGATCCCTACCACTACTTCGAGGAGTCCAACACCTCCAACAACCTGACCGACACGAAGATCGAAATCGAAGGCGACACCGTGCGGGTGCTCGAACAGACGCACCCCAACTCGACGCCGCCGACCGTTACGCTGACGAGTCCGGCCACAGGCTCCGCGCTCTCCGGGACTGCGACCCTGAGCGCCACCGCGAGCGGCCCGGCGCCGATCTCCTCGGTGCAGTTCCTGCTCGACGGCGAGCCGATCGGCTCGCCTGTTACCAGCGCCCCGTACACGCTTAAATGGAATACGGCGAGCACTCCGCCGGGCAGCTACTACCTGAGCGCGCAGGCGACCGACACCAACGGCTTCGTCGGCACCGCGCTCGACGTCCCGGTGACGGTGAAGGAAGGCGAAGAAGGGACGGGCAGCGAAGCCCCGACGGTCTCGATCGCGAGCCCGGTGGCCGGGCAGACGGTGTCGGGCACGCGCCAGGTGAGCGCCAACGTGAGCGACGACGGTGCCATCCGCGAAGTGCAGTTCTACCTCGACGGCGAGGCGCTGGGCGCGCCTGTGACCGCGGCTCCGTATGCGACCGAGTGGAACACCACGACGGCCAGCAACGGCAACCACACGCTGACGGCCACGGCCACCAACACCGCGGGCAAGGTTGGTACCTCCGCTCCGGTGGCTGTGACTGTGCAGAACCCCGCCGAAGAAGGCCCGTGCTTCGTGATGGACGTCAACTCCGCGGTCAACGGCAAGGGCACGGTGACGACGCCGACGTTCACCACCGCCGAAGCCGGCGAGGAGCTCGTCGCGTTCGTCTCCACCGACGGTCCCAACGGCGCCAAAAAGCAGAGCGCGACGGTCTCCGGCGCCGGACTCACCTGGACGCTCGTCGCGCGTGCGAATTCGCGTTCCGGCGATGCCGAGATATGGGCGGCGCGCTCGCTCACGTCACTCATCGATGCGACCGTCACTTCCACCCCGGCGGTCGCCGGATACGATCAGTCGCTCACGGTGATCTCGATGCAGATGTCAGACGGTATCGGTGCGTCGGTCGTCGGCGGCGCAGCAACTGGCGCGCCGAGCGTCTCGCTGAAAACCACCGAAGCGGGCTCGCTGGTGTATGGCGTGGGCGAGGACTACACCAACCCGATCGCGCGGACGCTGGGCCCCAACCAGGTGATGCTCAGACAGGATCTCGACACGACGAACGGGAACACGTTCTGGTCGCAGTACATCGGCGCGGTGACGGGCCCGCTCGGGGAAACGGTGACGCTGAACGACACGGCACCGACGACCGACGAATGGAACATGGCCGCGGTCGAGATCCTCGGCGACGGCCCCGGCAACTGAGCCGGCGAGGCCACGCTGGAGGCCCATGTGCAGGGCGCGGCGCCTGCGCGAGGATCCGGATCCTGCACGTGGGGCTTCCTGACGGCTCAGCGCGTGAGGCCTGGAGGCTACGCCTGGGACGCGGAGCCCTGCGCGGCCCAGCGCGCGGAGGCGATCCGGTCGAGCACGCGGTGCGAGTAGAACGCGCCGGCGCCTGCAAGCAGCGCTAGCGACGCGGGGCGCGGCGAGTACGGCCGCTCCAACGCGCCCGCGACGGCGTGACGCAGCCGGTCGCCCACGGCGCTCCAGTGGCGCTCGGCCGCGAGTGCGTGCCCGGCGGCGCGCGCGGCGGCCAGCGCCCGCGGGTCGTCGGCCAGCGCGAGCAGCGTCGTGGCCAGCGCGGCTGGGTCGGGGTCTTCGAGCAGCGTCGCGAAGCCGCCGGCGCTGAGTTCCTCGGCGGTTTCGTCGCCGCGACCGAGCACGCAGGGCAGCTCCGCCGAGAGGTAGTCCATGTAGCGGGCGCGGGCCGCCAGCTGCGCCTCCGCGGCGTGGCGGTGGAGCGTCAGGCCGATGTCGGCGTCGCGCAGGTAGTCGTGGCGCCGCTCGTAGGGGATCCACTCGTCGAGAAACAGCACGGTGCGCCCGAGCACGCCCAGCTCGCCCGCCAACGCGCGGATCTCCGCGGTCGCGTCGAAGGCGTCCGCGGCGCTCTTGTTGGGGGGGCTGCCGGCGGTGATCACGAGCTTGAGGTCGCTCCGCTCGGCGGCGAGGCGCGCGAACGCGCGGACGGGCGTCTCGGCGTCGAGCCAGCGCCACACGCTGCCCCACCACAGCACGACGGTGTCGCCGTCGGAGATCTGCGGGAAGCGTTCGCGCAGCGGCCGCCGCGCCGCGGGCGGCGGCGGGTCGGGAATCCCGAACGGCACCACCGCGGGGTCGGGCAGGTGCGCGCCGGGACCGACGAGGGCGCCCGCCGCTCGCCGCAGCGCGTCGCGCTGGCGGCTGCTGGCGCACAGCACCACGTCGGCGTGGCGCAGCTGGAGCGCCTGGATGGCGGCGTGGGCGCGCAGCCCGCGCTCGCGCGCGCGGTCGGCCTGCAACGTCGCGAGCTCCTGCTCGTGGGGGTCGTAGAGGTCGGCGATCGCCGTCAGCCCGCGCAGCGGGCACAGCGCGAGCAGGTAGGGCGGCAGGCAGGCGCCGAGGACCGCGTCGTGGCGCATGGCCTCCCGCACGAGCCGCGCGCGGCTGGAGGCGACGACCGGGATGCCGTCGCGCTCGCCATCGCGGCGGCGCTGCGCGGCGAGCGTGACCTCGTAGCGCGTGCTCAGCGCCCGCGCGAACTCCAGGGCGCGGATCTCAGGCCCGATCAGGCGCTCGCCCAGCTCGCCCGGGGCGAGCACGAGCACGCGGCTGCGCCGCCGGGCGCTCACGACGGCGACGGCGCCCCGGCCAGCGCCCGGAGCGGACGCCGGGCGAGCTCGCGCGCTGGCAGCACGTTCCCGGCGGGCCCGGCGGCCGCGATCGTGGTGAGCGCGGCGACCATGAAGAACATGTACGGCGCCTGCGGGAACGCCATCGCGTCGAACAGCGCGTTGACCACGAGGTAGGCGACGCAGCCCGCCGACGCGGCGAGCGCGAGCGAAGCGACGCTTGGATCTCGGGCGCTGTCCGGATCTCGGGCGCGGATCGCGCGGCGGGAGAGGAGGATCGGCGCGAGGATCATGCACACGTACGCGAGCAGCCCGACGGCGCCGACCTCCCAGATCTCATCGACGTACTCGTCGTCGTTGATGCGGAACACAGTTGGTTCTTCGGGGTTGAGCGTGCCGAAGCCGCGACCGAGGATCGGGTGTGCCAGCACGTCGGGGGCGATGTCCGTGAAGTCGCCGATGCGGTGGGTCGTCGAGCTGCTGGTGAATCCGGCGCTCGGGTTGAAGATCGTGCCGAGCGAGCCCGGCGCGGCGAAGTGCACCAGGCCCACGAGCGCCACGAGGCCGATCGGGGCCAAGCGCAGCACCTGGCGCGGCCGATACCAGGCCAGGTAGGCGACCACCGCGACCGGAACGAGCAGCGCGGTCTTGCGCTCGGTCGCCGCCGCCGCCACGACCATCAGCGTGAGCGCGATCGCGTTCAGCCACCACGACCGGCGCGAGGTTGAGTCGAACACGCGCACGAGTGCGAACGGCATCACCACGACGAGCATCGTCGTGGCCGCGAGGCCGTGCAGCGTCGGCCCGACGACGATCACGCGGCCGTCGCTGCCGACTTCGGGGTGGATGTCGGTCGGCGAGGGCGCGACTTTGGCGATCGGTTTGAGGATCGCGGCGCTCCAGTTGTAGAAGGCGTTGTAGCCGGTGTGGCGCTCGACGATGACCCCGAGCGCCATCACCGTGGCGAGGCCGATCAGGTAGGTCGTGAAGCCGCGCACGTCCTCGAAGCGCAGCGCCGTGAGCGTGAACCACGAGAGGACCATGAACGACCCCAGCAGCGCAAAGCGCTTCTCGGCCAGCGTGAAGCCGTCGACGTTGAGGATCCGACTGGCGTCCAGCAGCAGGCTCGCGACGGCGAGCGCGAGAAACACGCACGCCGCGCCGACGTACAACTTCGAGCGGCGCGTGCGCAGAAACGCGCGCTGATCGCCGCCGAAGAAGATCCACGCCCCCACCAGCGCGACGATCGCGAAGCGGTCGATCTCTGATCCCACCGGCAGATGGATCTTCAGTTCGGTCGAGTCGACGGGGACGAGGAACAGCATCGCCAGGAAGGCGGCGAGCACCCAGGGCAGCGGGCGGCGCGTGTGGGGGAAGGCATCGCGCGCGGGCGACTCGGCTTCCGAGGGCGACTGGGCTCCTGAGGGCGACCTGGCTCCCGAGGGCGACCCGGTCCCCACCGTCGAGCGCGTCGTGGAGCGCGCGCCTCGGCGCGGGAAGACCACTGGGCCGACGCCGGCGTCGGTGGCGGTTCCGCCAGCCGCGGCCACGGCGACTACCCGTTTACGCGCACGCGAGCGCGCAGCTCCGCAGACCCGGCCGCATCTGGTGCGTACTTGTGCTCCTCGCCGCTCGTTGCGATCCCATCACGCTCCGTGCGTCTGGCCGCCTTGCGGTCGCTGCTGGCCTCCGCGAGGATCACGCCCGCACGCACGTTGGACGCGCGCTCGCCGCTTGATGCGCTCCCGTCACGCTCGGTGCGTTTTGCCGTCTCGCGGTCGCTGTCGACCTCCGCGAAGATCGCGCTCGCGCGCCAGCTCTCGTGGAAGCGCACGGCGAGGAGCGTGAGCACGCACCAGAGCAGGAGGACTCCGACGAACACCAGGACCGCGAGCTTCTTGCTGATCCCGCTGTCGGAGACTCCGCCGTTCGCTTCGCCCAGCTGGCGGATCACGACCCTGGAGGACGGCGCGACGTGGTCGGCGGTCTCGAGCGAGCCGACGTACTGCGCGAGACTCGCGACGGCCGCGTTGGCGATCGCGATCGCCTGCGGGGTGGTCGGGGCCTGGGCGTAGATCCCGATCGTCGGGAGGTTGGCTTCGCTGCTGAAGTTCAGCCGGTAGGGAGTCGTTTCGCCGGTGATCTCGACGTTGCGCTCCACCGCCGTCGGTTCCTGCACGATCCGCGGCACGAGCGGATTGATGGGCCCGGCGGCGTAGAGCCGGTCACCGGCGATTCCGACACGCTGGCCGATCAGGTCGAGGAACGTTGGGCTGGCCATCAGGTTCGCGTAGACAGTCGCGCGTGATTGCAGCCCTTCGAAGGACTGCGAGATGTTGCCGAGTGCGGAGGACGAGCTGTCGACGAACGCCCGCGTGCTCGCGCTGGAGTGCTGCAGCGCGCGGGGCTTGAGCGTGCTTCCGTCGATGCGGTACACGCTGAAGATCGCGGCGACCACGGCCACCACAACGCCGAGCGCAACGATCCGCCGGCGGCTCGCAAGCTCTCGCAGTACAAGGGCGAACTCCATCTAGCTCGATCCTTCCGTCTTGTCTATTTTCCCAATCAACATCGATCCTGCCGACCTGTCCATCTCCCAAACCAACGCACCCGTGGTGGCGTTTTTTGCGACGCCGATCGGCTCGGCGAGACGCTCGTACACCGCGCGCAGGTCCTGCTCGGAGCGCTCCCACGTCAGCTCCAGCGCGCGCTGGCGCGCGAGGCTGCCGAGCCGCAGCCGCCGCTCCCCGTCGCGGACGAGCACGCAGATCAGATCGATGAACGCCTGCTGCTGGCCGCAGGGCGCATACAGGGCCGCGGCGCCTGCTGTGCGGCGGGTCTCACGCAGGTCGTAGGCGACGAGGGGACGCCCACAGCCCATGTACTCGGCGACCTTGATCATCGTCGAGCCCTGGTTGAGCTCGGTGCCGGGGGCGGGATCGAGACCGATGTCGGCGTTCGCTATCAGGTCAGCCACGCGCTCGTGCGGCACATGACCGGTGAAGGCGACGCGCTCGGAGACGCCCGCGCTCTCGCAGCGCGCGAGCAACTCCGCGCGCGCCGCCCCGTCGCCGACGATCGTGAGGTGGGCTGTGGCCAATGCCGGGGCGCACAGGAGCTCAGGCAGCTCGAGCACGCCGTCCTGTACGTCGAGTGTCCCGACGTACACCAGCCTCGGCGCAGTCAGCTCGCCCGGACGCCCCGCGGGCGGACTTGGGAACTCACAGGTGCGCGGACCGTTGCGCACGACCGTCACATCGTGAGGAGAGCGTCGGCCTCGAGCGATGACCAGGTCGCGCTGCGTCTCGTTGGTCACGATCACCTGATGGGCACAGCCGATCGCAGCCCGCTGGACCACGCGCAGCGCCCCCAGCCCGACGGACGAACCGAACTTCGCCTCGAACAGCTCCGGCCCGGAGTCGTGCATGTCGTAGACGACCGTGGCGCCGAGGAGCCGCGCCGCGAACCCCGCAAGCGCAAGGGTGTCGGGCGGCCCGTTGAGGTGCAGGGTGCTCGCGCCTCGCAGTAGCGCGACGAGCGCACGCGAGAGTAGCTGCAGATGGGCGACCCCATACTCCATCGCGTAGGACCACGGCGAGCGGCTGGCCCACACGGTCCGGTAGCGGCGTACCTCGACTCCGTGCAGGCGCTCGCGCGAAGCCTGGCCGGGACCGCGAGGAGCGAGAACGGTGACCCGATGGCCGGCGGCCACCAGCGACTCGGCCTCGTTACGGACCCGGGTGTCCTCGGGGTAGGTGAAGTTCTCAAGCAGCACCACGATCCACCGCGTCGCTGAACGTGCGCCGCGAGCCGCGGCGAGTGGCCGCTTCGCAGCCAGGCTCCTTACTGCCATGCTGAAATCAACGAGGGCTGGCGCGACCGTCTTGCGCAGTGGCCGCAAGGCGCACTCGGTGGCCAGCGTTTTTAGGAGATCCGCCGCTTTCGTGTGCCTGGGCAGGCAACCCGCGATCCCAATGACGACCAACCCGCGATCCCAATGACGACCAACCCGCGATCCCAATGACGACCAACCCGCAATCCCAATGACGACAGATCCAGCAGACCTCAACCTCGACGAGCCGCGCAGGCGCGTGGCCGTGATCGCTGCGCCCGCCGAATCCGGCTCGTCTACCGCTGTGGACCCGGTGGCCACCACCGGTCTGTGGGCGGCGGCCCGCTCGCGGCTGGATCCCGATCAGGAGCGGATGCTGGCGGCGCTCGAGCTGGTGTTCCCCGTGCGCTTCGAGCTGGGCGGCTCGACCGATCTGCGCGGGGTCGACGGCGTCCTAATGCTCGGTTCAGGGTGCGTGGCGGAGATCCCCGCGGGCATCCCGCGGCTGGTGCTGCCCGCCGGCACCCAGCGGTTGAGCGCTCGCGTGAGTGGGGGTGGAGCGTCACCGGTCGGGGGGGAAGCGGCGCCGGTCGCGTCTGGTCAGACCGCACCGGTTCATCTGGCCGGCGACCCCGCCCTCGCCCAGCCGCTGCGCGGACGAGCTATTCCGGAGGGCGACATCGCGGGCGAGCTGGCACCCGCTCCGGTGGGGGGCACGGTGCTGGCCAGCGTGGAGGGCAAGCCGGTCTGGTGGCAGATCGGCGAGTCTCGTGCGGCGCTGGGCGTGAGCGCATACCCGCTCGCCGGCCTGCGCGACGGTGAGACGCTGCGCGAGCACCTGTGCGGTGGTCGCTTCATGCGGTTGCTGCCGCTGGTGCACTTCCTCGGGCAGGTGCTGGCGGATGAGGGCTGGAGACTGCCGCCGTTGCGCGCGTCGTTCGTCGTCGATGACCCAAATCTCCACTGGCCGTCGTACGGGTTCCTCAAGTACGGAGAGCTGGCCGCTCACGCCGTGCGGCACGGCTATCACGTGGGGTTCGCGACGGTCCCGCTCGACGGCTGGCTGGTCAATCCGCGGGTCACATCGCTGCTCGCGAAGAACACGTCCGTGCTCTCGCTGATGCTGCACGGCAACGACCACGTCGCGCGCGAGCTGGGTCGCCTGAGCACCGACGCCGCGGCGCTGGGAGCGATCGCGCAGGCGCTGCGGCGGATCGCCGCGCTGGAGCGCCGCTCCGGGGTGAGCGTCGAGCGTGTGATGGCGCCTCCGCACGGCGTCTGCTCGGAGGCGGCGCTGCGGGCGATGTTCAGGTTGGGGATCGAGGCGACGTGCAGCACCCATCCGCATCCCTGGCGTCACCCCCTGCCGCCCGCGACGCCGCTCGCCGGGTGGCACCCCGCGGAGATGGTGGCGGGCGGCCTCCCGGTGCTGCTGCGCTATCCGCTCGGCGCTCCCACGGAGGATCTCGCCCTGCGGGCGCTGCTCGGCCAGCCCCTGATCGTGTACGGGCACCACGACGACTTCGCGCAGGGCCTCGACATCCTGGCGCAGACCGCGAGCGAGATCAACGGGTACGGAGACGTGCGGTGGGGCCCGCTCGGCGAGATCGCCCGGCGCAGCTTTGCCACCCGGCAGACGGGGGACACGCTGCTCGTCAAGATGTACGCGCGGCGGATCGCGGTCGACGTTCCCGCCGGCGTGCGCGCGCTGCGTGTGCTCGTCCAGGAGCCGTTCGGCGGAGCTGACGGACACCGGCTCCTCCACGCCGACGGATGCGTGGACGTGACCTTCGAGGGAGGTTTGGGAGCTTCCGCGCCGCTGACAGTTGACGCGCCCGCCCGGATCGAGTTGACGCTGATGGCCGATCGGCCGTTGAGCCCGGCCGAGGTCCCCTCGCACGGCGTCAGGGTGTGGCCGCTGATCAGGCGCGCCCTGGTCGAGGGACGCGATCACGTTCAGGCGCTGCGCTGAGGCGCCTCGGGCCCTCCCCGGAGCGGCTGTCGGGGGGTCTGCGCAAGCGGCCGTCGGCCACGCCCCGGGAGCGCGCCAGCCGTAGTGGGTCTACAAGTTCCCACCCGTGGAGGCCGTTTTAAGCTCGATGGCCCAGTCGCAGCTTGCCGAGCAGGTCTCCAGCGCGAGCCGCGAGCCGAGTGCCACCGGGCGCAGGCGGATTCTGCTGGCAGTTCACAGCTCCAAGCTGGGGGGCGCCGAGCGGATGGCGCTGCTGGAGGCCGAGGACCTCAAGACCCGGTTCGAGGTGCTGCTGGCGGTGCCGGACGGCCCCCTGCGCTCGCGCTTTGCCGAGCACGGCGAGCTCGTCGGCGCGACCGCGACGCTGCCGCTGTGGGGCGACTCGACCCGACGCTGGGCCGGCGGTTCGGCCCACACGCTGCTCGACGCCGTCACGATGGCGAAGCTCATCCGCCGCCGCGAGGTCGAGCTCGTGCTGACCAACAGCTCGGTGTGCCTGGCTCCGGTGCTCGCCGCGAGACTCGCCAACGTGCCCGCGATCGTACACGCGCGCGACGTGCCGAACTCGCGGCTGGCGCCGTTCGTCCTGGCGCTGCACGCAAAGCTCGCGCAGACCGTGATCGTCATCGCCGACGGGCTGGCGCCGTACTTTCGCGGTGGCCGGCGGACGCGGGTCGTGCGCATCCCCGATGGCATCGCGGTGCCCGCCCCGCCGCCGCGCCGGCGGCAAAACGTCTTCGGCTCCCCGCTGCGGCTATGCCTGGTCGGCGGGATCGACCCCCGCAAGGGTCAGGACATCGCGATCGTCGCGCTCGCACAGCTGCGCGAGCGGGGCATCGAGGCGACGCTCGAGCTCGTCGGGCGCGAGCTCGACGAGTCTTTCGCCGCCGCGGTCAGGGAGAGCGCGCTGCGGTTGGGCGTTGCGGAGAACGTGGAGTTCGTCGGGGAGGTCGATGACATCAGCCCTCATCTGGAGCGTGCGGACATCGTGCTCGCACCATCGCGCGGCGAGTGGACGCCGCTGGTGTTGATGGAGGCGCTGGCGCGCGGCAAGCCGGTTGTGGCGGCCCGGGTCGGGGGGGTCTCCGAGGTCGTATGCGACCGCGAGTCCGGCCTGCTCGTCGCGCCCGAGAACCCTACGGAGCTGGCGAGCGCGATCGCCGAGCTGCTCGCGGATCCGCAGGCGGCCTTCGCGATGGCCGAGCGGGGACGCAGTCACGTCGACGCGGACTTTCACGTCGAGCGCACGCTGAGCGGGGTGCAGGCCGAGATCGATCGGCTGCTCGTTCACAAGTCCGAGCAGCTCGCGCACGAGTCATAGCGCTGAGCTGTCCTGTCATAGCGCTGAGCTGTCCTGTCATAGCGCTGAGCTGTCCCGTGCTGAACGCCGTCCGTGCGCGGAACCGCCCAGGAACCGCTTAAGGTCCTGGCACGGTTTCCAGGTTGTTGTCCCAAAAGTTCTTTTCCCACACCTGGCCACCACCCGTGTAGTGCGTTCCCGCTACTCCGAAGTAACCCCCTTTCGGCCAGTAGCCGTGCGCATCGGATCCGCTCTTGCACTGGTAGCCGCCGGTGACGCTGACGTACTCTTCGGTGGTGGCGCAGCGCGCGAGTCGGTTGTCCCTGATGTCGATCGTGCTGGAGCCCGCTGACGTGGAGTGCGTGCAGAAGTAGAACAGGTAGCCGCCGCCGGCCACGAGGCTGTTGGTGACCGTCTCGTGGTCTTCGCACGCACCGGAGCCTTCCCCGAAGATGATCGCCGTCTGCTCCTCCGGATTCAGCAGCGTGTCGTCGTTCGCGGTGATGGTGTTGTTGTCAAACCACCAGTCCTCGGTGTGCGCGCCGAGCGCCGCGGCACGCCCGTTCGCGATCACGTAGCTTTCGCTGAGAGTCCATAGCTGGTGGACGCACTCCGCGCAGTCTTCAAGACGGTCTTTGCTCGCCACGGCGCCCGGATCGCTGTGGTCGTTACGGATCGCTTCTTCAAATGAGTCCGAAGTGGTGTTTTCCGCACGGACAGTCGTGTTGGAGATCGTGAAGTTGCTCGCCGCACTTTCCAGCACGACGGCCGCGCTCCCTTCGGCTTCCCTTCCGTTGAAGGTCACGCAATCGTGATTCAGCGTGACGCCGCCGGCATCGATCACGACGTAGCCGGTGATGTCCGTGTCTTCGATGGTTTCAGCCCCGGTGATCGTTTTTGTTCCCGAGGATCTAGGAAGCGACGAGCAGCTTTCGACGCCCGTGTCTTTCATGCCGGGGTAGCCGCACCTTTCGGGGGCCGCGAAGCAGTTCGTTCGTGTGGCGCCTTGACGCCCGTGCGCCTGATGCTCCTGCGCCTGATACAAGGCGCCCGAACCGTGCACCGGGACTCGTCGCGGCGAGGACCGATTGGCCACGACGAGCGCCAGCCCGATCGCGCAAGCCAACGCTCCTACGACGACCCACCTCACGGCAGCTGTGCGCGATCTTTTGCGGTCAGCTCCAGAGTCGCCGAGTTTACAATGCCCGAGCTCGGCCGCGCCTGAGCAGTCGCTGCGTGGCACGGCGTGGGCCCGCGCGGCTAGCCCGGGCTGGGATGCAAGGAGCGCGTCGTCCGGCACGTTGCTTTGGGTGGCGCCCGCCGAGCTGCCGGCGTCGCTCATTTAGCCATGACCCAGCGCCTGCTGCTCATCACTCCAGCCCACAACGAGGAGGCCTACCTCGAGCTGGTTGCCGACGCGGTGGAGCGTCAGACTCGCCCCCCGGATCTGTGGGTCATCGTCGACGACGGCTCCACTGACGGCACGGCCGAGATCCTCGCGAGACTGGCTGAGCGGATCGGCTTCCTGGAGGTGGTCGACGCCGCCAAGCTGCCTCCGAAGAGCTCCGTGAAGGACCGTCTGGCGACGGCCGCCGCGCCGCGAACCTTCAACGTTGGGCTCAACAGCGTCGCGTGGCAGTCCTTCACCCACATCGCCAAGCTCGACGGCGACACCGAGCTGCCGCCGTATTACTTCGAGCGCCTGCTGGGCAAGTTCGAGCGCGATCCCGAGCTCGGCCTGGCCGGGGGCCTGTATGCGGACCCCGATCCCCACGGCGACGGCTGGAAGGTGGTGAAGATGCCGTCCGCGCACCACGTCCCCGGCACCCTGAAGTGCTACTCGCTCGCCTGCCTGCAGGCTGTGGGAGGCGTCCAGGAGCGACTTGGGTGGGACACGATCGACGAGACCTACGCGCGTATGCGCGGCTACCGCACGCGGGCGTTCCCCGAGCTCATCGCTCACCACCACCGCCCGTGGGGCAGCGCCGACGGCACGCTCAGGGGCCGTGCACGGCACGGCCAGTGCGCCTACATCGTCCACTTCACCCTTCCGTGGGTGACGCTGCGAGCATTCAAGCTGGCGCGGACGCGCCCGCGAGGGCTCTCGGGCGTGGCATTCCTCTACGGGTACATCAGATCGGCGGTGCGTCGGGTGCCGCGGGTGGAGGACCGGGAGTTCAGCCGGTTCGTCCGGCGTGAGCTGCGCGAGCGCATGAGGGACGGGCTCGCGCAGGTGCTTCCCCGCGGACACGGGCTTGCCTTTCTGGCCGGCCGCGAGCCCTGGGCACAACGGGATGCTTGAATCCGTCGAGCAGCTCCGCTGGACCGAGGAGACCGCATTGCCGCGCAGTGTGGGGATGGGCCAGCCGCGCACCGTGCGGATGGGCCAGCGCATCACCTCGAGTCGCTGGCCGCGGCAGCTCGAGGGGCTGCGCACGGCGTCGAAGAAGCTCGCGTGGACGGCGCTCGAGGCCCGCCTGGTGAGCAGCCCGGTCCGCTATGCGGCGCGCGAGCTCACGACCGGGCGGCGCGGGGACTACGCGCTGCGGGACGGCACGGGACGCTTCTCGGTGCGCCACCGCAGCGGGGACATCGACATCCTTCGCAAGTTCTACGCCTACCACTACTACGATCTGCCCGCGGAGGTGGATGGGCGACTGCGCTCGCTCGGACGTGCCGTCGACGTGTTGGATCTCGGCGCGAACATCGGCTTCTTCGAGGTCTTCACGCGTGGGCTGCTGCCGATCGGCCGCGTGGTCTGCTTTGAGCCGGACCCCGCCAACGCCGCCGTCTTGGAGCAGGTGCGAACCGCGAACGGCGCCGATTGGGAGATAGTCCCGGCGTGTGCGTCGAACCGGGACGGCAGCGCGCGGTTCAACACCGGCCGCAAGAACTTCTCCCGCATCGGCAGCGGTGGCGATACCGACGTCGCCGTGATGGACGTGTTTACGCGCATCGCCGAGGCGGACCTCGTGAAGATGAACATCGAGGGAAGCGAGTGGGACATTCTCGACGACCCGCGCCTGGCGGAGACCTCGGTGAGCTGGATCGTGGAGTATCACCGCATCTGCGCTCCCGACCCCGACATCCACGGCCTGGCCAGAAGGCTGTTCGAGCGCGCCGGCTACACCGTGCGCCTGGCGGCAAAGACCGAGGACAACGGCTTGCTGTGGGCCTGGAAGGCATGACGAGCGTCCAGCACGGCTCGAGCACGCCGACGCGCCCCTGAGAGCGCATCCGTCCTTCTCCAGGAGCAACCCCCAGAGATGCCGCAAGAGCTGATTCTCACCTTCCACGGTCTCGGAGAGCCGCCGGACGCGATCGCCGATGCCGAGCGCAAGGTGTGGGTTCCGGTCGAGTGGTTCCAGGCGATCGTGGATACGCTGCCCCGCCACGGGGTTGGACTGGCCTTCGATGACGGCAACAGCTCCGACGTCGAGCAGGCGCTGCCGGTACTCGCGCAACGGGGGCTGACCGCGCGCTTCTTCCCGCTGGCCGGACGGATCGGCGCGGACGGGTACCTCAGCGCCGAGGACATTGCCAGGCTGGACGCCGCGGGTATGGGGGTTGGCAGCCACGGGCTGCACCACCGCGACTGGCGTACGCTGGAGGGCAGCGAACTGCACGAGGAGCTCACGGTCTCACGCCGGACCCTCGCCGAGGTCGTGGGCAAGGAGATCACCGAGACGGCCTGTCCCTTTGGCTCCTACGATCGTCGTGTGCTCCGAGCGTTGCGTGCCGCCGGCTATCGAAGGGTCTTCAGCAGCGACGGCGGCGCCGGCTCGGCGGGCTCCTGGCTGTGCCCACGAACGACCGTCCACCGCGAGCGCCCGTTGCGATCCTGGCTCGACCTGGCCGCCGCCGGGGCGTCGGGTCGCCCCGACCCCGTGCTGTTGGGCAAGCGGCTGGTGAAGCGCCTGCGCTGAGGCCCACGGTGAGTTGCTCCTACCAATCCGCGCTGTGCCGGCGCCGGGGTGTGCGGTGAGCCGCTCCCGCCAATCGGTGCTCGTGGGGTTCGCGAACGCGCTCGCGGCGCCTGAGGCCGTGGCCAGCCTGCTCGCGGCCGGCTACCGAGTCGCGAGCTTCTCCCGCCGGGGACGAGCAGTTGCGCTGCGCCGTCTGCGCGGCGTGGAGATCGTCGAGGTCACCGCGCCGGAGGACGACCTCGCGGCGTGTCTCGCCGAGGTTGCGGCGGCCGCCGCCGGGTACGACGTGGTGATGCCGCTGGATGACCCTGCGGTGCTGGTGTGCGACCGCGGGCTCCCGCCCGACGCGCTCGTAGCCGGACCGCGTGGAGCCCGCGCGGAGCTCGCGTTGGACAAGCGCCTGCAGCTGCGCGGCGCCGGTGCGGCGGGTTTTGCAGTACCGCCGTGGGTGGAGCTCGGAGCGGACGCAGTGCCGGAGGGCTGGGCACTGCCGGCGGTGCTGAAGCCGGCGCTGGCGGCCGCGGAGGTGGACGGGCGGCTGCGGCGCTGCTCCCCGCGCCTGGTGCGCACACGGAGCGAGCTCGACGATCTGCGTCGCTCGTGGGGCTCGACGCCCGCGATCCTGCAGCGCTGGGTGCCGGGCGAGGGTCGCGGCGTCTTCGGGCTCGCCGACGCTGGCGGGGTCCACCACCTGAGCGCCCACCGCCGCGTGCGGATGATGAACCCGGCGGGGTCCGGCTCCTCCGCCTGCGTCTCGCTGCAGGTGCCGGAGGCGCTGTGCGCCCCGATCGCGCGGCTGCTAGAGGCGGTGGATTGGAGCGGCATGTTCATGGTGGAGCTGCTGCACTCAGAAGACACGTGGTGGTTCATGGAGCTCAACGGGCGAGCCTGGGGGAGCCTCGCGCTGGCGCGACGGCTCGGCTACGAGTACCCGGCGTGGGCCGTCGCCCGCCTGCTGGACGGGTCCGCGGCGCTGCCCGCTGCCCCCCCGTTCGATGAGCTGCTGTGCCGTCACCTGGGGCGCGAGCTGGTGCACCTGCTGTTTGTCCTGCGGGGACCGCGCTCGTACGCGGGCGCGTGGCCCGGCCGGGGCGAGACGCTGCGCGCCATGTTCAGGAGCGGTCCCCGAACCGGCTGGTACAACCTCGCGCCGGGCATGCGCGCCGTCTTCCTGGACGACGCGTGGCGGACGGTGATGGACCAAACACTGCGCAGGGGGCGGGCTTGAGAACTGACGGTGCTGGATCGAATCCTTCACGGGGGGCATACAGAATGGACGGCGATGGACCAACACTTCGCGGGGGGCACCGATGAGAACGATCAGGGCCGCGTTCCATGTGCACTCCGAGTGGTCCTACGACGCCAAGCTGACGCTCGGGGAGGTGGCGGCGTTGTTCGCCCGCCACCGCTACGACGCCGTGTTCATGTGCGAGCACGACCGTGGCTTCAGCGCTGAGCGGCTGCGGGCCTACGTCGCTGCCTGTGAGGCGGCCAGCCGCGAGGGCCCACTGCTGGTGCCCGGGATCGAGTACGCCGACGCAGACGATCGGGTGCACATCCCGGTATGGGGTCCCGTTCCGTTCCTGGGAGAGGGGCTGCCCACCACGCGGCTGCTCGGAGCGGTGGCCGAGCGCAACGGTGTCTCAGTCCTCGCGCACCCCCGCCGGCGCGACGCGTGGGAGATCGTCGAGCCCGAGTGGCTACGGCTCTGCACCGGCATCGAGATCTGGACGCGCAAGTGGGACGGGTGGGCACCCAACCGGCGCGCCTGCGAGTGGGCCGCGGACGCCGGCTTGGTCGGGGTGGCCGCGCTCGACCTGCACAGCCCGGGTCAGATGTTCCCGTTGGCGATGGAACTGGAGATCGCGAGTACGCTCAGCGTGGAGGCGTGCGTGGATGCGCTGCGTCAGAGGCACTGCCAGGCGGTGATCGGCAGCCTGTCCGCCGCTCCGCTGAGCAGGGGCGCTCTCGCGAGCACAGCGCGCGCCGTCGAGAGGCTCCGCCGGCCCGTCTGGCGCGCAGGACGCCGCGCCCGCGAACGCCTCTCCGGGATCCGCTAGCGGCCTGCCAGGACGTTGGCCCCGAAATCCCCCCGGTGCTGCTGTTGACAGGGCTGGCGCCCTGGTTCTCGCGCGGTGTTGCCAGAGAGACGGCGCTTTGCCGCGCTGCCTGACGGTGGCTGCGGGCTGGGCGAAGCCCCTGGCTGGTTGGCGGCGTAGCGGGCCTCTTGAGGCGCCGGTCGTGGGAGCTCGCGAAAAATTGGATGGATGCTCCGACGGAGTGCGGGCGCGGGTTCGAGTCGGTGCGGAGGGCGGACTGCGTCGTAGCTGGTTGTCAATGGTTCATCCAAAATGTTTCTTACTCCTAGTGGTCCGAACTTGGTTTAGGATCTCGGGGGATGGCGCCCATTCGTCCCGGCGAGATGTCCGCGAGCATGGCGGTTCTATGCCTGCTGGTGGATAGTCCCGACACCACGTCCTCTCTCGGGATTCGTTTAGCCAAGCAGTTCCCCGATGCGCGGTGGTCGCGCAACGTCGCTCACAACAACATGGATAGCTTGGCGAAGCAGGGTTTGATCCGTCTCGTGAAGAAGGGTCCGGCTGGGACGTCGTCGTTGGATAGCTACGAGGCGACGAGCGAGGGCGTGGCGCAGGTCCGGACGTGGATTCGTGAATCGGCGGTGGTCCCGCCAGTGCTACGTGATTCGTTGCAGGGGAAGCTCGAGTTCACGAGGGAGGAGCAGGATCTGCTGGGGCTGTTGGAGACCGTTCGCGAAGAAGAAGACGCTTTCGCCCGCCGGTACGCCGACGCGCATCGGGAGGACGTGAAGGCGCGGCAGGCCAGGCGCAGGCTGCGCGCCAGGGGCATACGGGCAGACCTTGTGGATCTGGTGCATGACGTCAGGGTTTCCGATGAAGCGGCGTGGTGGGGCCTGATGATGAAGCGGCTGGAGAATCTGCGTAAGAAACTCGAGGTCGTTCTCGACGAGATCCAGGAGTTGGCTTCAGCCGGGGGGTCCGACGATGGGTGAGCTGCTGGCGATGAGCGGTGTCTGCAAGGGCTCGTGGGATGGGCGTCGCCCCGTGCAGGTTTTGACGGGCCTGTCGTTGACGGTCGACCAGGGGGAGATCGTCGCTGTTGTCGGCTCGGATGGCATGGGCAAGACGACGCTGCTGGAGATCGCGGCCGGGATCCAGTTGCCCGACGAGGGAGAGGTGCGGCTCGGGGATCGGGATTTGGCGAGCTTGTCGAGTCGGGAGCGAGAGCGGCTGTTGGGGGATGAGATCGCGTGGACGGATCTCAAGGAGCCGAGGCTGCCTTGGAAGGCTCGTGACTATGTCGCTCTGCCGCTGGCGCTTGGGCGCCGGCGTGGTCGCCGGGAGGCGCTCCGTCTGGCTGGGAGGGCGCTCGAGCGGGTTGGGATCGGGGCGTGCGCGGAACGGCGCTGGGGAGAGCTTTCGGTGTGGGAGCAGGTGCTGGTCGGGTTCGCGCGGGGGATTGCGGGTTGTCCGCGGTGGATGGTCGCCAATGACCTGCTGGACGGTCTGGCGCCCCGCCAGATGCAGGAGGCTGGGGATTTGTTGCGTGATTTGGTTGAGGAGCTGGGGTGTGGGGTGCTGATGAGCGCTGACGACCTGGAGACGGCGTTGGTCGCTGACCGGATTTGGTTGTACCAGCGGGGTGGGCGGCTGAGGTTGATGTCCGACCAGTCTCGTGGCGAGGCCACGATCATCGACTTTCCGAATGGTGGTAGCCAGGGCCGGAGCTCGCGAAGCGTAGGCTCGTAGGTGCTGGAGCTGCGCGAGCTGGTCAAGTGCTACCGGGTAGGGAGCGGAGAGCCGATCCTCGCTGTTGACCACGTGTCGATGAAGGTCGCTGCGGGGGAGTTCGTGGCGCTCTACGGCCCGAGCGGCTCCGGCAAGACGACGCTGCTCGATTTGATCGCGGGGCTGCGGCGACCGGACAGCGGCACCGTGTGTGTCGCTGGCCGTGACATCTTCGCGCTGTCGCGCCGGGAGAGCGATGAGTACCGGCTGCGGGAGGTCGGGATCATAGGCGGGCCACATACGTTGATGCCCGGTGCGCGTGTGGTGCAGAACGCCTCGCTGAAGCTGTTGATGGCGAATGCGCGGCGGTCGCGCTCAATCGAGCCGCTGCTCGAGCGGCTCGGGCTCGCGGAGCGGATGTGGCACCGCACGGAGCAGTTGTCGATGGGCGAGCGTCAGCGCGTGCTGATCGCGATGGCGCTTTCGTTGGACCCGAAGCTCGTGCTCGCGGACGAGCCGACGGCGACGTTGGATACCCGGCGGACCCGGGAGGTGCTGTCGCTGCTGCGCGAGCTCTGCCACGAGCGAAGCACGGTGGTCGTGCTGGCGACGCACGACCCCCAGGCGGCCGGTTTCGCAGACCACGTGCATGAGTTGCGCGACGGGCGCCTTGGGCCGTACCAGCCAGATCACGTGCTGGTGGCGGCATCGGGGTCCACGCCGGGGAAAGCGTGATGGCGACTTGGATGAGCCTGTCGGACATCTTCTTCCTGTATCGCGCGCGGCTGAGCGCGAGAGCTGTGCTTGTGCAGGAGGGCTTCGCGGTGCTCGGGATCGCGGTCGGTGTTGCGCTGCTGTTTGCCTCCCAGGTGGCGAGCACGAGTTTGACCCGTTCGGTGGCGGATCTCACCAAGGAGGTGGTCGGCGACACCCAGTTGCAGATCGACGCGCGGGGCCCAGCGGGCTTCCCGGAACGATTGCTGAATGAGATCCAGCGGGTGCAGGGTGTGCAGTCTGCGCTACCGGTACTCGAGCAGCAGGCGAACGTGATTGGCCCCGGTGGTCAGCGGTCGGTCGACTTGATCGGCGCAGACCCCAGGTTCGCGCGGTTCGGCGGGTCGTTGCTGCGGCGGTTCTCCGCCAAGCAGCTGGCGACCCAGCGCGTGATCACGCTGCCGACTCCGATCGCGGAAGGGATCGGGGTCGCCCCTCTACAGACGGTAAAGCTGCAGATCGGTGCAGGCGTCGTCGAAGCGCTGCTTGGCACCACGCTTAGCGAAAAGGAGGTCGGTGGCCTAGCTGACAGCCCGATCGCGGTGGCGCCGATCGACTATGCGCAGCAGCTGACCGGCCTGCAGGGGAGGGTCACCCGCATCTACATCCGTGTGCAGCCCGGGAGCATCGCTAAGGCACAGAGGAGTCTTGGCAGGCTCGCCGCCGTGGCTGGTGCGAACCTGGAGCCGGCGACGTTCGACTCGACGCTGTTCCGGGTGGCGTCGACCCCGGAGGATCAGGGCGAGGCGCTGCTCTCCGCGATCAGCGCGATCGTGGGCTTTATGTTCGCGCTAAACGCGATGCTCGTCACGGTGCCGCTGCGTCGCAAGCTGATCGAAGACATCAGGCCGGCGGGCGCCACCGACGTGATGGTCGCCCAGATCCTGCTGTTCGACGCGGCTGTTCTCGGTGTGTCCGCGTGCGTGATCGGGCTTGTGCTTGGTGAGCTGTTGTCGGTCATCGCATTCCACGCGACACCCGGCTATCTCGGCTCCGCGTTCCCGGTCGGCAACGAGCGGATCGTGACATGGCAGAGTGTCGCGCTTGCGGTCGGCGCCGGGTTGGCGGCGGCCTGCGCGGGGGTGCTCTGGCCTCTGCGTGACGTGCTGATCCGCGCGCCACGGCCCGGGGAGGCCACGAAGCGCAAACCACGCCGTTGGGCTTCCGCTCGCCTTCCGGTCGGACTTGCCTGTCTGGCGTTCACGACAATGGTCGTGATCTTTCGTCCGCAGAACGCGCTCGTGGGCACCATCACTCTGGTCGCTGCGCTGGTCTGCCTGCTGCCGTCGCTGTTCGACGGGGTTGTGTCGATCTTCGAGCGTGTGCAGCGGCTGCTTGACGGGGCAGCAACGGTGCTATCGGTCACCGCGCTGCAGACTCCGCAGACGCGAGTCCGCGCGCTGGCAATTGCAGCGACCGCCGCGATCGCGGTGTTCGGAACGGTCGCGGTAGGGGGTGCGCAGGTCAATCTCCAGCGCGGCCTCGATGCCTCTGCCCGTCAGATCGACGCCGGCGCCAAGGTCTGGGTCAGCCCCAGCGGGGAATCGAGTCTCTTGACGACCATCCCGTTCAGGGCGATCGACACGGCTGCTCTGGCACACCTGCCGGGCGTCGCCGCGCTCGGTGTGTACCGCGGCAGCTTCCTCGACTGGGGCAACCGGCGCCTATGGGTTCTCGCGCCGCCCAACAGCAGCAAGCAGCCGATCCCCCCGAGCCAGCTCCTCGCCAGCGACCTCGCACAGGCCGTCACTCGGATCCGTGAAGGCGGCTGGGCAGTCATCTCTCAAGCACTCGCCTCCGAACACCATCTCAGCGTCGGCCAGGCCTTCACACTGCCCTCGCCGCACCCGACACTTCTGCGGGTCGCGGCGCTGAGCACGAACCTCGGATGGCCACCAGGAGCGATCATCCTGAGCTCCAATGAGTACGCGCACGCATGGGCGAGCAGCGAACCGAGCGCCTACGAGATCCAGACCCAGCCGGGCGCTTCGCCGGCAGCCGTGCGTCGCCTCGTCCAGCGCACGCTGGGCCCGTCGACGGGACTCACGGTCGAAACTGTCGCTGAACGCACACGGCGCCACTACACCCTCGTGCGCCAGGGTCTCTCGCGGCTGGCGCAGATCAGGCTGCTCGTGCTGCTCGCCGGTGCGCTCGCGGTCGCGGGCGCACTGGGCTCAATGATCTGGCAGCGCCGCGACCTGGTCGCATTCATCAAGTGCCAGGGCTTCCAGCGTGGTGTGCTGTGGCGCTGGCTGCTGTGCGAGAGCGCCGTGCTGCTCGCCACCGGCTGCGCGATCGGCGCGGTCTTCGGGCTCTACGGCCAGTTGTTGATCAGCCACGCGCTCGGTAGTGTGACCGGCCTGCCGACCTCGCTCGACATCGAAACCATCGTTGCCGTGTCCAGCTTCGCGCTGGTGAGCGCCGTCGCCGTCGCGAGCGTCGCGTTGCCCGGCTACCTCGTGGTGCGGGTGCCCCCCAGCACAGTCAGCGCCGCGTATTGAGCGTGCCCGGGACCTTTCAAGAGAACCGTTGACCCAGCGCCGCTCTCGGCCCGCCAGCTCGCGGCTCTCGCCGCGGCTACGACACGCGAGCTGCTGTGGGGCCTGTCCACCGTCGCTCGCGAGGTCAAAGCGTGGCGGGCGTGTGCAGCGAGGATTCCCGACGCGCCGATCCGCCACGACGCGCTGAGCGCCCTCGCGCGCAAGCGCGCGAACATCGACGGCGCCGCGCTGTTCTGGACACTCCCGCGCACCCGCAAGCCAAACCTGCTGCGCCTGCTGGCCACCTACCAGATCATGTGGGACTTCCTCGACTCTGCAAGCGAGCGCGGAGCCGGAGCAGGGCAGCGAAACGGCAGGCAACTGCACCTGGCGCTCGTTGACGCGCTGGACCCTGCCCGGCGAATCTCAAATCACTACCACCACCATCCGTGGAGCGACGACGGCGGCTACCTGCGTGCTCTGGTCGAATCCTGCCGTGAGCGCTGCGTCCTGCTGCCCTCGCATCGGCGGATTCGTTCGCTGCTTGTGCGTGAGGCATTCCGAGCCAACGTCCAGGCCATCAACCACGACCTCGACCCAGAGAAGCGCGATGCGGACCTGCGCGCATGGGTCGCCCGTGAGTTCCCCACCGGCCACGAGGCGAGATGGTTCGAGCTGGCCGGCGCCGCGGGGGCAGGAATCTCGATCTACGCCCTTTACGCCCTGGCCACCGAGCCGATGTGCACCGACATGGACATCGACCGCGTCTACAACGCCTACTTTCCGTGGGCCTCGGCCGTCGCGACCATGCTCGACAGCTACGTCGACCAACCCCAGGACACCGTGCACGGCGACCACGTCTACATCGCGCACTACCCCACGCCTGAGCTTGCCGTCGAGGCCATGATCCAACTGGTACGCCGCACTATCACCGCGGTGCGCGCCCTGCCAGATGGCGAGCGCCACACCGTGATTGCTGCCTGCATGGTCGCCATGTACCTCTCCAAGGACAGCGCGCGCAGCACCCCCATCCGCACTGGCACCGCAACGCTCGTACGTGCCAGCGGCTCCACGACATGGCTACTGCTCCCAATCCTGCGTCTATGGCGAGCCGTCTACGACCAACGCTCCGCATAGGCCGGCTGGCCGCTCTCGTGCCGCGGCTCGGCAGGGTTGATATGTCCTTTTTGGAACGTTTCTAGTTACGAAAGGAGCAACTTTTGTTCCGAAAGGAGCAACTTTCTCCACCCAGAGGCACCAAGCCACGAAGATCGATAACGCGATGACGAGCCGCCGCGAAAGCCAATCCAAGGGCACCAAGGTCATCTGGGCACGGCAGATCTGCACCAAGACCCCGGCATGGCCTTGGCACACCTCGGGGTTCGGGTCCGTGCGGGCGCCAGCCGTCGAGGAGGCGGCGGGCCGCCCTCGCGATCGATGCGCTCTTGCCCACGCTCAGCCTGGCCGCGTCGCCATCGGCGGGAAACCAGCCGGCCGCCCTGACCCACAACCCCGCTGGCACCGTGCCTGACATCACAGGTAGGTCTTGAGCGATGGCCAAGCAACTGGACTCTGAGCATCCCGGCAGGTTCTCCTCTTCACTGGTCGCCGGCCTGGCGATGCTGACGTGCTTCACCGCCGAGCACCCCGCGCGTGGGATTGCGGACATGGCCGAGGCGCTCGACCTGGGCCGCTCGACCACGCATCGCTACGCCACTACGCTGGTGACGCTCGGCTACCTTGAGCAGGGGCCTTCGCGCAAGTACCGGCTCTCTTCGCGCGTCTCGGATTTCGGGCTGTCATTGCTGGACTCGATGGTGGTCCGCCGGGTCGCCCGCGAGCATCTGAAGGGGCTACGGGCGCAGACCGGGCGCAGCGCGAGCCTGGGGGTGCTTGGGGGGACCGAGGTTGCTTACATCGACCGTTGGCATGGGTCGCGCCGAGGGCAGTACGAGGTCGATATGGGCGTCGGGCTGGGCGTGCGCCTGCCTGTCCACTGCACCGCCGCGGGTAAGGCGCTCCTGGCGTGCCTGCCCGCGGCGGAGCAGCTCGATCTGATCGTCAAGCTGCGCTTGCCCAAGCGTGGCCCCGAGACGATCACGACCAAGACCGCCCTACGTGCGGAGTTCGAGCGGATCGTCGCGGGAGGGGATCGCGGTGGAGGACGAGGAGCTGCTCGCCGGCCGGCGAGCGATCGCCGCTGTGGTCGTAGACGGAGAGGGCATCGCGGTCGCGGCCGTGGAGCTGGTGGTCCCCGCGCAGGCATACGCCCGCGGGCGGTTGCCGAAGGACCTTGGCCCCGACGTGACCGCCACGGCACGGCGCATCACCGCGGCGCTGGGGTGAGTCATGAGCGAAATGTCAGGAACAGGCAAATCTAGGCCAAAGGAGCGAGGAATGAGCGTAGTCGGGAGGACGATGATGAGAGCAGTGCCAAGCTCGCTGGCTGTGTGCATGGGGTTTTGCCTGATGGGGCTGGCGGTTGCTTTGCCCGTCGCATTCGCGGAAGGCCCGTCGTCTCCGGGTCGGGCCGGAGGGTCGCCGCTTGAGAGCTCGCTGGTGGTGCCCGAAGCGCAGCCGTTGCTTGGTGGCCAGCCGGCGCGTGAAGCTGAAGAAGCGCGGCTGGCGAGCCCGGAAGCGGTCGCTGGACGCGAAGCATCCCAGACTGAGTACGAGGGGTTGGATGCTGCTGAAGCGTCGAAGCTTGCCGAACGCGTGTTTCCGGCAGTGATTACTAGTCCTGACGGTGGGGTGCCGGCTCTGCCTGAAGGGGCGAGTGTCGTGGGTTTTCCGGCGGATAATGCCGCGCAGGTTGATCTTCCTGGGGGCAAGCACGGGTTGATCGAATCGATGGGGCCTATCGCGGCGGAAACTGCGCCTGGTCGGCGAGTAGCGATGAACCTTGGCCTGGTCGAATTTAATGGTGTGTTTGAACCGCAGACGCCGGCGGTGAAAGTGCGTATTCCGCGGGAGTTGCAGAGCGGGGTGAGTCTTGGGGAAACAGGTGTGTCGTTGGCGCCTGTGACCGAAGCTGGTGGTTCGGTTGGTGGGGTGGAAGGCCAGTTGGATGGGTCTGTGGTGTTCTATGGTGGGGTGGGCGTTGGGAGTGATGTGGATGAGGTGGTGAAGCCTGAGCCGGACGGGTTCAGCGAGGACGCAATATTGCGCTCAGCCGCGAGCCCCGGGCGGCTTGTCTATCAGGTTGGGATGCCCGAAGGAGCGAGGCTGGTCGAGGCGGGTGATGGGTCGGGGATCGTGGATGTTGTGGATGACGGTTCGGTGATCGCAGTCATTCCCGCTCCTGTAGCTCACGACGCGGAGGGTGTTGAAGTGCCCGTCTCGATGAGCATCAAGGGTAGTCTTCTTGTTCTTAGAGTGCCTAACAAAAGGTAGGGTTCGTGGTGGGGCTGTCGAAGTCCTGTGTCATGGCGAAACCTTTGCTTCCTGATGGGTTGTGGGCTCGGATCGAGCCGCTTCTGCCGGTGCGTGAGCCGCAGGTCACGGGGCGCCCGCGGGTGCCTGACCGGGCGGCGCTGACAGGGATCATCTTCGTTTTGAAAACGGGGACCCCATGGGAGGATCTCCCCCAAGAGATGGGCTGTGGGTCAGGGATGACGTGTTGGCGGCGGCTGCACGAATGGAACGAAGCCGGCGTCTGGAGCCGGCTGCACCAGGTGCTGTTGGACGAGCTTCACGACGCCGACCAGCTCGACTGGTCAAGGGCAGTCGTTGACAGCTCGCACGTGCGGGCCAAAGGGGGGGCGAGCAAACCGGCCCCTCGCCGGTCGACCGCGCCCGCCTTGGCAGCAAGCACCATCTGATCGTCGACGGCAACGGCACGCCGCTCGCGTTCACGCTTACTGGCGGGCACCGCCACGACATCACGCAGCTGACCGAGCTGGTCGATCGTGTCCCGCCGACCGGCCGTCACGGCAAGTTCCGGCCACGGCGCCTATACGCCGACCGAGCGTATGACTCCAAACACCACCGCCGAGAGCTGCGCGAGCGCGGAATCACGCCCAAGATCGCCAAACGCAACGGCCAACACGGATCGGGGCTGGGACGTGACCGTTGGGTCGTGGAGCGCACCATCTCCTGGCTACACGCCCACCGCTACCTCGCCCGCCGCCACGCCCGTCGCGCCGACATCCACGAAGCAATGCTCACCCTCGCCTGCGCACGCATCTGCCTCAAACAACTACAACACTTTTGTTAGGCGCTCTTAGTCTTGACCAGGATACTGGTCAGTATGAGTTTCCCGTCTTGGTCGATCCTCAGGCTGAAGATCCGTACTTTGGAAAAACATCAGGCCATAATACGAACTGGCATTTCGTTCATGAAGGTAGCTACTTTACTGGCAGTAACGGTAGTGAAGCGTGGTATATTTTTGCCAAAGCATATCATAAAGAACATGAATGGGGTGCCGTGGAGTATACGGCGCCAGGTGCAGCTCGTATAGTTGAGTTGAAGGAGTCCGGCGGTGAAGCTAAAGGAATGCCAGCCGCGCAGCATGTAGAAAATTATATGGAAATTTTTTCGTCTAAAGGTGAAAATGAAGGCGGCAGGGTCGCGCTGCCGACGGAAGGTGGTTTGCCGAGCCACACAATAACCACGAAAGGATCTGCTGGTAATACCGCGGCGTTCTTTGTGACAGCAACCCATACTGGAGAAAGCTCAGAAGAAGGTAGGCTACAGATCGGGTCAGGATCGACCTCGGGGGTATCTGTTTTGCTGGAGCAGGAAAAAGGACCCGAAGTCAGTCTCGATACATCGCACGAATACGTTGATGGTAGTAAAAAGAATGCCTTCTATGGAAGCGGTGGATGGATTGGGCCGAATTCTGGTGCATTTGAATTCCACGCCAAAGATCCTGGTGTAGGGATAAAAGAATATTCCGTAGCGGTCGAAAAAGGGGAAAAACAGTGGTACGAAAAAGTCCTCCTATTTGATACCGAATGCTCCGGGGTGGTATGCCCAAAAGAAGTCAGTAAGGGCTTTTCTTATAACAGCGAAATGCCAAATGGGGAAGATACGCTCAAAGTTAGGGCTTATAGCTTTGGCGGGAGTGCGGAAACTACAGAGACCCTCAAAGTGGATAATGAACCCCCGCATAACCTTACTTTCAGCGGTCTCCCGGGGAATCATGAAGTCGCTGATGGCCAGTCTATCCCGTTGAAAGCCACCGTGGAAGATGGGGGGGAAGGAAAACCGAGTCCAGGGATAGCATCAATCACACTGGAAGTCGACGGGAAAGCAGTCGGCGGGCCGCAGGGTGCTTGCTCGGGGGCGTGCACGGGGCACGCCGAATGGACGCTTAACAGCGAAAACTACCCGGCTGGCGAACATACCCTCACGGTCGTCGCGACGGACAACGCCGGCAACGTGGAGAAAGAAGAATACCATTTGACGATCCATCACCCCGAAGATGTACAGGTGGGTCCGGGTTCGGTGAACCCGGTGACCGGGGAGTTGAGTCTGTCGGCCACCGACGTGTCTGTCAGTGTGCCCGGAGGTGCGTTGACGGTTGGTCGTAGTTATCGGTCGCGGCATTTGGCGCAGGGCACCGAAGGCCCGCTTGGTCCACAGTGGAGTTTGGCGCTCGGTGGCGAGCAGAGCCTTTACAGGGTCAGCGGCGGCGTTGTCTTGACAGGTGGCGGCGGCGAAGAAGTCGTGTTCGAGAGCAAGGGAAGCGGTGAATTCAACTCGCCGACTGGCGACGCGGGCCTGCTGCTGCTGGAAAAGCCGGTGGAAGGCAAAACGATCTTTACGTTGAGCGAGAACGGGTCGACTACGACGTTTGAACTGCCGTCTGGCGGTAGTGGCGTGTGGATGCCGTCGAGCACTGAAGGGCCGAACGGCACGAACATGACGCTCTACAAATTCAAGGTCAAGAGTGGGTTGATCGAGCCGACCGAGGAGTTGGCGCCCGTGTCGGCGGGGGTATCGTGCGGCAAAGAAGTCAGCGAACTGAAAGAAGGCTGTCGCGCGCTGAAGTTCGAATACGACGAAGGCGAAACGACCGCCAAAGGCGAAAAACAAGGCGAATGGGGCGAATTCGCGGGGCATCTCTCGAAAGTCAAATACATCGCGTGGAACGGAAGCAAAACAAAAGAGGAACCCACCGTCGCGGCGTACGAATACGACAAGAAAGGCCGGCTGCGGGCCGAGTGGAACCCGGAAATCAAGCCTAATCCGGTGAAGGCGATCTACGGGTATGACAGCGAAGGGCACGTCACCGCGGTCAGCACGACCGGGCATGAGCCGTCGCTGCTTGAGCAGGGCACGATTCCGAGCGACGTGAGCCCGGGCCGGCTGCTGGCCGTCGCGGTGCCCTCGGCGGCCACGGCGCTTGGCGGCGGCGAAGCGCCGTCCAGCGCTGGGCCGACGCTGTCGAGTACGACACCGAAAGTCGGGGTCAAGATCAGCGTCAACCTGACGAGCGAAAAAACACCGGGGACATGGAGTGGGAGCCCGTTGGCGTTCATCTACCAGTGGGAGGACTGCAACAGCTCTGGCAAAGAATGCAGCCCAATCGCTGGAGCGGTCAACCAAGCCTACTACCCGGTCGCTGGCGATGAAGGCCATGAGCTGGTAGCCCAAGTGACCGGGCTGAACGCTACAGGGGCGACCACGGTATCCAGCACGGCGACTTCGGCTGTGGCGGCGGGTACGCCGAATACGCCATTGCCGGAACCACCAGAAGTAGGTTCTGATGCGGTAACGACGCTTGAGTACCAGGTGCCGGCGTCCGGTAGCGGCGCGCCGTACGAACTGAGCACCACGAAGGCAGCTGAATGGGGGCAGAGCGATGACCCCAGCGAAGCGATGGCGATGGCGATCTTCCCGCCGGATAAGGTGATGGGCTGGCCAGCAAAGGAATACAAAAATACAGGCGAGATCGTCTACTACCTGGATGGCAAGGACCGCACCGTCAACGTCGCCAGCCCAACGGGCGGCATCTCAACGAGCGAATACAACCGCTACAACGACGTGACGCGGACGCTGAGCCCCGACAATCGCGAAGCGGCACTCAAAGAAGGTAGCAAATCAGCCGAAGTCGCAAACTCGCTGAGCACTGAAAACCATTATAACGGCGAAACCAAAGAAGAACAAGAAAAAGAAGAAAAAGAAGTAAGCGAAAAACACAAACCAGCCGTAGAACCCGGCACCGAGCTGCTGAGCACGCTCGGCCCGCTGCACATGGTCAAGCTCGCGGTAGGCAAAGAAGGCAAAGCCAACGAAGAAGCGCTGGCCCGCGAGCACGCCACCTACTACTACAACGAAGGCGCCCCAACCGAAGGTAGTCCCTACCACCTCGGGACTAAGACGATCGACGGTGCAGAAATCGCAAGCAAAGAAGAATTCGATAAGCGCACTACCGAAACATCCTACAGCGGACAGAGCGGCCTCGGGTGGAAACTACGTAAGCCGACCTCCGTGACGACCGACCCGGGTGGCCTGAACCTTGTGCATACCACGGAATACAATGGGAGCACTGGCGATGTGGTTGAGACGAAGATGCCGGCAGCATCGGGGAAAGACGTGGCCGTTCCACCGACATATGCCTCTCAGTTCGGTTCATACGGCACGGAAAAAGAAACAGGCAAGTTCAAAGAACCGCGGGCTACCGCAATTGCGGGCACGGGTAACGTCTACGTGATGGATACAGGGAACTCTCGCGTCGAGGAATTCTCCGCGTCAGGCGGTTATCTCAACACGTTTGGCAAGGAAGGTTCAGGCAACGGTGAATTCAAAAATCCGTATGGCATAGCAGGGGACTCCAAAGGCAATCTGTGGATCGCGGATACTGGCAACAACAGAGTACAAGAGTTCAACTCGAAAAATGAATATCATGCGCAGTTCGGTAAAGAAGGGACAGGCGTCGGGCAGCTCAAGGAACCGAAGGGCATAGCAGTCACGACGGGTGGATACGTGTTCGTTGTGGACGCGGGGAATAATAGGATCGATAAGTTCAAGGAAAACGGTGAATTAGTGTTGGCGTTTGGTTATGGAGTCAGCAACGGTAAAGAAGAATTCCAGATCTGCACGACTAGCTGCCAAGCCGGTCTCACCGGGTCCGGTAATGGTGAGTTCAATGGGCCACGGGGTATCGCTGTGTCCCCGAGTGGGGAGGTGTTGGTGGCCGACGCTTTCAACGACCGCGTCGAGGAGTTCAACGAAAAAGGTGAATACATCACGAAGTTTGGCTCGGCTGGCAAAGGCAACGGCCAGTTCGAGGAACCAAAGGGGATCACGACCGACTCTGCGGGCCACGTGTGGGTGACTGACACGGCGAACGACAGAATCCAAGAGCTCAGCTCATCCGGCGCCTATATGGACACCTTCGGGGCGAAGGGCACCAGCAACGGCCAGTTCGAAGAACCTTGGGGCACAGCAATCACGTCTACCGGCGACATCTACGTCGCCGACGTCAAAAACGACCGCATCGAGGAGTGGGCTCCTACCGTTACCGGCAATGAAGGCGCACACGATACCAAGACGATCTACTACAGCAAGGAAGCGAACTCCGAATACAAAGAATGTGGAGAACACCCAGAAATGGCGAACCTAGTATGCGAAACCAGGCCCGCAGCACAGCCAGGGACAAGCGGTCCACCAGAACTACCCGTCACAAAATACAACACATACAACATCTATGGCGACCCAGAAACCATAGTTGAAACGGTTGGCTCCACCACCCGCACCAAGACCACCGTATACGACGAAGCCGGTCGCCTGAAGTCCACCGCGATCACGTCGACCGTCGGCACCGCGCTCCCGACCGTCACGGACGAATACAACAAAGAAACAGGCGCGCTCGAAAAGCAATGCGCTAACGAAGGCAAACCCTGCGCCGAAGGCAAACCCAAAACGATCACAAGCATCTACAACAAGCTCGGGCAGCTCATCTCTTATACCGATGCCGCCGAAAATACCACGACCTATGAATACGAAGGCGAAGGCTCCTACAAAGGCGCAAAAGAACTGGACGAGCGCCTCCGGCACGTAAACGACGAAAAGGGCACTGAAACCTACACGTACAGTGAAACGACCGGCGTTCTTGCTGAACTCGTCTACGAAAACGGTACCACCAAACTACCGTTCACTGCGACCTATGGCGCTGAAGGGAACATGCTCACCGAGGGCTACCCCAATGGCATGACCGCGACCTACACCTACAACCAAGTCGGTAAGCCCACCAACTTGGAATACAAAAAGACAACGCACTGCACCGAAAAATGCGTCTGGCTCAACGACAGTGTCATTCCCTCCATACACGGACAGTGGCTCGAACAGACCAGCACCCTATCCCATCAAGCCTACACTTACGACGCCGCTGGACGCCTTACCCAGGTCCAGAACACACCTACCGGCAAAGACTGCACCACACGCATCTATACATATGACGAAGACACCAACCGCACAAGCCTCACCACCCGCGAATCCAGCACCGAAAAATGCGCTACCGAAGGCGGCAAAATCCAGCAACACACCTACGACACCGCCGACCGCCTCACCGACCCCGGCATCGCCTACAACACCTTCGGCGACATCACCACCCTACCCGCCAGCGACGCCGAACCGTCCGGCGAACACGAACTCACCAACACCTACTACGTCGACAACCAGGTCGCAAGTCAGAAACAAAACAAACAGACCATCGGCTACAACCTCGACCCCGCCGAGCGGACGCTCGAAACCGTCTCCACGGGCGAACCGATCAACTCGACCATCATCTCCCACTACGCCGGTCCCGGCAACGCCCCAGCTTGGACTGTCAACCCGGTCTCCAACGAATGGCGACGCAACATCGCCAGCATCAATGGTAGTCTAGCGGCCATCCAGAACAACGGCGAAACCCCAGTGCTCCAGCTCGCGAATCTCCAAGGCGATATCATCGCCACAGCCTACCTGTCCGAAACCGCGACAGAACTGGCCTCCAAGGCCGACACCAGCGAGTACGGCGTACCGACCGTCAGCGCCCCAGCCAAATACTCCTGGCTCGGCGCGATCGAGCTCCCCACAGAACTCCCCTCCGGCGTCGTCAGCATGGGTAGCCGCTCCTACGTCCCCCAGGTCGGCCGCTTCCTGCAGCCCGACCCCCTACCCGGAGGCTCCGCCAACGCCTACGCCTACACCTTCGGGGACCCGGTCAACACCAACGACCCGACGGGCGCCTACGTCGAATGCAACTACTGCACAGCTCACTACGATCAGCTCAACAGAGAAGCCGTAGAACAAGAAAACGCCCGCATAGCCGCAGCCGAACGGGCCGCTCGCGAAGCCGCAGAACGCGCCGCCGCCGAAGCTGCCGCCGAGGCAGCCATGGCGGGCCCACAATACGCAGGCGGAGAAGAATACTTCGAAGAATACGAAGAATGGTACGAAGAAGAAGGCGGATATCAATACGCTGCCTACCATCAAGGTACCGAAGCAGGCGGGCAGAATGCACACGTCGTAGCCGCGACGCTTGAAGAAAAGGAAGCAGGCTTCGGACCAGGGATCGAAGCGCGGGGACGAGAAGGCACTTGGCTGTGCAAGCCAGGGAAGACGACCCCGTGTGCGGGTTTCGTGGGTTGCTTCCCCGACCTAGTCAAATGTGCTGGCGATGTGGTCCACTGGGTAGCTAAGCATGTGATCCATCCTGTCGAGAAATTCACTGGTGAACTTATCGAAAATCTTGCGAGAAACAAGTGCCATCCCCAAGAACTTAATCTAGGTGGTCAGTGCCTCGATAAAGGGCCGCTGCCGCCAGAGCCACCGTATGCTTTCCCATAAACTCCATGGCATGACTCTAGGATGATTGACCGATCTGGCAATGCTCGGACTACGCTATATATGGAGTAACCTACATGGTGGATGGACATGGCTTCGCAGCGCCAGTCGCGAGGAAGTGCTGGAGGCACTGATCCGTTGGTGGCCATAGTTCCCTCTTTGTCCTCTCATGGGTAAGAATGGAGGCCAAAACACTAGGCGACTGCAGGTGACATCGCGCTCGCGTCAGTGGACGATCCGCTATGCACTTCTTGCATACGGTGTATCGTGGATCGTTGTAGGTTGGGTTTCCTTGGGTATGTCGCTGCCGTTTGGAGTTAGTCTGTCTGCTGGTGCAGGCGCTCTATGTATTAGCATGGCTTGGCTCGCATCGCTGATCCCTCTATACCATGCCGATATGCTACGCTTAGTTGATCTAGGTATTCGTCCAACTCCTGCGGTACGTTCGATCGGCCTTATAGTATGTGTGTTTGGCTTGACCAGCCTTTTTGACGGCCTTTGGCGTTCAGCACTTATGCTTGGTCCAGTTGTTAATCCATTCTCCGGTGTCCCGGAGAAGAGCACTGCTACGATTGTGGTGACTGGATTGGCGGCTATTGTAATTCCCGTAGTGGAGGAGGTCTTCTTTCGCGGCCTGCTATATAAGAGTTTTCGTAACCGCCTCGGAGTGTTTTCGTCTAGCGTGATCGTGGGTGTGATGTTTGGGTTGGTTCATACGGACTATCCGCTGATCGTGCTTCCCGAGCTCGCTTTCTATGGGGGGCTCGCGTGTCTGCTCTATGAGTATACAGGGTCGTTGCTCCCTGGAATTGCGATCAACATGTACCTCGACATGGGTGGCTTCGAGGTGGCTCTCGATGGTAAAAATACGGTCGCGCTTTTGACCTTTTCTCTGGTCTTTCTTGTTATAGTGGCTCATGGTCTTAGGAGTATATTGAGAAGAAGTTGTGGATGCGCGTGAAGAGTGTGACGGGTCCAAGAAGAAGGCGCATACGAATACGCCTCATATCACCAGGGAGCCAAGCCGAGCAGCGACGAATACCATGCCGAACCCGCCATCCTGGTTCAGCCGCTGAGCGGAGGCTGATGAAGGAACGACGGCTTTCGGCTCTGTTGTACCTCTCTGCAAAGCTTACTCAGAGGGGCCGTGTGACGGCCGAGGGTTCAGAGTTCTGTGCGCGGTCGTGGCTTTGAATTGTGGCGTGAGAAACGCTGGGGATCAGCTAGAGACTGACATTGACCAGTCCGGGCACGCGGTGGACAACTACGAGATGAGACCGAGTCAATACCAGGAGCCGCCGGACGACGAGTGCGCCTGCGATTTTGGTGGGGGCAGAGATGACGTCCCCGATATCGGTGACCCCGATGATTTCCTCTTCTAATCATGAAGACAGGATGTCCGTGATAGTTGTCTGAAGGTATGACATCTCCAGAGGAGACGATCGCCGACCTCGATGCCGTGGTCGCGCGGGATCAGGGGTCTGTGGATATCGAGGCGCGTCTGCGGGTCGCCGAGGCGTTGGTCGGCAAGGGCGATGCCCTGGTTGGCTTGGGTCGATACGACGAGGCGGTCGTGTACTACGAGTGCGTCGTCGAGCAGTTCGATGAGGCGGACGATCCGGATATCGGCAAACAGGTGCGCATTGCTCTGGCCAAGAAGGCCTCTGTGCTGTTGCGTCTGGACCGCTTGGACGAGGCCCATGCTGCCTATGATGAGTTGTGCGCCCGGGCTAGTAAAACGCCGAATCCGGAGCTATCGTTGGCGCGGGCACAGGCCATGATCGCGAAAGCGCTGGGTCAGGCAGGGCACCATGAGGAGGCTATCGTGGCAGCTGACGCGGTACTCCGGCGGTTTGCTGATGATCCGCCGGAAGGCCGGGTCGAATCGAGCGCTACAGCCAGGTCGAAGAACCTTCCGTGCGTAGGGCTGTAGCTAGAGCGTGGAACAAGAGGGCCGGTCTGTTGGGCAACTGCGACGAGCACGAGCAGGCGCTTGAGGTCTATGACGAACTGCTGGCGCGGTTCAGAAGCGCATCCGAGCTCGAGCTGCGCCAGTCGGTCGCGGTCGCGCTGCGTGGCAAGTCCTATACGCTGCAGGAGACTGGCCCCGTGAAAAGCGCAGAGGCCGGATGCCAGCCTCGTCACGGGCGGCGACGTAGCGGCGGCGAAGCGCTGAGGCGTCGATGTGCCCGCCCTGCTCGTTGACGAAGACGAGATCGGTGCGTCCGGCGTGGTGGCCGCGCTCGCGTAGGCTGGCCAGGAGCGTCGCGACCTCCTGAACCATCGGCACCGTCCGGGTCTTGCGCGACTTGGTGCGCCCGCGGCGATTGCGGGTGTAGCCCTCGAACACTCGGATCGCGTGGTTCTCGAAGTCGACCTCGCCCCAGCGCAGCGCGACGAGCTCGCCGAGGCGCAGGCCCGTAAATGCCGCCGTCTGATAGAGCATGGCTGCTGCTCATCTCTGGCTCTCCGGGCATCCAGCTCGGCGGGCGTGAGCTTGAGTTTGAGCTTCTCGTAGCGGTACCCCTCGGCCGCGACCGCCGCGAGCGTCCTGACTTCCTCGGGTGTGTAGAACTCGAAGCGCGCCGCGTAGTAGGACTCGCGCAGCTTGCGGACTCCCGCAGCCGGGTTCTCGTGCAGGCCGTGGTGCTCGCTGGTCCAGTTGATCACCCGGACCACTCCACGGGGGTCACGCCACCACTCTTCGGCCAGGCGCTCGAAGGTCAGACCGGTCCGCGTCTGCTCGATCGCGCCGCGGCGGGCGTCGGTCAGGATCGCGGCAAACCTGACCGTATCCTGCTCCGCCACTCGGGTTTCTGAGCATGGGAGACTCGCCAGCGTCGCGCGGCGTAGGTGTCGCGCTGCGCCTGCTTAGGGGTCGAGAATCACCGTGTCGCGGCCGACTCCACGCAAGGACACGCCTCACCGAGTCGTTGCATCCGTGAGGCATGTTCTACGGCGCGCGACCAAGCACGAACGGTGGCGGACCGGTGTCCGCTGAGCCCCAGCACGCCCAGAGTGCGCAGCGTGTGTGCGACCTCGCGGTCATCATCGTATCCGCGAACAACGCGTCCTGGCTGGCGCCCTGTCTGCCGACGGTGTTCGCGCACGCCGGCAGCGCGAGCCTCGATGTCGTCGTCGTCGACAACGAGTCCACCGACGGCACTCGCGAGCTGGTGCAATCGCGCTTCCCCGCGGCGCGCGTGGTCAGCTCACCCAACCGCGGGTTCGGCTACGGCAACAACCGCGGGTTCGAAACGACGAACGCGCGCTATGCGCTGTTCCTGAACCCCGACACCGAGATCGTTGATGGGACGTTCGGCGAGCTCGTCGCGATGCTCGACAAGAGCCCGCGCATCGGCCTCGCCGGCGCGCGCCAGATCACCGCCGACGGCACGCTCTGGCCGACGATCCGCCGCTTTCCCGACGCCTCCCGTGCGCTGGGCGAAGCGTTGTTCTCCGAGCGCTGGCCCGTGAGTCCCGCGTGGGCCGGGGAACGCGTGCTCGACCGCGGCGCGTACGAGCGGGAAACCGGGTGCGACTGGACCTCCGGCTCGTTCATGCTCGCGCGCCGCGAGGCGCTGCTGAGCGCCGGGCTGTTCGACGAGCGCTTCTTCATCTACTCCGAGGAGCCCGACCTCTGCCTGCGCATCAAGCGCGCCGGCTGGCAGGTTCGTCACCTGCCCCACATGACGATCCTCCACCACGCCGGCAAGGCCGGGGTGAAACCGCGGATGGTCGCCCAGGACGCCTACGCGCGCAAGCAGTACGCCCACAAGCACTTCGGCCCCGCCCACCGTGGCCTCTACCTGTCGGCGCTCAGCCTGCGCCACCTCATTCGCGGTGCGACCGCGCGCTCAACCGACGCCGACGGAGCTGCCCGTCGCGAGGGCGCGCGGCGTGCCCTGCGTACGCTGATGGGGCGCACCGAGCCTCCATTCAGCGCCCCGCCGCCCACCGCAGTCGAGCAGCCGCCGGGGGTGCCCGCCCCGCGAGCATGAACTCGACGCGCTCGCGCGCGTCCCGGTCATTTCGTTTCGTCCCCCTGCGCTTCGAGGTTGTCGTCCCAGTAGTTGCCTTCCCAGCCAGCGCCGCCGTTGGAGGGGAAGGTTTCCGGGGATTCCGAGGCGACCCCGAAGAAGCCGCCGTGCGGGTAGTACGCTCCCGTGCCTTCGCCGGCGTCGAGGTAGTTCTGTTCCTCGTTGGGTTTGCCCGAGCATTCCCAGCCCCCGCGGCCTTCGACGTCTTCGATTATCGCTTTGGTGCAGACCCGTCGCGCGAACCGGTTGTCCTTGATTTCGATGGTGCTCTTGCCGATCGAGGACGCGTGCGTGCAGAAGTAGAACATGAAGCCGCCGCCGGCGATCAGGCTGTTGGTGACTTGCTCGTGGTTGTCGCAGGCGCCCGACCCTTCGGCGAAGATCACCGCCGTCTGTTTGGACGGGTTGAGCAGCGTGTCGTCGTTCGCGACGATTTCGCCGTTGTCGAACCACCAATCCTCCGTGTGGGTCCCTTCCGCTTCGGCGCGTCCATTGGCGATCACGTAGCTTTCACTGAGCGTCCACTGCTGGTGGATGCACTCCGCGCAGTCTTCAAGGCGATCATGGCTCGCCACGGCCCCTTCGGCGTCGTGGTTGTTCTGGATCGCTTCTTCAAATGAATCTGATGTGGTGTTTTCCGCGCGTACGGTCGTGTTGGAGATCGTGAAGTTTTCCGCCGCGCTTCCCAGGGCCACGGCGGCGCTTCCCTCGGCTTCCCTGCCGTTGAAGACGACACAGTCGTGATTGAGCTTGACGCCGGCGGCCTCCACGTCGATCGACCCGGCGATGTCCGTGTTTTCGATGGTTTCGGCTTTGGTGATCGTTTTCGAGCCAGACGCTTTGAGTTCCGAGCAGTTCGCGACGCCGGCGTTCTTCGTGCCCGGGTAGCCGCAGCCTTCGGGATTGGAGAAGCAGTTCTTCGGCGTGCCGGTTTCTTTAGCGGTCACGATGGCTGTCGCTTCCGAGGTCGCTTCGCCGGTGCCGCCGGTGTTGGTGGCTTTTACCAGCACCCGCAGGGTGTGTCCGACGTTGTCCGCTGCCAGGGCCCGGGTGTTGGTTGTGGCGCCGGTGATGTTCGTGCAGCTGGTGCCCGAGGTGTTGCAGGTCTGCCACTGGTAGGTGTAGGAGGTGGGTTCGCCCGACCATGTTCCGGTGCTCGCTGTTAGCGTTTCGTCTTCGACGGTGGGTCCGCTGATGGTTGGCGGTTTGGTGTTCGTCGGCGCGGGTGGCGGTGGCGGTGGCGGCGCTGAGGTGACGGTGGCTGTTGGTTCTGAGGTCGCTTCCCCGGCTCCGCCGGTGTTGGTGGCTTTCACGATGACCCGGAGGGTGTGCCCGACGTTGCTCGATGTCAGCACCCGTGTGCTTGCGGTTGCGCTGGTGATGTTCGTGCAGCTGGTGCCTGAGGTGTTGCAGGTCTGCCACTGGTAGGTGTAGGAGGTGGGGCTGCCGGACCATGTTCCGGTGCTCGCTGTGAGCGTTTCGTCTTCGACGGTGGGTCCGCTGATGGCTGGCGGCTTGGTGTTCGTCGGCGCGGGTGGCGGTGGCGGTGGAGGCGCTGACGCGACGGGGGCTGTCGTTTCGGAGGTGGCTTCCCCGGTTCCGTCGGTGTTGCTCGCGCTGACGAGGACACGCACGGCGCTTTCGAGGTCGCTCGCGGTCACCTTGTAGGTCGATGCGGTCGCGCCGCTGACGTTCAGGCAGCTGTCGTCCAGGGCGCTGCAGTCCTGCCACTGGTAGGAGTAGGAGGTTGGGCTACCCGTCCACGTCCCGCTGCTCGCGCTGAGCTTATCGCCGACCAAAGCTGACCCCCTGACAGAGGGCGCGACAGTGTCCGTAGGAGCAGTCGCGAGAGGTGCTGGCCGTTCGGTGGGAGTGCGATCGGTCGGAGAACCGGAGCTCGCCAGTGAGGCGGATGGACCAAGCGCGGGCAGAGCGGATGGACCAAGCGCGGGCAGACTCAGGAACGGCGCCTGGACTGCTGCGAGGACATACGCCGAGAGCGGACACGCGGTGCCAGCGCGAACCCCGTCTGCGCTCCACTGGTCCGGCAGTTCGCGGAGATGGCGCTGGATGCTCGGCGCGCTCGGGCACGATCCGCGTCGACGATCGCGGTAGCGAAGCGTTCCGCCCTCGCCGAGCAAGGCGAGCCAGTACGTCTTCCCGGCTGCCAGCTGCGTTGGCGTCAGCGACACGGCGCTCCATGCGTGCCCCCTCAGAGACGACCCGGAGCCCTTGCTCAGCAGGGAGCCCGGACGGCCGTCGGTGTTGCTGTAGATGCCCACGGCGACAGCACGGGCTGTGTTGCGCAAGTCCACGTAGATGTATAGGACACCGGTGATGCCCGACGTACGTGTCTGTAGTCGGAACGCTTCGGCCCGCCCGTCCTTCAGGTGGCCATCGTGCGGCTCTACCGCCTCGTTACCGAGCAACACCGCCGTGGCCTCGCGGCCTTCGTAGGGCCGGGCGTATGCACCGGGCGCTGAGGAGGCAGCGAACAGCACGAGCAAGGCGAGTACCGTCAGAAGACTGCGTGTCACGAGCCTGGGCATGAGATCCCCTCCCCAATGGACGTAGGCATGCGCTCGACAAAGTCGGCCGCTCCAAGCCGTCTTCGAGCCCACCGCCGTGGGACCTGCAAGCATCGACGGTCGCCTCCCCGGACTCGACCGTGCGCAACACGCCGCAGCTCAGATCCCTAGCGGATATGGCTTGCGCGCCTCACCATACACCAAGTACCCGGTGGAGTGCGCGACACCCCCCCGGTGAAGTGCGCAATTTCCGCACTCCACGCTCGTAAGTCATGCGCTACAGCTTGACTCGAGGACGGCATTCCGTTGGCGTGGCCGTAGGTCAGCAGCTTGATCGTCGGGGTGCCCCGGCGCGTCTGGGCGGCTGATCTCCGGCTCGACGCTACAGCATGACCTGCGCCGACAGATGCGGCCGTCGCTGCTGCCGCCGTTTCATGGCGCCGTGACCCCGATCGCCGCGGCAGTCATCGGGTTTCATCCGCCTGGGCCTGGAGATCGTCATCCCAGTAATTGCCTTCCCAGCCAGTGCCTCCGTAGGAGGGGAAGGTTTCCGGTGATTCGGAGGCGACCCCGAAGAAGCCGCCGCGCGGGTAGTACCCTCCTGCGCCTTCGCCGGCGTCGAAGTAGCTTTCTTCCTCGTTGGGTTTGCCCGAGCATTCCCAGCCCCCGCGGCCTTCGACATCTTCGATTATGGCTTTGGTGCAGGTCCGCCGCGCGAACCGGTTGTCCTTGATTTCGATGGTGCTCTTGCCGATCGAGGACGCGTGCGTGCAGAAGTAGAACATGAAGCCACCGCCGGCGATCAGGCTGTTTCTGACTTGCTCGTGGTTTTCGCAGGCACCCGACCCTTCGGCGAAGATCACCGCCGTCTGTTTGGAGGGGTTGAGCAGCGTGTCGTCGTTCGCGGTGATGGTGTTGTTGTCGAACCACCAATCCTCGGTGTGGACTCCGGACGCCGCGGCGCGCCCGTTGGCGATGACATAGCTTTCATCGATAGCCCACAGCTGGTGGATGCACTCGGCGCAGTCTTCGAGGCGGTCTTTGCTCGCCACCGCGCCTGGATCGCTGTGATTGTTGCGGATCGCTTCTTCAAATGAGTCCGAGGTCGTGTTTTCCGCACGGACAGTCGTGTTGGAGATCGTGAAGCTGCTCGCCGCGCTTTCCAGCACGACGGCCGCGCTCCCTTCGGCTTCGCCTCCGTTGAAGAGGACGCAGTCGTGATTCAGCGTGACGCCGCTGGCATCGATCACGACGTAGCCGGTGATGTCCGTGTTTTCGATGGTTTCGGCTTTGGTGATCGTTTTTGTGCCTGAGGATTTGGGCAGCGACGAGCAGCTTTCGACGCCCGTGTCCTTCGTGCCGGGGTAGCCGCAGCCTTCGGGGTTAGCAAAGCAGTTCTCCGGCGTGGTTTCCTTTTGCTTAGCTGTCACGGCGGCTGTCGCTTCGGAGGTGGCTTCCCCGGTCCCGCCGGCGTTGGTGGCTTTCACGACGACCCTGAGAGTATGCCCGACGTCGCCGGATGACAGTACCCGTGTGCTGGCCGTGGCGCCGGCGATGTGCGAGCAGCTTGCGGGCGCCGTGTCGCAGTCCTCCCACTGGTAGGCGTAGGAAGTCGGGCTGCCCGACCAGGTGCCGCTGCTCGCGGTGAGCGTCTGGCCTTCCACGGCGGACCCGCTCACGCTGGGTGGCGCGGTGTTCGCCGGGGCCGGGGGCGGCGGCGGAGGGGGTTCTGAGGTGCCGACGGCGACGTTGTGCTCGACTGTGGCCGTCTGACCTGAGGCGTCGGTGACCACCAGGCGCACATACTTCGTGTCGGCTTCTAGGAACGTGAACGACAGCGTCTGTCCGTTGCCGAGCGGCCACAGCGGCGTGATTGGCCGTGTCGGAGAGCCGTCGTCGGACCATTCGTAGGTGCATGGGCCGTCGGAGCAGGTGGAGCTCGTGCCGTTGAACGTGACCGGTTTTCCGGTGACTGGGGAGCTTGGGGAGTAGGTGAAGCTCGCCGTCGGGGGCTGGGAAGCTACCGGTCCCGCAGTCGCGCTGGTTGCACTCGTACTGCCGTCGGCGTTTGTAGCGGTTACGACTACACGCACCGTCTTGCCGACTTCGGCTGCGTCGAGCGTGTGCGAGGAGGCGGTCGCTCCGCTCAGGTTCGAGCAGCCTCCGCCTGAGACACCGCAGTCTTGCCACTGGTAGGCGTAGGACGTCGGGTTGCCCGACCAGGTGCCGCTGCTCGCGGTGAGCGTCTGGCCTTCCACGGCGGACCCGCTCACGTTGGGTGGCGCGGTGTTCGCCGGGGCCGGGGGCGGCGGCGGAGGGGGTTCTGAGGTGCCGACGGCGACGTTGTGCTCGACTGTGGCCGTCTGACCTGAGGCGTCGGTGACCACCAGGCGCACATACTTCGTGTCGGCTTCTAGGAACGTGAACGATATTGTCTGTCCGTTGCCGAGCGGCCACAGCGGCGTGATTGGCCGTGTCGGAGAGCCGTCGTCGGACCATTCGTAGGTGCATGGGCCGTCGGAGCAGGTGGAGCTCGTGCCGTTGAACGTGACCGGTTTCCCGGTGACTGGGGAGCTTGGGGAGTAGGTGAAGCTCGCCGTCGGGGGCTGGGGAGTCGCTGGTCCCGCTATCGCGCTCAGCGTCTGTTCTTCGATGGGTGTTTCTTCGATGGCCGTCCCGCTGATGGTTAGCGGTGTGGTGTTCGCCGGCGGGGGCGGAGGGCCTGCTGAGGGGACGAGGGCTGTCAAGGATGACATGGCCAAGCTGGTCCCGCCCGCGTTGCTCGCGCTGAGCTTATCGCCGACGAGAGTGGGTCCGCCGATGGAGGGCGCGATGGTGTCCGTAGGGGCAGCCGCTGGGGGTGCCGGTTGGTCGGCGGGAGGGAGATCCAGCAGCGGGATGGAGCTTGCCGACGCGGCTGAGGCGGGTGTGCCAGGTGCGGGCTGGCTCAGGAACGGGGTCCGGTCTGCTGCAAGGACATGCGCGGAGATCGGACACGGGGTCCAAACGCGTGTGCTACCTGCGCTCCGCCTGTCCGACAGCTCGCGAAGGTGGTGCCGGCGTTGTTTTCTGAGGCATAATCTGTGTTGACGGCTGCGGTAGCGAAGCGTTCCGCCGGCGTATGCGCCAAGCCCGGACGAGGCAACGAACGGCACGAGCAAGAAGACTACTGTCAGAAGACTGCGTAAAACGAACCTGGGCATCGAGCGCCTCCTCTCATAGGCATACAAACGTGCTCAACGAGCTCGGCTACTCCATGCCGCCTACAAGCCCACCGCCATGGAACTCCCGCAAGCCTAGACAGCGACTCTCGACTCGACCGTGCGCTCCCCGTCGCAGTTCAGATTCATGGCGATGTGGCTTTTACGCCCCACACCATACACAACACTCACGGCGTGCGCAACACCCCACCCTCCGAGCAGGTCGCGCGCTCGTGCGGCTCATCCGGTTTCATCCGCCTGAGCCTGGAGATCGTCATCCCAGTAATTGCCTTCCCAGCCGGCGCCTCCGTGGGAGGGGAAGGTTTCTGGGGATTCGGAGGCGACCCCGAAGAAGCCGCCGCGCGGGTAGTACGCTCCTGTGCCCGTGCCGGCGTCGAAGTAGTTTTCTTCCTCGTTGGGTTTGCCCGAGCATTCCCAGCCCCCGCGGCCTTCGACGTCTTCGATCATGGCTTTGGTGCAGGTCCGCCGCGCGAACCGGTTGTCCTTGATTTCGATGGTGCTCTTGCCGATCGAGGACGCGTGCGTGCAGAAGTAGAACATGAAGCCGCCGCCGGCGATTAGGCTGTTTCTGACTTGCTCGTGGTTTTCGCAGGCGCCCGACCCTTCGGCGAAGATCACCGCCGTTTGTTTGGAGGGGTTGAGCAGCGTGTCGTCGTTCGCGGTGATGGTGTTGTTGTCGAACCACCAATCCTCGGTGTGGACTCCGGACGCCGCGGCGCGCCCGTTGGCGACGACGTAGCTTTCGCTGAGAGCCCACAGCTGGTGGATGCACTCGGCGCAGTCTTCGAGGCGGTCTTTGCTCGCCACCGCGCCCGGATCGCTGTGATTGTTTCGGATCGCTTCTTCAAATGAGTCTGAGGTTGTGTTTTCCGCACGGACGGTCGTGTTGGAGATCGTGAAGTTCTTCGCGGCGCTTTCCAGCACGACGGCTGCGCTCCCTTCGGATTCTCCTCCGTTGAAGAGGACGCAATCGTGATTCAGCGTGACGCCGCTAGCATCGATCACGATGTAGCCGGTGATGTCCGTGTTTTCGATGGTTTCAGTCTTGGTGATCGTTTTTGTTCCCGAGGATTTAGGCAGCGACGAGCAGCTTTCGACGCCCGTGTCCTTCGTGCCGGGGTAGCCGCAGCCTTCGGGGTTGGAGTAGCAGCTCGCCGGGGTTGTTTCTTTTTGCTTGGCCGTCACGGCGGTCGTCGCTTCCGAGGCGGCTTCCCCGGTCCCGCCGGCGTTGGTGGCTTGCACCACGACCCGGAGGGTGTGCCCCACGTCGCCCGCTGCCAGGACCTGCGTGCTGGCCGTGGCGCCGGCGATGTTCGAGCAGCTCGTGCCCGCCGTGTTGCAATCCTCCCACTGGTAGGCGTAGGAAGTCGGGCTACCCGACCAGGTACCGCTGCTCGCGGTGAGCGTCTGGCCTTCCACAGCGGACCCGCTCACGCTGGGCAGCGCGGTGTTCGCCGGCGCCGGCGCCGGTGGTGGCGGCGGGGGTGGTTCTGACGCGCCGACTACGACGTTGTGCTCGACCGTGGCCGCCTGATCCGAGGCGTCGGTGACCACTAGGCGCACGTACTTCGTGTTGGCTTCTTCGAACGTGAACGACAGCGTTTGTCCGCCGCCGAGCGGCCACAGTGGCGTGATTGGCCGTGTCGGAGAGCCGTCGTCGGACCATTCGTAGGTGCACGGGCCGTCGGGACAGGTGGAGCTTGTGCCGTTGAACACGACCGGTTCTCCGACGATCGGGGAGCTTGGGGAGTAGGTGAAGCCCGCCGTCGGGGGCTGGGCAGCCACCGGTCCTGCCGTCGCGCTGGTCGCCTGCGTGCTGCCGCTGGCGTTGGTTGCGGTCACGACCACACGCACCGTATGGTCGATCTCAGCCACACCGAGCGTGTGCGAGGACGCGGTCGCCCCGCTCAGGTTCGAGCAGCCTTCGCCGGAGCTGTTGCAATCCTGCCACTGGTAGGCGTGGGAAGTCGGGCTGCCCGACCAGATGCCGGTACTCGCGCTCAACGTCTGCCCTTCGACCGCCGAGCCGCTGATGACCGGCGGCGCGGTGTTCGCGGGCGCGGGCGGCGGAGGGGGTGTCGGTTCAACGGGGGGCGTGGGGGGAGTCGGTTCGACCGGAGGGGTCGGTTCTGGGGTGGGCGTTAGTTCGACAGGCGTGGGGGGGCCGACCGGGAAGGTCGAGGCCGCGGGGCTCACGTAGGCGGAGATCGGACAGGTGGAGTAGATCGTGCCGGTGCGCCACAGGGCGCTCAGCGCGCCGAGAGTGGTCTGAGCGCTGGTCTCGGCCCTGCAGGGCCCACGCCAACGGTCGCGGTAGCGCAGCGTTCCGCCCGTCCCCAGCACGGCGAGCCAATAGGTCGTCCCGGGCACGAGCTGGGCGGAGGCGACTGGGGCCGTGTTCCATGTGCCGGCCAGGGGAGAGGACAGTGAGCCCGTGACCAGCAATGAGCCAGGGTGGCCGTTCAGGTTGGTGTAGAGACCGACGAATAGGGTTGTGGCGGTGTTGTGGGCGTCGACGTAGACGTGCACAGCCCCCGTAGCGCCTGCCGTACGCGCCTGGAAGGGGAACGCTTCGGCTTCTCCCGCGGTCAGGCTGTCCCTGTTGAACTCCACCGCTTCGTCGCCGAGCAGCGCCACTGGAGTTGTCGTGGCCGCCGCGCGGACGGCGGCGGACCCGGGGCCGGATCGACGCCGAGCACTGCGTCGGCCCTGGCGGTGGCGGGTGGGGTGGCGGTGGATTGCATGTGTTCTCTCATAATGCAAGGTGCGCGCCCCGAGGGCCGAAGAGGTGGCGAGCAGAAGGAGCAGGACGGCGGCCGTGAGAAGGAGCAGAGCGGTGGCCGTGAAGGGGCTGCGTAGCGGGAGTTTGAACATCAAGTTGTCTCCTGGCAGGGTCGAGAGCCGGTCCGGTGAGCCTCGACTCGCTTGCCCGTCGAGCTTGACCTTGTGAGGGGGCTCCTAGACGTTTGAGCAGGGGGTCCTTCGGATGCCCGTAGATCGGGACCACACCGGTGTCCGGTCAACAGGGCGACGTCGTGTCTGGCCGGCGAGACGATCGGCAATGTCGCCGGCATCCGCGAGGGCGAGACGATCGGCAATGCCGCCGACATCCGCGAAGGGCGGCCGATTCCTCTATTTTCCGCCTGTGACCCCTCGGGACGGCGCCCTCCGTGTTGTGATCGCAGACGACCACCGCCTCTTTCGCGATGGCCTGCGCGGCACGCTCGAGAACGCCGGGATGGCGGTCGTCGGCGAGGCGTCCGACGGCGCGCAGGCAGTCGCGCTCGCGCGCGAGCTGGACCCCGACGTGGTGGTGCTCGACCTCAAAATGCCAGGGGTCTCAGGCCTCGAGGCGCTGCGCCAGATCGAGCGCAGCTGTCCGGACGTCCAGGCGGTGGTTCTGACCGTCTCCGCTGAGGACGCCGACGTGCTGGAGGCGCTGGCGGCGGGAGCGTGTGGCTACCTGCTCAAGGACACACGCGCAGACCGGCTCGCCGGCGGCATCAGGGAGGCGGCGGAGGGGTACATGGTGCTCTCCAGCGAGGTGGCGCAGTCGCTGATGGCGCGTGTGCGCGCGGACGCCGACGCCAACGCGGTGCGCGCCGAAGCCGAGGCCGGCGAAGAGGCGGCGGTGGACGGGCGGCCCGCCCTCACCCCGCGCGAGGAGGAGGTTCTGCGCTTGATCGCGCAAGGCGCCGACAACATCGCGATCGGCCTCGAGCTCTCGATCAGCCCGCACACGGTCAAGCAGTACGTGACCAACATCTTCGAGAAGCTCGGGGTGCGCAGCCGCGTGCAGGCCGCCGTGTACGCGGTGCGCACGGGGCTGGTGTGACCGTTCGGGGGTCGGGGGGGATCGTCCGCGTGGGTGTGTGCGCCGACCACGCGAGCGGGCGTGGGGCCTCCGTGCCCCCCGGCTGCGCCAACCGGCAGCACCGTACCCCCGGCTGTGCTGGCTGGTGGCTACGCGATCGCGCGCAGGGCCTCGTCGCGGCCTTCGGCGCCGAGCTTGGCGGCGCCGGCTGAGATGTGGCGGCGCACGGTGACGGGCGAGAGCGAGAGGCGCTCGCCGATCTCCACGGTGGAGAGGCCGGAGCGGAGCATTCGCAGGATCTCGGACTCTCTCGTGGTGAGCTCGACGTCGCCCACGCGCACCGGGGTGGGCCCGGGGGCGGGGAGCTCGCGCATCTCGTGGAGCATTCGCCCGACAAACGTCCGCGGGAGCGCGGCCTCGCCCTTCAGCACTCCGTGCAGCGCCGCGGGGAGGCGGTCGGGGGACATGTCCTTGGGCAGGTAGCCCCTGGCGCCGGCGCGCAGCGCGGCGAGCAGGTCCTCGGCGGAGGCGGAGACGGTGAGCATCACCACGGCGGTGGCGGGCGCGAGCTTGGCCAGGCGCGCGGCAGCCTCGATCCCGCCGCCGGGCATACGGACGTCCAGCAGGCAGAGGTCGGGCCGCTCGCGTAGCACCGCCTCCACCGCGCCGTCGCCGTCGGCGGCCTCGGCGAGCACCCGAAAGCCGCTGCGCATCAGCGCCATCCGCACGCCCAGGCGGATCGGGGGGTGGTCGTCGGCGATCACGACGGTGGGAGCCGCGTTCATGGCAGGACGGCCTCCACCGTGGTACCTCGGCCGCTCGCGCGACCCACATGCACAGCGCCGCCGAGGGCGCGCGCGCTCTGGCGCATACTTGCCAGCCCGAAGCCTTCGCCAGCGGGCGCTTCGTCGAATCCGCGGCCGTCGTCGCGCACCGTCAGCCGCCACTGGCCGGCGTGTTCGAGGACCACTTCGACGGTGTCCGCTTGGGCGTGCTTGACGGCGTTTGTGACGGCCTCGCGGGCGATGTGCACGAGCGCGTTGCGGGTCGGCTCGTCGAGTCGCGCCGAAGAGGGCACCTGTTCGGCGTGGAACGCCAACGGGGTGTGACGGGCGGCGGCTCGTACGCTCGCCTCGAGCGCTTGGGCGATCGGCCGGGTGTCGTGCTCGGTGAGCCCGCTGACCATGTGGCGGGCGCCCGTGAGCGCGCGCTCGCCGGCGCTCACGATCGTGCTTGCCTGGGAGGCGCGCGCGGGATCGTCGACGAGCGCGCGCGCGGTGGCGAGGGCGAAGGAGAGGTCCTGCATGATCAGGTCGTGGACGTCCGCCGCCATCCGGCGGCGCTCGCGCGCGAGCGCGAGCGCGGCGGCTCGGCGTTCTTCGAGTGACCACTCGACGCAGGCGCACACGAGCAGCGCGCCGCCCACCAGGTAGGAGGCGGCGACGATCGCCGTGGCGCAGGCCACGAGCACCTCGCCCAGCCGCCGCCGGCGCCAGAAGCGGTGCAAGCACAGGACGGCCGCGAGCCCGCACAGCAGCCTGATCGCGGCCTCGATGGCCACCTGGCCGTCCGTGGCGTGTGGCTCCAGGTGCGCCCACGGTCCGAGCGCGCCCGCGAGTACCGCGAGCACGATCGCCAGTGCGGCGGCTGCGAGGGGGGGCCTGAGGGTTGCGGCGCGGAGCGAGCTGCGCGGAGCCGTGGCGGGGCGCGGGAGGCGCCAGACCGCGGCGCGGAGCCGTTCACGCGGAGCGGGGGAGCTGCCTTCGTGAACCAGCACTGCGGCAGCGGACTCCGGTGCTGTGCATAGATCGCTGAACGTCGTGGGCTCGATCGTGGCCGCTGAGGCGTGGATCTGAGCCCGATTCCTGCTTGCGATGATCATCCTTGGTCCTCGCTGTCCTCGCGGGCCCCGTCCTGGGGCCGTCGTGAAAAAGTTCAGAGTGATCCCGTCATTCTGACCCATTCGCGCAAGCGCTCCCTGCGCGTATGACCACGGAACGCGTCCTGAACCTGGCTATCTATGTCTTGCGGCTGTCCATCCTTGTCGCTACGGGCACGAGTGTAGACGATTTCTATGCATTTTGCGAGCAAACTAACGAGCCGGATTCATTTTTGTGGGATATCCACATAAGCCGGGACACCGGCTGAAACACCGCTCGGGCTGGCGGAAATGTTTCCGTCTACGGATCGCCACAGGCTCGCGCTTGGACAGGATGGAGCAGTGCGTTCGGCGGTTTCATCGATTGAGGCATCCCCCCGACCCTCGCCGCGCGCCTCAACCGTCGGCGAAGGGCGCAATCGCCACCCCGTGGTCGCGCTCGCGCATCCCGAGCTCGTAGGCGGCCCCGTGCGTGGTGCGCAGCGTCCGTGCGGGGCGCCCGGGACGGCGCACGGTGAGAGTGAGGGCGGCGATCGAGCAGTTGCTCACGTCGTGGCCCCCACCGTTGGGGTCGGCGTAGCGCCAGCCGGCAATCGCCTCGGGGGGCGCCTGCGTGTGCGCCTCGACGACGAGCCCGTCGGCCCCGGGCAGCGAGAGGACGCAGCGCTCGGGGGTCTCCGCCACAAGCAGCCCGACCACCGCCTTCGGCAGCGGTGCCCCGCCCATACCGCCCAGCCGGTGGCGCTCCCCGTCGAGGGCGAGGGCGCCGCCCGCCACCCACGGTGTGGTGCGCCCCGCCACGCGCACTTGCCCGATCGCCACGTCGAGCCACGCCTCGGGGTCCTCCTCGAAGCCGATGCCGTGCAGCCAGATCCAGCGCTCGGCGTGCTCGGCCCCCCAGTTGTGGCCGACCATTCCGCGCCACCCCCCGAGCTCGATCGTGCGCTCAGCCAACACGAGCGTGCCGTCGAAGCGCGCGGCGGGGGCAGGGCTCGTTAGCTTCGTGCGGGGCAGCGGGGTGCGGTAGAGGAAGGCGCGCGGGAGGTGGCGCAGTTCGGGCTCGCCAGTGGCGAAGCGCAGCGACCAGCGGGCCTCCCCGCAGGCGCCCTCGGCGCGGTCGCCGCCAAGCTGCGAGTCGCCCACGGCGATCCACCCGCCGGTGGGGACCGAGAGGGCCGCGGTGGTGAGCTTGTGCATGAACGGCCGCGTGTGCTCGCCATCGAAGACGGTGCACCACACCGATCCTTGCGGCCGCTCGCCGCCCCGCTTGTGGACGGTGTAGCGGAGCCACACCCCGAGCGGCCGGTCGGGGGCGACGGCGCGCAGGTAGAAGGACTCGTACATCCCCGCGCGCCGCGGGGCGTCGGGGAACACCGCGTGGACGCCGGCCTGTCCCCTCACACCGGGCACACCAAGCCGGAGGTTGGAGGCGAGTTGGGGAGCGTCGCGTAGACGCCGGTCTGCCGCATGGGCTGTAAGTATCCCGGCATGGACCGCGCCCCACTTGTCAGGCTGCCCGCGGCGCTGGCTCACTTTGGTGGTGGCTCTCCGGGAGAGGCCCCGTCGCGCGCAGGCGCCCGCGCGCCCGGCCAGGACCATTTCCTGTTGGGTATCGACGGCGGCGCGACCAAGACGCTGGCGGCGGTGCTGGACGTCGAGCGCGGCACGCTGCACCTCGGGCACGGGGGCCCGAGCAACCAGGACGCGGCCGGAGCGGCCGCGGCGGGGCGGGCGCTCCTCGACGCCGCCGACGAGGCGCTCGCGGGGGCCGGCATCGCCGACGCCCAGCTCGACGCGGCGGTGCTGGCGGTGGCGGGCACCGACACCGATGCGGTGGTGGCGCACGTGCGCGAGGAGCGCTCGCGGGAGTGGATCGTGGTGAACGACGTGGTGGGAGCGTGGGCGACGGCGACGGGGGCGCAGCCCGGGGTGGGGGTGATCTCGGGCACCGGCAGCAACGTGTTCGGCGTGGGCCCCGACGGGCGCGCGTGGCGGGCGGGTGGCTGGGGCCACCTGCTGGGCGACGAGGGCTCGGGTTACTGGCTGGGGGTGCAGTCGATCAAGGCGGCGCTGCGCGACCGCGAGCGCTCGGGTCCGGAGACCGCCCTGAGCGAGGCGGCGGTGGAGTTCTTCGAGGCCCGGAGCGTCGAGGCGCTGGCCGTGAGCGTCTACAGCAAGCCGCGCACCAAGAGCGAGATCGCGGAGTTCGCGATCAAGATGGCGGACCTCGCGCGGGACGGGGACGCGGTGGCGCGGGAGCTGTACGAGCGCGGGGCGGCGGAGCTCGCCCAGCAGATCGCCGCGGTGATCGACCAGACGGGTCTGGAGGGCGACTTCCCGGTGGGGTTGATCGGCAGCGCGTACAAGGCGGGAGCGGTGTTCGTGGACCCGCTCACCGAGGCGATCCACGCGCGCGCCCCTCAGGCGCGGGTGGCGGTCGTGGAGATGGCCCCGGTGGGCGGCTCGCTGCTGCTCGCCGCGCGCGCGTGCGGCGCGGAGGACGCGCTCACGGGGATCGACCTCGCGCGCCTCATCGACGAGACCCACTCTCACGATACTATGGTATGACGAGCGTAGGTGTGTGTATAAAAAATTCAGAGCGCGTCCCACCATGGTTAGACGCACTCCAAAAAGTTAATACTCACACACGCCCCCCACGGGCCTGACGACTATCTAGCCAAGCAGCCCCCGGGCGAGCCGCGCCTCGATCGCGGCCCGGTCGCCGATCGCGCCGGGTCCGATCCCGGCGATGCGCACCGCGGCGGCGGCGTTGGCGAAGGCGGCGGCCTCGGCGGGGGGGCGACCCTCGCGCAGCGCGACGAACAGGGCGGCGGCGAACACGTCGCCCGCGCCGAGGTCGTCCTGGACACGCGCGATCGGGGGCACGGGGACGCGCAGCTCGCCGCCGGGCAGACGCAACATGATGGGTTGTGCCCCCGCGGTCACGGCCACCACCGCGGCGGCCTGCGCGAGCGACCCGGCGCAACTCCCCTGCTCGCGCTCGCTGAACACCCGTGCGTCGCAACTCTCCTGCTCGCGCTCGCTGAGCACCCATGCGTCGCAGCGCTCGGGCAGCCACTCGCGGCGCAGCGGGGCGGGCGCGATCTCGCCCTGCGCGTCCCACTCGCGCACGAGCCCCTGCGGAGTGAGCCCCACGAAGCCGGCGTGGCCGCGCCACACGCGCGGGGTCTCGCGGGCGACGGGGGCGAGGTGCAGGATCGCGGTGTCCACCTCGATCGACTCCTCGATCGGCCCGGCCCACGCGAGCAGCCGCTGGTGGCGCTCGGGGCCTTCACCCGAGGTGCGCAGCGTGGTGGTGTGCTCGGCGGGCAGGACCGTCAGATCGAGCTCGTCGCGGTAGGGCTCCAACAGCCGTTCGATCTCGCGGGGTTCGCCCTTGGTCAGGATTTGCGTACGCAGTTTGAGCCGCGCGGCCTGGAGTGCGCTGTAGAGGGCCGTTCCGCCCGGACGGCATACAGGGTGGCGCAGCCGGCTGGACGCCGGCTGGCCGAAACGGGGATTCTGGCCGAAGGCCAGTGTCTCCCGGCTTCGGTCGGGGCGGGCGGGATCGACTTCCTCGATCGACCCGTCGACGTCGAGCACGTCGACGGTGACGTGCCCCACGGTGGTGTAGTCGTACCGGGGCACCGCTCAGGGCGCGGTGGCGCCCACGCGCGGTGGGGTCCGCAGCGGCAGCTCCGAGCCCGCGATCGCCGCGGCGGCGAGGCGGCCGGTGAAGACACAGCCGCCGAGGAAGGTGCCCTCCAGGGAGCGCTTGCCGTGCATCCCGCCGCCGCCGAAGCCGGCGGCCTCGCCGACGGCGTAGAGGCCCGCGATCGGCTCGCCGTCTGCGCTGCGCAGCACGCGGCAGGCGAGGTCGGTCTGGATGCCGCCGAGGCTCTTGCGCGCCATCACCTGCAGGCGAATCGCGATCAGCGGCCCCGCCTTGGGGTCGAGGATCGCCTGGAAGGCGCACGTGCGCAGGCGGTCCCCGCGCCAGTTGCGCAGCTGCGCGATGCGCCGCAGCTGGTCGTCGTTGAAGAGGCCCTTCCCGCGCGCGATCGACTCGTCGTAGCGGCCGATCTCCGCGGCCATCGTGTCGGGATCGATCGCGTCTTCGCCCGTCACCTCGTTCATCTTGCGCGTGAGCTCTCCCAGCGTGTCGGCGGCCACGAAGTCGGGGGAGCCCTCCAGCAGGTGGGTCACTACGCGCGGTTTACCGAGCACCACGCCCAGCAGGAAGCGCACGCGGCGGCGCTCGCGCAAGTGGGGGTTGTGCTGGGAGCCCGACACGTCGAGCTCGCGCCGCGCGATCCGCCAGTTGCACACCAGCCACGAGTACTTGCGCTCGTCCTCGCAGATCCGCTCCAGCGCCGCGTATGCGTCGTAGGTCGGCATCACCGGCACCGGGCCGTAGCGGCGGCCGTCGGGGTCGAGCATCACCCCCGAGCGCGGCGGGATCAGCTTCACGCCGTGGTTCTCGCGCTGCGGGGAGGGGTGGCGCACGGCGTCCGCGTAGTTCCACATCCGCTCCAGGTGCGTCACCGCGCCGCCCGCGCGCTCGACCTCCGCGTGCATCGCGCCGTCGGCGTAGGGGTGCGAGCCCATCAAGAGGCGCTGCGGGGGGCTGCCGAGCTCCGCGGTGGGCCACACGCTGCGCACGAGGTCGGGGTTGCCGCCGATCCCGCCCGCCGCGATCACCACGGCCTTGCCGGCCCGCGCCTCGTACTCGCCGCCCGCGCCGGTTTTGGACTCCTGGGTCTCCCGCCCCGCCATGTGGCCGGGCACGCGAGGTTCCCCGCTCGCGCCTGCGTGGCCCCCTGCCCCACTCGCCTGGTCGTCCCCCTCGCTCGTGCGCTCGCCGCGGGCGCCGGTCTCGGACTCCCCGTGCTCCCGCCCCGCCATGTGGCCGGGCACGCGAGGTTCCCCGCTCGCGCCTGCGTGGCCCCCTGCCCCACTCGCCTGGTCGTCCCCCTCGCTCGTGCGCTCGCCGCGGGCGCCGGTCTCGGACTCCCCGTGCTCCCGCCCCGCCATGTGGCCGGGCACGCGAGGTTCCCCGCTCGCGCTCCCGTGGCCCAACCTCCAATCCTCCTCCTCCACCCTGCATCCGACCACGCGCTCCTGCCCGTCGGCGATCAGTCCGGTCACGCGCGCCCCGAACCGGACCTCCAGGGCTGCGCGGCGCGGGTGGCGCTCGATCGCGCCCCACACCGCCTGCACGAGCGCCTTGCCGGTGCCCCATGTGAGGTGGAAGCGCGGGACCGAGTTGCCGTCGCCGAAGTTGCCGCGCTCGGCCCAGTTGACGACTCCGAAGAAGCGCACCCCGATCGCCCGCAGCCACCCGCCGACGTCGTCGCGCGCGCGGGTCACGTACTGCTCGGCCCACTGCCGCGGCCAGTGCTCGTCTGCGCCGAGCTCCGCGATCCGCAGCCAGTCTTCCAACGCCACCCGCTCGCTGTCGCGGATTCGCGAGCGGCGCTGCTCGGGGGAGTCCACCATGAACATCCCCCCGAACGCCTCCCGCGCGAGGCCCCCCACCTCGTGGGGGCGGCAGCGGTCGAGCAGCAGCACCGTGTGGCCGCTGCGCAGCAGCTCCAGTGTGCTCACCAGCCCCGCGAGGCCGGCCCCGACCACGATCGCGTCGGGCTCGTGGGTCTCCCCGTTGCCATTGGAGTCGGACATTGAGGGGAAGGGTATGGGTTGCGCGCTTGGCTGGGGTACCCGCGGGGCGGGAGGTCGTGGCGTTGGGTCGGGGGCGTGGTTCGGGTAGGGGAGGGCTGGTGTTGTGTTTAACTTTTTAAGTTCTGTGTAACTATCGTTAGACAGAGTCTGAATTTTAAATACTCATACCACCGCCTTTACATTTTGTAGTTACTATCGCTATACGCGGCGTTTGCTCTTGATGCTCACGCCAGCGCCATCCCCGGCGCCACTCGCACTTCGACGAGCTCCGGTGTGTCGGAGGCCAGCGCGCGGCGCAGTTCCACGGCCAGCTCCTCCCGGCTCTGCGCCCGCCGCGCGTTCACCCCGTACCCCGCGGCGACCGCCGCGGTGTCGAGCGCCGGCAGGTCGAGGCCCGGGGCACCCGGCACTTCCTCCATCAGCGAGAAGAACTTGAGGATCGCGTACTCCTCGTTGCGCAGCACCAGGAACGTGACCGGCACCTTGTAGGCGGCGGCGGTCCAGAAGCTCTGTACCGCGTACTGCGCCGAGCCCTCCCCGACCACGCACACCACTGGGCGCTCCGGGCACGCCAGCTGCACCCCGATCGCCGCCGGCATCCCGAAGCCGAGGCCGCCGCCCGCGGAGAAGTAGTAGCTCCCCGGGCGCCCCACGCGCAGCTGGTTGCGCAGCGCGGGCGTCGCCGAGGGCGACTCCAACACCACGATCCCGTCCTCGGGGAACACCTCCGCGAGGGCTCGCACCGCGGTGGAGGGGTTCATCGGGTCGGTGAGCGGGACCTCCTCCGGCGCCGGTCGCGCGGGCGGGGGCTTGCGTGTGGACCCCCGCGATCCTCCCGACTCCTCCTGCGCACCCACCGCACCGACCGCACCCACCGCGTCCGCTAGTGCCGCGAGCGTGAGCGCTACGTCCGCCACGATCGCGTCTCCCATCGGCGCCCGCGCGGCCTCGTCGGGGTCGCTCGTGATCGCCATCAGGCTCGTCCCCTGCGCCAGCAGCGGGCCGGGGATGTTGGGGTAGTAGGGGAACACCGAGGTGCCCGCCGCCAGCACGAAGTCATGTCCCGCCAGTGTTTCCCCCAATGGCTGCACCGCCGGTGGCAAGATCCCCTGAAAGAGCGGGTGGTTCTCCGGGAACCCCAGCCGTCCGCCGCCCGTCGCGGGGGTCGCCCACACCGGCAAGCGCGCGCGCTCGGCCAGCCGCACGGCTGCGTCCCACCCACCGGATGCGTCGATGTCCGGGCCCGCCACAAACGCCGGGCTGGCGGCCCGTGCCAGGCGCCGCGCCAGCTCCTCGATCACCGCGCGCTCGGGCACGCTCGCGCCCGCCACGGTGCGCGTGGTCTGGTGGCGCACCTCCTCATCGGAGCGCACCTCCGCGTACCAGTCGTCCATTGGGATCGACACGAACACGGGGCCCCGCGGTGCCAGCGCCGCGGTGTGCGCCGCGCGCGCCAGCGCGTGCGGCACGTCCTGCGCGCAGGGCGGCTCGTAGCTCCACTTTACGAGCGGGTGCGGCATCCGCGTGGCGTCGCGGTTGGTCAAGTTGGCCTGCAGTGTCATCAGCGAGCGGTACTGCTGGCCCGCGGTCACCACCAGGGGTGACTTGTTGGCCTGCGCGTTACCGATCGCCCCCATCGCGTTGCCCAACCCGGGGGCGGTGTGCAGGTTGACGAGCGCCGGGCGCCCCGTCGCCTGGGCGTAGCCGTCAGCGATCCCTACCGCCACCGCCTCCTGCAGGCCGAGGACGTAGCGGAAGTCCTCCGGGAAGCCGCTGAGCATCGGCAGCTCCGTGGAGCCGGGGTTGCCGAACATCGTGGTCATGCCCCGCTCCCGCAGCAGCTCGTACGTCGCCTCTCGGACCGTCGTCATCGTTTGCTCCCTGCGTCTTCGGTGGTTGTGCCCCGGAGTGGGGCCGCAGGGAACCGTAGCCGAGTGCCGCCGCGATCGGTAACCGGGCGGTGCGCCCGATCAGTTGAAGCTGGTGTCCCGGTGGGGGTGGCGGCGCAGGTCGTCGCCCGCGGCGCCGTACAGGAGCAGCACCTTGGCCTTTTCCACCGTGTCCACCACGATCAGGCACCTGCCCATGCCCGTGCGTTCGAGGATGCCGCGCACCTCTCTGCTGGGGCACGACAGGGCCAGCCCGCCCCGGCGGCACGCCGGCTCGCGCCGCAGGCTCATGATCGCCCCCAAGCCGCTCGAGCTCATGAAATCCACGCCCGCGAGATCCACGATCAGGCCGCGCGCCCGCCGCCGCCTGCACGCCGTGGCGATCCGCACCTGCATCGAGAAAGCGTTCGCGTAGTCGATCTCACCGGAGACGACCGCCCGCAGCGGCATTCCCTCGCCTCCCTCGAACTCCACCCGCAGCGGCGCGGGGGTGGCCGGGCGCAGCGGCGGTGGGATGGTAGCGGCGTGCAAGTTCTCGTTCTTCGGCCTCATTCGATCCCTCCTGTGTTTTGCTGTTGCGAACATGTGCGGAGATAAGGCTTCTCTAGGACGACACGGCCGAGCGCGATCTCTCACGCCGAATCGACGAAGGGCCGCCCGTGCGGTCTGAGGGGAAGCCCGGAGGAGACCTGCACCGCGGAGGGAGGCCTGCACCGCGGAGGGAGACCCGCACCGCGGAGGGAGACCCGCACCGCGGAGGGAGGCCTGCACCGCGGAGGGAGGCCCGCATCGCGGAGGGAGGCCCGCATCGAACTGCTGTATCGAGGGCCGCATCGGAGGCACTGCGATCGAACGGCCGCATCGAACGCCCCGCTAGCCTGTTCCCTGCCCTGACCGCTCGATGACGCTACCCCGACCCGCTCACCATCGATCTGCGACGGCGGGATGCCTCCTCGCCGTCATCCTGCTGCTCGCCTGCGCCTCCGCGGCTGCCGCGCCGCGCGCCGGCGCGCGCGAGCCTGCCCCGCGTCGTGCCTCCGCTGCGAAGACTGGGCGCCCGCCCGCTCGGACCAAGACCAAGAAGCCTCCGGCGCTGAACCTCTATGCCCGGCGCGCCCTGCTCGCCTACGAAGCGATGCAACAGAACTTCTACGTCCCCTCCGCGGGGCTGTACAAGGGCGAACCGGAGTACTCGTTCCTGTGGCCCTTCTCGCAGGCGCTCGCGGCGAGCGTCAGCGTTGCGCACATCCCCGGCCAGCACACCAAGCTGGAGGGCGGGCTGCGCGCGCTGGCGGCCGGCCTGCAGGTGTACGCGAGCACCCCCACTGCGGGGGAAACGACCGCGACGGGCGCCTCCACCACGCTGCGCTCCTACGACGGCGCCGTCGCGCCCCCCGTGGGTCCCGGTGGGGACAGTTTCTACGACGACAACGAGTGGGTCGGGATCGAGCTCGTGCGCCTGTACGAGCTGAGCCACGAACCGGCCGCGCTGCAGCAGGCCGAGCAGATCATGGAGTTCGTGATGGCCGGCTGGCAAACCGCCGGCCCCGAAGGCCAGCCGCTGCCCTGTCCCGGAGGGGTGCCGTTCTCCAACGCTGCGAGCAACACCCAACGCAACACCGTCACCGACGGCCCCGCCGCGGAGTTGGGAGTGCGGCTCTACGACATCACCCACGAAGCCCGCTACCTGCAGTTCGCGGAGCTGGCCTACGGGTGGGTGCGCCAGTGCCTGCTGGAACCGAGCGGCCTCTACGCCGACCACATCGAGCGCGACGGGGAAGTCAACAGGGCGCTGTGGAGCTACACCCAGGGCACGATGATGGGCGCCGGGGCGCTGCTCTACCAGGCTACCCACGAAGGCGCCTACCTCTACGAGGCCCGCCTCACCGCGAAAGCCGCGCTCGCCTACTTCACCTACCCCCGGCTCTCCTCGGAAAACCCGTTCTTCGTGTCGGTGTACTTCCGCAACCTGCTCTACCTGGACTCGCTCGCCCACGCCGCCGGCGCTCTGCCCACCCGCGAAAACACGCTGCCCGTGCGCGAATACGCCTACTACGCCTGGCTCCGCCACCGCCTCTCAGACGACCTCTTCGCCTACGGCTCCCCGCCCACCGCCGAACTGCTCGGGCAGGCCGCGCTAGTGCAGATCTACGCGCTGCTCTCGACACCGCCCCGCACGTACTTCTAGGCGCATGTACGCTGCGACGCGATGAGCGAGACGACCAGCCTGATCACCACCGCCGGTTTGGAGTCCATGCGCGCCGAGCTGCAGGCGCTGGAGGGGGAGGGCCGCCGCGAGATCGCGGAGCGGATCAAAACGGCGCGCGAGTGGGGAGACCTCAAGGAGAACAGCGAGTACCACGACGCGAAGAACGACCAGGCCCACCTGGAGACGAAGATCGCCCGCCTGCGCGAGAAGATCTCCGCGGCGGTGGTCGTCGAGGAGCAGCAGGGGCCCGCCGCCGACGGCGCGGTCGGCTTCGGCTCGACGGTGGTGGTGCGCGACCAGAACGGGTTGGAGCGCACCTGGAGGATCGTGAGCTCCCACGACGCGGCCCCCGCGGAGGGCCGCCTCTCAGTGGAGTCGCCCGTCGCCCGCGCCCTCGTAGGGCGCCGCCCCGGCGAGCAGGCCGCGGTGGTGCTGCCCCGTGGGGAGAGCGTGCTGACGGTCCTCAGCGTCGACTGACACGCCCACCCGCGCAAGGGCGGGCGGGGACTCGGATCCGGTGAGCATCGTCACGAAGGCCTCGACGACCGCGGGGTCGAACTGGGTGCCGGCGCACGCGCGCAGCTCGGCGAGCGCCTCGGCGGGGCTGACGGCGCCGGAGTAGGAGCGCTCGGAGATCATCGCGTCGAAGGCGTCGCACACGAAGATGATCCGCGCGCCCAGCGGGATCTCCTCGGCGTGCAGGCCGTCGGGGTAGCCGGTGCCGTCGTAGCGCTCGTGGCTTGAGCGCACGAGCTCCGCGACCGGGCGCAGGGCGGCGGCGGCTTTGAGGATGCGCTCGCCGAGGATCGTGTGGCGGCGCATGAACAGCCACTCCTCGTCGTCCAGGGGGCCGGGCTTGTTGAGGATCGCGTCGGGGATCGCGATCTTGCCCACGTCGTGCAGCTCCGCGGCGCGGGCGAGCACGTCGAGCTCTTCGCTGTCCATGGCCAGCCGCCGCCCGACCTCGAGCACGAGCGCCCCGACCCCGCGTTGGTGCTCCTGCAGGTCGGGGTGGCGCTCCTGGAAGGCTTGCAGCAGCACGTCGCGCAGCTGGTGCACGGCACTGGCCTCGCGGGTCTTGTCCTTGCGCTGGTACAGGCGTTGGTCGGCGAGCTGCATCACCGCGGCGGGGTCGGCGAGCTCGGGGGGGATGCTCACCACCCCGTGAGCGGCTCCGATCGAGAAGCCGGGCCCCTCCTCGGAGAGCGCGGTCACACTGGCCTGCACGAGCGCATCGAGGTGCTTGGCGCAGTCGTGCAACAGTACGCAGAACTCGTCGCCGCCCATGCGGTAGGCCGTGCCGTGGGGGGCGACCACAGTTCTCAGCTTGTCGCTGAGGCGCGCCAACAGGGCGTCGCCGGCGGGGTGGCCGAAGGTGTCGTTGTAGCGCTTGAAGCCGTTGAGGTCGTACAACATGAGATCCCACGTCTCCCCTCCGCTCGCGCGGCGGCAGGCGACGTGGAGGTCTTCCATCAAGAGGCGGCGGTTGCCGAGGCCCGTCAGCGGGTCGGTCAGCGCCAGACGCCGGGAGCTGGCGAGCATCGCGATGTTCTCGCGGACGGTCCACATCAGGTGCACGCACACCGCGAGCACCGTCGCGCTGGCGAGGACCAGGGCGACCGGGGTGAGCTGGGTGTTGAGCAGGTCGCCGTAGATCAGCACCGCGAGGGCGGCGAGCAGCGAGAGCGAGGGCACCGACACCATGCGCCAGTCCTCCACCCTGCGGCGGCGCGGCCGCGGCCAGGGGGTCCACGCGGCGATCGCCAACAGCACCGCGGAGGCGGGCCACAGGAACTGGGTCGCTCCGCCTTCGCGGTAGCTGTTGGTGGCGGTGAGGTACAGGTAGGAGGAGTCCGCGACCGCGCTCGCGAGCATCGAGGCGGCGATCAGCAGCCACACGCGTCCGGGGCGCCAGCCGGTCATGGAGAGCGCGCCGAGCGCGAACACCAGCAGCAGCAGGTCGCCGATCGGGTACGCGAGCGCCACTCCCAGCGAGGCGGCGTCGCCGTGGGCGCCGTGCAGGATCGGGGGCAGGATCAGCGCGGCGCCCACCGCCGCGGCGGCGAGCCCGCCGATCAGCCCGTCGAGCCACATCCCGATGCGCAGCTCCCGCAGGTGGGCGCCGACGAGCAGCACCAGCGCGACGTAGCAGCAGGGGTAAAAGACGAGGTACAGCGCGTCGGCGGGGCTGACGGAGCCGCCGGCCGCGCGGGGGCCTGCGACGAACAGGGTGTAGTAGAGGTCGCCCCCGCACCAACACGCCAGGCCCGCGCCGAGCGTCAGCCACGCGGTGCGCTGCGCCCGGACCATGGCGCCGCGTGCGATCACCGTGAGCGTCGCTCCGCCCATCAGCACTCCGTAGGTGGTGTCGTCGAACAGCCCCTCCCGCGAGGAGCCGTAGAAGCCGGCGAGGTTGTGCAGCGCCAGCACTCCCACTCCCCCCACGAGCATGGCGAGGACCAGGTTGACCGGGACTGGCCGTGTGCGCGTTGCTGCCTGCATCGCCCTTTGCATCGGCGGCGCCGAGGCGGCCCTGAAGGCGGATTGCCGGATTTGAACGAGTTGTCGAGGCCTAAGGACCTATCCCTCTTGGCCCGCACATCTGGATACGTCCGATTGTCTTCGTGATGCATTGTCCTCGGGCTCGACGTGAGCCCACCACGCCTTCGCCCTTGCGTCCTCGCCTCACTCGACCCTCGACCGCCCCAGACGCACGCCCCAATCGGGAGAGGTCCTACACGGCGCGCTTCATCCGGCGCACGAAGCGCCGCGGCGGACGCCGGTAGAGGCGCTCGCCTTCCCGCAGCGCGCGCTTGCGCAGCGCCCGGCGCCGGCGGGCGATCAGCTTCAAGAGGCGCTTGCGCGTGCGCCGCTCCCCGGCGAAGTGCCGGGAGCGCTCGCGCACCCCGCCCTCCAGCAGCGCGAGGTCGTGCTCCTCGCCCAACACTTCCCCGAGCCGGTCGGTGCGCCGCGCGACGCGGCGGATTTGTTGAGAGGCCCCGCCCGCCCCGGCCCCGCCCGCCCCGGACTTACCCCCGCGGTCGAGCGTCTCGGCGACGTAGCGGAGGTCCTTGACGCGTTTGCGCCAGGTGTGCAGCGCCTCGACGCTCCCGCCCCGGCGCGCGGTGCGCAGGCCCCGGCGCCCCTGGCGGTAGAGGCGCTCGAGGCCGGGGGCGAGCAACTTGAAGCCGCGCGGGCGCAGCTCCCAGCGCTCCACCCGCGCGCGCACGGCGCGCAGCTCGCCGGCGACGGCGGCGCGCAGGTGGGGGTCCCCGATGCCGCTCGCGGTGGCGGCGTCGCGCTCGGCGAGCAGGTGGGCGCGCAGCGCGCGCACCGCGGGGCTGTGCGCCAGCCGTTCGGGGTGGCGCTCGATGAGGCCTTCGAGGGTGCCGACCATCACCTCCGCGTCGCGCGCCCCCGCCAGGCGCCGTGCGCAGTCGCGCAGCGCGGCGTTCTCACGCGCGTAGCGCTTGCCCCCGAGCTCGTCGCGCAGCAGCGCCAGCAGCGCGCGCAGGCGCTTGAGCGTCTTGCGGGTCTCGTGCCCGGTGTGCTCGGTGCCCTCCGCGCGGGCAGCCGCCCCGTGGTAGTCCTCGAGCAGCTCGATCGCGGCGTCGAGCTGTCCGAGCATCACCCGTTGCAGTCCCTCCGCAAAGGGCTCGCCCGGGCGCAGTGAGGGCCGCCGCTCGCGCCGCCCCCCGTCGCCCCGGTCCGAACGGCGGGCCCGTTGGGCCTTGGCGAGGGCGATGCCCACCCCCAGGCCGAGCACCGCCAGCGCGGTGGCGAGCGGCCGGAGCCCCGGAGGGCTCACAATGGAGCCATGCCCACGCGCCTTCCACCGGCTCGGTGGTGGACGGTGCGTCGCGCGGCGAATCGCAAGCCGGCGACGTACCGCTGCCCGTTGTGTGGCCATCAGTTGCCCGCGCTCAGCGAGCACATGTTGATCGCCCCCGAAGGCGACACCCGCCGCCGCCGGCACGCCCACACGCGGTGCGTGGTGCACGCGCGCGAACGGGGCCAGCTGGTGCAGCATGACGAGTGGCTGCGCGCCCAACCGCGCCCCACGCCGTGGTGGCGGAGGTGGTTGAGACGCAACCGCCCGTCTGAGCCACCGGCGTCTCAGGCTCCGTAGGTGTGCACGAACTGCGGCTCGACGCGGATGATCACGCGCTGTTCGCCGGGCTGGCGGTAGGGGTAAGTGTCCTGGCCGAGGTACTTCATGGCGAGCGCGTCGATGTGGGCATCGGCGCCCTCGTGGGTGCGCTCGGTGACGCGCCCGCGGATGGTGACGTACTCGTAGGGGTTGTCCATGTTCTGCACCGTCAACGTAACGCGGGGGTCGCGCTCGAGGTTGCGCGGCCACGCGCGACCCTCGGCGGTGTTGAGCACGGGCCGGCCGTCCTGCACGTCGACCCACACGGGCGCCGCGTGGACGGTGCCGTCGCCCCGGAGCGTGGCGACGTTGCAGAAGTTCTTGCCCTTCAGCAGCTCCTCGGCGTGGCCTTCGATCTTCGCGCTCATGGAGTCCTCCTCCTTCTCGTGGGGTGGGGTGTGTCACCCATCAAGATAGGGCTCGCGAGCGATAGCCGCCCGCCCGTGCTGCGGCGGCTGGCTACTGCCGCGCGAGGCCCGTGGTGGAGGAGACGGGCGGGATCGGCTGGAGTGGCACGAGCGTGCCGTTGTTGAGCTGGAAGTGCACGACGGCCTGGCCCCCGGAGGGGCAGCAGAGGGGGTCGTGGGAGCGGTAGAGGGCGTAGGCGAGGGCGACTTCGGTGTCGCTTTGGCTGACGATGCTGATGGCGGCGGAGGGCTGGCTGGAGTCAGTGCCGATGTAGCGGCCGTCGAGGAAGAAGAAGGCGCGTTTGTCGTACCCGTCGCCCGAGCCGGTGCGGGTGCCGAGCAGCACTCGCAGGGTTTGGGAGGGGTGGTAGACGGAGATGTCGGCGGGGGTGTACCCGTGTGCGGTCACCACGTCGGCGGCCGCCTCGGCCGCGGCGTTGGCCGCCACTTCGCCTGACTGCGTGCCGGTGCGGGCAAATTCAGGCGCGGGTGCGGTGCGCGTGGGGCTCGCGCTCTGCCCCGCGGCGCCCGGGGTACTCGCGCCGGTGGTGGCGGCTGGCGTGGTCGCGGCGGGGGTCGAGGACGTGGTCGAGGTCGTGCGCGCCGTGGTCTGCCCGCCCGCGGCGCTCGCGGGGGCGCCGGAGACGGAGACAGTCCTGGTCGCACCGCCGCACCCACCGAGCAGCGCGCCCGTGGCACCCAGGGCCAGCGCGCTCGTAATCAACGCCGCTGCTCGCATCACGCCCTCCTATTCGCCATCGCTCGGGTACGCACCTGCTCGCCCAACACCCGAGGGACCGGGGGGTTGCGCTTCCAGTCGAAGCGTCCGGCGTTCGGGCTGCTCTTGGGGGGCGCCTCCGCGCAGGTGAGCGTCTGCACACGCGCGCGGGCGCGGGGCCTCGTGCCCCGCGTCTGTGCGTCGTTCGTCGGCCTTGACACGCTCAGTCACTGCTAGCCTCTTCGCGGCAGCAATCAGGTACTTCGGGATGTTCGGGTCGATCTTCCTCCTTTCACAGCCCCCCGCGGGGGCCGCTGTCACAGATCCCGTGCCCCGCGCGCGGGTGCCCGCCGCGGAGCGCCGCGAGGAGCTGATCGCGGCCGCCGTGCACGAGTTCGCGCACGGCGGGCTGCACGGCACCCCCGTGGAGCGCATCGCCCGTCGCGTGGGGGTGGCGCAGCCGTACGTGTTCACCCTGTTCGGCAACAAGCGCGAGCTGTTTCTCGCCGCCTTGGAGCGCAGCTTCGAGCGGATCGCTGGCACCTTCGAGCGCGCCGCCGCCGATTACCGCGAGGGGCGCGCGCCCGCGGACTGCGCGGACACCTTGGAGGCGATGGGGAAGGCCTACGTGGAGCTGCTCACCAGCGACCGCGACTACTTGATGCTCCAGCACCAGTCGTACGCGGCCTGCGACGACGAGGTGGTACGCGCCCGCGTGCGCCACTGTTACGCCGCGCTCGTCGGCCTCGCCCAGACGCTCTCCGGCGCCGAGGACGAGCGGATCGACGACTTCTTCCGCCACGGGATGGTCCTCAACGTCGCCGCCGCCCTCGGAGTCGAGGATCTCTCCAGCGGCTGCGCCTGGATCGAGTCCGAGCTTCAGACCGGGTGAGACCCAGCCCAGCCGCGCCTCAGACCGGGTGAGACCCAGCCCAGCCGCGCCTCAGACCGGGTGAGACCCAGCCCAGCCGCGCCTCAGACCGGGTGAGACCCAGCCCAGCCGCGCGTGCCCTACCATGGGGACGGGCCATGTCCGCCTCCACCCAGACCCCGGCGTCCAAGTCCAAGCGCAGTAGACGCGAAGTCGCTCGCACGGGCGGGGCGGTGACGCTCGCGGTGCTGATGACTCTGTTCGCCGTCTTCAACCTCGAAGACGTCAAGGTCAACTGGATCTTCGGCTCCGGTCACGCTCCTTTGATCGTCGTGATCGTGCTCTCCGTGCTCGTGGGGGTCGTGTTGACGCACTTCGCCGAGCGGCGATCCGCCAAGCGCCGGTAGTCCTCGCGGGCTGGCCCCGATCCGTTCGTTGCGGGTGCCTCGCCGGAGGGCGGGGTTCCCGTCCTCGTAGGTCGCCCGTTGGCCGTCGGTGGTAGGCCGCCCGCGGGTGCTCCGTTGGTCGCGGACGGGGTGGGGGGCCCCATCCTCGCGTGGTTCCCGTTGGCCACAGGTGGCGTGGGTGGGGTTCCCGTCCTCGTAGGTCGCCCGTTGGCCGTGGGTGGTAGGCCGCTCGCGGGCGACCCGTTGGTCGCGGACGGGGTGGGGGGCTCCATCCTCGCGTGGTTCCCGTTGGCCATAGGTGGCGTGGGTGGGGTTCCGATCTCCTGCCCGGGGGACGTCGCCTCCCGATGGGCGCCGGCGGAGGATTGCCTTGACTGTACGATCGCCCGCGCCGCTGTCTCGGGGCCGAGGAAGGGGGCGAGGATCACGTAGGAGATGTACTCGGAGAGCACCGGCAGCCGGTGGCCCCGGCCTGCGGTGACCTCGCAGCCCAGGATCTGCCACAACGCCCCCGCGATCCCCTCCACAGCGATCCTGGTGCGAGGGCGTCGGGGCGCTCCCTCGGTGAGCAGCGTCGCGACCTCGTAGGCCAAATCCCCTACGTTCGCGATCGCCGCCGGCCCCGCCTCGAGCGCCTTCACCGCGAGTGTCTGTAGGCGGGCGGGGCTGCCCGCGAGGTACGCGAGCAGGCGCGCGATCGTGCGGCACACCGCGGCGGGCCACTCCGTGGAGACCAAGCTGGGGTCGGCGACCAGCTGCAGCAGTTCGTCCCCCAGCACGTCCAGGGCTTCCAGGTAGCACGCCTCCGGGCCGGAGAACAGCTCCATGAAGGCCTCGATCGGCAGCTTCGCATCGTCGGCGATCCGCAACGAGCTGAGTTCATCGAGCTTCGCTTCCCGCACCCGCAGCTCGATCGCGCTGCGCAGCAGTCGCGCGCGGCTGCTCTCGCCGCCGCACGCGTCCGGCTCGAGCGTCACCGCCTCGGGGAAGGGGGGGCTCGCGCATGGCCGTGGCCGCAGCTCCGCCGCCGCGGGCGAGTCGAACAGCAGCGACCACTTCAGCATCTCCCTCGGGAGCGCCCCGAGGTCCTCCGTCTCACCGTCGCGCAGGCGCATGGTCGTGGTCCGCCGCAGCCCTCCCACGATCGCCCTCACAACTGGCAGCGGGAGTGCGGAGAAGACGCTCGTCAGCCCCCCCTCGCACAGCGCCGTCGTCCGGTGCAGCCTCCGCAACCCCTCCGGCCCCGCGGTTTGGGCGTCGATCATCACCAGGTGCAGCGCCTTGGGGTTCTGTTCGATTTCCTCTCCGAGCGCCTCCAGCACCATCCGCAGGCGCTTCTCCGGGTCGCCCTGCGCCGTGTGGTAGGCGTGGGTGAGTCGCTGGATCGCGCGCTTGACGACCAGGTCGAAGGTCGCTATGAAGCAGTCCTCCTTACCCGAGAACTGCTCGTAGAACGCCCTCCGCGAGACTCCCGCCAGCCCGATCACGAGCTTGACGCTCGTATGTTCGTAGCCCCTGGTGGTGACCGCCTCGATCATCCCTCCGTGCATGCGGATGCGCTGGTTGCGGGCCACCCCGGTCGCGCCGATGCTGTGCGGCCCCTTCGGCAGGCGCGCGTAAATCGGCACGATCGCCGTCTTCGTCCGCTTCGGCTTTCCGCTCCCGCTCGATCCCGGGTGCGCGCGTTTCGACCCAGACATTCGACCTCCCCGCATCCTCTCGCTCCCCAGACTGTCATGGTGTCTGGTAAACAACACTATTCCATGTCAGCGATCTTTTGTCTACAGCTTACCCGATGCAATCCCCGTTGGCGGCGGCGCTACTCGTAGAAGAAGATGTTTCCCTAGCAATACCCGCGCATTTGAAGATAGCTCAGTGGTCGCGCAAAGGCGTTTGCGGCCACTTCTGGCGCATCGCAGACTTGATCAGAACAGGCTCGTAATGTGAGCCACCGGATGTCTACCACTTCCTTGATCGTAAGGTGTCCCGGGCGAGTCGAGCTGGCTTTCGACGCGGGCGGGCACCGCTTCAGTGCAGGATTACCCGCAGGACGATCACGCCCAGGCCCATCGCCGCACCCACACACAGCTCGAGCGCGAGCTCCGCGGGCCGCGCCCGCGCGCGTAGCCCGGCGAGCAGCTCGAACGCCACCAGGCTCACCGCGCAGGTCCACAGCGCCGCTGTGACCGCGGCCTCCTGGGGGGCTCCCACCGCCCACGCGACTAGCAGCGCCAGCAACGGCGCCCCAGCTCCCCGCACGATCGCCCAGTCGCGCCCGAGCGCGCGTCCGAGCTCGCGTGCCGTGAGGCGCTCGCGGGCGGCGAGGCGGTGGCCGAGGAGTTCGGCGTAGGAGTGCGCCAGCCAGTAGATCGCCAGCGCCACCACCACCGACCCCACGGTCTGGGGGTAGGTGTCGCGCAGGCTGCTCTCGGCCGCGAGCAGGGCGCCGACGGTGATCGTTCCGTACACCGTTCCCGCCGGGTTCTTGCCCGGCAGCGCCCAGCCGAGCGCTCGGATCGCCGCGTGCCGCCCGCGAGAGCCGCCCGCCCGCCCGCGGCCGGTGCTCGCGCGATCTCGACGGGTCGGTAGCACGAGCTGCACATAATGACCCGTGGGACTCCAGGTGGCACTCCGCCGGGACGGCGGGGTCACAGCGCCGCCGGGTGAGCTACGCGGGCAGCGGCTCGATCTCGGGGGAGTGCAGAGCGATGCCCAGGCCGCGCAGGGAGACGCGCCCGGACTCGGGGTAGAAGCACATGTCGCCCGGCTCGCGGGTGCCGTAGGCGAGATAGGTGAGGCCCTGCTCGCCGGCGCGTAGGGCGTGTGCGACCCCGGTCGCGGCGGGGCGCGAGGCGACGTCGCCCGCGCGCAGCGGATGCTCCTCGATCCGGGGATCCGAGCGAGGCGGGTGTCCCCCGGACCGGTCGGGACCCTCCGCGCCCCCGCCGCGGGGCCACAGCTGGAGCGTGCCGCCGCCGTCGAGCACGACGAAGACCTCCTCCTCCGCGGAGTGACAGTGCGCGGGCGCGCCCGTTGCGCCGGGGGGCAGCGTGACGTGGTTGAGGCCGGTGGCCCGCGCCCCGGCGCCCCTGCCGAGTAGCCGCGCGGAGCCGCCGAAGGCAGTGGGGGCGTCGGCGAGCCCCACCACGTTGCGGGGCCGCTCCGACTCCGGCGGGGGGCACTCCGGCGGCCCGGCGGCGGCTTCGCGGGCGAACGGGGAGTCGCCGCCGGCGAGCTCCACCCAGCGGGGAAAGGACCACGCGATGCCGATGCGGGGCAGCGCGGTGAGGCGCGGGTCGCGGCGCTCGCCGAAGACGAGCACGTCGAGCCCCCAGTCCCCGGCGCGCAGGGTGTGGGCGCCACGCAGGGGCCGGTGCACGATGCAGTCGCCGCCGCGCACCTCGTAGGTCTTGCCTTCCTCCCACACCACCCCGTCGCCGGAGAGCACGAAGAAAATCTCCTCGTCGGCCCCGTGTTCGTGGGCGGGCGTGGAGAAGTGCCCCGCGGCGACTTCGATACGCCGCAGGCCCACCGTGCGCGTCCCGGCCTCGCGCCCGAGGTCGCGCCACGACCCCTTGATGTGGCCGATCGCAAGCTCGCGCGCGGGGCTCTCATGCATGTTCGGGAACTCCACGAGGGCGACGTTACCAGCGCCGGCGCCCCGCAACGATCGGCGCTGCGCATCGAGCGGAGGATCTCGCGCGGTGGCTGCACGATCGTTGGTTGCTACTGAACCATCACCGGCAGGCTGCTGCTTTCGCGTGGAGAGCGACCGTGGCGTCGGGACGTTGGCTTGGCCGCTGCTCGTCGCAGGCAGGAGCACGAGCGCCGTCCACTGCCGCGCTCGCAATCACGCAGAAGCGGGCGTCCTGCCACACGCAGTTTGAGCTCGGGATTGGGCTAGAGCGCACCGAGCAGGTTGCGGAGGGTGTCGGTGTAGGTGTTGAGCGCTGCGCGGCCCTGGGGCGTGAGTGCGACCGAGGTGCACGACGCGGTGCCGTTTCCGCTCTTTTCGGTTTCGATGTAGCGGGCGTCCTCGAGCTTGCGCAGGTGCGTGATCAGGTTTCCGGGGGTCAGGTCGAGGATCTCCTGCAGTCGGGTGAAGGACAGCGTGTCGCCCTCCGGGAGCGCGGCCAGCGTCGCGACGATCCGCAGTCGCGCCGGTGCGTGGATCACCTGATCGAGCGCGTCCATGCTGGTTCTCGTTCCTTACGCGTGCTGCAGCCGGGCTCTGGCGATGGCGTAGACGACCACCCCGACGGACAAGCTGATCCCGGCTACGAGCCACGCGCCGCGCGGTCCCACGAATGCGGCCACCACGCCGCCGGTGACGACCGCGAGCGCGGCATCGAACTGCGGCCAGTCGGCCTTGCTGGCCGCGATGCCCACCACGGTCGTGCCGACGATGATCAGCGGCGCCGCCGCCGGGATCACCCCGTAAACGATCGCGTCGCTGGCGCCGTAGTGCTTTAGCGCGCCCTGCAGTACCGGGCTACCGAGGATGTAGGACACCAGGATCGCGACCCCCTCGAGCTGTTGCTGCCTCACGGAGGGTCCCTCGACGCCGGCAGTGGCGCGCCGGTAGACCTTCGCGGACACCGCGATCGAGACGGCCACAGCCACGTACACGAGCGCGATTACGCCAAGGCTCGGCCCTTCGTAGGGGTGCTGACCGCGCACCGACAGCCACAGCGTCCCGTAGGCGACGAGGATCACGCCGCCCCCGAACGCGGTAATCCACGGCGGGCTGAGATCGAACTGGCGCCGCGCCTCCCGCTTGGTTTGAGCGAGCAACCGCGCCGCCTCATGGGGATCGAGCTCCTCGCCGTCGTTGGCTCCCGCGGTCTCCTCGATGTCGTGTTTTCCTTGCATGGGCTGCCCTCTTCCGTTCACTTTGTGATGCAAAGTAAAGCATACTTTGCTGGGCAAAGTCAAAGGCGGGTCCTCGCCGGCCGCGCGCCTACCACCCGTACGACCTCCCGGAACGCCGCCCGACGTGATCATGCGCGTCAGACCCCGACGCTTGATTTGTCTAGCTCGCGCTCGCGCCAGAATCGCGATCCCGGATCGCGACATGCGACGCGATCAGATGCGAGCACCGGCCCATTAGATACCTCGTCGATACCGACCGATAAGGACGCGGCTCAGCAGCTTCGAGCCTTTTGCCGCGGACGGTCCCCCAGATCGACCTATTCGCGTCTGGGCCTGGGCTCAGAAGGTGTAGGGTGGAGTGCCCGACTGGGAGGTGACCATGGAGTCAAAGACAGTTGATGCCGTCAAGTTTCGAGACGGACAGCGGCATCAGTGGAACAGCGCGGCGACCGGCTGGCGTAGATGGTCGGATCTGATTGACGGGGCGGCGAGTGGAATCAGTGAGCGCCTGGTCGAGCTGGCCGGCGTCGAGCCCGGCAGCCGAGTTTTGGACGTGGCCGCCGGCTACGGGGAGCCGTCGCTGACCGCAGCCAGAGCGGCTGGGGCGGAGGGCGCCGTGCTGGCTACCGACATCTCTGCCGAGATGATCGCTTTCGGCCGCGAGCGCGCCGCTGCCACCGGGCTCGAAAACATCGAGTTCGTTCAGTCGGATGCGGCATCCCTGGACTTCCCCGAGGCCAGCTTCGACGCCGCGCTCTCTCGCTGGGGGATCATCTTCGAGCCCGACGCCGAGGCCGCCGCGGCTCGTATCCGCAGCTTCCTGGAGCCCGGCGGGCGGATGGCGATCAGCTCGTGGGGATCACCGGACCGTGTCCCGTTCCTCGCGATTCCCATGCGGATCGCGATGCAGCGCCTCGGAGTCCCGCCGCCGCCGCCGGGAACACCCGGTCCGCTCTCGCGTCCGACGCCGCAGGCGCTGGGCGGCCTGCTGGAAGCGGCCGGCTTCTCCGATGTGGAGGTGGAGGAGGCCGAGGTCACTTTCGAGTGGCAGTCGCCCGAGGAGTTCACCATTTTCATCAGGGAGATCGCCCCGCCGATCACGGCGATGATCGCTCCCCACCCGCAGGAGGTGCAAGACGAGACCTGGGCCGCCATAGCCGAGGCGATCCGTGAGGCGACTGGAGATGGCGAAGCGGTGAGACTTCCGAACCTGGTCCTACTGGCCGCCGGACGAGCGTAGCCGAGGACCCACGGCATCCGCACCCGCCTGCGTAGGCGACCTCGCGTCGCACGACGACTTCCGAGCACGACATGCAGGGCGGCTGCTGTAGTTTGTTTGGTGTACCGACGGCCCAACACCGGCGGCCGTCATGAGATTTGGAGGTGTTCTGATGGGCGCGGCGGAGATTGACGAGGGCAAGCTCGAAACCTTCATGGGGCAGGCGGTGACGGACATGGGCGCGGTCATCAGCGGTCCGCTGATGCTGATCGGCGAGAAGCTCGGCCTCTACAAAGCGATGGCTCACGCAGGGCCACTGACCTCGCAGGAAGTTGCCGAGCGTGCGGGTGCGGCCGAGCGATACGTTCGCGAGTGGCTGGGAAACCAGGCCGCGGGGGGCTATGTCGCCTACGACCCCGAGAGCGACCGCTACACGCTGTCGGACGAGCACGCGCTTGTGCTGGCGGATGAAGACAGCCCGTTTTACATCCTGGGTGCCTACGACTTGATCGCGTCGTTGTATGCCGACGAAGATCAGATCATCGAGGCATTTCGCAGCGGCGAGGGGATGGGCTGGCACGAGCACGACCATCGCCTGTTCCGTGGCACTGAGCGATTCTTCCGCCCTGGCTACCGCGCCCACCTTGTGGCTGAGTGGATTCCGGCCCTAGACGGAATCCAGGAGAAGCTGCAGCGCGGCGCCAAGGTCGCTGACGTAGGCTGCGGCCACGGAGCGTCGACGATCATCATGGCGGAGGCGTTCCCGAACTCGCAGTTCTTCGGATTCGACTACCACGCCGCCTCGATCGAGCGTGCACGCGAAGCGGCGAAGGACGCAGGCGTCGCCGAGCGTATCGCCTTTGAGGTCGCCTCCGCCAAGGACTTTCCAGGCGAGGGCTATGACCTCGTGTGCGTATTCGACTGCCTGCACGACATGGGTGACCCAGTGGGTGCCTCCGCACATGTGCTGGAGACGCTCGGCTCAGACGGCACGTGGATGATCGTCGAGCCGTTCGCGAACGATCGCCTCGAGGAGAACCTCAACCCGGTCGGGCGCGTCTTCTACGGTGCCTCGACCGTGATCTGCACCCCGGCTTCGCTCGATCAGGAGGTCGGCCTCGCGCTCGGCGCCCAGGCTGGCGAGGCGCGACTGACCGATGTGCTCAAGGAGGGCGGATTCACCCGCGTGCGCCGTGCGACCGAAACACCGTTCAACTTGATCCTCGAGGCACGGCCTTAAAGGCCCTTCATCTCGCTTACAGTCGGTAACCCACGCCGCGCACGGTCTCGAGTCGGTGAGCCTCTCCTCCGAGCTTGCGCCGCAGCGAACCAATGGCGGCCTCGATCACGTTGCTGCCTTCGTGGTCGGTCTGCCAGATCGTGCGGAGGATGGAGTGATACCACCCGACAAGTGGGGCCATCTCGCTAAACGGGCTAAAGCTGGAGCTCCGAGTGGGAGAGCTACAACCACAGGCCGCTGACGGGGACCGCCCACATCCGGTCGCCGAGCGGGACGGTCTGCTGGCCGGCGTACATCACGATCCCCGCCTTGAAGTGCTCGCCGCGTGCCTCACGTAGCTTGGCGAGCACCGCGTAATCCCGGGGTCGGACGGTCGCGGTGGCCTTGACCTTGACTGCGGCTATGTTGCCCGCTCGGCTCTCGAGGATCAGGTCGATCTCTTCGCGGCCCTGCCGGTAGTGATACAGGCGTGTGTCTGTCTTCGCCCACTCGGTCAGGCGCAGGAGCTCCATCGCGACGAAGTTCTCCAGCACCTTGCCTGTGATCTGATTGTCCTCGCCGATGCGTCGCTCGTCGGCGCCAAGGAGGTGCACCAGCAGGCCCGAGTCGACTATGTAGCCCTTCGGTGCCCGCACCTCGCGTGTCCCAATCCCCGCGTATGGCCAAACTCCTTTGCGCAAGTGGCGAAACCTGGATGCGCATATGGCGAAAGTCAGAGACGCCGGCAGTCTGGCAGGAGCACTGCCGTGGTGCCGATGCCCAGCCCACAACTCTTGGCCGACCGCTCTGCGCCCTTGGCACCGAAGGCCACCCGCTGTGCGCTCCTATGCAGTCGATCACGGCCGCTCGTGGCACGAACGCGGCTTGTGGCGATTCCAGCTCGGTGGCGCTAGGATGCGGGGTGCGCAGGCCGACGTAGCTCAGCTGGCAGAGCGCCGCCATGGTAAGGCGGGGGCCCCGAGGCGCCCTATGTCCAGGTAGAGCGCCATTTTTGACTCCTGTGCTGATGATTTGTTGCCCGTGCCGGAAGGACAGAAACGGACAACCTTGGACAAAAAGTGTATACCGGGCCTCCTCCGGGAAGACCTCGCCGAGTGGCGCGCCTGCCTCCTGCAAGCCGGGCGCTCAGTCCGCGAGCACGACTTCATCATCCCCGGCGACCTAACCGGCGCAAAGCACGGCACCCGCGACCCCCGCACGGGCGCCTGCCACCTCAGCGAAAGCCAGGCACACAATTGGGGCAAACGATTCTTCGCGCCAGCCGTCGAGCAGGTCGCACAGCGCGACGAGTTCGCCGCGATCCGCAACGCGACCCCCTACGCGCTGCGCCGCGGCGGCATCTCGCTGCGCCTGCGTGCCGAGGACCCCCAAACCGTCGCGAGCGAGTGCGGCACCAGCCTGAAGATGCTCAGCGACCACTACGCCTACGCAATCGCCGACCTGCGCAGCCACGGACTACGACCTGCCGACACCGAGTGGCGCGCCGCTCGCGCCGCGCAGACCCTGCCCGTTCCGATAGCAGCGGTGCCCGCGCCACCACGCCGCCGGCACCTATTCCGCGACTGGGTCTCTACACGGCGGGATTAGCCGCAGGGCCGGCATTCGCTGGTCATCGGGGCTACCATTGATCTATGGCGACTGCCGTGAAGAGGCTCGATTTGACGGTCGGTGAGCTCGTGGAGGTGGATGGGCGCCGCTATGAGGTAGTCCCAGATCGTGAGGGCGGCGTGACGATCGAGCCGTCGATCACCCCTGTCGCGGATCTGCACTCCCAGAGGGGGACCAGGCCCGCCTCCGCGGAGGACTTCGAGCGTCTCTCGGTCGACATTCCCTTCGACGACGAGGGCTAGCGGTGTCAGATAGTCCGGCGGGTGGCCAGCCCCCCGTTCCGATCGAGTTCGGCGCGCTCGAGTGGGAAGAGGAGGTCGAGCGCTACCGTCCTCGCTCGACTGGCTCGAACGCAGGCTCAGAGCGCTCGCAATGCGATCGAGGCCAGCAGCGCGAGACTCGACTGGAAGCGCTGCAAGACCGATGGCCCAGGCAGAACCAAACTACCCGGCTGTCGCAAGCTCTATATCCCGCTCGGCAATAAGGGCCCCTCAGAGGCACCTTACGGATTCGTGTTCCAGCTGATTCAGAAGCCCGACGACAGCCTCGCTTGGAACCTGATCGCATTTGGCGAGCGTCACCCCGCCAACGAGAGAACCAGCAATGTCTATGAGCGAGCCCACAAGCGACTACACGGTCGCTACCCGTAGTCGAACCCGGCGAGTCGCCCTGCTTCCCGCGCAAAGGGACCCCTAACGCGGAGCTTTTGCGCTTGCTTTTCGTCCAGCTCAGGCGCCTCGCCGGCGCTGGAGCTCGCGGCCGCCGGCACGGGCGCCGTCCTTGGCCTCCTCGCCGCGAGCTTCATGCACGTCGAGTACGACACCAGCAACGGCGAGGTATTCACGCGCGCTGGCGTCGGGTACGCACTAATCTGGATCGCGACAGCCGCCGCCCGGCTCGCGTTCATCTACGGCACACAGCACTGGTTCGCCGGAAGCCTCGACAGCTGGATGCTCGCCCACCACATCACGGCCGACGTGCTCACCGACGCACTCGTCCTCGAGGCTCTCGCGATGACCACCGCCCGAACGATCAGCCTTTACGCCCGCAGCCGACCCGGCGCCAAGGATCGTCTCGCCAGTGGGCTCATCACCGACTCCGCTGTCTAACCTAGCTCGTGTCCCGCTCGAGATCAGCCGCCCATTCGACGAAACTCATCCAGGCGACCTCGGGATAGCGCGCTCGTACGGCGCGCACGTCGATGCCGTAGCCGTCGTTGGCGAGGAACGCGTACAGCGCGGCGAGGTCTGGACTGCGCTCGCGCAGCTCATCCAGCGGAGTTTCTACGGCGCGGGCGTTGAGGGCATTAGCCATCTCTCGCAAGGTCGGAGCGTCACCCGCGATCTCGACGCGTTCTGAGAGATGCTCCTCGCGGCGCTCAAGGATTGCTGCCACAACAGCGCCGAGGTCGCGTAGCCCAACCTGGTGCAGGGGCTTGTCCTGGGGCAGGGGCAACGGGAGCAGCCCCTTAAGAATCGCCGCGCGAGACCCGAGCACGTTCTCGTAGAAGTAGCTGGGTGCGACAACGGTCCACGGGACGGGCGCGTCGCGCAGTCGCTCCTCAATACGCGCCTTACTCTGAAAATGCGGAACGTCAGCGCAACTGGCCGCAGCGACCGACGCAAATACCAGCCACGGCAGCCGCGCCTCGATGGCCGCTTGAATGATCGCCTCACCCTGACGAACCTCCGCGTCAGCCCCGTCCTCGAACGGTGTAGTGATCGCATATACCACCGCGGCGCCGGACATCGCTCGAGCGAGGGATCGCTCGTCGCGCAGATCACCGACTACCAACTGGGCCGCGCTCTCCACAAGCGCCTGTGCTCGCTCAGAGTGCGGGTCGCGGACCAATGCCTGCACGGGTACTCCTCTGGCGAGCAGCTCCTTTGCGACCGCGCCACCGTGAGTGCCGGTCGCGCCGAATACGAGCACTGGAGCCGGTGTCACCTGGCTGCGCCCTGCTCGAGCCAGCGCTCGAACAGCGAGACCTGCCCACTGGGCCATGCGCCATCGCACGGCATGCTCCCATCCTTCAGTCTTCCCGCGATCGCTTGGCCGTGAGCAACCACGTCGTCGTAGGACCAGAGGTCAAAGGCGCGACGCATGGCCGTTCGGTCGCTTTCGCGAAACAGTGGCCTGATATCCGACTCAAATCCAACTGGTGAGCCCTGCGTTGACGAGACCGGTTCATCTGACATCAATAGACCCCCTGACCCGCGGCACGAGCCGCGGAACGATGATGATTTGTGTGAAACTCGTGCGGGTTTCGAGATCGCGTCGAATCGCGAGCAACCGAGGACCACCACTGCCTCCTGTGCCCTCGCCTGCCGCGAGAGGATAGCCATGCGCTAGACGCTCGCACCGCTGCGGCGGGCTGGGGTTGCCTTGATGGTTCGCGAGCTGATTCTCCAACCCGACGGAGTGCGGCGCACGCCCTGGTGCACCTCTGCGGTTCCCACTACAGGAGAGGGTGACAGCGGTGTGAGGAGGAGCAAGGTGCTCGCCACACTGGGGTCGGGACCGGACTCCTCGATGACGGCGTTGAGTGTGAGGTGGAGTGTTCCCGGCGCCTCGCCAGCCCACACGCGCGCGACAGCCACGGCCAGCGCATCACGCCCGCTGATTTTGCCCATGTCGCCGTCCATGACGGCGTCCTCGGTGAACAGAGCGGCATAGCCCTCGGCGTCTCTCCCCGTCGCGCAAGCATCCGCGCGCGCGACGAGCTCGAAGGATCTCCAGCGAGTCAGATGCCTCGAGCGTCACGATCCTCCTCGCATAGAGCGCTCGATCTGGTTGAGCAGGTGCTCACCGAGCACGTCCTTGGGGATCATCGCGTGGATCGTCCTGGGCGGGATGGACGTGTACACCGACCCGGTTTGGTCGGCGAACTGGGTAACCCGGAAGGAGACCGCCATGCTGCACAGCGCGTATGCGTCACGTCTGTCCAGATGAGCATGCGCGCTCAGCCAGTCGATCGCCGTGCGCACACACCCGGGCAGGGCGCTGTCCAGTGAGTCGGAGAACGCCATCACGATCCAGTGCGTGGGGGTCTCGACCGTCGGGCCGGCCAGCGCCACCTGCTTGTGCACGTGATACTGAACCCTCAGCTCTTCCATCGCGGTCTCGATCGAGGTCTGGTCGACGACCCCGTCGCCCTGCGCCGCGTTCGCATCGCCGGTCCAAACGCGAGCTCCAGGCTTGAAAACGGGCAGGAACAGCGAGGTGCCCGCGACGAGCTCGGCGAGGTCGAGGTTGCCGCCATAGGGTCCGGCGAGGATCGCTGAGACTGGCTCCTTGCCCTCGGGCTCGACGGCGAAGACGCCCATCGATGGGGCCAGCGGAATCCGGATGCCCTCGACGAAATCGGCGTGCTCACGCTGCTTATCGAACCGGAAGTAGTGGACGTACGGTTCCTCGAAGTCCGCCGGTAATGCGCCGACCCCCAGCGGGAACGAGTTCCATCCCCAGTCGATCGTGCGCAGGCCGAGCATCCGGCACTCGAGCACGTCACCGGGCTCGGCGCCGCGGACCTCCACAGGACCGAGGTTCGAGTACGGCCCAGAGGGGAACTGTCGCCGCAACGGCTCACGGTCGGCGAAGGACATCCCGAACTTCGCCTGATTGCCCCATTGGGTCCACGTGTTCGGGTAGGACACGATGTCGCCCGCGTCGATCGTGAGGGCTGGCGGCCGTGAAGGATCCAACACCCCGGAGCTCACCGACGCCGACGTCGACTCGAGTATGTGCGTGGTGGGTTTCGTGATCTCACTCATGATGATGCCCGGTGTAGCCCCCGAGAAGTTCAGCACGTCGCCGCCGAGGTCGGCGTCTCGACCACGGGAGTCCGCGGCCAAGCGGCGGATCACCTAGAACACCGGTAGCCGATAATACGCCAGCGATGACGGCGTCCGCCGAAGATGCCAAGCCGCAGGATGGCGCCACAGCGACGACCGTCTCGTCGGCGTGGGCGCCGTTTCGCTCTCCGGATTTCGCGAGGATGGCCTCGGCGCAGTTCTTGAGCAACGTCGGCAGCTGGATGCAGACGGTCGGTGCTCAGGAGCTGATGTTGACCCTCACGACGTCCGCCACGCTGGTGGCGCTGATTCAGACGGCGGCTGGCCTCCCGGTCGTCCTGCTCGCGATACCAGCCGGGGCGATAGGCGACCTCGTCGATCGTCGCCGGCTGTTGATCGCGTCGCAGTCGTTCATGCTGCTCGCCGCCGTGGCTCTGGCCGTGCTGGCGCTCGCCGGGCTCGTGACGCCGTGGGTTCTGCTCGCGCTGATCTTCGCCGTCGGCATCGGGCAGACGCTGACCTCGCCCACCTGGCAGACGCTACAGCCAGAACTCGTCGCGCCGGAGGACCAAACGCAGGCGATCGCGCTGGGCGCCGTCAACCAGAACCTCAGCCGAGCAATCGGTCCGGCGATAGGCGGCGCGCTGTACGCGGCAACCAGCGCCGCCGCGCTGTTCTTCGTCAACGCGGCGAGCTTCCTGCCGGTCATCGGCGCGGTCGCTCGCTGGCGGGGCCGCGCGCGCGCGCCGAGCGCCGCCGCGCCCGAGCACGTCTTTGAGGCGATCCGTGCCGGGGCGCGCTATATCGCCGGGAGCCCGGTACTGCGTGTGATCCTGTTGCGCGCCGGCTTGTTCATGGTCTTCGCCAACTCGCTGTGGGCGCTGCTACCGCTGGTTGCGCGCTCACGGCTGCATCTCGGCTCAGGCGGTTACGGGCTGCTACTCGCAGGCGTGGGCATCGGAGCGGTCGCCGGTGCGGCCGCTCTGCCGCGCCTGCGTGAGCGCATGACGGCGGGCGCCATGATGACTACCAGCACGCTCCTGTTCGCCTGTGTGACGCTGGCGCTGGCATACGTACGAATCAGTGCGCTCGCCGCGTTGGCGCTCGTGATCGGCGGCGTCGCGTGGATCCTCGCGCTGTCGACGCTCAACTCCCAATATCAGACGACGCTCCCCGGCTGGGCCAAGGCTCGCGGCATGTCCTACTACCTGGTGATCTTCCAGGGCGGCGGCGCACTTGGTAGCGCGGCGTTCGGTGTTATCGCGCAGAACGCCGGGCTGACCGGCGCGCTTCTCACCGCCGCCATCGGGCTCGTGCTCGTCGCCCTAGCCGGCCTGTGGCTGCCGTTCAAACCGATCCCGCCCGCTGAGCTGTTGCCGGCCGGGGACTGGCCAGGCCCCCGGCTCGTCGGCGCGACGCCGGGCGAGGGGCCGGTGCTGGTGACGCTCGACTACCGGCCAAGGCCGGGGCTTGCGCAGGATCTCGTCGACGCGCTGTATAGCGTGCGCCACGCGCGACACCGCACGGGCGCGGTCAGTTGGCGCGTGTGGCGAGACGCCGCCGACCCCGGGCGCATCCTTGAGCAGTTCGTCGTTGGCTCCTGGGATGAACACCTCCGCCAGCATGAACGCGTCAGTCGTCGCGACCAGCAGAACCTGCAGGAGATCAGGGCGATGACCGATCCGAGCCGACCCACCACGGTCACTCACTGGCTAGCAGCTCAGCGACAGAACTCTTCTTCCATGCCGCCATCCGACGCAGCGGCGCGTGAGGGAGACGAGCTCTGACCGGCCATCGCAACCTCGCTCTTGCCCCGCCTGCGGCCAGCCCGCCCGCGGGCGGGCTTCGTCGTGGCCCGGCGGCGGGCCTTGGGGGAGAGCCGACGGCCGGATTCGAACCGGCGACCCCGTGCTTACCATGATGCGCATGGAGGCCCTCCTGGGCTCGTGAGGTCCCGTCCTGTCTGGGTTTTCGGTGCCTGGAGGGGACTACAAAGGACTGTTTGGCGGGAGCAAAACACCCCCAGAACACCCCCTGGAAGCCCCCAAAAACACCCCCAGGAAGACGGGGAGTCTCGGGTGGTCGTCGAGAACTCGATCCTACCCGGTCGGCCCCCGGAACGCTAGGATTGATCGTTCGCGCCGACGTAGCTCAGCTGGTAGAGCACCTCCATGGTAAGGAGGGGGTCCGGGGTTCGAGTCCCCGCGTCGGCTTGGCTCAAAACCCGCTCCAGCAAACGATTTCTGATCGTCCCATGAGCTCTGGGGGTGTTTTAGGCGAGTTGCTGGGGGAGCGAATACACCCCCAGGAAGGTCGGCAAGCCGCTCGGTTGGTGCATCAGCCGAGGCTGGCCTTGTCGAGCATCGCGAGGAATGTTGGGCGGCGGCGGTGATGCTCGCGGAGATCAGCGATCCTGGCTGTGAACCACTCGCTCTGGCCGGCCGCCTCGGCGGCGCGGCGAGCGCGCTTGAGGACCGGGATGGCTCGGGCGTAGACGCGGCGGCCGGTCTCGATCAGCAGCTCATCCACGACGAGCATGTACCAAGGCAGCCCCGGGTCCCAGTCGGGGTCCTCGTGCGCGATGCTCCATGCGCTCTCGACGTCGCCCTCGTCGAGCAGCGCGTCGACGAGCCCGCCGAGGTCGCGTTCGCGCAACGCCAGGCGCGCTGCGTCACGCTCGATATCCCACGCGCCCACTCCATCGGCCGCGCGACGCAAGCGCGAGTAGGTGCTCGCCGAGGCCATCCGCCCCACGCGCCGCACCCATACCCCGCCAAGCCAACCCCGACCGCGATGAGCGGCCGCCGCGGTCACGATCGCGCCGCACACCTCATGCAATGCGCAAGCGCCAGCCGACGATCAGACCCCCTCGTCGTCCGGAAGGGGAGTGGGTTGGGCTCCTGCTTGGATGCCCGCTTATATGCAGGAGCGACAGTCTGGTTCCTCCAGCAGCGAATAGAGCAGCGTGACGCGCTGAGTTCGCAGACGTACATCGTTCGCGTACCGCCTTCAGGTACGGTTTGGACTGATGACAGCCCCCCCTGGCGAGAGGCCCCGTCTGACAGAGGTGCTTCCACTCCAAGAGCGAGGGGGCACAAGTCGCTGCAAATGGTTCCGGGGTCTTTTATCCGCCTCAGCAACAGCTGACCTCGAAGCAGCCGTAGCGATTGTCGCTGACGCTGCGGTGAGATGGCAGTGCCGAGGTGCCGACCCACGGTATCAAGCGTGGCGCCAAGCGGTCACGGAAGGGCAGTCCATGCCTCCCGAGGAGAGTCGCCGACTCACCCCCTTTATCCAACCTGCTTTTGGCCTGCCGAGCAAACCACGGCCTGCCGAGCATATCCAAGGATTGGTCGCCGAGTACATCTGGTACATCCTCGCCCAGGAGAACCTTCCTGCCGACCTAAAGTTGCGAAGGATTGAGGGTCCTGGGTTCTCCGTCACGACGCCGGGCGGGGATGGGCTGGTTGTCTACCAGCGAAAGGATGCGACCCTTATCTTCCGCCTCTGGGAGATCAAGCAGCACGACAGCGAAGGTCCCGTCTCCCGGACCGTTGGCCGCGCATACTCTCAGCTGAGCGAGAACGCCGAGTTCTATCTCGCACAACTTACGACCCTTGCCGACAACTACGCACCGGATCTTGCACAACTTTATGCTGGGCTCTCGGACTTGTGGCTTGAGCGGGATCCCAGAGCGGGAGTAGGAGTAGCGGTTTCAACGTCCGAGACCTACCTCCCCAAGACATGTTTCGGAACGATGCATAAGCGGTTTCCCGACCTTCCGGTGGACCAACTCGCAGGGCTGGTCGTCGGCCTCGGCAGTTTTCCGATGTTCGCAGCTGCGGTACGAGACCAGATATGGACCGCGCTCTAAACCGCGACGCCCTAGCCGTCGCACTCGGCGATAGCGAGCGGCTTCCGACGCCGGCAGAGCTGCAAAATCTAATCGCGCAGGCCGAGGTCAATCTGTTCATACAGCAGCCGCGCATACCGGACACCGCACTGGCGGTCGGCTGGTATCTCCATGGCATCGCATCGGCACCCGCGAGCCTAGATCGTTACAGCACAGCACGGCAACGCCAGGCGTTCCAGGTCAGCGCACACATTCTTGATCTTGCTCTGCGCGACCGGGGACGCTCGCGCATCGATCGCTTTCGAATCGCATTCGGTGCCGCGATCGGATATGAGCGGGGTGAAATGAGCCCCAATGCTATGGCCGTGTACCGGTATGCGCGCAGCACGCTCTGGGACGAGGAGCGGGTGGCTCTGGTCGATAGTCTGCCCGTCATTCCGTTCCAAGTAGGGCTGACGTTTCTTGGGTTGGAGATGTGGTATCTGCGGAATCTCTTGACCAACTTGAAACGAGAGTTCCGTGATCTCGCCCGAGAGGTAGGCGTAGAGGATCTAACACGGACCGCCTTCGGTGCTGCCTATCAAATTGTCGAGGGAGCCGAGCGTCTTAGACTTTTCCTTGCTGGGGGAGCAGAGCGCCGGCTCGACGAGGCGCGGGAGCTCCTGCGCGCCGCGGCGGCCCCCGAGCCGGGCACGACGGACCTCGACGTCAGGTGGGTTGCGGCCCACCTCAATTCCTTGGTCGATGAGGATACAGCCGCATCTGTATGGCAAGGCTTGCCACCCGACGTTCCCCGAGCAGTCAAGCAGGCGCTCGTCTTCACCGACCCGCCGATCGCTACGCTCTGGCCGCCGCAGCGTGAACTGTTTGGAAGCGACCCGAGTATTTTTGCGCCTACGACTAAGCGGGTGGTCATGTCGCTACCGACGAGTGCTGGTAAGACTCTTGTCGCGCAGATCCTGGCATTGACCCATCTCGCGACGGCGAGCGACAGCGTCTGCTACGTGGCGCCAATGAGAAGCCTCGGACGAGAGGTGCGCGACGCGCTCCGACTGCGTTTGCGGGCCATTCAGCGCGAACTGCCACCGGATCTGCCGGACTTCCTTATAGGAGCACTCGAAGAGCTGCCAGCGCCAAGTATCGACGTCATGACTCCGGAGCGCCTCGGGCATCTCCTTCGACACGACACGGATGGCGTGCTCAATCGCTACGGGATGTTCATTTTTGATGAGGCCCACCTAGTGGCGGATCCGCAACGTGGCTTTGGGCTTGAGTGGGTTCTGGCCCTGCTCAATTGGAAGACTCGGCTCTCCGATCACCGCCTCGTGTTGTTGTCGGCTGCCTTGGGCAATCGCGCCCAAGTCATGAGTTGGATGAGTCCCGAGCAGGCGGGTCGCCTCTTTGCGTCTGAGTGGCGTGGTCCTCGTCGTCTGCACGCCGTGTTCTATACCGATGCAGACTGGCACGCTCCGAAGCGTGAGACCGTGGCGTCAACCAAGTGGCCGGAACGAGTGCGCTATCCGCTTCGCGGGCGTGTCCAACTGCGCCCAGCCGAGGGGCTGGAACCACGGGAAGTTGCAATCACAGAACCCATTGGCTCCCTAGTCTTCCGCATAAGCGATGCCGGCGTAAGAGAGAAAGAACGCCATGATTCGAGCACTCCGCAGTACATCATGAACGCACGAATCGTCGCGGCTGTGGGCCACGCCGGGCCCGTTCTCGTTGTAATGTCGACGCGCGTGATGGCACGCCAGATGGCGCGTGCCGTAGCTGCTCTAGCGCCGCCATCCGGTGTTACGCGCGAGCTCACCGCCTTCGTGCGCGCACGGCTCGGTGATGAGCATCCTTTGGTTCCGCTGCTTGCACACCGCGTGGCTTACCACCATGCTGGGCTTCCGACAGACGTCCTTGAGGCCCTCGAGGAGGCACTGCGCGCCGAACGTCTCCTGTATCTCACTGCGACAACGACTCTGACGGAGGGTGTGAACCTTCCAGTGCGTACGGTCGTCGTCGCTGAGACGCGGTACGAGGGCCAGGATACAGGGTCGCAAATCCTCGGCGCGCGGCTGATCAACGCTATGGGTCGAGCCGGGCGCGCGACGAAAGAGACCGAGGGCTGGGTAGTCATCTGCAAGCCAGGGCAGCCGGGGAAAGGCGACTTTGACCGGATGCGTCCCGCTGATGAGGATCTTACGGTTACCTCACGCTTAGCGACAGAGGAGGCATTGGAGACGCTGGCGGTCTTCGAGGAAGTCTCACATCATGCTGCTGACGCGGTATTCGCCCATCATGCCAAGGAGATAGACGAGTTCATCAGCTTTGTCTGGCTTCTGATGACGGGCTTTGACGAGCTGAACCAAGTCCCGTCCGCGTCTGATCTCGACGGAGCCCTCCAGGCAACTCTTGGATTTCAGCAACTCAATGCTAGTCAACAAGCTCGCTGGCGCGAGGTGGCGACTGCAGTCCGAGACGCTTACTACAGCGTCGGCGTACCGGCAAGACGTCGATGGGCGCAAACTGGGACATCTCTCCCGAGCGCACGCCTGCTAGACGAGATTGGAGCTGACGTGGCGACGCACGCGGAGGCAGCAAACGCCGTAGGCCTTTCCATACGCGATGCTCTGACGGCTATCGACATCCTTGAAGCGGCGGGCGGGCTGTCACGGATACTGGAGCTACGGGAGTCACCCAGTACCTGGGAGTTTAGGCCGACGCCGAAGGCCAAAACGCGAATAGCGGTCGGGCCGGGCCATTTTCTTCGCGAATGGATTAGCGGCGCTGAGATCAGCGATCTGGCGACGAAATTCTTGGCAGGTGTGGAGAATCGCGAGTATGCGATCGAGCAAGTGGTCAATATGGTCTCGGGCCAGTGTGAGCATTATCTAGCTTGGACGCTGAGGGTCGTCCTCCACTTCGCGGCGAGCAGGATGGCCGAGCACGGAGTTGAGGACGAGCTGTGTCCCGATCTTCCGCTCTTTGTCCGATATGGCGTGAACCGCGTGGGCGCCGTTGCCCTCATCACTTCGGGGCTACGATCCCGTGCGTTCGCACAGCGCGTCGCAGAGGCCGGGGAGGCGGAGGGCGGCGCGACGGCCGACGGGTTGCGACAGTGGTTACAAGGACTGTCGATCGAACAGTGGCGGGATAAGTTCGGTGGCACCGCTGGCGATCTGCTCGACCTACTTGAGTACACACGATCCCGGGGACGGGGCCTACTCGGGCCTCTGCTATCCGCTGGGATCGCTAAAACTACGATCGCACTTGTCGCCGCAACGCCTGACGGCCCAGTCGATATCCGGCGCGTCCAAGCAGACGATCCGCCACAACGCGTTGGCATTTTCCGAGGAGGCGAGATGCTCGGGGAGGCGTTGGCGGCGGCATACGCTGACCTTGCCGCCGTCATCGATTCAGGTTTGGAGTTTCGCGCCGAGCTACGAGACCAGTCGCTGCAATTATCTCTGATTGAAGACGCCCACTCTTCAGGTGTAGCCGAGTCAATATAACGCAGCTGATGTACGGGCTTCGCTCGTGCTTTCTGAATGAGGAGACGTCTCGTCCTGCGCCGAGCAACACCTCCTCTGGACGAAGACAGGGCATATCCGACCACGGCCGACGGGCGCTCGTTTTGCCTGGGAGGTAGCGGCGCTCCCGCCCAGTCGAGCGATTGACACCGCGCCCATGTCTGCCCTACCCTCCCCGGCGCCGTGCCCACGGAGGCGGGTGGTCGCTCGCCCACGCGGCGAGCAACGGATCCGCCAGCGCCCATGTGCGTGGCTGTGGCTGCCAGGCAAGGCCGAGTTCGCGCAGGCGCGCGAGGGCGTCGTTGACGCTCTTGGGGTTGGCTGCGACGGTGTGTGGCCTGAGCCCGACGCTGATCGCGGCTATGACCGGCTGCGCGCTTGGATGGACGCGCCTGAGCAGATCCCACTCGCGGGCCGTCAGGCTTGCGGTCGCTTCGCGCAGACGTCGCCAGCCGGCGAGCGCGCGGGTCTGGTCGTCCTCCCCACGGGAGGGCGCGAGGTCGATGATGCGCCAGGTGAGAGCCGGCACGCCGGCCGCGAGTTCGGCTGCGGCGCCGATCAACTCGACGCGTGCCTTGGTCCAAGGGCGCGTGATTACGAGGTCGTCGATGAAGCGTGATGGCCTCGCTCGGCGGATGTGTATGAGCTGTCCGGCGTGGTAGAGGGGGTGGCTGCTGTCCTCCAGGGCTCTGCTGCTGGGGCCGTCGGGATGTTCGACCAGAACGAGGTCCAGATGCGGGTGGCGCTGGCGGGCGGCGCGGAGGTCTCCAAGGAACTGGCGGGTCTCGTGGTCGGGTAGGGATGAGAGCATCAGTCCGAGGTGGTCGATCGCCAGCAGCGCGTCGCCGTCGGCGAGTGCGAGCAGCAGCTCGATGGCGTCAGTAAGGTGGTACTCGCCTGTCTCTGTGCCGGCCTTGGAGCGAAGATCCTCGAGATCGATGCCGCTCTGGTGCAGGGTCCGTGCGAGTCGCAGGCCGGCGGCGCTCGAGGGTGGCGCTGTCTGCGCCCACCATGCGGCCGCCTCGGGGGCAAGCGTGGCGATGGCTGTGTCGGCGATCGCCATCGCGAGGTCGCGGCTGTCCGCGCAGCTGCGTGCGTCCACCAGTACGCGCGTGCCGTGGAGCTCGTCGATCGCGGCGGCCAGCAGGGCGCTCGTGCCGCTCCAGGGGTCGCTGGAGATGACCGTGAGGCCGGGCCGCTGGTCGAGCACGTCGAGTAGCTCCTGGTACTCGGCGATGCGGCCGGTCAGCACTTCGGCGTTCCCGGTCTTCTGCGCGGTCTCAGGCATGGTCGTCCTCCGCGAGATGTCGTCGCGCCTCGTCGATGGCCATCTGGACATCGAATGCTTCGACCGTGGTGCTCCCGAGCTTGCGGGCGCCCAGGGCTGCGTATCGAGCTGCCGTCATCGTCGGGTACGGGCGCCCTTCCCCGAACTTGATTAGCTGCTCAAGCACTTCGGGTGCCAGCTCAAGGCCCGCTTGGACGAAGCGCTCCGCGAGACCCAGGCGCCAGATGTCGGCGGAGATTCTTGGATCGAGGGTCAGCCGATCGACGAGCTTGCCAAACTGTGCCGGAGCATCGAGCATCCCGTCGAGCGCCCGCTCGTCGCTGCCGTCCACGAGCACGACAACTTTGGTGTTGCCGCTGTAGAGGTCGACGAGGTCTCCGAGCAGCTGCTCACCGTCGGCGTAGTCGGCGGCGCGTTGCAGCTCGTCAAGGAAGAGGACGACCGGCCTGTCCCTCTCCTCGGCCAGCGCCAGCGGCAGGGCGAGGATCTTCCGTGTCGGCAGCGGGCCGGGTTGAACGGCGAGCTGGCCGAGGTCGAGTGGTATCCCCTGATCGGCGAGCGTCTGCTCGATTAGGGGCAGCGCCACCCGCAGGAGTCCGCGAGTTGCCGCCGAGCGTGAGATCCGGTTGCAGCGGTCCACGATGAGCTGCAGCAGGTCCTTCGCGTCCGCGCGCTCGGGGACCTCGATGTCGACGACCACCGTGCCGTCCCGGCGAAGCTGCTCGCACACCGCCGTGCAGACTGTCGTCTTGCCGATCCGGCGTGGCCCGGTCAGCATCGTGTGGATCGCCTCGCGCGATCGACGCACGATCTCCTCGATGTCACCGGTGCGCCCGATCACCAGATCGGCGGGCACTGGGCCACCGGCGGGGAACAGGTGTCCTATACGGTCGTCCATCACGCTAAGGATAGTACCAGTGAGTAATGATGTTATTACCCCCAGGTACTATCTGACTGCTTCCCGTCCTGAGCTTCGCGGTACCGCGCGCCGTCTTGATCGCATTCTCGTCTGGCAGGCCCGGCCCGCCCGGCAGATCGGCGATGAGGTGCGCGTAGTGGGTCAGCAGGGTTGCGGCGCTGTGGCCCATCCACTCGGAGATTTGCATGATCGAGTGCTTGCCCTCATGGATCAGCAGGCTCGCGAAGCTGTGGCGCAGATCGTAGGGCACGGGACCATCGTAGGTCAGACTAATTCTGCGTTTGCCCGCGTACACGGCGGCGGTTTCGGTGATGGTGGCGATGCCGATCGCTGCGCACGCCGGCTGCCAGACGCGTGATCGCCAGTCGCGCCAGTCGTGATCGCGCCAGGGCGCGCCGCCGGGACGCGCGAAGATCAGGCCGTCTGGATCGCCGCACGCCAGGCGGTACTCGCGCAGATCGCCGCGCAGCGCATCGGGCAGCGGCGGGCACCGCGGAGGGCGGGTGGTCTTCTGACCGGGCACGATCTCTCCGTCGATCCACTTCTGCTCGACCAGGATCGTCGCCTTGCGCACATGCTGGTATTCCAGGGCGAGGGCCTCCTCGGGGCGCAGGCCGGCGTACGCGAGGACGCTCACGAGCGTGGCGTCTCGCAGCCCGTGGTCGTGGTTGCGCAGCATCTGCTGCCGTAGCGCCTCGACCACGACGGGGCGCAGCGGCTTGATCGCCCGCACGCGCGGGGCACGCGGCTTGGCGATCAGCTTGACGACGTTGGCGCTCGCCCTGTCCCATTCCACGGCCCGCGCGAACATGCTCAGCAGCAGGCCCAGGCAACTTCGGATCGTGGCTGCGCCTGCCCCGGCCTGTTGGAGTTCGAGGATGAACTCGCTGAGGCCAGCGGGGTGATCTGGCGCAGCTCCATCGCGCCGAGCCGCCTCTCGATGTGCGCGTTCCACAGGGCAGCAGTACTTTCTGCGGGTGCTCCTCTCCAGGTGGGTCTCGGCATACAGACGCCAGAAGTCGCCCATGAACTGCTCGAGCGTCTCGTTGCCGGCTTCGAGCACGACGAGGTCTCCGCGCTTGAGCAGCCGCAGGCGCGCACGGAAGTCCAGGGCGTCCTGTGCGGTGTCGAATGTTCGCTGGGCGCGCTCGCCCCTCGCGTTCTGGAACCGGACTCGGTAGACGTAATAGACCTGGCCTCCGCGGCGGCGACGCTTGCGAATCTCAACTCCACGGATTGGCTTCGGGCGCACGTCTATGTCTATAGAAGGCTAGAGCCGAGGGTTTGCCTGCGCCGGGCCACGATGCGGCGACCTCGGCCTGCCCAGGCCGCATCCCAAGCGCCTGACGCCCCCAAAGCGCCCCCGCGACATCCTCCGGCGTCTCCCTCCGAAGGCCAGCCTGTCCCAGAGAGTGCGTTTGTACTTGAGGTCTTTTCGGGGGCGCAGATGGTGACTGCTTCCTGCGCCCCCTTCCTTACCATGCGAGTGCTCTACCGGCTGAGCTACGTCGGCGTGGCCTCGTATCCTAGCGTCGCTGGACCCCTGGGAGGGAGGCCGGCTGAGTCTCCTGGGACAGCCTGGCATCCGTCGGCAGCCGAGGGTCTTGTCCATCGGATGAGCCAGTCGGCCCGCGCTGTAGGGTCCGAAGCATTCTGCGACCGTACTGCTTTGGCTGACCAGCTGCTCTCCTTCTGATGGCCGTTGCCCCCGGGAGTCTTCCCGGCCTGACGCTGCCTGGATCGATGGGGGGCATGTAAGGGTCCTGCAGCACCGAGAAGACGCCTCCCGCGGTACTCTCGACATCAGACCATGAGCGAAAGTTCGCAGCGGATGGCTTCGGCAGCGCCTGCGAGGCGATAGGAGCTCGCAGTGGCCCGTGGGCTATCGCTGAGCCTGCCGTTGAGCGTGCTTGCGGCGAGCGCGGCCCTCGCCGGATGCGGCGCGGGCTCTGGGTCCGCAACCCAGGGCACGCACAGTCTTACCGTTGGCGCCACCAGCACCGGCATCAGTCGTGGCGCGCGAAAGCCAATCGGGCGCCACCAACCCGGCGCGCAGCCATTGACTCTTGAAGAGATGCGCGAATACGACGCCAACGAAGGTCGCTGCGACGACGATGGTGGAAGCGTCCGCGATGCCGGGACGACGGAGGCCTACTGCGCCTTCCCCGCTCGCTCGAACGACTTCCACCTCATCGAATCCTCGCACGAGAAGGAACCTGCCGGCGAAGAAGAATGAGTGGTCAATCCTCGAGCGCGTAGCTTTCGATGTCGTGATCGAGCGTCCCCTGCGCCTCGTACTGGCCGGAGTGCACGTGGACGAGCTTTCCTTCGCGATCGAAGAACATCGTGGTGGGGACGCCCTCGAACGCGGCGAGCGAGCTGAGCGCTTCCGTGCTGGCTTCGTAGCTGGGGTATGCGACGTGGTGGTCGGCCAGAAACGAGCGGGCGTTCGCCGCCTGGTCTTCGGTGTCTGCGCCGAGGAACGCGACCCTCCGTCCGTACGTCACGGATGCGTTCGCGAGCAGCGGGAACTCCGAGCGGCAGGGCCCGCACCACGACGCCCACACGTTGAGCACCACTGGATAACCGCGCAGGCCGCGCAGGCGAGCCGCAAGCACCGACTCGGAGCCGATGAGCTGACCGGCCTGGCGGTGTAGTTCTGCAAGCGCGGGGGGTGAGCTCGCCAGCTCCCGACGCGCATCGGCGCCCGTCTCCGTGGAACTTGGGGCGGGGGCGAGCGCGGCACGTATCTGGCTGACCAGCGCGGCGCGGGTGAGCCACCCTCCCGTGCTCACATCGTGGTACCAGAGGAAGCCGCCCGACGGCGAGATCAGCTCCAGGTACGGCTCGTCCTGAACCCGGTAGCCGTCCGCGAGACGGCCGCTCGAGTCGATCGCGATCGGGTAAGGGAGCGGGTGGGGCAGTGACCTGAGGAATCGCGGGAGTGCGGCGGGCGATGGCTCGACGCTCGCCTCGTCGACCGCCGTGAGCGCCGGCAGTCCCTCGCGGCCCGCGGATTCGGCGTAGGCGTCGAGTGCCTCGAGTTCCCGCGCGAGGCCCGTCACCTCGGAGTCCCACGTGTCGAAGAACAGGATCAGCCGCGATTTGGCGCCCGGGCCGAGCCGCACGCTGCCACCGCCGGCCCGCGGCAACGTCACTTTAGTCGTCGGTTCGATCAAGGGGATCTGGGCGTAGGAGACCGCGGAACGCACCGGCGGATGCCCCGGCAGCAAGCTCGCGGCCGCCCGTGCGAAGAGCGATGCGAGCTGTCCCACGCTCGCATAGGACATCTGGGTCATGAACAGGCGTGAGAGCTTCCCTTGCGTGTCGATTACGTACACGGCGGGGGTGTGGTCGACCTGACCAGCCACGATCTGCGCTTCGATCCCGTACGCGTGCCAAACGCGCTCCAGGCGTGCGAGCGGACCATTGAGGAAGTGCCAGGCGTGCATCATCCCGTGCACTTGCGAGTACGTGCGCACCCAGCGTGTTTCGGTCGCCGCGGGATTTGCGCCGACGCCCAGCAGTTCCACCCGGGCGCTCGCCGGCCCGAGGAGCCGCTTGGCCTTGACCATCGCGGTGGTGGTGAGCGGGCAGATCGTCGTGCACTGCGGGTCGTTGAAGGCGAGGATCACGACCTTGCCGCGGAAGGCGGACAGCGACACGGCTCGCCCGAACTGATCGGTCAGCGTGAAGTCGGGGGCGACCCCGTGGATCGGCGTGCCCGGGTCGAGCGTAGGGTTGCTCGCGAGCGCGGCGGTCTGCGACGGTGACGGCCGGGTGAACGCGAGGGCGCCCACCACGAGCGCGGAGACGCCGGCGCCCACGAGGACGCCGAGCACGAGTGCCCGCCGCGTGTCCGAGCCGAGGGTCCGCGGCACGATCGCCCCTACGCCACCGCCGCGGCGGTGAGCCAGCGCCAGCCACGGACGCTCCGAGACCGCCGTGCTCCCAGCGGCGTCGCCGGCGCAGAAGCGGGGTCCATCAGCCCTCCTGGTGCGAGCGCGAACCCTGGGACGCGTCCGCGCCTGCTGGCGGTCGGTTGCGTGAATCGACGTGCTCGCGGTGACGCTCGTGACGCCGTATCAGGAACACGCCCCAGGCGATGATGGCGATTACCATGGCCATCGGGACGAGCATCGACAGCAGCGAGCCCGAAAGGATCGACGACGCCAGCACCACCGTTGTCATCTGCTCAGCCTCCTCATCTCGTGAGCGTGCCCTCCAATGGCACGGGGATGGGCGAGCCGTTCGGCGCCGGCGAGGAGCCGTCGGGCGGAGGAGGGAAGCCGACCGGATCGAACACCGGCGCGCGCGCCGGCGGCTCGGGCGCGACCCAGTGATACAGCCCGACCAGCAGCGCGATCGTGAACGCGATCGAGCCCCCCACCCACATCATCCCGCCCGCGAGCTGCTGGTCGGTGAGCGCACTGATCCCGCCGGGACGGGTCCGGAGGTCCGCGTAGTGCTGGTAGATCGGTTGGGGTGCGACGATGAAGACGATCGCGAGGACCCAGCCGACGATCATCGCGCCCACTATGTAGGCAATCCGCGCCGGCCACTGGAGGTGCGGTCGCAGCGGGCCGACGTCGATGACCCGCGCCCAGAAGAGCAGGCCAAAGAAGAAGAACATCGCGTGCTCGCAGACGTGTACCGCGCCGTTGCGCTCGGTCAGGTCGTACGCGGCGGGGATGTGCCAGACGACGATCGTCGCGTTGAAGAGGATCCACGCCGCGAGCGGCTTCGCGAGCGCGCGCAGCGGTGCGGCGAGGCGCGAGGAGGCCACTTCACGCGCGAGCACGGTGCGCGCGCCGAGCGGCAGCGCCCGCCACATCGTCGGCCACGGGCGCCCGAGCAGAATCAGTGGCGGCGCGACGGTGAGCAGGACGATGTGCTGGAGCATGTGCACCCACAGCAGTGCGTCCGCATAGGTATCGATCGGAGAGTCGACCGCAAGCACGATCGACAGCAGCCCCGCGTAGAAGGCGGCCGCCTCCAGGGCGCTCGGCCGCCCCGTCTTCGGCCGGCTCCCCAGCGCGTAGAGGGCCGTCGCGGGCACCACGTAGATGAGCGAGGGATCCCAGGACCAGGTGCTCAGGTTCATCGCGTCAGACCAGGTAGAGGACGATGAACGCGATGATGCCGATCGCCACGAAGTACGCCCAGTAGAAAGAGGACGCCTCGATGCCCGCGCGCAGCAGCTCCTCGTCGTCGGCGGGCACGCCCTCGCGCCGCGCGCGTCGCTCGCTGGCGCCGACCCGCGAGCGCACGAGGCTCGCGACCTGGATCTCGATCCAATAGGCGCCGATCAGCGCGAGCACCGCGTACCACGCGGTCCAGCCGAAGAAGACCGCTGCATAACCGCCACTCGCGGCGCCGAAGCTGAGCGTCGTGTACTCGTAGAACTGCAGCGCGACCGCGGCGAGCGTGCACGCCAGCGCGAGCACCCCCGCCGGCAGCACGTCCGCAAACGGGCGGCGCGCGGCCAGGCGATAGACGATCGCGCCGATCAGCAGCAGCCCGGCGATCGCCGTGCCCAGCCCCACCGGCGGCTGCGTGCTCCCGATCCTGAAATGGCCATTGGTGTTGAGCGCGAGCAGGTAGAAGTACGCGAAGAGAAAGGAGACGAAGAAGAACGTGATCGAGCCGCACAGCAGCCGTCCGCCGAACCGGATCGCGTGCGGCTGCCAGTCCGGCGGCTCGGCCTGGACCTGCTCGGTGAGCGGCGCTGAGGCCTCCATCGCCTACGCTCCTCCCTCGGCCCGCGCGACCGCGGGCGCTGGCACACGCCCGTCGCCGTAGGGATAGGGATCGCCGTCAAACACGGGCAGCTGGTCGAAGTCGTGCAGCGGAACCGGCGTCGGCAGCTGCCACTCGATCGACTTCGACCGCCACGGGTTGACATCCGCCGGCTCGCGCTTGAAGACGAGCGACCAGACCGCGTTCACGAGGAACAGGAGCAGCGAGAGCCCGAGCACGTACGCGGAGGCGCTCACCCAGTCGTTCAGTCCCTGCAGGTTCGTCGCGTAGGTGACCACACGCCGCGGCATGCCCATAAAGCCAAGCGCGAAGAGCGGCGCGAAAGTGGAGTTGAAGGCCAGGAACATGATCCAGAAGTGCACCTTGCCGAGGCGTTCGGAGAGCTTCACGCCGTACATCTTCGGCACCCAGTAGTAGATCGCCGCGAAGAACGCGAAGATCAGCCCACCCATGATCGTGTAGTGGAAGTGGGCCATCACAAAGAAGCTGCCGTGCGTCGTCACGTCGCTTGGCACGTCCGCGAGAAACACGCCTGAGACGCCGCCCCAGAGGAAGTTAAACGCCCACGCCAAGCAGAACAGCATCGGCACCGTGAGGTGGATGCGGCCGCGCCACAGCGTGCCGAGCGCACACAGGAAGATGAACCCGGTGGGAATCGAGATGAGCTCGGTCGAGAGCGAGAAGAATGGCCGCAGATCGGCGTTGATGCCGGACACGAAGAGGTGGTGCTGCCAAACGAAGAAGCTCAGGATCCCGACGCCGAGGATCCCTGCGACCGCCAGGCGGTAGCTCCACAACGGCTTGCGCGTGAATACGGGCAGCAGCTCGAGCACGATCCCGAACCCGGGGAGCGCGAGCACGTAGACCTCCGGGTGGCCGAACACCCAGAAGAGGTTCTGGAACAGGTAGGGGCTCCCGCCCTGACCCGGGATGAAGAACGCCGTCTGCACGCTGCGGTCCATCGCCGCCATCAGCAGCACCGCGATCAACACCGGTGCCGCGAGCACCATCAGCCCAGACGTCGCGAGCACCGACCACACGAAGATCGGCAGGCGCGACCAGGTCATGCCCGGAGCGCGCATCGTGACGATCGTCGCGATCAGATTGAAGCCCAGCAGCATCATCGAAACGCCGACGAGCGCGAAGAAGCCGATGTAGGCGTCGTAGCCGGCCGTGCCCTGGTCGCCGAGCGGCTGGTAACCCGTCCAGCCCGTCTGAAAGCCGCCGAAGAAGATCGTCGTGACCAGGACGACGCCGGCGGCCATCAGCAGCCAGAACGTGAGCGACTCGATGCGGGGGAAGGCCATCCGCCGCGAGCCGATCATGATCGGGACAAGCCAGTTCGCGAAGGGCCCGAGGATGCCCGAGGTGAACACGCCCATCATCATCGACCCGTGCATCCCGACGAGCGTGAGGTACTGGTTGGCGCCGAAGACGTGGGTGTTGGGCTGCAGCAGCTCGGTGCGTATCGCCATCGCGTTCAGCCCACCGATGAAGAAGAAGAACCCGATGCCGACCATGTACTGCTTGGCGACCACCTTGTGGTCGGTGCAGAGACTGAAGTAGCGCAGCAGCCCTTGCTCGGGGGACTCTCGCTCGGCGAGCGTCGGCTTGCCCCCGAGCAGGCGCCGGCTCGGGTAGACGGCGAAGCCGAGGCCGATCAGGAAGCCGATCACGCCGAGCAGGTAGCCGAGCATGACCGCGATGTCGTTTTCGCCCGCCGCCGCGGAGAAGTAGGCGAGGCTTTCGCCGTGGATTTCCGTGCCGATCCAGTGGCCGAGGAACCAGCCGCCGACGCCGAGCACGATCCCGGTGAGCAGGTTGAAGCCGATTAGCCGCCGCCACAGCGGTGCGCGGGCAGACATCGCTCCGGGGGGCGTTCCCGCGAGCTCCGCCGCGCTCATCCGGCCCTCCTCAGCGGGGGTGGGAAGTAGGTCTTCGAGTAGGGTGGGAGGGTGCGCGTCGCAGGCGCGTACTGGCGCCGTTGCTGTGCGATCCAGGCCGCGAACGTTGCGCGCGGCACGACGCGCCCGCTGTTGTACATGTATCCGTGCCAGACGCCGCACAGCTCGGCGCAGCGGACCTCGAATGCGAGTGGCCCCCTGGTCGTGACGTAGGCGATGTTGTTGACGCCCGGGTTGGCGTCGGCCTTAACCCCGAGCTGATACGCCCAGAAGGAGTGGATCACGTCGAGCGAGGTGACGTTGAACTCGATCAGCCTGTGGGCTGGAAGCTCGATTGCGCGTGTCTGGACACCACCGTAGGAGGGCCAGCGGTACGTGAACTGCCACTGCTGGGCGATCACCTGCACCTGGAGCGCGCTCGAGGCGTGCGGCGGAACAGCGATCGGTTCGGGCCCCTGCCCGCCGCCGGCGCCGGTTTCGAGCAGCCGGGTGATCCCATATGCGGAGAGCGAGAGCGCCACTGTGGCCGTCGCGAGAATCCACCAGAACTGCACGCTCGGGTTGCCGCTAACCGCGGCACCCTCGGCCTGCAGCTGCGGTTCGCGATCACGGAACGCCCACACGGAGTAGGCGATGAACACGAGCACGCCCGCCGCGATCGGCGTCGCGACCGCGAGCAGCACCGTGTTGTCCGTAACCTGACCCGCGGCTTCGTTGGACCCGTGCCCCGGCGGTAGGTGAGGCCCGAAGACGTAGACGACGATCGGCGTCATGATCGCGCTCAGGAGCAGCCACAACAGCGTGACGTTGCGTACGTCGTGACGGGAGCGCTCCTCGCGCCTGGCGCCGTCTACGCTCATACGACCTTGAGGAAGCCGCCCATGTAGCCGACCGTCTGCATCGGCCCGCCGAAGCCCGTGATGAATCCCGCCGCGCACGGCACGAAGCACTGCCAGCGGTAGAGGCCCTTTCCTGGCGTGTGGATCACGAACGAGATCGTGTGGTGGGCGTTGGCCAGCGAGCACGGCGCGTGTTCGCACGCGTTCTTGGCTTCTTCTTCCACGCCCTGGAGCGGGACAGAGATGCCCAGCTGCGGTAGCGCGAACGCATGCGACGCTTCTTCGGGGGGGATCGTCCGCGTGACCTTGCCGTCGAGCGTCATGACGCCTCCAACGGTGCCGGCCACCTGGTTTATGAACGGGTTGCGCAGACCCGAGGCGCCGTCGAACTGGTAGATCGTGATGCGCACCAGCGAGTTGGCCGGGACTTCGTAGGTCGTGACGTGACGCCAGTCACCGGCGGTCGCGTTGACCGCGTAGAAGGAAACCCACGTGGGGTGGGGATCGCTCCTCTCAGCTTCCGGCACGGTGGCGAGGTAGAGCTGGGCGCCGGCGGGCGTGCGTGTCGCCGCGACCGATCCGGGTACGTTCGTCAGATAGAGCGCTACGTAGAGCACTATCGCGGCCACTACCGCGACCGTAACGATTGCCGTGCCAACAGCTCGCTTGGCGTACCCACTCATGCGTGGCTCACCCCTGGGCGATCGAGTCGTCCTGCTAAACGTTTAGCTCAAGCTACTACTACCCAGCTCGCCCGTAATGGAAACCTCGAGCGGCGCCAGCGAACTCGACTCGCACCGCCCTCGAAAAGCTCGCAAATTTGCGAGCTCATCAGCGCTTCAAAGCGCCAGGATCTCGGCGACCGGTTCACCAACTGGCTATGTCGGCGCTGGGCTCCGCATCGTAGCGCCGTAGCGCCGGTTCGCCTCGAGCCAGGCTGTGCCCTGGCGCCGTCGCGGCGAGTTCAGTGGGGCGCGAGGGCGTTGAGTTGATGGGCCAGCGCGGCGGCGTGTAGGTCGTTGTCGTAGACGAAGACGGCCCCGAGGTCCTTGCGCATCGTGAGTGCCGTGGCGAGATGGATAGCATCCATTGCCCGTAGCGGTGGCGTATGAGCGCCCGTGGCAAGCTCGATGATCTCCGGAGATATTGGGATCAGGTTGATCAGCTCGAGAGCCGACTCGGCGCGCTGGAGGACGTCTTCGCCACCGAGGCGTCTGGCCGTGCACACCGCCTCGACACGGATCAGCTCGCTGGCGACCTGCACGGGCCAGTCTCCTAGGGCGGCTCGGAAGGCGTTTGTCTCGCGCTCAGGCTTGAACAGCTTTACGAGCGCGGAGGCGTCGATGTAGGCGGCGCTCACTCCCCGCGAACCCAGCGCAGTGCATCAGATGCCGGCGTAGAATCTGCGGCGTTCGGCTTGCCCGGTGGCGGGTCGAGATCCAGCAAGCTTCCCCGGCTGGGTTTTGCCCCATAGCGCTCAGCGAGCCGGGCCTGCAATTGGGCATCGTGGTCGGCGCCCGCGAGCACGGCCTGCGCGCCGCGCAGCGTGAGCGCACGGATCTGCGCCGCCGCCGAGCGCGTCTCGGCAGGATCGAGCAGCGGGCCTGTCAGGGCGAGCGCACGCTCAACCTCCGGGTCGCGTTCAACTCCCAAGCGGGGGTGGCGAGAAGCCATCCAAAGACGGTAGCACTATCGTGTAGCACTCTGCCGAGACTGAGACACGAGCGCGTCGGGTCGCGGAGTGGGCGGCTGGAAGCGTCGGACCAGAGGGCGGCCGCAAGCGGGGCAACGCATAGGTCCTATTCCCCAAGTCGCCTGGGCCGATGTCTCACCGAGGCGTTGCCCCATCGCTGGAGCAGGAGTTGGCCTTTCGCGCTATCGCGGTGCGTACACGTCCAGCCCGGCGTCACGGGCGGCGCTGGACATCCGCTCGTCGTAGGTGAAGAGGCCCTTCAGTCGTTCGCGAAGGCTCAGCGCGCTGGCGACGTGAATCGCGTCCAGTGATCTGATCGACGGCGGGTCCAGTTCGCCCGCCAACGCGCGGATCTCGTCGGTGAGCGGCATCAGCCGCACCGCCGCTAGCTGTGCCCGAGCGGCACTCGTATCGCCACCCACACGGCGGCTTGCGCGCAGCACCTCGACCTCGAGGATCTCCGAAGCGACGAGCCGCACGACACCATCGAGAGCTGCGCTCAGGCTCGGGGTCTCGGGCTCGGGGACCACGAGCTTGACGAACGCGGACGCGTCGAGATAGACCAACTGGGTGGCTGGCAACGCTCAGCGATCTTCTTCGGCGCGCATCTGGGCCAGCGCGTCAGAGAGAGGGCGTGGATTTCCGGGGTCGTGAGGGCCGAGAGCCGCGGCCGTCTTCAGAAGATCGCTGGTGGAGCGCGTGGCGGGGGTGGCTCCTTGCCCGGTCAGCCAGCGGTCGAGCTCATCGCCGGAGCTCGCGAGCAGATCTCGAGCGCCGCGCATGATCAACTCGCGTGCCACGCTGGCCGTGGGCTTGGATGGGCCGAGCACGGACGCGCCGACCTTCAGCGCGCGATCGAGCTCGGGATCACGGGTCAAGGCGATGCGGGGGTGCGCTGTCGGCACGGCAAGAGTGTAACACCACTGTTGCACCAGATCATAGTGTGAGCGAGCGTTCGCGTCCTACGCCGGGGCCGAGGCGGTCGCTGCGGCCTCGGGGTCGGGCGTGTCCGGCTCGGCGCCCTGCAGCGCGCGGGTCAGCAGGCCCCACAGGATCGCGCGTTCGCTCGGGTCGAGTGCCTGCAGCACCTCGTCCTCGATCGTTTCCTGCGCGCGCTCCGCGCGCGTCAGCGCGCTGCATCCCTGCTCGGTCAGCTCGACAAGGTGGCGCCTGCGGTCGCCGGGGTCGCGGCGGCGAGCGACATACCCGAGGTCCTCGAGCTCGTTGAGCAGCAGCACGACGTTGTTGGCGTCCATGCACAGCGCCTCCGCCAGCTCTTGCTGAGGGGTCCCGTCGTGGTCGCGCACATAGCTGAGCGCCATCAGCAGGCGCAGGTGCATGCCCAGGAGCTCCTCGCTGCTGCGCCTGTAGACCTGCTTGGCCAAGCGGGTCAGCAGGACCATCGAACCGGGGGCGCACGAACGAGCCTCGTCATTCATAGCGGGCAGTATTGTACCACGTCGCAGCAATCATCACTTATAGAAAGATGATCTCTGCTCCAGTGATGATCCCTGCTATGGTGTTCCCTCCCCGCACGGAAGGAGCACTTGATGAGCACCGCCACCACACCCGCACAGATCGAGACGCCGCGGCCGACCGCCACGCAGGACTCCGAGCGCAGGCGCGAGCGTCGCCGCTGGATAGCGCTCGCCGTGCTGTGCCTCGGCCAGCTGATGATGGTCCTGGACGCGACCATCGTCAACGTCGCGCTGCCATCGATCCAGCGCGAACTGCACTTTACGCAGGCGAACCTCACGTGGGTGATCGACGGCTACCTGGTCACCTTCGGCGGCTTTCTGCTGCTGGCCGGCAGGTTCGGCGACCTGGTCGGCCGCAAGAAGGTGTTCCTCAGCGGGCTTGTCCTGTTCGTGGTGGCCTCGATGCTGTGCGGGGTGGCGGACAGCCAGGCGATGCTGATCGGCGCCCGTCTGCTCCAGGGGGTCGGCGGCGCGGTCGCCTCGAGCGTGATCCTCGCGATCATCGTCACCGAGTTCCCGGAGAAGGTCGAGCAGGCCAAGGCGATGGGCATGTACGCGTTCGTCTCCGCCGGCGGCGGCTCGATCGGTCTGCTCGCCGGCGGCGCGCTCACGCAGTCGCTGAGCTGGCACTGGATCTTCTTCGTCAACGTGCCGATTGGCGCGGTCGCCCTGGTCCTCGGCTCGGCGCTGATCGAGGAGAACGAGGGCATTGGCCTCGCCGGCGGCGTGGACGTGCTCGGCTCGATCCTGATAACGCTCGCGACCATGTTGGGCGCGTTTGCGATCGTCAAGTCAAGCGAATACGGCCTCTCCTCGGTGCGCACGCTCGGCGCAGGCGGCGCCTCGCTGGCCCTGCTCGGCACCTTCCTCGCGCTGGAGGCGCGCCTGGCCAACCCGATCATGCCGCTGCGCATCCTGCGACTGCGCACGCTGATGGGCTCGAGCCTCGTCCGCGGCCTGCTCATAACGGGCATGTTCTCCGCGTTCTTCCTTGGCGCCCTCTACCTCGAGCGCGTGCTCGGCTACGACGCGATCGACACCGGCCTCGCGTTCATGCCGCTGACCGTCGCCATCGCGATCATGTCGGTGGGTGTCTCCGCGCGGGCCGTGGCGCGCTTCGGCCCCGTCCCGACGCTGGTGACGGGGCTGGTGGGGATCGTCACGGGCCTGATGCTGCTCGCCGTCCAGGGCGTTCACGCGAGCTACTTCCCCGGCCTGTTCTTCGCTTTCCTGGCACTGGGGCTGGGTGCGGGCGCATCCTTCCTGCCGCTGCTGACGATCGGGATGGCCGACGCGCCCGCGCGCGACGCGGGCCTCGCCTCGGGGATCATCAACGTCTCGGTCCAGCTGTTCGGCGCGATCGGCCTGGCCACCCTCGGCACGATCGCCACCGACCACACCAAAGCGCTGAGCGCCAGCGGACACTCACTGACCAGCGCGCTCACCGGCGGCTACCACCTCGCGTACATCGTGGCCGCAGCGTGCGTCAGCCTGGGCGTCCTCGCTGCCCTCGTCGTGCTGCGCCCGCCCGCCGGTCCAGTCGTGCAGGAGATCGAGGAGTATGAGCGCGAGCTGGCGGCCGGCGAGCTGTTGGCCGCCTAGATCCAGCTGCTCATCAGAACAGGTCGAGGTGGCCGGTGGAGTTGAAGCCGTGGCCCGTCCCGTTCGTGCAGCGAACCGAGGACGCGCTCAGACTCCTACAACGCCGTGCCCCAAGCGCAGGTGAGGCCCCAGGGGCCTGGGGGGTTAGGGTCCGGGGCTTAGCGGATGCCCTCGAGCAGCTCGGCAGGCGAGGAGAGCTCCAGGCCCTGAGCGAGGATCACGAGGGTCTCCAGGCGGGGCGAGCGCTTGCACCGCTCCAGGAGGCTGATCTCGGTGCGGTGCAGGTTGCAGGCTTCCGCCAGAGCCTCCTGCGAGAGGCCCGATTTCTCCCGGTGGGTGCGCAGGTTCTGCGCGAATTGGCTGCGTATCTGTTCCACGGTCACTGACCCACTCTCGCTCCTCGCAGACGAGAGGTCTACAGACCCTTGTCTACATAACGACTCCGGCCACGCCGTGTGTGAGCGTGGCCGAATTATAAACGCCATCGTCAGCTATATACAAGCCAGGCTATCGAGGTCTTACGCCGCGTGCGCCGCGGGGGTGTCCGCGGGGGTGACGGTGATCACCGGCAGGCCCATGCCCGCCACCTTGCTGGGAAGGTCGAGCTTCAGCCAGCGCGAAAGGCGGGGGCTGAGGGTGGAGACGATCACCTCGTCGAAGCCCCGCAGGTTGAGGGCGTCCTGCACCGCCGCCATCGGGTCGGGGTCGCCGACGATCCCCTCCACCGGAGCCCCCGCGGCCTCGCCGAGGGCCGGCAGGGCGCGGTCGAGCACTGCGCGGGCCTCCCCGCCTCCCTGGTCCTCGGGGTCCACGACCTTGTGCATCCCATGCGTGGTGTTGGGCACGAGCAGCGTGAACGTGCACGGTCCCCGCGCGGCGCGCGCACGCACGGCGTCGAGCAGCGGCGGGGTGGCGGCCGTCTTGTGGGCGACCACCAGGACACGAGCGTGAGCAGCGGGCTCCATCGGGATCCTTTCTGGCGAATTGTCCGGGTGCCGCGCACAGGTGCGCAGGCGCAGGGGTGATGCCCTTCTTCTACCCGGATCTTCCCCCGCCCACCCGGGGATCCTGACCGCCTCGGTGTGGGCCACCCTCGGCTAGCCTACGGGCGTGCGCGTGCAGGTGTCCGAGGAGGCTGTCGAAGTGCGGCTCTCCCGCTGGGAGAAGGCGCTGGGCCTGCTCGGTGACATCACGGTCCCGCGCGCCGACGTGAGCGACGCGCGGGTCATGGAGGAGCCGATGCGGGAGGTGATGAGGACCGGCATCAAAGTCGGCCTGCGCCTGCCGTGGCTCTACTTCGTGGCGCGCACCATCCGCCTCGACGAAGCCTGGCTCGTGCGCCGCGGCGTGCCCGCGCTGTGCTTCTCCGTGCGCAACAAGGGCGCGCTGCGACGCGTGGTCGTGAGCACCCCCGAAGCGCAGGCGCTCGCGCGGCGGCTGGCGTCGTAGCCGCCGCGCTCCACCGGGCCGCTTCGCCGGACGGCTTCTCCGCCGGGCTCGTCTTCAGATGCCGATGAACCCCAGGGCGTCCAGGTGCAGGGCGCACGGCGAGGCCCACACCTGCTCGCCCTCGATGTACACGACGCCCTGTTCGTGCAGGCGCTCAAGGGCCACGCCGATCGCCTCCGGGTCCACGTCGTGGAGCTCCTCCTCGAGCTCCCGGCGCGACCAGCGCAGTTCGTGGTCCTCGCGCAGCACCTGCAGGACGACTACGCACTGGGTGCTCTCCTCTTGCAGCGGGTCGATGCGTTCTTCTGGCATGTAGGCGGTCTTCGGACCGCGGGCCCAAGGACCTTCAGACAGCTGTCTAAGTTGGCGGGAAATGGTCCATCGTGGAGGACGGCGGGGGCAGGTTCGACTCGCCTGGAATGTGTTGATCTATGCGTCTTTTGCTGGCGTTCCCCCGAGAATCCCCCGTCTCGCGGCGGAGTTGGCGGACGTTTCCCCCGGACGCCTTGCGGTCGGATGGGGCCGGCGTGCGGCGAGCGCCGTCTGCGTCAGGGGCGGGGGGCGATAGCCGCGCACTTCAGGGCCCGAGCAGCGCTGCGGGGATGACGGCGATGCCGTCGTGGCGGCGGTATGCGTCGGGGCCGGTGGTGATGATGGCCGTGTCCAGCAGCGTGTCGCCGATCTGTCCGGCCAGCCATGTGAGGTGGCGTGTGTCGTGTGCGCCGACGTCGCGGGCGAGCTTCACCTCGATGGCGACCACCCGGCCGTCGGCGCGTTCGACGATGAGGTCGATCTCGTGCGCGCCCGCGGTGGTGCGTAGGTGCTTGACGGTCGCCTCCGCGGCCTGTGCGTAGACGCGTATCGAGAGCGTCACGAGCGACTCGAACAGGGCGCCGAGCAGGGTGCCGTCCCGGGGGATCGGCGGGCCCGCGGGCGAGGCGTCCAGGAGGCTGGCCGCGTCGACGCCGAGCAGTCGCGCCGCGAGCGCGGGGTCGGCGAGCTGGTGCTTGGGTGGCGCGGAGAGCCGCGCGATCCGGTTGTGCGTGGGCAGCCATGCGGGAACCGGGTCGAGGATCCACAGGCGTTCGAGCGCGTCGCGGTAGGGCAGCGTGGTGGTCTTTGCCGGCTTCTCCCCGTGACCGCCGGTGGATGCGTCGCGGATCGTCTCAAACGACGCGCTCGTCGAGGACGCGGCCGCGTAGGCGGTCATCCAGCGCCGCAGCGCGGCGGGGTTGCGTACGGAGTGTCCGAGCTCCGGGAAGTCGCGATCGACGATCCGCAGCAGATAGCCGTCGAGCTGGGCGCGCAACGCTTTGCCCATCAGGCCGCGCAGCCCCGGAAAGCCCGAGGCGAGGATCTCCTCGGCGTAGTCCCCCAGGCGGTACTCGGTGTGTCCATGCACCGGCGCCTTCGCGCCCGTCAGCAGCGTTTGCAGGCTGACCGCCGGCGCGGCGACGGTGCGCTCTGCGAAGGAGAGCGGGCGCATTCGCAGGCTGACGATGCGCCCGGCGCCGGAGTGCGTTCCCAGGCCGGCCGGCAGCGCCGACCCGGTGAGCAGAAATCGCCCCGGCGCGGCACCTCTGTCAACGGCCCTGCGCACCAGATCCCAAGACTCCGGTAAGCGCTGCCACTCGTCGATCAGGATCGGCCCGGGCGCGTCCAGCAGCCGTGCAGGGTCCGCGAGCGCGATGCTGCGCTGGGCAGGATCGTCGAGCCCATGGATCGTCTCGGCGCGGCGGGAGGCCGTCACCGTCTTGCCCACACCCTTCGCGCCCTCGAGCACGATCGCGGGCAGGCTCACGACCAGCTCGTCGAGCTCCTCGTCAACGACACGGGGGAGGTAGCCATCGGCGCGAGCAGCGTTCGGCGGCACGCCTCTACACTACCACAAAGCGCCTATCTACGCTACTATTCCGCAAGGAGATAGACTACCGTTCGACGCTCGCTGGGTCGTCCGTCGGGGACAGTTCACGGGATATCTCGCACTGCGACCTATAGGTCGTATCGCGGCCTAAATGGCGGGGGCAGGATTCGAACCTGCGTAGGCAGAGCCAACCGGTTTACAGCCGGTCTCCTTTAACCACTCGGACACCCCGCCGGGCGTCCCCGGCGGCGCCGTGGGCGAACTCGATTCTAGTGCGTGGGGTCTGCGGGGACGTCGTCGCTGGCACCGCGGGTGCCCCGGGGGCCCGAGTCGCCCTCAGGACGCCTCGCGCAGCAGTTGGGCCTCGGGCAGCGTCTGCAGCTTCTTGAGCGTACGGTTCTCGATCTGGCGGACGCGCTCGCGGGTGATGTTGAAGGCACGCCCGACCTCCTCCAGGGTGCGCGAGCGCCCCCCGGTGATGCCGTAGCGCATCTCGAGCACCTCGCGCTCGCGGCGCGGCAGGACGGCGAGCACGCGCCCGATGCTCTCCCGGCGCAGCGACTCCGAGGCGGTCTCGAAGGGGGACTCCGCGGCGATGTCCTCGACGAAGTCCGCCAGCGCGGAGTCGTCCTCGTCGCCCATCGGCTTCTCCAGGGAGATCGGCTGTTGGGCCATGCGCAGGACCTCGCGCACCTCGCCGATCGGGTATTGGAGCTCCGTGGCGATCTCCGCGGGAGTGGCCTCGCGCCCCAGCTGCTGGATCAGCCGCCGCTCGGTGTGGAGGACCTTGTTGAGCTTTTCCGCCATGTGCACGGGGATCCGAATCGTGCGTCCCTTGTCGGCGATCGCGCGCGTCACGGCCTGGCGGATCCACCACGTGGCGTACGTGGAGAACTTGAAGCCGCGGCGGTAGTCGAACTTCTCCACCGCCCGGATCAGCCCCAGGGAGCCCTCCTGGATGAGGTCGAGGAACGTGAGGCCCCTGCCCATGTAGCCCTTGGCGATCGACACTACGAGGCGCAGGTTGGCCTCCACCATGTGCTGCTTGGCGGCGACGTCCCCGCGCTCGATGCGCTTGGCCAGGCACACCTCCTCGGCGGCGGAGAGCAGCGGCACGCGCCCGATCGAGCTCAGGTACAGGCGCAGAGAGTCCACGCCGGCCTCGGTGCCCTCGAGGTCGAGCTCGGAGGGCCGCAGCTCGTCCAGCTCCTGGCCTTCGGCGAGCAGCGCGTGGAGCTCCTCGATCTCGACCACCGCGACCTCTGCGGTGGCTGGCTCGGGCATCCCTGCGAAACCCCTGCCGTCAAGCCCTGCAAGACCTTTGCGACCTTCTGTGCTCACTGTGGACCCCCAGGATCCAAACGGCTTCCCCATCGCAGCAGGCTGCGCCCGCCGCGACCTCCCCTACCTGTGTGCTCGCGCCTGCTGCGCGGTGTGCTCGGCGATCAATGCCACCAACTGTCTCCTCTCCTACCCCAGCGTCCTGCTGCTACCCAAACCCGACACGACCCCCTGTGTTGCGGCCTCGACGCTTGGTGATGCGCGGATTGATACCAGATATCAAGGCCCTCGTGCAGTGGTTCCCGTGAGAGGAGGCGTTCGCGGGATCGGAGGGTGGGCCTCGGTGGGGACGTGCGGCTGGGGTGTCGAGGGTTCAGTGAGCAAGGACGCAAGGGCGAAGGCGTGGCGGGCCCCGAGCTCCAGTGGGGGTCGCCGGTGTACTAGGCTTGGCGGGCGGCGCCGACCAGGGCTCAGGCGGCTGCCGGCCGACGATGCGCGCGACACCGAACTCGCCCACTCCGCAGACCGCGGACGACGTGCAGGCCCGGCCGCCGGCCGTCCCTGTGGGCCTCTCGCGGGTGGGGGTCACGGGGGTGGAGAAGGTGGTGCGCATCCGCGACGAGCTGTTCTTTGCGCGCCTGGAGTGCTTCGTGGATTTGAGCCACGACCAGAAGGGCGCGCACATGTCGCGATTCGAGGAGGTCGTCAACGAGGCGATCGGAGAGGTGGTGCTCACCGAGTCCCCGTTCCGCGCGGAGACCCTCGCGCGGGAGATCGCCGAGCTGGTGCGTGCCCGCCAGGGGGCCGCCCGCGCGGAGGTGACGGTGGAGGCGCGCTACCCCGAGCACAAGCCCGCCCCGGTGTCGGGCGTGAGCACGCAGGAGATCTACACCCTCCACGGCCGTGCGGTGGCGCTGGAGGGAGGCACGCGCCACATGGTGGGAGTCTCGGCCACCGGGATCACCGCGTGCCCCTGCGCGCAGGAGCTCGTGGCGGCCCGCGCGAGCGAGCGCCTGGCCGAGGGAGGGGAGTTCACGGCGGAGCAGATCGAGCGGATCCTCGCGGCCGTCCCTGTCGCGACGCACAACCAGCGGGGCCTCGGGACCCTGCGGATCGGCTGCCTGGAGGACTGCGATGCGGAGATCGACGCGAAGACGCTGCTCGGCATCGTCGAGGGCTCGATGTCCTCGGAGATCTACGAGCTGATGAAGCGCTCCGACGAGGTGGCGGTCGTGGAGAAGGCCCACCGCCGCCCGCGCTTCGTGGAGGACTGCGTGCGCGAGATGGTGGCGGGCGTGGTGGGGGCCTTCCCGGGGCTCGCCGGTGGCACCTTCGTCTCGGCGCGCCAGGAGAACCTCGAGACGATCCACCAGCACAACGTCGTCGCCGAACGCCACGGGCTGCTCTCGGAGCTGCGCGGGGAGGTCCACGCGGGTCGCCCCGCCGCGCGCCACACCACCCTGGAGGAGTGGCTCAACGACGGGGACTGAGGGCCTGCGCCTGGGCCATCCGGCGGCGGATACCGAAGAAGTAGTCGAGACCCGAGAGCACGGTCACCACGACGGTCGCGTACAGCAGCAGGGACACCCACAGGGGTTTGCCGTGTACCGCGATCACGGCGAGGATCGCGGCGATCTGCATACAGGTCTTGACCTTCCCGAACATGCTCGCCGCCATCACCACGCCGGCCTGGGTGGCTCCCATGCGCAGCACGGTGACGGCGAGCTCGCGGGTGATGATCACCATCGCCACCCACGCTTCGAGGCGCCCCAGGGAGACGAGCGCGAGCAGGGCGGCGACGATCAGGAGCTTGTCCGCGAGGGGGTCCATCAGCTTGCCGAAGGTCGTCACCGAGTCCCTCGAGCGCGCGAGGTAGCCGTCGACGAAGTCCGTGAGGGAGGCCAGCGCGAACACCACAGCAGCAAGGACGTCGCCGGCCGGAGTGTTGCCGAGCAGCGCCACCACGAGCACCGGCACCAGCATGATGCGCAGCACGGTGAGGACGTTCGGTAGGTTCAGGGGGAACACTGTCTGTTGGGTTAGGAGGAGTTGGAGTATAACTATAGTGCTTACTTGGGCTTGGTAGGGGGTCGGTAATGTATAAAAATCCAGAGTGCGTATAGCGATCGTTATACAAAACTCGGAAACTATATATACAACCACGCCCCAGCGGGTACCACGGCCCGGCTCATAACAATGGCAAAGGAGCGCAGAACGCGATGAACAGGCGCACACTGGGGTCAGGTGGCCCGGAGGTAGCGGCGATCGGGTTGGGGTGCATGGGGATGTCGGCGTTCTACGGCGCCACCGACGAAGGGGAGGCGATCGCGACGATCCAACGGGCGCTCGAGCGGGGGTGCGACTTCCTGGACACCTCGGACATGTACGGGCCGCACACCAACGAGCGGCTCGTGGGCCGCGCGATCGAGGGCCGGCGGGACGAGGTGTTCCTGGCGACCAAGTTCGGGATCAAGCTCGAGCCAGGCGGACCGGGCGAGCCATGGCGCCGCTCGGTCGACGGCAGCCCCGCGTACGTGCGCGCGGCGTGCGAGGCGTCCCTGGGGCGCCTGGGGGTCGAGCACATCGACCTGTACTACCAGCACCGCGTGGACCCGCGTACCCCGATCGAGGAGACGGTGGGGGCGATGGCGGAGCTCGTGCAGGAGGGCAAGGTCCGCCACCTCGGCCTCTCCGAGGCGAGCACCGCGACGATCCGCCGCGCGCACGCCGTGCATCCGATCGCGGCGGTGCAGAGCGAGTACTCGCTGTGGAGCCGCGACGTGGAGGACGAGGTGCTGGGGACCCTCGACGAGCTGGGGATCGCGCTGGTCGCCTACTCCCCCCTCGGCCGCGGCTTCCTCGCGGGCCGCTTCGCCGCGCGCGAGGAGATCGAAGAGGGCGACTTCCGCCGCTACGGCCCGCGCTTCAGCGAGGAGAACTTCGAGCGCAACCTCACCCTCACCGAACGGGTGCGGGAGCTCGCGCTCCAGAAGGGCGTGACCCCCGCGCAGCTCGCGTTGGCGTGGGTGATGAGCCGCGGCGAGCACACCGTCCCGATCCCGGGCACCAAGCGCCGGACCTACCTGGAAGACAACCTCGCCGCCGCGGAGGTCCACCTGACCGCGGAGGAGTCCGAGCGGATCGCCGCCGCGGTGCCGCCCGCGGCGGGGGAGCGCTACGACGAGCAGGGGATGCGCACGGTCAACCGCTAGGCCGGCCTGGCGTCCGCGGGGCAGGCGGCGTCCCCGGAGGCCTAGCCCGGCGCCCGCGGGGCAGGCGGCGCCCGGAGGCCGGCCTGGCGTCCGCGGGGCAGGCGGCGTCCCCGGCGCCGTCGTGCGGACGGGCGGCGGCCTCGGTATCCGCGTGGGCCTGGGGGCGTCCCCGCGGGCGGCTCGCTAGGGTGCACTCATGGAGTCGCAGCTAGTCCCGATGGTCGTCGAGCGCACCGCGCGCGGGGACCGCGAATTCGACATTTACTCGCGGCTGCTCAACGAGCGGATCATCTTCCTCGGCACCCCGATTGAAGACCAGGTGGCCAACCTCGTGGTGGCGCAGCTCCTGCACCTGGAGGCGGAGGACCCCGAGAAGGACATCTCGATCTACATCAACACCCCGGGCGGCTCGATCTACTCGGGCCTCGCGATCTACGACACGATGAACTTCGTCAAGCCCGACATCGCCACGATGTGCGTGGGGGTCGCGATGTCGATGGGCTCGCTGCTCTTGGCGGGCGGCACGAAGGGCAAGCGCGCCTGTCTGCCCAACAGCCGCATCCTGATCCACCAGCCCTCCGCGGGCTTCGAAGGCCAGTCCACCGACATCGAGATCCACGCGCGCGAGATCCTCAAGGTGCGCGCGCGCATCGACGAGATCTACGCCCACCACACGGGCCGCTCCGAGGAGGAGGTTCGGCGGGACATGGAGCGCGACCGCTTCTTCACCGCCGAGCAGGCGCTCGAGTACGGCATGATCGACCGCGTGCTCGAGAGCCACTGAGGGGCCCTGCGCCCTTCGAAGGCGTCGAGGTCCTGGAGTGGAAGGCGCGTCTTCTTTTGGATGGGGGCCTGCCGGCCCGCGGCGTTCGCAGCGTGGAGGCGAGGCGGCGTGCACCGCCGGGGCGCGGTTCAGGCGAGCGCCTCCCGGAGCGTGAGTGCCAGCTTTGGCCTCAATAGGTCCCCGTCGGCTGAGAGGAGCCGCCGCCCGGTGCGCTTGGCGATCACGGCGTAGGAGGCGTCGCAGAACGAGAGGTTGTGTTGGCCGCTATGGGGTGGAGCTATGCCAGGCTACGCCACCCCATGCTCGATCGCCCCGAGCCCCTCGATCTCGATACGCACGACGTCCCCCGCTGAGAGGAATGAGGGCGGGTCCTGCCCGAGGCCGACGCCGGAGGGGGTGCCGGTGAGGATCAGGTCGCCGGGGCACAGCGTGCAGGTCTCGCCGATGAACGCGACGAGCTCCGGGACGGTGAAGATCAGGTTGGAGGTGTCGGAGTCCTGGCGCAGCACGCCGTTGACCCAGGTGCGCAGGCGCAGCGCGTGGGGGTCGGGGACTTCATCGGCGGTGGTGATCCAGGGGCCGTAAGGGCAGAAGCCGTCGGCGCCCTTCGCGCGGGTCCACTGGGGCTCGCGGCCCTGCAGGTCGCGCGCGCTGACGTCGTCGGCGACTGCGTACCCCGCGACCCGGCCGCCGGTGCCCATTACGACCGCCAGCTCGCCCTCGTAGTCAAGGCGGCGCACGACCTCCGGGCAGCGCACCGCCGCACCAGGAGCCGCGGCGGAGGAGGGAAGCTTCATGAACACCAGCGGCCTCTCGGGCCGCTCGCCGCCGGTCTCGGCGATGTGGTCGGCGTAGTTGAGCCCGATCCCGAAGATCGCCCGCGGCGCGGGCACGGGCGCAAGCAGCGTGACCTCCTCCAGCGGCCACGAGGGGCCTTGACCAGTCGTGGCCCACAGGGCGGCGAGCTGCGCGAGCATGGCGTTCTCCAACACGTCGAGCACGGTCACGTTCGCGTCGGCAAACGCCCTCACCCGCCCGTCATCGACGGTGCCACCGCACGGACGCTCCTCGTCAGGCGCGATGAACGTAGCGAGCCGCACTGCGGCAGCGTAGCGGCCTGGCCACCCCTTATGCTCGCCCGGCCCATGGCAGGCTTGACCAAACTGGAGCGCGTCCTGCTGGCGGCGGTGGCCGTGCTGGTGGTACTGGCGGGCGCGGCCAACTACGGCGCGTGGGCGGCGGTGCCGCGCTTCGCGGTGGCGACGCTCGCGCTGGCGGGGCTGGCGTGGACGGTGGCGCTCGCGACCGAGCAGCTGGGCGAGCACATGGGCACGGCGGCGACCGGCGTGCTGCAGGCGACGCTCGGCAACCTGCCCGAGCTGCTGGTGGTCGTGTTCGCACTCAAAGCGGGCGACCTGGTCGTGGCGCAGACCGCGCTGGTCGGCTCGCTGCTGGCCAGCGCGCTGCTGGTGCTGGGGTTGACGATCGTGGCGGGGGCGCGGCAGGCGCCTGACGGGGTGATGCGCTTCTCCAGCCGCCTGCCCAACGACGCGACCACGCTGCTGCTGGTGACGGTCTTCCTGATCGTGCTGATCGGCCTCGCGCTCAGCTCGGGTAGCGCCGCGGGCGCGCACGTCGAGGCGATCTCGGTGGTGGGCGCCTGCTGCCTCCTGGGTGTGTACGGGACGTGGCTGGTGCCCTACCTGCGACCCAAAGCCCCACGCGGTGAGGCACGCGCGCCGGCTGCGCGAAGAGGGTCGGGGCAGAGCTCGGCAGGCGTGCCCCAGGCGCAGGTAGAGCAGGCGCGCATCCCGCTGCGCACGTCGCTCGCGCTGCTCGTCGTGGCGGGCGTCGGCTCGGGCTTCGTCTCGGAGTGGTTTGTGGGCGCGCTGCGCCCCGCGATCGAAGTGCTGCACATCTCCACGGCGTTCGCCGGCCTCGTGATCGTGGCGATCGCCGGCAACGCGGTCGAGCACTTCGCGAGCATCACGCTGGCGGCGCGCGGCAAGGCCGACCTGGCGATCGCCGTGGTCAAGAGCTCGGTGGCGCAGATCGCCGCGTTCCTCTACCCGGCGCTCGTGCTGATCTCACTCGCGCTCCCCACGCACCTGACCTTCGCGCTCCACCCGGTCTACATCGGCGCGCTGGGCCTGATGACGATCGCGGTGTGGCAGGTCACGGCCGACGGCGAGGCGGCGGCCTTCGAGGGCTGGGCGCTGGCGGCGATCTACGCGATCGTCGCGGTGGTGGCGGCGTACCAGTAGTGGCGGGGCACGGAGGCCCCGCCCCCACGCCCGTGTCGAGTGCACACACCCGCGCGGACGATCTCAAGAGCACGCGACCGGTCCCCTACCCCCGCGTGAGCCCCCCGATTAGCGCCCCGGCGAGCCCGCCGGCGGTGGCGGCCTGCGCGTTGCCGCTGGATTCCTCGCCCTCGGCGGGGGAGATGAACATCGTCTGGATCGCCAGGCGCCCGGGGCCGGTGAAACGGTTCCAGGTGAGCTTGCCGCCGCCGCCCATCAGCCCCGTCTTGAGGCCCATCGTGACGGCCTCCAGGCTGACGGTGGGGTCCTTGTAGAGCCACGCGCCAGCCTCGACGTCGAGCTGCTCGCCGGCGCCGAGCTGCACGAGGAAGACGTTGCCGTGGCCGTGCAGCCACACGAGCGCGTCGCCGCCGGTGGCGCGGAACTTGTCCATGAAGATGCCGGACCCGCCGAGCAGCATGTTCTGAACGCCCTTGATGCGTTCGAAGGAGTAGTCGAGGTTGTCGGTGGCGGCGATGAACTGGTGCTCGCGCACGTCGAGCCCTTCGCCGGCGCGCAGGTGCATCGGGATGCACTGCCCGGGCGAGTCGCGCGAGAAGGCGATGTGCCCGGCGCCGGAGGTGCGCGTGACGAAGAACTCCAGGCCGGCGATCTTGCGCTTGACGCCGCCGGGGAGCTTCTTCAGCTCGACGTTCACCTGGGTCTCCTTCCACAGCAGCACGTGGTGCTCGAACATCACTGACGCCCCGCCGACCTCGACCTGCAGCTCGGGGACGAGCTCCCCGCGGACGTGGTAGGTGACGCCGGCGAAGCTCTCGTCTTTGATCGCGGTCGGGATCGGCTCGGGCAGCTGCATGGCGGGGCCTCCTCGGGGTGGGGTGAGCGGTGCGCAGAGCGGGGGCGAATGATGGCGCAGGCCCCGGATGCAGGGCCCCTCGACGCGGTCGGTTGGGGTCAGAGCGTGCCCGGCGGGGCGAGCCATTCGCTCTCGAACACGAGGCTCGTGTGCTTGGCGAGCAGGTCGTAGTCGCCGTCGTAGTGCAGCACGCCCGCTTCGGCCCGATGGGCGCACGCGGCGACCATCACGTCCATCGGCGCGAGCCGGTGGTGGCCGACCTCGGCGAGCTCCCGCTGGGCCTGCAACGCGATGCGCTCGACCTCGCCGTTGATCGCGACGCGGGGCAACTTCTCGAAACGCGCCATCAGCGCTCTTCGGTCTGCCGCCGAGCGCGCGGAATAGCCTGCCTCCAGGAGAAACGGCAGGCAGACCGCGATTTCGCTCTGACTCATGCGCTCGGTGATCGTCTTCGCACGGTCTTTGGGAACCACGTCCCCTTGGAGCAAGCGCGACCAAGCCGAGCTGTCGAGTAGTAACACGCTACTCGTCGTAGTTGGCGATCTGCCCGAGGTGCTTGACCTCTTCGGCCGCGGCTATGTCCATCTTGGGGCCGTTACCCGTGAGAATCCATTCGGCCAGCTCTTCACGCGCCCGCCGGGCCTCCTCGCTCTGGTCGGGCAGCCGGCGTGCCTTCGCGCGGGCGCCGAGCACCACCAGCTCGGCGTAGTCGATGCGCTCGCCGTTCAGCTTCGCGCGCAGCTCGTCGAGCGCCTCCCGCACGGGCAGGGTCTCCGTGATCGTGTGGCGAGGAAGAGTAGTTGGCATGGGACCGAGTGTAGCACCGTGAAGCACCGCGGCGTCGGAGACAGCGCTCTGCACCTATCCACCCTGCTGCCGCTACCGCGGTTGTGTAGGCGCCCTATCACCGGCGCCCCCCGGCGGCCAAACCGCGCTAAACTTGCTCGACCTCGCGCCAGGCGGGGTTTTTCTTCGCCTGGGCAGCCATCCACTCACGACTACGCAGGGAAACGCTTATGGCCCGCGGAGACGTTCGAATCGCCGTCACTCTCGCTTGCGAGGAGTGCAAGCATCGTAACTACCAGACCAACAAGTCCAAGCGCAACAACCCCGACCGGATCGCCCTGCGCAAGTACTGCCGCTGGTGCCGCCGGCACACCGGGCACCGGGAGACCCGCTAGCGCGGGAGCGCTGCCGTGGCCCGTGACCGCAAACGCGCAAAGCAGCGCCGCGAACGGCGCGCCCCCCGGGGCGCCGCTGCCGCTGCGCACTCTGAGCTCCACCGCGCGGACCTCCCCGGCGCGCTCGAGCACGCCTCGGGCGAGGTCGATGAGTTCGACGCCGCGCTCGTCAGGGGGGCCGGCGGCCTGCCCATGCCCACCGGCGCGCCCGAGGCGCCGCCCGCTGAGCTCGACAGCCCCGAGCGCGGTGACGGCCCGCCCGTCCACCCGCCCGACGGCAACGGCGCGCCGCCGCCCGAGCTGCTGCCCGCCGCTGGCGGAGGCGGCCGCGGTACACGCGCCGGCGGCAACGGCCTCGCGCTCGAACCCGCCGGCGACGGGCCCTCTGGGGGTGGGGCTGAGATCGAAACGACGGAACGGGCGGTCGAGCGCCGCGAGCCCCGCCGTCGGCTGCCCGCACGCGCCGTCGCCTTCTTGCGCGCCTCCTGGGCCGAGCTCCAGCGGGTGCAGTGGCCCGACCGCCCCCAGGTCTCCCAGGCCACCGCGGTCGTGCTCGGCTTCGTCGCCGTCGCCGGTGTCTACCTCGGCGTCGCGGACTGGGTGGCACAGAAGATCGTCAACTTCATCCTCTGACGCCCCCTTGTCCGTCCACTACCTCTCCGAGGCCCTCTAGGAGCCTGTGAATGTTCCGCTGGTACGTCCTCAACACATACTCCGGTCACGAGAACAAGGTCAAGCACAACCTTGAACACCGCATCGTGTCGCTCGGCCAGCAGCGCGCGGTGCGCCAGGTCGTCGTCCCCACCGAAGCCGTCGCCGAGATGAAGGACAACCAAAAGATCACCGTCGAGAAGCGCACGATGCCCGGCTACGTGCTCGTCAACATGGAGCTCAACGAGGACTCCTGGGGGGTCGTCAAGGGCACTCCCGGCGTCACCGGCTTCGTCGGCGCCGCGCAGGAGCCCGTGCCCCTTACCCAAGTCGAGGTCGACCGTCTCCTGCACAAGGAGGTCGCCACCGCCCCCCGCACCCGCGCCCAGTTCGCGATCGGCGAGACGGTCAAGGTCGTCTCCGGGCCGCTGTCGGACTTCTCCGGTGAGATCTCCGAGATCAACGACGACGCCGCCAAGCTCAAGGTCCTGGTATCAATCTTCGGCCGGGAGACCCCCGTAGAGGTAGGTTTCGACCAGGTCAAAAAGCTCTGAGCGGGCCGATGGCCTGCGCCAGGCGGCGTCCTCGATCGCTCGTGTGCAGAGCACACTTCGCTCACTGCGTCCTTGCCTGACTTGACCCTCGACCCGCTCAGGGGCGCAATTCCCAATAAGCTCAGGAACAACTAGAGGCGAACGAGAACAGATGGCTAAGAAGGTTCTAACGACAATCAAGCTGCAGGCCAACGCCGGGCAGGCGTCCCCCGCCCCGCCGGTCGGCCCTGCGCTGGGGCAGCACGGCATCAACATCATGGAGTTCTGCAAGGCCTTCAACGCCCAGACCCAGTCCGAAACCGGGACCGTCATCCCCGTAGTCATCACCGTCTACGAGGACCGCTCCTTCACGTTCGTCACCAAGACCCCCCCCGCGGCCGTGCTGATCCGCCAGACGCTGCGCATCGACAAGGGCTCCGGGGAGCCCCACCGCAAGAAGGTCGGCAAGCTCACCCGTGCGCAGCTGCACGAGATCGCCGAGCGCAAGCTCCCCGATCTGAACGCCCACGACATCGAGCACGCCTCGCGCATCATCGCGGGCACCGCGCGCTCGATGGGAGTGGAAGTGGAGGCCTAGTCATGGCGACCCGCCACTCCCGCCGCCACGCCGAGGCGCGCGCGCGCGTCGAGCGCGAGCGCGAGTACCCACCCGCCGAGGCCGTCGCGCTCGTCAAGAGCCTCGCCGCCGCGAAGTTCGACGAGTCCGTCGAGGTCCACATCCGCACCGGCCTCAACGTCCGTCACGCCGACGAGCAGCTGCGCGGCACGATCGCGCTGCCCCACGGCCTCGGGCGCGACGTCACCGTCGCCGTCTTCGCGCAGGGCGCCAAGGTCGCCGAGGCCGAGGCGGCCGGCGCCGACGTCGTCGGCGGGGAGGACCTCGCCAAACGGATCGAGGAGGGCTTCGACGAGTTCGACGTCGCGATCGCCACGCCCGACCTGATGTCGGTCGTCGGGCGCCTGGGGCGCATCCTTGGGCCCGCCGGCAAGATGCCCAACCCCAAAGTTGGCACCGTCACCATGGACGTCGCCAAAGCCGTCGAGGAGTCCAAGTCCGGCAAGGTCGAGTACCGCACCGACCGCACCGCGATCGTGCACCTCGTGATCGGCAAGACCTCCTTCGAGGAGCGCCGGCTGCTGGAGAACTACGCCGCCGTCGTCGAGGAGCTGATCCGCGCCAAGCCCGCCGCCGCCAAAGGCCGCTACCTGCGCACCGTCACGCTTGCCTCCACGATGGGGCCCGGCGTGAAAGTCGACCCTTCCCGCACCCGCGACATCGTTGAGGAGGCCCCCTCCCCGGCGGCGGCAGCCGCCTGAGCGCCTGACTCCCCCGGATGGCCGCGGCGGGGTGTTGGGGGCGGGAGTCAGGTAATCTTTCTTTTTGAGCCTCTAGGGCTCAATCAGGCGCAACCTAAGACCCCCGGCCGCGCGGCATGAGCGCAGAAGCCCGGGACAGGAGCCCCATGAACCGAGACCAAAAGGCCGTGGCGATCGCCGAGATCGCCGCCGACATCGAGCAGTCCCTCGCCGTCTTCGCCGTCGACTACCGCGGCATCTCCGTGCCCCAGGCCGCCGAGCTGCGCGCGAAGCTGCGCGAGGCTGACGCCACCTTCCGCGTCGTCAAGAACTCGCTCACCGAACGCGCCGCCGACCAAACGGGTACCGCCGAGCTCAAGCCGCTGCTGCAGGGCCCCACTGCGCTCACCTTCGTCCGCGGTGACGCCGCGCTCGCCGCCAAGGCGATCGCCGACTACGGTCGCCTCACCCAGCTCTTGCCCTTCAAGGGCGGCCTGATGGACGGCGCTGCACTCGATGCCGAGCAGCTGCGCTCGATCTCCCGTCTGCCCTCCCGCGAAGTGCTCTACGGGCAGCTCGTCGGCGTCGTCGCCTCCCCCGTAACCGGACTTGTGCGCACCCTCGGGGCGCTCATTGGCGGCCTCGCCGTAGCGCTCGGGCAGGTGCGCGAGCAGCGGGAGTCCGGCGAGCTCCCCGCCGGGGAGGCGCCCGCTGCGGCGGCACCACCAGCCGAGGCCCCTGCTTCCGAGGCGGCCACCGAGAACCAGACTGAGCCGGCCCCCCAGCCGGCGGCAAACGACAACCAGGCGGACGCCTCGGCTGCAGAGCAGCCCGAGACCGCCGAGGCGAATCCCAAGGAGGATTGAAGATGGCAACCACCACCACAGATTGGATCGAGGAGCTCAAGGGCATCTCCGTGCTCGAGCTCGCCGAGCGCATCAAGGCGCTCGAGGAGGAGTTCGGCGTCTCCGCCGCGGCCGTCGCTGCGCCGGTGGCTGCCGCCGGCGCAGGCGGTGGTGGCGAGGCCGCCGCCGAGGAAGAAGGCCCCACCACCGTGGACGTCGTCCTCACCGGCGCCGGCGACAAGAAGATCCAGGTCATCAAGGTCGTGCGCGCCGCCACCGGCCTCGGCCTCAAGGAGGCCAAGGCGCTCGTCGACGAGGCCCCCAAGCCCGTCAAGGAGGGCATCGAGAAGGAGGAGGCCGACAAGCTCAAGCAGGAACTCGAGGAGGCGGGGGCTTCGGTGGAGCTGAAGTAGGCCCTGCTCTTGTCTTTACTCGCGCCTAACAATTCGGCAGATTTTCCGGTAGAATCGCGCTCGCTGGCCGATAGCCGCAGCCGTCCCAGAGGCATCGAGACCGCGCCACATACGCGGTTCTCAGGGGACGGGGTCCGTGAGCGCCGGCTGCCCACTTGAGGGTGGCATTGGTCTGTGCTATCTTAACGGGTCGCGCTTGCGCCTTGCCGTTTTGCACTCGTTTCGTCGTCTCTCTCCTCGAAGGAGTCTTTCTTGGCTGCTGCTGATGCCCTCCGGACGCGCCGGTCTTTCGCGCGTCTGAACAAGTCCTGCGACGTACCCAACCTGATCGATATCCAGCGCCGCTCCTTCGAGTGGCTGACCGACGCCTCCAAGGGGGGGCTGCGGGAGACGATCGACGACATCTCGCCGATCGAGGACTACACCGGCAACCTCGCCGTCCAGTTCGGCGAGATCACCTTCGACGAGCCCGTGGCCTCCCTGGAACAGTGCCGCGAGAAGGATTTGACGTTCGCGCGGCCACTGACGGTCACGGTCGCCTTCATCAACCGCGAGACGGGCGAGATCCGCGAGCAGTCGGTGTTCATGGGCGACTTCCCCTGGATGACCGAGCGCGGGACGTTCGTCATCAACGGCACCGAGCGCGTCGTCGTCACGCAGCTCGTGCGCTCCCCCGGGGCCTACCTGATGGAGCCCAAGGACCGCGAAAAGCAGGTGTTCATCGCCAACCTGATGCCCGCCCGCGGCTCGTGGCTGGAGCTCGAGATCGACAAGAAGGGCAAGGTCTACGTCCGCATCGACCGCAAGCGCAAGCTGCCGGTCACGGTGCTGCTGCGCGCGATGGGCTACGCCGCCGACGAGGAGATCCTGCGGCTGTTCGAGGACTCGCTGTACATCCGCAACACGCTTGACTCCGACACCGAGGTCACGCGCACCGAAGAGGGCTCGCTGATCGAGCTCTTCAAGAAGCAGCGCCCCGGCGAGCCGCCGTCGGTGGAGAACGCCAAGGCGCTGCTCAACCAGCTGTTCTTCGACCCCAAGCGCTACGACCTCACGCGCGTGGGCCGCTACAAGCTCAACTCGCGCCTCGGTCTCGACATCGACATCGACACGCGCACGCTCACCCACGACGACATCCTCGCGCTGGTCAAGGAGCTCGTGTCGCTGCCCAAGCGCCTGGGTCTGCCCGAGCACCCCGAACTCGAGGTCAAGGACTACGCCGCGGAGGCGCTCTCGATGCCGCGCGAGCCGGTCGCCGACCACCTCGACGAGTACGAGCACTTCGGCAACCGCCGCCTGCGCACCGTCGGCGAGCTGATCCAGGAGGCGTTCCGCATCGGCCTGTACCGCATGGAGCGCGTCGTGCGCGAGCGCCTGACGACCGAGGACGCCGACACGATCACCCCGCAGACGATCATCAACATCCGCCCGGTGGTGGCCGCGCTGAAGGAGTTCTTCGGCTCCTCGCAGCTCTCGCAGTTCATGGACCAGACCAACTCGCTGGCCGGCCTCACCCACCGCCGCCGGCTCTCCGCGCTGGGCGCCGGAGGCCTGACCCGCGAGCGCGCCCCGATCGAGGTGCGCGACGTGCACCCCACCCACTACGGGCGCATGTGCCCGATCGAGACCCCTGAGGGGCCCAACATCGGCCTGATCGGCTCGCTGTCCTCCTTCGCGGAGGTCTCCGAGTATGGCTTCGTCACGACCCCCTACCGCGTGGTCAAGGACGGCGTCGTCTCCGAGGAGGTCGTCCACCTGGACGCCACCCAGGAGGAGGAGCAGCTGATCGCTCAGGCCAACACTCCCGTCGACGCCAAGACCGGCAAGCTCAAGGGCACCGAGATCCTGTGCCGCACCCAGGCCGGCCAGTACGTGACGGTCGGGCCCAAGGACGTCGACCTCGTGGACGTGTCCCCCGAGCAGATCTGGTCGGTCGCCACGGCGATGATCCCGTTCCTGGAGCACGACGACGCCAACCGCGCGCTGATGGGCTCCAACATGCAGCGCCAGGCCGTGCCGCTGCTGAAGGCCGACGCGCCGCTGATCGGGACTGGCATGGAGCGCCGCGCCGCCCTGGACACCGGGGACGTGCTGCTGTCTCGCAACGCCGGGACGGTCGAGTTCGTCGACGCCAACCAGATCATTGTTTCGACTTCCCCCACCCACCCCGACGGCAGGGACGAGTATGAGCTGCAGAAGTTCATGCGCTCCAACCAGGGCACCCTGATCCACCACAAGCCGCGGGTGGACGCCGGCCAGAAGGTCCAGGCGGGCGACGTGCTCGCCGACGGCTCTTCCACCGACAAGGGCGAGATGGCGCTCGGCAAGAACCTGATGGTGGCCTTCATGTCCTGGGAGGGCTACAACTTCGAGGACGCCATCATCCTCTCCAAGCGCCTCGTGCAGGACGACGAGCTCACCTCGATCCACATCGAGGAGTACGAGATCGACGCCCGCACCACCAAGCTCGGCGAGGAGGAGATCACCCGCGACATCCCCAACCGCTCGGAGGAGTCGCTGCGCAACCTCGACGACCGCGGCATCGTGCGCGTCGGCGCGGAGGTGCTCTCCGGCGACCTGCTCGTCGGCAAGGTCACCCCTAAGGGCGAGACCGAGCTGACCGCCGAGGAGAAGCTGATCCGCGCGATCTTCAAGGAGAAGGCGCGCGAGGTCCGCGACACCTCGCTGAAGGTCCCCCACGGCGAGGGCGGCGTGGTGATCGACGTGAAGACCTTCTCCCGCGACGCCGGCGATGACCTGCCGCCCGGCGTCAACGACCTCGTGCGGGTGTTCGTCGCCAAGAAGCGCAAGATCTCCGAGGGTGACAAGCTCGCAGGCCGCCACGGCAACAAGGGCGTGATCTCCAAGATCGTGGACGTCCAGGACATGCCGTTCCTGGAGGACGGCACGCCCGTCGACGTGATCCTCAACCCGCTCGGCGTGCCCTCCCGCATGAACGTGGGCCAGATCCTCGAGACCCACCTCGGGTGGGCCGCTGCGCAGGGCTGGTACGACGACGGCACCGACGCCTACCAGCGCGCCAAGGGCGAAGGCCGCAACGGCGACACCACGCGCGTGTATGTCTCCACGCCGGTGTTCGACGGGGCCACCGTCGAAGACGTCGACCAGGCGCTCGTCAAGTGGCAGGACGAGCACACCGGGCGGATCCGCATGGACGTCGACAAGTCCCGCCGTCCGGGCGAGCAGGCCTCGGGCAAGATGACGCTCTTCAACGGGCGCTCCGGGGAGCCGTTCGCCGAGCAGGTGACCGTGGGCTACATGTACATCCTCAAGCTCCTGCACCTCGTCGACGACAAGATCCACGCCCGCTCGACCGGCCCCTACTCGCTCGTCACCCAGCAGCCGCTGGGCGGCAAGGCACAGTTCGGCGGGCAGCGCTTCGGCGAGATGGAGGTGTGGGCGCTGGAGGCCTTCGGCGCCGCCTACACGCTGCAGGAGATGCTCACGATCAAGTCCGACGACACCGTCGGGCGCGTGAAGGCCTACGAGGCGATCGTCAAGGGCGAGAACATCGCCGAGCCCTCGATCCCGGAGTCCTTCAAGGTGCTGCTCAAGGAGATGCAGTCGCTCGCGCTCGACGTCAACGTCGTCTCCGAAGAAGGCCAGCGCGCGGAGATGCGCGACGAAGACGACGACCTGCTGCGCGCCGCCGAGGAGCTCGGCATCGACCTCACCGGGGTGCGCACCCCCCCGCCGGCCGCGGCCGACCCCACGAGCGACGGCGAGGGGGCTGATGACGATGAGCAGGACACCGACGCCGCCCCCGCGGAGGCGGTGAGCGCGGAGCCGGATCTGATCGAGGAGCCCGGTGTCCAGGCCGGGGAGGAGCAGGAGCTCGGGGATGCGCTCGAGGAGGAGGTCGAGGACGGTCTCGGCGTCGAGGAGCTGCTCGCCGAGGGGGCTGAGGAGCTCGACCTCGTGCTCGGCGACGGAGCGTTGGACGAACCCGCGAACGAAAGCTGAAACACATGATCGACATCAACAACTTCGACGCCATCGAGATCAGCCTCGCCTCCTCCAAACAGATCCGCTCCTGGAGCTCGGGCGAGGTGACCAAGCCCGAGACGATCAACTACCGCACGCTGAAGCCCGAGAAGGACGGGCTCTTCTGCGAGCGCATCTTCGGCCCCACCAAGGACTGGGAGTGCTACTGCGGCAAGTACAAGCGCGTGCGCTACAAGGGCATCGTGTGCGAGCGCTGCGGCGTGGAGGTCACGCGCTCGAAGGTCCGCCGCGAGCGCATGGGCCACGTCGACCTGGCCGCCCCCGTCAGCCACATCTGGTTCTTCAAGGGCGTGCCCTCTCGCATCGGCTACCTGCTCGACATGGCCCCCAAGGAGCTCGAGAAGGTCCTGTACTTCGCGGCCTCGATCGTCACGTGGGTCGACGAGGAGGCGCGTGCGAAGGACACCGATGCGCTCGAGCAGGAGGTCGCCAAGGTGCTCGACTCTTACGCCGCCGAGCGCGAGGAGCGGGTACTGGAGCTGCGTGAGTCGCTCGCGCGCCGCGAGAAGTACCTGCAGAGCGGCAAGCAGACGGGCTTCTCCGACGAAGACCACCTGTGGGCCGACTCGCTGGACATCAACCTCGCAAAGCTCTCCGAGGAGGAGCGCGAGAAACTGCTCAAGGAGCTGCGCAAGGCCTTCGAGGCCGACATCGCCGACACCGAAGCCTACATCGAGGACGCCGCCGAGCGGATGCGCCAGGTGTGGGAGCTCTTCAAGACGATGGAACCGAAGCAGATCGAGCACGACGAGACGACCTTCCGCGAGCTCAAGGAGCGCTTCGGCTCGCCCTATGGCTTCGGCGAGTACTTCCGCGGCGGGATGGGCGCGGAGGCGATCCGCGACCTGCTCCAGCAGGTCGACCTCGAGGCCGAACGGGTCGAGCTCGAGGATCAGGTCAAGACCGCCAAAGGCCAGAAGCAGGCGCGCGCGGTCAAGCGCCTGAAGGTGGTCTCCGCGTTCATCCAGTCGGGCAACAAGCCCGAACAGATGGTGCTCGACGCGGTCCCCGTGATCCCCCCGGAGCTGCGCCCGATGGTGCAGCTCGACGGCGGGCGCTTCGCGACCTCCGACCTCAACGACCTCTACCGCCGCGTCATCAACCGCAACAACCGTCTCAAGCGGCTGCTCGACCTCGGCGCGCCGGAGATCATCGTCAACAACGAGAAGCGGATGCTGCAGGAGGCCGTCGACGCGCTGTTCGACAACGGCCGCCGCGGCCGGCCCGTGACGGGCCCCGGCAACCGCCCGCTGAAGTCGCTGAGCGACATGCTCAAGGGCAAGCAGGGCCGCTTCCGCCAGAACCTGCTCGGCAAGCGCGTGGACTACTCCGGGCGCTCGGTGATCGTCGCGGGCCCCTACCTGAAGCTGCACCAGTGCGGGCTGCCGAAGATCATGGCACTGGAGCTGTTCAAGCCGTTCATCATGGCGCGCCTGGTCGAGCGCAAGTCCGCGCAGAACATCAAGGCCGCCAAGAAGATGGTGGACTCGGGGATCGGCGAGGTGTGGGACGTGCTCGAGGAGGTCATCCACGAGCACCCCGTGCTGCTCAACCGCGCGCCCACGCTGCACCGCCTGGGGATCCAGGCGTTCGAGCCGCTGCTCGTCGAGGGCAAGGCGATCCAGGTGCACCCGCTGGTGTGCCACGCCTTCAACGCCGACTTCGACGGCGACCAGATGGCCGTCCACCTGCCGCTCTCCGCGGAGGCGCAGGCGGAGGCGCGGATCCTGATGCTCTCCTCCAACAACATCCTCTCCCCCGCGCACGGGGCGCCGCTGGCGACCCCCACGCAGGACATGATCCTCGGCGCCTACTACCTCACCTACGGCCCCGAGGCCGAGGAGCTGGACGCCAAGCAGGAGCTCCTCGCCGCCGCCAAGTGGCCCAAGGGCGAGCCGCGCCCGCACGTCTTCCGCACCGCGCAGGAGGCCGAGCTCTCCTACGAGGCGGGCGTCGTGACGCTGCACGATGTCGCCGAGTTCCGTCCGTTCGGGCGCGAGGGCGGCCACCTGCTCACGACCGTGGGGCGGATCGTCTACAACGACCGCATCGAGCGCGCGCTCGCGGAGGCGCTGGGGGACGAGTTCGACGCCACCAAGTACGTGTTCGTCAACCAGTCGATGAAGAAGCGCGACACCACCCGCTTGGTCGATGCGCTCGTCCAGACTTATGGCGCGACCACGATCTCGCTGGTGCTGGACGCCTTCAAGGACCTCGGCTTCAAGTACTCCACGCAGGCGGGCATCACGATCTCCAAGAACGACGTCGTGATCCCGCCGGAGAAGGCGGCGATCATTAACAAGTACGAGCACCTCGTGGCGGAGATCTCCGACCAGTACGACATGGGCCTGATCACCCAGGAGGAGCGCCACGAGGCGGTAGTGGAGAAGTGGAACGCCGCCACCGACGAGGTCGCGGACGCGATGATCGCCAACCTCGACACGCTCAACCCGATCTTCATGATGGCCAACTCCGGCGCGCGCGGGTCCTTCAAGCAGATCCGCCAGCTGGCGGGGATGCGCGGCCTGATGGCCAACCCGAAGGGCGAGATCATCGAGCGCCCGATCAAGGCCAACTTCATGGAGGGGCTGTCGGTGCTCGAGTACTTCATCTCCACCCACGGGGCGCGCAAGGGACTCGCCGACACGGCGCTGCGCACCGCGGACTCCGGCTACCTGACGCGCCGCCTGGTGGACGTCGCCCAGGACGTGATCATCCGCGAGCCGGACTGCGGCACCGAGGACCACATCGAGATGGGGGTCTTCAAGGATGGCGGGGACCCCAACGACGACCTCGTGGGCCGCTTCGCAGCGAGCCAGATCACCACCAAGCGGGGCCGGGTGCTGGTCGAGCAGGGCGTCGAAATCGGCCGGGGAGAGTTTGCGGAGATCGTGAAGGCCAACCAGGACGACCACGACCGCGGCACGCACGTCGTGGTGCCGGTGCGCTCGGTGCTCAAGTGCCAGGCGCCCTCCGGGGTCTGCCAGGCCTGCTACGGGCGCGCGATGGCCACCGGTCAGCTCGCCCAGATCGGGGACGCGGTGGGGATCATCGCGGCGCAGTCGATCGGCGAGCCGGGCACCCAGCTGACAATGCGCACCTTCCACACCGGCGGCGTTGCGGGCGCGGACATCACGCACGGCCTGCCGCGCGTGGTGGAGCTCTTCGAGGCGCGCAAGCCTAAGGGCCTCGCACAGATCGCCGAGCAGGACGGGACGGTCGGGATCGAGGAGTCCGAGAAGGCGCTCACGGTCGTGATCATCGACGCCGCGGGCGAGGAGCACCGCCACGCCTTCCCGCGGCGCACGCGCCTGTTCGTGCGCGCCGGCGAGCCGATCGCGGCGGGCAAGCAGCTCAACGAGGGCTCGCTGTACCCGCACGACCTGCTCAAACTGCGCGGGCGCACGGAGACCGAGCGCTACCTCGTCAACGAGGTGCAGGAGGTCTACAAGTCCCAGGGCGTCGACATCAACGACAAGCACATCGAGCTGATCGTGCGCCAGATGCTCAAGAAGGTGCGGGTCGACCAGAAGGGCGACACCGACTACCTGCCGGGCCAGTTCGTGGACCGCTTCGAGTTCGCGCGGGTCAACGGGGAGGTCGAGGGCTCCGGCGGAGAGACGGCGCAGTTCGAGGACATCATCCTCGGCATCACCAAGGCCTCGCTGAACACCGACTCGTTCCTCTCGGCCGCCTCCTTCCAGGAGACGACGAAGGTGCTGACCGACGCGGCCCTGGAGGGCAAGGTCGATCGCCTCAACGGCCTCAAGGAGAACGTGATCATCGGCAAGCTGATCCCGGCGGCGACCGGCCTGAAGCGCTACCGGCGAATCGAGATCGAGCCCGCCGAACCGCTCCCCCGCGCGATCGACGAGGTCGGTCTGCTCGACCAGGAGGAGATCGCCGCGGAGCTAGGCCTGCACGGCGGCGACCCTCTGGGCGGCACCTACGGCCAGGAGTTCGACGCCGACCTCGCCTCCCTGGAGAAAATCGGCGCCGGCGAGGCCAACCCCGGGTTCGTCGAGGAACTGGCAGAGCTCGAAGTGCCCGAGGAGCCCGGCGAGGAGCAGGAGCCGCTCGCGCAGGAGGAGCCGAGCGCGGGGTAGGCTGGTGCGCGTTGCCGGGGCTCCGCCTCCGCCCCCGTTACCCCGGGGCTCTGCATCCATCCATCACGCCGCGAGTGCCCGCACCCACGCGCGGAGCTGCGCTGCCTCCCGCTCGGTGAGCCCCCGCTCGGGGGAGGTCTGCACGAGCAGCGTGGGCGCCGTGCGCTCCTGCGCCCACGCACGGCAGGCGGCGTCGATGCAGTCGTCGATCCAGGCAAGCGCCCGCACGCCCGCGTAGGCGTCGATCGCGGCGAGCTTCCAGTGCCCGCGGACCGATTTGCCCGCGGCTGCCCCGACTCCGGCTTCGTCTGCTGTGGCCCTGTGCGTCCCGCTCCCAGCTGCCCCGTCTCTGCCCCCAGTGCTCCCAGCCGGCCGATCGGCGCCTGCGGCGCCCGCCCCGCGCCCGAAGCTCAGGTGGGGCAGGCCGCGGGGGAGGCCCAGCAGGTGGGGAAGATGCTCGTCGGCCTTCTCCTCCCAGCCGCTGCACCACACGAGCTCGAAGAGAGAGACAAGCCCGAGCAGGTGGCGGGCGGCGGTGGGCGAAAGGAAGTGGGGTATGCCTTCGATGAAGTGCAGGGAGCCCTCGGGGGCTGCGTGCGGGGGAAAGCCGAACAGCGAGAGGACGCCGTCGATGTCCACCATCAGCAGCGGTTTGGGTGGGGGGGTCTCTTTACCTTCCCTACAGGTTCCCACAGCTAATCTGCCCGGATCGACTAGGGGCAGTAAAGCATCCACCGACCGCTGCCGATGGACCTGCGCAATGTCCCCCACCAGCTCCCCCAACTATGACTCTTGATCTAGGAATCCTGCTCTCGCTCGCCTGTGCGTTCGTGGCGAACCTCGGCTTCTTCTACAAGTACCGGGGGGCCAACGAGGTGCGGGCGGTGACCGTGCGCCACCCGCTGCGCTCGGTGCGCGCGCTGTTCGCCTCGAAGTGGTTCACGGTGGGGATGATCGTGGCGGCGGCCTCGTGGAGCCTGCACGTGGCGGCGCTGGCGCTGGCGCCGATGTCGGTGGTGCAGGTGTCGCTCGCGGGCGGCGTCGTGCTGATCGCGGTGATGGCGGACCGGCTGTTCGGCTTCAAGGTGGGGCGCCGGCAGTGGGTGGGGTTGTGGCTGACTGCGGCCGGCCTGGTGCTGTTGGGGCTCACGCTGCCGGCGCTGCACGGGGCGGACTCGCGCTTCTCGCAGGCGGCGATGATCTCCTTCGAGGCCGGCCTGTTCGGGCTGGGGGGCCTGCTCATCATGGGCCCGCGGATGGGCGGCCGGGTCGAGCACCACGGCGTGATGCTGGGCGCCGCGTCGGGCATCCTCTTCGGCGTGTCCGACACCTCGATCAAGGCGCTCACGGGGATCGTCGGCGCCCACGGCGTGCTCGGCGTGCTGCTGAGCCCATGGCTGGCGGTGGCGGTGGCCGCGTCGATCGTCGCCTTCTACGCCTCCGCGCGGGGCCTGCAGGACGGTGAAGCGGTGCCGGTGATCGCGGTGACGGGCACGGCGGCGAACATCGCGGGGATCGCGGGGGGCATCGTGGTCTTCGGCGACCCCGTGGCGGGCAGCACGGTGGGAATCGTGTGCCAGGGGCTGGCGTTCGTGCTGGTGGTGGTGGCGGCGGCGCTGCTGCCCGCGCCGGTGCGCTCTGCGGGCGTGGCCCCCTCCGCTGCGTAGCGACCGCTGCTCGGGTGCGCGTGGGCTGCGCCCCCGGGCGGGCGGGTGGCTGTGGTGTGTGTGGGCTTGCCGGCCGAGGTCGGTGTTGGCGCCGGGCCAGGTCGAGTCAGCGTGGATGAAGTGGGCGGGGAACCGGCGAAGAATGAGATGGCCCGCGCGCTGCTACCATCCCCGGCCGATGCCGACGACCTCCCAGCTCGTGCGCAAGGGCCGCGAAGCCCCGAAGAAGAAACTGGCGACCCCCGGACTGAAGTCGGGCAAGGGCCGCAAGAAGAAGGTCGCCGCGCCCCAGCGGCGCGGGGTCTGCACGCGCGTGTACACGACCACCCCGAAGAAGCCCAACTCCGCCCTGCGCAAGGTGGCGCGCGTGCGCATCTCGGGGTCGATCGAAGTGACGGCGTACATCCCGGGGGAGGGCCACAACCTGCAGGAGCACTCGGTCGTGCTGGTCAGGGGCGGCCGCGTGAAGGACCTCCCGGGGGTGCGCTACAAGGTGGTGCGGGGCACGCTCGACGCGGCGGGCGTCAGCGACCGCAAAAAGGCGCGCTCGCAGTACGGCGTGAAGAAAAAGTAATGCCCCGCCGCGCAGCCGCCCACGTGCGTCCGGTCGAGCCGGACCCGGTTCACCGCTCGAAGCTGGTGCAGCAGGTCATCAACAAGGTGATGCTGGACGGCAAGAAGTCGGTGGCCGAGCGGATCGTCTACGACGCGCTGGCGATCCTCGGGGAGCGCAGCGAGAAAGACCCGATCGAGACGCTGGAGGCGTCGATCAAGACGCTGACCCCCACGCTCGAGGTCAAATCACGCCGCGTCGGCGGAGCGACCTACCAGGTGCCGGTCGAGGTCGCCTCCCGCCGCGCCCGCACGCTGGCGGTGCGCTGGCTGGTGGAGTTCGCCCGCCAGCGCCGCGAGAAGACGATGGCTCAGCGCCTCGCGCACGAGCTGCTCGACGCCCAGTCCCAGCAGGGCGGCGCCTACAAGCGCAAGGACGACATCTACCGCATGGCGCAGGCCAACAAGGCGTTCGCCCACTACCGCTGGTGAGCGGGCCGATGACACGGCGCAATACTGCGTCCTCGGTCGCTCGTGTGCAGAGCACACTTCGCTCCCTGCGTCCTTGTCTTGCTTGGTCCTCGGCCCGCTCACGGCGTTGTTGGTAGACCATTTTTGATTAAGGCCCCCACAAGGGGGGCCGGGGGCGGGGTCGCGTAGTGGCGTCAGTCGCGCTGTGCTTGGTTGGCAGCGCCTGCGCCGACTCGCTGGAGTGGCCGGCCGGGTCGCGCGGTGGCGTCCTCTCGCGCCGCGCCGCACGGAGTGGGGTCCGTCGACACGTTGGAGCGGTCGGGTGTGCGCAGCGTGCAGCCGTCCTCGGTGCAGGTGCGCTCCAGTCGCCCGGCGGAGATGGTCTGGAGCAACCCCGCGATCCAGCACGTCGGGCAGCCGCGGAGCGCGACCAGGCCGGCGGGCGCGAGCAGGAGCGCCGCCGGGCCGACGCTCGGTATCAGCGCGAGCGCCGCGCCGATCAGGCCGAAGCCGATCGCTCCGCGCGCGAGGTGGCGAGCGACGGAGGTGCTGGCGAGCGCGCCGTGGGCGTGGTCAGGCATCCTCGGAGCCCCCGTGGCCGGCCGTGGCGTCGGGCGGCCCGAGTCGTGAGTGGAGCGTTGCGCGTCCGCGGTGCAAACGTGACTTCATCGCGGCACGGCTGAGGCCCAGCGCCTGCGCCGTCGCCGCTCCCGACAGGCCCTGGATGTCGCGTAGGACGAGGACGGCACGCTGCTCGGCGGGGAGCCCGGCGACGGCGTCCACGATCCGCTCGATCTCCAGGCGGGCGAGCGCGGCGTCTTCGGCGGAGGGCGCGGTCGCGGCGGCGGAGGTGGGTCTGTGAAACGCGAGCCGCGTCCTGCGGATGCACTCGTTGCGCACGATCCGGAACATCCACGAGGCGAGCGCCGCGGCGACGCGGAGCGTCCCGATCTTGCGGTACAGGACGATCAGCGCCTCCTGTGCCGCATCCTCCGCGTCCTCGGGCGTCGCGCAGAGAGTGTGGGCGAAGTTCCGCACGTGCGCGTGCGAGCCGGAGACGAGCGTGGCGATCGCGCGCGGGTCGCCCTGCTGGGCGGCGCCGACCACCTGCTCGGTCGGCCAGGACCATCCGGCGCGGCTAGCCACGAGAGCGGGCTCGCATGACGAAGAGGCAGCCACAGATGAGGACCGCGGCGGCGATGAGGTAGATGATGATCATTAGCGTCTCCTTGCGTCGATTGAGTATCCCGTTCCGACTGCTGCTTGGGCACGGCGTCTTGTTCTGGGCGAGCGGTCGGTTGAGGTCGAGGTAGATAAGAGGCGTGCCGTCGCGAAAAGGATTCTCCGAGCGCCGCGGTCCGGGCCGACAGGGCGTGACGCATCGCCGTCGGCAGCCGTCCTCATTGGATTGGATGCCGCTGCTTGCGGTGGCGTGTGCTCAGGCTCAGAGCGAGTCGGCGGGCAGCAGGGTGAACGCGTCACCACCCGACAGCGGCCTCACCGCACGGAAGTGGCGTTCGTCGAGAGTCGCGAGTGCGACGGTTCTGTGGCGTGCCGCGAGGGCCACGAGCGAGGCGTCGGTCAGTCCGAGGTCCATCGACTCGTAGCGTCGCGCAACGGCGATCGCCTCATGGATCGCGGAGGGCCACCACTCAACTCGGTAAGCGCCGCGTGTGAGATCCCTGCGCAGCGCGCGTGCGGCTGTTGGCCCTCCCAGGCTGAGGGCGAGATAGTCGATCTCTGCAACCGCGAGAGGGGTGGTGCACAGCTCCTCCTCAAGCGTCTCCATCCAGCTGCGTACGCGCTCATGGTCTGCGTCTCGCCGGCTCATGAAGGCGAGCGCCACTGACGTGTCGATGACGATCAAAGTCGGCCGAATCCTGCCTCTGACAGGTAGCGGTCGGCGTTGTGGGCGAGGTCGGTGGGGCCATCGAACACACCGCACGCCTCGGGTCTGGGTCGCATGGCCGGCCCGGCGGCCTCCGCGAGGGCTAGCCGGATGAGCGCAGCCTTGGTCGTGCCCTCCTGCGCCGCCCGGCGTTCGAGCGCGCTGTCCACCTCGGGATCCAGGTAGATGCTGGTCTTCTTCATCGGTTCACTCTACCACTGTGCCACCCGTCATCTACCACCCACCTCTGGGTCATAGCGCCTTTGCCGCCGTCGCCGGAGGGGGTTGAAGCCCTCGCTACGGTGAACCAATGGCCTCCGCCCCGGCTCACGACACCGCACCCTCCGCCGCGGACGCCGCCACCAACTACACCGCCGGCCACATCCCGCGCCACGTGTGGGTGGTCTGCGGCGTGGTGATCGTCGGGATGATCATGTCGATCCTCGACACCACGATCGTCAACGTGGCGCTGGAGACGCTCTCGCGCGACCTGCACTCCCCGCTCTCGCAGGTGCAGTGGGTGATCACCGGCTACCTGCTCGCGCTGGCCGCGGTGATCCCGGTGTCAGGCTGGGCGGCGCGGCGCTTCGGCGCCAAGCGCGTGTACCTGGTGTCGCTGGTGCTGTTCACCGGCGGCTCGGCCCTGTGCGGCCTGGCGAGCACCACCGCTTCGCTGGTGGCGTTCCGCGTGCTGCAGGGCGTGGGTGGCGGGATGATCATGCCGCTGGCGATGATGATCATGGCGCAGGTCGCCGGCCCCCAGCAGATGGGCAAGGTGATGGGGGTCGTCTCGATGCCCGCGATGATCGCGCCGATCCTGGGGCCCGTCGTCGGCGGGTTGATCCTGCAGCACCTGCACTGGTCGTGGATCTTCTTCGTGAACGTCCCGATCGGGGCGATCGCGTTCACGCTCGGCTGGCGGATGCTGCCGCACACCGACGCCGGTGAGGCCGGGCGCCTCGACGTGCTCGGCCTGGCGCTGCTGCCGGCCGGTTTCGCCGGGCTGATCTACGGGATCAGCGAGTTCGGCGCGGGTGCCGCCGTGGGGTCGGCCAAGGTGCTGCCGCCGATCGTCGTGGGGGTCGCGCTGACGGTGCTGTTCTGCTTCCACGCGCTGCGCGTCGAGCGCCCGCTGCTCGACATCCGGATGTACGCCAACCGCGTGTTCGCGGGTGCGGCGTTTACCAACTTCGGCTTGGGCGCGGCGCTGTTCGGGGCGATGATCCTGGTGCCGCTCTACTACCAGGCGGTGCGCGGCGAGGACGTGATCAACACCGGGCTGCTCACCGGTCCGCAGGGGATCGGCGCGCTGGTGGCGATGCCGCTCGCCAGCCGCCTCACCGAACGCTTCGGCGGCGGACGCGTGGCGCTCGGGGGCGTGACGTTGCTGTGCCTGAGCACGATCCCCTTCGTGTTCTTCGGCCCGCACGCCTCGATCGTGGCGATCTCGGGGGTGCTGGTGGTGCGGGGCCTCTCGATCGGGCTGTGCTTCATGCCCGCGATGACCGCGGCCTTCGCCTCGATGCGCCCCGACCAGGTCTCCGACGCGACCCCCCAGATCAACGCGCTGCAGCGCCTCGGCGGCGCGATCGGCACCGCGGTGCTGGCGGTGGTGCTGCAGCGCGCCGGCGGGCACGCGCTCAGCGTCGAGGCGCGCGCGAGCGCGTTCAACACCGCCTACCTGTGGGCGCTGGGGATCGCCGCGCTGACGCTGATTCCCTGCCTGATGCTGCTGCGCGCGGAGCGCCCCCGGGTCGATGATTCGATACCCACGCTCCCCGATGCGGAGACGGTGATGGAGCCGGTCGGGGTCTGAGCCTAGGGCCTATCCCTCCAGGCTCGCACATCTGGGTACGGCCGATTGCCTTCGTGATGCGTTGTCCTCGGGCTCGACGTGGGCCCACCACGCCTTCGCCCTTGCGTCCTCGCCTCACTCGACCCTCGACCGCCCCAGACGCACGCCCCTATCGGGATAGGCCCTGGGCCAGGCTGAACGGGCCGTTGCAGCGCTCGGTGAGTGGGCGGGGTTCGGTTCTAAACCTCTGCTATAGTCGGCCTCCGCTCGGCGGACGGCTTAGTTGTGCGAGCAGTGCCGGCCGCGGGGCGCAACGCCAACATGAAGACCCTGAGCACATAGCGACGCAAACCGGCCTGATTCCCGCAGCGCGCGTGGGCCCAGGGGGCCCAATTTTTTTGCCCTGACTCGAGCTTTCGCCCCGACCCAGACGTTTTCGCCCCAACCCCGCTGTTCCTGACTGACCCGACCCAGATCCACCTCCGCCACACTCCAAGCCATGCCACGCAAGTTCACCCTCCAGAACACCCGCAACATCGGGATCATGGCCCACATCGACGCGGGCAAGACGACGACGACCGAGCGCATCCTTTACTACACCGGGCGCACCTACAAGATCGGCGAGGTCCATGACGGCGCCGCCACGATGGACTGGATGGAACAAGAGCAGGAGCGCGGCATCACGATCACCTCGGCCGCCACTACCGCGGAGTGGAAGGGCAACCGCATCAACATCATCGACACCCCCGGGCACGTGGACTTCACCGTCGAGGTGGAGCGCTCCCTGCGCGTGCTCGACGGGGCGATCGCGCTGTTCGACTCCGTCGCCGGCGTCGAGCCCCAGTCGGAGACCGTGTGGCGCCAGGCCGACAAGTACCACGTCCCGCGGATCGCCTACATCAACAAGATGGACCGCACCGGCGCCGACTTCGAGCGCGGCGTGCAGACGATGATCGACCGCCTCGCCGCGCACCCCGTGCCGATCCAGCTGCCGATCGGCGCCGAGGGGGACTTCGCGGGCGTGATCGACCTCGTGGCGATGAAAGCGATCGTCTACAAGGACGAGCTCGGCAAGGAGCAGGACGAGACCGAGATTCCCGCGGCGCTCGCCGACGCCGCCGCGGCTGCGCGCGAGCACCTGCTGGAGGAGGTCTCCCACTACGACGACGGGCTGCTCGAGCTGATCCTCGAGGAGGCGGAGATCCCGCAGGAGCGCCTTAAGCAGGCGATCCGTACCGCCACCCTCTCCAACAAGCTCACCCCCGTGCTGTGCGGCTCGTCCTTCAAGAACAAGGGCGTGCAGCCGCTGCTGGACGCCGTGATCGACTACCTCCCCTCCCCGCTGGACGTACCTCCGATGACCGGCACCGAACTGGTCAAGGGCGAGGAGGGCGAGCGCGAGGTGGAGCGCAAGCCCGACGACGCCGAACCCTTCACCGCGCTCGCCTTCAAGATCATGGCCGACCCCTACGTCGGCAAGCTCACCTACTTCCGGGTGTACTCCGGGCGCCTGGAGTCCGGCTCGCGCGTGCTCAACGTCAACAGCGGGCGCACCGAGCGGATCGGGCGCATCCTGATGATGCACGCCAACGACCGCGAGGAGGTCTCCGAGGTCTACTCTGGCGACATCGCCGCAGCGGTCGGGATCAAGCAGGTGATAACCGGCGACACGCTCGCCGCCCCCGACGCCCCGGTGCGCCTGGAGACGATCGTGTTCCCCGAGCCCGTGATCAAGGTCGCCGTGGAGCCCAAGACGAAGGTCGACCAGGAGAAGATGTCGATCGCGCTCGGGCGCCTCGCCGAGGAGGACCCCACCTTCCAGGTGCGCACCAACGAAGAGACCGGGCAGACCGAGATCTCGGGCATGGGCGAGCTGCACCTCGAAGTGCTCGTCGATCGCATGAAGCGCGAGTTCGGCGTCGAGGCCAACGTCGGCCGCCCGCAGGTCTCCTACCGCGAGACCGTGCGCGGCACCGCGGAGAAGGTCGAAGGCAAGTTCGTGCGCCAGACCGGTGGCTCGGGCCAGTACGGGGTGGTCTACATCAACCTCGAGCCAGCCCCCGGCGAGGGCTTCGACTTCGTCAACAAGATCAAGGGCGGGTCGATCCCCTCGGAGTTCATCCCCGCCGTGGAGAAGGGCATCGAGGAGGCGCTCGAGAACGGCGTCAAGGCCGGCTACCCGATGGTGGACGTGCGCGTGACGCTCGTGGACGGCAAGTACCACGAGGTGGACTCCTCGGAGATCGCCTACAAGGTCGCGGGCTCGCTCGCCTTCAAGGAGGCCGCGCGGCGCGCCAAGCCGGTGCTGCTGGAGCCGATCTTTGCCGTGGAGGTCGTCACCCCCGAGGAGTTCATGGGCGACGTGATGGGCGACCTCTCGCGCCGGCGCGGGCACCTGCACGGCTCCGAGCAGCGGGGCAACGCCCATGCGATCCATGCGATGGTGCCGCTCTCGGAGATGTTCGGGTACGCCACCGACCTGCGCTCCAACACGCAGGGGCGCGCCACCTACACGATGCAGTTTGAGGGCTACGAGGAGGTCCCCCCCAGCATCGCGGAGAAGATCATCGAGCAACGCACGGGGGAGCCCGTTCCCGCCTAGATGGCGGGTCAGGCCGGAAAAGCAACAGGGCACGACCCGACACCCGCACGGACAACACACCAGCAATCACGAAACTTGGCATTTAGATAGATTTCCCCGGTTCGCCCCCGCGGCGGACCACACAAGTCGATTCCAGAGGAGCAGAAAGTGGCGAAGGAGAAGTTCGAGCGCGACAAGCCGCACGTCAACGTCGGCACCATCGGTCACATCGACCACGGCAAGACGACGCTGACCGCTGCCATCACCACGGTGCTGGCGGAGAAGGGAGGCGCCGAAGCCCGCAGCTTCGAGGAGATCGACAACGCGCCCGAGGAGAAGGAACGCGGGATCACGATCGCCACCTCGCACGTGGAGTACGCGACCGAGAAGCGCCACTACGCGCACGTGGACTGCCCCGGTCACGCCGACTACGTCAAGAACATGATCACCGGCGCCGCCCAGATGGACGGCGCGATCCTCGTCGTCTCCGCGGCCGACGGCCCGATGCCCCAGACGCGCGAGCACATCCTGCTCGCCCGCCAGGTCGGCGTCCCCTACATCGTGGTGTTCCTCAACAAGGCCGACATGGTCGACGACGAGGAGCTGCTCGAACTGGTCGAGGTCGAGGTCCGCGAGCTGCTCTCCGAATACGACTTCCCCGGCGACGACATTCCGTTCGTCGTCGGCTCCGCGCTGAAGGCGCTGGAAGGCGACGAGGCCTACAAGCAGAAGATCCTCGACCTCGCCAACGCGCTCGACGACTACATCCCCGAGCCGGTGCGCGAGCTCGACAAGCCGTTCTTGATGCCGGTCGAGGACGTCTTCTCGATCACCGGCCGCGGCACCGTCGCGACCGGGCGTATCGAGCAGGGGATCGTCAAAACCGGCGACACCGTCGAAATCGTCGGCGTCCACGACTCCACCTCCACCGTCGTCACCGGCGTGGAGATGTTCCGCAAGATCCTCGACGAGGGCCGCGCCGGCGACAACGTTGGCTGCCTGCTGCGCGGCACCAAGCGCGAGGAGATCGAGCGCGGGCAGGTGCTGTGCAAGCCCGGCTCGATCACCCCCCACACCAAGTTCAAGTCCGAGGTTTACGTGCTCAAGAAGGAGGAGGGCGGCCGCCACACCCCCTTCTTTTCGGGGTACCGGCCGCAGTTCTACTTCCGTACGACCGACGTCACCGGCGTGGCCAAGCTGCCCGACGGCGTCGAGATGGTGATGCCCGGCGACAACGTCCAGATGGAGATCGAGCTGATCCAGCCGATCGCCATGGACCAGGGCCTGCGCTTTGCGATCCGCGAGGGTGGTCGCACGGTGGGCTCGGGCGTGGTCAGCGAGATCATCGAGTAGCACCGCAGTACAACCCCCCGGCCAGCCGCCGGGGGGTTTCTTTTTTTGTTCAGTCCGATACGAGAGCCTACGAGCTTTACCGATTCCACACGGCGCCAGCCACCCAGAACAAATGCCAGCCACCCAGAATAAGATCCCAAGAGGGTGGCGCAGGCGGCCGTAAGGCCGCCGAGCCGGGCCCCTCGCTCTTTAATTCAAAGTCAAATGCCAGCCACCCAGAATAAGATCCGCATCCGCCTGAAGGCGTACGACACCTCCGCGATCGAGTCGGCCGCGCGGGAGATCGTCGAGACCGCCACGCGCACCGGCGCCACCGTGTCCGGGCCTGTGCCGCTGCCCACCGAGAAGAACGTGTACTGCGTAATCCGCTCGCCCTTCAAGGACAAGGACTCGCGCGAGCACTTCGAGATCCGCACCCACAAGCGCCTGATCGACATCCACCAGCCGACCCCCAAGACCGTCGACTCCCTGCAGCGCCTCGACCACCTGCCCGCCGGCGTCGACATCGAGATCCGCCTCGCCACGTGATGCCCGCGATCCTCGCCAAGAAGCTCGGAATGACCCAGCTGTTCAGGGAGGACGGCTCCGTCGCGCGCGTCACCGTGCTGGAGGCCGGGCCCTGTCCGGTGACCGCGATCCGCGAGCTCGAGCGCGACGGCTACGCGGCCGTGCAGCTCGCCTTCGGGGCGGCCCGCGAGAAGCACCTCACCAAAGCCGAGCTCGGCCACCTAAAGAAGGCCGACGCCCCCCCGCTGCGCCACCTCGTTGAGTTTCGCGGCGACGCCGGCGATCTGAAGCTCGGCGAGAGCGTCACCGTGGCCGCCTTCGAGGTGGGCGCTCGCGTGAAGATCGCCGGGGTCACCAAGGGCAAGGGCTTCCAGGGCACCATCCGCCGTCACAACTTCAAGTCCGGGCCCAAGTCCCACGGCTCCCACAACGTTCGCGCTCCCGGCTCGATCGGCGCCTCCGCCACGCCCGCGCGCGTGCTCAAAGGCATCCGCGGACCTGGTCAGATGGGCAACCGCCGCGCCACCCAGCGCGGCCTCGAGGTGATCGCCGTGGACGCCGCCCAGAACCTGCTGCTCGTGCGCGGCTCCGTGCCTGGTCCCCGCGGCGGGTTCGTGGAGGTGCGCGCCGATGCCTGACGCCATCAGCCGCTCCGCGCTCGACCTGCTCGCCGCCGACCACACGTGGGGGGTGCGCCGCGATGCCTGACGCCGCGCTCAGCGCCCCCGTGCTCGGGGCCACCAAGAAGGTAAAGCTCGATGGCGGCGCCTTCGCCGCCGGCTTCCACGGGCCGCTCGTGCACCAAAGCGTGCGCGCCGAGCAGGCCGCCCGCCGCCGCGGCACCGCCGCTACCAAGACCCGCGCGATGGTCTCCGGCGGCTCCGCCAAGCCCTGGCGCCAGAAGGGCACCGGCCGCGCCCGTGCCGGCTCCAGCCGCTCGCCGCTGTGGACCGGGGGCGGCACCGCCTTCGGACCCCAGCCACGCTCCTACACCTTCAAGGTCAACCGCAAGGAGCTCCGCGCCGCGCTGCGCTCCGCGCTCTCGCTGCACGCCGGGCGCGGCTCGCTCGCCGTCCTCGACGCCGCCTCCTTCGAGGAGCCCAAGACCAGCCGTGCGCAGGAGCTGCTCGAGGACTGGACGCAGCCCCGCCCTACGCTCGTGGCGCTCGCCGCCGAGGAGTCCGCCGCCGCGCTCTCGTTCCGCAACCTCGCCCGCGTCTCCGTGCTTGTGCACGAGAACGTCGGCGTCGCTGACCTGCTCGGGGCCGCCTCGCTGGTGCTCTCGCAGGCCGCCCTGGACGCCCTCACCGCGCGCGCGGGCGGCGCCAAGGAGGACTGATGGAGCACTCTCAGGTCATCATCCGCCCCGTGGTTTCGGAGAAGAGCTACGTCCTGTCCGCCGCCGGGCGCTACACCTTCCGCGTGCACCCCGATGCGCACAAGACGCTGATCCGCCAGGCCGTCGAATCGCTGTTCGGCGTGCACGTCGTGGAGGTCCGCACCCAGAGCGTCAAGTCCAAGCCCAAGCGCCGCGCCAACATCAGCGGGCGCACGCGCACGTGGAAGAAGGCGATCGTGCAGGTCCGCGAGGGCGAGAGCATCGCGATCTTCCAGGGCCTCGAGGGCGTGTAGAGGAGCGACGGGAGCCTTTCATGCCAATTCGCAAACCCAAGCCCACCAGCCCCGGCCGGCGCTTCACCTCCTACCCCGACTTCGCCGAGATCACCAAGGGCGAGCCCGAGAAGACGCTCGTCGAGGGCCTCAAGAAGAGCGGCGGGCGCAACGCCCGCGGGCGCAAGACCGCCCGCCACCGCGGCGGCGGCGCCAAGCGCCTGTACCGCCGGATCGACTTCAAGCGCCGCAAGGACGGGGTCCCCGCGAAGGTCGCCGCGATCGAGTACGACCCTAACCGCTCCTCCTACATCGCCCTGCTGCACTACCTCGACGGCGAGAAGCGCTACATCCTCGCCCCCCAGCGGTTGACTGTCGGCATGACCGTCTCCTCCGGCGAGGAGGCCGACATCGCGGTCGGCAACTGCTTGGCGCTCGCGCGGATGCCCGTCGGCACCGTGATCCACAACGTCGAGTTGCACCCCGGCCGCGGCGGGCAGATGGCGCGCTCCGCCGGCGCCTCCGTGCAGCTGATGGCCAAGGACGGCGACATGGCCACCCTGCGCCTGCCCTCCGGCGAGATGCGCCTCGTGCGCGCCGAGTGCCGCGCCACCGTCGGCACGATCGGCAACTCAGACCACCAGAACGTCAAGGTCGGCAAGGCCGGGCGCAAGCGCCACATGGGCGTGCGCCCCCAGACCCGCGGCGTGGCGATGAACCCTGTCGACCACCCCCACGGCGGCGGCGAGGGCTCCACCACCGCCGGCCGTCACCCCGTCACCCCCTGGGGGGTGCCCACGCTTGGGTATCGCACCCGCAAGAAGAACAAGCCTTCGGATCGCTACATCGTCCGCGGGCGCCGGCGAGGAAAGGGCAAGCAGCGATGAGTCGTTCGAGCAAGAAGGGGCCGTGGGTGGAAGAGCGGCTGATGAAGCGCATCGAAGCGCTCAACACCGAGAACCGCAAACAGATGATCCGCACCTGGTCGCGCGCCTCCACGATTTTCCCCGACATGGTTGGCCACACGATCGCCGTCCACGACGGCAAGAAGCACATCCCCGTGTTCGTCTCGGAGTCGATGGTCGGGCACAAGCTCGGGGAGTTCGCCCCCACTCGCCACTTCCGCGGGCACGCCGGGTCCGGGAAGGTGCGCTGATGAGCGCCGAGGACGAGAAAGAGGTCGAGCCGGGGGAGACCCCCGCCGAGCTGGCTGCAAAGAAACCGGCTGCGAAAAAGCCCGCGGCGAGGAAAAAAGCCTCGGCCAAGGCTGAGGAGGCGCCTGCGGCGGAGGCTGAGGAGCCCGCGGCGAAGAAACCCGCCAAAGCCAAAGCTGCCAAAGCCAAAGTCGGCAAAGCGAAAGCCGCCAAGCCAGACGCCGACGCGGAGGAGCCCCCCGAGGAGCCTCTCGACGAGGACGAGGAGCCCGCAGCCGAGCTCACGCCCGCGGCGCGCAGGGCCACACCGGCGCAGCGGCGCGCAGCGGTGTCCGCGCGGGCGCGCTACGTGCGGACATCCGCGCGCAAGGCGCGCATGGTGTGCGGGCACCTGCGAGGCAAGTCTGTGCAGGAGGCACGCGCTATCCTCGCCTTTACGCCTCGCGACGCGGCGCGCGACTGGAGCAAGCTGCTCGAGTCCGCGGTGGCCAACGCGGAGAACAACCACGAACTGCTCGAGGACGATCTCGTCGTCCGCGAAGCCTACGCCGACGAGGGGCCCACGATCAAGCGCTTCCAGCCGCGCGCCATGGGCAGGGCGACGCCGATCCGCAAGCGCACCAGCCACCTCACGATCACGTTGACCCCGCGGTCGTAGAGAACCACCGCAAAGAACCACAAGCCGACACCGACGCACCACCAACCGCAAAGCGAATCACCACCGATCACAGCGTTCCCCCAACGACACCGAACTTGGAATAGAGAGAGAAGAAGAGACGAGATGGGACAGAAGGTTCACCCAGAGGCCATGCGCGTGGGCTACATCCACGACTGGAAGTCCAACTGGTTCAACGAGCGCAACTTCGCCGAGTACCTCGCGGAGGACATCCGCGTGCGCCGGCACATCACCGACCGCCTCGCTCACGCGGGCCTCTCCGACATCACGATCCGCAAGGACGCCGGTGAACTGGAGGTCAACATCCACACCGCGCGCCCCGGCATCGTGATCGGCAAGTCCGGGACCGAAGTGGATGCCCTGCGGCGCGACCTGCACCGCATGACGCAGAAGCAGATCAAGGTCAACATCCTCGAGATCAAGCGCCCCGAGCTCGACGCGAAGCTGGTCGCGCAGTCGATCGCCGAGCAGCTCCAGAACCGCGTCGCCTTCCGCCGCGCGATGAAGCGCGCGCTCACCTCCGCGATGCGCTCCGGGGCCAAGGGCGTCAAGGTGCAGGTCGCCGGGCGCCTCGGCGGCGCGGAGATGGCCCGCACCGAGAGCTACTCCGACGGGCGCGTGCCCCTGCACACGATGCGCGCCGACATCGACTACGGCTTCTACGAGGCCGCCACCACGTTCGGGCGCATCGGCGTGAAGTGTTGGGTCAACAAGGGCGAAATCATGCCCGAGGGCTACACCGGCGCCGACCTCACCGACATGACCGCCCCGCCCCCTCCGAGCGACGGCCGCGACGGCCGCGGTGGGCGTGACGGCCGCGAGGGACGCGGTCGGGGCCGCGGCGGCGGATCAGGCGGAGGCGGAGGCGGAGGAGGTCGTGGCCGTGGGCCGGGGGGACCTGGAGGTGGCCGTGGGCCGGGAGGTCCGGGCGGCGGGCGTGGCCCTGGAGGTGGGCGTGGGCCGGGAGGTCCGGGCGGCGGGCGTGGGCCGGGTGGGGCGGGCGGGTCCGGATCTGGGCGTGGCCCTGGAGGTGGGCGTGGGCCGGGAGGTCCGGGCGGCGGGCGTGGGCCGGGTGGGGCGGGCGGGTCCGGATCTGGGCGTGGGCCCGGCGGTCCTGGCGGCCGCGGCGGCGGCAGTCCCGAGGTGACGCGCTGATGCTCTCCCCCAAGCGCGTCAAGCACCGCAAGCAGCACCGCGGCCGTCGCGGCGGAATGTCGCGCGGCCAGGTGAAGGTCCAGTTCGGCGAGTACGGTCTGAAGTCGCTCGAGCAGGGCTGGCTCACCAACCGCCAGATCGAGGCCGCCCGGATCGCGATGACACGCAAGATCAAGCGCGGCGGCAAGGTGTGGATCAACGTGTTCCCCGACAAGCCGGTCACCAAGAAGCCCGCCGAGACCCGCATGGGCTCAGGCAAGGGCTCCCCCGAGGGCTGGGTCGCGGTGGTCAAGCCCGGGCGCGTGATGTTCGAGCTCGCCGGAGTCCCCGAGCCGCTCGCCCGCGACGCGATCCGACTCGCCGCGCACAAGCTTCCCGTCAAGTCCAAGTTCGTGATGCGCGAGGACTGAGGATGAGCGCCACGACCAGGATCAGCAGCAGGGTGACCGAGTGATGACGAGCGAGCGAGTGACGAGCACGAGGATGACTGAGCGATGAAGGCCAAGGAGATGCGCGACATGCCCAACGACGAGCTGGGGGAGCAGATCGTCACGCTGCGCAAGGACCTCTTCGGGCTGCGCTTCGCCAACGCCACCGGCGAGCTGGAGAACACCGCCGGCGTGGCCCGCGCCCGGCGCTCGCTCGCCCGCGCGCTGACCGTCCAGCACGAGCGAGAGCTTGGGATCTGAGCGATGGCTGACGAACAGAACAACGAGACCCCGGAGACCTCCGAGACCCCCGCGGAGGCCGTCGCTACGGCCCCAGAGGCTGCCACGGCTTCCGCCGAGGTGATGGCTGAGACCCCGGTCGCGCGCGCCGCGCCGTCTGAGCCCGCCGAGCAGCTCTCCCCCAAGGAGCGCCGCAGCAAGGCCCGCTCGACGCACACCGGCGCCGCGCGCGCGCCGCGCACGTCCGAGGAGCGCCACGCCGAGCGCCTGGAGGTGCGCCGGGCCAAGGCGGTGAAGCGCCGTACGCGACGCTCCCAAGAACGTGTCAAACGCGTCGAGCGTCGCGCTTCGGCTCCGGCGCCGCAGGCGCTCGCCCCCGTGCACCCGCCCACCGAGGGCGCCCGTCGTGTGCGCCAGGGGGTTGTCGTCTCCAACAAGGCCGACAAAACGATCACCGTGCGCATCGACGTGGCCCGCCGCCACCGCCGCTACGAAAAGATTGTGCGCAGCTCCAACACCCTGCACGCGCACGACGAGAACAACGAGGCGCACGAGGGCGACGTCGTGCGCGTGGTCGAGAGCCGCCCCCTGTCGCGCACCAAGCGCTGGCGGCTCGTGGACGTATTGGAGCGGGCACGATGATCCAGAATGAGACGCGGCTGCGGGTGGCCGACAACACCGGGGCGCGCGAGATCCTCTGCATCCGCGTCAAGGGCGGCTCTCGCCGCCGCTACGCCCACGTCGGCGACGTGATCACCGCCACCGTCAAGCAGGCCAACCCGCATGGGACCGTCAAAAAGGGCGACGTGGTCACTGCGGTGGTGGTGCGCACCAAGAAGCCCTTCGGCCGCGAGGACGGCACCTACATCTCCTTCGACGAGAACGCCGCGGTGATCATCGACGAGCAGAACAACCCCCGCGGCACCCGCGTGTTCGGCCCCGTCGCGCGGGAACTGCGCGAGCGCAACTTCATGAAGATCGTGTCCCTCGCCCCCGAGGTGATCTAGTGGCTGCTCCTGCACACACGTACCGACTTGCCTACGGGACGGACCGCTGATGGCGCGTGCTCGAGCACAGACGGGCGGATCGTCCTCGGGTGGATCGCGCACGCGCGCGAAGCAGTCGGGCGCCAAGAAGCGGACCGGCGGGAAGCCCTCGGGCGGGCAGGTGAAGGCGCTGCGGCGCACGCTGCGGGTCCGCTCCGGCGACCGCGTGCGGGTGATGGCTGGTAAGGACCGCGGCAAGAGCGGCCGCGTGCTGCGTGTGGAACCAGGCAAGGAACGCGTGTACGTGGAGGGGCTGAACATGGTCAAGCGGCACACCCGCCCGCAGCAGGTGCCCAGCGCGGGCTCCTTCGGCGGCAAAGGTGGCACTGTCGGTGGCGGCGTGATCGAGCTCGAGGGCCCGATCCACGTCTCCAACGTGATGCTGCTGGACCCCAAAGGCGCCAAGCCCACGCGCGTGGGCGTCGAGCGGGAGAACGGTAAGCCCTATCGCATCGCCCGGCGCTCGGGCGCGAGGATCGACTGATGGGCGCGCCCGCAAAGCATGACCGCGATAGCGACCGTCCGATCAGCGGTTTGGAGACACCCGCATGAGCTCGAAGGCTTCCACCGAGGGCTCCAAGGCTCCCACGGAAGCGCCGCCCGCGCGTCTGAAGGCCCGCTACACGGAGGAGATCCGTCCGCGGCTGATCTCCCGCTTCGGCTACACCTCCTCGATGCAGACTCCGAGGATCGAGAAGGTCACGCTCAACATGGGCGTCGGCGACGCCAAGCAGGACTCCAAGGCGCTGAAGGCAGCCCAGGACCAGCTCGCCACGATCGCCGGCCAGCAGCCGAGCGTGCGCCGCGCCCGGAAGTCGATCGCCGCGTTCAAATTGCGCGAGGGGATGCCTGTGGGCGTGGCCGTGACCCTGCGCGGGGACCGCTGCTACGAGTTCCTCGACCGGCTGATCTCGATCGCGATCCCCCGTATCCGCGACTTCCGCGGCCTCTACTCCCGCTCCTTCGACGGGCGCGGCAACTACTCGATGGGGGTCCGCGAACAGATCATCTTCCCCGAGATCGACTACGACGCGATCGACCACGTGCGGGGCCTCGACATCACGATCACCACCTCCGCTCGCACCGACGTGGAGGCGTTCGCGCTGCTCTCCGCGCTCGGGATGCCCTTCTCCACCTACGGCCGGCCCGCGGAGTTCGACGAGGCCGGCGCCGATCCCTCGACCACGGACCCGACGGAGACCACCGACCAGGAGAGCACTGACTGATGGCCAAGACCTCGCTGCGCGTCAAGCAGGCGCGCCCGCCGAAGTTCAAGACACGCGCCTATACTCGCTGCAACCGCTGCGGGCGTCCCAAGGCGGTATACCGCAAGTTCGGGCTCTGCCGCATTTGTCTGCGCGAGCTCGCCCACAACGGCCAGATCCCGGGGATGACGAAGTCCTCCTGGTAGGAGCCACTGCGCATGTCTATGACCGACCCGATAGCCGACTTCCTCACGCGTATCCGCAACGCGATCCACGCCGCGCATGAGACGGTCCAGATCCCAGCCTCCAAGCTCAAGGCGGAGCTCGCGCGGATCCTCGCCGAGCAGGGCTACATCGAGGGCTGGTCCGTGGGCCCCGCGCCTGAGGACGGCGCGGGCCAGGTGATCGAGATCCGTCTCAAGTACACCGACGACCGCCGCTCGGCGATCTCAGGCCTCAGACGCGTCTCCAGGCCCGGCCAGCGCACCTACGTGCAGGCCGGCGGCATCCCCAAGGTGCAGGGCGGAATGGGAACCTCGATCGTCTCGACCTCCCACGGCGTGATGACCGGCCACGACGCGCGCGCCGAGGGCGTCGGCGGCGAGGTCCTGGCCCAGGTCTGGTAGGCGGGGAGCGAGCGATGTCCAGGATCGGAAGACAGCCTATCCCCGTGCCGGCCGGCGTAACCGTCGCGATCGAGCCGGAGTCGGTCAGCGTGAAGGGCCCCAAAGGCGAGCTCTCCGAGCGTGTGCACCGCGACATCGCGGTCGTCCAGGAGGGCGAGCAGGTGCTCGTCTCCCGCCCCACCGACCGCGGCGAGCACCGCGCGCTGCACGGCCTCACGCGCACGCTGGTGGCCAACATGGTGCTGGGCGTCACCGCGGGCTACGAGAAGCGCCTGGAGATCCAGGGCGTCGGGTACCGCGCGCAGCTGAAGGGCAGGAACCTCGAGCTTGCCGTCGGCTACTCCCACCCCGTCCCGATCCCGGCCCCAGAGGGCATCGAGTTCGAAGTGCCGCAGCCCACGCGGATCGTGGTGAAAGGCATCTCCAAGCAGCTCGTGGGGGAGACTGCCGCGATCATCCGCAAGCAGCGCCCACCGGAGCCCTACAAGGGCAAGGGCATCCGCTACGAGGGCGAGTACGTGGCCCGGAAGGTCGGCAAGCGGGCATGACGCTCTTGACCAAGGAGCAGCGCCGGCTGAAGCGCCGCCGCCGGGTGCGCGCGAAGATCGCGGGCACGGCGACGCGGCCGCGGATCTCGGTGTTCCGCTCCAACAAGGGGCTCTCTGCGCAGGCGATCGACGACGTCTCACGCCGCACGCTCGCGGCGGTCAACTGGTACGAGCCCGAGCTGCGCAAGCTCGCCAAAGGCGAGCGCACCACCCGTGCCGGCACACTGCTCGCCGAGCGCGTCAAGGCGGGAGGCGTCTCCGAAGCGGTGTTCGACCGCGGCGGCTACCTCTACCACGGCCACGTGCGCGCCTTCGCCGAGGCGCTGCGCGAGGCGGGGATCACCGTCTAAACGGCCGCACACCGCTACCCTCACCACTCCGCCATGACCACCTTCTCCACAGATCGCTCCGTGAACCCCGCCGGCCTGGACCTCCAGGAGCGGGTCGTCGAGATCAACCGCGTCGCCAAGGTCGTCAAGGGCGGGCGGCGCTTCTCGTTCACGGCGCTCGTGGTGGTGGGCGACGAACGGGAAGTGGTGGGCGTCGGCTACGGCAAGGCCAACGAGGTTCCGCTGGCGATCCAGAAGGGCGTGGAGCGCGCCAAGAAGGACCTCTTCCGCGTCCCCCGCCACGGCAGCACGATCACCCACCAGACAACAGGAGTCTTCGGCGCCGGCCGCGTGCTGCTGAAGCCCGCGGCCCCCGGCACCGGCGTGATCGCCGGCGGCGGCGTGCGCGCGGTGTTGGAGCTTGCGGGGATCCACGACATTCTCTCCAAGAGCCTCGGGACCCAGAACCCGATCAACCTCGTGAAGGCCACCGTGACAGGCCTGCGCGAGCTGCGCAGGCCCGAGGAGGTCGCGCGGCTGCGCGGCCTCACGATCAACCAGGTGCTGGGCCTTGCCGACAAGCCGACGGACGGCGCGGCAGCGCCCGCCGAGGGCGAGGCGCCCGCTGAGTCAGGCGCCGCCGAGGTCGCTCCCGCCGAGACGGACCCCACCAGCGCCACCGCCACCGAGCCGTCTGTGGAGACCGGGACGTCTGTTGAGCCCGCTCCCGCAGCCCCCGCGTCGGTCGAGGCCGTCGCAGAGGGCGAGACGGAGACACCGCCGGCCGCAGAGGCTGCGGAGGAGACTCCGGCCTGATGGGCGCGTTGGAGGTCACGCAGCGGCGCTCGGGCAACGGCTCGAACAAGCGTCAGCTGGACACGCTGCGCTCGCTGGGTCTACGCCGCATCGGCCATACGGTGCAGGTCGAGGACTGCCCCCAGGCGCGCGGGATGCTGCACGCGGTGCGCCATCTCGTCGAGGTCCAGGAGGGCAAGTGAGCGAGGAGGAGCCACGCATCGGGCTGCACAGCCTCGCGCCGGCGCCTGGCAGCCGCCGTCCGCGCAAGCGCGTGGGACGCGGCGAAGGCTCGGGCACCGGCAAGACCGCCGGCCGCGGACAGAAGGGCTACGGGTCGCGCTCGGGCGCCAAGAGCCGTGCCCGCTTCGAGGGCGGGCAGATGCCGATCCACATGCGGATGCGCAAGCTCCGCGGGCCCCACATGAAGAAGTCGATGCCGTTCGAGCCTTTCCGCACACACACGCAGGCGGTCAACATCGGCGACCTCGACAGCCGCTTCGAGGCGGGCGCGGAGGTGACGCTCGAGTCGATGAAGTCCCGAGGCTTGGGGACCCGCAAGGACATCCCCGTCAAGGTGCTCGCAAAGGGGGAGCTCGGCAAGGCGCTCACGGTCCACGCGAACGCCTTCAGTGCGACCGCCCGGGAGCGCATCGAGGCGGCGGGCGGAAGCTGCGTGGTGGTCGGCGAGACCCCCGGCTCCTAGAGACCATTCTGAGAAGACCCGCGCACAAGCCGCGGTGTCTGTCTAAAATCGCCCACAGTGCTCGCCACGATCCTCAACGCCTTCCAGGTTCCGGACATCCGGAAGAAGATCGGCTTCACGGCAGCGATGCTGCTGATCTACCGCCTGGGCTCGCACATCCCCGTGCCAGGCGTCAACCTGACCGCGGTCAACAGCATCCAGAAGCAGCTCGGGGGGTCGAATATCCTCGGCCTGCTCAACCTCTTCTCCGGCGGGAGCCTCTCGCGAATCGCGATCTTCGCGCTGGGGATCATGCCTTACATCACGGCCTCGATCATCCTGCAGCTACTGCAGGTGGTGGTGCCGTCGCTGGAAAAGCTCTCCAAGGAAGGCGAAGTGGGCCAGGCGCGGATCACGCAGTACACGCGCTACCTGACGGTGGGCCTCGCCTTCGCGCAGTCGATCGGCTACGTGTTCCTGTTCCACTCGCTGCAGGCCGGCGCGGGGGAATCGGTGGTGACCAAGTTCGACTTCCCCCACATCTTCCTGATCGTCGTGTGCCTCACCGCGGGCTGCGTGCTGTTGATGTGGATCGGCGAGTTGATCACCCAGAAAGGCATCAGCAACGGCATCTCGCTGCTGATCTTTGCCTCGATCGTCTCGCGGTTGCCGTCGGGGATCCAGACGTGGTGGACCAGCCAGAACCAGGTGTTCAAGGTGATGATGCCGTTCCTCGTGCTCGTCGTGGTGGCGTCGATCGTGTTCGTGATGGAGGGCCAGCGGCGGATCCCCGTGCAGTACGCCCGGCGCGTGATCGGGCGGCGCACCAGCGAGGGCGGCCAGACGTACCTGCCGCTGCGCGTGAACATGGCGGGCGTGATCCCCGTGATCTTCGCCGCCAGCATCATGGCCTTCCCACCGACGATCGGACAGCTCGTCAAAACCCATTGGGGCCAGCAGCTCTCGGACTTCTTCAGCCCCAACGGCTGGCACTACGTCGTGGGCGAGTCGCTGTTCATCATCGTGTTCACGTACTTCTACACGGCGGTGACCTTCAACCCCGTAGACCAGGCGGACAACCTCCGCAAGTACGGAGGGTTCATCCCCGGCGTGCGGCCAGGGCGGCCAACCGCGGAATTCCTCGACCGCATCCTCGCGCGCCTGACGTTCCCCGGCGCGCTGTTCCTCGCGGCGGTGGCGGCGCTGCCGACGATCCTGTTTGATCGCACCCACGTGCAGCTCCAGCTCGGAGGCACCTCGCTGCTGATCGTGATCGGGGTGGCCCTGGAAACAATGAAGCAGTTGGAGGCGCAGCTGATGATGCGCTCTTACGAGGGCTTTTTGAAGTAGCGCGTTGTCGGGGGGAGGTCGGGAGGGGGGCCTGCCCCCTTCCCGTTGAGAAATGAAGCAGCTGGAGGCGCAGCTGATGATGCGCTCCTATGAGGGATTCTTGAAGTAGTCCGAGCAGGTAGGCTGCGGGTGACGTGTCCGAGCTGAACCTGATCCTCCTCGGCCCGCCGGGAGCGGGCAAGGGCACCCAGGCGGATCGCCTGCAGAGCGACTTCGGCCTGGCGCACATCTCGACAGGGGACATGCTGCGCGCGCAGGTGACGGAGGGAACCGAGTTGGGGAGGGAAGCGCAGAAGTACATGAAGGCTGGCGAGCTCGTTCCGGATGGGGTGATCGTGGGCATGATCACCGAGCGGATCGGCAGGGACGACGCCCGCGACGGGTTCCTGCTCGACGGCTTTCCGCGCAACGAGCCGCAGGCGCAGGCGCTCGCAGAGGCGCTCGGTGGCCTCGAACGGCGCCTGACCGCGGCGCTGCTGATCGAGGTGCCCGACCAAGAGGTGGTGCGCCGCCTCGGGGGGCGCAGGGTGTGCGTGAAGAACCCAAGCCACATTTACCACGTGGAGTTCGACCCGCCCAAGCACGAGGGGATCTGCGACCAGGACGGCTCGCGGCTGATGCAGCGCGAGGACGATCAGGAGGAGACGATTCGCAAGCGCCTAGAGGTGTACCACGCCCAGACGAAGCCGCTGATCGGCTACTACGACGAGCAGGGTTTGCTGCGCCGCTTCGACGGGAGCCGTTCGCCCAACGAGGTGCACAACCACATCCGTGCGACGCTGGCGACGCTCCGGTTAGAGGACAAGCTCTAGAGGGTGGCGCAGCCGGCCGTAGGCCGGCGAGCCGGGCCCCTCTTAACCAATCACTAACCTTGGTCGCATGATCATCAAGAAGACCCCCGCGGAGATCGAGAAGATGGCGGCGGCGGGTGCGATCCTCGTGCAGACCCTGCAGCTGCTGGAGGGCAGGATCCGCCCCGGCGTGCGCACCGAGGAGCTGGACGCCGCGGCCGAGCGCTTCATCCGCTCCCACCGGGCGACGCCTACCTTCAAGGGCTTCCGCGGCTTCCCCGGCTCGATCTGCGCCTCCCCAAACGCGATGGTGGTGCACGGCATACCCGGGCGCTACCGCCTCCAGGGCGGGGACGTCATCTCGATCGACGTGGGCGTCACGCTCGACGGGTGGGTGGCGGACGCTGCGCGCACCTTCCCCGTCGGGGAGGTTGGCCCGCGCGAGGAGAACCTGCTGCGCGCCACCCGCGAATCGCTGCACGCCGGCGTGGAGCAGTGCCGCGCGGGCAACCGCATCGGCGACGTGTCGCACGCGATCGAGCAGGTCATCGAGGGCGCGGGCCTGTCGGTGGTGCGCTCGCTGGTGGGCCACGGGGTGGGGCGCTCGATGCACGAGGACCCGCAGGTCCCCAACTACGGCCGCCCCGGCAAGGGCCCGCTGCTGGAGGAGGGGATGGTGCTCGCGATCGAGCCGATGACCACCGCGGGGCGCCCCGCGGTGCGGGTGGGCGGCGACGGGTGGGCGATCTTCTCCCAAGACGACTCCCCTGCCGCGCACTTCGAGTTCACGGTCGCCGTCACGGCCAACGGACCGCGGGTCCTCACGCCCTGGCACAAGTTGCTACCATCGACTGTCCGCCCGCAGGCGAAGGCGATTCGTGCTGCGAGCGTATCCTCGATCAGGTAGCGGCGGCCGTCCCGGCAGCCAGAGCCCGGTCGACGGACCCAGAGGGTGGTGCAGCCAGCCGCAGGCCGGTGAGCCGGGGCGGGCGGGCCCTCATCTAAAGTCAATGAAAGGGATCATGAAGGTACGACCGTCGGTCAAACCGATGTGCGAAAAATGCAAGGTCATCCGCCGCCACGGGGCGGTGCTCGTGATCTGCCAGAACAAGCGCCATAAGCAGAGGCAGGGCTAGGCAGTGGCGCGCATCGCCGGGGTCAACCTGCCCCTCAACAAGCGCTCGGAGATCGGGCTGACGTACATCTTCGGCATCGGGCGCTCGACCGCCAACAAGCTGCTCGCCGAGGTGGGGGTCAGCCCCGACACCTACGTGCGCGACCTGACCGAGGACGAGGTGTCGCGCCTGCGCGACGCGATCGACGCCGACCTCACCGTCGAGGGCGACCTGCGCCGGGAGCGCTCCCAGGACATTAAGCGCCTGCAGGAGATCGCCTGCTACCGCGGCCTGCGCCACCGCCGCGGCCTGCCCGTCAGGGGCCAGAAGACGAAGACCAACGCCCGCACCCGCAAGGGCCCCAAGCGCATGCAGGTAGCCGGCAAGAAGAAAGCCGGTAAGAAGTAATGGCGGCCCCGAAGCGCGCGCGCGGCAAACGCAAGCCCAAGAAGAACATCCCCGTGGGGCAGGCCCACATCAAGACCTCGTTCAACAACACGATCGTGTCGCTCACCGACGTCCAGGGCAACGTGATCGCGTGGGAGTCCGCCGGCGGCGCCGGCTTCAAGGGCTCGCGCAAGTCCACCCCGTTCGCCGCCCAGGTCACCGCCGACGCGGCGGCCCGCAAGGGCCTCGAGCAGGGGCTGCAGAAGGTCGAGGTGTACGTCAAGGGCCCCGGCTCGGGCCGCGAGACCGCGATCCGCTCGCTGTCCGCCGCCGGCCTCGAAGTGACCGGCGTCAAGGACGTGACCCCGCAGGCCCACAATGGGTGCCGCCCCCGCAAGCGGCGCAGGGTCTGAGATGGCACGCGACACGAGCCCACAGTGCAAGCAGTGCCGTCGCGAGGGGCAGAAGTTGTTCCTCAAGGGCGAGCGGTGCCTCACCGACAAATGCGGCGTCGAGCGCCGCTCCTACCCGCCGGGCGAGCACGGCCGCGGCCGCCAGAAGCAGAGCGAGTACCGCCTGCAGCTGCGCGAGAAGCAGAAGGCGCGCCGGTACTACGGGGTGTTGGAGAAGCAGTTCCACGGCTACTACGAGAAGGCCTCGCGCCAGCCGGGGATCACTGGCGAGAACCTGCTCGCGCTGTTGGAGTGCCGCTTCGACAACGTGCTCGTGCGCCTCGGCTTCGCCGCCTCCCGGCGCCAGGCGCGCCAGCTGATCCGCCACGGCCACTGGACGGTCAACGGGCGGCGCGTGAACATCCCCAGCTACCAGGTGCGCCCCGGCGAGGTGATCGCGATCAAGGCCGAGACCCCCGCCACGCAGGTGATCAGGGACGCGACCGAGTTGACCGGGCAGATCCCGGCGTGGTTGCAGGCCGATCACGAGTCGCTGACCGCCAAGGTGCTGCGCCGCCCGGAGCGGCGCGAGGTGGCGGCGCCGGTGCAGGAGCAGCTCATCGTCGAGCTGTACTCGAAGTAAAGAGCTTTGCCGGCGTCCCCCGCTAGCGCGGTGGCGATGCCATGGAGCCGGTGTCCGCAGGGCGCCGGCGAGAACACAACGACGAGGACTCTGATGCTCGACTTCCAAATCCCCCGGATCACAAGCGAGTCCGTGGAGCAGAACCGCGGCACGTTCACCATCGAGCCGCTCGACCGCGGGTTCGGGTACACCTTCGGGAACTCCCTGCGCCGCGTGCTGCTCTCCTCCCTGGCGGGCGCCGCCGTCACGAGCGTGCGCATCGAGGGGGTGGCCCACGAGTTCTCGACCATCCCCGGCGTCAAGGAGGACGTGACCGACATCGTGCTCAACCTCAAGGGCGTCGTGTGCCGGATGCACTCCGACGCCACCGAGGTCGAGGCGCCGCTGGTGGTCAGCGGCCCCGGGGAGATCACCGCCAAGGACATCGACTTGCCCGCCGGCGTGGAGATCCTCAACCCCGACGTGCACGTCGCGACGCTCGAGAAAAAGACGAAGCTCGAGCTGTACATGACGATCGGCCGCGGCCGCGGGTACCGCCCGGCGGAGGAGAACAAGTCCCCCGACCAGCCGATCGGGGTGATCCCGATCGACTCGATCTTCTCCCCCGTGCGGCGCGTCGCCTACGCCGTCGAGCAGGCGCGCGTCGGCCAGAAGACCGACTTCGACAAGCTCACCCTGGACATCGAGACCGATGGCTCGATCGAGCCCCAGGCGGCGCTGCGGGAGGCCGCGGAGCTACTGATCTCACAGCTCGCGATCTTCACCGACGCCGACCGCATCCAGGAGCTGCGCGCCTCCCCCGGCGGCCAGCTCGACGGCCACGGCCTCGCGGTCGGCGGCGCCGGCGGCCAGGCGGCACTGCAGGGCGAGGAGTGGAGCATCCTGATCGAGGAGCTCGAGCTCGGGGTGCGCTCCTACAACTGCCTCAAGCGCGCCGGTATCCAAACCGTGGGGGACCTCATCTCGAAGTCCGAGGCGGAGCTCAACGCGATCCCCAACTTCGGCAAGAAGTCGATCGACGAGGTGATCGAAACCCTCGAAGGGAGAGGGTTGCAACTGCGCCAGGACTGATGGAGGTCAGAACGTTCGCCGTTGGCGCGGTGCAGCGCCGTCCGCTCGGGCGGGATGTTCAACAAAAAGGCGCCTATATAGCTTTACAAAATGAAGTTATATAGGGACCAAAAAGTAATGCAACTACCCCGGTCACCGACGTACGACCCGGATGGCGAGCCGGGCCCCTCTTCTGTCAGACTCCAAAACCAACACCATGCGACACCAGAAGACACGCAACAAGCTGAGCCGCGACTCCGCGCACCGCAAGGCGCTGCTGATGAACCTCACCAAGGAGGTGCTCGAGCACGAGCGGATCAAGACCACCGAAGCGAAGGCCAAGGCGGTCAAGCCGCAGGTCGAGAAGCTGATCACGCTCGCCAAGCGCGACGACCTGCACAACCGCCGCCAGGCGCTCGCGGCGCTCGCACAGGACAAGTTCGCCGTCCACCGCCTGTTCGTGGACGTCGCCCCCCGGTACGTCGACCGGCCGGGGGGGTACACCCGCATCCTCAAGCTCGGCCCGCGCCGCTCGGACGCGACCGAGATGGTGTTCCTCGAGCTCGTTTGACCTGAGCCGCCGGCCGCGGCGGGAGGTTGGTAGGGCAGGGGATCGTCCGCGCGTCGCAGTTGGGCCCCCCGCGCGTGGGCGCTGGACCTCCATGTCCAGCGGCAGCGGGTGCGTAGCATCCCCGGCGTGGTCACCAAGCTCACCCTCGAATACGACGGGAGCGAGTTCGCCGGGTGGGCGCGCCAGCCCGGGCTGCGCACCGTGCAGGAGGAGGTCGAGCGGGCGCTGCGCACCGTTCTCGGCGAGCGCGGGTGCGACGGCGAGCCGCTCGCGCTGACGGTCGCCGGGCGCACCGACCGCGGGGTGCACGCGTGGGCGCAGGTCGCAGGCTACGCCCACGAGGCCGTGGACCCGGCGCGGCTCAACACGCTGCTGGGAGCCGACGTCGCCGTGCTCGCGTCCGAGCCCGCTCCCGACGGGTTCGACGCGCGCCGCGACGCGCGCAGCCGCACGTACTGCTACCGCGTGCTCGCCCGCCGCGCGCGCGGAGTGTTCACGCGCGGGCACGCCCTGTGGTGGCCCCACCCGCTCGACCGCGAGGCGCTCGCGGAGTGCGCCCGCGCGCTCGTCGGCACGCACGACTTCACCGCGTTCACGCCCACCGAGACCGAGCACGTGCGCTTCGAGCGCGAGGTGCTGCGCGCCGAGTGGCGCACCGCCGCCTCGGGAGCGCCGGCCGGCGCGGAGTGGCCGGAGAGTGGGCGTTTCGAAAGTGGGTCCCCCGCGCGCGTGGGGGGGACCTTCTTGTGGAGTTTTGGATCGAGGCCGACACGTTCATGCGCCACATGAACCGCGTGCTCGTCGGCACGATGCTCGAGGTCGCCGCGGGGCAGCGCACGGTCGATGAGTTCACGCGCCTGCTGGAAGGCCGGCCGAGGCCCGAAGCGGGTTCCACGGCTCCCGCGCACGGTCTTGCGCTCGCGTCGGTGGCGTACTCATAGAAGCGGAGCGTGCCGGCGCGGTGTCCGGCGACGATCGATCGCCCAGCCCGTTGGGTTGTGGCAGCCACGGCGCCGACCCCGCCGGGGGGGCCGGGGGGGCCGGGGGGGCCGGGGGGGCCGGGGGGGCCGGGGGGGCCGGGGGGGCCGGGGGGGCCGGGGGGGCCGGGGGGGCCGGGGGGGCCTTTATCCTGGGAGGCGACGTGCTCAACGTGCTGCTCACCAACGACGACGGGATCGGGGCCGAGGGGCTGCTCGCGATGCGCGCTGCGCTCGTGGCGCTGCCCGACGTGCGCCTGGCGGTGATCGCCCCCGACGGCAACCGCTCGGCGATGGCCCGCTCGATCACCACCCGCCGCCCGTTGTGGGTCGAAGAGGTTCCCTTCCCCGACGGCACCGTGGGGTACGCTACCGACGGCACCCCCGTGGACTGCGTGCGCCTCGCGAGCCTCGGGGTCGTGGAGGACTTCAAGGCCGAGGTCGTCGTCTCCGGCATCAACCACGGCGCCAACCTCGGCGACGACATTACCTACTCGGGGACCGTCGCGGCGGCCTTGGAGGGCGTCGTGCTCGGGCTGCCCTCCGTCGCCGTCTCCCAGCAGTCCGGCGCGCGCGCGCTCGACTACCGCTTCCACGGCGGCTTTCAGTTTGGTGTCGCTGCCCATTTCGTCGCGCGGCTCATCGAGCGCCTGGAGGCGCTGCCGCTGCCGCCTTCCACGCTGCTCAACGTCAACGTCCCCGCTGGTCACCCCACCGGCGTGGAGGTCGCGCGGCTCGGCAAGCGCATTTACCGCGACGAGCTCAAGCTCGAGCGTGAGGAGGCCGGGCCCCCCGCGCGGCGGCGCTACTGGATTTACGGCGACGACCCCGGCTTCCACGACGAGCCCGGCACCGACCTCGCGGCCATCGCCGCCGGGCGGATCGCCGTGAGCCCCCTGCACTTCGATCTCACCGACCGCCCCGGTATGGAGGCGCTGGGCGGCTTCGACCTGCACGCCCTGCTCGCCTCCGCCGAGGTGGAGGCGGTTTAGGTGAGCGCCACCAGGAACCAGGGCGCGAGGGCGCGGATGGGAGGAGGCGCGGATGAGGACCTGGGTGGGGGGGCGCGGACCCAGGAGGGTGGGACCGGGGATCGGAGCACCGACGCTGAGCCGCGGGGTAGGAAGCCCCGCGCCCACCCGCGGGGTGCGTCACCTGCTCACGCGGATGATCCCCCCCCCAAAGCAGTCGTCCCCGCCGAGCGCATCAACGAGTTGCGCAGCGCGATCGAGTACCACTCGCACCGCTACTACGTGCTCGACGACCCGGTCGTGGGGGACGTCGAGTACGACGCTCTATTCGCGGAGCTGCTGGCGTTGGAGGCCGCCCACCCCGAGCTGTCGACTGCCGATTCGCCCACCCAACGGGTTGGGGGCCAGCCGGTCGGGCGGTTGGAGAAGGTCGCGCACCTGGAGCCGATGCTCTCGCTCGGCAACGCCCGCTCGGAGGAGGAGTTCCGCGCGTGGGTCGAGCGGATGCGCAACCACCTGGCGCGCGAGGGCATCGCCCAGCCGCGCTTCTCCTACGTCGTCGAGCCCAAGGTCGACGGGCTCGCCGTCAGTCTGCTCTACCGCGACGGCGTGCTCGAGCGCGGCGCCACGCGCGGGGACGGGGAGATCGGGGAGGACATTACCCACAACCTGCGCACCATTGGGGCGATCCCGTTGCACATCGAGGGCGCGCCCCCCCTGCTGGAGGTCCGCGGGGAGCTATACATGTCCCTGCGGGACTTCACCGCGCTCAACGAGCGCCGCGCCGAGCAGGGCCTCTCGACGTTCATGAACCCCCGCAACTCCGCCGCCGGCACGGTCCGCCAGCTCGACCCCGCGCTCGCCGCCGAACGGCCGCTGTCGATCTGGTGCTACCAGGTGGGGGTCACCGAGGGCCTCTCGTTCACTACCCACTGGGAGGCGTTGGAGTGGCTGCGCGAGCACGGCTTCCGCGTCAACCGCGACGTCCAGCGCCTACGCGGCGAGGACGAGGTGATCGCCCAGTGCCTTGCCTGGCAGGCCCGCCGGGGCGAGCTCGACTTCGAGATCGACGGCGTCGTCGTCAAGGTCTCCGACCTCGCGCTCCACCGCCGCCTCGGCTCAATCGGGCGCGAGCCGCGGTGGGCGATCGCGTGGAAGTTCCCTCCCACCACCGCCGTGACCCGTCTGGAGCGCATCGGCTGGAACGTCGGCAAATTCGGCGACCTGCGCCCCTACGCGATGCTCGCTCCCGTCTCCGTCGGGGGCGTCACGATCAAGCTCGCCACGCTGCACAACGAGGAGGACCTGCGGCGCAAGGACATCCGCGAGGGCGAGGACGTGATCGTGCTGCGCGCCGGCGACGTCATCCCCCAGGTGATCTCCCCCGCCCCGCACGTCGTCGAGCACGCCCGCCGGCCCCCGCGCCCGCGCCCGCCCGCGCGCTGCCCCTTCTGCGACACGAAGACCGTCAAGCCCCGCGACTCCGTCTTCACGATGTGCCCCAACCGCGCCTGCCCCGAGCGCGCGTGGCAGCTGCTCAAGCACTTCGTCTCGCGCGGCGCGATGGACATCGAGGGGCTCGGCGAGAAGCAGGTGCGCCTGCTCCTCCTGGAGGGGCTCGTGCGCGTCCCCGGCGACTACTACCGGCTCGGCGAGCACGAGGGGGAGCTGCTCGCCCTCGAGGGGTTCGCCGAGCTCTCGGTGCGCAACCTCCTCTCCGCGATCGACTCCTCCAAGGAGCGGCCCTTCGCGCGCGTCCTCTTCGCCCTGGGGATCGAGGAGGTCGGGGAGGTCACCGCCCGCAACCTCGCGTCTCGCTTCCGCGACATCGACGCGCTCTTGCAAGCCACCGAGGCCCTGATCGCCGAGACCCCTGGCATCGGCGAGAAGATGGCCCGCTCGATCCGCTCCCAACTGGACGACGCGCACATGCGCGAGGTGATCGCCGACCTGCGCCTGCTCGGCCTGCGCTTCGCCGAAGCGGGGCCTCCGCCCTCGGAGGGGCCGTTCGCCGGCCTTACCCTCGTGCTCACCGGCACCCTCCCCAACTGGACCCGCGAGTACGCCACCGCGCGCATCCTCGCCGCCGGCGGTCGCGTCACCACCTCCGTCTCCAAGAAGACCCACTACCTCGTCGCCGGCGAGTCCGCGGGCTCCAAGCTGGAAAAGGCCCGTCGCCTGGCCGTCCCCGTGCTCGACGAGGCTGGCCTGCGCCGGCTGCTCGATGGCCCGCCCGCGCCGGGCGGTGGTTGATTTGCATCAGTAGTCCGCGACCGTGATCGCCATGTTGTCCTGTAGCGTGTGCGCCGCTCCGAGTTCGACCCCGTCCGTGAAGAACGCGAACGCCATCTCGTCTCCGTCGGCCGCCGTGCAGTAGCCCACCAGGTTGGACACGCCCGTGAGGGTTCCCGTCTTGCCCTCGCATCGGCCCGCCGCCGCGGTGCCCCGCATCCGTTCCGACAGCGTGCCCGTGTGCCCCGCCACCGCCATGTCGCTGCGCAGGATCGTTCCCAGGGGCGTGCGCGCGAGCTCGTCCAGCAGGGTCACCACTTCCCACGGCGAGGTCGCGTCTTCGCGCGAGAGCCCCGAGCCGTCGACCACGTGCGGGCGCAGGCCGAGCTGCGCGATCGTTTCGCGCACCACTTTTGCGCCCGCCGCCGTGGTCCCCGCCCCCCCGTAGCGCGCGCCCAGGTCCTTCACCAGCGTCTCCGCGAAGAAGTTGTCCGACGGCGGCAGCGTCAGCCCGAGCAGCTGCGTAATCGTCGGCGAGCGCGCCCCCGCGAGCCTGACCGCTTCCGCCGGGGTTGTGGCCGCCCCGCCGCCGTCCGCAACCTCCACGCCCTCCGCTCGTAGTGCCGCCCGCAACCGGCGAGCCGCGTACGCCGCCGGCGCATGTGGGCCGGTTTCCGTGCCCGTTTCCCCGCGGTTGAACGCCAGCGCGCTGAGGGTCCCTTCGAGGAAGGGGTCCCACGCATAGCCGCTCGAGGGCTCTCCCCGCAGCGAGTCGAAGTACGACTCGTCGCCCTCCACGCTCCCGCTGACGCGGTGAATGCCGTCCGTATGCGCCAGCTGCGCGGCGAGCGTCGTGACGTCGGTGCCCATGCCCCCGTAGTGGCTGCGGATGAACGACTCCGTCCCGAACGTCGGGTCGCCCCCGCCGCGCAGGTACAGGTTGCCCTCCCACACGCCTCCCGGGGCGAGGTGGCCGGTGCCGAGCACCGTCGTTTCGAGCTGCGCCGTGGGCCCCATCCGCTCCAGTGCCGTGGTCGCGGTGTACAGCTTCTCCACCGACGCCGGTGCGCGCCGCTGCGTTGAGCGTTCGGCCCACAGCGCCTGCCCGGTGGTCATGTCGTACACGTACCCCCCCGACTGCGCCCCCGCGAGCCGCAGCTCGTGGGCCATGTGCGCCTGTAGCGCCGCCGTTGCTCCGGCCGCGGCGCGGGTCGCGCGCGGGGTGGGGCGCGTCTGTGCGGTGGTCGCCAGGGGGGTGAGGGTTGCCAGCGTGATGGGGGTTGCCAGCGTGCCGGGGGTGGCCGGTGCGCCGGGGGTGGTCACCAACGCGCCGGGGATGGCCACCAGCGCGGGTCGAAGCTTCGCGGCTGCCGTAGCCCGAAAGGTGGCCGAAGCGGTTGTGCCCGGCGCGATTCCCCACGCGGTGGAGAGCGCGCAGAGCACGATCGGGAGCGGTGCAAGCAGGCGCCGGGGCACGCAGCCCTACAATAAAGCGTGGTATGGGGCGCGTTGTCAAGCTGGAAGGGAAACCGCGGCGGCGCCGGCGCAGGCCGAGCAAGACGGCCCTGGTGCTCGGGGGCGGGGGCTTCACCGGGGGGGTGTACGAGATCGGGGCGCTGCGCGCGCTCGACCTGCTCGCGGTGAACTCCACCGTCAACGACTTCGACGTGTATGTCGGCACCTCCGCGGGGTCGTTCATCGCGGCGCTCTGCGCCAACGGCGTCACCCCCGAGGAGATGATGCGCGTCGCCGCCTCCGAAGACCCCCAGCCCTTCCGTGACATCGACCTCGACGACCTGCTGCGCCTGAATCTCGCCGAGCTCGTGCGCAAGGGCATCCGCCTGCCGCTGCACCTCGCGGCGATGGCCCGCCAGGTGGTCACCCACCCGCGGCAGGTGTCCGTGCTCGACCTCCTGCTCGGGCTCGCTCAGGCGCTGCCCTCCGGGCTGTACACCGGCGCGGGCATCGAGACTTACCTGCACGAGGTGCTGAGCGAGCCCGGCCGCACCGACGACTTCCGCAAGCTGCGGGGTGGCAGAGAGCTGTACATCGCCGCCACCGACCTCGACACCTGCGAGCGGATCGTGTTGGGCTCCGAGGGCTTCGACCACGTCCCGATCTCCACCGCCGTGCGCGCCTCCGGGGCGCTGCCGATGGTTTACGCCCCCGTGCGGCTGGAGGGGCGCGAGCTCGTGGACGGGGGCATCACCTCGACCTCGAACCTCGACCTCGCCGTCGAGGCCGGGGCGCAGCTCGTGCTCGTGATCAACCCCGTGGTGCCCTACGTCAACGACTTCGCCGCCGAGGTTCGCACCCTGCGCGGGCGCCGGCCGCGGCGCGTCTCGGACATGGGCTTCCCCCAGATCGGCTACCAGGCGTTCAAGTTGCTCGGCCACCAACGCCTGCATGAGATGGCGGCCCACTGGGAGGAGCGCTACCCCGGCGTGGACATCGTCCTGATCGAGCCCGAGCCCACCGACGAGCTGATGTTCCGGACCTCGATCATGAACTTCACCTCCCGCATCGCCATCGCCCGGCACGGCTTCCAGTCGGTCGCCTCCCACCTCGCGAACGGGTACGAGCGCTACCACCAGGTCTCCGAGCGCCACGGGATCGAAATCTCCGCCGAGCGGCTGCGCACCGTGGTCGAGCACTTCGAGGCCGCCGAGCCCGAGCACGACGTGAGCGCGTGGCGGCGGATCCTCGGGGGGACCACCGGGGCGCTGCTGCGCCAGTCGGAGTCCTCCGCGGGTTAAGCCGGGCTGCGCTCGGCGTTTGGGCCTGGCTCGGGACTGGGCTTCGCGCCCGGGCTGTGCTCGGCGTGTGGGCTGGACTCCCCGTCCGGGCTGGGTTCGGCGTACGAGTAGCGCTCGGTATCCGGACTGGGCTCAGCGCCCCTGCCGCTCTCAGCATCCGGGCTGGGTGCCTCGTCGGGGCTTGGCTCTGCGCCTCCCGCCAGGCCGTCGATCGCAGTGAGCAGGCGGTCCGAGGCCGCCGGGTTGCAGATGCCGATGCGCACGTGCCGCGACTCCCCGAGGGCCGCTCCCGCCGCGACCAGCACGCCCGCGCGTGCCAGCCGCGCGGCGAGCTCGTCGCCCTCCAGGGTAGGGTGCGCGACCCACAGGAAGTTGGCCTGGCTGTCGGCTACCTCGAAGTCGCGTCTGCGCAGCGCCGCGGTCAAACGGGCGCGCTCCACCGCGACCACGTGCACGTGGTCGGCGAGCAGTCCCGAGGCCCTGCGCAGAGCCTCCAACGCGCCCGCCTGTGAGAGCTCGTTGACGCCCAGGTCCGGTTCTAGCTCCCCAAGCAGCTCCTCCGAGCCGGGGCCGCCGAGGGCGTAGCCGATCCGCAGCCCCGCCATGCCCCACGCCTTGGAGAAGCTGCGGAATACCAGCAGGTGTGGGTACTCCTCCAGCAGCCCCAGCGAGGCGTCGAGCGGCTGGGCGTCGGCGAACTCGATCAGCGCCTCGTCGAGCAGCATTGCCACGCCCTCCGGGAGGCCATCGAGCAGCCGCCTCAGCTCCGCGACCCCCAGCAGCTCGCCCGTGGGGTCGTTGGGGCTGGCCACCGCCACCACTCGCGTGTCGTCGTGCTCGGCGACGGCCTGCAGCAGCGCGTCCACCATAGAGGGTGGCGCAGCCGGCCGGTAGGCCGGCGAGCCGGGCCCCTCTTCTGTCAGATTTCCGCTCACGGGCACCGCGCGACCGTGTGCGCGGCGGGCCATGATCGGGTACAGGGGGTAGGAGGGCCAGGTGGTGACGAGCTCCTGGCCGGGCTCGATCAGGGCGCGGGTGGCCGCGCTCAGCAGCTGCGCCGCGCCGTTGCCCAGGATCAGGCGGGCCGGGTCGATGTCGTGGCGGCGGGCCAGCTCGTTACGCAGCTCCGAGCCGCGCAGGTACGGGTACAGCTGCAAGCCGCGCCGCGCGCTGAAGGTGATCGCGTTGGCGATGTTCGCGTGGGGGAGTTCCGGCCAGGTGGTCTGCGAGAGGTCGATCGTCTGGACGCGGGTGAGCGCCTTGCGCCTGCGCTCCGCGGCCTCCTCGCGCAGCTCGCGGTTGACCTCCTCCTCGGAGAGGCCATCGAACTGGCGGTAGTAGTCGAGCAGGCCCATGGCTGGCGGAGGGCCCCGAGGCTCACATACCCGAGCCGCCGGAGAATTCGCCTCCGGGTCCGTGGATCACCACGAACCAGATCGCGAACAGCCCGGCGCAGATCGCGGCGGTGACGGCGAACACGCGACCGAGTGCTCCCGTGCGCTGGTCGTGGCCGGCGGCGCGCCGCACGAGGATCCACCCCTGGTCGAGGTTGCGCATGATCTTCAGTGCCCCGAACAGCCCCACGAACAGTGCTACGAACGCGACCAGGATGCCGAGGCTGACGCTGCCCGTGAGGTAGTTGACCTGCGAGCCCACCCACAGGCAGCCGATCGGGATCGGGCCCCAGCAGAGCAGGCTGAGCACGATCATGCCCGCCAGCATCGCTGCGGCGAGGTACCCGTCGAGCCGCTGTCGCGCGGCGCTGCCGCGCTCGGGCAGCCTGCGGAAGTGGACCGGCGCCGTGCCTGGGCGCCTGCCGACGAAGAGGCCGCCGTTGTCGGTGGGATCGCTGCGCACGGTCGTGGGGGTCGCTCTCGAAGCCGGGTTTCGCTCAGTCGTCTGGGATGGCACGGTTCGATCTCCTTGCCCTAAAGCTAGCGGGTTTGGGCCGATTCGTCGGAACCCGCGCTGGGAGTGGCTTCGTCAGGACTACCTGCTCGCATACAGCGAGTCGAGCAGCTCGGCGTACTTCTCTGCGACCACGTTCCGCTTGACCTTCAGCGTCGGCGTGAGCTCGCCGCCCGCCTGCGAGAGGTCGCAGTCGAGGATCGCGAACCTCTTGACCTGCTCGACGTTGGCGTAGCGCGTGTTGACGCGCTCCACCTCGGCGCCGATCAGCTCCCTGATCGCGGGCTCGCGGGCCAGCAGAGCGGACTCCTCGGGCAGTCCGTGCTCGCGGGCGTAGCCCGCGATCTCCTCCTCGTCGAGGGTGATCAGCACCACCGGGTAGGGGCGGCGGTCGCCGTGCATCACCGCCTGGGAGATCCACCGGCACTGTTTGAGGTCGTTCTCGATGTTGGCCGGTGTCAGGTTCTTGCCGCCCGCGGTGATGATGATGTCCTTCTTGCGCCCCGTGATCGAGAGGTACCCATCCTCGTCGAGCGAGCCGAGGTCGCCGGTGTGCAGCCAGCCGTCCTCGACCGCGCCGAAGCTCGCGTCGGCGTTGTGGTGGTAGCCCTGGAAGATGTTGGTGCCCTTGATCAGGATCTCCCCGTCCTCGGCGATCCGCAGCTGCACGCCCGGCAGCGCGCGGCCGACGGTGCCGAAGCGGTGGTCCTCGATCGTGGAGATCGTGGCGATCGTGGAGGTCTCGGTCATCCCGTAGCCCTCCAGCACGGGCACCCCGCAGGCCCAGAAGAACTCGAGGATCTCGTGTGCGATCGGGGCCGCCCCCGTGGCGGCCTGGCGCAGGCGCCCGCCGAAGATCGAGCGCACGTTCTTGAACAGCCCCTCCTCCGCCTCCTCGAAGGGGCCGCGCAGCTCCTCGGGGATCGGCTGCTCGCGGGTGAGCAGGTCGCGCACTCGCTTGCCCACCTCGATCGCCGCCTCCGTGCGCGCGCGTTCCTCCGGCGGCTGCGCCTCGATCGCCCCGTGGGCGAGTGTGTAGATCTTCTCGAAGATCCGCGGCACCGAGGGCAGGAAGGTCGGTTTGACCTCCTGTAGCTCGCCGACGATCTGCTTGACGTCGCCCCCGAAGTACGCGATCGTGGAGCCCCGGTCGAACGCCCCCAGCTGGATCAGCAGCGCGAACGCGTGCGCGAGGGGGAGGAACAGGTAGCTGACCTCGTCCTCTCGGATCTGCCCCACCTCGCGCACCATGTCGACGGTGGCTCGGTAGTTGCCGTGGGTCAGCACGCACCCCTTCGGGGGACCGGTGGTGCCGGAGGTGTAGATGAAGGTGTAGGGATCCTCTCCTCCGAGCGCGGCGCGGCGGCGCTCGAGCTCCTCCGCTCCCCCGCTGCCCGCTCGTGCCCGCCCGCGTTCGCGTACCTCCGCCAGCGGGATCGACTCGATCGGTGTCTCGGAGGGCGGGTCGATCACGATCACCGTGCGCAGCTCGGGCAGCTGCTCGCGGACCGCGGCGACCTTCGCGAGCTGCTCGGCGTTCTCGCACACGATTACGCGCGCCCCCGAGTCTGAGATCACCCAGTGGCACTCCTCGGGGGAGTTGGTCGGGTAGATCGGCACCACTACTGCCCCCGTCGCGGTCACCGCCATGTCCACGTAAGACCACTCGGGCCGCGTGCCCGCGAGGATGCACAGCCGCTCCCCCGGCTGCACACCGAGGTCGATCAGGCCGAGCGCGATCTCCCGCACGGTCTCCCCGAACTGAGCGTAGGTTACGTCTTGCCAGGCGCCGTCCTGCTTGTGGCGAACAGCCACGCGGTCGCCGAACGCCGCGACGGCCTCGGGGACCAGATCGGCGATCGTGCGCCCCTGCGTGCTCGCCGTGGTCGGGGTCTGTGCCGGAGTCGATCCCCCAGCCTGCTCTGCGGTGCTTGCCTCCATGGCTCTCTCCTCCTCGGGTGGAGCTGACGTGCCCTGCACCACCGAAGGATATGGCCTCGGGGCCGGATGCGCACGCAGGCGATGCTCGTTGCGGGACAGGCGCTCCTCGAGGGTGACCTGCGCTCCAAAGCGGGGGGTGTAGAAGGAGAGCGGGCGTCAGCTATTCAACGCCATGGGTCGCTGTGCGGGCGAAGCTCCCTGGCGGAGGCTGGCGAGGAACAGGCTCTTGTCGATGCGGCCCTTGAAAATCGGGACCCCCAGCTCCATGCACTTCGAGAGGACCTCCTTGCGCCCCAGGCCGGACTCGCGGGCAAGCTCGGTGGGCGTCAGATGGTTGGCCATCGGGCATCTTCTCCTGTCGGTGGTTGCGGGCTGAGAAGCCATCTCAAAACTCTTCAGATCGCCAGCGACCCTCTGTGGCGGGATCCATGAGTAGCAGATGGTCTCTCGGTAATAGATATACCGCCGCGGGCGGACGTTGGCAACCGTCCGTTTGTCGCAAGGTGGGAGCTCAAACGGGGTTGGGGATGTCCAGGAAGACGTGGCGCACGCCGAAGCGCTCGCTCAGGCGCTCGCCGAGGCGCCTCACCCCGAGCGTCTCGGTGGCGTAGTGGCCGGCGGCGATGAAGTGCACGCCCGCCTCCTGCGCCTGCGCCATCACGCGCTCGGCGGGCTCTCCGGTGAGGAAGGCATCCGCTCCGGCGGCGACCGCATCGGAGAAGTACTCGGCGCCGGCGCCGGAAACTATCCCCAGGCGCCGCACCACCGGAGGCCCACAGTCGAACGCAAGCGGCTCGCGCGCGGTGAGCTCCCGCACGCGAGCCAGCAGCTCAGGGGCGGGGAGGCCCTCCCCGGGGAACTGCGCCATGCACCCGATCGGTTGACCGCGGTGGGGCGCGAATGGGGCGAGCTCGTGCGCGCCGAGCGCGCGGGCAAGCAGCGCATTGTTCCCCACTCCCGGGTGGGCGTCGAGTGGGAGGTGGTAGGCGAGCAGCGAGATGTCCGCCGCGAACAGCACCCGCAGCCGGCGTGCGAGCACCGCGTCGATCGGCCCCGGCCCGCTCCCCCAGAAGATCCCGTGGTGGGCGAGTACCAGCTCGGCGCCCTCCGCGCGGGCCCGCTCGAACAGCTCCAGGTGGGCGCTCACCCCGGTGGCAACTGTGCTCACCTCCTCCCGCCCCGGGACCTGCAGCCCGTTGGGGCAGTAGTCCGCGAAGCGCTCGGGCTCCAGCAACCGGTCGAGCTCGTCCACGATGTCGGCGAGTCGTGCGGGCACGTCGGCGAGGATAGTCCAGGGGGCGGGGCGGCGGGCCGGAGCGGGGGTGTGGGATACTGGAGCCTGCGTCGGGGCGTGGCGCAGCCTGGTAGCGCGCGCCGTTCGGGTCGGCGAGGTCCCCGGTTCGAATCCGGGCGCCCCGATTGTTGGCTCACAGCCACATTATACATGTGCGGAAGATTACAAGACGGGCGTAGTCGAACCTCGGGGCTGCGCGCCCTCAGGCATACGGTAGGGCGTAAAGGTGCGGGTGCTGATCGGATGCGCCTCGTCCAGCCCCTCGCCTTCTGGCGCGATGAACGCCACCGGGAGGCTCCCGAACAACGGCTCGGAGATCAGCCGCAAGTGCTCGAAGACGTAGGCCAAGTTCGCCGGGCTGTCGTGGAGGATCACGCCGACGGCGATCTGATGGCGCTGTATCCCGCGCCGGAACTTGAGTAGGTCGGTCCAGACCTCCCAGCGCTCCATCTCAATCGCCACGCCGATCGGCACGCCCTCAAAGTCAAAGGACTTCCAGATGTCATAGCGGTCGTTGATCGGCAGATCGTCGTACTGCGGATCGTAGGGTGGCACCCGCACCTCTGGAACCCAGTCCAGCGGGGCCAGTCGCTTCTTGATCTCCTGCGGCCTGTAGGTCGGCTCAGGCGCGAACGCCGCGCAATGTTTCAGAACGGCCTGCTCGATCTCGTCGAGAGCCCCCACCCGTCGCAGGAGATCGGCCCCTCCCGCCTGATCCTCAACCCGGAGCCGATACCCGTGCGTCACCTGGGAGATCCTACCGGAGCCGGGAAGCGGTCGGAGGCTGCGATACTCTTTCGCGCAATGGAATGGCACGTCTCAGGGATTGGGAGAGCATGCGCGGTCAGACTTCTGCCGCTCGGGGCGGTGATGCTGATCACGCTCTTTGTAGGCGTTGGTACGGCATCAGCTTCTTGCCCTGCGGTTGGAGACGAAGAAGCTCTAGAAGCGGCAACGGTGCAGGCGACCGCCGTCGCTCACCCCGGACAGTCGTATAGTCATCCCGGCTATACGACTCTGAATGTAACGACGACCGGGGCCGAGAAATGTCTCACCCTTGAAGAATCGGTCGCCGATCTCTCGCACAAGATCGCGGAAGGCGTCGGTGCGAGCACACTGAAAAACACGGTCACGATAAGCGAAGGGACAAGGACCGTCTTCTCTCATGCGTGGGAAGTAGATCACCCTGGAGAAGCCGAAGAGATCGTTAACTCCGACTCCGAAGAAGAAGAAGCAGCTCTGCGCATAAGCTGGTCTTGTAGCGCGCCCGGTACGGTTGGCACCTATCTCGTCACTTCACACGGTCTCGTCGGGCCTACGATCAGCAACACCGGGCAGTTCGTGTCCGTCTCAGCTGCATGGTGTGCCACTGCGAAGAGGCGCGAAGCGCGAGAACGCAAGAAGGGGGAGGAACAGCGCAAGCGCGAATCCGCGCAATACAAGCGAGAAAGACCAAAGCGAGAAGCAGAAGAGCGTCGTGCTAGAGCAAAGGAACAGCAGGAAGATGCCAGCTCTGCAGGCGGCGAAGCGCGTGCTGTGCGAGCCGTAGAACATGTGCTGCATGAAGAAGGCCGGAGTGCTTTTCCTCTCAGATGCAGGCGCACCGGCCCCCGTCAGTTTTACTGCAAGCTTGAGGAGCCACCGTCCTATAGGAATTATCACACGACCGTGACCTTCGAAGGTCGCCACAACTATGTGGGGCCGATCGAAGAAACCCTCTGATCTGGAGAGCGAGGCGCGTGCAGCGCTCGGGTCTTTACCTTCCTGCTACGTGTCAGAAGCGTAGCTCGTAGGAAGGAGCCCAGGCGCAGTCGCTATCCAGCACGATGCCGTAGCGCTCCGCCAGCTCTGCGCGATCGCTGAGCGCCTTCGCGCGAGGGAAGTTAGCCGAGAATCCGTAGGCGCGGCGCAGGGGAGCAAGCTCCGCGAGCCGCGTAGATATGTACTTGGCGCAGTAGCCCGCGTGTTGGAGGTCGGCAACCACGAGCTTGTTCTGCACACCGAACCCGCTCTTGACAAGCAGCTCGCGCCACTCGGCTAGGCCGTCAGTGAACCACGGCATGTGCGCTATGCCGTGGAAGTGAAGCGTCCCATTGCGTTGCCGTTGCAATACCCACCCATACGCATCGAGATAGCCCCGATAACGAAGACGGGCTACGAGCGAGCGCCACGCCCGGTGCGCTTCGTCTTCGTCGGGAGCGTGGTCGAGCGGAAACGTGAGTGTGAAGAACATCGGCATCTTGCCCGCTGGCACATTCTCAATGCCGGCGATGAACCTCTGCTTGAGTGTCCATTGTTTCCAGAGAGAGCAGCCGAGGCACGAGCGCCAGCGACCACACCGCACGGAAATATCCTCGCCGTGATTTATGCAGGTGAGGGGGAATGGATTGGAGCATTGAAAGGGCGATTTTTTGGAGTTGTTCGATATGCCATTCCCTTCGGTCATGGCATTCAAGGAAATGTTAAACAGGTCGTTCGACACAATCCAAGCGTGCCACGCGCACGGCGATCGCGCAGGGAACAGGTATGTGACCCTAGTGGCGCCCCTTCGGGGCGTCCCGCCTCGACTCGGCCTCGCGGCCTCGCCTGCGGCGGGTACTGCCCGTACCACGCCTCACGGTGCCGTCAAGGGCGTACCGCCCTCGGCTGAGCCGCCCACAGGGTGACAGCACCGCGAAGCGTGGTGTGTATTCGATCAGGTTGGGCTGGTAGCCCTCTAGTTATTCCAGAAGCAAGCCGGATCTACGAGCTTCTTCATAGAGTGCGTCGAGACGGCATTTGCCAGCCAGGAGTGCAGCTCGTTTCTCCCGATCGGCGACAGGGTCATCGGACATCGCTTCGTCGCGTAGCAGCTCACTGAGACCTTCCAGTACCTCAGCAAGTTCCTCGCTTGTCGGCACCCATTTTGAAGCCAGAAGCCTCCGCCAGAGCATACGAGATACGTCGTTATATCCGGGTGGCGCGAACGCCGGGTCTATGTATGCCGATATGGCAGCCAGCCGGAGGGACTCATATTGGGCGCGGGTCCGTGACGGAAACGGCCATCTGCTTCTCCTGCTCCTGGGTCGCATCAGGACACCTCCTTAAGATTCTCAAGGCCGACCACCTGGAGGCGGTAGGCGTTGCCTTTCCCGGAGCCGGTGGCGGCGAGGCTCACTTTCCGCCAACGGAGTTTTAGGGCGACTACCTCTAGCTCTTTGAGAGCCGCCAGGCGAGTGCCGGTCTCGGCGTCCAAGACGACGAGGTTCAGCGTCTCGCCGGTGTCGTCGAGGACTGTGGCGAGCAGCGACGGTGGATAGTTGTCCTTGCCCGGTAGTTCATGGGTACTGAGGAACTTCGCTTTTAATATCAACATCGTGCAACTCCTTAGTCGTATTTCTACGACAATGCAGGAGCGCACGACTATGTGCCGATTTCTGCCAACTCGGGATCACCCGCTCCCCGGGCGGCGATCGTTACGCCGCTACTCGTTGGTGAGCTTCGGCCATCTCTGCAAGCACCTGGACAGTCTGCGTGACGCTCTTAGCTCGTCGGTAACGACTTAGGTGGTTGGCGACATCACTGAGATAGATCGCGGTAGTGTCCAGCGACTCATGGCCGAGTGCCTGCTGAATTGATCTGATGTCCATGCCCTCGCCGGGGTCCATCAACTCAGACGCGATCAGGTGCGTACAGGCGTAAGTTCGGCGCAAGACCTTCGGAGTGATCGTAAAGGTTGGGACGAGTGCCGCCTCTAGTCGTTTGTCTTTGACGTCCTTCGCTGCGAGATCGCCGACCTTGGCGACAGCGGCCCGCACGGATTTCGTTGAGCAGTGTTTTGATGAATCGGTAATCACATGCTCGTACTCGAGATCGTCGCCTTCCACGAACCGGACAGCCATTTCAGGAAAGAGCCAGTCTTCGCCGCTGATCTCGTTCTCGTTAAGGTAGGCGAGGAAAAGCTGAGTGAAGTGGGCGCTGAGGGGGACATGTCGGAGCTTGCCTTCTCCCGACCCCTTGCCTAGCACTGCGAGGGTTTCGTCGATTGGATTGAGGTGGCGGGCCTGCATCTGCACTAGCTCGTTCGGGCGAACTCCGGTGTTCAAGAGGCATGACCACATGAAGCGCTGCTGCGGCGTGAAGTGATCGTCGGTGACGAACGCATCAAGGGCGCGGACCTGTTCTGGACGTAGCCACTCCTGACGAGGCGGACTGGGCGGTGCCTTCGGAAGCGAGGCGAGAACGGTCTCGTCCGCCCAGCCGTTGGCGATCGCGTAGTTGAGGAGCTGGCAGAGAGCAGACCGGCCCTTCTTGAAAGTTGAGGCCGCAAGCCTCTCCGGGAATCGGGTGTGCAGCCATGCGACGAACTCGGTGCCCTTCACGCGGCTGAACTTCATGTCGCCGAGCTCTGATCGGGCGAGAGCTGGACCGGCGGCTCGTCTGCCGACTACTCGCCCACTCCGGCTGCCTTGGAGGATCGAAACATACTCGCGGTTCCCGCGCTGGCGTTGGCGATCGCTCAGGAACCTGGCGACCGCCTGGGCGACGGTCGGGACTTGCTGCGCTGGCTTCGTGACTGACACGGCGTCATACCTCCTCGTTGGGGATCGGTATGAGCCACTGGGGGAGGGGCATACAGCCGTATCGGACCCTGAGCGGCTGTTGATCGCCGACGGGCGGCGGATTTCAACGACCTAGCTGACGCGCTGCTGCAGGCCCTCTTGCGGCATCGAGAGCGGTCAGACCCGCTCCTGCCCCTATTCGTATCGCAGCGGCCCGCCGCCAAACAGACATCAGCGACGGGCGCGGGCTTCTCGCAGCACGCAGGATCAGCCCAATGGCCGATGCCCACGGCTAGCTCCGTACCCCGGTTCGAATCCGGGCGCCCCGATATGTAGCTGGTTGGATGCTGGGGAGGGCCGGGGCCTCCTGGGAGTCGAGATCCGACTCTGGGACTTCGATCACCTCTGGCGAGGGTTCGAGCCATGTGCCGCCGATCTCAAGGCACGATGAGCCTCGCGCAGCGCGTGATAGCCAGTCCCACCGATCACCTTCCTGGTGGCACGATCCAGCGTTGCGAACCCACACTCCTCGCCAGCCTCGCACGCGGCTAGCTACCACGGCGCCAATCTGTGGTCCCCTGAGAATGGGCGACGGATAGGCTTCGTGGGTCGATGGGGCCAACCGTAGGGGAGATGCGCGGTGAAAAGCAAGGCGCGTCGGAAGTGACGGGGCGCTGGTCCATGCGCAGGATGACCGGCGCCGTCGGGCTCGCCGTGGCGGTTCTGTTCGCGGCCGGCAATGCACTGTGGGCGCTTGACCAGCCAGAAGCCGGCGCGTCCGCTCACCAGATCGTGTCCTTCTATACGAGCACTTCGAGCCGGATCATCGCTGGTGCCAGTATCAGCTTGCTTGCGGGGGCGCTGCTCGTGTTCTTTGCGAGCGGAGTCCGCGCGCTGCTGCGCGATCATGCACCCGACGATTTGCTTCCGTCAGCGGCGTTCGGCGGTCTACTGCTCGTCGTTGCGACGGGGCTCGGTGCCGAGACGATCAACATGGCTGGCGCGCTTCGTGCCGAACACGGCCAGCTCACCCCCGAACTCAGCCGGGCGCTATTCGAGACCTCCTACGTCCTCGGCTCAACGCCGCAGGAGTCGGCATTGCTGTGCTCCTTGGCGCGATCGTTGGAGTTGCATGGCGCTCGCCTTCACTGCTTCCCCGCTGGGCAACGGCTCCGCTTTTGCTGCTTGCGGCCGCGTTCCTCACGCCTCTCTGTCGGTTTCTCCTCGCCCCCGCAATCGTGCTGCTCGCCGTTGTCTCAATACGACTACTCCTCACCGCTCGCGCCGAGCACTCAGCCGTGAGCGGATCGAGGTCCGCCGATCCAGCATGAGTCCCGCGCAGCAGCCAAACGACGCCTCCTACGAGCAGATCGGCCTTGGGTACACCCGTGCACGTTGCACCGATCGGCGGCGCCCAAACGGTGCTGAACGTTGGTGCTGGCACCGGCTCCTACGAGCCGGCCGACCGTGACGTTCTCGCGGTCGAGCCTTCCCAGGTGATGCGCGCCCAGCGCACGCCGGGAGCGGCGCCGTGCATCGACGCTTGCGCGGAAGCGCCGAGCTGCTGCACCTGGAGAGCATCGACCTCGGCGCACGGCTTTTCTGGACGCTTCCTTACAATTCCAACTCGCCCCCCTCCGGGAAGGACTCAAGATGGAACGCAAGTGGTGGACGTTGGTTGCCGTCTGCGTAGCGACGTTCATGTTGCTGCTCGACATCACCGTGGTGAACACGGCCCTGCCGAGCATCCGCAGGGACCTGAACGCATCGTTCACCGACCTCCAGTGGGTCGTCGACGCCTACGCGCTCACGCTCGCCGCATTCGTGCTCACATCGGGATCGCTCGCCGACCGACTCGGGCGCAAGCGGGTGTTCGTCATTGGCGTGGGGATCTTCACGTTCGCCTCGCTGCTCTGCGGGCTGGCCGCCTCTCCCACGGTGTTGAACCTCTCGCGGGCACTCCAGGGCGTCGGCGGCGCGATCATGTTCGCGGTGTCGCTGGCGCTGCTCGCACAGGAGTGGCGCGGCGCGGAGCGCGCGACCGCCACAGCCATCTACGGCGCGACGATCGGCGTCGCCGTCGCGCTCGGCCCGCTTGTCGGCGGCGCGCTGACCACCGCCATCGGGTGGCAGTCGATCTTCTTCTTGAACGTCCCGATCGGCCTCGCCGCGATCGCCGCGACGGTCCTGAAGGTCGCCGAATCGCGCGACGAGACGGCCCGCGGCGTGGACTGGGGCGGGACCGTCACATTCTCGGCCGCGAACGCGCTGCTCGTGCTCGGACTGCTGCGCGGCAACGCCGTCGGGTGGACGTCGGGCACGATCCTCGGCCTGCTCGCGGCGGCGGTCGTGCTGTTCGTGGTGTTCGTCGTGATCGAGCTGCGCGTCGCACAGCCGATGCTGCCCCTCCACCTCTTCCGCAGTCCCGCCTTCACCGGCGCCCAGATCACGGCGTTCGCGCTCAGCGGCTCCATGTTCGCGTTGTTCCTGTACATCACCCTCTACATGCAGGAGATCGAGCACCTCTCGCCCCTCGCGGCCGGCCTGCGCTACCTGCCCTTCACCGTGGGTACGTTCTTTGTCTCGGGTGCCACGGCGTCGCTCGAGGGCAAGGTCCCGCCGCGCGTGATGCTCGGGGGCGGCCTCGCGATCACCGCGCTCGGCCTCGTGCTGATGAGCGGCGCGCAGGCGGACGACTCGTGGACGGTGCTGCTGCCCGGCTTCATCGTCGGCGGTCTCGGCGTGGGGCTCGTCAACCCGGTGCTCGCGAACGTCGCGCTTTCGACCGTGCCCGAGCGGATGAGCGGCGTGGCGTCCGGCGTCAACGACACGTTCCGCCAGGTCGCGATCGCGTCGGGCACGGCGGGCCTCGGCGCGCTGTTCCTCGCGCTCTCACGAGCACGGATCCAGGACCTCCTGCCGCACGTGAGCGGCCACCGAGCTCGCGGCCTCGCGGAAGCTGTCTCCTCCGGCAGTCTCCCGCACGGCGCGCCCGCGGCGGTCGTGCACGCCGCGCGCGAGGGGTTCATCCATGGCTTCTCGACGATCCTGCTCGCCGGTAGCGGTCTCGCGTTCGTGGGCGCGGTGCTCGCGGTGCTGCTCGTCCGCGACAGCGGCCTGCGTCACGACGAGGCGCCCGCGGTCACGCCCGAGCCGGTGGCGGCCTGAGCGAGGCTCCAGGCCAGGGCGCGTGTCGGCACGCGCGCGCGGCACGGCTCACGGTTGCTGGCCCGCCAGCTCCACGCCAGGGCGCGTGCCTCGGCGCCCACGCACGGCGCACGGCGCACGGGCTCACGGCTGCTGGCCCGCCAGCTCCACGCAGAGCCGCTCGAGCAGCCGGTGCACCTCGGGAACCTGCTGCGTCGCGTCATCGGCCAGCATCGCGCAAAGCTCGTCGCGGCGGGCGCTCAGCACTTGGTCGGCCAGCGCGAGACCCGCGGGCGTGAGCACCGCGCCGCCCGCGCCGCCGTCGCCCTCCGCGACGAGGTCGCGCTCGCGCAGCTCCCGTTCGACGCCGGCGATCCGTGCTCCGTCGACCGCCTGCTCGCGGGCCATCGCGCGCGTACCGTCGATCCCGTAGCTGCCGAAACGGGCGAGCGCCCAGACGGCCTCCGGGCTCGCCTCGACACTGGCCCGCGCCGCGACCCGCTCGTTGAACGTGCGGCGGGCGTCGCGACTCACAAGCAGGCTGAGCGCGCGGTCCAGCTCGGCGAGCGAGCTCGGGCTCTTCGGCGCGGCGAGCGCGTCGTCGAGTCCCTGACTGGTCGAGGCGGTGGCGCGCAGCGGCCGCTCGCGCAGGCGCAGGCTCAGCACGAACCCGACCGCGCCGACCCCGGCCGCGACGAGGAACACGGGTCGCAGCGCGTGCACGTAGGCGTTCTCGTAGGCGAGTCGGGCGGCCGCCGGCAGCCTCGCGACCTGTGCGCCGGTGAGACGCCCGCCGCCGGCGACCTGAGCTCCGAGCGGGCCGTGGAGCACGCCGTGCAGCTCGGCGCGCAGACGGCTCGTGAAGATCGTCCCGAACACGGCGGCGCCGATCGAGCCGCCGATGCCGCGCGCCAGCGTGACGCCCGAGGTCGCCGCGCCCAGTACGGAATAGTCGACGGCGTTCTGCACGGCGAGGACCAGCACCTGCATCACGAGCCCCAACCCCAGGCCGAGCACGAACAGGTACGCGTCGGCCGCGGCTGCGCTCGTCGTGACGTCGAGACGCGACAGCAGCGCCAGCCCGACCGTCATGACCGCGGTGCCGGCGATCGGAAACAGCTTGTAGCGCCCGGTGCGCGAGATCAACCGGCCGGAGGCGATCGAGGTGATGACGAGCCCACCCATCAACGGGATCAGCCGTAGTCCGGCCCCCGTCGGGCTCGACCGAAACACGGTCTGGAAGAACAACGGCAGGAACGTGACCGACCCGAAGAGCGTGAACCCGACGATCAACGAGAGCAGGCTGGCGATGCGGAACACCTCGTCGCGCAGGACCGCGAACGGCAGCACCGGCTCGCGCGCGCGGCGCTCGACGGCCAGGAACACGCCGAGCAGCCCCACGCCGGCGGCGGCGACGAGCACCACCTGCGCCGAGCCCCACGCCCACGTCGTGCCGCCGAGGCTGGCCACCAGCACGATCGCGCTCAGTGCGCTCGCGAGCACCCCGGCGCCGAGGTAGTCGATCGCGGGACGGGTGCGCACGCTCGTCGCCGGCAGCGTCGCGGCGATCACGCCCAGCGCGAGCAGGCCGACGGGCAGGTTGACGTAGAAGATCCACCGCCACGACAGGTGCTCGACGATCACGCCTCCGAGCAGCGGGCCCGCGACGCTCGCGAGACCGAACACGGCGCCGAACAGCCCCTGGTAGCGACCGCGCTCGCGCGGCGAGACGATGTCCCCGACGGAGGCCTGCACGAGCACGATCAGCCCGCCGGCGCCGAGCCCCTGCACCGCGCGGAACGCGATCAGCTCGGTCATCGACCCGGCGAGCCCGCACAGCCCCGAGCCTAGGAGGAACAGCACGATCGCGCTCTGCAGGACCCGCTTGCGCCCCAGCTGGTCGCCGAGCTTGCCGTACAACGGCGTGACCGCGGTCTGCGCCAGCAGGTAGGCGCTGGTCACCCACGACAGCCGCTCGAGCCCCCCGAGGTCGCCGACGATCGTCGGCAGCGCCGTCGCGACGATCGTCGAGTCCAGCGCCGCGAGCAGCATCACGAGCATCAGGCCGCTGAAGACGACTCCGAGGCGGCGAGTCCCGACGGAGCGGGGAACTGCTGGAGTGGTGGCGACTGTGTTCACTTCGAGCGCCGCAAGGGTTGAGGCATCCTATCGGCCTGACCGAGCTGCCCAGCCAAGAGGTCGCCGCCGGCTTGTCGTGCCACTGAACGAAAGGACCGCTCTCCATGACTCACACTCCCAAGTTGCGCTACGTGGATCCGTACAAGCGACGAGGTCGCCTATACCTCGCGGTGGCCCGGCTCTCCGCCACCAAGGCGGGCGCTTGGTTCGCCGTCAACATCGCGTGGAAGACGGACCCGCATCTGCTGAAGCTCACGAGGGGCCGGTTCAGCACCGCGGGGCCGCTTGCTACAGCGCTGCTCGAGTCACGGGGTGCGCGGACAGGGCAGCCGCGTCGGAATGCCACGCTCTACTTCCACGACGGCGACCGGGTGACGATCGTCGCCTCGAAGCGCGGGTGGCCGGAGCACCCGGCCTGGTACTACAACCTCCGCAAGCACCCCGACATCGTGTTCGGCGGCCTGCCGTTCCGCGCCGAAGTCGTGGAGGACGAAGCCGAGCGACAACGGCTGTGGGACCTCGCTGACCGCGTCTTCCCTCAGTACGCCGACTACCGTGAACAGGCCGGGAAGGCTGGACGGAGCATCCCGATCTTTCAGTTGGTTCCTCGTTAGTGGGGGCCGCGCATGCGCGGCCCCCAGACGCGCCGTATACGGCGCGTCTGGCCGTTGGCACATGTGCCAACGGCGGGGGCGTACATGTACGCCCCCGTGGCAGGGCCACATGTGGCCCTGCCGGCCATTCCCATGTGGAATGGGCCCTCCAAAGAAGATCGGTCCACCTGCGGCTCATTCCACATGGGAATGGCCCCCCAAGATCGATCGAGTCAGAACAGGCTCTGCTGGGGGCTCGGTGGGGCGCCTGTGCGCTCACCGATGGCCCCGGCGCCGGGCCTTCAAGATGCGATGACCTCGGGCCCGTCCCTTCCGCGCTTTCGGGCAGCCGCTGACTTTGATCGGGGTGTCGCGGGTGAGGACCGTGCCGTTCTCTCCGATGTACGTGTTGGGCATCGTCAGCTTGGCTCCGCAGAGGCCCGCGGGTGCGGCGAGCGCCGAGTAGGGCCCCTCGGGCAGTGTCAGTTCGAAGAAGTGCACGCGCACGTCGGGGAGCGTGGCGAACGTCGAGCTCGTGATCCCCGCCGGGTTGATGAACGTCGTGCCGTGCAGGTCGACCACCACGCCTTCGCCCTGCAACACGATCACCAGTTCGGGGAACTGGGTACTCGCGTAGGAGACGAGGTAGGCGGGGCCGGTGAGATCGCCGGCGAGCACCTGTGTGCCCGTCCTCGCGAACCCCACGCGCGAAGCGGGGTCGCAGCTCGCGGGGTTGGATTCGAAGGTTGCATGCGGGCAGGCCTTGTTCAGGGTGGACAGGCGCGCCGGGAGCTGGCGCGGGAGTTCGACTTTGATCTTCCCGGCGACCGCGTCGGCCTGGCGGTCGACGATCTTCACGTACAGGCTCGCGCCGTCGAGCCGCGAGGTCTTCCCCGACGTGGAGACCCACATCGACGGGTGAAACCCCAGCGCGCCGCAGTCGGTGGCCTGGAAGGGGCTCGTGAGGCTCGCGACCGTCCCTCCGGTGGAGAGGATCGTGGCGGTGCTCTGCAGCGCTTCGCAGCTCGTCGGGTTGAAGATGAGTTTTGGGAGGTCGAACACGAGTGTCAGCGAGCGCAGGTCGAACGCCGCGCTCTCAAGCGCGCTCGGGAGCGGGTCGCTCGCGAACGTCATCTGCGCGGTGAGCGGGTCCACTTCGATCGCGGCGCGCACCACGACCTGGGCGACGCTGGGCGGCCCGGCTTCGCCGTGGACGAGTATCGACAGACCGAACGGGGCGCCCTTGTAGGGGCCGGTCAGGTAGATCGGGTCTTCGGGACGCCCGGCTGCCGGCAGCGCCGTGGGTGTGGCCCCGGGGCCGGCGCTGAGGTCCAGGTGCCCGATCCTGCTCGCCGCCGGGCACGCGCCCGTTGCGGCCTCGGCGGCGGCGCACGGCGTCGCGTGGCGCACCGCCGCCACGACGCCGGGTGGCGTCTGCACGCTGATCTGGGCGATCGTTTCGTCCTGGTCGCTGCGCGAGACGTTGATCGTGAGCGGGCTGAGCTGCCCGGCCTTGCTGCTGAGCGTGGTGACGCTGAGGCTCGGCGCGAAGCTCGCCAGCGCAGGCGCGCCGAGCGCGAGGCACGCGAGGGCGACTCCCGTGAGAGCGCCGGACAGCTTCCGCGTGGCTCCCATCTCCACCTTGATCCTCATCTCCGCCTCTCTGCATCTCTGCATCTCTCGGCCTCTCCCTCTGTGTATTAATCTTCTATTACTCTAGATAACTATATCAACCAACGGTCTACGCCGTGGAGCGCATCGCGATAATCGTCCGGTATGGCCGAGGCGCAAGCCACCCCCTACAGCGCCCGGACGGCGTGGGCACGGAGCCTCGCGGCGCCTGTGCGCGACTTTCTCGGGACCGAGACCGGCAGCGCGATCGTGCTGTTGGGGGCGGCGCTCGCGGCGCTCGTGTGGGCCAACTCGCCGTGGCGGGACTCGGACCTGCGCCGTCACGCGCAGGCGCTCGGCTCAAGCGCTCAAGCGGATCTACCAAACGGGGTCCACTCCAGATCAGGAGTCGAGAGCGTGCACGATGTCGGTTAGTTTTCGCCAGAGGCGGCGCTCGTCGAGGTCGCGGAACCCGAAGTGGCGGTAGAAGCTGGCGGCCTCGGGCGAGATGGCGTCGAGAACGACCGCACGAGCGCCGAATTCGCTGCCACCTCGCGCACACCGGGCAAGCGCGTCAACGAGGAGATGACCACCGAGCGACTGGCCGTGCCCGGCATGGTCGAGAGCGAGGCGGGCGATCAGCACCACGGGAACCGGGTCCGGCATTCCGCGACGCAGCCGCGAAGGGGCATTCACGTGTCTGACGGCGCTCATCGCCAGGGCGTAGTAGCCAACGACTCGCTCGCCACGCCGCAACACGTATGTAGCGGCGGTGCCGCTCGCCGCTGCGACTCGGGCGGACTGCCGCAACCAGCGATTGAGGGTCTCTACTCCGCAGTCGAAGTCGTCCAGCTGGTGCGTGGCCGCGAGTGCCTCGACGGGGCGGAGTGCCTCGCCGTTCAACGCTTGGGGATCGGGCTCTGCTTATGGGCGTAGCGGTGCAGCGTTGGCATCTGTTCGATCGGCGCGTCGAGCGCCTCGAAGAAGCGCCTGAACGCCTCATTGCCGAGGTCGATGCGCTGTGCTCGCTCAAGCACCTCCTCGGCGCGCTCGGTGGCGACCGAGAGCACGAACCCGGTGAGCGTCTCGCCGTTGAGGTCAGCGGCGGCCCTGAGCACTCGCTCCTGATGTTCGCTGACTCGCATGTTGAGACGCCCTCGGCGTACTGTCTCGACTGATCCCATACCCCTCAATGTACAGCATGAGTACGTACATCGCAAGACGCCAGGTCTAGGTGGTGGCAGCTCGACGGCTGCCGCTACCGACCCGACAGCTGCCGCTGCATGTCGGCCGCGTCGTAGGACAGCGTCTCGCTGGTGATCTTGCCGTCGCGGCCGCGCGTGTGAACCGTCGCTCCACTCGTCTTGATCCGCGCTCCGGTCGGAGCGTAGCCGTAGAACGGACCGTCGTGCACACCCGTCATCTCCCACCTGCGCCGGCCTCTTGCGCTAGGTTGAGAAAAGTGATATCAGATAAACATCACCTTTTATGCGGCACGACTTCAGATGGAGGAATCATGACTCAAGCAGCCCAGCCTGACCGCCAGCCCGAGGCGATACCAGTCGGTCACTCGGGGACCCGCGTCGATATCCATGAACGCCCAGCCTGGGCGATCAGCGGCTGGGCCGGCGTACTCGTTGTGGCCGTCTGCATCGCCGGTGCCGTTCTGCTCTCCGGATCGGCGTGGATCGTCGCGCCGATCGTGGTCGCTGTGGTGGTCGCGACGTCACTCGTGATCGTGCAGCCGGGCCAGACCAAGGTCGTCCGATTCTTCGGCAACTACGTCGGCACTATCCGGCGCACCGGCCTGTGGTGGATCCTTCCACTGGCCGACCGGCGGAGTCTGAGCATCCGGGTCAGGAACTTCGAGACCAACCATCTGAAGGTCAACGACGCCGACGGCAACCCCGTCGAGATCGCCGCGATCGTCGTGTGGCAGGTGGCCGACACCTCGCGGGCGGTCTACGCCGTCGACGACTACTACAACTTCGTGCGCGTGCAGGCCGAGTCAGCCTTACGTCATGTAGCGACCACCCATCCCTATGACGATCCAGCGGAAGAAGGCACGTCGCTGCGTGGCTCGGTCGATGTGGTCGCGGCAGAGCTCGCAAGCGAGGTGGCCCAGCGGGTCGTGATAGCTGGGGTCGAGATCGTGGAGGTCCGCATCAGTCATCTGGCCTATGCGTCGGAGGTCGCCCAGGCGATGCTGCGCCGCCAGCAGGCCAACGCGGTCGTCGCAGCCCGCTCACGGATCGTCGAGGGCGCAGTGGGAATGGTCGACCTTGCCCTCTCCCGATTGGATGAGCGCGGGATCGTCGAACTCGACGAGGAGCGCAAGGCGGCGATGGTCAGCAATCTGCTGGTCGTTCTCTGCGGGGACCAGCCGGCGTCTCCGGTCGTCAACACCGGCACGCTCTATACGTGAGCCGCGAGCGCAAGCAGGTGCCGCTGCGCTTGGATCCAGCGGTGCACGACGCTCTGGCCCGGTGGGCCTCCGACGAGTTCCGCAGCCTCAACGCCCACATCGAGATGCTGCTACGACGAGCCCTGGATGACGCCGGTCGGATGCCTCACCAGGCAAGACCTATTCCACGACGGGGCCGGCCGTCCACCCGAAGCGCCTGACCGTCGGCCCCGGGCCGCCCCAGATACCCGGGACGACGTCGAGTGCCGTCAGGCAGCGTACGGCTCACGGCTGCTGGCCCGCCAACTCCACGCAGAGCCGCTCGAGGAGCCTGAGCGTGGCGGTGTCGCGATCATGATCGACGCGACGATCGTGCGCAGCCTGCTCGTGCCGGCGCTGATGCGTCTGCTCGGCGACTCAACTGGTGGCGCCCCGGGGTTCCCCGGCGCCGGGAGCGTGTGGAGCGGTAGGCCGGCCCCCCGCACGACCATCGAGATCGCCTCCCCTCAGAACAGGCTCTGCTGGGGGAAGGCCGGTGCGGTGGGGGCGTCTGTGGCCTCGGCGGGGAGACCCGACCACCGTCCGGGCCGGGCGGGCGGGGCCCGGCGGCGCACCAGCCCCGCCAGGCGCTCGCGTTCCGCGCGGGGGGCGTACGCGCCGTGGCGGTACAGATCCGCGTAGCGCTCCACGAGGTCGGGGCGCTGCGTGCGCAGCCACTGCGCGAACACGTCCTTCACCTCGCCGCGCAGGTGCAGCGCCATGCCGCCGATGCTCTTCGCGCCGGCGTCGATCGCCCCCTGCAGCAGCGGCTCGATCTGGTGGGGGGCGTCGTTGATGCCGGGCATCAGCGGTGCGACCAGCACACCGGTGGGGATGCCGGCGCGGTTGAGCTCGGCGACCGCCTCCAGACGGGCGCGCGGGTTGGGGGTGTGCGGCTCGGTCGCGCGCCACGCCCGCTCGTCGAGCGTGGGGATCGACAGGTACGCGCTGATCGTGGTGCGCTTGGCGATCTGCACCATCAACGGCAGGTCGCGCAGCAGCAGCGGCGACTTGGTGAGCACCGAGCAGGGGTTGCCCGCCCCGCCCGCGGCGTCGCGCAGCGTCTCCCAGATGCCCTCCATCAGGCGGTAGCGGCCCTCGACCCACTGGTAGGGGTCGGTGTTGGTGCCGAGCGCCACGTGCTCGCCCTTCCACGATGCGCGACCCAGTTCCACGCGCAGCACCTCCGGCGCGTTTACCTTGACGACGATCTCCCGCTCGAAGTCGCGGCCGGCGTCGAAGCCGAGGTAGCGGTGCGTCGGGCGGGCGAAGCAGTTGTGGCTCACCACCCCATCGGCGATGAAGTCCCCCGTACCGGTTGTGATGTCGTACATGGGCATGGCCACGCCGAGCGCCTCGACGGAGACAACCCCGAGGCGCGAGCTTGTCTTGAGCGCGTGGCCGTCGATCGAACGCTTGCGTGTAATCGCGGGGTCGGTTGTGTGGAAGAAGCGCAGCCGCTCTGCGAGGCCGCCACGAAGTCTCACATAAGCGAGACCATTCTCCTGCCGGGTCTGCTCGACCACGGCCTCGAAGCCGAAGCGCTTCAAGCAACAGAAGATCCAGAGGACGATGTTCGGGTCGGTGTTGGCGAACCGCAAGATGCCCCTGCTGCAAGAGCCCTCCGCGTCGAAGATGCCCGCTAGAAAGCCCTTGCACCACTGGCGGTTGGGGAGCAGTGGCCACTCGATGAGCTCCGCGATACGTTCGACTCTTGCTTGGGCCGAAGTGCGTATCGCCATGATCTCGCGAGTCTGGCCGGCGGCCTTTTGAAAGAGGAACTCGTCAGTTGAGACGTCGCTGCTCGCCAGGTAGGCGCGCGCCCTACGCAGCGCCTCGAGGTCGGTTAGAGCCAGTCGGAACCGATGAGCGAACTCGAGACCTCGGGAACGCTGGTTGTACGAGTACGAGCCCAGGTGACCATCTCCGCGGATCAGGCCGCAGAGATAGCCCCGGCGATAGTCGGGACAATCCTCCGGGGCGTCCGCGAACCGGCCGGTCCCCATCAGCTTGCTGTTGAGTGTCAGGTGGGGCCTCTGCAGAGGCCCGCTTTGGGCTCCCATCACGTGCTTCCAGCCGCGCCTGGAAAGGAAGCGATGATCCTCGCTGGCGATGAGCTGCGTCCCGTCTTCGAGCGTGACTCGGTAGGCAGGCTTGATGCTCGACCACTTCGCGAGCACGTTGGTCACGGCGAAACGGCGGTAGGAGCCCCGCCACACGGTCCCATAGATGGCATCGCCGACCTCGATCTCCGCGAGCGGCCTGCACCGTCCATCCGCCATCAGGATCGGCGTGCCTCCCCACATGCAGTAGACGCACGCATGGGTGCATCCCCTGTAGGGGTTGACGGTCCAGCGGAACGGCATCTGGGAGCGACCGGGCACGCGGTTGAGCACCGAGCGGGCGCGCACCTCGTAAAAGCGCGTCTCGAGCGCCTCGGGCGCGTCGAAGCGGCGCACGACGGCCTCCTCGCGATAGCCCGGCAGGCGTCGCTGCTCGTCGGCGTCGATGGTGAGGTTGCTCCAGCGCACGAACGTATGTTCGCATATGGAGAGGCTGGAAGGCGCCGGCGAGGAGCGAGCAGTACGCCGTGGAGTGCATCGTGATAATCCCCCGGCATGGCCGAGGCGCAAGCCACCCCATACAGCGCCCGGACGGCGTGGGCGCGAAGTCTCGCGGCGCCCGTGCGCGATTTTTTGGGTACCGAGACCGGCAGCGCGATAGTGCTGCTGGGGGCGGCGGTCGCGGCGCTCGTGTGGGCCAACTCTCCCTGGCGGGACTCCTACGAGTCGCTGTGGCACACGCGGCTCTCGATCGAGCTCGGCGGCGGCGCGATCACGGCCGACCTGCGCCACTGGGTCAACGAGGGCTTGATGACGTTCTTCTTTCTCGTCGTCGGCCTCGAGGCCAAGCGCGAGCTCGACATGGGCGAGCTGCGCGAGCGCCGGCGGCTTGCGATTCCGGTGCTCGCGGCGCTCGGCGGGATGGCGGTGCCGATCGCGATCTACCTTGCGTTCAACGCCGGCGGCCCGGGCGCGCGCGGGTGGGGCGCTGCGATGTCGACCGACACCGCGTTCGCGCTGGGCGCGCTGGCGCTGCTCGCCCCGCTCAGCGCCACGCGGTTGCGGGTGTTCCTGCTCACGCTCGCGGTCGCCGACGACCTCGGCGCGCTGGCGGTGATCGCGATCGCCTACACCACGCACGTCTCGCTTCCCGCGCTGGGCGCCGCCGTCGGGCTGTTCGGGCTGCTGGTGGCGCTGCGCTACGCGCCCGCGTGGCGGCGGCAGGTGTCGGTCGTGGTCGGCGTGGCGCTGTGGGTCGCGATGTTCAAGTCGGGCATCGACCCGGTGATCTCCGGCCTCGCGATCGGGCTGGTGACGAGCGCCTACCCGCCCTCGCGTGAGGACCTCGAGCGCGCGACCGCGCTGACGCGCTCCTTCCGCGAGCAGCCGACGCCGGAGCTCGCGCGCTCCGCGCAGCTGAGCGTGCTCGCGGCGATCTCGCCCAACGAGCGCCTGCAGTACAGCCTGCACCCGTGGACGAGCTACGTGGTCGTGCCGCTGTTCGCGCTCGCCAACGCGGGCCTGCACGTGACTGGCGGCCTGCTCGGCGACGCGCTTGCCTCGCCGATCACGCTCGGGATTCTGGTCGGCTACGTGGTGGGCAAGCCGCTCGGCATCCTTGGCGCCTCATGGCTCGCCTCACGGCCGGTCCTGCGTGGGGTGCGCCCGACGCTGGGCTGGCCCTCGCTCGCCGGCGGCGGGGCCGTCGCGGGCATCGGGTTCACTGTGGCGCTGTTGATCTCGAGCCTCGCCTTCCACGGCGAGCGCCTGGCGGAGGCGAAGCTCGGGGTGCTCGCCTCGGCGCTCGTGGCGCCGCTGGTGGCGTGGGGGGTCTTCGGCGTCGTCAAGCTGCTGCCGAGGCGAGTCCTGGCTCGCCAGATCGCCGGCACCGCCGGGGACATCCTCGACCTCGCCGACGACGTCGACCCGGCCCGCGACCACGTCCGCGGAGCGCACGACGCGCTCGTTACGCTCGTCGAGTACGGCGACTTCGAATGCCCCTACTGCGGGCGGGCGGAGTCGGTCGTGCGGGAGTTGCTGGCGTCGTTCGACGATGACCTGCGCTACGTGTGGCGCCACCTGCCGCTGGGCGACGTCCACCCCGGCGCGCAACTCGCCGCCGAGGCGTCCGAGGCGGCCGCGGCGCAGGACCGCTTCTGGGAGCTCCACGACGCGCTGCTCGCCCACCAGGACACGCTCACCGCGCCGGACCTCCGCCGCCACGCGGAAGCGCTCGGCCTCGACGTCGAGCGCTTCTGGGTGGACCTGCGCCGTCACGAGCACGCGCCGCGCGTGGCCGAGGACGTCGCCTCCGCCGACGCGAGCGGGGTCTCGGGCACGCCCACCTTCTTCATCAACGGCCGCCGCCACCACGGCGCCTACGACATCGCCACGCTCACCGTCGCCGTCCGCACCGCGCGTCGGCGCGCCAGCCTGATCGCCTCGAGTGCCCGTGGATCCTGACCACGAGCGTCGCCCTGCTTCAAGCCGGACTCGAAGCCGACGATCGGCTTGTCGCCGCTAGAGAATGAGGTCGAAGGGGAAGTAGGTCGGCAGCCACCGTGAGAACTGGTAGCCAGTCGCGATCTCTAGCGGGTTGAGCGCGCGATCGAAGACCTTGACTTCGTCGATGCTCCCGTTGAAGTCCAGGCCCGCACAGCCCGCGTAGTCGCCGATCAGAAGGTCGTTAGAGGTCGGCAGCCCGTAGGCGATCGGCGAGTTGTCCTGTGTCCCTTCACCAACCTGGCGGCCGTCGACGTAGAGGCGCACGGTGGAGCCATCGTAGGTGCCGATTACGTTGTGCCACTGCCCGTCCCACACGCTCTGCCCGGCGCTGGGCGAGAGCGTCCAGAACAGCCCCTGGTTGCTCGCCACGTAGAACTGGAGGCCCCCGTTGGCACCCGTGTAGAGACCGTACGAGGCGGCGAGGCACCCGTTGGCGCCCTTGGCGAGGATGTACTTGTAGCTGCCCGGGCTTGCGCTGCTGTTGACCCACACGCTGACGGTCACCGTCGCGGGCTCCAGTGCGGGACTGTCGGGCACATCCACCGCCGCGGCGGCGCCGTCGAAGTTGAGTCCGCCCTGAAAGCGCCCCTGCGTCCACTGCGCGAGACCTTCGAGGTGGCCATTGTCGCGATGCCCGGAGACGTCGTACGCAACGGTGCCCCGGCCTTCGTTGAAGGACCACATGCCAGCAGGGAGGAAGTTGGCGCCCGCGGGCGCCGCCGCCGTCAAGAGGATCGCCGCGGCGAGTCCCACGATGTTCTTGGCTGCCCTCATGAAGACCTCCGTGTCGCTCTTGGTGTAGGCCGCGCGCAGTGCGCAGTCCACCGATACAACGCCTCGGGGTCAATGCTCCTTCTGTGATGCCCCGCCCACCCTGTGCCCACGTCGTCCCGTCACGACCATCGCGCATGATGGGCAGGACGTTCTACCGACCCGCCAGCTGCCGCTGTACGTCGGCCGCGTCGTAGTACAGCGTCTCGCTGGTGATCTTGCCGTCGCGGCCGCGCGTGTGAACCGTCGCTCCGCTCGTCTTGATCCGCGCCCCGGTCGGAGCGTAGCCGTAGAACGGACCGTCGTGCACACCCGTCATCTCCCAGGTCGAGACCACCTGATCGCCGATGACCGTGCGGGAGAGGATGTTGAGCGAGGCGTCGCTGATCGCGGCCATCTCCGCGGTCTTGTGGACGGCGATCGCCGCCGCGCCCACGAGAGGAGCGCCAAACAGGGGGTCGTTGACCACGGCGTCGGGGCTGTAGTCGCCCACGATCTTGCCGACCGCCGCCGCGCGGGCCGCCCGCGTCGGCGCGGCCGTGCCGGCGACCTGGTTGGCCACGTGCCGGGCATGCGCCTGCGCGGGGTCCACGGCGCCGGCGGCGGCCGTCAGGTGGTGGGACGCAGTGCTCGCCAGCGGCAGGGTGGGTGGCGTCGCGTGCTCAGCCGCGTTGAGGAGCATGGCGACCGCCGCCGCCGACGCTCCCGCCGCGGTCAGCGCCGCGACGAGCCGCTTGCGGGGAATCTGCTGCTCCCGGTACCGGCCGATCAGCTGCTCGATCGGTGTGCCTGCCTCCACTGTCGCCGTCGCGCTCATGCGTACCTCCTAGTCGAGTTTGAGCAACTGCCATAAGCCCATCATTCGATAACGTAGAGAAGCAGGCAGTGGTGGTCAACCGACGCCGGGGGCAGCGAGCAGGCATGGCGACATCCGACGAGCAAACTCCCGGTCCGAGCCTCGCGTGGGAGGTGGTGGTCGCCGACCTGCACTTTCCGACCGGCCTTGCGTTCGGCGACGACGGGGCGATGTACGTGACCGAGTCCGGGCTGCCCTTCGGAGGCGCGCCTCGGGGTGGACGGGTGTGGCGGATCGTGGACGACCACCGGGAGCTGCTGATCGGCGATCTCCGCCCGCCCGTCAACGGCGTCACGTTCCACCGGGGCGCGCTGTACGTCACCGAGGCGGGGCACCCCAGCCGCATCCTGCGTCTCGACCTGGCCAGCGGTCGGCAGGAGACGGTGCTGGAGGGACTTCCGGGCCCCGGCAATTACCAGACCAACATGGTCGCGTTTGGACCCGACGGGAAGCTGTACTTCAGCCAGGGAGCCATGACCAACACAGGCGTCATCGGCCTCGACGCCTACGACCTCGGCTGGTTGAAGCTGCTCCCGCACGCCCACGACGTCCCCGGGCTGGACGTCGTCGTCGCGCACGCCGAGTTCGTGACCGAGGACCCTCGCGAGGGCGGCACCGACCACGCCGTGACCGGCCCGTTCGCCGAGTTTGGCACCGTGCATCCCGGGGGTACCCGGATCCCCGCCCGGCTGCCGTGCAGCTCGGCGGTGATGCGCTGCGACCCCGATGGGGGGAGCCTCGAGCTGGTCGCGTGGGGGCTGCGCAACGCCTTCGGGCTGCTGTTCCTGCGCGACGGCCGGCTGCTCGCCACCGACCAGGGCGCCGACGACCGCGGCAGCCGGCCGGTCGGCAACGTCCCCGAGCTGCTGTATGAGGTGCGGGAGGGCCGCTGGTACGGGTGGCCGGATTTCGTCGGCGGTGTTCCTATCTCCGACGCCCGCTTCGCTCCCGAGGACGGCGAGGCCCCCCCGTTCGTCCTCGCCAACCACCACGAGCTGCCCCCGCCGCAGCGGCCGCTCGCCGAGTTCACCACGCACGTCGCCGCCACGAAGCTCGACGAGGCCCCCGACGGGCGCATCGCGATCGCGATGTTCGGCGACGAGGTCCCGATGACCGCGCCCTCCGGCCCGCGCGTGGGACGCAACCTGGCCGTCGTCGACCCGCGCACCTGGGCGGCGACGTTCCTCCCCACGCCCGCGCTGCACCGCCCCCTCGACGTAAAGTTCGCCCCCGACGGCCGTCTGTACGTGCTCGACTTCGGACACTTCGAGCCCGCGCGGGGCTCGATGCAGGCGACGCCTGGCAGCGGCTCGATCCAGCGCAGCGACTGGCCGCCGGCCTGAGTCAACCGCCCGCCGCGAGTAGGCGCAGCAGCAGGTCCCTGACCTCGTGGGCGCCCATCCGCTCGCGGCGCTCGGACGCCTCGGAGCACAGCAGCAGCGGCCCCTCGGCCGGGTCGGCCGGCAGGCGGCCGTGGCTGCCGCGCACCCAGCGCGGATCGAGCGGGACGACGCTCATCCTGTAGCGCATGCCCGCCTTCTTGCGAGCCAGCGCCCACGCCGCGCGCAGCTTGACGGTCCGGTCTGCCGGGTCCATGAACAGCTCGGCGGGGTCGTAGCCCGGCTTGCGGTGGATCTCGACGAGCCGGGCGAAGTCGGGAGCCCGCGCGTCCTGCAGCCAGTAGTAGTAGGTGAACCAGGCGTCCGGCGCGGCGATCGCCACGAGCTCGCCCGTCCGCTCGTGCGCGAGACCGGCCTGCGCCTGCCCGCCGGCGTCGAGCAGCGCGTCGACCCCCGGCAGCGCGGCCAGCAGCTCGCGCACCGCGTGGACGTCGCCCGGGCGACGCACGTACACGTGGGCGACCTGGTGGTCGGCGACGGCGAACGCGCGCGAGGTCCACGGGTCCAGGTACTCCATCCCGTCCTGCGCGTACACCTGCAACAGCCCCGCGCGCCGCAGCGCGCGGTTGATGTCCACGGGGCGGGACACCGGCGCGATCCCGTACTCCGACACGACCACGACCGCGGCTCCGCGTTCGCGCGCGCGCTCGGCCAGCGCGCCGGCGACCTCGTCGAGCTCGCGGGCCGCCGCCACTGCCTGGGGCGCGTCGGGACCGAACCGCTGCAGGTCGTAGTCGAGGTGGGGCAGGTACACGAGCGTGAGGTCCGGCCGCTCGCGCTCGAGGATCGAGCCGGCGGCGCGGGCGATCCACCGCGAGGAGCGGATGCCGGCGCGCGGGCCCCAGTAGTGAAACAGCGGGAACGTCCCCAACTCGCCGGTCAAACGGTCGTGCAGGGCGGGCGGGTCGGTGTAGCAGTCGGGCTCCTTGCGTCCGTCGGAGTAGTACACCGGGCGCGGCGTCACGGTCAGGTCGGTCGTGGCGCCCATCGCGTACCACCAGCAGACGTTGGCCGCGCGCAGGCCCGGGCGGGCGCGGCGGGCGGTCTCCCACACCGGCTCGGCCTGCACGAGGCGGTGGTGCTGGCGCCACAACAGGACCTCGCCGAGGTCGCGGAAGTACCAGCCGTTGCCGACGATCCCGTGCCGGGACGGCGCGACGCCGGTCAGCATCGTGGCCTGCGCGGTGCACGTCACCGCCGGCAGCGCCGGGTCGAGCGTCGCGGCGAAGCCCTCCTCTCCGATGCGCCGCAAGCGCGGCATGTGCGCGAGCAGCCTCGGCGTGAGTCCGACGACGTCGAGCACCATGAGCGGCCGAGGCATCAGGCCGCCTGCTGGAGGCCGAGGCCGTCGAGCTCGCGCATGAGCCACGTGAGCTCTCGTGTAAGGCCATCGACGAGCGCCGCGTCGTCCTCGGGGCGCAGGGCGCCGGGCAGCACATCCCAGGTGTAGGTCTCGAGCTCCACATGCCGGGTGATCGCATGTGAGCCGCCGAGCAGACATGCCAGCAGCTCGCGCAGCTGCGGCTGCGTCGTGCGCCCGCCGTCCAGGTGGACGGGGACGTGGAAGTGCACCCGCCACTCGCGCTCCCGCGGGAGCCCTCCGGCCAGCGCCTCGTCGAGGTCATCGACGCCGACGACGCCCGCGCTCGTGCACGTGCGCGTCTGGTGCAGGAAGCGGGGCTCCACGAAGCTGTCCAGCCCGCCGGAGCCTGGCTGCGCCGTTCGCAGCGCCGCCGACGCCTGCGCCTTGACGACAGGCACACCGGCCGCGTCGAGCGCCCGCTGGACGACCTCGGCCTCCTCGAACTGCACAGCCATGTGACAGGCGTCCAGGCAGACGCCCACCCAGCCCGGATCGAGACCGTCGAGCGCCGCGATGGCCTGCTCAATCGTCTCGATCACGCAGCCCGGCTCCGGCTCGAGGGCCAGTCGAATGCGGCGACCGCTCGCCTGCTCCAACCGCTCCAACTCGACGGCCACCGCCGCCAGCGAGGAGCGCGCGCGGGCAGTGTGCCGCTCGGTCCAGCCCGCGCGCCAGCCGAAGGGCAGCGTGGAGATGCTGCCCTCCGTCACATCGTCCGGGAGCAGCTGTGCGAGCAGCCGCGCGAGATCGAGCGTGTACTCGCTGCGCTGCGAGGTGCACCAGTCCGGCTGGTAGACGGCCCGCTTCACGACCGGCGCGTGAAAGGCCCGGTAGGGGAAGCCGTTGAAGCTGACCACCTCCAGGCAAAGGCGATCCAGGGCGTCCCGCAGGCGGGCGACCCCATCCGCCTCGCCCCGCAAGCGCCGCGCGACGGGCGCGGCCAGCCACAGGCCGACGCCGAGGCGCTCGTTCTCAAGGCGCCGCCTGAGGGGAGCGGCGAAGCGCTCGAGCTGCAGCAGGATGCCGTCGAGGTCCTCCGCTGGATGGACGTTCGTACAGTAAGCGACGTGCACCAGCGACCCGTCGCGGTGACGAAAGCGGGTCACTCCGCGCTCGCCCCGCCGCGTGGGGTGGAGATCCCGGCAGGCGTGGCGTCGGGGGCGGCAGCTGCCCTGCCGCGCAGGATCGAGTCACCGGCTTGCGCCGCGTGGGGGTCGGGCGTGTCTGAGCGCGCGCCGCGCAGGATCGAGTTGCCGGCAAACGTGGCGAGACGGTCGGGGGCGAGCTCGCCGAGCTCGAGGCGGCCGCTCTGCGCGAAGAAGGCGACTGGGTTGTCCCACACCAGCCGTTCGATCGCCCGCTCGGGAAAGCCGGCCGCCCGCATCGCACCAGCCGTCTTCGGCACCTTCAGGGGATCGCTGCGGCCCCAGTCGGCCGCGGAGTTGACGATCATCCGTTCGAGCCCGTGGGCTTCGACGATGCGCACAAGCCGCTGCTCGTCCATCTTGGTGTCGGGGTAGATCGTGAACCCGCACCAGCAGCCCGACGCGAGCACGCGCTCGAACGTCAGCTCGTTGTTGTGGTCGATCAGCACCCGCTCGGGCGCCACCGGGGAGGCGGCGACGAGCTCCAGGCTGCGGGCGGTGCCGACCAGCTTGTCGCGGTGGGGCGTGTGGACGAGCACCGGCAGCTCGTGCGCGGCGGCCAGCTCAAGCTGCGCGGCGAACGCGCGCTCCTCGGCGGCGGTCAGCGCGTCGAAGCCGATCTCCCCGACGGCCACCACGCGGTCCTTGGCCAGGTAGCGCGGCAACACGGCCAGGACCTCGCGGGCGAGCGCCTCGTCGTTGGCCTCCTTCGGGTTCAGGCCGATCGTGCAGTGGTGGTGGATGCCGAACTGAGCGGCCCGGAAGCGCTCCCACCCGATCAGCGCGTCGAAGTAGTCGACGAACGAGCCCACCGAGGAGCGCGGCTGGCCCAGCCAGAAGGCGGGCTCGACGAGCGCCTCGATCCCGGCGGCCGCCATCGCCTCGTAGTCGTCGGTCGTGCGCGAGGTCATGTGGATGTGGGGGTCGAAGATCCGCATGGCCGGCGCCCTCAGCTCCCCGCGCTCTCCTGCTCGACCACGACCCCGCCCGCGGCTCCGACCCCGGCCACATTTCTGCCTCTGGTCACAACCCCGGCGCGGCCAGCGAGCGCGTCCTGCGCCGCCCGGCGGCGGTCGGGCTGCGGATGGTGAAGCTCGGCCTCGAGCGCGGCGAGCTCGGGGGACGGCGGGAAGCGGTCGATCAGCGGCCACACCTCCTCGGGGACGGCCCGACCGGCCGCCACCCGCTCGTGCGCGTAGCGGACCAACATGCCCGCCAGCGCGGGCGTGGCGCGCTCCTGCAGGCCGGCCACCCCCGCCAGCGGCACCCCGACGAAGACGCACTTCAGCACGGCCTGCGCCAGCGCGGCGTCGTCCAACCGGGCGAGGGCATAGGGGCCGAGGGCCGCCGCGATCAGGTACAGGTCGTTCGTGCGCAGCGCGTCCTCGACGAGCGGGACTCCCACGGCGTCCTCGACGGACAGGAAGGCGAGGGCGCGCAGGACCGCGCAGCGCTCGGCCGCATCGCCGTGGCGGTAGAGCAGGGGGAGCTGCCCACCAGCGGCCGGACCGAGCGCCACCAGCAGCAGCGTGCGGGCGGCGGCGTCGACGGTCCAGGCGTGGACGTCCCCCGCTCGGGCGCGCGGGTGCAGGGGCGCCCGTCCGATGGCGCGTCCGACGGCGGGGAAGATCGTGGCGATCGCGCCGGGATCGCGGAGCACCTCGCCGCGCGCTCGCGCCAGCCAGTGGCGCGCGGCCGCGCTCGTGTGGCCGGCGAGCGCCCGTTCGAGCGAGCGGCGATCTGAGGGGATCACGTGACCGCCGCCCTGCGCCCGGCCCACCGCGCGGCGGGCCATCCCACGACCAGCGCGGCAGCTGTGGCCCGGCGCCCACGACCGGCGAGCAGGGCGGCCTGCAGCGGCATGTTGGCGAGCACGCCGGTGGCGACCAGGCGCTGCAGGTGCGCGGGGTCAGGCGCTCGCAGCGCCCCGACGCCGGCCCGGCCCATCGCGCACCCGTACAGCGCGAGGCAGGCGAGCGCGAGCGTGCTCGCGGCGGCGCTCCGGGGACCCACAGCGCTCGCGGCGGCGCTCCGGTGGCCCAGCGCGCTCGCGGCAGTGCTCCGGGGACCGGCAGTGCTCCGCTGACCCGCAAGGATCAACGTCGCAGTCGCAGCCGTGGTCGCGACCACGCCGAGAAGCGCCCGGCGGGCCAGCGCAGAGTCGGCGCCCTCGACCTCGCGCGCGCTCACGAGCGTGACGAGCAGCGTATGCGCGCCCACGACCGCCGCGGGCGGCCCTGCCCGGCGCAGTCCCCAACCGAAGCCGGGAGACACACGCCTTCGGCGTGAATCCCCGTTTCGGCCAGCGCCCATCAGCACGTCCAGGGTGCGGGCGAGCGCCATCGTCCACGGGCCGGCGGGAGTGTCCTTGGCCGCGAGGTCGTAGAGCCACACGGTGGCGGCGAGCCGGGCGGCGGCGCGCAGCCTGCGCACACCGCCCGCGCCACCGGCCATGGCGAGCGCCCCGCCCGTGAGCACGATCGCGCTCCCCAGGGCGGTCGCGGGTGCGATCTCGCCAGCGGGTAGAGGCCGCCGCGGCCGCTCGCGGGCGTCGCGTTCCCGGTCGGCCCAGTCGTTGAGCGCCATGCCGGCGAGGTAGAGCAGCGAGGAGCCGAGTGCGAGCGCCGCCACGGTCAGCGGCTGCTCCTCCTCCCCCGCCCAGGCGGCGCCGAGCAGCACGTCGCCCGGGACGGTAAGCACCGCGGGCAGCCTCACCAGCCGCACGAGCGCTGGCGCACTGCCCATCGGTCCGGCCGGCGAGCGCGCGATCCCACGGCGTGTGGTGTACGGGATCGTGTTCATGTGATCGTCCGCGTGAGTGGGTGGGTAACGAGGTCCGCTCCACGGGGCCTCCGTGGGCGGGCGGGCCACCATCCCCACGGCGGGAGCGCAGGCGATGGCACGTCTCATCGAAGCGCCTCGCCGCCGTACGCCGCCGCGCGCAGCTCGCGGATCGCGCGCCGCAGCAGCGGCCGGTCGATGTGGTGCACCTCCACGCTCGCGCCGACGGCCTCCACCAGCGCCACCGTGAGCCGTCCTCCGAGGTGCTGGCGAAACTCGTCGAGGCCGTCGAGCAGGCGCGGGTGCTCGAGCTCTGGCGCGAAGAGCGGCAGGCCGAAGGCTGCGAGCAGCGCGAGCACGCGCCTGCAGTCGGCGGCGGGCAAGATGCCTGCGAGCTGCGCGTAGGTGGTGTCGAGCGCGATGCCGATCGCCACCGCCTCACCGTGACGGAGCCGCAGCCCGCTGAGCCGCTCGAGCTTGTGCGCCGACCAGTGCCCGAAGTCGAGCGGTCTGGCGGAGCCCATCTCGAAGGGGTCGCCCGCGCCGGCGATGTGCGCGAGGTGCAGCTCGGCGCAGCGGCGGATCAGCGCGCCCATCGCGTCGAGGTCGCGCTCCGCGAGAGCCGGCGCGAGCTCCTCGAGCTCGGCGAAGAAGGCGGCGTCCATCAGGACGGCGACCTTGACCGCCTCGCTGGTCCCCGCCCGCCAGTCGCGGTCGCACAGCGTGGCCAGGAAGAGCTCGTCGTCGATGACCGCGGACGGTGGGGCGAACGTGCCGAGGAAGTTCTTCTTGCCGTAGGCGTTCAGACTGTTCTTGACGCCGATCCCCGCGTCGTTCTGCGCCAGCACGGTGGTGGGCATGCGGATCAGCCGGACGCCGCGGTGCGCGACGGCCGTCGCATAGCCTGCGACGTCGAGCAGGGCGCCGCCGCCGATCGCCAGCACGTAGGAGTGCCGGTCGACGGCACGCTCGTCGATCGCGGCCAGGATGGCCTCCACGTGGCGAGCGTCCTCCTTGACGACCTCCCCGCCCGGCAGCACGATCGGCGGCCCGGCGAGCCGCAGGCGGTCGGAGTGCGCGCGGGCGTAGGCTTCCAGGCGCTCCGGGAGCGTCGGGTGGTGAGCCAACATGCCGCCGTCGAGGACCGGCAGGACCACCGGCTGGCCGAAACGGGAGTGCTGGCTGGAAGCCAGTGCCTCCCGGCTGCGGTCGGGCGGCATGGCATGGGCGAGGGTCGGATTGCCGGGGTCCAGGGCGTCCCGTGTGAAGTGCACCGCATAGCCGTAGTCCACGCTGAACCGGGCGTGCAGCGCCTCACCCGCGAGGGCGAGCGTCACCGGGCTCTCCACCTCGTCCCCCGGCCGCGGCCTGCCGTGGCTACGCGCCGGCTCCGGTCGGTTCGGTGGGGCGGCTCGCCCATGGCGGCGAGGCAGATTGACATGCCCCGATGATAAGTATCTGCCTTGGTGCGATTTGGATGATGGCGATGGTTCGGACTGGAGCCAGCCACATCGCGGCATGACGTCGGGTCAGCGTGTTCCTGACTTCACCCTCGACGCGACCCGGCACCGGCCGGGTGCTGGTGGCGGTCGGCGCGGACTGCGCCCGGCCGAGCCATGTCATCGAGGCGGCCGCGGCCTTCATGAGAGGATCCCCTTCCGCCGGCCGGGCGGCGTGCCCTTGCGGAACTTCTTTACGTAGGCGTCGAAGTCCCACGTTTTGAGGAACGCTTCGGCTGCGGTCCGGCCCGATTCGAACAGTTCACGCGTCTTCGCCGGGGAGATGTCGAACTCCGTGGTCGTCACGCCGCAGGTGGGAATCGGGACCGTGCGGACGAAGTTGGCCTGTTCGACGTAGAGGCGGTCGTGGGCCTCCATCATTGTGTCGGCGAGCGCCCTGACGTAGCCGATCGGCGAAGGCATCCCGTCGCCCTCGCGGGCCAGCGGGGCGGGGGGGTGAGGCACCAGCGGATCTTCCTGGTTGGGGGCGACGAGCAGCATCCCGAAGGTGGGGAACCGTGGTGCGGTTCCCGGGGGCGCGTCGAACAGCCAGAGCGGGTAGTTGGAGAGCATCCCCCCGTCGACGATCATGTGCTTGCGTCCGTCTGCGCGGTTCGTCTGGATCACCGGGTCGAAGAAGACCGGGATCGACATGCTCATCCGCACGGCCTCGGCCACCGAGAGCTCGTCGGGGTCGATCCCGAGCTTCGTCGCGTCCTGCGGCAGCACGAGCATCGCGTGGTCGGTGAGATCCGAGGCGATCACCCGCAACGGATACTCCCGGGCCGTCCCCTTGGCGCCCTTGGGCAGCGTGCCGAACGTGGTGATGCCCTTGGCCTTCAGCAGGCCGCGAATCCACTGCAGGAAGTACTCCCCGCTGTGCAGGCCACGGTCCTTGAGGACTTCGATCACCTCGCCCACCACTGGGCCCAACAGGTGCATACGCGGCCTGTCGGCGAACAGCGGAAAGTGCATGTCGTTCAGTACGAGCGTCTTGAGCTCTTCGCCGGTGTACCCGGCCGCGACCAACGCCGCGGTGATCGCGCCCGCGGAGGTTCCGGCCACGCACGCGGGGCGGTAGTCCTGCGCGTAGAGCTCAAAGAAGGCCCCGGCCAGCCCGATTCCCTTGACCCCGCCCCCCTCGAACACCAGATCCACCAGCTGCTCGCCCATGTCCGCCCTCCGGTTTCGTTGGTTGCCGTCGTTTGCGACCGTAACCTATTTGAACATGGCCGGGCTATGGGACGGCAAGGGCAGTGGCCGGAGCGCGCGCGCCGGCGCGTCCCACCACGCTGAGCGAGACGCCGGCGAGCAGGCTGGCGAGGAGCATGAACCTCCAGGCGCCCGTGAAGTCCGCGGCGGTGTGCGGGGTTCCGAGCACGGCGATCACGATCGCAAACCCGAGCGCCGAGCCGAGCTGACGGCCGGTGGTCTGAACCGCGATGCCGGTCGCCAAGCGCGCGGGCGGGAGCGTCGCCGCCACGGCGCCCGTGAGCGAGGGGATCACCAGGCCGACGCCGATCCCGCCGATCAACATGCCGGGCAGGAAGTCGGACACGTAGTGCGGCTGCGCGCCGAGTCGCTGCAGCCACCAGACGCCCCCGAGCGCGTACAGGAGCGTTCCGAGCGCGCCGACGCGGCCGGGGCCGAAGCGGCGGCCAAGGCGCGCCCCGGGTACCGCGGTGAGCGCCGCCATCGCGGGGCCGGGCGCGATCATCAGGCCTGCCGTGAGGATTTCCTCGTGCCAGATCCCGGTCAAGAACAGCACGGCGGCGAGCAGCATCCCGGCGAAGCCGGCGAAGAACAGCAGCGACCCCACCGTCGCGGCGCTGAAGGCGCGCACCCGCAGCAGCGCGGGGTCGACGATCGGCGCGGGGTGGCGTGCGATGCGCCAGCCGACGAGCGCCAGCAGCAGCGCGGCGAGCGCGAGCAGCGCGAGGATGCGGGCGCTGAGCCAGCCCCAGGCCGTCCCCTGCACGATCGCGACGGTGAGCGCGGCCACCCCGGCCGTGAGCAGTACCGCGCCCGGCAGGTCGGGTCGCGCCGTCTCGGGGTGGCGGATCTCGCGCAGCACGCGCCGCCCCACAACCAGTCCGGCGAGACCGATGGGGACGTTGACGATGAACACCCACCGCCAGCCCACCTGCACGAGCAGGCCGCCCAGCGGCGGCCCGGCGGCGGCTGCGACTCCACCGATCGCCGCCCACGCGCCGATCGCGATGTGCCGCTCCTCCAGCGGGAACTCCGGCAGCAGCAGGCCGAGCGAGGCGGGCATCAGCAGTGCTGCGCCGAGCCCCTGGATTGCGCGGGCGCCGACGAGGAAGGGAATCGTGGGAGCCGCTGCGCATGCCGCCGACGCCGCGACGAACAGGCTCACCCCGAGCAGGAACGCGCGCTTGCGTCCCACCGCGTCCGCCCAGCGGCCCGCAGGGACGAGGAACGCCGCGAACACGATCGTGTAGGCGTTGAGGATCCACGAGAGCGAGCTCAGGCTCGTGCGCGGGAAGTCGGCGTGGATCTGGGGGAAGGCGATGTTGACGATGAACACGTCCAGCCCGGCCATGAACACGCCCACCACGACGACCAGCAGTACCTGCCACTTGCGCTCCATGTCAGTCGCTCCCTTCGCCAAGTCGGACGGCCGCCGGCCGCTCCACCGTTATGAGTTGCACGATTACGAGTTGCATGACAAGACCGACTGCCACCTTACACGATTACGTTTTATGACGCAACTCACTGGTGTTATCGTGTGTAGGGGATGCTCGGGTCCGACTACAGCGCCCAGAACTGCTCGATCGCCCGCACGCTGGAGCTGGTGGGTGAGCGCTGGACGTTCCTGGTGCTGCGCGACGTGTTCCTCGGGGTTCGCCGCTTCGACGCGCTGCAGCGTGATCTCGGCGTCGCCCGCAACGTGCTCGCCGCCCGCCTGGAGCGGCTAGTCGACGAGGGAATCCTGACGAAGGTCCCCTACAACGAGCGCCCGCTGCGCCACGAGTACCGCCTGACCGACAAGGGCCTCGACCTGTGGCCAGTGATCGTCGAGCTGCTGCGCTGGGGCGACCGCCACGCCGCCCCGCACGGGCCGCCGATCGTCATTCGCCACAAGGGCTGCGGCGGTGAGCTCGGCGAGCGGCGGATCTGCACACGCTGCGGCGAGCCGCTGGGCGCGCGCGACGTGCACGCTGAGTTCGGCCCCGGCGCCGGGCGTAGCCGGGCGGCCCACCCTCGTGCCCTGTCCGACCCCGGCGCGGAGCCCGTCCCGGCGCCGTGAGGATCTAGGCCTCCAGCACGTGAGCGCCGGCGCCGGGACGCACCTCGTGTGCTCCGGCGGGCGGCTCGACGCCGGGCGCGAACAGGCCGAGCACGGAGCCGCCGAAGCCGCCGCCGACGATCCGCGCGCCCGCGGCTCCGGCCTCGAGCAGCCGCGCGACGGCTGCCTCGATGGCGGGCGTCGAGACCTCGTAGCGCTCGCGCAGGCTCGCGTGCGAGGCGTCCAGCAGCCCCCCAAGCGCGGGTAGGTCCCCGGCGTGCAGGGCGGCGACGGCTTCGAGCACCCGCCGGTTCTCGGCGATGACGTGCTCGGCGCGGCGGCGCAGCGGGTCAGGCAGCCGCGCGATCGCCTCGCCATCGGCCTCGCGCAGCGAGGGCACGCCAAGCAGCTCGCAGGCGCGCACGCATTCGCGCCGGCGGCGGTTGTAGCCGGAGCTCGCGTGCGCGTGGCGCTCGCCGGAGTCGAGCACGACCAGGCGCCAGTCTCCTAGCAGGAGCGGCACCGGTGCCACCGCCAGCGAACGGAAGTCGATGCACAGCGCGGTGCCCTCGGCGCCGTAGAGCGAGGCGAGCTGGTCGAGCAGGCCGGTGTGGGCGCCGACCCAGTCGCTCTCCACGCGCGCGCACAGGCGCGCGAGCTCGGTGCGGTCGAGGGCGGTGACCGCGTGGCCGGGCGGACCCTCGGAGCCGAGCTCGATCAGCGCCAGGCAGAGCGCGACCTCTAGCGCGGCCGAGGAGGAGAGGCCCGCGCCGTGCGGCACCTGGCCGCTGATCTGCACGCTCGCGCTCACCAGCGGGAAGCCGGCGCGCGTGAGCTCGGCGACGGTTCCGCGCATGAACGCGCGCCATCCCTGCCCGCGCGGCGGGTCGGCGAGCGAGAACTCGTCGCGCTCGCCGAGGTCGCTCGCCTGCGCGTAGATGCGACCGGCGCCGGCCGACGTCGGATCGACCGCCTGCGCGCGTGCGGTGACGCCCGCGCCGATCGCGAAGGGCAGCGCGAGCCCCTGGTTGTAGTCGGTGTGCTCGCCGATCAGGTTGACGCGCCCCGGGGCGAACGCGGCGCTGCGCTCACGCGGCACGGGCGATCGCCTCACGCAGCGCGGCGGCAGACTCCTCGGGCAGCGTGTCGGAGATGAAGGTACCGGCGCCCTGCTCGGAGCCGGCGAGGTACTTGAGCTTGTGGGCGGTGCGCAGCGGCGGGTAGAACTCGACGTGCAGGTGCCCCCGTTGCGCGCCCGTCGGCGCGGTGGTGCCCCGCTCGGCAGCCGGCGCCGGGGGGTATGCCGACGTGGCGGCGCCCTGCTCGGCAGCCGGCGCCGGCGCCCCCCCGGTGGGCGCCTGGTGGACGACCATCACGTAGGGAAAGGGCCGCGCGAACAGGGCGTCGTACCCGCGCGCGAGCGCCTGCAGCCCTGCGGCCAGCATCCGCAGCTCCGCGGGCTCGCAGTCGAGCAGGCTCGGGCGGTGTGCGCGCAGGGTCACGTGCGCTTCGTAGGGCCACCGCGCCGCGTAGGGCACGTAGGTGACGAGGGCGTCGTTCTCGTAGACGACCCGCCGGCGGTCCTCGAGCTCCCGGCGCAGCAGGGCGCACGGCGCGCAGCCTCCGAGGCGCGCGTCGGCGGCGAGCTCGAGCGCCGGCACGGGCGGCAGGAACGGGTAGCCGTAGACCTGGCCGTGGGGGTGGTGCAGGGTCACCCCGACCTCGACCCCGCGGTTCTCGAAGATCAGCACGTACTCGACGTCCTCGCGCGCGCCCAGCTCCAGGTAGCGGTGGCGCCAGACCCACATCAGGTCCTCCGCGCGCTGGGGTGAGAGCGTGCCAAAGGAGGCGTCGTGGTCGTCGGTGTAGACGATCACCTCGGCGGCGCCGCGCGGCGCCCCAAAGGCGGGGAAGCGGTTCTCGAAGACGGCGATCTGAAAGGCGGGGAAGGGGATCTCGGTCGGCGCCGCGCCGGGGCGGGTGGCACACAGCGGGCAGTGCTCGCGCGTGGGCAGGAAGGTACGGTCTTGGCGGTGGATCGCGTAGTCGACCTGCTCGGCGCGCAGCTCGTCGAAGCGTTGGCCGATCTCCGATCGATCGTTCAAGTCGACTGCTCTGCGGCGCGCGTGTAGAGAAGCAGCGCGCGCCCGTCGTCTTTGACGTGCCGCGTCACCGCGACGGTGCCGTAGCGCTCGGGGCGATCGTCCCCCTGTGTGCTGGCGCGCAGTGGCGGTCGGTCGACGGGCGCCGGCCCGGTGGGATTCGATGCCATCCCCCGAGGGTATACATAGTCCAAAAGAGTTCACAGGGCCAAAGGCAGACTCTCGATCCGGGCGCATCCGGAGTTTGCCGACCGTTGACTGCGGGATTTCCGCGATGACGAAGGCCCCGCCAAGCGAAAGGGTATGTGCCCGATGTTGCAAAGCAGTGGCAAGGCGGGAGAGCCCTTCAAATCAGGTTGACAGGGAGGATGGAATGTCAAGCACCGATCAGATACACGCAGCAGTGGAGCGTCTCGAGGACCTCGACCGACAACAGACCAGCAGATCGGGCTTCGACCGGCGCGCATTTCTGCGCCGCACCGCGATGACCGGGGCGGCGGTGGGCTCGGTGAGCGCGCTGCTGGAGGCGTGCGGCTCGAGCGCCAGCTCCTCCTCCTCGGGCGGCAACTCGAATGCGGTGTTCGGCTCGCACCCGAACTACAAATTCGTGGTCGTCAACCACGTGACCACGAACTCGTTCTTCGTCCCCACGCAGTACGGGATCCAGGACGCCTGCAAACTGCTCGGCTCAAGCTACGAGTGGACGGGCTCCGAAAGCGAAAACATCAGCCAGATGGTCAACGCCATCAACACGGCCGTCTCATCGGGCGCCCACGGGATCGCCGTGTCGCTGATCAGCAAAACCGCCTTCAACGTGCCGATCGAAAACGCGCTGAAGGCGGGCATCCCGGTGGTCGCCTACAACGCCGACGCCCCGTCGCCCCCCAACAAGCGCCTGGCCTACATCGGCCAGGACCTGAAACTGGCCGGTGAACTCATGGGCAAGCGGATCGTCGCCGCCGTGGGCACGGGCGAAGTGGTCATCTTCACGGCCAGTGCGGGCTCGGCGAACCTGCAGCCGCGCCTGGCGGGCGCTGAAAAAGCGATCAAGGAATCGGGTGCGCCGATCAAACTGACCACGATCGTCACCGGCTCCCTGGAATCGGGCGAGAAAACGGCCATCGAAGCCTACTGGACCGGCCATCCGAGCACGAAGGGGATGTACGCAGTCGACGGCGGGGACACCGCGGAACTCGCGGGCGTGATGCAGAAGCTCGGGCTCACCGCCAAAGGCGTCAAGGCCGGGGGCTTCGACCTGACCGAAAAAACCCAGAAACTCCTCCACGAAGGCTACATCGAATTCACGATCGACCAACAGCCCTACTTGCAGGGCTTCCTGCCGGTCTTGCAACTCTTCCTGTGGCAGGTCTCCGGGTCCTTGACGGGTCCGGCGGAAGTCGACACGGGCCTGAAATTCATCGACAAGGAAACCGTCACTCCATACGTCAACTCCAAGAGCCGCTTCGAGGGGACCTCCTCCGAAGCCAAGCTGGTGCCGATCCCGGCGGGCACCGCGGCCTAGGCGATGGCGCACCGGATGGGGGCCCCGCCCACCCCGGAGCCGGCCTCGCCCGGGGCACCAACGAAACCGTCGAGAGACCCGACGCGCAGCGGCCGGGTCTCCCTGCCTGCCCGCGACGAGCTGCTCGAGCGCGTGCTCTCCCTGCGCGAGGGCAGCATCATCGTCGTCACGCTGCTCGTGGCGATCTACTTCTCGCTGAACACGAGCACCTTCCTCACCGGCGCCAACCTCAAGACGCTGCTGCCGTTCTTCGCCCCGTTCGCGATCCTCGCCGCGGGCGAGGTGTTCGTGATGATCCTGGGCGAGATCGACCTCTCGATCGGGGCGACCTACCTGTTCGCGCCGTTCCTCTACTACAAGCTGGCGATCGCCGGGATCCCGCACGTGCCGTGCGTGCTGCTCGCGCTCCTCGGCTGCATGGTGGTCGGCTTCATCAACGGCTTCTTCACGGCGGTCGTCGGCATCAGCTCGTTCGTGACCACGCTCGGCATGTTGTTCACGCTGGAGGGCCTGACGCTGATCATCTCGCACGCCGAGCCGGTGGCGATGCCGGGCGCGGAAGTGACGAGCACTCAGGTGAGCGTCACCCATGTGATCAACGGGGCGCACATCGTGCTTATCGAAACGGTCAACCACGTCTCGACGTTCGCCAAAGTCCTCGGCGAGGGCACCTACTCGGAGCTGATCTGGGCGCTCGCGATCGTGGCCGTGGGACAGATCGTGCTGACGTTCACCCGCTGGGGCCTGTACACCGTGTCGGTGGGCTCGAACAAGCTCGGCGCCGCCGAGGCCGGGGTGCGGGTGCGCCTGGTGGTGATCCGCAACTTCATCCTCTGTGCCACCACTGGGGGCTTCGTCGGGATCCTCGAGGCCGTGCGGGCCTCCTCGGTGGAGCCGGACGTCGCCGGGGCGAACGAAATCCTGTTCAAGGGGATCTCGGCGGCAGTGATCGGCGGCACGCTCCTTGCGGGTGGGTCGGGGACTGTCGTAGGCGCGCTGATCGGAGCGCTGTTCCTGGGCATCCTCAACGATGGGCTGATCCTCAAGGGCGTCAACGCCGACTACCAGCTCTTCTACCTGGGCCTGGCGATCATCCTGGCGATGACCATCAACGTGTACGTGCAGCGCGTGCGCAGGGGCTCCCGCAGTGGCTGATCGGCCCGTGCCGGCGCAGACGATCGTCGGGCCGGTCGCGGCTGCGGATGACGTGCTGCGCGTCGAGCACATCGCCAAGCGCTTCGGGCCGGTGACCGCGCTGCGTGACGTCAACCTGCACCTGCGCAAGGGCGAGGTGCTGGGCCTGCTCGGCGACAACGGCGCGGGCAAGTCGACGCTGATCAAGATCCTCTGCGGCTTTCAGCGCCAGGACGCGGGGCAGATGTTCCTGCACGGAGAGCCCTATCGGCCCAAAAGCGTCGACGACGCGCGCGCCAAAGGCATCGACACCGTCTACCAGGACCTCGCGCTGATCGACGAACTGTCGGTCTATCACAACCTGGCGCTGTGCCGCGAGCAGGTGCACCATCCGATCCCGTTCCTGGCCAACCGTGAGATGAAGCGCCAAGCACGCCGGGCGCTGGACGAGATCGGCATCAACATCCCGCGGATTGACGTGGCCGTGGCGCGGCTGTCCGGCGGCCAGCGTCAGGCGATCGCGGTGGCGCGCACCGTCAACTCCGACGCGGACATCATCCTGCTGGATGAGCCGCTGGCTGCGATGGGCGCCAAAGAGGGCGCGCAGATCCTCGACCTGGTCGCGCGCCTGAAGGCGGACGGCAGGGTGTCGGTGATCATGATCCTGCACAACTACGTGCATGTGTTTGAAGCATGCGACCGCGTGAGCCTGATCCAGGACGGCACGATCGCGCTCGACAAGCCGACGGCGGAGACCTCGGTCGAGGAGTTGACGGAGATCGTCGTCAACGAGTACCGCCGGGCGCGAATTGCGAGCCACGAAGCCGCGACTCGCGATGGAAGCGCGGCCGCCTAGCCGGCGGCTCGAGTCCGCGGGCTGCGCCGCACGCGTGCCCCGGCGGCTTGAGTCCAGGGCTGCGCCCGCACGCGCGCCCGGCGGCTCGAGTCCGCGGGCCGCGCCGCACGCGCGCCCCCCGACGGCACTCACCTGCGCATCGCCTGGACGGTCTAACGGCGTAGCCACAATCAGACGCCACCCCAACTGGCATTCTTCCGCGCGTGGGCGAAGCGATCGAGTTGGCGGCCAAGGCCAACCCCTGCTCGCGCCCACTGGGGTGCGGACGTAGGCGCGGGGTTGCGCTGCTCGCCTGCTCGCTGCTCGTCAACTTCGCAGGGTCGACAGCTGCGCGTGCGCAACCGATCGTCTCTGCCGTGTCGCTGAGCGAGCAAGCCGCCGCTCTCGCTGCTCGCGCGAGCAGCGAATGGACGACGCACGAGACTGCGGACGGCTGGCTGATCGACCCTGTGGTCGGGCCGCTCGCGGGCAGTTACGGCGTCGGCATGATCGGACAAGCGATGGTCGAAGACGGTGTGGCCCAAGCGAGTCCGGCGCTGGTCGAAGATGGCCTGCGTGCGGAGCTCGCCGAGATCGCGCATCCCGACGGAGGCGGGTTCGAGCTGATGGGCCTGGCCGAGGCCTACGCTTGGAACCGGGCGCATCTGGGCGCGAACGAGGCCTGGCAAGTCGCAGCGCCTGCTTTTGTTGTGTTCCTGAGCGCTCATCAGCGGCTCGTGTCAGACGCCGGCGCTTGTTACTCGGACCGCGACTGCTACGACAATCTGAAGTTGGTGGCGGCCGTGGCCGAGCTGGCGCTGGTGCACACGGGCCTCAGAGGCTCAGCGTCGGTAACGCTGCTCGGCGATCCACCCCGACTCCGCCGCCGGGCGCTCGCCACCCTCGAGGTCGCGGCGCGCTACGCGGGGACGGACGCGGTCCGCGTGGGAGCCGACGGCGCTGGCGCGTCGTTCGCCGACGCCGGCATCTTGAGCGATCCACCGCAGGACCCGCTTGCCTATCACGCGCTCTCCACGTTGATGCTCGGACGGGCGGTCATGGCGTTGGGCTCGAGCACGCCGAGCGCAATCTTCGCTGCGTTCTCGCGCACAGCTCGCGCGCTCCTTGGTCTGATGGCTCCAGACGGGAACGTGGCTTATATCGGTCGCGGGCAAGGGCAGGTGTGGACGGTCGCGGCCACCGTCGACGCGCTCGCGATCGCCGCTGCGCACGCCCCTGACCCTCTCTGGCGAGGTCGCTACCTAGCCGGGGTCGCGCTCGAGCTGCAACGCCTTCGGAGGGTTTATACCTCGAGCGGGTGGGGCTTCCCGTTAGTTCCCCGTCTCGCCGACGTCGCCGCGCAGGAAGCGGCCGAGAACTACCTCGGAGTCGATGGGTACGCGAACACTGTCGAGTACAACGGCTTGGCTCTGTGGGCGCTCGACAACGCCACGAGCATCCTTGGGCGAACCCCCGCGGCTCCGGCGCAGATGGTCCCCAGCCAGACGAATGGGGTCTTCCTCGACCCTTCGCATACCCGCTTCGCCGCCGTCACTCGCGGGAGGCTGTGGTTCGCGGTTCACGGAGCCGACAGCAATCTCGAAGACGCTCGCTACGGCTTCGGTCTGGTAGCCGCCGAGCTGCGAACCCCGAGCGGGTGGATGTCGGTACTCCCACCGCGGCCACTGACGTCCTCTGCGCAAACAGGTGGGGTGGTGATGCTCGTAGGCGGGCGCAGGCTCGATCCAATCAAATCGACCTTGAGTGCCACTCCGGCCGGCAAGATCACCGTGCACGGCGGTTGGGGTGAGAATCCTGACGCGAAGCCTGCGTTTAGAGCCGTCTGGATTTTCCGCCCGACGGGTGACGGGGTGGCCATGTCGTTTCGCACCCACGCTGGATGCACTTACCAATTCCAGGTCTGGTACGCGACTGGCGCGCAGCTCAGCTCCGGTCCAAATCGCCTCACCGCGATTGAGCCTGACGGCTCTACTCAGACTTACAGCTTCAACGCCCCCATCACGATGAGCGCCGCGGGCGCCTTTCACTCCGCATACGCAGATGAGTTGAGTAGCAGCGTGCTCACGATTGCACCTGGCCACGCTCGTGTCCTGAGGTACACGACGACGATGGGAGCTCGACCATAGAGAGACAGCTGGCAAGCCGACGCTACGATGGGCGCATGTGGGCGAGGGGAGTGTCGAGGACGTCGCTGATCCTATGCGGAATGCTCTTGGCGGCGGCTTGCGGGGCGAGCCGTGGTGCCGCGAGCCGTGGCGCGGCGAGCGCGAAACATCCCCTGCGCCCGATGACAAGCAGCCTCGCTGCCCTTGCCAGCGGCTCCGTCACCTCGGGAGGGATGCCTTGCGAGTCGGAAACGCAAAGGGCGCAGGCTGCGGCTGTCGGCAACGCTGCGGAACGCGTCTATGGCTCCGAGCTCACCGGAGCGGAGACGATCGCCGACGAGCGCCAGGTCGAAGCGTACCGGCCGCTGCTTGCCGCGGTCGCAAAACACAAGCACTCAGCGATCGTCGCTGCGGTCAAAGCCCTCGTGTACTCGCACACGCACATCGTCCGCCTCCGCGTGAGCCGCAAGGGCGTTTTGCTCGACGACATCGGCGGTCCGTACATCATCGCGCCGGTCGCCGGAACGCTCCACTACCGTGGGCGTACCGTCGGCACGTATCTGCTCTCCGTGCAGGACGACCTCGGCTACGTGGGCTTGGAGAAGCGCCTGATCGGAATGCCGCTCGAGCTCGACCTCAACGGCGAACGCGTTCCCATTCCAGGCACCGTCGACACTGGTCTGAAGGCCTTGCCGAGCCGCGGGGCCGTCACGCTGGAAGACATTGACTTTCAGGTTTACTCGTTCAACGCAAAAGCCTACCCCACCGGCGTGCTGCGGATCTCGATCCTCGTGCCGCCGGTGCGAGCCTCGAGACGGAGCTGCGTGGCGGTACGAGTTGCGGAGCTCGGGAGGATTGGACGACGGATCTGGAACCGCTTCCTGATCGACAGGTCGCCTGTGGGGGGCTTCGTCGCGTTTGCCCAGGAACACACTGGCAGCCTGTTCTACGTGCGGGCCGGGTCGAAGCAGATCGCGGGCAGCACGCGTCCCGGGCCGCCACGGCTACCCAACGGGGGCTCGGTCCGCTACCAAGGGCAGCTCTACGACGTGACGTCGTTCGCGTCCGGACGACTTCGCGTGTACCAGCTTGTCCCTGTCCCCGTCCCCGTCTTCGCGACAGGCCCGGAGCTATGACCACGACCAGGCCCTCGTGAGTCCCGTCGTCCACGCGCCCTTGCGCTACGCCAGATCCCTCCCGAGTCACCTCGTCCCACACGTCCTCTCGCTACACCAGATCCTCGTGAGTCCCGTCGTCCACGCGCCCTTGCGCTACGCCAGATCCCTCCCGAGTCACCTCGTCCACACGTCCTCTCGCTACACCAGATCCTCGTGAGTCCCGTCGTCCACGCGCCCTTGCGCTACGCCAGATCCCTCCCGAGTCACCTCGTCCACGCGTCCTCGCGCTACCTAACCGACCTAGAGAGGGCGCGGTCGCCCCGGCGCCCAGGCTGGGCGGCGAGCGCGTCGGCCAGGTGGTCGATCAGCTCACCGGCACGGTCGATTGCCCGGTCGAGTAGCAGGAAGCCGTGCATCTGGTCCTCGGCGTGCAGGTGCTCCACGGAGACCCCGGCGGCGGCGAGGCGCTCGGCGTAGGCGATGCCCTCGTCGCGCAGGGGGTCGAACTCCGCGGTCATCACGAGCGCCGGCGGGAGCCCTCCGAGGTCGGCGGCGAGGGGCAGGAGGTAGCGGTCCCGGTAGGGGTCCGCGGGGTCGTGGTCGCGTGGCAGGGACTGCTCGAGAAACCACTGAAGGAGCGGTCGGTCGAGCGTGTAGCCGCTGCCGCGCTCCTCGTGGGAGGGCCAGCGGCCGAGCACGTCTGTCATGGGGTAGGCGAGCACCTGAAACGCGGGTTGCGGGGCGCCGGCGTCCCGCAGCTGCAGCGTGAGGGCGGCGGCAGTGCTCGCGCCCGAGCTCTCCCCCACGAGCGCGGTCAGCGAGGCGTCGCCCTCCAGGTCAGCGGCGTGCTCGAGCAGCCAGTGGTACGCGAGGCGGGCGTCCTCGAGGGCGGCGGGGTGCCGGTGCTCGGGGGCCCTGCGGTAGTCGAGCGAGGCGAGCAGCCAGCCGGAGCGCCGGGCGATGCGGCGGCAGAGTCGGTCGTGGGTGTCGATGTCGTTGAGCGTCCACCCGCCCCCGTGGAGGAAGAGCGCGATCGGCAGGGTACCCGGGCGTGGCCGGTAGATGCGCAGCGGCCGCGCGCCGTGGGAGGCGGGCAGGTGGAGATCCTCGACGTGGTGCAGCGCCAGCGGCTCGCCGCGGGTAAGCAGCGCCGCGCGCACCTGCTCGCGCGCCTGCTCCACGGGGAGCGTGTGGAGCGCCGGCGCGCCCACTGCGCGCATCACCTCGAGCAGCGCTTGAGCTTGGGGGTCGAGCTGAGCGGCCACGGCGAGCCTGGAGGTTAGACCAAGTGGCCGTCAGCCGACCGAAGCCGGGAGACACTCGCCTTCGACCGAAGCCGGGAGACACTCGCCTTCGACCGAAGCCGGGAGACACTCGCCTTCGACCGAAGCCGGGAGACACTCGCCTTCGACCGAAGCCGGGAGACACTCGCCTTCGACCGAAGCCGGGAGACACTCGCCTTCGACCGAAGCCGGGAGACACTCGCCTTCGACCGAAGCCGGGAGACACTCGCCTTCGGCTCGCATCCCCGTTTCGGCCAGCATCCCCGTTTCGGCCAGCGTCCCCGTTTAGGCCAGCGTCCCCGTTTAGGCCAGCGTCCCCGTTTAGGCCAGCAGGGCGGAGGCTGCGAGCGGTTCGCCCACCGGCTCGCCCACTACTACCTCGGGGGCAGGTGCGCTGGGCGAGGGCGCCGCCGCGGCCACCGTACGGTTGCGCCCGGTCCGCTTGGCCTCGTACAGCGCCTCGTCGGCGGCCTTGAAGAGGGTCTCGTAGACGACCGCCTCCCCGCTGGCGACGCTCAGGCCCAGGGAGATCGTGATCGGGATGCCCGTGGGACGGGTCTGCTCGATCGCCGCGCGCAGCCGCTCGGCGACCTCCTGTCCCTCCGGCTGGGAGACACCGGGCAGCACGATCAGGAACTCCTCGCCCCCGAGGCGGTAGGCGAGCTCGAAGGAGCGCAGCCGCTTGCGCAGCTCGTAGGCGACGTCGCGCAGCACCGCGTCGCCGCGGTCGTGGCCGTAGCGGTCGTTGATCTCCTTGAAGGTGTCCACGTCGCACAGCAACAGGCACACGGGCTGGTGGGTGAGGCGGGCCTGGTGGGAGATCTCGGTGAAGCGGGGGATCAGCGCGTGGCGGTTGAGCAGGCCCGTGAGCGGGTCGAGGATCGCCTCGTCGCGGTGGTGCAGCTCGGCCGCCTGGAGGGCGAGCACGATCGAGATGACCACCGCGAGCAGGGCCAGCGTGGCGATCACCGAAACGGGGTTCGCGATCGTCGCCGCGGGATCGACGGCGAGGGTGCTCACGATGACCAGGAACACGGTGAGCACGATCCCGACAGCCACGACCTGCGGGCGGAAGCGCGCCGCGACCATCGCGCCCGGCAGCACCATCCACGGCAGCGCGGGACTGTGCGGCCCGCCGCTGAGGGCGACCCCCGCGCCGATCAGCAGTAGGGTGAGGACGATCGCGGTGAAGCTCACGCGCTCGGGGTGGGGGCTCGAGGGCAGGCGCCGCTCGACGTTCCAGAAGTTGAGCGCGCAGAGGGCCAGCAGAATCAGGGTCCACCAGCCGATCCAGGGCGCTGTGAGCAACAGCGCGACGCCGATCGCGCCGGCGCCGACCAGTCGGATCGTGCGCACGCGGTCGTTGGCGTCCACGATGCGCGTGCGGTCGAGCTCGGTGGGGCACAGCCATGAAGATCCCTGGCTCATCGACTGTACTTCGACCGTATGGAACGGGGGCTTGAGTGCGGGGGACGGTCGGCAACGTGTGTATTACGCAGACACCTGTGCTCGGCGAGGCGGTGTGCGGGCTTCGCGAACAGGTTGCAAGATCAGGGGTTAGGGGCAACTAGTGGATCCGCGATGTCCTCCGCTGGAGCGGCGAGCCTCCCCGAGGATCGCAAAGCGCGGGGCGGCGAGTGTGCGGACGTCCGTCGTCCGGAGGAGCTACCGTCTTGGAATGCGCTCTCATCCTCCCTCGGGCTCCGATTCGGATCCTGCGGCCGACACCGAACGGGGCTTGGCGGAGCCCGGAGTGGACCCCGAGCGCGGGGAGGGTGAGGAGGAGTGGGTGCCGGAGTCCGCGGTGGAGCTCGACCTCGCGCTCGCCGGCGAGCGCGGCTTCTCGGTGGACCCGGTCGCCGAAGCGCAGCGGCTGGCGGCCTTCGACGTGCTGCGCGTGCGGGCTGACAACCCCGGACCGCTCACGCTCTCGGGGACCAACACGTGGATCGTGGAGCGCGACCCGGCGTACGTGATCGACCCGGGCCCGTCTCTGCGGCAACACATCGAGCGGGTGTTGGCGGCGGTGGACGCGCGCGGGGGGCTGGGGGGGATCGCGCTCACCCACGAGCACTCCGACCACGTGGAGTCGGTCACGGCCCTGCGCGAGCTGCGCCCGGCGCCGGTCGCGGCGGCGCACGGGGAGGGCATCGACGTGGCGCTGGCGGAGGGGGTGCGCTTCGGCCCCCTGACGGCGGTTCCCACACCGGGGCACTCCCCCGACCACTTCGCGCTGGTGGCGGACCGCGTGTGCTTCACAGGGGACGCGGTGCTGGGCGAGGGCAGCGCCTTCATCGCTCCCTACGAGGGCGCGTTGAACGCCTACCTGAACGCGCTGGTGCACCTGTCCACGTTTGAGCTCGACGTGCTCTGCCCGGGCCATGGCCCGGCGATCTGGGAACCGGTGGCCAAGCTCCAAGAGTGCATCGGCCACCGCTACGACCGCGAGCACCGCCTGTTGGTCGCGCTCGCCGAAGGCGCGCGCAGCGTCGGGGAACTGTTGGACAAGGCCTGGTGGGACGTGCCCGTGGAGTTGCGCCCGGCGGCGACGCTCACGCTGGCGGCCCACCTGGACAAGCTCGACGAGGAGGGCTCGCTGCCGGCTGGGGTGGAGCGCCCGTACTGGGATGACTCCGTGTGGGAGGGCGTCTCCTGGGGCGATCTGCCCCGCGAGGGCTCCGGACCGTAGCGATGGCTTCAGAGGACTCGCCCTTCCCGCCGATCGCGGACTACGGCTTCCTGTCGGATTGCCACACCGGCGCGCTGGTGGCCTCCGACGGCTCGGTCGAGTGGCTGTGCTTGCCGCACTTCGACTGCCCGAGCGTGTTCGCCTCGATGCTGGACCGCGGGGCCGGGCGCTTCCGGGTGGGGCCGTACGGGCTGTACGTGCCGGCGGGCCGCCGGTACCTGCCGGGGACGAACGTGATCGAGACGACGTGGATGACCCCGCAGGGGTGGCTGCGCGTGGTGGACGCGCTCACGATCGGGGAGTGGCACGACAACGAGGAGGGCTCCTCGCACACGCGCCCCCCGACCGACTACGACGCCGACCACGTGATGGTGCGGCTGATCGAGTGCATCCAGGGCCAGGTGCAGATCGAGATGGTGTGCGAGCCGATGCTCGACTACGGCGCGACGATGGCAAGTTGGGAGGTCGTGGACGAGGACGGCGTGGACCGCGCCCACAACGCGCTCGATGCCGCGGGGGGCGCGACGGCGTTCCGCCTGTTCTCGGACATGCGCGTGGGGATCGAGGGCAACCGCGTGCACGCGCGGCACACGCTGCGCGAAGGGGAGAAGCGCTTCTGCGCGATGTCGTGGACGGAGGGGCTGGGCGGCCCGCGCACGGTCGAGCAGGCGGAGGCCCACCTGGAGCGCACCAGCCACTTCTGGCGCACGTGGCTGACGGAAGGCACGTACCCCGACCACCCCTGGCGCGTGCACCTGGAGCGCTCGGCGCTGGCGCTGAAGGGCCTCACGTTCATGCCCACGGGGGCGCTGGTGGCGGCGCCGACGACCTCGCTGCCGGAGACCCCGCAGGGCGTGCGCAACTGGGACTACCGCTACTGCTGGATGCGCGACGCGACGTTCACGCTGTGGGGCCTGCACGCGCTGGGCCTCGACTGGGAGGCTGATGACTTCGTGCAGTACGTGGCTGACCTCGAGCGCAACGAGGACGGGTCGCTGCAGATCATGTACGGGATCAAGGGGGACAAGGACCTGCAGGAGCGTACGCTGGAGCACCTCAAGGGCTACCAGAACGCGCGCCCGGTGAGGGTCGGCAACGGCGCGTACAACCAGCGCCAGAACGACGTGTACGGGGCTGTACTGGACTCGGTGTACCTGCACTCCAAGAAGCGCGACCACATCCCCGAGCGGCTGTGGCCGGTGTTGATCGACCAGGTGCGCTGCGCGGAGCGGGTGTGGCGCGAGCCGGACCAGGGCCTGTGGGAGGCGCGGGGCGAGCCGCGCCACTACGTCTCCTCGAAGCTGATGTGCTGGGTGGCGCTGGACCGCGGCGCGCGCCTGTCCGAACGGCGTGGGGAGGACGAGCACGCGCGCCACTGCCAGGAGGTGGCGGACGAGATCAAGGCGGAGATTCTCGAGCGGGGGGTCGACAAGCGGGGGGTGTTCCGCCAGCACTACGACACCGACGCGCTGGACGCCTCCAACCTGTTGATCCCGCTGGTGCGCTTCCTGCCCCCGACCGACGAGCGGGTGTGCGCGACGGTGAAGGCGATCAAAGAGGAGCTGACCGAGAACGGGCTGGTACTGCGCTACCGCACCGGCGAGACCGACGACGGGCAGCAGGGTGAGGAGGGGACGTTCCTGATCTGCTCCTTCTGGCTGGTGTCGGCGCTCGCGGAGATCGGCGACTGCCACTCCGCGGAACACCTGTGCGAGCGCCTGCTCACGTACGCCTCCCCGCTGCAGCTGTACGCCGAGGAGCTCGAGGCCTCCTCGGGGCGGCTGTTGGGCAACTACCCGCAGGCGTTTACGCACCTCGCGTTGATCAACGCGGTGACCCACGTGATCGCCGCGCAGCAGCAGGAATCGTAAAGCCCGCGATCGTGCCTCCTGTGTGCTCGAGTCATGCGGGGACATAGCGGACATGCGCAACGGCGGCGCCACCCGCGTAACTGCCTGTAGGTTTAGGGTGTGAGCGATGGCAGACGTAGGCCCTCCGTTCACCGACGGCCCCCAGTTCACGCAGCCGCGACGGCCCCGGTCGTACTCGTGGCTCTCGCCCAAGCGGGATGCGGGAGAACTGCGCGCGCTCTACTACAAGCACTTCGGCGATCGCCGCAAGGAGCGTCAGCTGTTCTCCAGCGGCGCGTTCTTTTTGACGTTCGCGACGGTGCGCGGGATCACGCATGCGATCCGCGCTGAACGGGGGCCGTTCAGGAACATCACCCCCGGCGGACGGCACATCCACCACATGACCTTCGGGATCACGGGCCTGCTGACGGTGGGCTACCTGTGGATGCTGGAGATCGGCGTCACGGAGGAGCGCCGGTCCTCCCGGGTGACCGCGGCGGTGTACGGCAGTGGCGCGGCGCTGACCCTCGACGAGTTCGCTTTGTGGCTGAACCTCGAAGACGACTACTGGACCAAGCAGGGCCGCGAGAGCATCGATGCCGTGGCTCTGTTCGGGTCGCTGCTTGTACTCAGCGTGCTCGGCAGGGGCTTCTTCGCGGAGTTGTTGCAGACCGGCCGGCGCATGGACGCTCCGAAGCGCTCCCAGTCGGCGTGATTCGTGCTCAGTACCCCAGCTCGCCGGGGAGCAGCACGCGGGCGACCTCGCCCTCGACGACGACACGGGGCTGGACCGCCTGCACGGTGCGCCCGCGGGCGTAGGCGAGCAGCTCGGCGGCGGTGGCGAAGGGGGAGAGCTGCTCGAGGTGCTTGATGGTGGGGAACACCAACAGGATCTCCCCGGCGCGGTGCGCGTCGAGCGCCCCCGTGGGGGTGAACCAGCCGTGTGCGACGCACTCCTCGCCGTCCACGCGGGGCTCCTGGCCGGGGGGCAGCGGGGCGAGGAAGAAGTGGGTGTCGAAGCGGGTGCGGACCTCGGCGGGGGTGATCCAGCGGGAGAACTTGACGAGCTCCTCGCCGCCGGGCAGCTCCACGCCGGCCTCCTCGCGCAGCTCGCGCACGGCGGCGGCGCGGTGGGCGCGGTCGTCCTCGCCCTCGGCGTGCTCGACGGCGCCGCCGGGAAACACCCACACGCCGCCCATGAACCGCGCGTGGGGGGTGCGCTTGACGAGCAGTAGCTCCAGGCTCTCCTCGCCGCCGCGCAGCAGGATCACGGTGGCGGCCTGGCGCGGGGGCGTCGGATTTTCGGTGCCCGCCCTCCCAATGTACTCCTCGCCGGGACCGGGCCGCCGGCTGGGATCGGGCGGGTGGTTGGGCGAAGGGGTGGTCATTGGGGATCGTCCACGTGGGCCGGGTACGTACCTGGCTTGTGGGCGCTGGGCCTCCTACCCAGCGTAAGCGCGTCGTGCCCGTCGAAAGACGCGCACGCATGACCCTACCCGGTGGAGGGCCGGGGCGGTACTCTTAGGCCGCGATGACGACTCAAACCCTGCAGCGCTGGATATGCGAGTCCTGCGGCTACATCTACGACCCTGAAGAGGGCGACCCCGACGGGGGGATCCCAGCGGGCACGGCCTTCGAGGACATCCCGGACACGTGGTTCTGCCCGGTGTGCGGCGCCCGTAAGCGGGACTTCACCCTCTACGAGGACTGACCTGACCGACTGGGACCCCTTGCTCGCGAAGGACCGCGAGCACGTGTGGCACCCCTACGGCGCGCTGCCGGCGGCGCTGGCGCCACTGCCCGTGGTTTCCGCCGAGGGGGTGCGCCTGCGCTTGGCCGACGGGCGCGAGTTGATCGACGGGATGGCCTCGTGGTGGTGCGCGGTGCACGGCTACCGCCACCCGGCACTGGACGGGGCGGTCGCCGAGCAGGTGGGGCGGATGGCGCACGTGATGTTCGGGGGCCTCACGCACGAGCCGGCGGTGCGCTTGGCGGAGCGCCTCGTGGAGATGACCCCGGGGCCCCTGGAGCGGGTGTTCTTCGCGGACTCGGGCTCGGTGGCGGTCGAGGTGGCGCTCAAGATGTGCCTCCAGTACCAACGCGCGGTGGGGCGCTCGCAGCGCACGCGCCTGCTGACGGTGCGCGGTGGCTACCACGGCGACACGTTCGGGGCGATGGCGGTGTGCGACCCGGTGGGGGGGATGCACTCCCTGTTCAGGGGCACCCTCGCCGAGCACGTCTTCGCGGAGCGCCCCCCCGACGGCTTCGACGCCCCCCGGGACGCGCGGTGGGAACGGTGGGCGGCGCAGGTGCGGGAGTTGGCCGCCCGCCACACGCACGAGCTGGCGGGGGCGATCGTGGAGCCGGTCGTGCAGGGCGCGGGCGGGATGCGCTTCCACTCGCCCGCGTGCGTGGCGCTGCTGCGGGAGGTGTGCGACGAGCACGGCCTGCTGTTGGTGGCGGATGAGATCGCGACGGGCTTCGGCCGCACGGGCGCGCTGTTCGCGTGCGAGCACGCGGGGGTGGCGCCGGACGTGATGTGCGTGGGCAAGGCGCTCACGGGCGGGTACATGACGCTGGCGGCGACGCTGTGCACCGCGGAGGTGGCGCGCGCGATCTCCGAAGGGGAGGGTGGGGGACTGATGCACGGTCCGACGTACATGGCCAACCCGCTGGCGTGCGCGGTAGCGCTGGCCTCGCTGCAGCTGCTCGCCACGGGCGAGTGGCGGGCGCAGGTGGCACGCATCGAGCGGGGCCTGCGCAGGGGACTGGAGCCGGCCCGCGAGGTGCCCGGCGTGACCGACGTGCGCGTGCTCGGCGCGATCGGCGTGGTACAGCTCGACCACGAGGTGGACGTCCGGGCGGCCACGGCGGCGGCGCTCGAGCGCGGCGTGTGGCTGCGTCCCTTCCGCGACCTTGTCTACACGATGCCCCCTTACGTCACTGACGAGGACGCGCTGGCCACGGTGTGCGAGGCAGTCGTCGCCGCCGCACGGGCGGGGTAAACTCTCTCGACGGCGATGCGCTAGACTAGTGCCATGGCGAGAGTGCCGACTGTGTTCAGCACCTCCGAGGGGCCCGGGCGACCGGGCCTCCTTCGTTAATAACGCAGTGCTCGCTCGCGTCAGGGTCCCGAGGAGTCGCGGTCCGTCTGGCCGCAGGCTAGACTCGCCTGTAGTCAGGACGCACACTGACGCGGTCACAGCTCTCATTTCTCCGTGGGTACGACCTCGGAGAAAGGAGTCCGCGTTTCAATATCCCTGACGGCCGCCGGGGCCGTCCTTGCTGCGACCGCCAGGGCACCCGTACTACCGCACCAGCCGGTTGATGACCAGCAGAGCGACAAGCAGGGTGATGGCGAGAGTATCGACTGCGTTCATAGCGCCTCCTTTCTCCGGGGATACGACCCCGGAACCACCCGGAGGAGAGGAGCATCGCGTATCGGCATCCAGCCACGGTCCCGATCCTAAGCTCAGCTTGGGACGAAACGCTCGCGCGTAAACCACCCCCGCCACGGCAGGGTCTCCCCCGCTCGGGCCAGTGCGTCGAGGTCGGGCTCGGCTACGAGAGGCAGGACTGCGACTTCGACCTCCCCGAGCCGGGCGATCGTGGCGCGATTGGACTCCTCCATCACCGAGGGCTGCTCCGGCCACGGCGTGAGCACGACCGCGCGGACCTCGAGCCCGGCGGCGCGGGCGGCGTGGAGGGTGAGCAGCGTGTGGTTGATTGTGCCGAGGTCAGGCGGGGCGGCGACCAGGAGGGGCAGCCGCAGGGCGACGGCGAGGTCGCGCACGGTGTAGCGCTCGGCGAGCGGCACGAGCAGCCCGCCGACGCCCTCGACCACGAGCGTCGCGCCCTGGGCGTCGGCGGCGCGCAGCGCGGCGAGGGCGGCCGCTGCGAGCCGCTCGGGATCGATGCGCTCGCCCGCGAGGGCGGCGGCGAGGTGCGGGGACACGGCGGGCCCGTAGCGCAGCGGGGCCACCTCCTCGGGGGCCATGCCGGCGGCGGCTGCCAGCAGCTCGTGGTCGGGGGGCCACTCTCCGGGGGGCTCGTCGAGACCGGTGACCACGGGCTTGTGTGCGCGCACGGGCTCGCCCCCAGCCATCGCGGCGAGCAGGGCGGCGGAGAGGACGGTCTTGCCGACGCCGGTGCCGGTGCCGGTGACGAACAGCCCACGCACGGCGAGGCCCTACGCCGCGCGGGTGAGGGAGTCTTCGCGCTCGATGTCGAAGGGCGCGGTGGGCGCGCCGGAGAGTGCGGCGGGCGGCGCGGCGGTGTGCTCGATGTCGAAGAGTGCACGCGAGGCGCCGGGGGGGGGTGGCGCGGTGCGCGGTGCGGCGGGCGGCTCGGGTGCGGCGGGCGCACCGATCGCCTCAGGCTCCAACCCCGCGGCGCGCGCGGCCTCCCCGAGCGCGCGGGCGGCGCGGCGCAGCTCGGCGGGGGTGTGGGAGGCCATCGCGGTGAGGCGCAGGCGGGCGGTGCCAGCGGGCACTGAGGGGGGGCGGATCGCCTGGGCGAACACTCCGCGCTCCAGGGCGCCCTGGCACAGCGCCATCGCGTCGCGCTCGTCGCCGACCAGCAGCGGGACGATGTGCATGTCGCCGTCGGGCACGGCGAAGCCCTCGGCGGCGAGCGCGCGGCGCAGCGTGCGGGCGTGGGAGTGCAGGCGCTGCACGCGGTGGGGGCGCTCCTCGATGAGCTCGAGCGCGGCGAGCGCACCGGCGACGGCGGGGGGTGCGGGCGCGGTGGAGAAGATCAGGGGGCGGGCGGTGTTGACGAGGTAGCGCACCACCTCCTCGGTGGCGCACACGTGGGCGCCGTAGGAGCCGAGCGCCTTGCCGAGCGTCCCGACGAGCACGTCGACCTCGCCCTCGAGGCCGGCTTGGGCGACGGCGCCGCGCCCACCGGGGCCGAGCGCGCCGGTGGCGTGGGCCTCGTCGACGAGCATCCGCGCGCGGTGGCGGCGCGCGAGCTCGACGATCTCTGCCAGCGGCGCGAGGTCGCCGTCCATCGAGAACACGGAGTCGGTGGCTACGAGCCGCCGCCCGTCGCCCCCGTGGCGGCGCAGGCTCCAGTCGAGGTGCTCGACGTCGAGGTGGCGGTACACGTGCACGCGCGCGCGCGAAGCGCGGCAGCCGTCGACGATCGAGGCGTGGTTGAGCTCGTCGGAGAACACCGCGTCACCGGGGCCGGCCAGCGCGCCGATCACGCCGAGGTTGGCGAGGTACCCGGAGCCGAACAACACGCACGCCTCGGTGCCCTTGAAGGCGGCGAGGCGCTCCTCCAAGCGCCGGTGGCACGTCATGGTCCCGCTCACCAGCCGCGAGGCGCCGGCGCCGACGCCCCACCGCATCGCTGCATCGGCCGCGGCCTCGCGCACGCGCGGGTGGTCGGCGAGGCCGAGGTAGTTGTTGGAGCACAGCAGCAGCACGGGGCGGCCGTCGAGCAGCACGCGCGGCCCCTGGGGCCCCGAGATCAGCCGCAGCCGGCGGCTCTGACCGAGCCGCTCGATCTCCGCCAGCCGCTCCTCGATCTCGCTCACCGTCCCTCGCCTACCTCACGCGACGGTCGCGATCGTGGAGGGCTCGTCCTGAAGTTTTTTTGGATGAGCTTCCGCTCCGCTCCAGCTGCGCGGGGTCGCGTTGGGCGCTCCGTCGGGCCGGGCGGGGACTGTGCGCTTGGGGCGGTGGCGCAGCTGGGTCGAGGGGTCCCACAGCCGGACTTTGAGATCGACCTCGTCTGTGCCGACCCCGTCTCGCTCGCCCAGTCCCGGACTGCGCCCGCCGTTCGCGCCCTCGTGTCCATTGTTCGCGCCTCCATGTCCGCCGTTCGCGCCCCCATGTCCGCCGTTCGTAGCCCCGTGCCCACCGGCTGCGGCGAGCGCTCCGAGGTGCTCGTCGACCACGTCGGGGGTCTCACCCTCCAGCCACCCCGCGCGGTTGTCGGGCCGGGGGTTCGCGCCGTTGTCGGGCTGGCGGGCCGTGTTGAGGCCGAGCTCCTCGAACATCGCACGGTCCTCGTCGGGCTCGGCGCCCAGGGTGGTGAGGAAGTTGCCCATCATCACCCCGTTGAGCCCGGCCTTAACCGCGAGCGGCTGCAGCTCACCGAAGTTCTCCACGCGCCCGCCGCACACGCGGAACAGCGCTTCGGGGAGGATCAGGCGGAAGATCGCGATCCACTTCACCGCCTCCCACGGGTCCATCAGCTCGCGGTCGCCGAACTTCGTGCCGGGGCGGGGGTTGAGCAGGTTGATGGGGACGCTCGTGGGGTCGATCGCGGCGAGCTCGAACGCCATCTCCACGCGCTGGGCGCGGCTCTCGCCGAGGTTGAGGATGCCCCCCACGCAGGTCTCGAGGCCCGCCTCGCGCACCGCGCGGATCGTGCGCAGGCGTCCCTCGTAGCGCACGGTGGTCGAGACCTCGTCGTAGTAGGAGGAGGCGGTCTCCACGTTGTGGTGTACGCGCTGGATGCCCGCCTCGCGCAGCGCGCGCGCGCGCTCGGTGGACATGTGCCCGACCGACGCGCACCGCTTGAGGTTAGTGTGCTCGGCGACCAGCCGCGCGCCCTCGAGGATCTGCGCGAAGTCGCGCTTTGACAACCCCTGGCCCTGGGTGACCATGCAAAAACGGTGCGCCCCCGCGGCCTCGGCGGCGCGTGCGTGCTCGAGGATCTGCTCGGGGTCCATCATCGGGTGCATCGGGGTCTCGGCCTCGGCGAAGCGCGACTGCGCGCAGAAGCCGCAGTCCTCCGCGCACCCCCCGGACTTGGCGTTGACCAGCGAGCACATATCGGTGGAGTCCCCGAAGCGCTCCACGCGGGCTTCCCACGCGCGCTGGACGAGCGCCTCGATTTCGGCGTGGTCCTCGATCTCGCCAAGGCGCTGTGCTTCCTCGGGGGTGATGAGCGGCGGCATCTGCGCTACCTCCGTTGCGGTTGACGGCAAATGTTATGGAGCGCCGGGGACGGTACTCTCGCGCGGGCGTTTGCGGGCCGCCGGCGGCTGGGTCGGTGGGCGTGTTCGACACGGCCCTTGCAGCTCCGTGGGACGGGCTCCCTCCGCGGGGGGCCCGCAGGGCGGACTCTATTATCGCCCCGTGATCCCACTCCCGTCAGCTGCCCGTGCCCGTGACCGCTGCCCGTCAGCCCGTAGGGGGCTCCGCGCCCGGCCGCGGGGTAGGACGCCCCGCGCCCACCACCCTGTTGCCGAACCGGCCCGCGCGGACGATCCCCAGCCGACACCTCTTCAGGCCTCCAGCCGGGCATCGACCGTATGAGCTCGGGTGGGGACGGCAGTCTGCTCGCGATCAGCGATCTGCACATCACCTACCCCGAGAACCGCCGCGTGCTCGAAGGTCTGCGGGCGCCCTCGCCGGGGGACTGGCTGATCGTGTGCGGAGACGTGAGCGAGCTGTCTACCGACGTGGAGTGGGCGCTGGGGCTGTTGCGTGAACGCTTTGCCACGGTGCTCTGGGTGCCGGGCAACCACGACCTGTGGACCACGCCGGAGGACCCGTTGAAGCTGCGCGGGGAGGCGCGCTACCGCCACCTTGTGGAGGTGTGCCGCTCCCTCGGCGTGCTCACGCCGGAGGACCCCTACCCCGTCTGGGAGGGGCCGGGCGGCCCCGCGACGATCGTGCCGCTGTTCTTGCTCTACGACTACTCGTTCGGCCTCAACATCGCCCCCACCAAGGCCCAGTCGCTCGCGCGCGCGTACGCGGCGGGAGTGGTGTGCAGCGACGAGCTCGTACTGCACCCCGACCCCCACCCGAGCAGGGAGGCGTGGTGCGAGGCGCGTCTGCACGAGAGCGAGTCGCGCCTCGCCGCGCGGGACCCGGCTCTGCCGACGGTGCTGATCAACCACTTCCCGCTGCTCCGCGACCCCACGCTGATCCTGCGCCACCCGGAGTTCGCGCAGTGGTGCGGGACGGTGCGCACCGCGGACTGGCACGTGCGCTACGGGGCGCGGGCGGTGGTGTACGGGCACCTGCACATCCCGCGGGTCACGTGGCACGACGGGGTGCGGTTCACGGAGGTCTCGCTGGGCTACCCGCGGGAGTGGCACCGCCGGGGTCGGCGCGAGGTGCTGCGCCCGGTGTTGCCCGAGGGTGGGGATGAGTAGCCCGCCCGACCCTAGTGCCCCGTCCGACCCGAGTGGCCCGTTTGACCCGAGTGGCCCGCCCGACCCGCTCGTTCAACTCCCGCCGCGCCGCGCCGCGCGGCGGCGCAGGCGCCCGGGCGCCGCGCGGCTCGCTTCGGGGAGCGGCCCGCCGTGATCGAGGAGATCCTCCCGGAGACGGTGGTCGCGGTGGACACCCGCGAGGAGTTGCTCGACGTCGAGCTCTTCCCGCAGGAGCAGGCTGTGTTGGGGCAGGCGGTGGAGAAGCGCCGGCGGGAGTTCATCACCGCGCGCGCGTGCGCGCGTCAGGCGCTTGCGCGCCTCGGCCTGCCGCCCTCCCCGATCGCGACGGGGGAGCGGGGGCAGCCGCTGTGGCCGGCGGGGGTGGTGGGGAGCATCACACACTGCGCGGGCTACCGCGCGTGCGCGCTGGCGCGCGCGCAGGACGCTGCCGGCGTGGGGATCGACGCGGAGCCCAACGAGCCGCTGCCTCAGGGGGTGCTGGGCGAGATCGCCCGCGCGGAGGAGCGCCCCTTGCTGGCCGAACTGGCGCGCGCCGAGTCCACCGTTCACTGGGACCGGCTGCTGTTCTCCGCGAAGGAGGCGGTGTACAAGGTGTGGTTCCCGCTCGCGCGGTGCTGGCTGGGCTTCGAGGACGCGGTGCTTACGTTTGATCCAACTGGCCGGACCTTCCGAGCCCGGCTGCTCCGGCCCTGGCCGGGTGTAGACGCGTGTTTTCCACCAGTCCTCGAAGGGCGCTGGCTGGCGCGGGAGGGCCTTGTGCTTACCGCGATCGCGCTGATGCAAACTCAGTAATCCGAATAGTCGGTCGCGATCCCGGTCAATTGCCAGTATTCCCCGGGCATTGGGACGATTCGCGCGGAATTTTCACCTCTGAGTTGTGGCTCCTTGCTGCGTGGCCTAGACTCGAAAAAAAACATCCCTTACTTGTATTGACCAACCTTTGAGCAGCGGAACGGAGTGGTTGTGGCGCAGGGGTTCTGTTGGCTTACGGTAGGAGGCGGCTGTCGCCCGATGCGCGGGCGTCTGGGCCGTCGCCCGTGAGCGACCGTTCAGCGATCGCGATAATCGGGATCGCCTGCCGCTTGCCGGGGGCGCCGGATCCGGCTGCCTTCTGGCGCCTGTTACGGGAGGGTGCGAGCGCGATCTCCCAGGTGCCCGCCGATCGCTGGGAAGTGGAGCGGTCGATCGCCGCGGACGAGCTGCAGCCGGGCGCCCGCTACGGGGGCTTCCTGGAGCAGATCGATCGCTTCGACCCCGCCTTCTTCGGCATCTCCCCTCGCGAGGCGGCGGCGATGGACCCCCAGCAGCGGCTGATGCTGGAGCTCTGCTGGGAGGCCTTCGAAGACGGCGCCGTGGTCCCCACCGCCCTGCGGGACAGCCACACGGGCGTCTTCGTCGGGGCGATCGCGGACGACTACGCCGACCTGCTGCACGGGTGTGGCGCTGAGGCGGTCACGCGACACGCGCTCACGGGGCTGCACCGTGGGATGATCGCCAACCGCGTCTCCTACACCCTCGGTCTGCGCGGCCCCTCCCTGACGGTTGACACGGGCCAGTCCTCCTCGCTGGTGGCGGTGCACCTGGCGTGCGAGAGCCTGCGCCGGGGGGAGTCGGCGCAGGCGTTGGCGGGTGGGGTGCATCTGAATCTTTCCCCCACCAGCGCGCTCAGCGCGTCCCGCTTCGGCGGCCTCTCGCCGGATGGGCGCTGCTTCACCTTCGACGCGCGCGCCAACGGCTACGTGCGCGGCGAGGGCGGGGGCGTGGTGGTGCTCAAGCCGCTGTCCGCCGCGCTCGCGGACGGCGACTCGATCTACTCCGTGATCCGCGCGACCGCTGTCAACAACGACGGCGGCGGGGATGGGCTGGCGGCTCCCAGCCAGCTAGCTCAGGAAGAGGTCCTGCGGCTGGCCTACCGGAGAGCCGGCGTCAGGCGCGCGAACGTCCGCTACGTGGAGCTGCACGGCACCGGCACCCCGCTGGGGGACCGTGTGGAGGCCGCGGCGCTCGGCGCCGTACTCGGCTTCGGCCGGCCCCTGCGCGATCGGCTGCCGGTGGGCTCGGTCAAGACCAACGTCGGGCACCTCGAGGGCGCGGCGGGCGTCGTGGGGCTGCTGAAGGCCACCCTCTGCATCCGCCACCGCGAGCTGCCTGCGAGTCTCAACTTCGAGCGGCCCCACCCCGAGATCCCGCTGGACTCCCTGCGCCTGCGCGTGCAGCGGGAGCCCGGGGGGTGGCCGGGCGCGGGCCGCCCGCTGCTGGCGGGGGTCAGCTCCTTCGGCGTGGGCGGCACCAACTGCCATGTCGTGGTGGGCGAGCCGCCCGCGGCCGCGTCCACCTGTCGGCCAAAGGGAGCGGCGCAGCCGAAGGTGGGCCCCCGGTCGGTGTCCACCGCGCGAGGCATGGAGTCGGCAGCGGCGCGGGCGCAGAGCGGCCCCCTCGGCGCTGACGCGCTGGCGTGGGTGGTGTCGGGCAGGGGCGAGGAGGCGCTGCGCGCGCAGGCGGCCCGGCTCGCCGCGCACGTGCGCGAGCACCCCGACCTCGACGCGGCCGATGTGGGGTACTCGCTGGCCGTGAGCCGCGCGGCATTCGATCGCCGGGCGGTGGTGTTGGGCAGCGGCCGCGAGGAGCTGCTGGAGGGTTTGGACGCGCTGGTCCGGGGGGAGTCCGCGGCGGGCGTGGTGGAGGGCGTCGCGGCGGGCGGTGGACGCGGCGCGGATGGCGGGGCGGTGTTCGTGTTCCCCGGCCAAGGCTCGCAGTGGGAGGGGATGGCGCTGGAGCTGCTCGACTCCTCGCCCGTGTTTGCGGAGCATCTGCGGGCGTGCGGGGCAGCGCTCTCCGAGCACGTGGAGTGGTCGCTCGAGGATGTGCTGCGGTGCGCGGAGGGTGCGCCGGGACTCGATCGGATCGAGGTGGTGCAGCCGGTGCTGTTCGCCGTGATGGTGTCGTTGGCCGCGCTGTGGCGCGCGTGTGGGGTGCACCCCGCCGCGGTGGTGGGCCACTCCCAGGGGGAGATCGCCGCGGCGTATGTGGCGGGAGGGCTCTCGCTTCCCGACGCGGTGCGGGTGGTGGCGTTGCGCAGCCGGGTGCTGGTGGGCCTGGTCGGACAAGGTGGAGTCGCTTCGGTGGCCGCACCGCTCGAGCAGGTGCGGGAGCGTCTGGAGCGGTGGGACGGGCGGCTTGCGGTGGGCGGCGTCAACGGGCCTTGCTCGGTTGGCGTGGTGGGTGATCTGGAGGCGCTGGCGGAGCTCTTGGAGGAGTGCGCCGCGGAGGGCATCCGCGCGCGCGCGGTGCCCGCGACGGTCGCGTCGCACTCTCCGCAGGTGGAGCCGCTGCGTGAGGAGCTACTGGAGGCGCTGGCGGGAATCGCGCCGCGGTCGGGCGAGGTGAGGTTCCACTCGACTGTGACAGGCGCGGCGATCGACACCGCGGAGCTTGGGGGGGAGTACTGGTACCGCAACACGCGCGAGCCGGTCCAGCTGGAGACGGTCGTGCGGAACATGCTGAGGGATGGCCATCGGGCATTCCTCGAGGTCAGCTCGCACCCGGTGCTCACAGCCGGACTGCAGGAAACGGTCGAGGAGTTGCTCGAGCAGGGCGCCCGGGACGGGGGCGCTGAGGCCGCGAGCGGCGGCGAGGTTGTGGTCATCGGCTCGCTGCGCCGCGGCCAAGGTGGCGTCAGGCGCTTCCTCGTATCGCTGAGCGAAGCCTGGGTGCAGGGCATGCGCGTGGATTGGGGAGCATGTTGCGGGGGAGGCGCCGCGAAGCTGGTGAAGCTGCCTACCTACGCCTTCCAACGTGAGCGTCACTGGATCGGGGCAGCCACACCGGGAGAGCGGCAAGCCACGGACTCGCCGGCGGCGACGGATTGGACTGCGGAGCCCCCCGCGCCGGCCGGCGAGCTTGCGCATTGGCCGGCGGACGGCGCCGCTGGCCCGCCTGGCTCCGGCGAGGCTCGCGAGGAGGCTTGCGGGGATCGCGGAGATGATCCTGGAAGTCGCAAGGAGAGCCGCTCAGGCGCGGGCGCGACGCCGTTTCGACGGCGGCTTGAGGGCGTGCCCGCGGGCGAGTGGGAGTGGGCGGTGCTGGAGATGGTGCGTTCACAGGCGGCGATCTTGCTGGGCCACGACTCGCCCGAAGCAGTGGAGGCGCACAGGACCTTCAAGGAGCTTGGGTTCGACTCGCCGGCCGTCGTGGAGCTGCGCAACAGGCTGAGAGCCATCACCGGGCTGCGGCTTGCGTCTGCGCTGATGTTCAGTCATCCCACACCGGCTGCGCTGGCCGGTCGCTTGCTGGGCGAGCTCGCTGGCACGGGGTTCTCGGCGACGTCCGCCGACGTGCGGCCAGCGCTCGCCGAAGAGCCGCTGGCGATCGTGGGGATGAGCTGCCGCTACCCGGGCGGCGTGCGCTCCGCGCAGGAGCTCTGGGAGCTGGTGGCATGCGGGGGGGACGCGATCGACGGCTTCCCCGCCGATCGTGGTTGGGACCTCGATGCGCTGTATGACCCCGACCCCGCTCACTCGGGGACGAGCTATGTGCGTGAGGGTGGCTTCCTCTACGACGCCGGTGAGTTTGACGCGTCGTTCTTCGGCATCGGCCCGCGAGAGGCGCTGTCGATGGACCCCCAGCAGCGGCTGCTGCTGGAAGCCTGTTGGGAGGCGTTCGAGCAGGCCGGCATCCCGCCGACCTCGCTGCGCGGCAGCCGGACCGGCGTGTTCGCGGGGCTGACGGCCCAGGAGTACGGTCCCCGCCTACACGAGGCGGGGGCGGAGCTGGAGGGCTATACGCTGACCGGTGCCACCGCCAGCGTGGCCTCGGGAAGGCTCGCCTACGTGTTCGGGTTGGAGGGGCCGGCGATGACCGTCGACACGGCGTGCTCCTCCTCGCTGGTCGCCCTGCACCTCGCGTGCCGGGCGCTGCGATCGGGTGAGTGCTCGCTGGCGCTCGCGGGAGGCGTGGCGGTGATGGCTGGCCCGGGCGTGTTCGTCGAGTTCAGCCGCCAGCGGGGCCTGGCCCGGGATGGCCGCTGCAAGTCGTTCGCGGACGCGGCGGACGGCACCGGTTGGAGCGAGGGTGTGGGCGTGCTGGCGCTGGAGCGGCTCTCCGACGCGCGCCGCAACGGCCGCCGAGTGCTGGCGCTGGTGCGGGGCAGCGCGGTCAATCAGGATGGCGCGAGCAACGGGCTGACCGCGCCGAACGGCCTCTCCCAGCAGCGCTTGATCGGCCAGGCGCTCGCGGATGCGGGGCTCTCCGCGGGCGCGGTGGACGCGGTGGAGGCGCATGGCACGGGCACGAGGCTGGGCGATCCGGTCGAGGCGCAGGCGTTGCTTGCGACCTACGGGCAGGGGCGCGAGGAGCGCGGGCCGCTGTGGTTGGGGTCGGTGAAGTCGAACATCGGGCACACCCAGGCGGCGGCTGGTGTGGCGGGTGTGATCAAGATGGTGATGGCGCTGCGCCACGGGGTGCTGCCGCGGACGCTGCACGTGGACGAGCCCTCCGGCGAAGTGGACTGGTCGGCGGGCGCGGTGTCGCTGCTGAGCGAGGACCAGCCGTGGCCGCGGGGGGAGGAGCCCCGCCGGGCGGGGGTCTCCTCGTTCGGGATCAGCGGCACCAACGCCCACGTGATCCTCGAGGAGGCGCCGGCCGTGCAGGCGCCGTCTCTGCAGGCGCTGTCCGTGGGGCCGCCGTCTGCGGAAGTGTCATCTGAGGAGGCGCTGTCCGAGGAGTCGTCTGCGGAAGTGCCATCCGAGGAGCCGCTGTCCGTGGAGCATCCCTCCATGGAGGCGAGGCGGCCGCCGATCGGCACGGTGGCCATCCCCTGGATCGTGTCGGGCAGAGGGGCTTTGGCCCTGCGTGCCCAGGCGGAGCGGCTAGGGGCGCACGTAGCGGCCGACCCGGATCTGAGCGTGTCTGACATTGGGTTCTCGCTGGCTGCCACGAGGTCGGCGCTGGAGGATCGCGCGGTGGTGGTAGGGGATGGCCGGGAGGAGCTGCTCCAGGGTCTCGCCGCGCTGGCGCGGGGGGAGCCGGCGATGGGGATCGTTCAGGGTGTGGTGAGCGCCGGCGGGGAGCGCCTCGCGTTCCTGTTCACCGGCCAGGGCGCTCAGCGTGTGGGTATGGGCCGGGAGCTGTACGGCGCATTCGGCGTGTTCAAGGTGGCTTTCGATGAGGTGTGCGCGCAGTTCGACGCAGCTCTGGGGCGTTCCCTGCGGGAGGTGGTGCTCGGGGAGGAGGGCGAGCGCAGCGAAGCGCCCGCCGGTGGGGCCGGCAGCAAGTTCCCCGATGGATGGCCGTCGGGTGGAGGGCCGCTGGATCAAACGCAGTTCACCCAGGCGGGACTGTTCGCCCTGGAGGTGGCGCTGTTCCGGCTGCTCGAGAGCTGGGGTGTGAGGCCGGACTATGTGGTGGGCCACTCGATCGGGGAGCTGGCGGCGGCGTACGTGGCGGGGGTGTTCTCGTTGGAGGACGCGTGCCGGCTGGTTGCCGCCCGCGGCGGGCTGATGGGGGAGCTGCCGGCGGGTGGGGCAATGGTGTCGGTGCATGCCTCCGAGGAGGAGGTCCTGCCGACGCTTGCGGGCTTGGAGGGCCGGGTGGCGCTGGCCGCGGTGAACGGCCCGTCCGCAGTAGTGCTCTCCGGAGATGAGAGTGTGGTCCTGGAGCTCGCGCGGACGTGGGAGGAGCGTGGCCGCAAGACCAGGCGGCTGCGGGTCAGCCATGCGTTTCACTCGCCGCGGATGGACGCGATGCTCGCACGGTTCGCTGAGGTCGCGGGGAGCGTACGGTTCCGCGAGCCCACGATTCCCGTGGTGTCGAACCTCACTGGGGAGGGGGTCTCGGCGGCGGAGCTGTGCGACGCGGGGTACTGGGTGCGCCATGTGCGCGAGACGGTGCGGTTCGCCGATGGGGTGCGCTGGCTCCATGCGCGGGGGGTGAGGAGCTTCTTGGAGCTCGGCCCGGATGGGGTGTTGAGCGCGATCTGCCGCGAGTGCCTGGCGGGCGAGCGCGACGATGATGAGATTCGGGTCGCGGCGGCGGCGGCGCTGCGCCGCGGGCGGGCGGAGGATCGTTCGCTGCTGGCGGCGTTGAGCGAGATCTGGGTGCGCGGCGCGGAGGTCGATTGGGGCCGGCTGTTCGAGGGTTGGGGCGCCCGGCGGGTCGAGCTGCCGACCTACACCTTCCAGCGGGAGCGCTTCTGGCTGCAGCAGCCGGCGGGTGGGGTCTCTGAGGCGGCGCAGGACGACAGCTGGTGCTACCGGATCCGCTGGAAGCCGCTGGCCGATCCGCCGCCGGCGGCGCTCGGGGGCGTGTGGCTGGTGCTAGTGCCGGCCGGCGTGTCGGGTGGGGAGCCGGCGGCAGGCGTGGTCGGGGCGTTGGAGCGACACGGCGCGCGGGTGCTCGCCGTCGAGGTCGAGCTCGAGGGGGTGGAGCGCGAAGCGCTGGCCGGCCAGCTGCGGGACGCGTTGGCTTGCGAGCCGGGTGGCCGCGAGCTGCCCGCGGACGGTCGCTCTGCCGAACGCCAGCCGGTGGACATCTCGGGGGAGGGGCTCGAGCCGGAGTGGCCGGTTGACGCGGGGGAAGGGCCGGTTGTGAGCGGTGTGCTCTCACTGCTCGCGCTGGGGGAAGCTGGAGATTCCGTGTGGCGAGGCGCTCCGGGCGGCTTGGCGGGGTCGCTGGCGCTGGTGCAGGCGTTGGGGGACGCCGGTGTAAAGGGGCGGTTGTGGGCGGCGACGCGTGGTGCGGTGTCTGCGGGCCCGTCGGATCGCCTGGAGAGCCCGGCGCAGGCGATGGTGTGGGGGCTGGGCCGGGTGGTGGGTCTGGAGGATTGGGGGCCCACCACCCCCACCACCCGCTGGGGTGGCCTGGTCGACCTGCCCGCGGAGCTGGATCAGCGCTCACTGGAGCGGCTGTGCGGGGTGTTGGCGGGAGTAGGCGAGGAGGACCAGGTGGCGGTGCGCGCCGCGGGGGTGCTCGCGCGACGGCTGGTGCGCGCGCCGCTCGGTGGGGCCCGTGCGGGCGCAGAGGCGTGGAGGCCGGAGGGGACGGTGCTGATCACGGGCGGCACGGGCGCGCTCGGCGGCCATCTCGCGCGGTGGCTTGCGCGTGAGGGCGCGGAGCACCTCCTGCTGGCGAGCCGTCGGGGTGGGGACGCGCCGGGCGCAGTGGAGCTGGAGGCTGAGCTGAGGGGCCTGGGCGCGCAGGTGACGGTGGCGGCGTGCGATGTCGCGGAGCGGGCGCAGCTCGAGAGCCTGCTGGAGGCGATTCCCGAGGAGCACCCGCTTGCGGCGGTGTTCCACGCAGCTGGGGTGCTCGAGGAGGAGGCGATCGCCGCGCTGACGCCGGAGCAGCTCGAACGGGTGCTGGCCGCCAAGGCGCAGGCGGCGCTGCACCTGCATGAGCTCACCGAGCCCCTCGCGCTCTCGGCGTTCGTGCTGTGCTCCTCGATCGCGGGCGCCCTCGGCTCCGGCGGCCAGGGCGCCTACGCGGCCGCGAACGCATTCCTGGACGGGCTGGCCGAACATCGCCGCGCGCTGGGACTGACCGCGACCTCGGTGGCCTGGGGCGCGTGGGCGGGGCAGGGGATGGCTGCGGGCTCGCGGGAGCGGCTGCGCCGGCAGGGGGTGCGCGAGATGGCGGTCGAGCCTGCGCTCGCGGCGCTGCAGCGGGTCCTCGATCGCGATGCGGGCTGTGTGGTGCTCGCCGACGTCGATTGGGAGCGGTACGCCCCCCTGTTCGCTTCGGCCCGGCCGCGTCCGCTGATCGGCGAGTTGCCCGAGGTGCAGAGGATTCTCGCACCTCGGACCGAGGCGCGCTCGGAGCGCGGGCCGCTGGCGCGAGCGCTCGTCGAGCTGGACGCGGCGGAGCGGGAGGCGGTGGTGCTGGAATTCGTGCGCGCCGAGGCGGCAGCGGTGTTGGGGCATGCCTCCGGGGAGCGCGTGCCCGCGCAGCGGGCGTTCAAGGAGCTTGGGTTCGACTCGCTCGCCGGCGTGCAGCTGTGCGAGCGGCTGGCGGCGGCGAGCGGACTGCGGTTGCCGTCCACGCTCACCTTCGACTACCCCAGCCCGAAGGCGCTCGCGGGGTATCTGCTAGCTGAGCTGACCGGCGCCGATCGGATGATCGCCGCGCCGGCGCCCGCAGCGTCGGTCGAGGAGCCGGTGGCAATCGTGGGGATGAGCTGCCGGTATCCAGGGTCCGCCAGCTCGCCGGATGAGCTGTGGCGGCTGGTTGCCGCGGGTAGTGACGCGATCGCAGGCTTCCCATTCGACCGCGGCTGGAACCTGGAGGAGCTGTACGACCCCGACCCGGATCACCCCGGGACGAGCTACGTGAAAGAAGGCGGCTTCCTCCACGACGCCTGCGAGTTCGACGCGTCCTTCTTCGGCATCGGCCCCAGGGAGGCGCTGGCGATGGACCCACAGCAGCGGTTGCTGCTGGAAGCCTCGTGGGAGGCGCTGGAGGACGCTGACATCGACCCGCTCGCGCTGCACGGCAGCCGGGCCGGGGTGTTTGCGGGGATCGGCGGCCAGGACTACAACGCGAGCCTGTGGTCGGCGTCCGCGGAAGACCTGGAGGGTTACGGCCTGACCGGTGGCGCGGGCAGCGTGGTATCCGGGCGGGTGGCCTATGCGCTCGGATTGGAGGGCCCCGCGCTGACGGTCGACACGGCATGCTCGTCCTCGCTAGTGGCGATGCACCTCGCTTGCGGCGCGCTGCGCGGGGGTGAGTGCTCGCTGGCGCTCGCGGGCGGTGTGACGGTGATGGCGACACCGAGGACGTTTATCGCGTTCGCGCGTCAGCGTGGCCTCGCCCGCGATGGGCGGTGCAAGCCGTTCGCGAGCGCGGCGGACGGCACCGGTTGGAGCGAGGGTGTGGGTGTGCTGGTGCTGGAGCGGCTCTCCGACGCTCACCGCAACGGCCATCGGGTGCTGGCACTGGTGCGCGGCAGCGCGGTCAATCAGGATGGCGCGAGCAACGGGCTGACGGCGCCGAACGGCCCATCCCAGCAGCGGGTGATCCGTCAGGCGCTTGCCAATGCCGGTCTCTCCCCGGCACAGGTGGACGCGGTGGAGGCGCATGGCACGGGCACGAGGCTGGGCGATCCGGTCGAGGCGCAGGCGTTGCTTGCGACCTACGGGCAGGGGCGCGAGGAGCGTGCGCCGCTGTGGTTGGGGTCGGTGAAGTCGAACATCGGGCACACCCAGGCGGCGGCTGGTGTAGCGGGTGTGATCAAGATGGTGATGGCGCTGCGCCACGGGGTGCTGCCGCGGACGCTGCACGTGGACGAGCCCTCCGGCGCAGTGGACTGGTCGGCGGGCGCGGTGTCGCTGCTGAGAGAGGAGCGGCCCTGGCAGCCGAATGGCAGGCCGCGGCGCGCGGGGGTCTCCGCGTTCGGGATCAGCGGCACCAACGCGCACGTGATTCTCGAGGAGGCGCCCGCCCTCGACGTTCCCGTCGCCGCTTCGCTTGGGGTTCCCTCGCCGGCGGCTGGTGCGCAGGTGGATAACCGTGGGGATGTTGTGCCGGTGGATGGCTCGGGGGGTGCCGGTCGCGCTCTTGGGGGTGTGGTGCCGTGGGTACTCTCGGGTCGTGGTGAGGAGGGGTTGCGTGCGCAGGCTGGGCGGCTCGGGGTGTTTGTCGCCGATGCCTCGGATGTGGGTGTGGTGGATGTCGGGTTTTCGCTCGCGGGCCGCGCGGCGCTCGAGGATCGCGCGGTCGTGGTGGGTGTGGATTGCGGGGAGCTTTTAGGGGGTGTGGGCGCGCTGGCGCGGGGTGAGCCGGCGGGGAGCGTGATCCGGGGCGCTGTGGGAGATGGAGCGGGTGATGGTGGTGGGCGTCTGGCGGTGTTGTTCACTGGCCAGGGCGCGCAACGTGTGGGTATGGGCCGGGAGTTGTACGAGGCGTTCCCGGTTTTCAGGGCCGCGTTCGACGAGGTCTGCGGCGAGTTCGATGTCGCGCTCGGGTGTTCGCTGCGCGGTGTTGTGTTTGAGGGGGATGCCGGTGGTGGGGCTGTGGGTGGCGAGGCCGTCGTTGGGGAGGGTGTGGGTGGGGGGTTGTTGGACGGGACGTTGTTCGCGCAGTGTGGGTTGTTCGCGCTGGAGGTCGCGTTGTTTCGGCTGGTGCGGGCGTGGGGTGTGCACCCCGATTTCCTGGTCGGTCATTCAGTGGGCGAGCTCGCGGCGGCGCACGTCGCGGGTGTGTTTTCGCTCGCTGATGCGTGCGGGCTGGTGGCGGCGCGCGGCCGGCTGATGGGCGCGCTACCGGCCGGTGGTGGGATGGTCGCGATCGGTGCTTCGGAGGAGGAGGTGTTGGAGTCTTTTGCGGCGGTGGATGGCTGGGAGGGTCGGGTGGCGTTGGCGGCGGTGAATGCTCCAGGTTCGGTGGTGGTCTCTGGGGACGAGGACGCGGTGTTGGAGTTGGCGGGGGTGTGGGATAAGCGTGGTGCTAGGACGCGGCGGCTGCGGGTCAGCCATGCGTTTCACTCGCCGCGGATGGATGGGATGCTCGAGGAGTTCAGGCGGGTCGCGGAGGGTGTGGAGTTCGGGGAGCCCGTGATCCCGGTCGTTTCGAACGTGACTGGCGGGGTGGCGCCGGCTGGGCTGTTGTGTGATCCCGGGTATTGGGTTGAGCATGTGCGCCGGACGGTCCGGTTCGCGGATGGGGTCGCGTCGCTTCGCGAGCAGGGTGTGGGGAGTTTGCTCGAGCTCGGCCCGGATGGGGTCTTGAGCGCGATGGCTCTGGAGTGTGTGGCCGGGGAGCCCGGCGGCGGGGAGCCGGGTGGTGAGCGCGGCACAGGAGTTGTGGCTGCTCCAGTCTTGCGGTGCGGGTCTTCGGAGGCGCGGTCGTTGTGCGCGGGTTTGGGTGAGATGTGGGTGCGTGGTGTGGGTGTGGATTGGGGTGCGGTGTTTGGGGAGTCGGGCGCCCGGCGAGTGGGGTTGCCGTCGTATGCGTTCCAGCGGGAACGGTATTGGCTCGAGCCGGAGCCGGTGGTGGGGTCTGATCGTGTGGAGCGCTCGGTTGTGGATGGGTGGCGTTACCGGGTGCGGTGGAAGCCGGTGGGTGAGCGGGGGGTCGGGGCGCTCGCGGGTGTGTGGCTGGTGGTCGTGCCGGCTGGGTACTCCGGTGATGGGCTGGTCGGGGGTGTGGTGGGGGCGCTTGGTGCGCACGGCGCGCGGTCAGTGGTGGTGGAGGTGGATGGGGTTTGCGGGGATCGCGAGGGGTGGGCTGGGCGTTTGCGGGCGCTGCTCGCCGCGGAGCGGGGGGGTAGCGGGGACGCCGGTGTGCAGGCCGTGGGTGAGGGGTCCACGGATCGGCTGGGTGAGGGTGGCGCCGGGGTGGATGGTGTGGTTGTGGGTGGCGTGTTGTCGTTGTTGGCGTTGGGTGGTGGCGGGGAGCCTGTTGGTGGGGCGTTGGGTGAGGGGTTGGCTGGCGAGGGTGGTGGTGTGTGGGGTGGTGTTGGGGAGTTGTTGGTGTTGGTGCAGGCGTTGGGGGATGTGGGTGTGGGAGGTCGGTTGTGGTGTGTGACGCGGGGTGGGGTGTCGGTGGGTGTGGGGGATCGGGTGGTGTCGCCGGCGGGGGGTTTGGTGTGGGGGTTGGGTCGGGTTGTGGGGTTGGAGGAGCCGGGGCGTTGGGGTGGTTTGGTGGATTTGCCGGCGGAGTTGGATGAGCGGGTGTTGGAGCGTTTGTGTGGGGTGCTCGCCGCCGCGGAGGATGAGGATGAGCTCGCGGTGCGTGCTGGGGGTGTGTTTGTGAGGCGGTTGGTGCGCGCCCCGTTGGGTGGGAGTCGGGCGAAGGAGGTGTATGCGCCGCGGGGGACGGTGTTGGTGACGGGTGGGACGGGTGCGCTTGGGGGGCATGTCGCGCGCTGGCTGGCGGCTGGGGGCGCGGAGCACTTGTTGTTGGTGAGTCGTCGTGGGTTGGGTGCACCGGGCGCGGTGGAGCTTGTGGGTGAGCTCGAGGGGCTTGGCGCGAGGGTGAGTGTGGTGGCGTGCGATGCCGCTGACCGGGGGCAGCTCGAGGGTGTGTTGGAGGGGGTGCCCGGGGAGTTCCCGTTGTCTGGGGTGTTTCATGTGGCGGGGGTGTTGGACGATGGGTTGGTCGATGGGTTGACGGTCGAGCGGCTTGGAGGCATGTTGCGCGCGAAGGTGAACGCGGCGTGGCTACTGCATGAGTTGACGGAGGGTTTGGATCTCTCGGCGTTTGTGTTGTTTTCGTCGATCGCGGGGACGCTTGGGAGTGGGGGGCAGGGTGCGTATGCGGCGGGGAACGCGTTCTTGGATGCGTTGGCGGAGTTCCGCCGGGGGCGGAGCTTGACCGCGACGTCGGTGGCGTGGGGCGCGTGGGCTGGGGAGGGGATGGCGGCCGGGGTGCTCGAGCGTTTGCGTGGGGCGGGGGTGCGAGGTATGCCTGCGGAGCTTGCGCTTGGCGGGTTGCAGGGGATACTCGATCGTGGAGAGTCGGGTGTGGTGCTCGCGGACGTGGTTTGGGAGCGGATGCTCTCGAGCTCTGGGCCTGGGCATTCGCGGGTGCTGCTCGGCGATCTGCCGGAGGCCGAGCGGTTGCGCGAGGGCGGGGGTGTCGAAGGGCGTGGGGAGGAGCGGGCGGGTTCGCTGGCGGCGCGTTTGATGAGTGTGCCCGAGGGTGAGCGTGAGCGGGTGGTGCTCGAGCTGGTGCGCGAGCAGGCGGCGTTGGTGTTGGGACATTCCTCGCCGGAGGCGGTGGGGGTGGGGCGGGCGTTCAGGGATCTTGGGTTCGATTCGCTGTCGGGGGTGCAGTTGCGTAACCGCCTCGCGGCGGTGACGGGGTTGCGGCTGGCGAGCAGTCTGGTGTTCGACTACCCGACGCCGACGGTGTTGGCTGGGTATCTGTTGGGTGAGTCTGTTGGTGCGCCGGTGGGTGTGGGCGCGGTGTCCGTGGTTGGGCTGGTGGATGAGCCGGTTGCGATTGTGGGGATGGGCTGCCGGTTTCCCGGTGGGGTGCGCTCGGCGGAGGGGTTGTGGGAGCTGCTTGCGGGCGGTGGGGACGCGATTTCCTCGTTCCCGGCTGACCGCGGGTGGGATCTGGAGGGGCTGTATGACCCGGATCCCGATTGTGCGGGGACCAGCTATGCGCGTGAGGGCGGGTTCCTGTATGACGCTGGGGAGTTCGACGCGGCGTTCTTTGGGATCGGTCCGCGGGAGGCGTTGGCGATGGATCCGCAGCAGCGGCTGTTGCTGGAGGTGTGCTGGGAGACGCTGGAGGACGCCGGGATCGCCCCGGATTCGCTGCGGGGCACGCAGGGTGGGGTGTTCGCGGGGACCAACATGCGCGACTACGGCTCCGAAGTCTCTGGCCGGGTGGCGCGGGAGCTCGCGGGCTATCTGGGGACTGGCGCCGCGGGGAGCGTGCTGTCGGGCCGGGTGGCGTACACGTTCGGGTTGGAGGGCCCGGCGGTGACGGTCGATACTGCTTGCTCCTCCTCGCTGGTGGCCCTGCACTGGGCATGCCAGTCGTTGCGTGCGGGGGAGTCCACGCTCGCGCTGGCGGGTGGGGTGACGGTGATGGCGACCCCGGGTCTGTTCGTGGAGTTCAGCCGTCAGCGGGGGTTGGCGGCGGATGGGCGCTGCAAGGCATTCGCGGACGCGGCCGATGGCACGGGTTGGGGTGAGGGCGTGGGTGTGCTGCTGCTGGAGCGTCTCTGCGACGCGCGGGCCAACGGCCATCGGGTGCTGGCGGTGGTGCGGGGCAGCGCGGTCAACCAGGATGGCGCGAGCAACGGGTTGACCGCGCCGAACGGGCCCTCTCAGCAGCGGGTGATTCAGCGCGCGCTCGCCAACGCGGGCGTCTCGCCTGGCGAGGTCGATGCGGTGGAGGCGCATGGCACGGGCACACGCCTGGGCGACCCGATCGAGGCGCAGGCGCTGCTGGCGACTTATGGTCGAGAGCGCCCGCGGGAGCGCCCGTTGTGGCTGGGGTCGATCAAGTCGAATATCGGGCACACGCAGGCCGCGGCGGGTGTCGCGGGGGTCATCAAGATGGTGATGGCGCTCCAGTACGAGCGGCTGCCGCGGACGCTGCACGCGGACGCGCCCACCACCCAGGTCGACTGGAGTGCGGGCGCGGTCTCGCTGCTGAGAGAGGAGCAGTCCTGGCGAGCGAACGGCCGGCCGCGGCGCGCGGGGGTCTCCTCGTTCGGGGTCAGCGGCACGAACGCGCACGTGATCCTCGAAGAAGCGCCGCAGGATGACCTCGCGCTCGCACCGGCGCTCACCCCTGCACCCGACTCCACGCTTGCCCCCGGCGCGGAGCTGGAGGACACAGGCGGCGAGCCCACAACAGGCGCAGTAGGCGAGCTGGGGCAGCGGCCCTCACTCGGTGCGTTGCCGTGGGTGCTCTCGGGTCGCGGCAGCGACGGTCTGCGGGCCCAAGCCGCGCAGCTGCGGCACTTCCTCGCTGGCGCTCCCGAGCTGGAAGCGGTCGATGTGGGGTTTTCGCTTGCGGGCCGTGCGGCGTTGGAGGATCGCGCGGTGGTGTTGGGTGGGGATCGCGGGGAGTTGCTGGAGGGCCTCGCGGCATTCGCTGGGGGCGAGACAACGGGCAGTGTATTGCGGGGTGTGGCGGGTGCTGGGGGGGAGCGTGTCGCGTTTTTGTTTACGGGTCAGGGTGCTCAGCGGGTGGGTATGGGCCGGGAGTTGTATGGGGCGTTTGGGGTGTTTCGTGCGGCGTTCGATGAGGTGTGTGCGTGTTTGGATCAGCATTTGGGGTGTTCGTTGCGTGAGGTGGTGTTCGGCGGGGTGGAGCCCGTGGGTGTGTTTGGTGGGGGGCGGGTTGGGCGTGGGGGTGGGGTGCCTGCGATGGTGGGTGTTGGGGCTTCTGCCGGGGTGGGTGCTGGTGGGGGTGTGTTGGATGGGACGGTGTTTGCGCAGCCGGGGTTGTTCGCGTTGGAGGTGGCGTTGTTTCGGCTGGTGGAGGCGTGGGGTGTGCGCCCGGATTTCTTGATTGGTCATTCGGTTGGTGAGTTGGCGGCGGCGTGTGTGGCGGGAGTGTTCTCGCTTGAGGATGCGTGTGGGCTGGTCGCGGCGCGCGGCCGGCTGATGGGTGCGTTGCCGGCGGGTGGCGCGATGGCGGCGATAGCGGCTTCGGAGGGGGAGGTGTTGGAGTCTTTCGCGGTGTTGGATGGTGGGGAGGGTAGGGTGGCGTTGGCGGCGGTGAATGGCCCGGGTTCGGTGGTGGTCTCGGGTGATGAGGACGCGGTGTTGGAGTTGGCGGGGGTGTGGGAGGGTCGGGGTGCTAAGACGCGGCGGTTGCGGGTCTCGCATGCGTTTCATTCTCATCGGATGGACGGGATGCTTGAGGAGTTCAGGGGGGTGGTTGAGAGTGTGGAGTTCGGGGAGCCGCGGTTCCCGGTTGTTTCAAATGTGACTGGCTGTGTGGTCTCGGGCGAGGAGTTGTGCTCTGCGGGGTACTGGGTGCGTCATGTGCGTGAGACGGTGCGGTTCGCGGATGGTGTGCGCTGGCTGTGTGGGGAGGGTGTGGGGTGTTTTCTTGAGCTGGGTCCGGACGGGGTCTTGAGCGCGATGACGCTGGAGTGTTTAGCGGGCGAGCAGGGCAGCGAGCGGGCCAGCGAGCGTGATGGTGGGGGGTCTGGTGGTGTGGGGTCTTTTGTTGTGGGTGGTGGGTCTGTGGCTGTGCCGGTGTTGCGGTCGGGGTGGGGGGAGGTTCGTTCGTTGCTGGGGGGGCTGGCTGAGGTTTGGGTGCGGGGTGTGGATGTGGGGTGGGGTGGGGTGTTTGCGGGGACTGGCGCGCGGCGGGTGGGGTTGCCTGCGTATGCGTTTCAGCGTGAGCGGTTTTGGCTTGAGGCGGGTGGGCGCGGCGCGGGAGATGTCGCGGCGGTTGGCCAGGTGCCGGCGGGTCATCCTTTGTTGGGGGCGGCGGTCTCGATGGCTGAGGGTGAGGGGTGGTTGTTCACGGGTCGGCTGTCGTTGCGGGATCACCCTTGGCTTGTTGATCATGTGGTGTTGGGTCGTGTGTTGTTGCCGGGTACGGCGTTTTTGGAGTTGGCGTTGCATGTCGGTGGTGAGCTTGGTGTGGGGTGTGTGCGGGAGTTGACTTTGCATGCGCCGCTTGTGTTGGGCGAGGACCGCGAGGTGCAGTTGCAGGTCGTGGTCGGCGAGGCGGATGATGGTGGTTGTCGTGTCTTGGGGGTGTATTCGCGTGGGGCGGGCGCTAGGGTTGATGGGCTGCGGGCTGGGGAGGAGTGGGTGCATCACGCTGAGGGGGTGCTTGCGCCTGCGCAGCCGCGGGCGGCGTCGGGGTTGGTGAGTGGGTTGGAGGTGTGGCCGCCTGTGGGCGCGGAGTGGGTGGATGTGGGGGGTTTCTATGAGCAGTTGGCTGAGCAGGGGTTGGAGTATGGGCCGGTGTTTCGGGGGTTGCGGGGTGTGTGGCGGCGTGGGGGCGAGGTGTTTGTGGAGGTGGGGTTGGGGGAGGTGGAGGTCGATCGCGCGGGTTTGTTCGGGGTGCATCCTGCGTTGTTGGACGCGGCGTTGCATGGGATCGGTGTCGGTTTGTCTGGGGTGGAGGGCGATCGTGAGCGGGGTGTGGTGGGGTTGCCGTTTTCGTGGGGTGATGTTTCGTTGTTCGCTGTTGGCGCGTCGGTGTTGCGTGTGTGTTTAGCCCCTGTGGGTGGGGGTGGGGTGTCGTTGGTAGCGGTTGATGAGGGCGGTGGGTTGGTCGTTTCGGTGGGTTCTCTGGTTTTGCGGGAGGCATCGGCTGCGCAGTTCGCTGAGGCTGTTGGTGGTGTTCGGGATTCGTTGTTTTGTGTGGATTGGGTGCCGGTATCGCCATCGGCGGTGGATGGGGTGCCGGTATCGGCACCGGCGGTGGATGGGGCGGCGTCTGCTGCTGGGTGGGTGGTGGTCGGTGAGGTGCCTGTGGGGCTTGTGGGTGGGCTGGGTGACGCGGGGTCTGTGCGGGTGTATCCGGATCTCGCGGCGTTCGGGGGGGCGCTAGATGTGGATGGTGAGCTCGCGCGGGATGTGGTGGTTGTCTGTTGCCCGCCGTGCAGCGAGAGCGGTATCGGCTGGGAGGGCGGTGGTGGGTCTCCTAGTGAGGTAGCTGGTGAGGCTCGCGGAGAGGCCGTTGGTGCTGCTGGTGTGCGGGTGGGTGTGGGTGGTGTGTTGGGTGTATTGCAGGAGTGGCTTGCTGAGGAGCGGTTCTCCGGGTCTCGGCTGGTGGTCGTGACTCGGTGCGCGATTGCCGCGCGGGCTGGGGAGCTCGTAGCGGATTTGACTGGTGCTGCGGTGTGGGGGTTGGTGCGTTCCGCGCAGTCGGAGCACCCGGGGCGGTTTGTGCTTGTGGATGTCGATGGTGAGCAGGCGTCGTGGGAGGCGTTGTCCGCGTTACCCGTGATGCTCGGGGGGGATGATTGGTCGGAGGTCGGTGAGCAGGTCGCGGTCCGTGAGGGCGGTGCGCTCGCTCCCCGGCTGGCACGGGCCAGGCACGTCGGTAAGAACGTGCTGAGTCTGCCCGCTGTCTCGTTTGACCCCGGGGGCACTGTGTTGATCACTGGCGGCACTGGGGGGCTGGGTGGTGTGCTGGCGAGGCATCTCGCGGCCCGGCACGGCGTGCGCCATCTGCTGTTGGCGAGCCGCCGGGGTCTTGGTGCGCCCGGTGCGCAAGAGCTCGCGGCGGAGCTCTCCAGTGTGGGCGTGGAGGTCAAGATCGTCGCGTGTGACGTGGCTGACCGTGAGCAGCTACAGACGCTGCTGGAGGGAGTCGAGGCGGAGCACCCGCTGAGTGCAGTGGTGCACGCCGCGGGAGCACTCGACGACGGTGTGCTCGAGTCGCTCACCGAGGAGCGCCTGGAGGGGGTGCTGGCACCGAAGGTCGACGGGGCGTGGCATCTGCACGAGCTGACCGCGCACATGGACCTGCGGGCATTCATCATGTTCTCCTCTGTCGCCGCGACGTGGGGCGGCCCTGGCCAGGGCAACTACGCCGCGGCGAACGCATTCCTGGACGGGCTAGCCGCGCAGCGCCGCGCACAGGGCCTGCCGGCCGTCTCGATGGCGTGGGGCCCATGGTCGCAGGCGGCCGGGATGACCAGCCAGCTCGAGGCAGCGGATATCGCGCGACTGCAACGCACAGGTGTGCTCGCGCTCACCCCGAAACAGGGCTTGGAACTCTTCGACGCGGCGCTCCTAGTCGGCGAGGCGCTGGTCCTCCCGGTGCGGTTGGATGCTGTGGCGTTGCGTGCTCGGGCGAGGGCTGGAGAACTCCATGCGCTGCTGCGGGGTTTGATCCATGTACCGGTGCGTCGCAGTGAGAGCGCAGTGAGCGGGTCGCTGCAACAGCGTCTTGCTGGTTTGTCTGGTGTGGAGTGTGAGCGTGTGGTGTTGGGGTTGGTGCGGGGTGAGGTGGCGAGGGTGTTGGGGCATGTTTCTGCGGAGTTGGTGCCGGCGGGGCGGGCGTTCAAAGAGCTTGGGTTCGATTCGCTTGCTGCGGTGGAGTTGCGTAATCGGCTTCAGGCTGAGACGGGGGTGCGTTTGGCTAGTACTGTGGTGTTTGATTATCCTTCGTCCGTTGAGCTCGCTGGATTTTTGCTGGGTGAGGTTGGGGTGGGGGAGGCTGCGTCTGTTTCTGCGTCGGTGTCGGTAGGTGTGCGGGTCGATGAGCCGGTCGCGATTGTGGGGGTGAGTTGTCGGTTCCCGGGTGGTGTGCGTTCGCCGGAGGAGTTGTGGGAGCTCGTCAGCCGGGGTGGCGATGCGATTGGGGGGTTCCCGACGGACCGGGGTTGGGATTTGGAGGCTCTCTATGACGTTGATCGGGTTCGCTCGGGGACGAGTTATGTGCGTGAAGGAGGGTTTCTTTATGATGTGAGTGAGTTTGACCCGGGGTTTTTCGGGATCGGTCCGCGGGAGGCGCTCGCGATGGATCCGCAGCAGCGGCTCTTGCTGGAAGCGTGCTGGGAGGCGGTCGAGGATGCGGGGATCGATTCGCGTTCGTTGAGGGGCAGCCAGACGGGGGTGTTCGCTGGGGTGAGTGCGTCTGGTTATGGGGGGGGCGTGGGCTCGGGCTCGGCGGAGAGTCTTGAGGGTTACCGGTTGACGGGTGCCATTGGGAGTGTGGTGTCGGGCCGGGTGGCTTACTTGTTCGGGTTGGAGGGTCCCGCGGTGTCGGTGGATACGGCGTGTTCGTCCTCGCTGGTCGCGTTGCATTTGGCGTGCGGAGCGCTGCGGGGCGGTGAGTGCTCGCTCGCGTTGGTGGGTGGTGTCGTGGTGATGGCTACGCCTGATGCGTTCGTCGAGTTCGCTCGCCAGAGCGGTCTTGCGCGGGATGGCAGGTGCAAGTCGTTCGCGGAGGCGGCGGACGGGACGGGCTGGAGTGAGGGCGTCGGCGTGGTCGTCTTGGAGCGTCTCTCGGACGCACAGCGTAATGGGCATCGGGTGTTGGGGATGGTGCGTGGTAGCGCCGTGAATCAGGATGGCGCGAGTAATGGGTTGACGGCGCCGAATGGGCTCGCGCAGCAACGCGTGATTTGGCAGGCGCTCGCAAATGCGGGGCTTGCTCCTGGTGAGGTCGATGTGGTTGAGGCGCATGGAACGGGTACTCGGCTGGGTGATCCGATCGAGGCGCAGGCGTTGCTGGCGACCTATGGGCAGGGTCGTCCCGAGGGCCGCCCGTTGTGGCTGGGGTCTGTCAAGTCGAATATCGGTCATACGCAGGCGGCGGCAGGTATCGCGGGTGTGATCAAGATGGTGATGGCGCTGCGCCACCGCACGCTGCCGCGGACGCTGCACGTGGATCAGCCCACGAGCGAGGTGGATTGGTCGACAGGCCGCGTGTCGCTGCTGGCCGAGGAGCGGCCGTGGGAGCGGGGCGGCGGGCCGCGTCGTGCGGGGGTCTCGTCGTTTGCGATTAGTGGCACGAATGCGCACGTGATCCTGGAGGAGGCGCCTGCTTTGGAGGTTCCCTCGCTGGGTTCGCTTGGGGTTCCTTCGTTGGCTTCGGATGTTGCGGTGGGTGGCTCTGTGGTGGACGCTGGCTGCGTTCTGGGGGTAGTTCCGTGGGTGTTGTCGGGTCGTGGTGAGGGGGGGTTGCGTGGGCAGGCGGGGCGGCTTGGGGTGTTTCTCGCCGATGCTGGTGAGGGTGAGGGTGAGGGTGGTGTGGTGGATGTCGGGTTTTCGCTTGCGGGCCGGTCGGCGTTGGAGGATCGCGCGGTGGTGTTGGGTGGGGATCGTGGGGAGTTGCTTGGGGGTCTCGGGGTGTTGGCGCGGGGCGAGGACGCGGGTGGTGTGGTGCGGGGCACGGCGGTCGATGGGCGGCTGGCGTTTTTGTTTACGGGTCAGGGTGCTCAGCGGGTGGGTATGGGCCGGGAGTTGTATGGGGCGTTTGGGGTGTTTCGTGCGGCGTTCGATGAGGTGTGTGCGTGTTTGGATCAGCATTTGGGGTGTTCGTTGCGTGAGGTGGTGTTCGGCGGGGTGGAGCCCGTGGGTGTGTTTGGTGGGGGGCGGGTTGGGCGTGGGGGTGGGGTGCCTGCGATGGTGGGTGTTGGGGCTTCTGCCGGGGTGGGTGCTGGTGGGGGTGTGTTGGATGGGACGGTGTTTGCGCAGCCGGGGTTGTTCGCGTTGGAGGTGGCGTTGTTTCGGCTGGTGGAGGCGTGGGGTGTGCGCCCGGATTTCTTGATTGGTCATTCGGTTGGTGAGTTGGCGGCGGCGTGTGTGGCGGGAGTGTTCTCGCTTGAGGATGCGTGTGGGCTGGTCGCGGCGCGCGGCCGGCTGATGGGTGCGTTGCCGGCGGGTGGCGCGATGGCGGCGATAGCGGCTTCGGAGGGGGAGGTGTTGGAGTCTTTCGCGGTGTTGGATGGTGGGGAGGGTAGGGTGGCGTTGGCGGCGGTGAATGGCCCGGGTTCGGTGGTGGTCTCGGGTGATGAGGACGCGGTGTTGGAGTTGGCGGGGGTGTGGGAGGGTCGGGGTGCTAAGACGCGGCGGTTGCGGGTCTCGCATGCGTTTCATTCTCATCGGATGGACGGGATGCTTGAGGAGTTCAGGGGGGTGGTTGAGAGTGTGGAGTTCGGGGAGCCGCGGTTCCCGGTTGTTTCAAATGTGACTGGCTGTGTGGTCTCGGGCGAGGAGTTGTGCTCTGCGGGGTACTGGGTGCGTCATGTGCGTGAGACGGTGCGGTTCGCGGATGGTGTGCGCTGGCTGTGTGGGGAGGGTGTGGGGTGTTTTCTTGAGCTGGGTCCGGACGGGGTCTTGAGCGCGATGACGCTGGAGTGTTTAGCGGGCGAGCAGGGCAGCGAGCGGGCCAGCGAGCGTGATGGTGGGGGGTCTGGTGGTGTGGGGTCTTTTGTTGTGGGTGGTGGGTCTGTGGCTGTGCCGGTGTTGCGGTCGGGGTGGGGGGAGGTTCGTTCGTTGCTGGGGGGGCTGGCTGAGGTTTGGGTGCGGGGTGTGGATGTGGGGTGGGGTGGGGTGTTTGCGGGGACTGGCGCGCGGCGGGTGGGGTTGCCTGCGTATGCGTTTCAGCGTGAGCGGTTTTGGCTTGAGGCGGGTGGGCGCGGCGCGGGAGATGTCGCGGCGGTTGGCCAGGTGCCGGCGGGTCATCCTTTGTTGGGGGCGGCGGTCTCGATGGCTGAGGGTGAGGGGTGGTTGTTCACGGGTCGGCTGTCGTTGCGGGATCACCCTTGGCTTGTTGATCATGTGGTGTTGGGTCGTGTGTTGTTGCCGGGTACGGCGTTTTTGGAGTTGGCGTTGCATGTCGGTGGTGAGCTTGGTGTGGGGTGTGTGCGGGAGTTGACTTTGCATGCGCCGCTTGTGTTGGGCGAGGACCGCGAGGTGCAGTTGCAGGTCGTGGTCGGCGAGGCGGATGATGGTGGTTGTCGTGTCTTGGGGGTGTATTCGCGTGGGGCGGGCGCTAGGGTTGATGGGCTGCGGGCTGGGGAGGAGTGGGTGCATCACGCTGAGGGGGTGCTTGCGCCTGCGCAGCCGCGGGCGGCGTCGGGGTTGGTGAGTGGGTTGGAGGTGTGGCCGCCTGTGGGCGCGGAGTGGGTGGATGTGGGGGGTTTCTATGAGCAGTTGGCTGAGCAGGGGTTGGAGTATGGGCCGGTGTTTCGGGGGTTGCGGGGTGTGTGGCGGCGTGGGGGCGAGGTGTTTGTGGAGGTGGGGTTGGGGGAGGTGGAGGTCGATCGCGCGGGTTTGTTCGGGGTGCATCCTGCGTTGTTGGACGCGGCGTTGCATGGGATCGGTGTCGGTTTGTCTGGGGTGGAGGGCGATCGTGAGCGGGGTGTGGTGGGGTTGCCGTTTTCGTGGGGTGATGTTTCGTTGTTCGCTGTTGGCGCGTCGGTGTTGCGTGTGTGTTTAGCCCCTGTGGGTGGGGGTGGGGTGTCGTTGGTAGCGGTTGATGAGGGCGGTGGGTTGGTCGTTTCGGTGGGTTCTCTGGTTTTGCGGGAGGCATCGGCTGCGCAGTTCGCTGAGGCTGTTGGTGGTGTTCGGGATTCGTTGTTTTGTGTGGATTGGGTGCCGGTATCGCCATCGGCGGTGGATGGGGTGCCGGTATCGGCACCGGCGGTGGATGGGGCGGCGTCTGCTGCTGGGTGGGTGGTGGTCGGTGAGGTGCCTGTGGGGCTTGTGGGTGGGCTGGGTGACGCGGGGTCTGTGCGGGTGTATCCGGATCTCGCGGCGTTCGGGGGGGCGCTAGATGTGGATGGTGAGCTCGCGCGGGATGTGGTGGTTGTCTGTTGCCCGCCGTGCAGCGAGAGCGGTATCGGCTGGGAGGGCGGTGGTGGGTCTCCTAGTGAGGTAGCTGGTGAGGCTCGCGGAGAGGCCGTTGGTGCTGCTGGTGTGCGGGTGGGTGTGGGTGGTGTGTTGGGTGTATTGCAGGAGTGGCTTGCTGAGGAGCGGTTCTCCGGGTCTCGGCTGGTGGTCGTGACTCGGTGCGCGATTGCCGCGCGGGCTGGGGAGCTCGTAGCGGATTTGACTGGTGCTGCGGTGTGGGGGTTGGTGCGTTCCGCGCAGTCGGAGCACCCGGGGCGGTTTGTGCTTGTGGATGTCGATGGTGAGCAGGCGTCGTGGGAGGCGTTGTCCGCGTTACCCGTGATGCTCGGGGGGGATGATTGGTCGGAGGTCGGTGAGCAGGTCGCGGTCCGTGAGGGCGGTGCGCTCGCTCCCCGGCTGGCACGGGCCGGTACGGCTGGTTCGCTGGTTCTCCCGGAGGGGATCGAGGCGTGGCGACTTGAGACTGGTGGGGGCGGTACGTTTGAGGATCTCGCGCTGGTTGCGTGTCCGCAGGTGGGTGAGCGTCTGCGGGCCGGTGAGGTGCGTGTGGGGGTGCGCGCGGCGGGGGTGAATTTCCGGGACGTGCTGATCGCCCTGGGTATGTATCCGGGTGGGGGGATGGTGGGCGGCGAGGGCGCGGGCGTGGTGTTGGAGGTCGGCCCGGGGGTCGAGGATCTCGCTCCCGGTGATCGTGTGATGGGCCTGCTGTCGGGTGGGTTCGGCCCGGTCGCGGTCGTGGATCGTCGTTTGATGGTGCGGATGCCGGTGGGGTGGTCGTTCGCGCAGGCGGCGTCGGTTTCGGTTGTGTTCTTGACGGCGTACTACGCGCTGGTGGATTTGGCGGGGTTGCGGGAGGGCGAGCGGCTGCTGATTCATTCCGCGGCGGGCGGGGTCGGTATGGCTGCGGTGCAGTTGGCGAGGCGGCTCGGCGCGGAGGTGTTCGGGACGGCGAGTCCTGGTAAGTGGGGTGTGCTCGAGTCGCTGGGGTTGGGTGGGGAGCGTGTCGCGTCCTCGCGTGAGCTCGGGTTCAGGGAGCGGTTCCTGGAGGCGACTGGCGGGCGTGGCGTGGATGTTGTGTTGAACTCGCTTGCGGGGGAGTTCGTGGATGCCTCGCTCGGGCTGCTACCGCGGGGTGGCCGGTTCCTGGAGATGGGGAAGACCGATATCCGCGACCCTGGCGAGATCGCGGAGGAGCACGAGGGTGTCGCCTACCGGGCGTTCGACTTGATGGACGCCGGCCCTGAGCGTATCGGGGAGATGCTGGTCGAGATCGTGGGGTGCTTCGAACGCGGCGAGCTAGAGCTGCTGCCCCTCACGGCGTGGGATGTGCGCCGCGCACCAGAGGCGTTCCGGTTCATGAGCCAGGCGCGGCACGTCGGTAAGAACGTGCTGAGTCTGCCCGCTGTCTCGTTTGACTCTGGGGGCACCGTGTTGATCACTGGTGGCACTGGGGGGCTGGGTGGTGTGCTGGCGAGGCATCTCGCGGCCCGGCACGGCGTGCGCCATCTGCTGTTGGCGAGCCGCCGGGGTCTTGGTGCGCCCGGTGCGCAAGAGCTCGCGGCGGAGCTCTCCAGTGTGGGCGTGGTGGTCAAGATCGTCGCGTGTGACGTGGCTGACCGTGAGCAGCTACAGACGCTGCTGGAGGGAATCGAGGCGGAGCACCCGCTGAGTGCAGTGGTGCACGCCGCGGGAGCACTCGACGACGGTGTGCTCGAGTCGCTCACCGAGGAGCGCCTGGAGGGGGTGCTGGCACCGAAGGTCGACGGGGCGTGGCATCTGCACGAGCTGACCGCGCACATGGACCTGCGGGCATTCATCATGTTCTCCTCTGTCGCCGCGACGTGGGGCGGCCCTGGCCAGGGCAGCTACGCCGCGGCGAACGCATTCCTGGATGCGCTCGCGGCGCAGCGCCGCGCACAGGGTCTGCCGGCCGTCTCGATGGCGTGGGGCCCGTGGTCGCAAGACACCGGCATGACCGGGCATCTGGAGGAGACCGATCTCGCGCGGATCGAGCGCTCAGGGATGCTCGCGCTCAGCACCGAGCAGGGCCTGCAGCTATTCGACGCAGCCCTGGTGGTGAGCGAGCCGCTGGTCCTCCCGGTGCGGCTGGATCCCGCGACGCTGCGCGCGCAAGCGAGAGCCGGGGCGTTACCCGCACTGCTGAGGAGTTTGATCCGCAGTCCTCTGCGTCGCAATGAGAGCGCAGCGAGGGAGTGGCTGGCAGAGCGCCTGCGGGGCGTGTCTAGCGCGGAGCGCGAGCGTGTGGTGTGGGAGCTCGTGCGTTCTCAGGTGGCTGTTGCGTTGGGGCACGCTTCGCCAGAGATGGTGCAGATGGAGCGGGCGTTCAAAGAGCTCGGGGTAGACTCACTTGCTTCGGTGGAGCTGCGCAACCGGCTGAGCGCGATCGTCGGTCAACGGCTGCCCGCCACACTCATATTTGACCACCCCACCCCCGCGGCCCTCGCCGACCACCTGCTCGCAACGGCCGTTGAAGGCGGTATGCCGGCAACTGCTTCGGTGGATGCGCGAATCGCCGAGATCGAACGCGTACTGTCATCAATCAAACTGAACGATCTGGACGAACCAAGAATCAAGGACTGCCTGCAGGCATTTGCATCGCGAGTTGGGTACACCTCACAGCGGTTGGTGGACATCAGGGTCCCGGAGACGATCAGCACCGCATCGGACGACGAGATTTTCAGGTTGATCGACAATGGGGTTGGCATTGCTGCGCGCCTGGACGCAGAAGATTCACCCCACGCAGACCGAGAGGTTCGTAATGGCGGATGAGCAAGATCTGCGCGAGTATCTGAGGCGGGCCACGGCCGAGCTGCTGAGCACTCGTCAACGCCTGGAGGAGATAGAGGGGCAGCGTCAAGAGCCAGTCGCGATCGTCGGGATGAGCTGCCGCTTCCCGGGCGGGGTGCGCTCCCCTCAGGATCTGTGGGAGCTCGTCGCCTCCGGCACCGACGCGGTCGGCGGCTTCCCAACCAATCGGACATGGGACCTGGATGTGCTCTACGACCCCGACCCGGATCGCTCGGGCACTACCTATGCCAGGGAGGGAGGGTTCATCTACGATGTCGCGGAGTTCGACGCCGCCTTCTTTGGGATCAGTCCGCGCGAGGCGCTGGCCTTGGACCCTCAGCAGCGGCTGTTGCTCGAAGCATCCTGGGAAGCGATCGAAGATGCAGGCATCGATCCCCACTCGCTGAAGGGCAGTCGGACGGGAGTCTTCGCAGGTACCAACGGCCGCGACTACAACCCACTCCCATGGCTGTCCACCAGCGGCCTGGAGGGTTACAACATGACCGGCACCGCCACCGGCCTGATGTCGGGGCGGGTGGCCTATGCCTTTGGCCTGGAGGGCCCGACGATGACGGTCGACACGGCCTGCTCGGCCTCGCTGGTGACGTTGCACCTGGCGTGCGGGGCGCTACGCGCGGGCGAGTGCTCGCTGGCGCTGGCGGGGGGCGTAACGGTGATCTCCGGTCCCAGCCTGTTCATTGCATTCAGCCGCCAGCGTGCGGTTGCGCGCGATGGGCGCTGCAAGTCGTTCGCGGCCGCCACGGACGGCACCGGCTGGGGCGAGGGGGTGGGGATGCTGCTGCTGGAGCGGCTCTCAGACGCGCAGCGCAACGGCCACGAGGTGCTGGCGCTGGTGCGGGGCAGCGCGGTCAACCAGGATGGCGCGAGCAATGGCCTGACCGCTCCCAACGGCGTCGCTCAGCAGCACGTAATCCGCCAGGCGCTTGCCAGCGCGGGACTCGAGCCCCAACAGGTGGATGTGGTCGAGGGGCACGGTACGGGCACGGCGCTCGGCGACCCGATCGAGGCGCATGCGCTGCTGGCCACCTATGGGCAGCAGCGGCTGCGGGATCGTCCGCTGTGGCTGGGGTCGGTGAAGTCGAACTTCGGCCACACCCAGGCGGCTGCTGGTGTCGCCGGGGTGATCAAGATGGTGCTGGCGCTGCGTCACGACATGCTGCCGCCGACGCTGCACGTGGACGAGCCTTCGCGGGAGGTCGATTGGTCGACCGGCTCGGTGTCGCTGCTGACCGAGGCGGTGCCGTGGCCGCGCGAGCACGATCCGCGCCGTGCGGGGGTCTCCTCGTACGGTCTCAGCGGCACCAACGCGCATGTGATCCTCGAGGAGGCGCCGGTTTCGGCGGAGGGTGCGAGTGGCTGGGTCGGGGGTTTGGGCGAGCAGGCTGCGGGGTCGGGTGGGGGTGTGGCGGAGTCGAGTGCGTCGGCTGCGGGTGTGGTGCGCGCCGGAGTGGTGCCGTGGGTGCTGTCGGGTAAGGGTGAGAGTGCGCTGCGCGGGCAGGCTCAGCGGCTGGGCGCTTTTTTGGCGGGCGCCCCCGATCTGGGTGTGGTCGATGTCGGGTTCTCGCTGGCGGGTCGGTCGCTGTTTGAGGATCGTGCGGTGGTGTTGGGGGCAACCGCGGAGGAGTTGCGGGGCGGTGTCGATCTGCTGGCTGGGGGCGAGTCGGTGGGGGATGTGGTTCGGGGTGTGGCGCAGGCGGGTGGGGAGCGGGTCGCGTTTCTGTTCACGGGCCAGGGCGCTCAGCGGGTGGGTATGGGTCGTGAGTTGTATGCGGCTTTTCCGGTATTCGCCTGTGAGCTCGATCGGGCGTGCGCGCAGCTTGATGTGCACTTGGGTTGCTCGCTGCGAGATGTGATGTTCGGTGGGGGGGGTGCGGGGTCTGCCGGGGTGGGCTTGGCCGGTACGGGGCCCGTAGGCGCCGAGCTTGCTGGAGGGGGCCTGTTGGATGAAACGTTGTTCACACAGGCTGCGTTGTTCGCGCTCGAGGTGGGGCTGTTCCGGCTGGTCGAGGCGTGGGGGGTCTCCCCGGATTTCGTGGTGGGTCATTCGGTTGGGGAGTTGGCGGCGGCGTATGTGGCGGGTGTGTTCTCGCTTGAGGATGCGTGTCGGCTGGTGGCGGCTCGTGGTCGTTTGATGGGGGGGCTGCCGGCGGGTGGCGCGATGGTCGCGGTGCAGGCCTCCGAGCCGGAGGCCGTGGAGTCGCTCGCGGGTTTCGAGGGTCGTGTGGCGTTGGCTGCGGTGAACGGTCCGGCTGCGGTTGTGCTTTCTGGGGATGAGGACGCGGTGCTGGAGCTGGCGGGGGTGTGGGAGGCGCAGGGGCGCAAGACGAGGCGTTTGCGGGTCAGCCATGCGTTTCACTCGCAGCGGATGGACGGGATGCTGGAGGAGTTCGAGAGGATCGCTGAGAGTGTCTCGTTCGGGGAGCCGACGATCCCGATCGTGTCGAATCTCACGGGCGAGGCTGCGGTGCCCGCGGAGGTGGCCCGCGCTGGGTATTGGGTTCGCCACGTGCGTGAGACCGTGCGGTTCGCGGCTGGCGCGCGGTGGCTCGGCACGCAGGGGGTTGGGAGCTTCCTGGAGCTCGGGCCAGATGGTGTGCTCAGCGCGATGACGCGGGAGTGCCTTGAGGAGGGCGGTGAGGTCGAGGGCGGACGCGACCGCGAGTCCGGTGGCGATCCGGGGCGGGTGTCGGTCACGGCGGCGCCGCTGCTGCGGGCGGGGCGCCCGGAGGCGCGAGCGCTGCTGGGGGCGCTGGCACAGGTGTGGACGCGTGGTGTCGAGGTTGATTGGGGTGCGGTGTTCGCTGGGAGCGGCGCGGGGCGCGTGGGGCTGCCGACTTATGCGTTCCAGCGTGAGCGTTACTGGCTGGGGATTCCGCAGAGCTATTGGGGTAGGGGTGGGGAGGACGCGGCTGCCTCGGGTGCCGAGGGGGATGGGCTGGATTACCGGGTGTGTTGGAAGCCGGTGAGTGGTGAGTCGTCGGGGGCCTTGTCGGGGGTGTGGCTGCTGCTGGTGGGAGCCGGCGCGCCAGCCAGCGGACCGGCTGGGAGTGTGGTTGAAGCCCTGGAGAGCCATGGCGCGCGGGTGCGCGTGGTGGAGGTGGATCCGGCCGCGGATCGCGCTGCGCTGGCCGCAGAGCTGTCGCGTGCGCTTGGCGATGAGCCGTCGGTCGAGGAGTCCTCCGCGGATCGGCTGGCGCAGGACGGCCGGCGCACGGACGGTGTGCCTGTGGGCGGGGTGTTGTCGCTGCTGGCGCTGGAGCGCGACTGGGATCCAGCGTGCGCAGCGGTGCCACCGGGCGCGGTGGGGACGCTGACGCTCGTACAGGCGTTGGGGGATGCGTACCGATCGAAGAGCGGGGGCACACAGCCCGCAGGGCTCGGTCGGGCGCCGTTGTGGATCGCTACGCAGGGCGCGGTGTCTGTGGCGCCTTCCGAGGAGCTTGCCAGGCCGGCGCAGGGGATTGTGTGGGGCTTGGGTCGGGTGATCGGGTTGGAGCAGCCGGAGCTCTGGGGCGGCTTGGTCGATCTGCCGGAGGCGCTGGATGAGCGTACGGGCGGGCTGCTCTGTCGGGTGCTCGCGGGTTTGGGGGATGAGGATCAGCTGGCGGTGCGTTCCGCTGGGGTGCTCGCCAGGCGGTTGCAGCGCGCTCGGATCACGGGGAGGCCGGGGCGGGCGTGGGTGCCGCGTGGCACGGTGTTGGTGACGGGTGGGACGGGTGGTTTGGGGGGGCATGTCGCGCGATGGCTCGCGCGGAGTGGAGCTGAGCACGTTCTGTTGGCGAGCCGTCGAGGGTCCGGGGCTCCGGGTGCGGTGGAGCTCGAGCGGGAGCTCGTGGAGCTCGGGGCGGGGCGGGTGACGATCGCGGCTTGCGATGTGGCCGATCGTGGGCAGCTGGAAGGGTTGCTTGCGATGGTGCCGGCGGAGTGTCCGTTGGATGCTGTTTTTCATACGGCGGGTGCGATCGAGGAGCAGCCGGTTGATCGGCTCGGCGCGGAGCGGCTCGGTGAGGTCTTGGCCGCGAAGGCCGCGGGGGCGCTGCACTTGCACGAGCTGACTGGGGAGCTCGAGCTTTCTGCGTTTGTGCTGTTCGCTTCGATCGCTGGTGTCTTCGGTGCGGGCGGCCAGGGTGGCTATGCGGCTGCCAACGCGTTCCTGGACGGTTTGGCTGAGCACCGTCGCGCGTCAGGTTTAGCGGCTACCTCGATTGCGTGGGGTGCCTGGGCCGGGGAGGGGATGGCGGCCGGTGCTGGTGAGCAGCTTGGGCGGCGCGGGATCCGTGAGCTGGCGCCGGAGCTGGCGATCGACGCTTTGCAGCGGGCACTTGACGCTGAGGAGCAGTGTCTTGTAGTCGCGGATCTGGATTGGTCTCGCTACGCGCTTTCGTATACCGCGGCGCGTCCGCGGCCGTTCATCAGCGAGGTGCCGCAGGCGCAACGCGCTCTGCAAGATGCCGAGAGCGCTCCCGGCGCGGACGCGTCGCACGCTGGGTTCCTAGCCCAGCTCGCTGGTCTCGGGGAGGACGAGCGCGACCGCGCGGCGCTGGAGCTCGTGTGCGCGCAGGCCGCGGATGTACTGGGGTACGCCTCGCACGATGCGATCGGCGCGCAGCGGGCGTTCAAGGAGATCGGCCTCGATTCGCTCGCCGCGGTCGAGTTACGCAACGGGTTGCAGGCTGCGACCGGGCTGCGGCTGCCGACAACGGTCGTCTTCGACCATCCTACGCCGGTCGCACTGGCCGGCTATCTGCTGAGGGAGGCGCTGGGCCGGCGGACCGATGTCGTCGTGTCGCGCTCTGCGGTGGCGGCCGACGAGCCGATCGCGATCGTGGGAATGAACTGCCGCTTCCCCGGCGGAGTGCGCTCCACCGAGGAGTTCTGGGAGCTGCTGGCACGTGGCGGGGACGCGATCGGGGAGTTCCCGACCAACCGCGGCTGGGACGTGGAGGGGCTCTACCATCCCGATCCCGACCACGTGGGGACCAGCTACGTTCGGCGCGGCGGATTCCTCCATGACGCGGGGGAGTTCGACGCGGCGTTCTTTCATATCAGCCCTCGGGAGGCGCTGGCGATGGATCCCCAGCAGCGGCTCCTGTTGGAAGTGTCCTGGGAGGCGATCGAGCGCTCGCACATCGCTCCGAACGCGCTGCGCGGCAGTCAGACCGGCGTATTCGTGGGACTCAGCACGGCTTACTACGGGGTCGGCACGGAATGGGCGGGGGAGGGTCTCGAGGGTCACCGGCTGACGGGCAACGCCGGGAGCGTCGCGTCAGGTCGAGTGGCTTATGTCCTGGGCCTGGAGGGCCCAGCGATGACGGTCGACACGGCGTGCTCCTCCTCGCTGGTGACGTTGCACCTGGCGTGCGGGGCGCTGCGCGCGGGCGAGTGCTCGCTGGCGCTGGCGGGGGGCGTGATGGTGATGGCTACGCCGGGCTTGTTCGCGGATTTCAGCCGCCAGCGCGCCCTCTCCCCCGACGGCCGCTGCAAGGCGTTCGCGGCCTCCGCTGACGGCACCGGCTGGAGCGAGGGCGTGGGGATGCTGGTATTGGAGCGGCTCTCAGACGCGCAGCGCAACGGCCACGAGGTGCTGGCGCTGGTGCGGGGCAGCGCGGTCAACCAGGATGGCGCGAGCAACGGCCTGACCGCCCCGAACGGCGTCGCTCAGCAGCACGTGATCCACCAGGCGCTTGCGAATGCGCAAATCTCGCGGGACGATGTGGATGCAGTCGACGGGCACGGCACGGGCACTAGGCTGGGCGATCCGATCGAGGTACAGGCGCTGCTCGCGACTTATGGGCAGGGCCGCCCCGAGGATCACCCGCTGTGGCTGGGGTCGGTGAAGTCGAACATCGGCCACACCCAGGCGACGGCGGGTGTCGCCGGGGTAATCAAGATGGTGCTGGCGCTGCAGCGCGGCGTGCTGCCCCGGACTCTGTACGTGGACGAGCCGACCACGGAGGTCGATTGGGGGGACGGGGCAGTCTCGCTGCTGGTCGAGGAGGTCCCTTGGACGCGCGCCGACCGGCCCCGCCGGGCGGGGGTTTCGGCGTTTGGGATCAGCGGCACCAACGCGCATGTGATCCTCGAGGAGGCGCCGGTTTCGGTGGAGTCGGCGGCTGGTTCGGCTGGGTGGGCCGGTGGGTCCGACGAGCAGGCTGCGGGATCGGGCGGGGGATCGGCGGACGCCTCTGTGGTTGGCTCTTCAGTCGATGGTGGCTGGGCTTTGGGGGTGGTGCCGTGGGTGTTGTCGGGTCGTGGTGAGGGGGGGTTGTGTGGGCAGGCGGGGCGGCTGGGGGCGTTTGTGGTGGAGGAGCGGGATGTGGGTGTGGTTGATGTTGGGTTTTCGCTTGCGGGCCGGTCGGTGTTGGAGGATCGCGCGGTGGTGTTGGGTGGGGATCGTGGGGAGCTGCTTGGGGGTCTTGGGGTGTTGGCGCGGGGGGAGGACGCACCGGGTGTGGTGCGCGGTATGGCGAGTGTTGGTGGGGAGCGTGTCGCGTTTTTGTTTACGGGTCAGGGCGCGCAGCGGGTGGGTATGGGCCGGGAGTTGTATGAGGCGTTTCCGGTGTTCAGGGCTGTGTTCGATGAGGCGTGTGGGTATTTTGATGGGTTTTTGGGGTGTTCGTTGCGGGATGTGGTGTTCGGTGTTGAGGGGTCGGGGTCTTTGGATGAGACGGTTTATACGCAGGCGGGGTTGTTCGCGTTGGAGGTGGCGTTGTTTCGGTTGGTGGAGGGATGGGGTGTGAGGCCGGAGTTTGTGTTGGGTCATTCGGTGGGGGAGTTTGTGGCGGCTCATGTGGCGGGGGTGTTCTCGTTGGAGGATGGGTGTCGGCTGGTCGCGGCTCGCGGCCGGCTGATGGGGGGGTTGTCGGGAGGTGGGGCGATGGTCGCGGTGGGGGCGTCCGAGGGAGAGGCGCGGCGGTCGCTGGCTGAGTATGAGGGTCGTGTTGCGTTGGCGGCGGTGAATGGTCCGGGTTCGGTGGTGTTTTCTGGTGATGAGGACGCGGTGCTGGAGCTGGCGGGGGTGTGGGAGGGGCGGGGCGCTAAGACGCGGCGGCTGCGGGTCAGCCACGCGTTTCATTCACCGCGGATGGACGGGATGCTTGAGGAGTTCAGGGGTGTCGCTGAGGGGGTTGAGTTCGGGGAGCCGCGGTTCGGGGTCGTTTCGAATGTGACAGGTCGCGCGGCGTCGGGTGGGGAGCTTTGTGACCCTGAGTATTGGGTTAGGCATGTCCGCGAGACGGTGCAGTTCGCGGATAGCGTCGGCTGGCTCGCGGCTGAGGGCGTGGGGTGTTTCCTCGAGCTCGGCCCCGACGCGATACTCAGCGCTATGACCCTGGAGTGTTTGGCTGGTGGGTCGGTCAGCGGATCGGGCAGTGAGCGTGACGGTGGGCGGGGTGTGGCCGGTGAGCGGGGTGATGGGCCGGGGGGCGCTGGGGCTGTGGCGGTTCCGGTATTGCGCCCGGGGCAGGGTGAGGCTCGTTCGCTGTTTGCGGGCCTGGCGCAAGTGTGGGTGCGTGGTGTGGACGTCGATTGGGCTGGGGTGTTCGCGGGTTCCGGGGCGAGGCGTGTGGGGCTGCCGACGTATGCGTTTCAGCGTGAGCGTTTTTGGCTCAAGTCGAGTGGGTCTGGTGTGGGGGATGTCGTGGCGGTTGGTTTGGTGCCGGCGGGTCATCCTTTGTTGGGTGCGGCGGTTTCGATGGCTGTGGGTGAGGGGTGGTTGTTCACGGGTCGGTTGTCGTTGCGGGATCATCCGTGGGTTGCGGATCATGTGGTGTTGGGTGGTGTGTTGTTGCCGGGCACGGCGTTTTTGGAGCTCGCGTTGCATGTTGGTGGTGAGCTTGGTGTGGGGTGTGTGCGGGAGTTGACTTTGCACGCGCCGCTTGTGTTGAGCGAGGAGCGCGAGGTGCAGTTGCAGGTCGTGGTCGGCGAGGCGGATGGTGAGGGGTGTCGTGTTTTGGGTGTGTATGCGCGTGGGGAGGGCGCGGGGGTTGATGGGTTGGGGTCTGGGGGGGAGTGGGTGCATCACGCTGAGGGGGTGCTTGCGCCCGTGGAGCCGCGGGTGGCGGTGGGGTTGGCGCCCGGAGTGGGGGTGTGGCCTCCTGTGGATGCGGAGCGTGTGGATGTGGGGGATGTTTATGGGGTTTTGGCTGAGCGGGGTTTGGAGTATGGCCCGGTGTTTCAGGGGTTGCGGGGTGTGTGGCGGCGTGGGGGCGAGGTGTTCGTGGAGGTCGCGTTGGTGGAGGGGGAGCGGGGTCGCGCGGGTTTGTTTGGGGTGCATCCGGCGTTGTTGGACGCGGCGTTGCATGGGCTCGGTGTCGGTTTGCCTGGTGTGGGGGGGGGTCGCGAGGGGGGTGTGGTGGGGTTGCCGTTCTCGTGGAGCGATGTTTCGTTGTTCGCTGCTGGCGCGTCGGTGTTGCGTGTGTGTGTGGCGCCTGTGGGTGGGGGTGGGGTGTCGTTGGTAGCGGTCGATGAGGGGGGTGGGCCGGTCGTTTCGGTGGGTTCTCTGGTTTTGCGGGAGGTGTCGGCTGGGCAGCTCGCTGAGGCTGGTGGTGTGCGGGATTCGTTGTTTTGTGTGGATTGGGTGTCGGTCGTGGCTGGCTCGGGTGGGGTGGCGTCTGCCGCTGCGGCTGCTGGTGGGTGGGCGGTGGTGGGGGATGCGCCTGCGGGGCTTGTGGGTGCGCTGGGGGGGTCTGTGGGGGTTTATCCGGATCTCGCGGCGCTCGGGGGGGCGCTTGACGGGGAGGATGACGGGGCGCCGGGTGTGGTGTTCTGCTGTTGCCCGCCGGCGGGGAGCGGTATCGGCTGGGAGGCCGTTGGCGGGGCGGCTGGCGGGGCTCGCGAGGAGACGGTCGGTAGTGGGGCGGCAGGTGGGGCTCGTAGGGAGGTGGTTGCTGGTGGGGCTCGCGGGGAGACGGTTAGTGGTGGGGCGGCTGGCGGGGCTCGCGGGGAGATGGTTGGTGCTGGTGGGGTTGGTGTGCCGGGTGGTGTGCGGGTGGGTGTTGGGGGTGTGTTGGGGTTGTTGCGGGAGTGGCTTGCTGAGGAGCGGTTTGCCGGGTGTCGGCTGGTGGTGGTGACGTGTGGGGCTGTTGGGGTGGGGGCTGGGGAGGGTGTGCGGGATTTGGTGGGTGGCGCGGTGTGGGGTTTGGTGCGCTCCGCGCAGTCGGAGCATCCGGGGCGGGTTGTGCTTGTCGACGTCGATGGTGAGCGGGCTTCGTGGGAGGCGTTGCCTTCGGTGCTCGCGGACGAAAACCGGTCGGGGGCTGGTGAGCAGGCCGCGGTCCGTGGGGGTGGTGTGTTCGTTCCGCGGGTAGCGAAGGTGGGCTCTGCCGGTGTGTTGGCGCCCCCGGTGGGGGTTGCGCAGTGGCGGCTGGAGGCTGGTGGGGGCGGCACGTTCGAGGATCTCGCGCTGGTTGCATCTCCAGAGGTGGCGGAGAGCCTCAAAGCCGGCCAAGTGCGTGTCGCCGTGCGTGCCGCGGGAGTGAATTTCCGCGATGTGCTGATCGCCCTGGGTATGTACCCGGGTGGCGGTGCGGTCGGCAGCGAGGGCGCGGGTGTGGTGCTGGAGGTCGGCCCGGGGGTCGAGGATCTCGCGCCCGGTGATCGTGTGATGGGGCTTCTGTCGGGTGGGTTCGGTCCGGTCGCGGTCGTGGATCGTCGTTTGCTGGCGCGGATACCGGGGGGGTGGTCGTTCGCGGAGGCGGCGTCTGTGCCGATCGTGTTCCTGACGGCGTACTACGCGCTGGTGGATCTGGCCGCCCTGCGGGAGGGTGAGCGGCTGTTGGTCCATTCCGCGGCGGGTGGGGTCGGCATGGCTGCTGTGCAGTTGGCGAGGCGATTCGGCGCGGAGGTGTTCGGGACGGCGAGCCCGGGTAAGTGGGGTGTGCTCGAGTCGCTGGGGTTGAGCGGGGAGCGTGTCGCGTCGTCTCGTGAGCTCGGGTTCAGGGAGCTGTTCCTGGGGGCGACCGGTGGGCGTGGCGTGGACGTCGTGTTGAACTCGCTAGCGGGGGATTTCGTGGACGCCTCGCTTGAGCTGCTGCCGGGGGGTGGGCGGTTCGTGGAGATGGGCAAGACCGATGTCCGCGATCCGGTCGCGGTCGCGGATGCTCACCGGGGCGTCGCCTACCGCGCGTTCGACCTGATGGAGGCCGGTCCCGAGCGCATCGGGGAGATGCTGGTCGAGATCGTGGGGTGCTTCGAGCGCGGCGAGCTCGAGCTGTTGCCCCTCACGGCGTGGGATGTACGCCGCGCGCCGGAGGCGTTGCGCTTCATGAGCCAGGCGCGGCACGTCGGTAAGAACGTGCTGAGCGTCCCCGCGGCCTCATTGGACTCCGAGGGCACGGTGTTGATCACCGGTGGCACGGGGGGGCTGGGCGCCGGGCTGGCGAGGCATTTGGCGGAGCGTCACGGTGTGCGTCGGCTGCTGCTGGCCAGCCGCGCGGGCCCGGGGGCCTCTGGTGCGCAGGAGCTCGCGGCGGAGCTGTCCGGCATGGGTGTGGAGGTTGCGATCGTCGCGTGCGACGTGTCCGACAGGTCTCAGCTGCGGGCGCTGCTGGAAGGGGTACCGGCGGAGCACCCGCTGAGCGCCGTGGTGCACGCTGCGGGGGTACTCGACGATGGTGTGCTCGAGTCGCTCACCGCGGAGCGCCTAGCAGGCGTGCTCGCGCCGAAGGTGGATGGGGCGTGGCACCTGCACGAGCTGACTGAGCACTTGGATCTGCGGGCATTCGTGCTGTTCTCCTCGATCGCCGCGACGCTCGGCAGCCCTGGCCAGGGCAGCTACGCCGCGGCGAACGCGTTCCTGGACGCGCTCGCGGCGTACCGCCGCGCGCGGGGCCTACCGGCCGTCTCGATGGCGTGGGGCCCATGGTCGCAAGACACCGGCATGACTGGGCACCTCGACGAGGCGCAGCTCGCGCGCCTGCGACGCGCGGGGACGCTCCCGCTCACCACCGAGCACGGCCTGCGGCTGTTTGACGCAGCGAGCGAGTTGGAGCCAGCGCTACTGATCCCCGCCCGGCTGGACACCACGACGCTACGCGCACACGCGCGAGCAGAAACGCTGCCGGAACTGCTACGCGGCTTGATCCACACACCACCCCCCCGCGCGAGCACAACCCCCGACCGGCCCCTCGCGCAACGCCTAGCCGACCTACCCGAGACAGAGCGCGCACGCGTCGTACTCGAGCTCGTACGCGCCCAAGCAGCCGCCGTGCTAGGGCACCTCTCACCCGCCGCAGTCGAATCCCAGCGGACATTCAAGGAACTCGGGTTCGACTCCCTCGCCGCCGTCGAACTACGCAACCGCCTCACCACAACCACAGGCCTACGACTACCCGCCACACTCATCTTCGACCACCCAACACCGTCGGTGTTAGTGGGATATTTGGTGAACCAGCTGCTACCCGATATCGCTGGAGTCACAGATCCAAATTCCAGAGACGCTGAGCTCCGAGAGATTATCGCATCCATTCCTCTTACTCGCCTGCGAGAGGCTGGGTTGATGGAGATCCTATTGCGCGTCGCGAACTTCGACGGCGGAGACTTGTCATCGGCCTCACTCGAAGATACCGATCAGGTTTACGCGATGGATGTCGAGAGCCTCGTCAAGAGGACGCTTGATAACACCCGCTCGACGACAGGGCCCAACGGGGGGAGTGCATGATGGCCACCTCCAGGGACCAGGTTGTCGAAGCGCTACGCGCGTCGGTCATGGAATCCGACCGCCTGCGGCGACAGAATGAATTGCTTCTCAAAGTGTCGAAGGAGCCCCTTGCGATCGTGGGGATGAGCTGCCGATATCCGGGTGGTGTGAGATCGCCGGAGCAGCTATGGGAGATGGTAGCCTCCGCCACGGATGCCATCTCCCATTTCCCGACCGATCGCGGGTGGGATCTGGAGGGATTGTATGACCCCGATCCCGATCGGCCGGGAACATGCTACACGCGAGAGGGTGGGTTCCTCTACGATGCCGGGGAGTTTGATCCCGCGTTTTTCGGAATCGGTCCGCGCGAGGCGCTGGCGATGGACCCTCAACAGCGGCTTTTACTGGAAACGTCCTGGGAGGCGTTGGAGGATGCGGGCATCGACCCGTCTTCATTGCTGGGAACTCAGACTGGGGTGTTCGCTGGTGTGATGTATCACTATTACGGTGTGGGCCTGGCGTCGGTGCCTCGTGACCTTGAAGGGTATCTTGGTACTGGCGGCGCTGGAAGCGTCGCCTCTGGCCGGGTGGCCTATGCACTTGGGTTGGAGGGCCCGGCGGTGACGGTGGATACCGCTTGCTCTTCCTCGCTGGTAGCGCTGCACCTGGCGTGTCAGGCGCTGCGGGAGGGGGAGTGTTCGCTGGCGCTGGTGAGTGGGGCGACGGTGATGGCATCGCCGGCGATGCTTGTGGACTTCGCCCGCCTGCGCGGTCTCGCCCCCGACGGCCGGTGCAAGCCTTTTGCAGACAGCGCGGACGGTGTCGGGTGGAGCGAGGGTGTGGGCGTGCTGTTGGTGGAGCGCCTTAGCGATGCCAAGCGTCTTGGCCATCCCGTGCTGGCGCTGATAAGTGGCAGCGCAGTCAACCAGGATGGCGCGAGCAACGGGCTGACGGCACCCAATGGGCCCTCTCAGCAGCGGGTGATCGCTCAGGCGCTGGGCAATGCGCGGCTTGCACCGGAGCAGGTCGATGTGGTCGAGGCGCATGGTACGGGCACCAGGCTGGGCGATCCGATCGAGGCGCAGGCACTGCTGGCGACATATGGGCGGGAGCGACCGCTGGATAGGCCGTTGTGGCTCGGGTCTGTCAAGTCGAATATCGGTCATACCCAGGCGGCGGCGGGCGTAGCTGGAGTGATCAAGATGGTGATGGCCCTACGCCATGGTCTGCTGCCGAGGACGCTGCATGTCGACGAGCCTTCCACACATGTGGACTGGTCTGTCGGCGCGGTGTCGCTGCTGAGAGAGGAGCGGCCGTGGGAGACGGATGAGCAGCCCCGCCGGGCAGGGATTTCTTCGTTCGGGATCAGCGGCACCAACGCGCATGTGATCATCGAGGAAGCGCCTCGGGACGATCCGATCAAGGCCTCCTCCGGCCACGATGGGTCTGTCGCCGTCGCCGATTCTCTCGCCAGCGAGGCTCGCGTTCCGGCCGATGGTCTGCTGGAGGCCGACGCGGTGCCGTGGGTGCTCTCGGGTGCGATTGAGGCTGGGCTTCGCGGTCAGGCCGAGCGGTTGCTGGAGCGGGTCGGGAGCGATCCTGAGCTGGACGTGGTTGATGTTGGGTTTTCGCTTTCATGCCGTACGGCGCTGCAGCACCGAGCGGTGGTGCTCGGGGGAGATAGAGAGAGCTTGCTGAGAGGTCTTGGCCTGCTTGCCGGAGGCGGGACCGCTCCGAATCTGGTGAAAGGTGAAGCGGTCGAAAGTAGCGGGCGAGTCGCATTTTTGTTCAGTGGCCAGGGCGCTCAGCGCGTGGGTATGGGCCGCGAGTTGTATGACGCGTTCGGGGTGTTCAGGGGCGCGTTCGATGAGGCGTGTGGGTATCTGGACGGGTTTTTGGGGTGCTCGCTGCGAGGGGTCGTGTTCGGGGAGGAGCAGGCGGCTGAGGGCGGGTCTTCTGGGGCGGGGCCGTTGGACGAGACGATGTTCACTCAGGCTGGACTGTTTGCGCTCGAGGTGGCCCTGTTCAGGCTTGTGGAGGAGTGGGGCGTGCGCCCGGATTTCTTGATTGGTCATTCGGTCGGGGAGCTCGTCGCTGCACACGTGGCGGGGGTGTTCTCGCTCGAGGATGCGTGCATGCTGGTGGCGGCCCGGGGCCGGTTGATGCAGGCGTTGCCAAGTGGGGGTGCGATGGTGTCGATCCAGGCTTCTGAGCATGAGGTACTGGAGACGTTGGCTGGTTTTGACGGACGTGTTGCGCTGGCTGCGGTGAATGGGCCGGCTGCGGTTGTGGTTTCCGGCGATGAGGGTGGGGTTCTGGAGCTGGCTGGGGTGTGGCGGGACCGGGGGCGCAAGACGAGGCGGCTGCGGGTCTCGCATGCGTTTCATTCGCCGCGGATGGATCCGATGCTCGAGGAATTTGCACAGATCGTCCAGGGTGTTTCCTTTGCGAAGCCGCGGGTACTGATTGTGTCGAACTTGACGGGTGAGCCAGTGTCTGCTGAGCGGATGTGCTCAGCAGAGTATTGGGTGTCTCATGTCCGCGAGACTGTTCGGTTCGCGGACGGTGTCGGCTGGCTTGTGGGTGAGGGCGTGGGGTGTTTCCTTGAGCTCGGCCCGGACGCGGTCCTCAGCGCGATGGTTAGTGAGTGCTTCGCTGACCAGGGGGATGCTGGTGGTGAGAATGCGTTCCGGCCTTCGGTGGTGCCGGTGTTGCGGGGTGGTCGCTCGGAGTGTCGGGTACTTGTGGCTGCGTTGGCCGAGGTGTGGGTTGGTGGGGTGGATGTCGATTGGGCTGGGGTGTTCGCGGGCTCGGGGGCTAGGCGTGTGGGGTTGCCGACGTATGCGTTTCAGCGTGAGCGGTATTGGCTTGAGGTGCCGGTGGGTGGGGGTAGTATTGCTTCTGTTGGTTTGGGTGCGACGGGTTATCCGCTTGTGGGTGCGGCGGTGGAGTTGGCTGGTGGTGGGGGGTGGTTGTTCACGGGTTGTTTGTCGATCGCGATGCATCCTTGGCTTGCTGATCATGTGGTGATGGGTGTGGTGTTGTTGCCGGGTTCGGCGTTTGTGGAGCTTGCTTTGTATGTGGGGGGGCAGGTTGGTGCTGGGTTGGTGTCTGAGTTGACGTTGGAGGCGCCGTTGGTGTTGAGCGAGCAGGGTGAGGTTCAGTTGCAGGTTGTGGTGGGTGAGGCTGACGAGGCGGGGCGGCGGCCGGTAGATATTTATTGTCGTTCTGGTGGGCTTGATGGTGGATTGTCGTCTGGGGAGGAGTGGACGCATCATGCTTGTGGTGTGCTGGCTTCGAGTGGGGTGCCGGCAGGTCAACGGGGAGCCTTGGATGAGCGCCCGGAGGCTGTGGTTGGGGGGGTGTGGCCTCCGGAGGGTGCACAGCCTGTGGAGTGTGGGGATCTGTATGACGATTTAGCTGAGTTGGGCTTGGATTATGGGCCTGCTTTTCAGGGGCTTACGGCGGCGTGGCGGCGCGGGGATGAGGTGTTCGCCGAGGTGTCGCTGCCCGAGGGCGAGCGGGCGCAGGCAGCCTTGTTCGGTGTGCATCCGGCGTTGTTGGATGCTGCGCTGCATGCGAGCGGGTTGCGCTTGTGGGGGGAGGGTGAGGGTCGTGTGGAGCGTGAGGTGCGTTTGCCGTTCTCGTGGGGTGGGGTGCAGTTGTTCGCTGCGGGTGCTTCTGCGCTGCGGGTCAGGCTTCGCCCGGTTGGGGAGGGCGTGGTTTCTTTGGTGGTGGCTGATGATGCTGGTGAGCTCGTCGCTTCGGTCGATTCGCTGGTAGCGCGCCCGGTGTCCGCGGTGTCCCTGGATCGAGCGCAGGGCACTTTTTCTGATTGTTTGTTCGGTTTGGAGTGGGTTACCCCGTCTGTCTCCCCGGTGGTATCGGCGTCACGGGCGGCCGTTGAGTGGGTGGTGCTTGGCGTTCCGGGTGTGGGGCTTGCTGGGGCTCTGCGGGCGGGCGGGGGGGAGCCTGTGGCGCATGCTGATTTGGGGTCCTTGAGTCGGGCGATCGAGGGCGGCGCCCGGGTTCCCGAGGTGGTGCTTTTTGGTTTGTTTGGCGAGGCCGAGGCTGCTGGTGGGGCGGTGGCTGCTGTGGGTGGTGTGGCTGCGGATGGGGCGGTGGGTGGTGTGGGTGGTGTGTTGGGTGGTGTGGGGGTGGGTGTTGGGGGTGTGTTGGGTGTGTTGCAGGGGTGGCTTGGTGATGCGGGGTTTGAGGGGTGTCGGCTGGTGGTGGTGACGTGTGGGGCTGTTGCTGTTGGGGTGGGGGAGGGTGTGCGGGATTTGGTGGGTGGCGCGGTGTGGGGGTTGGTGCGTTCGGCGCAGGTGGAGCATCCGGGGCGGTTTGTGTTGGTTGATGTGGATGGTGAGGAGGTTTCGTGGGGGGTGTTGTCTGCGGTGGTTGGGGGGGGTGAGCGGCCGGGGGTTGGGGAGCAGATCGCGGTGCGTGGGGGGGAGGTGTTCGTTCCTCGGCTGGCGCGGGTCGGATCGAGTGGTGTTTTGGCTGCCCCGGAGGGGGTCGCGGAGTGGCGGTTGGATGCTGGTGGGGGGACGCTTGAGGGGTTGTGTTTGGTGGCTTGTCCGGAGGTGGGTGGTCCGCTGGGTGTTGGGCAGGTTCGTGTGGGCGTGCGTGCGGCGGGTGTGAATTTTCGGGATGTGCTGGTTGCTTTGGGTATGTATCCGGGTGGGGGGTCGGTTGGTGGCGAGGGCGCGGGTGTGGTGTTGGAGGTCGGCCCGGGGGTTGAGGGGTTTGCTGTGGGTGATCGGGTGATGGGGTTGTTTGGTGGGGCGTTCGGCCCGGTCGCGGTCGCTGATCACCGGCTGGTTGTTCGGATACCGCGGGGGTGGTCGTTCGTGCAGGCCGCTTCGGTTCCGATTGTGTTCTTGACGGCGTATTACGCGCTGGTTGATCTGGCTGGGCTGGGGGAGGGAGAGCGCCTGCTGGTACATGCTGCGACGGGTGGGGTCGGGATGGCTGCTGTGCAGCTGGCTGGGTATCTCGGTGCTGAGGTGTTCGCGACGGCGAGCCCTGGTAAGTGGGGTGTTCTGGAGTCGCTGGGGTTGGGCGGGGAGCGTGTGGCTTCGTCTCGTGATCTTGGGTTCAAGGAGCGGTTCTTGGGGGCGGCTGGTGGGCGTGGCGTGGATGTTGTGCTGAATTCGCTTGCGGGGGAGTTCGTGGATGCCTCGCTCGAGCTGTTGCCGGGGGGTGGCCGGTTCCTCGAGATGGGTAAGACCGATATCCGTGACCCTGAGGTGGTCGCGGAGACTCATGAGGGTGTGGTTTACCGGGCGTTCGATTTGATGGATGCCGGGCATGAGCGTATTGGGGAGATGTTCTGCGAGTTGCTGGTGTTGTTCGAGCGTGGTGTGGTCGAGCCTTTGCCGCTGAGGGTGTGGGATGTGCGGCGTGCGCGGGATGCGTTCCGGTTTATGAGCCAGGCGCGGCATGTCGGCAAGAATGTGCTGAGGTTGCCCGCTGCGTCGGTGCAGGCGGGGGGTACGGTGCTGATCACGGGTGGCACCGGGGGGCTGGGTGCCTTGGTGGCTCGGCATTTGGTGAGCGAGCATGGTATGCGTCGTGTGTTGCTGGCCAGCCGGCGGGGGTTGGGGGCGCCTGGTGCGAGCGAGCTCGTGGTGGAGCTGTCCGAGCTGGGCGCCGAGGTGGTGGTCGCTGAGTGCGATGTGGCTGACCGCGGCCAGGTTCAGGCGTTGCTCGAGGGAGTGCCGGTGGAGCACCCCTTGAGCATGGTGGTACACGCGGCGGGCGTTCTCGATGATGGTGTGATCGGCTCGTTGAGCGAGGAGAGCGTGGAGCGGGTGCTGGCACCGAAGGCGGCCGGGGCGTGGCATCTACATGAGTTGACCAGCCACATGGATCTACGGGCGTTCGTGTTGTTCTCCTCGGTCGCTGGCACTCTCGGCGGCCCGGGTCAGGGCAGCTATGCGGCCGCGAACGCGTTCCTGGACGCGCTCGCGGGGTACCGCGAGGCTCGGGGGCTCCCGGCGACTTCGATGGCGTGGGGGCCGTGGGCGCAGGCGGCTGGTATGACTGGTCGTCTGCGTGAGAGCGACTTGGCGCGGATGGCGCGCGGGGGTCTGCTCACGGTCTCCTCCGAGCAGGGGTTGGAGCTGTTCGACGCGGCCTGCCTCGCGGGCGAGACGCTGGTCCTTCCGGTGCGACTGGATACCGCGGTGTTGCGTGCGCGGGCCAGGGTTGGAGAGCTGCCAGCGCTGCTGGATGGTTTGATCCGCAGACCCTCACGCCGCAGCGGAGTCGCAGCGAGGGGGTCCCTGCAACAGCGTCTTGTTGGTTTGTCGGGGGTGGAGTGTGAGCGTGTGGTGTTGGCGTTGGTGCGGGGTGAGGCGGCGGGTGTGTTGGGGCATGTTTCTGCGGAGATGGTGGGGGTGGGGCGGGCGTTTAAGGAGCTTGGGTTCGATTCGCTTGCTGCGGTGGAGTTGCGTAACCGGTTGCAGGTTGTGACGGGGTTGCGTTTGGCGAGTACTGTGGTGTTTGATTATCCTTCGCCTGTTGAGCTGGCTGGGTATTTGTTGGGTGAGGTCGGGGTTGGGGGCAGGGCGTCTGTTTCCGCGTCGGTGGTGGTGCGGGGGCGGGTCGATGAGCCCGTCGCGATTGTGGGGGTGAGTTGTCGGTTCCCGGGGGGTGTGCGTTCGCCGGGGGAGTTGTGGGGGCTCGTTCGTGGGGGTGGTGATGCGATTGGTGGGTTCCCGGTGGACCGGGGTTGGGATTTGGGGGTTCTTGGTGGTGTGGATCGGGATCGTCCGGGGGCTAGTTTTGTGCGTGAGGGCGGGTTTTTGTATGATGCGGGTGAGTTTGACCCGGGGTTCTTCGGGATCGGCCCGCGGGAGGCGCTCGCGATGGATCCGCAGCAGCGGCTTTTGCTGGAAGCTTGTTGGGAGGCGGTCGAGGACGCGGGGATCGATTCGCGTTCGTTGAGGGGTAGTCAGACGGGGGTGTTCGCTGGGGTTAGTTCTTCTGGGTATGGGGTGGGCGCTGGGTCGGGCTCGGTGGAGGGTCTTGAGGGTTACCGGTTGACGGGTGGTAGCGGGAGCGTGGTGTCGGGCCGCGTCGCTTACTTGTTTGGGTTGGAGGGCCCTGCGGTGTCGGTGGATACGGCGTGTTCGTCTTCGCTGGTCGCGTTGCATTTGGCGTGTGGGGCGTTGCGGGGGGGTGAGTGTGCGCTGGCGTTAGCGGGTGGTGTGGCGGTGATGGCTACGCCTGATGCGTTTGTCGAGTTCGCTCGCCAGGGCGGTCTCGCCGGGGATGGGCGGTGCAAGTCGTTCGCGGACGCGGCGGACGGGACGGGCTGGAGTGAGGGCGTCGGCGTGGTGTTGTTGGAGGGTCTCTCGGACGCGCAGCGTAACGGGCATCGGGTGTTGGGGGTCGTGCGTGGGAGCGCTGTGAACCAGGATGGCGCGAGCAACGGGTTGACGGCGCCGAATGGGCTCGCGCAGCAGCGAGTGATCCTGCGGGCGCTCGCGAGCGCGGGGCTCGCTCCTGGCGAGGTCGATGCGGTCGAGGCGCATGGCACGGGCACCAGGCTGGGTGACCCGATCGAGGCGCAGGCGCTACTCGCGACTTATGGGCAGGGTCGCCCCGAGGACCGCCCGCTGTGGTTAGGGTCGGTGAAGTCGAATATCGGGCACGCCGCCGCGGCGGCGGGTATCGCGGGCGTGATCAAGATGGTGATGGCGCTCCGCCACCAGACGCTACCGCGGACGTTGCACATAGACGAGCCCTCCAGCGAGGTCGACTGGTCGACGGGCCGCGTGCAGCTGCTGAGAGAGCAGCGGCCGTGGGAGTCAAACGGTGGGCCGCGCCGCGCGGGGGTCTCCTCGTTCGGGATCAGCGGCACTAACGCACACGTGATCCTCGAGGAGGCACCCGTTTCACGGGCGGTTCCCTCGCCGGCCTCGCTTGGGGCTCCTGCGTTAGCTTCGGGTGCGCTGGCTGATGGTCTCGCGGTAGATGAGGGCGCGTCGGTAGGTGAGGGCGCGGCGGTTGGCTCCTCGTCTGTGGCTGGCTCCTCGTCTGTGGCTGGCTCTTCAGTGGATGGTGGCTGGGCTTTGGGGGTGGTGCCGTGGGTGTTGTCGGGTCGTGGTGAGGGGGGGTTGCGGGGGCAGGCGGGGCGGCTGGGGGTATTTCTCGCTGACACCGACACTGATACCGACGCTGACACTGACACTGACGCTGACGCTGACGCTGATGTGGATGCTGATGGGGGTGTGGGTGTGGTGGATGTTGGGTTTTCGCTTGCGTGCCGGTCGGTGTTGGAGGATCGCGCGGTGGTGTTGGGCGGGGATCGCGGGGAGCTGCTTGGGGGGTTGGGGGTGTTGGCGCGGGGCGAGAGCGCGCCGGGTGTGGTGCGGGGTGTCGTGGGCGGGGGTGGGGAGCGCGTCGCGTTCTTGTTCACGGGTCAGGGCGCGCAGCGGGTGGGTATGGGCCGCGAGTTGTATGACGCGTTCGGGGTGTTCAGGGGCGCGTTCGATGAGGCGTGTGGGTATCTGGATGGGTTTTTGGGGTGCTCGCTGCGGGGGGTCGTGTTCGGGGATGAGCAGACGGCTGAGGGAGGGGCGTCTGGGGGCGGGTTCTCTGGCGAGTCGTCTGGGGGCGGGTTCTCTGAGTTGTCTGGGGGTGGGTTGGATGGGACGTTGTTCGCGCAGTGTGGGTTGTTTGCGTTGGAGGTGGCGTTGTTTCGGCTGGTGGAGAGTTGGGGGGTTAGACCGGGGTTTGTGTTGGGTCATTCGGTGGGGGAGCTTGTCGCGGCTTGTGTGGCGGGTGTGTTCTCGCTTGAGGATGGGTGTCGGCTGGTGGCGGCTCGTGGCCGGCTGATGGGGGAGTTGCCGGTGGGTGGTGCGATGGTCGCGGTGGCGGCTGGTGAGCGGGAGGCGCTGGGGTCGCTGGCTGGGTTTGAGGGGCGTGTTGTGCTGGCGGCGGTGAATGGCCCGGGTTCGGTGGTTTTTTCGGGGGATGAGGACGCGGTGTTGGAGCTCGCGGGGTTGTGGGAGGGTCGGGGCGCTAAGACGCGGCGGCTGCGGGTCAGCCATGCGTTTCATTCGCCGCGGATGGACGGGATGCTCGAGGAGTTCAGGGGGGTCGTTGAGACCGTGGCGTTTAGTGAGCCGCGGGTTCCGGTCGTCTCCAACGTGACGGGCCGCGCGGCTTCGGCTGGGGAGCTTTGTGACTCTGGGTACTGGGTGCGGCATGTCCGCGAGACGGTCCGCTTCGGGGATAGCGTGGGCTGGCTCGCCGCGGAGGGCGTGGGGTGTTTCCTTGAGCTCGGCCCGGATGCGGTCCTCAGCGCGATGACCCTGGATTGCCTAGCCAGCGAGCCGGCCGGGGAGCTGGGGGAGGCCAGCGGGCAGGAGCGGGCTCGTGAGCTGGGTGCGGGGGAGCTGGGTGGGGTGCTGGGGGGTGTTGCGGCTACGGCGGTGTCGGTGTTGCGTGAGGGGCGTGGGGAGGCGCGTTCGTTGTTGGGTGCGTTGGCTGGGGTGTGGGTTGGTGGTGTGGATGTGGATTGGGTTGGGGTGTTCGCGGGTTCTGGGGCGAGGCGTGTGGGGTTGCCTGCGTATGCGTTTCAGCGTGAGCGGTATTGGCTTGAAGCGGGTGGGCGTGGCGTGGGGGATGTTGGTGTGGTGTCGGGGGGTGTGGATCCGGTCGAGTTTGGGTTTTGGGAGGCGGTGGAGGCTGGGGATGTTGAGGGGTTGGCTGGGGAGCTTGGGGTTGAGGGTGGGGTTGGTGGGTTGGAGGGTGTGTTGCCGGTGCTTGCGGCGTGGCGGCGGGGTCGGGTTGAGCGGGGGGTTGTGGATGGGTGGCGTTATCGGGTGCGGTGGCAGCCGGTGGGTGGTGAGCCGGTGGGGTTGTTGGGGGGTGTGTGGCTGGTTGTCGTTGCGGCTGGTGAGTGTGGTGAGGGGCTGGTTGGGGGTGTGGTGGGTGCGCTTGGGGCGCGGGGAGCGCGGGTTGTGAGGGTCGATGTGGATGGGGTTGGTGTGGAGCGTGAGGGGTTGGCTGGGCGGCTGCGGGGGGTGTTGGCTGGTGGGTTTGCGGGGGGCGGGCTGGTAGGGGACGAGTCGGCTGGTGGGCTGGTGGCTGGTGGGTTGGCGGCTGGTGGGTTTTCTGAGGGTGTTGGTGTGGTGGGTGGTGTGTTGTCGTTGGTTGGGTTGGGTGGGGGTTGTGGTGGGGTTGGTGGGGGTGTTCCGCGGGGTGTGGCGGGGTCGTTGGTGTTGGCGCAGGCGTTGGGGGATGTGGGTGTGGGGGCGCCGTTGTGGTGTGTGACGCGGGGTGGTGTGTCGGTGGGTGTTGGGGATCGGGTTGAGAGCCCGGCGCAGGGGATGGTGTGGGGTTTGGGTCGGGTGCTTGGGTTGGAGGAGCCGGGGCGTTGGGGTGGCTTGGTCGATTTACCGGTGGAGCTCGATGAGCGTTGTTTGGGGCGTTTGTGCGATGTGTTGTCGGGGTTGGGTGGTGAGGATGAAGTGGCGGTACGTTCTTCGGGGGTGTTCGCTAGGCGTTTGGTGCGTGCTCCGGTGGGTCGTGGGCGGCCGGGGAGGGTTTGGGCGCCGGTGGGGACGGTGTTGGTGACGGGTGGCACGGGCGCGCTTGGGGGGCACGTCGCGCGGTGGCTCGCGCGTGGTGGGGCGGAGCACATCGTGTTAGCGAGTCGTCGGGGGCAGGACGCGCCGGGTGTCGGGGAGCTCGAGGAGGAGCTCGTGGGGCTGGGTGCGGGGGTGAGTGTGGCCGCTTGTGATGTCGGTGACCGTGAGCAGTTGCGGGGGTTGCTCGCTTCGGTGCCTGAGGAGTACCCGCTCGGCGGGGTGTTCCACGTGGCGGGTCTTGTTGATGGTGGTGCGGTGGATGAGTTGACGGTGGGGGAGCTCGAGGGTGTGTTGGCTGGTAAGGCGGATGGGGCGTGGTGTTTGCATGAGTTGACCGAGGGTATGGGTCTGTCTGCGTTTGTGTTGTTTTCCTCGATCGCGGGCACGTTGGGTTCTGGTGGCCAGTGTGGTTATGCGGCTGGGAATGCGTTTTTGGATGCTCTGGCTGAGTATCGTCGCGCGCGGGGTTTAGCGGCGACGTCGGTGGCGTGGGGTGCGTGGGCGGGAGAGGGGATGGCGGCGGGTGTTGGTGAGCAGTTGAGTCGGCGTGGGATACGCGAGATGGCGCCGGAGTTGGCGCTTGGTGCGCTGCAGCGTGTGCTTGATGATGATGAGGCTCGTCTGGTTGTCGCTGACTTGGAGTGGGAGCGTTATGCGTTGTCTTATGCCTCGGCGCGCTCGCGTCCTTTGATCAGTGATCTGCCGGAGGTCCAGCGGGTTCTGCGAGGGACAGCAGCTGACGCGGATGTGGGTGTTGCCGGTAGTGGCCTGGCGGCTCGTCTTGTTGGTTTGTCGGGGGTGGAGTGTGAGCGTGTGGTGTTGGCGTTGGTGCGGGGTGAGGCGGCGGGTGTGTTGGGGCATGTTTCTGCGGAGATGGTGGGGGTGGGGCGGGCGTTTAAGGAGCTTGGGTTCGATTCGCTTGCTGCGGTGGAGTTGCGTAACCGGTTGCAGGTTGTGACGGGGTTGCGTTTGGCGAGTACTGTGGTGTTTGATTATCCTTCGCCTGTTGAGCTGGCTGGGTATTTGTTGGGTGAGGTCGGGGTTGGGGGCAGGGCGTCTGTTTCCGCGTCGGTGGTGGTGCGGGGGCGGGTCGATGAGCCGGTCGCGATTGTGGGGATGGGCTGCCGTTACCCGGGTGGAGTGTGTTCCCCAAGAGACCTGTGGGAGCTCGTGGCGGGTGGTGTGGATTCGATCTCTGAGTTTCCTGGGGATCGTGGGTGGGATCTGGAGGCGGTTTATGATCCGGACCCCGAGCATCGGGGTACCAGCTATGTGTGTGAGGGTGGGTTTCTGCGTGACGCGGCGCAGTTCGACGCGGGTTTCTTCGGGATCGGCCCACGGGAGGCGGTTGCGATGGATCCGCAGCAGCGGCTTTTGCTGGAGGTGTGCTGGGAGGCGGTCGAGAGCGCGGGGATCGATTCGCGTTCGCTGAGGGGCAGCCAGACGGGTGTGTTCGCGGGTATCAGCTTCTCGGATTACAGCACCGGGGCACTGGGGTTGGTTCCCGAGGAGGTGCAGGGTTATCTGGGGACGGGTAACGTTGGGAGCGTCGTCTCGGGTCGAGTGGCTTACACGTTCGGGCTGGAGGGCCCGGCGGTGACGGTGAATACGGCGTGTTCGTCTTCGCTGGTCGCGTTGCACTTGGCGAGTGGGGCGCTGCGGGGCGGTGAGTGCTCGCTGGCGTTTGCTGGTGGTGTGACGGTGATGGCTACACCGGGCGTGTTCGTGGACTTCAGCCGCCAGCGCGGTCTCGCGCGAGACGGCAGGTGCAAGTCGTTCGCGCAGGCGGCGGATGGCACGGGTTGGGGTGAGGGCGTAGGTGTGCTGCTGTTGGAGCGTCTCTCGGACGCGCAGCGCAACGGGCACGAGGTACTGGCGCTCGTGAGGGGCAGCGCGGTCAACCAGGACGGCGCGAGCAACGGGTTGACCGCGCCGAACGGCCCCTCCCAGCAGCGGGTGATTCTGCGGGCGCTCGCCAACGCGGGGCTCGCTCCTGGTGAGGTCGATGCGGTCGAGGCGCATGGCACGGGCACCAGGCTGGGCGACCCGATCGAGGCGCAGGCGCTGTTGGCGACTTATGGGCAGCGCCGGCAGGAGGGACGCCCGTTGTGGCTGGGGTCGATCAAGTCCAATATCGGGCATACGCAAGCGGCGGCAGGAGTCGCGGGTGTGATCAAGATGGTGATGGCGCTCCGCCACCAGACGCTGCCGCGGACACTGCACATAGACGAGCCCTCCAGCGAGGTCGACTGGTCTTCGGGCAGTGTTTGCCTGTTGAGAGAGGAGCAGCCCTGGGAGCGGGGCCGCGAGCCGCGCCGCGCGGGGGTCTCTTCGTTCGGGATCAGCGGCACTAACGCACACGTGATCCTCGAAGACGCCCCAGTCTCGGAGGGTACCTCGTCAGCTTCGGGTCTCGCGGTAGGTGGGGGCGCGGTGGCTGGCGGCGTGTCAGTGGCTGGTTCTTCAGTGGCTGGCGGCTGGGCTTTGGGGGTGGTGCCGTGGGTGTTGTCGGGTCGTGGTGAGGGGGGGTTGCGGGGGCAGGCGGGGCGGCTGGGGGTATTCCTCGCTGACGCTGACGCTGACGCTGATGGTGATGGTGATGGTGATGGGGGTGGGGGTGTGGTGGATGTTGGGTTTTCGCTTGCGTGCCGGTCGGTGTTGGAGGATCGCGCGGTGGTGTTGGGCGGGGATCGCGGGGAGCTGCTTGGGGGGTTGGGGGTGTTGGCGCGGGGCGAGAGCGCGCCGGGTGTGGTGCGGGGTGTCGTGGGCGGGGGTGGGGAGCGCGTCGCGTTTTTGTTCACGGGTCAGGGCGCGCAGCGGGTGGGTATGGGCCGCGAGTTGTATGACGCGTTCGGGGTGTTCCGCGGCGCGTTCGATGAGGCGTGTGGGTACCTGGACGGGTTCTTGGGGTGCTCGCTGCGGGGGGTCGTATTCGGGGAGGAGCAGACGGCTGAGGGAGGAGCGGCTGAGGGCGGGTTCTCTGGGGAGTCGTCTGGGGGCGGGTTCTCTGAGTTGTCTGGGGGTTTGTTGGATGGGACGTTGTTCGCGCAGTGTGGGTTGTTTGCGTTGGAGGTGGCGTTGTTTCGGCTGGTGGAGAGTTGGGGGGTTAGACCGGGGTTTGTGTTGGGTCATTCGGTGGGGGAGCTTGTCGCGGCTTGTGTGGCGGGTGTGTTCTCGCTTGAGGATGGGTGTCGGCTGGTGGCGGCTCGTGGCCGGCTGATGGGGGAGTTGCCGGTGGGTGGTGCGATGGTCGCGGTGGCGGCTGGTGAGCGGGAGGCGCTGGGGTCGCTGGCTGGGTTTGAGGGGCGTGTTGTGCTGGCGGCGGTGAATGGCCCGGGTTCGGTGGTTTTTTCGGGGGATGAGGACGCGGTGTTGGAGCTCGCGGGGTTGTGGGGGGGTCGGGGTGCTAAGACGCGGCGGCTGCGGGTCAGCCATGCGTTTCATTCGCCGCGGATGGACGGGATGCTCGAGGAGTTCAGGGGGGTCGTTGAGACTGTGGCGTTTAGTGAGCCGCGGGTTCCGGTCGTCTCGAACGTGACGGGCCGCGCGGCGTCGGCTGGGGAGCTTTGTGACCCTGGGTACTGGGTGCGGCATGTCCGCGAGACGGTCCGCTTCGGGGATAGCGTGGGCTGGCTCGCCGCGGAGGGCGTGGGGTGTTTCCTTGAGCTCGGCCCGGATGCGGTCCTCAGCGCGATGACCCTGGATTGCCTAGCCAGCGAGCCGGCCGGGGAGCTGGGGGAGGCCAGCGGGCAGGAGCGGGCCCGTGAGCGGGGTGCGGCCGGCGAGCGGGGTGAGGTGCTGGGGGGTGTTGCGGCTACGGCGGTGTCGGTGTTGCGTGAGGGGCGTGGGGAGACGCGTTCGTTGCTGGGTGCGTTGGCCGAGGTATGGGTTAGTGGTGTGGACGTCGATTGGGCTGGGGTATTCGCGGGTTCCGGGGCGAGGCGTGTGGGGCTGCCCACGTATGCGTTTCAACGCGAACGCTTTTGGCTTCACTCCGGTGGGCGCGGCGCGGGAGATCTCACCGCGATCGGCTTGGCGTCGGCGGGCCATCCGCTGTTGGGGGCGTCGGTCCCGATGGCCGAGGGCGACGGGCTGCTGTTCACGGGCCGCCTGTCGCTGGAGTCTCATCCGTGGCTCGCGGACCATGTGGTGATGGGGGCGGCGCTGCTCCCGGGCACGGCGTTCGTGGAGCTGGCGCTGTGTGTGGGTGGCGAGGTCGGCTGCGGGCTGGTGGAGGAGCTCACTTTGCATGAGCCGCTGGTGTTGGAGGAGTGCGGCGGGGTGCAGCTGCAGGTGTCGGCCGGTGGGCCCGACGAGGAGGGCCGGCGCTCGGTGGGGATCTACTCGCGCTCGGAGGGCTCCGAGGGCGACGTGGTGGGCTTGGGGGAGTCGTGGACTTGTCACGCGCGCGGCGTGCTCGCAGTGGGCGAGCCGCTGGGCACGGCCGCCGGCGAGGCTGCGGGCTTCGCCGGCGGGGCCTGGCCGCCAGAGGGCGCGCGGGCGGTCGGGGTCGACGGGCTGTATGAGCGCTTGGCTGGACAGGGCTTTGAATATGGGCCTGCCTTCCGGGGGGTTCGGGCTGCTTGGGTGCGTGAGGGCGAGGTATTTGTGGAGGTAGCGTTGGGTGAGGAGCAGCGTGCGGAGGCTGAATTGTTCAGTGTGCATCCGGCGTTGCTCGACTCCGCGCTGCATGCGTTGGGTCTTGGTGTGGGTGGCGGGGATGTCGGTGGTGTTGGTCCAGCGGAGCTGCCGTTTTCGTGGGGTGGTGTGCGGCTGGGCGTTGGGGGGACGATGTCTTTGCGGGTGCGTCTTGTGCGGGCGCGCGCGGGGGCGGTGTCTCTGGTGTTGGCCGATGAGGCCGGCAGGTTGGTGGCTGCGGTGGATTCGCTCTCGTTGCGCGCGGTGTCGCCCGAGTCGTTGGGCAGCGCGCGCTCAGGCCAGCACGAGTCGCTGTTCCAGATCGGTTGGGTCGAGGTTCCGGCCGTATCGAGTCCGTCGGGCGTTGGCAGCCGGCTGGCTGTGCTAGGCGCAGGGGACGGTGAGCTTGCGGGGGCCTTGCGGGCGGCCGGGGAGCCGGTCGATGCCTATCAGGACCCGGCTGCGCTGGTGGAGGCTATGGAGGTTGGGACGGCGGCTCCCGAGCTTGTGCTTGTGGATTGCATCGCAGATGCCGCAGGCGCGGGGCCTTGCGGGGGGGAGACGCTCGACGGTGATGGAGGCGGCGAGGGGGCCGTTGTGACCGGCTCGGTGCGCCGTGCGGTGCACCGGGCGTTGGATCTGCTGCAGGGGTGGCTTGCCGAGGATCGGCTTGCGGACTTGCGGCTGGCGTTTGTAACGCGGGGGGCTGTCGCTGCGCGTCCGGGCGAGGGCGGCGGCTTGGCGGCGGCGGGGGTATGGGGCCTGGTGCGCTCGGCGCAGTCGGAGAGCCCCGGCCGCTTCGTGCTAGTCGACGTGGATGCGCCCGATGGGGGCGCGTTGCGGCGAGCGATTGCCGCGGCGCTGGAGCTGGACGAGCCGCAGGTGGCGCTCCGCGCCGGGGCGCCTCTAGTACCCCGGCTGAGCAGGGTGTCTCTGCCGACCGGTGGTTGGGCGGTCGAGGTCGAGGCCGAGGCTGCCGCTGCCAGCCCGGCCGGGGAGTTCCCCGGTGCGGGCACGGTGCTGCTCACGGGGGGCACCGGCGGCCTGGGCGCGCTGGTGGCCAGACATCTGGTGTCGGCGCATGGGGTGCGCAGTGTCGTGCTGGCGAGCCGGCGGGGTGGCGGGGCTCCGGGAGCGGCCGAGCTCGAGGCGGAGCTGATGGGGCTCGGCGCCCGCGTGACGGTCGCGGCCTGCGATGTGAGCGACCGCGACGCGCTGAAGGGGTTGATCGATTCGCTGCCCGACGGGCTTCCGCTACGCGCGGTGGTGCATACGGCGGGAGTCCTAGACGACGGCGTGATTGGCTCGCTGACCTCGGAGCGGGTTGATCGGGTGCTGGCACCCAAGGTGGATGCGGCCTGGCACCTGCACGAGCTGACGAGGGACTTGAACCTGTCGGCGTTCGTACTGTTCTCGTCGGCCGCTGGCGTCTTCGGCAGCGGCGGTCAGGGCAACTATGCGGCTGCGAACGCGTGCCTGGACGCGCTGGCGGCTCACCGCAGGGCCTGTGGCCTGCCCGCGGTCTCGATGGCCTGGGGGCTGTGGGATCAGGCGAGCGGCATGGGTGCGAGGCTGGGGGATGGGGATCGTGCGCGGATGGGGCGTTGGGGTGTGGGAGCGCTGGCCGCCGAGGAAGGCCTGGAGCTTTTCGACGCGGCCTGTGCCCAGCACGAGGCGCTGGTGGTGCCAGTGCGCCTGGGCATCGCAAGCTGGCGAGCTCGGGCCCGCATAGAGCAGGTGCCGGCGCTGCTACGCGGCATGGTGCGCACGCCGGTGCGCCGCGCGTCGCGGGAGGCCGGCGGGTCGCTCGCGCGGCGCCTGGCCGATGTCTCGCAGAGGGAGCGCCGCGGCATCGTGCTCGAGCTGGTTCGCGCGGAGGCCGCGGGCGTGCTCGGGCATGCCTCGTCCGAGATGGTGCGGGCGGGTCGGGCGTTCAAAGAGCTCGGGTTCGACTCGCTCGCGGCGATCGAGCTGCGTAACCGCCTGAGTGCCGCAACCGGGCTGCGGCTGCCGGCCACCCTTGTATTCGACTATCCCACCTCCGCTGCGCTCGCCCGGCATGTGCTGGCTGAGCTGAGCAGCGGTGAGGCGCCTGGGAGGGTTTCCGCCGAGGCGGAGTTCGCCGGCTTCGAACGCCGGCTGTCCGCGATTGCGAGTGACCCCGCCGAGCGGGCGATGCTCGCCACGCGGCTGCAGGCATTCCTGGCGGGCCTGGAAGATGGACGGGCGGTAGCGGAGGAGGACGAGGACGTGAGGTCGGCGACGGCGGACGAGGTGCTCGAGTTGGCAAAGAGGGAGCTCGGGGCGGTCTAGCTCAGGCTGGACACGACCTGACCAGGGGTGATTGTGGCAATGACCGACGATAAGCAGCACGTCGAGTACCTGAGGCGGATGACCATCGACCTGCGCAAGGCTCGGCGGCGCCTGCGGGAGGTCGAGGAGCGCGGGCGCGAGCCGATCGCGATCGTGGGGATGAGCTGCAGATATCCGGGGGGGGTGGGCCACTCGATCTCCTCGCCGCAGGGGCTGTGGGAGCTGCTGGCCGCCGGCGGCGATGCGATCGCGGGGTTCCCCGACGACCGTGGCTGGGACCTGGAGGCGCTGTATGACCCTGACCCCGACCGGCCGGGGACCAGCTACGCGGAGGCAGGCGGGTTCCTCTACGACGCCGCTGACTTCGACGCGGAGTTCTTCGGAATCAGCCCGCGCGAGGCGCTGGCGATGGATCCCCAGCAGCGGCTCCTGCTGGAACTGTGCTGGGAGGCGCTGGAGGATGCGGGCATCGACCCGGCGTCGCTGGAGGGCAGCCAAACGGGGGTGTTTGTAGGCGTGATGTACCACGATTACGCTGCGCGCCTATCGTCGGTGCCGGAGGACATGGAGGCGTACCTGGGGACCGGCAACGCCGGGAGCGTCGCCTCTGGCCGCGTGGCCTACGTCTTCGGCTTCGAGGGCCCGGCGGTGACGATCGACACGGCGTGCTCCTCCTCGCTGGTCGCGCTGCACCTGGCGTGCGGGGCGCTGCGCGCTGGAGAGTGCTCCCTGGCGCTCGCCGGCGGCGTGACGGTGCTCTCGACGCCGGGCGCCTTCGTGGAGTTCTCTCGTCAGCGCGCCCTTGCGCCTGATGGGCGGTGCAAGTCCTATGCTGAGGGCGCCGACGGCACCGGCTGGTCCGAGGGGGTCGGGACGCTGCTCCTCGAGCGGCTCTCGGACGCGCGGCGTCTGGGGCACGAGGTGCTGGGGGTTGTGCGCGGCAGCGCGGTCAACCAGGATGGCGCGAGCAATGGGCTGACGGCGCCGAACGGCCCTTCCCAGCAGCGTGTCATTCGGCAGGCGCTGGCGAGTGCGGGTCTCGCGCCCGATCAGGTGGATGCGGTGGACGGCCATGGGACGGGCACGACGCTCGGGGATCCGATTGAGGCGCAGGCGTTGCTGGCGACGTATGGGCAGGGCCGACCGGCCCAGCGGCCGCTGTGGCTTGGGTCGGTCAAGTCGAACATCGGCCACACGCAAGCGGCGGCTGGTGTGGCAGGCGTGATTAAGATGGTGATGGCGATGCGTCACGGTGTGCTGCCGCGAACGCTGCACGTCGATGGGCCCTCCTCACAGGTTGACTGGTCGGCTGGTGCGGTGTCGCTGTTAACTGAGCAGCAGCCGTGGGAGTCAAACGGTGGGCCGCGCCGCGCGGGGGTCTCCTCGTTCGGGATCAGCGGCACTAACGCACACGTCATCCTCGAGGAGGCACCCGTTTCCGAGGAAGCACCCGTCGCGGAGGGGGCCCCCGGGCCGGTCTCGCTTGGGGTTACTGCGTTGGCTTCGGGTGCGCTGGCTGGCGGCTGGGCTTTGGGGGTGGTGCCGTGGGTGTTGTCGGGTCGTGGTGAGGGGGGGTTGCGGGGGCAGGCGGGGCGGCTGGGGGTATTTCTCGCTGACACCGACACTGATACCGACGCTGACACTGACACTGATGGGGGTGTGGGTGTGGTGGATGTTGGGTTTTCGCTTGCGTGCCGGTCGGTGTTGGAGGATCGCGCGGTGGTGTTGGGCGGGGATCGCGGGGAGCTGCTTGGGGGGTTGGGGGTGTTAGCGCGGGGCGAGGACGCGCCGGGTGTGGTGCGGGGTGTCGTGGGCGGGGGTGGGGAGCGCGTCGCGTTCTTGTTTACGGGTCAGGGCGCGCAGCGGGTGGGTATGGGCCGCGAGTTGTATGACGCGTTCGGGGTGTTCAGGGGCGCGTTCGATGAGGCGTGTGGGTATCTGGACGGGTTTTTGGGGTGCTCGCTGCGAGGGGTCGTGTTCGGGGAGGAGCAGACGGCTGAGGGAGGAGCGGCTGAGGGCGGGTTCTCTGGGGAGTCGTCTGGGGGCGGGTTCTCTGAGTTGTCTGGGGGTTTGTTGGATGGGACGTTGTTCGCGCAGTGTGGGTTGTTTGCGTTGGAGGTGGCGTTGTTTCGGCTGGTGGAGAGTTGGGGGGTTAGACCGGGGTTTGTGTTGGGTCATTCGGTGGGGGAGCTTGTCGCGGCTTGTGTGGCGGGTGTGTTCTCGCTTGAGGATGGGTGTCGGCTGGTGGCGGCTCGTGGCCGGCTGATGGGGGAGTTGCCGGTGGGTGGTGCGATGGTCGCGGTGGCGGCTGGTGAGCGGGAGGCGCTGGGGTCGCTGGCTGGGTTTGAGGGGCGTGTTGTGCTGGCGGCGGTGAATGGCCCGGGTTCGGTGGTTTTTTCGGGGGATGAGGACGCGGTGTTGGAGCTCGCGGGGTTGTGGGAGGGTCGGGGCGCTAAGACGCGGCGGCTGCGGGTCAGCCATGCGTTTCATTCGCCGCGGATGGACGGGATGCTCGAGGAGTTCAGGCGGGTCGTTGAGACTGTGGCGTTTAGTGAGCCGCGGGTTCCGGTCGTCTCGAACGTGACGGGCCGCGCGGCGTCGGCTGGGGAGCTTTGTGACCCTGGGTACTGGGTGCGGCATGTCCGCGAGACGGTCCGCTTCGGGGATAGCGTGGGCTGGCTCGCCGCGGAGGGCGTGGGGTGTTTCCTTGAGCTCGGCCCGGATGCGGTCCTCAGCGCGATGACCCTGGATTGCCTAGCCAGCGAGCCGGCCGGGGAGCCGGCTGGGGAGCGGGAGCAGGCTAGCGGGCAGGAGCGGGCCAGCGGGCAAGAGCGGGCCCGTGAGCGTGGTGCGGGGGAGCTGGGTGGGGTGCTGGGGGGTGTTGCGGCTACGGCGGTGTCGGTGTTGCGTGAGGGGCGTGGGGAGGCGCGTTCGTTGTTGGGTGCGTTGGCTGGGGTGTGGGTTGGTGGTGTGGATGTGGATTGGGTTGGGGTGTTCGCGGGTTCTGGGGCGAGGCGTGTGGGGTTGCCTGCGTATGCGTTTCAGCGTGAGCGGTATTGGCTTGAAGCGGGTGGGCGTGGCGTGGGGGATGTTGGTGTGGTGTCGGGGGGTGTGGATCCGGTCGAGTTTGGGTTTTGGGAGGCGGTGGAGGCTGGGGATGTTGAGGGGTTGGCTGGGGAGCTTGGGGTTGAGGGTGGGGTTGGTGGGTTGGAGGGTGTGTTGCCGGTGCTTGCGGCGTGGCGGCGGGGTCGGGTTGAGCGGGGGGTTGTGGATGGGTGGCGTTATCGGGTGCGGTGGCAGCCGGTGGGTGGTGAGCCGGTGGGGTTGTTGGGGGGTGTGTGGCTGGTTGTCGTTGCGGCTGGTGAGTGTGGTGAGGGGCTGGTTGGGGGTGTGGTGGGTGCGCTTGGGGCGCGGGGAGCGCGGGTTGTGAGGGTCGATGTGGATGGGGTTGGTGTGGAGCGTGAGGGGTTGGCTGGGCGGCTGCGGGGGGTGTTGGCTGGTGGGTTTGCGGGGGGCGGGCTGGTAGGGGACGAGTCGGCTGGTGGGCTGGTGGCTGGTGGGTTGGCGGCTGGTGGGTTTTCTGAGGGTGTTGGTGTGGTGGGTGGTGTGTTGTCGTTGGTTGGGTTGGGTGGGGGTTGTGGTGGGGTTGGTGGGGGTGTTCCGCGGGGTGTGGCGGGGTCGTTGGTGTTGGCGCAGGCGTTGGGGGATGTGGGTGTGGGGGCGCCGTTGTGGTGTGTGACGCGGGGTGGTGTGTCGGTGGGTGTTGGGGATCGGGTTGAGAGCCCGGCGCAGGGGATGGTGTGGGGTTTGGGTCGGGTGCTTGGGTTGGAGGAGCCGGGGCGTTGGGGTGGCTTGGTCGATTTACCGGTGGAGCTCGATGAGCGTTGTTTGGGGCGTTTGTGCGATGTGTTGTCGGGGTTGGGTGGTGAGGATGAAGTGGCGGTACGTTCTTCGGGGGTGTTCGCTAGGCGTTTGGTGCGTGCTCCGGTGGGTCGTGGGCGGCCGGGGAGGGTTTGGGCGCCGGTGGGGACGGTGTTGGTGACGGGTGGCACGGGCGCGCTTGGGGGGCACGTCGCGCGGTGGCTCGCGCGTGGTGGGGCGGAGCACATCGTGTTAGCGAGTCGTCGGGGGCAGGACGCGCCGGGTGTCGGGGAGCTCGAGGAGGAGCTCGTGGGGCTGGGTGCGCGGGTGAGTGTGGCCGCTTGTGATGTCGGTGACCGTGAGCAGTTGCGGGGGTTGCTCGCTTCGGTGCCTGAGGAGTACCCGCTCGGCGGGGTGTTCCACGTGGCGGGTCTTGTTGATGGTGGTGCGGTGGATGAGTTGACGGTGGGGGAGCTCGAGGGTGTGTTGGCTGGTAAGGCGGATGGGGCGTGGTGTTTGCATGAGTTGACCGAGGGTATGGGTCTGTCTGCGTTTGTGTTGTTTTCCTCGATCGCGGGCACGTTGGGTTCTGGTGGCCAGTGTGGTTATGCGGCTGGGAATGCGTTTTTGGATGCTCTGGCTGAGTATCGTCGCGCGCGGGGTTTAGCGGCGACGTCGGTGGCGTGGGGTGCGTGGGCGGGAGAGGGGATGGCGGCGGGTGTTGGTGAGCAGTTGAGTCGGCGTGGGATACGCGAGATGGCGCCGGAGTTGGCGCTTGGTGCGCTGCAGCGCGTGCTTGATGATGATGAGGCTCGTCTGGTTGTCGCTGACTTGGAGTGGGAGCGTTATGCGTTGTCTTATGCCTCGGCGCGCTCGCGTCCTTTGATCAGTGATCTGCCGGAGGTCCAGCGGGTTCTGCGAGGGACAGCAGCTGACGCGGATGTGGGTGTTGCCGGTAGTGGCCTGGCGGCTCGTCTTGTTGGTTTGTCGGGGGTGGAGTGTGAGCGTGTGGTGTTGGCGTTGGTGCGGGGTGAGGCGGCGGGTGTGTTGGGGCATGTTTCTGCGGAGATGGTGGGGGTGGGGCGGGCGTTTAAGGAGCTTGGGTTCGATTCGCTTGCTGCGGTGGAGTTGCGTAACCGGTTGCAGGTTGTGACGGGGTTGCGTTTGGCGAGTACTGTGGTGTTTGATTATCCTTCGCCTGTTGAGCTGGCTGGGTATTTGTTGGGTGAGGTCGGGGTTGGGGGCAGGGCGTCTGTTTCCGCGTCGGTGGTGGTGCGGGGGCGGGTCGATGAGCCCGTCGCGATTGTGGGGGTGAGTTGTCGGTTCCCGGGGGGTGTGCGTTCGCCGGGGGAGTTGTGGGGGCTCGTTCGTGGGGGTGGTGATGCGATTGGTGGGTTCCCGGTGGACCGGGGTTGGGATTTGGGGGTTCTTGGTGGTGTGGATCGGGATCGTCCGGGGGCTAGTTTTGTGCGTGAGGGCGGGTTTTTGTATGATGCGGGTGAGTTTGACCCGGGGTTCTTCGGGATCGGCCCGCGGGAGGCGCTCGCGATGGATCCGCAGCAGCGGCTTTTGCTGGAAGCTTGTTGGGAGGCGGTCGAGGACGCGGGGATCGATTCGCGTTCGTTGAGGGGTAGTCAGACGGGGGTGTTCGCTGGGGTTAGTTCTTCTGGGTATGGGGTGGGCGCTGGGTCGGGCTCGGTGGAGGGTCTTGAGGGTTACCGGTTGACGGGTGGTAGCGGGAGCGTGGTGTCGGGCCGCGTCGCTTACTTGTTTGGGTTGGAGGGCCCTGCGGTGTCGGTGGATACGGCGTGTTCGTCTTCGCTGGTCGCGTTGCATTTGGCGTGTGGGGCGTTGCGGGGGGGTGAGTGTGCGCTGGCGTTAGCGGGTGGTGTGGCGGTGATGGCTACGCCTGATGCGTTTGTCGAGTTCGCTCGCCAGGGCGGTCTCGCCGGGGATGGGCGGTGCAAGTCGTTCGCGGACGCGGCGGACGGGACGGGCTGGAGTGAGGGCGTCGGCGTGGTGTTGTTGGAGGGTCTCTCGGACGCGCAGCGTAACGGGCATCGGGTGTTGGGGGTCGTGCGTGGGAGCGCTGTGAACCAGGATGGCGCGAGCAACGGGTTGACGGCGCCGAATGGGCTCGCGCAGCAGCGAGTGATCCTGCGGGCGCTCGCGAGCGCGGGGCTCGCTCCTGGCGAGGTCGATGCGGTCGAGGCGCATGGCACGGGCACCAGGCTGGGTGACCCGATCGAGGCGCAGGCGCTACTCGCGACTTATGGGCAGGGTCGCCCCGAGGACCGCCCGCTGTGGTTAGGGTCGGTGAAGTCGAATATCGGGCACGCCGCCGCGGCGGCGGGTATCGCGGGCGTGATCAAGATGGTGATGGCGCTCCGCCACCAGACGCTACCGCGGACGTTGCACATAGACGAGCCCTCCAGCGAGGTCGACTGGTCGACGGGCCGCGTGCAGCTGCTGAGAGAGCAGCGGCCGTGGGAGTCAAACGGTGGGCCGCGCCGCGCGGGGGTCTCCTCGTTCGGGATCAGCGGCACTAACGCACACGTGATCCTCGAGGAGGCACCCGTTTCACGGGCGGTTCCCTCGCCGGCCTCGCTTGGGGCTCCTGCGTTAGCTTCGGGTGCGCTGGCTGATGGTCTCGCGGTAGATGAGGGCGCGTCGGTAGGTGAGGGCGCGGCGGTTGGCTCCTCGTCTGTGGCTGGCTCCTCGTCTGTGGCTGGCTCTTCAGTGGATGGTGGCTGGGCTTTGGGGGTGGTGCCGTGGGTGTTGTCGGGTCGTGGTGAGGGGGGGTTGCGGGGGCAGGCGGGGCGGCTGGGGGTATTTCTCGCTGACACCGACACTGATACCGACGCTGACACTGACACTGACGCTGACGCTGACGCTGATGTGGATGCTGATGGGGGTGTGGGTGTGGTGGATGTTGGGTTTTCGCTTGCGTGCCGGTCGGTGTTGGAGGATCGCGCGGTGGTGTTGGGCGGGGATCGCGGGGAGCTGCTTGGGGGGTTGGGGGTGTTGGCGCGGGGCGAGAGCGCGCCGGGTGTGGTGCGGGGTGTCGTGGGCGGGGGTGGGGAGCGCGTCGCGTTCTTGTTCACGGGTCAGGGCGCGCAGCGGGTGGGTATGGGCCGCGAGTTGTATGACGCGTTCGGGGTGTTCAGGGGCGCGTTCGATGAGGCGTGTGGGTATCTGGATGGGTTTTTGGGGTGCTCGCTGCGGGGGGTCGTGTTCGGGGATGAGCAGACGGCTGAGGGAGGGGCGTCTGGGGGCGGGTTCTCTGGCGAGTCGTCTGGGGGCGGGTTCTCTGAGTTGTCTGGGGGTGGGTTGGATGGGACGTTGTTCGCGCAGTGTGGGTTGTTTGCGTTGGAGGTGGCGTTGTTTCGGCTGGTGGAGAGTTGGGGGGTTAGACCGGGGTTTGTGTTGGGTCATTCGGTGGGGGAGCTTGTCGCGGCTTGTGTGGCGGGTGTGTTCTCGCTTGAGGATGGGTGTCGGCTGGTGGCGGCTCGTGGCCGGCTGATGGGGGAGTTGCCGGTGGGTGGTGCGATGGTCGCGGTGGCGGCTGGTGAGCGGGAGGCGCTGGGGTCGCTGGCTGGGTTTGAGGGGCGTGTTGTGCTGGCGGCGGTGAATGGCCCGGGTTCGGTGGTTTTTTCGGGGGATGAGGACGCGGTGTTGGAGCTCGCGGGGTTGTGGGAGGGTCGGGGCGCTAAGACGCGGCGGCTGCGGGTCAGCCATGCGTTTCATTCGCCGCGGATGGACGGGATGCTCGAGGAGTTCAGGCGGGTCGCTGAGACCGTGGCGTTTAGTGAGCCGCGGGTTCCGGTCGTCTCCAACGTGACGGGCCGCGCGGCTTCGGCTGGGGAGCTTTGTGACTCTGGGTACTGGGTGCGGCATGTCCGCGAGACGGTCCGCTTCGGGGATAGCGTGGGCTGGCTCGCCGCGGAGGGCGTGGGGTGTTTCCTTGAGCTCGGCCCGGACGCGGTCCTCAGCGCGATGACCCTGGATTGCCTAGCCAGCGAGCCGGCCGGGGAGCCGGCTGGGGAGCGGGAGCAGGCTAGCGGGCAGGAGCGGGCCAGCGGGCAGGAGCGGGCTCGTGAGCTGGGTGCGGGGGAGCTGGGTGGGGTGCTGGGGGGTGTTGCGGCTACGGCGGTGTCGGTGTTGCGTGAGGGGCGTGGGGAGGCGCGTTCGTTGTTGGCTGCGTTGGCTGGGGTATGGGTTGGTGGCGTGGACGTGGATTGGGTTGGGGTATTCGCGGGCTCCGGGGCGAGGCGTGTGGGGTTGCCTGCGTATGCGTTCCAACGTGAGCGGTATTGGCTCGAAGCGGATGCGCACAACGCAGGAGATGTCGCAGCAATTGGCCAGGTGCCGGCGGGTCATCCTTTGTTGGGTGCGGCGGTTTCGATGGCTGTGGGTGAGGGGTGGTTGTTCACGGGTCGGTTGTCGTTGCGGGATCATCCGTGGGTTGCGGATCATGTGGTGTTGGGTGGTGTGTTGTTGCCGGGCACGGCGTTTTTGGAGCTCGCGTTGCATGTTGGTGGTGAGCTTGGTGTGGGGTGTGTGCGGGAGTTGACTTTGCACGCGCCGCTTGTGTTGAGCGAGGAGCGCGAGGTGCAGTTGCAGGTCGTGGTCGGCGAGGCGGATGGTGAGGGGTGTCGTGTTTTGGGTGTGTATGCGCGTGGGGAGGGCGTGGGGGTTGATGGGTTGGGGTCTGGGGGGGAGTGGGTGCATCACGCTGAGGGGGTGCTTGCGCCCGTGGGGCCGCGGGTGGCGGTGGGGTTGGCGCCCGGAGTGGGGGTGTGGCCTCCTGTGGATGCGGAGCGTGTGGATGTGGGGGATGTTTATGGGGTTTTGGCTGAGCGGGGTTTGGAGTATGGCCCGGTGTTTCAGGGGTTGCGGGGTGTGTGGCGGCGTGGGGGCGAGGTGTTCGTGGAGGTCGCGTTGGTGGAGGGGGAGCGGGGTCGCGCGGGTTTGTTTGGGGTGCATCCGGCGTTGTTGGACGCGGCGTTGCATGGGCTCGGTGTCGGTTTGCCTGGTGTGGGGGGGGGTCGCGAGGGGGGTGTGGTGGGGTTGCCGTTCTCGTGGAGCGATGTTTCGTTGTTCGCTGCTGGCGCGTCGGTGTTGCGTGTGTGTGTGGCGCCTGTGGGTGGGGGTGGGGTGTCGTTGGTAGCGGTCGATGAGGGGGGTGGGCCGGTCGTTTCGGTGGGTTCTCTGGTTTTGCGGGAGGTGTCGGCTGGGCAGCTCGCTGAGGCTGGTGGTGTGCGGGATTCGTTGTTTTGTGTGGATTGGGTGTCGGTCGTGGCTGGCTCGGGTGGGGTGGCGTCTGCCGCTGCGGCTGCTGGTGGGTGGGCGGTGGTGGGGGATGCGCCTGCGGGGCTTGTGGGTGCGCTGGGGGGGTCTGTGGGGGTTTATCCGGATCTCGCGGCGCTCGGGGGGGCGCTTGACGGGGGTGGTGACGGGGCGCCGGGTGTGGTGTTCTTGTGTTGCTCGCCGGCGGGCGGGAGCGGTATCGGCTGGGAGGCTGTTGGTGGGGTGGCTGGTGGGGCTCGCGGGGAGGCGGTTGGTGGTGGTGGGGTTGGTGTGCTGGGTGGTGTGCGGGTGGGTGTTGGGGGTGTGTTGGGGTTGTTGGGGGAGTGGCTTGCTGAGGAGCGGTTTGCTGGGTGTCGGCTGGTGGTGGTGACGTGTGGGGCTGTTGGCGCGGGGGCTGGGGAGGGTGTGCGGGATTTGGCTGGTGGCGCGGTGTGGGGTTTGGTGCGCTCCGCGCAGTCGGAGCATCCGGGGCGGTTTGCGCTTGTCGATGTCGATGGTGAACGGGCTTCGTGGGAGGCGTTGCCTTTGGTGCTCGCGGACGAAAACCGGTCGGGGGTCGGTGAGCAGGCCGCGGTCCGTGGGGGTGGCGTGTTCGTTCCGCGGGTGGCGAAGGTGGGCTCGGCTGGTGTGTTGGTGCCCCCGGTGGGGGTTGCGCAGTGGCGGCTGGAGGCTGGTGGGGGCGGCACGTTCGAGGATCTCGCGCTGGTTGCGTCTCCACAGGTGGCTGAGCGCCTCCAAGCCGGCCAGGTGCGTGTCGCCGTGCGTGCCGCGGGGGTGAATTTCCGCGATGTGCTGATCGCCCTGGGTATGTACCCGGGTGGCGGGGTGGTCGGCAGCGAGGGCGCGGGCGTTGTGCTGGAGGTCGGCCCGGGGGTCGAGGATCTCGCGCCCGGTGATCGTGTGATGGGGCTTCTGTCGGGTGGGTTTGGTCCGGTCGCGGTCGTAGATCGTTGTTTGCTGGCGCGGATACCGGGGGGGTGGTCGTTCGCGGAGGCGGCGTCTGTGCCGATCGTGTTCCTGACGGCGTACTACGCGCTGGTGGACTTGGCGGGGCTGCGGGAGGGTGAGCGGCTGTTGGTCCACTCCGCGGCGGGTGGGGTCGGCATGGCTGCTGTGCAGTTGGCGAGGTGCTTCGGCGCGGAGGTGTTCGGGACGGCGAGCCCGGGTAAGTGGGGTGTGCTCGAGTCGCTGGGGTTGAGCGGGGAGCGTGTCGCGTCGTCTCGTGAGCTCGGGTTCAGGGAGCTGTTCTTGGGGGCGACCGGTGGGCGTGGCGTGGACGTGGTGCTGAACTCGCTAGCGGGGGAGTTCGTGGATGCTTCGCTTGAGCTGTTGCCGGGGGGTGGGCGGTTCTTGGAGATGGGCAAGACCGATGTCCGCGATCCTGGGGGGGTCGCGGACGCTCACCGGGGTGTGGTTTACCGCGCGTTCGATTTGATGGAGGCCGGCCCCGAGCGGATCGGGGAGATGCTGGCGGAGATCGTGGGGCGCTTGGAGCGCGGCGAGCTCGAGCTGCTGCCCCTCACGGCGTGGGATGTACGCCGCGCACCGGAGGCGTTTCGCTTCATGAGCCAGGCGCGGCACGTCGGTAAGAACGTGCTGAGCATGCCCGCGGCCTCATTGGACTCCGAGGGCACGGTGCTGATCACCGGTGGCACGGGAGGGCTGGGTGCGCTGCTGGCGAGGCATCTGGCGGAGCGTCACGGTGTGCGTCGGCTGCTGCTCGCCAGCCGCGCGGGCCCGGGGGCCTCCGGTGCGAAGGAGCTCGCGGCGGAGCTGTCCGGCATGGGTGTGGAGGTTGCGATCGTCGCGTGCGACGTGTCCGACAGGTCTCAGCTGCGGGCGCTGCTGGATGGAGTGGCGGCGGAGCACCCGTTGAGCGCGGTGGTGCACGCCGCGGGGGTACTCGACGATGGCGTGATCGGGTCGCTCACGGAGGAGCGTCTGGAGGCGGTGATGGCGCCGAAGGTGGACGGGGCTTGGCATCTGCACGAGCTGACCGAGCACTTGGATCTGCGGGCGTTCGTGCTGTTCTCCTCGGTCGCCGCGACGCTCGGCGCTCCCGGACAGGGCAGCTACGCCGCGGCGAACGCGTTCCTGGATGCGCTCGCGGCGCACCGCCGCGCACGGGGCCTGCCGGCCGTCTCGATGGCGTGGGGGCTGTGGGCGCAGGAGACCGCGATGACCGGCGATCTCGCCGGGACCGATCGCGCGCGGATCGCGCGCTCGGGTATCGTCGCGCTCTCCCCCGAGCAGGCCTTGGAGCTGTTCGACGCGGCGTGGAACCATGGCGAGGCGCTTGTCCTCCCGGTCAAGCTGGACCGAGCGACGCTGCTCGCCCACGCGAGCGCCGGCGAGCTGCCGCCGCTGCTGGGGGGCCTGATCCGCACTCCCCCGCGCCGTGTGACGGACGCCCCCGACCGGTCGCTGGCACGGCGCCTGGCGGGGGCCTCCGACGCGGAGCGCGAGCGGGTTGTGCTCGAGCTGGTCCGCTCCGGGGCGGCGAGCGTGCTGGGGCATGTCGGGCTCGAGGCCGTGGGAGCGCAGCGGTCTTTCAAAGAGCTCGGCTTCGACTCGCTGGCGGCGGTGGAATTGCGCAACCGCCTCGCCGCGGCCACCGGACTGCAGCTGGCGGCCACGGTGGTGTTCGACTACCCCACGCCCGCCGCGCTGAGCGAGCACATCGCGGGCAGGGTGGCGGAGGGCGCGGCGGCGGCGCATTCGCCGAGCGCGGAGCTCGACGGGCTGGAGCGGGCTCTCGCGGCGACATCCGTGGGTGACGCGGAGCGGGCGGCGATCAGGGTGCGTCTGCGGGCGCTGCTGTCCAGGATGGCCGATCTCGACGGCGACTTGGAGTCGAGCGCCGCGGAGGAGGACCTCGACGTGGCCACCGACGAGGAGATGTTCGAGCTGATCGACAGCGGGTTGGAGGATTGAGTGCGCGACGTGGGCCACGCATGTGAGCGCGGGGAGCGAGCCGATGGCTGACGAGGCGAAGCTCCGCGAGTATCTGAAGCGGACGACGACCGACCTGCGTAAGGCTCGCCGGCGGCTGCGCGCGATCGAGGGACGTGGCCACGAGCCGCTGGCGATCGTGGGGATGGGCTGCAGATATCCGGGGAGTGTGCGCTCGCCGGAGGATTTATGGGAGCTGGTTGTCAGCGGCGCGGAGGCGATCGCGCCGTTCCCGACCGACCGGGGATGGGATCTCGAGGCGCTCTACGACCCGGACTTGGGGCGTGCGGGTACCAGCTACGTACGCGAGGGCGGGTTCATCGACGGTGTGGGCGACTTCGACGCGGCGTTCTTCGGGATCGGCCCGCGCGAGGCGCTGGCGATGGACCCCCAGCAGCGGCTGCTGCTGGAGACCAGTTGGGAGGCGCTGGAGGATGCGGACATCGACCCCTCCTCGCTGCGCGGCAGTCGCACCGGGGTGTTCACCGGTGTGGCGAGCTCCCACTACGGGGGGGATCGCTGGAGCTCCTCGAAGGAGCTCCAGGGCTACTGGCTGACCGGGGGGGCGGCGAGCGTCGCCTCGGGCCGGGTCGCCTACGTGCTCGGGCTGGAGGGCCCCGCGATCTCGGTCGACACGGCGTGCTCCTCTTCGCTGGTGGCGCTGCACCTGGCGTGTCAGGCGCTGCGCCGGGGGGAGTGCGCGCTGGCGCTCGCGGGCGGTACGAGCGTGATGGTGAGCCCGGGGATCTTCGTGGAGATCAGCCACCAGCGTGGGCTGGCGCCCGACGGGCGGTGCAAGTCCTTCGCGCAGGCGGCGGACGGCACGGGTTGGGGCGAGGGCGTGGGTGTGGTGGTGCTCGAGCGGCTGGCGGACGCGCGGCGCCATGGGCGCCGGGTGCTGGCGGTGGTGCGCGGCAGCGCCGTCAACCAGGATGGCGCGAGCAACGGGTTGACGGCGCCCAACGGCCCCTCCCAGCAGCGCGTTATCCACCAGGCGCTGCTGGACGCGCAGCTCTCCGAGGAGGACATCGACGCGGTGGAGGCGCACGGCACGGGCACCGTGCTCGGCGATCCGATCGAGGCGCAGGCGCTGCTCGCCACCTACGGACGGCGCCGCAAGCCCTCGCAGCCGCTGTGGCTGGGTTCGGTCAAGTCGAACATTGGCCACACGCAGTGCGCCGCGGGGGTGGCGGGGGTGATCAAGATGGCGATGGCCCTCCAGCGCGGGGTGCTGCCGCAGACGCTGCACGTGGACAGCCCCTCCGCCCAGGTCGACTGGTCGGCCGGGGGGGTGTCGCTGCTGAGCGAGCCGGTACCGTGGCCGCCCAATGGCGAGGGATCGGAGAACGGCCGGCGGCGGGCGGGGGTCTCGTCGTTCGGGATCGGCGGCACCAATGCGCATCTGATCCTCGAGGAGGCGCCCGCCGAGGATCAGGCGGCTCCCACCGGGGGCGACCGGGCGCCCGGGACGGGCGCCGGCGCGCTGGGGGCGGGCGTGGTGCCGTGGGTGGTGTCCGGGAGGGGGCGGCGGGCGCTCCGTGCCCAGGCCGAGCAGATGCTCCAACACATCGCCGGCACCCCGGATCTGAGCGCGCGGGACGTGGGGCTCGCACTGCTGAAGCGGGCGGCGTTGGAGCATCGCGGCGTGGTGGTGGGCGGCGACCGTGAGGCGCTGCTCGCGGGTCTCGGCGCGCTGGCGCGGGGGGAGTCCGCCGCTGGCGTGGTCGAGGGGGCGGCCGATCTCGGCGCGGGGGCCGTGTTCGTGTTCCCCGGCCAGGGCTCGCAGTGGGAGGGAATGGCGGTCGAGCTGCTGGACACCTCGCCGGTGTTCGCGGAGGCGATCCGGGAGTGCGAGGAGGCGCTCGCCGGGTTTGTCGACTGGTCGGTCGAGGAGGCGCTGCGGGGTGTGGCGGGCGCGCCCTCGCTGGAGCGGATCGAGGTGGTGCAGCCGGCGCTGTTCGCGGTGATGGTGTCGCTGGCGCGGCTGTGGGGCGCGTGCGGCGTGCGTCCCGCTGCGGTGGTTGGCCACTCCCAGGGCGAGATCGCGGCGGCGTACGTGGCCGGCGGTCTGTCGCTGCGGGATGCGGCGCGAGTGGTGGCGTTGCGCAGCCAGATCCTGGCGGGCCTGGTTGGACACGGCGGCGTGGCGTCGGTCGCGCAGGGGGTCGAGCAGGTGCGGGAGCGTCTTGAGCGGTGGGAGGGGCGGCTGGTGGTGGCGGGCGTGAACGGTCCCCGTTCGGTGGGGGTCGCGGGCGATCGCGAGGCGCTGCGGGAGCTGCTCGAGGAGTGCGCGGCCGAAGGCGTGCGCGCGCGCGAGGTCCCGGGGACGGTCGCGTCGCATTCACCGGCGGTCGAGGTGTTTCGCGAGCAGGTGCTGGAGGTGCTCGCGCCGGTTGCGCCGCGCACGGGCGAGGTCCCCTTCTACTCGACGGTCACCGGAGGTTTGCTCGACACGGCGGAGCTGGGCGCGCGGTACTGGTACCGCAACCTGCGCGAGGCCATCGAGTTCGAGCGGGTGACGCGGGCGCTGCTGGATGAGGGCCACCGGACGTTCATCGAGATCAGCCCGCATCCGACGTTGACGATCGGAGCTCGCGAAACCGCTGAGGAGGCGCTCGCCGATGGGTCGCAGACGCGCGATGACCAGGCCGGTCCCCCGGCGCTCGCAGCGGCGGGCATCGCCGCGATCGGCTCGCTGCGCAGAGGCGAGGGCGGCCCGCGCCGCTTCCTCGCGTCGCTGGGCGAGGCGTGGGTGCGGGGGGTGCCGGTCGACTTCGAGCCGCTGTTCGGGGACGGGCCCGCGCGCCGAGTGGGGCTGCCGAAGTATGCGTTCCAGCGCGAGCGCTACTGGTTGCAGGCACAGACCGGGGTGGGCGACCTCGCCGCGGCGGGGCAGGCCTCGGCCGAGCACCCGTTGCTGGGTGCGATGGTCGCCCTGGCGGACGTGAGCGGGTGGCTGTTCACGGGGCGGCTGTCGCTGCAGTCCCACGCTTGGCTCGCCGACCACGTGGCGGCGGGCGTGGTGCTGCTGCCGGGTACGGCGTTCGTGGAGCTCGCGCTGCACGCGGGCAGGCAGGCGGGCTGCGAGCTGCTGCAGGAGCTCACGCTGGAGACGCCGTTGGTGTTGGACGAGGTGGAGGAGGCGCAGCTGCAGCTCACGGTGGGCGCGCCCGAGGAGGACGGCCGCCGCGCCCTGAGCGTCTACTCGCGCGCGGCGGGCGCGGCCGATGGGGTGCCTGCGGGGGAGGGGTGGACGCGCAACGCCACCGGGATCCTCGCTCCCGGGGCGGCGGGCGATCGGGATGGGTGGATGCTCTCCGGGCCGGGCGGGGAGTTCGATGGGCAGGGCGTGGAGCTCGACGGGTCGGGCTGGGAGCTCAGCGGGACGGGTGGGGGGCTCGTCGCGGGGCTCTGGCCACCGGCGGGCGCCGTCGAGGTGGCGGTCGGGGACCTCTATGAGCGCCTCGCGGCCGGCGGTCTCGACTACGGGCCGGCGTTCAGGTGTCTGCGGGCTGCGTGGCGGCGGGGACGGGACTTGTTCGCGGAGGTGTCGCTATCGGAGGAGCAGCGGGCGCAGGGGGAGTCGTTTGGCCTGCATCCGGCGCTGCTGGACGCCGCCCTGCACACGCTGGCCGCGAGCGGCGACGGCGATCCGGGTGGCGCGCTGCGGGGGCCGCGCCTGCCGTTCGCCTGGGGCGGGGTGAGCCTGTGCGCCGCGGGTGCGTGCGTATTGCGGGTGCATCTCGCCGCGACGGGCAACGGCGGGGTGTCACTGCGGGCCGTCGACGACGCCGGCGTGCGGGTGCTCTCGGCGCGCTCGCTCGCGCTGCGCCCAATCTCCCGCGAGCAGCTCCACGCGATGCGCAGGGACGCTCCCGAGCAGGTGCTGCGCCTTGACTGGGAGCCGATTGCCGCCGGGGAGCCCTTCCCCGGCGGGGCGCTGGCGGCGGGAGAGCGCCTGGTGCTGCTCGACGCGCGGGGCGGGGTCCTCGCGGGCGCGCTGCGGACGGCGGGGATCGATTTCGACGCCTACGAGGATCCTGCTGCGTTGGGCGGAGCGGTGCAGGAGGGAGTGCCGCCGCCGCGGGCGGTGCTCGTGGATTGTGCGGGCGATCGGGCGGGCGGCATGGCTGACGCGGTGCGCGCGTCGACGCACCGCGCGCTCGATGTGCTGCAGGCGTGGCTTGCACAGGAGCAGCTCGCGGCGTGCCGGCTGGTGGTGTTGACCCGGGGGGCGGTGGCGGCGGGCGCGCGGGAGGACCTGCCGGGGCTAGCGGATGCAGGGGTGTGGGGGTTGGTACGCGTGGCGGGGAGCGAGCACCCAGGTCGTGTTGCGCTGGTGGATCTCGATGGCGCACAGACCTCATGGGAGGCGCTGCCCAAGGCGCTGCTCGCGATCGAGGCCGCGGAGGAGCATCAGCTGGCGATCCGCGCGGGCGAGGTGCTGGCGCCGCGGCTGGCGCCGGTGGCGCGGCCGGCCGCTCCCGGGGGAGGAGGCGTCGAGGGGGTCGGCCCAGCAGGGGAGGGCGTGGGTGGGAGCTCGGTAGGGGAGGGCATGGATGGGAGCGCGGTGGGGGAGGGCGCGGCCGCTCTCGGGGGAGTGGCGGTGGACGGCACGGTGTTGGTGACCGGCGGCACCGGCGCGCTCGGCGCGCTTCTGGCTGGGCATCTGGTGGCCGCTCACGGGGTGCGCCACCTCCTGCTGGCAAGCCGGCGCGGGCCGCAGGCCCCGGGAGCGGCTGAGCTCCGGGCCGAGCTGGAGGAGCGGGGGGCGAGCGTGAGGATCGCCGCGTGTGACGTCACCGACCGCGAGCAGGTGCGAGGGCTGCTCGCCTCAGTGGCGCCCGAGCATCCGTTGGGTGCGGTGGTGCACGCCGCCGGCGCGCTCGACGACGGGGTGGTCGGCTCGCTGACGGCGGAGCGGATCGACGGGGTGCTGGCGCCGAAGGTGGACGGGGCGTGGCACCTGCACGAGCTGACCGAGGGCATGGGCCTCTCGGCGTTCGTGCTCTTCTCCTCGCTCTCGGGGGTGCTCGGCGGGAGCGGCCAGGGCAGCTATGCCGCGGCGAACGCGTTCCTCGACGGGCTGGCGGCCGCGCGCAGCGCGCGGGGCCTGGCGGGCTGCTCGATCGCGTGGGGGCTGTGGGAGCAGGTGGGCGGGATGGCGGGCGCCTTCGGCGAGGCCGGTCGCGCACGGATCGCGCGCGCCGGCGTCGTCCCGCTCTCCACGGCGGAGGGCCTGGAGATGTTCGACGCCGCGCAGGCGCTCGGCGAGCCGCTGGTGGTCGCGGCGCGCCTCAATCGCCCGGTCCTGCGGGGGTACGCGGAAGCGGGAGCGCTGCCACCGGTGCTGCGCGGCATGATTCGCGCTCCCCGGCGCAGCGCCACCGCCGCGGAGCGCGGCGTGCTCGCCAGGCGCCTGGCCGGCGCCTCGGCGCACGAGCGCGCGCGTATCGTGCTCGACGCGGTGCGCGCCTACGCGGCGACGGTTCTCGGACACGCCTCGCCCGCGGCGATCGATGTGCGCCTGTCCTTCAAGGAGCTCGGGTTCGACTCGCTGACAGCGGTCGAGTTCCGCAACCGGTTGAGCGAGGCGGCCGAGCTCAACCTGCCCGCGACGCTGGTCTTCGACTACCCCACGCCGGCCGACCTCTCCGTCCACCTGCAGGGCATCCTCGCCTCGAACGGAGCGACGGGGGTCTCGGTGGAGCGGGAGCTGGCCGAGCTGGAGCGCAGGCTCGCCGCGATCGCGGCCGACGACGCGGCGCGCACGACGCTCGCGGTGCGGCTACAGGCGTTCCTCGCCGGGCTGAACGGCGCGGCGGGCGCGGCGGGTGACGAGGACGTGCGCTCCGCGACGGCGGAGGAGGTCTTCGACCTGATCGACAGGGAGCTCGGGTCGGCGACGCCGGCGGCGGGGTCGGGAGGCGGCGGGGAACATGGCTGAAGACGACAGCCGGTATCTCGACTATCTGAAGCGGGTTACGATCGACCTGCGCAAGGCGCGGCGGCAGCTGCAGGAGGTGCAGGAGCGCCAGCGGGAGCCGATCGCGATCGTGGGGATGAGCTGCAGGTTCCCGGGGGGCGTGCGCTCGCCGCAGCAGCTGTGGAGGCTCCTCAGCGAGGAGCGGGACGCGATCTCGGGCTTCCCGGAGGATCGCGGCTGGGACCTGGCGGGGCTCTATGACCCCGACCCCGATCACCCGGGTACCTGCTATGCCCACGAGGGGGGCTTCCTCTACGACGCGGCGGACTTTGACGCGGCGTTCTTCGGGATCAGCCCGCGCGAGGCGCTGGCGATGGATCCCCAGCAGCGGCTGCTGTTGGAGTCGTGCTGGGAGGCGTTCGAAAACGCGGCGATCGACCCCCTCTCGATGCGCGGCAGCGAGACGGGCGTGTACGCGGGCGTGATGTACCACGACTACGCGATGTCCGCGCGCGGGGGGGTCCCCGAGGAGCTGGAGGCGTACCTGGGGAACGGCAGCGCGGGGAGCGTCGCCTCGGGCAGGGTGGCGTACACGATGGGGCTGGAGGGTCCGGCGGTGACGCTGGACACCGCGTGCTCGTCGTCGCTGGTGGCACTGCACCTGGCGTGTGGGGCGCTGCGCGGCGGGGAGTGCTCGCTGGCGTTGGCGGGCGGGGTTGCGGTGCTCAGCAATCCGTGGGTGTTCGTCGAGTTCTCGCGGCAGCGCGCGATGGCGCCCGATGGGAGGTGCAAGTCGTTTGCGGACGCGGCCGACGGGGTGAGTTGGGGGGAGGGGGTGGGGATGCTGCTGCTGGAGCGGCTCTCTGACGCGCAGCGCGCCGGCCGGCGGGTGTGGGGTGTGGTGCGGGGCAGCGCCGTCAACCAGGACGGCGCGAGCAACGGGCTGACGGCGCCCAACGGCCCCTCCCAGCAGCGTGTGATCCGCCAGGCGCTCGCCAACGCGGGTCTGCCGGCGGCCGCGATCGACGCGGTCGAGGGCCACGGGACAGGGACCACGTTGGGGGACCCGATCGAGGCGCAGGCGCTGTTGGCGACCTACGGGCGGGAGCGCAGGTCGGAGAGCCCGCTGTGGTTGGGGTCGGTGAAGTCGAACATCGGCCACACCCAGGCCGCCGCGGGGGCGGCGGGTGTGATCAAGATGGCGATGGCGCTCCAGCACGGGGTGCTGCCGCGGACGCTGCACGTGGACGAGCCCTCCACGCGCGTGGACTGGTCGGCCGGGCGGGTATCGCTCCTGTCCGAGCCGCTGCCGTGGGTGGCGGACGGCGAGCCGCGGAGGGCGGGAGTCTCGTCGTTCGGGATCAGCGGCACCAATGCGCACCTGATCCTCGAGGAGGCGCCACGCGAAGCGGGCGACGGCGATCCCAACGTGCGCGAGGGCTCGGGGCCGGATGTTGGCGGCGATCCCCGCGTGCGCGAGAGCTCGGGGCCGGGTGATGACGGCGATCCCCGCGTGCGCGAGGGCTCGGGGCCGGACGTCGGCGGCGGCGGTGTGCTCGCGTGGGCCGTGTCCGGTCGCGGCGCCGGGGGGCTGCGAGGGCAGGCGCGGGGCCTGTTGGAGCGGGTTGAGGCCGATCCGGGGCTGCGGGCGGTCGACGTGGCGCTCTCGCTCGCGGGTCGTCCCGCGTTGGAGGATCGCGCGGTGGTGCTCGGGGCTGGCCGGGAGGAGCTGCTCGAGGGCCTCGGCGCGCTGTCCAGGGGGGAGCCGGCGGCGGGGGTTGCGCGGGGCCTTGGCGCCTCAACGCTCGCCGGCGGCGGGGTGGCGTTCCTGTTTACCGGCCAGGGCGCCCAGCGGGTGGGCATGGGACGGGGGCTGTACGAGGCATCCCCGGCGTTCAGGGAGGCGTTCGACGAGGTGTGCGGGTACCTGGACGGTCTGCTGGGGCGCCCGTTGCGGGAGGTGGTGTTCGGCGAGAGCCCGCCTGGTGTGGTGCCTGCCGGCGAGGTCCCACCCGGTGAGGTGTCTGCCGAGGAGCGCCAACCGGAGGAGGCGTCCGCCGGCGAGGGGCGGCCTCGTGAGGCGTCCGCCGGCGAGGGCCCGCCGGGCGAGCTGTCCGCCGGCGGGGGGTTGCTCGATCGGACGCTGTTTACGCAGGCGGGTCTGTTCGCGCTGGAGGTGGCGCTGTTTCGCCTGCTCGAGGCGTGGGGGGTACGCCCGAGCTTCCTCATGGGCCACTCGATCGGCGAGCTGGTGGCGGCGCACGTGGCGGGAGCGCTGTCGCTGCAGGACGCGTGCACGCTGGTTGCGGCGCGCGGCCGGTTGATGGAGGGTGCGCCGGAGGGGGGTGCGATGGTCGCCGTCCAGGCCTCCGAGGAGGAGGCGCTGGCCTCGCTGAACGGCCTGGCCGACCGCGTTGCGCTGGCGGCGGTGAACGGCCCGTCCGCCGTGGTGCTCTCCGGCGAGAAGGAGGCGGTGCTGGAGCTGGCGGAGAGCTGGGCGGCGCAGGGGCGCAGGACGCGGCGGCTGCGGGTCTCGCACGCGTTTCACTCGCCGTGGATGGACGGGATGCTCGAGCAGCTCGCCGAGGTCGCACACGACCTGTCGTTCGCGGAGCCGCGGATTCCAGTGGTGTCCAACGTGACCGGGGAGGCGGTGTCGAGCGAGGAGTGGCGCTCGGCCGGATACTGGGTGCGTCACGCGCGCGAGACGGTGCGGTTCGGGGATGGCGTGCGGTGGCTGTACGCGCAGGGGGTCCGCGGCTTTCTGGAGCTCGGGCCCGACGGGGTGCTCAGCGCGATGAGCCGGGACTGCCTGGCCGCCAGCGGGCACCCGGGTCGAGGTGAGGGCGAAGCGCCGGGCGGTGGCGGCGATCGCGGTGAGGGCGAGCAGGAGGACGCGGTCGGTGCGGGCGGTGAGGCCGGTGCGGACAGTCGCGGCCAAACGGTGCACGAAGACATGGTGGTGGCACTGCCGGTGCTGCGCGGCGGGCGCCCCGACACGCGTGCGCTGATCGAGGCGCTGGGCGAGATGTGGGCGCACGGCATGGCGGTGGACTGGGCCGCGCCGTCGCGCGCCGTGGGCGCACGGCGAGTGGCGCTGCCGACCTATGCGTTCCAGCGCAAGCGCTTCTGGATGGAACCCGCGGGGGACGCAGCGCGCAACGGAGCCTCCGACGCGGAGGGCGATTGGTGCTACCGGGTCGGCTGGCAGCGGTTGGAGGACCGATCGGGGGCGCACAGCCCGAACGGCTGGGTCGGGGATGGCTCCGCCGCTGGCGCTGGGCGGGGGACGCTCGGGGGCGTGTGGCTGGCGATCTTGCCGGCGGGGATGAAGGACGACCGGTGGGCCGCGGGCGTGCTGGATGCGCTACGGGGGTGCGGCGTGCGGGTGGTGGCGGTGGAGGTCGATGGCGAGCGCGGTGTTGATCGCGGGGCGCTCGAGGGGCCGCTGCGCACGGCGTTGGCCGCCGCGGCGGCCGCCGCTGAGGGCGCGGGTCCGGACGAGGGCTTGGATGGATCGCCGGGCGCCTTCCGGGTGGAGGGGGTGCTGTCGCTGCTGGCGCTGGAGGAGCGCCCCGATCCGGCGTTCGGCGCGGTGCCGCTGGGCCTGGCGGGGACGGTGGCGCTGGTGCAGGCGCTGGGCGACGTGGGCGTGGAGGGAAGGTTGTGGCTGCTGAGCCGAGGCGCCGTCTCGGTTGGGGCGGACGATCGCGTGGAGAGTCCGCTGCAGGGGATGGTGTGGGGCTTGGGCCGCACCCTCGCGCTGGAGCAGCCGGAGCGCTGGGGCGGGCTGGTGGATCTGCCGGGGACCCTGGAGGGGCGGGCGCTCGAGGGGCTGTGCGCAGCCCTGGGGGGCCTCGGCGACGAGGACCAGATCGCGGTGCGCCCGGCGGGGATGTTCGTGCGGCGCTTGGCGCGCGCGCAGCTGGGCGATCCAGCACCCCCGGCCGCGCGAACTCCCCCGCCACCGGCTGGCGGCGGTGCGGCGTGGAGGCCGCGCGGGACGGTGCTTATCACGGGCGCAACCGGTGGGTTGGGCGCGTGTGTGGCGCGATCGCTGGCGGGCGCCGGGGCGGAGCATCTGCTGCTGGCGAGCCGCCGCGGGCTCGCGGCGCCGGGCGCGGCCGAGCTGGTGGAGGAGCTCGAGGGGTTGGGCGCGGAGGTAAGCGTGGTGGCGTGCGACGTGGGCGATCGCGAACAGGTGCGGCAGCTGCTGGCGCGCGTCCCGGGGGAGCGTCCGCTGGACGCGGTGGTGCACGCCGCGGGAGTGGGCTCGCGGTGTGCGCTCGACGCGCTGACGGTGGAGCAGTGCGCGGCGACCCTCGCCGCCAAGGCGGCCGGGGCGTGGCACCTGCACGAGCTGACCGAGGGCATGGGCCTCTCGGCGTTCGTGCTGTTCTCCTCGCTGGCCGCGACGATGGGCTCGGGGGGCCAGGGCGACTATGCGGCCGCGAACGCCTTCCTGGACGGGCTCGCGGAGTACCGGCGTGCGCGGGGGCTCGCGGCCACGTCGGTCGCCTGGGGACTATGGGGGAGCGTGGGCGCGGGCGTCGAGGTGGCGGGGGAGTTCGCTCGGCGGGGGGTGCTGGAGATGGCGCCGGAGCCCGCGGTCGGGGTGTTGCGGCGGGCGCTCGACGGTGGTGAGACGTGCTTGACGGTCGCGCGGATCGACTGGCGGCGCTATGCGCCCTCTTACGCGTCGGCGAGGGCGCGCCCCCTGATCGGCGACCTGCCGGAAGCGCAGCGTGCGCTCGAGCGCGCCGCGGGCTCCGGCGGGGATGCCCGCGAGAGCGCGCTGGCGGCGCGGCTGGCCGGTCTTTCGGCTCGTGCGCGCGAGCGGCTGGCGCTGGAGCTCGTGTGCGCGCACGCGGCGGGTGTGCTGGGGCACGAGGCGGCGGCGGAGGTGCCGGCGCAAAGGCCCTTCAGGGAGCTCGGGTTCGATTCGCTGATGGCGGTGCAGCTGTGTGACAGGCTGCAGGTCGCGACCGGGCTAAGCCTGCCCAGCACCCTGGTGTTCGACCACCCTCGGCCGACGGCGCTGGCCCGCTTCCTGGTCGAGGAGGCCCTCGGCGAGAGGGGTGGCGGCGCGGCGGCCGCGCGCATGGTGGGGCGCGCCGGGGAGCCGATCGCGATCGTGGGGATGAGCTGCCGCTATCCGGGGGAGAACGGCCGCTCGATCTCTTCGCCGCAGGAGCTGTGGGAGCTGCTCGCCCGCGGAGGCGACGCGATCGGTCCGTTCCCCGCCGACCGGGGGTGGGAGCTGCCCGCTGCCGAGCACCCGGACCTCGGGTGGCCGGCTCCCGGCGGCGCCCACGAAGGGGGATTCGTCCACGACATCGCCGAGTTCGACGCCGCCTTCTTCGAGATCGCCCCCAACGAGGCGCTGGCGATGGACCCCCAACAGCGGCTGCTGCTGGAAGGCTGCTGGGAGGCGCTGGAGCACGCGGGGATCGGAGCGCTCTCGCTGCGGGGCAGCGAGACGGGCGTTTTCGCCGGCATCAATCCCTCCGACTACGGCATCGGGCTCCCCGAGGAGCTCGAGGGCTACCGGTTGACGGCCGGCGCGGGGAGCGTGGTGTCGGGGCGGGTCGCCTACACGTTCGGGTTCGAGGGCCCCGCGGTGTCGGTCGACACCGCCTGCTCGTCTTCGCTGGTGGCGCTGCACCTGGCGTGCGGAGCGCTGCGCGCGGGCGAGTGCTCGCTGGCGCTGGCTGGGGGGGTCGCTGCGATGGCCACGCCGTTCGCGTTCATCGCGTTCGCCCGCCAGGGCGGCCTCGCCGGTGACGGGCGGTGCAAGTCCTTCGCGCGGGAGGCCGACGGCACGGGCTGGTCGGAGGGCATGGGCGTGGTGCTGCTGGAGCGCCTGGCGGATGCGCGGCGCAACGGCCACCAGGTGCTGGCGGTGGTGCGGGGCAGCGCCGTCAACCAGGACGGCGCGAGCAACGGCCTGACGGCCCCCAACGGCCCCTCCCAGCGGCGCGTGATCCGCCAGGCGCTGGCCAGCGCGGGGCTGGTGGCCGCGCAGGTGGACGCGGTGGAGGGGCACGGCACGGGCACCACGCTGGGGGATCCGATCGAGGCGCAGGCGCTGCTGGCGACCTACGGTCAGGAGCGGGAGCGCGACCGCCCGCTGTGGCTGGGGTCGATCAAGTCGAACATCGGCCATCCGCAGGCCGCGGCGGGAGTGGCGGGGCTGATCAAGATGGTGATGGCGCTCCAACACGGGGTGCTGCCGCGCACGCTGCACGCGAGTGAGCCCTCCACCAAAGTGGACTGGTCGAGCGGCGCGGTCTCGCTGTTGACCGAGGAGGTGCCGTGGCCGCGCGGCACGCAGCCGCGCCGGGCGGGGGTCTCCTCGTTTGGGGTGAGCGGCACGAATGCGCATGTGATCCTCGAGGAGGCGCCTCCCGGCGAACCTCCGTCCGACGCTCGGCCCGGCGACGCTGCGCCCGGCGGGAGCGACCCCCGGGCCGCCGACACCGGCGGGACGGCGGCGGACGCGCACGAGCGAGCGCCCGGCGGCGTGCTGGGTGCGGGCGTGCTGCCGTGGGTGGTGTCGGGCCGGGGTGGTGAGGGTCTCCGCGGCCAGGGGCGGGCGCTGCTGGAGTGGGTGGAGGGCGATCCCGACCTCGACCTGGTGGATGCCGGGCTCTCGCTGGCGGTGGGCCGCTCGGCGCTCGAGGATCGGGCGGTGCTGGTGGGCGGTGGACGGGAGAGCCTGCGCGAGGGTCTGCGGGCGCTGGCGGGTGCAGAGCCCGCCCCCGGCCTGGTGCGAGGGTCGGTGCGCGGCGCGGGGTCCCAGCTGGCGTTTCTGTTCACCGGCCAGGGCGCCCAGCGGGTGGGGATGGGTCGCGAGCTCAGCGAGGCGCTGCCGGTGTTCGAGGCTGCGTTCGGGGAGGCCTGCGGGCACCTGGACGGCCTGTTGGGGCGCTCGCTGCGCGAGGTGGTGTTCGGCGGGACGGGCGGTGTGGAGCCGGGTGGCGTTGGTGTGGAGCCGGGTGGCGGCGGCGAGGGGTCGGGTGGGCAGCCGGGGAGCGACGGTGAGGCTGGCGGCGGCGGGCTGCTGGACGAGACGCTGTTCACCCAGGCCGGCCTGTTCGCGGTGGAGGTGGCGCTGTTCAGGCTGTTGGAGGACTGGGGGCTGTCTGCCGACTATCTGGTGGGCCACTCGATCGGCGAGCTGGTGGCGGCGCACGTTGCGGGTGTGCTCTCGCTGCACGACGCATGCGTGCTGGTGGCCGCTCGCGGACGGCTGATGGGTGCGCTGCCCGGGGGCGGGGCGATGGTGGCGGTCGCGGCCTCCGAGCGGGAGGCGCTGGAGGTGCTGGGAGGGTTCGGGGATCGGGTGGCGCTCGCGGCGGTGAACGGTCCCGAGGCGGTTGTGATCTCCGGTGATCGGGATCCCGTCCTGAGTGTGGCGGGCGTCTTCGAGGAGCGGGGGTGCAAAACCAAGCGGCTGCGTGTCAGCCAGGCGTTTCACTCGCCGCGGATCGACGGGGTGCTCGCGGAGCTCGAAGAGGTCGCGGCCGGCCTTTCGTTCTCGGCGCCGCGGATCCCGATCGTCTCGAATCTCACCGGCGAGCCGGCGTCCGCCGAGCAGCTGTGCGACCCGGGGTACTGGGCGCGTCACGCGCGCGAGCCCGTGCGTTTCCACGACGCCATGCGGTGGCTTGGCGCTCAGGGTGTGGGGAGTCTGCTGGAGCTCGGCCCCGATGGCGTGCTCAGCACGATGGCGCACGAGTGCCTTGGCGGCGGCGGAGGGGATCGCAACGCGGGCGCGCCGGCGGTGGCGGCGCCGGTGCTGCGCGGCGGGCGCCCGGAGGTGCGCGCGTTGACGAGCGCGCTCGCGGAGGTGTGGGTACGTGGTGTGCACGTCGATTGGAGCAGGGCCTTCGTGGGCGCCGGTGCGCGGCGGGTGAAGCTCCCCACCTACGCCTTTCAACGTCGCCGCTACTGGCTGCCGCGACACGTCGCCGAGCCCGCAGACGTCGCCGCGGCCGGTCTCGACGCCGCCGGCCATCCGCTGCTCGGCGCGGCGCTCCCGCTGCCCGACGGCGAGGGGTGGCTGTTCACGGGCTGCCTCTCGCTCGAGCGCGCTCCGTGGCTGGCCGAGCACGTGGTGATGGGCACCGTGCTGGTGCCGGGCACCACCCACGTGGAGATCGCGCTGCACGTGGCGCGCATCGCCGGCTGCGACACCGTGCAGGAGCTCGTGATGGAAGAGCCGGTGGTGCTGTCCGAGCAGCACGAGCGGGTGGCGCTACAGGTCGCGGTGGGGCCGCCGGACGCCGCCGGGCGGCGTCCGCTCACGATCCACACCAGCAGGCGGGCGCCGCACGCGGGAGAGCCGCCGCAGGAGGAGGAGCCACAGGGCGGGCGCGTGTGGAAGCGCCACGTCAGCGGCGTGCTGGCCTGCAGCGGCGCCGGCGGCGAGGACGCGCGTCGGGCGCTCGCGCAGCGGGTGGCGTCGGCGACCGGCGCGTGGCCGCCACCCGGGGCCGACCCCGTCGCGGCCGATGAGCTGCACGAGCTGATGTCCGAGCTGGGCTTCGCGTACGGACCGGCGTTCAAGAGCGCCAGGGCGATCTGGCTGCGGGGGGAGGAGATTTTCGCGGAGGTGCGCCTGCCCGAGGAGTACCACGCGCAGGCGCGCACCTATGGCGTCCACCCGGCGCTGCTGGACTCGGCGCTGCAGACGTCGATGATGTACTCCCCGCGGCCGCAGCAGATGATGATCCCGTTCTCCTGGAACGGGGCGAGCGTCCACACCGCCGGCGCGTGCGCGCTGCGTGTCCGGCTCGCGCCCGCGCCGGGCGGGGGGGTGTCGCTGACCGCCGCCGACGAGACCGGTGCGGCGGTGTTCGCGCTGGACTCGCTGGTGGGGCGCGAGGTATTCCGCGAGCAGATCGAGCGGCTGCGCAGCGGTGGCGGCGGGTCGCTGCTGCGCGTCGAGTGGACCCCCCTCGCCGCTGGCGGGCAGGGCGCCCCCGCGGCCCCCGAAACGGTCCTGGTTACGGCCTCCGAGCCGGTGGTGGGTGCCTCCGAGTCGGACATGGGGGCCGTTGAGCCGGTGGCGGGTGCCTCTGAGTCGGACATGGGGGCCGTCGAGCTGACGGCGGGGCCCGCCGAAGCCGGCGTGGGCGCTGCCGAGGCGGCGGCGGCGAGCGCCTGCGCCAGCAGGGTGCTGGGCCTGATGCAGGAGTGGCTCGCGCGGGAGGCGCCGGGCGGGCGGACGATGGTGGTGCTGACGCGGGGCGCGGTGGCGACGCGCGCGGGCGCCGAGGTTCCGGGATTGGCGCAGGCGGCGGTGTGGGGGCTGGTGCGCTCGGCGCAGACCGAGCATCCCGGGCGGTTCACGCTGGTGGACCTCGACGGCGAGGAATCCTCGCGCGCTGCGCTGCCGGGCACGCTGGCCGCCGCGTTGAGCGCGCAGGAGCCGCAGATCGCGCTGCGCGGTGGCGTCGCGCTCGTGCCGCGCCTGCGGCGGATCACAGGCTCCGCCGAGCACGTGTCGCCCCTCGACGCGCACGGCACGGTGCTGGTCACGGGTGGCACTGGTGGGCTCGGAGCGCTCCTGGCGAGGCACCTCGTGGCCGAGCATGGGGTGCGCCACCTGCTGCTCGCCAGCCGCCGCGGGGAGCGGGCGCCGGGTGCGGCGGAGCTCGCGGCGGAGCTCGCCGGAGCGGGAGCGCAGGTGCGGATCGCGGCGTGCGACGTGGCCGACCGCGGACAGCTGGTGGCGCTGCTGCAGTCGATCTCCGTGGAGCACCCGCTGCGCGCGGTGGTGCACGCCGCGGGCGTGCTCGACGATGGTGTGATCGATTCGCTGACGCCGGAGCGGATCGACGGCGTGCTCGCCCCGAAGGCGAACGCCGCCCTGCACCTGCACGAGCTGACGCAGGGCATCGACCTCGCGGCGTTCGTGCTGTTCTCCTCGGTGGCGGGCACGCTGGGGGCGGGGGGCCAGGGCAATTACGCGGCGGCCAACGCGCTCCTGGATGCGCTGGCGGCCCACCGCCGTGCGCGCGGGCTGCCGGCCGTCTCGATCGCCTGGGGGCCGTGGGCGCAGGCGGAGGGCATGGCCGATCGCCTGAGCGACGCCGGCCTGGCGCGGAGCACGGGCTCGGGCGTGGCGCCGCTCACGCCACGCGAGGGGTTGGAGCTGTTCGACGCGGCGGGCGCGCAGCAGGAGCCGCTGCTCGTCGCGATGCGCATCGAGGCGGGAGCGCTGCACGCGCACGCGACGGCGGGGGCGCTGCCGCCGATGCTGCGTGGTCTGGTCCGCGCGCCGTCGCGCGCCGCCGGCGCGGAGCGCGACGTGCTGCTGGTGCGCCTCGCCGCCGCGCCGGAGCACGAACGGGGGCGGGTTGCGCAGGACATGGTGTGCGCGCTGGCGGCCACGGTCCTGGGGTACGGCTCCTCGGGTGAGATCGAGGCGCAGCTCACCTTCAAAGAGCTGGGGTTCGACTCGCTCGCCGCGATCGAGTTCCGCAACCGGCTGAACGCCGCGAGCGGGCTCAACCTGTCCGCGACGCTGATCTTCGACTATCCCACCCCGATCGCGCTGGCCGACCAGCTGCTGGCCGAGCTGGGGAGCGACGGCGTGGCGCCCGCCGACCCGCTCGACCGGGAGCTCGACGAGCTGGAGCGGCGGCTCGCATCGCTGCCGGCGGACGGCGCCGAGCGCACGCGCGTCAGGCGGCGCCTGCAGACGATCGTCTCTGGGCTGGGGGAGGAGCGGCCCGACGACGGCCCTGCGGTGCTGCAGATGATGCGCTCGGCGAGCGCCGAGGAGGTCTTCGACTTCATCGACGGGGAGCTGCAGGGCGGATGACAACCACGAACGGGAGCAGGCATGGCTGACGACGAGAAGTTCCTCGACTACCTGAAGCGCGTCACGGTCGACCTGCACGAGACGCGGCTGCGCCTGCGCGAGGCGGAGGAGCGCCAGCACGAGCCGATCGCGATCGTGGGGATGGGCTGTAGATATCCGGGCCCCGCCAACTCGCCGCAGGAGCTGTGGGAGCTGCTCGCGGACGGCCGCGACGCGATCGCGGGGCTCCCCACGGATCGCGGCTGGGACCTGGAGGGGCTGTACGACCCCGACCCCGACCATCTCGGTACGAGCTATACCCGCGAGGGCGGATTCGTCGAGGACGTCGCGCTGTTCGACCCCGGGTTCTTCGGGATCAGCCCGCGCGAGGCGCTGATGCTCGACCCCCAGCAGCGCCACCTGCTGGAAGTCAGCTGGGAGGCCTGCGAAGACGCGGGCATCGACCCCGCTGTGCTGCGGGGCAGCCCGACCGGGGTGTTTACCGGGGTGATGTACCACGAGTATGCCGCCGGCGTACGCGGGCCGACGATGCTCGGCCTGGAATCGGGGGTCAATGCCAGCCTCGGGGGCAGCCTGGTGTCGGGCCGCGTGGCGTACACGCTCGGGCTGGAGGGCCCCGCGATCTCCCTCGACACCGCCTGCTCGTCCTCGCTGGTGGCGCTGCACCTGGCGTGCCGCTCGCTGCGCGAGGGCGAGTGCACGCTGGCGCTGGCGGGAGGCGTCGCCGTGCTCTGGTCGCCGGGGGTGTTCGCGTGGTTTTCGCGCCAGCGCGGCCTCTCTCCCGACGGGCGGTGCAAGGCGTACAGCGCCTCCGCCGACGGCACGGGCTGGGGCGAGGGCGTGGGCGTGGTGGTGCTGGAGCGCCTCTCCGATGCGCATCGCCAGGGCCACCGGGTGCTGGCGGTGGTGCGCGGCAGCGCGGTCAACCAGGACGGTGCGAGCAACGGCATCACGGCGCCCAACGGCCCCGCCCAGCGGCGTGTGATCCGCCAGGCGCTCGCGGCCGCGGGCCTCTCGGCGGGCCAGGTGGACGCGGTGGAGGGGCACGGCACGGGCACCACGCTGGGCGATCCGATCGAGGCGCAGGCGCTGCTGGCGGTCTACGGGCAGGACCGCTCCGCCCAGCGTCCGCTGCGGCTGGGGACGCTGAAGTCGAACGTAGGCCATACCCAGGCGGCGGCCGGGGTGGGGGGCGTGATCAAGATGACGCTGGCGCTGCGCCACGGGATGCTGCCGAAGACGCTGCACGTCGATCGACCCACGCCGGAGGTGGACTGGTCGGGGGGTGGGGTCGTGCTGCTCGAGGAGGCCATCCCGTGGCCCGCCGGCGAAGGGCCCCGGCGCGCCGGAGTCTCGTCGTTCGGCGCCAGCGGGACGAACGCGCACATGATCCTCGAGGAGGCCCCGCCGCCGCCGGCGGCGGTCGCCGCCAAGCCGATCGTGCTCGCCTCCTCCGATGGCGCTCCCACCGACGATACGGCCGCCCCCGATCCTGTCCTGCTCACTCCTTCCGACGGCGCCCCCACCGACAGCACGGCGGCCGCCAAGCCGATCGCGCTTGCCTCCTCCGATGGCGCGCCCACCGACACGGCGGCCACCCTCGCCGGCTCCGCTGCGGCCTCGTTCTCCGCCGCCGGCGACGAGGAGGTGGGCGTGCTGGCGGGCGGGACGGTGCCGTGGGTCGTGTCGGGCCGCGGGCGGGCGGGACTCGACGCTCAGGCACAGCGGCTCCTGCGGTGGGCCGAGGCCGAGCGCGAGCCGCGGCCGCTCGACGTGGGGTTCTCGCTGGCGCTCCGCCCGCTGCTGGAGGACCGGGCCGTGCTGCTCGGGCGCGATCGCGAGGGGCTGCTGGAGGGCCTGCGCGCCCTGGCGGAGGGCCGCTCGGGGCCGGGGCTGGTGCGCGGTGAGGGCCCGGCCCGTGACGCGGGGAAGCTCGTGTTCGTGTTTCCCGGCCACGGCTCGCAGTGGGCCGGGATGGCCCGGGAGCTGCTCGCGTGCTCCCCCGTGTTCGCCGCGACGATCGACGCCTGCGAGCAGGCGCTCGTGCCGCACCTCGACTGGTCCTTGACGGACGTCCTGCGGGAGGCCCCGCAGGCGCCGACGCTCGAGCGGATCGACGTTGTGCAGCCGGTGCTGTTCGCGATGATGGTCTCCCTCGCCGGGTTGTGGCGCGCCTGCGGGGTGCGCCCCGACCTGGTGGTGGGCCACTCCCAGGGTGAGATCGCGGCCGCGCACGTAGCGGGGGGACTCTCGCTCCAGGACGCCGCCCGCGTGGTGGCCGTGCGCAGCAAGATGCTGGCGGGGCTGACGGGAGGGGGCCGGATGGCGTCCATCGGGCTGGGGACGGGGGAGCTGGCGGAGCGCCTGCGGCGGTGGGACGGGCGGATCGTGATCGCCGCTGCCAACGGGCCGTCCTCGACGGTGGTCTCCGGCGAGCCCGACGCGCTGGACGAGCTGCTCGGGGAGTGCGCCGCCGAGGAGGTGCGTTCGCGCGAGATCCTGGGGGCGGTGAGCGCCGGGCACTCGCCGCAGATGGAGACGATCCGCGAGCCCCTACTGCAGGCGTGCGCCACGGTTGCCCCGCGCGCAGGGGAGATTCCATTCTGCTCAACCGTCACGGGCGGGCTGCTGGACACCGCCGAGCTGGACGCCGGGTACTGGTATCGCAACGCCCGCGAGCCGGTGCAGTTCGAGCGGACGGTGGGCGCGCTGCTGGCGTCCGGGCGCTGCACGTTCGTGGAGGTCAGCCCCCACCCCGTGCTGTCGCTGGCCGTGCAGGAAGGCATCGACGCCGCGCACAAGGAGCGGCCGGGCGACGCGGTGGTCGGAACGCTGCGCCGCGAGGAGTCCACCCCCGGGCGTTTCGCGGCGTCGCTCGCGGAGGTGTGGGTGCGCGGGGTGGACGTCGATTGGCCGGCGCTCTTCCGGGGCGCCGACCCGGCGCGCGTGCGCCTGCCCACCTACCCCTTCCAGCGCGAGCGCTACTGGATCGACGGCTCCGGCTCCAGCGCGGGCGACGTGGCGGCCATCGGCCAGGACTCCGCCGAGCACCCGCTGCTGGGCGCCGCGGTGGGACTCGCCGAGGAGCGGGGCCTGCTGTTCACCAGCCGCCTCTCGCTGGCGACGCATCCGTGGCTTGCCGATCACAAGGCCGCAGGCGTGGTGCTGCTGCCGGGCACGGCATTCCTGGAGCTCGCTCTGCACGCCGGCGCCCGCGTGGGCTGCGGGCAGGTAGAGGAGCTGCTCCTGCAAACTCCACTGGTGCTGAGCCGGGAGGGCGGCGTGCGGCTGCAGCTCCTCGTGGGCGCGGCCGATGAGTCCGGCCGGCGCTCGATCGCGTTCTACACGCTCCCCGAGGGCGCGGCTGGCGGGCCTGCCGAGCAGGAGGGGTGGACGCGCCACGCCGAGGGCGTGCTCACCGCCGCGGAGCTCGCGGCGACCGACGCGGGCGTTCCGTCGCAGCCAGGGGCGCCCGCCGAGGCGCAGTGGCCGCCGCCGGGCGCCGAGGCGGTGGACGTCGAGACCCTGTACGACCGGGCCGCCGCGTACGGCCTCGAACACGGGCCGGTGTTCCAGGGGCTGCGGGCCGCGTGGCAGCTGGGCGGGGAGATTTTCGCGGAGGTTGCGCTGTCCGCCGAGCAGCAGGCCGAGGCGCAGACGTTCGGCTTGCACCCCGCCCTCCTAGACGCGGCCCTGCATCCGCTGGGGGCCTCGCTGCTCCACGGGCGGGAGGGTCCACCGGGGAGCGGGGGCGCGGGTGCGGGCGAGAGGGAGGACGCGCCCGTGGGCGACGAGGCGTGGCTGCCGTTCTCGTGGAGCGGCGTGGAGCTGCACGCGGCGGGCGCCGACTCCCTGCGGGTGCAGCTCTCCCTGGCGGGAGCGGACGGGGTGTCGGCGGCGGCCACGGCGTCGCTGGCGGTCTGGGACTCCGCTGGCGTGCCCGTGGCCACGGTGCGGTCGCTGGTGATGCGCCCAATCTCGCTGCGGCAGCTAGCTGGTGCGCACGCGGGTCACCATCAGACGCTGTTCTCGCAGGACTGGGTCACGCTACCCGTGGGCGTCCCCGAGCCGTCTCGGTGGCGGCCCACGGTGCTGGGAGGGGACGATTCTCCGCTCGCGCACGCCCTGCGCGCGACGGGGATGGCGGTGCAGGCGCACAGGGATCTACAGGCTCTGGACGCGGCGATCGACGCGGGCACGGAGGCTCCCGAGATGGTGCTCGTGGAGTGCTCGTCCGACGGTGTGCAGGGCTTCGAGGGTGATGCGCGGTGCTCCTCCGATGGTGGGCTCCCCTCTGGTGATGCGCGGTGCTCCTCCGATGGTGCGCACCCCTCCGGCGATGCGCAGCGTCCCGCCGGAGGGGTCGTCGCGGCGGCGCACGCGGTGCTCGGGCGCACGCTCGGGCTGGTGCAGGCGTGGCTGGCCGACGAGCGCCTTGCGAGCTCGCAGCTCGTGCTGGTCACGCGCGGAGCCGTCGCGGCGGGCCCCGAGGAGGACGTACCGAACCTGGCGGTCGCGCCGGTGTGGGGCCTGGTGCGCTCGGCGCAATCCGAGGCCCCCGGTCGCTGCGTGCTGGTGGACGTCGATGGCGAAGAGGCCTCCTGGAACGCGCTGTCCGCAGCGCTCGCTCGTGACGACCAAGCGGAGATCGCTACGCAGCTAGCCGTGCGCGGGGGCGAGGTCCTGGTGCCGCGACTCGCGCGCGTCGCGCGCGCGGAGTCCCCGCCGGCTCCGGCGCTCGATCCCCAGGGCACGGTGCTGATAACCGGCGGCACGGGCGGCCTGGGGGCGCTGGTGGCCAGGCGTCTGGTCGAGCAGGGGGTGCGCAGCGTGCTCCTTGCCAGTCGGCGGGGAGACCAGGCGGAGGGGGCGCTCGAGCTGCAGGTCGAGCTGGCGGAGCTCGGCGCCGACGTGGTGCTCGCCGCATGTGACGTGAGCGACCGCGCGCAGCTGCAATCGCTGCTCGCGTCTGTGCCACAAGAGCGGCCGCTAAGCGGGGTGGTGCACGCGGCGGTGGTACTCGACGACGGTGTGATCGACTCGCTCACACAAGCGCGCCTCGACCGAGCGCTGGCCGCCAAGGTGGACGCGGCGTGGCACCTGCACGAGCTGACCGAGCACCTGGAGCTGCCGATGTTCGTGCTGTTCTCCTCGCTGGCCGGCATATTCGGCGGTCCGGGCCAGGGCAGCTACTCGGCGGGGAATGCGTTCCTGGACGGGCTCGCCGCCCACCGGCGGGCGCGGGGGGCGGTCGCGACTTCGATCGCGTGGGGGCTGTGGGAGCAGGTCGGCGGCGTCGCCGCCGCGCAGAAGCTGAGCGCGATCGACCTGGCGAGGCTCACGCGCTCGGGCGTCGCGCCGCTCTCAAACGAGGAGGGTCTCGAGCTCTTCGACCTCGCCCGCGGGCTGGACCAGGCGCTGACCGTCGCGGCGCGTTTCGACGCCGGCACGTTGCGCGCCCTGGCCAGAGCCGGAGCGCTCCCAGCACTGCTGCGCGGCCTGGTGCGTGCGCCTGTACGCGGTGCTGCGCAGGGCGCCGCAGAATCGCTGACGCGGCGCTTGCGGGCTGCCCCGGAGGGCGAGCGCATGCGCGTGGCGCTCGATTTGGTGCGGGGGGAGGTGGCCACCGTGCTCGGGTACGCGTCCGCCCGGGCGATCGACCCGCAGCGTGCATTCAAAGAGCTCGGGCTCGATTCGCTCACCGCGGTGGAGCTGCGCAACCGGCTGGGCGCCGCCACCGGCCTGCGGCTCCCCGTCACCCTGGTATTCGACTGTCCGACCTCCGCCGCGCTTGCCGATCGCTTGCTGAGTGAGATATCCCCGGATACGGCCGCCGAGCGAGACCTGGAGCCTGGTGAGGCGGAGGTTCGCCGGGTCCTCTCCTCGATTCCCCTGGGTCGCCTGCGGGCGGCGGGGCTGCTGGAGTCGCTGCTCGAGCTCGCCGGCGGCGAGGATGGAGCTGCACGGCCCGCCGGGGAGGATCCGGCGGACGCGATCGACGCGATGGACATCGAGAGCCTGGTGGCCATGACTTTGGATGGCGCGGATGACCCAAGCGAGACCGGAGCGAGGAGCTGACATGGCTGTTGCCGATGAGCGAGTGGTGGAGGCGCTGCGAGCTTCTGTGAAGGAGGCGGAGCGGCTGCGGCGCCAGAACCGGCGGCTGCTGGCCGCCGCGCACGAGCCGATCGCGATCGTGGGGATGAGTTGCAGATATCCGGGGTCCGCTCGCTCGCCGCAGGAGCTGTGGCAGCTGGTGCGGGACGGGGTCGACGCGATCGCGGGCCTGCCCACGGACCGTGAGTGGGACCTCGAGCGGTTGTACGACCCCGAGCCCGGCCGGCCCGGGTGCAGCTATGTGCGCGAGGGCGGATTCCTGCGAGACGTCGGCGCGTTCGACGCCGAGTTCTTCCGCATCAGTCCTCGCGAGGCGGTGGTGACCGACCCCCAGCAGCGTCAGCTGCTGGAAGCCTCGTGGGAGGCGATCGAGGACGCCGGCATCGATCCGCTCTCTCTGCACGGCAGTCGCACGGGGGTGTTCGCCGGGGCGATGTACCAGGATTATGGCCTCGGCCTGCGGCCCGACGCCCTCGGCGGGGGACCCGGGGTTGAGGATCGGGGGGCGGCGCCGATGGTGGGCGGCACCTCCAGCGCGGTCTCAGGCCGCGTTGCATACGTGCTCGGCCTGGAGGGGCCGGCGGTGACGGTGGACACTGCGTGCTCTTCCTCGCTGGTGGCGCTGCACCTGGCGAGTCAGGCGCTGCGCGCGGGCGAGTGCTCGCTGGCGCTCGCGGGGGGCGTGACGGTGCTCTCCACGCCCGGAGTCTTCGTGGAGTTCAGCCGCCAGCGCGCGCTTGCCAAGGATGGGCGGTGCAAGGCGTTCGCGGAGGCCGCCGACGGGACGAGCATCTCCGAGGGCGTCGGCGTGCTGCTGCTGGAGCGCCTCTCCGACGCGCGGCGCAACGGCCATCGGGCGTATGCCCTGGTGCGTGGCAGCGCGGTCAACCAGGATGGCGCCAGCAATGGCCTGACGGCGCCGAACGGCCCCTCCCAGCGGCGGGTGATCCGCCAGGCGCTGGCCAACGCGGAGCTCTCGGCGGGCGAGGTGGACGCTGTGGAGGCGCACGGCACGGGCACCGTCCTGGGCGACCCGATCGAGGCGCAGGCGCTGCTGGAAAGCTACGGGCGGGACCGGCCCGCCGAGCGTCCCCTGTGGCTGGGCTCGGTGAAGTCCAACATCGGCCACACCCAGGCTGCCGCGGGCGTGGCGGGTGTGATCAAGATCGTGATGGCCATGCGCAATGGCTTACTGCCGCGGACGTTGCACGTGGATAGACCCTCCACCCGGGTCGACTGGGACGCGGGCGCCGTGGCGCTGCTCGCCGAGGAGGTGCCCTGGTCGCGCAACGGTGGGCCACGGCGAGCTGGGGTGTCCTCATTCGGGGCCAGCGGGACCAACGCCCACGTGATCCTCGAGGAGGCCGCCGACGCGCTGGAGGAGGGCGCCTCTGCGTTGGGGGGCGCCTCTGCGCCGGAGGGCTCCTCTGCGTTGGAGAGCTCTTCTGCGCCGGAGGGCTCTTCTGCGCCGGAGGGCTCTTCTGCGCCGGAGGGCGCCCCCCCAACCGGCCTGCTCGGCGGCGAGACGGTGCCGTGGGTGCTGTCGGGCCGGGGCCGGGAGGGCCTGCGGGGGCAGGCGGAGCGGTTGCGGGACTTCGTGGGTGCCGAGGCGGATTTGGCGGTCGTGGACATCGGGTTCTCGCTCGCCCGGCGCTCGGCGCTCGACGGCCGGGGGGTGGTGCTGGGCGGCGGAGATCGGGCGGAGTTCCTGGCGGGCCTGGATGCGCTGGGGGGCGGCGAGCCGGCGGCTGGTGTGATCCGGGGCGTGGTCCCCGCGGGCGGCGCCGGCGGGGTGGTGTTTGTGTTCCCGGGTCAGGGCTCGCAGTGGGCGGGGATGGCGCTCGAGCTGCTGGAAAGCTCGGCGGTGTTCGCGCAGCGGCTGCGGGAGTGCGGCGCGGCGCTCGCGCCCCATGTGGAGTGGTCGCTCGAGGACGTGCTGCGCGGCGCCGACGGCGCGCAGCAGTTGGAGCGGGTGGACGTGGTGCAGCCGGCGCTGTTTGCGGTAATGGTCGCCCTCGCGCAGCTGTGGGGTGTGTGCGGGGTGCGGGCGGACGCGGTAGTGGGCCACTCCCAGGGCGAGATCGCCGCGGCGTGCGTGGCGGGCGGGCTCTCCCTGCAGGACGCGGCGAGGGTGGTGGCGCGTCGCAGCCGCGCGCTGCGGGCGCTCGCGGGTCGTGGCGGGATGGCGTCGATCGCGGCCGGTGCGCAGGCGGTGCGGGTGCGGATCGAGCGGTTCGCCGGCCGCGTCTCGATCGCGGCTGTGAACGGCCCCGGCGCGGTGGTGGTCTCCGGCGAGGTGGGTGCGCTCGAGGAGCTGATCGCGGAGTGCGAGGGCGAGGGCACGAGGGCGCGGCTGATCCCGGTGGACTACGCGGCTCACTCCGAGCAGGTGGGGGAGATCCGCGAGGAGCTGCTCGAGGGCTGCGACGGGATCGCCCCGCGCGCGAGCGAGGTGCCGTTCTACTCCGCGGTGACCGGCGGGCTGCTCGACACAGCCGGGCTGGACGGCGGGTACTGGTACCGCAATCTCAGGGACGCTGTCGAGTTCGAGCAAGCCACGCGGGCGCTGCTGGACGAGGGCTACCGGACCTTCATCGAGATCGGCCCCCACCCGGTGCTGACGGTGGGTTTGCAGGAGACGATCGACGAGGCGCTAGCCGGGGATGGCGATGGGAGCGAGGCGGGGGTGCTCGGCTCGCTGCGCCGCGGTGAGGGCGGGCCGCGGCGCTTCCTGCACTCGCTCGGCGAGGCGTGGGTACGCGGGGCGCCCGTGGATTGGGGTGCGGTGTTCCACGGCAGCGACGGGCACGCGGTCCGCCTTCCGACGTACGCCTTCCAGCGGCGGCGCTACTGGCTGCAGGCCGCGGAGCACGGCGTGGGGGATCTCGCGTCGGCGGGCCAGGTCGCCGCCGACCATCCCCTGCTGGGAGCGGCGGTTGCGCTGGCGGAGGGCGGGGGACGGCTGTTCACGGGCCGCGTCTCGTTGCGGACGCATCCCTGGCTCGCCGATCACGCGGTAATGGGCACGGTGCTGCTACCCGGCACTGCGTTCCTGGATCTGGCGCTGTACGCCGGCGGGCAGGTCGGGTGCGCATACCTGAGCGAGCTCACCCTGCAGGTGCCGCTCGTCCTGGACGAGCGGGAGGGGGCGCAGATCCAGCTCGTGGTGGGCGCGTCCGATCAGGCGGGGGCCCGCACGGTGGGCATCTACTCACGGCCGCAGGGCGCGGCGAGTGAGGAGCGATTGGAGGCCGCTGACTCCGGGGAGGTGTGGGTCTGCCATGCCAGCGGGACGTTGGCGCCACAGGAGCCGATCGACGAGCGTGAGGGGCTGGAGGAGCGGCTGACCGTGCTCGCCGCGCAGTGGCCGCCGCGGGATGCGAGGCAGCTGGAGATCGAGGACCTGTACAGTGGCCTGGCCGAGCTGGGCCTCGAGTACGGGCCGGCGTTCCAGGGGCTACAGACGGCGTGGCGGCGGGGGCAGGAGGTGTTCGCCGAGGTTGCGCTCGCCGAGGAGCAGCGCTCGGGGGCGGCCCGCTTTCAGGTCCATCCCGCGCTGATGGACTCCGCTCTGCACGGGATCGGACCGGCGTTGATCGCGAGCGCCGGCAAGCGCGAGGGAGGTGGGGATCCCGCGGGCGATCACCTGCGTCTGCCGTTCGCCTGGAGCGGGGTGAGGTTTTACGGGGCCGGTGCGCAGTCGCTGCGCGTCTGCCTCTCCCCGGTGGGGGATGACGCCGTAGCGGTGGCCGTCGCCGATGGCGCCACCGGGGCTCCGGTGGCGGCGGCGCAATCGATGGTGATCCGCCCGCTCGCCCGCGAGCAGCTGGAGAGTGCCCGCAGGGGCCGGCGCGCGTCCCTGCTGCGCCTGGACTGGGCCCCGGTTCCCGTGGACCGGCAGGCGCCGGGGGGCCGTCGGGCGACGCTGGGCGCCCGCGCCGCCCAACTCGCCGCCACGCTTAGCCGCGCGTACGCCGAGGGCATGGAGCGGACGGGCATCGCGGACGACGCCGCCGCCGCCGGTGGCGCGCGGGAGGCGGACGGCGGGGCGCGGGAGGCGGACGGCGGGGCGCGGGAGGCGGACGGCGGGGCGCGGGAGGCGGACGGCGGGGCGCGGGAGGCGGACGGCGGGGCGCGGGAGGCGGACGGTGGCGCGCGCGAGGGCGCCGCCGGGGGCGTGGTCGCATACGCCGATCTGGCCACCCTGGGGCGGGCGCTTGAGGAGGGCGAGGCGGTCCCCGAGGTGGTGCTCGTGGACTGGACGCTGGAGGGGGAGGAGCAGGGCGTCGTGGAGCTCGCGCACAGCAGCGCGCACCGCGCGCTCGAGCTCGTGCACGCATGGCTCGCGCAGGAGCGGCTGGCCGATGCGCGACTGGTGCTGCTCACCCGTGGCGCGGTGGCGGTGCGGGCGGGCGAGCAGGTGACGGGTCTGGCGGCGGCACCGGTGTGGGGGCTGGTGCGCTCCCTCCAATCCGAGCACCCTGGCCGCTTTGTGCTCGTGGACATCGACGACGAGCGCGGATCCTGGCAGGCGCTCCCCGCGGCGCTCGCGGCCGGGGAGCGAGCGGAGATCGGCGGGCAGTTGGCGGTGCGCGATGGAGTGGTGCTCGCCCCCCGGCTGGCGCACGCGGGCGGGGGCGGCGCGCTGGCGCCGCCGGACGGGGTCGCGCAGTGGCGCTTGGCGATCGGCGATCGCGGCACCCTCGAGGACCTTCGCCTGGTTGCGTGTCCGGAGGTGAACGAGCCGCTGGCCGAGGGGCAGGTTCGCGTCGCGGTACGCGCCGCGGGCTTGAACTTCCGCGACGTCGTGGGTGCGCTGGGCCTGGTGCCCTTGCGCGAGGAGTGGAACGCGATCGGCAGCGACGGAGCGGGCGTGGTCCTCGAGGTGGGCCCCGGGGTGAGCGGGCTGGCGCCCGGCGATCGCGTGATGGGGATGCTGTTCGGCGCGTTCGGCCCGATCGCGGTGAGCGACCAGCGCCTGCTCGTGCAGCTGCCCGCGGGCTGGGGGTTCACCGAGGCCGCGTCGGTCGTGGGGCCGTTCCTGACGGCGTACTACGGGCTCGTGGACCTCGCCCGCTTGCAGCCGGGCGAGCGCCTGCTCGTGCACGCCGCGGCCGGCGGTGTGGGCATGGCCGCGGTGCAGCTGGCTAGGCACCTGGGCGTCGAGGTCCTCGCGACGGCGAGTCCGGCGAAGTGGGGCGCCCTCGAAGCCCTTGGATTCGACGAGCGCCAGCTCGCCTCCTCACGGGACCCCGGGTTCAGGGAGCGGTTCCTACAGGCCACCGGGGGGCACGGAGTCGATGTGGTCCTGAACTCCCTGGCCCGGGAGCTGGTGGACGCATCGCTACAGCTGCTGCCCGAGGGGGGTCGCTTCATCGAGATGGGCAAGACCGACATCCGCGATCCCGAGCGGATCGCGGCGGAGCACCCGGGGGTGGCATACCGCGCGTTCGACGTGGGCGAGGCGGGGCCGCAGCGCATCGGGGAGATGCTCAGGGAGATCGTGGCGCTGTTCGAACAGGGTGCGCTCGAACAGCTGCCGACCCGCGTGTGGGACGTGCGGCGGGCGCCTGAGGCGTTCCGCTTCATGAGCCAGGCACGGCACGTCGGCAAGATCGTGCTGAGCGTGCCGTGCCCCGCCTTCGAGGAGCGGGGCACGGCGCTGATCACGGGCGGCACGGGCGAGCTCGGCGGACTGGTGGCCAGGCACCTGGTGAGCGAGCACGGGGTGCGCAGCTTGGTGCTCGCCAGCCGGCGCGGGCGCGAGGCCCCCGGCGCGGCGGAGCTCCAGGCCGAGCTGATGGCGCTCGGCGCTGATGTGGTGCTCGCCGCCTGCGACGTGAGCGACCGCGCGCAGCTGCAGGCGCTGCTTGACTCCGTGCCGGCGGAGCACCCGCTGAGCGCGGTGGTGCACACCGCGGGAGTCCTCGACGACGGGGTGATCGACTCGCTGACGCCGGAGCGCATCGACCGGGTGCTGGCGCCGAAGCTCGACGCGGCGTGGCATCTGCACGAGCTGACCAGCCACCTCGACCTGCGGGCGTTCGTGCTCTTCTCCTCGGTCTCGGGCACCGTGGGCGGCCCGGGCCAGGGCAACTACGCGGCGGCGAACGTCTTCCTGGACGGGCTGGCTGCCCATCGGCAGGCACAGGGACTCGCCGGCGCCTCGCTGGCGTGGGGCTGGTGGGCGCCGGCCAGCGGGATGACCGCGGGACTGAGCGAGACCGACCTGCTGCGGGTGAGGCGCGCCGGCTTCGAGGCGTTTTCCGCCGAGGAAGGTCTCGAGCTCCTCGACGCGGCCAGCCTCTCGGGCGAGGCGTTGACGGTCCCGGTGCGGCTGGACGCCGCGGCGCTCCGCGCCCAGGCGGGGGCGGGAGCGCTGCCGGCGATTATGCGTGGCCTGGTGCGCACCCCCGCTCGGCGGACGGCCGGCGCGCAGGGGTCGCTGGCGGTGCGTCTGGCGGGTGTGTCTGGCGAGGGGCGCCGGCATGTCGTCCTCGGGCTGGTGCGGGGTGAGGTGGCCGCGGTGCTGGGCTACGACTCGGCCGAGGCGATCGACGAACGGCGGGCGTTCAAGGATCTCGGGTTCGACTCGCTGCTCGCGGTGGAGCTTCGCAACCGGCTGCAGGCCGCTACGGGGCTGCGTATGCCGGCGACGCTGGTATTCGACTATCCCAATCCGGAGGCGCTCGCGGCCCACCTGCTGCGGGAGGTCGAGGGCGTGAGGGTCCAAGCCGCCGTGTCCGGTCCCGCCCACCCGGCGCGGGCGGCGGCGCTCGAGGAGCCGGTGGCGATCGTGGGGATGAGCTGTAGGTACCCGGGGTCCGCCCGAACGCCTGAGGAGCTGTGGGAGATGCTCGCTGGCGGTGTCGATGCGATCGCGCCGTTCCCGACCGACCGGGACTGGGATCTCGAGGCGCTGTACGACCCCGATCCCGACCATCCGGGCACCAGCTATGTGCGCGAGGGCGGGTTCGTGTACGACATGGCGGACTTCGACGCCGACTTCTTCGGGATCAGCCCCCGCGAGGCGGCGACGATGGATCCCCAGCAGCGGCTGCTGCTCGAAGCCTCCTGGGAGGCGATCGAGCAGGCCGGTATAGCCCCCGACTCGCTGCGTGGCACTCAGACCGGGGTATTCGCGGGCACGACCTCACAGGACTACGCGGCGCGTTCGATGTCGGCGCTCGACAGCGCCGAGGGCTACCTGCTGACGGGCAGCTCGGCGAGTGTGCTGTCGGGACGCGTCGCGTATGCGCTTGGCCTGGAGGGCCCAGCGGTCACCCTCGACACCGCTTGCTCCTCCTCGCTGGTGGCGCTGCACCTGGCGTGCGGGGCGCTGCGCGCGGGGGAGTGCTCGCTGGCGCTGGCGGGCGGCGTCACGGTGCTCTGTACGCCGGTGCCGTTCGTCTGTTTCAGCCGCCAGCGTGGGCTCGCCCCGGACGGGCGCTGCAAGTCGTTCGCCGCGACCGCCGACGGCACGAGTGTCTCGGAGGGCGTGGGCCTGCTGCTGCTGGAGCGGCTGTCCGAGGCGCGGCGCCTGGGCCACCCGGTATGGGCGCTGGTGCGTGGCAGCGCGATCAACCAGGACGGTGCGAGCAATGGGCTGGCGGCGCCCAACGGTCTCGCCCAGCAGCGCGTGATCAACCAGGCGCTGGCCAACGCGGGGCTCGCGGCGCAGGAGATCGATGCGGTCGAGGGCCACGGGACCGGCACCGTGCTCGGCGATCCGATCGAGGCGCAGGCGCTGCTCGCGGCCTACGGCTCTGAGCGGCCCGCGGAGCGCCCGCTGTGGTTGGGCTCGATGAAGTCGAACATCGGCCACGCCCAGGCGGCGGCCGGCGTGGCCGGCGTGATCAAGATGACGATGGCGCTCCGGCACGGGCTGCTGCCGAAGACTCTGCACGTGGACGCGCCGAGCAGTCAGGTCGACTGGTCGGCGGGGGCGGTGTCGCTGTTGACAGAGGCGCGGCCGTGGGAGCGGGACGGCAAGCCGCGGCGTGCGGGCGTCTCCTCGTTCGGGGTGAGCGGCACGAATGCGCACGTGATCATCGAGGAGGCCCCCGTAGAGGAGCGTGCAGGCGCGGTGGACGCCCGGCCGGCGGGTGAGGACGGGGTCGGCGAGAGGCCGGAGGGCGGGAGCGCGGTTGGCGGAGGGCCGGGGAGTGAGGACGCCCTCGGTGCCGCGCGGGGAGGCGGAGTGGTGGAGGCGGGCGCGGTGCCGTGGGTGCTCTCGGGCCGCGGGCGGGAGGCGCTGTGGGCGCAGGCCGAGCGGCTGCACGGCTTCGTGCTGGCCGACGGGGGCCTCGGCTTCGGCGACGTCGGGTTCTCGCTGGCCGGCCGCTCTGCGCTCGCCGATCGGGCGGTCGTGCTCGGAGGCGACCGTGAGGAGTTGCTGGGGGGACTGGCGGCGCTGGCCGCGGGCGAGACCGCGCCGAACGTACTCGAAGGCGCGGCTCCGAACGCGGGGGGCGGGGTCGCTTTCCTGTTCACAGGCCAGGGCGCGCAGCGCGCGGGCATGGGCCGCGAGCTGTATCAGGCATTCCCGCGCTTCAGAGCCGCCCTGGAGGAGGTCTGCGCGGAGCTCGACGTCCACTTGGGCCGCTCGCTGCTCGAGGTGCTGTTCGCGCAGGAGGGCACGCCCGCGGCGGAGCTCCTGCACGAGACGATGTTCACCCAGGCGGCCCTGTTCGCGTTCGAGGTGGCCCTCTTCGGACTGCTCGAGAGCTGGGGCGTGAAGCCCGACTACCTCCTCGGCCACTCGATCGGTGAGTTGGCGGCGGCGTCCGTGGCGGGGGTCTTCTCGCTCGCCGATGGTTGCCGGCTGGTTGCGGCCCGGGGTCGGCTGATGAGCGCGCTGCCCGGCGGCGGGGCGATGATCGCGGTGCAGGCCTCCGAGCAGGAGGCGCTCCAGGCGCTGGCCGAGTGCGAGGAGCGGGTGGCGCTGGCGGCGGTGAACGGCTCCGCGGCGGTGGTCTTCTCGGGCGACGAGGACGCGGTGCTGGAGCTCGCGCGAGCGTGGGAGCGGCGGGCGCGGAAGGTGAAGCGGCTGCGCGTGAGCCATGCATTTCACTCGTCGCGGATGGAGGGGATGCTCGAGGAGTTCGCGGCGGTGGCGGGGAGCGTGTCCTTCGCAGCGCCGAGGATCCCGGTCGTATCGAATGTCACCGGCGAGCTCGGTGGGGCTGAGCTGTGCTCGCCAGAGTATTGGGTGCGTCAGGTGCGCGAGACGGTGCGCTTCGCCGACGGCGTCAACTGGCTGGGCCGCGAGGGCGTCTCGCGCTTCCTGGAGCTCGGCCCCGACGGGGTGTTGAGCGCGATGGCCGGGGAGTGCCTGCGGGAGCTCGATGTCGCGGGCGGGGGCGCGGTTGCATGGGCGATGGCGGCATCGAAGGCAGGACACCCCGAGGCGCGCGCGCTGATCGCGGCGCTGGCGGAGCTGTGGACGCGCGGGGCCCCGGTCGATTGGGCCGCGATGCTGCGGGAGTGCGGCGCGGAGCGCGTCGCGCTGCCCACGTATGCCTTCCAGCGCCGGCGCCACTGGCTGGAGAGCACGCCGCCCGTTCCGATGCGGCGCCCGACGGTGGACAGCTGGCGCTACCGGGTGCAGTGGAAGCCGATCGTCACCTCGCCAGCGCCAGCGCTCTCCGGGACCTGGCTGGTGGTCGTCCCGGCTCTGAAGAGCACGGAGGGTGCGCTCACGGCAAAGGAGGACCGCTGGAGCGCCACCGTGATCGGCGCGCTGGAGGAGCGGGGTGCGCGAGTCGTGCGGGTGCCGGCCGATCTCATGTCGCTCGGTGCAGCCGACACCGCGCTCGGTGCAGCCGGGGCCGCGCTCGGTGCGTCCACGACGCCGCTCGGTGCCTCCACGACGCCGCTCGATGTGGGCGGCGGCCGATCGCAGATCGGCGAGAACGGGGAGCTGACGCGGCGCCTGCGCGAGGCGCTGGAGCGGCTGCCCGACAGGACGGTGGACGGCGTGCTTTCACTGCTGGCCCTCGATGAGGAGCGCGATCCCGCCTGCGTGAGCGTCCCGCGGGGTCTGGCCGGCACGGTTGCGCTGGCGCGCGGGCTCGCGGATGCCGAGGTCCACGCCCCGCTCTGGCTGATCACGCGGGGCGCGGTGTCGGTCGCTCCTTCTGAGCGGCTGGCCAGTCCGACCCAGGCGCAGGTGTGGGGGCTCGGTATGACGATCGGCCTGGAGCAGCCGCAGCGGTGGGGAGGCCTGATGGACCTGCCCGAGAAGCTCGACGAGCGCGTGCTCTCGCTGCTGGCGGGCGTCCTGGCGGCGGCCGCCGCGAGCGGGGAGGACCAGCTTGCGGTGCGCGGCGCGGGCGTGTTCGCCCGGCGGCTGGCACACCCGCTGATCGGCGTGGATGCGCCCGCAGCGGACGGGGACGGCGCTGCATGGATGCCCCCCCGGGGGACGGCGCCGCATGGGTGCCCCCCCGCGGCACAGTGCTTATCACCGGGGGCGCCGGCGGCCTGGGCGCGCACGTCGCGCGCTGGCTGGCACACGGCGGTGCGGAGCATCTGCTGCTGGTCGGCCGCCGCGGCGCGCAGACCCCCGGCGCGGAGGAGTTGCGCGAGCAGCTGAGCGACCTGGGGGCAGAGGTGACGATTGCGGCGTGCGACGTCGCCGACCGCGAGCAGTTGGCGGCGCTGATCGAGGCGCTGCCCGAGCGCCTTCCGCTGAGCGCGGTGGTGCACGCGGCGGGGGCGGGCGGCCAGGGGGCGGTCGACACGCTGAGCTTGGAGGATCTGGAGGCGTGGCTGTCGGCGAAGGCACAGGGCGCGCTGCACCTGGATGCGCTCACCGAGCACCTGGAGCTCTCGGCGTTTGTGCTGTTCTCGTCGATCGCCGGCACGCTCGGCGCGGGGCAGCAGGGCGCCTATGCGGCGGCGAACGCGTACCTCGATGCGCTGGCCGTCGATCGCCGTGCGCGTGGCCTGCCCGCCACCTCGGTGGCGTGGGGTCCGTGGGCCGGCGAGGGCATGGCGGCGGGTCCGTGGGCCGGCGAGGGTATGGCAGCCACCGCGGAGCATCCCCGTTTCGGCCGGCAGGCGGGCGAGATCCTGCGCCGGCACGGGCTCGAGCGCATGGCGCCGCGAGCGGCGATCGAGGCGCTGCAGGAAGCTCTGCTGGCCGAGGAGACGTGCGTGGCGGTTGCGGACATTCGCTGGGAGACCTACGCGCCGCTCTTCGCCTCGGCGCGTGCGCGGCCGCTGATCGAAGATCTGCCCGAGGCGCGGGCGGCGCTGCAGGCTGCGGCGGGACCCCGCGATGGGGCCGCGGATCGAGGAATCGGCTTGCGCCGGCGCCTGGCCGAGACGCCCGTCGAGGAGCGCGGGCAGGTGCTGCTCGAGCTGATCCGCACGGAGGTCGCGCGCGTGCTTGCGCACCCCTCCTCCGAGGCGGTCGATCCCAGCCGGCCATTCAAGGATCTTGGATTCGACTCGCTGCTGGCTGTCGAGCTTCGCAACCGGCTGGACGCCGCGGTCGGGCTGGAGCTTCCGGCGACGCTCGTGTTCGACTACCCGACCCCGGCCGTGCTGAGCGAGCACCTGCTGTCCCAGCTGACGGGCGATGGGGCATTGCAGGGCGCCTCCGTGGAGGCCGAGCTCGCCAGGCTCGAGCGGACGCTCGTCTCGCTGGAGGACACCGAGGAGCTGAGAAGCGCGACGGCGCGTTTGCACGCCCTGCTGGCCCGCATCGATGGCGCCCAGGGGTCTGGCGACGGCCGGCAGGAGGCCGTCGCGGTCGCCGAGCGGATTCAAACGGCCTCCGACGAGGAGGTCTTCGGGTTCATCGACCGGGAGCTCGGATCGACCGGAGGGGCTCAATGACAGGCGATGCGATCACGGGGGGTGCGGCGATGGGAGACTCGATCACGGGGGGTGCGGCGATGGGCGACGCGACTGCTGGGGGTGCGGCGATGGGGGACGCGATCACGGAGGGTGCGGCGATGGGCGACGCGACCGCGGGGGGTGCTGCGAGGGGAGACGCGAGCGCGGGAGGTGGGAGCGGCGATCAGCGGCTGCGCGAGTACCTGAAGCGGGTGACGATCGACCTGCACGACACCCGCCTGCGTTTGCGGGAGGCGGAGGGAGCGGGCCGCGAGCCGGTGGCGATCGTGGGCATGAGCTGCCGGTACCCCGGAGGGGCGAGCTCTCCGGAGCGTCTCTGGGAGCTGGTGAGCGCTGGCCGCGACGCGATCTCGGGGTTCCCCACCGACCGCGGCTGGGATCTGGAGCGGCTGTGCGACCCCGATCCGCAGCGGCCGGGCGCGACGTATGTCCGCGAGGCGGGGTTTGTGTACGACGCGGCGGAGTTCGACGCGGACTTCTTCGCGATCAGTCCCAGGGAGGCGGTTACGATGGATCCCCAGCAGCGGCTGCTGCTGGAAGCCTCCTGGGAGGCGATCGAGGATGCGGGCATCGACCCGGCGTCGCTGGCGGGCAGCGAAACGGGTGTGTTCGCCGGCGCGGCGCCGGCCGGCTACGGCTTTGGTCTGCTCGATGGGGGCCCCGAGCAGACCGACGGCGGCTTGGGTGCGGGCATCTTGGGCAGCGTCATCTCGGGCCGAGTCTCCTACGCCCTCGGCTTCGAGGGCCCGGCGGTGACGGTCGACACAGCGTGCTCCTCCTCGCTGGTGGCGCTGCACCTGGCGTGCGGGTCGCTGCGCGGGGGGGAGTGCTCACTGGCGCTGGCGGGCGGGGTGTGCGTGATGTCCTCGCCGGCGCTGTTCGTCGAGTTCGCGCGCCAGCGGGGGCTCGCCCCGGATGGACGGTGCAAGTCGTTCGCGGACGCCGCGGATGGGACCAACTGGGGCGAGGGCGTGGGGGTGCTGCTGCTCGAGCGCCTCTCCGACGCGCGGCGTCTGGGCCACCCGGTGCTGGCGGTGGTGCGTGGCAGCGCGGTCAACCAGGACGGGGCGAGCAACGGGCTGACCGCCCCCAACGGCCCCTCCCAGCAGCGGGTGATCCGCCGGGCACTGGCCAACGCGGGGCTCGCGGCGCACGAGGTGGACGCAGTCGAGGGGCATGGCACGGGCACGACCCTCGGGGACCCGATCGAGGCGCAGGCGCTGCTCGCAACCTATGGCCGGGAACGGCCGGCGGGCCGCCCGCTGTGGTTGGGCTCGATCAAGTCGAACATCGGCCACGCACAGGCCGCGGCGGGCGTGGCGGGGGTCATCAAGATGGTGATGGCCCTGCAGTACGAGGCGCTGCCGCGGACGCTGCATGTGGACCGGCCCAGCGAGCAGGTCGATTGGTCGGCGGGCGCGGTCTCGCTGCTTGCCGAGGCCGTGCCGTGGCCGCGCGCGGGCGACCGCTCGGAGGCACACAGTCCGGAGGGCTGGGTCGGGGGCACCGCCGCCGAAGGCGGTCGGCGCGCGGGCGTCTCCTCGTTCGGGGTGAGCGGCACGAATGCGCATGTGATCCTCGAGGAGGCCCCGTTGGATGTGACGACAGAGACCGAGCCGCCGGCCGCGGGCGTCCTCGGGACCGGTGCGCTGGCGCTGGTGGTCTCGGCGCGCACCGAGGCCGGCTTGCGCGGGCAGGCCGAGCGGCTGCGGGAGCTCGTGGGCGCTCGGCCGACGCTCGCGCTCGTGGATGTGGGCTGCTCGCTCGTGGGCAGGCCGCGGTTTGATTGCCGTGGGGTGGTAGTCGGAGGCGACCGGTCACAGTTGCTCGCGGGACTCGATGCGTTGGCTGGGCAGGAGCCCGCCGCGGGAGTGTTCGGGGGAGCCGTCGATCCCGGTGGCGCGGGTGGGGTTGTGTTCGTGTTCCCGGGTCAGGGGTCGCAGTGGACGGGGATGGCGCTCGAGCTGTTGGAGTGCTCGGCGGTGTTTGCGCGGCGGCTGGGGGAGTGCGGCGAGGCGCTTGCGCCGTATGTGGGGTGGTCGCTCGAGGATGTAATTCGTGCTCGCCCGGGCGCGCCCGCGCTCGAGCGGGTCGACGTGGTGCAGCCGGCGCTGTTCGCGGTGATGGTCGCGCTGGCGGGGCTGTGGGAGGCCTGCGGGGTGCGTCCGGCCGCGGTGGTGGGCCACTCACAGGGGGAGATCGCGGCGGCGTGTGTGGCAGGGTGCCTGTCGCTCGAGGACGCGGCGCGGGTGGTGGCGTTGCGCAGCCGTGCGCTGGTGGCTTTGGCGGGCCACGGCGGGATGGTGTCGGTCGCGACGGGGGTCGAGCTGCTCGAGGCGCGCATCGAGCGGTTCGAGGGCCGGGTTTCGGTGGCGGCGGTGAACGGCCCCGGTGCGGTGGTCGTCTCCGGCGAGGCGGGGGCGTTGGAGGAGCTGCTCGAGGAGTACGCGGCGGAGGGCGTGAGGGCGCGGCGGATCCCGGTTGACTATGCGGCGCATTCGACGCAGGTGGAGGCGATCCGAGATGAGCTGCTGGAAGGGTGTGAGGGGATCGTTCCGCGCAGCGGCGAGGTGCCGTTCTACTCGGCGGTGAGCGGTGGGCTCCTCGACCCGAGCGAGCTGGACGGGGGCTACTGGTATCGCAACCTGCGCGAAAGGGTGCGGTTTGAGGACGTCACGCGAGCGCTGCTGGAGGGTGCTCGGCGGACGTTCATCGAGGTCAGCCCGCACCCGGTGCTGACGGTCGCCCTCCAGGAGACCGCGGAGGACGCGCTCGCGGAGCGGTGGACACAGGGGGAGCGCCAGGCGCAGGAGGAGCAGGGTGACGGAGGGAGGGTCGGCGCTGCCGATGTGGGAGCCCCCCCCTTCGCGGGCGTCGGGGTGCTCGGCTCGCTGCGCCGGGGGGAGGGCGGCCCGCAGCGCTTCCTCACCTCGCTGGGGGAGGCGTGGGTGCGTGGGGTGGACGTGGATTGGGGAGCGCTGTTCGGGGGCAGCGACCGATCGGAGATCGCTCAGCGCCGTGTCCGGCTGCCGACGTATGCGTTCCAGCGCCGGCGCTACTGGCTAGAGGCCCAGTCCGAGGGCGTTGGGGATCTCACCGCGGCCGGGCAGGCGCCGATGGGACATCCGCTGCTCGGCGCGGCGGTCGCGCTCGCCGGGAGCGATGGCTGGCGGTTCACGGGCCGCCTGAGCGTGGGCCGCCAGCCGTGGTTGGCGGACCATGTGGTTGCGGGCATGGTGCTGGTGCCGGGCACGACGTTCGTGGAGATCGCGCTGCGTGCGGGTGTCGAGGCCGGGTGCGAGGTGCTGCAGGAGCTCGTCCACGAAGCGCCGCTGGTGCTCGCCGGGCAGGGTGCGGTGCAGTTGCAGGTCTCGCTCGGAGAGCCGGATGAGTCTGGGCAGCGGGCGATCGAGATATTCACCCGCCCGGATGGTGGCGCAGCGGACGGATCGTGGGTCGAGGAGGGGTGGACGCGTCATGCTCGCGGCGTGCTCGCCGCGGACGCAGAGGCATCTGACGGGCACGCGCCGGCCGATCTCCGCGCGGTCGAGCAGCAGGCTGGCCTGTTCGCCGCCGGGGCATGGCCTCCGCCGGGCGCGGAGCCCGTGCCGGTCGATGAGCTGTACGACTACTTCGCAGGAGTTGGCCTGGAGTACGGGCCGGCGTTCCTGGCGGTAAGGGCCGCGTGGCGGCGCGGGGAGGAGACGTTCACCGAGGTGCGTCTGCCCGAGGCCCAGCAGGGGCCGGCCCGCTCGTTCAACGTGCACCCCGCGCTGCTGGACGCCGCGATCCAGGCCGGGGGCGTGCAGATGATGGCGCAGCGCGCGCCCGAGGATCGCATGATTCTCCCCTTTGCGTGGAGCCGAGCGCGTGTGTACGCCAGGGGCATGTCGTCGATCCGCGTGCGCGTCTCGGGCACGGGCAGGAGCGGGATGGCGGTGGCGATCGCCGACGAGTACGGCCGTCCGGTCGCGTCGGTCGATTCGCTGGTGGTGCGGCAGGTCTCGCGGGAGCAGCTGGGAGGTCTGCAAGCCGCCCATCGCGACTCGCTGCTGCGCTTGGATTGGGTTGCGATCCCGCCGGGCGCGTCTGCCTCCAGCGGGAGCTGGGCGCTGCTGGGTGAGCAGACGCGGGCGGTCCTTGGTGCCGGTGCAGAGCACGCGGTGTATACCGACCCGAAGTCCCTCGGGGAGGCGATCGAGGGCGGGGCGCCGGTGCCCGAGCTGGTCTGGGCCCACTTTGGGACCGACGTTCTTCGAGAGCGCCCCGAGGATCCGTCGCTCGCGGAGCGCCCCGAGGACCCGTCGTCCGCGGAGCCCACTGAGGACCCGTCGCTCGCGGAGCGCCCCGAGGGCCCGTCGTCCGCGCCCGTGGCACGCCGCATCCTGCATAGTGCGCTGCGGCTCGTGCAGGAGTGGCTCGCGGACGAGCGGTTGGCGGCCTCGCAGCTGGTGTTCGTGACTACGGGCGCGGTGGCCGCACGGGCCGGCGAGGACGTGTCGGACCTGGCGGCGGCTGCCCTCTGGGGGCTGGTGCGCTCGGCGCGGTCTGAGCACCCAGGGCGGTTCCTGCTGGTGGACGTCGATCGCGCCGAGGCCTCCCGGGCGGCGCTCGGAGCGGTGCTCGGTGCCGGCGAGCCAGAGGTCGCGCTGCGCGAGGGCGAGCTGCTCGCCGCACGGTTGGGGCGGGTCGCGCCCGCCGATCGTACCGTCCACGCGCAGCCGGCTGGAGCGCAGCCTCCCGAAGAGACGCCGGTTGTCGGGGTCGGCCCCGGCGAGCTGGGCCTGGTGGCGCCCGAGCGGCTGGGGAGCGTGCTCGTCACGGGCGGCACGGGCGCCCTGGGCGCGCTGCTTGCAAGACATCTGGTCGCCGGCCACGGGGTGCGCAGCGTGGTGCTGACGAGCAGGCGGGGCCTGGAGGCACCGGGCGCGAGGGAGCTGGAGGCCGAGCTGACGGAGTTGGGCGCGCGGGTGGCGATCGTCGCGTGCGATGTCTCCGAGCGCGAGCAACTCGCCCACGCGATCGCCTCGGTGCCCGAGGAGTACCCGCTGAGCGCGGTGGTGCACGCCGCGGGCGTCCTGGACGATGGTGTGATCGGCTCGCTGACGCCGGAGCGCGTGGATCGCGTGCTGGCGCCGAAGGCCGACGCCGCGTGGCACCTGCACCAGCTGACCGAGCACATGCGCCTGTCGGGGTTCGTGTTGTTCTCCTCGAGCACGGGCATCCTTGGGGGAGCGGGCCAGGGCAACTACGCCGCGGCGAACGCGTTCCTCGACGCGCTTGCGGCGCACCGGCGCGCGCGAGGCCTGCCGGCGACCTCGCTGGCGTGGGGCTGGTGGGACGCGGGCCTGGCGGGCGCCCTGGGCGCGGTGGATCGCACACGGATGCAGCGGGGGGGCATACTGGCGCTGTCGGCAGCCGAGGGACTTGAGCTCTTCGACGCGGCGTATGCGACTGGCGAGGCGTTGGTGATCCCCGTGCGCTTGGACGGCGCGGCGCTGCGCGCACAGGCGCGGGCGGGCCTGTTGCCGCCGCTGCTGCGGGGGCTGATCCGCATGCCTGCCCGCCCGGCGGCCGACGGCGTGCGCGGCTCGCTGGCACGGCGCCTGACGAACACGCCCGAGGGCGAGCGGGGGCGGGTGGCGCTCGAGCTGGTGCGCGCGGAGGTGGCGGCCGTGCTGGGCCACTCCTCGCCCGCGGCGATCGCGGCGCAGCGGGCGTTCAACGAGCTCGGGTTCGACTCGCTGACTGCGGTCGAGCTGCGCAACCGGCTGAGTGTCGTGAGCGGGGTGCGACTGCCGGCGACGCTCGTCTTCGACTACCCGACCGCGGCCGCGTTGAGCGACCACCTGCTGGCGGAGATCCTGCCCGGGATCGGGCCCGCGACCGCGGGCGAGGCCGGCGAGGCGGAGATCCGCGACGCCCTCGCCTCGATTCCGCTTGCGCGCCTGCACGAGGCCGGCGTGATGGACACGCTGCTGGCGCTCAGCGGCCTCGACGGCGGGACGCTGCCCGAGGTGGAGGAGAGCGCCGCGGAGTCGATCGACGCGATGGACGTCGAGAGCCTGGTGGCGATGGGCCTCGTGGCCGGCGACGCGGCCGCGGGGCACGAGGAGGAGGGGGGATCGTGAGCGCATCTCCCCAGCAGGTCGTTGAGGCGCTGCGCGCGTCGCTGAAGGAGACCGAGCGGCTGCGCCGCCAGAACCGGCGGCTGCTCGCCGCCTCGCGCGAGCCGGTCGCGATCGTGGGGATGAGCTGCAGATATCCGGGTCCGGCCCGCTCGCCGCAGGAGCTGTGGGAGCTGATCGCGGCTGGGCGGGACGCGATCTCGGAGTTTCCCACCGATCGCGGGTGGGACATCGAGCGGCTATACGACCCCGACCCCGATCGCGTCGGCACCAGCTATGTGCGCGAGGGCGGGTTCCTGCACGACGCGGGCGAGTTCGACGCGGGCTTCTTCGGGATCGGCTCGCGCGATGCACTCACGATGGACCCCCAGCAGCGGCTCTTCCTGGAAGCGAGCTGGGCGGCGTTCGAGGACGCGGGCATCGCTCCGCTCTCGGCGCGGGGCAGCCGGACGGGCGTGTTCGCCGGGGTGATGTACCAGGATTATCCCGCCGGGCAGCGCGCGGGCGGGGAGGGCGGTGTGAGCCTGACCGCGGGCAACACGGGGAGCATCGTCTCGGGGCGGGCGGCCTACCTGTTCGGCCTGGAGGGCCCGACGATGACGGTCGACACGGCGTGCTCCTCCTCGCTGGTGGCGCTGCATCTGGCGTGCGGTGCGCTGCGGGCGGGCGAGTGCTCGCTGGCGCTCGCGGGGGGCGTCACGGTGATGGCGCGGCCCGACCTGTTTATCGGGTTCAGTATGCAGCGGGCGCTCGCGCTGGACGGGCGCTGCAAGTCGTTCGCGGACGCCGCGGATGGGACCAACTGGAGCGAGGGGGTGGGGGTGCTGCTGCTCGAGCGCCTCTCCGACGCGCGGCGCCTGGGCCACCCGGTGCTTGGTCTGGTGCGGGGCAGCGCCGTCAACCAGGACGGCGCGAGCAACGGCTTCACGGCGCCGAACGGCCCCTCCCAGCAGCGGGTGATCCGCCAGGCGCTCGCGAGCGCGGGCCTCGCGGCGGGGGAGATCGACGCGGTCGAGGGGCACGGCACGGGGACCCCGCTGGGCGACCCGATCGAGGCGCAGGCGCTGCTGGCGACCTACGGCTCCGGGCGCCCCGAGGATCGTCCGCTGTGGCTGGGCTCGGTGAAGTCGAACATGGGCCACGCGCAGGCCGCGGCGGGTGTGGCGGGGGTGATCAAGATGGTGCTGGCGATGCGCCACGGGGTGCTGCCCAAGACGCTGCACGTGGATGCGCCCTCCAGTCACGTCGACTGGTCGTCCGGCGCGGTCGCGCTGCTGAGAGATGCGGTTCCATGGCAAGCCGACGGCAGGCCGCGGCGGGCGGGCGTCTCCTCGTTCGGGATCAGCGGCACGAACGCGCATGTGATCCTCGAGGAGGCCCCTGTCGAAGTGGCACCCGCGCTCCGGCGGGCCACGTCCAACGGCGCGACGGGGGGTGCGCTCACCGCTGCCGGTGCAGCTGGCGGTCACACGCAGGGGGAGGAAGCCGGCGATCACACACACGGGGAGGAAGTCGGCGGTCACACGCAGGGGGAGGAAGCCGGCGATCACACACACGGGGAGGAAGTCGGCGATCACACACAGGGGGAGGAAGTCGGCGGTCACACACACGGGGAGGAAGCTGGCGGTCACACACACGGGGAGGAAGCTGGCGGTCACACACACGGGGAGGAAGCTGGCGGTCACACACACGGGGAGGAAGCTGGCGGTCACACACAGGGGGAGGCATGTGTCGAGGTGGGGATCGGCGGCGCCGTGCCGTGGGTGGTGTCCGGTCGCGGTGAGGGTGCGCTGCGCGCTCAGGCGCAGCGTCTGCGCGCTTACGTGGCGGGGGATCGCGACCTACGCATCGAGGATGTCGGACTCTCGCTGGCCCGCTCGCGGTCGTCGTTGGAGCACAGGGCGGTCGTGGTTGGCGACGGGCGGGAGGAGCTGCTCGCCGGCCTCGAGGCGGTCGGCGGGGGTCGGACGGCGCCGGGCGTGCTGGAGGGGGAGGTGAGGCCCGGCGCGGGACGGGTCGCGTTCCTGTTCACCGGCCAGGGCGCTCAGCGTGTGGGGATGGGCCGGGAGCTGCATGAGAGCTCCCCCGTCTTCAGAGCGGCGCTGGATGAGGTGTGCGGATTCCTGGATGGTCCGCTGGGTCGTCCGCTGCGCGGGGTGATGTTCGGGGATGCGGACCCGGGATCCTCCGATCGGGGCGCGCCCGCGAATCCGCTGGATCAGACGCAGTTCACCCAGTGCGCGCTATTCGCGCTCGAGGTTGCGCTCTTCCGGCTGGTCGAGGATCTGGGGGTGCGCCCGGATTACCTGCTGGGCCACTCGATCGGCGAGCTGGTGGCGGCGCACGTGGCGGGGGTGCTCTCGCTAGCGGACGCGTGCCGGCTGGTGCTCGCGAGGGGGCGGCTGATGGGCGCGCTGCCGGCCGGCGGGGCGATGGTCGCGGTGCAGGCATCGGAGGCGGAGGCCCGCGAGTCGCTGGCGGGGCTCGAGCGGCGGGTCGCGCTGGCGGCGGTGAACGGTCCCCAGGGGGTGGTGCTCTCCGGCGACGAGGACGCCGTCCTGGAGCTGGCACGAGTGTGGGGGGAGCGCGGTCGCAAGACAAGACGGCTGCGGGTGAGCCACGCGTTTCACTCGCCGCGGATGGACGACATGCTCGAGCAGTTCGCGCACCTCGCCGGTGAGCTGTCGTTCGCCGAGCCGCGAATCCCGGTTGTGTCGAATCTCACCGGCGAGCCCGCGACCGCCGCGCAGCTGAGCGACCCGGGCTACTGGGTGAGCCATGTCCGCCAGACGGTGCGGTTCGCCGACGGCGTGCGTTGGCTCGGGGATCAGGGGATCGAGAGCTTCCTGGAGCTGGGCCCCGACGGCGCTCTCAGCACGATGTGCGCGGATTGCCTGGCGGGTGAGGCGGATGCAGCGGGCCCCGCGGCTGTGGCAACCGGCCGCAGCGACGAGGGGGATTCCGTGGCTGTGGCAACCGGCCGCAGCGACGAGGGGGATTCCGTGGCTCTGGCAACCGGCCGCAACGGCGAGGGGGATTCCGTGGCTGGGGGGGCCGTCCGCGATGGCGCCGGAGTCGAGAGAGCCGGCGTGCTCCCCGCCAGGGAGATCGCCGTCATGGCGGTGCCGCTGTTGCGCGAGGGGCGGCGCGAGGGGCGTACGCTGCTGAGCGCGCTGGCGGCGGCGTGGGTGCGCGGCGTGGGGGTCGATTGGGGCGGGGTGCTCGAGCGCTCCGGCGCGCGGCGCGTGGGGCTGCCGACGTACGCCTTCCAGCGCGAGCGCTACTGGCTGCAGGGCTCCGCGCTGGGTCCTCTCGCGTTGGAGTCGACCTCGGCGGGGGGGCTCGCGGAGGGGCATGGCGAGGGAGCGGGAGGGTCGCTGTTTCGCCTGGATTGGGTTCCCGCCCCGATCGTACCCGCTGGGCGCGGCGCTCCGGCGGGCGAGGCGGAGAGCCGCTGGGCGGCGCTGGGGGAGGAGAGCCGCTGGGCGGCGCTGGGGGCGGACAGCTTCGCGGCCGCCGGGGCGCTCGATGAGGCGGGAGTGTCGCTCGCGGCGCACGCCGATCTGGCGGCGCTCGTGCGCGCGGTCGAAGGCGGCCTCGCGGTCCCCGACACGGTGCTCGCGAGCTGCGTGGTCGAGACGACCGGGGCGGAGCACGCGGTGGCGGCGCGCACCGCGGTGCACGGGGCGCTGGAGCTGATACAGGCGTGGCTTGCCGAGGAGCTCCTTGCCGGCTCGCGGCTGGTGCTCCTGACGCGGGGCGCGGTCGCGGTCCGCGAGGATGCCGCCGAGGAGGCCCCCGATTTGGCCACGGCGCCGGTGTGGGGCATGGTGCGCTCGGCGCAGATCGAGAGCCCCGGGCGGCTCGTGCTGGTCGACTGCGACGGGGATCAGGCGTCGTGGAGCGCGCTGGGAGCGGCACTCGCCCTGGATGACCGATCGGAGATCGGCTGGCAGCTGGCGTTGCGCGGGGGCGCGGTGTGGGCGCCGCGGCTTGCGCGCATGGTCGAGGGAGCGGGCGCGGCGCGCGATGGCATCCCTCCGTTCGATCCGCGGGGCAGCGTCCTGATCACCGGCGGCACGGGAGGCCTGGGGAAGCTGGTGGCCAGGCACGTGGTCGCCGAGCACGGGGTGCGCCATGTGATCCTGGTGAGCCGCCGGGGGCGGGCGGCGGACGGCGCGGTGGAGCTGGAGGACGAGCTGTTCGCGCTCGGGGCTCGGGTGACGATCGCGGCGTGCGACGCCGCCGACCGGGACGCGCTGGCGGCGGTGATCGAGGCTGTGCCGGACGAGCACCCGTTGGGCGCGGTGGTGCACGCCGCGGGCGTGATCGACGATGGCACGATCGCTTCGCTGACGGCCGGGCAGGTCGACCGGGTGCTGGCTCCCAAGGTCCAAGCGGCGTGGCATCTGCACGAGCTGACCGAGCACCTCGATCTGGGGGCGTTCGTGCTGTTCTCCTCCGCCGCCGGCACGTTCGGGAAAGGCGGGTCGAGCAACTACGCGGCCGCGAACGCGTTCCTGGATGCGCTCGCCGCGCATCGCCGCGCACGGGGACTCCCAGCGATCTCGATCGGGTGGGGGCTGTGGGCGCAGGCCAGCGACATCTCGGACGGGCTCCGCGAGGTGGACAGGATGCGCATGTCGCGCGCCGGTGTGGGAGCGCTCTCAGCGCAGGAGGGCCTGCGGCTGTTCGACCTTGCCTGCCGCGCCGATGCGAGCGTGGTGATCGCGGCGCGCTTGGACACGGCGGCGCTGGATGCGCTGGCCGGGACCGAGCTGCTGCCGGCGCTGCTGCGCGACCTGGCGGGGGCGTCTGCCGGTCGCTCGCAGAGCGGCAGGAGCGGGTCGCTGGCGCGGCATCTGCGTGGCGTGGCCGCGGACGAGCGCGGGGGCGCGATGCTCGAGGCGGTCCGCGCCGAGGTCGCCGCGGTGCTCAGCCAGGGGCCGGCGGCGGCGATCGACCCCCGCCTCACCTTCAAAGAGCTCGGGTTCGACTCGCTAATGGCGCTCGAACTGCGCAACCAGCTGAGCGTGCTCACGGGGCTGCGCCTGCCGGCGACGCTGGCATTCAACTATCCGACCACCGCCGTCCTGGCGGATCACCTGCTGGAGCGCATCGCGCGGAGCGAGGCCGTCGAGGGTGCCGTCGAGGGTGTGGAGGCGCACGCGCGGGCGGGTGGGGTGGGTGGGCCCCGGATTAGTGGGGACCAGATCGAGGGCTCGGCACGCGAGCCGATCGCGATCGTGGGCATCGGCTGCAGATATCCGGGGTCCACCCACCCCGTGCGATCCCCCGAGCAGCTGTGGGAGCTGGTGGCGGGCGGCAGCGATGCGATCTCGGAGTTCCCGGCCGATCGCGGCTGGGACATCGAACGGGTGTATGACCCCGATCAGGAGGCCAGCGGCACCAGTTATACGAATAAAGGCGGGTTCCTGTACGACGCGGGGGAGTTCGACGCCGGCTTCTTCGGGATCGGGCCCAGCGAGGCGCTGATGATGGATCCCCAGCAGCGCCTGCTGCTGGAAGTGTCGTGGGAGGCGATCGAACATGCTGGCATCGCCCCGACGTCGTTGCGCGACAGCGAGACCGGGGTGTTCGCGGGCGTGGCGACGCAGGATCACGGCACGCGCCTGATGGGGGCCGCGCTGTCCGAAGACATGGGGGCCTACCTGGGCATGGGCAGCACCGGGAGCGTGTTGTCCGGCCGGGTGTCCTACGTGCTGGGGCTGGGAGGCCCGGCGCTGACGGTGGACACGGCGTGCTCCTCGTCGCTGGTGGCGCTGCACTTGGCGTGCGGCTCGCTGCGCGCGGGTGAGTGCGCCCTCGCCCTGGCCGGGGGCGTGACGGTGCTCTCGACGCCGATGGTGTTCGTGGGATTGAGCCGCCAGCGCGGGCTCGCCCCCGACGGGCGGTGCAAGTCGTTTGCGGCGAGCGCCGACGGGACCGGGTTCTCCGAGGGCGCCGGCATGGTGCTGCTCGAGCGCCTCTCCGATGCGCGCCGGCTGGGGCATCGGGTGCTGGCGGTGATCCCGGGCAGCGCGATCAACCAGGATGGGACGAGCAACGGCCTGTCGGCGCCGAACGGCCCCGCTCAGGAGCGGGTGATCCGCCAGGCGCTCGCGAGCGCGGGTCTCTCCGCGGAGCAGGTGGATGCGGTTGAGGGGCACGGGACGGGCACGATGCTGGGCGATCCGATCGAGGCGGAGGCGCTGCTGGCGACCTATGGTCGGGGGCGCCGGGAGCACCCGCTGTGGCTCGGTTCGGTGAAGTCGAATATCGGCCACACCCAGGCGGCGGCCGGCGTGGCGGGCGTGATCAAGATGGCGATGGCCCTGCGGCACGGGCTGCTGCCGAGGACGCTGCACGTCGACGAGCCGAGCGGGCAGGTGGAGTGGTCGCTGGGGGAGGTGTCGCTGTTGACTGAGGCGGTGCCGTGGGTCCGTGGCGAGGAGCCCCGCCGCGCAGGGGTCTCCTCGTTCGGGATCAGCGGCACGAACGTGCACATGATCGTGGAGGAGGCCCCGCCCCCGACGGACGTCGTCCTGGACGCCGGTGAGCCCGCGCCCCCGGTGGACGCCGTCGTGGACGCCGGTGAGCCCCCGTCCCCGGCGGACGCCGTCGTGGACGCCGGTGAGCCCGCGCTCGGCCTGCTTGGGGGCGGGGTGGTGGCGTGGATGGTGTCGGGGAAGGGCGAGGGCGCGCTGCGCGAGCAGGCCGAGCGCCTGCGGGAGTGGGTTGCGAGCAACCCGGACGCGGATGCGAGGGACATCGGCTGCTCGCTGGCCGCGACGCGCTCGGCGTTCGAGCATCGCGCGGTCGTGGTGGGGGGCGACCGGGAGGAGCTGGTGGCGGGCTTGGAGGGCCTGGCCTGCGGGAAGCCCACGCCGGGAGTGCTCGAGGGCGTGACGGCGCCCTACGGAGGCGGGGTTGCATTCGTGTTCCCGGGCCAGGGCTCGCAGTGGGTCGGGATGGCGCGCGAGCTACAGGAGTGCTCGCCGGTGTTCGCGGAGCGGCTGCGGGAGTGTGGTGAGGCGCTCGCGCCGTACGTCGACTGGTCACTCGAGGATGTCTTGCGATGCGACGGCGAGCAGTCGGGCCTGGACCGGGTCGAGGTGGTGCAGCCGGCGCTGTTCGCGGTGATGGTTGCGTTGGCGGGGTTGTGGCAGGCGTGCGGCGTGCGCCCGGACGCGGTGGTCGGCCACTCCCAGGGCGAGGTCGCCGCGGCGTGCGTGGCCGGCGGCCTGCCGCTGGCGGACGCGGCGCGGGTGGTCGCGCTGCGCAGCCGGACGCTGGCTGGGTTGGCCGGCCGCGGCGGCATGGTGTCGCTCGCGCTTGGAATCGGAGCGGTCGCAGCGCGCCTGGAGCGTTGGGGGGACCGGATCTCGGTAGCGGCCGTGAACGGCACGAACTCGGTGGTGGTCTCTGGGGATCCGGCTGCGTTACAGGGACTGATCGGGCAATGCGAGGCGGACGGTGTACGGGCGCGGAAGGTCGCGGTGGACTATGCGGCGCATTCCGCACAGGTCGAGGCGGTACGCGAGGAGCTAGTGGGGGGATTGGCCGGGATCACTCCGCGGAGCGGCGAGGCTCCGTTCTACTCGACGGTCACGGGCGGGCTGCTCGACACGGCCGAGCTCGATGCGCAGTACTGGTACCGCAACCTGCGCCGGCCCGTTCAGTTCGAGCGGGTCGTGCGCGCGCTGCTCGAGCGCCGGGTTCGCACCTTCATCGAGATGAGCGCGCACCCGGTGCTGACGATCGCGCTGCGGGAGACCGCCGAGGATGCGCTCGAGGACTTCGCGAGTGTCGCGGCGATCGGCTCGCTGCGCCGGGGGGATGGCGGCCCACGGCGCTTCCTGACCTCGCTGGGCGAGGCGTGGGCGCATGGAGTGCAGGTGGATCGAGACGCGCTCTTCGCGGGCGCAGCACGGGTGGAGCTGCCGACCTACGCGTTTCAGCGGCAACGCTACTGGCTCGAGGTGTCTGCGCAGGGAGCGGCCGGTGGCGACGCGCTGGGCTGGCCTGCGGCCGGGGCGCTGCCGGGCGCGACGGATGCGCAGAGCCCGCCGCTGTTGCATCTGGAGTGGGACGCGGCGGCGGTTGGCACGCTGCGGCGAGGGGCGTCCGCGCGGCGGTGGGCGCTGCTACAGGCCCACAGTGAAGGTGGGCTCGCCGGGGCGCTGGGGCGGGCCGGGGTGCGGTGCGGGACGGTGTATAGAGCTCTGGATGAGCTGATCGAGGCGGTGCGGGGTGGAGCGCCGGCTCCCGAGATCGCGCTGGTGGACTGCGTGCAGTGGGAGGACCACCCAGAGGGCGCCGCCGGCGGTGTGACCGCCATGGCGCACAGGATCGCGGGGGAGACGTTGGAGCTGGTGCAGGCGTGGCTCGCCGAGGAGCAGCTGGCCGGCTGCCGGCTCGTGGTGGTGACGCGAGGCGCGGTGGCCGCGGGGCCGGGGGAGCAGCTGCCGGGGTTGGCGAGCGCTCCCCTGTGGGGTCTGATGCGCTCGGCGCAGACCGAGCACCCGGGCCGGTTCGTGTTGGTCGACGTGGACGGGGAGGAAGCCTCGTGGGCGATGCTGGCGGCGGCGGTCACGGCCGCTGCGAGCAGGGACGAGCCGCAGCTGGCGGTACGCGACGGCGTGGCGCTGGCGCCGCGGCTGGCGCGGGTTTGCGCTGTGGCCTCAGCTGTGACCCCGGCTGGGGCAGCGGATGCGACGGCGGGGCAAACCCAGGTGCTCGACGCGGAGGGGACCGTGTCGGAGGAGGGGACCGTGTTGGAGGGGGCCGTGTTGGAGGGGACCGTGTTGGAGGGGACCGTGTTGGAGGGGGCCGTGTCGGAGGGGGCCGTGTCGGAGGGGACCGTTTTGATCACGGGTGGCACGGGCTACCTCGGCGGCCTCCTGGCTCGGCACATGGTCGCCGAGCGGGGCGTTCGCCAACTGGTGCTCGCCAGCCGCAGCGGCCGCGACGCCCCGGGCGCGGTCGAGCTGGAGAGCGAGCTCTCCGGCATGGGGGCTCGCGTTAGGATCGCCGCGTGTGACGTCTGCGACCGCGAACAGCTCGCGGGGCTGGTGCGATCGATCCCCGCGGAGCACCCGCTGCGCGTGGTGGTGCACGCGGCGGCGGTGCTGGACGATGGCGTGATCGGGTCGCTGACGACCGAGCGGCTCGAGCGGGTGCTGGCCGTAAAGCTGGATGCGGCATGGTATCTGCACGAACTGACCGAGCAGCTCGACCTGTCGGCCTTCGTCCTGTTCTCCTCCAGCGCAGGGGTGTTGGGCACTCCGGCACAGGGCAGTTACGCCGCGGCCAACACGTTCCTCGACGCGCTCGCGGCGTATCGCGCGGCGCGTGGTCTGCCCGGCGTGTCGATGGCCTGGGGATGGTGGGGTTCGACTGGCGGCCTGAGCGGCGATCTCGTCGAGGTGGACTCGCGCCGGATGGCCCGCATGGGCGTGCAGCCGCTCTCCGTGGGGGAGGGAATGGAGCTCTTCGACGCCACGTGCGCGGGCGAGCGCCCGTTGGTCGTTCCCCTGCGTCTCGACGCCGCGGCGCTGCGCGTGCAGGCGCAGGCCGGGATGCTGTGGCCGCTGCTGCGCGGTCTGGTGCGCGCGGGCGCCGGCGGGGCGTATGGTCCTGCCCAGGGGTCGCTCTCGCGAGCGCTGGCGGCGGCGTCCGAGGGTGAGCGGGGCGAGCTCGTCCTGCGGGCGGTGCGGGAGCAGATCGCCGTCATCGTGGGTCTCGCCTCGCCGGAGCAGGTCGATCCCCAGAGGCCGCTGGTCGAACTCGGGTTCGACTCGCTGGCGGCGATGGAGCTGCGCGTCCGGCTGAACGCGATGAGCGGGCTGCGGATGCCGGCGAACGTCGTGTTCGACCGCCCCACGCCGGCTGCGCTGGCGGCCTATCTGGATGGGCAGCTGGCCGACTCGCGGGGCGGCGGCGATCGACCGGGCGCCGCGCAGGCTCCGAGCGCCGGGAGCGCGCCCGCGCACGACGGCCCGCCGGGCACGCTGGTCTCGCTCTTCCACGAGGCCCGCGAGCGGGGGAGCGAGGACGAGTTCATGGAGATGCTGATGAGCGCCTCGAGGTTCCGCCCGGTCTTCGACGCGGCATCGGCGGCGGAGGCCGACCCGCGGCTGGTGAAGCTCTCCGAGGGCGCGGCGGGCGCCGAGCTGATCTGCGTGCCCACGCTCGTGGCGACGTCTGGCCCGCATCAGTATGTGAGGTTCGCCAGGGCCTTCGACGGGACCCGCGCCGTGTGGGCGTTCGGGGTGCCCGGATTCATCGAGGGAGAACGCCTGCCGGCGAGCGTCGACGCTGTCGTCGAGGCGCTTGCCATGGCTGTGCGGGGGCGGGGCGTGGAGGCGCCCTTCGTGCTGGTGGGCTACTCCTCCGGCGGCTGGCTCGCGCACGCGATCGCGGACCGGCTCGCGGACGCGGGGGAGCCCGCTGCCGCGGTCGTCCTGATCGACACCTACCCAGCCGCGGGCGGCGCGGCGATGGGGGTCTTGCGGGCGGTGGTGGGCGCAGTGGGGGAGGACGATGTGTATGGCTTCATGGGCGACGACCGTCTGACGGCGATGGGCGCCTATCTGCGCCTGTTTGCCGACTGGCAGGCGGCCGAGATCGCGACGCCGACGCTGCTGGTCCGGGCGAGCGAGCCGATGCCGGGCCAGGCGGCAGACGGCGAGTGGAGGGCGTTCTGGACGCTGCCCCATGCCACCTTGGATGTGCCGGGCAGCCACTTCACGATGATCGAGGATCACGCCGAGGCGACGGCGCGGTCCGTGGAGGCGTGGCTATTGAAAACACTCGAGAGGGAGAAGGTGTCATGAACGTCGTTTCCGAGGCGGCGCCGGCTGACGCGCAGATCGAGCGGCTGCTCAGCCGCGAGCCGCCATCGACCTACCTCGCCGCGCACCTCGCGCGCGCGGACGAGGGCATCTTCGGCGATCGCGCCGACAGGGACGTGCGCAGGTCGATCAGGGTCGGCGAGGTCCCGCTGCCGCGGCTGGCGCCCGACGAGGTGCTGCTGGCGGTGATGGCGAGCGCGATCAACTACAACACGGTGTGGTCGGCGATGTTCGAGCCGATCCCCACCTTCCGGTTCCTGGAGCGGCTGGGCCGCCAGGGAGGCTGGGAGGCTCGCCACGACCTGCCCCACCACGTGATCGGGTCGGATGCCGCGGGCGTCGTCGTCCGCATGGGCGAGGCTGTGCGGAAATGGTCGGTGGGCGATCGCGTCGTCGTCTACCCATGCGCGATCGACCATCAGGACCCGCTCTCGCAGGTCGATGGGATGCTCGCGGAGGACCAGCGGGCGTGGGGCTTTGAGACGAACTTCGGAGGCCTCGCGCACTTCGCGGTGGTCAAAGCGAATCAGCTGATCCCCAAGCCCCGGCACCTGACGTGGGAGGAGGCGGCGTGCAACACGCTGTGCGCGATGACCGCGTACAGAATGCTGGTCAGTCCGCACGGGGCGCGGATGAAGCAGGGGGATGCGGTCCTCGTGTGGGGCGCCACGGGCGGGCTCGGCGCCTACGCGATCCAGATGATCCGCAACGGCGGCGGATGCGCGATCGGCGTGGTGAGCTCCGAGGGGAAGGCGCGGCTGCTGGAGGAGCTCGGCTGCGATCTGGTGCTGCGGCGCGACGAGTTGGGGCTCGACGGGCTCGGGGAAGTCGAGATGGGCAAGCGGGTGGGCGGGGAGGTGAGGCGCCACCTGGGCGAAGATCCGCAGATCGTCTTCGAGCACGTGGGGCGCGAGACGTTCGGCGCCTCGGTCTACCTGGTGCGGCGCGGGGGGGCGGTGGTCACGTGCGGCTCCAGCACCGGCTACATGCACGAGTACGACAATCGCCGGCTGTGGATGAAACTGAAGCGCGTGATCGGCAGCCATGCGGCCAACTGGCACGAGGCGTGGGAGGCGAACCGGCTGATCGCGCAGGGCAGGATCATGCCGGCGCTGTCAAAGGTCTACCCACTCGAGCGAGCGGGGGAGGCGGCACGTGAGGTGCAGCTCAACCGCCACGTGGGCAAGGTCGGGGTGCTGTGCCTCGCCGAGCGGGAGGGCCTCGGCGTCGAAGACCCGCAGCTGCGCGCCTCGATCGGCGAGGAGCGGCTGCGGCTCTTCCGCGAGCTCGCGTGAGGGCGGCGGAGGAGGCCGTACCGGGCCCGTCGTGGCCCCCGCCGTCACGGCCCTAACCCTGGGGCTCCACCGCGACTCGGGTGGTCGGCCTACTCGCCCCGCCAGCGCGGCGCGCGCTTCTCCGCGAAGGCGCTCATCCCCTCGCGCAGGTCGTGCGAGGCGAACGAGGCGCGGCGCAGCTCGATCAGCTCGGCCTCCACATCCTCGGGGAGCTCGCCCTGCGCGCGCAGCAGGGCGGCGATCACGCGCTTGTTGCCGGTCTGCGACAGCGGCGCGTTGCCGGCCAGCTCGCCGGCCAGCCCAAGCGCCGTGGACTCGAGCTCCGCGACGGGGGCGACGCGGTTGACGAGGCCCCACTGCAGCGCGGTGGCCGCATCGATGTAGGAGCCGAGCAGGAACAGCTCGCGGGTGCGCGCGGCGCCGATCGTGTCGAGGAAGCGGCGCAGGCCGGTGTGGGAGTAGACCAGGCCGAGCTTCGCGGGGGGCATACCGAGCTTGATCTCCTCGGCGGCGACACGCAGGTCGCACGCGAGCGCGAGCTCGAGGCCTCCGCCGATCGTGTGCCCGGGGAGCGCGGCGAGGGTGGGGTAGGGGTAGCTCTGCAGCGCTTCGATCGCCTCGGTGAAGGGGTGCGCCACGAGGCGCTCGGCCTCTTCCTGGAATCGACCGTCGGTGATCTCCCCGATCTCGTAGCCGGCGGAGAACATCCCGTGCGCCCCGGTGACGATCACGCAGCGCGCCTCGGGGTGGGCGGCTCCGGAGGAGAGCTCGGCGAGCGTCGCGGCGATCGCGTCGAGGATCGGGTGGTCGAGCGCGTTGCGCTTGGAGGGGTTGGAGATCGTCAGGCGGGCGACGTGCTCCGCCGGCCGGTCGACCAGCAGCTTGCCGCCGGCGAGCTCGCGCGGGGGTGCGCTGGAGGGCATGGGCTGGAAGGCTAGCGCCTGCGCCAGTGGGCCTGTTCGAAGGGTCCCACCGCGGCGCGCGAATGAGGCTTCGCGCGTGCGCGTGCGCGTGGCATCTACTCCAACTCCAGCACGACGAGCTCGCGCGCCAGCTCGGCCTGCTCGTGCTCGAAGGCGGGGGACATCTGCTCGACTGCGGCGCGGTTGAGTCCTACCTCCTGCGCTGCTGCCCGCCACCGGCTCGTGGCCCCTCCGACGTCGCGGAGCACCGCCCGCGCTTCGTCGCCGGTCAGGCGGAAGTGCTCCGCTACGCCCATGAGGGTGTCGAGGCGGGCCGCGGTGGTGTCGTAGTCGATAGCGGTGCTCAGATATTTGGGGCCCACCCGTGGGTCTGGGTTGAGGTCAAAGGCTGGAGAGAGCGACCACCCGGCGGTGCTGGTTCGCAGGAAGCCGTGGTTGCGCAGGTGGTCATCGGTGTTGCCGATGAGGATCGAGAAGGCGATTCGCCGCCACAGCTGCCGCAGGTCCTCGCCGGCGCTCGGGGAATGGCGCTCGATGACGTCGGCGATGTCGAGGTAGCTGCCCTGCTCGCCGTCGGTGGCCTCGAGCATGGTCATGGCGCTCACATAGCCGATCCGCCGGGGGCCGCTCCGGTCGAAGCGATCCACGATCAGCACCGCCTTCCCGTCGATGGCGTGAAGTTTCCAACGGGGAACCGAGATGCCGGCCTCGTGGGCCAGCGCCAGGGCGACGGCCTCCCAGCGCATCACGTCCCACTCGTCGTTGGCCGGGCTCGGGAACTTGGCGATCGCCACTCGAGCGGCCCCGTTGAGCACATGGGCCTTCGGCCGTGCACCGCCCAGCGAGCTTCCCCCGCGCAGCAGCATCTGAAGCTCGGTCTCGCTCGCCTCGTCCTGCTCCAGCCGCTCCGCCGCGCCCAGCAGCTGCGAGAGGTCGATGAGGTGCGGAACGCCAACCCGCTCGTCGGCCAGGTAGGTCGCGGTCTCGGGGTTGCGGAAGCGCAGCGCGCCCTGGCGCAGGTCGTCGCGCACGCCAAGCAGGTAGTCGATCTCGCCGAAGCTCCGCTCGGCACCTCCCTCGCGGCGGACCCGTTGCTGCTCGGTCCGGTGGATAAGCCTGCGGCCCCAGCGGTCCGGCGCGCAATCCGAGAAGGCGCCAAAGATCGACCGGTTTGCCGGCGTCTGCTGCTGGCTGGCGGAGAGGGGCAGCGTCGGATCCAGCTCGTAGGCGTCGCGGCGCGCGAGGTACTCCGTCGCATAGCTGAACGTCGCCGACTCGCTCCCGCGCCGGCGATGTGACCACAGTCGCCCGGCGAGGACATCCTCACCCGCGATCTGAGCGACAACCTCGATCTCGGCCTCAGCCATCGTCTCGGCCGGTCAGGCTCCGGGGACGCACGCGCTGCGGAAGCCGCTCGTCGGAGCGCAGCCGCCCGACATCGGTCTCATAGGGATCTAGTGCCCTGGGGACATTGTCCAGGACACCGAGCGCGCGAAGAATCCGGAGCAGGTTCTCCACGCTCACGCCTCCGTCGCCGCCCTCCAAGCGGACCAGTGTGTCGCGCGAAACACCCGATCGGTCAGCCAACTGGGCTTGCGTCAGGCCACGCAACTTCCGCCACGAGGCAACGTCATCTGCAACGTGACGAAGTGCGGCGCGGACCGGCGGCGGGACGGAATGCGCCGAGCGACCCCTACGTCGATTCTCAGCTTTCTGTGGCATATAGCCGACACTATACCACTTAGTGCCGCAGGGACCAGTCTTTATCAGCGAAAGGCTACCCCAGCACCACGAGCGTGTCGCCCTCGTTGACCGCCTGGCCCTCCTCGCAGAGGATCTCGATCACGGTGCCCGCGTCCTCGGCCTCGACGGGCATCTCCATCTTCATCGACTCGAGGATCGCGACGGTGTCGCCCTCCTCAATCCGATCCCCCACCGTGCACTCGATCTTCCACACGGTGCCGGTGATGTGGGCCTCTACCTCGGCCACGCGGATATCTCCCTCTTGATGCAGTTTGCCATGATGGCGAGAACAATAGCCTCCGCGGCCGACGGCTCTGCACGCGTAGTGAGACATTTTTTTGATGAGCAGCCTCCGGCTGCCGGGCGTTCGCGTGGTGTGCCGGGGCCGCTGCACCGCCCGCGCGTGGCGCGTGGAGGCCGGCCTGTGGGGCGTAGGCGCCCATGCCCGACCATTGACAGTGGGCTACCGGGGTGGTTGTTGTTGGCCCCTTGACAACAGGCTACCGGGGCTGCTACTGTTGACCTGTCGGTGCCCGTAGAAGGGTGGGTGCCGCGGACATAGGGTCTGGTTGGGGTCATCTCGCTCTTGTGGTTTGACTTCCAAGCGCTAGCAGGGTTGAGGGTAGTGAGAGGGGCCGGGTCGCAAACGTATGAGGGAGTTGGTTTAGCGTGGTTTCGAGAGGGATTTACATGCCGGGGATGTCTGTCGTCGCTCTGGGGCGTGTACCTAGATGCGTCAGCGGTCTGACGCATCTCTCTCTCTCTCTCTCTCTCTTGTGCTCGGCTTCTAGCCGCTAGCCGGGCGCTTTCGCGGCGTTCGGCGGCCCCCCCGGTGGGGAGGGTGGCGTGATGTCCACTCGCGTGCGTACCCGTGCCAGCGGGGATGCTCCGAGCACCCAGGTGGCTGAGATTCAGCGCGCGCGGCTGCTCGCGGCGGCGGTCCGTGTGGTCGAGGAGCTGGGCTATGCGCGTACGACGGTGGGGCATATCACGCGTCGTGCGCGTGTCTCGCGGCGCACGTTCTACGAGCAGTTCTCAAACCGCGAGGAGTGTTTGGCGGCGGTGCTGGAGGACGTTGTGGGCATGGTCGCGGGGGAGCTCGCGGCGGCGGAACTCGGCGGGCTCGCGTGGCGTGAGCGGGTACGGCTGGGGCTGTGGGCGATTCTCTCCTTCTTCGATCGTGAGCCGGCGCTGGCGCGGGTGTGTGTGCTGCAGGCGTTGCGCGGCGGCCCGGAGGTGTTGGAGTGTCGTGAGGAGGTTCTCGCGCGGCTGACCGTGGTGGTGGACGAGGGCCGCCTGGAGAGCGTGCGCGCCGGGGAGTGCACGGCGTTGACAGCGGAGGGTGTGGTCGGGGCGGCGTTCGCGATCGTGCATGGGCGGCTGCTGCGGGGGGACCGTGGGTCGCTGAGGGGTTTGCATGGCGAGTTGGTGGGGATGATTGTGCTGCCGTATCTGGGTGTGGCGGCGGCGCGGCGTGAGCAGGCCCGCTCCGTGCCGGCGCCGCGCGCGGGTGTGTCTGGGGGGCCGGCGAAGGCGAGGGAGGCCGCGGCCGACCCGCTCGGTGGTGTCCCGATGCGCCTGACGTATCGCACCGCCAGGGTTCTCGAAGGGATCGCGGAGCACCCGGGGGCGAGCAACCGTCTGGTGGGGGAGCGCGCGGGGATCGCGGACCCGGGGCAGGTCTCGAAGCTGCTCGCGCGGCTGGAGCGTCTCGGGCTGCTCGCGAACACGGGGGAGGGCCACACCAAGGGTGAGCCGAACGCGTGGACCTTGACTGCGCGGGGCGCGCGGGTCGCGCGGAGTGTCAGCGCGTATGCCGCTCGTGAGCGGGAGGCCGCGTGATGCGGCGCGTTCTCATGCAATCGGCGGGGGGCGCTCGATCGATACCGCGGTGTACCAGGCGGATCTCGGCCCGAGCGTGTGGGGTGGTGCTCGTCACTGCCTCGCTTATGTCGGCCCTTGTCGGTGTCTACGTCGTCTCCCCGGCATCGGCTCGCGCTGATGCCACGATCGCGCCGCCCCCCGTCTATTCGAATGTCCCGGGGCTTCCCGACGGCCGCGTCTACGAACAGGTCTCCCCGACGGACACGAACGGCAACGAGGCGGGCGCGGGCACGGACAAAGGGGCGCAGGCTGCAGGCGCGCTCCTTCACTATGGGGTAGCAGCGCCCGACGGCAATGCCGTCGCATTCGAAGGCACTGGGCCGATGGGTGAAAGCTCCGCCGGCTACGACGAGTATTTCGTCGCGCGGCGCACGTCCTCGGGTTGGACCACGCGAGCGGCGCGACCCCGCGAGCAAGTCTCGACTCCGCTGCAGGGAACACTGGAAACAGACTCAGGGTTGTTTGTTCCGTCGTCGGACCTGTCTCATCTGCTTTTCTCCACTCAACTAACCGAAAGGTTGCCGGATCAATGCTCCGGCGGCTATCAGCTTTATCTCGCCGGGGTTGAACCCGCCGCTACGTTCGAGTGGATAGCGCAGCCCGAGACCTCGAGCCCGATCTTGGCGTGTGAAGCGTCCTACGGGGAAGAAGCCGAGCCCATCGGCGGAACGCCGGACTTCAGCACGGTCTACTTCACGACTCCCAAGACGCTGCTTCCCGAAGACGCTTCCCGCGCGCCGCACGTGATCAAATCGGAAACGGTCGCTCCCTGGGTGTTGCCCTGGGGTTTCTATGAGTACAGCAATGGGGTGCTCAGCGAGGCGGGGGTGCTCCCCGACGGCTCGCTCAGCCCCTGGGGGGCTGTGCCGGCTGCCTCGGGCCACTATCGCGACATCGAAGACCATCAGGTCTCAGCCGACGGGTCGCGCGCATTTTTCGTCAGCCCCGATCCTGCTTCATGTACAACCCACGAAGCAGATGGTGGAGTACTCAGAGGCGAAAACAACTGCGCCGTCGATCCCCCGGAGTTGTACGTACGCGAGCACGGGGAACAGACGGTGCTCGTGTCACGGGACACGCTGATCCGCCCGAGTAACGGGCTGTCGGTGGGCGCGCCCGACGGGGCGATGAGCTTCCCCGACGCGACCCTAGGCCTGGACAACCAAAGCTTCGGCCAGTCGTTTGTGTACGCGTCGCCCGATGGCTCCCAGGCGTTCTTCGAGAGCGAGGACAGGCTGACGAGGGCCGCGCCCAAAGGTCCGCCGGGCAACCCCGCCGCGAAGATGTATGACTTCGACGTCAACACGGGTTCGCTGACGTACCTGCCAGGCGTCGTCGGGCAGATAGTGGCTTCCAACCCCGATGGCTCGACGGTCGTGTTCGTGAGCCCCGAAGGCTCGGCAGCCAACGCCGAGCTCGAGCTGTGGTCGGCCGGCCCGGAAGGAGGAACCGTGACGCCGATCACGCAAATGACAGGAGAAGTACACAAACGGCTGACCGAACGGCTAGTCGGCCCCGACGTGCCGGAGGCGCGCGTATCGGAAGATGGGTCGGTGGTCGTCTTCATGACCAGCCAACAGCTTCCGGGCGGCTTTAACAGCGGCACCGGCTTGGAACAGATCTATCGCTACGACGTGCCCGCGAACACGCTCAGCTGCGTGTCGTGCGCGCCGGCGGGTGTCACGCCAACGAGCGGCGCCCAGATGTCGGTTCTAAGGAAGGACGAAGAAGAAGACGTCATAGATCGGTACGTGGTCGATGAGCGCGGAGTCTCCTCCGACGGTGAACGGATCTTCTTCGAAACGGCCGATCCATTGGTTCCCCAGGCCGTGAATGGCATGAGCGACGTGTACGAGTGGGAGAACGGGACCGTCTATCTGATCTCCTCCGGCAATAGCCCGTTCAACTCCTACTTCCTTGACAACAGCGAAAACGGCAGCGACGTGTTCTTCGCGACGACCGAAGCGCTGACCCCCGGTCATACCGACGGCGGGTATGCCGTCTACGACGCGCGGATCCCCCACCCCGGGGACAACCCGCCCGCCACGGCGGTTCCCTGCGAAGGCGCGGTCTGCCAGGGCCCGCCGAACGTGCCTTCTCCCCTGACTCCGCCCGCCAGCGCGACGTTCTCGGGCCTCGGCAACCCCGCGCCAGAAACCGCGCCTGCGCCCCCGCTCGTACCTAAGAAAAAGGCACTCAAATGCGCCAAGGACAAGAAGCTCAGCCACGGTAAATGCGTGAAGAGCAAAAGCAAGAAGAAAAAGGCTAAAGCAAAGAAAGCCAGCGACGACCGGAGGGCAAAGTAAATGTCAATTCGTAAAGCTCTCCCAGTTCTCCTGGCCCTTTGTGCCTTCGGCATCTTTACCGCCTCGGCGGCGGCGGAAACCACCGGCCCGGTCTGGAAGATCCTCTCGGTCTCCAACCCGACGAACTTCGCACCCGGCGATCACACGGGCGATGACACGCTGGTGGTGGCTGCGACTAATGTTGGTGGCGGGTCGACTGACGGGAGCGTGATCACCGTCAGCGATTCCGTGCCGGCCGGGCTGACCGCCACCACCGCGATTTACGGCAACGACAGCTACAAGGATCCGGTCGCCTTCCCCGGGGAAAGCCCGTCCGGGGACCACGGTACCGGCGGTATGCATTGCTCGCTGGAGCCAAGCCCCCTCTGCACGACCACTGAGGTGGTCGATCCGGGGGACACGTTGATCGTCACGATCCGCGTGAATGTCGAATCGAAAACGGAAGGCTCCAGCGAAGTGAACAGTGCGTCGGTGTCGGGCGGTGGAGCGGCGACCGAGTCGGTGTCAAGCCCGGTGACGATCAGCTCCGCGTCTCCGGCATACGGAGCGCCCCCGGGTGGCGGGTTTGTGGCCACTTCGACGAGCCAGGCCGGCGCTCACCCGAACGTGACCGCAGCGGGCTTTATCAACACCAGCCTTCAGAAGCGCAACGCAGGTGTGGATCTTCCTGCCGGTCCGGTCGGTAACCCCAAGGATGTCCGTTTCGATTTTCCACCAGGACTGGTTGGCACGACGGTGGGGATGGCGCGCTGCACGATGGCGGCTGTCGTCGATATAGCGAACTGTCCGGCCGATACGATGGTCGGAACGGCGACCATCATCGCTCTCCAAGGGCTGGGGCGTATGGAATTCACAGTGCCCGTGTTCAACATCGCTCCGGCGCCGGGGGAGCCCGCGGCGTTTGCGTTCAACGCGCTTCTGTTTCCAGTGCGGCTCGATACCAGCGTCCTTTCAAGCGGCGACTACGGGGTTCGTGTGACAGCTCCAGATCTGACCGAGGGTGCGGAGACGATCGCGTCCTGGGTCACGATTTGGGGGGTGCCCGCCGACCACTCCGGCTCTGGGTCCGATCACGCCGCCCGCGATCTCGGCGCGATCGGAGGCGAAAACCCGGAACATGAAGCCTTTTTTGGGGGGGCGGGCGTCGAACAGACACGGGTGCCGTTGGTGTCGAACCCGTCGCAGTGCTCGACCTCGCTTGAAGCGATCTTCGAAACGGATTCGTGGGAAGCGCCGGGTCCGGGGGTGTTCGCGTCGGAATCTACGTCGCTGGGTACGGACACGGGGTGTAACCTGCTGCCGTTCAATGCCTCCGTGTCGATGCTGCCCGATACGCTGGAAGCGGGCGCCCCCGCGGGGTACTCGTTCGACCTGAAGGTCCCGCAGAACACCGAACCCGAACGTTACGCGACGCCGGATGTCAAGCGCACGTCGGTGACGTTGCCGGCGGGCACGGTGATCTCGCCGTCGGCGGCCGATGGGTTGGGGGATTGCACGAACGCGCAGTTCGAACTGCATTCCGGTGTGCCAGGTCACTGTCCACGCGATTCGCAGGTCGGGATCGTGCGTGTCAAGACGCCGGCGCTCGAAGAACGGCTGATCGGTGAGGTGTATCTCGCCGCGCCGGAATGCGAACTGTGTTCGCCGCAGGACGCGGCGGACGGGCAGATGGTGCGCCTGTTCGTGCAGATCGTCGGCGAAGGCGAAGCTGGGATCATCCTCAAGCTCGAAGGCACTGGTCAGATCGACCAGCAGACCGGCCAGTTCACGACGACGTTCGATGAAACCCCGCAGCTGCCGTTCAGCGAATTGCAGTTGATCTTGACCGGCGGCGAGCGCGCGACGCTCGCTAACCCCCGCGCGTGCGGGGTAGCGACGACGACGGCCGATCTCGAACCGTGGAGTGCCCCGTTCACGCCGGACGCGACCCCGACGAGCACGTTCGAAGTCGACGAAAACTGCTTCGGCCCGCAGTTCAACCCTTCGTTCACCGCGGGTACGACGAGCAACCAGGCCGGTGGGTTCAGCCCGTTCACGCTGTCCTTCGGACGCTCGGACTCCGACGAGTTCCTCAACGGGATTCAGCTGCAGATGCCGCCGGGGTTGCTGGGGATGCTGTCGAAGGTGAAGCTGTGCGGGGAACCGCAGGCCGCGGAAGGCACGTGCGGCCCGGAATCAGAAATCGGGGAAGCGACCGTCGAGACCGGCCCCGGCGCCGACCCCTTCCTCGTGAAGGGCGGCAAAATCTACATCACCGGCTCGTACGGGGGCGCGCCGTATGGCCTGTCGATCGTGGTGCCTGCGAAGGCGGGCCCTTACACCCTCTCGGGGACGACGGGTAAAGGCACGGTCGTGGTGCGCTCTGCGATCAGCGTCAACCCCGAAACGGCGGCGTTGACGGTGACGTCCGATCCGTTGCCGACGACGCTCGACGGTATCCCCCTGCAGTTGCGGCTCGTGAATGTAACGGTCGGTACGAATAATAACTTTACGTTCAACGCGACGAGCTGCAACAAAATGGCGATCGGGGGCACGATGACGAGCGTCGCGAATGCGACCGCGGATGCGTCCGCCTCTTATCAGGTTACGAACTGCGCCGCCTTGAAGTTCAAGCCGATGTTTACGGCCACGACGTCCGCGAAAACGAGCAGAGCGGATGGTGCTTCGTTGACAGCGAAGGTTTCCTACCCTTCTGACCGGTCGGAGATCGGCCAGCAGGGGACGCAGGCCAACATCAAGAGCGTCAGGGTCGAACTGCCGAAGTCCCTGCCGAGCCGGTTGACTACGTTGCGGAAGGCGTGCACGGCCAAGCAGTTTGAAGAAAACCCGGCCAACTGCCCGGCGGCGTCGAAGATCGGGTACGCGGTCGTTCATACCCTACTCCTGCCGGTCCCGCTGGAGGGCCCTGCGATCTTCGTCAGTCACGGCGGTGAAGCGTTCCCCAGCCTGACGATGGTGCTGCAGGGCTACGGGATAACGATCGACCTGGTGGGGAGTACGTTCATAAGCAATGCGGGAGTGACAAGCACAACATTCAAGTCGGTCCCCGATGCTCCCTTTGAAAGCTTCGAACTGACGCTGCCGCAGGGGCCGTACTCCGCGCTGGCGGCGAACGGAAACCTCTGCGCTCAGAACCTCGTGATGCCGACTGCGTTCGTCGGGCAAAACGGCGCCACGCTCAACCAGAACACCCACGTAGAAGTAGAGGGTTGTTCTAATACCCTCAGTGTTGTCTCAAAGAAACTGAAGAACCGTACCCTCACCCTCCAGGTCTCCGTTCCTGCCGCCGGCAAGTTGACCGCGACCGGGGCGGGGCTCACGAACGCGTCGCAGAAAGCCCCGGGGCGGGCAACGCTGACGCTGACGCTGACGTTGACGCAGCGTAAGGCGGGCAGGCTCCACACGACGGTCAAGCTGCACTTCACGCCCTCCAAGGGCAAGGGGCTCTCGAAGTCCCTGTCGGTCACCTTCAGGCACTAGCTCGAGAGCAAAAGGAGAAATAGATTAGGATGAAACGCATCAGAATCAGCATCGTCGTGACGATCGGGCTCTGCCTCGCGGCAGGGTTCGCGGCGACCTCCGCGTTGGCGGTGACCAACACCTACATCACGCAGTTCAACGGCGAAAAAACGAACCCGAAATCCTTCGAGCCGGAATCTCTCGCGGTCAACTCGGGCGGCAACGTGTATGTCGGTGACGCTTCACACGATGTCGTGGACGAGTTCAACCCCACCGGGACGGCGGTCTTGGCGGAAATCAACGGCAGCAATACAAAAGCGGGATTCTTCCGCCCGGGCGGTCTCGCGGTCAACTCGAGCGGCGACGTGTATGTCGGCGACCTTGAACACGGGGTCGTGGACGAGTTCAACTCCGACGGGAGTACGGTCCTGGCGGAATTCAGCGCCCCCCACCCGCGCGCTCTCGCGGTCAACGCGAGCGGCGACGTGTATGTCGGCTCCGAAGAAAACGTATACGAGTTCAACGCTTCCGGTACTACGCTCCTGGCCGAATTCAACGGCGAAAAAACGAAAGCTAAATCCTTTGAGGTCGGTCGTGGTCTTGCGGTCAACCCGTCGAGCGGCAACGTGTATGTCGGTGACGGTGCAAACGGAGTCGTGGACGAGTTCAACTCCGACGGGAGTGCGGTCCTGGCGGAATTCAACGGCAAAGGCACCCCGCAGGGAGAACTCGTACCGAATTCGATCGCTGTCACCGCGACCGGTGTATTGTACGCGGGGTACTCCGGACCCGTGGACAGGTTCAGCTCCTCAGGAACCTATGAATGTCAGATCACCGGGACGTCGAGCACCGCGCAGTGCGGCGGCTCAGCCAGCAAAACGCCACAGGAAAATGCAGAACCGGCGGGTCTCGCGGTCGGTCCGAGCGGCGACCTGTATCAGAGCGATTCAGGCTACGAGGTGGTCAACATCTTCAGCCCAGGTGTCCCGACACAGCCGCTGACGGTCAAGCAGACCGGCACGGGCAAAGGCACCGTGACGTCCGAACTGCAGCCCGGGATCGAATGCGGGCCCGCCGAAACGGAATGCACGCATGAATTCCCTGAAGGAAACGTCAAGCTCAAAGCGACACATGCCCCAGGCTCCATGTTCACAAAATGGGAAAATTGCACCGCTGAAGTGGGTGGCGAATGCGACGTCACGCTGGGCGCGGCAATGGAAGTAAAGGCCGAATTCACCGCGAATACCCCGGTCGGGCTCACGCCCACGCATGCCGGTATCGGCAGCGGGGAAGTGGAATGCGAAGTCAACAAAGAAGGCGGCTTCGGACCCTGCGCGAGCAAATACAGCGAAGGTACCGAACTGGTGATCGAGGGAGCCGCCGCGGAAGGGTCCATGTTCGAAGGCTGGAGCGCCGGCATGGGCTCCGCGTCCTCCTGCGCCGGCACCGGCAACTGCGCGTTCACGATCGCAGAAACCACCACGATCACCGCCACGTTCGGCAAAGCGATCACGTCCCCGCTGAGTGTGTACGTGACCGGCAAAGGCAAAGTCAATTCGAATCCCGCCGGGATCAGCGAATGCACATCGACAACCGGGACGTGCATAGCCCAATTCAAAGGGCCGGTGACGCTGACCGCAGCGCCCGAACCGGGCTCGGGCTACGTGCTCGCCGGCTGGATCGGCTGCAAGAAAACCACGGAAACCACCTGCGAAGTCAACGTGACCGCAGCGAGAGAAGTCACGGCCGTGTTCCTGAAGGAAGGCAAAGAAGGGCCCGCCGGCACGAATGGCTCCAACGGGTCCAACGGCGAAACCCCGACGATCACGGAATTCAGCGGCCACAAAGGCCTGTGCGCCGAAGGCGGAATCGAAGTCACGGCGAGCGGTCACACGACGGACGTGTGCGACGGCCGAGAAGGCATAGAAGGTCTCCCGGGTCCGGCCGGCGCGCAGGGTGAAAAGGGCGCCGCCGGCGCAAACGGCGCCAACGGCGCGCAGGGCGCGCAGGGTCCCGCCGGCCCCGCCGGTCCTGCCGGCCCCGCCGGCAAGGAAGGGCCCCCCGGCAAGGTCCAGCTCGTGACGTGCAAGAAGGTCGGCAAGCAGCAGAAATGCACGACCAAGACGGTCTCGGGCACGGTCAAGTTCACGACAAGTTCGGCGCGAGCGACGCTATCGCGTCACGGCGTCGTGTACGCGGCCGGTAGGGCGAGTGACGCACGCGGGCGCATGAGCCTGCGGCTGATCTCGGTGCGCAAGCTCAGGCCGGGCCGCTACACGCTCACGCTGGTCAGCGGCGCTGAGCGGCATCAGACCATCCGCAGCGAGTCGTTCACGCTGCGCTAGACCGGCAGTTGGGGTCGGGGGCACGCACCGTTTGCCCCCGGCTGCCAGCTGTGCAGGCCCGAGAGGGGAGGCCGCGCCGGTGCGCAGAATCGCCCGGCGCCTACGCGGTGGGCGGCCAGTCGATCTGCTCGACGAGATCGCTCACGGCCACGTCGAGCAGCCCGCTGCGCTGAACCGGCCGGTACTCGCCACCGGCGGCCTGCAACGCGAGCCAGTCGCAGGTGCGCGTGGCGGGGTCGACGATCAGCACCTCGTCGACGTCGTGGGCGGCATAGAACGGCAGCTTCTCCCTGCTCTCGTCGCCGGGCGAGACGATCTCCACCACGAGCGCGGCGGTCGGGTTCCACGTCGCGTCCTGCCGGCCGCGGAGCAGCCCCCCGTCGGGGACCCGGAAGTCCTCGGGCTCGCCGATGTTGAACTCGCCGCCGATCAGCGGGCGCAGGCCCGCCCGCCGGGCGAGCGGGCCCAGCAGCTCGGCGAGCTGCTGCTGTATGTCGGCGTGGGCGGTGCGGGGTGCGGGCGCCATGTGCAGCACACCCTCCCACATCTCGTCGTGGCGGTCCAAGTCCAGGCGCCTGCGACGCTCCAGCAGCGCCTGCAGCTCGACGGGCGGGGGGTCCAGCACCAGCGTGCTCACCGGATCAGTGTAGCGCTGCGATGCCGCTCGCGATCGAAGATTGCGGCGTGCCCCGCCTTGGTGGCGTGCGCGAGGGGCGATCGAGGCGTGCTATGCTGGCCGGACGAGAACTCGTACGACTTGGGGGTCGTTATGCGTAGCGGTTCGGGACTTCCATTGGAGCGTCAGCTGGGTACCGACCAGGCCCGGACCAGGCTGCCGAAGCTGGTCGACGCGATGCGACGCCGGCGTAAGCCGTCGAGTGGTCTGCTTGACAACGCCTATGGCATCGGGCCGCGCCGCCAGGGCGGTGCGCTGCTGATCCCGGAACTCGACGCGCTCGCCGCGGTGGAGCGGATCGAGCGGCTCGAGGCGGAGGCCGAGGACCTCGCGCTCGCGCTGCTGCTGCGTGAGCGCGCCGGGGAGTCGAGCGCTCAGGGTATCCCGATCGACGATGTGATCCGCGAGCTCGGCTTCACTCACGCGGAGCTCCAGCGCGCGCGATGAGCTACCGGGTTCTCGTGCTGCCAAGCGCGCACGGGGACTTCGTGGAGCTGGCCGAGCGCGATCGCGAGGCGGCACGAGCGGCGTTGCGCCTGGCTGGCGAGCTCGAGGAGAACCCATGGCTCGGAGCGCGGATGCGAGCCCGCCGGGGCCTCGAGGAGCTGGCGGACTGCCGGCGCGTCTCGTTGGACCGAGACGCCTGGACTGGCAAGCCTCGCTTTCGGCTCGTCTACCGCAACGAGCCCTCCGACGGGGCGCCGCACGTCGTCGCGATCCTAGCCGCGGCGGAGCGCAGGGACCTCGGCGCCTACCGCCGAGCCAAGCCACGCATCATCGACCGCCTGCGCGCCCTCGGCGAGAACCGCCCGCGCGAGAACCGCCCGCGTTGACCTGCCCTTTGACAGCACGCTACCGGGCGGGTTGTTGTTGGCCCCTTGACAACAGGCTACCGGGGCTGCTACTGTTGACCTGTCGGTGCCCGTAGAAGGGTGGAGCGCCGGCGGACATAGGGTCTGGTTGGGGTCATCTCGCTCTTGTGGTTTGACTTCCAAGCGCTAGCAGGGTTGAGGGTAGTGAGAGGGGCCGGGTCGCAACGTATGAGGGAGTTGGTTTAGCGTGGTTTCGAGAGGGATTTACATGCCGGGGATGTCTGCCGTCGCTCTGGGTCGTGTACCTAGATGCGTCAGCGGCCTGACGCATCTCTCTCTCTCTCTCTCTCTCTTGTGCTCGGCTTCTAGCCGCTAGCCGGGCGCTTTCGCGGCGTCCGGCGGCCCCCCCGGCGGGGAGGGCGGCCTGATGTCAACTCGCGCGCGCGCCCGTGCCGCCGTGGATGCCCCGAGCGCCCAGGTGGCTGAGATTCAGCGCGCGCGGCTGCTCGCGGCGGCGGTCCGCGCGGTCGAGGAGCTGGGCTATGCGCGTACGACGGTGGGGCATATCACGCGTCGTGCGCGTGTCTCGCGGCGCACGTTCTACGAGCAGTTCGCAAACCGCGAGGAGTGTTTGGCGGCGGTGCTTGAGGACGTCGTGGGCATGGTCGCGGGGGAGCTCGCGGCGGCGGAGCTCGATGGGCTTCCGTGGCGTGAGCGGGTGCGGCTGGGGCTGTGGGCGATCCTCTCCTTCTTTGATCGTGAGCCGGCGCTGGCGCGGGTGTGTGTGGTGCAGGTGTTGCGCGGCGGCCCGCGGGTGTTGGAGCGTCGTGAGGAGGTTCTCGCGCGGCTGGCTGGGGTGGTGGACGAGGGTCGCCTGGAGGGTGCGCGGGGCGGGGGGTGCACGGCGTTGACCGCGGAGGGTGTGGTCGGGGCGGCGTTCGCGATCGTGCATGGGCGGCTGCTGCGGGGGGACCGCGGGCCGCTCACGGGTTTGCATGGCGAGTTGGCGGGGATGATTGTGCTGCCGTATCTGGGTGTGGCGGCGGCGCGCCGCGAGCAGGTCCGCCCGGCGCCGGTGTCCACGCCGCGCGCGGGTTCCTCTGCGGGGCCGGCGAAGGCGAGGGAGGCCGCGGCCGACCCGCTCGGTGGCGTCCCGATGCGCCTGACGTATCGCACCGCCAGGGTTCTCGAAGGGATCGCGGAGCACCCGGGGGCGAGCAACCGTCTGGTGGGGGAGCGCGCGGGGATCGCGGACCCGGGGCAGGTCTCGAAGCTGCTCGCGCGCCTGGAGCGCCTCGGCCTGCTCGCGAACACGGGAGAGGGCCACAGCAAGGGCGAGCCGAACGCCTGGACCTTGACCGCGCAGGGCGCGCGGGTCGCGCGGAGCATCCGCGCGCACACCTACCACCAGCGGGAGGCCGCGTGATGCGGCGCGTTCTCATGCAATCAGCGAGGGGTGTTCCCCTCCGAGCTCCAGGAGGAGACATCACGATGAGTAAGCCACTGCCCTCACGCGCCCGCGGGCTCACGCTCGGCGCGTGCCTCGTCCTGGCTGTCGCGCTGATCGCCCTTCCAACTCCGGCGCTCGCCGCTGAACCCTGTCGCAACGAACAGCTGCGCGTACAGGACGTCTGGTCCTCGGCGCTGCCCGACTGCCGCGCCTACGAGCAGGTCTCCCCGGTCGACAAGGGTCTCACGGACGCCATGGGCGATGTCGCAAGCGTCCGTGGCGCTCCCTCGGGCGAAGCGGTCACCTTCGCCGCGAACACCCCGTTCCCGGGGAGCGGCGGTTCTTACGCGATCCCCCACTTCCTGAGCATGCGCGGTGCTGCCGGATGGTCGACGCGGGATCTCGTGCCCCCCACGAACCCCGGTTCGCCCGCGGGCGTGGTGGGTGTGACCGAAGACCTGGCATATACGCTCGTCACTTCGTTCAATGAACCGGCGCTCTCACCGGAAGCGGTCGCAGGCAGGTACAGCCTGTATCTGCGGAACAGCGCGACCGGTGCATACACGCTGCTGGCCCAAGCGGCGCCTGGGGAAGAACAGGAATTCTATTTCGTGGGGGCGGCGGACGGCGACTCGCGGATCTTCTTCGAAGTCGCGGACCGGCTCCTGCCGGAAGCGGCGTCCGGGAAGCCCAACATCTACGAATGGCACGCGGGGCGGCTGAGTCTCGTCGATGTGCTGCCACAAGCCGAAGGCGGCGGGGCGCCCGCCGGGGGTGCGTTCGCGGGGCCTCGGCCCCTCAACTCCGACAACGGTGCGGGTGGCGTCGAAGACGGCTTCTCCGTGCAGGGAGTCGTCTCCGAAGGCGGCGCGCGCGTCTTCTTCACCGATCGGGAAACGGGGCGGATCTACGTGCGCGAGCCGCAGGCCGGCACGACCGGCACGACGATCCTCGTCTCGGCTGGGCAGGCGTTCTGGCGGGCCGCCACGCCCAACGGCTCGCAGGTCCTCTACACCGAAGGGGAAGGCGCCGACGCGAACCTCTACAGGTTCGATGTCGAAGACGGACAGCACGAAGCGCTGACGGGCGGCGCGGCGGGCGTGCTGGGAGTACTCGGCATCGGCGGCGAAGGCGCGTACGTCTACTTCGCGGCGCAGGGCGTGCTTGCGGGGGGCGCCAGCGAAACGAGTGGGCTCGCCAACCTCTATCTCCTGCACGAAGGCACGATCTCCTTCGTCGCCGAACTCCAGGACGAGGGAGGCGACGAAGTCAACTCGTATAACTGGTCGGTGGCGGTAGGGGGGGGCGGCAGCGGGAGCCCGGAACCCTCCGACTACGGCAGGAGCTCGCGCGTCAGCGCCGACGGCCGCACGCTGCTGTTCACCGACGCCGGAGCGAGCCCGACCGGCTACGCGAGCGACGGGCATGTCGAGATCTACCTCTATAGCGCCGCGAGCGGCCGGATCTCCTGCGTGTCGTGCAACCCGAGCGGGGCGCCCGCGAGCAGCAACGCCGATCTCTACTTGCTAGTGCCCGGCACCCACGCGAGCAGGCTCGACCCGGGAGGTATCCCGCGCAACCTCTCCGCAGACGGTGAGCGCGTCTTCTTCCAGACCGCGGAAGCGCTGCTGCCGCAGGACACCAACGGTGTGCTCGACGTGTACGAGTGGGAGCAGGAAGGAGCGGGCAGCTGTCCCTCCGGCGGGCTCGGCGGCTGCCTCTACCTGATCTCCACCGGCCAGAGCCCCGAACCCTCCTACTTCGCCGAAGCGAGCGCGAGCGGGAACGACGTCTTCTTCTTCACGCGCCAGCAGCTGGTGGGTCAGGACACCGACAGCAACCAGGATCTCTACGACGCCCGCGCGGGCGGCGGGATCCCCGCCCAGAACCTTCCTTCCGAGCAGGTTGCGCCGTGCCTGGGCGAAGCGTGCCGTCCCGTGCAGACTCCCGTGCCGCTGCTCGGTGTGCCCGTCAGCCAGGTCTTCTCCGGGCCGGGCGACATCGCGGCGCCCGCGCCTGCGGCTGTCTCAACGCAGCCCGCGAAGGCGAAGGTCAAGCCGAAGCAGACCGGGAAAGCGAAGCAGAGAAAGAAGCGGGGGCGAAAGCGGCGGAAGAGCGCGGCGAAGAAGGCGCAGGGTGCGCGGGTGAGGCACTCGCGGGCGGCGCGCTCCAGCGTCGACCGGCACGGCATGGGGGGAGGGCGGTGATGCGGGCTGTATCGATCGCGGCTCGCGCCGCTTGCACGATGACGGTGATGGTGGCGCTCGCGGGCTTCTCGGCTGGGGTCGCGCGCGCGTCGTTCGGCATCGAAAGCTTCCAAGAGCCGTTCTCCGAACAGAACGGTTCGTCCGCAACGCAGGCCGGCTCGCATCCGTACTCGGTTACGTGGACGTTCACCTTCAACCATCATTTGACAAAAGAAGGGAGCAGCAGCAGCGCGAGAGAATACGTGGTACCGGACGGTAATCCCCAGCACCTCGAATTCAACCTGCCCGCGGGGCTGCTGGTCGACCTGTTGGGTGTGCCGCGATGCTCGGAAGCCGAGCTGCAGCAGGAACTGTGTCCAGCCGCCAGCCAGGTCGGTGTGACGACGATCAATATTGCTCTAGGCAAGATCGGTCCACTACCGGTGTACAACATGGAACATGCTGCCGGAGTGCCGGGGGAGCTTGCGTTCTCCGTGCTCGAATTCGTGTTTCACATCGTCGGGAAGGTGCGCACCGGCAGTGACTACGGGATATCGGCTGAAATCTCCGATTTGACCCAGTTCGCGTCGTTCGACGGCAGCTCGTTGACATTGTGGGGCGACCCGTCCGCTGAAAGCCACGACGCGGAACGCCAGGAATGCGTGATAGGATCCTCCGGGCTATATACCTGCAGGAAGGGGGTTGCGGTTGAACGGGTGGAACGGCCGTTCCTGACGCTGCCTACCTCGTGCGCGGGTCGGCCGAGCGCGACGATGCGCGCCGAATCGTGGCAGGAACCGGGGGTCTGGACGCCGCTGTTGGAAGCGGCGCCGGCGCCGGCGCCCGCGATCGTCGGCTGTGGGCGTTTGAACTTCACGCCGTCGATCGAAGCGAAGCCGGAAACGGCGGTCGCGGACACGCCGACGGGGTTGAGCGTTCTCTTGAAGGTTCCTCAGCCCGAGAGCACGGCTGGGCTGGCGCAGGCGAATCTGAAGGAAGCGGTCGTGACGCTGCCGGCGGGCGTGGTCGTCTCGCCTTCGACGGCGAGCGGGATGGGGGCGTGCAGCGAACAGCAGATCGCGCTTGCCAGCGCGACGCAGCCGAGCTGCCCGGAATCCTCGAAGATCGGCTCGGTTGAAATCGTCACGCCGCTTTTGGAACACCCGCTCATCGGTGGGGTGTATGTGGCGCAGCCGAACCCGCAAGACGCGGCGGAACCGGCGCGGGGCTCGAACCCGTTCGGGTCGCTGGTCGCGTTGTACATCGTCGCGGAAGGCAGCGGCGTGGTGTTCAAGACCGCGGGCGAAGTGCAGCTGAACCAGAGCACCGGTCAGTTGACGGCGCGGTTCGGCAGGGACCCGTCGACGGGGTTCTATCTGCCGCAGGTCGCGTTCAGCGAACTGCGGATGGACTTCTTCGGCGGGCCGCGCGCGCCGCTGGTACCCGAGGTCTGCGGGTCCTATACGACGACGTCGCAGCTGACGCCGTGGTCGGCGCCGGAATCGGGGGCGCCGGCGACGCCGCAGAGCAGCTTCGAAATGAGCTCCGGTTGCGCGACCGGGGCGTTCAGCCCGGTGTTGACGGCGGGCACGATCAGTAACCAGGCGGGCGGGTACAGCCCGTTCACCGTGACGTTCTCGCGCCAGGACGGCGAACAGGAACTGGGCGCGGTGCAGGTGCGCACTCCGCCGGGCCTGCTCGGCTCGCTCGCGCACATCCCGCTGTGCGGGGAACCGCAGGCGTCGCTGGGGCAGTGCGGGGCGGAAAGCCAGATCGGGACGGTCACGGCCGCCGTCGGCCCGGGTCCCTACCCGCTCTACGTGACCGGCGGGCGGGCCTACCTGACAGGCCCGTACAGGGGCGCGCCGTTCGGCCTCGCGTTCGTCGTACCCGCGCAGGCCGGCCCGTTCGACCTCGGCGACGTCGTGGTCCGCGCGGCGATCAGCATCGACCCGAGCACGCTCGCGCTGACGATCACCTCCGACCCGCTGCCGACGATCCTGCAGGGCATCCCGCTGCAAGTCAAGAGCGTGTCCGTCGACGTGAATCGCCCCGAATTCACGTTCAACCCGACCAACTGCGCCCCCGCGACGATCGCAGGGACGCTGCAGGGCTCCCTCGGCACCGTCCGCCAGATCTCGCTCCCGTTCCAGGCGGGAGACTGCGCGGAGCTCCAGTTCAAACCGCGGTTCACGGTCTCCACGACGGGGAGCACCTCCCGCGTGGACGGTGCGAGCCTCGACGCGAAGGTCCTCTACCCCGCGGGCTCGCAGGGCACCGAGGCGAACTTCCGCTCGGTCAAGGTCGAACTCCCCAGGCAGCTCCCCTCCAGGTTGACGACGTTGCAGAAGGCGTGCCCGGCCGCCGTCTTCGAAGCCGACGCCGCGGGCTGCCCCGCGGCGTCGGTGATCGGCATCGCCAGGGCGCTGACGCCGGTCCTCCCGGTCGCGGTGACCGGCCCGGTGTACTTCGTCTCGCACGGCGGCGAAGCGTTCCCCTCGCTGGTCGTGGTGCTGCAGGGCGACGGCGTCAGGGTCGACCTCGTCGCGGCGACGTTCATCTCCAAGAGCGGGATCACGAGCTCCACCTTCAAGAGCATCCCCGACGTCCCGTTCTCGAGCTTCGAGCTCTACCTCCCCCAGGGCCCGGACTCCGCGCTCGCAGCCAGCGGCAGCCTCTGCACCGGCAAGCTCACGATGCCCACCACGTTCATCGCGCAGAACGGCGCCGAAATCCACGAGTCCACGAAGATCGCCGTCAGGGGCTGCCCCAAGGCCGCCAAGACCAAGAAGAAACCCAGGAAACAGGCAAAGAAGGCTCGCAAGGCCAGCCACGGTCATGGCGGCCGGAGGAGGGGTGGACGATGACGGCTCGCAGATACACGCTCGCTGTGCTCGCTGTGCTCGCCGCGCTGGGCGGAGACCTCGCGCTCTGCGGTGCCCAGGCGCTCGCGACTCCCTACTCCTCGGTCGGCTCCCTCGGCGTCGAAGCGCCGCAGGCTGTCGCCGTGGAAAAGTCGACGGGTGATCTGTTCGTGACCGAGCCCGGGGCTGGGAAGGTTCTCAAGCTCAGCCCCGAAGGCGCCGTGCTCGGCGAAATCAATGGCGCCGAGACACCGCAGCAGAAGCTCGGCCTGGAATTCAGAGGCATTGCGGTGGACAACTCCAGCAGCCCCTCCAAAGGCGATCTGTACATCGCCAGCTACGCCGAAGGGGCGGTCAGCGAAGAACGCCCGGTCGTGGATAAGTTTCAACCGAAGGCCGGCAAAGCAGACGAATACGAATATGTCTGCGAGCTGACCGGCATCGGCGGCGGCTGCCACAAGGAAACGGAAAAAGAAGGCGTGATACCGACAAACGAATTCGGGGGCTTTGGCGCGCTCGGCGTCGCGGTCGGCGCGAGCGGCGATCTCTATGTGACCGATTTCGAGGCTGGCAGCGCCTTGCTCTACGAGTTCGGCCCAGCGGGTGAAGACATCGCGTCCTCGCCGATCGAACCGCCCGTCACCGTCCCGCTCGGGATCGCAGCAGACGCGGCCGGCGATATATATGTTGCAGGCGCGAGCCCGGGCCTGTACGGGGAGGAACTCGTCGAGATCAACGCCAAAGACGAATCCTCCGTGCTCGACAAAACGGGCTCCGCCGGGGTCGCGGTCGACCAAGAAAGCGGTGAAGTGTTCGTGCTCGACCGCAAGAACGAAAACGGCGAAGAAGGCTACTACCACGTCACCCGTTACGACGCCACTGGCAAAGAAATCGAACAGTTTGGTCTCAACGAATTCAGCCAAACGATTGGCATCGCCTACAGCGCCTTCAACGGCGATATCTACGTAACCGACGAAAGCACGAACCAGGTGCTCGTGTTCAGCGACGAAGTGTTCAAGCTGCCCGTGGTCAAGATCGAACCGCCCGGGGAGCCGACGCCGGAAGGCGTGACGCTGAACGGCAGCGTGAACCCAGAAGGCGAAGCAGGCACCAACTGGTACTTCGCGTGGGGCGAAACCGAATCGTACGGGTCAAGAACGCCAGTCGAGGGAGTCCCAACGGGAGCCGCACCGGTGCCCGTGAGCGCTGCGCTGAGCCGCCTGCTGCCGAACACGCTCTACCACTACCAGCTGTTCGCATCCAACACGCACGACAAGGGCAAGCCGGTCGGCAGCGGCGATCAGGAGGTCATGACCAAGCCGAGGCCGCCGGTCGTGGAAGGTGAACCGGCGCAGTTCCTAGCGGCACATGCGGCGACGTTGGTGGCGAAGGTCGATCCCGAGCACAGCACGACGACATACAAGTTCGAATACGGCACGAGCGAAAGCTACGGACAGGAAACGGAAACAGCCGAAGCGGGCGCCGGTCTGACCGCAGGTTTCGTCAGCCAGAGGGTCGAAGGGCTCACGCCCGGAGCGGCCTACCACTTCCGAGTCGTGGCGGCCAATGCACAGGGGATGACCGAACGCGGCCCCGACGAGACGTTCACGACCGTCGCCGAGAACCCGCCGGTCGTGCTCACCGGCGCCGCGAGCGGCGTGACGCAGACCGGCGCGACGCTCGCGGGCACGGTCGATCCGGAAGGGTACGTGACCAGCTATGTCTTCGAAATCGGGACGAGCACCGCGTACGGAACCGATATCTCGGGCACGCTCCCCGGTGAGGACGCCGAAGCGCAGAGCGTGACGCTCGCGCTTGCGGATCTTGTGCCGTTGAGCACCTACCATTACCGGCTGCTCGCCACCAACACGAACGGCACGGTCTACGGGCAGGACGAGACGTTCACGACGCCGGGCAACGCCTACTCGCTGCTGCTGCCCCCCACCCCGCCGCTGCTCAGCGTCCCCGCGATCGCGTTCCCGACCGAAACCGCCACGACCACGAGCACGGCGAGGGGCCTGACGAAGGCGCAGCGGCTCGCGAAGGCGCTGAAGGGGTGCGCGAAGCGGCCGAAGAAGCAGCGGGCGAGTTGCGAGCGGCAGGCCCGTAAGCGGTACGGGCCGGCGAAGCGGAAGTAGGCGTCCCCGGCCGCCGTGCAGGAGGCCTGAATCCTCGCGAGACCCGCCGCGGTCGCGCACGCCACACGCGAAGGCACCGCGCTGCGAACGCCCGGCCGGCGGAGCCGGCTGTCCTCCCGGCTGTTTTGCATCGCCCCCGGTACGCTCACGCGAGGATGATCCTCGCGATCGACCAGGGCACGACGGGCAGCACGTGCATCGTTTTCGACGAGCGCGCGGAGCCGGTCGGTCGTGCCTACCGCGAGTTCGCTCAAGCCTTCCCCCGGCCGGGCTGGGTGGAGCACGACGCGGCGGAGATCTGGGAGGTGACACAGGCGGTGGCGGGCGAGGCGCTGGCGGATGCGGGCGTGCGCCGAGGTGAGCTCGCCGCCGTGGGGATCGCCAACCAGCGCGAGACGGTGTGCGTGTGGGACCCGGCGACGGGGGAGCCGCTGCACAACGCGATCGTGTGGCAGGACCGCCGCACCGCGGCGCGCTGTGAAGCGCTGCGCGAGGCGGGGCACGAGGCGTTGATCCGGGAGCGCACGGGCCTGGTACTCGACCCGTACTTCTCGGCGAGCAAGATCGAGTGGCTGTTGGAGCACGTGGAGGGCCTGCGCGAGCGCGCGCGCGCGGGCAGGGCGCTGTTTGGGACGATCGACTCGTGGCTGGTGCACAAGCTCACGGGGGAGCATGTGACCGACCCCTCGAACGCGTCGCGCACGATGCTCTACGACATCGCCGCCGGGCGCTGGGACCCGGAGCTGCTGGAGCTCTTCGGGGTGCCCGAGCGGGCGCTGCCCGAGGTGCGCGCGAGCGCGGGCGGCTTCGGCGCGACCAGGCCGGAGGCCCTGCACGGCCACGCGGTGGCGGTGGCGGGCGTGGCGGGCGATCAGCAGGCGGCGCTGTTCGGCCAGGCGTGTGTCGACCCGGGGATGGGCAAGAACACCTACGGCACGGGCTCGTTCGTGCTGCTCAACGCGGGCTTCACCGCCCCCGCGCCGGCCCCGGGGCTGCTGAGCACCGTCGCGTGGGGGATCGGCGCCCCGCCCGCGCGCACGTACGCGCTGGAGGCGTCGATCTTCGTGACGGGCGCGGCGGTGCAGTGGCTGCGCGACGGCCTGCAGATCATCGCGCACGCGGCCGAGACCGAGGCGCTCGCGGCGTCGCTTGACTCCAACGAGCAGGTGTACTTCGTGCCGGCCCTCACCGGCCTCGGCTCCCCCCACTGGGACCCCCACGCGCGCGGGACGATCGTGGGTCTCACGCGCGGCAGCGGCCGGGCGCACCTGGCGCGCGCGACGCTGGAGGCGATCGCCTACCAGACGGTGGACGCGGTGCGCGCGATGGAAGCCGGCGCGGGCGAGCCGCTGCGCGAGCTGCGCGCGGACGGGGGCGCGACCGCGAACCGTTGGCTGATGCAGTTCCAGGCGGACGTGCTGGGCGCGCCGGTGCTGCTGCCCGAGATCGCGGAGACGACGGCCCTCGGCGCGGCCTGCCTCGCGGGTGTCGGCGCGGGCCTGTGGACCATCAGCGACGTGCGCGCCGGCTGGCGCGAGCGCGCGCGCTACGAGCCGCGCATGGGCGAGGGCGAGCGCGCGTGCCTGCTCGCGGGGTGGCACGAGGCGCTGGGCCGTGCGCGGAGCGGGGCGGGTGGTTGAGGGTTGCGTACCTCTGAGGCAGGCGTAACCTTGCCGGCCCCGCGAGGTAGAGCAGTCAGGTGGTGCGGTGAGCAAGACCAGAGCCCGATCGGGCAGGGGAGCGCAGAGCAGATGAGCGAGCTGGCGCCGATGCGCGAGCAGGTGTACACCGACCCGCGGCCGAAGGAGCACTTCGACCGTTTTCACGAGCGCGCGCGCACACGCGAGCCCGACTGGTGCTACGAGCTGACGCGGCTGGTGACCTCGTTGTACGCCTACGCCGGCCTGCGCACCCGCGCGATCGCGACCGACAACGTGCCCGGCAGCGGCGCGGTGATCCTCGCGCCCAACCACTTCTCGTTCATGGACCACTTCCTGATGGGTTGCTACATCCGCCGCAAGGTCCGCTTCATGGCCAAGTCGCAGCTCTTCAAAGGGCCGATGCAGTTCATCTACACCCACGGCGGCGTGTTCCCCGTGCGCCGCGGGGCGCGCGACGAGGAGGTGTTCACGACCGCGCTGACGATCCTCGAGAAGGGCGGCGCGATCACGATGTACTGCGAGGGCGGGCGCTCGCGCACCGGCAAGATGGCCGAGCAGGCCAAGCGCGGGATCGGGCGCCTGGCCCTGGAGAGCGGCGCGCCGGTCGTGCCGATCGCGATCCACGGTTCCTCGCGGATCCGCAACTGGAAGCGCCTGCGGCTGCCCGAGGTCACGGTGCAGTACGGCGGGCCGCTGCGCTGGGAGCGCGTCGCCGACCCCACCCGCGAGCAACAGCAGGCCGTCGCCGACGAGGTCCTCGTCGAGATCAAGCGCCTGTACGCAGGTCTGGAGGAGCACGGGCGCAGGGGCGCGCTCAGGCGCGTGCGCGAACAGCGCCGCGCTGCGAAGGCGTCGGGGGCTTCGCGTACAGTTGGCCAGGTCAGCTGAGGGCTCCTGCGCGGGCCCCGGGCACCGGCCGTCGAGGGGGGTGGAGGGCACTTGAACAGCTCCATAGAGGGTGGCGCAGGCGGCCAAGGGCCGCCGAGCCGGGCCCCTCTTTCTCAGATCGACGTGGGCGCGATCATCCGCCGCACGTTCCAAATCTATGTGGACCAGGCCTCGGTGTTGATGCCGGCGGCCGCCGTCGTGTTCGCGATCAGCGGGGTCCTGCGCGTCGCATTGAGCGCCGCCTCGCCGGGGCTGGCGCTGATCGGATTCCTCGTCAGCATCGTCGCCACCACGCTGTTCACGGGCATGGTCGTCGAGCTGGTCGCCGACGTCCGGGACGGCCGGCGCGACGCGAGCGCGGGCCAGCTGCTGCGCGCGGCCACGCCGGTGCTCGGCCAGCTGATCCTGGTGGGGATCCTCGCCGGCTTCGGCATCCTGATCGGCTTCATCCTGATCATCATTCCCGGCCTGATCCTGATCACGATCTGGGCGGTGGCGGCACCCGTCGTGGTGCTCGAGCGCCCCGGGGCCGTGCGCGCGCTCGGGCGCAGCCGCGAGCTGGTGCGCGGCAACGGCTGGAACGTGTTCGCGGTGATCCTGCTGCTCGTGGTCCTGGTCGCCGTCGCCGGCGCCGTGGTCGATCTGGGGGCCGACGCGGCCAACGGCGCGGCGGGGATCGTCGTCACGGTGGTCGTCGGCATCCTCACCGCGCCGATCTCCGCGCTCGCCGCGGCGGTGCTGTACTTCGACCTGCGCGGCGCCCACACGGCCGCCGTCCCCGAGGAGCCGGACCTCCCCTCCTTCCAGTCGGGCCCGTTCCCGCCCGCGGCCGACTGATCCATCGCCACTCGTGCTTACACTCGTTACGCGTGGCCGGTAGCCCGCCCTTGACTCTTCCTCCACGGGCTGTTCCGGGGTTGTATAGCCCGGAGAAAGGAGGTAGCTATGACAGGAGCGATCAGCGCACTAGCCATTGCTCTGCTCGTCGCACTGCTGGTCATCGACCGGCTTGTGAGATAGCGGGGTACCCTGGCGGTCGCAGTGAGGACAGCCCCGGCGGCCGTCAGGGGCACTTAACCGGAGGGAGCCCGGTTGCCCGGGCTCCTCGGAGGTCGCTGACCGAAGCGATCAGCGCACTAGCCACGGCCAGTGTAGCGCGTGGGACTGCCCACTAGGGTGGCAGGCGCTATGGGAGCGAATAACGCATCCGCGCTGCTGCGCCCCGGCGTCCTGGAGGGGGTCTCCGTGCTCGTGGCGGGCGCCCCGGGAGGACTGGTCGATGGAGCGTTGGGGCCGGCGGTGTGCGCCGCGTGCACGGGGTTGGGGGCGCGAGTGTCGATGTGTCAGCCCGAGGCTGCCGAGGAGGCCGCGCTCGACGAGGCTGTCGCGGACGTGGTGCACGGGGTCGGGAGGATCGACCTGCTCACAGTGGACGGCGCGGGCCTCTTCGCCCACGGTCTTGCCCATAGTGGGGACGGGCACGCCGCGCTCCGTGCTTGCATGGACTCTGCCTGGAACGCCACGCGCGCGACTGTCAACGGCGCCTTCCTCGCCGCCACAGAGCCGCGCTCGCCCGCCGGGCGGGTCGTCTACCTCGCCCCGGCCCCCGGTGCCGGCGAACACGCTGAGGCCACCCGTGCGGGCCTCGAGAACCTCGCGCGGACGCTCTCGATCGAGTGGGCGCGCCACGGGATCACACCGGTGACGGTCGCCCCCGGCACGGAAACCCAACCGGGCGAGGTGGCGGCGCTGACCGCCTACCTCGCCTCCCCCGCGGGGGCGTACTTCTCAGGCTGCCTGCTCGACCTGCGCGGACCCTGACGGGCGCGCGGCCCCCTCAGCCCGCGCGGCCCCTCAGCCCGTCATCCCCCCGAACATCCCGCCGGTGATGTGCAGCGTCTGCCCGTGCACGTAGTTGGACCACGGCGAGCACAGGAAGAAGATCCCGCCCGCGGCCTCCTCGGGCGTGGCGGGGCGGCCGAGGGGGATCAGCATCGAGGCCATTTGGCGCAGCTGCTCGGGGATCCCGAGCTGCACCCGCTCGCCGTCTTTCTCCATCGTGTTGTCCTCGACCTTCGCCTGCGTGAGGCGGGTGTCGATGAAGCCGAAGGCGACCGCGTTGACGTTGACCTTGAACTGGCCCCACTCCTTGGCGAGCGTTTTCGTGAGGCCCACGACGCCGGCCTTCGCGGCGGAGTAGTTGGCCTGCCCGGGGTTGCCGAACGTGCCGGAGGTCGAGGAGACGTTGACGACCTTGCGGAACACCTCCTTGCCTTCCTCGCGCTCCTGCTTGGCGGGCTCGCGCAGGTGCGGGGCGGCGGCACGGACCACGCGGAAGGGCACGACGGTGTGGATGTCGAGCATCGCCTGGAAGTGCTCGTCGGACATCTTGTGGATCGGCGCGTCGAGCGTGTAGCCGGCGTTGTTGACGACGATGTCGATGCGGCCGAACGCGTCGACGGCGCTCTGCACGAGCGCCTCGGGCACGCCGGGCTTCGTCAGGTCGCCGGCGAACACCGCGTGCTCGCCCGCGATCTCCTCAGCGGCCTGCCGGGCGACGTCGCCGTCGAGGTCGTTGATGAGCACGTGCGCGCCGTGCGCGGCGAGCAGCTCTGCGGTGGCGCGTCCGATGCCGCGCGCGGACCCTGTGACGATGGCGGCTTTGCCGTCGAGAACTCCCATGGTAAGTGTTGCTCCTCTCGCTGGTTGGAGCAGCGGAGGTTATCGAGGAGGAGTGCCCGGCGGCGATGACCGCGCCGAAGTCCTGGGTGTAAAGCGCCCCGGCCTGCCCTTCGGCGAGCGACGCGGGGGGATGCGGGGCGATCCCGACGCCGGTTTCGCGGTAGGCGGCGTCGAGGATGTTGGCGCGGTGCCCGGGGGAGGCCATCCAGGCGTCGACGATCGCCTGCGGCGTTGCCAGCCAGAGGGTGCCCCAGGCGATGTTCTCGCCGACCACGTACCCGACTTGGGGGTTGGCGATGTAGCCGCTCGCGCGCATCCGCTGCAGCGGCGTTTCGCCGTCGGGGGCGACGTGGGAGAAGTAGTCCTCGGCGGCCATTTCGCGGCTGTGGCCTTCGGCGGCGCGCGCGAGCTTCGCGTTGGGCTGCAGGGCGCTCTCGCCGTGGTGTTCGCGTTCCTGATCGACCAGGCACAACACGGCCGCGCGCACCAGGCCGATGTTGCCCGGCTGGGGGGTGAGGTTCGCGTTGGGGCAGGTGGCCGCGACGTGGGCCTCGACCGGCGGGGAGCTGACGGCGGCGGCTCCGGCGTCCGTGGGCAGGCAGGCGGGGAGGGCGAACCCGAGGAGTGAGGCCGCCAAAGCGAGCAGCGGTGTGAATCGGGCGTGTGCCACGGCGTTTGCATCGACTCCCGCGCGCGCGAACCTGAGCCGGGGCGGGCAGGTTTGGACACTTTTGGACCGGCACGCGCCAACTCGGCCAGGGACCGGGCCGGCGCGTGCACCCACCACCCATCGGCAGGTGCCCGCGGGGGGTGGCGGACTGCAAGGTGCGGTGCAGCGCGCCTACAGCGCGAGCACGCGCCCGAGGATCTCGCGCAAGCCTCAGCGGGAGGGGGGCGGGGTGGGCGGGCTCCCATCCAATGCCTCCCCCCGTTGTGGGGATCACTGGCTCAGAGCGCCAGAACGCGCCCCAAGATCTCCCTCATGACCTCGTCCGTTCCGCCGCCGATCGGGCCGAGGCGCGCGTCGCGGGCGGCGCGCTCGATGGGGTGGGGGAGGGGACTCGAATCACCGCGCATGTAGCCGGCGCCGCCGTGGATCTGCAGGCAGGCGTCCATCAGCTCGTAGGAGGCACGCTGGGTCAGGAGCTTCGCCATCGTGACCTCCTTCAGCGGCTCCTCGCCGGCGACGAAGCGGCGCAGCGCGTCGTAGGTGACGCAGCGGCACGTGTACACGGAGGTCGCGAGGTCGGCGAGCCTGTGGCGGGTCACCTGGTGCCCGGAGAGCGGGCGCCCGAAGGCGTGGCGCTCGCGCGCGTAGGCGGCGGTGCGCTCCCACGCGAGGCTCATCGCGGCGGCCGCGCCGAGCGCCATCGCCAGGCGCTCCCACTGGAAGTTGGCCATGATCAGCTTGAAGCCCTCGTGCTCGGGGCCGAGCAGGTTCTCGGCGGGGACGAACACGTCCTCGAAGGCGATCGTGGCGGTGTCCGAGGCGGCCCACCCGAGCTTCTTGAGCTTCGCCGAGCGGACGCCCGCGCCGCGCTCGACGATCAAAAACGAGATCCCGTGGTGGCGGGCGGGCGGGGTCGATTCCTTGGTTCGCACCGCGGTCACGATGAAGTGCGCGCGCACGCCGTTAGTGATGTAGGTCTTCTCGCCGTTCACGACCCACCCGCCGTCCACTGGGGTTGCGCGGGTGCGCAGCGCCGCCACGTCGGAGCCGGCGCCGGGCTCGGTGATCGCGAGCGCGCCGATCCGCTCACCGCGGATCGCGGGCGCCAGGTAGCGCTGCTTCTGCTCCTCGGTGCCGAACTTCCACAGCGGGGGTGTGGCGATGTTCACGTGCGCGCCGATCCCCGCCGCCGTGCCGCCCGAGCCGGTGCGCGTCAACTCCTCGATCAGCACCGCCTCGTGCAGGTAGTCCCCGCCCTGCCCGCCGTAGGACTCCGGGTACTTCAGCCCGAGGAAGCCGTGGGCAGCGAGCTTTCCAAAGACCTCGTCGGGAAACCATTCCTCCTCCTCCCACTCCGGCGCGTGGGGCGCAAGCTCGCGCTCGACAAAGCGCCGGATCGAGGCGCGCAGATCCTCGTGCTCTTCGGTGAAGGGGGGATTCGGGGGACTCATGCGCGGGTCATTGGGCAGTTCCGGTTGGCGCATGCGCCAACCAGCCGGACGGTACATGTACCGTCCGGTGGAGCCGTACATGTACGGCTCCAGGCAACGCCACATGTGGCGTTGCCGACCGGGCCACATGTGGCCCGGTCCACAGCATTAAGGGCATCAAAGCCCGTACGAGCGCCCGATCACCTCCAACATGATCTCGTCGGTGCCCGCGCCGATCCGGTTCAGGCGCAGGTCGCGCCAGGCGCGCTCGATCCCGTACTCGCGCATGTAGCCGGCGCCGCCGTGGATCTGCAGGCACTCGTCGGCGACCTCGCAGGCGATGCGGGAGGTGTACAGCTTGGCCATCGAGATCTCGCGCACGGGGTACTCGCCGTTCTGGTTGCGCCACGCGGTCATGTACACCATCTGGCGGGCGACCTCGATCTTCGTGGCCATCTCGGCGAACTTGTGGCGGGTCACCTGGAAGGTCCCGATCGAGCGGCCGAACGCCTGGCGCTCTTTGGCGTACTCCAGCGTGCGGTCGAAGCAGCGCTGCGCGGCCGCCACGCAGCCCGCGGCGCTGATCAGGCGCTCGCCCTGGAGCTCCCACATGATATGGTAAAAGCCCCGCCCCACCTGCCCGAGCACGGCGCTGTCGGGCACGCGCACGTCCTGGAAGGCCAGCAGCGCGGTGTCGGAGGCGTGCATCCCCATCTTCTGGAGCTTCTGCTCGCGCAACACCCCGGGGGCGTCCATCGGCACGAGGAACAGCGTGAAGCCGTCGTAGCCGGCGTCGGCGTCGGTCTTCGTGACGAGCACGATCACGTCCGCGCGGTGGCCGTTGGTGATGTACGTCTTCGAGCCGTTGATGACGTATTCGTCGCCGTCTTTGACCGCGCGCGTCTTGATCCCTTTGACGTCGGAGCCGGCGTCGGGCTCGGTGATCCCGAGGCACAGGATCTTCGTCCCGGCGATCGCGGGCGCCGCCCACTGCTGCTTCTGCTCCTCGGTGCCGAACGCGAGGATCGGGGGCATCGCCATGTCGGTCTGCACCGACACCCCCATCGCCAAGCCGCCGGAGTTGGAGTGCCCGAGCTCCTCGGCGAGCACGAGCGCCGAGTAGTAGTCGCCGCCCTGGCCGCCGTACTCCTCAGGCTTGTCGAGGCCGAGGAACCCCAGCTCGCCCATGCGCCGGAACACCGAGTCGGGGAACGTCGTCTCCTCCCACTCCTCCGCGTGCGGTGCGAGCTCTTTCTGCGCGAAGCTGCGGATCGACTCGCGCAGCTGTTCGTGCTCGTCGGTGAACAAGAAGTGTTTGCGCTTCGCTCCGAAGTCGGGCTTCAGGACGGGCTCGGCGGTGGCGGCCATCGGGGGGCTCCTTGTCTCGTGCGGTCGCGTCGGGCCGCGCGTGGTTTCGTTCGTGTGCGCTTGTGCACGGAGAAACTAGCGCTTCAGCCAGGAAAAGGCCAGCGGCCGAGCGTTCCATCCCAAGCCGCGAGTAGCGTGCACACAATGAGCTGCACGAGCTGTGCAACGGCGCTAAAATCGCGCCATGCCGACTGTGATTCTCGATCCGCTCCCGGTGGAGATCGATGAGCTGCTGTATCGGCGGAAACAGCTCGGACTCGACCACGCCGACGAGATGTGGGAAGGGGTGCTGCACGTGAACCCCACCCCGCACGGTCGCCACGGTCGCGTACTGCAGCAGCTCGCTGCGATGCTCGATGGCCCCTCACGGGCCGCGGGGCTGCTGCCCATGGCGGACTTCAATCTCGGGACCAAAGGCAACTACCGGGTGCCCGACAGCGGCATTCTTCGTTCTGGGCCCGATCGGCTCTACTACCCCACCGCGGCGCTTGTCGTGGAGATCGTCTCTCCCGACGACGAGACGTGGGTCAAGCTCCCCTTCTACGCCGCCCACGACGTCGATGAGGTCCTGGTCGTCGATCCCAAGAAGCGCGAGATCCACTGGCTCGCGCTGCGCGGCGAGGGCTACGAGCCGATCGAGCGCAGCGGTTTGATCGACTTCGGGCCCAAGGAGCTCGCCGAGCGGATCGTCTGGGCGTAGACCCGCGATCGTCTCAGAGGGCGCCGCTAGCGCTGAGGATGCTCCGGCCTTTGGCTGACCAGCCAGGCCAAGGCGCGGGAGGCTTGGCGGGCGGTTAGGATGCCGGGAATGTCCGAGCAGCCCGTGCTCTATGAGGTGACCGACGGCGTGGCGACGATCACGCTGAACGAGCCCGCGACGCGCAACGCGCTGTCGGCCGAGTTGCTCGGAGGGCTGATCGCCGCGCTGGAGCGCGCGCGGGGGGAGGAGGCGGTGCGCTGCGTAGTACTGGCCTCCTCGCACGAGAAGGTGTTCTCCTCGGGCGCCAACCTCGGGGGCTTCGCGGGCGACGTGCCGCTCGTGTACAAGCACTTCGGCTCCGAGCGCTTCGTCGCCCTGTTCAAGCTGATCGGCTCGCTCGGCAAGCCCACGCTGTGCGCGGCGCGCGGGCACGTGCTCGCGGGGGCGCTTGGGATCGCGCTCGCGTGCGACCTGATCGTGGCCTCTGAGCAGGCGACGTTCGGCACGCCGGAGATCAACGTGGGGGCGTTCCCGTTCATGATCATGGCGCTTGTCTACCGCAACGTGCCGCGCAAGCGTGCCTCCGAGCTGCTGCTGCTCGGCGAGCGCTGGTCCGCGCAAGAGGCGCTCGCGGCGGGGATCGTCAACAAGGTGGTGCCCGCGGAGGAGTTCGACGCCGCCGTCGCCGAGTGGGCCGGCAAGCTCGCTGCGAAGTCGCCGCTGATCATGCGCCTCGGCAAGGAAGCGATGCGCCGCCAGCTGGACATGCCGCTGGACGACGCCCTGGACTACCTACGCGCGCAGCTCTCACTCGCGCTCTCCACGGAGGACATCGTGGAGGGTGTGAGCGCCTTCTTCGAGAAGCGCGAGCCGCAGTGGAAAGGACGATGATGGGCGAGCCGATGACAGACAGCGAGACGCCGCCCCCCGCGACCACCACCTCCACGGACCCTGCGCCGGGGTCGCTGCTGCGCCCGCTCGTCGAGGACCTGCAAGCGCGCCGCGCGAAGGCGCTCTTGGGGGGCGGCGAGGAGAAGATCGCAAAGCAGCACGAACGCGGCAAGCTCACCGCGCGCGAGCGGATCGCGCTGCTGATCGACGAGGGCACGTTCGTGGAGATGGGCATCCACGGGCGCCCGCACTTCGCCCAGCGCGCGATGGACGGCGTGGAGGCCCCCGCGGACGGGGTGCTCACCGGCTACGGCAAGATCGACGGCCGCCTCGCGGCGGTGTGCGCGTACGACTTCACGGTGATGGCCGGCTCGATGGGGATGACCGGCGAGATCAAGACCACGCGCCTGCGCGAGCTCGCGCTGACCAAGCGGATCCCGTTCGTGTGGCTGCTCGACTCCGCCGGCGCGCGCGTGCAGGAGGCCGCCGGCGCGATGTTCGCGGGCTCCGGGCACCTGTTCCGCGAGGAGGTCGTGGCGAGCGGCGTGATCCCGCAGGTCGCCGCGCTGATGGGGCCGTGCGCGGCCGGCACCGCGTACATCCCCGGCCTCGCCGACTTCGTTCCGATGGTCAAGGGCCGCGGCTCGATGGCGCTCGCCGGCCCCCACCTCGTGCGGGCCGCCGTGGGGGAGGACGTCACCCAGGAGGAACTGGGCGGCTCGCGCGTGCACTGCCGCAAGTCGGGCGTCGGGGACATGGAGGTGGCCGACGACGAGGAGTGCATCGCGCGGATCAAGGAGTACCTCTCCTACTTCCCCTCCAACTGCGAAGAGCGTCCCCCCGTGCGGGCGGGCGGGACCGAATCCGACCCGATCGAGCGCGCCGAGGAGGCGCTGCTGGACGTGCTCCCGGAGTCAAACCGCAAGCCGTACGACATGTACGAGGTCATCAAGCTGATCGTGGACGACGGCGACTACCTCGACATCAAGCGCCAGTGGGCGAAGACGATCATCACCTGCTTCGCGCGCTTCGGGGGCCGGCCCGTGGGGATCGTCGCCAACCAGCCCAAGCAGCTCGGCGGGATCCTCGACAACGACTCCTCCGACAAGGCCGCGCGCTTCGTGAACCTGTGCAACGCCTTTGGCGTCCCGCTCGTGTTCCTCCAGGACGTGCCCGGCTTCATGGTCGGCACGAAGGTCGAGGCCGAAGGGATCATCCGCCATGGCGCGAAGATGCTGTACGCGGTCGCCAACGCCACCGTCCCCAAGATCACCGTGATCACGCGCAAGGCCTACGGCGCCGGCTACTACGTGATGAACGGCCGCGCCTACGAACCTGACCTGATCGTCGCGTGGCCGTCAGCCGAGATCTCCGTGATGGGCGCCGAGGGCGTCGTCGAGATCGCCTTCCGCAAGGTCGTCGACGAAGCCGCCGACCCCGCCGCCAAGCGGGCCGAGTTGATCGAGGGCTTCCGCAAGCAGTTCGACGTGTACATCGCCGCCGGCAACGACCTGATCGACGACGTGATCGACCCGCGTGAGACGCGCCTCACGATCTGCCGCGCCCTGGAGATGTCCGCGGGCAAGCGGGTCGAGCGGCCGTGGAAGCGCCACGGCGTCGTGCCTGTCTGAGGATTAATCTGGGAGTCGGCCTGCCGGCCGCGTGCGCCCTGCGCGGCGCCCCTCGTGGCGCTGTGGCCGCCCGTCCTTCGGGGACGGGTGGACCCCTGGCGGCGAGATTTCCCGAGGGGGGCTTGACAAGTTCTGCGCATTCTGCTTATAGTAGTCTTGCCACGGTGGTCCACAGAGGATCGCCGGGTGTATTACCGACATAGGATCTGGATTTGGGTTGGGCCGCCTTGGTCGACTATCCAGCGCTGGCAGGGATACCTCTGGGAGAGGGAAGAAGGGTCTACTCGAAAGGGAGATGTGAGGGCGTGAGTTCATCGGGAACATACGTGACGGGGACGGTGGTGGCCCCAGCAAGGGTCGTCTCTAGATGCGTCGGCATCGCCGACTCATCTCTCTCTCTCTCTCTCTCTTGTGCCCGCGGCGGTAGCCGCCGCGACCCGTCTTTAGCCGGCCGTCCGGCATCCCTCGCAAGGGGGTTGGGACGGTGCGGACCTCGCGTGCGCGCCCGTCGGACCGGAGGGCTCGATGCTCGTCATTCGCTGCGCGTGGCGCTCGCCACGGCGGCGCTCCTCCTCGCCGGCCTAGCCCTTGCGCTCCCGCCGCGGAGCGCCGCGGCGGCTGGAGTTTGTCCGAACGCCGAATTTCGCACGGGCCCGTCGGCGGCTCTGCCGGATTGCCGCGCGTACGAGCTGGTCACGCCGGTGGACAAGAACGGAGGCACAGTAGTCGACGGCGCGCTCTCGATGGTGCCGGCTGGAGAAGGGCTGACGCTGTTGAGCTTCGAGACGCTGCTGCCGGGCACGGGCGACAATCTGAGCGACACCTTTTACTTCACGGGGCGCACGCCGGCGGGTTGGACGACGACGCCGGAGATGCCGCCGGCCTCGGAATACCTCACGCCCATCACCGGGACGCAGGCGTTGACCTTCGACGATCTCGACGGTGTGAGCCTCGACGGCGGCGGGACGTTGTGGCAGCTGCGGCGGCATGGGCAGCCGGTTGGGGAAGAAGGGCTCTACCTGGAGCCCGCGCCCGGGGCCGCGCTGGTGGAAGTTGGGCCCTTCCAGCAGCCGGCGTACTACTCGGGCGATCTGCGCTACATATTCTTCGAAGACGCCACCGAGTACATCGGCGCCGCCAACAGCGCGCCGATCTCATTCGCGCTTGACGAAAGCGGCAATCCGCTGAGTGGCTGTGTGCTGGGCGGCCCGGCGGGGCGCGGGGGAAGCACCTATCACAACCCCGCCTCGGTCGCGGGGTCGACGGTGTTCTTCACGTGCGGCGGGGAGTTGTACGCGCGGCTTCAGAACGGGCAGCCGGGCGCGCACACGCTCGCGCTCGCCGCCGGCGCCGCGTTCCTCGGCGCCGCGGAGGACGGTTCGCGGGTGTTCTACGAACAGGCAGAAAACATCTTCGAGTACGACCTGGACGCCGCGGCGGGCGAACAGGTTGTGCGGGTCTCGGGCGGGGACTCCACGGTGTCCAACCCGCTCGCGGAAGTGCAGGGCCTGGTGCAGCTCTCCGAGGATGGGTCGCATGTGTACTTCGTCGCGGACGGCGTGCTGAGTAGGAACGCCAATGCCGAGGGGCACACCGCGGCGCAGGGTGCGCACAACCTCTACGTGTTCGACACCGAAACACGGCAGACAGCGTTCATCGCGGCGCTGCCGGACGCGGACAGCGCGCTGTGGGGCGAATTCGCGCTCGGGGAATACGCTTCGCCATCGGATGTTACGCCGGACGGTCGCTTCCTGGTGTTCGCAGGCTCGGGCGATCTGACCCCGGACGATACGAGCAGCGTGCAGCAGGTGTTCGAGTACGACGCGCAGGCGGGCAGCCTGGTGCGCGTGTCGGTCGGTCAGGGTGGCTACAACGACAATGGCAACACCGACGTCAACCCGGCAGAGATCGTCTTTCCCGACTACGGTCCGGTCGGTTATCAGCAGGTGGGGGGTCCGTCGCAGTACTGGAGCCGCTTGACGGTCGCTGAAGATGGGACGGCGTTCTTTCAGAGCAGCGATGCGCTGACGCCGCAGGCGATCGACGATCCGCACAACGTGATCCACAACGTCTATGAGTATCGCGACGGGAGCGTGTACCTGATCTCCGACGGCCAGGACGCCACCCTCGGCGTGCTCCAAAGCGAAGGCGGCATTGCGCACCTCATCGGAGCCGACGCGTCGGGCCGGGATGTGTTCTTCGAAACGTCGGATGGGCTCGTGCCGCAGGACACCAACGGGTCGCCGGACATCTACGACGCCCGGGTCGACGGCGGCATACCGGCGCCGGCCGCGGTGGTCGGGTGCGAAGGCGATGAGTGCCAGGGGCCGCTGAGCGCGGCGCCGGTGCTGCTCTCGCCGGGCAGCGAGTTCCAGGCGGGCGGGGGCAACGTGGGGGCGGCTTCGGTGTCCGAACCCGCCACTGCGGCCAAGACCAAGTCGAAGGTCAAGCGCAAAGGTAAGAAGACTAAGAGGAAGACTCAGAAGGCCGGGGCCAAGAGCTCCAGTAAGCGCTCTGAGGGAGGGAGGAGATGATGTCGCGCCGGTTGCTTTCAACGATTGCTGTGGCGCTCTCTGTGGCCGCCTTCGCTCCCGCGTCCGCGTCGGCCGCAAGCACGAGCCCAGGTTGGACGATCACTTCGCTCGCGACCCCTACCAACTTCGCCCCGGGCACGGATACGGCCAGCTACCAGGTGTTCGTCAGGAACTCCGGGAGCGCCCCGGCGGAAGGCCCGGTCACGATCACCGATCGCCTGCCGGCGGGGCTCAAAGCTGCGACGGCCGGGGAAAGGGTGAGCAGCCAAGCCTACTACTACGATGAAAATGAAGAAGAAATCTTCTTTCCCGAAGACGAAGCGGGGAATCCGCTGCGGGTACACGCGATCAGGTTCCCCGAAAAGACGGGTGATTACATCAACCTGCAGGGCAACGTATGGTATTTTCCATGCACGTCGAATGGCGCAGGAACGGTCGTCTCGTGCACGTACTCACATGCTCCGGTGCGGCCGGGCGTCTCGCTGGTCATGACGCTTGGGGTGGAAGTTCCCTCGGCCGCCAGCGAAGGCGAGGAAGCGGTGAACGTCGCGACGGTCACGGGTGGCGGCGCGCCGCCGGCGTCGACGAGCGAGACGAGCACGGTCAACTCCGGGACGCCGTCCTACGGCCTGGAGAGCTTGGACTTCCAGGCCGCGGCGCTCGACGGGCTGACCGATACGCAGGCCGGCGATCACCCGTATGAGACGACGGTCTCCTACTTCCTCAACAACGAAGTCGATAGCAGTGAAGGCGGTGCTCAGTATGGACCGGTCAGCCATGGGGGTGTGACGGAAGAAACGAAGGATTTCGTGGTCGATCTCCCGCCGGGGTTCGTGGGCAACCCGCAGGTCGTCGCCAAGTGCACGCCGCAGCGTGTGCAGGCGGAAACCTGTCCGCCGAGCACCCAGATCGGGGTGGCGACCACCTACATCGTGGGCGGAGCGTTGAATGGGAACCGTCCCTTTCCGACGATCAACCCGATCTACAACGTCACGCCCGAACCGGATGAGCCGGCGGACCTCCAGTTCAACGACACCGGAAGAGTGATCAATCTCGCGGTCAACGTGAGCCAGGAAACGGGTTACGCGGTGCGTGTCACCGTGTCGGGCATCACGCGGATCGCGCAGATAGCGGGGGTGTCGGTCACGTTCTTCGGCGACCCCCAGAGCAACCCCGACGTCTTCAACCAGAGCACGGGCGCGCAGCCCCTCGGGTTCCTGACCAATCCGGTGGACTGCTCGGCTGGGCCGCTGACGGCGCGGGTCAGCACGGACTCGTGGGAGCGCCCCGGGGCGTGGCTTGCGAACGGCTCGCCGGATCTGGCCGACCCGAACTGGAAAACGGCGGCCGCGACGGTGTACCCGTCGATGACAGGCTGTGACATGCTGCAGTTCAACCCCTCGGTCAGCGTCGTGCCGGACACCACGCAGGCGGACGAACCGACCGGGGTGACGGTGGGTGTGCATGTGCCGCAGGGGACGGGCATCCCGCCGGCGCTCACGACGCCGGAGCTCGAGGATGCGACGGTCACGCTGCCGGCGGGCATGTCGATCTCGCCGTCGGCGGCCGATGGGCTGCAGGCCTGCAGCGACGAACAGTTCGCGGAAACCTCGACGGAACCGGCCGTGTGCCCGGATGCATCGGTGCTGGGGACCGTGCGGATCTCAACGCCGCTGCTGGAACGTCCGCTTGAAGGGCAGGTGTTCCTGGGCTCGCCGGAATGCGATCCGTGCACGGCGGTGGACGCCGCGGACGGCCGCCAGCTGCGGATCTTGATCCAGGCCGCTGGGTCCGGCGTGCGAATCAAGAAGGAAGGCCGGATCTACGCGAACCCCTCGACAGGGCAGCTCACGGCCAAGTTCCTGGATAACCCGCAACTGCCGTTTGAAAACCTCGAACTGCACTTCAAGGGCGGCCTGCGCGCCGGCCTGGCCACCCCGCAGACGTGCGGGCCCGCGGCGGCGACGGCCGATCTGACGCCGTGGAGCTCCCCGATCACCCCCGACGCGATCTCCGAAGACGCCTTCGACGTCGACTGGGACGGCAACGGCGGCGCCTGCCCGGCGAGCCTGCCGCTCGCGCCGTCGTTCAGCGCGGGCACCTCGAACCCGAACGCGGGGCAGTTCAGCCCGTTCACGTTGACGTTCGGCCGCGAAGACCGCGAACAGGACCTCGCGGCGATCCAGGTGCACACGCCGCCCGGGCTGCTGGGGACCCTGACGGGGATCCCGCTGTGCGAAGCGCCGCAGGCGTCGCTTGGGACGTGCGGTGAAGGCTCGCGGATCGGGTCGATGACGGTCGCCGCGGGCCCCGGCGCGCATCCGTTCTACGAGCAAGGCCAGATCTACCTCACCGGCCCCTACGAGGGCGCGCCCTTCGGCCTGAGCATCGTCGTGCCGACCGTCGCGGGCCCGTTCAACCTCGGGAATGTCGTCGTCAGAGCACGGATCGACGTGGACCCCGATACGGCGGCGTTGACGGTCACGGCTGACCCGTTCCCGCAGATCATCGACGGGATCCCGCTGCGGCTGCGCAGCGCGAACGTGACGATCGACCGGCCGGGGTTCATCTTCAACCCGACCAACTGCGAACAGCTCCACATCACCGCGACGATCACCGGCGCGCAGGGCGCCCAGGCCCAGGTGCAGGCGCCGTTCGGGGTCTCCGGCTGCGCGGGCCTGCACTTCGGGCCGACTTTCAAGGCCTCCACGTCCGGGCGCACCTCCCGCGCGGACGGCGCGAGCCTCGACGTGCGGCTCACGTTCCCAGCCGGCGCGCAGTCGAACATCTCCCACGTGAAGGTCGAACTCCCCAAGGCGCTGCCCGCGAGGTTGACGACGCTGCAGAAGGCGTGCCCCGCGGCGACGTTCGAAGCCAACCCCGCGGCGTGCCCGTCGGGGTCGCTCGTCGGGATCGCCCGAGCGAGCACCCCGATCCTCCCCGTGCCCCTGGTCGGCCCAGCGTACTTCGTCTCGCACGGCGGCGAAGCGTTCCCGAGCCTGATCGTCGTGCTGCAGGGCTACGGGGTGCGAATCGACCTCGTCGGCGCGACGTTCATCAGCAAGCAGGGGATCACGAGCTCCACTTTCGAGAACGTCCCCGACGTGCAGGTCAGCTCCTTCGAGCTCTACCTCCCCGAGGGCCCCAACTCCGCGCTCGCCGCGAACGGGAGCCTCTGCAAGCAGAAGCTCATAATGCCCACCACGTTCACCGCGCAGGATGGCGCGCGACTCAAGCAGCGCACCAAGCTCAGCGTCACCGGCTGCGCGGTGAAGGCCAAAGCAAAGAAGCGGAATCCTCATAAGAGAGCGAAGGCCAGGAGGGCCGGAGGGTCCGCATCGTCCAACGGGGGCAAGCGATGAACACTGAAAGATCGATCGCCGCTGCGCTTGCCGCACTAGCCCTCGCGCTCGCGAGCGCTGGGTTCGGGTGCGCCCCTGCGCTTGCGGGGTACAGCTTCGTCGGGTCGTTCGGGAGCGCGGGCTCCGGTGGCGGGCAGTTCTCTGAACCGGGTCGGTTGGCGGTCGAAGGCGGGACGGGCGATGTGCTGGTCGCTGACGAGAGCTCGAGGCGTGTGGAGAAGTTCGGTCCCGCGGGTGAATATCTCTTTGAACTGAATGGCGCCGGCGCACCGGTGTTGTTCAGCGAAACGGAATTCACTGGGGTGGCGGTCGATAACTCGGGTGGTCCCTCCGGCGGGGACGTGTATGTCGCCACTGGTAATAGCAACTCGGGCGCTGGTTCTACGTTTTCTACGTTTGTAGACAAGTTCAAGCCGAGTGGGAGCGGATATGAATACGCGTGTCGGCTGACCGGCCCGGGTGGTGGATGCAACCCGCCCGGTGCGAGCGCATCCGAAGAGTTCGGTTACGCTCAGGCGAGCCTGGCGGTCGGCCCCGACGGCGAAGTGTACGTTGCTCAAGCCAGCTTCGAAGAAATGTCCAAGTACGTCGTCAAGTTCAATGCCGCTGGTGAATACGTGGCGTCCCTCAGAGGGCCATTGCTTTCCGCAGGTTTTGCGTTCGGTGTTGCAGTGGATCCGACGGGGAGGATCCTGTATGTGGTCAATCTCGGATCCGATGTGGTGAAGCTGACGCTGAACGCGGCGGGTGACGCGGTCGAATCGGAAGCGGCGTTCGACGAAGCCGGTCAGCCGCTGGCTGTCGCTGTGGAACCGGCGACGGGCGACGTGTTCGTCATCGACAGCGCGGGCGGCACGCACGTCAGTGTGTACAGCCCCGCCGGAGAATTGCTGGAAGAATTCGGCAAAGGCCAGATCGGGGGAAGCGTTGGTATCGCGTACAGCCCCTTCAACAGGGATCTGTACGTCAGCGACCTCGAAAACAACCGCGTGGAGATGTTCAAGGCGGGGGCACCGGAAGCGAAGACCGGTGGTGTGTCTGCTGCGCAGCCGACGAGCGCGACGTTGCAGGGGATGGTCTACCCCAATAGCGAACCAACGGTCTATTATTTCGAATACGGCACCGCGCCGGGCGCACTCACGGCGAAGACGAGCGAAGCGAGCGCGGGGAGCGCTGACAGCCTGGTGGCGGTCCAGGCGCAGCTTACGGGCCTCTCGCCGGAAGCGACCTACTACTACCGACTCGTCGCGACGAACAGGAACGGCACGACCGTCGGCGAAGAGGAGTCCTTCACGGCGCCGCAGCCCGAACCGGCGACCGGCGCAGCGGTGGAAGTCACGGCGGACGCGGCGACGGTCCAGGGGACGGTCAACCCCGGCACTCACGCGAGCGCCGATGACACGGTGTGGTGCTTCCAGTACGGGACCGACACCGGCTATGGCCTGGGGTTCGCGCCCGTGGCGGGGCTCCTCCTCTCGGGGGGCAGCGGCGTGCAGGTGAGCGCCACGCTGACGGGGCTGCAGCCAGGCACGACTTACCACTACCGGCTGATCGCTGTCAACGATCCCAGCGGGGGACAGGGCTCCGGCGGCTGTCACGCCTCCGGTGGAGTGGAGCTCGACGGCGCGGATGGGATGTTCACGACCTCCTCGATCCCGACGCCGCCGGTGGCTGTGACCGGCGCGGCGAGCGGGGTCTCCCAGAATGCCGCGACGATCTCCGGGACTGTGGACCCCGAAGGGTCGCGTACCGTCTACCAGTTCCAGATCGGGATCGAAACAAGCTACGGCGCGCAGGTGTTCGGCGACGCGGGGTCGGGCTCGGAAGCCGAGACCGTGACGCTCGCGTTGGGGGGCCTTCAGCCCGGCACGACCTACCACTACCGGCTCGTTGCGAGCAGCCAGGGGGGGACGATCTACGGCGCCGATCAGACATTCACGACCTCGACGTTTCCCTCCGCGCTGCTCGCCGCACCCGCGACGCCCCCGCTGATCGCGACGCCCGCGATCACATTTCCATCCACCACCAAAACGGCTCCGGCCAAAAAGACGAAGAAAGCCAAGCAGAAGCGGACCAAGCGCAAAAGGCGGGCCAAGCGCAGGCAGAGAAGCAGGGGGACGAGGGGGCACTGACCGCACTCGAACGCCGGCTGGGATACTCCCGCCATGAGCGTCGAGGACCCCGTCGTCATCACCTGCGCGATCTCGGGCGTGCTCGCCAACCGCGAGCAGTGCCCGGCGATCCCGTACACCCCCGCGGAGTACGCCGCCGAGGCGCGGCGGATCGTGGACGAGGGCGGGACGATGATCCACATCCACGCGCGCACCCCCGACGGCGGGCCGAGCTTCGAGGTCGAGGACTACAGGGCGATCTCCGAGGCGATCCGCGCGGAGGTGGGGGACGCGGCGATCGTCAACTTCTCGACGGGCGCCGTGGGGGTGTCCGTGGAGAAGCGCGTCGCTTACCTGCGCGAGTGCCGCCCCGAGGTCGCGGCTCTGAACATGGGCTCGATGAACTACGCCAAGTACTCGCGCTCGCGCAAAGACTTCGTGTTCAACATGGTGTTCGCCAACCCCTTCGATGAGATCATCGAGCTGTTGGGGGCGATGCGCGAGCTCGGCATCAAACCCGAGCACGAGTGCTTCGACCTCGGCCACGTCGGCTCCCTGGAGCCGCTGATCGACATGGGCGTGCTTCAGCCCCCGCTGCACGTGGACTGCATCATGGGGGTCGTCGGGGGCGTGCCGCCGGGCGCGCGCAACCTCGCTGCGATGGTCGCCAACATCCCCGGCGTCGAGGGCGGCCCCAGCGCCGGCGTCCACGCCCGCTCGCACTGGGCCGTGATCGGCATCTCCCGCCGGCAGTGGGAGCTGGTGGCTGCTGCGCTGACCCTCGGCGGCTCGATCCGCGTGGGCCTGGAGGACAACCTCTACCTGCCGGACGGCGAGATGGCGCGCTCCAATGGCGAGCTAGTGGCTAAGGCCCGCCAGATGACCGAGGACGTCGGCCGGCGCCCTGCCACCGTGCAGGAGGCCCGTCGGCTGCTCAACATCCCGCAGCGCGATGCCTGACCTCCGGAGGGCCTCGCGGTGAGCCTCCCCCTGGAGGGCATCCGCGTCCTCGACCTCTCGCGCCTGTTGCCCGGTGGCTTCTGCTCGCTGCTGCTCGCGGACCTTGGCGCGGAGGTGCTGAAGGTCGAGGACACCGGCATGGGCGACTACATCCGCTGGTCGCCGCCCTACTACGACGGAGCCGAGGAGAGCGCGAAGTCGGCCCTATTCCTCGCGCTCAACCGCAACAAGCGCTCGATCCGCCTCGACCTCAAGCACGAGCGCGGGCGCGAGGTGCTGCTGGCACTCGTGCGCGAGCACGACGTGGTGCTCGAGTCCTTCCGCCCTGGCGTGCTCGACCGCCTCGGCGTCGGCTACGAGCGGATGCGCGAGGTCAACCCAGGGATCGTGTACTGCGCGATCTCCGGTTACGGCCAGACCGGCCCCAAGCGCGAGGCCTCCGGGCACGACATGAACTACCTCGGCCTCGTCGGCCTGCTCGGGCTCACGGGCGAGCGCGGATTGGATGAGATGCCCGCCCCCCCGATCCAGGCCGCGGGCCAGATCGCCGATCTCGGCGGCGGCGCGCTGATGGCCGCGTTCGGCATCCTCGCCGCTTTGCGCGAGCGGGACGGCAGTGCTTCCAATCCGGGCTCCGGCGAAGGCCAGGTGGTGGACGTGTCGATGGCCGACGGCGCGCTCTCCTGGCTGGCGATGGTCGCGGGTGCCTACTTCGCCGACGGGGCGGTCCCTCACCGCGGCGGCCTGCCGCTTGCGGGCTCGCTGATCTGTTATCGCCCCTACGAGTGCGCCGACGGCTGGGTCACGCTCGGCGCGCTGGAGCCCAAGTTCTGGCAGGCGTGGTGTCGTGGCGTCGAGCGCGAGGAGTTGATCGAGCGCCAGTTCGAAGCGCCCGGCTCCGAGGCCCACGTGCAGGTCGTCGCACTCTTCAAAGAGCGCACTCGCGCGCAGTGGCTCCAGTTCGCCGGTGAACACGACTGCTGCTTGGAGCCCGTGTTGGAGCTCGACGAGGCCCTGGACTCCGAGCTTGTGCGCGCCCGCGGGATGGTCGTCACGCTCGACCAGCCCGGCGTCGAGGGCGGCGTGCGCCAGCTCGGCCTCCCCGTCAAGCTGACCCGCACCCCCGGCTCCCACGACCGCCTCCCCGGCCCCGCGCTGGGCGAGCACACCGAGCAGGTCCTCGCCGCCGCCGGCTACGCCCCCGAGGAGATCGCGGCGCTGCTGCAGTCCGGCGCGGTTGGAGGTCCCGCCCACCCGGCGGCCGTCCAGGGCTCGACGTTTCGGGCGTGACTTGATACCCTACGTAGGGCATGCACAAGACTTCGGTATATCTGACACCGCAGGAGTCTCAGGATCTGCGCGTGGCCGCTGCCCGCAGCGGCCGCTCTCAGTCCGAGCTGATCCGTGAGGGGGTACGACTTGTCACGTCAGGGCCTGCTCGCAGCGGCCGCACATTTCAGGGCATGGCCAAGGGCCGTGACGGCAGCCCTGGGTCCGCCCGCACCGGCAGGGAGATCGTAGAGAGGACCCTGGGACGCGGGACCGTGGCGATGACCACCGACGAAATCATGGCCCTCACCCGCGGTGAGGACTGAGCCGATCCCGGGCGGCACGCTCGTCGACTCCAACGTCCTGTTGGATCTCTTCACCGAGGATCGCGTGTGGATGCCGTGGTCTCGAGCGGCCCTCGAGAGCGCATTCGACAGCGGACCGGTGATCATCAACCCGCTCATCTACGCAGAGGTCTCCGTGCGCTTCCAGCGGATCGAGGAACTTGAGGACGCGCTTCCGAGGGAGCTTCAGCGCGAGGCCCTGCCCTGGGAGGCCGCGTTTCTGGCCGGTAAGTGCTTTCTCGACTATCGTCGTAGAGGAGGCTCGAAGCGTTCTCCGCTGCCGGACTTCTATATCGGCGCGCACGCCGCTCTCACAGGCCGAGCGCTTCTGACCCGCGACTCGGCTCGCTACTGCGATACACGTTTGGTTCTCACACTCGTAAGCCCCGAGAGCGCTTGACCGATCGTCCGCCGGTGCTCCGCCGGCTCCGAGCTCTTACTGCCTACCACCGCGCGCGGTGGTGCTCGACCACGCCCAGGCCACGGACGAGCTCGATCCCTCCGGGCAGGGTCCCCGCGAATGTCCCGAACGGCGCGCGGTAGTCGCTGCTCACGAGCAGCAGGCTCTCGTGGCGGCTGCGCTCGGCCTCCGCGGTGAAGCGCAGCCGCGAGCCGCTGGCGGATGTGATCCCGGAGGGGTTGGGCGAGGTAGAGGCGATCTCGGACAGGTCGGGTGAGACGAGGGTGATCTCGGAGAGGTCGGGTGCGGCGAGGGTGATCTCGGAGAGGTCGGGTGCGGCGAGGGTGATCTCGGAGAGGTCGGGCGCGAAGCTCACCGGGGCGACCTCGTGCGGCTTGCCATCCACCCACACCGCGCGCTCGCTGCCGGTCGGGGGGTCGTTGACACCCTCCACGAGGTTGAACGCCAGGGCCCTCCCGGCGGGGTCCACGCCGACGCCCGCCGCCCAGCGCCACTCGGTCACGCGTGAGTGGTAGCCCGCGGTGTCGTCGACCACTGCCAATGCCTCGATTGCCCGCGGGGGCCCGCCGTCGAGGGCCACGGTCCCGCGGGCGGGGCGGCCCGCCTGCTTGCGCGTCCACACATAGCCGCGGCCATGGGGGCAGCGGGCCTCGATACCCGCGTCCTCCTCTAGCTCGAAGTCGAGCGCCACCCCGCCGTCCCGTACCCGCAGCAGCCCTGGGCTCAGCTCGATGGCGCCCCGGCGCGGGAGCAGGCGCGTGCGCTCCCGCAGGCGGGAGTCTTGGCGGGAGAGGACCGCCCAGAAGCTCTGGCGCGCGGGGCCGACGCACACGATCGCCGCGCACGCCATCAGCTCCTCGCAGAACACGGCCACGTAGCGCCAGCGCTTGAGCGGGCGCGTGCCACGAAACAGGGGCATGTGGATTGAGTGTCCCGTCCCCCCAGGTCCCTCGTGGCGCCGGCCGGGCTTCGTGTTCCTGGGCGCGCCGCTCGCTGGGACGCCGCCGGCGGGTGTGCCGGCCGCGGCTGGAGGCCCCGCTGGCGCTATGCTTGCAGGTGTTGACTGACTGGTCAATCTATTCTGTGGAGGGGCGCTCACGGAAGGGAATGTGTTTTTGAGGGTCGCGGCAGTCCAGCTCAACACCACCGCCGAGAAGGCCGCGAACATGGAGGCCGCCGACCGCCTCGTGCGCGCCGCGGCGGCAGAGGGTGCGCAGCTGATCGTACTCCCGGAGAAGTGGACGGTGCTCGGCACCGACGAGGATCTGCGCGCGGGCGCCGAGACCCTGGACGGGCCCGCGATCGCGTGGGCGCGGGAGACGGCGCGGGAGCTTTCGATCGACCTGGTGGCGGGTTCGATCGCCGAGCGCCTCCAGACCGATCTAGGCTCGGCCGCCGAAAACCTCGCCAACACCTCCGTGCACGTCGCACCGACGGGGGAGGTGCGGGCGGTGTACCGCAAGCTGCACATGTTTGACGTCGAGGTGGAGGGGCGCGCCTACCGCGAGTCCGCGGTGACCGAGCCGGGGGATGAGATCGTGGTGAGCGCCACTGCGGATGGGATCGAGCTGGGGATGTCGATCTGCTACGACGTGCGCTTCCCCGAGCTCTACCGGATCCTCGCGCTGCGCGGCGCCCGCGTGTTCGCGCTGCCCGCCGCCTTCACGCTGCCCACCACCCGCGACCACTGGGACACGCTCGTGCGCGCGCGGGCGATTGAGAACCAGGCGTTCGTGGTGGCCGCCAACCAGGTCGGAGAGCACCCCGGCGGGCACCGCTCCGGGGGGCGTTCGGCGATCGTCGATCCCTGGGGGGTCGTACTCGCCCGCGCGCAGGACGGCGAGGGCTTTGCGGCGGCCGACCTCGACCTCGCCGGCCAGGAGGAGATCCGCGCGCGGTTCCCCGCCCTCGCCAACCGCCGCCCCGAGGCCTACCGCTGGCCCGAAGGGGCGCGGCTGTGAGCCCCGCGCAGCTGCGCCCGGGGGCGGCGCCGGGCGCTCGCGGCGGGGCAGGAGGCCCCGCCCCCACCCGCCATGTGCGGCAACCGACACACGTGGACGATCCCCAATGAACACCCCCCGATCCTCTCCCGCGCGGATCCGGAACGGCCCTGACAAGCGGCGGATGATCCTCGACGCCGCCGTGCGCGTGTTCGCCCGCCAGGGTTTCCATGCCTGCCGCGTCGCCGACATCGCCGACGAAGCCGGGGTTGCATACGGGCTGGTGTACCACTACTTTGCCTCCAAGGACGAGGTGCTCGACACGCTGTTCCTGGAGCGGTGGGAGGTGATGTTGCGCACGATCCGCGAGGTCGACGCGCAGGAAGGGGTGGACGCGCGCGAGAAGCTGCAGGCGATCGCCTCGTTCATCGTGGACTCCTACGCCCACGACCCCGACCTGATGAAGGTGATCATCGTCGAGGTCACCCGCGCGGCCAACTCCTTCGGGCAGACCCACATCGCCGAGATCCGCAAGGCCTACGAGCAGATCGCCGCGATCGTGACCGCCGCCCAGGTGGAGGGGACGTTCAAGGCGGAGATCGACGCCCACTTCGCGGCGATGGCGTTCTACGGCGCGATCGAGCAGATGCTCACCGGCTGGATCTTCGAACTGCTCCCCCGCAGTGAGGAGCACTACGAGCGCGCGAAGTGGCTGGTGGTGGAGACCGTGTGCGGCGGACTGGAGACGACCACCGTGAGCAATACACTCCCCCGATGATGGAGAACGAGATGGTCAAGCGGCTGATGTGGTCGGGGATGCTCACCGCCCTCGGCGCCCTCGCGAGCGTCCTCGTGCAGCGCGCCGCCGGCGTGGTGTGGCGGCGGGTGTTCGACGAGGAGCCCCCGGAGTGAGCGCCGCGCCGGGCGAGGAGTCGCGCGCAGGGCAACGCACGGGTACACCTGGAGCTCCCCCGCCCCAAAATATCGCCACCGTGATCACCGACGTCTCCGAGCGCGTGGCGGTGCTGGTGCGCGAGGAGGTGGAGCTCGCCAAGGCGGAGGTCTCCGAAAAGGCCTCCAAGCTCGCCAAGGGCGCGGTGGTGGCGGTCGCCGCGGGCATCTTCTTCGTCACGGCGCTCTTCTTCGTGCTGATCGGGTGCGCGTGGCTGCTCTACTACTACCTGCCGATCGGCAACCAGTACACGTACTTCGTGGGCTTCTTCGCGATGGCGCTGATCCTGGTGGTGCTCGGTGCGCTCGCGGGGGTGGTGGCCGCCAAAGTCGTCAAAAAAAGCGCTCCTCCGATCCCGACGATGGCGATCGAGGAGGCCCGCCTGATCCGCGAGACGATGGGCTCCGCCTCCGAGCATGGGAGCCCCCCCTTTGAGCGTGGGGGCTTGCCCGGTGCGGGGTCGCATGGCGCGGGGTTCGGATCTGGCGAGGCGGCGTGATGGCCCAGCGCTCCCCCGCGGAGATCCGCAGCTCGATCGAGGCCAACCGCGCGGAGCTGGCGGTGTCGATGGAGCGCCTGCACGGCGAGGTGGCGAGGCTCACCGACTGGCGCGGCCACGTCGAGCGTCACAAACGCGAGCTGCTGATCGGCGCCGCCGTCGTGGGCCTCGCGCTGGGTATGCGCAGCCGCCGTAAGCGCCGGCGCTGAGGGTCGGCTCTGGCCATTTGTCCAGCGGCGTCGCCGCGATGCCTACTCAGGCTGCGGCCGACAGCCGCTGCGCGTCGCGGACCAGCTCCACCCGCCACTCTCGCGAGTCAGACGGTGCGCATCGTGCTCGCGCGTGACCCATACGACCTTTCGCGACGCGACGCGACTCTGCGACTTCCTTCAGAGTCCGCTCGACGGCTCTGTCATAGCCCTCGGGCTTTACTGCTCCGTGACCAACGATGACGCTGTCGGGCGCGAGCGAGAGGATCCGCGCGCGGTCTGTGCTGGTCGGAAGCTGTCGCGCACCACGGCTCCACGGCGTTAGCAGCGCCGCGGGCTCGTCCTCGAGCAGCTCATCCCACATTCGCTCGTCGTGGCCCGACTTCGACCCGTGGTGTGGGACCTTGACGAGCTTTGATTGACCGTCGGCGGCGGGTTGCAGAGCGAGGATGGCGCCCCAACCACGGTCGTCCGTTACCTGCCTCTCAACGTCTGCGCCCAACAGCGCGAAGCCTGCGGTCCCCTTCATCCAGAGTGCGATAGAGGCCTCGTTCGAGGACGGCGAGCGAACCCGTAGGTGGGGTCGCAGGGGCTGCGGGAGCATCCCAGCGATTGCCGCCATCGCTCTCTCGAGCGCAGCCGATGAAGGCGAGAGACCAGTCACCGCGCAGTGAGCGGATCGGTCGATGATCGTGTTCTCGATCACGAAGCCCGGTCCGGCATGCGGGTTGCCGGCCGCCTTGCGGTCTCGCAGGATCTCGAGCACATTGCGGAATTCGCGCACCCCGGAGGTAGTTCGTTCGGCCCCCAACACGTTCGATTGCGTGAGCGCCAGGAACTCCGGCGTCCGAAGCGCCGACGGGCACAGGAACCGGGAGCCGACGCACGCACGCACGACCTCTGCGAGCCCGCGGATATGGTCGTCGTGCCAGTGAGTCGCGAGCACGATGACGACCGCCTCGGTGGGATCGACTCCAAGGTCACGTAGGTACTTGACCGCGGCGGGTTCGCCCGAGTCGCCGTCGACACACGAGTCGACGGTCATCCACCGTCCCTCTCCGAGGTGAACAGCCAACGACTCGCCGTAGCCGGGTCCGAATAGCGAGACCTCGAGCTCGTCGGAGGCGGGCGGCCGGCCTGCGTCGCTACCAGTCGAGCTCACGCGCGAGGTCTGCGGCGCGCTCTTGCGCCTCGCCGAGTTGACGCTCTGTCCACGCGGGCACACGGCGAAGTCGAATCCGAGACACGCGTTCCCGGGAACCGCGGACCTGCTGCAGGTATCCGATCGTCCAGTAAAGGATGGCGCCGGGCTCGAGCAGCTCGAGGTCGAAGTCACTCAGCTCGTCTCGCGAGAGCTTGACCTCTTCGTCGTCGTGCTCGCCGGCAACGTCGACGAGGCGAGCCACAAACGATGTGTCGTCAACGTCAAGAACAACGCCCTCCCATGACTGGAGCGCGATGAGGATCTCCCGGGGTCGCTCGCTCGTATCGACGCTGTTCGTTGCCGGGATGAGCTGCGGCAGCGTGTATTGGTGAGGGGCCAGCTTCACTGCGGGCGACTCCTGATCAACGAAGTGCTCCGTGCCTCTCAACGCACGCCAGCGGGTGTATCTCCGACTCAGCGGGAGCTCGGTCGGCGAAGGCGCGAACGGGATTGGCGTGCGAGACGTGGCCATCTCAGGGGATCAATCGCTCGAGCAACTTTGACCGGATCTCGAGAGCGCGGCTCTCAGCGTCGGGCCATAGCCCGTTGAGAAGCTCGGCAGCGTCCGTGACCTCGTCGGCCGATGGCATCAGGAATTCGTCGTTCACGTTAAGGAAGATCCCAGGCCTAACCACCTGCGAGGGCTGAATTCTAACCCTGATCGCCCCCTCCAGCTCATCAGGACGGACACCTTGCATGGCGAAGTCAAACATGCCCGGTTTATCGAGCACGCCCGCCCACAGCTCCTTAGGCGCAAGCGCGTGCCCAACGTTGTGCCATTCCTCCTCGCTCGCTATTGCAACCTCGGCCCGGTGATGAATCGAGCCCACTTTGATCGGGGTATGTGGAAGTAGCCTCAGGACCCCGACGAGTAGGTCACGTATCTGGCCGTCGTTGACGGTCTCGCTCGTCGTCTCGACCTGGAAGCGATCCTCGAGCGCCACCAACTCCACCCAACCGAAGCTCACGCGGCAGAACTCGCGATTGATGAGCTGGACCTCGGCCTCGTTCGCCTCTTGCTCTGGGACCAACTCATTCCTCGAAAACCAGAGCGGCTCGAAGATACGCGGGTTGAAGCTGCCGACGAGGACGACGCTTGTCATCTGCGTGTGGATCCTGGGGGGCGGCATCGAGGTACGAGCCTAACGGCAACGCGCCGGCAGCGTCGGCGGCGCTGATCAGGCCAGCAGTGCGCGGGGGATCCCGCCGACGCCGATCAGGCCGGGTCCCACGTAGGTGCCGATTACGGGGCCGACCTCGGAGACGAACAGCGGCTCCGAGCCGTATATCTCGCGCCCGCGCTCGATCAGCCTCTGGGCCTGGTCGGTGGCCTGGATGTGCTGCACCACCCACGCGTCCGAGCCCGCCTCGCGCAGCTCGTGCATGTACTGCACCATCCGCTCGAACGCCCGCCCCGCGGTGCGCACGCGCTCGACGGGCGTGATCTCGTACCCCAACGTGAGGATCGGCTTGATCCGCAACGTGCCCCCGATCCACGCCTGCGCCTTGCCGACGCGGCCCCCGCGGCGCAGGTACTCGAGCGTGTCGATGCAGAACCAGATCTGTAGCGCCGCGCGCGTCTCGCGCACGCGAGCGGCGACCCCGTCTTTGTCCGCCCCCCCGCGCGCCGCCGCGGCGCCCGCGAGCACGAGCATGCCGAGGCCCCCGCAGGCGGTCTCCCCGTCGATCACCTCCACGCGCTCGCCGAGGCCGCGCTCGGCGAGGATGCCGTGGGCTTGGCGGGCGGCCTCGCAGGTGCCGGAGATCCCGCCCGAGAGGTGCACGGATACCACGTCCTGCCCGGTCTGCAGCAGCGGCTCCCACACCGCGAGGAAGTCCCCGATCGAGGGCTGGGAGGTGGTGGGCAGGTCGGGGTCCGATCCCAGACGCTTGTAGAAGGCGTCGAAGCTCTCCATCTCGGTCTCCCGCTGGCGCTCGTCGCCCCACCCCATGTACAGGCTGACCTGATGGACGCCCTCACTGTCCGCGAGCGCGCGGGGGAGGTAGTGGGTGGAGTCGGTGACGACCGTTACAGAGGGCATGGGGCGAGCACCCTATAGCACCGCCTGGCGCGTGGTGGGGCGGCGCTCGGATTTACTGGATCGGCCCAAAACCCGGGGCGCGCGGGCAACCAATCGGGCACGGCCCGGCGGTCCGCGGGGGGAGGCGCTCCTCAGCCCAGCCGGTTCTCGATCTGCAGTCCGCCGACGACGCTCTCCTCGGGCAGCGCTGCGGCGGCGTCCGTGCGGCCCTCCACACCGAGGACCTCCGCTAGCTCGCCGGACTCGTACATCTCGCTGACGATGTCGCACCCCCCGACCAGCTCGCCCGCGACGAACAGCTGCGGGATCGTCGGCCAATCCGACAGCGCGGAGAGCTCCTGGCGGATGCGGGGGTCGGGCAGTACGTCCACGGCGGCGAAGCGCGCGTCGAGCGCCTGCAGCGTGGCTACCGTGCTCCGCGAGAAGCCGCAGGCGGGCGCGTCGGGGGTGCCCTTCATGAAGAGGATCACGGGGTTCTCGGCGATCGCCTCCGCGATCGCGGTGCGGATCGGATTGGACTCGGTGGAGGGGGCAGTGATCGGATCGATGCTCTTCATGGGGGCTCCTTTGGGTTCTCGCGGTGCGGAGGCGGTGGTGGCTCTGGCGTGCGCGGTGGCAGGTGGTCTTGCGGTGGCAGGTGGTGTGGCTCTTGCAGTATGGGGCTTGGTGTGCGGTACGGGGGCGTAGTAGGGACCTGGCGCTCAGCCGGCCTCGGTCTTCAGCGACAGCGCGTGGATCGGCCCGCCGATCTCCGCGCCGAACACCTCGTATACGAGGCGGTGCTGCTCGATGCGGCTGCGCCCCGCGAACGCCTCGGCGGTGACGGTCGCGCGGAAGTGGTCGCCGCCGCCGGTGTAGTCCTCGACCTCGGCGCGGGCGCCGGGGATGGCGGCCTCGATGCGCTGCTTGAGCTCTGCGGGGGTGGGCATGATTGAAAAGGAGGGGCTCGGCTCGCCGGCCCATTGGCCGGCTGCGCCACCCTCCACGGCCAAGGATAGCCGGGGTGGTGGGGTGGGCGGGCACGCTAAACTCTTTGGATAGCGATGGTTGCATTCACCGACAAGGGAGCCGAGAAGGTGCGCGAGTTCCTCGCCGCCCAGAGCGCCGACGTGGCCCTGGCGGGGCTGCGCGTCGGGGTACGCGGTGGCGGCTGCTCGGGCTTCCAGTACCAGCTCGCCTTCGACGAGCAGCGCGAGAGCGACGCCGTGTTCGAGAGCCACGGGCTGAAGCTGTTGGTCGACCGCTCGAGCCTCCAGTACGTGCACGGCTCGGAGATCGACTACGAGGAGAGCCTCCAGGGGGCCGGCTTCAAGGTCAACAACCCCAACGTCGTCGCCGCCTGCGGCTGCGGCTCCTCGTTTCGCGTAGCCGAGGAGGAGCAGGTCTCAGCCGTTTAGTTGGGCTCGTTGTCCAGCGAGCGCCATAGATAACGGCAGGCGAGCGTGCGGTACGGGCGCCAGGGCTCGGCGATCCCTTCGATCGCGGCGGCCTCCGGCAGCGCGTCCAGGCCGTAAGCGCGCTCGATCGCGCGGCGGATGCCGAGGTCGCCGACGGGCAGCACGTCGGGACGCTGGAGGTGGAACATCAAGAACATGTGCGCCGTCCACATGCCCACGCCCTTGACCGCCACGAGCTCTGCAATCACCACTTCGTCATCGAGCTCATCGAGGCGCTCCAGCTCGAGCTCGCCAGAGAGCACGTGTTCGGCGAGCGAGCGCAGGTAACCCACCTTCGCGCGCGAAAGGCCCGCGGCGGCGCGCAGCTCTTCGGGCTCGTCCGCCAGCACCTGCTGCGGCGTCGGGGTGCGGCCGTCGAAGCGCTCGGTGAGGCGCAGGTAGATCGAGCGCGCGGCCTTCGTGGAGAGCTGCTGGCCCACGATCGCGCGCACCAATGCCCCGTAGTGGTCGGCGGGGCGGCCGTCGCGTGCGTCGCCCAACTTCGGACCGACCGCCTCGATCACGCCGGCGAGCACCGGGTCCGCCCGGCGCAGGTGAGCGAGGCCCTTAGAGGGTGGCGCAGCCGGCCGTCGGCCGGCGAGCCGGGCCCCTCTTTTTCGATCATCAGACAGAGTGCAGCGCCTCGAGTGCGACCGGCTCGCCGTCGAGCGCGTTCAAGGCGCGGGGCAGCGAGGCGGCGATGCAGGTAAAGCTAGGGGTGTCCCTGACGGTGTAGCGCGAGGCCTCCGTCGTGCGCAGGCGCTGCACCAAATCCAGGAACGTGCCCACGTCGTCGGTGTCGAACGCCACCACGAACTCCTGGTCGTCGAGGCCGAACGAGTAGGTCGTGTGGTTGTCCACCCCCGGGTATTCGCGGCCCACCGCGATGTGCCCCTGCATGATCCGCCAGCGCTCCTCCGCGGGCAGGCCATACCACTCGCGCGACTTCACGAACGGGTACACGAACACGTACTTGCCGCGGAAGCCCCGCGGGGTGGTGCGCTCCTCTTCGGAGTACTCCGAGCTCTTGCGCATCCCCAGGAACGAGTAGGGCGTGTGCGCCCACTTCATCAAACCGCTCTGCCCCAGCACCACGTGGAACTCGTGGATGCGGTCGAGGTTCTCCGCCTCGGAGATCAGCAGCAGCTCCGCGTCCCCGCGCGTGCCGACGAGCGAGAAGGACTGCAGCAGGTGCCCGTCCGCGAAGTCCTCGCACGCGGCCGCGAACTCGCGCTTGTCCTGCGCGCGGCGCTCGGCGTCCAGGCGCCGCCACGCCGGGTCGAGCTTCAGGAACGTGTACTTGACGAAGTGGCGCTCGCTCACGCCTACAGGCTACAAGCCCGTCGGTCGCCGGCCACCAGAGCCGACGCGATGGGCGCCGACGCGCTCGGCGCATCGGCGGTGCAGGGACCGGAAGGGCTAGAGTTGGGGCGTGCGGATCGCGCTCGTCTCGCCCTACTCGTGGACGTACCCGGGCGGCGTCACGCGCCACATCGACGCGCTCGCCGACGAGCTCGGAGCGGCCGGCCACGAGGCGCGCATCCTCGCGCCGTTCGACCCCGACGACCTGGCCGCGCGCGCGATGCACCGGGGAGCGCGCCCGCAACCCATGCCGCTGCCCGACCGCGTCGTGCCGCTCGGACGCAGCACCGGGTTCGCCGCCAACGGGGCGGTCTCGAACCTCGCGGCCACGCCGGACGCGCTGGTGGCGCTGGCGCGGGAGCTGCGCGGCGGGGAGTACGACCTCGTTCACATCCACGAGCCGATCGTGCCTCTGGTGGGCTGGTATGCGCCTGGCTGCGCCGGGGACGTCCCGCTCGTGGGCACCTTCCACAGCTTCTCCGAGAACGCGCTCACGAATGGGATCGGGGTGGCGCTCGGGGCGCGCCGGCACATGAACCGCCTGCACGCCCGCATCGCCGTCTCCGAGGCCGCCGCCTGGACCGCGCGGCGCTTCTTCGGCGGGCGCTACCGGATCGTGCCTAACGGTGTACACCTCGATCCTTCCGGAGTTCGCCCGCCGATCGAGGCCCCGGAGCCCGAAGGCGAGCGCGAGGAGTTGCGCATCCTGTTCATCGGCCAGGCCGTCGAGCGCAAGGGCCTGCCCGTGCTGCTGAGCGCGTTCGAGGCGCTGCGCGAGCACGTGCCCGCCACGCTCACCCTAATCGGGCCCACCCCCGAGGAGGTGGCGCCGCTGCTGCTCGACGATCGCGCAGTGCACGCCCTGGGCAAGGTCTCCGAGGCGCATAAGGCCGAGCAGCTGCGCCGCGCCGACGTGCTGTGCGCGCCCTCGCTCGGCGGCGAGAGCTTCGGGATGGTGCTCACCGAGGCGTTCGCCGCCGGCACGCCCGTGGTGGCATCGGACATCGCCGGCTACCGCGACGTGGTGCGCGACGGCTGCGACGGCCTGCTCACCCCCCGCGGCGACGCGCGCGCGCTCGCCGAGGCGCTGCGCGTGCTGGCGCTCGACCCCGCCCGCCGCACGCAAATGGCGGCCGCCGCGCGCGAGCGCGCGGAGCGCTTCGCCTGGCCCCACGTCGCCGCCGAAGTGCTCGAGGTCTACGAGCAGGCGCGCGCAGTGGGGCGCGCTCACTCCAGGCCCGCCCGCCTCGCGGTGCGCCACGGCCTCGCGCCCGCCGACCTGCTTGCGCGCGTGCCGGCCAAGCGGCTGCCCACGCTCGAGCCGCAGCTCGCCCTGCCCGCGCCGCGCCGCGCGCTGCGCACGGCCCGCCGCGCCGCGCTACTGACCGTCTCGCTCGCCGGCCTCGCGCTCGCACTGACCGCGCTCGAGCGGATCGGGGTGGGCCGCGTCCTCACGAGCATCGTCGCCTCCAGCCCCGGGCTGGTGGCCGCCGGCCTCGGCGTGATGTGCGCCTCGATGGTCGTCCGCGGCCTCGCGTGGCACTCGATCCTGAGCGCCGCTCCCACCTGGCGCCGCGCGCGGCGCTCGGACGCGCTGCAGGGGACCTTCATCGGCGTGCTGATGTCAGCCACCCTGCCCGCACGCCTGGGGGAGCCCTCGCGCGCGCTGATCGTCGCGCGCCGCCTCGGGCGCCCGCGCGAGACGCTGCCTGTGGTGCTCGGCACGATGGTCTCCCAGACGCTGCTGAACCTGCTGGCGCTGGCCCTCCTCGGGGCGGCGATGCTCTCCGGCGTCTCCCTTCTGCACGGCCACGACGGGGCGCTCCTGGCCGCCGCGCTCGTGCCCCTCTGCGCGCTGGTGACAGTGCTCCTCGCCCCCATCCTGCTGCCCCGCTCCGCGATCTCCCGCTCCGCGCGGCTGCACTCGCTGGTGCTCGCCCTGCGCCGCTCGCTGCTGCGCGTACGCGAGGGCCTGCGCGTCTTCGGCCAGCCCCGCCGCGCGGCCGCGGCCACGGCGATGCAGCTCTCCGCGTGGGCGCTGCAGTGCGCCTCCTGTTGGCTGCTGTTGATGGCGCTCGGCCTCGACCACCGCGTCGGGATCGCCGGCGCCGCGGGCGTGCTGTTCGCGGTCAACGTCACCGCCGCCGTACCAGCGACCCCCGCCAACGTCGGCGTCTTCCAGGCTGCCTGCGTCGCCGTGCTCGCGGGCGCCTACCACGTCTCCACCCCCGACGCGGTCGCTTACGGGATCGTCCTGCAGGCCGTCGAGGTCGCTACCGCGGTGATTATGGGGGCGCCCGCGCTCGTCAAGGAGGGCCTCTCCTGGAAGGAGGTCCGCCTGCGCACGATGCACGCCACGCCCGTTCGTCTGCCGCCGCTGCCGGATCGAGCGGAGCGCAGCCAGCGCACCGCCGCGGCCTCGGGATCCTGAAGCTCAACCAGCCATCGCCGGCTCGTCCTCTGCCTCCACCGCTCCATCCGGCGGATCATCGTCGCCCAGCTCGCCGAACAGCGAGGGGTCGCGCGGGGAGCCCTTGATGAGGTCGTCGGGGGAGCCGCCCGGCAGCAGGCGGCCCTGGCGGGTGCCGAAGTAGATCGCCTGCGGGTGGTGGGCGACGAGCGCGAGCGTGGACTGCTCGGGCTCGGGGGCGTAACCGTCGGTGATGGTCATGCCGATCTGTTTCAGGTCCAGCAGCTTCTCCACCTTCAGGTGCTCGGACTGCTCGGGCACCGCGGGGTAGCCCCACGAGTAGCGCCGGCCCTGCGCGGCGGGGATGCCGAGCATCGTGCGGGCCTCGTGGTGCAGCCACTCCGCCAGGCCCTCGGCGGTCTGCACGCCGAGGCCGTGGACGAACAACTGCTCGGCGAATTCGCCGTCGGACTCCAGCTTTGCCATCAGCTCGGTCACCTCCGAGCCCACGGTCACCGCCTGTACCGCAATCACGTCCAGCTCCTGTGGGGGCTCCCAGTTCGATGAGGACGCGCCCGCCACCCCTGCTGGCGGCCCGCCCGACGGCGTGGGCGAGGGCCTCAGATCAATGGCGGGGCGGAAGAAGTCCGCCAGGCAGAGGCGGTCGCCCTTCGGCTGGCGCGGGCACACGAAGCGCGTGAGCTCGGTGGCGCGGTCCTCCGGATCGAGCACCACGATGTCGTTGCCCTCGCTGTAGCAGGGAAAGAATCCCAGCAGCGCGCGGGGGTGCAGATAGGTCTGCTCGCGCCACATCCGCTCCAGGCGCGGGCGGAAGTCGCTCTTCAGCAGCTCGCGCCATGCCTCGCCTTTCACGCCCTTCCCGCCCCAGTGCAGCTTGAACAGCACGTGCGTGTCGAGGTGGCTGTAGACCTCGTCGAGATCGACGGGGATCTCGCGCACGCCCCAGTAGGGCGGCGTGGGCACCGGCACGTCGGTGCGCGCGGGCGAGCGCACCGAGTCGTCGGCGAGGTTGACCTCCTCGACGGGCGCCTCGCCCTTCGCGCGGAACTCGCTCGCGCCCGTGCGCAGCTTGCCGAGCAGCGCATTGTGGGCATCGGCGTCGATCAACTGGTCCATCACCGCCAGGCCCTCGAAGGCGTCCTTGCAGTAGAACACGCCCGGCCCGTACATCTCCTCGGACTCCTTGCCACCCGGGTACAGCGCGCGGTAGCTGAACGCGCGGTTGATCGCCGCCCCGCCGATCAGCACGGGGTAGGGGAGGCCCTTGGCGTGCAGCTCGGCGATGCACGCCGGCATCTGCTTGGAGGTCGACACCAGCAGCGCCGAGAGGCCGATCGCGGTCGCCTCGTGCTCCTGCGCGGCATCGAGGATCGTCTGGATCGGGACCTGCTTGCCGAGGTCCACCACCGTGTAGCCGTTGTTCGTGAGGATCGTGTTGACCAGCGACTTGCCGATGTCGTGCACGTCGCCGAACACCGTCGCCAACACCACCGTCCCCTTCGTGTAGCCCTCGATCTTGTCGAGGTATTTCTCCAGCTGCGCCACCGCGCGCTTCATCACTTCCGCGGACTGCAGCACGAACGGCAGGATCAGCTCGCCCGCGCCGAATTTGTCGCCGACCTCTTTCATCGCCGGCAGCAGCACCTCGTTGAGCGTGGGGACCGCGCCGAGCTTCTCCACGCTTGAGTCGATCCACTGCTCGACGCCCTCCTTGCGCCGGCGCAGGATGTGGAAGTGCAGCGCCTCCTCGGGCTCCATCCCCTCAGTCGGGTCCGCGGCGCTCTGAACCTCCACCTCGCCCTTTGACTCGAAGTGCTCGATGAAACGCTCCAGCGCGTCCTCGCGGCGGTTGTACACGAGGTCGTCGGCCAGCTCGCGCTCGGTGTCGGGAATCTCGCCGTAGGGGGTGATGTGGTTGGGGTTGACCATCGCGAGGTCCAACCCCGCCTGCACACAGTGGTGCAGGAACACCGAGTTGAGCACCGCGCGCGCGCCGGGGGACACGCCGAAGGAGACGTTCGAGACCCCCAGCGAGGTCTTCACCTGTGGGATCTCCGCCTTGATGCGGCGGATGCCCTCGATCGTCTCCACCGCCGAGGGCCGCCACTCCGCCTCGCCCGTGGTCAGCGTGAACGTGAGGCAGTCGAAGATCAACAGCTCCGGGTCGAGGCCGTGCTCTGTGCAGCAGAGATCGCGGATGCGTTCGGCGACCTCGACCTTGCGCTGCGCCGTCTTGGCCATCCCCACCTCGTCGATCGTCAGCGCGATTAGCGCCGCGCCGTGCGCGAGCGCGAGCGGCACCACCCGGTCGAGCTTCGCGCGTCCCGCCTCGAGGTTCACCGAGTTGACGATCGCGCGCCCTGGGATCTGCTCGAGCGCCGTCTCGATCACCTCCGGCTCGGTCGAGTCGATCTGGATCGGGGCGGGCTGGGTCAGCGAGATCCGCTTGACCACCCTGCGCATCTGCTCGTCCTCGTCGGCGCGCTCGGTCAGCGCCACGCACACGTCGAGCACGTGCGCGCCGCCGCCCACCTGGTCCTCCGCGATCTGCACGAGGCCGTCGTAGTCGTCGGCGAGCAGCAGCTCCTTGGCCTTGCGCGAGCCCTGCGAGTTGACGCGCTCGCCGACCATGCTCGGGCGCGGCTCCTGCACGAGCGGGGTCGCCGCGATCATCGAGGAGAGGTGGGGGGGACGGGGGGCAGGACGTGGACTGACGGTGCGCTGGGCAGGGTCGACCAACTCCACGATCGCGCGGATGTGCTCGGGCGTGGTTCCGCAACAGCCCCCCACGATGCCTACGCCGTAGCGCTCCACGAACTCCCCCAGCGCCTCCGCCAGCGGGCCCGGCTGCTCGGGGAAGATCGTCTCGCCGTCGGGGCCCTGCAACGGCAGGCCGGCGTTGGGGATGCACGCCACCGGCACGGGGCAGAGCTCGCCGAGGAAGCGGATCGCGTCGCGCATGTCCTGCGGCCCGGTCGAGCAGTTCAAGCCGATCACGTCCACCTTCAACGCCTCCAGCGTGCACAACACGGCGGAGATGTCGGTGCCCAGGAGCATCTTGCCGCCGTTGGGCAACAGCGACACCGAGGTGTGGATCGGCAGCGTGCGCCCCGTCGTCTTGAACGCCGCGCGCGCGCCGAACACGGCCGCCTTGACCTCGAGGATGTCCTGCGCGGTCTCGATGATGATCAGGTCTGCGCCGCCGTCGATCAGGCCCGCGGCCTGCTCGGTGAAGACCTCGACCAGCTCGCCGAAGCGGATCTGCCCGAGCGAGGGGTCCTCAGAGGCGGGCAGGTAGCCGGTGGGGCCGATCGAGCCGGCGACGAAGCGGTGCTCGCCCGCGGCTTTGCGCGCGAGCTCCGCCGCCTTGGTGTTGATCTCGACCGTGTAGTCCGCGAGGCCCCACTCGCCGAGCTTCAGGCGCGAGGCCTGGAAGGTGTCGGTCTCCACCACCTCGGCGCCGGCCTCGAGCATCGAGGTGTGGACGCCTTCGATCACGTCGGGACGGTTGAGCACGAGCGCCTCGTGGCACTTGCCGGCGAGGCCGCCGTAGTCCTCGCTCGTCAGGTCGAACTGCTCGAGCGTGGCGCCCATGCCGCCGTCGTAGACGACGACCCGGTTGGAGATCGCATATAGAAAATCGCGCACACCTCGATGCTACCGACCGGCCGCCGCCACACCCAGGCGCCGCCGACGCGCCCGCGGCTGCCCATCGGGGGCAGGCGCGTCGCCCTTTTCGGACGACATACCCGTATGACCTTTTGGGACACCGCTCGACCAATCGTCCAACAGTCGTGAAACTTGGCCTGCGAGCGTCCATTCTGCACGGCCAGTACCGCCCCGCAGCGGCCGGCGCGATCTCCGGACAGTGCCAGTGCAAGGCGCCGCTCGTGGATGCGGTCAGCCGTGTGACATTGACGCGCCAGAAGCGACCTCTGCCCAGGACGACGAAGTCGAGTCAGGAGACCCACCCATGCCCGTGCCACAGCCCACCGCTCTGCAGGCTCCTCCACAGCCTACCCGCCGCCGCGCCGCTTCAAACCGCTCCAAGCGGGCCGGCCACACGGTCGTCGCCGTCGTCGGGCTCGGCTACGTCGGCCTGCCCACGGCGATCGCGCTGCGCAACGCTGGCTGCCGGATCGTCGGGATCGACGTGAGCGGCGAGCGCCTGGGCGCCATCCGCCGCGGCGAGGCCGAGCTGCTGGAGTCCGAGCAGCGGGACCTGAGCCGCCACCTGGCGAGCGACGGGTTCGTGCTCACCAACCGCGTCAAGGCGCTCGACGCCGCCGACCTCGTGCTGATCTGCGTGCCCACCCCCGTCGACGAGCAGCTGCGGCCCGACCTGCAGATCCTGCGCGACGCGTGCGCCTCGGTCGTGCGCCACGCCCGCCCCGGGCAAACGCTCGTGCTGACCTCGACCACCTACGTCGGCACCACCCGCGAGCTGCTCGTCGGGCCGCTCGCCGAGCGCGGCCTGCGCGCCGGGGAGGAGGTGTTCGTGGCGTTCGCCCCCGAGCGCATCGACCCCGGCGTAGGCGAGCACGAGCAGCTGCAGACCCCGCGGGTGCTGGGGGGCGCGACGGAGGAGTGCGGCGAGCGCGCCGCCGCCGTGCTGCGCCACACCTGCAAGCGCCTGCACCGCGTCTCCTCCCCCGAGGCGGCGGAGCTCGTGAAGCTCTACGAGAACACCTTCCGCGCCGTCAACATCGCGCTCGCCTTCGAGCTCGCCGAAGCGTGCGGCGCGCACGGCCTCGACCCGATCGAGGTGACCGAGGGCGCCGCCTCCAAGCCCTACGGCTTCATGCCCCACTATCCCTCCGCCGGTGTCGGGGGGCACTGCATCGCGGTCGACCCCTACTACCTGCTGCACCCGCTGCGCGAGCGCGGACGCCCCGCGACCGTGGCCGAGGAGGCGCTGCGCAAGGTCTCCGGCCGCCCCCGCCACGTTGCCTGGCGCGCCCACGAAGTGCTGGTGCAGCTGGGACGGCCGTTGGCGCAGGCGCGCGTGCTGCTCGTCGGCGCCTCCTACAAGCCCGGGGTCGCCGACACCCGCGAGGCGCCGGCGCTCGAGATCATCGAGCGTCTGCGCGCCGAGGGCGCCCACGTCGACTACCACGACCCGCTCGTCCCGGCGCTGAAGGTCGACGGCGTGCGGCTGGACGGAGTCGCGGCCCCGGCCGGGGAGGGCTCGGCGGCCCTGGCTGGGGGCACCTCCGTGGAGGGTGCCCACGCGAGCGCCGTGGCGTGTGGCTCACAGGCGGCGGCTGCTCGCCGGTCCGGGGGGGCTCCCGTCCTCGACCCCGAGGCCTACGACCTGGCGATCCTCACCACGCTGCACCCCGACCACGACTACGACTGGCTGGAGCGCTGCCCCGCGGTGCTCGACTGCACCTACCGCCGCCACACCGCCGGGCAACTGCGCTTCACCCCGTGAGCGAATGCCGATCCGCCGCCTCAACACCCACCGCATCCTGAAGGCCCTCGCCGGCCTCTACCTGATGCTGCTGCTCGCTGCCGTGATGGCGTACAAGGCGGCGTTCGCCGGGCTGCTGTTCTCCAACGTGTTCTTCGGCGTGTACTCCCTCTCCGTCGCCTGCTACATCGTCTCGCGCTTCCTCTTCTCCCTCTTCTACCGCACGTGGGGCGGGCGGGGCGGCGAAACCGGGATCGAGCCCCACATCGCGATCGTGATGCCCGGCTTCAACGAGCAGGCCGCGATCGCCCACTCGCTGCGCTCGCTGCTGGAGCTCGACTACCCCCCCGAGAAGCTCGAGCTCGTCGCCGTCAACGACGGCTCCACCGACGGCACCCTCGCCGAGATGCAGCGCATCTGCGCGGAGTCCCGCGGGCGCGTGAGCGTGATCGACTTTCCGCAGAACCGCGGCAAGCGCGCCGCGATGGCCGCCGGCATCCGCGCCACCTCCGCCGAGGTGGTGGTGTTCGTCGACTCCGACTCCTCGGTGGAGCCCGCCGCGCTCAAAGCACTCGTGCAGCCGCTCGCCGACGCCCGCGTCGGGGCGGTGTGCGGGCACGCCGACGTGCTCAACGTGCGCGACACGTGGATCACCCGGATGCAGGCCGTGCGCTACTTCGTCGCGTTCCGCGTCGTCAAGGCCGCCGAATCGGTGTTCGGCGCGGTCACCTGCTGCTCGGGTTGCTTCTCCGCGTACCGCCGCGAGGCGATCATGCCGCGCCTTGAGTGGTGGGAGAACCAGACCTTCCTCGGCATCGAGTCCACCTTCGGCGACGACCGCTCGCTGACCAACTGTGTGCTGCGCGACTGGCGCATCCTCTACGAACGGCGCGCCGTGTCGCACACGATCGTACCCACCACCTTCCGCGCGTTCATCAAGCAGCAAACCCGCTGGAAGCGCTCCTGGACGCGCGAGTCGCTGCTCGTCGCGAAATTCATCTGGCGCAAGCACCCCGTCGCGGCGTGCTTCACCTACATGAGCATCGTCCTGCCGTTGTTGGCTCCGATCGCCGCGCTGCACTCGCTTGTGTGGGGCCCCCTCACCCACCACGGGGTGCTGCCGCTCACCTACCTCGCCGGGATTTACGCGCTCGCGCTCGTGTACTCCTTCTACTTCCTGCTCTTCCAGGACCGCTACAACGTCCTGTGGCTGTACGGGATCCTGTTCGTGTTCTTCTACCTCGGGATCATGCTGTGGCAGACCTACTACGCGATCGCGACCTGCCGCACCGCCGCCTGGGGCACGCGACCGGCGACTGCCGGCCTTGGCGCCGGTGGGGAGGGGGGGTAGGCGGGTCGTGGTGCTCTCGCCTCCGATCCGGCGCGCTCTCGCCGCACTGTTGCTACCGGCCTCGCTGGTCCCGGTGCTGCTGCTGGCGCCCACGCTCGTGCGCGCGCCCGTCACGCTCGTGTTGCGCTTGGAGCGGATGGTCGCGCCCGCGCACGCGCGGGTCTACCACGCGCCGTATGAACCTCCGCGCTACCCGATCGGCGCCGCGCGCCTGGAGCGCGACGCCTTCGAGACCGTCGCCGGCGTTCTGACCCCGCAGGTCGGGGTGTCCCCGCTCGCCGAACATGAGACGGCCCTCGAACGGGCCCGCCGGCCAATCGTCCTGCTCGCGCCCGGGCAGGAAGGCGGGGTCTCTCACGGGGCGCCCGCTGCGAGTCCGCCCGTTCGCCGAGGCGGGGTCTCGCCGTGAACCTGCTGCTCGCCGCCGTCGCCGCCGTCTCGCTCGCCGCGCCCGGCCCCCACGCGCCCGTTGCGCCCGGCCCCCACGCGCTCGCCGCGCCCGCTCACCACGGGCATCGCTCGGCTGCGCGCCCCTCCGACCGCCACTCGCATCGTCCGGTCGTGCGCCTCCCCGGCCGAGTGCACGGGCTGCGCGTGCTCGCCCGCACCACCGACGGCGTGCGCATCACCTGGCGCCCCGCCCGGCGCGGCGGCGCCCCGGTCGCCGGCTACCGGATCAGGCGCGACGGCGTCGTCGTCGGGCAGACCCCCGGACGCGTCTACATCGTCAAGCTCAGCCCCGCCCGTGCCCATCGCATCACGATCACCGCCGTCGACACCCGCGGGCGCCTCGGCAGGCCCAGCAGGGCGCTGCGGATCGCCGCCCATCGCCGTCCTGTGGCAGCGTCGCGCCGCGCGGTCGCCGGGAGCGAACCCCCCGGCGTGCCCGGCCAGCTCACCGTCTCCGAAGTCAGCGACGTCGGCGCCACCCTCTGGTGGGTGCCCTCCCACCCCGGCTCGGCGCGGATCATCGGCTACCGCGTCTACCGCGACGGCGCCCTGCTCGGCCAAACCACCGGGGACTCGATGCGCCTCACCCACCTCTCCTCGCTGCGCACCTACTCGATCGCCGTCGCCGCCGTCGACGCCGAGCACCGCCTGAGCCCCCGCACCCCCACACTCAGCCTCGCCACCACCCACACCCCGCCCGAGGGCCCCGCGCTGGTCTCCGCGCTGCGCGTCACCGACACCTCCGCCACCCTCTCCTGGCAGGCCGGCGCCGCCAACAGCGGCCACCTCGTCGGCTACCTGCTGTTCGAGGACGGCGTCCCCGAGCGCGTCGTCCCAACGCAGATCACGACCGTCACGCTCGCCTCCGAGCGCCACTACACCTTCACCGTGCGCGCTCTGGACTCCTACGGCTATCTCAGCTCGCCCGCCCCCGAAGTGGCAGTGTTCACCACCCACACGCCGCCCTCCACGCCCGCCGACCTGCACACCACCGAAGTCACCGCCCAATCCGCCACGCTCGCGTGGTCGTCCTCCACCCCCGTCAGCGGCACGATCGTCGGCTACCGCGTGTTCCGCAACGAAATCCCCGTCGGGCAAACGTCCGCGACCGGCATGACGCTCGCCGACCTCGCGCCCTCCACTGGCTATGGGATCGTCGTCGAGGCCGTCGACTCGCTCGGCGCCGTCAGCGCCCCCACCGCCCCGCTCACCTTCGAAACCGCCGACCCCCCGCCCACGCACGGCAGCGTCCAGGCCTTCCTGCTCGCCTCCACCGACCAGAGCTTCTTCGACCTGGAGGCCCACTACCAGCAGATCGGCGTGGTGTACCCGACCTACTTCGAATGCGGGTCCGGCGGCGCCGTCACCGGCACAGACTGGCCGCTCGTCACCGGGTGGGCGCGGGCTCGCCAGATCGCCGTGATGCCGCGCGTGAACTGCCAGAACCCCGCCGACGAGGATCAGATCCTGAACGAACCCGCGGCGGGGGAACACATGATCGACCAGTTGGCGTCGCTGTGCGAAAGCGACGGCTACGCGGGCATCCAAATCGACTTCGAGGGCGCCCCCCCGGCCGAGCGCGAACCCTTCACCGCCTGGATCACCGCGCTCGCCGCGCGCCTGCACTCGATCGGCGACAAACTCTCGACGGTCGTCACCGCCAAGTACTACAACGTCACCACGGGGCGCGCCGCGATGTACAACGACGCCGCCCTGTCCGTCCCCTCCGACTACATCTTCGTGCTCGACTGGGGCCTGCACTGGACGACCTCCACGCCCGGGGGGCTGGCGGAACTGCCATGGTTCACAAAGGTCGCCGACTACACCGCGACGATGCCCAACAAGAACAAGTTCGTGCTCGGGATGCCGATGTACGGGATCGACTGGCCCAACGGCGGCGGCTCCGCCAACCCCGGCACGCCGCTGGAGTACGACGACGTGATGGCGGAGCAGAGCGAGTTCGGGGCGCTCCCCGAATGGGAACCGACGGCGGCCGAACCGCACTTCTCCTACACCGACTCCAGTGGCGTGGCCCACTCCGTGTGGTACACCGACCAGCAGTCGCTTCAGGTGCGCGCACAGCTCGCCGAATCGCTCGGTCTCGGCATCGGCCTGTGGCACCTCGGCGCCGAGGATCAGAGCATTTGGGAACTGCCCCAACTCGGGGGCTGAGCGGCTTCGTGAGACCCGTGGAGCCGCCGGACGGTCGCGTCCTTGTGGAGGTGGGCCGCTGCCCCAGAGCGGCGCTCGGGGTGTGTGCCGTGGTGCTCGCGCTCGCCGTGGCGGCGCCTCCCGCGCTCGCCGGCCCCACACGCTCGCTCGCCCCCCGGGCAGCCCCCGAAGGGGGGCAGGCCAATCCAAACCCTCCCACTCCCCCCTTGCAGGCGTTCCTGCTGAGCGGCTCCCCCGACTCGTTTGCCGATCTGCAGGCCCACGTCGGCGCGATCGGCGTGGTGTACCCGACCTACTTCGAATGCTCGCCGGGTGGTGAAGTGGTGGGCACCGCCGATGCTGAAGTCGATGCCTATGCCGCCGCGCACGGGCTTGGCGAGATGCCGCGCTTCAGCTGCCAGAACGGGGCGCTCGTGCACCGCATCCTCACGCGGCCCACGCTGCGCGCGCGGGTGTTCGCGCGGCTCGTCGAGCTTGCGAGCGATCCCTCCTACGCCGGGCTCAACCTCGATCTCGAGAACGACGGAGCCCGCGACCGGGGTGCGCTTAGCTTGTTCGTCGCAACGCTCGCGGCGCGCCTGCACACCGAGGGGCGCAAGCTCGCCGTCGACGTGGTCGGAGTCACGCACGAAGCCGTTCCCCGTCCTGCCACGGGGTTCTACGACTACCACGCGCTCTCGGCCGCCGCCGACGCGATCTTCGTGATGGCGTGGGGCCCCCACTGGGAAGGCTCCGGGCCCGGGCCGATCGCGCCGCTCTCCTTCGTGCGGGGTGTCGCCCGCTACGTGGCCTCGCTGCCGCACGCGCGGCGCTTCGTCCTCGGGGTGCCGATGTACGGCCTCGACTGGCCCGTTCGCGGCGAGTCTCGCGCCACCGCGCTGCAGTACACCGGCATCCTCGCGCTTGCCCAGTCGGTGGGCGCCACCCCGGTGCGCGACCCCTCCTCGGGCGAGATGACCTTCTCCTACGCCCGCGCCGGCGTCTCCCACCGCGTCTGGTACATGGACGCCCGCGCCGTCCTCGCGCGCATCGCCATCGCCCGACGGTACGGACTCGCCACCGGGGTCTGGCGGCTGGGCGAGGAGGACCAGGCGCTGTGGTCTATGGTGTAGCGCTCTTTGAACACGGTGTGTTACATTGTATGCGCAATGGCTGACAGTGCCCGTGGACAGCTTTCGATGCGTCCCCCGCTGGTGACGCTCGAGCGCCTGCGCCAGCGCGCGCGGCTCTCCGGGGAGCCGCGGACGAGGCTCGCCGAGCGCTATCTGAACGAGGGGCTGCTGATGGACGAGTTCCCGGGAATCCGTTTCGTCGATGACCCGATGGGCCGCCGCCCAGCGCTGATCGGGTCGGGTCTGGACGTCTGGGAGGTCATCGAAGTGGTCAAAGACAACAATGGCTCCACGGCGGAGGCGGCCGCGTATCTGGAGATCGAGCCGCGGCTGGTCGAGGTTGCGGTCCGCTACTACGGATCCAACCGCGAGGAGATCGATGACTGGATCGCGCGCGTGCACGAGTTCAGCGAGCGCGAAGAGGCGAAGTGGCGTGCGGCCCAGGAAGCGATCGGAGCGTGAGGCTGCTGCTGGATGAGCACTTCTCCCCAGAGATAGCCCGTCAGCTGCGAGCCCGCGGCCACGACGTCATCGCCGTCCAGGAGCACCACGATCTGATCGGCCGCTCAGATCGCGTGCACTTCGCCTCGATGTCCGAGCAGCGCCGGGCGATCGTCACGCGGGATCTCAGCGACTTTCGCCCGCTGCTCGCCGATGCAATGCGCACAGGGGCGAGCACTTACGGGCTGGTCTGCGTGCCGTCCCGCGTCTCGCTGAGCCGCCAGGCGACCGGGCGGTTGGTGGACCGGCTGGAGCAGCTTTTACGGGAACACCCGGGGGACGGCGATGCGATCGACCGCGGCGGCGAGGTGTGGCTCGCGTAGTCGATCGCTCACACCGCCTCCCTGGTGGTCGGAGGGCAGGCATGGCCAGAGGTCACTTGATGAACAGCATCTCCGAGTACTTCGGCAAAGGCCAGAGGTCGTCGGGCACGAGGCCCTCCAGGCGGTCGGCGACCTCGCGCACGTCTTCCATCGCCGGGACCACCGTGTCGCGCATGTAAGCGGCCCACTTCGGCGCCGAGGAGTCGGGCTGGTTGTCCGCGAGGTTGGCGTCCTCGAGCTTCACCAGCGCGTAGTGCAGCTCCTTCACGAGCGGCTCGACCTCGGCGATCAGCTCCTGCAGGCCGGTGGCCTTCAGTTCGTTCAGGTAGCGCACCGCTGCTCCCAGCAGCATCGTGCGCCCGATCGACGCCGCCGTCTCGGCCTCGATGTTGAGCTTCACCGCGTACTGCTCGGTGAACACCTCGAAGCGCGACTCCAGCTCGCGCTTGGACAGGACTTTGTACTTCTTGAACAGCGCGACGGTGCCTTTCTCCACCAGCCACGGCAGCGCCTCCGGCGTGGAGCGCAGGTTGTAGAGGCCGCGCTTCTCGGCCTCCTTGTGCCACGACTCGGCGTAGTTGTCGCCGCCGAACACGACTCGTTTGTTCGCCGCGTAGCTGTCCTTGACGACCCGGGTGAGCGCCTTCTCGAGGTTGGCCCCCGCGCCTTTCAGCGCCGCGGCGAGCTTGTCAGCGAGGTCGTCGATCGCCTCCGCCACGATCGTGTTCAGCACCGTGTTGGGCAGCGCCAGCGACTGCGAGGAGCCGAGCGCACGGAACTCGAACTTGTTGCCCGTGAACGCGAACGGGGAGGTGCGGTTGCGGTCGCCGCCGTGCAGCGGCAGCGGCGGCAGCACCGGCGTGCCGAGGCCGAGGAACGAGCCGGGCTTGGAGGTCTGCGCCTTGCCCGCCTCGATCGCCCCGAACACGCGCTCGAGCTCGGAGCCGAGGAAGATCGAGATGATCGCCGGCGGCGCCTCGTTGGCCCCCAGGCGGTGGTCCTGGCCGGGGCTCGCGATCGACGCCCGCAGCAGCGCCTGGTGGGTGTTGACCGCCTGGATCACGGCCGCGCAGAAGAACAGGAACTGCAGGTTCTCGTGCGGGGTGTCCCCGGGGTCGAGCAGGTTCATGCCGGTGTTGGTGCCCATCGACCAGTTGTTGTGCTTGCCCGACCCGTTGACGCCCGCGAACGGCTTCTCGTGCAGCAGGCACACGAGGCCGTAGCGCCGCGCGACGTTCTGCATCACCTGCATCGTCAGCTGCTGGTGGTCGGAGCCGACGTTCGAGTTCTCGAACACCGGCGCGAGCTCGTACTGGTTGGGCGCGACCTCGTTGTGGCGCGTCTTGACCGGCACCCCGAGCTTCGCGAGCTCCTGCTCGGTCTCCAGCATGTACGCCAGGATCCGCTCCGGGATCGAGCCGAAGTAGTGGTCGTCGAGCTCGTGGCCCTTCGGCGGCTTCGCCCCGAACAGCGTGCGCCCGGTCGTCAGCAGGTCGGGGCGCTCGAAGTAGTACTGCTCGTCGATCAGGAAGTACTCCTGCTCGGGGCCCACGGTCGTGAAGACCCGCTGCGCGTCGCCGACGCCGAGCAGCTTCAGCGCCCGGATCGCCGCGCCGGAGAGCGCGTCCATCGAGCGCAGCAGCGGGATCTTGTGGTCCAGGGCCTCGCCCGTCCACGACGTGAACGCCGTGGGGATGCACAACAGCGCCCCGTTGGGGTTCTCCAGGATGAACGCGGGCGAGGTGGGGTCCCACGCGGTGTAGCCCCGCGCCTCGAACGTCGCGCGGATGCCCCCCGTCGGAAACGACGAGGCGTCCGGCTCCCCCTGGATCAGCTCCTTGCCCGAGAACTCCGCGATCGCCGTCCCGTCTCCGACCGGGGCGTAGAAGGAGTCGTGCTTCTCCGCGGTGGAGCCCGTCAGCGGCTGGAACCAGTGCGTGTAGTGCGTCGCCCCCCGCTCCAGCGCCCACTCCTTCATCGCCTGCGCCACCGAGTCCGCCAGCGAGGTGTCGAGCGCCTCGCCGCGCTCCAGCGTCCGCTTCAGCGCCTTGTACACGTCCTTCGGCAGGCGCTGGCGCTGGACGACCGGGCTGAACACGTTCGACGCGAACACCTGGTTGCCTGGAAGGGTGAGGTCGAGCGAGCCGAGCGCCGTACCGTTGGCGCTCCACTGTGCGGCGGTGACGTTCTGCTGGCGTGTCCTGGGCATGGGGGGCTTCTACTCCTCCTCGTCGCGTCTGGGGTGGGCGGTGGGCCGGTCCTGCGCAGGCCCGCTCCACCGGGGTCGGGCCGACCACGCATCGTAGACCCAACCGGCCCGCCCGGCATCGCCCCGTGGAGAAACCTGGGCCCCGATCTTTCGACAGCGGGCCAAATGCGGCGCCCGGGCCACCCGCGAAGGAGTCCGACGCGCCCGCCCGAGGGGGGTTGTCATTGGGGATCGTCCGCGCGGGAGGGTGTGCCTCCCGGGCGTGTGGGCGCGTGGCCTCCGTGCCCCGCGGCTCACGCCATCGCGATTGCCTGGGTCAGCCCTCGCGCCGATGTCTGCAGCGCGCGACGCAGCGGCCGCTCGTCGAGCAGCTTCGCCAGGATCACGCTCTTCAGCTGCAGCTGGTCGACGCCGCGCGACATGCGCGCGGCGGCCGCCTCGGCGATGTTGTGGCAGGCCCAGCCGGAGCGGTCGGTGACCTGGGTAGCCGCGGTGTGCGCGAGGTTGGTCCGGACCACGAGCAGATTGACCTCCCCCTCGCGGGCGACGTCCTCCACATCCGCGTAGGGGTCGTCCGGTCCGAGCAGCGTGAAGACGTGCTCTAAGTGCAGCGGCCCGACCGCGACGGCGACCGGATCGCTCGCCGCGTCGTCGCGTTTGAGGATGCCGTCGGGGAGGTGCAGGTCGGAGGCGTCCCCGTTGTGGCGCTTGCGTCGGGCGGTGATCTCGGCGCGGATCTTCATGTCCAGCATTCCGGCGTGCGCGAGCCTGCGGGAGGCTGCGAGGACCGGCTCGATCGCGCCGCTCACCCACTGCTCGAGCTCTCGCCAGCTCTCGGTCTCGCGGATGAAGTCCGTCTTGAGGTTGTTGGTGTCGAAGGCGTCCAGGTGCAGCTCCCCGACCACGCGAGCGGTCTGAGGGTGCGCCTGGAAGCCCAGCTTCTCGTGGCGGCGCACCACCCGGCGGTGACGGACCAGCGCGAAGCCGTACCAGCCACGCTGGGAGGACTGGCGCAGCAGGCCCACCCAGCCGCGAACCGCGCGCCCGGCGACTTCGCCGCCCAGGGGTATCACGCTCTCTCCGTCGACCGCATACTCCGCTGCGCTCACGGGCTCTGCGTTCAGCGACAGCCGGAGCACGTCGTCGAGCAGGAAGTGCCGGAACGTCCAGCCCAGGTTTCGCGGCAGGCTCGACATGAGCGCGGGGTACAGGCGGCCGCTGTGGACCTCGACCAGGGTGCCGTGGGGCCACGGCTTGGGCACGCGGCGGATCGGCAGCCGCCACTCGCCGTCGGCGAGGAACGAGTCGGCGTCATAGCGAGCCACGTGGGCGTGGTGCCCGTCCTTCACCGCCGAGGTGATCTCAAAGCGCGATCCGAGGCTCGTGCAGGCCGTCTTCAGCCCCAGTCCGAAGCGGCCGATCGCCGCGCCGTTCTTGTTCGACTCGGCGAGCACGAGCGCGTGGGCGAGCTCCGCTTGGGTCATGCCGTGGCCGTCATCGCGGACGCGCAGGACGCCCTCGCGCATGTCCAGCTCGATCTCGACCTCGACCGGGCGGCGCGGGCGGCGCGCGTCGAGCGCATTGTCTACGAGCTCGGCGAGGGCGTCGGACACTGAGTGCCCCGACTGGCCCACCTTGGCTAGGAGCGAGACGTGCGGCGTGATGTCTACGAACTCGGGCACCCGGCGGGCGGAGTCTAGATGAGTCGCGGCGCGGCCGTACGGTCGAAGACCGGTTCGTGCGCCAACGCAGACCGGTTCGTGCGCCAAGTTACGGCGGAGCCGGATGCTAAGTTCGTCGCCATGAGCCTTCACGAAGGCGACGCCCGCGACCTCAGCGTGCTGGGCCTGGCTGACGGCTCGGTGCGCTGCACGATCACCTCCCCGCCCTACTGGGATCTCAAGCGCTACGCCGAGCACGGTGACGAGCGCGAGATCGGCAACGGGCAGAAGAAGCAGGCCTACCTCGACGACGTGGGCAAGGTGCTCTCGCAGGTGCACGGTTTGACCCGCGAGGACGGGGTGCTGTGGCTGGTGGCCGACACGATGCGCGACCGAACCAACACGCCTACGGGCCTGGCGGAGATCATGCCGCTGCCCTTCGAACTGGCCGCGGTCGCCCGCGAGGCCGGCTGGCGCTTCCAGGACATCGTGATCTGGGAAAAGGACAAGACGCTCCCCTACTCGGGGCAGGGCAAGCTGCGCAACCTGATCGAGTACATCCTGTTCTTCACCCGCGGCACAGAGTTCACGCACCGCCCCTACAGGTGCGCGGAGCAGCACATGCCGGGCGCGACGTGGCTTGCGGGCTGGCCGGAGCGCTACCACCCGTTGGGCAAGCGCCCCTCGAACATCTGGAAGTTCAAGCTCGACACGCAGGGGATGTGGAAACAGGCTGCCGCGCGCCACGCCTGCCCGTTTCCACAGGCGCTGGTGGCGCAGTGCATCGACCTTACGACGGACAAGGGCGACACCGTGCTCGACCCGTTCGCGGGCATCGGCACGGTTGTGGCGCAGGCCATCGCGATGGGTCGCCAGGGCGTGGGCTTGGAGCTCAACCCGACGAACGTCACGACGTTCCACGAACAGGTGCTGTCCGACTTCCAGGCGCGGTGGGAGAGGGGGGCGGAGCTGCGGCGGCTGAAGCGCGCCGATCAACGGGTGGAGGCGCAGCTGATCATGCGCCTGCGGCTGCTGAAGGCCGGCAAGGAAATGCACCGCGCGCTGCAGCGCCTGGCCAACGCGTCGGCCGAGCACCCGGCGGCGAGCGTCCGCACGGTGGTGGCGCTCCAGGGTCAGCGCCTGGGCGAGATCCTCGACATCGACGAAGCGCTCGTCGATCGCGGGGGGCACTTGCTGGTGGTCGTCGAGCGACCGGACGCCAAGGCGCTGTTGGAGGAGGCGCGCGCCCAACTCGGCACCTCGGCGTTCACGAGCCTGGGCATCGACCTCGACCTGGACGTCGTGACCCACGCTGAGCTCTCCGAGCACACCGATACGACCAAGCTGCAGGAGTTCAGCCTGTCCCGCCAGGGGGCGTTCACCTCGCCCATCGACCCGCGCCTGTTTGACACGCCGCCGCTACTGACCGACGTGCGACTCGAGCCGGCGCTCAGCGGCGAGTCCGAGACCGAGCTGGACCGGGCGCGCATGCGCGGCGAGCGGGAACTGCTGCTGGCCGAACTCAAGGCCGAGCGGCCGCTTGCGCTGATCGCTCGACGTATCGGCGTGACGCAGGTCAAGCTGCGCGGGCTGCTCGTGGAACACGGGCTCGTCGAGGAGCCGAAGTCCTTCGCGGTCTCGCTCCCCGACCAACTGACGATGGAGCCTTCCGTTCCCGCTCGACTTCCTCAATCAGATGGCTGGCGAAGCGGTCCGCCACGTGCAGTAGATCGCTCAGCTCCCGCATCATGGTCCCGACCAGGAGCGGCACGCCTTCGCCCTTGTAGAAGTCCTTGTGCGTGTAGAGACCCCACGCGTACTGCAGCGCGGTCACGACCTGCAGCTCGCACGGCGTCGCGAGCTGACGCGTCCCGACCTGGACGTCGATCTCGAGATCCAAATGGATCGCGCGGTAGCCGGTCGACTCGCCTCCGGGCACGGGCGCGTGCGTCTCGATCTCCATGCCGCGGAAGAAAACCCTGTCCTGCTCGCTGAGCAGGCGGCTGATGCGCTCGGCGTCCTCGACGGTCTGGCAGATGATCCGTGCTCGCGCCAGGTCACGGATCTTCTCGAAGCAGTCCCCGGTCGAGGCGACGCGAGCCTTGCGCTCGAAAGCGCAGGCCTTGTCGTAGAAGGAGTCGAACTCCTTCACGGAGCTCTCGACGAGCGGCACAGGACGAATGCCACGGGTGGGGGCGAGGTCCTCGAGCACCGACTCGACGACCGCGACGAGGTTCTTGCGGGCGCGGTCATAGCGCGGCCGTTCGCTGTTGTAGCGGCGTCGCAGCGCGGCGCGGGACAGCGCCATCAGGCATCCTCCCGCGCCAGCAGAGGGAACTCGGCGAACGGGTCCTCCCCCGCGCTCTTGCGGTAGTCCTCCTGCACTTCCAGCCACTCGCTGATCTCCGCCCAGTTGCCCTTCAGGTAGTTGGCTGCCACGAAGGTCTGTTTCCGGGCGGCCGCGTCGCGACTACGCTGGGCGAAGAACGGGGTGAGGTCGCGCAGCGCGAGCGCGTAGGACTTCGGCAGGAGCGCCTCGAGCATCCCATCCCCCAGCAGCGCCGTGAGGTCCTGTTGGGAGAGCGTGATCCGTTGGCGCCAGTAGAAGGCGATCGTCCCGACGAGCGCCTGATCGGCGAACTTGATCCAGGCGAGCTGCAACAGCTTCTTGTCGGCTACCGAGAGCTTGCCGTCCGGCTGCTCCTCCAGCGAGCGCAAGCGGCGCACGTACTCGCGCTTGCGCGCGGTCACGTACTCGTTGACCAGGTGGGGAACGAGCAGCCACTGCGGTGTCGTCGATCGACCGAACAGGAGGTCGTAGAAGCCGTTCGGATCGTCGTGGTGGGTCACGAACAGCAAGCGCTTGCGGGCACGCGCTTCTCCAGGGTCGTAGTGGAAGGCGTAGGCGGCCTGCGCGGCCTTCTCGTTGTTGATTTGCCGCGAGCCGAAGCGCTTGCGATCCCGTGGGGTCGTCACTTCGGCCTTCCAAGCGCCGCGCTTGCGCTCGTAGAACCAGGGCGGGTCGAGGGTCTCAAACGCTGCCTGCAGGGCCTCCTGGATCGGGTCGTTGGAGAGCAGATCGCGGTCCTTGACCGCGTTCTGGCGGTTGTTGTAGAGCGTGATGTCGCGCTGCAGTTCGTCGTCCTTGGAGGCGATGATCCGCACGAGCACCGTGGGCGCCGGGTCACTGAGGCAATCGATGTTCGCGCCGAGGGTCGTCGTGGTCTGGCAGCCGTTGACGATCTGCAGGTTCTCGACGCTCACCACCCCGCGCTTGCGGTTGAGCTTGTAGTCATCGCAGACGATCGAGATGCCGTTGTTGTAGAACCAGAAGTTGCGGCGCCCATCGGGCCGCTTGAGCGTGCGGTCGATGTTCTCGTTGATCTTCCCCGAGAGTTGGTAACGGACGTTGCGCTGGAAGATGCGGAAGCGGTGCTGCTGCTCGATTTGCGCGAGCTGCAGGCCATCGATGCTGGCCACGAGCGTCCGTGCGCCCCCGTTCTCGGAGCCCTCTTCGAAGAAGCTGCGCAGCTCCAGCGTGATCGGCTCCTCGAGCGGACCCGCCTCGCGCGAGCGGCGCTCGAAGTCGGCGTCGGCGAGCTCGTCGAGACCGACCAGCCGCATGTGGACGCGGTCCGCCGCGTGCTGTTCGTTGAACTTCTGCGCGTACTCAAACGCCGCGCTCGTGAAGGTCCCCGCGACCACGCACAGCAGCTCGACGATCAGCTCGGGATCGCGCTCACGCACCTGCGCGAACGCGGCTGCCGTCTCGGCGAGCGCCGGCGGCGGCGGGTCCTCCCCAGCTGGGTCGAGCGAGGACCAGGCTTGCGTAAGCGCCACGAGCGGGCGGCGGTCCACACGCGCGCTCGCGGACTTTCGGTAGCGAACCTCGGCGAGCACCACGCGCCCGCCCTCCTCATCGTTCCAGAACGCACCGGGACGCCCCGGTGCCACGGCGCTGAAGCTGCACGCCTCGCCGGCGTCGTCGTCGTCGAGGCCGTAGAGCGTTTGCAGGGCGAAGTGGCAGAACGCGTCGCCGCTGTCCGAGTACATCTCGGCGCTGAGCCGGCGCAGCTCCTCGTGCATGTACTCGAGGAGCTGGCTATGGGCGACGGTCATGACAAAAGGACAGTAATGGTTGCGCGGGACGGAATCTGGGCCAGTATCAGCATTCGATCCGTGCCTGACCCGCGCGGGTGGGCCTTGCGCAAGAGGCGCGTGGACGCGCGGCCCCCGTGCCCCGTGCCCCGCGGCTCGGGTGGTCGTTTGCCGGTCCTACACCTGCCCGCTACCCAGTGTCTTGCGTTTGGGGCCTACACCAGGTGGTGGGATCTCTTTTTGTGGCCCGATGCACCTGGCGAGCACTTGCCGTCCTACCCTTCCGGAGGGACGTACGGCCCCGGGACCACCTTGCCCGTCACCGGGTCCACGTGGGTCGGCGGCGGACGGTCCGCGACGTACACCGGAAAGCTCCCGACCGGCGGCGCGCCGTTCGCGAGCTGCGCCTGCGCCCTGCCGTTCAGGCCCGCGTACACCCTGTAGGAGACCCGGTGCAGCCCCGGCTTGACGGGGGTCACGTGCCACACGAAGCTGCGCGTCGCCCCCGGTGCCAGCGGGCCGAGTGCCCAGATGTTGTAGTTGGCCGTGGTTCCGCTCCCGGGCGGGTCCGTCTGCACCGTTTCCACCGGCGGGTCGGCGGCCCGTCCGGGACCCTGGTCGATGACCCACACAGGGCGCCGGCGGCTCGCGAGGTTCGGGTAGTCGCTGAGGTAGTCGAACGAGGTCACCGCCACCGTCACGTTCGGGAGCGCGTGGGCTCCCGTGTTGCGGACGTCGAGCACCAGCTGCTCCGGCCGCGCGACCGACTGGCGCAACGGAAAGCTCGCCTGTGCGACCTGCACCGTGAAGGTGCCCTTCGGTTCGCCCGCATCCATGTGGCGCGATTCCCCGCAGCCGGCCGCGAGCATGCCCGCCAGCGCTCCGCAGACGCCGAGCAACACGATCGTAGGCACGCGACTCCCCCTCACAGCGTGGCCACGATACCAGTGCCAGCAGCGTTTGCGGGGCGCCCTCGAGTCCCGTCGCCGGCCGGTGCGCCAGGCGGGCGGGATCAGATTGGAGAGGTCTTCGACAAACAGGGGTAGCGCGACGCCAGCGCATCGCGTAAAGTGCTAGTACCGGCGTACACGTGCCGGGCACTTGTCCACCCGAGGAGGGGTAGGTAGCTCACATGGTTCGCAGTGCCGCCGAGCGGGCGTTCCTCCCGACGAGGAACTTCATCGAGGAAGTGGGCGACATGATGATCCTGACGGGCAGGACCATCTCCTCGGCCCTGCGTCCCCCCTATCCCTACGGGGGGGAGTTCGTCTCGCAGTTCCTCTTCGCCCTGCGCCTCTGCTGGTTCCCGCTGCTGATCTCCACCGTCTGCCTGTGCTACGCGGCTCCCGGCCTGCAGGCCGCCAACTTCCTCTCGCTGTTCGGCGCCCTGGACCGCCTCGGCGGGATCTTCGTGCTCGCCGCGATCCGCGAGATCGGCCCCAACGTCACCGCGATCGTGCTCGCGGGGGTCGCCGGTACCGCGATCACCGCCGATCTCGGGGCGCGTAAGATCCGTGAGGAGCTCGACGCGCTGCAGGTGCTCGGCGTCGACCCCATCAAGAACCTCGTCGTCCCCCGTTTCCTCGCGCTGATGCTCGTCACCGGGCTGTTCAACATCTACGCGATCCTGTTCGGCCTGTTCGGCGGCGTGCTCGCCGAGCTCGTCAACGGCCAGCCGCTCGGACCCTTCTGGGACAACCTCTTCAACAACGCCTCCACCACCGACCTGTGGGGCTCCGCGCTGAAGACCGTGCTGTTCGGCGCGATCATCGCGATCGTGTGCTGCTACAAGGGCATGACCGCCTCCGGCGGCGCCGAGGGCGTGGGGCGCGCCGTCAACCAGGCTGTCGTCGTGGCCTTCTTGGCGATCTTCGCCTTCGACTACGTCTTCACGCAGACGCTGCTGGCGACTCACCCACAGATCCTCCAGATCAAATGATCCGGCGGCGTCTCATCGCCCCTGGCGGCGTCCTCAGTCGCTCGTGTGCTGGCCGAAACGGGGATGCGAGCGAAGCGAGTGTCTCCCGGCTTCGGTACGCCACGCTCCTTGCGTCCTGGCCAGGAACGACGATTCATCCGTCGGGGGGCGTAGTGCGATGAATGAATGGCTAGCTCTCCCCCGCGAATGGATCGGCGCCTCTGGGGAAATCGCCGGCTTCGCGGGCAAAATCGTGCGCGACGTCTACGGCCTGCGCGTGTTCCGCTTCTTCGGCGAGGCTCTGCGCCAGTCGGGCATCCTGATCATCTCCTCCACGCTGATCATCTGGTCGCTGATGTTCATCCTCGGCCTGGAGTGCGGCATCGAGGGCGCCTACTTCCTGGAGGCCCAGGGCGCCCCCGCGTACGCCGGCGTGTTCACGGCGTGGTGCGACCTGCGCGAGATCATCCCCTACGCCTTCGGCTACATGATGGCCGCCAAGGTCGGTACCGGGATCGTCGCCGAGCTCGGCGCGATGCGCATCTCCGATGAGATCGACGCGCTCGAGGTGATGGGCATCGACTCCGTCACGTTCCTCTGCGCCACCCGCCTACTCGCTGCGTGGCTGGTGCTCCCGTTCATGTACCTCGCCGGCATCGGCGGCGCGTTCATCGCCTCCTACATCGCGGTCGTGCAGCAGGTGGGGGTGGTCTCCGCCGGGGGGTACTTCCTGATTTTCTGGCAGTTCCAGAACCCCCCGGACTTCGTGTACAGCCTGATCAAGGCGATGGTGATGGCTACCGCGATCGTGCTCGTGGGCTGCTACTACGGCTACAACGCCTCCGGCGGCCCTGTCGGGGTGGGCACCGCGACCGCCAAGTCGATGGTGCTCAACATCGTGCTCGTGCACCTGATCGGGATGCTCGGCACGCAGATCTTCTGGGGGGCCAATCCGCGGGCCCCGATCGGGGGGTGACTGTGGCGCTCGAGCGCGAGACGGTCGATCCGGCCGAGGAGGAGGACTTCCAGTACCACACCGGTACCTCCCGCCCCACCGAGGCCCCCGACGCGATCGAGTTCATCGACGTCCACAAGGCGTTCGGCTCCAACCGCGTGCTGCGCGGCCTGAACCTCGGCATCCCCGAAGGCCAGGTCTCGATGATCCTCGGCCCCTCCGGCACCGGCAAGTCGGTGTGCATCAAGCACATCGTCGGACTGCTGTACCCCGACGAGGGCGACGTGATCGTGGCCGGGGAGTCGATCCCCTCGCTCTCCGACGACGACCTCTTCGAGCTGCGCAAGAAGTTCGGGGTGCTCTTCCAGGACGGCGCGCTGTTCGGCTCGCTCAACCTCTACGACAACGTCGCCTTCCCCTTGCGCCAGCACACCGAGAAGGGCGAGGAGGAGATCGCCGAGATCGTCAACCGCCGCCTGCGCGAGGTCGGCCTCGGCGACGCCAACGAGAAGATGCCCAACGAGCTCTCCGGCGGGATGCGCAAGCGCGCCGGGTTCGCCCGCGCCCTGGTGCTGGACCCCGAGATCGTGCTGTTCGACGAGCCCGACTCGGGCCTCGACCCGGTGCGCACCGCGCTGTTGTGCGAGCTGATTAAGGAAGTCCACGCGGAGAACGGCGGCACCTACGTGGTGATCACCCACGACATCCTGTCGGCCCGTCGCGTCGCCGAGCACATCTCGATCCTGTGGCGCGGGCGGATCGTCGAGTCCGGCCCCGCCGCGGAGCTGTTCGCCTCCGAGAACCCGTTCGTCCGCCAGTTCCTGTCGGGTGACTCGGCCGGGCCGCTGGGGATGGAGTAGCCGGGCGGCGCCTCATCGCCCCTGGCGGCATGGGGGCACCCCGCTGGTCGATCTCATCCCTCGGCGTCTTTGCTGGCGCTGACCGCTGGGCTGCTTTTGGGTAGGCTTGATACCGATGAGTGAAACGAGCGCGGGATATAAACAGTAGCTGGCGAGATTGCCCAGCCACCCGTTTTCCCCCGCGGTTTGACTATGTTGTATGGTTGCGTTGTTTTCTGGCGTACGGTGGGGTTTTCCGACGATGATCTGCTTTGGGCTACAGGCGCTCAGCGCCCTTCGTGATCCTGAGAGGGTGTCGTGGAGTCGTTGATCGACTACGCGGTGCTGGCGCTCCTGATCGAACGCCCGAGCTACGGCTATGAGCTCTACGCACGTTACGAGCGCCGGTTCGGGGAGCTCCTGCCGACCAGCAAAGGGAACGTGTATGAGGTGCTGAAACGTCTGGAACGCGAGGGCTATGTCGAGAAAGCGGGCGCGAGTGGTTCGCCGGGGCGCCCGCGGGTCAACCGCCGTGTGACCGAGGAGGGCGTGGTGGTGTCCCGCGCATGGCTGGGGGAGCGTCTTCGGGACGATCCACGGCGGCTCGAGCTCTTCAGCCGGCTGGCGTCGGTGGGTCTGCGCGACCCTGAGGGGATGCACGAGCTGCTCGACTGCTATGAGGAGGAGTCCGGACGGGAAGCGCGCCAGATCGCGATTCCCAACCCGGACCCGGCGTCCACCGACCCGCTGAGTGAGCTGTTATGGGAGTTGCTGGTCGAGCAGCAGCGGCGGGTAGCCGCCGCACAGCTCGAGTGGGTTTCGTACGCACGCAGCAGAGTCCGCGCGTGGGCAGAAGGTCGGTCTGCGGGGGAGGGGGCGGGTTGAGCCTGCTCGTGCTGGAGGGTGTCGGCAAGTACCATCGGCGTGGGCGCGTCGAGCGTCTGGCGCTCTGCGATGTCTCGCTGGAGTTGGAGGCCGGCGAGCTGGTCGTGGTTTGGGGCCTGCGTCGCTCGGGGCGCACGACTCTCTTGCGGGTCGCGGCAGGAATTGAGCGCCCCGACGAGGGAACAGTCTGTTTCGGCGGACGGAATCTCGCACAGGTCCGAGATAGGGTGCTGGGCAACGAAATCGGCTATGTCCAGCTGCACTTCTCCCCGGGGGAGGGCGAGTCGGTGCTGGATCAAGTCGCGGGTGGCCTGCTCGCGGAGCGGATTTCGCTGGCGGCTCGGCGCCGTCGCGCGTTGCAGGCGCTCGAGGACACGGGCGCGGAGTCGTGCGCGGCGCTCTTCCCACGCGATCTCGATGCGGGGGAGACGGTGCGGGCAGCTGTCGCCCGGGCGCTGGTCGTGGCGCCGCGGCTGCTGGTCGTGGATGAGCCGACCAACGGTGTGGACGTCGCGTACCGCGACCCGATCCTGCGGCTGCTGCGGCGTGTCGCGAACGGTGGTGTCGCGGTGCTGATGAGCACCGGCGATGGCGCCGCACTCGCCGGCGCCGACCGCGTCTTCACGATCGAACACGGACGGCTGCGCGGCGGCGTCGCCGATCCGCAGGCGCCGGTCATCCCGCTGCACCGCCCGGCGCGCCCCGCCGCCGGCGAGTATGGGCGCGCGGGATGAGGCGGGTGTGAGCGCGCTCGAGCTGCAACGGGTCGTCAAGCACTACCGCGGCCCGAGCGAGGTGGTGCGCGCGGTCGATGGCGTGACGCTCACGGTGGGGCCGGGTGAGATCGTCGTGCTGCTCGGCCCGTCGGGGTCGGGGAAGAGCACGCTGTTGATGCTCGCCGCGGGGCTGCTGGCCCCGGACTCGGGCGCGGTGCGCTTCGACGGGCGGGATCTGGCTGGCTGCTCGGCGGGGGAGCTCGCCGGCTATCAGCGCCACGAGGTTGGGTTCATCTACCAGGCAGCGCATCTGATGAGCGGGGTTCCCGCGGTGGAGAACGCGGCGATTAAGCTGCTCGCCGACCGTGTGCCGCTGCGCAGGGCCTGCCGGGAAGCCGTGCCGTGGCTCGAGCGCGTGGGTCTCGGCCGGCGGCTCGCGCACACCCCGGAGCAGCTCTCCGGCGGTGAGCGCCAGCGCGTCGCGGTCGCGCGTGCGCTCGTGAACAGTCCGCGGCTGATCCTCGCGGACGAGCCGACGGGAAGCCTCGACAGCAGGCGCGGGAGGGAGATCCTCGCGCTGCTCGCGGAGCTGTGCCGTGAGCGTCGGGCCGCGGTACTGCTCGCCACCCACGACCTCCAGGCGGCCGAGATTACCGACTGCCTCTACACGCTCAGGGACGGCAGGCTCCTGAAGGAGGGCTCCTCCCAGGGTCTGTTGGAAGTGGTCTCGCCCCAGTCCAGAACTGCCCGAGAGTGAGGGCTCCGTGCGTCTCTCCGCGCTGATCTACCTCTACGTGCGGCGGGTGCGCACGCGCCCCGCGCAGGAGCTGCTAGCGGGCGTCGGGATCGCGCTCGGCGTCGCGTTGATGTTCGCGGTGCAGGTCGCCAACAGCAGCATCACGGGCTCCTCCAGGGCAATCTCCAAGAGCATCACCGGCCCGGCGACGCTGCAGCTCGCCTCGCGTAGCGCTGACGGCTTCGATGAAGCTTTACTTGAACGGGTGCAGCGGCTGCCCGGCGTTGCACAGGCGGCATCGGTGCTCGACCTCCCCGCGACGATCCGTGGCCCGCACGGTAGTGTGACGGTCCAGCTCGCCAGCGCCGACCCCGGACTCGCGCTGCTCGACGGCCTCTCCAGGAAGGTGCCGCTGAGTGCCGCCGTCGCTCCCGGCGTGATGCTCCCGAGCGCGACTGCTCACGCGCTCGGGATCTCAACCACGGTCGGGCACGCGATCGAAGGGCCACCGTCCGATGTCACGCTTGAGCTCCGCGGCCGCGCGACACCCCTCAAGGTCACGGCGATCCTGGGGCAGGAGACGATCGGGGCGCTCTCGGGCGCGATGGTCGCGTTCGCACCGCTGTGGCTGGTCCAGCGCCTCGCCGTGCTGCCCGGCCGCGTGACCCGCATCCTGGTGCAGAGCGCCCCCGGACGCGAAGCGCTCGTGCGCCGCGAGCTGCAGAGGATCGCCGGTGGACGTCTGACGGTCGCACCGGCCGACCAGGACGTGGCGCTGCTCGCGCAGGCGCTCCATCCGAACGCGCAGGCGACCGGGTTCTTCGCGCTCGTCAGCGGCATCGTTGGGCTGCTGCTGGCGTTCAACGCGATGCTGCTGACCGCCCCGGAGCGCAGGCGGATGATCGCGGACCTGCGCATCCAGGGCGTCCAGCGCTGGCAGCTCGCACAGATGCTGCTCTTCCAGGCCATGTGCCTCGGGGTGCTCGCCTCCCTCGCGGGGCTGCTCGCGGGGGACCTGCTCTCGCGCGGGGTCTTTCACGAGACGCCGAACTACCTCGCCGTCGCGTTCCCGCTGGGCTCCCAGACAGTGATCGGCCTGCGGCCGCTGCTGATCTCCTTCGCCGGCGGAGTCCTGGCGACATGCCTCGCGGCGGCGCCACCCCTGCTCGATCTGCGTCGCAGCCGCGCGGTGGATGCCGTCTACTTCGAAGAGGGGGAGCCCGGCCAGGCGCTTGACACACGCGCACGGGTGTCGCTGCTGGTGGGTGGCGCGGCGCTCATCGCGGGCACGAGCGGCCTGCTGCTCATCGATCCCGGGGCGGCGATCGTGGCCACGGTCGGGCTTGCGGTCGCGCTGCTGCTTGCGATCCCCGCGACTTTTATGGCTGTTGTTTGGGCGGCTGAGTCCTTGGCCGTACGGACCTACAGGCTCAACATGCTGCTCGTGGCTGCTCGTGCACTTCGCGCAACTACCGTGCGATCCCTTGCGCTCGCGGCGACCGGCGCGATCGCGGTCTTCGGCAGCGTCGTCGCCGAGGGCAGCCACCAGGATCTTCTGAATGGCCTGTACCGCGACTATGCCGGCTACGTCGCCTCCGCGGACCTGTGGGTGACGAACAGCAACGACGACCTGGCGACGATGGACTTCCCCCCGCGCGGTCTGCCGGCGCGGATCGCTTCTCTGCCGGGCGTCGTGGATGTCCGCTCCTACCAGGGCGGCTACCTGGACGTCGATGGCCGTCGCGTGTGGATCATCGCGCGACCCACCGGCGCCAAAAGCATGATCCCCGCCGGACAGATCATCGAAGGAAGCCCCTCCACGGCCACTGCACGGTTGCGAGCCGGCGGGTGGATCACCGTCTCCACACAGCTCGCCGCCGCCTACCACGTCAAACCCGGAGATTCGCTCACGCTGCCGACCCCGACCGGTCCTGTCCCCTTTCGTGTCGCGGCGACTACGACGAACCTCGGATGGAGCGCCGGGGCGATCGTGCTGAACGACTCCGACTACCGCCGCGCGTGGGCCAGCACCGACCCGAGCGCCCTTGAAGTCGACGTCCGCGCAGGCGCCGACCCGCGGACCGTCAGAGCAGAGATCCAGCGGGCGCTCGGCCCGGAAACTGCGCTGCAGGTGCAGACGAGCGCGCAGCGAGCCGCGACGGCGGACGCGCTCGCCAGGCAGGGTCTTGAACGGCTCGCCCAGATCTCTCTGCTGCTGATCGTCGTCGCCGCGCTCGCGATGGCCGCGGCGATGGGCGCAGCGATCTGGCAGCGCCGCCCCTCGCTCGCGTCGCTGCGCATCCAGAGCTTCCAGCCCCGGCAGCTGCGCAGTGTGCTGATCTACGAGTCCGGCTTGGTGCTAGGTGTCGGCTGCCTTGCAGGTGCTCTTGCTGGTCTATATGGGCACGTGCTCGGCGACCGCTACCTGAGGGTTGCGACGGGGTTCCCCATGATCCTCTCAGCCCAGGGTCTCCAGACGATCGAGGTCGTCCTGCTCGTTTTGGCGGCGGCGCTGCTCGCGCTCGCCGGCCCCGGCTACATCGTCTCGCGGACCCCGCCCGTACTTGCGCTGGAAACGCAGTAGCAAGCACCCTGCGACACAAACCAGCCATGCGGCGGGTAGTAATAACGTCTGTATCGGGCCAGCATTGCTGGCATGAGACCTCCACGCCTACCCCATGCCCATGATGTCCTCGCGCTCCTTGCGACGGGCACGACCCACTGGCTCGAGATCGCTCCCAGCGCGCGCGGCGAGCTGCGCCGCTGGAAGCGCTACGCCCGATCGACTCCCGACCCGGTGCTGCGCGGACACGCGCTGGGAAAGCTCTCGAGCGAGGCGCTGAACCCCGAAGCAGCGGCGTTCTTCGCGGTCCTTGCTCCCCGGGCGAGCCGTCGCGCCCTGATCCGCCTGATCGTCGCCTATCAGGCGATGTACGACTACCTGGACGCCGTCAACGAGCCGCCCGACGCCGCGCCGCTACGCAACGGGCTGTGGCTGCACCGCGTCCTCGCGCACACCATCCGGCCGGCGGCCGTCCCGACCGACTACTACGCACACCACCCACAACGCGAGGACGGCGGCTACCTAGAGACACTCAAAGATGTCTGCAGCGACATCCTGAGGGGCCTTCCATCGATCTCGGCCGTCGACCAGACGCTTGACGACGCGGCGAAACGGTGCGGCGAGGCGCAGGCCCGCAACCACGCGATCACCGTCGAGGGCCGCAGCCAGCTGATCCACTGGTCGCAGACGCAGGCGCCGCACAGCAGCGGATACCTGTGGTGGGAGCTCGCCGCCGCAGGCATCTCGTGCCTGGCGATCCATGCGCTGTTCGCTGCCGCCGCGACACCCGCGACCACCCGCCGCGAGGCGCAGCGCGTCCAGGAAGCCTACTTTCCGCCGATCTGCGCGATCAGCGCGCTGCTGGACAGCCTCATCGACCTCCCACACGACGCAGGTACGGCCAACCACAGCTTCGCTGCTCACTACTCCTCTGGCGAGGGTGCAGCTGAGCGCTACGCCGCGATCATCGCCGCCGCCGAGGAGCGGCTGCGCGGCCTGCGCTGTGCGGTACGGCACAGGATCATCCTCGCCGGGATCGTCGGCTACTACCTTTCGGCGCCCGAGGCGACAGGCAGCTTTGCCCAGCTGGCGAGCGCACGGGCGATCGACGCTTCGGGGCCAATGACTCGACCGATCCTCGCGCTCATGCGCATCCGCTGGCGAGGCCACAACGCTGCGCTGTCCAGAACACGTCCCGCCATCGCGTTGCATCTGAATAAACCGGATCGACTCCCGGACTTTTTCCGGCCGCCGAATATTCGGCGGCCGGCTTATCATGCGCGCCGGGGGGGTGTATAGATGTCGCAGTGGAGGCGAGCGGCGGATGACTATCGAGCAGATCCTTGCCTCTCGTCCGACTAGCGATCCCGCGCGCGATCTGATCGGGGGCAGCTGAAGTGCAGGGGAGAAACCTGAGCTATCAGGTCGCGCTCATCCGCAGTGGGCGCTACGTCCTCGCGCGCGTAGAGGAGCTTGACTTCGAGGTTCCCGGCGGAAGTATGCCCGACGCGCTCAGAGTTGCGCGGCGCAAGGCGCTCCATGTGCTGGCCAGGTACGAGGAGGAAGGCTGGTCGATCCCGGGCCCAGTCGAAAAGATGCTCGCGACGATCGAGCTGCCCGCGCCCTCTCCCCCGACCTGCCGCAGTCGCGGCAGCGGTCATCTACGGCTGATGGAGGACACGAGAGTTGGTCGCGGTAAGAACGATCGGGGATTTGTGGGCTGGCGGACATGAACGTCGCGCCTGACGATCGGTCGGTGCGCGGTGTCTGACGCCAACGCGGAGCGTATTACCGTCGCCTTGGGCCGGTTCGATGCGCTGGTGGGGCGCGGCCTGGCAGCGATCCTGTGTGAAGATCGAAGCCTCCAGATAATCGACAGCAATCTGGACAACGCGAGCAATCTAGACACTGCCGCAGTCGAGCGCATCGTCGCACAGTGGGCGCCGCAGGTCGTGATTCTCGACGAAGCGAGCGTGAGTGGCCCTTCCGTGCTGAAGCGGCTGAGAGCCGCCCACCTGACGACTGGGATCGTTGTGCTCGCTCACAACCCCACCCGTGAGTACGGCGCGCGCTTGCTCGCCGCTGGGGCCACCTGCCTGTCCATGGCGGCCTGCGCCGCGGACATCCTCGTCACGGTCCATCACGCGGCGGAGGGCAGGCATATGTTTACGTATCTGGCCGATTCGCCGCTCGAGCGAGGCAGCCGCTCTGTGGAATACCTCACACCGCGCCAACGGCAAGTGCTGGAGTGTCTGTGCCTGGGCCAGTCCCACGCCGAGATTGCACACGCCCTGGGCATTGGCCTCGAGACGGTACGCACACACGCGAGGCATGTACGCCGCAAGCTCGGCGTGCGACGCAAGTCGGAGCTGGTCGGCTTGCAGATCCTGAGCCAAACCCCGCTCGAGATCCGATGATCGGAAGTCGTCACAGAGAACTCACCCTTAGCTCACCCGAAGATCACCCCAAAAGGGGATAGACAAGTCGGCAGGGAGCCTATACGGTTGCATAAAACTGTCCCGTCTAAGCTAAAGGAGCGGGGGATGCGCGCTACGTGCCGGTTGCTGCTGGGGTGCCTGGTTTGCTGTATGACGGGGTTATGGGCGTGGTCGTCTGCCGCATCGGCTGAAAGCCTGCCGGCGCTGGGCGGCTCCGGTACCTCGCCGCTCGAAAGTCAGTTGGTGGTGCCGGGAGCGCAGCCGCTGCTGGGTGGTGAAGGTGTGCGTGATGCCGAAGAAGCGCGGTTGAGCAGTCCGGAAGCGGTGGTGGCGCGCGAAGCGTCGCAGACCAAGTACGAGGGGCTCAGTGCGCAAGAAGCCGCGAAGCTCGCGGGGGAAGTGTTTCCGGGGGTGATCGACGAGCCGGCGGGTGGGCCGCCGAAGCTGCCGGCGGGGGAGAGCATCACGGGCTTTTCAGCCGTCAACGTGGCGTCGACCGATCTCGGCGAAGGCAAGCATGGGGTGATCGAATCAGCGGAACCGATGGCGGTCGAAACCTCGCCGGGACAGCTGGCAACGGTCGATCTCAGTCCGGCTGAAGCTGGGGGCGCGTTCGAGCCGAGGACGCCGGTGGTTGGGGTTCGGATTCCGAAGCGGCTGGGTGAAGGGGTGGCACTGTCTGGTAGCGGCGTGTCGTTGACGCCGGTCGATACGCAGGGCAATCCTCTCGGGGGGTCAGAAGGCTCCTTGGACGGCGCGAGCGTCATTTATGCGAACACTGAGACCGATGCGGATACGGTGGTCAAGCCGACGACGCTTGGTTTTGAGGCGGACACGTTGCTTCGCTCGGTCGAGAGTCCGCAGCAGCTTGCGTTTCGGGTTGGGTTGCCGGAAGGCGCGAGTCTTGTGCGGGCGGGTGGGTCGGGCGCGGTGCAGGTGGTCCGCGAAGGGACGGTGCTCGCGTCGGTGATTGCGCCGAGCGCGCGCGATGCCATGGGTACGGCCGTGCCGGTGTCGACGGCGGTGTCTGGTGATGTGTTGACGTTGTCGGTCGATGCTCGGCAGGGGGAATATGAGTACCCGATAGAGGTTGACCCTACGGTCATCGATAGCTACGCTTTGGTGAACGCCAGAGGCGGGGAATCGGGAAACTGGGCGTTCGAAGCCACCAACAGGCAAGCATTCCAGGCGGCACGCGGCGGGGGAGGTCTGCATGATGGAGGGGGATACGTCGCCAACCTGACCTCCGGACAGCATGGGTTCTTCGAGTACCCCACGCAGGGAGAATCGCGGGTCTATGAGTTTGCGGGGAAGGCCAGCGAACTCGACCCCACTGAACCTCCTGCCATCCAGAACGACATCGCGTTGTGGAATAGCGCTGGCAAAGAAGAAAAGAAGACATCGTGGACGCCTCACACGCACACGGTTGAACCTTATCAAGACGGTGAAGAGAAGGTTTGCATAGAAGCATCGTGTGGTGCGGCGGGTGTTGCCGGCAGTCCGGGGAACTCTGCGATCTTCGAGCAGGAAGCGACGCGAACCATCGAAACCTATTTCGAAGCTAAGATGGAAGATCTGGGCGTTTACATCAACCAGGAAAAGGGGCCGTCGGCTAGTTTTGATACGACGGACGGGACGATCGAAGGTAAGCCGAACGCGTTGTATGGGGGCAGTTGGCACAAATCGAGCGAAATCGCGTCGTCTGCGTTGGGTCTCTTTGCGGACGATCCTGGTATTGGGGTATACAAGGAGGGTTTGAGCTCGCCGAGTAAGGCGGGTTGGGGTTCTGCGTTCAAGAACGAAGCGCGGAACGAATGCGTGGGGGCCCAGTGCTATGAGTGCTATGAACCTGCCTGTGTCGCCAAAGCGAGTGGCAACGGTAAAGCTCTTTCTTATGCGCTGGGCTCTGCTGAAGGTGGCGAACTGCCGGAAGGCGAAGACACGGTGGAAGGCAAGGTCGAAGACGCCGCGGGGTTGAGCGCAACCGCTACCGCTAAAATCAAAATCGACACTGCCCCACCCTATAACATTATTTTCTCTGGTTTAGGGAGCGGTAATGCAATTGGAGAAGCAGAGTACACTCTGCGGGTCGAAGCAACAGATGGCTCAGGCTCGACTCCGAGCTCGGGAATAAAATCGATAGCTGTTGCCATAGACGGGCGCGAAGTCGGCAAAGGGGGGTTCTGCTCATCTGGTCCGTGCACCGCAAGTTACGTACTGGCGATCAACGGTGATGAATTGGGTGCTGGAGAACATAAGGTCAAGGCGACAGTAACTGACAACGCTGGTAACGTCGCCACGGAAGAAATCACGCTCAAAGTTCATCATGCCACGCCCGTGCCTTTGGGTCCGGGTGCCGTGGACCCGCAGTCGGGTGAGTTCAGTGTGGGCGTGACGGATGTATCGGTGGGCGCTCCGGGGTCGAGCTTGACGGTCGCACGACACTACGGGTCTCGTCATTTGACCGCTGGTTCAGAAGGACCGCTTGGTCCGCAGTGGGCCTTGAGCGTTGGCGGCCAGGAAAGCCTCACGAAACTACTGAACGGTAATGTCACGTTGACCGCGGCGAACGGGGGCCAGTCGACATTCACGAGCAGCGGGGGCGGAAAATTCACCTCGCCTGCGGGCGATGCGAGTCTCACGCTGTCCGAAGTCAACAATGCAAAAGGCGAACTGACGGAATACGTACTCAGGGATGCGGCTGACAGCGCGACCACCCGCTTCACGTCTACGAGTGGTCCCGTCGGGAGCCTGTGGAAGCCGACGAAGCAGGAAGGGCCGCTGACTTCACAGACGCTGAGATACATCTATCAGACGGTCGAAGGCGTGACCGAGCCGACGGGGGCGCTCGCGCCCGAACCGGCTGGCGTGTCTTTGTGTTACTCAAAGCTTGAAAAACACGAAGAACTCCCGAAGGGCTGCCGTGCGTTGGAATTCGTCTATGGCAAAGAAACGAAGGCGACAGGCGAAAACGAGAGCGAATGGAACGAATACAAGGGTCGCCTCAAGGAAGTCCTCTTGATCGCGCATAACCCTTCCAATCCTTCTAAAGAAACCGTGGCGACTCCGGTGGCGCAATACTCCTACGACAAACAGGGTAGGTTGCGTGCCGAGTGGGATCCACAGATCTCACCGGCGCTAAAGACGACCTACGGATATGACGCCGAAGGGCATGTAACTGCGCTGACGGCGCCTGGTCAGGAGTCGTGGGCGTTTACCTACGGGATGATTCCGAGCGATTCCAGTCCTGGGCGACTCCTGAAGGTCACGCAGGCGCCGGCCTCGGCCGAACTGTGGAACGGGAATAACGTGGCAAATGAAGAAGCGCCGGCGATCTCGGGAACCCCGGTCGTCGGGACCCGGCTGAGTGTCTCGAATGGGAAATGGAGCGGCAGCCCGGTCGCCTACGCCTACCAGTGGACTCACGGAGGCACGCCGATCCGGGGTGCGACGAACGCGAGCTACACGCCGGTTAAGTCGGAAATCGGGCAAAAGCTGGCTGTAGAAGTTACGGCGATCAATGGCGGAGGCTCTGTGACCGTCTCAAGCGCGGAAGTGGGCCCCATCGCGAGCGTGCTCGTGCCGACCTATAGCTTCACGATCCCGGCCCGGGAACCATTTGAACACTACGAACACCCGTCGTTCGTGGCGAGCGGCCTGGAAGATCACGTGTGGGCCGCCGACACAGCTAGCAACCGCGTCGAGGAGCTCACGCGCCAGGGTGTTCCGCTACGAAGCTTCTACGCCGAAAAACCCAAGGGGATCGCCGTGAACTCAAGCGGCGATCTTTGGGTCGTCGAATCCGGGACCAATGAAGTCAAGGAGTACAACGAAAGCGGCACATACCTGGGCAAACATTTTGGGAGCGAAGGAACGACCGAAGGAAAGTTCAAAGACCCCAGCGGCATTGCTACCGGCAGCGAAAAAGACCTATGGGTCGTCGACACAGGCAACAACCGTGTGGAGGAGTTCACAGAAGCCGGAGAATTCGTAAAATCGTGCGGCTCGGCCGGTACCGGCGAAAAAGAGTTCAAAGCACCAGTGGGAATCGCCTACACCGAAGGCTACTTGCTCGTTACCGATAGCGGCAACAATCGGTTGGCGTCGCTCGGAGAAACATGTGGCAACTGGAACAACTTCGGTAAAAGCGGCTCAGAAAAAGACGTAGGCAAAGAACCCCAGTTCAAAGATCCGACGGAGGTCGTCGTCGGGAAGTACGGCTACGAACGTTATGTAATCGTCGCTGACACGGGCAACAGCCGCGTGCAATCGATGAAGATTCTGATAGGGGGCACGCCCGGAAATGTCAACCTTGAATTCGGCAAACGTGGCTCGGGTACGCAAGAATTTGACGAACCCGAGGGATTGGCCTACGCTACGAGTACACCATCACCGGGTGTCTTGACCGTCGGCGATACGGGCAACAACCGTTTCCAGACTTACTACGATCCGAAAGGAGAAGAAGCGAGATACGAATCGAAGTACGGCGTCTACGGGCCAGGCGGAGACGAATTCAGGCCGACAGACGTAGCAGTGAGCTCAAAAGGCAACGTATGGATGGTGGACGCCGAAACCCGAGTTGATGAGTTCAACGGCGAAACCGGCAAATTCATTCAGAGCGTCGGCGGGCACGGCACGAGCGCAGGCGAGTTGGAAAACGCGTTCGGTGTGGCGGTCGCCAACGGCGATGTCTGGGTCACCGACGGTGAACGCGTCGAGGAGTACAACGAAGAAACCGGGAAATACAGTAAAGAATTCAAAGTAGGACAGGGCGCCCAAGGTATCGCCCTGAACAGCGAAGGCGACCTCTGGATCGCGTTGAGTAGCGAACACGAGATCCGAGAGTACAGCACGTCAGGAACGGAACTAGCGCACCACACGATGGGGTGCCACGAAGAACACGAAAACGAAATGTTTCCCTCACAGCTCACGGACACGGATGGCTCGCTGTGGGCCACGGAAACACAGAAAGCGCCGGAACAGGTTCTCTTCAAACGCCTCTATCACGGCGCTCGCGAGCCCGAATGCGGATCAGGGTTCAATAGAGAGGGGACGGGGAACGGCGAGTTCACCGAACCCGAGGGGGTCGCGATGGATAGCAACGAAGACCTGTGGGTCGTGGACGCTCAAGAAAGCCTAGTAGAAGGCCGGGTCCAGATCTTGACGAAGACCGGTGAATACATAGGCCAGTTCGGGGCAAGCGGAACCGGTGCGTTCAAGCGGCCCATGGGCTTGTTCCTGGATAGCAAAGGGAACGCCTGGGTCACAAATACATCCAGTGTCGCGTCAGACAACGGCGTTGAGAAGTGGAGTGCCAACCACGGCACCGAAGGCGCCGAAACTTCACCCGGGCCGGGCTCGACGATTGAGTACAACGTGCCGGTCTCCGGCGCCGGCACAGACGCGCCGAGCCTCAGCAAAGAAGAAGTCGAAAAGTGGGGGCAGAAAGACGACCCGACGGAAGGCATGGCGATCTTCGGGCCGGATAAGCCGCAGGGCTGGCCCGCCAGCAGCTACGAAGGCGCGACGATCTACTACGTGGATGAGAAGGGCCGTACGGTCAACATATCCTCACGCACCGGTGGAGTATCGACTACCGAATACAACACCTACAACGATGTCGTGCGGACGCTGAGCCCCGACAACCGGGTGGCCGCGCTCAAAGAAACCGGCAAAACAGCCGAAGCATCGAACCTGCTCGACAGCGAAAGCGTATACGAAGAAACGGGCTCGGAACCCGGCACGCGGCTACTCGAAACGCTCGGGCCGCAACATACCGTCAAGCTAGCGAAAGGCAAGGAAAAAGCCGGCGAAGAAGCCCTCGCGCGCGACCACGTGAAGTACTACTACGACGAAGGAGCCCCGGCCGAAGGCGGCCCCTACGATCTCGTGACGAAGCAGACCGACGGCGCGCAGACGACGAGCAAAGAAGAATTCGACGTACGCGAAACCACAACGTCCTACTCGGGCCAGGAAAACCTCGGATGGAAACTACGCAAGCCGACATCGGTAACGACGGACCCGAACGGGCTGAAACTCACGCACACCATCATGTATGAAGCGAGCACGGGCGAAGTAAGCGAAACACGGATGCCGGCGAACCCGAAAGAAAAATCACCGCACGCAACCGAAACGATCTACTACACCACCGCGGCGAACACGAAATACCCGATGTGTGGGGAACACCCCGAATGGGCCGGCCTGGCTTGTCAGACCCAGCCCGCGAAACAGCCAGAAACCAGCGGTCTACCCAGCCTCCCGGCCACGACCACGACATACAACATTTGGGACGAGCCGGAAAAAACCACCGAAACCGTCGGCTCCACGACTCGCACCAAGACCGCGACGTACGACGCGGCCGGCCGCCTGAAAACCAGCGCGGTCAGCTCCACCGTAGGTACCGCGCTACCGACCGTCACTGACGAATACAACGAAAAAACCGGTGCGCTTGAAAAGCAGAGCACCACCACCGAAGGCAAAACCAAAACGATCACGAGCATCTACAACACCCTCGGACAGCTCACCAGCTACACCGACGCAGGCGAAAACACCGCCACCTATGAATACGAAAAAGAAAAGGACTACCGTCTGATCAAAGCCAACGACGGGAAGGGCACGCAGTCCTACACATACAACGCGACAACGGGGCTGCTGAGCGAACTCGTGGACTCCTCCCACGAAGGTATGAAGTTCACCGCGACCTACGACGCCGAAGGGAACATGCTCACCGAGGGCTACCCCAACGGCATGACCGCCACCTACACATACAACTCGACCGGCAAGCCGACCGCACTGGAATACAAGAAGACAACGCACTGCACCGAAAACTGCACGTGGTTCAGCGACACCGTCGTCCCCTCGATCCACGGCCAATCGCTCGAACAGACCAGCACCCTCTCACACCAGGCCTACACCTACGACGCCGCAGGCAGGCTCACACAGGTCCAGAACACCCCCACGGGCGGCAAATGCACAACCCGGATCTACACCTACGAAACGGACACCAACCGCACGAGCCTCACGACCGACGAACCGAACTCCAAAGGCGAATGCGCAACCGAAAAAGGCACCGAAGAAAAACACACCTACGACGAAGCCGACCGCCTCACCGACACCGGCGTCAAATACAACGAATTCGGCGACATCACCGCGCTACCTGCCACAGACGCCGGCGGCAAAGAACCCTCCGAAGAACTCACCAACACCTACTACACCGACAACCAGATCGCGAGTCAGACACAAAACGGCGAGACGATCGGCTACAACCTCGACCCCGCCGGACGAACGCTCGAAACGATCGCCACCGGCAAAAAAGTCGCGACCACCACCCTCCACTACGCCGAACCCAGCAACTCGCCCGCCTGGACCACGAACACCGCCGGCGAATGGACGCGCAACATCCCCGGGATCAATGGTACCCTTGCAGCCATCCAGAACAACAGCGAAACCCCCGTGCTACAGCTCACCAACCTCCACGGCGACATCATCGCCACCGCCTACCTGTCCGAAACCGCGACAGAACTAGCCTCGAAAGCCGATACCAGCGAGTTCGGCGTACCAACAACGAGCCTGCCACCCAAGTACTCCTGGCTCGGAGCCCTCGAGCTCCCAACCGAACTCCCCTCCGGGGTCATCGCGATGGGCGCCCGCTCCTACGTACCCGAGCTCGGACGCTTCCTACAACCAGACCCCATCCCCGGCGGCTCAGCAAACGCATACAGCTACACCTTCGGCGACCCCGTCAACACCGACGATCCCACCGGCGACTACTCCGCCAGCGTCAACAGCAACATCGCCGCAGCCATCAACCAACAGTCCCACGAAGCGGCAGCCCAACGCGCCGCCGAAGAAGCCGCCGCCAAAGCAGCCGAAGCCGCCGCCGAGGAAGCCGCCGCCAGAAGAGAAGCAGAAGCCGCAGCACAAGAGGCAAGCTGGGCAGCATACTGGGCCGCCGGCCCCCAATACGCCGGCGGCGAAGAAGAAGAATGGGGCGAAGAATGGTGGGAAGAAGAAGGCGGGTATGAATACGCCAGCTACCACCAAGGCGCTAGCGAAGGGCACGAAGAACCACACGCTGAACCAGCCGTGCTCTACACGCCACTAGGCGGCGACAGTAGCGAAGACGGCGGCTTCGACGAAGATGAATGGCGCCGTATCTTCGCCGAATATGGCTCGCGCTGCGAACAATACGGCGGACACTGGCAGGGGCATAGGTGCGTGGGAATCCCCAGCCACGGCCACGGCCATGTGACCGTCAGAGATGTCGGCTGCACAATCGCGGGCGCCATAGGCGGCGCGGTCGGAGATGTACCCGGCGCTCTCATAGCCGGTGGGGCATGCATCGCAATATGGCCGTGAGGAGACTGTGATGCCGCGCAGACAGCAAATGCAACCTCACCAGTACATCGGTATCTTTGTCCTGCTCGCCGCCCTAATGTTGGTGATCCAGCTCGCCGTCATCGGAGATAACTTCTCGGGGTCCGTTGTGGCTACCTCTCTGTGTGTCGCTGCCGGGGGTATGCTCGGAGTTGCATATCGTCGGCGTGCTCGACGTGATGTACCGCCCGAGGAGTGAAAAGTCCCGGGTGCTCAAGAAGAAGGCAGCTACGAATACGCCAGCTACCAGCACGGCGCTGGCAAGGAAGAAGCGCACATAGAATCCGCGGTTCTCGTTCAGCCGCTGGGCGGCGAAGCTGCTGGTGAAGGCGCAACTGTCTTTGGCTCCGAGATCCCGCTGTGTACAGCCGGCTCGGAAGGGCCGTGTGCCCGTGATGCAAAGGGTGGTCCCGGCGCCGCGTGTCATGGCGCCGAAGGCAGAAGAAATTGCCGCAGGCGGATTGAACATTTGAAAAACGGGACTGGATCGGAAAAAGAAAATATCGAAACTTGTGGCATACTCGGCGGAGGCGTTGGAGGCTTTTTCGGAGGTCTCATTGGGGACGTCCCGGGTGGCTTTGCTGGGGGCATCGCCGGTCAGAAAGCAGCCGAAAAAGCGTGTAGAGCGCTCTAGCGATGAGACTACGCGACGTTCTTGCTCTGGTACTCGTCGCAGCAGCGATTGCGGTGCTAGACCACTTTGGCTCCAACCAGACTTGGAGAAGCAGTGTGGCCGTTGGCGTGGTGGCTGCGGCAGGTGCTGCGGCTGGGGTTGCTATGCGCCGCGGATCGCGCAGCCGTAAGCATAGCGGTCAGCGTGATCGGTCACCGAAGCCGTAACTCTCTGCGAGAGACTGGCTGGATCTAATGACTCGAAGATGTGTCTACGACGACGACATCAGACACACGACGCTGGTGCTCCGTGGTCCTCAAGAAGAAGGATCCTATGAATACGCCAGCTACCACCCGGGCTCGGAAAACGGCCAGCCGGCGAAGGGAGAAGCGTATGCCGAACCGGCGATCCTCGTCCAGCCGCTAACTGTTGGTGAAGGCGAAGGCCAGCAGAGTGGTGTTGTCCGGGTCTGTCGGGGGGCGTCTGGTGAAAAGGGGTACTCGGGTCCGTGTGCGCGTGACGCGAGTATTTTTGGTGCGATCGGGCATTGGGTCGATAAGCATGTCGTTCGACCTGTCGAGCATTTCTGGAGTAATGTGGGTAGGTATGTGGCGAAGGGGCCACCGAAGCGTGGAAAGCTAGTGGCGCCAACGGTAAACTTTTGTGGGAAGGTGTAAAGGCTGGGTATGAAGATTTCGCTAATTCGGGTGTAGGTGAGTAAGGTGAGAGCGTGGAGGCGGATAGTACGACTGACGATAGGCAGGATTTTTGAGAGTAAGATGGTCGAGCGCTTCGTTGACCTTTTTGATGCGGTCATGCGGTCACTTCCGTAGTGTGTTTTGTGTGCGGCGCTGCGCTGCGCTTGTGCATCTGTGGGTAAATGGTGCTTGAGGCATGGGTGGCGGGGCACGGGTAGCGCGGTCTCCTGGGTGGTGGTTGTGGTTTTCGTTGCTTCCGTTCGGGCTTGGGTCGTGGGTGCCCTTTGTGGCGGGTGTGCGCTGTGGAAATCGGCGTTGGACGGCGGTCGGGGTGGTGTGGTTGGTGGTCGGGCTTGCCGGGTGGGTCCTGGCTGCGGTTGCGCCGTCGGGCGGTGAAGGTCTGGTCGGGGGGCTGATCGTGTCCGCTTGGGCGGGCGGGATTGTCACCTCGTTTGCGGTCACGGTCGGATCCGCGAGCTTCTCGATCTCGGGCGACGAAGCGAAAACGGTGGAGGTCAAGCTGGACGGCACGGGACGCGATCTGCTCAGCGCAGGTCACGGTCGTCTCAGCGCCCATCTGGCGATCGTCGGACTCGAAGTCGCCCCGACCCAGGCGCAATCCAAGAGCGTGCAGCTCGTCCAGCAGAAAACCCACGATACCCGAGGCGGCAAGAAGAAGTAGACGCCGCGAGCGCAAGCTGCCTAGTGCTCGAGCGGCATCGTCATGTCACGTGACCACCGCGACCGCTGAGTGCCTTGAACAGCGCTGCGCACGCGTCATGCGTTGGGGTGTTCGGCACGATCGGTGCTGGACCCCGAGATTGTGCTCTTCGACGAGCCCGACTCGGGCCTCGACCCGGTGCGCACCGCGCTGTTGTGCGAGCTCATCAAGGAAGTCCACGCGGAGAACGGCGGCACCTACGTGGTGATCACCCACGACATCCTGTCCGCCCGGCGCGTCGCCGAGCACATCTCGATCCTGTGGCGCGGGCGGATCGTCGAGTCCGGCCCCGCCGCGGAGCTGTTCGCCTCCGAGAACCCGTTCGTCCGCCAGTTCCTGTCGGGTGACTCGGCCGGGCCGCTGGGGATGGAGTAGTAGTACCGCGGCGCCTCCGGCGAAGGCCAGCGCTCGCCGCGAGCTGGCAGGCCGGGCACCGCTGGTGCAACTGTGTGCGGCGCCGCAGGGACGCCTCTAAACGACGAATATCCGCTCATAGCCGTGGGTGGCATTTCTCGTCATTGATCCGTGACACGATTTTGTATCTGCGGGCCTCACAGAGAGCCCTGGTGCCCCAGCTCGAACCAGGCTGGGCTGACGTCTCGGGCCAGGGTGACTCTGAAGGTGGCCATGAAGTCGGCCTGCCCCAACAGGGGAATGGCGTGCTCCAGGAAGATGGCGTTGAGGGCGAATACGGGTCCCCAGGGAAGCAGAGCGTCCAAGGAGGAGAGCTCCAGGACCTGAGCGCGTATTGGCACGACCGCGGTCCAGCAGTGGACCTTGCTGCCATCGGCGACGCCGATCGTTCCCGCCTCGCGCAGATCTACGGGTCCAAGTCCGAGCTTTTCAGCGTGCCTTCTGGAGAGGACTGTGGTGGAGGCGCCCGAGTCGACGATCCCTATCAGGTCGACCTCGGGGCCGCTCTGAGCCTGGATGCGCACATCCAGGGACGCCATGCCGTCCGCGTTGTAGGGGAACCTGCGGCGCGGCACCGTCGCGTCGCGCTAGAGGGCGTAGCTGGGTGTTGCGGGTACCTCGAAGAACGACACTTCCGAGCGCCGTTCTCCAAGCTCCTCGAGCAGCTCATCCCAGGTGTCCGCGACCGCGATCAGCCGGCCCCCGCGCAGGGCGACCCACTTCCCGCGGTGCTCAAAAGCCTCGGGTGGGACGGACTGAAGCGACATCTCGCCATCGGGGCCCTGATCGGGGCCTACATAGCCAAGGGGTACGGAGAACAGATCATTCATGCCCGCATCGTAGCGCTCTCCTTGGGGGAAGAAGCGGTCGTCGTCGTCCCATCGCATGTGCATGTGGCCGCTGTCGCGTAGTTGTGCCAGCGCGAGATCCAGACGCCGGCGGGGGAGCGCTCCGACGGGGTCGGGGAGATCGAGTGCTGGCGGCGCAGCGAGCAGCCTGGGCTTGGATCTGGCATATATCTCGCCATTGAGCGCGACCGGCGCCGGGGCCCCGAGACGCGGGGCAGGGAGGCCCCGCGCCCACACGCATGTCTTTCGCACCTCCTCACGCGGACGATCCTCAAAACCCCACGGTGCCCCACACGCTGATGCTTCTCAAGGTAGTCAGGCGGATATCCCCGTGAACTGGCCGTGATGACGCTCGATTGCGGTGTGCATCAAGCACATCGTCGGCCTGCTGTACCCCGACGAGGGCGACGTGATCATCCTCTCCGCCCGCCGCGTTGCCGAGCACATCTCGATCCTCTGGCGCGGGCGCATCGTCGAGTCCGGCCCCGCCGCGGAGCTGTTCGCCTCCGAGAACCCGTTCGTCCGCCAGTTCCTCTCTGGCGACTCGGCCGGGCCGCTGGGGATGGAGTAGCCGGGCGGCGCCTCGGCTGGTACCTGCTCGGCATGTCTTCCTCCTCGCTAAGGGCTGGAGGATTCCGGCAACGCCACTCCAAAAACCCGGGGCAGATCAGGTGGCTACCCCTTGAGGAAGAAAGAAGCTGTGGCGGCTGCGACTACCTCGAGGCGTGCGCGGGCAAAGTGTGGATTGGGGGCGACTTGGGTGTAGAACATGTGATCTGGTACGATGCCACGATGAAGGCGATCCAGGTGCGCAACGTCCCCGACGAAGTCCATCGCACCCTGCGGGCACGCGCCGCTACTGCGGGTGTGTCCCTCTCCGACTATGCGCTCGGAGAGCTCGAGCGCGCGGCGCGGAGGCCGCCAGTAGCAGACTTGCTTGCACGGGCAAGCGCACGAGCTGGCGGCGCGAGCGGCGAGGCGATCGTCGCTGCTGTACGCGCCGGCCGCGACCGCGGCTGACGATGCTCGTCATCGACACCTCGGCGATCCTCGACGCAATCGCAGCACGCGAGCCGGCCCCAGGACTTACCGAGCGCCTTTCCGAAGACGGAGACCTGCACGCACCCCATTTGATCGACGTGGAGATCCTCCACGCCCTCCGCGGCATGAGGATCCGCGACGAGATCACAGCCGAGCGCGCAACGGACGCACGCACCGATTTCGCCGCAACAGCGCTTCTTCGCTACCCGCACGAGCCGCTGAGCGATCGCATCTAGGAGCTGCGTCACAATCTCAGCGCTTATGACGCCGCGTTCATCGCGCTTGCCGAGACGCTCGATGCGCCGCTCATCACCTGCGACGGGCGCCTCGCGGCCTCGAGCGGCCACGCCGCGCGCATAGAGCTGTTTGAGGTCACTGCCGCTTCATAAACTGGCCATCGATTCCGGACAACCATGGCGCGAAGCTGGGGGCGCGGGCGGAGTCCAGTGGGTTCGACCGGCGGGGCGATCCATTAGCCTCGTGACATCGATAGCGTTCTCGGGTCCGGGCAGCTGGAATGATGTCGCGCAGCTCCCCGTACATATAGACATTCATCTCGACCAGGCGGATCGCCAAGCAACTCGGCATCGACGCGCTGGTGCTGATGGGTAAGGAGGCAGAGCGCCCGGCTTTAGCAGCCAGGGGTCCGCGTTGCTTGGCATCCTCGGTGGATGGACGAATCCAGGCATTCGCGCTATCGCGACAATGAGGGCTCGCGCTTCTACAGGGCAGGTCGTCTGTCGCCGGAGGAGACCTGGCGAGCTCTCGGGGACGAGCTGGGACGTGTTCTTATGGATGCCCGGCGAGTCTTCTGGCGGAGTCAGCTGGAGATGACGCCTGAGCGAGTCCGCTGGTGGCATGGAGCGATCTTCGCTCGCCATTTCCCCTATGACGGCGGGCGCCTCCGCCAAGAGCGCGCGTACTTCGGGGTGGTGACCGCGGATGGTGGGATGCGCCAGATCGAGGGAAGCTCGCCCGACACTCTGCGCCGGGATCTCGCGGAGGTCTGCGTCTCGTTCAACGGCGACGTTGAACGACTCGCGAAGCGTAACGCCAGTCTTCTGGAGCGGACCCGTGTGGCGGGCGCTCTGTATGCGGGCATCCTGCGCGTGCATCCCTTTGCTGACGGGAACCACCGCACGGGCTTCGTCGCGCTCTCGGCCGTACTGTGGTCATTGGGACTACCCGCCGTCGAATTCGCCCAGGATGCGGACATGACCGACCACGACGATGCCGTCGCGCCGGCGCTCTGCTCGTCCGACGGGGACATCGAGCCGTTCGCGCGGCTCCTTACGACGCGTATCGAACGCGCGAGAAAGCCCGCGACATGAGGTACCCTCAGGGCATGGAGAGTGGCTTGCATCGCTCGAATGGGGCGCGTGACGTGGCGCAGATCGTGCGCGGGGATCGACTTGTGGAGGCGACCCCTGAGGCCGTCCGCGAGCTGGCCGAAAGTGCGATGCTGCTCTCCCAGGGCGCTCGCCGCGCGATCGAGATGAAGCGCGACGCCGACGACGCAAGCACGGACCCAGCGGTGCCCGCTATTCCAGCGGCAGCCGAAGCGCACCCCTCCTGAGCGCTAGCAAGCACCGTTTGCCCACCTATCCTCCGATCAGTTGTGCGACGGCCTGGCGGCGCGACGATGGCGTTCGGCGCGTGCCTTCGCCGCGGCGCGTTCGGCACCCCTGCGTTTGGCTCGACGCTGGCCGCTCGCGGCGCGACCGCTGTCGCGATGACCATCGTGGAAGTGCTGGGCCAAGGTACGGGCCCGCCTGATCCATTGATCCGACCGATCCAGAAAAAATGTGTACACTTGTCCGCGGATGATGCGAGGTAGCAGGGTGGACCCATCAACTCGGAAGCTCGTATGACGACATCGATGAGTGATTGGCGGAATGGTTGCGTCTGGGCTGTGCGCGCCCTGTGCGTACTGGGGTGTGCGGCGGCGGTCACCGCTCGCCCGGCGCAGGCGCGTGTGGTCGAAATTCCACCGTGGGTTTTCTGCTCCGGTGATGGCAGGGCCGACTTGACCGCGCTCGAATCGCTCGAATACTCCTTGAGTCCATCCAATGAATCCACGGTGCCTGTTGGCGTCCCTGTGACCTTCTCGGGCAGCTCCGGGTTGCCGGTGACGTTCGCCGTGGCGTCCTCGCCGGCGTTGCTGTCGAGCCCCGATATCGACAGCGGTCTCGGGTCCGGGCAGCCGGAACCGATGTCCTCCGGACACGAAGATGCGTATACATTCACCTCGACTAAGGCGACGGCGACGGCCCGAACGGTCTACTGGGATGCGTCGTTCTCAACCGCAAATATCTCGGAATGCGCAGGGATGTCCGCGTCCACCTACACGACGAAGGTACGCACTCTGACAGTGCTGGCGCCCCCAAGCAGCACGCCGATGCCTTCGCCGGCCGCGACACCAGCGACCACGGGCCCCGAATCCGGTGCAGTGTCGCTCGTTAGCACGAGCATCGCGGTCCAGGGCAGTGGCATGGCGCTCGTGAAGCTCGACTGCACGGGGCATATGGCCTGCGAGGGCAATCTCACCCTTACGGCCGAGGCGAAGGGCAGGAAGAAGAGGATCACAAGCACGGTCACCGTCGGATCCGCGAGCTTCTCGATCTCGGGCGACGAAGCGAAAACGGTGGAGGTCAAGCTGGACGGCACGGGACGTGCTCTGCTCAGCGCAGGTCACGGTCGTCTCAGCGCCCATCTGGCGATCGTCGGACTCGAAGTCGCCCCGACCCAGGCGCAATCCAAGGGCGTGCAGCTCGTCCAGCAGAAGACCCACGATACCCGAGGCGGCAAGAAGAAGTAGACGCCGCGAGCGCAAGCTGCCTAGCGCTCGAGCGGCATCGTCATGTCACGTGACCACCGCGACCGCTGAGTGCCTTGGGAGTAGGGGCCGTGGCGCTTGGCGCCGTGGTCGTTGAGGGCGGGAAGTACAATCGAGTGCATGAGTACCACCGCCGAGCAAACGACCATCGACCGCGCCGCGCAAGCCCTTGTCGAGGCTGCGGGTGCCCATGCGAAGGTCCTGCTCTTCGGCTCGCACGCCCGCGGCGATGCAGGCAAGCGCAGCGACTATGACTTCCTCGTCATCGAGCGCGAGGTCAACGATCGCTTCGGCGAGATGGCGCGCCTCAGCAGGATCCTTGGGCGGCTCTTGATCCCAGCCGACGTCGTCGTCGTCAGCGAGCAGTACGCCCAGCGATGGGGCGCGGTCAAGGGCACGCTGCTTCACGAGGCGCTGCGCGAGGGACACGTCGTTGCCGAATCCTGACGCGCGGGAGCTGGCTTCGCTCCTTGAGCACAAGGCCATTGGCGACGAGACCATTCTCGAGAAGGTGCTTGACGACCCCGATGTGCCCGACGATGCTTTAGGTTTCCACGTTCAGCAAGCGGTCGAGAAGCGTATGAAGGCTGTCCTCGCCTTCAACGAAGTCGAGTTCCAGCACACGCACAGCATTGGTTATCTCACCACGCTGCTGGAGCATCACGGGATCGAGAGCCCCGAGCACCGTGAACAGCTCGAGGACCTCACACCGTGGGCGGTGGATGCGCGATACAGCGACCAATTGAGTCGCCCGCTCGATCGCGCTGCCGTACGCCAGCTTGTCGCGTCTGTGCGCGAGTGGTCCCAGCGTCTACTGCTCCGCGAGGAGTTGCAGACTGAGCGGGGGGAATTTGAGGGAGCCAGCGGCTCCCCTCAATCCCCCGACACGCCGTAGCGACCGGCCTCGCCCAGGATCGAGGCCGTTAGGCATGGATCCGAAGGTCGCGGGGATGTATGCGCGTGAGTATCCAGACGGGGTTGCGCGCATGGTGCTCGACTCGCCGGTCCCGCTCGCGGGCAGCGATCCGCTCGACAGTCAGCGTGTGAGGGCGTTGCGCAGGGTGCTCGACACGGGGATCTGCGGTGGCGGGGCGTGTCGTGCGTTCACACACGACATGTGTGGGGATCTGGTGCGGCTGGTGGCCTCGTTGCACCGGCGAGCCTCGGGGGCGGAGGGCTGCACGGCGGCTCCTGGCAGCTTCAGGGAGCCCAGGTGAAGCTCAGGCGGCTGATCGACATACCGGGCATCTCGGTCAGCGGATCGCTGCAGCTCGCCAACGCGACAGCGCGCCTAACGATCCGCGGGCGCGTGCACGGGACGATCGAGGCGCGAGGCGCTGCTCTCAGTGGACGCCTGAACGGAGCCGAGGTACGGGCCCGCCTGATCCATTGATCCGATCGATCCAGAAAAAATGGTGTACATTTGTCCGCGGATGATCGGGGGTAGCAGGGGTGGAACCATCGACTCGGGAGCTTGTATGAAGACGTCGATGAGTGATTGGCGGAACGGCCGGGTGTGGGTTACGTGTGCGCTGTGCGTGCTGGGGTGTGCAGCGGTCACCGCTCGCCCGGCGCAGGCGTACACTGCCGAAGTTAACCCACAGATTGCCTGCCTCGTTGCCGCTCATGCGAACTTGGTCACGCTCGAACCCTCCCTGAGTCCATCCAGCGAATTCACGGTGTCAGTCGGCGCTCCCGTGACTTTCTCGGGCAGCTCCGAGGCGCCGGTGACGTTCGCCGTGGCGTCCTCGCCAGCGTTGCTGTCGAGCCCCGACATCGATAGCGGTCTCGGGTCCGGGCAGCTGGAACCGATGTCCTCCGGGCGCGAAGATATGTACACATTCACCTCGACCAAGGCGACGGCGACGGCCCGAACTGTCTACTGGGATGCGTCGTTCTCACACGCAGAGCTTCCTACATGCGCGGGGATATCTGCGTCCACGTTCACGACGAAGGTACGCGCTCTGACAGTGCTGGCGCCCCCAAGCAGCACGCCGGCGCCTCCGCCGGCCGCGACGCCAGCGACCACAGGCCCCGAATCCGGTGCAGTGTCGCTCGTCAATACGAGCATTGCGGTACAGGGCAGTGGCATGGCGCTCGTGAAGCTCGACTGTGCAGGGAGCATGGCCTGCGAGGGCCATCTCACGCTCACGGCCGAGGCGAAGGCCAGGAAGAAGCGGGCCGCCAGCGCGGTCACGGTCGGATCTGCGAGCTTCTCGATCTCGGGCGACGAAGCGAAGACGGTGAAGATCAAGCTGGACGGCACGGGACGCGCTCTGCTCAGCGCAGGTCACGGTCGTCTCAGCGCCCATCTGGCGATCGTCGGACTCGTAGTCGCCCCGACCCAGGCGCAATCCAAGAGCGTGCAGCTCGTCCGGCAGAAAACCCACCGTACTCGAGGGCTGCGTTCTTCAGGCTTCTCCTTCGCCTCTCATTGCTCGCCTGGAAGCGTCAGCTGATCTCGACGCCGTACTCGGCCAGCCACCCGACGTAGGAGGCCGTGAAGCTCGGTAGGAGCTTCAGCAGCGTGTGCACCGCGACGTGCACGTCGTTGGCGTCGACGTAGGCATACTCGTGGCGCAGCCTGTCACAGAGCTCCTTGAGCTGTACGAGTTTGTAGGTCTGCTCGCCGGTCAGCGCGCCGTCGGCCCGCAGCGCCTCGATATCGGCGTTTGTGCTCGGTCGGCGTCCGGCGGGACGCAGCCCGGTCAACGTCGCGGCGAAGCGCGCCAGCTCAACAGCGTTGTCCACCAGGGCGCGCAGATTGCTCGTGACCTGCACTACCCGGTTGTGCTCCTCGGCCGAGAACGCCTCGTACGCTGCCCGCCAAGCGTCGCGGTCGAAGTCCGCCCCGAACTGATGCATGGCCAGCAGCAGCGCCTCCCGCTCGAGCGGCATACGCTCCAGGTGTCGCTCGATGCGTTCGCGGTCCTCCTCGGAGGTTGTGACCTCGTCGCGCCGACGGGGGGATTGCTTGCCGGGCGAGGGACGCGCGTTATCGCGTTCCCTGCCCACCTATCCTCCGATCAGTTGCGCGACGGCCCGGGCGGCGCGACGATGGCGTTCGGCGCGTGCCTTTGCCGCGGAGCGTTCGGCACCCCTGCGTTTGGCGATCTGCACGGGCCAGGAGCCGTCACGGTCAACCACGGGGCGTCCGTCTCGCAAGATGGCGCCGAGCAGCGCCGGGTCGTGTGCGCGCACGTGCGCCAGTGAGAGCACGTCGACGTCGCGCCCGAGCGCTCGCGTCAAGCGTACGGCGAGGTAGGAGAGGTACATAGGCCGCTCCTCGGCGAGGGCAACCAGCACGTCCACGTCCGAATCCTCGCCCGCGTGCCCGCGCCCCACCGACCCAAAGAGCACTGCCAGACGGACGTTGCGCTCAGTCCTCAGCGCCTCTGTGACCGCGGAGATGATCTTCCAATTCTCGCGCAGGTACGCCCGCTCATCAGCCGCCAGCTCAAACTGTCGCAGGCCAGGACGGCTGCAACGCACAGTCCCTCGCTGCACGGCTCGCCGCAAGGTTCGCTCGGGTACACCGATATCCCGCGCCACCGCCGGAAGGTCTGACCGCATGCTCCCAGTATACGGTCCGGTATGGCCGTTAGCCGGCTTTGCGCCTCCGACACCAGAACGCGCTCTGACAGTACTGGCGCCCCCAAGCAGCACGCCGGCACCTCCGCCGGCCGTGACGCCAGCGACCACGGGCCCCGAATCCGGTGCAGTGTCGCTCGTCAACACGAGCATCGCGGTCCAGGAGTGGCATGGCGCTCGTGAAGCTCGACTGCACGGAACATGTGGCCTGCGAGGGCAATCTCACCCTCACGGCCGAGGTGAAGGGCAGGAAGAAGAGGATCACAAGCACGGTCACGGTCGGATCCGCGAGCTTCTCGATCTCGGGCGACGAGGCGAAAACGGTGGAGGTCAAGCTGGACGGCACGGGACGTGCTCTGCTCAGCGCAGGTCACGGTCGTCTCAGCGCCCATCTGGTGATCCTCGGACTCGAAGTCGCCCCGACCCAGGCGCAATCCAAGAGCGTGCAGCTCGTCCGGCAGAAAACCCACGATACCCGAGGTCGTAGACCGCGATCACTCGGATCGCTCTGAACCGCCGCGGGCCGCGCTTCGCGCGGAGCTACGCTGCTGAGACGGGAGAGACCCGGTGCTGGCTGGCGCGTTCGTACAGCGTCTCGGGCGCCATGTCGAAGCCGTTGGGCCAGGCGATCGTGCCCATCTCGGGGTCGACGTGGACCTGTGCGAAGAAGGCCGGGTCGGCGAGCGGCTCGGAGACGCCACGCCAGTTGCGCCCAGCGAAGTCGACGTCGCCGATGAGCCCGTCCTCGAAAGTGAGGCGGAGCCGGTGGTCGCCGACGACCTCGGCGCCGGTGACGTCAACGAGCTTGTCCACGGCCATGAGTCTAGCGGAGGGGAGGGATCGGGTTCAGGGGCTTTTCGTCCATGGCGAGCTCCCAATTGGCCTGCAGTTCCTCGGCGTGCAGCTCGACCCATTTCTCAGGCACAACGCCAAAAACTTGGCGCGAAAACGTCGCCCCGACGCGGGGCAGGGAGGCCCCGCGCCCGCGCGCATGTCTTTCGCACTTCGGCACGCGGACGATCCCCAAAGCCCCACAGTGCACCACACGCTCAAGTCGCACGGGGACGGCGCGGATCGGCGTGCAGTGGCTTGACCGACAGGGCGATCCATTAGCCTCGTGACTGTGTCTGTCGCCCGGATGCTCTCCACCCTCGCTGGCGCCTCCGCGCGCCGGCCGCTGCTGGTGGTGGCGCTCGCCACGGTGCTCGGCCTCGGCGGCGCCGCGCTCGCGCTGCGCCTGCACCCCAGTGCCGCCGCCGACACCTTCGTGGGGCGCTCCAGCTCCGCTTACAGGGCAACGCAGAGCTACTACCGCGACTTCGGGGAAGAGCCCGTGGACGTGGTGGTGCAGGGCAACCTGGAGCAGCTGCTGCTGAGCTCCGACATCGAGCGCCTCGTGGGGCTGGAGGGGTGCCTCGCGGGCAAGGTCCCCCCCGCCGGGCTCCCCCGCGAGGGGGGAGCGAACGGTCCCTGCGGGCAGTTGGGGCGCCTCGGCACCGTGAAGGTCGTGATCGGCCCCGGCACGTTCGTCAACGAGGCCGCCGAACAGATCGACCAGCAGCTCACCGCGCAGGGCGAACGGACTGAGGCCCAGGCCACCGAAGACCAGCAGGCCGTCAACCGCCTCGCGCTTGCCCACGGCCACAGCGCCGCCGAAGCGCGCAAGCTCGGCGAAGAAGCCGGCAAGCTGACACGCGAACGCTACGCCCAGGAGGTCGCGCTGCTGGGAGCGCAGTACGGCCTCTCGACGGCGCCCAGCCTCAACGACCCGAGCTTCGTGTACACGCTCGTGTTCGACAACACCGCGAAGCTCCCCGGCACCCCCAAGCAGCGCTTCGCCTACCTGTTCCCGAGCCGCGAAGCCGCGCTCATCTCGGTGCGCATGAAGGCCGGGTCAAGTGAAGCGCAGCGCGCGCGCACGATCGCGCTGGTCCGCCGCGCGCTCGCGATGCCCCAGTGGCGCCTGCAGCACGGCGAGCACTACCTGCTCACCGGCGAGCCCGTGATCGTCTCCGAACTGACGAGCTCGATCACGCACTCGATCGAGCTGCTGCTCGTGGCTGTGCTGCTCGTGATGGCCGCCGTGCTCAGCCTCGTCTTCCGCGGGCGTCCCCGCCTGCTGCCGCTGGGGATCGCGGTGCTCGCCGCCGCGCTCACCTTCGGCGCGCTCGCCGCCGTGGGCGCACCCCTGACGGTCGCCCAGGTCGCTGTCCTGCCCGTGTTGATCGGGCTCGCGGTCGACTACGCCATCCAGTTTCAGTCGCGCGTACAGGAGGCCCGCGAGGAGGGCGCCCGGGACACGCGGGTTGCGATTCAGCGCGCCGCCGCGGCCGCAGGGCCCACGCTCGCCGCCGCCGCCGCCGCCGGGGCGGGAGCGCTGCTCGTGCTGACGCTCTCCCCGGTGCCCACCGTGCGGGGCTTCGGGCTGCTGCTGATCGTGGGCATCGCCATCGCCCTGCTCTGCGCGCTCACGGTCGGCTCCGCCGCGCTCGCGCTCGCCGCCACCGCGAGCGGCGGCCGTGGGGGCGGGGCAGCGGAGGCTCGACCTCCAGGGGGGGTGCGCGGACGGCCAGCGGACGGGCCGCTTCGCAATTCGTTCGGTCCCGTCGCGACCCGCGTGCACGCGCTGGTCGCGAACGCCGGCGCTCGACTCGGCCCCTCCTGGCGCGGCGCGCAGGAGCTGCTGCGCGAGAACTCCCTGACCCGCTTCGTCTCCAGGGTCGCGCTCGGGTACGCCGTGCGCAGCCCCGGGCGGGTGATCGGCGTGGGCCTGGCGCTCGCCGCGCTCGGGTGGGCGCTCGACACGCAGACGCACGTCAACACCAACCTGGAAAAGTTGGTACCCCAAAACTTGGCCTCGCTGCGCAACCTGAACGCGCTCGAGCGCGCCTCGGGGGTGGGGGGGGAAATCGACCTGATGGTTTCAGGCACCAAGAGGGTGGCGCAGCCGGCCGGAGGCCGGCGAGCCGGGCCCCTCTTTAGTCAGGATGTTGCCACCCCCGCCACGATCGAATGGATGAGCTCCTACCAGGACGCCGTCCTGCGGCGCTTCGGCTACACCTCCACTCGTGGCTGCGGCAAGGCGCTGCTGTGCCCGGCCTTCTCGCTGCCCACGCTCTTCCAGGGAGGAGGCCTGGCGGCCGGGGCCTCCGGTTCGGGCTCGGGCGGCGGATCGAAAGCGCACGGATCGGAAGCTCACCCCGCCTCGCCGTCCAAACTCACCGGCGCCGCGGTGAGTGGGCTGCTGCGAGCGATCCCGCCGGGCTTCTCCGAGAACGTGATCACCCCCAACCGGCGGGTGGCGACGCTCGCGTTCGGTATCCGCCTGATGCCCCTCGACGAGCAGCAGCATGTGATCGAAGCGATGCGCGCGAGCCTGCGCCCTCCGCCCGGGGTGAGCGCGCAACTGGTCGGGCTGCCGGTGCTCGCGGCGCAGTCGGGCGCGCAGGTGGCCGCTCCCTGGCGGCGAGTGCTGACACTGCTCGCCGCGCTCGCCGCCGCCGCGCTCGTGCTGCTGGGCGCCTTCCGTGGGGACCGTCGCCGGGCGCTGGTGCCGCTGCTGCCGGTGGCGCTCGCCACCGGGTGGTCGGCGCTGCTCGTGTTCGCGATCCGCGTGCCGCTGAACCCCATGTCGGTCACGCTCAGCGCGCTGGTGATCGCGATCTCCACCGAGTTCAGCGTGCTCCTCTCCGAGCGCCACCGCCAGGAGCGGATCGCCGGAGCGCCGCTGCTGCAGGCGCTGCGCGTGACCTACAGCCGCACCGGCGCCGCCGTGGCGGCCTCGGGCGTCACCGCGATCGCCGGCTTCGGCGTGCTCGTCCTCTCCGACATCGCCATGCTGCGCGACTTCGGCGTCGTCACGCTGATCGACCTCAGCGTCTCGCTCGTGGGGGTGCTCGTGGCGCTGCCCGCGGCGCTGCTGCTGGGGGAATCGCCCCCGCCCGCCCGCGAGCTCGCCCGGCGAGGAGTCGGTCTCCGCGCGTCCGTGGGACTTCGACTCGCGGCGCTGCGTGCGCGCGTGCGCCCCCGCCATGAGCCGATCTGAGCGGCGTGGGCCCAGGCAGGAGCGTCCCGCGGGGTGGACGGACGGGCGGGCGGGGTGGATGGGCCGTTCAGACCCTCAGCGCTACGGTCGGTGGGTGGGCGCGCTGGCGCTGGTGATCCTGGGGTTGATCACGCTCAACACGATCCTCACCCCCTCCCACGGGGCGGGTGGGCTCGCGCCCGGGGCGCGCATCCCGCCCTTCGCGGTCCCGCTCGCCGAGGGCGCCCTGCAGGGGGAAGCCGACGTCGCCACCCACCCCAACGACGGCTCCGCCGGCAGGCGCCCGGCGTGTGCGGAGCGGGGCCCGCAAATCCTCAACATCTGCCAGCTCTACGAACAGGGGCCCGTGGTGCTGGCGCTGTTCGTGAACGACGGCGGCTGCCCGGGGGTGCTCAGCGAGATGCAGGCGCTCGCCCCCGAGTTCCCGCAAGTGCGCTTCGCGGGAGTCGCGATCATGGGCGATCGCGCGCGGCTGCGGGCGCTGGTGCGCTCCCGTGGCCTGAGCTTCCCCGTCGGAATCGACAACGACGGGGCGGTGGCGGTGTTGTACAAGACGGCGAGTTGCCCCCAGCTGACGTTCGTCTACCCGGGGGGCGTGGCGCAGGGCAGGGCACTGCTCTCCGGCCCCTCGCTCGCCGCGCTGCGCGCCCGTGTGCAGACGCTCGTGGCGGGAGCCCGCGCCCGCGGGTGGCGGGCGCCGCGGTGAGCCCCGAACCGCCTCCGCCGCCGGGGTCTGCCGCGCCGCCAGAGCCTCGACTCCAGCCCACGCGCGGATGGTGCGAGCGCGAGGTCGAGGAGGAGCTGCCGGGGCTGCACCTGGTGCACACCCGCTCAGCATTCGGCTGGGTGCGCCGGAGCTCTCCGGCGTCAGTGAGGGCGCGGCTGAGGGCGCTCTCCAACCGCTGGGCGGGAGCACACGCGGTCAATCTGCGACAGCGGCCGGTCCCCGCCGCCTACCGCGTGTTCTTCAGGCACATCGGCCTCGACCCGGATGTGGTGCGCACGCCGATCGAGGAGGCGATGCTGGCGCGGATGATGCAGGGGGGCTTCCACTCGAACCACCTGCTCGCCGACGCGCTGCTGATCACGCTGGTGGACACCGGGGTGCCGGTGTGGGCGCTCGACGCCGCCACGGTCGAGGGCCCGCTCGGCATCCGCTCAAGCCGCGAGGGCGAGCGTCTTGGATCCCCGTCCGCCCGCTCCCCGAGCGGCCCCTTCCTGCCCACGGGTCAGCTGGTCGTGGCCGACGCCCGCTCCGCGGTGGCGGTGTTGTTCGGGGAGATCGCCGCGGGCCATCTCCCGGGCGCGGGTGGGCTCGAATCGTGCGAGCTCGAGCTCTTCACCCTGCAGGTCCCGGGCGTGCCCTCCCTGCACGTCGAGGAGGCGCTCTGGATGTGCCTGGCGATGCTCGAAGGGCCCTGGTAGCTGGCGATGCTCGAAGCTCATGGGGCGCTGTCAAGTGCGTTCCTGGCGCTGATAGAATCGCTCCAGCGGCAAACCTGAGGAGGAGTTGGGCAGTGGCCCTAGCCGAGCAGCACGCCATCGATTGCGAGGTCCGCCTCCACGGCATGGAGGTCGATCGGAGATCGCCCAGCAGGGCTGCGGCTGAGCGCGCCGCGCGGGAGTCGTTGCGGGCGCAGGTCGCCCGGCTCGAGCGCGAGCTCTCCGGGATCGTCGCCGGCTGCTTCCCCCACGTCTCCCCGCTTGCGGCCCTGGATCCGGCCCGTCCCTCCGGGTGGACGGGTCCTCACCTGCTCTCGCTGGCGGAGCTCGAGCGGCTGCGCGATCGGCTTGTGGTGCGCGTGCGCGGCGCACAGCACCAGGCGGTGCGCCAGGCGGAGCTCGTGCGGCGCTCGCGCGATCTGCTGGAGCGGATGAAGGAGGAGCCGGGCCGCTACAAGTTCGTGCGCCTGCCGGTCACCGACCTCGGCGAACGCGGCTGCGGCGTGTGGGAGGTGCGTCCCCGCCTCGGCCTGATCGGGATGCTCGCCGGGTGGTGGGAGCTGAAGCTCTCCTCGGGCTGTCCGTTACGGGGGCCGCGCGCTCAGGGCGCGCGGCTCTCCAGGTGCAGGGCAGCGCGGTGCCACGCGCGTTTGGAAAAAACGGCGGGCGGCTTCTCCGGCTGCAGGGCAGCGCGGTGCCACGCGCGTTTGGAAGACGACGGGCGGCTCCCGGTGCGGGGCAGCGCGGTCCCGCTCGGGATCCGATGCCTGCCCACCCCGCACAGCTCCCGCTCGCGGCAGCGCTCGCCGCGCCGGATTCGTCGCGCCCAGCCCGCCCCGCCGCCGTGCACAGCCCGGCCGCTCATCTGCTGAGCGCCATCGGTGCCTGCTCCTGGCAGGCCGAGGCGAGCGTGCGGCGTTGACGATCGGTTAACGACCCGACGGTCTTGGTCTCCGACATGTGCAGGTGGACGAGCAGCTTGTGGCAGCGGGTAGCTCCCCATCTGCGTTGGCTCATCAGCAGGTCCGCCACGATCATGCTGTGCGCCTCCCAGGGGCATTCGAGGATCACATCGGCGGCGTCGAGTTCCCCTGTCGCGATCCTCCGCTTGAGCTCGGCGCGGGCTAGTCGCACCTTGTTGGCGCGTTCGAGGGCGCGCATGTATTGAGGGTTGGCAGGGGCTACCGTCGCCGTGGCGTTCATGTGAGCTCACTCCCCGTTGCCACCGTGGGAGGTCTCCACGGCGCAACATACTTGCTTGGTTTTTGACGAGTACGCGCCCGCAACGACCGCTCGTGGCTCCCACCCGGACGTCCCATCCGATTCGGCATCCCTCTACCGGTGACGCGGAGCGAGTTCCGAGCGTTGAAGTAAGGCGCCCCTTCAAGCTACGCCAGGAGGGGGGTCGCGGTCAACACCGCCCACCTAGATCGTGCGCAAGAAGCGACCTTTTTCTTCCGGTCCGGGCAGCGGTCCGTGCTCGACCTCGAAGGAGCGCTTGACGCGCGCGAAGGCGTCGAGCGCACGGTCGATGGTGGCGGCGTCGTGAGTGGCCATCACGCTCGTGCGCAGCAGCGCCCCGCCGGGGGGCACCGCGGGGTGCAGCGCGGTGTTGACGAACACCCCGGCGTCGTACAGCGCGCGCCACAACAGCGCGGCCTTCCAGTCGTCGCCGACGAGCACGGGCACGATCGGGGTCACGATCGTGGGGGCGCCGGTTGCGTCGGGGCGCACCCCGGGCGCGGCAGCGACGCTGGGGCGCACGGGCAGCGGCTGGGGAGACACCACGGCGAAGCCCAGCTCCTCCAGGCCATCGCGCAGCCGCCATGCGTTGTCGAGCACCCGCGCCAGCAACGGGGGCCCCTCGGGCGAGCGCAGCACGCGCAGCGCCGCCAGCGCGGCGCCGAGTGCGGCGGGGACGGCGGAGGCGGTGAAGATGAAGGCGCGCGAGTAGTACCGCAGGTACTCGATCACCTCGGCGGGCCCCGCGACGAAGCCTCCGCAGGAGGCGAGCGACTTGGAGAAGGTGCCCACGCGCAGGTCCACCCGGCCCTCGACTCCGAGCAACTCGGCGGTGCCGGCCCCGCGCGCGCCGAGCACGCCGGCGCCGTGGGCCTCGTCGACCATCAGCCGCGCTCCGTAGCGCTCGCATAGCGCGCAGATGTCGCCCAGCGGCGCGACGTCGCCCTCCATCGAGAAGACGCCATCCACGACGACGAGCACGCCCCCGCTGTCGCCCTGTGCGCGCTGCAGCATCTTCTCGAGCTTCTCCAGGCGGTTGTGGCGGAAGGGCCGCAGCTTGGCGCGCGAGAGCAGGCACCCGTCGAGGATCGAGGCGTGGTCGCCGGAGTCGGCGATCACAGTGTCGCCGACCCCGAGGATCGTGCCGAGCGTGCCGAGGTTGGCCTGGTGGCCGGTGGTGAACACGAGCGCGTCCTCGGTGCCCATCCACTCGGCGAGCTCCGCCTCCAGCTCCAGGTGCAGCGGGGTGGTGCCGTTCAGCGGGCGCGAGCCGGTCAGCCCGGTGCCGTAACGGTGCAGCGCGTCCTGCGCGCCGCCGAGCACGCGCTCGTCGCTGGTGAGGCCGAGGTAGTTGTTAGAGCCCAACATGATCCGCTGCGCGCCCTCCATCTCCACGACCGGCATCGCGGGGGAGGTGAGGACGTGGAAGTACGGCAGGACGTCCGCCTCGCGCGCCGCGGCGAGCACCTCGGCGCGCTCGTGGTGGCGGGTCTTGGCGAAGACGTCTGAGGACCCGCCCACCCGTGTGACGCCGTCGGCCGGCACGGCCTGCAGCTCCTCAGCGGGGGTGTGCGGGTCGTCCGTGGAGGTATGCATGTAGGGTGGGCGCCGCTGGCAGTACAGAGACAGTCGAGTACGGGAGGTGTCGCAATGGCAGTGGAGATCCGGCCGGTAACGTCCAAGCGCGAGCTGGACACCTTCATCAAGCTGCCGTGGCGGCTCTATCGTAACGAGCCCAACTGGGTGGCGCCGCTGCTGATGGACCTGAAGAACCGGCTGAACCAGCAGAAGAACCCGTTCTTCAAGCACGCGCAGGCGCAGTACTTCCTCGCCTGGCGCGACGGGCGGGCGGTCGGGCGCATCTGTGCACACGTAGATCGCAACTTCAACGAGTTCCAGGGTCACGAGTGGGGCCTGTTCGGGTGGTTCGAGTGCGAGGAGGACCCCGAGGCGACGCGTGCGCTGCTAGACGCCGCGGAGGCATGGCTGCGCGAGCGCGGCCGCGACCGGATGGTGGGCCCGATGGACTTCACGACCAACGACGAGTGCGGCCTGCTCGTGGAGGGCCACGAGCACCGGCCGATCATCCTGTGCCCCTGGCACCACCCCTACTACCAGCGCATCTTCGAGCAGGAGGCGGGGATGGCGAAGGCGATGGATCTGTACATGTGGAGCCTGTACGTGACGGAGCGCGAGAAGGTGCACCCGGCGATCTGGGAGACGGCCAACAAGCTCGAGTCCGAGCACGGGATCGTGTGCCGGAGCTTCCGCAAGAAGGACCTGCAGGCGGAGGTGAGCCGCTTCCTGGAGGTGTACAACTCCGCGTGGGAGCGCAACTGGGGCTTCGTGCCGCTGAACGAGGAGGAGGTCCGCCACATGGCGAAAGACCTGAAGCCGATCCTCGACGAGAACTGGGCGATGGTGGCCGAAAAACAGGACACCGGCGAGGTGGTGGGGGCCGCGCTGACCCTGCCCGACTTCAACCAGGTGCTCGCCAAGCTCAACGGGCGGCTGCTGCCGTTCGGCTGGATCACCGCGCTGCGGGAGAAAGCCAAGATCGACGCGGTGCGCGTGTTTGCGCTCGGGGTCAAGCCGGAGTACCAGCACACGGGGGTGGCGGCGCGCTTCTACCAGATGCACTTCGACGCCGCCGAACGCACCCCGCAGAAGGGCGGCGAGATGGGCTGGATCCTCGAGGTCAACAAGCCGATGAACCGCGCGATGGAGGGCATGGGCGGCGAAATCAAGCGCCGTTACCGGGTGTACGAGCGGGTTCTTGACTAGAGGCCGGCGAGCCGGGCCCCTCTTTTTTCAGTTAGAGGGTGGCGCAGCCGGCCGTAGGCCGGCTGGCCGAAACGGGGATTCGCGCCGGAGGCGCGTGTCTCCCGGCTTCGGTCGGGCCCCTCTTCTGTCAGAGAGGTCCGAAGCGCTCCGTACACTAGGGGCCGTGAGCGAACCGCCTGAGCCCGAGCCCCGCACGCCGCAGGAGGCAGGCGGCGACACCGAGGAAGTGGACGCCGTCGTGGTGACCCCTGCGGTGACCTCGGCGGTGGGCACGCTCCCCGAACGCCTGACCGCGCGGGCGGCGGCGCCGGCGGTGCAGGCCGTGGCGGTGGCCGCCGGCAGCTTCGTCGCGGGCGCGGCGGCGGTGGGTCTTATGCAGCGCCGCCGCAGTCGCCGTGACCTCGTGCGTGCGAGCGCGCGGGGGAAGCTCGGCCGCAGGGCGGCAGGACGCAGGGGCAGCTCCTCGCGCGGCGCGGGCGAGCTCTTACAGATCGTTGGCAGCCGCTCGCTGCTCGTGGACGTACACCTGCTCGGTGGCCGCGACTAGCGCGAGCCTCGCATCGCGCCCGGAGCCGTGGCTGCGCCCGAAGGGGGCGGCACGCCCGGATGGTTCTGACGCGGCGTGGCTGGGTGTGGAGGTGCGCGTTGAGGTGAGGCCCCCGTGGCCGTTCCGGCTGCCCGCGCACGGCGGCGTGGACGGGGTGTTGCGCCACCGCGGAGGCGTGCTCGAACGGCTGCTGCACCACGGCGAGGAGCCGGTGGTGGTGCGCGTGGCGCAGACGGCCACAGACCAAGTGTTGTTCGCCGCGTGGGCGCCGAGTAGCGCGGCGGCGCAGCACGGAGTCGAGCGGATGCGCTTCGCGCTTGGAGTGGACGAGAACCTGCGGGCGTTCCACCGGCGCTTCGCCCGCGACCCGTTGATCGGCGCCTCGTTGCGTCGCCGTCCCTGGTTGCGGGTGCGGCGGCGGCCGGAACCGTGGGAGGCGTTGGCGTGGGCAGTGTGCGAGCAGCTGATCGAGTTCGATCGGGCGGCGGCGATCGAGCGGCGGATCGTGGCGCGGTTGGGCCGGCGGTGGCCCGGCGCAGAGACGGCCGAACGGGGGAGTGGGACGCGCACGAGCGCGCGCGGAGGGCGGCGTGGGGGAGGCGGGGAGCAGTGGGGCGGCCCCCTGCGCGACGTGCCGACCCCGGCGGCGCTCGCGGTGGTGGCACCGGCGCTGCTGCAATCGTTGGACCTCGGAGGCGCGCGAGCACGCACGCTGGTGCGGGTGGCGCGCGAGGTGGCGCGGGGGCGGATCGACCTGCACAACGCCGATCACGAGCACACGTGGCGGCGCCTGCGCGCGATCCCGGGGGTCGGCCCGTGGACGGTGGAGATGTTGGCGCTTCACGGGCAGGGCCGCCACGACCAGGTGCCGGCTGGCGACGTTGGCCTGCTGAAGCTCGTGGGGCGCGCGCTCAGCGGCGGGGGTGGGCGGGGCTCCCATCTTTACGCCCAGGAGCACGAGGTGCGCGCTTTCTTCGCCCCCTACGAGGAGTGGGCGGGCCTCGCTGCGGCGCACATGATGACGCCGGGGCGCTGATCGGGTGGATTGGGTCGGCACCGCGGTGCCTCTCCAGCGTCAAGATGCCGAGCTGGTATGCTTTGATGCGTGCGCACGACGATTCGGCTCGATGACGATCTATTGGCGGCGGCGAAGCAACGCGCAGCGGTCGACCGCACGACCCTGGGTTCGCTGATCGAAGGGGCGCTCAGGCGGGCGCTTGCGCAGCGACCGGCGAGGTCAGGGGAGCGGATCTCGATACACCGGTTCGGCGGCGCGGAGACGCTTCCGGGTGTGGATTTGGATGACTCGGCTGCGCTACGCGACTTGATGGACGGGCTGCGCTGATCCTTCCGGATGTGAACGTGCTGGTGTACGCCCATCGCGGTGGCACGCCCGAGAACGAGCGGATGGGAGAGTGGCTCGAGACAGCCCTCAACGGCAGCGCTCCGATTGGCCTCGCGAGCATCGTGCTGAGCGGGGTACTGCGGGTGGTGACGCACCCACGCGTATTCGCGCAGCCGACCCCGATCGAGGCGGCGCTCGAGTTCGTGGAGTCACTGCGCGCCAGTCCGAACGCTGTGGAGGTCGCGCCGGGACCGCGCCACTGGGATATCTTCGCCGGGCTCTGCCGCGCAACGGGCGCGCGCGGCAACCGCGTTCCCGACGCCTACCTCGCCGCATTGGCGATCGAGTCGGGCAGCGAGTGGGTCACCACAGACAGTGGCTTCGCCCGTTTCGAGGGCCTGCACTGGCGCCATCCGCTGGCCTGAGCCAGCGCGACGTGACTGGCCTCCATCGGCTGGATGACCCCGGAGCGGTCAGTCAGGCCGAATTAGCGTGCCGATGCGGCGAATGATCTCCGTGTGCGTATGAGGACGGATCGTGCCGAGGCGCTTGGCCAAGCGGGTGGGGGAGATCGCGCGGACGTGCTGGGGCAGCATGAAGCTCACCTCGGTCAGGCCGCCCTCCGGCGGTTCTACGCGGAGATGCAGCGGAGAGCCCACGTCTTTGGTCGTGAACGGCACGACGATCGCCAGACCCCAGCGGCCCAGCGCATCGCGCGAGAGGACCGCTACAGGCCGCTCACGGCCCTGCTCGTGGCCAATGACCGGCTCGAGGTTGGCCATCCAAACCTCGCGTTGGTGGGGGACGGGCGTCACAGACCGTCGAGCCCGTCGCCGAGCGTGCCGTCGAGCTCCGCGACCTCGGTCTGCCACGCGGCCCACTGCTTTGGGGTGGCCTGTAGACGCTCCATTGCCACCTCGTGGCCCGCCAGCATCGCGTCGTCCTCGGCTTGGCGCACCAGCGCCGCGACCTTCGCGGAGATTGCGATCCCCTCGCGTCCGGCCATCTCCGCCAACGCCCGATGCGTCTCCTCCGAGACCCGCACTGTTGTCGTCGCCATGGTCGCTTCCTTCCGCTCTTTTCAAAGAGCCTATCGTGTAGACATAAGTGTAGACGTTTGAGAGTCGCTGGCAGATGCGACCGGCTGCGTGCAACCCCGTACTGCAAGTTGTGTTGACGGGAGTGCTACGGCGTCAGCACCGCCGCCCCCGTGAAGCGCCCCGCGCGCAGGTCGGCGAGCGCGCCGTCCGCGTCCTCCAGGGGGTAGGCGGTGACTTGGGTCTTGACGGGAACGCGCGGGGCGAGCGCGAGGAACTCCTCGGCGTCGCGGCGGGTGAGGTTGGCGACGGAGCGCAGGGTGCGCTCCTCCCACAGGATCGAGTAGGGGAAGGCGGGGATGTCGCTCATGTGGATGCCGCCGCACACGACCGTGCCGCCGGGGGCGAGCGCTCCGAGCGCGAGCGGGACCAGCGCACCGTCGGGGGCGAACACGATCGCGGCGTCCAGCCGCTCGGGCGGCGACTCCCGCGAGCTGCCGGCCCACGCGGCGCCGACCTGGAGCGCGAACGTCTGGGCGGCCATGTCGCCGGGGCGGGTGAAGGCGTACACGCGCCGGCCCTGCCAAATGGCGACCTGGGCGAGGATGTGGGCGGCGGCTCCGAAGCCGTACAGCCCGAGGCTGCGCGCGCGCCCGCATATGCGCAGCGCGCGGTAGCCGATCAGCCCGGCGCAGAGCAAGGGGGCTGCCTGCGTGTCGGGATAGCCCGGCGGGATCTCGAAACAGAAGCGCTCGTCGGCGACTGCGTACTCGGCCATGCCCCCGTCGATGTCGCGCCCCGTGAACCGCGCCCGCGGGCAGAGGTTCTCCCGTTCGGAGCGGCAGTACACGCACTCGCCGCAGGCCCACCCGAGCCACGGCACGCCCACGCGCCGCCCCTCCGCCGCCGGCGCACGCTCTTCCCTGTGGCCAGCACCCCGCTCTCCTCCGGCGCCGCTCTCTCCCTCGGGGTCGGCGCCCCGCTCTTCGACGGTCCCCACGATCTGGTGGCCGAGGATGCGCGGCGGGGCCGCGATCGGCACCTCGCCGTCGAGCAGGTGCAGGTCGGTGCGGCACACCCCGCAGGCGTGCACCTTCAGCAGCACCTGGCCGGGCGCGGGCTGCGGGATCGGGCGCTCCACCGCCCGTAGCGGCCGGCCGACTCCCTCGAAGACCATCGCGCGCATCGCAGTTCGCTCCTCAGCCAAAGAACAGCTCCGCGGTTGCGTACAACTCGGGGTCGAGCAGCTTCGGGGCCGCCAGCGCCTGCGCGAGCGGCACCTCGACGATCGCGGTGCCCTGCAGCGCGACCATCCTCCCGAAGCGCCCGCCCGCCACGGCGTACATCGCGGCCACGCCGAAGCGGGTCGCGAGCACGCGGTCGAACGCTGTCGGCGTGCCCCCCCGCTGCACGTGACCGAGGATCGTGACGCGCGTCTGGAAGCCGGTGCGCTGCTCGATCTCGCGTTCGAGCGTCACCCCGATCCCGCCGAGCCGCGCGTGCCCGAAGGCGTCGGTGGCGGTGCCCTGCACGGTCTGCATGGTTCCCTCGCGGGGCGTGGCGCCCTCGGCGACGACCACGATCGAGAAGCTGCGCCCGCGCTCGTGGCGGCGGCGCAGGTGCGCGCACACCTCCTCGATGTCGAACGGGCGCTCGGGCACGAGGATCGCGTCGGCGCCCCCCGCGATCCCGGCGTGCGTGGCGATCCACCCGGCGTGGCGGCCCATCACCTCGACCACCATCACGCGGTTGTGTGACTCCGCGGTGGTGTGCAGGCGGTCGATCGCGTCGGTCACGATCTGCACGGCGGTGTGGAAGCCGAACGTGACGTCGGTGCCGCCGAGGTCGTTGTCGATCGTCTTCGGCACCCCCACGATCGGGATGCCCTCCTCGTGCAGGCGCAACGCCACGCCGAGCGTGTCCTCCCCCCCGATCGCCATCAGCGCGTCGACGTCCCGGCGCCCCAACGTGGCGCGGATCGCCTCGGAGCCGCCTTGCCCCTCCGCGAAGGGGTTCGTGCGCGAGGTGCCAAGGATCGTGCCCCCGCGCGGCAGGATCCCCACGGTGCTCTGGAGGTCCAGGTCGATCGTCTCGTCCGCCATCACCCCCGCCCAGCCGTGGCGGAACCCCACGAAGCTGTGGCCCCCGGCCAGCCCGCTGCGCACCGCGGCGCGGATCACGGCGTTCAGGCCGGGACAGTCCCCGCCGCCGGTGAGCAGGCCCACGCGCGCCATGCGCACAGGTTAGGCATTATGCGGTGCGATGCCGCCGCCCGATGAGCACCGCGCGAGCGCCGCGCCGGCGATCCGGCTGTTGCTCGCCGACGTGGACGGCACGTTGGTCACCCCGGAGAAGGCGCTCACCGACGCCTCGATCGAGGCCGTCCGCCGGCTAGGCGAGGCGGGGGTCCTGTTCGCGCTGACGAGCGGCCGCCCGCCGCGCGGGATGGCGATGTTCGTGGAGCCGCTTGGCTTGAGCACGCCGATCGCAGCCTTCAACGGCGGGCTGTTGGTCGACCGCGAGATGGCGGTGCTCGAGCAGCACACGATCCCCGGCGAGCTGGTGGCTCCGGCGATCGCGTTGCTGGAGTCCTTCGCGCTCGGCGTGTGGGTGTACCGCGGCGCGGACTGGTACGTGCGCGACCCGCGCGGCCCGCACGTGGAGCGCGAGACCTTCACCGTGCAGTTCGCGCCGACGCCGATCGACACCTACGACGGGCTGGGCGAGGGTGTCGCCAAGATCGTCGGGGTGAGCGACGACCACGACGCCGTCGCGCGCGCCGCGGCGGCCGCCCACGACCGCTTCGGCGACACCGTCTCCGCCTCGCGCTCGCAGCCCTACTACGTGGACGTGACCCACCCCGCCGCCAACAAGGGCTCCGTTGTCCGCTGGCTGGCGGCCCACTACGGGATTCCCACCGAGGCGATCGCCACGATCGGGGACATGCCCAACGACGTGCTGATGTTCGCCCACTCGGGCCTCTCCATCGCGATGGGCAACGCCGACCGCGAGGTGCAGCGGGCCGCACGGCGCGTCGCCGACTCCAACGCGCAAGAGGGCTTCGCGGGCGCCGTCGAGCGGTTCATCTTGGGCGGAGCATGAGCCGGTGGCGGCCTGCCTCGCCGCCACCCCACTCAGCCGTGCAGCCGTTTGTGGGCGATTTGGTAAACGCTGATGCGCCCCGAATGCCACCGCTGCGTTCAGTCTGGGTGCGCAAGTCGTGCAGCGCGTTCCTCGCTGCGGCTGGGAGGCGTGCCAGATCGATAGCGAGGATCGCCTCGTCGAAGACAGCCGGGAAGATGGCCACCGGCTTCGGGCCCGCCACCTTCACCCCTCGTTGTCGGTGGGCAGATCGCCGAAGTGCCGCTCGAAATCCTCTGCGCCAATCGGCTTTGCGCCGTGGCGGGCGAGGATGGCGTTGACGGAGGTGTCGGGAACGAGTACGAGACGCCCGTCGGGGTGCCGGTCATCGACCACATACTCTCCGGCGATATCGCCACTGAGGGTCACATGGGCCTGTCTGCTCACGGTTTGCATGGTAGTCGCCGAGGCTACCCCGAGCTTGGGATGGCACGCTCGCCGCCCGCCGGCTGCCAACCGTACCTGCCTCGCTCAGCGCGCGCCCGGTACCGGCGGATCAACGCGTTGGTCGAGCTGTCGTGGCTCAGCTGCGGCTCGGCCTTGCTCTGCAGCTCCGGGATGATCCGCTTCGCGAGCGCCTTGCCGAGCTCCACGCCCCACTGGTCGAAGGAGTCGATGCCCCAGATTGCGCCCTGGGTGAACACGCTGTGCTCGTACAGCGCCACGAGCGCGCCGAGGGCGTGGGGGGTCAGCTGCTCGGCGAGGATCGTGTTGGTGGGGCGGTTGCCGGGCATCACCCGATGGGGGACAATTGCCTCTGGGGTGCCCTCCGCGCGCACCTCCTCAGCGGTCTTGCCGAACGCGAGCGCTTCGGCTTGAGCGAACACGTTCGACATCAGGATGTCGTGGTGCTCGCCCAGTGGGTTCAAGCTCTTGGCGAAGCCGATCAGGTCGACGGGGATCAGCTTCGTGCCCTGGTGAATCAGCTGGTAGAAGCTGTGCTGGCCGTTGGTGCCCGGCTCGCCCCAGTACACCGCTCCCGTCTGGTAGTCCACGGCCTCGCCCGCGAGCGTCACGCGCTTGCCGTTGGACTCCATCGTGAGCTGCTGCAGGTAGGCGGGGAAGCGCTTCAGGTACTGCTCGTAAGGCATCACCCCGTGGGTCTCCGCGCCGAAGAAGTCGCCGTACCACACGGCCATCAAGCCCATCAGCGCTGGCAGGTTGCGCTCAAGGGGCGTGGTGCGGAAGTGCTCGTCCATCGCGTGGAAGCCCCCCAACAGCTCCCCGAAGCGCTCCGGCCCGACGGCGAGCATCGTGGAGAGGCCGATCGCCGAGTCCATCGAGTACCGCCCCCCGACCCAATCCCAGAAGCCGAACATATTGTCTGTGTCGATCCCGAACTTCGCGACCTCCCCGGCGTTGGTCGAAACCGCCACGAAGTGCTTTGCGATCGCCGCCTCCTCGCCCAGCGCCGCCAGCGACCACTCCCGCGCCGTCCGCGCGTTGGTCATCGTCTCGAGGGTCGTGAACGTCTTCGAGGAGACGATGCAGATGGTCTCCGCGGGGTCCAGGTCGCGGGTCGCCTCGACGAAGTCGGTCGCGTCCACGTTGGACACGAAGCGGAACGTCATCTCCCGGCGGGAGTAGTGGCGCAGGGCCTCGTACGCCATCACCGGGCCGAGGTCCGAGCCGCCGATGCCGATGTTCACCACGTTGCGGATCGGCCGCCCCGTGTGGCCGCGCCACTCGCCCCCGCGCACCCGCTCGGCGAAGCCGGCCATCCGCTCCAGTACCTCGTGCACCTGTTTGACGACGTCCACGCCCTCCACGTTCAGTGAAGCGTTCTTCGGCATCCGCAGCGCGACGTGCAGCACCGCGCGGTTCTCCGAGACGTTGATCCGCTCGCCGGCGAACATCGCCTCGATCCGCTCCGCGAGCCCCGACTGCTCGGCGAGCGCGCTCAACAGGCCAAGCGTCTCGTCTGTCACGCGGTTCTTGGAGTAGTCGAGGTACAGCCCCGCGCCCTCGGCTGCCATTCGCTCGCCGCGTGTGGGGTCCCGCGCGAACAGCTCCCGCAGGTGCGTGTCGCGGATCGCCTCGTGGTGGCTGGCGAGCGCCGCCCACGCGGGGCGCGCGCGCAGCGGCGTCGCGCCGCTCGCCCCGGCGGTGTCGCCGCCGCTCGTCACAGGGCCTGTCCACTCATGGTCTGCATGTAGTCGCCGAGGCTACCCCGGGCTTGGGACGGAACGCTCGCGCGGCGCCTCAAATCCCTTCCCCCGGCAGGAACTCGTTCGTGAACGGCGGCAGTCCAGTCGCGTTCGGGTTGTGCTTGAGCAGGCCCTTGCTGTACATCCACGCTCCGAACGCCGCCCACTGCGAGGGGTTCTGGTAACCATATGGCCTACTCGCTTCCGCCGGCTGCGCGGCGGGCAGCGTCCGCTCGATCGATTCCACCTGGAGCTTCTCTTCGAGGCTGGGGTTGGCCGCCATGACCAACTTCGCCGCGGCCTCGGGGTCGGCGCGCACCTCGCGCTCGCCGTGCGTCAGCGCCTGCATGAACGCGCGCAGGTCCACCCCGTCGGTGTGCGCCTCGTCCTCGCGCACCACCACCACCAGTTCGTCGTAGTTCGGAACCCCCGCCTCGTTGATCGGGATCACCGTCGGGTGCTTGTGCAGCAGCTGCAGCTGGATCGCCTCGTAGTTCCAGAAGCCACCCAGCGTGGCGGCCACCTTGTGCGAGAGCATCGCCGGCACGAGGTTGAAGCCCACGTTCACTTCCTGCACCTTCGACGGGGACACGCCCGCGCTCTGCAGGGCGGTCCTCAGCTCCGCCGCCTGGTAAGGGATCCCGGCCGTGCCCACCCTCTTGCCCGCGAGGTCCGCGACGCTTGAGATGTGCTCGCTGCCCGGCGCGATGATCGACGTCAGCGGGCGCTGCACGAGCGCCCCGATCGACACCACCTTCAGACCTTCGTCGCGCGCCAGCAGCAGCTCAGGCTCGTAGGAGATCGCCATGTCCACCCTTCCGGCGGCGAGCAGCTTCAGCGGTTCGGCCGTTTCGGAGGGGGTCACCGGTTGCACGTCCAAGCCGACCGCGCGGAAGTCTCCGTGGGCGATCGCCGCGTACAGCGGCGCATGGTCGGCGTTTGGGAACCAGTCGAGCTCCACCGTGAAGGGCTTGGCCGCCGCCGGCGGCGTCGTCGTGTTCTGCGCCGTCCCGCACGCGGTCAGGGCGAGGGCGCAAAGGGCCGCCAGGCCTCCCAGGAGCAGCGCGGAGGAGCGCCTGCGTGGGCGGCGCTGCGCGAGTGAGAGGTGCGGGGACGGTGGCTTGGTCAACGTGAGTCTCCTGTCGGTTTGATTGAAAAAGAGGGGCCCGGCTTGTCGGCCTACGGCCGACTGCGCCACCCTCTTTGGGTCCAGGGGGCGAGCTTGCGCTCGGCCAGGGCGAGGGTGTAGAAGCAGGCGATCGCGAACACGAACAGGACAGCCGCGGCAGCCCACGCGCGCGGGTTCTGAAAGGCGTTCCCGTCGGTGACGATCTCGCGTCCCAACCCGCCGTACGGCCCCACGGTGGCAGTCTGGGACTCGGCGATGAAGGCCGCGATCACGCCGACCGCGACCGCGATCCGCGCGCCGCTCAGCGCCGCCGGCAGCGCCGCCGGCAGCTCCGCGAAGCGGAACGCCTGCCACCGCGTTGCGTCCAGCGTGCGCAGCAGCTTCAGCTGGTCGGGGTCCACCGCGGCCAGCCCGTCGACGGTCGTGACGACCACCGGGAAGAAGCAGATCAGCGCGATCACCACGAGCTTCGGGAAGATGCCGAAGCCCCACCAGAACACCAACAGCGGGGCGATCACCGCGATCGGCACCGCCTGCGAGCCGACCGCCAGCGGATACACCGCGCGGCGAAACGGCGGGTACAGGTGGATCGCCACCGCCATCGCGAAGCCGCTCGCCAGCGCCAGCCCCAAACCGAATAGGACCTCCTTGGCGGTGATCGTGAAGTTCGACCACACGACGCCCGTGTTGCCCCACAGCGCTGTGGCGATCGCGTGGGGCGCTGGCAGCAGCGATGGTTCCACTCCGCCCAGGTCCACGTACAACTCCCATGCGCCGAGCAGCGCCGCGACCAGGAGCAGCGTGGGCAGCGCGTGCGCGAGGCGGCGACTCACGATGCCCCCAGCCCCAATGCGATCAGCGCCTGCTCGCGCAGCGCCACCACCGCCGGGTCCGTGCGCGCCCGCGGGCGCGGCAGCCCGATCTCGAGCTCCGCGACCGTGTGTCCCGGGCGCGGGCTCAGCACGACCACACGGTCGGCGAGCACCACCGCCTCCTCCACGTCATGGGTCACCAACACCACCGTGCGCGCCTGGAGCTGCAGCGCCCGCGCCAGCCACCCCTGCATCTCCGCGCGCGTGATTGCGTCCAGCGCGCCGAACGGCTCGTCCAGGCACAGCACGGGCTTCTCGGCGAGCAGCGTGCGCACGAACGCCACCCGCTGGCGCATCCCCCCGGAGAGTTCGTGGGGGCGGGCGGCCTCGAAGCCCGCGAGGCCGAGCTCCGCGAACAGCGCCGCCGCACGCTCGCGCGCCTGCCCGCGCGGACGCCGCGCGATCCGTAGCGCCAGCGCGGCGTTGTCGACTGCGCTCAGCCATGGCAGCAGCAGGTCGTGCTGGGGCATCAGCGCCGCCGGCTCGCTTGCCACCGTCCCCTGGCTCGGCCGCTGCAGGCCGCAGATCAGCTCCAGCAGCGTCGTCTTGCCGCAGCCGCTCGGGCCCACGACCGCCACCAGCTTGCCTTTGGCCGCGCGCAGCGAGACGTCCGCGAGCGCCTGCACCGGGCTGTCCGTGCCGCGGCCACCGCCGTGCGCCGCGTAGCGGAGGCCCACGCCGCTGACCGTGACCGCGCACTCCCGCGCCGCGCCCTCAAGCGGCTGCGGACCGGCTCTGATTCCTATTGACACGCACGCCACTCCCTCCGCGGGCATTACCCCACAGGTTCGAAGGGTCGGCGCCGGGTCCTGTCTTTTGGCGCCATCTCAGCCGGCTTGCCCGCCAGCCCCCCTGGTGTTGTCTGGTCCTCGTAAGCCTAGCGCGGGGCTGTGCTACCTAGCTGGCCCCCGTCGCCAGCTCAGGCCGCGCCAGCGCGCGCACGAAGTCCTCCAGCTGCGCCGTCGTCCAGCACTCGAAGGCGGTGCAGTGGCGCTCGTAGGCGGCGATCACCGAGTCCCCGTAGTTCCAGTACAGCCGCGGCTCGGGGTTCAGCCAGAAGGTGCGCCCCGCGCGCGCGGCGATCGCCGCGAAGGCGTCGGAGCGCGGGTCACGGCCGTTGGTGCGCGCGTCTCCGAGGACGATCACCGTCGCGCGCGGGCCCAAGTCGTCGCCGATCAGCTGCAGGAACTCCGACCACACGCGCCCGTAGTCGGTGTAGCCGGAGATGTCCGCCACGCCGGCGTCGGCGGAGATCCGTTCGTTGACCGCCTTGAAGTCGCGCTCGCGTTCGAAGATGTCGGTGACCTCGGAGATCCGCTCGATGAACACGAACGAGCGCATCTTGCGGAACGAGTCGTGTAGCGCGTGGAGCACCGAGAGGAAGAACACCGAGGCGGAGGTGACGGAGGTGGAGACGTCGCACAGCACGTACACCTCCGGGCGGCGCGGGCGGCGCGGGCGGTACTTGAGCACGACCGGCACCCCGCCGGTCTGCAGTGAGGCGCGCATCGTGCGGCGCACGTCCACGTGCGCGTGGTGGCGGTGCCCGCGCGTCTGGTGGCCCTGCGTGGCCAGGCGCCGGCGCAGCTGCGCCACCACGCGGTGCACCGCCGCGAGATCCTGCAGGGGACCGGAGGGCAGCGCGCGGTCGAGCTCGCCAAGCGGCCGCGCGGGGGGCAGCGTCCCGGTGCGCTGCACCTGTGCACGCTCGAGCTCCCGGCGCAGCATCGCCTCGAAGCGGCGCAGCGCCTCGCGCGGCAGACCCTCGCGGCGCGGGTCGTCCTCGGGCAGCTCCGGCTGGGGCTCCGCGCGCAGGCCGAGCGCGCGGCGGATGCGCTGCACGTCGACCCCGATCACGCCCGAGCCCCCGTCGCGGCGGGCGAGCGCCGCGATCGCCATGCGCGCGAGGTCGCGCATCGCGCCGTCCGCGCCGTCGCGCAGGGCGGCCGCGATCTGGCGGCGCAGCGCGTCGAGCTGCGCCTCGGAGAGCTCTTCGAGGTCGAGCTCCCCGGCGCCATCCTGCGGCTGGCCCTCGCGCACGCCCTCCCGCACGGCCGCCAGCTCCACCGCGCGGAAGAAGAAGCGGTCGAACACCAGCTCGAAGGTGCGCCGGTCCTCCTGGCTCTTGGCGAGCGTCGCCGCGAGCGCCTCGCGGAAGTCCGCCTGCGCGGTCCACTCGATCTCGCGCAGCACCGCGAACGCGTCCAACAGCTCCGAGGTGCCGACCGCCACGCCCTCCTTGCGCAGCTCCTCGCCGAGCTCCAGCAAGCGGGCCGCGATGCCCTCAGACGGCATCGACGGCCGACCCGAGCTTCAGGCCCACGCGCTCGGCCACCACGTCCATGTCGCTGCGGTGCTTGACGATTACCGACATCGTCTCGATGAACGTGGCGGAGTCGATGTCCTGCGCGCCGAGCAGCAGCAGCGCCCGCGCCCAGTCGATCGACTCGGCGATCGAGGGGGGCTTCTTGAGGTCGAGCTCGCGCACCATGCCGATCACCTCGACGAGCCGCCGCGCCACCGTCTCGGAGAGCTCGGGCGTGTGCAGGCGCACGATCTCGAGCTCGTGCTCGAGCTCGGGGTAGTCCAGCCACAGGTACAGGCAGCGGCGCTTGAGCGCCTCGGTGAGCTCGCGCGAGTTGTTGGAGGTGAGCAGCACCACGGGATGCGTGCGCGACTCGACGCGGCCGAGCTCCGGGATCGAGATTTGGAAGTCCGAGAGCACCTCCAGCAGCATCGCCTCGAACTCCTGGTCGGTCTTGTCGATCTCATCGATCAACAGCACCACCGGCTCCTCGGAGGCGATCGCGGTCATCAGCGGCCGCGCGAGCAGGAAGTCCTCGCCGAAGATGTCCTCCTGCACCTCCCCCCACCCGGCGTCGCCGCCCTGGGCCTGGATGCGCAGGAGCTGCTTGCGGTAGTTCCACTCGTACAGCGCCTTCGCCTCGTCGAGGCCCTCGTAGCACTGCAGCCGCACGAGGTTGCGCCCCAGGTAGCGCGCGAGCGCCTTCGCCAGCTCGGTCTTACCGACGCCCGCGGGGCCCTCCACGAGCACGGGCTTGCCTAGCCGGGCGGCCAGGTACGCCACCAGCGCCGTGGACTCGCCCGGCAGGTAGCCCACCGCGCGCAGGCCCTCCGCCACCTCGGCGGCTGAGGTGGGGGCTGGGGGAGAGGCGGGGGCCATCGTCATCGCAATGGTAGGGGCTGGCCCACGAGCCAGGCCGGGACTACTGCTCGTCCTCGAAGGACAGCTGCTCCTCCCCAGGCGCCGGAGGGTAGCGCCCGCGCTGCCTTGCCGGTGGAGTCGTGCGGGGTGGGGGTGCCGGGGTGGTGCGGGAAACGACGATCGTCGCCTGCTCCTCGGGCGGCGGGCGACGCGACGGGTCGGGGCTCCACGGGTCGCGATCTGGAGGTTCACGGCGGGGCGGACCGTGGGGCGGAGGCTCACGGCGCACCAGCGGCGGCTCGGGACGCTGGGCGGCGCGGATCCGCGAGCCGGCGTAGGCGAGCAGGCCGGCGGCGGCGAGCGCGAAGAAGATGCCCCACTGCACCCCCACGTTGGCGGCGACGCCGTGCTGGGTGACCCCGGGCTTGTCGAACAGCCTCAGCACGAGCAGCAGGGCGCTCCACAGCCCTGCCGCGAGCACGACCGTCCCGTCGCCACCGGGCAGCTGGAACCTGCCTCCCCGCGCGCGCGCGTACAACAGGTACAGCACCGCCACCGCCACCAGCAGCACGGCGGCCTCCACGAACGAGAAGACTCCGAACGCGTTCAGGTTGCGGCTCACCAGCGGCGCGGTCTTCGCTGCGCTGACGACCGCGTTCTGCTGGTACCACGGCAGGAACATGGTCGCGAACAGCGCCACCGCCGCGATCGCCGCCAGGCGCCGGTCGCGGTCCAGGGTGCTCCACGCGTGCGCGGGTGGGCGGGCTCCGAATCCCGCGGGTCGGCGCTGGGGGTGGGCGGGGTCCCCATTTTTTGCGCCGCCACGGATGCGCGCTTCGCTTGGCACACCCCCGATTGTACGGGCCGTCTCCCTGACGCTCAGCGGTGCTTGGCGGGATTCGGATCCCGCCCGCCCGTGCCGAGCACGATCGTGCCGCTCGCGGTGGCGCGGTTGCCTGCCAGGTCGGCCGCGCTGACGCTCACCGAGTAGGTGCCCGGCTCGCCGGGAGTGACCCACAACAGCCGTGGCCGGCCCCCTTCGACGAGCGCGCTGTTGGTCCACACCACCTTCGCGCCCCGGCGGATCGTGAGGCTGACGTTGGCGACCTTCGAGAGCGACAGTTGCACGCCGCCGCGCACGCCCTCAGGCAGCGTGTGCGTTAGCAGCGCGATCGCCGGCGGCGTGTGCAAGTCGGCGGTGAAGCGCTGCGCGGTGGTGCAGTAGATCTGGTCTCCGGGGATCGCAGCGCTCGCCTGGGACGCCGAGGCGGTTGCGCCGCCTGTGGTGGAAGCTGGCGGGCTGGACGCGCCCGGGTTGGGAGCGGCCGGGGGCGGGGAGGGGGGCGTGGGCGTGGCGGGGGGAGGAGCGCCGGGCTCGCCCTGTTCGGTGCGTGTGCAGAGACCCTGCAGGAATTCGGCGAGCAACTCGTGGTAGTTGAGGTTGGATTCGGTGTACTGGTCGTACTTCGACCAGGCGCCGGTGTCGTACGACGGCACGATTGCGCGCGCCTCGGCGTCCCCCGCTTCGAAGAGCTGGCGCCCGAGCGGGTCGCCGGTCAGCTTGGCGTATTCGTAGAGCCCGTTGAGCGCTTGGATGAAGCCGTTGAGGATGCGGTCGGTGGGGGCGTAGGTGTACTCGGCATAGAGCGTGCCGGCCGGTCTCGCCACGCGCACGCCCGCCGGCGGCGGAGTCTCGAAGATGCCGAGCGCCTGTTTGGCCGCCCTCAGGTAGGCCGGTTCTTTCAGCCGCGAGTAGGCCCGCGCGAGCGCCTGCAGCGCGGTGCCCTGCGAGAGCCCGCTGGTCCACGGCGGCGAGCCGCCGTCGAAGTGGAAGAAGTACTCCCACGCGATCCCCCCGGCGCGCTGCGTGGCGAGCGGGATCGCTTCTTCGAGCAGTTCCCGCAGCTGCGTGTTCTCGTGCCCGTTGTCGTAGTAGCCGTTGGCCTCCCCGAAGGTCGCCAGCCATTGGATCTCCAGGCCCTGCCCCGGGTAGTACTCCCACACCAGGTGGCTTTCGGGCAGGCTCACGCGCTGGTCGGCCGCCAGCAGCGGTTCGTGGCTCCACCACTGCACGTTGCTTTCGAGCGTCAGCATCAGCGCGGGCAGCCGCGAGGGGATCAGCTCGCCGGCGGCGGCGATCTGCTGGACGTTTGAGATCACGCTTGCCAGTTCGGCGCGGCGCGTGCCGCTCAGGCGCTTGGCGGCGCTCAGCGCGGCGGTGTAGGTGGCGCTGTCCTGGCCGTACGCTTCGGCCGTGAGCTGGCCACTGCGCTGCAGGGCTTGGAGGGCGCCGTAGACGGTGGGGCCGCGCGAGGATGCGGCGAACGAGCGAGACGCCCCCAGGGACGCGAGCGTTACGGCCAGCGCCACAATGGGGAGTCGGCCCAGCAGGCGACGCGCGAGTACGCCATCCGTGTGCGAGCGCATCGGGGAGATGTTACGCGCACGCTGCGGTCGATGCGCCGTCGAGGCGCACCGGCGCGGGGAGCCGCGGTCTGGTCGAACGACGGGGGCCGCACGCGGCCCCCGTCGCATCGCTTTCCTGCGGCCGAGTTCGGGCCTACCAGAGTAAGCCCCAGGTGAATGAAATGTTCAGATGCCAACCAAAGCTGATGTGGAACGATCCGAAGAAGAACTGATCTCCGTATTCCAGCTCTTTGGACGCTGTTGTGACATTGATGCCTAGTACGTGTTCATCTTCGTCAGTTTCGTGGTCTTCCTGCTTTGAGATGAAATCACCATCGATTTTGAGTTCGCCCGCTTTTTTACATTCTTCGCCCGTTTTGCTTTTGAGGGTGAATTTGGCGATTTCTTTCCCGTTCTTTGGTTCGAACTTTTCGTCAGTCTCTCCTTTGGTGCCGTCTTCCTGGATTGTGTCTTTTAGTTCGCCGGTTTCGATTGTCGGCACTTCACACGATGCTTCTGATTTGTCCAGGCATTCGTCCCAGTGAATCGATTTGAAAAGGATTTCCGAGCTAAAGTCTGCAATCACGCCGTGAACAAGCTGCATTTTTTTGCATTCGATCGCAGGCTCATTTCCACCTTCCGCTTCCAGCACGAGAGGTTCGCTGACTTTTGCTTCTTCCGCGAATTCGTCGGTCGTGCGTTCCGTCCCTTTCCCTTCCAGCCTGAATTCCGGCTGCGCTTCTGATCCAGCTTTGTGTCCAGGCCCGATCGACAGCGCGCCTCCCGGTAATAAGATAGCGAGAGTGCCTGTTGTTTTGCCTGCTTTAGCCCCCCCCTGTGAGCATTTCGCTTCGCCCGTGGACTTGAGGTGGGCTTTTATTAATAATTCTTCAGTCCCGCTCGTTGTGGCTATTTCGTTTACCAGCCCGAGCTTTTCCGCGACCGACGAGCTTTCGGCGAGGCATTCGTCCGTCTCCGAGCCAAGGGAAGTTTTGCACGTCACCTTCCACCCTGGTTCTTTGCCACTGGTGCCGGCCAGGAGCTTGCTCACGAGCTTTTCCGTTTCTTCAACCACTTCGGTCTTCCATGGAAGATTGACGCCTTCCACTGTTTCCACCCCTTTTTCTTCACAGACCTTCGTGCCTTTGCAGTTTTCTGCGGGTTTTTCGACCGCCAATGTCCGCACAGTGCCTTTGCCGCCTTCTTCAATCACTCCTTCGCCTCTACCGCCTTTGCCGAAGCACTGAACTTCCGATTCGCCCAGAAACGGCACTTTTGTGTCTTTCAACGATAGGAATAACACGGCGAGTTTGACGGTGATCGTTTTGCCGGTGGGCACCCCCTCCGACTGCCATTTGCCGCTCGAGCTGGCTTTGAGGCACTTGCTGCTTTCGTATTTGGTGAGGCCCGAGCCTTCTAAGCACACTAACCATAAGGGCGCCGCGGCGGCGCTCCCCGCTGACACCATGCTCACCGCGAGCACGGACATAATCCCGAGCGCGGCGATCGTCAGGCGGCGTGCGGCGCTTGACCTCCCGGCCCGCGCCGGACGTGGCTGTTCTGAGCGATGGCCGGCCCCACATCGCTCGCGCGACACACGGTCGCGTGCGGGGTCGCCTGTAGTCGTGGGTACTGTTGGATCTCTCTCGGTATGGCGTGACATGATTCCCTCCTAGTGATGGTGCGGGAGGACGCCGCGCTCGCGGAGCTCCCGCGGATGTGTGATGACGCCAACGCTACGCCCACCGCAGCCGTGTCAAGGCCAGGGCTCTGCGGCCGGCGCGCCCGATCCGCCATCCTCAGTAATGGTGCGGGATCGCGAGCGATCCCGAGATCACGAGTTGGGCGAGAACGTCTCCGACTGCCCGCTCACGGATCGAGCTCGGCGAGCGTCCGCTGCACCTCGGCCTCGACGTCAAGCGTGTCGAGGCCCTGCCGCGCGCGGCGTTCGTTGCGGGCGACGACGAGCTGGCGCACCTCCTCGGTCAACGCGGCGTTGTGCGAGGTGGCCCCGGGCGGCGCCAGCTCGTCGGTGCGCTCGAGTCGGGCGAGCTCCGCGTCGATGTCCAGCGGCGGCTCGCCCTGGCGCACGAGGCGGTCGCTGCGGGCCGTGAGCATCTGGCGGATCTCGAGCTCCCGCTCGGCACGGGCCGCGGTGCCCTCCTGGTCTTCCCATCCACTCGGCCCACCGGGCCCGTCCGGCGTACCGGGCCAGCCGGCGGGCGAGCTCGCGCTGCCAAACGTGTCGTCGCCCACGAACAGGCCACCCTGGCCGATCTGGTCGTGGAGGTTGTTGCGGGTCAGCATCGAGAGCACGCCAACTACGACGAACAGCCCGATCGAGCCGAACAGCACCACGGGGAAGGCGGCCTGCATCGATGGATTGTTGCTCATCGGAGCGCGCTTCGCTACCCTCTTGGGCGGCCAGCGTTGACTGACCAGTCAATCTATCCCGCGCGGCGAGCGGCCCGGTCCACCCGGACGCCGCCGCGCCAGCCCGAGGAGCCCACTGACAGACATGGTTGATTTCACGCTCACCGACGAGCAGAAGAACCTGCGCGAGCTGGCGCACGACTTCGCCGAGAAGGAGATCCGCCCCGTCGCCTGGGAGTACGACAGGGACGGCACGTGGCCGCAGGAGATCCTGCAGAAGGCGTGGGAGGTGGGGCTGATGAACACCCACGTCCCCGAGGAGTACGGCGGCCCCGGCCTCGGCTACCTCGACGGGTGCCTGATCGAGGAGGAGCTCTCGTGGGGCTGCTCCGGGATCCAGACCTCGCTCGGCTGCAACGGCCTGGCGACCGCGCCGATCGTGATTGGCGGGACGGAGGAGGTCAAGAAGAAGTACCTGGGTGCGGTCACCGAGGAGCTGAAGCTGGTGTCCTTCTGCCTGACCGAGCCCGACGCCGGCTCAGATGTGTCCGGAATGCGCACGAGCGCCGTCAAACAGGGCGACAAGTACGTACTGAACGGCTCCAAGTGCTTCATCACCAACGGCGGCCACGCCGACTACTACACGGTGTACGCGAAGACCGACAAGGAGGCCGGCCACCGCGGCATCTCCGCGTTCGTGGTGGAGCGCGAGTGGGGGGTGGTGGTGGACAAGAAGGAGGACAAGCTCGGCCAGCGCGCCTCCAACACCGCGACGATCTCCTTCAACGACGTCGAGGTCCCCGCCGAAAACCTGCTCGGCGAGGAAAACAAGGGCTTCAAGCTCGCGATGATGACGCTCGACCGCACCCGCCCGGGCGTGGCGGCGATGGCGACGGGGATCGCGCGCGCGGCGTTCGAGTTCGCCACCGAGTACTCCAAGGAGCGCGTGCAGTTCGGCGTGCCGATCGCGATGCACCAGGGGGTGCAGTTCATGATCGCCGACATGGCCACCGACGTCGAAGCGGCGCGCCTGTTGACGTGGAAGTCGGCGGCGATGCTCGACAACGGCGAACGCAACACGCTGGTGTCCTCGCACGCCAAGCGCTTCGCGGCCGACGCCGCGATGAAAGTCGCCACCGACGCGGTGCAGATCTACGGGGGCTACGGCTTCATCAAGGACTACCCCGTCGAGAAGTTGTTCCGCGACGCGAAGATCATGCAGCTGTACGAGGGCACCTCGCAGATCCAGCGCCTGGTGATCGCGCGCGAAACGCTGCTGCCGCGGCGCATCGAGGCCGCGGAGACGGTCGCGGCGTAAGGCACTGCCCGTCCGAGCCGGCGCGCCCGCCTCCGGGCCGTGGCGCGCTGGGATAGGTGCAGTTTTTTGTGATCGTCCGCGCGCGGCGCAGCGCGAGGATGAAGGCCGTGCGCGTGGGGCCTCCGTGCCCCACGACGACGGCTCCGGCTCCGTCAGCGGATGAACAGCGGCTCGCTGTAGTTGGAGACCTGTGCGCCGTTCGTGACCTTCACGAACACGCGATATACCGCGCCGTGCCGGACACGGATCACGCGGCTGAAGCGCGAGGTGGTGGCGTTGTCGTGCTTCAGGACGGTGCCCGCGACCAGCGTGTTGCGCCCGCCGGTGATGCGCATGATCGCGACTTCCATGCCGTTGACCGCCGGGGTCACGGTGCCGTAGATCCGCGCGTGGTGGCGGCGGTGTGTGCGCCCGACGTGGGCTTCGACGCGCACCGCCACGCCCTCGATCGCCACGGGGCTCACGACGGGCACTCTTGTGCTCGTCACCACCCGGAACTGCGTCGCCTGCGTGAGGCCGAGGACCGGGAACGAGAAGCCGCCGGCGGCGGTCGTCAGCTCGGGGTTGCCCGTGTTGGCGAAGCCCTGTGTGTAGGGAAACGGGTTGGCCTGCAGCAGCACCGGGACGCCCCCGTTGCCCGTGCCCGAGAGCGTGCCCTGGACGGTGACGGCGCCCCCGTACAACGTGGGGTTGGGCGCCGCGAGGATCGCCAGCGTCAGCGGCACCTTGGTGGTGGCGAGCACCCTGTCGCCGCCGGTGGCGGCCCCGCCGGCGTTGACGGCGACGAGGCGGTAGTGGTAGCGGGTGATCGGCTGCAACCCGCCCACGGGGACCGTGACCCGCACGGCGCTCGTGCCGGCGCCGGCGTCCGCGATCGCGGTCTGCGCGCCGTACGCGCGAGTGGGTCCGTACTGGAAGTAGTAGGAGGTGTTGCTCGCGCGCGGGTCGATCCACCCGGTGAGGGTCGCCGAGCCGTAGCTCACCGCCTCCGCGACGCCGGTCGTGACGCGGGGGACCAACACGGCCCCAGCCGCCGCCGGGGGGCCGAGCAGCGCCAGGTTTCCGAGACACGCCGCGAGGCCCGCCACCAGCGCCAGCCGGCGGCGGCCGTGCGCCACTCGCGCACCCGCGGGCGCTCGCCGCCCGCCGTGTGGGTACCCACTGGCCGGCCTGTTGCCGCGCGCACGCCGCGGGCCGGCCCGGAGGGGCCGGCGATCCAAAAAGGTTTTCTGCTGCTCGCTCCTCATCGTGCACCGACCTTTCGTCGCGGTGGCCTCACCCCTCAGTAGTTAAACCCGTCTGCCGGCGGGACGATGCGCTGTCGCGTAGGCTCTCGCGTCCAACGAGCTCGAGACGAGGAGGCCGGCGGATGTTCGTGTTCAAGGCAGCGGTGGTGGGCGCGGGGACGATGGGGGGGCAGATCGCCCAGACGATCGCCGCCGCGGGGATCCCGGTGGTGCTGAAGGACATCGACGAGCAGCTCGTGCAGGCCGGCCTGGAGGAGGCCCGCAACGTGACGGCGGGCCAGGTGGGCAAACTGGTGGAGCGGGGCAAGCTCACCGTTGAGCAGGGCGAGGCGCAGACGGCGGAGATCGTGGGGCGCATCGAGGGGACGACCTCGTATGAGGGTTTCGGCGACGTGGACTTCGTGATCGAGGCGGTGCCGGAGCGGATGGAGATCAAGCAGGCGGTGTTCGCGGAGCTCGACGTGGCGACCCCGGGCCACGCGATCCTCGCCTCGAACACCTCCTCGCTGTCGATCACCGAGATCGGCGAAGCGACGCTGCGCGCGGACAAGGTGGTGGGCTTCCACTACTTCTACCCCGCCTCGGTGATGCCGCTGATCGAGGTCGTGGAAGGCGACGAGACCTCGCCGGAGACGGTTACCGCGGCGGTGACGTTCGCGCAGGCGATCCGCAAGCAGCCGATCACGTGCGCGGAGGTGCCGGGGTTCGTGGTCAACCGCATCCTCAACGCGGGCACCTCGGAGGTGTGGCGCGCGCAGGAGGAGCAGGGCCTCTCGATCAAGCTGATCGACGAGGGGGTGGGCGCGGCGAACGTGGTGCCGATGGGCCCGTACTTCCTCGTGAACCTGCTCGGCCTCGACACCGTGCTGCACGTGGCCGAACACCTCGCGGACGCATACGGCCCGGAGCGCTTCTACGTGCCGAAGGGGATGCAGAAGCTCGTAGCCCAGGGCAAGCTCGGCGCGAAGACGGGCGGCGACGGCTTCTACAGCCCCGAGGGGAAGCCCAACCTCGACGGGGAGGGCGAGCCGGACGTGCAGGAGCTCGTGGAGATGCTGACGCTGAAGACGTTCGTGGAGGCGTGCATGGTGCTGGAAGAGGGGGTGGCGGTGCACCGCGACATCGACTTCGGGCTGATGGCCGGGGCGGGCCTCGACCCGCGGCGGGGGTTGATGCCGCCGTTCATGAAGGCCGACGTGGAGGGCCTCGACACGATCCTCGAGCGCCTGGAGAACGCGCAGGAGCGCCACGGGGAGCGCTTCGCGCCGCCGAGGATCCTGCGCCGCCTGGTGGCCCAGGGCCGCCTCGGCCAGAAGTCAGGCCAGGGCTTCTACGCCTACCCGCAGCCGGACGCCGATGACTCGGCCCCACCCACCGAGGTCGTCAAGTTGGAGACGCGGGCGGACGGGGTGGCGATCGCGTGGCTGGCGAACGGGCAGATGAACTCGATCGCCCCGTCGGTGATCGAGGACCTCGGCAAGGTGTGGGCCCACGCCAAGGGATCGGATGCCCGCCCACCCCTGCGCGCGCTGGTGATCGCCTCCTCCAACCCCTTCCTGTACAGCGCGGGCGCGGACATCAAGGCGTTCACCACGATGGACGAGGCGGCGGGCGAGGCGCTGGTCCACAAGGCCCACGCGCTCTTCCGCGAGCTCGGCAGCGAAGGCATCGCGACGATCGCGGCGGTCAACGGCCTCGCGTTCGGCGGGGGCTGCGAGCTGGCGATGTCCTGCGACGTGCGGATCGCCGCGCGCTCGGCGCTGTTCGGCCAGCCGGAGATCAAGCTGGGGATCATCCCGGGCTTCGGCGGCACGCAGCGCCTGCCGCGCCTCGTCGGCCAGAGCAAGGCCCTGGAGATGAACCTGGTGGGCGACCCGATGGGGGCCGAGGAGGCCTACGAGTACGGCCTCGCGAGCGCGGTGGTGGACGACCACGAACTGCTCGACACCGCCCTCGCGTGGGCGCGCAAGCTCGCCGGTCAGGCGCCGCTGGCGCTCGAGCAGATCAAGCGCGTCTCCGCAGCGGGCGACCTCGACGAGGGGATCGAGGCGGAGAAGCGCGCGTTCGCCACGGTCTTCCAGAGCGCCGACGCGAAGGAGGGGATCGCGGCGTTCCTCGGCAAACGTGCGCCGCGGTTCGAGGGGAAGTAGTCAGCGCAGTGGCGAGAAGTTTTTTTGATGAGCGGCCTCCGGCCGCCGCGGCGTTCGCGCGGCGAGCCGGGGTCGTGGATGCCTACATGGTGTGGCTGAGGTCGCGCACGGGGGCGATCTCCCAGCGCGCGGCCAGCTCCGCCAGCTCGTCGGTCAGCGGCCAGCGGTCGGGCAGCTGCTCGCCCTCATAGCCGGGGTTGGCGCCCTTGAGGGCCATGCAGCCGGCGTTGTCGCCGATCGCGCGCAGCTGTGCTACATCGGCATCGCTCAGCATGATCTGGGTGGGCAGCTCGGCGAGCTCCGCGCGCTTGGCCTCGATCGGGCGGGGTGGCGTTCCATCGGGAGTGGACGGGATTCCAGCCTCCTGGATCAGCGTGGGAGCCACGCAGCGCACCGCGGGGTGGGCGAGGTTCCACTGGCAGGCGAGCTGGAGCATCGTGAGACCGTGGCGGGTCGCATACGGGCGCATCCGCTCCAGCTTCTCGCGGCCCGCCTGCACCCAGCCCTCGGGGCGGAACTTACGATGGTCGTAGGGGGCGAAGGAGTGGCCGGGCAGCACGTCGTCGTGGAACAGCCCCCCGTAGTCCACCACGCGCGTGATGAGACTCACGTCGTGCGCGGCGGCCGCGTCGAGCACGAGCTCTCCGGGCCAGGGCTCGAGCGGACCCAAAATAATCATCGCCCAGTCGAGCAGCGCCCCGAAGCGCTCGATGCAGTCGATCAGGTCGAGCGTGAACCCGTTCGCGGGGCCCGGGGCGACCCCCAGCAGCCGCGTGTGGCCGGCCTCGCGGACGGCCCCCATCCCCTCCCACACAGCTGCGCTCGAGTACCCCGTGCGGTCGGGGTTGTGCAGCAGCAGCAGGTCGAAGCGCTCCACCCCGATCCGCTCGAGGCTGCGCTCGGTGGCCATCCGGATGTACTGCGCGTACTCCTCCTCGCCGCGCAGCCGCGGGTCGGTGAAGCGCGGAAAGCCTTTCGCGCCTTCGCGCTCCCCGGTGTAGAAGTCGTGTCCGATCGCCCCCACCAGGCAGTAGCTCTCGCGATCCACACCACGCAGCGCCTCGCCCAGCAGCCGGTCGGCCTCCCCCTCCCCATACACGTCCGCGCTCAGCACCGTGTCGATCCCGCCGCCGGGTCGCAGCAGCGCCCGCAGGCGCTCCTCCTGAAGCGGCTCGCCGAAGTGCATGAAGCGCCCGCCGCTCCAGGTGCCGAGGGCTGTCGTGGTGGGGTCCATCCACTCTGCACTCTACGCGCCGGCGCAGGCTGCTCGGCAGGCCCCTACAAGGAACTCGCGGTGTGCCCGCAGTCGGCCATGGTATACAGCGACTCGCAGTAGGTTTGGGCCACCCACCTGTCTTCGAACTGCTTGGCGAAGCGCGAAAGGCGGTGCTGCCTGGTGTGCACGCTGCCGTGGCCAACGATCTGCTGCTGTATCCGGGTCGAAAGCATACTCAAGCGCACTCGGAGCAGGATGTCGGCGGACGTCTGTCCCGTCTGCCTCAGAAAGGCCTTGAACTGTGCGTCCTTGGGAAACTGCTCACGCCGAAGCTTGTCGAACTGGCGGCGCACTGCCACGGAGGACAGGTTGATGTGCAGTTTGGCGGCTTCGCCGAGGATCCAGTCCGCTGAGATCAGGAAGCCCATCACTTGCGTCATCTCTTTATGGGTGGGTTCGGCGGCTGGCCGGCGATGCGGCTCGGCGTTCCCCGCCACGGCAGCCCAATGCGCGAAGGTCGCTCCGGTGATCTCCTGAGATCTCACGCAGGCGACCACCTCTTCCGCGGACGGACGGTAGGGGCTGGTCGAGTGCGGGGTGATGGAGGGGGTCGGCGGGGCGCTCCCGGAGAGGACGGTTGGCGGGGCGGTGGAGGGGGTCGGCGGGGCGCTCCCAGAGAGGACAGTTGGCGATGGCGGGCAGGCCGACGCCGACGGTGCGGGTTCTTCGGCGTGACTGAGCCCGATGGGGATTGTCAGGAGCGCGAGGAGCGCCGCGACGCATGCCCCCGAGCCCACCCGAACCCTGCCAATAGCTCTCATCTTGCAACCCTATCGAATGGGGCGGCGAGGCGATCGTCATGGGCCGAGCCCCGCCGTGCGTGCGCGCAGCGCCGCCTCCAGGCGCGCGAGCGCGTGGCTGATCGCCTCCTCGTCGGGTTCGGCCGGCGCGGCGCGGGCGGCCTCGATCACGCCGGGGCGCAGCTGCTCCAACTCGGCGATCCGCAGAGCAAGATCGGGGCGCTCCTCCGCGGCGAGCTCAGCCAGCGCGGCGGTGTACGCCTGATCGAGCCCGAGCGCGGCGTGCGCGAGGCGGCCCTGGTCGAGGTCGAGGCGCGCGCGCAGCGCGAGCTCCTCGCACATGAGCGCCCGTTCGCGCGCGCCGAGCAGGGCCGCGAAGCGCTCCTGGGGGCGCAGCACCGCCGAGCGCCGCGCGCGGTGCTCGCTCAAGCGCAGCTCGCGCGCGTGCAGCCAGCGGCCGTAGGCGACCTGCTCGCCCTCGCCCCACCCGGCTCGCACGACCAGCGCCTGCGCGGGGGAGAGCTCGCGCACGTGGGGGTCGGCGGTGGCGATGCGGTGGGCGAACAGCACATGGTTGAGGGCTGCCGCGGCCACCTGCGTCTCACGCTCGACGTCCAACTGCGCGAGCCACGCGCGCGCTTGGCTCTCCGCCGACACGGACACAGGATCGATCACCGTCGCGCGCGCCGTCGGCACGGGCGCGGGGTCCGGCGTGGCCTGCGGGTGCCGCGCGCCGAGGCGCCCGCGGCGCCGCGCGGCGCCGACGGTGTCCAGCACCACCACGTGATCGGGATTCCCACCCACCCCCTCCGCCGCGTGCCTGCGCAGCAGGTAGCGGCCGTCGGGCGGCCCGAGCTCCCACGGGAACTCCATCTGCACGAAGAGGAACAGCGGCTCGGCGATCACCGCACCGTATCCCCTACTCGAGCCTCCGTGCCGCCGCGGTGGCGGTCCTACAAGGCGAGCACAAGGTCGGTCTTCATGAAGTCCTCCCCGATGCACAGCAGCGGCTCGCCGGCGAGCTGTGCGGTTGCGTATGTGAGGCAGTCGCCGAAATTCAGGCGAGCAGGATGGCGTCCCTTGCCAAAGCGCAGGAAGGCCTGTACGGCCGCCTCCCAGTGCTCCTCGCCGAAAGGCAGAACCTCAAGGCCGCTCTCCTTTACGAATCGTGCGAGCAGGGAGTGGCCGCTCGCGCCGAGCTTCGCGGCGAGCACGATGCCCGTCTCTACGAGGGTGGGCGCTCCGGCGCCAGGAGCAGGCTCCTGCGCCAGGTGCTCCAGCAGCGATTCGCAGCCAGGCTGGCGCAGCAGGATCGCGACGATCGCGGAGCTGTCGAGGATCACGCGCCCTCGGGGCCGTAGCCCAGGATCGCTTCGCGCTCCTCTCTGGGCAGCGGCTTGCCGAGCACATCCGGGGGCACCTGCGGCCAGACCTCGCGCTCGAGGAAGCGGGCGAGCCGGTCGCGCTCGTGCGGGGGCGCCCGCCGCGCGAGTCGCTTCTTGCGTTCTTCCAGGGCGGTCCTCACCGCTCGTGTCTTGGTCTCGCCAGCGATTGCTGCCACCTCATCGGCCAGCCGCACCGTCTCGCCATCCTTGATGTTCAACGCCATGGTAGAAAAGTAGCAAAAAGGTGTAATATCGCTTGACCGCTTTCGACCGATGCAAGGAGCGCCGGATGTCCGATGGAAGTGCCACGAAGGGCCTGCGCGAGCGCCTGGCCGGCGGCACGGAGGATCGCCTGGGCAAGGCCCTGACCGACCTGTTCGAGAACCCGCTGCTGAACGGGGCGCTCGGTCGGGCGTCTGACGCGCGCGAGAAGGCCGCCCAGGCGCAGGAGTTGGCGATGGGGGCGCTGAATCTCCCCTCGGCTGCCGACATCGAACGCCTCACGCGCCGCCTGCGCTCGGTCTCCCAGCGGTTGGAGGGAATCGAGGACGGCGTGCACCGCCTCGGCCGTACCCTCTCCGGTCCGTCGATCGACGCGCGCCTTGCGGCGATCGAGCAGGAGCTGCATACGCTCTCCGGCAGGCTCGACGGCAAACTGACAGCCGCCAAGGGGACAGCCGCCAAGGGGACAGCCGCCAAGGGGACAGCCGCCAAGGGGACAGCCGCCAAGCGGTCAGCGGCCAAACGTTCTAAGCCAACGCCCTGACCGCGAGCCGTCCCATCTCCTCGGCGGCGGCGAGCAGCGCGTCGTCGTCGATGTGTCCCTGCTCGTCAGGCGCGTCGCTGACCACATTCGACACCGTAAGCACGCACGCCACGGGGACGCCGTCGCCTGCGCCCACCGCGAACAGGGCGGCCGCCTCCATCTCGACCGCGACCGCCCCCGCTGTGCGCCAGTCCCGCTCGCGCTCGGAGTTGGGCTCGTAGAAGAGGTCTGTGCTCACCACAGTCCTCCCACCGCGCGCCGCTGCGCTCTCCAGCGCCGCCGTCAGCTTCCGGTCGGCGGCGATCCGCTCGCCCGCCCCCAGGGCGCGGCTGGTGCCGTCCGCGGCGAGCGCCTCGCGTGCCACCACCAGATCGCCGAGCACGAGGCTCCCGTCGAGCGCGCCGCAGGTTCCCACGCGGATCGCGCGGCGGGCGCCGAGCGCGATCAGCTCCTGCAGCACGATCGCCGCGGAGGGCCCGCCCATGCCGGTGCTCTGGATCGTCAACGGTTTCCCGTCCGCCCTCGCTGGTCCCGTGTAGCCCCATAGGCCGCGGTGGTGGTTGAACATCAGCGGCCCCTCCAGCAGGCTCTGCGCCAGCGCGAGCGCTCGTCCGGGGTCTCCTGGTAGCAGCACGCGCTCGGCCAGCTCGGCTGTCGGACGCAGGTGGATGGGCTTGCGCGGGGCCATCTGCAACGACTCTATGGCCTATCCCGCCGGCCCGCGCGCCACCGCCGGGAGAGGTCCTTAGACTGCCCGCCATGGGAACGTCCGAGGCGAGCGGGCTGACCTTGGCGCAGGTCGCCGCCCGTGCGGGCGTCTCGCCGGGGACGGTCAGGCGGTGGGTCAAGGAGGGGCTGATCCCCCAGTACAACGGGGGCTGGAGCGCGCCCGCCGCGAGGCAGGTGGGGATCGTGGCGCGCCTGCGCGAGCGCGGGTACACGCTCGAGCAGATCCGCGAGGCGAGCGACAGTGGGCGTTTGGCGCTCGGGGACGTGGAGGATTACCTCTCCGGCTCGGAGGGGCGTCACACGCTCAGGCAGGCCGCGCGCGCGACCGGGATCTCGCCCGAGCTGATCGAGCGCATCTTCGTGGCCCTCGGCCTGAGCGCGATGGCGGTGCAGGCGATCTCGGACGAGGACCTGGAGATGCTGAAGTACGTGGCGTCGGTGCTGGAGGCCGGGCTGCCGGAGGTGGCCTTCATCCAGATCGCCCGCGTGTACGGGCAGGCGCTCGCGCAGATCGCCGAAACGGAGGTGCGGCTGTTCCGCATGTACATCCACGAGCCGCTGATTCGCGAGGGGATGTCGGGCCTGCGGATCGGCGAGCAGATGGACGGCATCGCGCGCGAGTTGGTGCCGTTCACCGCGCCGTTGATGAACTGGGTGCACGGCCGCTTCCTGGCGTACTTCGTCGAGCAGGAGGTGATCGGCCACATGGAGGCCGAAATGGGCGAGCAGGAGCTCCGGGAGGGTCGCCTGCGGGTCGCGATCGCGTTCGCCGACCTGGCCGGCTACACCCGCCTTACCGAGGAACAGGGCGACGAGCAGGCGGTGAGCGCGGTGGAGCGCTTCGTGGAGGAGGTCGAACGCACCTTGCCGATCGACGCGCGCGTGCTCAAGACGCTCGGCGACGAGGTGATGATCGTCGCCGCCGACTCCGTCGCGCTGACGCGGTGGGCCGTCGGCTTTCAGGCCCAGGCCCCCGCGGGGGTCCCGCCGCCGCGCATCGGCGTCCACTACGGGGAGGCGATCTACCGCGACGGGGACTACTACGGCCGCGAGGTCAACCAGGCCGCGCGCGTGGTCGCCCGCGCGGCTGGCGGGGAGGTGCTGGTGACCCGCACGGTCGTGGACCTCGCCGAGGGGGTCGCGGCGCTCTCCTTCAAGCTGATTGGCAAGGTCGGTCTCAAGGGCTTCTCCGAGCCCACCGAGCTGTTCCTCGCCTCGGCGGGAGGATAACGCCCGGGCACCCGAGGGAATCCAAAAAAATTACCATAGTATATGCGATTAGCGGGAGGGGTAGGTTGCGATATTAAAAATCCAGAGTGCGTGCGACAGTTGTTATACGCAGTCCAACAATTACATATATAAACCCACCCCCTCGACCATCCCCATGTTCATCCCCCGTGGGTCGCCGCGCGGCGGCGAGGGCAACTGAGAGAGAGTCGTCGCGATGACCCCCGAGGAGGTGCGCGAGCGGGTGCGGGCGGGCGGGCTGCTGCCGACGGATGATTCGGTGCCCGCCCACCCGGGCGATCCGGTGCCCGCCCATCCGGTGCCCGCCCACCCAGGCGGGCACCCGGTCCTCGCGATGCTCTCCGGGGGGCGCGACTCGGTGTGCCTGCTCGATCTCGCGGTGAGCCTCTGCGGGGCTCCGAACGTGCGCGCGCTGCACGTCAACTACGGACTGCGGCCCGAGGCTGACGGCGACGAGCGCCACTGCCGGGAGCTGTGCGAGCGGCTGGGGGTGGCGCTGGAGGTGGTGCGCGCGCGCGCAGCAGGCGACCCCGCTCCCCCCGGCAACCTGCAGGCGTGGGCGCGCGAGCTGCGCTACGGGGCCGCCAGCGACCTCGCGCGCTCTGACGACGCGCTGATCGCCACCGGCCACACTGCCACCGACCAGGTCGAGACGATCCTCTACCGTCTCGCCGCCTCCCCCGGCAGGCGGGCGCTACTGGGGATGCCCCCGCGCGAGGGCCGCCTCGTGCGACCGTTGTTGGAGCTCACGCGCGAGCAGACCACCGCCTACTGTCGCGCACGCGGCCTCGCCTGGCGGGAGGACTCCAGCAACGACAGCGAGCAGTACGCGCGCGCGCGCGTGCGCAACCAGCTCGTACCGGCGTTCGACACGGTGCACCCCGCCGCGCGGGAGAACGTGCTGCGCACCGCCCAGCTGCTGCGCGAGGAGGCCGAGGTGCTCGACGGCCTCGTGGACGGCGAGCTGGGGGGCGCGGCGAGCGTCGCGATCGAGCGCTTGGAGGCGCTGCCAGCCGCGCTCGCGCGCTTGGTGGTCGTGCGCCTCGCCGAGCAGACCGCCGGCACGTACGTGCCTCAGGCGGGTGCCCGCGTGGGGGAGATCCTCGCCCTCGCCCGTCGTGGCGGGCGCGCCGAGCTGCACGTCGGCGGGCTCGTGGGCGCCGTGATCGAGGACGGTCGCCTGCGCATGGTCAGGCTTCCGCCGCGGAGCTGAGGACTTGGAGCCGGAGCCCGCCCTCCGACTCCGCCGTCGGGCCCCCTGAGACCCGGGCCTCATCCATCCTCTTCTCCTGTGGGGCCACCGTCCGCACCTTGGCTCTGAGCCTTCGCCATCCCGAGCCCCTACACTCCCGACGTGGCCGTCATGCCCCCGGAGCGCGTCGTGCCCGCACGTCCAGCCGACGCTCCCGACCCCGCTTCCGAGGTCGGTGAGGTGCTTGTCGGCGCAGAGGAGCTGCGCCTCCGCGTGGCCGAACTCGCGGGGGAGATTTCGCGCGACTACGCCGACGCGGGCCGCCCGCTGCTGCTCGTCGGGGTGCTCAAGGGGGCGATGCTGTTCCTCGCAGACATCATGCGCCTGATCGAGATCCCCGTGGAGGTGGACTTCATGGCGGTCGCCTCCTACGGCTCCGCCACCGACTCCTCCGGGGTGGTGCGGATCCTCAAGGACCTCGACGCCGCGATCGAGGACCGCGACGTGCTGATCGTCGAGGACATCGTGGACTCCGGCCTGACGCTCCAGTACCTGCTGCGCAACCTCGGCTCCCGCGACCCCCGCACCCTGGAGGTGTGCGCGCTGCTGACCAAGCCCGAGCGTCGCAAGGTCGATCTGCCGACCCGCTACGTCGGCTTCGAGATCCCCGACCGCTTCGTGATCGGCTACGGCCTCGACTACGCCGAGCGCCACCGCAACCTTCCCTTCGTGGCCGCGTTGGAGGGGTCATGAGCTCCCGCTCGAACCCGGAAAATCCGACCTGCCGTGGTACGCTAGACGGCTGGTAGCCGCTTAGAGGGGTGGCGCAGTCGGCCGACACAGCCCCTCGGGCTGTGTGCCCCCGACGAGCCAGGCCCCTCTTTCCAATCAACCTCAAGCCGCCGTCCGGACCCTGACGATTTGCCATGAGCCGTTTCTTCAAGAGCGCCGCATTCCCGATCTTGCTTGTGGTCGTGCTGGCGTTCTTCTTCTCCAAAATGTTGACGAGCGGCTCCAGCAGCGGGCCCACGCACAACTACCAGACGCTCGTCACCAAGGAAATCCCGCAGGGCGAAGTCAAGTCGGTCAAGTTCAAAACCAAGTCGGACGCCCTCGAAGTCAACGTCGAGAACAAGCAGACGGGCAAGAAGGAAAGCTACGAAATCGGCTACGTCGACCAGGCGGCGCCCGAACTGATCAAACAGCTCAACGCCGCCGGGGTCTCCTACAACATCGAAGCCAACAAGAGCAGCATCATCCTCTCGCTGCTGTCGTTCGCGCTGCCGTTCATCATCTTCCTCGGCATCTGGATCTTCCTGCTCAACCAGGTCCAGGGCGGGGGCTCGAAGGTGATGTCCTTCGGCAAGTCCCGCGCCAAGCGCCTGTCGGCCGACTCGCCCAAGATCACCTTCCGCGACGTCGCCGGGGTCGACGAGGCCGTCGAGGAGCTACACGAGATCAAGGAGTTCCTGGAGAACCCCAAGAAGTTCCAGGCGCTCGGCGCGCGCATCCCCACCGGCGTGCTGCTGTACGGGCCGCCGGGCACCGGCAAGACGCTGCTCGCCCGCGCCGTCGCCGGCGAGGCGGGCGTGCCGTTCTTCTCGATCTCCGGCTCGGACTTCGTGGAGATGTTCGTCGGCGTCGGCGCCTCGCGCGTGCGCGACCTGTTCGAGCAGGCCAAGCAGAACTCCCCCTGCATCATCTTCATGGACGAGATCGACGCCGTCGGCCGGCACCGCGGCGCGGGCCTCGGCGGGGGCCACGACGAGCGCGAGCAGACGCTCAACCAGTTGCTCGTCGAGATGGACGGCTTCGAGGCGAAGGACAACATCATCATGATCGCGGCCACCAACCGGCCCGACATCCTCGACCCCGCGCTGCTGCGCCCCGGGCGCTTCGACCGCCAGATCGCCGTGGACCGCCCCGACCGCAAGGGCCGCGCCAAAATCCTCGAAGTCCACACCCGCGGCAAGCCGCTGGCGAAGGTGATCGACATCGACGCGCTCGCCGGCCAGACCCCGGGCTTTACCGGCGCGGATCTCTCCAACCTGATTAACGAGGCCGCCCTCCTGTCGGCGCGCACCGGCAAGCGCGAAATCGGCCAGGAAGAGCTCGAGGAGGGGATCATGCGCGTGATCGCCGGCCCCGAGAAGAAGACGCGCGTGATGAGCGAGAAAGAGCGCCTGATCACCGCCTACCACGAGATGGGCCACGCGATCGTCGGCCACTACCTCGAGCACTCCGACCCCGTCCACAAGATCTCCGTGATCTCCCGCGGCCAGGCGCTCGGCTACACGATCTCGATGCCCCAGGAGGACCGCTTCCTGACCACCCGCGCGGAGCTCAACGACACGATGGCGATGACCCTCGGGGGGCGCGCCGCGGAGGAGATCGTGTTCGGCGAGATCACCACCGGCGCCTCCAACGACCTCGAGAAGGTCACCGCGACCGCCAAGCAGATGGTGATGCGCTTCGGCATGTCCGAGAAGCTCGGCCCGCGCGTGTTCGGCCACGAGCACTCACAGCCGTTCCTCGGCCGCGAGTTCTCCACCGAGCCCGACTACTCCGACGAGATCGCCCGCGAGATCGACGACGAGGTGCGGCGCATCATCGAGGCCGCCCACCAGCGCGCCCGCGACATCCTCACCGAGCACCGTGAGCACCTCGGCTCGCTCTCCGAGGTGCTCGTCAAGCGCGAGACGCTCGAGAAGGAGGAGTTCAACGCGCTGCTGGAGGGCAAGAGCGAGCGGGAAGTGTTCGGGGCCGACGACGAGCACCCCGTCCCCGAGCTCCCCGCACCGCCGCCCGCGCCCGCTGAGCGACCCGGCCGCGAAGCCCCGCGGCCGCTGCCCCGCCCGGGTCTTGCCGGCGGCACAGCCGATATCCGCGCTTCGGACCAAGAGCGCCCCGAGCCTGTCTGACGGCGAGCCATACCGCGTCATGGGCGTCGTGAACGTGACGCCCGACTCGTTCTCCGACGGGGGGTTGTTCCTCGACCCCGCCGCCGCGGTCGCGCATGGGCTGGAGCTGGCGGGGGAGGGGGCCGACATCCTCGACGTCGGCGGGGAATCGACGCGGCCGGGCGCCGAGCCGGTGGGCGCCGTGGAGGAGCTGCGGCGGGTGCTCCCCGTCGTGGAGGGGCTCGCGGAATCGAGACCCGCCCACCCATCGAATCCCACCCGCCCGGCGATCTCGATCGACACCGCCAAGGCGTCGGTCGCCCACGCGGCGCTGGAGGCGGGGGCCGCGCTCGTCAACGACGTCACCGCCCTGCGCGGCGACCCCGAGATGGCGGCGGTGGTGGCGCAGAGCGGCGCGGAGTGCTGCCTGATGCACATGCTCGGCGAGCCCCGCACGATGCAGCGCGAGCCTCGCTACAGGGACGTAGTGGACGACGTCAAGGCGTTCCTGGAAGAGCGCTTGGCATTCGCCGTGGCGGAGGGGATCGCCGAGAGGCGCGTGCTGCTCGACCCGGGGATCGGGTTTGGCAAGACGCTCGAGCACAACCTCCAACTGCTGCGCCGCCTGGGCGAGCTCGCCGCGCTCGGCCGGCCGCTGGTGGTGGGGACCTCGCGCAAGAGCTTCCTCGGGCGCATCCTCGCCGACGCCGTCGGCCGAGTGGAGCCGGTGAGCACGGAGGGCCGGCTCTCGGGCACCGTCGCCACCTGCGTGCTCGCCTACGAGCGCGGGGCCACGGTGTTGCGTGTGCACGACGTCGCCCCCGTGCGCGCCGCGCTCGCGGTGGCCGCTGCTACGTTGGGCGCGCGATGACCGAGGACGAAGACCTGCACGCCGATGAGACTCCCGCCGGGGACGCCGAGGGGGAGAGCGCGGCGGGACCGCAGGGAGACGAGGGGGAGAGCAGCGGGGCGGGGCCGCAGGGAGAGGAGTGGGGCGGGGAGTCGGAGCGAGAAGGTCCGACAGAGGAGCCCGAGCCCTACGAGGAGGGCGAGGAGGACATAGAGGAGGAGCGCGAGCAGGGGGTCGAGTCGGTGACGATCGAGATCACGGGCCTCTCCCTCTACACCCACCACGGTGTCAGCGAGGCCGAGCGCGAGGTCGGACAGCGGCTAATGCTCGACCTGCGCCTGGAACTCGGCGAGACCGACGCCACCCTCACCGACCGCGTCGAGGACACCGTCGACTACGGCGAGGTGTGCCAGCTTGTCGCGCTGATTGCCCAGCAGCGCTCCCACCGCACGCTCGAGCGGCTGTGCAGCACGATCGCCGACCGTCTGCTCGCCGACTACGAGGTGGAAGCCGTGTGGGTCAAGGCCACCAAGCCCGAGCCCCCGATCGCGCTCCCGGTCGAGGAAGTCTCCGTCGAGGTGTGGCGCGAGGCGGAGGAGTGAGAAAGCTGGGGGAGGACGGGCCCTCCCCCAGTACCCCTCCCGCCCAGTACCCCCTCACGGAAAGGTTGGGAGACGGACGCGGGCCGGCAAAGCCGGCCCTTGTGTGGGGAGCGGAGGGGTTGGGAGATTAGTTAGCACTCACTCATAACATCTTGATATAGTGCCGGACGTGGCGCGGCGGACCACACGGATGAGAGGCTCGGCACGGCGATGATCGACCGTCTGGCGCAGCTGGCCACCGCTCGCACGCGGCGCATCCTGCTCGTCGCAGGCGCCGTGTTCCTGCTCGCCGCCGCCCTCGGAGCTCCTGTCGTGTCGCTCCTGAAGAGCGAATCCTCCGAATTCCAGGACCCGAGCGCCCAGAACCAGCAGGTGCTGCGCGCGATCGAACGCGCCACCGGGCAGTCGGCCGCCTACGGCGTCGCCGCGCTCGTGCCCAGCGCCAGCGATGTACGCACAGACCCCGCGGCCGCGAACGAGTCGCAACGGGTGGCGGCGCTGCTCGCCGCTCAGCCCGGCTTCCAGCGCTTGCTCGACTATCCGACCACCCACCTCCCCGAGCTCGTCTCCCGCGACGGGCGCCTGACGCTCGTGCTAGCCGCGTTCGCCAACCGCGAACGCTCCGCCGCTGCGGTCGAACACGTACGCCCGCAGCTGGCCGGCAGTGGCGTGCTCCTCGGCGGCAACGACGTGGCCTTCCACGACGTCACCGAACGGGTCTCCTCCGACCTCAAACGCGGCGAGACCTTCGCCCTGCCGATTCTCCTGCTGCTCTCCTTCTGGGTCTTCCGCGGGCTGATCGCCGCCGCGCTGCCGCTGCTCGTGGGCGGCTTTGCGATCGTGATCACACTCCTGCTGCTGCGCCTCATCGACCAGTTCCTCGGGCTCTCGATCTTCGCCGTCAACCTCGTCACCGGCGTGGGGCTCGGCCTCGGCATCGACTACTCCCTGATTCTGCTCTCCCGCTACCGCGAGGAGCTCGCGCGCGGTCTTGACACTCATGCGGCGATCGCGCGCACGATGCAGACCGCTGGGCGCACCGTGCTCTACAGCTCGCTGACCGTCGCCGGCGCGCTCGCGTCGATGCTCGTGTTCCCGATGCGCTTCCTCTACTCGATGGGCGTCGGCGGTGCGCTCGTCGCGCTCAGCGCGGGCGCCGTCTCGCTGGTGGTGCTTCCCGCCGTGCTCGTCGCGCTCGGCCCCCGCATCAACTCGCTCGCGCCCGCGTGGCTGCAGCGCAGCTCCGCGCGCGCCGCCCGCGCCGATGGGGAGGGTGGCTGGGGACGGCTGGCGCGCGGGGTGATGCGCCGTCCCGGGGCGGTCGCGCTTGCCACCGCCGCCGCGCTGATCGTGGTCGCGCTGCCCGCCCTGCGCCTGCAGCTGGTCCCCGCCGACGCCCACGTGCTGCCCGCCTCCGCCCAGCCGCGCGAGGTCGCGGAAACGATCACCCGCGAGTTCGCCGTCGACGGCTCGCAGGCGATCGCGATGGTCGTGCGTGCTCCCGCGAGCGGTGGCCCCGGCGTCGCGGCGTTGGCGCAGCGTGCACAGGCGATGGCGGGGAGCCAGGCCACCGTCGTGGACCGGGGCGGGCAGGCGCAGTACCTCGGGCGCGACACGTGGGAGATCGAAATGCAGCCCCGCGGCACCGACGGCGCGCCCGCCAACCAGGCGCTCGTGCGCCGCCTGCGCACGCTCGAGGGGGTGGGCGGGATCTCATCAACGCTGCTCGTCGGCGGCGCCACCGCGTGGTTCGTCGACCAGAAGGCCGCGATCACCGCCCACACCCCGCTCGCGCTGCTGATCCTCGCGCTCGTCACCGGCGGCTTCCTGTTCCTGATGACCGGCTCGCTCGTGCTGCCGTTCGTGGCGCTCGTGATGAACCTGCTCACGGTCGCTGTCGGCGCCGGCCTGCTCGTGCTGGTCTTCCAGGACGGCCACCTGGCGGGGCTGTTCGGTTTCAGCCCGATCGGCGGCCTGGAGGAGTCCAACCTCGTGCTGCTGTTCATCGTCGCGTTCGCGCTGTCCACCGACTACGGCGTGATCCTGTTCGCGCGCATCAAGGAGGCCCACGACGAGGGTCTTGCCACGCGCGACGCCGTCGCCCACGGCCTCGAGCGCACCGGGCGCCTCGTGACCGCCGCCGCGCTGCTGTTCTGCGTGGCGATCGGCGCGTTCGTCACCTCCGAAATCTTCTTCATCAAGCAGCTCGGCTTCGGCGCCGCGCTGGCCGTCGCGATCGACGCCACCGTCGTGCGCGCCCTGCTCGTCCCCGCGCTGATGGGCCGCCTCGGCGATCGCACCTGGTGGGCACCCCGCCCCCTGCGCCGCCTGCACGCCCGCATCGGCCTGCGCGAGAGCCCGGGGGTCGGCGAGCCCGCGGGGGCGTGAGTCGCCGGATCGTGGGGTAGGAGGCCCCACGCCCACCCGCTCGGGCCGCGAGCTTGCCTGCGCGGATGCGACCCCGACCCACCACACGCTCGCCACCACACCGGCTCCATTACCGTTGCACCCGTGCCCGCACGTACCGGCCTGCTCGGCCTCGGCTCCAACCTCGGCGACCGCCGCGCTCAGCTGCAGGGCGCGGTCGATGCGCTGCCCACCGCCGGCGTGGAGGTGTGCGCGTCCTCCTCGGTGTACGACACCGACCCTGTCGGGGATCTGCCCGACCAGCCCAGCTTTCTAAACGCCTGTCTGCGCGTGCGCACCGCACATGAGCCCTTGGAGTTGCTCGACGCCGTCAAGGGGCTGGAGCGCGAGCTCGGCCGCGTTGATCGAGGACCCACCCACCCGCGCCACGGGCCGCGCGCGATCGACATCGACATCCTCCTGCTCGGCGAGGTGGAGTTGCGACACGAGCGCATGACCCTGCCCCACGCGCAGCTGCTCGCCCGCCGCTTCGTGTTGGTCCCCGCCCTGGAGCTCGACCTCGAGCTACGCGCCCCCGACGGGAGCCGCCTCGCCGACGCGCTCGCGGGGCTGCCGCTTACCGAGGGCGTGCGCTGGGCCGGGCCCCCGCTGCGGGTTGGGTGAGCGCCGGTGCCCTCGGCGTGGTGCTCTAGGCGTGGTGCCTACGCCGCCGCGGCGCTCGCCGGCCGCCACTCCGCCGGCAGCGTGCCGGCCGGGACTTCGCCCACCATCGGGGGGAAGTAGCGCGTGAGGTCTGCCGCGGGGTGGCCTTCGATCAGGGGGAGCACGTCGCGGATCGTCTCCAGCAGGCGGATCGTGGAGCCGATCTGGAGGTCAGCGGCGTTGGGCTCCTCGCCGCCGAGCAGCCCTTCCGCGATCCACGCGTCGATCTGCTCGAGGTGGCCCGGCAGCGCCTCGAAGTCGGCGCGCGCGGAGGCGTCGTCGGCGTGGTTGCGCCGCGCCATCATTTTCGCCGTGAGCGGCAGCGCGGGGCGCATCAGCGCGGGGGGGAGTGGCAGCTTCGCGTCGCCCACGTAGCTCTCCATCGCCCCCGGGCGGCGCAGGAAGGCGGCGTCGATGATCCGACGGGGGGTGCTCTGGAAGACCTCGTCGCCCCACTGCTCGGCCTCCAAGACGCGCTCGCGTGTCTCTGAGTCGGCGGGCAGCAGCGGCGGCTCGGGGGCGAGCTCGTCGAGGCGGCGCATGATCGCGCGCGAGCCCACCACCTTCTCCCCGTCGATCCGCATCCCGGGGACCGTGCCGCCTCCGTAGAGCAGCGGACCCGCCGCGGCCTGCACCATCGGCAGCAGGTCGATGCGTTTGTAGGGGATCGCCTTGCGCTTCAGCGCCACTTCCACGGCCGCGCACGGGTGCGAACCCGGCAACACAAACAGCTTGATGCTCACCGCAGCCTCCGACTCTCGCTCACACCGGGAGCATACCGGAGCGGGGGGGCGCGCGCCCACGGACATGTTCTTTTTTGTGCCTATATATATGCCCTCGAAAACAAAGACTGTCCCAAGGGCTCCACGAGCCCGTGTCCGGTTCGGGCGGGCGCGGCCGGGTGATGTTGCTCGCCGTGGGCGTCGGTATACCCTGGAAAACGAAGAGTGTCCCAAGGGCTCCACGAGCCCGTGTCCGTTCGGGGTAGGCTCTGCGAGCGATGCTGCTCGCCGTCGACGTCGGCAACACCCAAACCCACTTCGGGACCTTCAGCGAGAGGGAGCTGCGCGAGCACTGGCGCTTTGCCACCGTGCGCCACTCCACAGCCGACGAGTTGGGTGCCGCGCTGCACAACCTGCTCGCGCTCCGCGGCTTGGACTTCGGTGATTTGACGGCCTCCATCATCTCCTCCACGGTGCCCCAACTCGAGCCCGAATGGACGTCGATGGCAGAGCGCTACCTCGGCCACGAGATGCTCGTCGTCGGTCCCGGGATCAAGACCGGGATGCCGATCCGCTACGACAACCCTCGCGAGATCGGCGCCGACCGCCTGGTGAACGCGCTCGCCATACGCGAGCGCTTCGGCGGCCACGCGGTGTGCGTCGACTTCGGTACGGCCACCACCTTCGACATCGTGTCCCGCGACGGAGAGTACATCGGAGGCGCGCTCATGACCGGCATCGAGATCTCGCTCGACGCGCTCACCGAGCGGGGCGCCCGGCTGCCCAAGGTCGAACTCGCGCCTCCCCACACGGTGGTGGGCAAGAACACGATCGACGCGATCCGCTCCGGAGTGGTGTTCGGCTACGCCGGCGCCGTCGACGCGATTCTGCGTCGCCTCTACGACGAGCTGGGCGGACGCCTCGCGGTGCTTGCCACAGGTGGGTTGGGCCGGCTCGTGGTGCCCTTCACGGAGGAGATCGACGAGGTCGACGACTTCCTCACGCTCACCGGACTGCGCCTCATATACGAGCGCAACCGCGCATAGCCCGCGCGGGCGGGAGGCCTTCGAGTATTGCTTGGGGATCGTCCGCGCGGGTCGGTGGCCCTTCCGAGCGCTGTGGGCGTGGGGCCTCCGTGCCCCACGGACCTTGGGTCCATCTGTATCAAGCGACCCCTTTTTATAAAAGCTCCATTTTTATATAAAGCTCCATTTTTATAAAAGATCAAGCCAAAATCCATTTGATCTAGCTTTTCGCGCGCATCATTTGCTAATCTTGACAAATGTCGATAAAAAGGCTGCCACGACTCTCGGAGCTCCCGAGCGAGGTTTCCCCAGACGAGCTTTGGGAGCTGTTCGGCGGCATAGAGTACGAGCGGCTCGACTTCAAGGAGTCCGCCGGCAACCTCAAAGAGATCATCCCGGCGATGGCGATGACGCTTGGTGGCGTCGTCGTCTGCGGCATCTCCGATGCCCGGCAGATCGTTGGCTGTCCGCTGGGGCAGAAGACGCTCGACAAGATCGCTCGGGCAGGGCACGAGACCGGCGTCGACGTCCAGGCGCACGCGCTTGCGGTCGACGGGCTCGAGCTGACGATCGTCGCGGTCCCGGAGGTGCGCGACCGCATTGTGACGACCACCGATGGGCGCCTGCTGCGACGCGTGGGCAGCGACAATCAACCACTGCGAGGCGACGCGCTCGGCCGCTTTGTGCGTGCGCGTGAGGAGCGATCTGGCGAGGACGAGCCGATCGCCCGACTCGACTACATGGACCTCGACCTCGAGTTGATCAACCGCGCACTTCTCAGCGACGGACGGTCGCCCATACGCCGACGAAGCGTCGGGGCCCTGAGCCGAGCACTCGTAGACCTCGGTGTGGCCGAGGTCGCCGATGCGTCGCTTGACCCGCAGACTCTGCGCGCGGCGGTCCTGCTGTTCGCCACCCAGCCGACCCGCTATGTGAAGGCTGCCGCCACCCAGATCGTTCGCCGGGTCGGCGTTGGCCCCGGTCCAGGTCCTGTAAGCGCCCGCGAAGACATCGATGGCCCGATCCCGGCTCTGCTCGAGCGTGCGCTGACCTTCATCGACGAGCACACGAGCCACCACGAGGCCGTTGTCGGTACTCACCGGGAGACATTCGCGGAGTACCCGCCTGCGGTGCTCCGTGAGGCGATCCTCAACGCGCTGGCGCACCGTGACTACGGTCTCGTCGGTGCGACGGTGGACGTGACGATCTGGGATGACCGCATCGAGATCCACAGCCCCGGCTCCCTCCCGGGGCATATCACCACGGAGAACATGCGCAGCGAGCACTACTCGCGCAATCGGCGGATCATGCGGGTCCTCAAGACCCTCAACCTCGTCGAGGAGTACGGCGAGGGAGTCGATCGCATGTTCAGCGAGATGGAGGCTCGGCTCATGGAGCCGCCTCACTTCACCGCCACGCCGTCATCCGTGACCGTGACGCTCTACAACCGGTCGATCCTGTCCATCGACGATCAGGCATGGCTTGCGCTGCTGGGACATCTCGAAGATCTGACGGTGCAAGAGCGCCGGACGCTCGTGATCGCGCGTCACGAGGAGGGCGTGACTCCACGGAGGCTGCGAATGGCCTTTGGCGAGTCCTTCGACGTCGACCCACTCATCGCGAGCACCGTCGCCAAGGGTCTGCTCGTGCGCACCGGGCGCGGCGGAGGGGTGCGCTACGTCCTCTCCGAAGAGGTCGTTATGCGCGCGGGCGGAGCTGGGGTGGAGGCGCGCAGCCGCAAGCGTCAAATGCTGCTCGATGAGATTCACCGACGGGGCAGCCTCTCGACCGCGGAGGCTGCGGTCTTTCTCGGCGAGGCCGATCGTACGCTCGTGCGGCAGATGCTCGATGACCTTGTTCGCGGCAGACAGGCGTATGCCGAGGGACGCACGCGCGCCCGCCGCTATCGCCTGGCCGACGCGAGGCGACCCCGCTCGCGAGACTAGCTTTGCTCTCAGTGCTGAGCCAGGCTAAGGCAGGGAGCCAAAACTGGAGCCAGCCATAATGAGCCGATGCCCGCCCCCCTCCTGACCGACCCCTGGGAGCTCGGCTCCCTGCGGGTGCCCAACCGTGTGCTGCTCGCCCCGCTGGCGGGGATCGGCAACTGGTTCGTGCGCCTGCAGGCCAAGCGCTACGGGGCGGGGATGGCGGTCTCGGAGATGGTTTCAAGCCACGCGATCCACTACCGCAACGAGCGCACGCTGCGCGAGCTGTTGCGCATCCACCCCGAGGAGTGGAGCCCCGCCCACCCCGGCGGGCCCGCTTCCCCGACCGCGATCCAGCTGTTCGGGTCCGACCCCGAGGTCATGCGCTCCGCCGCCGCCGCCGCGGTCGCCGCAGGAGCCGACGCGATCGACCTCAACATGGGCTGCCCCGTGCCCAAGGTCTGCAAGACCGGCGCCGGCGCCGCGCTGCTCGCCGACCCCCAAAGGGCTGTCGCGGTCGCGCGGGCCGCCGTTCTGGGAGCTGCCGATGCGGGCGGCGGAGAGGGCCGGGGTGGGGCGGGGGCGCCGAGTGGGGCGGAGGTGGCGAGTGGGGCGGGGGTGCCGGTGACCGTCAAGCTCCGCTCCGGCCAGCGTCCAGGAGACACCTCCGGCTTCGAGCTCGCGCACCGGCTCGTGGCGGACGCCGGGGTCGCCGCGATCGCCTTCCACCCGCGCTCCGCCGCGGTGCACCACAAGGGCGTGCCCGACTACGTGCTCGCCGCGCGCCTCGCCGAAGCGCTGCCGGCGCCGGTGATCCTTAGCGGCGGCATGAACGACGCGGAGGGCATCCGCGAGGCGTTCGCGCGCACCGGCGTCGCCGCGGTGATGCTCGCGCGCGGCTGCCTCGGCAACCCGTGGCTGTTCGAGGAGCTTGTGCGCGGGCGCGAGTCCCCCCCCACGCCCACGGAGGTGCTGAGGGAGCTCGACTGGGTGATCGAGCGCGCCGCCGAGCACCTCGGGGAGGAGCGCGCGGCGCGGTACCTGCGCAAGTTTTATCCCTGGTACCTCGCTCGCCTCGGCCTCGATCGGGCACGGCTCGCGCAGCTGCAAGAGTCGCTGCAGGCGAGCGCCACCCTGCCCGAGGCCCGGGAGCTGTTGAGGTCGGCGCGAGACGCGCGCGGAGGGCTGGCGCAGGATGAGCGCGGAGGGTTGGCGCAGGACGAGCGCGGAGGGCTGGAGCGAGACGCGCGCGAGGTGTTGCGCTCGCCCGCCGACCAGCGCGCGCGCCAGTTCGCGGCGCTCGCTGTGTGAGCTCGCCGGTTCGGCCTGTGAGATTTTCCCCGGCTGGGCGGGCCTGTCTATGCCTCGCTATACTGCTGCGCTCGCTGCAGCCCGCCGGGCCTCGTGGGCTCCCGTCCGACCGGTCGGGGCCTCCGTCAAACCGGCGGGTTTCGTTCGTAGTCGACTCACTCATCCCGGGATCGAATCCCGCCCGCCCACATGCCGAAGGACGTCATCCTCACCCCCGAAGGCTTGGAGAAGCTCAAGGACGAGCTTGAGCTGCTCTCCACTGCGCGTCGTCGCGAGGTCGCCGAGCGCATCAAGGAGGCCCGCGAGTTCGGAGACATCTCCGAGAACTCCGAGTACGACGACGCCAAGAACGAGCAGGCGATGCTCGAGAGCAAGATCGCCCAACTGCAGGAGCGGCTGCGGATGGCCACGGTGATCGACTCCAAGGAGCTCTCCACCGACGTCGTGCAGGTCGGCTCCGTGGTGCACGTCAAGGACGAGAAGACCGGCAAGTCGGTGAAGTACACGATCGTCGGCTCCGCCGAGGCCAACCCCGAGGAGAGCAAGCTCTCCAACGAGTCCCCCGTCGGCCGCGCGTTGATCGGTCACAAGCGCAACGACACCGTCGCCGTGCAGGTCCCCCGCGGCCCTGCACGCAAGCTCAAGATCACCAAGATCGACGTCGGCCTCAAGTAGCCTGCTGCGGCCTGTGCACGAGCCGTGGCATCGCGCTGCGTACGCCGCCGGACCCGGAGGGTCCCATCCCAATTTCAACGCCCGGCCGCGCGCCTCGCGTAGGACTTGGATGAGCGCAGGTATCCTCTCCCGTCCATGAGCGGGACCGAGGAGCCCGAAGAGGGCCACCGTCACGGCCTGCCCGAGCTGATCGCCGCGCGGCGCGCGAAGGGGCTGCGGCTGCGGGAGTCCGATCCGACGGCGTTTCCCTACTCGTTCCCGGACGCCGAGCCGATCGCCGCGGTGCTCGGCGCCTACGAGCGCTTGAGCGCCGGCGAGGAGACCGAGGACGCCCACCGCGTCGCCGGCCGGCTCGCCGCGCGGCGGGGCTCCGGCGGGGCCGCGTTCCTCGACCTCGTGGACCGGACCGGCAAGATCCAGCTGCACGCGCGTGTGGACGTCCTCGGCGAGGAGGCGTTCGCGCGGCTGACGACACTCGACCTGGGCGACCTGCTCGGGGTCACGGGTGCGCCGTTGCGCAGCCGCCGCGGCGAGCTGTCGCTGCGTGTGGACTCCTTCCAGCTGCTCGCCAAGGCGTTGCGTCCGCCGCCGGACAAGCACGCCGGGCTCTCCGACGTGCAGACCCGTTACCGCCGGCGCGAGCTCGACCTGATCGCCAATGAGGACGTGCGTCGACTGTTCATCGACCGCGCGCGCATCGTCTCCGCGGTGCGCGCCTACCTCGACGGGGAGGGGTTCGTCGAGGTCGAGACGCCCGTTCTGCAGCCGCTCTACGGCGGCGCGCTCGCGCGACCGTTCACGACCCACCACAACGAGCTCGACCGCGACCTGTACCTGCGAATCGCGACCGAGCTGTACCTCAAGCGCTTGCTCGTCGGGGGTCTGGAGCGCGTGTACGAGCTGGGCAAGGACTTCCGCAACGAGGGCGTCTCCACCAAGCACAACCCCGAGTTCACGGTGGTCGAGTTCTACGAGGCCTACGCCGACTACAACGACGAGGCACGCCGCCTGGAAGAGCTTGTGCGGGCGGCAGCCGCGGCGATCGAGTACGACGGGCCGCTGGACTTCCGCTCGCCGTTTGAGCGCATGACCCTGGCCGAGGCGATCAAGGAGAGAACCGGGTTTGGGGAGATGGACACGCAGCGTGCCGCCGGTGCGCCGGCTCAGATCACCGCAACGCCTGGAGTGGACATCCTCACCAACCGCGACCGCGACTCGCTCGCGGCCGAGATCCAGCGCTGCGGCTGTCCGATACCGCTCGAGAACCGCAGCTGGCCGCAGCTGGTCGACGACTTGCTGTCCACCTACGTCGAGCCTACCCTGGCGCAGCCCACGTTCATCTTCGACTACCCCATCGAGATGTCTCCGCTCGCCCGCGGGCACCGCGCTGAGCCGGGACTGGCCGAGCGCTGGGAGGCGTACGCCGGAGGTATGGAGATCGCGAACGCCTTCTCCGAGCTGAACGACTCCGCGACGCAGCGCGAGCGCTTCGAGTCCCAGCAGGCGCTGAAGGCGCGCGGGGACGAGGAGGCCCAGCCCTACGACGAGCTGTACCTGGAGGCGCTGGAGCACGGGATGCCCCCGGCCGGCGGGGTCGGCGTGGGCATCGACCGGCTCGTGATGCTCCTCACGGGGCGCGACTCGATCCGCGAGGTCGTGCTGTTTCCAGCGATGCGCTCGTAGCACCCGGTGGGGCGAAGCCTCGGTTTTCGGGGGAGTTTCCAGCGATGCGCTCCCGGAATCCCCGCTGCGCGAATCCGCGGGCTTCCGGCGGACGCCCGCGGGACGGTTGCCGGTAGATGCCCGGGGGGCCCGTTGGTAGACTGTCCTATGGCGGCGATGGGATCTGGGTGCTCATCTTTCTCGCGGTTTGAGACGAAGAGGGGGATGGGAGATCCGCCCACCCACGGCTCACCGTCCATGCGGACTCAGACCAAGACCCGAGACTGACACGAAGGGGCTCTGCCAGCATCATGTTCGAGCGATTTACAGAACGGGCTCGCCAGGTGGTCGTCCTCGCGCAGGAAGAGGCGCGCACGCTCAAGCACAACTACATCGGCACCGAGCACATCCTACTCGGGCTGCTGCGCGAGGAGGAGGGCTTGGCGGCGCGGGTGCTCGAGAGCCTCGACATCACCGTCGAGCGTGTGCGCGCCCAGGTCGTGCGCATCGTCGGCTCCGGCGAGGAGGTCACCTCCGGGCAGATCCCGTTCACGCCGCGCGCCAAGAAGGTGTTGGAGCTCGCGCTGCGCGAGGCGCTCTCGCTCGGCCACAACTACATCGGCACCGAGCACATCCTGCTCGGGCTCGTGCGCGAGAACGAGGGCGTCGCCGCCCGCATCCTGCTCGACTTCGACGCCGACTCCGAGAAGATCCGCAACGAGGTGATCCGGATGCTCTCCGGTCCCTCCGGACGCCGCCAGGGCCAGGGTGCCGGAGCGCCCGGCGCCGGCGCGGGCGCGGGTGGCCCCGCGGAAGGCAAGAAGTCCTCGAAGCTGCTCGACCAGTTCGGGCGCAACCTGACCAAACTCGCCTCCGAAGGCAAGCTCGACCCCTGCGTGGGGCGCGAGACCGAGATCGAGCGGATCATGCAGATCCTCTCGCGGCGCACGAAGAACAATCCCGTGCTGATCGGCGAGCCCGGCGTCGGCAAGACCGCCGTGGTCGAGGGTTTGGCGCAGCGGATCACCAACGCCGACGTGCCGGAGCTCTTGAAGAACAAGCAGATCTACACGCTTGACCTCGCCGCGCTGGTCGCCGGCTCGAAGTACCGGGGCGAGTTCGAGGAGCGCTTGAAGAAGGTGATGAAGGAGATCACCCAGCGCGGGGACATCATCCTGTTCATCGACGAGCTCCACAACCTCGTCGGCGCCGGCGCTGCGGAGGGCGCGATCGACGCCGCCTCGATCCTCAAGCCCGCCCTGGCCCGCGGCGAGCTGCAGACGATCGGCGCCACCACGCTGGACGAGTACCGCAAGTACCTGGAGCGCGACTCGGCGCTGGAGCGCCGCTTCCAGCAGATCCGCGTGGAGGAGCCCTCGATCGACCAGACGGTGGAGATCCTCAAGGGCCTGCGCGACCGCTACGAGGCCCACCACAAGGTGCAGATCACCGACGACGCCCTGCGCGGCGCCGCCGAACTGGCCGACCGCTACATCTCCGACCGCTTCCTGCCCGACAAGGCGATCGACCTGATCGACGAGGCCGCCTCACGGATGCGGATCAAGTCGATGACCTCCCCGCCTGCCAACCGCGAGCTCGAAGAGCAGATCGAGACCACGCGGCGCGAGAAGGAGGCCGCGATCGAGGCGCAGGAGTTCGAGAAGGCCGCCGCGCTGCGCGACAAGGAGCGTAAGTACACCCACCGCAAGCGCGAGCTCGAGGAAGAGTGGGAAGCCGGCGAGTCCCACGAACGGCCCGCGATCGGCGAAGAGGAGATCGCCGAAATCGTCTCGATGTGGACCGGCATCCCCGTGTTCAAGCTGACCGAGGCCGAGACCCAGAAGCTGATGCGCATGGAGGAGGAGCTGCACAAGCGCGTAATCGGCCAGCACCCCGCGGTCGAGGTCATCTCGAAGGCGATCCGCCGCTCGCGCGCCGGGCTGAAGGACCCCAAGCGCCCGACCGGCTCGTTCATCTTCCTGGGCCCCTCCGGCGTCGGCAAGACCGAGCTCGCGCGTACGCTGGCGGAGTTCCTGTTCGGCGACGAGGACTCGATGGTGCGGATCGACATGTCCGAGTACATGGAGAAGCACGCCGTCTCGCGGCTGGTCGGCTCGCCCCCCGGGTACATCGGCTACGACGAGGGCGGCCAGCTCACCGAGGCGGTGCGGCGCAAGCCCTACTGCGTGCTGCTGCTCGACGAGATCGAGAAGGCCCACCCCGACGTGTTCAACATCCTGCTGCAGATCCTCGAGGACGGCCGGCTCACCGACGCGCAGGGCCGCACCGTGGACTTCCGCCACGCGATCGTGATCATGACCTCCAACATCGGCGCCGCCGAGATCGCGCGCAACACGCCGCTGGGCTTCGCGGTCTCCGACGACGAGACGGGGATCACCTACGACGACATGAAGAACCGCATCATGGGCGAGCTCAAGAAAGTGTTCCGGCCCGAGTTCCTCAACCGCATCGATGACGTGATCGTCTTCCACAAGCTCGGCAAGGACGAAATCAAGCAGATCGTCGAGCTGCTGCTACTGCGCATCCGCGAGACGATGGCCGAACGCGAGCTGCAGCTGGAGCTGACCGACCCGGCCAAGGAAATGCTCGTCGAGAAGGGCTGGGACCCGGCGATGGGCGCCCGCCCGCTGCGCCGCGCGATCCAGCGTTACATCGAGGACCCGCTCGCCGACTTCGTGCTGCGCGAGCAGATGATCCCAGGGGCCACCGTCGTGGTCAACCCCGCCGCCGAGGGCGAGGACGGCGAGGTGCGCCTCACGATCGTCAAGCCCAAGAAGCAGAAGACCCCTGTCGCCGTCGGCGCCGAAGGCGCCGCGGGCGAGCTGCCCGCCGGCGAGGACCTCCCCGAGGGCGAGGGCGACGGCGACGGCGAGGATGCGCACCTCGCCGAGCCCGACGGGCCCGTGGACGCCGCGGAGTAGGTGAGCCACCTCTCGCGGGGCGAGTGGTCGCGGTCCAACGAGGCGGGCGGCGGCTAGGGCGCGGTGCCGTGGAGAAGGTGGTGCCTCTCGCGGGGCGAGTGTTGCCCTGGGTAAGTGCAGCAGGGGGTAGGGGGTGGTGTTGTATACAACTTTTTAAACCTTGTCCTACATTTGTCATACACAACTCGATTTTTAAATAAACCTCCCCCCGCCTTGTATTTACTATCGCGATCTTGAGGTCTCACCACCGGACCGTCCCCATTGGGCCGTAGGCTGCGAGGGTGCCTCGCGCCCAATCGATCCACGTCTGCTCGGAGTGCGGCTACCAGTCGGCCAAGTGGCACGGGCAGTGCCCGGGCTGCGAGGCGTGGAACACGCTCGTGGAGGAGCGCGCCCCCGCCGCCAGTGGGCGCGCTCCGGGTAGGAGCAGAGGCGGTCGAGACCGCCCCCCGGCGCCCGTGCCGCTGCGGCTCGCCGAGGTCGGCTCAGCGCCCGTGGCGCGCCTCTCCACGGGCATCGGAGAGCTCGACCGGGTGCTCGGCGGGGGGCTCGTGCCGGGCTCGCTGGTGCTGCTCGGCGGCGCGCCGGGGATCGGCAAGTCGACGCTCACCAACATGGTGCTCGGGCACCTCGCCGCGACGGGCCACCGCACGCTGTACGTCAGCGCGGAGGAGTCCCCTGAGCAGGTGAGGCTGCGCGCGGAGCGCCTTGACCTGAGTCCCGCACACCCGCCCGATTCCGCGCTCGCGGTGCCGATCGTGGCAGAGACCGACCTCGACGCGGTGCTCGACGTGCTCGACGCGCACGCGCCGCAGGCGTGCGTGATCGACTCCGTGCAAACCCTCCACGCGGGCGAGCTCTCCTCCGCGCCCGGCTCGGTGGGCCAGGTGCGCGAGGTGGCGGTGCGCGTGATGGAGCTCGCCAAGGCGCGCGGCATCGCGACGATCCTCGTGGGGCACGTCACCAAGGACGGGGCGCTCGCGGGACCGCGGGTGCTCGAGCACCTGGTGGACTGCGTGCTCCAGTTCGAAGGCGAGCGCGAGCGCCCCTACCGCGAGCTGCGCGCGCTGAAGAACCGCTTCGGCTCCACCAACGAGACAGGGCTGTTCGAGATGCGCCAGGGCGGCCTGGTGGAGGTGCTCGACGCCTCGGCGCGGTTCGTGGCGCAGGCCACCCGCGCCCCCGGGAGCGTGATGCTGGCCGCGATGGAGGGGTCGCGGCCGCTGCTCGTGGAGGTCCAGGCGCTGGTCGCGCCCTCGGAGCTCGAACAGCCCCGGCGGGTGGCCTCGGGCCTCGATCGCAACCGCCTAGCGGTGGTGCTCGCGATCCTCGCCCGCCACGGCCGCGTCGGGGGAATGGGAACCCACCCACCCCGCGACGTGTTCGTCAACGTCGTGGGCGGCGTGCGCGTGGACGAGCCCGGGGTCGACCTCGCGATCGCCCTTGCGGTCGCCAGTGCCAGTCGCGGTGTTCCCGCTGGAGGCTTCGCCCCGAGCACCGGCGTCCCCGCCCCCACCGCCCCCTGCGCGTGCTTCGGGGAGCTCGGGCTGACGGGCGAGCTGCGCTGGGTCGGCCACCCGGAGCGCCGCCTGCAGGAGGCCGCGAGGCATGGGCTGAGCGAGGTGGTGGCTCCACCAGGCAGCGGTTCTGGGGCGTGCGAGGTCGGCACGCTGCGCGAGGCGCTGGCCCGGATGTTGCCACGCGAGCAGCCCCGCCGGCCTCGCATCGCGGCGGCGTAGACTCGACGCGCCCCGGCTCGCCGAGGTAGGCCAGCGGGTCCTTACCGGGAGCGCCCTCCGAGGAGGCGCTAAATCTCGCCTAAATACCGTAAAATGCCCGCGTGGCTCCACGATCCGGCGAAGATTTCGATACCGAAGCCCGCCCGGAGCCAGGACTGGTGAAGGCGCTGGAGATGGTCGCGCCGGGAACGGCGCTGCGCGAGGGGATGGAGAACATCCTGCACGCCCGCACGGGGGGGCTGATAGTGATCGGCGAGCCCGAGGAGCTGAGCTTCCTGTTCTCGGGGGGCATCAAGCTCGACATCGACTACTCCCCGGCCCTCCTCTACCAGGTGGCGAAGATGGACGGCGCGATCATCCTCAACGCTAACTCGACCAAGATCGCGGCGGCGAACGTCCAGTTGATGCCCGACCCCACGATCCTCACGCTCGAGACCGGCACCCGCCACCGCACCGCGGAGCGCATCTCCAAGCAGACCGAGGCGCTCGTGATCGCGATCTCCCAGCGCCGCGAGGTGGTGTCGCTGTACGTGGACGGCACGAAGTGCATCCTCCAGGACATCCCGGTGGTGCTCGCCAAGGCCAACCAGGCGCTCGCGACGCTCGAGAAGTACCGCACCCGCCTCGACCAGGTCTCCACGCGGCTCACGGCCCTGGAGTTCGAGGGCGGCGTCACGCTGCACGACGTGCTCACCGTGCTCCAGCGCGCGGAGCTCGTGACGCGCATGGCGGTGGAGATCGAGCGCTACATCGTCGAGCTCGGCACCGAGGGGCGCATGATCGAGATGCAGCTCGAGGAGACGATGGTGGGCACCGCCTCCGAAAAGGCTGCGCTCGCCCAGGACTACCTGGCGAGCTACTCCGACGAGGCGTTTGCCTGTGCCCTGGAGGAGATGGGGCGGCTCGGCCACCAGGACCTGCTCGACTTCGGGCGCCTGGCGGAGATGCTCGGCTACGACCGCAAGCTCAACACGCTCGACTACCCCGTCTCGCCGCGCGGCTACCGCACGCTGGGGCGCATCCCCAGGCTGCCGAAGCTGGTGGTGGGCGAGATCATCAAGGAGTTCGGCGGTCTCGACGAGCTGCTGGCGGCCACCGACGCCGAGCTTGAGGCGATCGAGGGAGTGGGGGAGATACGCGCGAAGGACATCCGCGAGGGCCTGCGCCGCCTGCAGGAGATCAACCTCGTGGATCGCTACTTGCAGACATGAATCTTGCAGCGTGAAGCTTGCCGCTTGAAGTCAAGGCCGCCGCCAGGCGGACCCACGAAAAGGAGGACACTCATTCCTATTCCCCAGGCAATCGAAGCAGAGCCGATCGAGGACCTCGACGTCGTCACCGAATGCGAGTGCATCGAGTTCGAGTTGGGGGACCACGTGGTCTATCCCCATCACGGCGCCGGCAAGGTCCTCAAGAAGGAGGATATGGAGGTGATGGGCGAATGCCGCGAGTACCTCACCATCAAGATCCTCCACAACGACATGACAGTCAAGGTCCCCACGGAGAACGCCGGCATCGCCGGCCTGCGCCGGGTGATCGACGAAGAGACCGTCAAGAAGGTACTCGACGTGCTCCAAGACGAAGTCTCCGACATGCCCAAGAACTGGAACCGCCGGTTCAAGCACAACCGCGACAAGATCAAGACGGGCGACATCTACGAGCTCTCCGAGGTCGTGCGCAACCTCGCGCTGCGCGAGAGCGAAAAGGGACTGTCCACCGGCGAGAAGCAGATGTTCACGCGCGCCAAGAAGATCCTCGCCTCGGAGCTGATGTACGCGCTCGACAAGGACGAGGACGAGGCCGAAGAGTACCTCGACGACCTGCTCGCCAACTCGGCATCCTCCAGGATGGCGATGGCCCAGTAGCGGGGCTTTCACGCACGCGGCAGTTGACCCCTGCCGCGTGCGCGACAGTCTGCCTGGTCCCCCTCGCTGTGACCCTCGCCCTGATCGTCGCCGCCGGCCGGGGCGAGCGTTTGGGAGCGGACCGGCCCAAGGCGCTGGCCGAGCTCGCGGGCCGCCCCCTGCTGCAGTGGAGCGTCGACGCGCTGCGCGCTGTTCCCGCGATCGAGCGGATCGTGGTGGCGCTGCCCCCGGGCGCCAGCGCACCCGCAGGCACGATCGGGGTCCCCGGGGGCGCGGTGCGCTCGGAGTCCGTGCGCCTTGCGCTCGCCGCCGCGGGGCCGGGGGACCCTGTGCTCGTGCACGACGCTGCGCGTCCGCTGCTTACGCCAGAGCTCGCCGAGCGGACGATCGCGGCGGCGCTCGGAGACGGGGTCGACGCGGCGATCGCGGCCGCCCCCGTGACCGACACCGTCAAGCGGGTGGGGGAGGGGCGTGCCGTGCTCGAGACGCTCGACCGCTCAGACTTGTGGGCGGTGCAGACCCCGCAGGTCTTCCGCCGCGCCGCCCTGGAGCGTGCTCTGGACGTGCCCGACGAGGTGCTGGCGCAGGCGACCGACGACGCCTGGCTGGTGGAGCGCGCGGGGGGCAGCGTGGTCGTGGTGGAGGCGCCGCGTGAGAACCTCAAGGTGACTACTCCGCTGGACTTCGCGCTGGCCGAGCTGCTGATCGGACGCCGTCCTGCTTGAATCGCTACGAGGGTGGCGCAGCCGGCCGTAGGCCGGCGAGCCGGGCCCCTCGTTTTCGATCAGTATGGTGGCGCAGCCGGCCGACCCAGCCCTCCGGGCCGTGTGCCCCCGGCGAGCCGGGCCCCTCGTTTTCGATCGAATGCTGACCGACTACCACCTCCACCTGCGTCCGGACGAACTAGACGCCACGGCGGCGGAGCACTTCACGACCGCCAACGTGGCCCGCTACCGCGAGGTCGCCTCCGAGCGGGGGATCGCGGAGCTGGGGGTCTCCGAGCACATCCACCGCTTCCGGCAGGCGCTGGAGGTGTGGTCCCACCCGTTCTGGCAGGCCAACGCGGTCGACGACCTCGACGACTACTGCCGGTTCGTGCGCGAGGCGACCGATCTGCGGCTGGGGATCGAGGCCGACTTCGTGGCCGGGGCGGAGGACCGCACCGCGAACCTGTTGGAGGCGCGCGACTTCGACTACGTGGTCGGCTCCGTGCACTTTCTGCGCGACGAGGCGGTCGACATGGAGGAGCACGGGGTGTGGCGCTCCACCCGCAGCGCCGAGGAGATCTGGCGGCGCTACTTCCGTACGCTGGGGGAGGCTGCGCGCAGCGGCCTGTTCGACATCCTTGCGCACCCCGACCTGGTGAAGGTTTGGGGTCCTGAGCGCCCGCTGCCGGAGGGCGACCTGCGCCGCTACTACGAGCTCGCGCTCGACGGCATCGCCGAGTCCGGGATCGCCGTGGAGGTCTCTACCGCCGGCCTGCGCAAGCGCGCGTGCGAGCTCTACCCGGCCCCCGCGTTCCTGCAGATGTGCGTGGAGGCGGGCGCGCCCGTGGCGCTCTCCAGCGACGCCCATAGCCCGCAGGACGTCGGCGCCGACTACGAGCAGGCGCTGGAGCTGTTGGAGCGCGTGGGAGTGGGGGAGCTGTGCGTGTTCGAGCGCCGTGCGCGGCGCCTGGAGCCGATCGGAGCGGGCGTGCGATGAGCCTCAGCGGGATCGGCTACGACTGTCATCGTTTCGCCGCCGGCCGCCGGCTGGTCCTCGGCGGCGTGGAGATCCCGCACGAGCGGGGCCTCGAGGGGCACTCCGATGCGGACGTGCTCACCCATGCGGTGATCGATGCGCTGCTCGGGGCCGCTGGCCTCGGGGACATCGGCGAGCACTTCCCCGACAGCGACGAGCGCTACCGCGACGCCGACTCGCTCGCTCTGCTGGAAACAGTCGTCACGACCGTGATCGCGGCGGGCCTCGATGTGGTGAACGTCGACTGCACGGTCGTCATGGAGGCGCCGAAGCTCGGGCCCCACCGGCAGGCGATCCGCGAGCGCCTTGCCCTGGCGCTGGGTCTCGGGGCCACGCGCGTCAACGTGAAAGCCACCACGGGTGAGGGCATGGGCTTCGTCGGGCGCGGGGAGGGCGTCGCGGCGCTGGCGGTTGCGAGCCTGCGCAGCCGCTAGGGTTGGCGCGCGGTGAGACAAATCCAGCTGGAGGACACGCGCAGCGGCAGGCTGCGGCAACTGCAGCCGCGCGAGACGGGCCGCGTGGGCATCTATGCGTGTGGGCCCACCGTCTATAGCCGCATCCACATCGGCAACGCCCGACCCTTTGTCATCTTCAGCCTACTCAAGCGGTTTCTGGAGCATGAGGGCTATCAGGTGGACCTGGTTGTGAACGTGACCGACGTCAACGACAAGATCTACGATGCGGCGCGCTCGCGGGGGCGCGCCAGCGCCGAGCTGGCCGCGGAGATGACCGCCCACTACAAGGCCGACACCGACGCCCTCGGCCTCGGCCGGCCTGACCATGAGCCGCTGGCCTCGCATACGATCGGGCCGATCGTCGAGTACATCCAGACGCTGATCGACCGCGGTCATGCCTACAGCATTCAGGGTGACGTTTACTTTCGCGTACGCTCCGACGACGGCTACGGCAGCCTTTCCCATCGCCGGCTTCAGAACATGGACCAGGGTGAGGGGGATTCGGACCCCGCCCACCCCGAGCGCAAGGAGGATCCGCTGGATTTCGCGCTGTGGAAGTCTCGCAAGGAGGGTGAGGACACCTACTGGGCCTCTCCGTGGGGGGACGGGCGACCGGGCTGGCACATCGAGTGCTCGGCCATGGCGGAGGAGTTCCTTGGAGTTGGCTTCGACATCCACGGTGGTGGGTCCGACCTGCTCTTTCCTCACCACGAGAATGAGGCGGCTCAGACGCGCGCCGCCCGCGGCGCGGAGCTGGCACGAATATGGATGCACAACGGCATGATCCAGCTGACGGGAGAGAAGATGGCAAAGTCGGCCGGGAACATCGCCCTGTTGCACGAGATAGTGGGCGAATACAGCCGCGAGACGGTTGTGATGTATCTGATCTCCGGGCACTACCGCCAGCCGCTGGCGTTCTCCGAGGACGCCCTGGAGCAGGCGCGTGCGAACGTCAAACGGATCCGCGAGGCTGCTCGTAAGCTTGGTCCCGGGCCCACCGCGCCGCGCGATCCAGCCGATGCGGGGAATCTCGACCATTTCCGTCTCGGTTTCTTTGGTGCGCTCGCCGACGACTTCAACACTGCGGCTGCCCTGGCTCAGCTCAACGAGTGGCTGCGCGCAGCAGGCTATCTCGGCGTTCGGGGGGACGCTGACCTGCGTGAGATGCTCGACGTGCTGGGGCTCGAGTCGCTGCTGGAGGCGCCCGAGCAGGCGCCGGCTGAGGTACGGAGGATGGCCGAAGAGCGAATGACCGCCCGCTCGCTGCGCGACTATGCGGCCTCCGACCGGCTGCGCGATGAGATCGCCGAGATGGGCTGGGAAGTCCGCGATGTGGCCGGCGGGTTCGAGCTGCTGCCGCTGTGATCCTCTACGGACGCAACCCCACCAAAGAGGCGCTTCGCGGCCGTCGGGCGCACACGGTGAGGGACGTCTGGGTCGCGCCCGGCGCTGCCCAGGAGTCATGGTTGGAGGGAATGAGGGTGCGGGCGGCCACCACCGAGGAGATCGCCCAGCGCTGTGGCTCGGGCTCCCACCAGGGGGTCTGCGCGGAGGCCGGCGGCTACCCCTACGTCTCCGCCGATGACCTGCTCGCCGAACCAGCCCCGCTGATCGTGGCGCTCGACCAGGTGCAAGACCCACAGAACCTCGGCGCGATCTGCCGCACCGCGGAGTGCGCGGGGGCCACGGGCGTGGTGATCCCCGAGCGGCGCTCCGCCGAGGTCACGCCCGCGGTCTGCAAGGCCTCCGCGGGCGCCGTCGAGCACCTGCGCGTGGCGAGGGTGCGCAACCTCGCCGACTTCCTCGCGCAGGCACGCGACGCGGGGTGCTGGTCCTATGGCGCCAGCGCCGGCGGGCGCACGGTGCCCTACGACCGGCCGGACTACCGCGGCGGGGTGGTGCTGGCGCTGGGCAGCGAGGGTCGGGGTCTGCGCCCGCGGGTGGCGAGTGTGTGCGACGAGCTGATCGCCCTGCCGCTGTTGGGGCGACTCGAGTCGCTTGGGGTGAGCGCGGCGGCGGCAGCGATCCTGTACGAGATCTTGCAAAGCCGCGGTCGTGCCCTTGACAACGCTTCATAACTGTGCGAACCTCGCGTCCGTAACGCTGAACCTAAGCTTGACCCGTAGTTGAATCCATAGTCTGATCCATAGTCGTTGGCGCCGGGGGAGGAGTGCGCCACTGAGCGATCCGGGCTGTCTTGGCCCGAGAAAGGACCTGCTCGTGGCACGTATCTCCAGTAACCCTCAGTCTGAAGTCAAGGTCGATGATGGCTTCCTGATCGCCTTGGCCAAGCAGGGCGACCGCACGGCATACGACCGTCTGGTGCGCCGCTACCACGGCTTCGTACGCCTGAAGGCCTCCTCCTACTTCCTCGCGGGGGGCGACTCCGAAGACCTCATCCAGGAGGGCTTGGTTGGCCTCTACAAGGCGATCCGCGACTTTCGCACCGACCGCGAGTCGAGCTTCCGCAACTTCGCCGAGCTGTGCATCACCCGCCAGATCATCACCGCGGTGAAGACCGCGACGCGCAACAAGCACACGCCGCTGAACCAGTACGTCTCCTTCTCCTCGACCCCCGCCGCGGGCGGCGAAGACGTGCCCACCCTCGACCAAATGCTCCCGGGCCCGTCGGTGCACGACCCCGCCAACCAGGTGATCTCCTCCGAGGAGCTGCGCTCGCTGGTGGGCTGCCTCTCAACGGCCCTCTCGGAGCTCGAGAGCCGCGTGCTCTCGCTCTACCTGGACGGCTGCTCCTACGAGCAGGTGGGGGTGCGGCTGGCGTGCGACACGAAGACCGTCGACAACGCCCTGCAACGGGTCAAGCGCAAGGTGGGGGCGCACCTGCAGGCGCGGGCGGTCATGGCTTAATCGATCAAGGGGCCCGCCGAAGCCGGGAGACACGCGCCTTCGGCGCTGGCCGATTCGGGGATGCGAGCGCTAGCGAGTGTCGCCCTCATCGGTCCCCGTTTCGGCCAGCCTGCCTGCGGCTGGCCGCGCCACCCTCTCTGCGACCGAGGCCGCCCCCGCAGGGACGGCCTCGGCGTGACCAGGGTGCCGGTGGACCGCCCTACCGGCGATGGTGCCCCCGGTGCGGGGCTTCCCCTTCGTTTGTCCCTTCTTTGCCCGCTTCGTTGCCCGCTTCGCCTTCCTTTTCCCCTTCGGAGGGCGAGGTCGATCCTTCCGCGGGGGAGGACGTGTTGCTCGGGTTTTCCGGCATCAGCGCCGAGGCGGGGCCCGGAGCCACGTGGATCGTGAACAGCTGGCTCGCCGTGCCCTCGTTGTCGGGGCCGCCGGGGATGTAGACACGGAAGATGTCGGTCCCCGTGCTGTACACCTGGTAGGCGATCGAGAACGCCGCTTCCTGGCTGAGCGAGCTCAGCTGCACCACGTGGAAGCCCTGCCCGGAGGCGTTCTGGCGCTCCAGGTAGATCACATGACCCGGGTGGACCGGAGCCGGAGCCACGCTGCCCGTGAACGTGAGCGTCGAGCCCTGCAGCACCGACGTCGCCGACACCTGGGCGGTGAGCACGTACCTAACTCCCTCGTACATCACTGCCGAGGACTTGCCGTCGCCCTCGACCTTGTAGAAGGTGTTGTTGACCGGCGTCTGCGCGGGGAACGAGTAGACGCCGCTGCCGTTCGTGGTGGCCTGCGCGACCGGCGCAAAGCCCCCCTGGCGGACTGTGCGCGCTAGCAGCGTGACCGGCTCCTCGACGCCACCGGCGAGCGTACCGCTGATCGTCACCGACTGCCCGTAGGGGATCGGGTCCGCGGAGGCCTCGATCGTCAGTTCAGCGTTCTCCGCCTGGGATATCTCATAGGAGAGCAGGCTCGATGTGGCGGGAACGTTGCGCCCCTGGCTGTGTACCAGCACGCGGAGGTTGGCGTCGCCGGGGACGATGAAGGTGTGGGTGATGGAGAAGCCACCCCCTGCTTCCACAACTCCGGAGTCGATCCTGCGCCATTCGTTGCCGGTGAGGGCGTTCTGGCGCTGCAGGATCACCCGTGCCCCGACGTCCGCCGGAGTGACGGTTCCCGTGAACGTGACCTTGCCGGCCGGTCCCGTGAAGATCTGGGTGCCTTCCGGCGGTCCGAGGAGCGTCACCTCGGGGGCAACGTGGGTCCTCCTGGTGACGCTCTGCGCGCCGTGGGAGCGCACATACCACACACTGCTTGTTTCCACCGGGCCGGTGACGGGCTGGAACTGGTAGATGCCCTGTTCGTTGGTGGTGGTGCTCTGCACGAGGACGAACCCCGGGGTTCCGGCGGTGTGGCGGAACAGCTTCACGGCCCTATCGGCCACGCTCACCCGGCGGCGGCAGACGAGTCGGCCGAAGATCGTGACCGGTTCCCCCACGGTGATCCGCACGGGAGCCTGAATGCCGATGCGGCAACGGCCGTTCGGGCTGGGATGGTAGAAAGCGGACGCCCCGGTGGCAAGCAACGCCAGCGACAGGACTGCCGATGAGACTGCGACTGCGCACGTCAACGCGGTAAACCTTCTCAGGCGCATGTATGCCTCCTCAGTGCAAGGGGATGGATGACGTTGAGCTGAGGCCGCACCCGCCAGGCAGGCCCGAGCTCTCAGGTGAAGGTGACTCTCTTGACTCGGTCCCAATAACCCGGTGCGGCGGCGATCGATGCGGTGCGTGAGGAGAGCGACTGATCGCTTGCGAAGCATCGCCTGCGTGAAGTTTGCGCGAGTGCCGTGTCTTAGAAGGGCGTCCGTTGCAAAGGACGCAGAGCAGAAGCGCGAGCGATCCGCTCCAGCTTCTGTCGATGGCGCTCCATCCTCCGTCGGCAGGGCTGTGTCTCGCGCAGAGCGCCCCTCCCCACGGGGCGGGACAGGTTTCGGGGCGGCCCATCCTGGCGGGCCGCCCCGAGCCGTCTCATGGCGCTTTTTCGCCGAGCCCTACCAGGGTGCTTTTTCGTCCAGCGGCGTGAGGTCCCGCCCCCGTTCGTGTCTAAAGTGTCGTAAGGATGGTTGGGCGCTCGGTCGCAGGGGTCGCTCGGGCCCCGGGCCGCTACGGCGCGTACGGTCTGCAATGAGTCCAGGAATCCCCACCCGCCTGCTGGCGACCCAGTCCGATCAGCGTCTGCTCGCGCTCGTCCGCCAGGGCCACGAGCGCGCATTCGAGGCGATCGTGCAGCGCTATCGCAAGCCGTTGCTGAGCTACTGCCGGCGCCTGCCGCTGCCCGAGGCCCGCGCTGAGGACATCATCCAACTCGCGCTGCTGAAGACCTGGATCGCGGTGCGGGAGGGGGCGGAGGTCCGCGACCTCAAAGCGTGGCTGTACCGAGTGGTGCACAACACCGCCGTCAACGCCGCGCGCGACGCCGCGCACGACGGTGAGCCGCTCGCGGACCCCACCCGCCGGTTGGCGGCGGGCGCGTCGGACATCGACCTCGGGCTGACGGTGCGCGAGGCGCTCGCCGAGGTGGCGGCGCTGCCCCCGCTGCAACGCGAGGTGATCGTCCGCACCGCCGTTGCGGGGCACAGTCACGAGCAGGTCGCGAGCGACCTCGGCATCACCCACGGCGCGGTCCGGGGGCTGCTGTACAGGGCGCGCACGACGCTGCGCACGGCCGCCACCGCGCTCACCCCGCCCCCGTTGCTCGGCTGGCTCCTCGGCCGAGCCGACCAGAGCGGCCCCGCGCCCGAACGGCTCGCCGAGCTCGCCGGCGGCGGCGGGACGGTGGGCTTCGGCGGGCTGCTGCTGAAGGGCGGAGTCGTGGCGCTCACCGCCGGCACCGTGTTCACGGGAGCGGCGATCGTCCACGTCACCGGGACTCCCCACCGCGCTCGCCGTGGACTCCTCGCCACGGTTGCCTCCGCGGGCGCGGCCCGCGCGGGCGCCGCCTCGGCGCGAGTCGCCGCGGGGGTGTCCCCCAGCGGGTTCGCATCTGCCGGGCGGTCGCGCCGCACCGCCCATCGGGGTGGGCCTGGGAGCCGTAGGGTCTCCGGCGCACAGGGCCACACTGGGAGCCATTCCGCCATGAGTGTCCACCCGACCGTGACCTCATCCGGTGGCCACCGCGGGCGGGGGGGTTCCCCCGTGCGCGTGCGCGGCAACGCGGGTCATGGCGCGCCCTCGGGGCCGGCCGCAGAGAACCCGAGCCCACCGAGCGGCTCCGGCCCGGGCGGTCAGAGCGGGGGACCGAGCCAGGGAAGCGGATCGGTCCAGAGCGGGGAGTCGGGCACAGGGCAGGCCGCCCCCGTGGACTCGTCCGCAAGCAGCGGCTCCGGGGGGCAGGCGGGAGCCGGCAGCCCTCCAGCACAGGGCTCCGGGGAAGGGGGCGGGGCCGCCCCCGGCTCCGGCTCGAGCTCCGGCTCCGGCTCGAGCAGCCCGGAAGGATCGTCTTCGAGTGGCCAGGGCACCGCGGGCGGGTCGTCGGAACCTTCGGGCGGCTCGAGCGGCGAACAGTCCGGTTCGCTGGTGGGGACCGTGGTCCACGAAGTCGGCAACGTCCTCGAACACCTGCTGCACTGAGCCCCCCGGAGCGCCGTCGAGCAGAGCCGAGCGGAGGGCTGTCTCCAACGTGAGAACGATGCGAGGTCAAACGTAAAGACCTCGGCAGAGCCGACGGCCGGAATCGGACCGGCATCTCCGGTTGACAGAGGTGCTCTGCGAGCTTGGCCACGTCGGCGTTGTTTCGGGGCGTACCTCCGAGAGACTGCTACGCTGCGTAGCAATATGGAGAGTCGTACGATCCCACAGCGGGAGTTGCGCAACAACGTTGCGGAGGTGCTCCGCCGCGCCGAGGCCGGGACGGAGTTCACGATCACGGTGCGGGGGCGTCCGGTCGCGCGGCTGGGCCCCGCCGATCGCCCCCGTGAGCGCCGACGGGACGTCGATCGCGATACCTTCCGCGCGATTCTCACGGACACGCCCGTCGATGGCGCCTTTGCTACGGACGTCGCCGATGCCCGCGCCGCGGAGGAGCCGGTCGGCGATCCGTGGGATCGTCCGTGAGCAGGGCGTTGCTCGATACCTCAGTTGTGATCGGCGGTCTCGAGGCACCCGCGATGCCGGAGGCGATGGCGATCTCGGTGATCACCTTGGGCGAGTTGCGAGCGGGTGTGCGGCTTGCCGGCGATCCAGCGGCGCGCGCAGTCCGTCAGACGCGCTTGAACGCGGTTCGCGACGCCTTCGAGCCGATCCCTGTCGATGAGGCGGTGGCTGAGCACTACGGCGACGTGCTCGCCGCCGCACGCTCAGTTGGGCGCACCACCAAGGCGACCGATCTGCTGATCATCGCCACCGCCGCGGCCACCGGCCGTGTGCTGCTCACGCTCGACGTTCAGCAAGCGGCGTTGGCGCGCGCGGCGGGCATCTCGGTCCGGTCGAGCGCCTGAGTGGCTCGGACGCTCGGCGATTGAAAGAGGTACAGGAGGGCTGTCTCCAACGTGAGAACGATGCGAGGCGACCATGCATCAAGTACCAGCCAATTGAGAACTCAAACGATAACTGTCCCAGAGCCGACGGCCGGAATCGAACCGGCAACCCCCGGTTTACAAAACCGGTGCTCTGCCAATTGAGCTACGTCGGCGTGCGCCCCGCATCGTAGCCGCCGGCCAGGGTGCTGCCCGCGCGAACCCTCAGCGGGGATCAAGCAGGTGCAGATTGCCAGCGGCGGTCTCCTCGGGAGTGGCCAGTGCGTTGGTGCGGGCCATCAGGTCCAGTACGCGGTCGCGGTCGCTCCACGGCATCAGCGACGCCCAGCGCTGGGCACGGTCGATCGCCCGCCAGAGGGGGGTGGGGTTGACACTCCTGCTGAGCGCGCGCAGGGCGCCGATGTACTCGTCGCGGTAGGAGAGCGGGATCGGCACGCGGCAGAGCGCCTGCGAGGAGAGCTCGGCGTTCATCAACAGCCGCGCGACGCGACCGTTGCCGTCGGAGAACGGGTGGACCTCGGCAACCAGGAACATCGCGAAGATCGCCCTTGCCAGGCCGGCCGGGAGCGTGCTTATCGTCGCGAAGCCCTCGCGCAGGGTGCCCCGCACCAGGTCGGGGTGCACGAAGTACGTGCTGCCCGCGCGATTGCCCTGCTCCTTGTACTCCCCTGGCGCCGTCTCGGGTCGACCCCCCATGACATGACGGTGCGCATCGCGCAGGTACTCCTCGAGCTCATCGGGATCGCGTGGCGCCGCAGCACGCAGCCGGGAGCCGGTGACCGCTGCGAAGGTTCCCTGGACGTCGTGGGCGTCGGCGGGCCGCTGCGCAGGGACGCGACCTTCGAAGACGATCTCTTTGGCCTGCTGCACCTCGAAGACCGTGCCCTCGATCCAGTTGGAGAAGTAGGCCTCAAAGAAGGCGAAGGTCCGCTGGGGATCGGGCGGCTCTCCTCGTGCGGCGAACGTCTGGGCGGCCAGCTCGCCGCGGAGCGTCTCGAACAGCGCCAGCCGGTCGGTGTCGTAGCCGAGGCCTTCGCTGCGGGCGCGGGCCGCCGGGGTCCGCAGCTGCGCGTCGCGAGTTCCCAACAGCGCGCCGACCAGGCGGTCGAGCTTGTCGAACTGTTGCTCGGCTTTCAAGCGGGGGGCAACCGCGCGTGCCTCCTCGCGCAGCGCGCCCAGCGCCTGCTCGCCGCGGACGCGGGCCAGGCGGTCCAGCTTTTCCTCGAGTTCCTCCTGGCGCAGCGTGCGTGAGACACCCCCGCGCGCTCGCGAGGGGCGCAGGTTCTCGAGCATCGCTCGCGCTTGGCTCGACAGGCGCAGGCCGACGAACTGGGTGTCGCCGTCCACGGGACCCGGCCCGTTACGCGGGCGCAGCATCAGGCCGGGCAGCGCGACCGGGCGCGGGTTGACGGGGTGGGGGCCCACGTCGAGGAACAGCGAGCCGTCGGCGGCGGGGCCCGCGAGGATGGCGCTGCGGTCGACGATCACGGCGCCGGGGAAGTACAGCGCGGCCGCGTCGTACCAGCGACGGCGCACGAGCTGCTCCGCCGGCTCGTCGAGGTTCGGCGTGTACAGTCCGCGGGCGAGCCTGCGAATTTCTCCCCGTGCGGCGGCGCGGCTGGCCCACCGGCTGTCGTCGGGGAAGAACAGCTCGGGCAAGTTGTGCGAGTTAGCGGCAGCCATCGGGGGCGCTCTGCGGAAGAACTGCTATTTAACCCCGGTTTCCGGCGGAAGAACCTGTATATAAGGGCTCTTGACTTTGTATCCGCGGGCCTCGATCCTCAGCCGATCGCGGCGAGGTGCTCGGAGCGGCCGTGGCCGTTGGTGGAGACCAGATGGGAGTAGTCCGGTGGGTTGGCACGGTCGTCGGCGTTCATGCGTCGCTCGAGCTCGCCGAGCAGCACCCCGAACAGCAGGTGGCGCCACGTCGACTGCGCCAGCGCCCTGGGGTTGGCGAACGCCGCCGGCAGCTCCTCGCGCGCTGGGTGCAGGCGGTCGGTGAGCGCCACCAGCGGCCAGGTGGCGAAGTTCTCTGCAAGCCCCGCCGCGGGTCCTCGCGCCCACGAGGGCAGCGGCGTGTGCGGGGCCACGTTGGCGTACACCGCTCCGAACAGCGCCCCGTTCTGCACGTGCAGAACCCATCCCGCGAGGTGCCACCCCCGGCCGCGGGTGACCGCCTTGCCCAGCAGCTCCACGTCGTCGAAGCCAGTGCCGAACGCGCGCTTGTCCAGCGGTATCTGCGCCGCCCACACGCCCGCCGCCAGCGCCCCGGCGAGGGCCCCGCGAATCGTTCTGCGACGGTCGATCGGCATCCTCGCCCAACTGTAACGGCCCGCGCGTTTGCGGGTATCCAGCATGTGGGCGCCACCAGCCAGCGTGACCGTCTCCCGAGCCTCGTCGCTCCCGCCGCAGCGAGTAGCCCGGCGAACCTCGAAGGCGATCGCGCTCCCGCCGGCTCGAGTAGCCCGGCGAACCTCGAAAGCGATCGGCGGGAGCACCTGGAGCGCTTTCGCAGGCGCGCCCTCGAGCGCGGTGTGAACCCCGTCCTCTACTGGGCGGTGCGGATCGTGCTGCTACCCACCTTCCTCGTGTACTTCCGCCTGAGGCGCATCGGCTCCGAGCACCTCCCGCGCTCCGGGCCGCTGCTGCTGGCCGCCAACCACCGCAGCTTCCTCGACCCCTTCGTGATCGGAACCCTCACGCGCCGCCCCGTGTACTACCTGGCCAAGCAGGAGCTCTTCCGCAGGCCCTGGCAGGCCTGGCTGCTGAGCGCCCTCGGCGCGTTCCCGATCGAGCGCGGCCGCGGCGACGAGGGCGCGATCGCCACCGCCCGCGAGATCCTCGCCCGGGGCGATTGCGTGGTGATCTTCCCCGAGGGCACCCGCGTGCGCTCTGGTCCCCTCCGCGCTCCCCGCCGGGGCGTCGGGCGCCTCGCCCTGGAAACCGGCGCGCCCGTGGTGCCGGTCGCCGTGATCGGCACCGAGGACGTCCGCCGCGGCTGGCGGGTGCGCCCGCGCAGGGTCCGCATCCGCTGCGGGGCGCCGCTGCGCTTCGCGACCGTGCCCTGCCCCTCGCCAGCCCTGGGGGCCGCCGCGACCGAGCGCATCTGGGCGCGCGTCAGCCTGCAGTGGGAGTGGTTGAAGTGCCCGTCCGCCCCGCCGTCGCTGCGTCACGAGCCCGTTGGAGTGCGCTCCCGCGAGCTCGACCGGGAGGCCCGTGCCGCATGAGACGCCCCGGCCGGGAGGCCGGCGGCGCGGAGGTAGGGTGCAATGAGTGGCCGAGCCAGTAACCAAAGAAGAAGATCCCACCCACCCCGACCGAAGCCGGGAGACACGCGCCTTCGGCCAGCCAGCCTCCGGCGGGCCGCGCCACCCTGGACCGAACAAAGAGGGGCCCGGCCAGCCAGCCTCCGGCGGGCCGCGCCACCCTGGACCGAACAAAGAGGGGCCCGGCTCGCCAGCCTCCGGCGGGCCGCGCCACCCTGGACCGAACAAAGAGGGGCCCGGCTCGCCAGCCTCCGGCGGGCCGCGCCACCCTGGACCGAACAAAGAGGGGCCCGGCTCGCCGGCCTCCGGCGGGCTTCGCCACCCTGGACCGAACAAAGAGGGGCCCGGCTCGCCGGCCTCCGGCGGGCTTCGCCACCCTCTTGGCCCCAAGCCCAAGGTCCAGCTCGACGCGGAGTTCTCAGAGCTCTACCGCGCCCACCTGCGCGACGTCTACAGCTACGCCTACTATCGCGTGGGCAACCACCACGACGCCGAGGACCTGACGGAGCAGACTTTCCTGCAGGCCTACCGCCACTTCGAGCGCGCCCTCCGCGAGTCCCAGGGGCGCCCGCTGCGCCCGTGGCTAATCCGGATCGCACACAACCTCGCCGCCAACCTCTACCGCGACCGCTCGCGTCGTCCGGCCTCGCCGATCGAGGACACCGACACGCTGAGCGCTCCCCACACCACCGAGGACCTGGTGGAGAGCCGCGACGAGTTGAGCCGCGTGCTCGCGGGGGTTCGCCGGCTGCCCGACGACCGTCGCGAGGCGCTGATCATGCGTTTCGCACTGGGCATGGACAACCGCGAGATCGCCCGCGCACTGGGGCGCTCCGACGGCGCCACCAAGGTGCTTCTCCACCGCGCGATCAAGCAGCTGGAGGGGCTCGTTGCGGACGCCCCCGAGGGGGACGGTGAGATTCGGTGAGACTACCCTCATGAGCGAGACCACTCCCAACTTGGAGAGTTTGCTGCGACGGGCGCTCGCTCCCGTCGAGCCCCCCGCCGACCTCATGGGGAGGATGGAGGAGACCCTCACGAGCATCACCGAGCTCGCCGCCGAGGAGCTAGAGGGATGGGAGCTTTCCGCGATGCGCGATCCCCGCAACTGGGCTCGGCCGGCGGCCGCGCTGGTGGTGGGCGGCACCGCCGGTCTCGCGCTCGTGGTGCTGCGGACCCGCCGCCGGGCTCGTGCGGATGGGTCCCCGAGTCCCGCCCATTCGGGTGGCTCCCCAACCCGCCCTGCGGAGCGGCCGCGGCCCGCCCGGGGCGTTCCGAAGGCCGAGGGCTGAGAGCCGGGAGTGTCACCGAACTGTTCAGGCAGTCGGTTGAGTCCATCCGCCCGAAGTGGTTGACTTGTGCCAGCCGGCCGCGTACTCCCTGGTCTGCGGCTCCCGGCGCATGTGTCAATGTCCAACATGGCCCGCTACAAGCGCTCCGCGGAGGCCGCCTCGGCCATCCTGCGTATGCTCGCCGATGAGGAGCTCATGCAGCTCGTGGGCGAGGACGACTCGGCCGCCTTCGCGATCGTCTACGAGCGCCACACCGAGGCGGCGTGCTCGCTCGCCTTCCGGATGTGCGGCAGGCGGGCCGTCGCCGAGGACGTTGTCCAGGAGGCGTTCCTCTCGCTGTGGCGCAGCGCCGCAAGCTACGACCCCATGCGCGGGAGTGTGCGTACATGGGTGCTGGGCATCGTTCACCACCGCGCCATCGACGCTCTGCGCCGGGGAGTGGTCCAGGATCGCGGCCGGGTCAGCGACGAGGGCATCGAGGAGCACCTCGAGGCGGAGGAGCGCACCGACCTGGAGGTCGGTCGCCGCGATGAAGCGCGGGAGGTCCGCGCTGCCCTCGAGGGCCTGCCGCCCGAGCAGAGTCGGGTGATCGAGCTCGCCTACTACGGCGGCCTCACCCACTCCGAGATCGCGGCGATGCTCGATACCCCGGTGGGAACAATCAAGGGCCGTATGCGTCTTGGGTTACAGAAGATGCGCTCACAACTTCTCTCCGAAGGGGCGCTTTCGTGAGTGCGTCTGCGCAAGAGTTGACTTGCGAGCGGCTGCTGGACTGCGCGGCCTACGTGCTGGGGGCGCTCGAGGAGCAGGAGGCCCAGGCCCACCATGCGCACCTGGTCGATTGCCCGATCTGCCCGGCGGAGGTCGCCCAGTTGCAACTGGTGGCCGACTCGCTGGCCGTCGGCGTGCCGCGCGTCAGTCCCCCGCAGAGCCTGCGCGCCCGGATCGTGGGCACCGCGCACGCGGAGGCCGAGCTGCGTGGCGCTGCTCGCCAGGAGGCAGGCGTGGGCTCCGCGCGGACGGGTGGCCCTGCGCGGACGGGCGGCTCCGCGCGGACGGGCGGGCCCGCGCGGGTGGGCGGGCCCTCAAGCGCTTGGATTCGGCGGCTGCGGCCCGCGCTGGCCGGCGGGCTGGCTGTGGGTGTGGGCCTCCTGATCGGCGCGCTGGCGTTCAGCTCCGGGACGAGCGAGAAGACCGAGGTGATCCGCGCGGTCGTCGTCGCCCCCGGTTACCACGCCACCGCGGAGCTGCGCAAGGCGGGCTCACACCTGGAGCTGGTGGTCGTGGGGATGCCCGCCCCGCCGCCCGGACGCATCTACGAGGTGTGGCTCGAGCACGGCACCGCCGCGCCGCTGCCCACCGACGCGCTGTTCTCCGTCACCAAGACCGGCAGCGGCTCGGTCGGCGTGCCCGGCAACCTGCACGGGGTGAGCAAAGTGCTCGTCACCGACGAGCCCCTCGGGGGCAGCCTCAAACCGACGCGCACCCCGGTAATCCTCGGCTCGATCTGATCCCCGCCCGATCCCCGGCCGGATCTGAGTGCGGCGCGAGATACGCTCTGCACCCTCATGGCCACCTGCTACCGCCACCCCTCCCGCGAGACGGCCGTCTCCTGCTCCTCCTGCGGGCGGCCGATCTGCCCCGACTGCATGACTCCCACCCAGGTGGGGATGCGCTGCCCCGAGTGCGCCAGCCAGCGCACCAAGGTCGTGCGGATGCGCGAAATGGCCGCCGTGCCCCGCGTGACCTACGCGCTGATCGCCCTCAACGTGGCCGCCTTCCTGACCGAGAAAGGCCAGTTCACGATCGGCTCCTCGAACATCTACGGCAAAGTCGTCGACGAAGGCGTGCTCTACCGCGCTGCGATCTCCGAAGGGCACCAGTACTACCGCCTCGTGACGAGCGCCTTCCTACACGTCGACCTACTGCACATCGGCTTCAACATGTACCTGCTGTACCTGCTCGGCATGATGCTCGAGCCCACGCTCGGCTCGGTCCGCTTCGCCGCCATCTACACCACCGCGCTGCTCGCCGGCTCATGTGGCGCGCTGGTGGCCACCGGTGCCCCCAGCCTCGGGGCCTCGGGGGCGGTCTTTGGGCTGATGGGCGCCGCCGCCGTCGAGCTGCGCGCGCGGGGGCTCAGCGTGATGCGCTCCGGTATCGGGTTTCTGATCGTCTTCAATCTGCTCTTCAGCTTCACCGTCCCCAACATCTCGGTCGGCGCCCACATCGGCGGGCTGGTCGGCGGCGCGCTCGCCGGCCTCTCCTTCCGCCTCACCGAAGGCCGCCGCTCGCTCGCGTTGGGGCTCGCCGCCTGCGCGGTGCTGTGCGTGGTGGCGGTCATCGGGGCGCTCGCCGCCGCTCAGTCCACCGCCGCCGGTATCGTCTGACGCAGTGGCACCGCTTGCGGAGCACGAGATCGAGCAGCGCCTCGCGGGCAGCGAGTGGGCTCGCGGGGAGAGCTCGATCGTGTGCGAGTACAAGCTCGCGGACTTCGCCGCCGCGATCACCTTCGTCAACCGCGTTGCTGAGCTCGCCGAGGCGGTCGACCACCACCCCGACATCCTCCTGCACGGCTGGAACAAGGTGCGCCTGGAGCTCTCCACGCACTCTCAGGGTGGCCTCACCGACGCCGACTTCGCGCTTGCCCGGCAGATCGACGGGCTCCCCCACGGTCGGGCGTGACCGGGCTGAAGCTGATCCTTGCGGCCCTCCTGGTCGCGGTCAACGCGTTCTTCGTGATCGCCGAGTACGCCCTCGTGCGCTCTCGCCGTGCGCGCCTGGAAGTGATGGGCGAGCAGGGGATGCGCGGCGCCACGCTCGCCCTCGGCCAGTTGGAGCGCATCAACGAGTACATCTCCGCCGTCCAGATCGGTGTCACGATGACCTCGATCGGGATCGGCGCCCTCGCCACGCCCACGCTGGCTCACGCACTGCAGGACGCCTTCGGCGACGGGCTCTCCCACGACGTCACCGTGGTGATCGCCGTGGTGATCGCCTACGCCGTTGTCATCTCCGTGCAGCTGATCTTCGGGGAGATGGTCCCCAAGTTTTACGCGATCGACCGCGCCGAGAGCGTCGCCCGCCGCATCGCCCGTCCGCTGCAGGGCTTCAGCGTCATCTTCCGACCGATCATCCGCGCGACCACCACCGTCTCCGCGCGGATCCTCAAGGTCTTCGGCGTCGACATGGACCGCGAGCCCGGGGGCGGTACCCCCGACGAGCTTAAGCGCCTGATCGCCGAGTCCCACGCCGGCGGGCACCTCGACCCCGGTGAGGCCGGGATGCTCACCGGCGTCTTCCACCTGCACGAGCAGGAGGCCCGCCAGGTGATGACCCCCTCCCCGGCCGTCGTCGCGATCGACATCTCCAAGGACGTCGAGACGGCGCTGAAACTCTGCATCTCCTCCGGCCACACCCGCCTGGTGGTCACCGAAGGTGAGGACCGCGACCGCGTGCGCGGGCTGGTGCACGCCTCCGCGCTCGCCCGCCGGCTGATGGACGACGGGCCCCACGCCTCCCTGGAGCCGGTCGTGCACGACGCGCCGATCGTGCCCGAGACCAAGCCCCTGGACGACCTGCTCGCCGACCTGCAGCGCCAGCGCACCTCCCTCGCGGTCGTCGTGGACGAGTACGGCCGCGTTGCCGGGATCGTCACCGTCGAGGACATCATCGAGGAGGTCGTCGGGGAGATCGCCGACGAGACCGACCCCGCAGCTGGCGAGGTGCGGAGGCTGCCCGACGGGGACCTGTTCGTGCGCGGCCACGTCCCGGTGGCCGACCTCGCCGACTACGGGGTGCAGCTGCCCATGGACAGCGACGCTTACAACTCCGTCGGCGGCCTCGTGTTCGCCGAGCTCGGGCGTCTGCCCCGCCGCGGGGACACCGTCGCCGCCGGCCCCTTCTCGATCCGCGTGGAGTCCGTGCGCGAGAACCGCATCGAGTCCGTGCGCATCCGCGAGCGCCGCTCCCCTCCCGTGCGCGAGCTCGAGGACCGCGAGGCCAACGGCTCGTAGGCGAGGTCCGCGAGGTTGCGACTCGGCGGCCCCTGTGCGTAAAGGACCCTGTGCGTAGGGCTCAGGGTCGGGCGGGTTTGGGGCTCAACCTAAAAACCCCCCAGGCACACGTCCGGCCCGCGGGGGGAGCGGGCCGGAGCGTGTGCACTGGGAGGAGGCGGGTGTGCGTTGCGAACTGAGTCGCATTGTAAGTATCCACATCGTTGCTGAAGCAAACCTAAAAGTGTGGCTTTCTAAGAAGATTCTTGCGCAAAGTGGGAGTTGAACGTCGCGGAGCGCCTGGTGGTTGCGAGCGCGGGCGGATGGGTGTGGCAGGGCGGGCGGATGGGTGTGGCAGGGCGGGCGGATGGGTGTGGCAGGGCGGGCGGATGGGTGTGGCAGGGCGGGCGGATGGGTGTGGCAGGGCCGGCGGATGGGTGTGGCAGGGCGGGCGGATGGGTGTGGCAGGGCGGGCGGATGGGTGTGGCAGGGCGGGCGGATGGGTGTGGCAGGGCGGGCGGATGGGTGTGGCAGGGCCGGCGGATGGGTGTGGCAGGGCGGGCGGATGGGTGTGGCAGGGCCGGCGGATGGGTGTGGCAGGGCGGGCGGATGGGTGTGGCAGGGCGGGCGGATGGGTGTGGCAGGGCCGGCGGATGGGTGTGGCAGGGCGGGCGGATGGGTGTGGCAGGGCCGGCGGATGGGTGTGGCAGGGCCGGCGGATGGGTGTGGCAGGGCCGGCGGATGGGTGTGGCAGGGCCGGCAGATGGGTGTGGCAGGAGGTGGCGGACGGCTGGAGATGGGCCACCTCGTGGGGCCTGGAGTCTCTAGTAGCTGTGGAACCCCCGCCCGCTCTTGCGCCCCAGGGCGCCCTCGCCGATCAGCTGCTGGATCCGCTCTGGCACCGGCTCGCCGATCGTGTCCCCGATCGCCTTCGACACGTCGAGGCCCACCAGGTCCAGCAGCGCAAGCGGGCCCATCGGGTGGCCCGCTCCCAACTTCATGCACGTGTCGATGTCCTGTGCCTCCATCCCGGTTGCTTCCAGCAGCCGGACTGCACTGAACAGGTAGGGGAACAGCAGCCGGTTGACCACGAATCCGGGAACGTCGGGAACCTCGACGGGGATCTTCTCGAATGTCTCGCACAGCGCGAACGCGCGGCTGCGTGTGTCCTGCTCGGCCTGGGAGGGGAAGACCAGCTCGACGAGCTTCATCTTGGCCACCGGGTTGAAGACGTGCAGCCCCACGAAGCGCTCTGGCCGCCCGCTAGCCTGGGCGAGGCGCTCGACGGACAGCGACGAGGTGGTGCTGGCGAGGATCGCGTCGCGGGCGAGGACCGTGTCGAGCTCACCCAGCAGGCGGGCCTTGACGTCGTGGTCCTCGACCACTGCCTCGACGACGAAGCTCGCGGGCGCGAGCTCCTGTGCGTCGGTCACGATCTCGACGCGCTCGGGGTCGGCCTCCGTGGCCAGCCGGGCCAGCGTGATGTCGACGCTCGTCCGGGCGCGGTCGGCCGAGCTCTCCGAGCGGGCGAAGAGCAGTACCGGCCCGTGGTGGGCCGCCGTGGCCGCCAGGCCGCAGGCGATGGCTCCCGAGCCGACGATCGCCAGGCGCTCGTTCATTCAGTTCCTCCGCTAGTGGTTGTTTGATACCCGTGGCCTCCGCTCGGGAAGCAACGTTTGGTTGACTGACCAGTCAATCTACGCGGGTCAAGCGGTAGAGTAAGGGGTGAAGACGCCGGCCGCCCCGCGGGCTCCCGGCACCCCCGCCAAAAGCTGCGCGACAGAGGAGACTCCATGAGGAAACCAGAGGGCCGCGAGGTTGTGATCGTCGAGGCCGTGCGCACCCCCATCGGGCGCGGCCACAAGGAGAAGGGCTACTACAAGGACAGCCACCCCAACGCGCTGCTCGGCAAGTGCTACTCAGAGGTGATCGCCCGCACCGGCATCGACGCCGCCGAGGTCGAAGACGTCGTCGCCGGCTGCGTGCAGCAGTTCGGCGAGCAGGCCTTCAACATCGCCCGCAACGCGTGGCTGCAGGAGGGGCTTCCGATCGAGACTCCCGGCACCACGGTGGACCGCCAGTGCGGCTCCGCCCAGCAGGCCGTCAACTTCTCCGCTGCGCTGATCGCCGCCGGCGTGCACGACACGATGATCGGCGGCGGCGTCGAGCACATGGGACACCTGCCGTTCGCCGCGGGGATGGCCACCCAGCAGGAGTACGGCTTCGCGTTCACCCCCGAGTTGATGGCCAAGCACAACATCGTCGGCCAGGGCCTCGGCGCGGAGATGATCGCCGACCAGTGGGAGATCCCCCGCTCGGAGCTCGACGAGCTCGCGGTGCGCTCGCACCGGCTCGCCCACCAGGCGACCGAGGAGGGCCGCTTCGAGCGCGAGATCGTCCCCTTCGCGGTCAACGGCGACACGTACGTCACTGACCAGGGCATCCGCCCCGACACCTCCCTCGAGGCGCTCGCCAACCTGAAGCCCGCGTTCAAGCCCGACGGCAAGATCACCGCCGGCAACTCCTCGCAGATCTCCGACGGCGCCGCTGCCGTGCTGTTGATGTCGGCGGACAAGGCGAAGGCGCTCGGGCTGCGCGCCCGCGCGCGGATCGTCGACCAGACCACCGTCGGCTGCGACCCCGTGAAAATGCTCGAGGGCCCGATCCCCGCGACCACCCGCATCCTCGAGCGCAACGGCCTCACGATCGACGACATCGACCTGATCGAGATCAACGAGGCGTTCGCCCCCGTCGTGGCCGCGTGGCGGCGCGAGCACTCCCCCGACATGGACCGCGTCAACGTCAACGGCGGCGCGATGGCGCTCGGGCACCCGCTCGGGTCCACCGGCGCGCGGCTGATCACCACGCTGCTGCACGAGCTCGAGCGCTCCGACAAGGAGCTCGGCTTCGTCACGATGTGCTGCGGCGGCGGCCTCGGCACCGGGACGCTGATCCAGCGCGTCTGAGGGTGGAGGATCGGTATAGCCAATAGTTGATATATGGCGAGAGGGGGGAGGGGTGTTGTATATAAAAATCCAGAGTGCGTATAGCGATAGTTAGACGCGGCTCGAAAATTACATACAACCACCCGGTGGGTCAGGTGTGTGGCCCCCCGCCGGTCCAGTTGACCGCGACCGGCGGGAGGGCCAGGATCGCGCCCCACGTGGCCGCGTCCGTTTCCCCCGTCGCGGGGAGGCCGTGTTCGGTTTGGAGCTGCCGCACGTTCGCCGCCGTCTGCGATTCGAAGATCCCCGTCGTCGGTTGGGCGGGGATCGCGCTCGCGAGGTGCTCCTGCAGCCACAGCACCTGATCGCCCTTCGCGCCTTCCTTCAGCAGGGGTGAGGTGAGCTCCGGCTGGGGCACGGTGAGGCTGGTGTTGAGCGGCGCCGCCAGCGAGGCCCACCCCGAGGCGGAGGTTTCCTGCCAGTCCCAGAAGGACTCCCCCGCCGCCCCGTACGCGCCCGCCAGCGAGCGGAAGGCCACGATTTCCGCGGAGCTGACCCCACCGTAGGTCTGTCCCAAGGGCAGGATCGGCCGGCCGTAGAGAAGGTTCTGTTCGTAGGTGTTCACGTACACGCTCGCCACGGACGTGCCGATGTCGTGCCAGTACATCTGCGGCGCGTCGAACTGCGCCCCGTTCGGCCCGAGGAACACCGAGTAGGGGAACGAGGGGTGGTAGGAGACATACGGGAAGGACGCGAGCCCCACCGGGTACGCCGGGCCGATCTTCGCCCGCAGCGTGTCGATGTACGTCTGCGCCGCCCCGTACAGCCCTTCGTACTGGGCCTCCGCGTCGATCACGAGGCAGTCCGCCCCTTCGGCCACCGCCTTCGCGCCCAGTTCCGCCTCGCCCACCGGGTTGGTGCCGTACACGTACTGCCACGCGCACACGTGCAGCCCCTGCGCGTGCACGGCTTCCACGAGTGCTTTGCTGAACTGGCTCCAGTAGTTGGTCGAGCCGTCGGAGCTCTTGACGAACAGGGTGCTCACGCCCGCCGCTTTCGCCTGGGCGACGATCGCGGCGAGGTTGCCACCGTCGGAGGCGCTCAGGTACCAGACCCACATGCCCTGGCCGGCGAACGCCGTCCCGGCCGCGGTGCCCGCCACACTGCTCGGCGCCGACGCGGGCGGTGGCGCGGGCGGTGGCTTCGGTGCCGGCGGGTGCAACGTGTGCGTCACCACTTTGATCGGCCCGTACGTGTTCGACCGGCGTCCCCCGCCCAACATCACCGCGATGTCCCCCGAGTGCGCGCTGGCCGGCACCGTCACCACCAGGCCCAGCTTCGAGGAGTGCAGGTGCGCGGTGGGCGAGTTGCGCGCGATCCGCGCCTCCCAGGAGTGCGGGAACGCCACCGCTTGGCCGCTCTTGAGGCCCTTCCCTCCCAGCAGCAGGGTGCCGTGGGTCGAGACTTCATGGGGCTTGGTGGAGCAGTTGCTGGCCGGCACGCACTGCGCGCCCGAGATCGCCACCGCCGGCTGCGGGCGGGCCCGCTTGGACTTGCCCGTGGACTTTGCCCGTCCGCCCGCTGCAGAGCCACCCGACCTGCCCGTTGCGGTGGTCCCTCCGGATTTGTGGGTGGTGGGGGTCGCATGTGCCGGGGGGGACGTCCCTCCGGAGACCTGCGACGCGCCAGCTCCAGCGGGCGCCACGAGCAGCAGTAAGAGCGCCGCCGCTGCCGCCGTGAACCTGGATCGCTTGTTGGCACCGGTGCTTTGCATGGGTAGGAGCCCCCTGCCCGGGCGTCCACTCGACCCGACGCCCGCCGACCATAACGGTTATTGGGGTCGCAACCGAGCCGCGAGACGAAAGTTGCGTTCAGAGCACGCCGCGGGGGGAAAGTTGTGCCCTCAGAGCACGCCGCGGGAAGAAGTTGTGCCCTCAGAGCCCCGCGGGCGCCGTTTCCCAGCGGAAGCCTAGCCGCGCGGGGGCGGGGTCGAGCGGGCTGCGCGGCAGGCCCGCGGGGGGGTCGGGCAGGTTGAAGCCGGAGGGCGCCACGTCGTTGGGGGCGTCGGCGTGGAACAGCGAGGCGAGGTACTGGATGTGCCCGCGGCCCACCCCCAACTCGAACTGGCCGCCCCCGTAGTTGCCGATGCCCCGCGCGGCGCAGTAGTCGAAGGCGTCCATGAGGTTGCGCAGGCCCCCCAGGCGCGAGGGCTTGATGTTGACCATCCGCGGCGGGTACGGCAGCGCTTCGATGTCCGCCACCGAATGGATCGGCGCGTCCCAGGAGAAGCGCTCCCGGTGGGCCGCCAACACCGCGTCGGTCTCCGGCGTGAGCGCCGGGTCCTCGATCCACGCCTCAGGCAGCGCCTCCACCACCCGCCGGTACAGCAGCGGATCGGCCGGCTGGTCCACGATCGACCCCACGTAGTACGCCTTGAAGTCGACCGACTCCACCGCCCCTGTCGCCGCCAGCTGTGCGATCAGCGGCTCATCCCACGAGGTGGTCGGGTCGAGCTTGAAGTGAAGCCCCGGGTAGTGCTCCAGGCGCGTGCGCAGCGGCTCCAAGGTGGGGGGCTCGCCCAGGCGCAGGGACACCACGAAGCGCACCGGCTTGGGCTCGCGGTGAAGCAGCGCGTGCAGCGTCGTCCCCGCCTGGCGCAGCGCGAGGTCGAGCGCCGCCGACTCGTACGCCCACAGCCGGTAGTTGCGCGAGACCTCTCGCTGGGGGGGCTGCGGGAAGAGCTCGAGCTCACGCAGGCGCTCCGCGAAGGAGGCCACCGTGAAGCGGCCTCTCAGCGGCAGCCGTGGCCCCGCCGCCTGGAAGTCGGCGAGCAGGATCGCGTGGTCCTCCCCGTCGTAGGTGACGTCTTCGCCGAGTCCCTCCTCGCCCCCGCCGCTCAGCCGGATCACCGTCGAGACCCGCTCGAACTCGCTCGACACCTTCGCGCTCAAGGGCTCTAGCGCGTAGTCCTCGATCTCGACCGCCAGCCCCGCCAGCAGCTCCCACGTCCCTCCCGACGTACTGCCCCTTGGGCCCCCTCCCGTCGGGTCTCCCTCTTGTGGGCTCACGACGTGCCCTCCGGCTCGGGCCGGGCGGCCCCGTTCGCAGGGGGCGGGCTGGGGTGGCTCTCGGCGCCACCCTCCGATTGAGAAAGAGGGGCCCGGCCAGCCGGCCCTTGGCCGGCTGCGCCACCCTCCAGGCGCGCCACCAGGTCCTCCAGCCGCAGCTCCTCCAGGGCGCCCCCCACCGCCTCGAGCTCCCCCGCGCAGCGCTCGATCAGCTCCTTGCCCTCCTTCACAAGCCCGAGCGTATCGGTGAGGCTCGCCTCGCCCGCGTCCAGCCGGCGGATGATCTCTTCCACCCGCGCCACGTTGGCCTCATAGGACGGCTGCGCGTTCACGACTCCTCCTCGATCCGCGCCCCGACTGTGCCGTCCGCGAACCGCAGTCGCACCTGCGCTTGTGCACGCGCCCGCGCGGCGGTTGGGAGCGTCTCGCCCGTGGGGCTCTGCACCAGCGCGTACCCCCGCTCCAGCGTCCGCTGCGGGTCGTGCGCCGCGAGCGCCATCGCCAGGCGCTCGAGCTCCCGTGGGCGCCTGCGCCGGCAGTCGCCGACCGCCGCGTCCGCCTTGCGCGCCAGCACTACTCCACGCCGCCGTGTCAGCCCCCGCTCCTCCTGCGCCCGCCGGCGCGCGGCCGCGCGGATCTCACGCAGCTGTTGGTGCAGCCGTCTGCGCTGGCGCGCCAACTGCTCCGTCGGGGCGCGCGAGAGCGCCGCCAGCGTGCGCGCCCGTCCGAGTACCGCGCGGCGGCCGTGGCCCTGCAGGCGCGTCGCCGCTCCGCGCAGGTGGGCGCGCGCCTGCGCGCAATCCACTCCCACCGCCTCATGCGCCGCGTGGGTCGGGGTGGAGCAGCTCACCGCCGCCACGTCGTCGAGCAGCGTGCGATCGGTGTGGTGACCCACCGAGGCGATCACCGGCACCCCCAACAGCGCCACCGTGCGGCACAGCGTCTCGTCGCAAAAGCACAACAAGTCCGCCAGCGACCCACCGCCGCGTGCGACGATCGCCACGTCCACTCCGCCCACCGCCGCCAGGTCCTGCAGCGCCCGCGTGATCGCCGGGGCCGCGTGGCGGTCCTGGACCGGGGCGAAGCCCCACACCACCCGGCCCGCCCAGCCCCGGCGGTGCAGGCCCGCCAGGATGTCCTCGCGCGCCTTGCCCCCCTCGCCCGTTACCACCCCGATCGTGTGCGGCAGCAGCGGCCGCTGCAGGCGCTGCTGGCGCTCCAGCAGCCCCTCCGCCGCCAGCGCCTTGCGCAAGCGCTCGATCCGCGCGAGCAGGTCCCCCTCGCCCGCCACCCGCAGGTCGCTCACCGCGAAGGAGAAGCTCGGCGAGGCGCTCGCACTGCCGGGGTAGTAGTCGCAGCCGCCCGCCACCACCACCTGCATCCCCTCCCGCACCGTCCCCGCCCGATGCACCATCGCCTCCCAATCCTCCTTCCACGCCGCGCACGCGATCGCCCCGTGGGCGTCGCGCAGCTCGAAGTACACCCGTGCCCGCGACGGGCGCAGGTCCGCGAGCTCACCCACGAGCTGCACCCGCGCGAACGCTCGCAGCTGCGCGCGCAGTGCCACCGCGTACTCGCCCACTCCGAACGGGCCCGCCAGCGCGCTGCCCGGAATCCCGGCTGGCCGGGGGGCGGACGGTGAGAGCGTGTCGTCGCGGGGCATCAAGCCCAGCCTAGAGGGTGGCGCAGACGGCCAAAGGCCGGCTGGCCGAAACGGGGATGCTCGCCGAAGGCGGGTGTCTCCCGGCTTCGGTCGGGCCCCTCTTTCTCCGATCAATTGCCGCTAGGATCGATTTTCTCATGGCCCGTGCCCGCTCCCGTAAGCGTCGTCCCGCCGGCGCCAAGCGGACGCCGGCAGGCGCGGGTGCTGGCGCAGCTGCTCCCCAGGCGGCCACTCCCAATACGGCTGCTTCCAATCCAGCCTCCCCCGCGCGTCCAGTCCCCAAGAAGGCCCGCGCGCCGCGCGGCGCCCCCAGCGGTCGCGGGAGGGTTCGCTCCTCGCCCACCGCGCCCACCTACGGGGAGCGCCCGCACGCTCCGTGGCACCCGCTGCCGCTCTCCGAGCTGCTGATCCTCGTCGGCGCGATCGGCGCGGCGGTGGGGTTCGCCAAAGTGGGCCATGGGTTCTCCAGTGGCGGGCCTGCGCTGCTCGCCGGCATCGGCGCGGTGGCGCTCGGCACGATCGAGGTGACCCTGCGCGAGCACCGCAGCGGCTACCGCTCGCACACGGTGATGCTGGCCTTCATGGTCGTGCTCGTCTTCCACTCCGTCGTGGTGCTCGGGCTTTCCGCGTTCACCACTGTGCCGCGACTGCTCAACGTGGGCCTGTTCGCCGTCGACGTCGCGCTGTTTGCGTTGCTCTTCAAACTGCTGCGCGCCCGCTTCCTCGACGCGCGCCACGCGCGGGTGCTCAGGGAAGGGTGAGCGGCGCGGGGCGCTCCTCCCACGGCTGCCCGCCCGGGACCGGATCGGAGAGGAGGCGGGCGCCGGGGACGTCCCCGTCCACGCGGTTGTCGCGGCCGAGGACCACCACCGGGTCGCCGCACATCTCCAGCAGCCGCGAGAACGTGCGCGTGCCCACGTGCGGCTCGAGCGCGGCGCGCGGGTGGGGCAGCTCGAGCGGCCCGTCCGCGTCGGAGTCGACGTCCGAGGTGAACACGATCGCGCGCCGTTCCTCGTAGCGCGCGTTGACGATCAGGTACAGCTGCTCCAGCACCCACTCGGTGGGGCGCACCACGCGCAGGTCCTCGATGTGCAGCAGCTCTACTTCCGCGAGCGTCGCGATCACCTCGTCGGTGGTCTCGCGGCTGGCGGCGTCGAAGGTCGCGCGGATCCTGTTCAGGAGGGCGACCGCGTTGAAGCTCAGCACCGAGTGCTGGGTCTGGGAGGCGGTGGCCGCAATCATGTAGCCGAGGGTCGTCTTGCCGGTGCCAGTGTGCCCCATCAGCCATAAGCCCCGGCCCTCCGCGAGGTTCGTGTGGATGTCGGTGCAGTACCGTCTGACCCTGCGCACCGAGTCCCCGTTCAGGGGGTCGCGCGCGAGCTGGGTGAGCGGGTGGCGGTCCCACGAGAGGTCCATGTAGCGGCGTGGCACCCGGTCGCGCAGCCGGTGCGCGCGGGCGTTTGCGACGCGCTGGGCGCGGCAGGCGCAGTCCCGCGCGGTGTTGGTCTGCTCATCGACCTCGAAGCCGCTGCCGTCGCAGACGCCGAGCGGACAGCGCGGGGGGGCTTCGAGCGCGCGGTGGTGAAGATCGAGCATCAAGCGCTAGTCAAGCAAGCGCTCCGGCGCCACGGAGGGCAGAACGTGCTCCTTCCAATCTTTTTCGCCCTCCTCCCCGCGCGTCTCGCCGACGAGCCCCAAGCGCTCCAGGCGCGCGATCTCGCGCTCGCCCTCCACCCGCGCGGGGTGGCCGAGGGGGAGGTTGGTGATCAGCCGCGCGATCCGTTCGCGCAGCTGCAGCGCGAAGTGCGGGGTGGATGCGCCCATCAGCTGGCGCACGTCCTCCACGCTCACCTCGTGCTCCTGCGCCCGCTCCAGACGGTGCGGATCCTCGGCTTGGCTCATGGCGTGGCGGTTGTGGTGGTCGAGGGTGCGGTGGCTGGGGGTTCGGTCGCTGGTTCGGCTGGCGCGGTGGAGGAACCTGTGGTGCTTTGGGGGGCGATCTCGAGCATCGCGTCGAGTTCGGCCTGCACCGCCGGTGCGATCGCTTCGTCGTCGCCGATCAGCCAGCCGTGATTGTAGACGCCGCGCACGGGCTGGTATTCGGGCGTGGTGCCGTACGCGGGCCGGATGTCGCTCAGGTAGCTGCTCAGCACGTTGGGCACTTCGCTCGGGCTTTCCAGCAGCAGCAGCGGCGCGTAGTCGCCGCTGGCCGCCAGCGGCGCCGCCGCGGGCGCGTCCAGCGGACGGGAGGCGTTTGCGAACACCAGGCCGTGGCCCGGTTGTTCGACGCCCCAGCCGAACGGCCCGTCGGAGAAGCGCGCCACGGCGATCGCGTTTTCGGCTGGACCTTCGCCGCTCGTCCCCGGCCCTGAGGCGCCGTTTGCGCCCGGCACTGGATAAATGCGCCGCACCGGGCCGAGGCGCGCGAGCTCTGCCAGCACCGCGTGGCTCACCGCGGTCGGAGGCCCCACCGCGTAGATGACCGGGCGGTGCAGGCGTGCCAGCACCCTGCGGGTCGCCGGCGGGATGCCGGCGGCGTCCACCGGCAGGATCGGGGCGCCCGACTCCGCGGCGAGGCTTGCGGCGGGCATCGCGAGCGCCGGCGGCCCGTCGGCGCCGACCACGATCACCCTGTGGGGAGGACTGCCGTGGAGGGTCGCCACGAGCCGCTCGACCTGCGCCGCCAGCGCGGCGGGCGGGCCGGTCAGCTCGAGTGTGCGGTAGGAAGTCGGCCCTCCCACGGCTGCGGGAGGGCCGATCTTGATCACCTGTACGCCGCCGAGCCGCCCCGCGCCCGTGGGCTTCAGCGCCGCCAGGGCCTGCGCTGAGATGGCCGGCAGGGAGCCGCCTTCGCTGTAGAGGAGGGGCGCCTGCAACGGCGAGCCGGCCAGTGCGGACGCCGCCAGCGCGGCGGTCCAGTCGCGGTCGTCCACCAGCACCACGGCCACCGGGCGCGTGACGGGCGTCAGCGCCGGGTAGGTCGCGAGCGCCACCGCCGCCGCATCCACGACTGGGTTGGCGCCGCCGAGTCGCGTCGTGTTCTTCGTCACCAGGCCGCTCGGTGCAAGCCCCGTTCCCGTTCCCGCCACGGTCGTGACCGACGCTCCGCGGCCCTGGCCTTCGGCTGGCAGCGACTTGCCGCACCCCGCGAGCGTTGCGCCGAGCAGCAGCGCGACGGCCAGCCGGAGCGGGGTGGAGCGCATGGCTGAAGACACTATCTATGGCGTAGGCGGCGGCACATGGCCGCGAGCGTTGGCGGCGAGGAGCCACATTCACATTTCTCCGCAAAGTGCGGGAAGAATGCTGCAGCACCTGCAACTGTCCTTGCGCTTTGCTAGGGTTCCGCCGCGAACGCCGAATCCATGGCCAGATGCCCTGGAACGGGGGACCCAAGTTGTTGGGGCGAATCCCACGGTGGAACCGTGGGAAGCGCAGGCTCTTTTAGCGCTAGCCCGTCAGCTAACCCCGCAGGCCAACGAAAGAGGAAGTCGCTTTGCGGGTACGAGCCTTTGGCTCAGCGCTATGCAGCTTGGCGGTTCTAGCTACCGTGGCGCCCACGGCGGCTGCGGCCCACGGCACGGCCAAAGTGTCCGGGGGTACCTCCGCCTCTTCGAGCCCCACCTCGACCGCGACGGGCGCGCCTGCGCCTGAAGTAGCCGGGGGCTCCACCCCCTCGGCCGGCGTGCCTGCGACCAAACCTCTCCACACCGCGCCGATCACCGCGCGCTCCGCGAGCCTCCTCTACAAGGGACCGGTCTACGAAAGAACCACCGCCGGCCAGGTCGTCCCCTACACGCCCCCGCCACCGGCCGGCACGACCAACGGCGCCACTGGTGGCAGCTCCGTGGGGCTCCTCGGGAGCGCCAAGCCCGAGCTGCTCGTGCCCGGCGTGACCGCGCGCTACGTGGATGGCCTCGCCGCGGCGCCCCTGTCCGCGCCCGCGGCGGTACAGGAAATCATTTGGGCGGGCAACCAAATCATCGGCCTTCCCTACATCTACGGCGGCGGCCACGCCTCCTTCAGCTCCCCGGGGTACGACTGCTCGGGCACTGTCTCCTTCGCGCTGCACGGCGCGGCCCTGCTCGCCACCCCGATGGACTCCTCGGAATTCATGGACTGGGGCGGTCACGGCGTCGGGCAGTGGGTCACGGTCTTCGCCAACCCCGAACACGCCTACATGACCGTCGCCGGCCTGCGCCTGGACACCAGCCCGGTTGATGACCCCTCCGACCAGCAGGGTCCCCGCTGGCGCCCGCTGCGTCCCGAAAACCACGGCTTCGTAAAGCGCCACCCGCTCGGGCTGTAGACGAGCTCCCGCCCACTCGTTCAGATCCATCGTGGGGTGGTCCGCCTCCTGTTTGCTTGGAGTCCGCCCGCCCCCGCCGCCAAGCCGGGGTGGCGACGTGCCCGCCGGGGCTCTCATGTGCTTCACTGGCCCCTGCGGTTCAGCCGCACGCGTAGGCTACGCTTGAGCCTGCCCCTTAGCTCACGAGCAGACGATCTCAGGAGGAACGCAATGGCCGGCTTGACCGGGCGCATGTCAACGGTGGTGAAGGCGAAGGTGTCCAAGCTCCTGGACAAAGCCGAAGACCCCGCGGAGACCCTCGACTACAGCTACCAGAAGCAGGTCGAACAGCTGCAGAACGTCAAGAAGGGGATCGCCGACGTGGTGACCGCCAAGAAGCGCCTGCAGATGCAGGAGGCCACGCTCCAGCAGCAGGTCGTCAAGCTCGACACCCAGGCCCGCCAGGCGCTCTCCGGCGGCCAGGAGGACCTCGCGCGCCAGGCGCTCGAGCGCAAGAACGTCGTCCAGACCGAGCTGCAGTCGCTCGACACCCAGGTCACCGAACTGGAAGACCAGCAGACGAAACTGGTCGACTCCGAGCAGAAGCTGCGCGCCAAGATCGAAGCGTTCCGCACCAAGAAGGAGGTCATCAAGGCGCAGTACTCAGCCGCCGACGCCCAGGTGCGGATCTCCGAAGCCGCGACCGGCGTGGGCGAGCAGATGGCCGACGTGGGCCTCGCGATGCAGCGCGCCGTGGACAAGACCGAAAACATGAAGGCCCGCGCCAACGCGGTCACCGAGCTCGAAGCGGCGGGCACGTTCGACGACATCACTGAGCTGGGCTCCGGCGAAGACGACATCGACCGCCAGCTCAAGCAGCTCTCCTCCACCTCCGCTGTGGACGACGACTTGGCGAAGCTGAAGGCGGAAGTCGGCACCGGCCCGCCGGCCGCTCAGATCCCCGCGCCGGGCGAGGCGGGGGGCGGCGGCTCCTCAGACAACGCTCAGCAGGCGCCGGCCGAGGGCGGCCAGGGATGATCGTGCGTATCTCCGGGGAGGACCAGTACCGCCTCGACGGCGAGGACGGGCGCGTCAACGAGCTCGATGACGCGGTGCTCGCGGCGATCGACGCCGGCGACGAGCAGCGCTTCCGCAGCGCCTACGACGAGCTGCTTGCCTTCGTGCGCGCTCACGGCACACCCTTCACCGAGGACGAGCTGGCCGGCTCCGACCTGATCCTCCCGCCGCCGGACATCTCGCTCGCCGAGGCCCAGTCCGAATTCACTGGGGCCGGGCTGATCCCGGATTAGGTGCGGGGTGCGGCGCGAATCTGTCTGGTAGAGGCGCGCGTAACTGTCTAGTAGAGGGCTGCGGAACGGTATCGATGGCGCCTCAAATCGGGATTCCCCACAGCGGGAACCACCGCTCCAGTTCCGGCTCCATCGGCAGTTCGTTGCCCATCTGCGCCTTCAGCTGCAGCTCGCGCTCGGTCGAGCGTTCCTGGGCGCCACCGGCCGGCACGAACGGGTACCAGAAACCGCGCTTGTAGTTGTAGATGAAGTAGAGCTTGCGCTTCTGTTCGTCGCGGAACGCGAACACCGCGCACAGCAGCCGCTCACCGTGGCCGCCCCCCTCGATTGAGCTCGACACAGCGTTGATGCCCACCGCGAGGTCTTCCACGCTCGGCGCTCCCGCGGGGTTGTGCAACACCATCCAGCGGTAACCGTACTCGTCGTCCTGGCTCTTCGCCTGCGTGCCGCTCTCGCCGCCCGTTGCGCTGACGACTTCTTCCATTTCGCGCATCGTCGCCTCGAACTCGCTGTTTTCCAGCTTCTGGAACACGATGGCTGCCGCGCCCGCCGGGTCGATCTGGTGCTCGGACTGCAAGGTGATGTAGGCGGTTGCGATCGCAAACAGCTTGTCCGGCGCCGGCCCCTTGACCTGGTGGCGGCCGGTGAGCGCGTCGAGCAGGCCCACGGCTACGCGGTGCCCTGCAACTGGCTCTCCAACCGCTCCAGCGCCGCTAGGCGCTGCTCCAGCGGCGGGTGGTCGGCGAAGATGTTCATCAGCGACTTCTTCGCGCGCGCGGGCACGATGAAGAAGGCGCTCATCCCTTCCGCGGTGCGCAGGTCGCGGCTGGGAATCCGTTCCATCGTGCCGCTGATCTTCAGCAGCGCCGAGGCCAGTGCGGAGGGGCGCCCGGTCAACACCGCGCTGCCGCGGTCGGCGGCGAACTCGCGGTAGCGCGAGAGTGCCCTTAGCAGCAGGAAGGAGAGCGCGTACACAGCTGCCGCCACCATGATCACGATCACCACGTCCTCCTCGCCTTCGTTGTTGCCGCGGCCGTACCCGCCGCCGAAGCCGCCGCCGAAGAAGAAGCCGAACTGCACGATGAGCGAGGCGACCGTCGCGAAGAAGCTCGCCAGCGTCATCACCATCACGTCGCGGTTGACCACGTGGGTCAGCTCGTGCGCCATCACCCCTTCGAGCTCCGCGGGGGACAGCAGCTCCAGGATGCCCCTGGTTGCGCACACCGTCGCCCGCTTCTGGGAGCGGCCCATTGCGAAGGCGTTCGGCATCGGGTTCTCCATCACGCACACCCGCGGCTTGGGCAGGTCCGCCTGCACGCACAGCCGCTCGATCATCCCGTGCAGCTCGGGCTCCTCGGCGGGCGCCACCTCTTTGACGCCCATCATCCCCATCGCGATCTTGTCGGAGGTGAACAGCTGCAGGCCGAGCAGCGCCAGCGCGACCACGAGAATCGTCACCCCGCCGGCCCCCACCGCGATCAGGACGCCGATCAGCACCGCGTACACGAGGCCGAGCAGGAACAGCGTCAGCACCATCCGCGCCTGTAGGCCCGTGTCTTTGCCGAAGGCCTTGCGGCCGGTCTTGGTGGCGGTGGCCATGTGACTAATTCTGGCAGAAGCAGATTGGGATTCCCTAAAGGGGTCCGGCCGGCACATGTGCCGGCCGTCCGACCCCCACATGTGGGGGTCGGACGATCGGGTGCATGCACCCGATCGCCGGGCAGTGCATGCACTGCCCGGACGACATCGCACATGTGCGATGTCGCAGGTGTGCGCATGCGCACACCTGAACATGAACAGCTTCAGCCAGCCTGCGCCATCCCGAACGGCCGCTCCTCTAAGGTGGCCGACATGAAACCCGCCTTCGACGTGCTCGGCCTCTCGGTCAAGAGCTTCGGTGTCGTCTTCGCGCTCGGCTTCCTCGCCTGCGGGCTGCTCGTCGCGCGCCGCCTGCGCGAGCTCGACCGGCCGGTGGACTGGGCGTACGAGATCGTCTTCGCCGCGCTCGTCGGCGGCCTCGTTGGGGCGCGCGGGTACTTCGTGATCCAGAACTACTCCGCCGTCAAGCACGACCTCCTGCACTCCCTCTTCTCCGGCTCCGGCCTCGTCTGGTACGGCGGGGCCGTCGGCGGCGCGATCGCGGTGCTCGGCTGGATGCGCTGGCGCGATCAGCTGCAGCTGATCATGCTCGACATGTGCGCCACCGCGCTCGCCTTGGGGTACGCGATCGGGCGCATCGGCTGCCAGGTCTCCGGCGACGGCGACTACGGGATCCGCTCCTCCCTGCCCTGGGCGATGGGCTACCCCCACGGCACCGTCCCCACCCCTCCCGGGGTCACCGTGCAGCCGACTCCGATCTACGAGACCGTCACTATGGGCCTCGTCGCCTTCCTGCTCTGGCACCTGCGCGACCGCGTGCGCCCGGGGGTCGTGTTCGCGCTGTACTGCGTGCTCTCCGGCCTGGAGCGCTTCCTGGTCGAGTTCATCCGCCGCAACAAGGAGATCCTCGTCGGCCTCACCGCGCCGCAGCTCGAGTCGATCGCGCTGATGGTCGCCGGCGCGGTGTGGCTTGCGCTGATGATGCGCGGGCGTGGCTTCGCGGGTCTGCGGCCGGGGGGGCCGGGGTCGAACGTGCCTCGCCCCGCGGCGGCCTGAGCCCGATCGGGCGTCCCCCGGGGCCGCACGCGATAATCAGCGCGATGGCCACGACCACCACCCCCATCGCCGAGAGCCTCGCGCGGGTCTTTCCGCTGGGCAGCCGCGTCAACGAGCGCGGACGCCTGGAGGTGGGGGGCTGCGACACGGTCGAGCTCGCGCGCGAGTTCGGCACCCCCGCGTACGTCGTCGCCGAGGACGACCTGCGCGCTCGCGCGCGGGCCTTCGTGGAGGCGGGCCGCGGCGCGGGCCACGAGCTGCACGTGGTGTTCGCCTCGAAGGCGTTCCCTTGCACCGCCGTGCTGCGCACGTTCGCGCAGGAGGGCCTGTGGTGCGACGTGGCCTCGGGCGGGGAGCTGCACCTGGCCCTGAACGCGGGCTTCCCCCCGGAGCGGCTCGTGCTGCACGGCAACGCGAAGTCCGAGGCCGAGCTGCGCACGGCGCTGCGCCACCGGGTGGGGCTTGTCGTGCTCGACAACTTCTCGGAGATCGACCGCTTGGAGGCGCTCCTGGGGGAGGTGGCTTCGGATCGGGGGGTAGGGGCTGCGGTTGTGGTGGGGGAAGGTGGGTGGGACCCCGCTCACCCCGCGGCCAGGGGGGGGCGGGCCGGCGGCCCCCAGCCGGTGTTGGTGCGTGCGACCCCGGACGTGCGGGGGGACACCCACGAGAAGATTTCCACCGGCCAGGCCGACTCGAAGTTCGGCTTCGGCATGGACGAGGTGGGGGCGGCGGTGCAGCGCGTGCGGGGCATCGCGGGCCTTTCGCTGGAGGGCGTGCACGCGCACATCGGCTCGCAGCTCTTCGACCTGGAGCCCTTCCGCCGCGAGGTCGCCCAGCTCGCCGAGCTGGGGGCGCTCGCCGGGCCTGGGGGGTTCCCCACGTGGGACCTCGGCGGGGGTCTGGGGGTGGCGTACACCGCCGCTCAGCGCCCCCCCGCGATCGAGGAGTACGTGGGGGCGCTCGTGGAGGCGGCGCGCGCGTGGCTGCCCGCGCACCGGCGCCTCTTGATCGAGCCGGGCCGCGCGCTGTGCGCCAACGCGGGCGTGACGCTGTACACGGTGCAGAGCGTCAAGCGCAACGTCTCCACGTGGGTGGCGGTGGACGGCGGCATGTCCGACAACCTGCGCCCGATGCTCTACGGGGCGGCGTACGAAGCGCACGTCGCCGCTCGCCCCGGGGGAGGCACCCCGTGTGTACTCGCGGGCAAGCACTGCGAGTCCGGCGACGTGCTCGTGCGCGAGGCGCTGCTCGACGCGCCGCGCCCCGGGGACGTGGTGGTGACGCCCGCCACGGGGGCGTATGGGTACTCAATGTGCAACACCTACAACGGCGTCCCCCGCCCGCCGGTGATCTTCTGCAAGGACGGCCACGCGCGCGTGGTGGTGCGGCGGGAGACCTTCGAGGAGCTGGCCGCGCGCGATGTCGGCTGAGCCCTTCCGCATCGGCCTGCTCGGCCACGGCACGGTCGGCGCGGCGTTCGCGACGCTGCTGGACGAGCGCGCTGCCGAGATCGAGCGCTTCAACGGCCGCGCGCCGGTGATCACCGGTGTGCTGACGCGCACGCGGGGCTCCTTCGAGGAGGTGCTGGCCGGCGCCGAGCTCCTCGTCGAGCTGATCGGCGGGGTGGAGCCCGCGCGCGAGTACCTGCTGGCGGCGATGCGCGCCGGCAAGGACGTCGTCAGCGCGAACAAGCAGCTGCTCTCCCTGCACGGCGAGGAGCTGTTCGAGTGTGCGCGCGCACACGACGTGCGGCTGCGCTTCGAGGCCGCGGTGGCCGGCGCGGTGCCGATCGTGCGCCTGCTCGAGGAGTCGCTGGCGGCCACCCCGATCGAGCGCATCCACGGGATCGTCAACGGCACCACCAACTTCATCCTCAGCGAGATGGCCCGCGGCCACTCCTACGCGCAGGCGCTGGCCGAGGCGCAGCGCCGTGGCTACGCCGAGGCCGATCCCTCCGACGACGTGAGCGGCCGCGACGCGGCGGCGAAGATGGCGATCCTCGCGCGCCTGGCGTTCGGGGCGCCCGTGCACCTCGACGACGTGCGCTACGAGGGAATCGAACACCTGCGCGGCGACGACCTGCAGTACGCCCGCGAGCTGGGGCTCGGCCTGAAGCTGATCGGCACCGCCGAGCGCCGCGACGGCGGGCTGTCGGTGCGCGTGCACCCCGCGTTCCTGTACGCCGGCCACCCGCTCTCCTCGGTGTCGGGGCCGTTCAATGCCCTCACCGTCGAATCCGAGGCCGTCACCGAGATCACGATGTCCGGCCCCGGCGCCGGCGGCCCCCAGACCGCGAGCGCGGTGCTCGGCGACGTGGTGAGCGTGATGACCGGCGGCGCCCGCCCGCCGGCGCCGCCGCTTGAGATGCGCCTGCTCGAGGACGTCGCGAGCGCGTTCTACCTGCACCTGGAAGTCGCGGACCGGCCGGGAGTCCTGGCTGCTGTGACGCGGGTGCTGGACGAACAGGGCGTGTCGATCAAGTCGTTCGTGCAGCGTGGCCGGGGCGCGGCGCGGGAGGGCTCGGGAGCGGGGCAGCCCGGCTCGGAGGCGTCTGGCGCCCCGCGCGAGGACGTGCGGCTCGTGATGGTGGTCCACCCGCTGGCCGAGTCGCGCCTGCGCGCGGCGCTCGAGCGTCTGGGCGAGCTCGACTCCGTCCGCGCGGCGCCCCGCGCCATCCGGGTGATAGAAGAGGAGTTCGGATGACCTGCTCCTGCCTGATCGACCGCTACCGCGAGCACCTGCCGTTCGCGCCGGCGGACCCGGTCGTGAGCCTCTGCGAGGGTGGCACGCCGCTGCTGTACTCGCCGGTGCTCTCGGAGATGGTCGGCGCGGAGGTGCATCTAAAGCTGGAGGGCGGCAACCCGACCGGCTCGTTCAAGGATCGCGGCATGACCTGCGCGGTCTCGGCGGCGGTGCGCGAGGGCTCCAAGGCGGTGATCTGCGCCTCGACGGGCAACACCGCGGCGAGCGCCGCGGCGTACTCGGCGCGCGCGGGGCTGACGTGCGCGGTGATCGTCCCCGACGGGAAGATCGCGATCGGCAAGCTCGCGCAGACGCTGATCCACGGCGCGCGCGTGATCGCGCTGTCGGGCAACTTCGACCGGGGCCTGGAGCTCGTGCGCGAGCTCGTCGAGCGCCACCCGATCACGCTCGTCAACTCGGTCAACGAGTTCCGCATCGAAGGTCAGAAGACCGCGGCGTTCGAGCTGCTCGAGCAACTCGACGGCGCGCCCGACCTGCTCTGCATCCCGGTCGGCAACGCGGGCAACGTGACCTCCTACTGGCGCGGCTTCACCGAGATGGGCGCCTCCCCGCGGCTGTTCGGCTTCCAGGCTGAGGGCGCGGCTCCGCTGGTGCTCGGCCACCCGGTCGCCCACCCGGAGACGGTGGCGTCCGCGATCCGGATCGGCAACCCGGTGCGCTGGGAGGACGCGATGGACGCGATGACCGCCTCGCGCGGCGCGATCCGCGCCGTCAGCGACCGGGAGATCCTCGACGCCTACCGGCTGTTGGCGGCGCGGGAAGGGCTCTTCTGCGAGCCGGCTTCGTCGGCGTCGGTGGCGGGTCTGCTCAAGTACGGCGCCGACGGGGCCTCCCGCGTGGTCTGCGTGATGACCGGCCGCGGCCTGAAGGACCAGCAGACCGCGATCGACAACTCCAACGGCCGTGTGATCCCGTGCGCGGCGGAAACGGTGGCCTTGGAAGAGGCGGTCTTGGGTGATCCCGCTTAGACCCACCCCTCGCGCGTGATCCGCCGCCGCGTCGTGCGCGCGCCGGCCTCCTCGGCGAACCTCGGGCCGGGGTTCGACTGCATGGCGGCGGCGCTCGCGGTGCACCTGGAGCTGGAGGTCGAGGAGACGGGGACGTTCGCCGTCGAGGCCGAGCTGCCGGTGCCGCACGGGCGGGAGAACCTGTGCGTGCGGGCCTTCGAGCGCCTGCACCCCGCGGAGGGGTTCACGTTCCGCATCGGCTCCGCGATCCCGCTCTCGGGTGGCCTGGGGTCGAGCGCGGCGGCGATCGTGGCGGGGCTGATGGCGGCCGACCACATCTTCGAGCTGGACGCCCCGCTGCTGGACCTGGCCACGGAGCTGGAGGGCCACCCCGACAACGCCGCGGCGGCGCTGCACGGCGGCTTCGTGGTGTGCGCCGACGGCGAGGTCGCGCGCTTCGACCCACCCACGGGCCTCGAGGCGCTGGCGGTGGTGCCGCACGAGCCGGTGCGCACCCACGCGGCGCGCGCCGCCCTGCCCGCCGAGGTGCCGCTTCGGGACGCGGTCTTCAACGTCGCCCACGGCGCCCTGCTGACGCTGGGCCTCGCCCGCGGCGACTGGGACCTCGTGGCGCGCGGCCTGCACGACCGCCTGCACCAGCACCAGCGCTCCCACCTCTTCCCGCGCTCCTTCGAGCTCGCCGGCCGCGCGCGCGAGCTGGGCGCGCTGGGCGCCACGATCTCCGGGGCGGGCCCGACGGTGCTCGTGTGGTGCTTCTACGAGCACACCGGCGCGGTGGTGTCGGCGCTGCAGGGCGAGCTCGAGGGCTGGGCCGAGCTGCTGCGGGTTCCGTTCGAGCCGCAGGGGGCCTACGTCAGGGAGCTGTAAGCCGCCCCCGCGCGTCCTCCAGCCCCGGCAGCCGCGCCAGCAGCTCCTCGGCGAGCGCGAGGTAGTCGGCGCCGAGGTCGGGGCGGTGGTCGAGGATCGAGACGGCGCGCTCGGCCGATTCGGCGTAGGCGATCGAGGAGCGCACGACCGTGTCGAGCACCTTCTCGCCGAGCTGCTCGCGCAGCGAGGCGAGCGCCTCACGGGAGTGCACGGTACGCATGTCCGCGAGGTTGAGCAGCACCCCGAGCAGCTCGAGCTCGGGGTTGAGCGTGTCGCGCGCGAGCTCGATCACCTCCAGCGCCTGCTGCACTCCCTGCAGCGCGAAGTACTGGGCCTCGGCGGTGATCAGCGCGTAGTCGGCGGCCACCAGGGCGTTGACGGTGAGCAGGCCGAGCGAGGGAGGGCAGTCGATCAGGATCAGCTCGTAGTCGCTCTCCGGCAGCTTCGCGAGCGCGCGCCGCAGCGTCAGCTCGCGCCCCAGCCGGCCGCCCAGCGAGAGCTCGGTCTCGGCGAGGTTGAGGTTGGCGGGGATCACGTCCTCGTGGACCGCCTCCGCCGCGGCGGCGCGCCCGCTCAGCACGTCCCCGATCGTGGGCTGCGCGTCGGGGGGCACGTCGAAGTAGTCCGAGAGGTTGCCCTGCGGGTCGAGGTCCACCGCCAGCGTGCGCACCCCCGCGCGCCGCAGCGCGTCCGCGAGCGTGCGCACCGCGGTGGTCTTGCCGGTGCCGCCCTTCTGGGAGAGGACCGCGATCGTCTGGGCCATGGGGCGATACTACGGGGCGCAGGAATGTGGAGTTGATGCGGTCGGCGGCGGGGACTAGTATCCCGGGCATGGAGGAGGGTCAGAGTACGCGGGAGGACCCGCCCGCAGGCGGAGGGGCTCCCGCGGGCGCGGGCGCGGGCGTGCGCGACAGCGCGACACTCGACGCGGCCGCGCAGTTCGAGTACCACTCGGAGTTCGACTGGGACACCGAGCACGGGGCGGGGGAGTGGTCGATCCGCTGCTACGACGTGCACAAGCGCCTCGGCGGCCTGCCTGTGCTGGACGGGCTCAACGTGGCGATCCCCGACGACACGATCACGACCGTGCTTGGCCCCTCGGGGACGGGCAAGAGCGTGCTCATCAAACACCTGATCGGCCTGATGTTCCCCGACTCCGGGGACGTCGTGGTGAAAGGCAAGTCAGTGCCGAGCCTGACGATGCCCGACCTGCTGGCACTGCGCCGCAAGATCGGGGTGCTGTTCCAGGACGGCGCCCTGTTCGGGTCGATGTCGCTCCTTGACAACGTCGCCTTCCCGCTGCGCCAGCACACCGACATGTCGGAGGCGCAGATCGGCAAGCTGGTCCGCGAGCGCCTCAGCGACGTGGGGTTGTCCGATGCGATCGACTACTTCCCCAACCAGCTCTCCGGCGGGATGCGCAAGCGCGCGGGGTTCGCGCGCGCGCTGGTGATGGAACCGGACATCGTGATCTTCGACGAGCCCGACTCGGGCCTCGACCCGGTGCGTACGGCGCTGTTGTGCGAACTGATCAAGGAGATGCACGGCCAGCACGGGGGCACGTACATCGTCGTCACCCACGACATCGCCTCCGCGCGGCGGATCGGCGAGTACATCGCGCTGCTGTGGCGCGGGCGGATCGTGGAGGCGGGCGACGCCGCGAAGATGTTCTCCTCGGAGAACCCCTTCGTGCGCCAGTTCCTCAGCGGCGCCGCCGAGGGCCCGCTGGGGATGGACTAGGCTGGGGGAGGGCAGGCCCGGGGCGGGCGGGTTCTCATACCCCCTCCCCTAGTACGGAGCTGCGGGCGGGCCGGCTAAGCCGGCCCTATTGCGAGGTCCCCTGGTGGGGTGAATGACGGCTTTTTAGAGGGATCGTCCACGTGGGTCGCGGCTTTCGACTTGGCGCGTGCGCGCTCGGCCTCCGTGCCTCGCGTCGTAGCGCGTGGCTTTCGACCCAAACCGCTACGCTCCCCGACGTGAACTACCGCAAGCTCGGCGCGAGCGACCTGGAGGTCTCGGAGATCAGCCTTGGGTCGTGGCTGACGTACTCCGGCGGGGTGGAGCGCGCGCAGTCGGAGGCGTGCGTGCGCGCGGCGTTCGACGCGGGGATCAACTTCTTCGACACCGCGAACGTGTATGGGCGCGGGGCCGCGGAGACGCTGCTGGGCGAGGTGCTCTGCGGGTATGAGCGCTCCTCCTACGTGCTGGCTACGAAGGTGTACTTCTCGATGTCCGACACCGACCGCGGGCTCTCCGCGGCGCAGATCCACAAGCAGATCGACGCTTCGCTTGAGCGCCTGCGCACCGACTACGTGGACCTCTACCAGTGCCACCGCTACGACGAGCACACGCCGCTGGAGGAGACGATGGGGGCGCTCACCGAAGTCGTCAAGGCCGGCAAGGCGCGCCACATCGGCTTCAGCGAGTGGCCGGCGCGGCGGATCTCCGAGTCGCTGGAGCTGCCCGGCGTGGAGCGGTGGGTCTCCAGCCAGCCGCAGTACTCGATGATTTGGCGCGCGCCCGAGGCCGAGGTGATCCCGCTGTGCGAACGCGAGGGGATCTCGCAGATCGTGTGGTCCCCGCTCGCGCAGGGCGTGCTCACCGGCAAGTACCGCCCGGGAGAGGCGCCCCCCGCGGACTCGCGCGGGGCGAGCGAGAGCATGAACGAGTTCATCGGCTGGTTGCTCGAGGATCGCGTGCTCGAGGCCGTCCAGCGACTCGTGCCGATCGCCGAGGGGCTCGGGCTCTCGCTCGCTCAGCTCGCGCTCGCGTGGGTGCTGCGCCAGCCTAACGTGGCCTCCGCGATTGTCGGGGCCAGCCGGCCCGAGCAGGTGCACGCCAACGCCGCGGCCTCCGGTGTGACGCTCGACGCCCAGGCCCTCGCCGCGGTGGACGAGGCCCTGGGCGAGTTGCTCGCGCGTTGAGCTAGCTCAACCGGCTCGTCAGTCGGCCTTCACCGCGGAGACCTCAACGAGTGTGGCTTCGAGCAGGCCGCATACCGCGAATCTGACTTTTGTCAGGCTTTGTCACGCGGCTCGGGAATCGTCCGGTCAGCTATGGCGAAACCGAGCACCAAGAGGCGGCGAAATCGGGTACTAAGAGCTGTCGAAATGCGGTAGTCTGGTGGGGTGGCCGACACCCGTTACCGCAGTCGTATGCTCGATGGGCTACTCGTGGAGCTGCTCGCGGAGCTGCCGGCGGTGATGGTGACCGGGCCGCGGGCCGGCGGCAAGACGACCACCGCGGCACGGCACGCGGCGAGCGTGGTGCGGCTCGACCGCGCGCTCGAGGCGGAGGCGTTTCGGGCCGATCCGGACGTGGCGTTGCGGGAGTACGAGGAGCCGATCCTGCTTGATGAGTGGCAGGAGGAGCCCGGAGTCCTCGGGGCGGTCAAGCGGGCAGTCGACGAGGATCCGCGACCCGGCCGGTTCCTGCTCACGGGCTCGGTCCGCGCGGAGCTCGACGCGGCGACGTGGCCCGGCACCGGACGGGTGGTGCGCGTGGCGATGTACGGGATGACGGTGCGCGAGCAGCTCGGACGCGCGGAGGGTCCGGCGCTGCTCGACGCGCTCACGGCGGGAGACGTTCCGGGCGTGCCACGCGATCCACCGGACCTCCGTGGCTATGTGGATCTGGCTCTGAGGAGCGGCTTCCCCGAGCCCGCGCTGCGCATGACGGCACGCGCGCGAACGCGGTGGCTGGACGCCTATGTGGAGCAGTTGCTCACCCGGGACGCGACCGGCGTGGACCCTGGCCGCGACCCGGCGCGTCTGGGGCGCTACCTCGAGGCGTACGCGCTCAACACGGCTGGCACCGCGGCGGACGCGACGCTCCTCGAGTTCGCTGCCGTCAATCGCAGGACCGCCGTAGCCTACGAGCGGCTGCTCACGAGCCTGTTCGTCGTGGACGCGCTTCCGGCGTGGAGCTCGAATCGGCTGAGGCGCCTCTCCAGAGCCCGCAAGCGTCACCTGGTCGATCCGGCGCTGATCGCGTCGATCCTCCAGTTGGACGCAGGCGCGGTGCTCCGCGACGGCGACCTGTTGGGCCGGGTGCTGGAGAGCTTTGTCGTGGCCCAGGTCAGGGCGGAGCTGGCAGTCTGCGCGTCGCGACCGCGTCTCTACCACCTGCGGGAGGAACACGGACGCCACGAGGTGGACCTCCTCGCGGAGCTGGGAGCCGGGAAGGTGGTGGCCTTCGAGGTGAAGGCGGGAGCGGCCGATCTCCGCGCGGCGCGACACCTCGTCTGGTTGCGGGAGCAGCTGGGCGAGAGGTTCGCGCGTGGTGTCGTGTTTCACACTGGGCCGCGACCGTTCGAGCTGGACGATCGAATCCTTGCGCTGCCGATCTGCGCGTTGTGGGGGTAACGTGGCTTCCTACGCCTCCTTCTGGCTGCGCTGACGTGGCTCGTTTGGGGACCAGCGTGAGTAAGTGCAAGCGGGGTGTTTTTGCGCTACCGGTCCCCCCTACCCCTCCTTCACCGCCGACACGTCGACGAGGATCTTGACCTTGTCGCTGACCACCACGTTGCCCGAGCCGAGCGCGGCGTTGAAGCGCATCTCGTAGTCCGAGCGGTTGATCTGGGCGCTCGCGGAGACGCCCACCCGCGCCTTGCCCTGGTGGTCCTGGAGCTCGACGCCCTCCAGCGTCGCCCGCAACGTGACCGAGCGTGTGACGCCGTGAATTGTGAGGTCGCCGACGATCTCGAACTCGTCCTCGCCCGTGGCGCGGATCGCGGTCGAGCGGAAGGCGATCTCGGGGTAGGTGTCGACCTCGAAGAAGTCCGCCGAGCGCAGGTGCGCGTCGCGCTGGGGCTCGCGTGTGTCGACGCTTGTGGTCTGCACGGTCCCGTAGGCGACGGCGCCCTCGGGCCCGACCTCGAGCGTGCCCTCGAACTCGTTGAAGTGGCCTTTGACGGTGGCGATGCCGAGGTGTTTGACCTGGAACTCGACGCTGGAGTGGACGGGGTCCACCTTCCAGGTGCCGGCGGGGAGGGGAAGCGCTGCGGTCTGCTGGGAGGCGAGGGTGTCGCTCGGCATGTGGGGGCTCCTTGTAGTCGAGGTTGAGGTTCGGCGGCACTACGGTGCCTCCGAACCGAATTTATTTGCGCGCTCAACTATAGGCCAATTTACTTGCCTATGCAACTACCCTCGCGAGCCGGTCCTCCCTGGGGTCCGCATGACGGCCCAGTGCAGACGGCCCACCACAGCGCGCCGGCGAGCGCGGGCGGTTCTCGGGAGGCGCCGAGCGGCCGCTAGCGCGGCTGCACGACCAGCGTCTGCGTCGCGAGCCCCAGCGGGCCGCGCTCGTCGTGCAGGACGCTCTGCGCCCACGCGATCCCGCCGGGGTGCAGCAGCGTGCGGGCGTCCAGCCCGATCCACTCGCCCTCGGGGCGGCGGTTGAGCGTTACGGCGAGGTCGGCGTTGATGAACACGTAGCGATCGAACGGCAGCGCCGCGGCGATGCCGTTGCCGAAGTCGGCCGCCGCCATCACGCACACGAGCGGGGAGGGGGTCTCGCCGGGGAGCACGGGGCGGCACAGGCGCATCCACACGCTGGCCGTGCCGACGGGTGCGTGGGCGCTCGAGACCCCCACCTCGGGGAGCTGGCCTTTGAGCGGGCGGCCGTGCAGGAAGCGCATCTCCATCGCGCTCGCGGCGAAGCTCGTGTACTCCCCACCACCAGGGGAGAAGCGCACCGAGTGCCCCTCCTCGCGCGCGGGCAGGCGCGCGGGCTCGCTCTCCTGCACGACTCGCACGGCGAGCGCGGGCAGCTCCTCGGGTGCGGGCACGATGCGCAGCGCATGGGCGCGGCACACGAGCTCGCCATCCTCCGGCCGATCCTCCGATCCGACGGCGCGCAACTCGGCTTCGAGCTCCTGCACGCGGCGGCCGGGGCGCACGATGCGCGTGCTCAGCTGCAGCGGCGCGAGCGGTATCGGCCGCAGGAACGAGAAGCTAAGGCGCGCGAACGGCAGCTCGCCGCCGGGCTCCATGCGCTCGAACGCGCCCGCGATCAGCGTCGCGGGCGCCCCGCCGTGCAACGCCCGCGGGTCCCACGGCCCGCGCGCGTACTCGGTCGGCGTGAAGCGCCCCTCCCCATCGGGGAGGAACACGCTCTCTGGGCCGGCGCTCACTGCGCCAGCCGCGCGACGAAGTCGGCGAGCTTGCGAGGGTTGCGCAGCGGGGCGCCGTGCCCGAAGCAGGCGAGCGCCGGCTCCAGCGCCGCGAGGCGCCGCGCGGAGTCGCGGTTGCGGGCGGGGTCGGGGGTGAACAGGTCCGGGGGCGTGTTCAAACCGGGGATGCCGGTGATGAAGTTCATGTTGCCGAGCACGTCGCCGACGATCAGCACGCGGTCGGACTCGCGCCAGAAGGAGACGTGCCCGGCGGAGTGCCCGGGGGTCTCGAGCACGGTGAACCCGGCGACCTCGTCGCCCTCGGAGAGCGCCCGCGCGACGGGGTGGGGCGGTCCGGTCCAGTAACGCGCCTGCACGCGGTTGAGCCAGCCGGGGGCCTTGGGGTTGACGATCGCACCGGGCGTCTCCATCGCGGGGACGTCGCCCTGGCCGCACCACAGCGGGATCCCGAAGCGCTCGCAGATCGCGTGGCTGGAGCCCTGGTGGTCGGGATGGGCGTGGGTGAGCGCGTGCGCGGCGAGCGCATGGCCCTCGAGCTGGCGCACGATGCGCCGCTCGGCCTGGCGGGTGCCCGCGTCGATCAGCACGTCCCCGACGAGGTACACGTTGATCGCGTTCCGTGGTCTGCCGCTCAGCTGGTACACGTCTTTGGCCAATTCCTTCACGGTGTCCCCCTGTCGTGTGTCATGTCCGCGCAACCAACGCCGTCAGCCGCACGAATCATCTCAAGCAAGACCGAAACCATGGCCTCCGCAGACGTGTCGCCCGGCAAGCCCTGCCAGAGCAGGCAATGAACCGCGCGTGGTGGCGTAGCTGTGGACGCACAGCGCTTCCTTTTGTAAGCGTCACGAGCGCTGCTCCCACGAGAAGCCGCGCACGGCGAAGTACAGCCCGAACACGGCCCACAGCCCGATCACGGCGAGCGCATCGAGATTATCGCTCAAGCCGCTGGCGCCGAGCATCGCCCCGTACAGCCCGTCGATCAGGTGCACGAGCGGGAGCGCTTCGGCGATGTTGCGCACGAACGCGGGGGCGCTCGTGGCATCGAACACGTAGAACGACACGAACACGACTGGCAGGAAGACCGCGTTGACATAGGCCGCGGTCGACTCGAAGTTGGGGATCACGTGGGCGAAGGCGACGCCCAGCGCGGCGAAGCAGACGACGCCCGCGACCGTGAACACGATCAGCTCGTCCCAGTGCCGCGGCCAGCCGATCCCGAAGACGAGCCGGCCGGCGAGCACGACGATCGCGATCTGCAGCACGGTGTTCGTCACCGCGTTGGCGGCGACCCCGCCGAAGTAGGAGCCGGTCGGCAGCGGGGTGCCCCTGATCCGCTTCAGCACGCCGCGCTCGCGCAGGAACACGATGTTGTAGGCCAGCGCGGTGAACGTCGTCGACATCACGCTCATCCCCGCGATCGCGGGCACGAGCCGGTCGAGGTCGTGCTGGTTGCCGTGCAGGATTGCCCCGCCCGCGGCGAGGAACAGCAGCGGCAGCAGGAAGTTGAAGAACGCGGCGGAGGGGTTGCGCCAGAACATGCGCCGCTCCAGGCGGTACTGGCGCCAGGAGAGCGCGAGGGTTTCAGACATCGGCGGTTAGCTCCAGGTAGACGTCCTCGAGCGTCGGCAGCCCGACGCTCAGGTCCTCCAGGCGCTCCCCGCGCGCAAGCGCCTCCCCGGTGAGCTCGTGCAGCAGGCCGGTGGGGTCGTCGGTTTGGCGCTCGACCAGCTCGCCCGAGGCGTCGCGGTAGGAGATTCGGTACCCGCCCGCCCGCCCTCTGCCACCAGCGTGCGTGCCGCCGGGTGGGTGGGTTCCGGGTGGGTGGGTTCCGGGCGGGTGGGCTTCCAAATCCCGCGGAGGCCCGACGGCGAGCACGCGCCCGTCCTTGAGAATCGCCACGCGGTCGGCGAGCGCCTGGGCCTCGTCGAGGTAGTGGGTGGTGAGCAGGATCGTCTTGCCGAGGGCGCGCAGCGAGCGGATGGTCTCCCACGCGGCGCGGCGCGCCTCGGGGTCGAAGCCGGTCGTGGGCTCATCGAGGAAGATCAGCTCGGGGTCGCCGATCAGCGCGAGCGCGAAATCGAGGCGCCGCAGCTGCCCCCCGGAGAGCGTGCGGCAGCGCGCGTCGGCCTTCTCCTCCAGCCCCACCAGCCCGAGCACCTCCTCGACGTCGCGGGGATGGGGGTAGAGGCCGGCCCAGTGGCGCAGCGACTCGCGCGGGGTGATGTGGCCGTAGATGCCGCTGGACTGCAGCACGATCCCGATGCGCTTGCGCAGCTCGCGCGGCCGGCGGCCGGGGTCGTAGCCGAGCACCGAGACCTCCCCGCCGCCGCGCTCGCGGTAGCCCTCGAGGATCTCCACGGTGGTGGTCTTGCCGGCGCCGTTGGGCCCGAGCAGCCCGAACACCTCGCCGCGCCGCACGGCGATGTCGATCCCGCGCAGCGCCTCGTGCCCGCCGTAGCGCTTGCGTAGGTCGTGCGCCTCGATCGCGGGGGCGTCGCTCATGGCCCAATCATCGCAGGAGCCCTGGGGACGGGGCTCGACCCGCGAGACGGAGAGCCCGCCGTGCGCCGGCGCCGGATCGGCGCCCACCGGATCTGCTCCGGCCCGTAGGCGCCTGAACCCACGCACAGGGGACTTGACAACACCGTCCCAACTGTCTATAGTGGCCTCGTCTGCATCTGGAGTGTGGGTGTGGAGCAGGGTTTGGAACATAGGATCGGGTTTGGGCTGGGCTGCCTTGTGGCCGGCCTGTGATGGATTGACAGGGTTCGCTTGGGAGAGGGGCCTCGGTCGTTTCGGTGAGGGAGTTGGTTTTCGCGTGAGTTCGAGAGGGACATACGTGTCGAGCAGACTTGCGACCCCGTCCGGGGCCGTTGCTAGATGCCTCGGCAACTTGCCGATGCATCTCTCTCTCTCTCTCTCTCTCTTCAGCTTGCCGGCTAACCGATAAGGCCCCTCGCCGGGCGCATTCGCGCCGCTTTGTCGTCGCCCCCGCGGGGGAGTGGGGTAGGGGTGGGCTTGCGCGTCGTCCCGCCGGCTCGCGCGGCCGGCTCGGTTGCGCTCGCGCCGGCGTGCCGCTCGCGCTGGCTTGTGCGCTCGCGCTGCTCGTGCTCGTGTGGGGGAGCGTGCCGGCGCAGGCGGTGTTGACGCGTCCGCTTGCCGCTTCGTTTGGGGGTAAGGGCTCTGAAGACGGCAAGTTCGAAGGGCCGGCTGGAGTGGCGGTGCGGGAACCGACTTTGAGCGAACCGGCCGAAGACGTGTACGTGGTCGATAGGGGCAGTAACCGTGTTGAGCAGTTCAGCTCCACGGGCGCCTTCATCGCCGCCTGGGGCTGGGGGGTGAGTGACGGTAAAGCGGAATACGAGGTTTGTACGAGCGGCTGCCGGGCTGGGATCGCGGGGGAAGGCGCGGGGCAGTTCGATGCTCCGGAAGCGATCGCGGTCGATAACTCGACGAGCGCGTCGGATCCGTCCGCGGGCGATGTGTATGTGGCGAACACCGCGGATAACGTGGTTGAAAAGTTCGCTTCGAATGGTGCTTATATCGGGCGGGTGGCTGGGCCGTTCGAAGCGCTGTACGGCATCGCGGTCGACGCCAACGGCGAGCTGTGGGTCTATCAGTCGAGCGGCGTGATCGAGAATTTCAGCGACGCCATGGTCAATGAACTCATCGAAAGCCGGCAGGATCCTCGCGGTACCCAGCCGGGGTTCGCGGTGGATTCCAAAGACGATCTCTTTGTCCGTACGGGTGATGGGGGGATCGAGAAGCTTACGAGCTCGGGTGAAGAGGTTGTGGAAATCGATGAAGAACAGTCGCCGGCGGTCGCTGTGGATCTTTTGAGTGATGAAGTCTTCGTTGGTAACGTGACGTCGGTCAGGGAATTCAGCTCCAGTGGATCGTCGATTGGGCGTTTTGGCGCTCTGAGCTCGACTAGCGGGGTCGCTGTGAGTGCCGCGGTGGGGGAGGTCTATGTCGCGGACTCGACCGCGAATCTGGTCGATGCGTTCACGGCGCCTGTTGTGGTGCCGACGGTGCTTGTCGAAGCGGCTACGGGTGTGCAGAAGAAAGGCGGCGTGATCGAAGGGACGCTGCACGGCGCTGTGGATCCCGAAGGCGAAGAAGTCAAGGAATGCTTTTTCGAATATGGGGCGAGTCTTCCTTCGGGGAAGACGGTTGCGTGTGAACCGGCTCCGGGGTCGAGCGCGAGCGCGGTGGAAGTGCACGCGCCGGTGAGCGGCCTGTTGCCGGGTACGACCTACCTTTACCGGGTTGTGGCGAGGAACGCGAACGGCGCGAATGGGAGCACGGTTTCGGAATTCGGTACGCCGGTCGCGATGCCGGTGTCGCTGGAAGCGGTCTCGGGTCTGGAAAAGAACGGGGCTAGCGGCGAGATCGATGTGACGCTCAACGGTAGCGTGACGCCTGAAGGGGAACCGGTCAAAGCGTGCTATTTCGAATATGGGGCGAGCCTTCCGTCGGGGAAAACGGCTCCCTGCTCGCCCGCTCCGGGTTCGAGTGTGGGCGCGGTTCATGTGGAAGCGAAGCTGAGTGGGCTGCAGGTCGAAACGCGCTACCTGTACCGGCTCCTGGCCGAAAACACCTTTGGGGTGGGAACAAGCAGCCAGGAATCGTTCACGACGCCTGTGGCGGTGAAGGGGGTCGGCAGGTGTAACGCGAGTGGCCTGTTGAACGAAGCCGCGACGCTGCATGGGACGCTGGAACCGGAAGGCCTCTCGACGAGCTGGTACTTCGAATACAGGAAGTTTGGAAGCGCGGGGCCGTGGTCGAAGAGCGCCGAAGGGAGCGCGGAAAATCCCACCGACAAGATTGTCGAAGCCGAAGAGAGCGTCGCGGGACTCGAACGAAACACCTTTTACCTGTGCCGGCTGGTGGCGCACAACGAGTTCGGTAATGCGCTCAGCGACGAAGAAGACGGAGAAGAAGGAGGCGGTTTCACGACTGCTCTGCCGCCGGAAGTGGAGGGTGAGTCGGTAGCGCTTGTGGGGTTCTCGGGTGTGACGTTGAAGGCGCGGATCGATGGTTATGGGGCTGCGGACACCTTCCATTTCGAATACGGCACGAGCGAAAGCTATGGTTCTTCTACGCCGGAAGTCACGCTCGGGCACCCCATGCGCGGCGAATCCGTGGTGTCTCTGCAGGTGCTCGGTCTGCAGCCGGTCACTACCTACTATTTCCGTGTTGTGGTGACGCAGCCGCATGGTGGTGGCACGGCCACCGGAGCGGATGCGACGTTCACGACGTTCCCTGCGAGCGGCGCGGAACTGCCGGACGGCCGGGTCTACGAAATGGTCTCCCCGGTGGAAGCCCAGGGCACGAACGTGTATGTCCCGGAAGCGCACAACGGGCCGTTCCCGGTGGCGACGATGCTGCCGTTCCAGGCCTCGGGGAACGGCGAAGCGGTGGCCTATGCCGCGGCGCCGGCGGCGGGCGGCAACGGCGACGCGGGGGCGGGGGGCGGCAACGAGTTCATCGCCCGGTCGACGCCCGCGGGCTGGGTCGCGCAGGATGTGATGCCGCCGGGTGGTGGCGGCTCGCCGGTGTTCCTCGGCTTCTCGAGCGACCTCTCCGCGGGGATCGTGGAATCGCGTGAACCGCTCTCCGCGGGAGCGCCCGGCGGCGGCTTCGATGTGCTGTACTCGCGCACAAGCGGCGACGGGAGCTACCATCCGCTGTTCTCCGAAGCTCCGTCGCACCGTTCCGCGGAAGAATTCGCGAGCTTCGGGACGGTCGGCCCGCGCGGCGCGGGGCTTGCGTATGCGGGCGCCTCGGCCGACTCCAGCGATCTGCTGTTCGAAGCGAACGATGCGCTGGCAGAAGCCAAGGAAGACCCGGGCAGGGAAGCGAACGACCTGTATGAGTCGGCTGCGGGTCAGTTGAGTCTCGTGAACGTGCTGCCGGGAGGCGAACAGGCGCCCGATGCGACGTTCGGCGCGCCGAACGAAACGGGCAGGCCGGTGGATCCGCCGGACTTCAGCGATGTGATCTCCGCGGACGGCACGCGGGTCTTCTGGACCGACCTGCACGCGGGCCTGGACGAAGGCCATGTCTACGTGCGTGAGAACGGCGCTAACACGATCCCGGTCTCCGCGGGAGCGGCGCGTTACTGGACGGCGACTGCGGATGGCCGGTATGCGTTCTACACCGAAGGCGAAAAGCTCTATCGGTTCGACGTCGAAAGCGCGAATCGCGAAGTGCTCGCGGGCGCGGGCGCCGGGGTGCTGGGTGTCATCGGCGCGAGCGAAAACGGCTCCTACCTCTACTACGTCGCGAAGGGCAAGCTCGCCGCAGGCGCGACCGAAGGGCAGCCGAACCTCTACCTGCTGCGCGAAGGCAGCACGGTCTTCATCGCGACGCTCGCGGCCGAAGACGAGGGCAGCGAAGCGTATGGTGAAGGCAGCTTCGGGGATTGGGAGCCGGGTCTCGGGCATCGTACGGCGCAGGTCACGCCCGACGGTCACAGCATCGTCTTCGAGTCGGTGCTGCCCCTCACGGGCTATGACAGCGAAGGCCTGGGGGAGGTGTTTGTGTATGACGCTGAACCGGGCGGTGGGCTCTTCTGCGCCTCGTGCGATCCGAGTGGTGAGGCGCCGCCGGTGACCGAAGTGGCGGGGGTCAGGGTCAAAGCCGCGTCGTATCTGCCGGTCAGCTGGAGTCGCACGTATATGCCGCGGGTGATCTCTGAAGACGGCAGCCGTGTGTTCTTCGATAGCTTCGAGCCGCTGGTGGCGCCGGACTCCAACGCCCAGCAGGATGTGTATGAGTGGGAGCGCGACGGCGCGGGCAGCTGCCAGGAAGCCCGGGGCTGTGAGTACTTGCTCTCGGGCGCTACGAGCCGTTCGGGCTCTTACCTGGTGGATGCGAGCGCGAACGGTGACGATGTGTTCTTCGTCAGTGACGCGCGGCTGGTCCCGCAGGACGAAGACGAAAGCGATCACCTCTACGACGTGCGCGTCGGTGGTGTGCAGCCCTCCGCGCCGGCGGGGTGCTCGGGTGCGGCCTGTCAGCAGGTGCCGATCGCGCCGCTGATCTTCGCGACTCCACCGAGCGCGACGTTCGCCGGTGTCGGCAACTTCCCGCCGCCCGCTCCCGCGAAAGTCAAGCCCAAGCCCAAGCACAAGCACAAGCACAAGCAACCCAAGCACAAGGCCAAGCACGGGAAGCAGTCCAGTGCGAGGAAGACGGGGAAGCGGGCAAGACGGGCCGGACGTGGAAAGGCGGGGCGGTCATGAGTAGGCGTTTCATGCGGCCGGCGGGTCGTTGCGTTCGCGAGCGGGACGCGGGGAGGCGCGCCGGCGCTCGCGGGGCGCACAGGCTGGTGCTGGCCGGTCCGGTGGCGTTGTGTGCCCTGATCGCGGTGCTGCTGTGTGGTTGCGTGCCGGCTCTGGGTTTCGCGTCGACGCCGTCCGGCTTCGGGTTTCAGAGTTTCGACGGGCTGTCGCTGAACGCGCTGGGGACCGCGGATGGGCAGGCGGGGTCGCACCCGCACGAATTGAGCTTCGCGTTCGCGTTGAACGCGACACAGGGTGCGCACGGCGAAACACTGGACAGTGCGGGTGGGGAGCTGCGGGATCTGAGGCTGAGTCTGCCGGCGGGCTTGGTCCTGAACGCTGACGCGGTGCCGCATTGCGCCCGTCGGGAACTCGACGAAGGGGGAGCGTGTGGACGCGAATACCAGGTCGGTGAAGTGGCGCTGGACACGGCTTCGGGCGGTGAAGAGACGAGCCCGGTGTACAATATGGCGGCGCCGGGTGGGTCTTCGGCGGAGCTCGCGTTCAGGGTGGGCGGTGTCGATGTGCTCGCGTACACGAGCCTGCGCACGGCGACTGACGATGGGGTCGACCTGAGTATCTTCGACCTCCCGCCGGGGAAGGTCGTGGGCGGGCGGATCACGCTGTTCGGTGTCACATCGTCGGGTGTGCCGTTCCTGACGTTGCCGACGGTGTGCGCGGGGCCGGTGTCGTTCGTGGTGGCGGCGGACACCTGGCAGGATGAAGGTGCGTACGCCGAAGCGAGCTTCCTCTCGCACGAAACCGCGGCGAGCGGCGGTAGGCCGCTTGGGGTTCAGGGCTGTGATCATCTCGGGTTCGGGCCGACGGTCTCGGTGTCGGCGAGTACTAGGGATGCGGATACCGGGACGCAGCTGACGGTCGATGTGAAGTCTCCCGCGGAAGGCCTGCTGGCGCCGCTGGGTCTGGCGTCATCGGAGATCGAGGGCACGACGGTGCTGCTCCCGGAAGGTTTGGTGCTGGATCCCAATCGCGCGGAGGGTCTGGTGGCGTGTCCGCTCGCGCAGAGTGGTCTTGGTAGCGAAGGTCCGCCGTCGTGTCCCGCGACCTCGCAGGTCGGGACGCTGGCGATCTCGACGTCGATGCTGGCGGACACGATGGAAGGCGGGGTGTATGTGCTGCCGTCGAGTCCGCCGAATCTGAAGCTGCTGCTGTCCGCATACGCGGATGGCGTGTATTTGAAGCTGACCGGCGAAATCGTCCTCGACGAAGAAACCGGTCAGGTCACGCTGTCCTTCCCTCAGGCGCCGCCGCTGCCGTTCAGTGACTTTAGGGTGGCCCTGAGCGGTGGCGCGCAGGCGGCGCTGTTGACGCCACAGGCGTGCGGGGTGTATACGGCCGGCTCGGATGTCACGCCGTGGGCGACGCCGGCGATCGGCGACGCGTTTGAAACGAGCAAAGTCGAAATCTCAGGCGGCCCCGGCGGCGGTGCGTGCGCCGCGTCGCCGCCATTCACGCCGGCGTTGACGGCGGGGTCCAGCAACGACGGGGCGGGCGGATTCACGAGCTTCTCGATGCTGCTTCAGCGCCCCGACGGCCAGCAGCGCCTCTCCAGCTTCCAGGTCAAGGCGCCCCCCGGTCTTTTGGGGATGATCGGCAGCGTCGCGCTGTGCGGAGAACCACAGGCCTCCCAGGGGGCCTGCCCCACCGCCGCGCAGGTCGGGCACGCGGTGATCGGCGCGGGCCCCGGCGGCTACCCACTGTTCCTACCCACCCCAGGGCAGCCACCGATCCCGATCTACCTGACCGGGCCGTACGAGGGCGCCCCGTATGGCCTGGCGATCGTCGTGCCGTTCCTCGCCGGCCCCTATGACCTCGGGACCAGGGTGCTGCGCGCGAGGATCGAAGTGGACCCCCATACCGCGCAGCTGACGATCTCGAGCGACCCGCTGCCGATGATCCTCGATGGTGTCCCGCTGGATCTGCGCACGCTCTACGCGGTAATCGACAGGCCCGGGTTCATGTTCAACCCGACCGACTGCAACCCGGTGTCTTTCCAGGGGACCGCGAGCAGCGTGCAGGGCGCGACCGTCGCGCTCTCCACGCCGTTCGGGGTCGGCTCCTGCCAGAGCCTGCAGTTCACCCCGACGCTCACGCTCTCCACCTCGGCGAAGACCTCCAAGCAGACGGGCGCGACCCTTAAGGCGCAGATCACCTACCCGCAGAGCCAGCAGGGGACGACCCTGGCGAGCACCCAGGCGAACCTCGCCAGTGTCAAGATCCAGCTGCCCAAGCAGCTCCCCGCACGCCAAGCGACGCTCCAGCAGGCCTGCCCCGCCGCCACCTTCGAAGCGAACCCCGCGGGCTGCCCCGCCGGGTCGCTCGTCGGGCAGGCCACGGCGCTCACGCCAGCGCTGGGGGCGCCGTTGAGTGGCCCCGCGTACCTGGTCTCACACGCGGGCGAAGCCCACCCGTCGCTGATCCTCGTGCTCCAAGGCGCGGGCATCACGATCGATCTGACGGCCACCACCTCGATCAGCAAGCAGGGCATCACGACCACCACGTTCACGGGGCTCCCCGACGTCCCGGTCAGCTCCTTCGAACTGACGCTGCCCGCCGGGCCGCACTCCGCGCTCGCGGCCAACGGCAGCCTCTGCAAGGGCACGCTGAAGCTCCCGAGCGAACTGGTCGCCCACAACGGCGCCGTGATCGACCAGAGCACCAAGCTCACCGTCGACGGCTGCCCCAAGACCGCCGCGACCAAGCACAAGCACCCCAAGAAGAAGGCCAAGCGCAGGAGGAAGAAGCGATGAAGCGCCACTCGAAAGCCGGCGCGAGCGCCGCAGGGAGGTCCGGGTCGCCCACCAGGATGAGGATTGCCGCTCACCCCGCGCTCACGAGCGTGCTGCTCGTCCTAGCCGGTCTGCTGGCACCGGCGAGCGCCTCGGCGTTGGCGAGCACATCTGGGCTCTCCTCGCCGTTTGTCAAGCCTCTGGTGTTCTTCGCGCCCAAGTCCTTTGGCTCAGAAGGCTCGGGACCCGGGCAGTTCGGCTCAGAAAGCCCCAATAGTGTGGCTGTGGACCAGTCGACGGGTGACGTGTTCGCTCTGGACCCCGGCAACGGGCGGATCGAGGAGTTCGGCCCCGAAGGAGAATTCCTCTCTGAATTCGGAAGCGAAACGCCCGAAGGAGCACTGGAAAGCAGATCGCGCCAGCTGGCGGTGGACAACTCGACCGGCCCCTCCAAAGGGGACGTCTATGTGACCGAGACCTACCGAAACGCGGTCGAGAAGTTCGCACCGGCGCCGACGATCGCCGAACCGAACAAGTACCAGTGGGTGAGCCAGCTGAACGTGCAAGAAGCACCGATGGGGGTCGCGGTCGATTCGAAAGGCGATGTATATGTCGTCTATGAGAGTCGCGGTGAAGTGAGCAGGTTCGGACCCGCGGGCGAAGTGCTTGGAACAATAACGTACCCGCAGTCTTTCACCCGCAACGTCGCCGTTGCCCCCAACGGCGATCTGTACCTCATGGACACCGCCGAAACCGCCGCCTATTTCAGCGTTGAAAAGCTGGAGATCAACTCCAGCGGCGAAGTCGAGTCCGAGTCGGTGCTTAACCCTGGCCGGTCTACGGGGGCAGTCACTGTCGACTCCAGCGGAAATGTCTACGTGAGCGAACCGGGGGAAGCCGGAAATAGCCAGATATCGGAGTACGATTCCAGTGGAGAATTGATCGAAGAATTCAGCACTGGACAGATCGGCAGGTCGTCCGGGCTCGCGTACAGCTCGTTGAGCTCGCCCGGCGTCAGTGGGTCTCTCTACGTCGCCGACACTGAACGCCACGAAGTGAACATCTTTGAACAGGAAGCGTCCACGCACCCGAGGCCTGCGGTCACGGAATGTGCCGTGATGATGCCCACTCCGGCAAGCGCGGTCGCCAGTTGCATCGTCAATCCAAACGCTGCAAAAGGGAGCTGGTACGTGGAATACGGCGAATTGCCCTCCGCTACACTCACCAAGACGGCTGCACAGGAAATCACGGGCAGCAACAGGGTTGAAGTGGAACTTAAAAGCCTGACGCCGCAGACGAAGTACCGTCTCAGATTTGTCGCGTCGAATGAAAACGGCAGCTCTAAGGGCGAAGAAGAAGTGTTCAACACCCGTCCTGCGGTGGGCGGCGTCAGCGGGTGCAGCGTGACGGCCATCGAAAACGAAGGCGCGACGCTGAACGGGTCGCTGGAACCGCTGGGCACAGCACCGACCACCTGGCGCTTCCAGTACGGGGAAAACAACGAATACGAGTTGGAAACCGCCAAAGAAGAATCCAACGTTCTCGCCAAGCAGGAACCGAAGGTGAAGATCACCGGGTTGAAGCCGAACCACACCTATAAGTGTCGGCTTGTCGCGCAGGACGAATACGGCACTACGATTGGCGGGAGCGGGGAATTCACGACCACGGGGCCGCCGATTCTCGCAAACCAGACGTTCGAAAAGGTGGGCTCGATCGATGCGGTTGTGCACGCCGGGCTAGACCCCACCGGGCTCGAAGGCAAGACCGTCGCGAGCAAGTACTACGTCGAATACGCTGAAGCTTCGGAATACCAGCAAACCGGGAAATACGGGCTCAAGACGCCGGAAACGAGTGTCGGCGAAGAACAGGGAAGTGTGACTGGGCTCGTGACGCTGAACGGCCTGCGGCCGGAAACCGAATACCACTTCCGCTTCGTCGTGGCCGATGCGTTCGGTACGGCGTACGGTCCGGACACGACCTTCAGCACTTTCTCGGCGATCGGCTCCGGCCTGCCGGACGGCCGCATCTACGAAATGGTCTCCCCTCCCGAAGACAACAACGCGGACATCTACGCGCCGGAAGACGCGGACGAGAACCGCGAGGGGGAAGGGGAAGGGACGAGCTTCACAGGATATCCGGTCGAGTCCTCGCTCAACGGCGATGCGGTGACGTACGTGGGCGACCCGTCCTACGGTGGGAACGGCTCCATCGGCGAAGGCATCGGCAACCAGTACCTGGCGGTGCGCGCCGCCGGCGGCTGGAGTGCGCAGAACATCACACCGTCGTCCAACCGCACGGCGGAATACCGGGCGTTCTCGCCCGACCTGTCAGCCGGGATCATCGCTTCGGGCGACCTGGTCTACCGGAATCCCCTCTCCCCGGAAGGGCTGGACGGTTACAGCGACCTCTACACGCGCACCATGAGCGACGGCAGCTACCACGCGCTGCTCAGCACGCCCCCACCCAACCGCAACAGCGAAGAATTTGGGATCCACGAAGAGGAAACGCCCTACACTGTCGGAATTGGCGCGCGGGCGCTCCTCTACGCGGGCGCTTCCTCGGATTTCAGTCATATCCTGTTGGAGGCCAACGACGCGTTGACGCCGCTGGCCGCCGACCCCGGCAGGGAAGCGAACAACCTCTACGATTCGGTCGATGGCCAGCTGAGCTCGGTCAACGTGCTGCCCGACGGCGAACCGGCGCCGAACGCGACATTCGGAAGCTATCCGCCGGAGCCGGAAGAGGACAACGGGTTCGCCAAAGTACCCGACTTCAGCCATGTCATCTCCGCGGACGGGTCGCGCATCTTCTGGACCGATCTGACTACGCACCAGCTCTTCGTGCGCGAAGGTGGCACGAGGACCGTGCAGGTCGACGCGTCGAAGGCGCCCGTAGGAGAAGGAGTGAAGGAAAAGGAAGAACGAGCGAGCAGGAGCTTAGGCGGAGAGTTCCAGACCGCGAGCGGCGATGGGTCGAAAGTCTTCTTCACGGACTGCAACCGGCTCACCGAAGGCTCCACCGCCGTGTTCACCAGTGGCTGTGGATCTGTTGAAGGTGCAGAAGGCGTGTGGTTGGGCGAGGGCAACGACCTCTACGAGTACGATGTTCCCAGCGGCGAACTGACCGACCTGACGGTGGACCACAACGCTTCGGACCCGCTCGGGGCCGACGTGCAGGCCGTGATCGGCGCGAGCGAAGACGGCGAATACGTCTACTTCGTCGCCGGCGGCGTGTTGGCGGGCGAAAACGCCGAAGGGAGGAAGCCGGCCGCGGGCCAGCCGAACCTCTACCTGCTTCACGAAGGCAGGACGACGTTCATCGCGGCGCTCGCCCAGCAGGACGACCCGGGTGGCCTGGGAACGGTGGCCGGCGACTGGAAGGCCGACCTTGGCAGGCGCACGGCCGAGGTGACGCCGAGCGGTCACGATGTCGTGTTCGAGTCCGTGAACAGCCTCACCGCTTACAACAGCGAGGATGCCAGGGAGGTGTATGTGTACGACGCGGAATCCGGCCAGCTCTCCTGCGCCTCGTGTCTGCCCACCGGAGAACCACCCAGTGGAGAAAGCTACCTGCCGATCAGCGGGAACCAGAATGCCACCTACCAGCCGCGGTGGATTTCCGAAGAAGGCACCCGCGTGTTCTTCGACAGCACGGCGGCGTTGGCCGCGCACGTCACCAATAGCGTGACGAACGTGTACGAGTGGGAGCGGGACGGCGCCGGTAGCTGCCGGGACAGCCGGGGCTGTATCTACGTGCTCTCGGGAGGGACGAGTCCACAGGGGTCGTTCCTGGCCGCTGCGAGCGCGAGCGGGGATGACGTGTTCTTCGTGACCCGCGCGCAGCTCGTGCAGCGGGACGGCAACGAAAACTACAACCTTTACGACGCGCACGTGGGCGGCGTGCTGCCCCCGTCTGAACCGGAGTGCTCGGGGACGGGCTGCCAGGGGGTCCCGCTCGCGCCGACGGCCTTCGAAGTCCCCGCGAGTGTGACCTTCGACGGCGTCGGCAACTTCCCGCCGCCGTCCGGGCCGACGGTGCACAAGCCGCCGGTGAAGAAGCAGACGGTGAAGAAGAAGCACAAGAAGAAGCGACGGAAGGCCGGGAGGGCGAGGCACGCCAAGCGGGCGAGCAGGAGCACGAAGCGCACCCGGCGTGCGCAGGGAGAGGCGGGACGGTCATGAGCGGGGGCTCTCTGGGGTGCGTGGCGCGGCGCAGGGTATGCGCGGCGGCCACGGCTGCGCTGCTCGCGGTGTGCGCCGTGGCGGTGTCGGCGGGCGCCGCGGCTGGCGCGACGAGCACGCCGTTCGGCTTCGGGTTCAGGACCTTTGAAAGCGCGTTCACTAACGCGGACGGGTCGATCGACACCCAGGCCGGCTCGCACCCCTCCGAAGCGACCTTCTATGTGGCCATCAACACCCACGAGCCCGAAAGCGAAAGACCCGTTGGGGAAGTCAGGGAAGTTGTGACGAACCTGCCGCCGGGCCTCGTCGCCGACCCCTACGCGACACCGCAATGCACCCGCGCGGAGCTGGACACCGGCATAGAAGGCGGATGTCCCGCCGACACCCAGGTCGGCACCGTCACGGTGACGCTCGGAGGAGTGGGTAGCCCTGTCGAGGCTACGCTCCCGCTGTACAACATGGTCCCGCCCGCCAATCAGCCGGCGATGCTCGGCCTGATCTTCCAAGGCATCAGGACGTTCTTTAACACCTTCGTGCGCACCGGCAGCGACGATGGGATCAGCGTGAGAGTTCCCAACATTCCGGAGTTTGCGTTCGTCGCCTTCCGCGTCCGCATCTTCGGCTTCCCGGATGGGAAGCCGTTCTGGACGATGCCGACGGTCTGCGGAGGGCCGCTGGAGACCAGTGCGACCGCCGACGCGTGGGGCCACGAAAGCGAACTCGCCGAATTCAGCTTCCTGAGCGAAAGTGAAGGTGTGCCGTTTGGGTACAGCGGCTGCGAACACCTGCGGTTCACGCCGTCGCTCTTTATCAAGCCGGATTCCGCGGATGCTGAAACGCCGTCGGGTCTCTCGGTGGAACTGAAGGAGCCCCAGGAAGGCCTTTCCGATCCGGTGGGTGTCTCGCAGTCGGACATCAAGACGACGACGGTTGTGTTACCGGAAGGCGTCACGGTCAACCCCGGCGCGGCGGCGGGGCTTGCGGCGTGCCAGGTCTCCGAAGATGGGGTCGGCACGGAAGGTCCGCCGTCGTGTCCGATCGCCTCGAAACTCGGGACGGCGGTGGTCTCGACGCCGTTGTTGCGGCAGCCTCTGGAAGGCAACGTGTATCTGCTGCAGTCGGACCCGCCGAACGTGAAGCTACTGCTCTCGGCGTACGCGGCGGGCGTGTACGCCAAGCTCGTGGGCGAAGTCTCGCTAAACAGGGAAACCGGCCAGGTGACTGTGACGTTTCCCAATACCCCGCAGGTCCCGCTCAGCAGCGTGAACCTCTCCTTCGGCGGCGGCGCACAGGCGGCGCTGGTCACCCCTCCGACGTGTGGAGTGTTCGGCGCGACATCGGACTTCACGCCGTGGAGCACCCCGTTCGTGGCCGACGTGCGCTCCACGGACAGCTTCCCGATCACGGCGGGCCCGGGTGGCGGCCCGTGCGTGTCGCAGCCGGGGCAGCTGCCGTTCGCGCCGACGTTGAGCGCGGGCGCGACAAGCGACCAGGCCGGCGGGTACACCGGGTTCTCGATGCTGCTACAACGCGAAGACGGCCAGCAGCAGATCGCGGGCCTACAGTTCAAGACCCCAGAGGGCCTGCTAGGGAAGATCAGCACGGTGGCGCTGTGCGAAGAACCGCAGGCCGCGCAGGGCACGTGCCCGGCCGCCTCGCAGGTCGGGCACACCGTTGTCGGTGCGGGCCCGGGTCCGTTCCCGCTGTTCGTCCCCGAAACGGGCAAGCCGCCGGCGCCGATCTACCTGACGGGCCCCTACGAAGGCGCGCCGTATGGGTTGGCGATCGTCGTGCCGGTCGTCGCGGGCCCGTTCAACCTGGGGGTGGTCGTGGTCCGCGCGAAGATCGAAGTGGATCCCCACACATCGCGGCTGACGATCACGACGAACCCGACGACGCTGCCGACGATCCTCGATGGGGTGCCGTCGGATATCCGCGATATCAACGTGGTGATCGACCGTCCGGAATTCATGTTCAACCCGACGAGCTGCGCGCCGATGGCGTTCACGGGGACCGCATACAGCACCACAGGCTCAAGCGCCCCGCTGTTCAGCCACTTCCAGGTGGGCTCATGCCGGAGCCTGGTGTTCAACCCGGACTTCCAGGCCTCGACGTCGGGGCGGACTTCGCGGGCGGATGGGGCGAGCTTGACCGCGAAGATCGTGTATCCGACGGGTGCGCTGGGGCATAACCAGGCGAGCTCGCAGTCGAATATCGAGAAGGTCAAAGTCGAACTCCCCAAGCAGCTGCCAGCGCGGTTGACGACTTTGCAGAAGGCGTGCCTCGCGGTGACGTTTGAAACGGATCCCGCGGCGTGCCCGGCGGCGTCGGTGGTGGGGCACGCGCGGGTCCTCACGCCGGTGCTCGGTACCCCGCTGGTGGGGCCCGCGGTCTTCGTCTCGCATGGCGGGCAGGCGTTTCCGTCGCTTGAGATTGTGTTGCAGGGCGCGGGTGTGACGGTCGACTTGGTCGGCTCGACGTTCATCAGCCCGACGACGGGGATCACGAGCTCGACGTTCGAAAATGTCCCGGATGTCCCGATCGGCCTGTTCGAACTGACGCTGCCGCAGGGCCCGTACTCGGCGCTCGCGGCGCACGGGAGCTTCTGCAAGAGCAACCTGGAGATGCCGACCGAATTCATCGGGCAGAACGGCGCGTCGATCACGCGGCCTACGAAGGTCACGGTCACCGGCTGCTCGAAGAAAGCGGTCAAGAAGAAGCACGCCAGGAAGAAGCGGCACGGGAAGGGGAAGCGGCACGCCAAGAAGTCCGGGTTTGCTCGTGGCGGGGCGAAGGGCGGGCTCAGGCGAGGCTAGGGGTGCGAACGGTGTCTTTGCGAACGGTGTCTTTGGATAGCTCTGGCGCGGCTTTGGATAGTTCTGGCGCGGCTTTGGGTAGCTCTGGCGCGGTCAATAGTGGCCTGGGTTTGAGCGGGGCGCTCGCTGGCGGCGTGGACCTCGGCGTGGATCGTGGTGGGGGCCGTGGTGGTGTGGCGGAGATCCAGCGTGCGCGGGTGATCGCGGCGATGGTCGAGGTCGCGCGTGAGCGTGGTGTGGGCGGGACGACGGTCGCGCATGTAGTGGCGCGCTCAGGTGTTTCGCGGCGGACGTTCTACGAGCTCTTCGAGGACCGGGAGGATTGCTTCCTGGCGGCGTTCGAGAGGGCGGTGGAACGCGCGGCGCAGCGGGTCATTCCCGCGTTTGAGCGGGGCGTCGGCTGGCGTGGACGGGTCAGGGCTGGTCTGGGTGCGTTGCTGGAGTTTTTGGATGATGAGCCGGGGTTGGGCGCGCTGTGCGTGGTGGATGCGCTCGGCGCGGGCCCGGTCGCGTTGGAGCGCCGCGCGGGGGTCCTGAGGGCGTTGATCGACGCGGTCGATGAGGGTCGCGGAGAGGCCAGGGGCGGCGCGCGTCCGACGCGGTTGACGGCGGAGGGCGTGGTCGGCGCGGTGCTGGCGGTTCTGCACGCGCGGCTGGCGGGCGGGGACGCTCGTGAGGGCTCGCCGTCGATGGTGGCGCTGCTCGGCCCGTTGATGGGGATGATCGTGCTGCCTTACCAGGGGCAGGCCGCGGCGGCGCGCGAGGCCGCGAGGCCCGCTCCTCGGTCTCGGCGTGTGGCGCGGCCTTACCGGGATCCGCTGCGGGAGCTCGATATGCGCTTGACGTATCGTACGGTGCGGGTGCTGCTCGCGATCGCCGCGCTGGGTGCGCGCGGGCCGGCTGGTGCGCGGGGGCCGGCGGGTGCCCGGGGGTCGGCTGGTGTGCGGGGGCCTAGTAATCGTCAGGTCGCGGATGCTTCTGGGGTCGCTGACCAGGGGCAGATCTCGAAGCTGCTCGCGCGCCTGGAGCACCTCGGTTTGATCGCTAACGGCGGGGTGGGCCCCGCGCGCGGCGAGCCGAACGTTTGGAGCCTCACCCCGAAGGGTCAGGAGATCGAGCGGACGATCCGCCAGCAGGCGGCGCCCGTGGGGGTTGGGCAGCGGGCGATGTCTGCGGGAGGCCGGTAGGGCTGCGCTTGTGAGGGATCCGTTGATGGGTCGCGCCGGCTGACGGGCTGTGCTGGCGTCCCGGCTGGCTGAGGGCTTTGTGGCCGTCGGGCGTTTCTGTGTGCCCTGGGACTTGACAACACCGTCTCGACTGTCTATAGTGGCCTCGTCTGCGCCTGGAGTGTGGGTGTGGAGCAGGGTTTGGAACATAGGATCGGGTCTGGGCCGGGTCGCCTTGTGGCCGGCCTGTGATGGATTGACAGGGTTCGCTTGGGAGAGGGGCCTCGGTCGTTTCGGTGAGGGAGTTGGTTTTCGCGTGAGTTCGAGAGGGACATACGTGTCGAGCAGACTTGCGACCCCGTTCGGGGCCGTTGCTAGATGCCTCGGCAACTTGCCGATGCATCTCTCTCTCTCTCTCTCTCTCTTCAGCTTGCCGGCTAACCGGTAAGTCCCCTCGCCGGGCGCGTTCGCGCCGCTTGATCGTCGCCCCCGCGGGGGGATGGGGTAGGGGTGGGCTTGCGCGTCGTCCCGCCGGCTCGCGCAACCGGCTCGGTCTCGCTCGCGCCGGCGTGCCGCTCGCGCTGGCCTGTGCGTTCGCGCTGGTGTGTGCGCAGGCATCGGCGGCCACATTCGAGCTTGGCTCACCGACTGTCAGGCCCGCTGCGATCATCGAACCGCCCGCGTCCTTCGGCGAACCCGGTTCGGGGCCGGGACAGTTCGGCGGCGAAAGCCCCTTCGGTGTGGCGGTCGAAACGTCCACGGGTGACGTGTTCGCGCTGGACCAGGCCAACAGGCGCGTCGAGAAGTTTGGGCCTGCAGGAAAATATCTATCCGAACTCAATGGCGGCACGACGCCGGCCGAACAATTCGCCCCGGAAGCTCGGGGCCTGGCGGTGGACAACTCGATCACCAGCCCCACCAGAGGAGATGTCTATGTAGCGGACACCGGGCACAACGCGGTCGACAGGTTCAGGCCGAAGGCGGGCGAACCCAACGAATACGAATACGCCGGTCTACTGGTCGGGCTCTCGTCGCCTGAAGGTGTAGCAGTCGACTCCAAGGGTGATGTGTACGTCGTACAGCCCAACAGCCCTGTGGTGTTCGAGTTCGGTCCCAAAGGCGAAGGGCTCCTTGCTGAAATAGCGAGCGCCGCGCTGACCAGGCCCGTTGGTGTCGCGGTGGCCTCCAACGGTGACCTGTACGTCGTGAACTTCTTCAACAACCTCGTGAAGCTGGTGCGTGGTCCCAAAGGCGAAGTCGAATCCTCCGTGATCGACACCCATGCGCCGACCGCGGTCGCGGTCGACCCCAGCGGGAACGTCTACGTGGCCGATACAGAAGGCGGGAGTCATGTAACGAAGTACGACGCGAGCGGAGAACTGGTCGAAGAACTCGGCGCGGGGAATATCGACCTCTCGTTGGGTCTCGCCTACAGCGCGTTCAACGAAGATCTCTACGTCGGTGACATCGAACAGAGGGATGTGCACGTCTTTGAAGAGGAAGAAGCTGCCGGGAAAGCCAAGCCGAGAGTCAGGGAATGCACTGGCGCCGCCAGCACGCATGTGAACGCGGTCGTCAGCTGCTTCGTAGCTCCGCACGCCGCGGAAGCCAGTGTGTATGTCGAATACGGCGAAGTGGGCTCCTCGACGCTCATTAGGACCGCCGCACAGACCGTCACGGCCAGCGGCGTGGTCAAAGTGGAACTGGCTGGTCTGAAGACGCATACCGAATACGCCTTCACGCTCGTCGCGTCGAACGAAGTTGGCTCTGCGAGGGGCGAGGAAGCGGCGTTCGCGACGCCTGCCGCTGTCAAGGGCGTGAGTGGGTGCGCCGCGAGTGGTGTGGACAACGAAGGCGCGGCGCTGCACGGCTCGCTGGAACCCGAAGGCGTCTCGACGAGCTGGTACTTCGAATATGGGCCAGGCACGGAATACGGGTCGAGGACCGCCGAAGAAAGCTCAGCAGGCAATGCGAAGGTCACGTTCGAACCGGGTGTCACGAAATTGAAGCCGCACACCGCCTATCACTGCCGGCTGGTCGCGTACAACGTGTACGGGACGGAAACCGGCGAAGCGGGCGAATTCGAGACGACCGGTCCGCCAACCATCGACGGGGAGTCCTTCTCCGGAGTGGGGACCACGCTTGCGAAGTTGAGCGCGCAGGTCAACGACGAAGACGCAGCGGCCACCTATCGCTTCGAATATGGCGGAACGTCGGGGTACGGCTTCTCGACACCGGAAGCCAAGCTCGCCGCCGTCGGGGGCGACCTGCAAGCAGCCGCACAGGCTGTTGGCCTGCAGCCGGGTGTTGAGTATCACTTCCGTGTCGTCGTGACGGATACGCATGGCACGACGGCCGGCGCGGATGCGACGTTCACGACGTTCCCTGCGAGTGGCGCGGAACTACCGGACGGCCGGGTCTACGAAATGGTCTCCCCGCTGGAGGCTCAGGGCGCGAACGTGTATGTCCCGGAAGCGCACAACGGGCCGTTCCCGGTGCCGACGATGCTGCCGTTCGAGGCTGCGGCGAACGGCGAAGCGGTGGCCTATGCCGCGGCGCCGTCGGCGGGCGGCAACGGCGACGCGGGGGCGGGCGGCGGCAACGAGTTCATCGCCCGGTCGACGCCCGCGGGCTGGGTCGCGCAGGATGTGATGCCGCCGGGTGGGGGCGGCTCGCCGGTGTTCCTCGGCTTCTCGAGCGACCTCTCCGCGGGGATCGTGGAATCGCGCGAACCGCTCTCCGCGGGAGCGCCCGGCGGCGGCTTCGACGTGCTGTACTCGCGCACAAGCGGCGACGGGAGCTACCATCCGCTGTTCTCCGAAGCTCCGTCGCACCGTTCCGCGGAAGAATTCGCGAGCTTCGGGACGGTCGGCCCACGCGGCGCGGGGCTTGCGTATGCGGGCGCCTCGGCCGACTCCGGCGATCTGCTGTTCGAAGCGAACGATGCGCTGGCGGAAGCCAAGGAAGACCCGGGCAGGGAAGCGAACGACCTGTATGAGTCGGCCGGCGGGCAGCTGAGCCTGGTGAACGTGCTGCCGGGGGGCGAACAGGCGCCTGACGCGACGTTCGGCGCGCCGAACGAAACGGGCAGGCCGGTGGATTCGCCGGACTTCAGCGATGTGATCTCCGCGGACGGCACGCGGGTCTTCTGGACCGACCTGCACGCGGGAGCCGACGAAGGCCACGTCTACGTGCGTGAGAACGGCGCGAGCACCGTGCCGGTCTCCGCGGGGGCGGCGCGCTACTGGACGGCGACTCCGGATGGCCGGTATGCGTTCTATACCGAAGGCGAAAAGCTCTATCGGTTCGACGTCGAAAGCGCGCAACGCGAAGAGCTCGCGGGCGCGGGCGCCGGGGTGCTGGGTGTCGTCGGCGCGAGCGAAGACGGCTCCTACCTCTACTTCGTCGCCACGGGCAAGCTCGCCGAAGGCGCGACCGAAGGGCAGCCGAACCTCTACCTGCTGCGCGAAGGCAGCACGGTCTTCATCGCGACGCTCGCGGTCGAAGACGAGGGCAGCGAAGCGTATGGTGAAGGCAGTTTCGGGGATTGGGAGCCGGGTCTCGGGCATCGCACGGCGCAGGTCACGCCCAACGGCCACAGCATCGTCTTCGAGTCGGTGCGTCCCCTCACGGGCTATGACAGCGAAGGCCTGGGGGAGGTGTTCGTGTATGACGCCGAACCGGGCGGCGGGCTCTTCTGCGCCTCGTGCGATCCGAGTGGTGAGGCGCCGCCGGTGACCGAAGTAGGGGGGGTCAGGGTGAAAGCCGCGTCGTATCTGCCGGTCAGTTGGAGTCGCACGTACATGCCGCGGCTGATCTCCGAAGACGGCAGCCGTGTGTTCTTCGACAGCTTCGAGCCGCTGGTGGCGCCGGACTCCAACGCCCAGCAGGACGTGTACGAATGGGAGCGCGACGGCGCGGGCAGTTGCCAGGAAGCCCGGGGCTGTGAGTACCTGCTCTCGGGCGCCACGAGCCGTGCGGGCTCCTACCTGGTGGACGCGAGCGCGAACGGTGACGACGTGTTCTTCGTCAGTGACGCGCGGCTGGTCCCGCGGGACGAAGACGAAAGCGATCACCTCTACGACGTGCGCGTCGGCGGTGTGCAGCCCTCCGCGCCGGCGGGGTGCTCGGGTGCGGCCTGTCAACAGGTGCCGATCGCGCCGCTGATCTTCGCGACTCCACCGAGCGCGACGTTCGCCGGTGTCGGCAACTTCCCGCCGCCCGCTCCCGCGAAAGTCAAGCCCAAGCCCAAGCCCAAGCACAAGCACAAGCACAAGCACAAGCAACCCAAGCACAAGGCCAAGCACGGGAAGCAGTCCAGTGCGAGGAAGACGGGGAAGCGGGCAAGACGGGCCGGACGTGGAAAGGCGGGGCGGTCATGAGCAGGCGTTTCATGCGGCCGGCGAGTCGTTGCGTTCGCGCGCGGGACGCGGAGAGGCGCGCCGGCGCTCGCGACGCGCACAGGCTGGTGCTGGCCGGTCCGGTGGCGTTGTGTGCCCTGATCGCGGTGCTGCTGTGTGGCTGCGTGCCGGCTCTGGGTTTCGCGCCGACGCCGTCCGGCTTTGGGTTTCAGAGCTTCGATGGGCTGTCGCTGAATACGCTGGGGACCGCCGACGCGCAGGCGGGGTCGCACCCGCACGAATTGAGCTTCGCGTTCGCGTTGAACGCGACACAGGGTGCGCACGGCGAAACACTGGACAGTGCGGGCGGGGAGCTGCGGAATCTGAGGCTGAGCCTGCCGGCGGGCCTGGTCCTGAACGCCGACGCGGTGCCGCACTGCACCCGCCGGGAACTCGACGAAAGAGGAGCGTGCGGACCCGAATACCAGGTCGGCGAAGTGGCGCTGGACACGGCTTCGGGCGGTGAAGAGACGAGCCCGGTGTACAACATGGCGGCGCCGGGTGGGTCCTCGGCGGAGCTCGCGTTCAGGGTCGGCGGTGTCGATGTGCTCGCGTACACGAGCCTACGCACAGCGACCGACGATGGGGTCGACCTGAGTATCTTCGACCTCCCGCCGGAGAGAGTCGTGGGCGGGCGGATCACGCTGTTCGGCGTCACATCGTCGGGCGTGCCATTCCTGACGCTGCCGACGGTGTGCGCGGGGCCGGTGTCGTTCGTGGTGGCGGCGGATACCTGGCAGGATGAAGGCGCGTACGCTGAAGCGAGCTTCCTCTCGCATGAAACCGCGGCGAGCGGCGGTAGGCCGCTTGGGGTTCAGGGCTGTGATCATCTCGGGTTCGGGCCGACGGTCTCGGTGTCGGCGAGCACCAGAGACGCGGATACCGGGACGCAGCTGACGGTCGACGTGAAGTCTCCCACGGAAGGCCTGCTGGCACCCCTGGGCCTGGCGTCATCGGATATCGAGGGCACGACGGTGCTGCTCCCGGAAGGGCTGGTGCTGGATCCCAATCGCGCGGAGGGCCTGGTGGCGTGTCCGCTCGCGCAGAGCGGTCTCGGTAGCGAAGGTCCGCCGTCGTGTCCCGCGACCTCGCAGGTCGGGACGCTGGCGATCTCGACGTCGATGCTGGCGGACACGATGGAAGGCGGGGTGTATGTGCTGCCGTCGAGTCCGCCGAACCTGCAGCTGCTGCTCTCCGCATACGCGGATGGCGTGTATTTGAAGCTGACCGGTGAAATCGTCCTCGACGAAGAAACCGGCCAGGTCACGCTGTCCTTCCCCCAAGCGCCGCCGCTGCCGTTCGGCGACTTTAGGGTGGCCCTGAGCGGTGGCGCGCAGGCGGCGCTCTTGACGCCGCAGGCGTGCGGAGTGTATACGGCCAGCTCGGATGTCACGCCGTGGGCGACGCCGGCGATCGGCGACGCGTTTGAAACGAGCAAAGTCGAAATCTCAGGCGGCCCCGGCGGCGGTGCGTGCGCTGCCTCGCCGCCATTCACACCGGCGTTGACGGCGGGGTCCAGCAACGACGGGGCGGGCGGGTTCACGAGCTTCTCGATGCTGCTTCAGCGCCCCGACGGCCAGCAGCGCCTCTCGAGCTTCCAGGTCAAGGCGCCCCCCGGTCTTTTGGGGATGATCGGGAGCGTCCCGCTGTGTGGAGAACCGCAGGCCTCGCGGGGCGCCTGCCCCGCCGCCGCGCAGGTCGGGCACGCGGTGATCGGCGCGGGCCCAGGCGGCTACCCGCTGTTCCTGCCCACCCCAGGGCAGCCACCGATCCCGATCTACCTGACCGGACCGTACGAGGGCGCCCCGTACGGCCTGGCGATAGTCGTGCCGTTCCTCGCCGGCCCGTATGACCTCGGGACCAGGGTGCTGCGCGCGAGGATCGAAGTGGACCCCCATACCGCGCAGCTGACGATCTCAAGCGACCCGCTACCGATGATCCTCGACGGCGTCCCGCTGGATCTGCGCACGCTCTACGCGGTGCTCGACAGGCCCGGGTTCATGTTCAACCCGACCGACTGCAGCCCGGCGTCCTTCCAGGGGACCGCGAGCAGCGTGCAGGGCGCGACCGTCGCGCTCTCCACCCCGTTCCAGGTCGGCTCCTGCCAGAGCCTGCAGTTCACCCCGACGCTCGTGCTCTCCACCTCGGCACGGACCTCCAAGCAGGCGGGCGCGACCCTGAAGGCGAAGATCACCTACCCGCAGAGCCAGCAGGGGACGACCCTGGCGAGCACCCAGGCGAACCTCGCCAGTGTCAAGATCCAGCTGCCCAAGCAGCTCCCCGCACGCCTAGCGACGCTCCAGCAGGCCTGCCCCGCCGCGGTCTTCGAAGCGAACCCAGCGGGTTGCCCCGCCGGGTCGCTGGTCGGGCAGGCCACTGCGCTCACGCCGATGCTCTCGGTCGCGCTGAGCGGTCCCGCGTACCTGGTCTCCCACGCGGGCGAAGCCCACCCGTCGCTGATCCTCGTGCTCCAAGGCGCGGGCATCACGATCGATCTGACGGCCACCACCTCGATCGGCAAGAAGGGCATCACCACCACCATGTTCACGGGGCTCCCCGACGTCCCGGTCAGCTCCTTCGAACTGACGCTGCCCGCCGGGCCGCACTCCGCGCTCGCGGCCAACGGAGGCCTCTGCAAGGGCACGCTGAAGCTCCCGACCGAACTGGTCGCGCACAACGGCGCCGTGATCGACCAGAGCACCAAGCTCACCGTCGAGGGCTGCTCCAAGGCCGCCGCGACCAAGCACAAGCACCCCAAGAAGAAGGCCAAGCGCGGGAGGAAGAAGCGATGAAGCGCCACTCGAAAGCCGGCGCGAGCGTCGCGTCGTCCGACACCCGAGCCACCCCACACGACCCCTGCGCGGGCCCGTCCCGGAAGGGAGCCACGTCCATGAGAGCCGCCGCTCAGCACACGCTTGCGACCCTGCTGCTCACATTGGCCGGTGCGCTCATGCTGGCGAGCACGCCGGCGCTCGCAAGCGAATTCAAGCTCAGCTCGTCATTCGGCGCCCCGGGCGTGGGGCCGGGGCAGTTCAGCGGAGAAAGCCCTCTCGACATCGCCGTGGAAAGCTCGACGGGCGACGTGTTCGCGCTCGATGACGCGGGCAGCAACAGACGGGTCGAGAAGTTTGGCCCCGAAGGCGAATATCTGTCCGAGTTCAACGGCGACGAAACGCCTTCGGGAGAAATCGAACGAGAAACGGAGGGGCTGGCAGTGGACAGCTCGGCCACCAGCCCTTCAAAGGGCGACGTATATGTGGTCAATCGAGAAAAGCATGTGGTCGAGAGGTTCAAGCCAAAGGGGCCGAATGGGAACGAACCCAACGAATACGAGTATGCGGGCCAGCTGGAAGGGCTACCGGACCCCATCGGGCTCACGATCGATCCCAAAGGCGATGTCTATGTAGCGGATATCTTTCCAAACGAAGTCCTCGAGTTCGACCCCGAAGGAAAAAAACTCCGGGCGATAACCAGTCCTGGCTTGACGACGCCGTGGCGTGTAGCGATTGCTCCCAACGGCGATCTGTACGTCGCGAACATCTTCCAAAACGTGGTCAAGCTGTTGCTGGGTCCCGAAGGGGAAGTCGAAGGCTACTCAGTGCTCGACAGCCGCCAGTCGACGGCGGTCGCGGTCGACCCGAGCGGGAACGGTGACGTGTACGTGATGGATGCCGGCGAATATCACGTGACCGAGTACGAACCCAGCAGCGGCGAACATTTCGAATTCGGTGGCGGCGGAGAGATCGGCGTCTCGCTGGATCTCGCGTTCAGCCCGTTCGACAAGCACCTCTACGTCGCCGACCTCGAACGCAACGAAGTGCATGTCTTCAAGAATGAAGAAACGGTCGGCAAGGCCAGGCCCGAAGTCAAGGAATGCGCCACCACCACTCCGACGCCGGTGAGCGCGGTCCTCACCTGCACCGTCGATCCAGACGCTGCAAAGGGCGCCTGGCACCTGGAATACGGGGAACTCGGTTCGGCGACGGTGGCCGAAACGGCAGAACAGGAAATCACGAGCGGCGGGACGGTCAAAGTAGAACTGAACGGTCTGAAGCCACAGACGAAATACGGCTACAAAGTGGTGGCGAAGAACGAAAATGGCGCTGTCAAAGGCGAAGAAGAAGTGTTCAAGACGGGTGTCGCGGTCAGGGATGTCGGTGGCTGTGGCGTGACGGCCATCGAAAACGAAGGCGCGACGCTGAATGGGTCGCTGGAACCGCTGGGCGCAGCGCCGACCACCTGGCGCTTCCAGTACGGGGAAAACAACGAATACGAGTTGGAAACCGCCAAAGAAGAATCCAATGTTCTCGCCAAGCAGGAACCGAAGGTGAAGATCACCGGATTGAAGCCACACCACACCTACAATTGCCGGCTCGTCGCGCAGGACGAATATGGCACCACGATAGGCGCGAGCGGGGAATTCACGACCACGGGACCACCGATTCTCGCAAACCAGACGTTCGAAAAAGTGGGCTCGGTCGATGCCGTTGTGCACGCCGAGCTGGTACCCGACGGGCTCGAAGGCAAGACCGTCGCGAGCAAGTACTACGTCGAATACGCTGAAGCCTCGGAATACCAGAAAACCGGGAAATACGGGCTCAAGACGCCGGAAACGAGTGTCGGCGAAGAACAGGGCAATGTGGCTGCGCTCGTGACGCTGAACGGCCTGCGGCCGGAAACCGAATACCACTTCCGGTTCGTCGCGGCCGATGCGTTCGGTACGGCGTACGGTCCGGACACGACCTTCAGCACTTTCTCGGCCATCGGCTCCGGCCTGCCGGACGGCCGCATCTACGAAATGGTTTCCCCCCCCGAAGACAACAACGCGGACATCTACGCGCCGGAATTCGCGGACGAGAACCGCGAGGGGGAAGGGGAAGGGACGAACTTCACAGGGTATCCGGTCGAGTCCTCGCTCAACGGCGATGCGGTGACGTACGTGGGCGACCCGTCCTACGGTGGGAACGGCTCCATCGGCGAAGACGAAGGCAACCAGTACCTGGCGGTGCGCGCCGCCGGCGGCTGGAGTGCGCAGAACATCACACCGTCGTCCAACCGCACGGCGGAATACCGGGCGTTCTCGCCCGACCTGTCAGTCGGGATCATCGCTTCGGGCGCCCTGAACTACCGGGATCCCCTCTCCCCGGAAGGGCTGGACGGTTACAGCGACCTCTACACGCGCACCATGAGCGACGGCAGCTACCACGCGCTGCTCAGCACGCCCCCACCCAACCGCGACAGCGAAGAATTTGGGATCCACGAAGAGGAAAGTCCCTACACTGTCGGAATCGGCGCGCGGGCGCTCCTCTACGCGGGCGCTACCTCGGATTTCAGTCATATCCTGTTCGAGGCCAACGACGCGTTGACGCCGCCAGCTGCCGACCCCGGCAGGGAAGCTAACAACCTCTACGACTCGGTCGATGGCCAGCTGAGCTCGGTAAACGTGCTGCCCGACGGCGAACCGGCGCCGAACGCGACATTCGGAAGCTATCCCCCGGAGCCGGAAGAGTACAACGGGTTCGCCAAAGTACCCGACTTCAGCCATGTCATCTCCGCGGACGGGTCGCGCATCTTCTGGACCGATCTGACTACACACCAGCTCTTCGTGCGCGAAGGCGGCACGAGGACCGTGCAGGTCGACGCATCGAAGGCGCCGGCGGGAGAAGGAGTGAAGGAAAAGGAAGAACGCGCGAGCAGGAGCTTTGGCGGAGAGTTCCAGACCGCGAGCGGCGACGGGTCGAAGGTCTTCTTCACGGACTGCAACCGGCTCACCGAAGGCTCCACCGCCGTGTTCACCAGTGGCTGTGGATCTGTTGAAGGTGCAGAAGGCGTGTGGTTGGGCGAGGGCAACGACCTCTACGAGTACGATGTTCCCAGCGGCGAACTGACCGACCTGACGGTGGACCACAACGCTTCGGACCCGCTCGGGGCCGACGTGCAGGCCGTGATCGGCGCGAGCGAAGACGGCGAATACGTCTACTTCGTCGCCGGCGGCGTGTTGGCGGGCGAAAACGCCGAAGGGAGGAAGCCGGCCGCGGGCCAGCCGAACCTCTACCTGCTTCACGAAGGCAGGACGACGTTCATCGCGGCGCTCGCCCAGCAGGACGACCCGGGTGGCCTGGGAACGGTGGCCGGCGACTGGAAGGCCGACCTTGGCAGGCGCACGGCCGAGGTGACGCCGAGCGGTCACGATGTCGTGTTCGAGTCCGTGAACAGCCTCACCGCTTACAACAGCGAGGATGCCAGGGAGGTGTATGTGTACGACGCGGAATCAGGCCAGCTCTCCTGCGCCTCGTGCCTGCCCACCGGAGAACCACCCAGTGGAGAAAGCTACCTGCCGATCAGCGGGAACCACAATGCCACCTACCAGCCGCGGTGGATCTCCGCAGAAGGCACCCGCGTGTTCTTCGACAGCACGGCGGCGTTGGCCGCGCACGTCACCAATAGGGTGACGAACGTGTACGAGTGGGAGCGGGACGGCGCCGGTAGCTGCCGGGACAGCCGGGGCTGTATCTACGTGCTCTCGGGAGGGACGAGTCCCCAGGGGTCGTTCCTGGCCGCTGCGAGCGCGAGCGGGGATGACGTGTTCTTCGTGACCCGCGCGCAGCTCGTGCAGCGGGACGGCAACGAAAACTACAACCTTTACGACGCGCACGTGGGCGGTGTGCTTCCCCCGTCCGAACCGGAGTGCTCGGGGACGGGCTGCCAGGGGGTCCCGCTCGCGCCGACGGCCTTCGAAGTCCCCGCGAGTGTGACCTTCGACGGCGTCGGCAACTTCCCGCCGCCGTCCGGGCCGACGGTGCACAAGCCGCCGGTGAAGAAGAAGACGGTGAAGAAGAAGCACAAGAAGAAGCGACGGAAGGCCGGCAGGGCGAGGCACGCCAAGCGGGCGAGCAGGAGCACGAAGCGCACCCGGCGCGCGCAGGGAGAGGCGGGACGGTCATGAGCGGGGGCTCTCTGAGGTGCGTGGCGCGGCGCAGGGTATGCGCGGCGGCCACGGCTGCGCTGCTCGCGGTGTGCGCCGTGGCGGTGTCGGCGGGCGGCGCGGCTGGCGCGACGAGCACGCCGTTCGGCTTCGGGTTCAGGACCTTTGAAAGCGCGTTCACCAACGCGGACGGGTCGATCGACACCCAGGCCGGCTCGCACCCCTCCGAAGCGACCTTCTATGTGGCCATCAACACCCACGAGCCCGAAAGCGAAAGACCCGTTGGGGAAGTCAGGGAAGTTGTGACGAACCTGCCGCCGGGCCTCGTCGCCGACCCCTACGCGACACCGCAATGCACCCGCGCGGAGCTGGACACCGGCATAGAAGGCGGATGTCCCGCCGACACCCAGGTCGGCACCGTCACGGTGACGCTCGGAGGAGTGGGTAGCCCTGTCGAGGCTACGCTCCCGCTGTACAACATGGTCCCGCCCGCCAATCAGCCGGCGATGCTCGGCCTGATCTTCCAAGGCATCAGGACGTTCTTTAACACCTTCGTGCGCACCGGCAGCGACGATGGGATCAGCGTGAGAGTTCCCAACATTCCGGAGTTTGCGTTCGTCGCCTTCCGCGTCCGCATCTTCGGCTTCCCGGATGGGAAGCCGTTCTGGACGATGCCGACGGTCTGCGGAGGGCCGCTGGAGACCAGTGCGACCGCCGACGCGTGGGGCCACGAAAGCGAACTCGCCGAATTCAGCTTCCTGAGCGAAAGTGAAGGTGTGCCGTTTGGGTACAGCGGCTGCGAACACCTGCGGTTCACGCCGTCGCTCTTTATCAAGCCGGATTCCGCGGATGCTGAAACGCCGTCGGGTCTCTCGGTGGAACTGAAGGAGCCCCAGGAAGGCCTTTCCGATCCGGTGGGTGTCTCGCAGTCGGACATCAAGACGACGACGGTTGTGTTACCGGAAGGCGTCACGGTCAACCCCGGCGCGGCGGCGGGGCTTGCGGCGTGCCAGGTCTCCGAAGATGGGGTCGGCACGGAAGGTCCGCCGTCGTGTCCGATCGCCTCGAAACTCGGGACGGCGGTGGTCTCGACGCCGTTGTTGCGGCAGCCTCTGGAAGGCAACGTGTATCTGCTGCAGTCGGACCCGCCGAACGTGAAGCTACTGCTCTCGGCGTACGCGGCGGGCGTGTACGCCAAGCTCGTGGGCGAAGTCTCGCTGAACAGGGAAACCGGCCAGGTGACTGTGACGTTTCCCAATACCCCGCAGGTCCCGCTCAGCAGCGTGAACCTCTCCTTCGGCGGCGGCGCGCAGGCGGCGCTGGTCACTCCTGCGACGTGTGGGGTGTTCGGCGCGACATCGGACTTCACGCCGTGGAGCACGCCGTTCGTGAGTGATGTGCGCTCTACGGACAGCTTCCCGATCGAAGCGGGTCCGGGTGGCGGCCCATGCGTGTCGCAGCCGGGGCAGCTGCCGTTCGCGCCGACGTTGACGGCAGGCGCGACGACCGACCAGGCGGGCGGGTATACGGGGTTCTCAATGCTGCTGCAGCGCGAAGACGGCCAGCAGCGGATTGCGGGCTTGCAGTTCAAGACCCCGGAGGGCCTGCTGGGGAAGATCAGCACGGTAGCGCTGTGCGAAGAACCGCAGGCCGCGCAGGGCACGTGCCCAGCCGCCTCGCAGATCGGGCACACCGTCATCGGGGCGGGCCCGGGGCCGTTCCCGCTGTTTGTCCCCGAAACGGGCAAGCCGCCGGCGCCGATCTACCTGACGGGCCCCTACGACGGCGCGCCGTATGGGTTGGCGATCGTCGTGCCGGTGGCCGCGGGCCCGTTCAACCTCGGGGTGGTCGTGGTCCGCGCGAAGATCGAAGTGGACCCCCACACATCGCGGTTGACGATCACGACGAACCCCGCGACGCTGCCGACGATCCTCGACGGGGTGCCGTCGGACATCCGCGATATCAACGTGGTGATCGACCGTCCGGAATTCATGTTCAACCCGACGAGCTGCGCGCCGATGGCGTTCACCGGGACCGCGTACAGCACCGAAGGCGCAAGCGCCCCGCTGTTCAGCCACTTCCAGGTCGGCTCGTGCCGGAGCCTGGTATTCAACCCTGATTTCCAGGCCTCGACATCGGGGCGGACCTCTAGGGCGAACGGGGCGAGCCTGACCGCGAAGATCGTGTATCCGACGGGTGCGCTGGGGCATAACCAGGCGAGCTCGCAGTCGAATATCGAGAAGGTCAAAGTCGAACTCCCCAAGCAGCTGCCGGCGCGCTTGACGACGCTGCAGAAGGCGTGTCTCGCGGTGACGTTTGAAACGGATCCGGCGGCGTGCCCGGCAGCGTCGGTGGTAGGGCACGCGCGGGTCCTAACGCCGGTGCTTGGTACTCCGCTGGTGGGCCCCGCGGTCTTTGTCTCGCATGGCGGGCAGGCGTTCCCGTCGCTTGAGATCGTGTTGCAGGGCGCGGGTGTGACGGTCGACCTGGTCGGCTCGACGTTCATCAGCGGGACGACAGGGATCACGAGCTCGACGTTTGAAAATGTCCCGGATGTCCCGATCGGCTTGTTCGAATTGACGCTGCCGCAGGGCCCGTACTCGGCGCTCGCGGCGCATGGGACGTTCTGTAAGAGCGACTTGGAGATGCCGACTGAATTCATCGGGCAGAACGGCGCGACGATCACGCGGCCTACGAAGGTCACGGTCACCGGCTGCCCGAAGAAAGCGGTCAAGAAGAAGCACGCCAGGAAGAAGCGGCACGCCAAGAAGCCCGGGTCTGCTCGTGGCGGGGCGAAGGGCGGGCACAGGCGGGGCTAGGGGTGCGAACGATGTCCTCGGATAGCTCTGGCGCGGCTTTGGATAGCTCTAGCGCGGTCGATAGCGGCCTGAGTTTGAGCGGGGCGCTCGCGGGCGGGGCTAGGGAGGGTGCGAACGGTGTCCTTGGATAGCTCTGGCGCGGTCGATGGCGCCCTGGGTTTGAGCGGGGCGCTCGCGGGTGGCGTGGATCGCGGCGGTGGCCGGGGTGGTGTGGCGGAGATCCAGCGTGCGCGGATGATCGCGGCGATGGTCGAGGTCGCGCGTGAGCGTGGTGTGGGTGGGACGACGGTCGCGCATGTCGTGGCGCGCTCGGGTGTTTCGCGGCGGACGTTCTACGAGCTCTTCGGGGACAGGGAGGACTGCTTCCTGGCGGCGTTCGACAGGGCGGTGGAGTGCGCGGCGCAGCGGGTGGTCCCCGCGTTCGAGCGGGGCGTCGGCTGGCGTGGGCGGGTCAGGGCTGGTCTGGGTGCGCTGTTGGAGTTCTTGGATGATGAGCCGGGGTTGGGCGCGCTGTGCGTGGTGGATGCGCTCGGCGCGGGCCCGGTCGCGTTGGAGCGCCGCGCGGGGGTCCTGAGGGCGTTGATCGACGCGGTCGATGAGGGTCGCGGAGAGGCCAGGGGCGGCGCGCGGCCGACGCGGTTGACGGCGGAGGGCGTGGTCGGCGCGGTGCTGGCGGTTCTGCACGCGCGGCTGGCCGGCGGGGACGCTCGTGAGGGGGGTTCGCCGTCGATGGTGGCGCTGCTCGGCCCGTTGATGGGGATGATCGTGCTGCCTTACCAGGGGCAGGCCGCGGCGGCGCGCGAGGCCGCGAGGCCCGCTCCTCGGTCTCGGCGTGTGGCGCGGCCTTACCGGGATCCGCTGCGGGAGCTCGATATGCGCTTGACGTATCGTACGGTGCGGGTGCTGCTCGCGATCGCCGCGCTGGGTGCGCGCGGGCCGGCTGGTGCGCGGGGGCCGGCGGGTGCCCGGGGGTCGGCTGGTGTGCGGGGGCCTAGTAATCGTCAGGTCGCGGATGCTTCTGGGGTCGCTGACCAGGGGCAGATCTCGAAGCTGCTCGCGCGCCTGGAGCACCTCGGTTTGATCGCTAACGGCGGGGTGGGCCCCGCGCGCGGCGAGCCGAACGTTTGGAGTCTGACTCCGAAGGGTCAGGAGATCGAGCGGACGATCCGCCAGCAGGCGACGCCCGTGGGGGTGGCCGGGGTTCGGTCTTGCTCGATATGACGCTGGTGGCTTACGGTGTTGGTGGTTCGCTGACGTTGATGCCGCAAACCGCGGCCGCGGGGCACGGAGGCACCGCGCCCACCCACCCTTGGGCGCAACTCGCTCACGCGGACGATCTCGAGGCAAAACCCACTGAACGACCCCCCGCAGAGGGACCTCCTCGCTACCAGTGCACCCCACGGGTGAGCGTCGCCATCGCGATCTGCTCGAAGGAGGCTCGCTCTTCGACGTCGCGCTGGCCGCGGGAGGCGGCGGAGTCGGGGAACGTGCGGTAGGCGAGGTGCAGGATGCGGTCGACGGCCTTGGGGGAGAGGGCGTAGAGCACCTTGCCGACGGTGCCCAGGCGCGTGCCCATGTGCTTGGGGTGGGTGCGCAGCGCCTCGCAGATCATGTCGGCGGCCTGCTCGGGGGTGATCGCGGGGAAGGCGTCGTACATCTTCGTCGGGGCGATCATCGGGGTGCGCACGAGCGGCATGTGGATCGTGGTGAAGGTGACGCCGTCGCCGATCGTCTCGGAGGCGACGACGCGGGTGAAGGCGTCCAGGGCGGCCTTCGAGGCTACGTAGGCGGAGAACCGCGGCGGGTTCGTCTGCACGCCGATCGAGGAGATGTTGACGATGTGCCCGATGCCGCGTTCGCGCATGTCGGGGAGCAGACCCAGGATCAGGCGGATCGCGCCGAAGTAGTTGAGCTGCATCGTGCGCTCGAAGTCGTGGAAGCGGTCGTAGGAGAGCGCGATCGAGCGGCGGATCGAGCGGCCCGCGTTGTTGACGACCATCTCCACGTGGCGGTGGTCTGCGAGCACGCGCTCCACGAGGTCGTCGACCGACTCCATGTCGGACATGTCGGCGGCGTACACGTACGCGGCGCCCCCCGCGGCGACGATCTCGGCGCGGACCTCCTCGAGCCGCTCGACGTTGCGCGCGACGAGCAGCGGGGTGCCCCCGGCGGCGGCGACCTTCAGCGCGGTGGCGCGCCCGATCCCCGAGGAGGCGCCGGTGATCAGCACGCGCCGGCCGGCGACGGCCTCGCCCAGCGTCCGGTCGCGGCTGAGGTTGGGGTCCATCTCGCGCTCCCAGTAGTCCCACAGCCGCCCGGCGTACTCGCGCAGCTCCGGCGGGCGCTCCAGACCCGAGCCGGCGAGCGCGAGCTGGGTGGCGGTCGAGTCAAAGCGCGGTACCAACTCCATGTGGGCCAGCACCTCCTCGGGGATCCCCAACTCGCGCAGCGCGAGGCCGCGCAACTGGCGCCAGGGCGGGACGGCCATCGCGAGCGTCAGCGGCCAGGTCGGCACCGCGCGCGTGAGGCGGCGGTCGAGCGTGACCGCGACGCGGGGCGCGTGGGCGGCGGCGGCGAACTCGTTGACGAGCTCCTCGACGCGCTGTCCGCGCGGGTCGGTGAGGTGGAAGGCCGAGCCGTCGAGGTCGGGGAGGTGCATCAGGTGCTCCATCGCCGCGGCGACCCAGTCGACGGGCACGACGTTGGTGTACCCGAGGTCGGGGCTGAGCAGCGGCAGCCATTCGGGCAGCAGCCCGCGCGCGCGCTGGATCGCCTTGAAGAAGTAGTAGGGCCCGTCGACCTTGTCCATCTCCCCGGTGCGCGAGTCCCCGACGACGACGGCGGGCCGGTACACCCGCCAGGGCACGAACGGCTGCTCGCGTACGATCCGCTCGGCCTCGAACTTCGTGCGGTGGTAGGGCGAGGGCAGCCGCTGGCCCTCGTCGAACATGTCCTCGTTGAACGTCCCCTTGAACGCGCCGGCGACGGCGATCGAGGAGACGTGGTGCAGGCACCCGGCCTCCAGCGTTCGCGCGAGCTCGACCGCGTGCGTCGTACCGCCGACGTTCGCGGCGGTGTTGCGCTCCGCGGGCGCGGTCATGTCGTACACGGCCGCGAGGTGGACGAAGTGCTCGACCTGCCCGCGCAGCTCCTCCACGCGCTCCCCCGGTACGCCGAGCAGCGGCCGGCGCAGGTCGCCGGTCACGGGCACCACGCGCTTGGCCGCCGCCGGCCCGGCCGCCGAGGCCCAGCGGTCGAGCAGCTCATCCAGGCGCCCGGTCGAGCTCTCGCGCACGAGCACGTACACCTTGCCCTGGCGGTTGGCGAGTAGCCGCTCGACGAAGTGCCGCCCGATGAAGCCAGTCGCGCCGGTGACGAAGTAGGCCATCCGGCGAGCATAGACCCTCGCCGTCAATGGATGTCGGCGGCGAACGTCCACGCGAGCGCGCGGCGGAGGTCCGCCAGTCGTCGTGCGCTCAACCTCCCGGCCTGTTCGATGGTGGGCGCTGCGGGGCCGGCGAGGAACAGGTCGTGGACGAGCGCGAAGCACGGCTCGTGCAGTCCGTCGACCTCGCCCGCGTCGAGCGGGATGGCGGTCGGGAGCGTACGCTCGCGCGCGACTGTGGTGATACGTGCGACCACGGGCATGACTCGCAGGTTCACGGCACGGCGCGAGCAGACCACACCCGGCTTGGAGCCGACGCGGGGCAGTTGGAACCACCACACCTCGCCGGCGTCGAGGATCACCCGCGGGCGTCGCTTTCGTAGCGTCGTGCGACTGCCTCCGCGGCCGCTCGAGCGCTTGGGAGCGACTGATCGTCGGTGGGGGGTGCCGATCCGATCAGCGACTCGTCGGGGAGGGCGTCCTCGACCGCGTCGACGAACGCGGCAACCGTGGCGTGCAGGCGCTGCGCCGGCGTGTCGAGCCCGCGTCGCTGGGCTTCCAGCAGTCGCACGTCGAAGTCGTAGCGGATGCTGTCTGCGAGCCGGGGCTGCTCCTCGCGCAGCCGGTCGAGCTCCCGGAGCGCCCGCTCGTGGCGCTCGGCGAAGTCCTGCTCGGCGCGGAAGGAGAATGTCCGGGAGGCCACGCCCTCAGTTTACACCGTGTAGACGGTAGCAGGGCGCCCCGCGGCTACGCTCCAGCCCCCGCGCCCCCGCGGCCCTCGCCCCCCGCGAAGCGGGAGGCCCCGCGGATCGCGTCCTCGAACACGTCGGGGCCGGCCTGGGCCTCCAAGGCGAGGCCCTCGGCGAGCGGGAGGCCCATCCCGTGGAGGGCGGCGCGGCGGTCGGCGAGCATCGTGCGCTGGGGGAAGCGGGCGAGGTTCTCGGCTAGCTCCAGCGCGCGCTCAAGGTGGCGGCCGGGCGCGACCAGCTCGGTTAACGAGGCCGATCGCGTGGGCCTCCTCAGCGTCCATGATGCGCCCGGTGAGGATGATGTCGAGCGCCCGGCCGAGCCCCACCACGCGCGGCAGGCGCTGGGTGCCGCCGTCGATCAAAGGCACCCCCCAGCGGCGCTCGGGGAAGCCGAGGCGGGAGTCGGTGGTGGCGATCCGCAGGTCGCACCACAGCGCGAGCTCCAGGCCACCGGCGAGCGCGAAGCCGGAGATCGCGGCGACGGTCGGCTTGGAGGGGGTCAGCCGCGTGAAGCCCAGCGGCCCCTCGGGCGCAGAGAGGCGCCCGCCGAAGCTCTCGATCGCCTTCAGGTCCGCGCCCGCGCAGAAGGCGACCCCGCCCGCGCCGGTGAGCACGAGCACGCGCGCGTCCTCGTCGGCCTCGAAGCGGCGGTACCCCTCGTGCAGCGCCGCCGCGGTGGGGCCATCGACGGCGTTGCGCCGCTCGGGGCGGTCAATCGTAAGCACCGCGGCGGCCCCGCGGCGCTCGTAAATGATTGGAGCCCGCCCCCCCGCCACGGCGCCGGCTTTGCTTGGAGCCCGCCCCCCCGGCTCGACGCCGCTCCGCTCGACGCCGCTCCCGTTCATCCGCGCTCGCGCTCCCGCCGCGGCTACCAGCCGCCGCGCCAGCGGGCATCGCTGGCGTGCGAGCGCTGCGCGGCGACGCGCGCGTCTTTGCGCTTTTCCAGACGTTTCTGCAGGAGGCTCGCGAGTAGCACGAAGGTGGGGAAGAAGACGACCAGGATGAACCCGGTGACCGTCACGACCTTGTCGTCAGTGGCCCCGTAGAAGCCGCGCCCGTCGTTTTCGGCGAGGGCGGCGGGCGCGAACAGGAGCAGCAGCGCGGCGCAGGAGGCGAGGCTTGCGAGGAGGCGACGCATGAAGCACAGAATACCGGAGGGCGCGGCCTACCATGCCCTCGATGGCTGTGACGATCGCATCCGACCTCCACAAGGAGATCGCGGGCAAACCGCTGCTGCGCGGGGTCAGCTTCAAGCTGGAGCGCCGCGAGCGCATGACGATCGCGGGGCGCAACGGCGCGGGCAAGACGACGCTGCTGCGGATGCTCGCGGGGGAGGAGTCCGTCGATCGCGGGGAGCTGAGCTTCGCCAAGGGCGCGCGCGTGGCGCTGCACGACCAGCGCCCACCGCGGGAGCAGGGGGTGGCGCTGTACGAGTACGTGTTGTCGGGGTGCACCCAGGAGCTCGCCGCGGAGCGGGAGTTGGCGGAGCTGGAGCGGCGCATGGGGGAGGGGTTCGAGGACCCCGCCGGGAAGGGGTCTGACCCAGGGAACGGGGATGGGCAGTACGAAGCGCTGCTCGACCGCTACGCCCGCGCGCAGGCGCGGCTGGAGGCGTTGGGGGGCTACCTGTGGCGCGACCGCGCGACCGTGATGACGCGCGGGCTGGGCTTCGCCGAGGGGGACTTGGAGCGCCCGCTGGACACCTTCTCGGGCGGGCAGCTGACGCGCGCCTCGCTCGCGCGCGCGTTGGCCACGAACGCGGACGTGCTGCTGCTCGACGAGCCCACGAACCACCTCGACATCGAGTCGCTGGAGTGGCTGGAGCAGACGCTGACGGGCCTCGACGCCGCCATCGCCCTGGTCGCGCACGACCGCTGGTTCCTGGAGGCGGTCGGCACCTCGGTGCTGGAGCTCGAGGCTGGCAGATCGCGCTTCTTCGCGGGCACGTGGCACCAGTGGCGCCGCGAGCAGGCCTCCCGGGAGATCGCGCTCGGCAAGGCGATCGACAAGCAGCAGGCGGAGATCGCGCGGATGGAGCGCTTCATCGAGCGCTTCCGCTACAAGGCGACGAAGGCCAAACAGGCGCAGTCGCGCGTGAAGAAGCTGGCGAAGATCGAGCGGATCGAGCGCGGGGTGGGTGGGACCGGATCTGGCCACGGGCTGGAGTTCGCGTTCAAGGCGCCGGAGCGCTCCGGGAGGGTGATCTTCGAGCTGCAGGACGCGCGCGTCGAGGTCGGAGGCGACGTGGAGGACGAGGGCGAGAAGGATTTGGATGGCCGCTCCGCGGCGCGGCGTACGCAGCGCGGAGAGAGCGCTGGTGGGGCTGGCGCCAAGGGTACGGGACCACTCGTGTTGCTCGATCACGCGGAGCTGTGGCTGGAGCGCGGCGAGCACGTCTCGCTCGTGGGCCCCAACGGCAGCGGCAAGACGACGCTGATCGAGACGCTCGCGGGACGCAGGCCGCTCGCGGAGGGGCGCCTCAGCACCGGGCACAACGTGAAGGTCGGCTACCTCTCCCAGCACGCGGATGAGCTCGGCGCTGGCGGCGACCCCGGGCAGAGCGTGCTCGACGCTGCGCAGCGCGCGACCGGCCTCACCCCCAACAAGGCGCGCGCGCTGCTCGGCGGCTTCCTGTTCTCCGGCGAGGAGGCCGAAAAACCGCTGGCCGGCCTCTCCGGCGGCGAGCGCCGCAGACTGTCGCTGGCGGTGCTGGTCCACTCCGGCGCCAACGTGCTGATCCTCGACGAGCCCACCAACCACCTCGACATCGAGAGCCGCGAGGCGCTGGAGGACGCGCTGCGCGCCTTCGGAGGAGCTGTGCTGCTCGTATCCCACGACCGCGCGCTGCTGGACGCCGTCGGCACCCGCACGGTCGCGGTCGAGGCCCGCGCGCTGCGTAGCTACACCGGCGGCTGGCCGGAGTACGTGCGCGTGCGCGAAGAGCGCCGTTTGACCGGGACCCGCCCGCCCGAGGCGCTGGACGGGTCGGACAGCCCTCCCGCTGGCGCCGCGGTCGCTCGCAATGGCCGCTTGTCAGGCGCCGGCGCGGGTCCCTCCCCGAACGGCGCGGCCCCTGACGAGCAGGACGCCGCCGGCACACAGCCGAAGGCGGCCAAGGCCAAGCCCAGAGCCAAGCCGAAGGGCCCCTCGAAGAACCGCCTGGGCGACCAGCAAAAGGCAGAGCTGGCCGTGGAAACGGCCGAGGCCGCGCTGCGCGCCGTGGAGGACGCGCTCGCCGACCCCGCCGCGTGGGCGACCAAGTACGAGTCCGCTAAGTCCGAGGCCCGCCACACCGCCGCGCGCCGCGCCGTGGAGGCCGCCTACGAGCGCCTGGAAGCGCTGGTGGAGTGAGCTACGACGGCGGGGAGAGCTCCAGTATGTTCAACCCAAGCACGTGGTGGAATCCTCGATCGCGGGTGGCGAGCACGAAGCCGTGTTGCTTGCAGAGCGCGGCAATCCATACGTCGTTCTGCTGCATGGGCTTGCCGGCTCTTCGCAGCAGCGTGGCGGTTTCCCCGAACAACGCGGTGGTCTCCTCGTCGAGCTGGAGGATCCGCACCCGGGGAGTAGCGATGAAGCGTTCGAGCGTCTTGGTGTTCTGGTGGAGCTTCGAGCCGTTCATGAACCCAAACCGCAGCTCGCCCACGACGATGATCGGCAGTCCCACTAGCTCGGCACGCCGTGTCTCCTCGTCGAGCTGGGGGTCGTCTTCCTGCAGCGCCACGTAGGCGTTGGTATCGAGCGCGAGCTTCACGTGGGTTCGGTCGGCAGTTCGTCGAGCCAGGCCAGAGCTGCGTCCATCCCTTCGTCACAGGCCGGCTCACTGCCGATGAACCAGTCCAGGTCGTTGTGCACTGTCTCGCTTGGCAGCTTTGCGTGCGCCAATGTCTCGACGACGAGTGCGTTGAGCGTCTTGCCGCTTGTACGGGCCTCACGTCGAAGTGCTGTATCGAGCTCAGGCGATACGCCCCGAACCGTATACTGAATGGTGTTCATGCCTGCATTGTAGGCGATAGGAGCAGGCAATCAAGGGGGGACATGACTTGGCTGCTCGGAAGGAGCACCGAACTAGACTGACCTTGACGATGGACGACCGTAAGAAGACCGCTCGCAACGTCGGGATACTGCTGGTGCTCGCGGCCGCGGTGGCGTTCCTGCCCGGGGGCCAGCGCGCGGCGTACACGGTCAGGGTCGTGCTGGGCGTGGCGTTCGGCGTGGGGTTCGCGTACGCCGGCCTGTGGTTTTACCGCCAGCGCAGAGTCGACATATACAGCCTCGGCGACCAGCGCCGCGGGCTGGTGTACGGGGCGCTCGGCGTGGGCGTGGTGACGCTCGCCGCCAAGACGCGCATGTGGGAAACGGGCTTCGGCGAGCTGGTGTGGTTCGTGCTGCTCGCGCTCGTGGTCTACACGCTGCTCGCGACCTACCGTTACTCGCGCAGCTATTGACCCCGTCCGCTCGCTCGCACCCGCCGCCGACCCCTTGCGTCTCGGCCCGGCGCCGTCCATGATCGCCACCCTCGTCGAGCAACGCCGCGGCCTGCCAGACCAGCCGGGCGTGTACCTGTTCCGCGACGGGAAGGGCCGGGTGATCTACGTCGGCAAGGCGAAGTCGATCCGCAAACGGGTCGCCTCGCACTTCTCCAAGGCCGAGGTGCCTTCGAGCCCCGGCCACGCGGAGATGGTGGGCGCCGTCGAGAGCATCGAGTTCGTGGTCGTCGGCTCCGAGGCCGAGGCGCTGCTGGCCGAGCAGAGCTTCATCAAGCAGTACCGCCCGCGCTTCAACATCCGCCTGCGCGACGACAAGTCCTACCCGTTCATCGCGATCTCCCTCGACGAGGAGTACCCGCGCGTGTACTTCACGCGCGAGCGCCACCGCTCCGGGCGCGCGTACTTCGGCCCCTACTCGAACGCCAAGCGCGTGCGCGGCACCCTCGACCTGCTCACGAAGGTGTTCATGTTCCGCTCCTGCACCGGCCCCGAGCCGGGCCGGCGCAGCGGCAACCCGTGCCTGGACTACTACATCAAGCGCTGCGGGGCGCCCTGCGTGGGGTACGTCTCCAGGGAGGAGTACCGCCGCAGCATCGACAGCGTGATCGACTTCCTCTCCGGGCGCTACCGCGTGATCGAGCGCGACTTGCAGGAGCGGATGACGGCCGCGGCGGCGGCGCAGGAGTACGAGCAGGCGACGCTGGAGCGCAACCGCCTGCGCGCCGTGCGCTCGCTGCTGGAGCGCCAGCGTGTCGCCAACGCGTCGATCGGCACGCTCGACGCCGTCGCCGTGGCGCTCGACGGGACCGAGGCCAACGCGCAGGTCTTCCAGGTGCGCGACGGGGTGCTCTCTGACCGGCAGTCCTTCTACCTGGCCAACGAGGCCGAGCGCGACCTCGCGGAGGTCGCGGAGGAGTTCATGCTCCAGTACTACGCCGGCCACAGCTCGATCCCCGCGCGGATCGTCGTCCAGCGCGAGCTCGCGCAGGCCCATCCGGCGATCCACCCGGCCGGCGCGCCCGCCGAGGACGATCGACCCGCGGGGTTGGGAGCCCGCCCGCCCGGCGCGCGCAACGGCGCCGCGGGCCTGGAGGCGCTAGCGGAAGCGCTGGCCAGCCGCCGCGGCGGCCCGGTGGAGCTGCGCGCCGCCGAGCGCGGGGACAAGCGCCGCATCCTCGAACTCGCCGAGCGCAACGCGCGCTTGGCGCTCGACCAGGAGCACCTGCGCGCCGAGCGTCGCCGCCAGAGCCGCGTGGATGCGCTGGAGGGGTTGCAGCGCGCGCTCGGCCTCGACGTGCCGCCGGTGCGGATCGAGTGCTTCGACATCTCCAACCTCGGCGGCACCCACACCGTCGCCGCGATGGTCGTGCTGGAGGGCGGCGCGCCGAAGAAGTCCGACTACCGCCGCTTCAGAATCCGCACGATTCGAGATTCCGCCCACCCCGACGACTTCGCCTCGATGGCCGAGGTGCTGACCCGCCGCCACGCCGCGTGGGAGCGCCAGCTGGACCTCTCCCCTCACGACCCCGAGTACGACGCGAGCTTCGCGGCGCTGCCGAACGTCGTCGTGATCGACGGCGGCCGCGGCCAGCTCACCGCGGGCGTGCGCGCGCTGCGTGGCTTCCGCGAGCGCGGCGTGGCGGTGATCTCGCTCGCCAAGCGGATCGAGGAGGTGTTCGTCCCCGGCCGCCGCGCACCGCTTGTACTCGACCACCGCACCCCCGAGCTGCAGCTGCTGCAGCGCGCCCGCGACGAGGCGCACCGCTTCGCGATCACCCACCACCGCACCCGCCGCGACCGCGCGCTCACCAGCTCGCTGCTGGACGAGCTGCCGGGAGTCGGTCCCGCGCGCAAGCGCGCCCTGCTCGCCCACTTCGGCTCCCCCGAAGCCGTGGTGGCGGCCTCCCGCGAGGAGCTGCAGGCGGTGCCCGGGCTGCCGGCGAAGGTCGCCCGGGAGCTGCACGCCCACCTCAACCGCACCGGCTGAGCCGGTCCGCCGCGGGTGGGCGGACAGTGTTCGCGACCGGCTTAAGGGCGTTGTTGATCGCGAAGGCGGAAGGTCGGAAGTTCGGGAGCGGTTGAGGAACAGCGAGGGGGAAGTGGCGGCCGGTGTCCGCGTGACGCGGCACAATCAACTGATGTCCGTGTTCAGGCCGCTGCGAAGTCCACCGCGCTCCGCCGAGCAGCCGGCCGCCGCGTCGAGCCTGAAGGAGCTCGTCGTCATCACCGGCTTCTCCGGCGCCGGCAAGTCGACCGCGATGAACGTGTTCGAGGACGCCGGCTACTTCTGCGTGGACAACCTGCCCCCGGAGATGATCCGCTCGCTGGTGGACCTGTTCCTGCACGAGGGCTCGAACGTCGCGCGCGCCGCGGTCGTGTCCGACGTGCGCGGGGGCGCGTACTTTGAGGCGCTGCAGGCGGTGGTGGACGACCTCAAGTCGCTCGGGCTCACCCACAACGTGCTGTTCCTGGAGGCCGCCGAGCAGACGCTGGTGACGCGCTACAAGGAGACCCGCCGTCGCCACCCGCTCGCGCCCAACGGGAGCGTGGCCGCCGGCGTGGCGGCCGAGCGGGCGCTGTTGGAACCGCTGCGCAACCGCGCGGACGTGGTGATCGACACGACCGGCATGTCCGCGGCGATGCTGCGCGGCAAGATCGCCGACGAGCTGCTGCCCGGCCGGACCGCCAGCCGCCTCGCGCTGACGTTCATGAGCTTCGGCTTCAAGCATGGCACCCCGCGCGAGGAGGACCTCGCGTTCGACGTGCGCTTCCTGCCGAACCCCTACTACGTGCCCGAGCTGCGCGAGCTCACCGGCGACGACCCGCGCGTGGTCGAGTACGTCGGGCGCGACGGGCGCCTGCAGGAGTTGTACGAGCGGCTGCACTCGCTGCTTGACTTCCTGCTGCCGCAGTACGTCGCCGAGGGCAAGGCGCACCTGGTGATCGCCGTCGGATGCACCGGCGGCCGCCACCGCTCGGTCGCGATCGCCGAGCACCTCGCCGCCCGCTATCGAGATCGCGACGACCTCGCCGTCGCCGTCACCCACCGCGACATCGACAAGCGCACGCGCGACGCCTGACTCGCGGTCTGCGCCTATCCGTCAAACTGCCGGCCGATGATCGACCACCTGGGCCTGGAGGTGAGCGACCTGGAGCGCTCCGCCGCCTTCTACGACGCGGTGTTCTACGCGATCGGCGTGCGCCGCGTGCACGAGGGGGAGCACGCGATCGCCTACGGCGTGACCGCCCCCAACTTCTGGATCGTGACCCGCGAGCGGCCTCCCGCGCCCGGCTACGGCCACGTCGCCTTCCGCGCCGCGGGGCGCGTGGCGGTCGACCACGCCTATGCGGCCGGCCTCGCCGCCGGGGGGCGCGACGACGGCGCGCCCGGGCTCAGGGCCCGCTACGGCCCGCTCTACTACGCCGCCTACCTGCTCGACCCTGACGGCCTGCGCGTGGAGGTCGTCGCCAACTCGCGTTGAGTGCCGGTGGGGGCGTGGGTGTATGTACTTTTCGAGTTGCGTGCAACAAACGTTATACAAAGTCTGAAATTTTATATATAACTCCCACTCCCTTTCACATTTCGTATTTACTATTGGCTATACCGTCCTGGATCGGGGCTCCACCCCCTCGTTCAGGCCGAGCCGCCGCCCTACGCGGTCCGATAGCCTTCTAGGCGTCAGCCGGGTCGTCGGGGTCACGCTCCCACGGTCCGGCATCGCTCGTTTTCGTGCTCGTCGCACGTTGTTGCCATGTGCCCGAGGAGGCTCTGAGAGTGCCCGTACGTGTCGGAATCAACGGATTTGGCCGGATCGGCCGCAACGTCTTCCGCGCCGCCAAGGCGCGTGCGGACGCCACGAGGGTGGCGCAGGCGGCCGGAGGCCGTCCAGCCGGGCCCCTCGTTTTCGATGATCAGATCGAGTGGGTCGCGGTCAACGACCTGACCGACGCGCGCACACTCGCGCACCTGCTCGCCTACGACTCGATCGACGGCCCCTACAAGGGTACGGTGCGCGCGCTGGATGGTGCGATCGAGGTGGACGGGCAGGAGCTGAAGGTGCTCGCCGAGACCGACCCCGCGCAGCTGCCCTGGGGGGAGCTCGGGGTCGATGTCGTGATCGAGTCCACCGGGCGCTTCACCGACCGCGCTCACGCCACCCTGCACCTCCAGCGCGGCGCGCAGAAGGTCATCATCTCCGCCCCCGCCGGCGACCCCGACGTGACCGTGGTGCCCGGGGTCAACTTCGAGGCCTACGACCCCGCCGTCCACCACGTGATCTCGAACGCCTCCTGCACCACCAACTGCCTGGCGCCCGTCGCGAAGGTCGTGAACGACACCGTCGGCATCCGCCACGGGCTGATGACCACGATCCACGCCTACACCTCCGACCAGCGCCTGCACGACATGCCCCACTCCGACCTGCGCCGCGCGCGCGCCGCCGCGATCAACCTGATCCCCGCCACCACGGGCGCCGCGAAGGCGATCGGCCTCGTGATCCCCGCGCTGCAGGGTCGCCTGCACGGCTTCGCCGTGCGCGCCCCCGTGCCGACCGGATCGGTCGTGGACCTGACCGTCGAGTGCGAGCGCCCCACCACGGTCGAGGAGGTCAACGCCGCGCTGAAGGCCGCCTGCGAGAGCGGGCCGCTGCAGGGCATCATGGCCTACACCGAAGACCCGATCGTCTCCTCGGACATCGTCGGCTCCGCCTACTCCGCGATCGTGGACTCCCAGCTCACCGCGGTGGTGGACGCTACGATGCTGAAGGTCGTGGCCTGGTACGACAACGAGTGGGGCTACTCCAACCGGCTCGTGGACCTCGTGCAGAGGGTCCTCTAGAGCGCCAGGTCCGGGGGGATCGAGATGGCCCAAGCAAGCACCACCGACGACGAGGAGCCGTTGCATCCTCAGGCGCCGTGGCTGGTCGCCTGCCGGCCGGCTGCCCACGCGAGCGTGAGCGACCCATGGCCCGGGGTGACGCTCCGGTGAGAGGCCTCGACGACCTCGACGTGCGCGGCCGGCGCGTGTTGGTGCGCGTGGACCTCAACGTGCCGCTCGCCACCGACCGAGGACCGGCCAGCGCTGAGGGCGAGATCGTGATCGCCGACGACACCCGCGTCCGCGCGGCGCTGCCCACGATCGAGGAGCTGCGCTCCAAGGGCGCGCGCCTGGTGCTGGTCTCCCACCTGGGTCGGCCTGAGGGCCGGCGCGAGGAGGGCCTGTCGATGGCCCCCGTGGTGGCCCGCCTGCGAGAGCTGACCGACGCGCAGGTCACGCTCGCCCCGGCGGTCGTCGGCGAGGACGTGCGGGCGCTTGCTGAGCAGCTCGGCGACGGCGAGGTGCTGGTGCTGGAGAACGTCCGCTTCGAGCCCGGCGAGACGCGCAACGACCCCGAGTTCGCCCGCGCCCTGGCGGAGCTCGCCGACGTGTATGTCAACGACGCCTTCGGGGTTGCCCACCGCGCGCACGCGAGCACGGAGGGCGTGGCGCACCTGTTGCCGAGCGCCGCCGGGCGGCTGTTGGAACGCGAGGTCAAGACGCTGACCGGGATCCTCGAGCGCCCTGAGCACCCGCTGGTGGCGATCGTCGGCGGCGCCAAGGTCGCGGACAAGATCGCGGTGATCGACCGCTTCCTGGAGGTCGCCGACGTGGTGATGATCGGTGGGGCGATGTGCTTCCCGTTCCTCTGTGCGCAGGGGCACGCCGTGGGGGAGTCGCTGTGCTGCGAGGAGGACGTCGAGCACGCGCGCCGCGCCCTTGCGCGGGCGAGCGACACGCACGCCCCCCAGCCCGGCCGAGCGCGCCTGCTCCTACCGAGCGACCTGGTGATCGGCGACCGGCTGGCCGAGGACGCCGAGCATCGCGCGCTGGACGGGGTGGAGGTGCCGAGGGGCTGGATGGGCCTGGACATTGGCCCGGCCACCGCGGAGCGCTACGCGCGCGAGATCGCGCGGGCCGGGACGGTCTTCTGGAACGGACCAATGGGCGCCTTCGAGCTGCCACCGTTCGCCGCGGGGACGCGCGCGGTGGCCGACGCGGTCGCCAAGGCGAAGGGCCTGACGGTCGTCGGCGGCGGGGACTCCGCTTCAGCGCTCGCCCACCTCGGCCTCGAGGACGCCGTCGACCACCTCTCCACCGGCGGCGGCGCCACGCTGGAGCTCGTCGAGGGCCGCACCCTCCCCGGCGTCCAAGTCCTCGATGGCGCGGGGGTCGCGTGATGGCGCGCACCACCCCGGTCGCCGGTCGCCTCACCCTCTGCGTCCTCGACGGCGGGGGCCCGATGGCGCGCACCACCCCGGTCGCCGGTCGCCTCACCCTCTGCGTCCACGTCGCTGCGGGGGTCGCATGACGGCCCGCACGCCGCTCGTCGCCGGCAACTGGAAGATGTACAAGACCGAGGCGCAGGCCGAGCAGTACATCCAGGCGCTGCTCCCGGAGCTCGCCGCCGCCTCCGGCGTGGACGTCGCGATCTGCGTGCCCTTCACCGACCTGCGCGCGATGGTCGACTCCGCGCGCGGCTCCCGCGTGGAGGTGTACGCCCAGAACGTGCACTCCGAGCCCGAGGGCGCCTTCACCGGTGAGGTGTCGCCGCCGATGCTCGCCGAGATCGGAGTCCACGGCGTGGTGCTCGGTCACTCCGAGCGCCGCGCCCTCTTCGGCGAGAGCGACCGCGCGCTCGCGCTGAAGCTGCCCGCCGCCCTGAACGCCGGCCTGCACCCGATCCTCTGCGTGGGCGAGACCGAGGAGGAGCGCGCCGCGGGGGACACCGAGCGCAAGCTGCGCCAGCAGGTTCGCGACGACCTAGCTGGGCTCGCCGACGAGCAGCTCCCCGAGGTCGCGCTCGCCTACGAGCCGATTTGGGCGATCGGCACCGGCCAGACCGCCACCCCCGAGCAGGCCCAGGACGCCGTCGCCTTCATCCGCGCGCTCGTCGCCGACCGCGCCGGCCCCGAGGTGGGCGCGCGCGTGCGGATCCTCTACGGCGGTTCGGTGAACCCCGACAATGCCCCCGCGCTGCTCGCTCTGCCCGACGTCGACGGGGCGCTTGTGGGGGGCGCCTCGTTGCAGGCCGACACCTTCGCGCAGATCGTGCAGGCCGCCCGGTGAGGCTCAGGGCTGCGCTCGGGGAGAGCGGGTGCCCCGGTGAGCGGCCGCCGGGATCGCCCGGGGCGCCTGGCGTGTCAGAACACGGCCCGTCGCCGCTGGGTAGGAGGCCCAGCGCCCACCCGCCCGTATACGAGCTGCGACGCGCGGACGATCCCCAAAGAACAACCTCGGTGGGCGCTTGACCGAGGCTCCTGTCACGCTGCCCCTTCCCTGCGCCTGTCTGGTCGTGCTGGACGGCTGGGGTCTCGCCCCTCCCGGCCCCGGCAACGCGGTCTCGCTGGCGCGCACGCCCGTCTTCGACGAGCTGTGGGAGACATACCCCCACACCACGCTCACCGCCTCCGGCCGCGCGGTGGGGCTCCCCGAGGGGCAGATGGGCAACTCCGAGGTCGGCCACCTCAACCTCGGCGCCGGCTCGGTCGTGCGCCAGGACCTGACCCGCATCGACGACGCCGTGCTCGACGGGGTCCTGTCCGAGAACCCCGCGATCGTCCACGCCCTCACCTGCTCCGAGCGCGTCCACCTGATCGGTCTGGTCTCCGACGGCGGCGTGCACTCCTCCCTGCGCCACCTCCAGGCGATCGTCGAGCTCGCCGGCCGGCTCTCCGTCCGTGATCTGGTGATCCACTGCTTCACCGACGGTCGCGACACGCTCCCCGAATCGGGCGTCGAGCACGTCGGCCTCGTGGAGCGCTGGTGCCTGGAGCTGTGGCCCCCCGGGGCGCTCGGCCGGGTGCGCGTTGCCTCCGTCGTCGGCCGCTGGTACGCGATGGATCGCGACCGCCACTGGGAGCGCGTCCAGGCCGCCTACGACCTGCTCGTCCACGGCCGCGCCGCCCATCGCGTGCAGACCGGCGTGGAGGCCGTGCTGCACGCCTACGACCGCGGCGAGACCGACGAGTTCATCGCCCCCACCGCCGTTGGCGAGGAGGGCCTGATCCGCCCCTGGGACTCCGTGCTGTGCTTCAACTTCCGCCCCGACCGCGTCCGCGAGCTCACCCGCGCGCTGGCCGAGCCGGGATTTGGAGACCCGCCCACCCACGGGGGGGCACCGGAACCCCTGCCCGGGTGGGAGGGCCGCGGCGGGATCCAGCCGGTCGAGCAGTACACCACCCTCACCGAGTACGAGGAGGGCTGGTCCTACCCTGTCGCCTTCCCTCCCCAACGCCCCGCCGTCACGCTCGCCGGGGTGCTGGCCGGCGCCGGTGCCCCCCAACTGCACGTCGCCGAGACCGAGAAGTACGCCCACGTCACCTACTTCTTCAACGGCGGTGAGGAGACCCCCCACAAGGGCGAGCTGCGCCGCCTTGCCCCCTCGCCCCGCGAGGTCCCCACCTACGACCTCGCGCCTGAGATGTCCGCCCGCGCCGTCGCCGACCTGTTCCTCGAGTCGTGGCGCAAGCAGCGGAAGGGCGGGTTTCAGTTCGCGGTCCTCAACTTCGCCAACCCCGACATGGTCGGCCACACCGGCGTGATCCCCGCCGCGGTGCGCGCCGTGGAGACCGTCGACGAGTGCCTCGGCGAGATCGTCCGCGCGGTGCTCGACGCCGGCGGCGCCTGCCTCGTGACCGCCGACCACGGCAACGCCGAGCACATGCTCGAGCCCGACGGCTCCCCCAACACCGCCCACACCTCCAATCCCGTGCCCCTGATCGTGACGCTCTCCGGCCTGCGGCTCCTGCAGGGCGACGGCATCCTCGCCGACGTCGCTCCCTCGGTCCTGCAGCTGCTGGGCATCCCCCAGCCCGAGGAGATGTCCGGGCGCTCGCTGATCCTCGAGGTCGGAGGGGGCCGATGACCTGCCGCAAACGGTCTCGCCGCGCCCGCCGCGCGGAGCGCCGGTCCGCTGCGAGACGGGGTGGCCGCGCGGAGGCTCGCGAGGTTGCGGGCAGGGAGGGCCGTGTGGAGGCTCGCGAGGTTGCGGGCAGGGAGGGCCGTGTGGAGGCTCGCGAGGTTGCGGGCAGGGAGGGCCGTGTGGAGGATCGCGATGCCGCGGCGGCCGGCCGCGGCAGGCGGAAACCCCGGCTGCTCGGGATCGTCTTTGTCGGGGCGGGCCTCAACCACTTCGCGATGCCCCGCGCCTACCGGCGGATTGTGCCTCCATGGCTGGGAGACCCACCCACCCGGGCGACCGTCGTCACCGTCAGCGGGATCGCCGAGGTCGCGGGCGGGCTTGGGGTGCTGGCGCCCCGCACCCGCCGCCTCGCTGGGCTCTGGCTGATCGCGCTGCTCGCCGCCGTGTTTCCCGCCAACCTCCACATGGCTCGCAACCCCGGTGAGTTCCACCGTATCCCCCGTTGGGCGCTGTACGCGCGCCTGCCTCTCCAGCCGCTGATGATGTGGTGGGTCTGGCGCGCCACGCGGGCGGGTGGGCCTTAGTCGCCGCGCTCCCCGGCTGCTATGTTCGACTGAGTAGGGAGAGCCGCACCACGTTCGCGGCGAGCGCTATGGCAACAGCGACAGCCATCAAGACCGACTCACCCGCGCCGAGCGTAGCCGTCACTGGGGAGCAGACGCTCAGCGAGGGGGAGCTCCGCGCCTGGCGCGGCCTCAAGCGCGCCCACGCCTCCCTGGCTAAGCGCGTCGACACCGAGCTCGAGCGCACCCACGGGCTGCCGCTCTCCTCCTATGAGGTCCTCCACCACCTCGTCGAGTCCCCGGGCGGGCGCATGCGCATGTGCGACCTCGCCGAGCAGGCCCAGCTCTCGCGCAGCGGGCTCACCCGCCTGGCCGACCGGCTCGAAAAGGAGGGGCTGCTGGAGCGCTGCTCCTGCGAACACGACGCCCGCGGCGCTTACGCCTGCCTGACCGAGCTCGGACGCGAACGGCTCCGCGCCGCCCGCGGCACCCACCTCGCCGTCGTGCGCGAACAGTTCCTCTCGCGTTTCTCCGAGGGGGAGCTGAGCGCGCTCGCGGAGCTATGGGATCGCATCGCCCCCGGTTGCGGCAGCTTCTGCGGCGGCGGCCGTCGCGTTCCCGAAGGCTGACGCTCGCCCCTAAGAGCTCCCGCACTCCCGCGCTCGCGCCCGGGCCCGGGCCCGCGGTCGGGCGTGAGGGTTCATATGTACTTTTCGGACTCTGTATAACGATCGTATCGGTCTCGGGATTGGGCTGTATTACTGTTGTTAGACGGTGTCCGGATTTTTAATACCGACACCCGCGCCCTCCTCCCAGCGGCGCGTCGACTCCTCCGCTTCGACCGCTCGCTGGCGGCGCATCGACTCCGCTGCCTCCTGCTCCCGCTGGTGGTGGCGGTGGCGGCGGTGCAGCGCGAACGCTCCCGCGACCGCCACCGCGACTGCCACGAGGCCGTAGATCCCGAACGCCGCGATTGCGTTGCTCGCCGACTGGCCCAAGAAGTAGGCGATCAGCCCCACGCCGGTCGCCCAGCAGATCCCCCCGAGCGCGTTCCACAGGAAGAAGGTGCGCCAGCGCATGTGGTTGGCTCCCGCCAGCCACGACGCCCACGTGCGCAGGCCGAGGATGAACCGGCCGAAGAACACCGCCTTCGGCCCGTGCCGTTCGAAGAACGGCTCACCCATCTCCAGCACTCTCACGCGCTGGCCGTGGAAAGGGCCGGGGCGTTCCAGTAGCCACCGTCCGCCCCCACGGCCGATCTGGTAGCCGATGTTGTCCCCCACGATCGCCGCCACCGCCGCCACCGCGATCACCAGCTCGATCTGGAGTTTGCCCCGGCTGGCCAGCACCCCGCCGACGATCACCGCGGTCTCCCCCGGCAGCGGCACCCCGCCCGACTCCGCCATCACCAGCAGAAACAAGATCGGGTAGCCCGAGACTTCGACCAGGTGGTTGACGTCGATCAGCGAGGCGAGCATGGCTCAGTCGATCGGTGCAGCGTCATGGTCGCAGCGAGCATGTGCGACCCGGGTGGCCGGCGTCGAGCGGCGAGGGGAGCATTGTCTAACTCTAGGATGCCGCGTCTAGGATGCCGCGGTGGCCGCTCTCAGGATCGAAGCCCGCGACCCCTCGTCGAGGGCGCGCGCCGGCACGCTGCGCACGGCCCACGGCGACGTGCGCACCCCCGCCTTCGTGCCGCTGGCCACGAAGGCCACCGTCAAAGGCCTGCTCGCCGAGGAGGTCGCCGCGCTGGGCTACGAGATGGTGCTCGGCAACACCTTCCACCTGCTGCTCTCCCCCGGCCCCGAGCTGATCGAGCGCTGCGGCGGCGTCGGCCCCTTCATGGGCTGGGAGCGGCCCGTCATCACCGACTCCGGCGGCTTTCAGGTCTTCTCGATGGGCCACGGCACGGTCGCCGATGAGATCAAGTCCCGCGCGTCCAGCGGCGAGCGACGCGGGGCGTCCACGGCCCCCCGGCCTGGGCGAGATGCCGGCGGGCGCCTGGGCAGGCGGGGCGACCGAGCGCAGGGCGCCCGCCCCGAGCGCACCGGGGCGATCCTGTCGATCGAGGAGGAGGGGGTGCGCTTCCGCTCCTACGTGGACGGGCGCGAGCGCTTCCTCTCGCCCGAGGGCTCGATGGCGGTGCAGGCCGCGCTGCGCTCCGACATCGCGCTCGCCTTCGACGAGTGCACCCCCTTCCACGTCGACCGCGACTACACCGAGCGCTCCACCGAGCGCACCCACCGATGGCTCGCCCGCTGCCTGCGCTGGCACGCCGAGCACGTCGAGCGCGCCGGGCATGACGACCACGACGGATCCACGGAGCACGCGGAACGCGCCGGGCATGGGCCCCTCGATCAGCTCGTGTACGGGATCGTGCAGGGCGGTGTCCATGAGGATTTGCGCCGCGCCTCCGCGCGCGCCGTCGCCGCCGCGGGCTGCGATGGTGTGGCGATCGGCGGCTCCCTGGGGGCCACCAAGGAGCAGATGTACGAGGTGGTCGGCTACGCCACCCGCGAGCTGGGGGGTGCGTACGAGGGGCTGCCCCGCCACCTGCTCGGGATCGGCGAGGTCGACGACTTGGTCGCGGGCGTGGAGCTCGGGATCGACACCTTCGACTGTGCGATGCCCACCCGCCTCGGCCGCCACGGCACCGCGCTCGTCCCCGACCCCGCGGGCCGCTGGCGCCTCGACCTCACAAAGGGCCGCTGGCGCGACTCGCAGGAGCCGCTGCTCGAGGGCTGCCCCTGCCCGGCCTGCGCGCGCGGCCTCTCACGCGCCTACCTCTCCTACCTCGCCCGCGCCGGCGAGCTCACCGGGCAGCGCCTGCTCACCCTCCACAACCTCGCGTTCCTCGCCCGCCTGATGGGCGACCTGCGCGGCGCGATCCTCACCGGGCGCCTCCCCGAGGCGGCTGCCGCGCTGCGCGCGGGCGCGGCGCCGGGGGAGACGGTAGTCTGCAAAAGCGAGTGACGGTCGCCCGTGGAGGTCCGCGTTAGCGGGCCTCCATGCTTTTCGAGGCCGGCCGAGCGTTCCGTACCAAGCGATCCTTATTCTCGTGGACGGCTTTCCGGTGTGGTGTAAAAGGTCAGCACGGGCACCTGTCACGTGTCAGGTGCTGGTTCGAGTCCGGCCGCCGGAGCCGTGTTTGAAGGCGACGGTTAAGGCTGATAGCCTGCCGAGTACGTGACAGGTGCCCGGCCCGCAAGGGCAAAGTCTTAATCGAAAGGCCCGCGCAAGCGGGCCTTTCGCCTGCCATGGCTCACTTGGTGTTTTCGCGGACGAGTTCCTGCAGCGCAGCGGAGGTGTGTTCGACGTCCGAGTACACGACGTTGCGCAACGAGATCTTTGTGGGAGCGGGGGCGGTCGCGAGCACCACGGCGACGACCGCGACCGCGAGCAGCAGCAGCGCGAAGAGCGTGGCGAACAGCCGCCGCCCGCGCGAGGGGCTACGCCTTGGAGGAGCGGCCGCGACGGGCTGAGAGCCCACCTGCCCCGCGGGATGGGGAGTCACACCCACCCGCGGCTGACGGGCGAGCACCGCCCCGCCGGGAGCCGCTGCGCGTCCGCGTCCGACGCTTCCCGCGGCGCCGGCGGCGAGCAGCGTGGTGGCTGCGGTGGCGTGACGCGCGCGCGCGCTGGCCGCCGGCTCGTGCGGCGGGACGCCGCGCTGGGCGTCGGCCACGGCGCGACCCATCTCGCGCGCGGTGGCGTACCGCTCGCGAGGGTCCAGCGCGAGCGCGATCGCCACCGTCTCGGCGAGCTCGGGGTTGACAGAGGCTACGAGTGTGTCGAGCAGCGGGGGTTCCTCCTGCTGCTGCTTGAGGGCGAGCTCGGTGAGCGAGGCGGCTTCGTAGGGCAGGCGCCCGGAGAGCAGCTGGTAGGCCACGACCCCCAGCGCGTAGAGGTCCGCGGGGGGGCCCGCCTCCTCGCCGCGCGCCTGCTCGGGGGCGAGGTAGGCGGCGGTGCCGAGCACCGAGCCGACCTGGGTGATGCTCGACTGCTCGGTGGCCTTCGCGATCCCGAAGTCCGCGAGCTTCACCTCGCCCTCGCGCGAGCGCAGCAGGTTGCCGGGCTTAACGTCGCGGTGCACCACCCCGTGGCGGTGCGCGTAGTTCAGGCCCTCGCAGGCCTGCTCGATGATCGAGGCCGCATCTGCCACCTCGACCCACCCCTCGTCGCGCAGGATCTCCGCGCAGGAGCGGCCCTCGATGTACTCCATCACGATGTAGTGCTGGTCGGTGCGCTCGTCGAGGCCGGAGTCGAACACCTGCACGATGTTGGGGTGCACGAGGCGCGCCGCCGCCTGCGCCTCGCGTTGGAAGCGCGAGACGAACGTGGGGTCCTCGGCGAGGTGCCCCGCGAGCAGCTTCACCGCGACCCGCCGCTCCAGGCGCCGGTCGAAGGCGAGGTGCACGGTGGACATCCCCCCGTAGCCCAGGCGGCTCTCCAGCCGGTAGCGCCCCGCGATCTCCTCGGCGCTCACTGCCCGTTCCCCCCGTTGTTGCCTGCGCCTCCGCCCCCGGCTCCGCTGCTGCCGGCAGCGCCGCTGCCCGTTCCTCCGCTGGGGCTGCCGCCGCTCTTGGCGCCTTCCCCGGAGCCGCTGGGGGAGCTGCCCTGTCCGCTGGCGCCGGCACCGCCTTCCCCGGCCTGGCCTTCGCTGCCGCCCGCCCCCGGTGCGGTGCCGCCTTCGGTGCCGGAGGTCTGGGTGGCGCCCGGTGTGGTGGCGGTGGTGGAGGTCGTTTCAGCGGGGCTCGTGGAGGTTGTCGGGGTCCCGGTGGTGGTGGCGGTGGTGGAGGCGGGCGGGGCGGTCTTCGCGGGCGCGGTCGATTCGCCGGTGGCGGTGGTCGGGGCCGGTTGGGCGCACGTTTCGAGGGCGAGTTCGCGCAGCTTGGAGACGCCTTCCTGGAGCCGACCGTGCAGGCCGGCGTCGACGCCGGCAGGAAGGCGCTGGAGGTCGCTTTCGGTCCTGCGGATCGCCGCTTCGGTGGCCGAGCAGCTGCCGTCACCAGCTTTCGCGGCCCGTTCGACCGCCTGGAAGTCGGCCAGCAGAGGACCGGCGTTTTCCGCGGGGATCAGGCCGGTGCCGGAGCTCCCGCAGGAGACGAGCACGGCGGCGAGTACTCCGAGCGGGGCCGCGAGCAGCAGCTGAATCGGGCGGCGCATCCTCACTGACCGTACTCCAGCCGCTCGGCGAGCGAGTCAGGCAGGCGCGCCGCGCGGATCGCGGCGGCGGCGCCGGCGACGTCGTAGAGGGTGCGCCGGTAAGCGGCGGTCCACGCCGTGAGATCGAGCTCCAGCCACGCCGCGCGGGGGTCTCCGTCGCGCGGTTGGCCGACCGAGCCCGGGTTCAGCAGCCATTCGCCCTCGGCGACGTCGAGCTCGGCTCCCTCGCGGCGGGCCCCACCGGAGGCGAGCTCGCCTTCGAAGCGCATGAAGGAGAGCGCGACGTGGGAGTGGCCGATCAAGCACACCCGCTCGCGCTGGCGGTCGAGGCAGAGCTCGGCGAGCAGGGTGGAGAGCACGTACTCCCACACGGGATCGCGCGGGCTCGCGTGGTAGAGCCCCACGGGTCCCTCCTGTCCGGAGGGGCGCAGGCCGGCGAGGAAGGACACGCTGGCGGGGGAGATCGCCTCCCGGGTCCACTGCACCGAGAGGGAGGCGCCGCGGGAGAAGTCCTCCAGCGGCAGCTCCCCGAGCACGGCGAGGTCGTGGTTGCCGGCGAGGCACACCGCGGCGTGCTCGCGGGCCAGGGCCACGCAGGCGTCCGGCTCGCCGCCGTAGCCCACGAGGTCGCCGAGGCACCACACCTCGGCGGCGTCGCTCGCGGCGACGGCCTCGAGCACCGCCTCGAAGGCGTGCCGGTTGCCGTGGATGTCGGAGACGATCGCGACCTTCATCGTTGCAGGGTAGGAACCGCGCGCGGCGGACCCGGTTCCTCGCCTGCAAGGCTAAGCGTCTCCCGCGAGGGGCGTGGGGGCCGACCTTCGATCGGTGGGGCCCCTCGAGGGTCGCTAGCCCTCCTCGTCGCCGCCGTACTCGGGCAGGTTCTTGATGCCCTCGCGAGTGCGCCACTTGGAGTAGTTGTCCTCCATCGCGTCGATCAGCTCGCGCATGAAGCGCGGCGAGAGGTTGACGCGGGAGACGACCACGCCGGGGACCTCTTCGGCCTCGACCTCGTGGTCGACGCGCGCGAAGGTCACCGTGAACTCGTAGTCGGAGTGGCTGACGTTGGCGAAGTTGGCGTATACGCCCCCCATGATCTCGGGGGACAAGTGGATGTTGATGTGGCGCTCAGCGCCTGGGTCGTCGTCGTTCATAAGCTGGCCTTGTTAGGGGGGAGGTCGGGAGGGGGGACGGCCCCCTTCCCGCTGAGGATGGAGGGGGGCCTGCCCCCTTCCCGCTGAGGATGGAGGGGGGCCTGCCCCCTTCCCGCTACGCTCGGCGCCTGAGTCGTCGTCGTTCACCCGTCTAGTATCGCAAGGTGTGCGCGTGACTGTCGTTGGCGAGGCGCGCGTGCGCGCGCCGTTCGAGGACGACGTGGCCCACTACCGCAAGCTGCTCTCCCGCTACGTGCGGCTGGAGCTGGTGGCGGAGCGCGACGCGGAGGCGGTCGCCCGGCGGGTCCCCCGGGGGGCGTTCGTGTCGCTGCTGGCCGCGGAGGGGCGCTCCTACGACAGCTTGCAGTTCAGCGCCTTCCTGGAGGAGCGTCGCCGGGAGGGAGCGCAGCTGGCGTTCGTGGTCGGCGGCCCCTTCGGGGCGCCGCCGCTTGAGCGGGTGGACCACCGCCTGTCGCTGGGCTCGATGACGCTGCCCCACCAGCTCGCGTGGGTCGTCCTCTTGGAGCAGTTGTACCGGGCGCATAAGATTCTGGCGGGCGAGCCCTACCACTACTGAGGGGCCGGTTCCGGGGGGGCTGTCGCCGGCGTCGGCCGCCGGCCGGTCGTGGCCGCTCCTCGCGAGGCTTGCGCCCGGCTGCCCCAACCCCGATGATGCCGCAATGAAACTTCGATCATCTCTACCCCTCGGCCACTTGTGAGCGGCGTCCTGACGCCGCTGGACGGCCTGCGGGAGGCGGTGCTCGCGGCGGCGGCGCGGATCGCCGGCGGGGGGGGCGGGCTCCGTGCACCGGAGGGGATCACGCTCGAACGCCCCCCGCGGGTGGAGTTCGGCGACTACTCGACCAACGCCGCGCTGCTGCTGGCCCCCGGGGTGGGCGCCCCGCCGCGCGAGGTGGCGGAGCGGGTGGGGGCGGAGCTGCGGGAGCTGGTGGGCGGCGACCTGGAGCGCTTTGAGGTGGCGGGCCCGGGCTTCGTGAACCTGTTCCTCGCCGACGGCTGGCTGCGGCGCGCGCTGGCGGCGGTGGTGGACGCGGGCGAGCGCTTCGGCGCGGGGGGTGTGGTGCGAAGAGAGCGGGTCCTGGTCGAGTTCGTGAGCGCGAACCCGACGGGGCCGATGCACGTGGGCCACGCGCGCAACGCGGCCTACGGCGATGCGCTGGCGCGGGTGCTGGCGTTGCACGGGCACGAGGTGACGCGGGAGTTTTACGTCAACGACGCGGGCTCCCAAGTGCGCAAGCTGGGCGAGTCGATCGGGGCGCTTGCCCGGGGGGAGGAGGTCCCGGAGGACGGGTACCACGGGGGCTACGTGAAGCAGCTTGCGGCGAGCGTGGCGGGCGTCGCTTCGGTGGACCCGGCGGAGGTGGGGCGGGCGGCGGTGAGCGTGATGGTGGGCGAGATGCAGACCTCGCTGCAGGCCTTCGGGGTCAAGCCGTTCGACCACTGGCAATACGAGAGCGAGCTACACGAGGGCGCCCCGAGCCGGGTGCAGCGCACGCTGGCGCTGCTGGAGGCCGAGGGGCACACCTACCGCAGCGAGGGGGCGTTGTGGCTGCGCACGACGGCGTACGGGGACGACAAGGACCGGGTGGTGGTACGCGCGAACGGGGAGCACACGTACTTCGCCTCGGACATCGCCTACCACCAGGACAAGCGCGAGCGCGGGTTCGAGCGCCAGATCGACGTGTGGGGCGCCGACCACCACGGGTACGTGGCGCGGATGCAGGCGGCCTACGTGGCGTTGGGCGGCGACCAAGGCCACCTGGAGATGGTGATCATGCAGCTCGTGCACCTGGTGCGCAGGGGGGAGCGCGCACAGATGTCCAAGCGCTCGGGGGAGTTCGTGACGCTGGAGGAGTTGGTGGAGGAGATCGGGGTGGACGCGGCGCGGTGGTTCTTGCTGTCGCGCTCGCACGACACGACGATCGACCTCGACCTCGACCTCGCGCGCGAGCAGTCCAACGAGAACCCGGTGTACTACGTGCAGTACGCGCACGCACGGATCGCCTCGATGCTGGCGAAGGCGGGCGCGGAGCGGGTCGCGTCGGCGCTGGCGGAGGCGGCCGCGGCGGGGGAGCGAGACGAACGCGAGGAACCCGATCAGCGCGGCGCTCCTCACGAGCCGTCCCGTGCGCCCGATGCCCCGCACGACGAGGCGGAGGCCGGCGAGCGTGCGCAGGTGGCGCAGGGCAGGGAGCCGCTGCACCCATCGGAGCGCGCGTTGCTCAAGCGGCTGTTGGCGTTCCCCAGCGAGGTGAACGAGGCGGTGCAACGGCGGGCGCCCCACCGGATCGCGGCGTACGCGCTCCAGGTGGCCCAGGACTTCACCGCGTTTTACCGTGACTGCCGCGTGGTGGGTGCGGAGCCCGCGGCGGTGGAGTCGCAGCGGATCGCGATGTGCGTGGCCACGAGGAGCACGATCGCGCGCTGCCTGGAGGACCTGCTCGGGGTGGGGGCGCCGCGGGAGATGTAGGGCCCGCCGCTTGAGCTTGCCCCGCTCGCTCGCCTGCGCCGCTGCGTCCCCCGCTTGCCTGCGCCTCGCCCACGTCCAGGGGCCGGCGTCAGCCCACGTCCAGGGACCGGCGCGTCGGAGCAAACGCGGCTCAGTCGAAGCGCGCCATGTCGGCGTCCAGGCGCGCGCGGTCGGCTGCGGTGAGCGTGGGGGAGGCGTCCCCGGCGGCGGGCGCGACGCGGGCGCGGCGGCGCCAGCGGGGCAGAAGCAGGGCGAGGAGGGCGAGCGTCGCGAGCAGGACGAGGGGGGGACGAGGTAGGCGGCGAGGCCGAACCCGTGGCTGCTCGGGAGCGAGAGCACGGCGGGACCGTATTCGTGGACGAGCGCGCGCTTGATTTGCGCCTCGGTGCGGCCCTGGTCGATGAGGCGCTGGATGAAGACGCGCTCGCGCGTGGCCTCGGGCGACACGGCGATGGTGAGGGGGATTTTGCAGGTGACGCACATCACCTGGCCTTCGACGGCGGGCAGCGTGGTGCGAATCCTGACGGCCCCGAGCACTTGGGCTGGCAGGACCGCGAAGAGCAGGGCGGCGAGCAGGATGAGCCCGAGCGCGGGCGGGGCCGAAGGGATAGCCTTGGGTCTCATCCGCGTGGGCAGTGAGGGCACGGGGGCGGTGGGCCCGGAGCCTCCATGCCCCGGGGCTCGGCGCAGGGGGTGCCCAAGTGCGCTCACGCGCTCCCCGCAAGGCGCAGGGCGCGTTCGAGGAAAGGCTTTTCGACCTCGCCGCGGGAGATCAAAGTGATGCGGCCGGAGCGGTTGATGAGGAAGCTCTCGGGCAGCTGGTCGGTGCCGTAGGCGGAGCGGCCGAAGTCGCCGCTGCCGTCGATGAGGTTGGGGAAGGTGAGGTGGTAGCGGCGCACGAATTCGAGCGAGTCGGAGGCGATGTCCTCGTAGGTGACCCCGAGCACGGTGGCGCCGTGGCGCTGGAGCTCGCGCTGGAGGCGCTCTAGTTCGGGAGCCTCCACCTGGCATCCAGTACACCAGGAGGCCCAGAAGTTGAGGACGACGACGCGGCCGCGGTAGGAGGCAAGCGACCGATCGGAGACTGGCCCACGGCCCCCGCTGGTGAGCGCGGGCAGCGCACGGGTGGCATCGGGCGCCAGCGGCTGCTGGCCGTCGGCGAGGGCCTGGTCGAGCGTGCGGCTGGGCGCCTGGTGGGTGACCCCGTAGAGGAGCAGCCCGAGCAGGGCAGCGCCGAGCAGGGTCGCAAGGGCGGGTCCGAGCAGTCGTCGCACTGGCATGGAAGGGTAGAGGGCCGGGAGCGCGACGGGCGCAGGGCGCGGCCTCGGCAGGAGCGCGTAAGATCAGGAGCAGTGCGGCGGTAGCTCAGTTGGTAGAGCACGAGCTTCCCAAGCTCGGGGTCGCGAGTTCGAATCTCGTCCGCCGCTTTTGGTTCGGGGGGCCAGATGTGGCTCTACGGCAGGGGATTCGGGGGGGTGGCGGGTGGCGCGGCCCGCGGGCAAGCGCGGGCGTTCGCGGGCAAAACGGTCACGAATCTACGGCCCCCTTGTGGCCACGGGATTCGGGCTGACGCGGCGGCGCAACCGCAGGCCGTGGCGCGATCCGCTGCGCGCCGGCGGTGTGCCGGTGCCTTGGGTCTTCGCGGGCAAAGTGGAGCGGTAGAGAACTGCGTAGGGGGAGAATGGCCGCGCTCATCGACAGAAGCATGGATGAGCAAGGCGAGAACCCCATATCCGACCCGGTGGTTGAGCACTCGGGAGGCGGCGGCCGTGCTGGGCGTCCACGAGCGCACCTTGCGTCGCTACATGTCCTCGGGACTGCTCGGCTGTCGCCGCCTTCCAGGCGGCCACTATCGCATAGCGGAGGAGGCCATCCACGACTTCTGGGACGCAGGCGATGCTCTTGACCGGGGTGCTCGCCGACGGCAGTCGGGGGCTGAGCGGCCGTCGGTCGACGCCTCGGGCAGGGCGAGCAAGATGAGCTCCCGGCGTGCTCGCCGCCCCCGCTTGGGCGATGAGGACTCGGTCGCCTTCTACGACCTCTCGCCGCAGGCGCTCGCGGCGTTGCGAGCCCGGGTGGTGGGCGATGGCTAGACCTTGGAAGAAGCACGGGAGGTGGCCGCACGTAGCCAAGAGCGGCGCCAGGTCTTACTTCGTGGGCTTCTACGACCACGAGGGCTCGCAGCGCACGCGCTCCTTTCCAGTCGCGAGGGTGGCCCGTGACTGGATGGAGGACTACGTCTCGGCCGAGCGCCGAGGCCGCGACAGCCTGCGCCGCTTCCTTCTCGATCTCGACGCCCGGGAAGCCATGCGGCGAGCGCGGCACAGACGATCGGCGAGGTCGTACAGCTCTACTTCGCCTTCAACGCGCCCGACACGGCGGATGGCTTGGCGACCTCGACGTTCCGCACCTACTCATGGTCGGCGAACCGGCATCTACTCGGGCATGAGGGTGCGAGCAGGGGTCTGAGGATGCCGCCGGCGAAATATGCCGTGAGGTTTGCTTCAGAACCCGCGGAGCGCTTCAATCACGCTGCCGCTCCGCGCGCGCTGCGTGATGCGATGAGGCGCGAGCGGGTCGGGCAATCCGCACGTGCCCATGCGTGGCGAGTTCTGTCGGCTGTGCTCTCCTGGGCCGCGCAGTCGGAGTTGGTGCCCGAGATTCAAACCAACGGCTGCCTGCTGGCCAACGAGAAGGTCGGCAACAGGCGGAAGTCTGTCCGAGGACAACAGGGGCGTCGCAGCGTCCGACGTCGCGGGGAGGAAATCCGAAGCTGGGCACTCGCTCCGATGGCCGTCGAGCTCATCCGCGCTGACATGCTCGCACGCGCTGTAGGGGCTCGCAGGCCGCTGATCGCCTACCGCGATGCGACCCTGACATCCATCCAGTTCGGGCTGGGGCTGCGAAACCAGGAGGTCTACGGGATGCGCTGGTCCGCGCTGGAGCGCGAGCGCGCCCACATCGTTGAGGTCCTGAGCTGGAACCAGCTGGATGAGTGGGGCAAGACCGAACACGCCACCGGCCGTGCTCCCAAGGTCCCCGCGCTCCTGCGAGAGGATCTGGCGTGGTGGCGGGCACGCTTGCGCGAGCGCGGATACCCAACCCGCGGAGTCGATTTCATCATTCCCGGCGATCTCGCCGGCGAGGCGTTCGGCATCCGTGACCCGCAGAGCGGCGCCTGCCACATGAGCGGCAACCAGGCCCAAAAGTGGGGGCCTCGGTACCTGAAGCCGGCCGTCAACTCGGTGGCCGAAAACCACGACGGATACGCCAGCCTGCGCGGCGCGACGCCATATGCGCTCAGACGGGGCGGGATCTCGATGCGACTGCGAAGCGAAGACGCGCAGTCAGTCGCCGAGCAGTGCGGCACGAGCCTCGAAATGCTCTCCCAGCACTACAGCTACGAGATCGATGACTTCAGCCACCTCGGCCCGCGTTCGGTCGATGAGCAGTGGCGTACGGCGCGAGCTGCCGTTCGAGTCGCGCTCGAGGTGGACGTGGGACCGCGACGCCTGCGGGCGGCGGCTTGACGGGCGCACCCTCCCGCTTTGGTGCGGAGAGCGGTCGTAGGTCTGTGTCAGCTCGGAAGTGCTGCTTGTCGTCCGATGCAGCCACGCCGGGGGCGACCATCGAGACGCCCGCTCTCGGTCAAGAAGAGGGCTGGGCTCAAGGGCGCGGACCGGACCGCAACTGCCCTGAGCGTTCCTCCGCCCGCCGGGTCTGCGAGCCGCCCCAGCCGCTGAACTCCGGTGACATCTACGATGCGCCCGTCGGGCCGGCGCACCGCGACGTGCAGGGCATCCGCGCGCGGCGCGATCATCTTAGGTTCATGACTGCCGACGAGTACCTTCCGCATGGCCGCTAGCCGCTCCGATGGCGGCGCGCTGCTGCAGCGCGCCTACGATGACCTCGACCTACGAGGCGAGGACCTCCAGGCCGCCGCGTCCTCCCCCGCCGGCGCCTCGGAACCCGCAGTGTGGGCGGAGCTGGGGGACTGGTTGCTGCTCGGCGAGCGCGTCGGCGTACAGCAGATGTTCTTCTTGGGCGGCAACCCGGTGCTCGTGTTCTCCACTCTGGACGCGGCTGCGGATGAGCGGGAGATCATGGCGCTCTACCGCCGCGCCTGGTGCATGGCCCGCCCGCGCTGTCTCTTCGTCGCGCTCCATGACGAGCTACGCGTGTACGCCCTTGACGAGCCGCCTGTCGCGCTGGCTGAGCTCGGACGCCGCATTGAGCCGCTTGAGGTCATCAGAAGTGCTCGGGAGGTGGGCAGGATGCTCGCCCGCTTCCACCGCGACCGGCTGCAGTCAGGCGTCGCGTTCGAGGACGCCGAGCTCTCAAGGACGGGTGGCCGCGCGGAGGAGCGACTGCTGCGCGACGTGCGTGCGGCGATCGCCGCGCTGATCAACGGTGGTCTTGCGCCACGCCACGCTCACGCCCTGATCGAGCGCGCGATCCTCATCCGATACCTCGAGGATCGCCGCGTCCTCACCGAGGACTACTTCCAGCTGGTCGCCGCGGGGAGTTCGAGCTGGCGCCGTGCGCTCTCGGAGCCCGGCAACACCCCAGACCTGGGGAGGCCGAGCAGCTTCATTCGCTGCCTAGCTGACCATGGGCTGACCTACGCGCTGTTCGCGCGGCTCGCCGAACATTTCAACGGCGACTTGTTCGTGCCGGATCCCGACGAGCACGACGCGGTCGCGCCGGAGCACCTCCTGCTGCTGCAGGACCTGCTTCAGGGCGTTGCGAACTCATCGCAGGAGCCGCTGTTCCTGTGGGCATATGACTTCGCGGTCATCCCAACGAGCCTCGTCTCGAGCATGTATGAGCTCTTCTACAACAAGCAGGACGCGGCGAATGCGGAGGCGAACACGCACTACACACCCCCCGAGCTGGTCGAGTTTATGCTCGCGGACGCGCTGACCCCCGACCTGCTGGATCGCGAGCCAAGGGTATGCGATCCGGCCTGCGGTTCGGGGATCTTTTTGGTCGAGGCGTTCAGGCGGATTGTTCGCCACGAGGCTGCGAAGACGGGGAAGCCGCCCTCGACGGCCCGCCTTCGCACGTTGCTGCTGGAGCGGATCGCCGGCTGCGACATTGACGCTGCCGCTGTGCGCCTAGCCGCGTTCAGCCTGTACGTCGCGTTCCTGAACTACCAGTCCCCGCAGGACATCCTGAAGGCCGACCCGTTGCCGGCGCTGATCGATCGGGGCGACGGGAGCGATCCGCCAGCGCCGCTCGTGGTCGCTGACGCCTTCTCGCCAACCCAGCCGGGTGACGAGGAGCAGAAGGAAGGTCAAACAGCACTGCCATGGCGGCAGCAGTCCTTTGGCATGGTGGTCGGCAACCCACCGTGGAGCGAGCCGCGCGGCGCCTCAGAGCGCGGCGAGCTCTGGGCCAGGGAGAGCAAGCTCGCGTTCGGCGACCGCAGCCCCTCGCAGCTGTTCCTCTGGCGAGCGCTCGACCTCCTCGCTAGGGATGGGGTTGGGGCTATGCTGATCAGCGCGAAGGTGCTGTTCAACACGCGAACGACCTCGCAGCGATTCAGGACGCAGTGGCTGTCGGCGGCACGGGTGGAGCGAGTCGTGAACTTCAGCGAGGTCCGCCGCGAGTTCTTCCAAACCGCGGTTGCCCCATTCGCGCTCGTGCGCTTCGCGCACGGCGACGGCGACGGCGAGTTCGTGTATGAGACCGCGCGGCGTGTGCCATCGGGCCGCCGCGGCTCGGCCGGACTCGCGCGCCTTGACCGGCGCGTCGTCTCGCAGCGCTCGCTGCGCGAGCAGCCGCGGCTGTGGAAGGTCTACAGTGCGGGCACCCACCGCGACGCGGCGCTGCTCGCCCGCCTCGGTTGCGAGGAACGCCTCGCCGACTTGCAGCCCACGAAGCCAAAGGCGCAGTACGGCTATCAGCACGCCCATGCCAATCAGCGCGACGCACATCCGCCCGATGCAAGCTGGCGCGGTCTCGCGAGTTTGAAGACCTTCGAGTCGTGGGGTCCGATACGGGATGCGTGGCTGGAGGCGGTGAGTGAGCAGGTGAAGTTTGCACCAGACCCCGCTCTATTCCTACAGCGCACGCTGGTCGCGCGGCGCTTCGTCAGCCCTGGCTTCGGCCCGCACGCACGGCTGCTGCACGAGCCGCTCGCGTTCAGGCACACGGTCTACGGGATCCCGATGGGCCATCGACCGTTGTGGCAGGCGCGGGTGGCGCTCGGCACGCTGCTCTCCTCGCTTGGGCGCTACTGGCTCTACATGGTCTCAGGCTCGTGGGGTACCTGGAAGGACGAGATCCGGTCGGAGGATCTGCTGGACCTCCCCCTTCGCCTCGACCGTCGCCACGACGCGACGGCTCGAATCCTCGCCGCGGTCAAGCGCCTAGAGAGCGTCGGGCCGGCCCAGCTCGAGCTCTCTGACACCCGTGCCGTGGGTGACCTGCGGTCCATCCAGCAGAGCCTGGACGTGGCGACGATGGACCTGTTCAGACTAAGCGAGGCCGAGCGGGACCTCGTCGCCGACTTCTGGGCCAGTCGTGCTGCCCAGGCGACGACACCGGTCCAACTCGATCAGGAGAAGGAGACACTCGACCCGATGCTCGCCCACTACCTCGACGTGTTCGCTGGTGCCTGGCGGGCCCAGCTGCCCGACGACGTGAGACTCGACGCTCGCGTGTGGAGCGACCCGCAGGCTTCGGTGATCGCCGCCGAGTTCCAGACCGCCTCGGCCGAGGAGGCGCCTGCCCCCGCCGCCTCGGCGCGTGAGCGCCAAGCCTGGGGGGATGTGCTGGCTGGCTACAACCTCGAAGTAAGGGAGACCCGCTCGGGGAGCCTTCTCACACACGGCATGGTCCGGGCCGTCGCCGGCCAGGCCATCGTGCTCGTGAAGCGAAACGAACGGCGCCTGTTCTCTAGCAGCGCCGCGCGCGAGGACGCCGAGGCCACGATGGCGCAGGCAATGGCGCTCAGACGCCGATGAGCGATCCCTTGCAGCTGGCGTCGATCGACCTGTGGCAGCGCCACGAAGCCCGTTGCCTTGCGCTGCTTCGACAAGCGCTGCCCCTGCTCGCCCCAGGCCCACCCGCAGAGCGCGAGACCGCGATCAACCGCCGGCTCTACCGGGCGATCGTCGACGCGCAGGTCGAGGCCGAGCGGCGTGGCCAGGGGCCGATGGCGCCTGTCGTGCCGGAGGGCATGAACCCGCCGGATGCCTCTGACGAGCGCCGCGCCGCACGGGAGGACAAGCGACCGGACTTCTACTGGGGCGTGATCGACCACCTCGCTGAGCCGGGGACGGCACGCCACTACGTGCTGGAGTGCAAGCGCCTGACGTGCCGCAGCCCGAGCTGGAGTTACACCCGCGAGTATGTGCACTCCGGAATTCTGCGGTTCATCAACGAGGGGCACGGCTACGGCAAGGGCGCGTCCGGCGGCGCAATGGTCGGCTATCTGCAACAGATGGAGACAGACCGAGCGCTCTCGGAGGTGAACGAGAGCGCCGCCGCAGCAGGGATCCCGCGCCTGGCGCAGCGCTCCGGCTCGGAGACCGGCACGCTCGAGCTGGATCAGACGCTCGACCGTCTCTTCCCGGACTCGCCGTATCTGCTCAGCCACCTCTGGGTGCGGAGGTCTTCGGCATCACGCCACGGCTCGGGAGCCGGTTGCCCGACCGCGCGATAGAGCGCGCTGAGCCGATTTCGGGCCGTTGGTGCGCTTATTAACCCAGATCTTGCGCCAAGCCTCCTCGCCGGCTGTGGTCTAACTCGCCCCGAGATTCCTGGAGCGACGATCTGCCTTTGATTTCGTGGAGCCGTGGCAGGCAGCAGCGCTCTCCGGACTCCTGCTTACGAGCCCGAGCGAGCGCGCCGCGGACGCCGCTCATGCTCCTCCTCCGGACGACCTTCGAGCGCGCCGATCGAGATCCGGCACGCGCTCGCTTGCGCCGGGCAAAGCGGAAGCGCGTGCCGCACCGCGCTCCAGACCCCTTCCTCGTCCAAAGGAGGCACGCCCGAGGTATTGGAGTGCTCGCTTGCGCACAAAAGCGGAGCTGGACTGGAAGGACCGTGCTCAGCTGGACGTCTATCGTGATTCCCTCAGGCAGCGACGCGATCGCTACGGGGCCCTGGACCACGCGAACCTGACGGCGGCGGCCAGCCCGAGGAGTAGGCTGCGTCTGTAGACCAAGCCAAGTCAAGACGGGAGGACACTTGAGCACTACAAGCCAGGATCAGACGCCGCTTGACGAGCTGGGCGTCGCTGACCGCGCCCACTTCCAGCAGGGGCCGCCGCTGGAGCTGTTCAGGCGGTTGCGCGCTGAGTGTCCGGTTCACTGGTCAAGCGGCATCGCTGAGTTTCCCGGCGAAGCCGGCTTCTGGTCGGTGACGACCGCCGAGGACGTGTTCGAGGTCAGCCGTGACTGGCAGACCTACTCCTCCGAAGTCGGCGGCTTCACCGCATCCAATGCAGGCTTGTCGTTGGAGATGCAGCAGGCGATGTGAATCAGCAGACTGCTCGCGGAGCGTTCTGCGCGGCGCTGACCGGGTTCGCGGTCCTCGGCACGATCCCAGGCGCTTGAACCGGGCGTCTGGAGCTCGGAATCGCAAACGTGTGTAGCGGCGTATTCGGTGGCGTTGAGCCGCTCAGCGACAGGGGGGTCAGTGGGCTGGTGCTGGGGGTGCTGTGCCAGGGCTGGTGCGCGACTCGATCAGCTTGAACTTGGCGCTGGGGCCCTGCTCGCGCGGCAGCTCGGGCATAATCTTGACCTCGAGCCGAGGATCGGCGACGCCCGCCGCGAGGAGCTTCGAGCGCAACATCGCGTCCACGCGCTGGGAGACCCCATCCTCTGCGGCGCCGTCGCGGAGCACGACGAGCACGTGCAGGCCGCCGTCGTCGTGGATGATCTTGTACTGGCGTAGCTCTGGCAGCGCGACCATCGGACTCTTCAGGGTGTGCGGGTGCACGGCGATGGTCCGTCCGTCGGTTGCAGTCATGCGCAGGATGTCGTCGCTGCGCCCCTGTACCGAGACCATCCGGGCGAGCGGACGCCCGCACGCGCAGGGCACGGTCGTTAGCGCGACCATGTCGGAGAGCTCGTAGCGGATCAGCGGCTGGGTGCGCTTGATGAAGCTGGTGATGAGCATCTTGGCACCGGCGACCCCGTCGGGGACCGGGTCGCCGCGTTCGTCGAGGATCTCCATCAGGCCGAGATCCTCGAACACGTGCATCCCCTGGTGGTGCTCGCAATCGCAGGCGTACATGCTCTCCGTAGTGCCATACACGTCAAACGGCTCGACTCCCCACGCAGCGCGGATGTTGGCGGTCATCTCCTCAGTGTGGGCCTCGCCATTGAACGTGACGACGCGGGGAGCGATGTGCAAACGGCCCTCGAGCTGCTCGACCGCTAGGAGTGAGGCCATCGACGGGTACCCCACAAGAACCTCCGGGCGGTGCTCGTTGAGCGAGGCAACAAGCTCGACAAGCGGTGTGCGCGCATCGAGCCGTCGCAGCGCGGTAAGTCCCACGTCCATGCTCAGGCTAAACCGCGCCGTCATATGCAGTGGGCTGGTGGCCGCGACGCTCGCGACGCGCACGCGGCGCCCGAGCCGTGGCCGCACTCCGGTGAGCTCGCTCCAGCGCACGAACGAGGTCAGGCACTGACGCCACTCGTCACGGTCATAGACGAACACGCCCTTGCGCCCCGTCGTGCCGCCGGTCGGCATGCAGCGATAGGAGCCCAGGTAGAGCTCGTCGCCGCGAATGCGCTCGAGATGATCCTCGACCTCCGAGAGCTTCAGCCGCGGATCAGTCACCCACTCATCGAAGCGCTCCATCAACATCGCCTTGGTCACGACCGGAAGCGCCCGCACATCGAGGTCGTCGGCGAGCTCGATGCCGCCGTACAGCTCGCGATAGAGCGGTGAGGCTGCCGCGGCGTGGCGTGCCGTCGCTACCAAGCGGCGCTGCTGAAGCGCGAGCAGCTCCTCGCGTGGCGTGCCGATCGACGTGAGTCGCCGGTAGTGACGCCTTGACCCAGCGATTTCGCTCAGGCGGCGGAACACCGATCCCCCGCTCACAACATGTCTCCTCGCGCTGGCGCACTTTGTATGAGCTGTGCGAGGGCCACTTGCTGTACCTCCACGGTGTGCAAGCTTACACTCCAGCCGGGGCGTTCCTGTCCGTCGTGTACGGCGGCCTCGAGCTGTTCGGCGACAGGTCGGCGGTGTCAGCGCTCGGGTATTGCGATCGCTGCGCTTGAGCTGGTGCGCGACTCGATCAGCTTGAACTTGCCGCTGTGACCTTGCTCGCGTGGCAGCTCGGCCACGATCTTGACCTCGAGCCGGGGGTCGGCGACGCCGGCGTCCAGGAGCTCCGAGCGCAGCGTCTCCTCGATGCGCCGGGAGACCTCATCGACCACGGCGGCATCCCGGAGCACGACGAGCACGTGCAGGCCGTCGTCGTCGTGGACGATCTTGTACTCGCGCAACTCCGCGAGCGCCTCGATCGGACCTTGCAACGTGAGTGGATGCACGGCGATCGTCCGCCCGTCGGTTCCAGCCATGCGCAGGATGTCGTCGCTGCGCCCCTGTACCGAGACCATCCGGGCGAGCGGGCGTCCGCACGCGCAGGGCGCGGTAGTGAGCGCGACCATGTCCGAGAGCTCGTAGCGGACCAGCGGCTGGGTGCGTTTGATGAAGCTGGTGACGAGCATCTTGGCGCCGAGCACCCCGTCAGCGGCTGGGTCGCCGTTTTCGTCGACGACCTCCATCAGGCCGAGATCCTCGAACACGTGCATCCCCTGGTGGTGCTCGCAGTCGCACGCGTACATGCCTTCCGTGGTGCCATACACGTTGAACGGCTCGACTCCCCACGCGCCACGAATGTTGGCGGTCATCTCCTCAGTACGGACCTCGGAATTCGTGGAGACGACCCTCGGAGCAATGTGCAAACGCCCCTCCAGCTGCTCGACTGCCAACAGTGAAGCCATCGACGGATACGCCACAAGAACCTCCGGGCGGTGCTCGTCCAGCGCGGCAACGAGCTCGCCGAGCGGTGTGTGCGCGTCGAGCCGTCGCAGCGCGGACAGCCCCAGATCGAGGCTCAGGCTAATGCGCGCCGTCACGTGCAGTGGGTTAGTGCTCGCGACGCTCGCAACCCGCACGCGGCGCCCGAGCCGTGGCCGCACCCCGGTGAGCTCGCTCCAGCGCACGAACGACGTCAGGCACTGACGCCACTCGTCACGGTCATACACAAAGATGCCCTTGCGTCCCGTGGTGCCAGCGGTCGGCAGGCAGCGGTACTCACCGAGATAAAGCTCATCGCCGCGAATGCGCTCGAGATGACTCTCGACCTCTGAGAGCCGCAGCCGCGGATCGCACACCCATTCGTCGAAGCGCTCCATCAGCATCGCCTTGGTCACGACCGGTAGCGCCCGCACATCGAGGTCCTCAGCGAGCTCGACACCGGCATACAGCTCGCGGTAAAGCGGCGAGACCGCCGCCGCATGGCGCGCCATCGCAACCAAGCGACGCTGCTGAAACGCGAGCAGCTCCTCGCGCGGCGTGCCCACCGACGTCAACCGCCGGTAGTGACGCACAGTCCCGGCATAATCGCCGAGACGGCGGAACACCGATCCGTTGCTCGGCGAGGACGTTCTCATCGTATGCCTCCTGCTCGGTCAACTCCCTTGACACGCCCAGTGACGCCGCCAAGACTACCCCGGGAGGTTGGCAAACGGCCGCCGGTCGCCGCGCAAGTCAGCGAAGCGGCGCAGCATCCGCTTCTCGCACGAGGGCCGCGCACGCTTGCCCAGCGCTATCCCTCGTCGTCCGCAGCGAGCGTAGGCGCGGCCCCGTGCTCGCACGGTCGCTCATCCGCGAAACCGGCAGCGTAGACTCGCTGTCATGCAGCCGCCGCAGACGCAGTACGTCGAGCGAGATGGGATCTCGATCGCCTACCAGGTGGTGGGCGAGGGCCCGGTCGATCTGCTCATCTCGCCCGGCTTCATTTCCCACCTCGATCTGCATTGGGCGGACCCCGGGATCTCGCGCTGTCTTACCCGACTTGCCTCGTTCGCGCGGCTGATCATCTACGACAAGGCTGGTACCGGTCTGTCGGACCCGATCCCGCAACTGCCCATGCTCGAGGAGCGCGTCGCCGACATCGAGGCGGTACTCGATGCCGCTGGCTCAGAGCGGGCCGTGTTGTTTGGCATCTCCGAAGGTGGCCCCACCTCGGTGTTGATGGCCGCGATGCGCCCACAGCGGATCGCTTCGCTGATCTTGTACGGGACGTTCGCGTGCACCCCGTGGGTCGCACCCGAGGATTTCTCGGCTGAGGAGTTTGAGCGTGCTGAGCTCATCCGCGATCAGCTGCGAGAGGGGCTCAAGCATTGGGGCGACGGGATCACGGCCTTGGAACTCGTCGCTCCGAGCATGACTCCGACCGAGTCCCAGAAGCGTGCGTTTGGGATGTTCATGCGGGCGTCGGCAAGCCCGCGCATGGCCAGGGCGCTGATCGAAACCGCCGAACAGATCGACGTACGCGACGTCCTGCCGTCGGTGCGCGTGCCGACGCTCGTGCTGCACGCCGACGGCGACCGCTTGATCCCGGTCGAGGCGGGCCGACGGATGGCGGATGGCATCACCGGGGCGCGCTTCGTCAGGTTCTCGAGCATCGATCACAACTTCTGGCTCGTCGACGGGCTCGTCGATGAGATCGAGCGGTTCGTCACCGGCGCCGTCCAGCATGCCGAGCCGAACCGTGGGCGACCGTGCCTGGCGCGAGCTGCTCGAGCGTCACGACGCGCTCGTCGACCGCATCGTCCCAGAGCACGGCGGGCGGGTCGTCAAGCACATCGGCGACGGTGCGCTGTCTGCGTTCGAGGCCCCGCGATCGCGATGCGATGCGCCGAGGCACTGCGCGATAGCGTCTCAGAGCTCGGCATACAGCTGCGGGGCGGCGTCCACACCGGCGAGTGTGAGGCGATCGGAGAGGATCTCGGTGGCCTGGCGGTCCACATCGGCGCTCGCGTCGGCGCGCTCGCGGGGCCCGGCGAGATCGTCGTCTCCTCAACCGTCAAGGAGCTCGTTGTGGGCTCTGACATGCAGTTCTCAGACCGCGGCGAGCACGAGCTGAAGAGTGTCCCTGGCTCATGGCACCTCTATGCGCTGGGAGAGGAGCGCGCCGTGCAGGTTGAGCTCGACGGTGCGGCAGGGTATATGCGCCGCTCAGACCGCGTCGCCGTAACCCTTGCGCGCCGGATGCCTCGGGCGATGCGCCTCGCCGGACAGCTTGCGGCCCGCGGGGCCTCGCCGGCATAGACTTCGGTTTCAGCCCATGAGCGTGCCGCGGATCGCGGCCAGCGGGGCGAACAGCGGGTAGCCCGGCACAACAGACTTCACGGCCGGTTTCGCCTGGATGCGAGCGCGTCGACGGACGCCGCTTACGCTCCTGCTTGGGACGATGACCGGGCGCAGGGATGTCCCGCGCGGGCGTCCTGGGAGGACCACTCGCGCGGAGGGAAGGAGCAGTGGTGGATCGAGCCCGCGAGCAACACTCCCGCTGACCCGAGACGCAGACCGTCCCAAGCGTCGTCCAGCACGGCGCACCGATCATCGGCGGCGTTGGTTAGCCACCGAGTACGCGGCCAGCGCCAAAACCTGAGCCCTGCGGCCAGGCGGTGAGGTATGACGGCTATTTGTCTCGTCGCTTGGATTGGTGTCTCTTGGTTTCGGCTTCCCTTATGTAGTCCCCGAGTCGTTTACCGGCCTGCTCAATTTCGCCAGGGAGCAGGTGGGTGTAGCGATCGTCGGTGATCGAGCCGGCCCCACGGTCGGTGCTGGCGGTGCTTGCGTGTCCCATGAGCACGCTCCGTGCCTTCAGGTCGATCCCGGCGGCTCGCATCCAGCTCGATGCGGTGTGCCGGCACTCGTGGAGGCGGATGCGCGTGAGTTCGTTGGCTGCCCACGCCTTGTCGGCACGGGCGTACAGTCCGCATGTGCTGAGCCGGCCGGTGGTTCTCGCCTTGCGTGCCGGGCACACCAAGCTGTTACCGGAGGGTCGACCTTGGCGCTTCCACTCAGCTCGCAGGATCCGCCTGAGGTGCGGGATCAACGGGACCAACCGCGTTGCAGCTTCGCTCTTGGCGTACTCTGGGTTGTCGGCGAGGCGCACGGCCCGAGCGCTCCAGTCCACGTGCGACCAGACCAGGTTGAGTATCTCCTGGCTGCGCGCAGTCGCGTAACCGGCCAGTGCGAAGGGGACGGCATCCGGTGGCTCGAGCGCGATGAGCAGCTTCTTGAATTCTCGGGGCGTCGCGATGCGGTCCCGCGGCTTCTCGTTGACCGCAGGTAGGAGGATGTTGGCGATGGGCGAGTCGTGCACCCACTCGTGCGCGATCGCGTAGGTATAGAGGGAGCGAAGCGCGTTCAGCACGTTCCGAACGTAGCTGCCGGAGAGTCCATCGGCGACCATCTCGTCCACAAGGCCCTGAAGCTGGCTGCGACGGACCGAGTCGAGCGGGAGCGATCCGAGCTCGCGTGCGATACGCCCGTTGAGGATTCCTTCGATCGATTTGATTGTGTTTTTCTTGTAGGGCCTGCCCCGCTTGTTCAACGCCGTGCCATCCTGGATTGCGAGCAGAAACCGATTGCAGGCCTCGATCACGGTGATGTCGTCCGCCTGCGCCTGTCCTCGTTGGAACGCGACGCGCTTGTTCTGCTGCCACGCAATTCCTTCGTGCGGGGAGCGAAACGATGGAGAGCTCACGGGCCGACGGCGTCGAGGATCCCATACTCTCGCGATGTAGCGGGGTTCGCAGCGACAGCGTTTGCCGAGGTGCGCTGGGCAAGCGATCTGATGGCGTATGACGATGGACGGCCAGCGAGTGCGCTGATCGGGTGGACGCCTCGCCGGGCTGGTGCGGCGTCTTGTACGCGCTCTCGCACGTCGAGGCGCAGCCGCAGGCATGGGCGGTAATGCAGAGAAATCAGGAGCCCTATTCGGGCTCAACGGTGCGGGCGAGGCAAGCGCCGGGGGCGATCCACCTGCCCTCGGGATCGTAGACCTCCGCGCACGGGGGAAGGCTGGCGGCACGCTGGTGAGCCTATCGGCCCACTCCTGGAGATCTCGGGGCCGATACAAAATGAGCTGACCGCACCGCACGCAAGGCATCTGTGGCTGTATGAAACGGCCGAAATGCGACAGGCTTACCCCCAGTGTGGCTGCGGCTTCTCGTCTGCTGAGCAGTATGCGCGACTGCGGGTCATGCGTCGAAGAGGACTCCACGGTGGACGTGTTATTTGAGGGCACGTCTAAAAATGTAAACCCAAAACACACCCTGCCGCAACGGCACGCGCCAGATTCATAGTCGCTGCGACCGATTTTTTTCTCGCGCGCTTCGAGTGCTACCAGCGGTCACAAGTACTCCGCTATCGGTCTTTGGCGTCCCCTGGTCCCGAGGATGGGCGCGATTCAAATATTAACACTCAAGCAGTTTATTGAGGGTATTGTAATAGTTCCAGAGAAATGCGACCCGACGCACGAATAATTGGTAGCCCCCGATTTACTGACAATGTAGCCTCCAAAACCGCAACATTGAGGTTTCGCGCCCCGGTTCCTCTTCGGCGCGGCGTGTGGCCCAGCCGTCCGCAGGCGTCGTGCCCCGCGCTGCGGTTCGCTGGGACCTCGGCCGGATCAGCGCTAGGCACGGTTCAGCCCGTAGTCCCTTGGCCCAGGGCGGCTCACACCAGATGGCGTTGGGATGGGGGCTCAGGGTCCGTCTGATGATCCCAAGGGTTCTTCCTTGAGAATCTCAAAGCGGGCGTCAGGTGATCGCGTGGCGGGAAAGATCACGAGATGCGTGGCGCTGCTGCGCGCCGATGGCAGCAGCAGGCCGCCGCGCCCGAGCCAGTGGGCTGCGCCGCCGAGTTGGCGGCACGCGAGCATGTCATCGGCTGCAAGCTCGGCAGGTCCGACGCCGAGGTTCTGCAGGAGCGCGGGGTCGGTGAGGTCGAGGACACTGGCGAGTGTGATCTCGAGTGTGTAGACAGTGCGGCGGGCGCGTGGCCGGATGGGCTGGATAGCGATCTGGTGCTCGGCCTCGGCAAGCGCGCCCCCGCGAGTGAGGCTGGTGTAGATCGCGGCGACGCCGGGCGGGTTCCAGCGCGCTCCGCGGGTGTTCTCGGCATCGGGTGGGTGGTCACCGAACATGTGCCGGAATGCTTGGCCGGTCCAGGGGGCCGGGTCGATCGCTTGCAGCAGATCGAGCAGTTCAGGCGAGTAGACCACGTCCGCTGCGTAGCCGGTGGCGGTTAGACGAAGGCGCCGTCGCGTAGCTGGGCGATGAGGGCGAGCACGTCGTCGAGTTTGCCCTGCTGGATGCGGTCGGCGGGTCGGTCGCCTGCGAGCAGGCGGTGTGGCGCGAACAGCCACAGGCGTGCCTCCTGGGGCTCGTAGAACTCTGCGAGCTCACCGACCAACCACTCGAGCGTGAGCAGTCGCTGTAGGCGGTCGGGCTGCGGCTCGACCCTGCCGGTACGCCAGCGCGAGACTGTCTGCGGCGTGGTGTCGAGCAACTGGGCGACCTCGCGGGACTTGATCCCACCGCGGTCACGGATGGAGTCAAGACGGTTGGCTACGGCGCTGGCCACGGGATCCTCCCGATGTTCGTCGGATGGCTGATGCTGCGAGCTGGTGGCAGGGCTTGGCGACCCTCGCCGACGTCAGCGATCATCAATGTAGAGTGCATAAACATTTTCCTGAACAATATCATGAACAGAACCGTGAATCATCGTCGGGCGGGAGGGACGGGCCGAAGCGCCGCTCGAACTCCTCGATGTCGGACGGGCTGGCGGGATGGCTTGCGCTTGGAGCGACTGATGAGTACTCGTGAGGACGCTTGCTCGCAGCGTGAGCGCGAGTGTCCATATCAGCGCTTGGTCCAGCTGCACACCGTCGCCGTCCCGGCACGCTTCGGGGCCCGGCTGGCCGCGATGTCATCTCGGAGCCGCGCAACCCCAGCGCGTAGCTCCTCGGGATGGTCGCGCGACATCCGCTCGAAATAGCTCGTCTCGCCCCTCTTTGCAGCCTCCAGAACACGATCGGGGTCGGCCGAGAGAGCGGCCAGCGATGCGTCCTGCATGTCCTCGAACTCGAAAGCGAAGAGCCGCGCGCCGGGTAGCTCCTGCAGTATCGCCGCCCGCGGCGGGTGAGTCGCGTCCATCCAGCGCCGGCTGCTCGGAAAGTAGTCGAGAATCCAGAGGGTGGCGGCATCCTCACCCGTGTAGCCCTTGAGCACCAGGCGTCCTCGAGGTCTGAGGATGCGCCGCGCCTCGGCCAGTGCGGCGCCGCGGTCCTCGACGTGGTGCAGCATCGAGATCATCGTGGCGGCGTCGAACGTCTCGTCCTCGAACGGCAGTCGTTGTGCGTCTGCCTCTACGGTCTCGAGCCCCTTGGCGGTTGCCCACGCCAGCATTGCGGCCGAGCGGTCCACCACAACAGGCTCCCATCCTTCCCGTCTGAGGGCGAGGGCGTAGTTGCCCGTCCCGCCACCGATGTCGGCGAGTCGTCGGCCGGGTGCGCCTTTGAGAGCCTTGCGCAGTGCCCGCAGAACCGATGGGCTCGCGGAGCGCGTCTCGTCGTAGTGCTCGGCTTGGCGGGAGTAATCGGGCAGCACACCCACGCTACGGAGCTTGACAGCACTACGCGGCGCTTGACGGCCGGCGCTCTCACCCGTTCGAAGGAGGTTGCGGACCGCCCTACCTGACGACCGTCAGTCCACGCAGCTCCTCGTCGTGTTCGCTGCTGGCGTAGTCGTAGAGCACCTCTGCGCCGTCGGTATAGAGCCGCCGGGAAGCCAGTGCGTGATCGACCCCGATCCCGGAGGACAGCACCTCGACCGCCGGACGGATGCGCTGCATCGGCACCCCCGCACGACGGAACGCGGAGAGGACGTACGCCTCCGCGAAGCCGATGAACGGCACGGTCGCCTCCCTGCCGTGAGCCGGAAAGCAGGTGATGACCGGCACCGCCCCACCACTGGGCCGCGCCCAGTTATACAGGGTAGAGTTGGGCAGCCCAAGGTAGGCGGCTGCCTCACGCAGCGTAAAGGCCGCACGCACGACTCGTGGGTCGTCCATACCGATACTTGCGCCGTTTCATCGTCTGCTCGTCGCCATCACCTCGCGTCAGTCGTATCGTCTCGGACGATCGTACCGAGGCTTCCGGCGCTCGCCGCCGGGGTGAGTAACCCGGACGCACCATCGCTTGACGGTGCTGGGTAGGGTGGAGTGCCCCCGCTATGACGAGACGCGCTCCGCGAGCCCGTCGGTTCTGATCTGGCCGGTCACCGGCGGTCAGCCCTCGTCGTCGGGCGGCAGGGACGGCCCGAAGCGCCGCTCGAACTCCTCGATGTCGGACGGGCTGGCGGGACGGCTTGCGTGGCGCGCGTAGACCTCGTGCATCGTGTCGCCGTTGGGCGCTGGCTGGATCTCCTCCAGGACCCACGCGATGAAGCGGTACAGCTCGTCCTCTGGAATGCCGATGCGTTCGGTGATCTCTTTGGGGCTTAGCCCACCGGCTACGTCGCGCAGAATAGCCTGATCGCGCTCGCTCAGGTCTGAAAGCGCGGCAGCCGCGGTAGGGAGGGCTCGCATGTCGAACATCGCCCCCAAGGTTAGTACCCACTCCGTTCGACGCGGCGCTGCTCGTCCTCGGCAGCACCCGTCTCGGGCCGATCCGGACGCGCTCTACAAACCCGAAAGCGGCACCCAACCAGTTGACCGCCTCGCGCAGGTCTTTAGGCGCCGGCTGGGGCGGGCCGTGTCTTTGCGCGTCGGGCGGCGCGCTTCGGGGTGGTGGGCGCTTCATGTGTCTGCTCTGTGGAGGCCTGCCGCTCGTCTCGGAGCTCGTCCCTCGCGGTTTGGACCGCGGCGAGTCGGCGTATGAGGTGGTTCTGGGTCTGCTCGAGCTCTTCGACGTCCAGCAGTCGCGGGCCGCGTACGATTCGAGCACGCGAGGCGGGTAGGAGCCCGGGATGTTCGGCTTCGATCTTCCCGAGAACCTGCTCGAGGGCGGCGATCTGGGTGCGCAGCCCCCGCCGGTGCTCCGCTGCCTGGTCGTGGGGTTGCGCCTGGGATGTGGCCTCGACGTACAGGGCAGCCGCGACCTCGCGTGGGTCGACGCCCGTCTGGTGGGCCTCGCGGGCGGCGCTCGCAGCGATCGCCACCGCGGTGGATGATTTGCGCGCGGTGGCCGTGACGTACGTTCCGCTTCCCTGCTGGCTTTCGATCATTCCTTCGTGCTCCAGGCGCTGGTACACGGCGCGCACCGTGTTGGCGTTGATCTGCAGCGCTTGCGCGAGGTCCCGCAGGCCGGGGAGGCGCTGCCCGGCCGTCAGCCTGCCATCGTGAATGTGCGCACGTAGGGCCCACACCAGCTGAACCCCGATCGGGACCTCGGCCCGGCGATCGATCGCGAAGTCCAGGTCCCCCATACCCCCGGTGTCAGGCTGGCGAGTCACGCGGCTTACGTTAGCGGCCTCCAGGGCGGCTGGCTATCTACTGGTGAACTAGGGCACTAGAACAATAGGCCTGCACATCGACTCGCCTGATCCTGGTGATCAAATGAGGCATCTCCAGCGAAGCCGAGCAGGAGTACGAGGCTGATACTTTTGTTCGTGTGATCATCTCGACGATGAACGACCTCCCGGGTTATGAGATCGAGGAGGTCTTTGGCGAGGTGTTCGGACTGACGGTCCGCTCGCGCAACCTCGGCTCCCAGGTGGGCGCGGTGCTGAAGTCGCTCGTCGGCGGCGAGCTGAAAGGCATGACGAAGATGCTTGCGGCCGGCCGCCAACACGCCACCGACAGGCTGGTGGCGGAGGCGGAGGCCAAGGGCGCGAACGCGATCGTCGCCTTCCGCTTTGACACCTCTGAGCTCGGCTCGATCTGGACGGAGATCTGCGCGTACGGAACGGCGGTCAAGGCGCGAAAGGTCTGATGGGTGCACCTGCCGGTGTCGACGTCCCACCTGGTCGCCACGGGCGAGCGCCAAGGGAGCTGGTCGGGGGCTACGGTTGAGTGAGGCCGAAGGCCCGCGACGGCTGCTGCGTGTCGGCCGCGAGTTGGCCATCCCGCTGGCTGAGATCACGCTCCGCACGAGCCGCTCGTCGGGTCCTGGCGGTCAGCACGCCAACGTGACCGCCTCGCGCGTGGAAGCCATCTTCGACGTGCTCGCCTCACCTGCGCTCAGCGAGGCACAGCGCGCCCGCGTGCTCGCGCGAGCCGGACCGCGGCTTGTGGCGGTGGCCCAGGACGAGCGCTCGCAGGCGCGCAACCGGGAGCTCGCCCTGGAGCGGCTCGCCGAGCGCCTCGAGCGGGCCCTGGCTGTGCCCCGCGGCCGGCGCGCCACTCGCCCGAGCGCCGCCTCGCGCGCTCGCCGGCTGGCGGACAAGCGCCGGGCTGCTCAGCGCAAGCTGGAGCGCAAATCCCCACCCGCGGACGGGCACTAGTCCGAGCTCCGCAGCAGCTCCTCCAGCGTCCGGCCGCTGAGCACCGAGGCGGGCTGCTCGGCGACGATGTCCGAACTGGGGCGTGCCTGCTCGTCGCGCCGCTTGACCAGCAGCCATTGCGCAGGCCCCGCCCGCCCCGACCGCGTGCGCTGTAGCGCGAAGCCGCCGCGGAGCTTCTCGCCGTGCAGGACGAACACGGCGTGCCCGCGGTCCAGTGCCTCGGGCCACGCCACCCTGCCGCCCTGCTCATAGTGGCCACGATCCCACACCACCACGCCGCCGTGGTCGGTTGGGCCCTCGAAGGCGTTGTGGTCGATCCCGTGGTCGGCGACCTGGACGGCCAGGCGCTTGACGGACGGGTCCAGCGACGGGCCCTTGGGCACCGCCCAGGACCGCATCGCCCCGGCGACCTCGAGGCGCAGGTCGAAGTGGCGCGTCGTGGCCGCGTGCTGCTGTACGACGAATGCGCCAGCGCTAACGCCACGGATCGCGAACTGCTCATGGCCCTCGACCCGGACGTCGTGCACGGCAACGTCGATGACGGAGGCGCCCGGCGGGCCCTCGAGCAGGAAGGCGATGAGCGTCTCGATCGCGGCGGACGGGCCCTCCGCGTGCACGGCCACGGTTCCGTCGTCTGCGTTGCGCACCCACCCCGCGACACCGAGCTCGCTTGCTCGGCGCCGGGTGGCCTCGCGCAAGCCGACGCCCTGGACGGTCCCGGTGATGACCACCTGGATCGCGGTCTCGGCGTGGTCTGCCATCGGCGAAGCGTACGCGGGGCGGCGAGTGCGGTGGCGTGCCGTACATTGGGTTGGCATGAGCTCGCTGTCTTCCGCTCGGGTCAAGAGCCTCACGCTGGCGGCGTGCATCATCGGGTCGGGGATCGCGCTGCTCGACGGCACGGTTGTGAACGTGGCGCTGCCCACGATTCAGCGCGACCTCGGGGGCGGCCTCGCCGGCCAGCAGTGGATCTCCAACGCCTACCTGCTGACGCTCGGCTCGCTGATTCTGATCGGGGGCTCGCTCGGGGACATCTTTGGCGAGCGGCGGGTGTTCGCGCTGGGCGTCGGCGGCTTCGGCGCGGCCTCGCTTTTGTGCGCGCTCTCGCCCACGATCGGCTTCCTGGTCGCCTTCCGCGCGCTGCAGGGCGTCGCGGGCGCGCTGCTGATGCCGAGCTCCCTGGCGGTGATCGTCGCGACGTTTCCGGAGGCCGAGCGTGGCGCGGCGATCGGCACGTGGACGGCGTTTGGGGCGATCGCGGCAGCGCTTGGCCCGCTCGGCGGCGGGGTGCTGCTCGGGGTTGCGTCGTGGCGGTGGATCTTCCTTATCAACCTCCCCTTCGTGGTCGTGTGCGTGGCGTTGATCCTCGCGGTGATCCCGCGCGCCGCGCCCCGCGAGGGCGGCCACGAGGTGGACTTCACCGGCGCGCTGCTCTGCGCGCTGGGTCTTGGGGGGCCGGTCTTCGCGCTGATCGAGCAGCCGCGCCTGGGCTGGTCCTCCCCCGCGGTCGCGGGTCCGCTGATCGCCGGCCTGCTCCTGTTCGGGGCGTTCCTGCTCTACGAGTCGCGCGCCTCCCACCCGATGCTCCCGCTGGGCCTCTTCTCGCGGCGCAACTTCGCTGTCGGCAACATCGAGACGCTTTCGATGTACGCGGGGCTCTCGGTGCTGTTCTTCTTCCTCGTGTTGTTCTTGCAGCAGGTCGCCGGCTACACGCCGCTGCAGAGCGGCCTGGCGACGCTGCCGGCGACGCTAGTGATGCTGGCGCTCTCGCGCCGCTTCGGGGGGCTGGCCGACCGCTATGGGCCGCGTCTGTTCATGGGCCTGGGGCCCGCGGTCGCCGGTGTCGGGCTGCTGGCGCTGCTGCGCGTGCAGGTCCACGTCGACTACCTCACCGAGGTCCTCCCCGCGCTGCTGCTGTTCTCGCTGGGGCTCTCGCTCACGGTGGCGCCGCTCACGGCGGCCGTTCTCGCGGGCGTGGAGGAGCGCCAGGCGGGGATCGCCTCGGGCGTGAACAACGCGGTCGCGCGGGTCGCCGGCCTGCTCGGGATCGCGGCGCTCGGCGCCGTCGTGGCGGTCCAGTTCTCCTCGACGCTGGAGAGCCACCTGCGGGGGGTGCCGCTCTCCCCGCCCGCGCAGGTGGCCGTCGCGCAGGCGAAGCGGACGGCGCTCGGGCACCCCTCGGTTGTGGGGCTCCCGCCCCGGCAGGCGCGCGCGATCACTCGTGCCGCCGACGAGGCGTCGCTTGAGAGCTTCCGGGTGGGCATTGGGATCGCCGGCTGCCTCGTCCTGCTCGGGGGGTTGATCGGCGCGGTCGGGATCGAAAACCCGCGCCGCGCGGTGAGCGCCGAGGAGTGCCCTGGTGGTCAACTCGTGGGCGCGAGCCCCGACGCGGCCGGCCTCCACGAGGGGGCGCTCGCCTCAGAGGGCGAGGGGGCTTTGGTCTGAGCGTCGGGGGGGCTTTGGTCTGAGTGTCTCTCTCTTGGAAGGTTTCGGCGCGGGTGGCGTCCTTGCGGTTAGTGACCACCGGCGAAGGGAGCGACATGCTTGATTTCAGGAGGAATGGCGCAGGAGGGAGGGGGGCGCGCGGGCGCCCCACAAGGCTGGCTCTGGGGGTGGCGGCGGCGACGCTCGCGCTCGCGGCGGGCGCGGCGCTGGCGCTCGCGGTGAGCATGGCTTCGACGGTCAACTCGTCGACGAGCTCGAAGCTCGGCGAGCATATCGTCGTCAACGCGCAGGGTCGCACGCTCTACGCGCTGAGCCCCGAGACCACGCACCACCTCCTGTGCAAGAGCAGCGAATGCTTCAAGTTCTGGCCGCCGTTGACGGTGAGCTCGCGCAAAGCCAAGCTCAAGGTCGGGCCCGGCGTGCACGGCGGCCTGGGGATCCTGCGCCGCTCCGACGGGATGCTCCAGGTGACGCTCCGCGGAATGCCGCTCTACCGCTTCTCCGGCGACCACGCGAAGGGCCAGGTCAATGGGCAGGGGCTCAAAAGCTTCGGCGGGACGTGGCACGCGGTGACCGCCGCGGCCGACCCTAAGCACACGCCTGCCTCCACCGAACCCGCGTCCGGCACCCCCGGCTCCAGCAACCCCTCCGGTGGTGGTGGCGGCTACGAATACCCTGCGACCGGCACCTCCACGACGACCAAATCGACGACCACCACGTCGACGACTGCTAAAGAAGAAAAAACAACCCCCAAAGAAGAAAAAACTACTCCCAAAGAAGAAACCACTCCCAAAGAAAGCCAGGCGGAAAAAGAAGCACGCGAAAAACGCGAAAAGGAAGCGCAGGAAAAACGCGAAAAAGAATACTGTGAACTCTACCCCAGTTACCCCAACTGCAAAAAATAGGGGATCGTGGGGCTGCGCTCCTCCGAGCATCCCCGCGAAACTCGCCGACGGCCGACCATAGGCCCATATATCCGGCGAGTCCCGGGGGAGGGGCAGGCACGGTCCTCGCGATCGTGTCATCCTGCGTCTGTGCCTGCTCCCACCCCCACCCGCCGTGCCACGCCGGAGGACCTGACGGGGCTCGCGCAGATGCTCGCGCGGGCGTTCTTTGACGACCCGGTGGCGATGTGGTCGTGCCGGCCCGACGACCTGCGTCCCAGGGTGCTCGAGCGCTTCAACGCCGCGCGCCTGCGCCACCTGCTCGGCGACCGTGAGGTGTGGACGACGCCCGAGCTCTCCTCCGCCGCGCTGTGGGCGCCGCCGAAGCGCTGGAGGACGACTGTCCGCCAGGACCTCGGTCTTGCGCGGATCATGCTCCACCCCCGCCTGTTCGCGCGCGGTCCCCTGATCGGCGCCGGCCTGCTCGGACTCGAGCGCAAACATCCGCACCACCCGCCCCACTGGTACCTCGCGGTGCTGGGCACCGACCCCGCCGCCCAGGGGCAGGGTCTCGGCTCGGCCGTGCTGGGCCCCGTGCTCGAACAGTGCGACTCTGACGGGGTCGGGGCCTACCTGGAGTCCTCCAAGGAGCGTAACATCGACTTCTACGCCCGCCACGGCTTCCGCGTCACCGAAGAGTTGCGCCTGCCGCGCGGCCCCCGGATGTGGGCGATGTGGCGCGAGGCGCGCGCGTAGGCGCTCCGACTCGCTTGAAGTACGAGCGGCGCTGGCCGGGAGTTCCTACGGCCTATCGCTAGCTGGGACATCTCGCGGGATCAGCGTCCGATGTAGCGGACGTGGCCGCTGCCATCCGTCTCGGTCACTTCGAACGGGTACGGCTTGTCGTTGACCGTCGCCGTGCATGTAAACACGATTCCGGTCTTCTGGATGACCTCTGCGGGGCAGCTCACGGTCGAGCTGAGGTGCCTCTGGCTGCCGATCGACTGCTTGATCGCCTGCTCGACTTTCGCGATATTGAGAGCCGTCAGCGGTGCCTGATCCTGGTAGCTGACGTGGCCGCTGTCGTTGGTCTCGGTCACCGTGACCGGGTACGTCCCGACGTTGAGGCTGGCCGTGCACGTGAACACGGTCCCCGCCTTCTTTGGCACTTTGAGCGGACACCGCACCGTCGTATACAGGTGGTGCTGGGTGAGGATCGAAGCGGCGACGGCTCGCTCCACGGTAACGGTGTGCAGCATGGGCTCGCTCGTCCCGCACCCTGAGAGTGGGGGAGCAGCCAGAACTGCTATGGCCATACCGAATAACCGAGCGCGTTGCAGGTGGCAACTGTATCGGATCGAAAGGCGTCGGCTCTGTGGCCCGCGGACTCTGCTTGCCCTGTCGAGCTTGAAAAGTCTTGACCCACGCCTAAAGGTTTCATGCAGTTTGGGTCGAAAGGGTTCGGGGTTCCCTCGCTCTGGTCGGACCGCTGCGCGGGAGCAGCCAGCGGCCGTCCGTAAGCGACCGTATGCAGGATACGGCATGTTGAAGGCAATCGTCCACCGCTCGATCCCCGCCGCGCTTGCGGTTGTGCTCTTCGTGAGCGGCGGCGTGCTGGCTGCCACGCATTATCTGATTCACTCCACGAAATCTAATAATTCACAGTTGCGTATCGCGCTTGCGGATGGCGCAAAAGCGTTGGGGGGCACGCAATCGAAGGCGTTGAGGGACATGCAATCCAGTGGTAGCGCCCCCGCCAAAGCGACGGGGATCAGAGGCTCCAGAGGTCCCCGTGGCCCAAGCGGCCCCCAAGGTCCTCCGGGGTGTCAGAGCACGCTGGGGTCTGAAGGCTTTTCGGGGGGGCCTCCCGGAGCGGGTCCTCCTCCAGGCCCCCCTGGATGGCAGGGGCTCGAATGGTTTCCGATTGGGTTTGCGGGAGTGGGGGGTCCCCCAGGTCCTCCGGGGTGTACGGGCCCGCAAGGTAGGGAAGGGCTGTCAGGGGAATCGGGCCCCGAAGGCAAGCAAGGGCCCAGGGGCGAACCGGGTGTCAGAGGCGAACCGGGCCCTGAAGGCAAAGCAGGGCCGAGTGGCGATGCGGACGCGGAAGGCAGGGAAGGACCAAGGAGCGCAGTTGGCGCGCCGGGCCCTCGGGGCAGCACAGGCGCGGCGGGCCCCAGGGGCGCAGCGGGCGTAGAAGGCAAGGAAGGGCTCCGGGGGGAAGCAGGCGTCAAGGGCGAAACCGGCGCCCTGGGTCCGGAAGGCCAGGAGGGGCCCAGGGGGGAAGCGGGCGCAGTCGGCGTCAGCGGCGCAACTGGTCCGGAAGGCCTGGAAGGCAAGGAAGGGCCCAGGGGCGCGGCGGGCGCGGAAGGCAAGGAAGGTCACCCCGGGGCCAAAGGCGAAGCGGGACCAAGGGGCGAAGCTGGCCCGCAGGGCGTCAGAGGCGAAGCTGGTGCGAAAGGCGTGGAAGGTGTAGAAGGCAAGGAAGGGCCCAGGGGCGCGACGGGCGCGGCGGGCGCGGAAGGCAAGGAAGGTCACCCCGGGGCCAAAGGCGAAGCGGGGCCAAGGGGCGAAGCTGGCCCGCAGGGCGTCAGAGGCGAAGCTGGTGCGAAAGGCGTGGAAGGTGTAGAAGGCAAGGAAGGACCCAGAGGCGCTGAAGGGTTGAGGGGTGAAGTCGGCGCGGTGGGCCCGGAAGGCAAACAGGGCCCAGAAGGCCCGGAAGGCAAGGAAGGCCTGGAAGGACCCAAAGGCGCGGAAGGTGTCAGAGGCGAAGCTGGTGCGAAAGGCGTGGAAGGTGTAGAAGGCAAGGAAGGGCCCAGAGGCGCTGAAGGGTTGAGGGGTGAAGTCGGTGCGGTGGGTCCGGAAGGCAAAGAAGGCAAAGAAGGTAAGGAAGGACCTAGGGGCGCGGAAGGTCTCAGAGGCGAAGCTGGTGCGAAAGGCGTGGAAGGTGTAGAAGGCAAGGAAGGACCCAGAGGCGCTGAAGGGTTGAGGGGTGAAGTCGGTGCGGTGGGTCCGGAAGGCAAAGAAGGCAAAGAAGGTAAGGAAGGACCTAGGGGCGCGGAAGGTCTCAGAGGCGAAGCTGGTGCGAAAGGCGTGGAAGGTGTAGAAGGCAAGGAAGGACCCAGAGGCGCTGAAGGGTTGAGGGGTGAAGTCGGTGCGGTGGGTCCGGAAGGCAAACAGGGCCCAGAAGGCCCGGAAGGCAAGGAAGGCAAGGAAGGCCTGGAAGGCAAAGAAGGTAAGGAAGGACCAGAAGGTAAGGAAGGGCCTAAAGGCGCGGAAGGTGTCAGAGGCGAAGCTGGTGCGAAAGGCGTGGAAGGTGTAGAAGGCAAGGAAGGGCCCAGAGGCGCTGAAGGGTTGAGGGGTGAAGTCGGCGCGGTGGGCCCGGAAGGCAAACAGGGCCCAGAAGGCTTGGAAGGCAAAGAAGGTAAGGAAGGTAAGGAAGGACCCAAAGGCGCGGAAGGTGTCAAAGGCGAAACTGGCGCGAAAGGCGCGGAAGGCAAAGAAGGCAAAGCGGGCGCGGCGGGCGCGAAAGGTGAACAGGGCGTCAAAGGCGAAGCTGGCGCGAAAGGCGCGGAAGGAAAAGAAGGCAAAGAAGGCAAAGAAGGCAAAGCTGGCGCGGCGGGCGCGAAAGGCGAAGCTGGGGCCAAAGGCGAAAAAGGCGAAAAAGGCGAAGCTGGCGCGAAAGGCGCAGAAGGAAAAGAAGGTAAAGAAGGCAAAGAAGGCAAAGCTGGCGCGGCGGGCGCGAAAGGCGAAGCTGGGGCCAAAGGCGAAAAAGGCGAAAAAGGCGAAGCTGGCGCGAAAGGCGCGGAAGGTAAAGAAGGCAAAGAAGGCAAAGCGGGCGCGGCGGGCGCCAAAGGGGAAACGGGCGCGAAAGGCGAAAAAGGTGAAACTGGGGCAAAAGGCGAAAAAGGCGCCAGCTTTGTCGCCGGAGAATACGGGGCGCTGACCGAACGCGCGCAGAACACCGAATTCGAACCGTCCGCCGCCGAACCCGTGGAGGTCGTCCTCACGGTGTCGTGTAAAACGGCGACGGAAACCACCATCCAAGTCTCGGTCGGCGGCACCGTCATCGCCGAAGACGTGAACAGCGCAGCCGCCACCGGGACGACCAAGGCGGTCCTCACGTTCATCGTACCCGCCGGGAAGAAGTGGAAGGTGGCGACCAACGCCGGCATCACCTTCATCCGATCGACCTATCTGACCCTCTGATAGCCCTGCCAGGGCGGGTCGGAGGCGGGGCCGTCGTCGAGGGCGCCGGTGGCCCACGTGCCTCCCCGCGACGCGCCCGGGCGCGTTTTGGTAGAGAATCCCGCGATGCGTGTGACCGCGAAGGCCGACTATGCCGTGCGAGCGACCGTGGAGCTGGCGACCAGCAGCTCCGAATCCCCCCGCAAGGTCGACGAGGTCGCCCAGGCCCAGGGTATCCCGCTGTCGTTCCTGGAGAACATCCTCACGCAGCTGCGCAGCGCGGGCATCGTGCGCAGCCAGCGCGGGCCCGAAGGAGGCTACTGGCTGGCCCATCCCGCCGACGAGGTGACGCTCGCGGACGTGATCCGTGCGGTCGAGGGGCCGCTCGTGGGGGTGCGTGGCCAGCGGCCCGAGGAGGTCGCCTACGCCGGTTCCGCGGAGTCCCTCCAGCAGGTGTGGGTGGCGCTGCGCGCCAACCTCCGCAAGGTGCTCGAGCGGGTCACCGTCGCCGACGTCGCCGCCGGGAAGCTGCCTAAAGAGGTCATCGCCCTAACGCGCGAAGAGGACGCCTGGCAGACTCGCTGAGCGGCCGTAGGTTGCCGCCGGCCGTCGCGGGCTGGGGGAGGCGGCGAAGGCCAGGGCCGGTCTACACCGCGAAAGTGCGCGGGGCGGGCAGGCGCACCGGGAGGATCTGGCCCTCCTCCAGCTCGAGCTCCTGCGCGCTCTCGCGCGTCACCTGCGCCCAGAGGTCGCGGCCGTCGGGGAGCGTCAGCTCAACGCGCACCTCGAAGCCGAGGTGCACCACGCGGCGCACCAGCGCCTCGACGGCGCCTGGGTCGTCGGGGTTGGGCAGGATGTGGATGTCGTGGGGGCGCAGCAGCGCGTCGCCGAGGCGGTTGACCGGCCCGACGAACGACATCACGAAGCCGTTGCGGGGGCTCTCGTAGAGCTCCCGCGGGGTGCCCGCCTGCTCGATGGCCCCGGCGTGCATCACGACGATCTGCTCCGCCACGTCCATCGCCTCCTCCTGGTCGTGGGTGACGAAGATCGTCGTCACATGGATGTCCTCGTGCAGGCGGCGCAGCCATTCGCGCAGCTCGCCCCGCACCTGCGCGTCCAGCGCGCCGAAGGGCTCGTCCAGCAGCAGCACCTCCGGCTCGGGCGCGAGCGCGCGGGCGAGCGCCATCCGCTGCAGCTGCCCACCGGAGAGCTGGGCGGGGTAGCGCTCGCCCAGGCCGTCGAGGTGCATCAGCGCCAGCAGTTCGTGCACCCGCGCGCGCACCTGCGCCTTCGGGCGCCGGCGCACCGTCAGCCCGAACGCCACGTTGTCGTACACGGTCATGTGCTTGAAGGGCGCGTAGTGCTGGAACACGAACCCCACCCCGCGCTCGCGCGCCGGGGTATCCGTGAGGTCGCGCCCCCCGATCATGACCCGGCCGGAGTCGGGGGTCTCCAGGCCCGCGACGATCCGCAGCAGCGTCGACTTGCCGCTCCCGCTGGGGCCCAGCAGCGCGGTCAGCGACCCGTCGTCGACCGCGACGGTGACGTCCCGCAGCGCTTCGAACTCGCCGAAGCGCTTACTCACGCCGCGCGCCTCGATCGCCATTAGAGCCCCGCCCCCGCCCCCGCCGGCGCGGGCCCGCGCGCCGCCGACGCCGCGGAGTGGTCCGCGAGCTCCACCGGGCCGAGGGGCCCCGGGTCGGAGGACCTGCGCGCGCGGCGCGTCAGCAGGCTCATCGCCGCGAGCGTAGCGAACGCCAGCAGCGCCAGCACCACCGCCGCGGTGTACGCGCCCGTCGGGTCGAGGTTCTCGAAGCGGTCCTGCACGTACAGCGGCAGCGACTGCGTCTGGCCCTCGATCCGCCCCGACACGACGCTCACCGCCCCGAACTCGCCGAGCACGCGGGCGGTCGTCAGCACCACCCCGTACACGACCCCCCAGCGGATGCCCGGCAGGGTGATCCGGCGGAAGGTCTGCCAGGAGCTCGCGCCCAGCGTCGCGGCCGCCTGCTCGGCGGAGGTGCCCAGCTCGCGCAGCACCGGGATCGTCTCGCGCGCGACGAACGGCAGCGACACGAACGCGGTCGCGAGCACCATCCCGGGCACCGAGAAGATCACCTGGATGCCGTGCGCCGCGAGCCAGTCGCCGAACCAGCCGGTCCTGCCGTACACCAGCACGAGCGAGAGCCCGACGACGACCGGGGAGATCGCGAACGGCAGGTCGATCACAAGGCCGAGCAGCGCCTTGCCGCGGAAGCGCCCGCGCTCCAAGAGCAGCGCGAGGCCGATGCCGAAGACCGTGTTGAGCGGCACCGCGATCGCCACCAGCTCGATCGACAGCCAGAAGGCGTGCACCGCGTTCGGCGCGCTCGCCGCGCTCCACACCGCGCCGAGGCCGTGTTCGAAGGTGCGGTAGAAGATCATTCCCACCGGCAGCAAGAGCAGCAGCGCCAGGTAGCCGAGCGCCACGAATCGCAGCCCCAGGCGACCCGCCCTAGCGGACATGCCGGGACCTCATGCGCGTGAGGACCGTGAGCGCGCCGAGCACGAGGAGCGCGCAGAGCAGCAGCAGCATCGACACCGCCGCCGCGGCCGGCAGGTTTTCGTCCTGGATCTGGGTGAAGATGTACACCGACCCCACTTCCGTTTTGAAGGGCAGGTTGCCCGAGATCAGCACGATCGAGCCGTACTCCCCGACCGCGCGCGCGAAGGAGAGCGCCACCCCGGAGAGGATCGCCGGCGTCAGGTTGGGCAGCACGATCCGGCGAAACACCGTGAGCTGGCTGGCGCCCAGCGAGGCCGCGGCCTGCTCCATCGAGCGGTCGAGCTCCAGCAGCACCGGCTGCACCGAGCGCACCACGAACGGCAGCGTCACGAACAGCAGCGCCATCGCGACGGCGGTGCGGGTGAACGTGATGTCGATTCCCAACGGGCTGCCCTTCCCGTACAGCGCGAGCAGCACCACGCCGGCCACGACCGTTGGCAGCGCGAAGGGTAGGTCGATCAACGCGCCCACGACCCGCTTGCCGGGGAACTCGTCGCGCACCAGCACCCACGCGATCAGCGTTCCGAACACCGCGTTGAGCGCGACCACGATGGCCGATGCGATCAAGGTCAGCTTGATCGCCGCGACCGCCTCCGGCGAGGAGATCTCCCGCCAGAAGGCCTCCGCGCCGCCGTGGCTCGCCTGCGCCAGCAGCGCCGCGATCGGCAGCAGCACGAGCACGGAGAGGTAGATGCCCAGCAGGCCGCGGCCGAGCGCCGCGCTCGCCAGCCCCGCGGCGTGGCGGCGGCCGGGGGAGGGCGACCGCTGTCGGCGGGCGGGACGCGGGAGTGTCAGGCTTGTGGGGTTGGTGCTCACGGCTGGTCGGTGGTGCTTGGCCCGGTTCAGGTGGTGTGCTCCAGGCGTGTGCAGGCGGTGCGCCTATTTCGCGGTGGAGACCCCCAGCGACTGCTCGATCTTCGTCACGAGCCCCGTTTCCGGTTCGAAGAACTGCTTGTCCACCTTGCTCCACCCGCCGAGCGCTTCGATCGTGAAGAGGCCCGGGGGCGTCGGGAAGCTCGAGGCGGCCGCGATCCCCGGAATCACAGGGCGGTAGCCATTGGCCGCCCAGATCCGTTGGCCCGCGGGGGAGAGCAGGTAGGCGACGAAGCTCTTCGCCGCCGCGGCCCCTTCCTTGCCGACGACCGCGACGGGGTTCTGGATCAGGATCGTGTCGTGTGGGATCACGTATTCGATCGGGGACCCCTTCTTCTGGTCGGAGATCGCCTCGTCCTCGTAGTCGATCAGCGCGTCACCGCGGCCCGCCAGGAACGTTTGCAGCGCGGTGCGCGCCGAGCTGTCCTGGCTGACCACGTGGTGGAAGAGCTCGGTCAGGTACGCCTGCGCCTGCGCGGGGGTCTTGCCTTCCTTCAACTGCGCCCCGTACGCCGCCACGATGTTCCAGCGCGCGCTGCCCGAGGTGAAGGGGTTCGGCGTCAGCACTTCCACGCCCGGCTTGACGAGGTCGCTCCAGCCGGTGATGTGCTTGGGGTTGCCCTTGCGCACGATGATCACCGCCACCGAGTTGGTCACGAAGCCGTGGGTCGGGCCCTGGTTCCAGCTGGAGGACACCAGGCCCGCCTTCACCAGGCGCGTCACGTCCGGTTCCAGGGAGAAGTTCACGACGTCCGCGTGCAGCCCATTGACGACCGCGCGGCTCTGTTCCCCGGAGGGCCCGTAGGACTGGCTGAATGTGGTCCCCTTGCCTTCGGTGGTCGCCTGGAAGGCGGGGATCAGCGAGGCAAAGGCCCCCTGCGGGGTCGAGTACGCCACCAGAGCTACACCCTTGCCTGTGCTCGAGGAGGATCCGCACGCGGCGAGCGCCCCGGGGAGGACGAGCAGGGCGAGGAGCGCGGCGATCGAACGCTTGTACATGGGCACCTTCCGCATCGGGGACGTGGGCATGGAAAGTCTACTAATACCAGAAACTAAGTCAAGATAAGTGTATTAGTGAGGAACAAGTGAGGAACACCGGGTTTCCTCGCCGCCCCGCGGCCGTCGCCGTCCGGGCTGCCCGTGTCCACCCGGGCTGCTCGGATCGGACAGGTGGCGGTGCGGGGCTGGCCCGCGTCCACTCCGCTTGGCCAGATTAGACAAAAGCGGCGTTCTTCCGGTAAGCTGTGGGTGTCCGACTGCAAAAGAGGGGTCCGGCTCGCCGGCCTGCGGCCAGTTGCGCCACCCTCTAGTCGGCTTGTCGTCCCATGCACCGAGCAGCGTCCGGGATCGCCGCTCACCGACCCATCCATCCCCTCCAAGTCTTTTCAGCAAAAGGAGCCCTTCCATGGCAGCCACCTCCGTCGCCGACAACACCGAGGCCGCCGAGGCCGCAGTCGAGGCGATCGCCAGCGCGGCCGGCAAGGAGGCCGCCTTCTCGATGGCCCTCAGCCAGGACCAGAAGGACGTGCGCGACTGGGTGCACGGGTTCGCCGCCGACGTGATCCGTCCCGCCGCCCACGAGTGGGACGAGCAGGAGGCCACCCCCTGGCCGATCATCCAGGAGGCAGCCAAGATCGGCCTGTACGGCTTCGAAGGGCTCGCCCAGTTCTACGCGGACCCCACCGGCCTGACGCTGCCGATGGTCAACGAGGAGCTCTTCTGGGGCGACGCCGGGATCGGCATGGCGATCATGGGCACCTCGCTCGCGGTCGCCGCGATCTTCGGCCAGGGCTCGGGCGAGCAGATCGGAGAGTGGATCCCCCGCTGCTTCGGCACCCCCGAGGACATCAAGGTTGCGGCCTTCTGCTCCTCGGAGCCCAACGCCGGCTCGGACGTCAGCGCGATCCGCACCACCGCCAAGTTCGACGAGGCCAAGGGCGAGTGGGTGCTCAACGGCCAGAAGGCGTGGGCCACCAACGGCGGCATCTCCGACGTGCACGTCGTGATCGCGACCGTCGACCGCGAGCTCGGCTCCAAAGGGCACGCCGCGTTCGTGATCCCGATGAGCGAAGCGAAGGGCATCTCCCAGGGCTCGAAGGTGTCCAAGCACGGCCTGCGCGCCTCGCACACCGCCGACGTGTTCCTCGACGACTGCCGCATCCCCGCTGGCCACGTGCTCGGCGGCAAGGAGAAGCTCGACGAGCGCCTCGCCCGCGTGCGCGAGGGCAAGAGCTCCAAATCCCAGGCGGCGATGCAGACCTTCGAAGCCTCCCGCCCCACGGTGGGCTCGCAGGCGCTCGGCATCGCCCGCGCCGCCTACGAGTACGCCCTCGACTACGCCAAGGAGCGCGAGCAGTTCGGCAAGAAGATCATCGAGAACCAGGCGGTCGCCTTCACGCTCGCCCGCATGAAGCTCGAGATCGACGCCGCCCGCCTGCTGATCTGGCGGGCCTCGTGGATGGGCCGCAACCTCGTCCCCTTCGAGAACGCCGAGGGCTCGATGAGCAAGTGGAAGGCCGGCGAGGTGGCCGTGTGGGTCACCGAGCGCGCGATGCAGATCCTCGGCGGCAACGGCTACGCCCGCGAGTTCCCCGTCGAGCGCTGGCACCGCGACGCCAAGATTTACGACATCTTCGAGGGCACCGCCGAGATCCAGCAGCTGGTGATCTCGCGGGCTATCTCGGGGATGCAGATCCGGTAGCTGCTCCCCCGTCCCAAGCCAGGGGTAGGCTGCCTCCCGCGTGCCTTCTCGGCATGGCACTGGGGGGTCGTCTAATGGCAAGACGCATGACTCTCAACCATCGAGATCTGGGTTCGAATCCCAGCCCCCCAGCTTGAGGATCCTCCGCAAGATCCGATACAGTCTTCATTGAGAGTCATGCGTCCTGCGGTCCCACGTGGGCAACATGGACGAATCGGCTTGAAGGCCCGCCCCGAACCGTAAGGCTTGAGCGGGCCTTCGGTCTGCTCGGAGACCTTTTTTTGGATGAGCGGCCTCCGGCCGCCGCGGCGTACGTATGGCGTGCCCGCGGCCAGTGCACGTTCGGCGCTGGCCCCTGCGTCGGTGTGTCGGGGCCGGACGCCGACCGTGCCGGCTTTCTCGCTCTGGGACCCTGTACATCAGTCCCTTGTGTCCTTGGCTGTGCAGCCCGGCCGGGCGGTGGCTGTACGCCGCCCGGGCGGACCTCAGGTTACGCCCAGCGACGTGCCGTTGGTGCTCGACGTGTGGGTCGTGTCCCCACCGTAGGTGCCGGTGATCGTTTGGGTGCCCGTTGCCGACGGGGTGTAGGTGACCGAGCACGACGCGACGCCGGTCGTGGCGCTCGCGGCGAGCGTGCAGCTGGCCGCGGGCGAGAACAAGCCCGCGCCGTTCGAGGAGAAGCCGACTGTGCCGGTCGGGGTGCTCACCGTGCCCGCGTTGGTGTCGGTGACCGTCGCCGTGCAGGAGCTCGCGACGCCTGTCGCGACGCTGGCCGGGTTGCATTCCACTGTCGTGGTTGTCGTGCGCGTGGTCACTGTCAGGGGGCTGCTGCCCGAGCTTTTGATGTAGTTGCCGTCGCCCGGGTAGCTCGCGGTGATCGTTTGGGTGCCGGCTTCGACGGCCGTGGGCGTGTACGTCGCCGAGCATTCCGACACGCCGGCGGTGGCGGTCGCCGCCAGAGTGCATTTGGCGGCGGGCGTGAACGTGCCCGCGCCGCCTGAGGCAAAGGTGATCGTTCCCGTCGGATTGCCCGGCGCTTCAGGCCCGGTGACCTTCGCGGTTACGGTCACCGCGTTGCCGACCTGCGTGGCGCCAGTGGAGAACCCGACGGTGGTGGTCGTTTTGTCGAGGGCGCTCAGCGTCACGTCGGCCGGGTCGTATTTGACGCTGTAGGTGTGCCCGTTGAAGACGTTCGTGGCGAATTTCCCGGTCTCGGAGCTGAACGTCATGAACAGGAACTTCGTCGCATGTGGCGGCGAGTAGCCGGAGGCTGTGTCGAGCGTCAGCGTGCCGCCGAGCGAATCGCTTCCGCTCGGGTTGTGGAGCTTGCCGAAGCTGCTCGCGCTGGCGATGTTCTCGACCAGGTCGCCGCCCGCTTCCTGCGTGAACGTCGCGCTCTGCAGCGAGAGCGTCCTGCCCGCACCGAGGGTTAGGGTGCCGGTGTTGGTCAGCTGCGAGCCGGACCCGAGGGACGTGCTGGCGTTGATGTTCATGGTGTGGCTGTTGGTGAGGCTGCCGTTCAGCGTCCGGGTGCCGCCTGCTGCCCCGAAGCTGGAGGTGAGCGTGCCGGTGTTCGTGATCGTCCCCGACCATTCCAGCTGCGCGGGCTGCGATTCGGTGCATGAGCCCTTAACGTTCGTGAGTTCGATCGAGCCGGCGTTCGTGAACCCTGCGGCCGCGGCCACATCGGCGCCGCCTGCGCAGCCGACGCCTTGGATCACGAGCGACTGGCCTGCCGCGACTGTCCCCGTCGGCACGTTGAGCGCGCCGCTACCGCGGAACACGAACGTGCCGGCGGCGCTTCCGTTCAGATTCAACGTCGAGCTGTTTCCCAAAATCACCGGCGCTGAGCCGGGGGAGCCCGCGCCCACGTCAAAGACCGTGTTCTGGAGCGACAGCTTCCCGGAGGTCGTCGATAGCGACCCGCCGGTGTCGTTGTCGAACGTCTGCCCGCCGGTGGTCGACAGGGTTGCGCCGTTTGTGACGGCAACGGTCTTCTTGTTATCGAACACCGCACTGGACCCGCCGAACGAGGTGTTCGCGGCGATGTTCACGGCGCCGCTGTTGGTGAGGTTTCCGTTCAGCGTCCGGGTGCCGCCGGCCGACCCGAAGCTTGAGGTGAGCGTGCCGGTGTTCGTCAGGGTCCCCGACCATTCCAGCTGCGCGGGCTGCGAGTCCACGCAGGAGCCCCTGACGTTCGTGAGTTCGATCGACCCCGCGTTCGTGAACCCTGCGGGCGCGGCCACATAGGCGCCGCCTGCGCAACCGGCGCCTTGCAGCACGACCGACTGGGCTGCCGCCACACTCCCCGTCATCGTGTTGCTGCCACGGAACACGAACGTCCCGGCGGCCGTCGCGCCCGTCAGATTCAGGGTCGAGCTGTTTTCCAAAAGCACCGGCGCCGAGCCCGGGGAGCCCGCGCCGACGTTGAAGATCGTGTTTTGGAAGTCCAACGTCCCCGAGTTCGTCGTCAGCGAGCCTCCGGTAGCATCGGTGAACGTCTGGCCACCGGCGGTGAACAACGTCGCTCCATCGGCAACCGTCACGGCTTTCTTATTGGTAAACACTGCACTGGTCCCTCCGAACAAGGTGTCGCTGTCGATGTTCACAGTGCCGCTGTTGGTGAGGTTTCCGTTCAGCGTCCGGGTGCCGCCGGCCGACCCGAAGCTGGAGGTGAGCGTGCCGGTGTTCGTCAGCGTCCCCGACCAACTCAGTTGTGTGGGCTGCGATTCCGCGCAGGTTCCTTCGACGTTCGTGAGTTCGATTGAGCCGGCGTTAGTGAACCCGCCGGGCTCGGTCACGTCGGTGGAGGTAACGCAACCAAGGCTTTGGAGCACGACCGACTGGGCCGCCGCTACATTCCCTGACAGTGTGTCGCTGCCGCGGAGCACGAACGTCCCGGCGGCTGTCGCGCCCGTCAGATTCAGGGTCGAGCTGTCTTCCAACAGCACCGGTGCTGAGCCGGGGGAGCCCGCGCCGACGTTGAAGATCGTGTTTTGGAAGTCCAACGAGCCCGAGGTCGTCGTCAGCGAGCCGCCGGTGGCGTCGGTGAACGTCTGGCTCCCGGTGGTGGACAGCGTCGCTTCATCGGCGACCGTCACGGTTTTCTTATTGGTAAACACTGCACTGGGCCCATCGAACGAAGTATCGCTGTCGATGTTGACAGTGCCGCTGTTGGTGAGGTTGCCGTCCAGCGCCCGAGGGCCGCCCGCCACCCCGAAGTTGGAGGTGATCCTACCCGTGTTCGTGAGGGTCCCCGACCATACGAGCGTCGCGGACTGCGATTCCGCGCAGAGCCCTTCGACGTTCGTGAGTTCGATTGAGCCGGCGTTAGTGAACCCGGCGGACGCGGTCACATCGGTGCCGCTGAAGCAACCGCTGCTTTGTAGTACCACCGACTGGGCCGCCGACACGTTGCCCGAGAGGCTGCCGCCGCCTCCTTCGAAGGCAAAGGTGCCGGCGCCCGCGCCGAGCAGGTTCAGCGTCGAGTCGAACAGAACCACGTTGCCCGCGGCTCCCGTCCCCTGGTTGAAGATCCCGCTCGTGATCGCCAGCGCACCGGTGCCGGTGTCGGTCACCGAGCCGCCCGTGCCGTTCGTCACCGTGCCACCCGACGATGACAGGGTCGCTTCATTGGCGACGGTGATCGCGCCCAGGTTGTCGATGAGCGATTCGGACGACGTGGTGACACCGATGGAGATTTTGCCGGTGTTCGTCAGGCTGCCGTCGAGCTCGCGCGTGCCGCCAGAGGTCCCGGCGGCGACCGTGATTTTGCCGGCGTTCGCGAACGTTCCACCCCAGCTGAGGTTGACATCCTGCCCTTCGCTGCAGCTGCCTTTAGCGTTCGTGAGCTGAATCGTGCCTAGCGTGCCAGTGGTGATGTTGGCGGACGCGTCGAAGGCTGTATTGGCTGTGCAGCCGAGACCGCGCAGCGACAACGTCGCGCTGCCGCTTTCCGGTCCGACCGTCAACGACTTCACGGACAGTGAGCTCGAGGAGCTCTCGGCCGTGACCGTGTACGTACCGGCCACCGTGATGCACACTTCAGCCGACGTCGACGGGACGGAACCGGTACTCCACTTCGCCGATTCGCTCCAATCGCCATTGACTGGCGCCTTCCACGAATCCGTGCACGTTCCGGCTGCCCGGGCGGTGCCTGTACTCGAGACAACGATCGCCAGCGTCGTGATCGCCGCGGTCAACACAACCGCCAAGACAGTTCTCAGCGCCGAACTCGACGCGCGCCCGTGCAAACTCATGCCTTTGACCCTCCTGTGGTGGATTCCTGCAGTGGCACCCAACGTCTATTCCGCCACAGTGGCCCAACGGGCCCGAGCCCTACTGCCTCAAGCCGGCACGCGGCGAGCCAATAGCAAGTCTCAGCTCTCTGTCATATGCGGATTTGACTACGCTGCGAGCCTACTGCAACCGAGCGGACGTCAAGTACCGTTTTTGTACGTGTTTCGCTGGCCCTGCGTCGGTGTGTCGGGCACGGCGCGGGTGGGACGGCGCCTCACAGCCAGTGGCGTAGGCTCGTGGGGGCCCTGCCGGGCCGCTCGCCCAGCAGCTCATCGAGCGCGGCGACCAGGCGTCCGATCGTGCGCGGATTGCCGCGTGGGTAGCTGCCGGGAGCGGCGAGCACGAGGCCGTGATGGGTATGGCCGCGCTGGTCGTACTCGTCGGCGATGACGCTGAAATCGGGGATGTTCTCCGTGACGACGGCGCGCTCCTCAGCTTGGGCCAGCGCGAAGAGGTCCGTGTCTGCGAGCGCGCGCAGCTCGGACCGTCCGGCCACGGCATCGACATCGTGTCCGCGAGCACGGAGCTGCTCGGCGGTTGCGGGCGGGTACATCTCGTCGAGCACGAGCTTCACGGCTCAGGCGAGCGCTTCTCTGGTCCGCTTCCACGCGGCGAGGAGCCGTTCGGCCTCCTCGCGGTTGTGGGCGATCCGCTCGTCCACCTCCTTGCGGAAGTCGCCGTAGTAGCGCAGGGCCGCATTGACCTGTGCGTGTGACAGGTTGCCCCACTCGGCGGCGGCGGCGATCGCCTGCTCGCCGGCAAGCCCCACTTCCTTGAGTGTCTGCACAACCTCCCACACGTCCGGGCCGCCGGCGAGCGCTGCGCGGCGTCCGGCGGGGCCGTCCCTGAACACGATGCCGGGGTGGTCCTCCATGCGCAGACCCTCGTCGATGAGCCGCTCGGCCGTCCGCGCCTTGGCCTCCCCGCGGCGCCGTGCGCCCCTGTCGAGACGGTCGAGCGTCCGCTCGCTCATGCGGATGGAGAACGGCTTCTGGGCCGGACGGCTGCTCATGTAGTTGGCTGTAGTCTACCGCACTACATAGCTGGGTGAACGTCCAGGGTTCTACTACCAAGCCTGCGCGGCGCCGCAGTGCGGGCACTCCACGGTGGTGCTCACCGCAGCCGCGAACAGATAGCCGCACTGGCAGGCGTAGGAGGCCTTGTCCGTCGGGCCGCCCGCCTCGCGCACTCGCTGCGCGGCGCTGTCGGGCTCCCACGCGGCGGCGTCGGGTTCCTGCGGGGCGCTGCCGGGCGCGTGTACGGCAGCATCGGACTCCGGCGCGCGTGTGGCCCGCCGTCCACGGTGGGCGCGCCGCGTGTGGCGCCGCTCACCGATCGGGTGCAGAAGGCTTGGTCTCATAGCTCTCTATACATAAAGACCCCCGCCATGCCCCAAGGTTTCGCCGTCCAGTGGGGATTCCCTGGCGGGGGCTCAAGAACGTTTGCGCTGCCGGGGTTTTTCCAAACGCGTTCTGAGATACTGGGGCGCGATGAATCCCGCTCGCAAGCGCACTATCCGGCTCGTGGTGGCGCTCAGCGCCGCCGTGCTGCTCGCGAGCGCGCTGATCTACACGAGCTTCAACGCCGACAGCCCCGCGCTTACGCCGAGCCAGCTGCTGCGCGAGGGGCAGCCGGGCCGCAGCTACCAGCTCACCGGGACCGTCGTGATGGGCTCCGTGCACCACGAAGGGTCCGTGCTCCACTTCAGCGTCGCCGACCGCGCCACCGGCACCGATGCGGTCCCCGTCGCCTACACCGGGATCGTCCCCGACCCCTTCAAAGAAGGGCGCGAGGTGATCGTCACCGTGCAGAAGCAGGGCTCGGTGTACACCGGCGAACGCGACTCACTGATCACCAAGTGCCCCTCCAAGTACACCGTCGCGCCGCGCTCCGAGAAGCAGAACGCCTGATGTCCGGCGTGCACTGCACCGTCGGCCGAGCCGGTAGATCGACGACCGCCGAGCCCCCGGGCGAGCCCTCGGCGGTCGGCGGGGACTGATGGCGCTCCTCGGACACGTCATCCTGGTGCTCGCGCTGATCGTGTGCGCGTACGGGATCGCGGTCTCCGTCTACGGCGCGCGCAGCGGCCGCGCGGAGTTCTCGGTGGCGGGGCGGCGCTCGGTGTACGCGCTTGCGGGCCTGCTGACGGTCGGGATGATCGTGCTCGAGATCGCGTTCCTCGGCAACGACTTCGCGTTCAACACGGTCGCGGACACCTCCAGCCGCACCACGCCGCTGGGCTACCGCGCCGCCGCGGTGTGGTCCTCCCAGGAAGGCTCGCTGCTGCTGTGGGCGTGGCTGTTGTCGCTGTGGTCGAGTCTCGTGCTGTTTCTCACGCGCGGGCGCATCCGCGAGGTCGCCTCCTACGCGACCGCGATCCTGCTCGGCTTCGGCGGGTTCTTCGTGTCGCTGATGGTGTTCTACGCCAACCCCTTCACAACCACCTCGCCCGCGCCCCCCGAAGGCGAAGGGCTCGACCCGCTGTTGCGCTTCCCCACGATGATGATCCACCCCCCGATGCTGTACTCGGGGTACACGCTCTGCACGGTGCCGCTCGCGTTCGCGATGGGCGCCCTGATCGCGCGGCGCGTGGACGGCGAGTGGATCGCCGTGGTGCGCCGCTTCGCGCTGGCCGCCTGGCTGTTCCTCGGCATCGGCATCCTGCTCGGCGCCTCGTGGTCGTTCTCGGAGCTCGGCTGGGGGGGCTACTGGGGGTGGGACGCCGTCGAGAACGCGTCGCTCTTGCCGTGGCTGACGGGCACGGCGTTCCTGCACTCGCTGATGATCCAGGAGCGCCGCGGGATGCTCAAGGTATGGAACGTCTCGCTCGCCTTGGCCACGGGGACGCTCGCGATCATGGGCACGTTCATGGTGCGCTCTGGGATCCTCGACTCGATCCACGCCTTCGGCGGCGCCACGCTCGGCGTCCCCTTCCTGGTGTTGATCGCCGCGCTGCTCGCTGGCTCGCTCTACCTGGTGATCTCCCGGCGCGCCGGGCTCGCCTCCGCCCACCATCTCGACTCGCTGCTCTCGCGCGAGGCCGCCTTCTTGTTCAACAACCTCGTGCTCGTCGGCCTCGCGTTCGTGATCTTTTGGGGGACGTGGTTCCCGAAGATTTCCGAAGCTGTAACCGGCCAGGCCGCCTCGGTGGGGGGCCCGTGGTTTGACCGCTACACGGTCCCGCTCGCGCTGATCCTTGTGCTGCTCTCGGGCATCGGGCCGGTGATCGCCTGGCGGCGCGCCACCCTCAGCGGGGTGCTGCGCAACCTCGCCGTGCCGCTTGCCGCCGCGCTCATCACACTGGCCGCGCTGTTCGCGGCCGGCATCACGCAGAAGCCGACGGCGCTGGCGATGTTCTGCTGCGCGGCGTTCGCGCTCGGCTCCGTCGCGCAGGAGCTGTGGCGCGGTACGCGCGCGCGCCGCGCCGCCTCGGGCGATGCTCCCCCGGTCGCGCTGGTGGGGCTGATCCGGCGCAACCGCCGCCGCTACGGCGGCTACATCGTGCACGTCGGGATGGCCGTGCTGTTCATCGGGGTCGCCGCCTCCTCCTCCTTCCAGCACATCTCCGAGCCCCGCTCGCTCTCCCCGGGGCAGTCCACGCGCGTGGGCGCCTACACAGTCCACTACGTGCGGCCCACCGCGACCATCACCCCCCGCTACGACCCCACGCACACGGGCTCCACGCTCAACCTCGGCGCCGTGCTGCGGGTGACCAAGCACGGGCGCTACGTCACCACGCTGCGCCCCTCCGAGGACTTCTACGAATCCGATCAAGAATCCCAGGGCTCGGTGGGGCACCTGATCGGGGGCCAGGCCGTCTCCAACGTCGGCATCGACGCCAGCCCCACGCGCGACATCTGGAGCGCGATCGCCCCCGAAATCGAAACGCCGCAGCTGAAGCGGATCATCGCGATCGGCAACCGCACGATCCCCTTCTCGCGCCCCGACGAGGGCCTGTTCGTGATCGACTTCCTCGCCCACGAATACCTCAAGCACACGCCCCCCGCGCAGTTTCACCTGCTCGTCTCCCCGCTGGTCATGTGGATCTGGCTCGGTGGCCTGATCGTGTTCGGCGGGGGCCTGCTTGCGCTCTCGCCCTCCCCGGGCCTGTTGAGGCGCGGCGTGGCTCTGCGCGCGCGCGTCCGCCGCGCCGGGCGGTCTGCGGCCGGCCAGCCCGCGTTTGCGGCTGGCCCCGCCCCTGCCGAGCTCGCCGTGCTCGAACGGGCCCGCGAGGTCAAGTACCGCGAGCTGCGCGACCTGGAGCTCGACTACGCCACCGGCAAGCTCTCCCGCGAGGACTACGAGGCCACCGGTGCCGCTCTGCGCGCGGAGGCCCTGGAGGTTCTCGACCGGCTCGAGCGGCTCGCGGGCGACGCGCCGGCCGACGCGCCGGCGCTACCAGGGCTTCCTGAGCAGGATGATCGTGTTCCCGACGAACAGGATCGCGAAGAACACGGTCCAGCGGTTGAGGTTGCGCTCCACGAGTGAGCCGCCGCCGAGCGGGCCCTGGCCGCTGCCCACGCCGAAGGCGCCGGACAGCCCCGAGTCCTTCCCGGAGTGCATCAGCACGAGGAAGATCAGGCCCACCGCGATGAACACCTGCGCGATCGAGAGGAGTGCTTCCATGGGCTTAAGGGTACCAGTCGGCTACGGGCACGGGACGGTCGCCTTGGTGGTGCTCGTGGAGCCGTTTTCGTAGGTGAATTCGGTCTCGAACGGAAAGCCGCCGACGGGGCAGTGGGACGGCAGCACGGCGGTGTTGGGGTTGTGCCGTTTGAGGCTCGCGCCGCCGACGGTGATCGTGAAGGAGACCGTCGAGGCGTTCGGCTCGTACGGGACCGACGGGATCGCGGGGATCGACATCACGAGCTGTTCGCCGTAGGGGGGCTGGCTGGGGATGACCGTGGCGGTGATCACGACCCGCTCGTCGAGCGGCGTGTAGCCCTGGCCAAGGATCTCGATCGTCGGATTGAGGCCCTGCGGCGGGCCGAGGAACGCCCACACCGTGGCTTCCTCGCTTTCGACGCTCACTCCCACGTGCACGTCCGCGAGCGCGTGTCCGGTGCCGATTAGCGCTCGCGCGGGGCAGCCGCCGGCGCCGCGGGCTTCCAGCCGGCGCTTCGTGCAACTTGAGAGGTGGGGGATGTTCATGCTCAGCCCTGGGGGCAGGTGCACGACCGCCCGGCGCACCGGCGAGGGCACTCCGAATTCCCCGCCGCTGAAGTGGACCGTGAAGGTGACGGCGGCCTTCGCGCCGAGCCGGTCCGGGGAGAACGACGGCCTGATCGCGGCGTTCGTTTCCGATTCGGCGGCCTGTGTCGCCGCGGGCGCCGCGAGCCCGACGACGAGCGCCGTGAGTCCCACGAGGAGCGCCGTGCACGCCGCGAGGGGGAGAGGGAGGGTTGCGGGGCCGGCGCGAGCGGAGCGTTGGCCCTCAACGGTGGTGGGCGGGGTGCTCATCGCCGCTCTACCTGGGCGGGCAGCGGATCGTGCCGGTGACGGTGTTCGTCGTGCCGTCGGCGAAGCCGATCTGCGTCTTGTAGGGGAAGCCGCCGGGGGGGCACTTCTTGGGGACGACGATCCCCTTCACGTGGACCAACGTGCGCTTGCCGTGGACCGTCTCGAAGTACGCGGCGTTGGGCGCGCCGAGCGTAATGAAGATGCTTTCCGCCGTCGCGGGCGAGGCCCCCGGCAGCGTTTCGATGATCGGCACTTTGAAGGTGAAGCCGAGCCCGTAGGGCTTGGGCTCCTGGACCACCTGGGCCGTGAGCACGAGCTGCACCGAGACCGGCGAGACGGCGTTGAGGAAGGCCAGCAGCACGAGGTGCCCGTCTTCGTTGGGGGCGCGGTAGAAGTTGAGCGTGAACGGCTCTTTGCGTACTTCGTGGGCTAGTTCGTACTCGCCCACGCCGCCTCCGAAGCCGGCTTTGGAGTCCTTCGGGCAGACGTTCGGTTCCAGGGTGGCCTTGAGCTTGGCGGGACTGCACGTGCCGACGCCCTTGACGTCCACCGCGAGGCCCGCCGGTCCCATCACGGTGGTTTCGATGATCGGCGAGGGCAGCGTCCCTGTGGTAGTGCCGATCGTCGCGGTGCCGTGGACGTTGGTGGGCGCGCCCAGCTTGTCCGGGGAGAAGGCCGCGGTGACTTCCAGGGTCTGCGCCGCCCACGCGGCCGCAGCGGCGGCGAGACACGCACACAGGATCCCGACTGCTATGAGAGCTCTGACTTTGGGCATGGCGGGGTGAGAAGCATTGCACAGGCCTCGACTCTTCAACCCGCGGGTCCGCGTAATGGAGCGCTCCCCGAGGGTGGGGAGGCTGCAACGGGGTGGGGCAGGCCGCAACGGGTGGGAGGCCGCAACGGGGTGAGGCAGGCCGCAACGGGGTGGGAGGCTGCAACAGATCATGCGCAAAATCCGCAATTCGGCCACCGCGGGGGGCTCCGCCTGGGGGGTCTGTACAGTGCAGCCGCTCCTGCTGCTAGGGGGAATCTGGTCTTGACACGCCTGTTTTATCCGGACCTGAGTGCGGGCGAGATTACAAATCCTTTACCGCGAGGTGCTTGGCTGCCGATATGAACCACAGCCGGGGCGGCGGGCCCCGCGAGTGCGGCCCGCCCTTCGGCATGTATATGCGAGACGACGACCACCCACCAGCACCGCGGGAAGGCCGCGGATGAGCGTCCCACGCCGCTGGGCGCGTCGCGCCGTGCTCTCCGTGCTGGCCGGCGGCGGTCTCACAGCCGGCCTCGGCGGGTCCCTGCCGGGCGCGGCGATCGGCGCCGAAGCGCCCACGGGCGCCGCTGGGAGCACCGACGGTCCGACGTCGGTCACGACCACCAACCCCCAGGCGCCGGCTCCCGCGGAGGGTGCGAGCGGAACGTCCACTGCAACATCGACGTCCACTGTCGCACCGACTCCGCCGGCGCCCTCTGGAACCTCTACTGCCCCCTCCGGCACTTCCAACTCGCCCTCCGGCGCCTCCCCCGCGCCCACGGAAGCCGCGGGCGCCGCTCCGACCGTCGTGGTGCAGCGCCAGCAGCAGGTCACCTCCGGCAGGCGTGGCAACGCCAGCGTCACCAAGGGCAGCGCCGGCGTGTCGGGTCCCGCCCACCCGGGCGCCGGCCACTCAGAACATGCCGGCGAAGGCGCCGCAAAGAACGCTCCCGGCACGGTTCCTCCGGGCACCCCCAACGGCGTCGCGCCCGCTCCGCAGGCAGCGGGTGGGGAATTGAACGCGCTCGCGACGCTGTTCTCGGGCTCGGTCGTGTCCGCGCAGGCACTCGACTTCTACCGCATCCCCCTGTTCCTGCTCCCGATCTACAAAGCGGCCGCCTTTCAATACGGCATCCCCTGGCAGGTGCTCGCGGCGATCAACGAAGTCGAGACCAACTACGGCACCGACCTCTCGGTCTCGACCGCGGGCGCGGTGGGGTGGATGCAGTTCATGCCCTCCACGTGGTTGGGGTACGGGGTGGACGCCACCGGCGCCGGCTACGCCGACCCCTCCAACCCGACGGACGCGATCTTCGCCGCCGCGCGCTACCTGCACGCGGCGGGCGCATCCCACAACCTGGACGCGGCGATCCTCGCCTACAACCACTCCCAGGAATACGTGGAATCGGTACTGCTGCGCGCGCGCCTGATCGCGAGCTTCCCCCGCTCGGTGATCGGCACGCTCACCGGTCTCGTGGACGGCCGCGCGCCCACCCCCGACGCGCGGGTGGCGCCGGGCCCGAGCGGTCTCGGGGTGGCCCTGGGCGCCAGCGCGACCGCGGGGAGCACACCGGCGCCAACAACCCCCCCCGCCCCGGGGAGCGCGTTGACGCCCACCGCCCCGGGCGGCTCTTCGAGCGCCACCGCGGGCGCGGTTCCCGCTGGCAGCGCCCCGACCCCCGCGGCTGCCGCATCCGCCGCTGCCTCGGCCACGCCGGGCTCCAAGCCCCCTCCGCCTCCGCAGGTCGCGGCACGCCGCGCGGAAGCCGCCGTGAACGCGCCCGCCAAGGCATCCCAGCTGACTGACATCCTCGGCGCTCCCGGCGCCCCGGTGGTGGCGGTGGAGGACGGGCGCATCATGCACCTCGGGCACGCCCACGGGTTGGGGCGCTATCTCGTGCTGCGAGACATCTATGGGGACGTGTTCACCTACGCCGGCCTCGGCAGCATCGCCCACCGCTATCGCCCCTCCGTCCCGTCGCTCGAGCACGCCCGCACGGGGGCGTCGGCGGGCTCAACAGCGGACGGCTCGACAGCGGACGGCTCCACCGGGCTCGGCTCCGCACAGGCCGGCTCCGCACAGGCCGGCTCCGCACAGGCCGGCTCCACACAGGGCGCCTCCACACAGGGCACCTCCACGCAGGCCGGCTCTACCGGGCTCGGCTCGGCGCAGGCCGGCGGCGCGGGCGACGAACCGCAGCAGGACCCGGCGCCGACACTGCCCGCGAGCGCGGGCCATCAGCCGCCGGTGACGCTCAAGGTGAGAGCCCACCACGCGTCCTCGCTACCCGCGGCGAGCGCCCCGATCGAATCCGAAGGCGAAACGGCCCCCCCGGGGATGGGCAGGGTGCGCCTGTTCGCGCACCCCGGCAACCCGATCGCGCGTGCGGCGGCGGCGCGCGCGGCGAAGTCCCCCGCGGGCAACGGCCGTTGGCTTCCACTGCGGACAGGCTCGATCGTCTCCGCGGGCACGGTGCTAGGTCACCTGGACACGCCCGCAGGCGCGAGCGCGGGGCAGCTGCGCTTCGCGGTACGGCCCGCTGGGGACAACGGCACGATCGACCCGCAGCCGCTGCTGACGAACTGGAAGCAGCTCGACGTGGCGCTGCACCCGGAGGGCTCGAGCGGCGGGAACGCGCTGCTCGGGGCGACCGCGGGCGACGCGCTGTTGATGTCCAAGGGGGAACTGGAGCGGGCGGTGCTGTCGGACCCGGGGATCGAGCTCGATGCGTGCGGTCGCCGCGATGTGACGGCGGGCACGCTCGACACGCGGGTGCTCGCGGTGCTGACGTTCCTCTCCCGCAGCGGCCTGCAGCCGACGGTGGCGGCGCTGCGGTGCCCGCGCGGCGGGAGCACCCCATCCGGGCTGAGCCTCCCGATCGGCGCGGACGGCGCCGCGGCACAGGCGGCGCACAACGGCGGCACGGCGGTCGACATCACCGCGATCAACGGGGTCCCGATCGCCGGCCATCAGGGTCAGGGGACGGTCGCAGACGCCGCGATCCGCACGCTGCTCACCCTCCGCGGGCGGTTCGCCCCCCACCGGATCGTGAGCTTGATGAAGTACCCGGAAGCTCCCACCACGCAGGCGCTCCCCTCGGCATGGGATCACATCGGCATCGACTTCCTCCCGCCGCGTCCCGCGACAGCCAACACCGCGACGGCGCACGGCGCGGCGAGCCCGGCCGCTTCGCCGCTGGCGGCGACGGGCGACCTGAACGAGGCGCAGTGGAGCCAGCTGATCGGGCGCATCGCGGCGCTGCCGAAGCCGGTGGTCGCCGCCAAGCCGAGCGCGACAGCGATCCGCGACCCGCAGGCCGCGCCCAACAACCGCGATCTGGGTGCCCGCGGCCTGTCCGCGGGCGCCTGACCTCGCTCCAGCCGCTGGTGCGCCGCTCAGCCGGCGCTGATGCGTCGCTCACCAGGTGAGCGGCTCAACGGGTTGCGCCGGCGGCGCCGCTCAGCCTGCCGGCCGGCGACGCCGCTGGTCGCTCGACTGCGTCAGCCTGTTGCGGCACCGGCGGCGCCGGGAGTGGCTCCCGGTGGCCGGCTGAACAGCACGCTCCTGCACTTCGTCTCGGCCGCTTTGAACTGGGGGCTGCCGGTGTTGATCCCTTTGGTGTCGAAGACCGGGCCTTTGCCCGTGGTGTTGGGTTCGCCCACGTTGACCCCGTTCTGGCGCAAGCACGCCGCGAAGTGGGCGAGCGCCTGGTGGAAGGCGGGGCTGGTGAAGGCGTGCGGCACCCTCTTGAAGTGGCCTCCCGTGAAGCTGCCGCCGCCGCAGCTCTTGAGCGCTTCCGCGAACTGCGCGCGCGTCACGCCCTTAGGCAGCTGTGGGCCGCCGCCGGCGCCGCCGGCGCCGCCGAGGAAGCCGCCGGCACCGGGGGTGCGCTGGGGGAGGGTGATGCCCTTCTTCGCCAGGCATGCGCGCATCGCGGTGAAGCGCCCCGCGTTGGGCCGCCCCGCGGGGGCGGTGGGCGAGGACGAGGACGACGTCCCCGAGGATGTCGCGCCGGTCGTGGTCGTGGCAGTGCTCGTCGCCGCTGCGTTGGCGGTCGTCTGAGTGGTGGAGGTGCTTGAAGAGCCTCCGCAGGCCGCTAGCCCGAGTGAGGCGAGTATGAGAGCCAGCACGACAGCCGTTGCTGTCGTCGTGGGCTTGCGTTTGCTGCTGCTGATTTGAGGCATGGAGCTCCTTGTCGATGATCGTTGTGGCGGACACCGCGCCTCACGACGAGCGCTCGTCCACCAAGATACGGATACTGGGTAAAGTCCGGCTAACCTTCCGGCGGCCGCCTCCTCAGCCGCCGTTGCCGAACAGGGACGATGTGCTGCCGCCGGAGCGGCTGCCGCCCGCTGCGCCGCTCGAGCTGGAGCCACCGAACAGCGAGGAGAGTCCACCGCCGCCCGCCGCGCCGGCGGCGCTGACGCTGATGGATTCGGCACTGACGGCGCCGCCGGAGCCCTTGGCGCCGCGGATCACGACGGTTTCGCCGGGGTGGATGCCGTGGAGGTCGGATTTGACGGTCTTGGTGATCGAGGAGGCGGGGGAGGTGGTGACCTTGACGGTGTTGCCTTCGGCGTCGGTCACGTACAGCGTGTCCCCGGAGATGTAGGAGACTTCGCCGATCGTGGCGCCGCCTGCGCCGCCGAGGCCGCCGAAGCGCCCCGCGAAGCCTCCGCCGCCCGCGGCGCTGGCGCTCGCCCCGCTACTGGCCCCACTGCCCGTGCCGCTGCCGGTCGTGGTGGACCCGGTGGCGCCGGCGCCCCGCAGGGCCGCGAACCGGGCGGCGAGGCCACTGGCGGCTGCCGAGCTGCCGGTGGAGGAGGAGGTTTGCCCCTTCTCGACGAGCACGCCGCCGATGAAGCCGCAGGCGATCAGCAGCACGCCGAGCAGCGCGAGTGGGAGCGGATTCCCGCCCACCCCGAGCAGGCGCCGGCGCGGGCGGGCGGGCAACTCCTCGGGCTCCTCCAGCCAGTCGCCGTCCTCCTCGAGCGGCTCGTAGGCGAGCGTCTGCGGCGGCGCCTGGACGGCGGTGTCGCAGGGGGCGGCGCCGGCGGCCTTGGTGTCGTAGGTGGTGTCGGAGGCAGCGATGCTGGCGGCAGCGGCGTTGGAGTCGGCGGTGTCGTGAAGGGTGGACTGCTCGTCGGGCATGGCGGGCTCCTGGGGGAGAGGGGTGTCACTCATAGCGCAGCGCTTCGATCGGTCGCAGGGTGGCGGCGCGCGCCGCGGGGTAGGTGCCGAAGAACAGGCCCGAGAGGCCGGCTGCGCCGAAGGCGAGGGGCAGGGAGTAGGCGGCGATCTCGGGCTGCACCCCGGCGATCTTGAACTGGCTGCCGAGCACGCCGACGAGCACGCCGGTGAGGCCGCCGATCAGCGAGACCAACAGCGCCTCGGTGAGGAACTGGGTGAGGATGTCGCTGCGCCGCGCGCCGATCGCCTTGCGAATCCCGATCTCGCGGGTGCGCTCGGTCACCGAGACGAGCATGATATTCATCACGCCGATCCCGCCGACGAGCAGCGAGATCGCGGCGACCTCGCCGAGCAGCGTGGTGAAGACGCCGGAGGTCGAGCTCGAGGCTTCCAGCAGCGACCCCTGGTTGAGGACGGTGAAGCCCGGTTCGGCGGTGTCCTTGACTTTATGGCGTTCCTCGATGATCTGGGTGACCTCCGATTCGGCGTCGTTGAGCGTCGCCGCGGAGCTCGCCTCGACGGTGATCGAGTCGATCGGCCCGGGGCCGGAGAGGGCGTCCTGGACGGTGGTGATCGGGGCCATCACGACGTCGTCCTCGTTGGTGGTGCCGTTGGAGCCCTTGGGGGCGAGCACCCCGACGACCTCGAAGTTCGAGCCGTTGACCTTGATGTTCTGCCCGACCGCGCTCTGCCCGGAGAACAGTTCTTCGAGCACCGTCTGGCCGATCACCGCGACGCGCTGGTGCTTAGCGACGTCTTCCGCCGTGAACGAGGCGCCTTCGGCGAGCTTGTAGCTGTGGGCGGTGATGTAGGAGGGGGTGGTGCCGACGAACGACGACGGTTCGAAGCTCGTGTTGCCGAAGACCATTTTCACGTCCGGGGCGTCCACCACCGGGGAGGCGCTCTTGACGTCCGGCGCGAGACTCTTGTTCTGCAGCGCTTCGGCGTCGGCCTTGGTCAGCGAGACGGAGGTGGCGGCGCTCGCGCGCGCGCCGCCGCGGAACCCGCCGGAGCCCATCACGACCAGCACGTTCGTGCCGAGGGAGTCGATGCTCGACTGCACCGCCTTGGAGGAGCCGTTGCCGACCGCGATCAGGATAATCACTGACGCCACGCCAATCGTCATCCCGAGGATCGTCAGCCCGGAGCGCAGCTTGTTGGCGGTGAGCCCGCCCCACGCGATGCGCAGCGTTTCGACGCCGATCATGGCCGTGCCTCCCGCGTGGGCGGCGCCATCGTGGCGGGCTGCGCGCCGCCGCCGCCGGTCGTGGCCTCGCCGTCGTGGGGGTGGGCGGACTTCTGGCGATGCGGCGCGGGCGGGGCGTCGTGCACGCCGAGCGAGCGCCGGTCCTCAACGATCTCACCGTCGCTGAGCCGGATCACCCGCTTGGTCTGCACGGCGACGTCGGGCTCGTGGGTGATCAGCACGACAGTACGGCCCTCTTCGTTGAGGCGCGTGAAGATCGCGAGGACGTCCTCGGTGGAGTGCGAGTCGAGGTTGCCGGTCGGCTCGTCGGCGAGGATCAGCGAGGGGTTAGTCACGATCGCGCGGGCGACCGCGACCCGCTGCTGCTGGCCGCCGGAGAGCTCCGAGGGCTGGTGGTGTAGCCGGTTGGCCATGCCCATCGCCCCGAGCGCGTCGGTGGCGCGGCGGCGGCGCTCTGAGTGGCTCAGACCCGCATAGGCGAGCGGTAGTTCGACGTTGGCGATCGCAGTGGTGCGCGCCACGAGGTTGAAGCTCTGGAAGACGAACCCGATCTTGCGGTTGCGCAGGTCGGAGAGGTCGTCCTCGTCCATCAGGCCGACGTCGGTGCCGTCGATCTCGTAGCGCCCGCCGGTGGGCACGTCGAGGCAGCCCAGGATGTTCATCAGCGTGCTCTTGCCGCTGCCCGAGCTGCCCATGACGGCCACGAAGTCGCCGCGGGCGATACTCAGGGAGACATGGCGCAGGGCGTGAACCTTGATCTGACCGAGGTCGTAGGTCTTCGTGACGTCGTGCACCTGGATGACCGGCGGCCGCCGCCGGCGGGCGCCGGAGGAGTAGCCGTTGAGCGCGACCCGCCCACCCTGGCCAGCTCGCCCAGCTCCTCCGGCCTGCCAAGCTCCCCCGGTCCCCCCAGCCTGCTCGTCCTGGCCGACCCTGGCGATGACGGGCCGCTCGCGCGGGGCGCGCATTCGGGCCGAGCGACCCACCGCGTCGGGGCGTCGTCGCGATCGCATCAGCCGCCCCTGAGGAACGCGCCGCCGCCAAGGCCGCCCCCACCAAGGCCGCCGCCGCCCAGGCCGCCGCCGCCGAAGCGGCCGGCGAGTCGGGAGGTGAGGCTGGCGGCCCCGCTGGTGCTCGCCACCGGCAGCGCGATTTCTTCTCCCGCCGCAAGGCCGGAGAGGATGAGCGTCGTGCTGTTGCCCTCCAGGCCGGTGACGACCCGCCGGCCTTCCTGCCTGCCGTCGTGCACGACGGTCACGGAGCCCCCGGAGACCGCCCGCGTCGGGACGTTGACGCCTTCGGCCTGCTTGACGACCACTTCGGCGGTGGCGGACATGCCGGGTTTGAGCCCGCTCGCGAGCTGGTCGAGCTGGAAGGTGACGTCGTAGCTGACGACGCCGCTGTTGGTGGTGGGGAGCGTGGCGAGCGAGAGGACGTGCGCGGCGAGCTTGAGGCCTTCGAGCGCTTCGACGGTGACGGTCGCGGGCTGGCCTTCGCGGACGTCGATGACTTCGGACTCCGAGAGGGGGACGACGAGCTGCATCGAGGAGAGGTCGCTGAGCACGGCGAAGGAGGAGCTGGAGGAGCCTGAGCCTGAACTTGAGCCTGAGTCTGCGGAGGAGGAGCCGGCGGCTGTGGCCGCGCCGGCCCCGCGGGCGGAGGAGGATCCGGACCCCGATTCACTGGAGGAGCTGGAGGCGGAGGAGCGCGTGGTGCCGGTAGCGGAGACGGCTTCGCCGACCTCGCCGGAGAGCGAGACGACGGTGCCGGTCATCGGAGCAAAGAGCTTGGTGTCCGCGAGCGCCTCTTCGGCGCTCTGCACGGTCAGGTGGTCGCTCTTGACGGCGGCGCGCGCGGAGGCGATGTTGGCTTCGCGGGCGGCGGTGCTGAGAGTGGCTTTGGCGGCGGAGGAGCCCGAGCTTTCGCGGTCGCCGGAGGAGGAGGAGCCGGTGTCCGGTGCGCTCGATTCCGAGGGCGTGGCCGCGGAGCGCGATTTCTTGTGCTTGCTGTGGGAGGGGGTGGAGCTGGGGGAGGTGTGCGCGGGAGCGGTGGCCGTGGGGCTGGGGGAGGTAGTGGTGGGCGTGGGGGTGGTCTGTGTGGGCTGGGGGGCCGTGGTGGTCGGTGTGGCGTCTTCGGCGGGAGCGGCGGGGGTGGGGCTGTAGGCGACGTCCTCGCGATCGACCGAGGCGGCGGACGCGGTGGCCCGCCCGGAGGCGGAGGAGCCCGAGCCGGAGGAACCAGACCCGGAGGAGGGTTCCCCGTCGGTTTCTTCCTCCTGGACGAGCGAGGCTTCGGCGGCCTGGAGCGAGGCCCGGGCCTGTTCGAGGGTGACTTCGGCGGAGGAGGGGTTCAGTTCGGCGAGCAGCTGGCCCTCGGTGACGTGGGCACCGGCGGCGACGTAGATGTGCGTGACGACGCCGGAGGTCTTGAAGCCGAGGTCGAGTTGGGTGGCGGCCTGGACGTTGCCGGAGCCCGAGACCGTGGACTGGACGACCCCCTGTTGGACCTTGACGAGCCGGCTCTGCGCGGCCACCGACTGCGAGGGCGGCCCGACGACGAGCACGGCGGCCACGATCGCGCCCACGCAGAGCGCGCCCAGGAGATAGACGGGCCACGGCCGGGGAGAGCGTTCGCGCACACGACGATCATGGGACGGAGCCATAAACGGTGCGTAAGAAGGTTGCGGATCGCCCGGACGACCCTCCGAGGGATGCCCTAACGTATGGGGCGCGTTGCCCGAGCAAGTGTTGCACCTATCGATGTTGCTGCGTAGCCCGTTGCTGGATCGCACGGGGGAGCGGCTGGGCAGAGTGGAGGATGTGATCGTGCGCCTCGCGGACGGGGGGTACCCGCCGGTGACGGGGCTGAAGGCGCGGATCGGGGGCCGGGAGCTGTTCGTGCCGGTGGACAAGGTCGCGACGCTCCAGGCGCAGGCGGCCCAGCTGGCGGGCCAGAAACTGAACCTCGGGCGGTTCGAGCGCCGCGAGGGGGAGGTGCTGCTGCGCCAGGACGTGTTGGGGCGCAAGCTCGTGAACGTCGAGGCGGACCCGCCGCGGCTGGTGAGCGCGCACGAGATCGAGCTGGCGTGCGTCGAGGGGTGGTGGCGGGTGGTGGGCGTGGACCCGAGCGCAAGGGCGCAGCTGCGCCGGGCGCTGCCGAAGGCGCTGAAGCGGACGATCGCCGACCGGCCGTTCCTGGACTGGACGGACATGGAGCCGTTCGTGGGCCACGTGCCGAGCGCCCGCCTGCGCTTCTCGCACCGCAAGCTCGCGAACCTGCACCCGGCGGAGATCGCCGACCTGGTGGAGGCGGCCTCGCACGAGGAGGGGGAGGAGCTGATCGAGGCGGTCGGGCAGGACCGCGAGCTCGAGGCGGACGTGTTCGAGGAGCTCGACGAGCACCACCAGCTGGAGTTCATCCGCGAGCGCCCGGACGCGCAGGTGGCGGCGGTGGTGGCGCGGATGGCCGCCGACGACGCGGCGGACCTGATCGGGGAGATCGACCAGGAGCGGCGGGGCCGGGTCCTGGCGCTGCTGCCGGCGGCGGGCCGGCGGCGGATCGAAACGCTGATGGGCTACAACCCGGCGACGGCGGGGGGAATGATGAGCCCTGACTTCATCGCGCTCGCCCCGCAGGCCACGGTGGCGGACGCGCTCGAGGAAGTGCGCAAAAGCAGGATCGCGCCGGGGATGCTGAGCACGGTGTACCTGCACGACGCGGACGGAGCGTTGGCGGGCTCGGTGGCGGTGGTGACGCTGCTGCGCTCCGACCCGCAGGCGCGCCTCGCGGACGTGGCCGAGGAAGAGCCGGAGTCGGTGCACACCGACGCGGACCTGCCGGAGGTGGCGCGGACGATGACCGACTACAACCTCGTGATGCTGCCGGTCCTCGACGAGCACGAGCGGGTGGTGGGGGTCGTCACGGTGGACGACGTGCTGGAGCTGACGCTGCCGGCGGGCTGGCGGCGGCGCTTCGGGCTGGTGAGCGACTGACCCGCAGACCGACGCGCGGCGCGAATCGGCCGATGCGCAGGGCCGTCAGGGGTTTGGCCTGGGTGCGCATCCGCGCAGGTGAGTGGGGCCTCGACGGTGGTGGGCGCTGGACCTCCTGTCCAGCGTCGGCGGTGCTACGCTGAGCCCCGGGAACAAGCCCTCACGACCACGCGCGGAAGGAGGCTGGGATGGATCGAGAACAGCCACGAAGTACCCAGCCGCAGGCGCGCACGTCGGGCTCGTCCGTGCAGGTGTAGCAGCCTCCCTTTGGACAACCTCCTCGGCGTGCGCCGCGCGGGCGGACGCCGATCGCCGTCGGTGTCCCCGACCGCCGCTCAGCGAGAGCGGCGAACACGCAGCACCGGCAGCAGTGAAAGGAGGTGACCGAGATGGCCGAGGAGATGACGACGCTGGCAGAGGCGCAGGCGCGCCCCGAGGGCGTGCCGCCCGTCCTCGACCCGGCCCACATCGGCGACATCCGCGGGGCGCTCGGCACGATCAAGATGGGCGACACCGGCGCCCGCCACGGCTGGCGCTCGCGGGCGATGGCGCTGCTGGCGATCATGGGACCGGGGCTGATCGTGATGGTCGGGGACAACGACGCGGGCGGCGTCTCCACCTACGCGCAGGCCGGCCAGAACTACGGGACGACCCTGTTGTGGACGCTGGTGCTGCTGATCCCGGTGTTGATCGTCAACCAGGAGATGGTGATCCGCCTCGGCGCGGTCACGGGGGTCGGGCACGCGCGGCTGATCAACGAGCGCTTCGGGCGCTTCTGGGGGTGGTTCTCGGTGGGCGACCTGTTCGTCCTGAACTTCCTGACGATCGTGACGGAGTTCATCGGGGTGAGCCTGGCGCTCGACTACTTCGGGGTGAGCCACTACATCGCGGTGCCGGCGGCGGCGGTGGTGCTGGTGGGGATCACCGCGACGGGCAGCTTTCGCAGCTGGGAGCGGTTCATGTACGTGTTCGTGGTCGCGAACTTCCTGGTGGTCCCGCTGTTGGTGCTGGTGCACCCGGACTTCGCCACGATCGCGCACGACACAGTTGTGCCGAGCATCCAGGGCGGCGCGAGCTCGACGGCGGTGCTGCTGATCATCGCGATCGTGGGCACGACGGTGGCGCCGTGGCAGCTGTTCTTCCAGCAGTCGAACATCGTGGACAAGCGGATCACGCCGCGGTGGATCAACTACGAGCGCGCGGACACGGTGATCGGGGCGTTCGTGGTGGTGATCGGCGCGGGGGCGATCATCGCGGTGGCGGCGTTCGCGTTCGCCGGCACGCCTGCGGCGGGCAACTTCGGCGACGCGGGCACGGTGGCAGCCGCGCTGCGCCACTACGTCGGCCCGGCGGCGGGGGCGTGCTTTGCGATCGTGCTGCTGAACGCCTCGTTGATCGGCGCGGCGGCGGTGACGCTCGCGACGTCCTACGCGTTCGGGGACGTGTTCGGCGCGAGCCATTCGCTGCACCGGGGAGTCGGGGACGCGAAGCTGTTTTACACGACGTTCGCGCTGATGGTGTTCGCGGCGGCGGGGATCGTGCTGCTGCCGGGCGCCCCGCTGGGGCTGATCACGACCTCGGTGCAGGCGCTCGCGGGGATTCTGCTGCCGAGCGCGACGGTGTTCCTGCTGCTGCTGTGCAACGACCGCGCGGTGCTCGGCCCGTGGGTGAACGCGCCATGGTTGAACGCGGTGGCGGCGGTGATCATCGGGGTGCTGGTGGAGCTCTCGCTGGTGCTGGTGGCGACGACTGCCTTCCCGCACGTGAACGTGACCCACCTGTTCGTCGACTTGTCGGTCGCGCTGGCGGCGGGGCTGGCGGTGATGGGGTCCTACGTGCTGTTGCGCCGAGCCCCCGCGTCCGCGACGGCGGGGGTGGCGGGCGACGATGACGTGGCGAGCATGTCCAAGGAGCGCCGCCACACCTGGACGATGCCGCCGCTGGCGCTGCTCGAGCGCCCCGTGTGGTCGCCGGGCCGGCGCGCGGCGATGCTGCTGCTGCGCGGCTACCTCGTGGTGGCGGTGGCGCTGCTGGTCGTGAAGACCGTGCAGTTGGCGCACTGAGTGGACGGCGACGCGAGTTGTGTCTAACTATCGTTAGACAGTGCTCCGATTTTTTACATCGAGTCTCAGCCCCCGGCTCAGTCCCCCGCGAGGCTCGTCGGGACCGGCAGGCCGCGGGGCGGGGGGTCGTCGAGCAGCAGGCGGGGGATCGTCACGGGTTCGAGGCCGCGCCGGCGCAGGCCGCGCACGATCGCGGGCAGCGCGGCGATCGTCTCCGAGCGGTCGCCGCCGGCGTCGTGCATGAGGATGATCGCCCCCGGGTGCGCGCCCGCGAGCGCGCGCTGCACGATCGCGGCGGTTCCGGGCAGCGTGTAGTCGGAGGTATCGTCCGACCACAGCACCATCAGCAGGTGCAGGGCGCGCAGCTCCTTGAAGGTGGTGGCGTCGAAGGAGCCGTAGGGCGGGCGAAAGAGGCGCGGGGTGGGGCCGCCGAGCAGCTCGATGCGCAGGATCTGTTCGAAGAGCTCTTCGTGTTGGGCGTGCGCGGAGAGCAGCGCCATCATCGGGTGGGTCTCGGTGTGGTCGCCCACCACGTCCCCGGAGTGCAGCTCGGCGAGCGTCCCCGCGGAGAAGTAGCGCTCCTCCTCGCCGATCGCGAAGAAGGTGGCGTGGACGTGCAGGGAGCTCAGCACGTGCACGAGCTGAAGCGTGTAGGGCCCGGGGCCGTCGTCGAAGGTGAGCGCGAGCTCGTGCCCTCTGCGGCCCCCTCCGGTGATCGCGGGGGTGTAGGAGAGGACCCTGTCGACCGCCGCTGCTTCGGCGCTGCGCTCGCGTGCTGGCCGATCCTGGACGGTCGGTCGCTGCGCGGTGGTCGGGGGCACAGCGGCCGCGCGGCGGGGATGAAGAGCCCGCCCGCCCCGCCCGCCGCCGTGGCGGCGGGTGCTGCCGTGCGAGTGGGAGGCGCCGAGCGCAAGCACGAGGATCGCCACCAGCAGGAGGGCCACGCCGCCGCGCCGGCGACGGTACCTGGCCCGGGCGTCGTTGGCCCGCGGGGGAGAGGGCATCCCGGCACTTTGTAGCGCAAAAGGCGGCGGCGCCGATCTGCGGAGGTAGCCCGCTGAGGCCGCGCGTCCCGGGCCATGCCCGCCCGATTCTCGGTGCCGTAGCCCTGCGGGCCGATCCCAGTCGGTCCGCACGCCCCTCCCGAGATAAGCCCTATGTTGAGTCGCGATGCTGCCCTTTTGGCTCTCGATCGGCCTGCTCTCGCTGACCCAGGGTGCGCTGGTGGCGCTCCCGGGCACGCTCTCGATCCCGTGGCTTGCGCGGCGGCGCAGCCGCCTGTGGGCCGCGATCCCGCCGCTCTCGGTGATCGCCTTCGTGTTCGCCGCGCGCGCGGCGGAGCGGGCGAGCACACAGAGCCTCACCTACCTCGCGCTCGTGGCGGTGCCGGTGCTCGCGGCGCTCGCCCTGGGCTGGTTGGGCCAGGGCGCGCGGCCGGCGCTCGCGCTACTGACGCCCGTGTTGTTCGCGCTCGCGTGGGTGGACCGCTCCGGGCTGGCGGGGCAGGCCGCGGCGCTTGCGCTCTCCGCGCTCAGCTGCGTGGCGCTGGGGGTGCTGCTCGCGGCGGTCACGCCGCCGTGGTGGCTGGCGGCGGGGATCGTGGCGATGGCGTGCGCGGACACGGCGCTCGTGGTCTCCGAACTGCTGCAGCACCCCAACGAAGTGCTCAACTCCGCGCACCCCGCGTTGGGCCTGCCGCGGCTGCAGGCGGAGGCGCTCGGCTCGGCGGCGATGGGCTACGGAGACCTGTTCGTGGCGGGGCTCCTCGGGGGCTTGCTCGCTCGCGGGTGGCCCCCCGGTGCGCGCTCGCCGCGCGCGCACCAGCTCCGCGCCGCGGGGCTCGTCGCGGGTCTCGCGCTGGCCTTCGATCTGCTGTTTTTCGCAGTCAACGAGCTGCCCGCGACGGTGCCGGTGGCACTCGGCCTGATCGCGGTGGTGCTCGCGCAGCGGCGCGCCGGCCGGGCTGGGAGCCGTGCGCGGATGCGGGCGGAGGGATTCGAACCCCCAAGGGCCTGAGCCCACCGGCTCCTAAGGCCGGCGTGTCTACCAGTTCCACCACGCCCGCGCGTGTCACCGCCATCCACGGAGGGCCGTGGTCGCGCACGGTGACCTCCGGAGATTGTATGGTCTGCGCAGTGCCCACGCCAGCCGCCCCGAGCCCGCAGACGGACATCGTCATCACGCACCCCAACCGCGAGAAGCCGGTCGTGCGTGCCACGCGCGCCACTGTGATCGTGCTGCTGCTCGCCAGCGCCGTGCTCGTGCTCACGATCACGTTCGGCGGCCTCGAAACCCTGGAAGGCGTCGGGCCGATCGCGATCCAGCTCTTCTTCGTCCTCCTCTACCTCCTGCTCGCCTTCTTCGCGACCCGCTGGAACCGCGGGGTGCTGCCCGTCGCCGCCGCGCTCGCCGTGCTGCTCGGCACCTTCGCCCTCGTGGCCGCCCCCGGATGGTTCAACCGCGACAAGGCGGGCTTCGCCCAGCCCTCCCTGAATGCCGGCCTGCTCGGCGTGCTCACGCTGCTCCTAATCCCGGTGCAGATCCTCCTCGTGGTCTTCGCGATGCGCGGCTTCTCCCAGGGGTGGAACGTGGAGCGTGAGGTGCGCCGCGCCCCGCCGCGCGGGGGGGGCTACGGCGGCGCCGCTGCTCCTCACCCCGCCTGAGAGAGTCTGAAGGCCCCCCTCGCGCCTCTATATTGCAAGACCTCGCGTGCGGCGGTGGCGGAACGGTAGACGCGGGGCCCTCAAAAGGCCCTGTCCGTAAGGGCGTGTGGGTTCGAATCCCACCCGCCGCACCACCACTGACCCTGCGCCGCGGTGACGGCGCGACCTTCGCCTGAAGCTCTACCGGAGCGGCCGTGAGGTCACGCCCGCTCGTTCGCCGCACCCGGTCGCACGCCCCGCCTGGTCGAAGCCGCTCGGATAGCCGCTCAGGCGTGGCTCGAGGCCGCTCCCATGACCATCGGCACGCGTGGCGTTTCTCGTGTTTGCGCAGTGGTCTTTCTGTAGGCAACTCAAGAGTATGGGCCCATGCGAAGCACTGGAGACCCCGAGCTGGACGAACAGTTGGTGCGATTTGGCGAGAACATGCGCCACGCACGCAGGGAGGCGGGCCTCTCCCAGATCGATCTCAGCCTCCGCGCCAGCCTCGATCGCGCCGCCGTCAGCTTCCTCGAGCGCGCCGAGCGCGCCCCCGATCTCTCCACGATCGTGCGCGTCGCTGGCGCCGTCGGTGTCAAGCCCGCGGCGCTGCTGAGTGGTATCGGCCCCCGCGACTGCACCGCGCGGGGGCCGCGGAGCTCCGCGGAGGAGCTCACTCCCGCGGCCCGCTTCGGCGTCAACTTGCGCTGGGCGCGCGAGCGCGCCGGTGTCTCCCAGGAAACGCTCGCCAACGACGCCCACGTCGACCGCGCCGCGATCAGCGTGTTCGAGCGCGGCAAGCGCAACCCTAACCTCCGCACCCTCCTGCGGCTCGCCCGCGCGCTCGAGCTGCCGCCCGGGGTCCTGGTGCGCGGCGTCGAGGCGCTCGCCCCCCGTCCTGCCGCCGACTCCGCCGTCCGCTCTACCCCCCGGTCGGCGCCGTCTCGCGCGAGACCTCCCACCCGGCGTTGATCGGGTTGAGGAAGTACGGCGGCTCGTCGACGGCGAGCCGCTCGTCGTATTTGTAGTCCTTGATGTACCCACTGCCGCCGACGATGCCCACGATCCCGCGGAAGCGCTGGGCGATCGCCCCGTACACGTTGAGGTTGCCGAGGTTGGCGCCGCATTCGAAGTTGTCCACCGCGAACGAGTGGTTGGTCGAGAGGATCGCGGCGTAAATCCACGGTTCTTTCAGCGACCCCGCGGCGTTGCTGGCTGAGCCGCAGTTCGTGCTGGTGAGGGGGTGGTAGATGCGCACGTAGCGGCCCGCGATCAGACCGAGCGTGGCGGTACCGGTCGGTTCTCCTTCGCCCAGTTTGCCGGCGACGCTGGTCGGATAGATGTTGCCGTTGATGGTCAGGTTTTCTTCGCCTGCGATTGTGAGCGGCTCGCTGTAGGTGCCACTGACGTACACGTCGCCGCAGTGGGCCTCTTTTTCTTCCTCGGTTTTGTTGTCGGTTTCCGCAGCCTTGTCTTCAAAGGTGTAGGTGCACGGTTCTTTCGGGTTCGTGCTCGTGTGGACGTACACGAGGCCGTTTTCTGGCCACGGATACACTTTGGTTACTTTTTCCCAGTTGGTCACCGACATCGTGTTTTCGGTGCCGTTGAGCACGATGTGCGTGGCGCCTTCGAATTCGTCGCCGCCTTCTTTGACGTACGTCGCAAGGCTAGTGTCGCCTTCGGGGGTGAGCAGTTCGGGGCCGACCGTCGGTTTTCCGCTGGAGTTGTAGAAGACCCCTTCCGAGCCCCCGCAGGTGGAGTACACGCCGTAGTTCATCTGCACTTCGTCGGGGGGGTTATGGCCTTTGCGCCCGAAGTACGCCTTGCCGCAGATGTCGGTCGCGTCGTCGGTGTGCAACGGGCCTTCGACCGTGTCGCTGTCGGCGAACACGATCGTCGTGCATTCGTTCTCGACTTTCAGTTCTTCGCGCTTGGGGAGATAGTTTTCGCACCCTTTGGGTCCCGGGGGCCCCCCGTACAGGGCTGGGTCGCCATCTTCGAACTGGGTGAAGTAGATGAAGTTCAGAAAGCCGACCACGTGGAAGGTGGCCACGACCGAGCGCGTGGCGTAGCTCGTGGTTCCCGCTTTGCCGGCGGTGCCGATCGACTCGACGCGGAAGGTGTTCGCCTCCGTGCCCGAGGACTGGATCATGCTCGCGAACGGGCTCGCGGTGCTGCATTCTTTGGTTCCCACCGGAGCGGTGCTCGCCGGGAGCAGCTTGATTTCATAGTGCTCGTTGGGTTCCTGCGGCACCGTGTTGGCGGGGGAGGAGCACGTCTCCCAGTAGTCGGGGTTGGCCTGCAGGTGGTACTCGAACTCCTGGATGCCCGCGAGCGCGGCGTAGTAGGCCTGCTTCTGGACGGTGTCGCGGTGGGAGAGGTCGATGTCGCCGTTGGCCGCCTCGAAGGCGGCGGCCAGCAGCAGCGAGGTCACCAGCAGCACGCCCAGGGCGATCAGCATCGTGAAGCCGTCCTCGGCGGTGAGGCGGACGCGGGCTCGGAGTGCGGCGGCGGTCCTATGTGTCGGTGTCATTTGCATGGGGCGTCCACGACTTCGGTGTCGGAGATGGGCACGGAGAAGGAGAGCGTCACCTGGGTCTGCAGGCCGTCGCTGACGCCTTTGCCGGTGGCGCCGATGGCGGTTTTGCCGTCGCGGGGGCCGGCGTTGAAGGTGATCAGCACCGAGGCGGCGGTCGGCGCGGTTTTTTCATTGAGTTTTTCAGCGCCGGTAATGAGCGGCGTGGTGTTGAGCGTGCTGAGCCCCGTCGTGGCGCTTTCGTTGGGTTCGCCGGTGTAGCTGTAGTACTGGAAGATCGGGACCTTTTTCCCACCCGATTCGCTCTGGGTCACGTTGGTGGCGAGCAGCGTGCCGCCGGCGGGGCTTTCCGTCGGGGAGTATTCGAAGGTGGGCCAAGTGATTTCTTTGGTGGCCGGATAGGTGTAGTCGGTGAGGGTTTCGGCTTCTTTGTTCCACACGATCCGGTGCTTGTCGACCTGGGTTCTCGAGATCACGGCTTCTTCGCTGTAGGCGTTGATGAAGCGCAGTTCGCTGCCGCTGCTTTCCGCCTGGACCGGGGCGAAGCCGGGGGCCAGGCACGCCGAGTGCAGCTCGTCGACGATCTTGTTCATCGCGATCCGGCTCTGCTGGGTGGCCTGGGCGTAGCCGGTGAGGCGCGCCGTCTGGTCGGTCGAGATGTTGAGGATCGCGAACAGCGCGAAGCACACTGCGATGCCGCTGATGATCGCGACGAGCAGTTCGATCAAGCTGAAGCCGCCCTCGTCGGAGAGGACCGCGCGCCAGTCGCGGGGAGCTAGGGCCGTCGGGTGGGGGGGCTTGGTCAGCATGTGTTGGTCGTTGGTGCCGACTGCACTTCGACGGTGTGGCCGTAGCCGTCAGAGTAGGTTTTTCCCATCGGTTCTTCGAGGTAGATGGCGATCGTGGGGCCGAGTATCTTTTCGTCGCCGTACGTCGTGGTGTAGGTCTTTTTCGCTTTTTCGTCATAGAGGCACAGCTTGAACGATTTGCCGAACGGCTGGTAGGGGGCTTCCAGGTTCCCGGTCGCCGTCGTGTTCTGTGTATGAACTAGGCTGAATTGAGACGCATTGTCCGGGATGTATGGCTTTTTGGTTTTTGTTTCTTCTTCTTCTTGCTTTTTTTTGCATTCGGTGTTCGTGATCTTGACCGGGAAGGGCGTGCTCGCGGAGCTGTGAACGCCGCTTTTCGTGCCGCTGTCCACGTCGAGCGTCACCGCGGAGGTCGGCACCTTGACCGTCGCGTCCTGACCCGGTTCGGGGCTGACGCTGGGGTCTGAATTTGCCGGGAACTCGGTTGGGTCGACCGTTTCCGGGTTGTTTTCAGGGCAGTCTCCCGCATACACAACCCACGCACCCTGGAAGGGGAAGAGATCGCCCGTCGGGTAGTAGGTCGAACTGACCGGCGTCGTGGCCTTTTCCTTGTAGGACCCGGCTTCGGTGGTACCGGGCAGCGCGTCGTATTCGCCTTCTTTGCCGAACGTGCCAAACCGCGTGCTGCCCAGCTCGAAGTGGGGTTCGGGTTCCAGCTGGGAGTTGTATGCGACGAAGGTGTCGCCCGTGGCGGGTGTTTTTGAGTGTTCGAATTCGGCTGTGATCGACGCGCCTTGGTTGAGCTTCACTTCGGTGTGGGTGGTGATGTTCGGGGCGACGAGCACTTCGTGCAGGACCTTCTTGATCGCGCCCGTGGGCGAGGCGACGTCGCCGAGCTTGAACGCTTCCACGTCGACCCTGATCGCGGGGATCCCGCCGAAGATCACGCAGCCCGCTTCGCCCGTGGTCGATTCCGCTTCGCCGGCGGTCGTGTCCTGGCCGGAGGACGGCCGCTCGATCACGCTCACGCCGGGGACCGGCTGTTCGGGGGTGCGGCCGTTGGTCACGTCGACTTCCAGGCCCGAGCCGTCGGGGGGGGTGATGATGCTGTACTGTTCGAGCGCGTGCCCGCCGGCGGCCAGCTGCTGTGGCCAGGTGACCGCCGTGTTGACCCGCAGGTAGTCGCCGGCCTGGTTGGAGTGTTCTTTGCCGGTGGCGGCGCAGCTCGCGTTCTGGTTGCTGTCGCTTCTCCAAATGGCGTTCTGGGAGATCGTGTACGTCTCCCCGCCGATCGTCTGCGTGTAGACGTGGGCGGCGTGTTCCAGCGGCTCGAGCGTGGCCGCCGAGTCGCTGCGCAGCAGCTCCTGGGACTGCGCGGCCAGCAGCGCCGCCTGGTCGTGGAAGCGCTCTTCGGCGGTGGCGCCGGTGGCGGCGTCGAAGCCGTTGAAGGTCGCGATCGCGATGAACCCCACCATCAGCGCGCTCGCCATCACTTCGATCAGCGTGATCCCATCCTCCGCCGCGAGCCGCGCGAGGCCGCCAGCCCCCTGCTCAGCTGAGCCCTCGCCGCGGCGGGTACGGATTCGCCCGAGCAGCCCAGTCGGCGCTCGCCACCGGCGGAGAGGATTAGTATCGATCATCACAATTGCCGTCAGCTCGTCTGGCTCTCCTCTCGACAGGGGGCACCGTGACCTTTAGCCCTCTGCTGCCCCCTCATCGTCGGTCGTACCCGACGCGCCGGTGAGCCGTACCCGACGCGCCGGTGAGCCAGACTCGCGCGCGTGCGCGGAGACGGCTCGACGCCAGGATTGACCCCCTCGCGCAGGCCGCGCCGGCCCGGTGGCGCGAAGGCCTTGGCGGGCCCTGCGGCGGTGTCCGGCGCCCGCCGCGCGGGCGTTTGCAGGGGTATCCTGGAGCCTGGACGGCACAATCGGGGTACCGCATCTCGCCTGGCACGCCTTGAACAGGACCTCCGCCGAGCCGCCCGAACATACGCAAAAGCCCTGCAAAACGGCGCTTTTGGGGGACTGGTGTAACGGTAACATGGGGGTCTCCAAAACCCTTGCTCGAGGTTCGATTCCTCGGTCCCCCGTTCCAGCGAGTAGGCCAGACGGCCGTGTCGCGCACGTACGGCGCGTAGATGTCCAGGCACCCCGCGGCGTCGCGCTCGCCGCGCGCCTCACGCACCGTCGCCTCGCTCCCGCCGCCGTTCACGCCGGGGAAGTTAGCGGTCGAGCGGCCCCCATCCGACGGCAGCCGCTTGGCCTCCGCCGCCTGGGCTCGCGACTGCCCGGCCGCTGCCGCCCGGTCCCCCGGAAGTCCGGTGGCGCCCGACCGTGGCGCCGACCCGTTTGACAAGTAGCGACTGTCGAGCTACGTTGATCTGTCAGGGCCCCGGTGGGGTCTCGGCTTGGCCGCACCGGCGGATCAATACGCGCCTGAGGGAGGCACATGCGATGACTGTCCGGTTCCGTTCCCACCATGGGTCAACAGGGCCCTCCCACCCGCGCCGGCTGGTGCTCCTGGCGGCGCTCTCGATCCTTTCGCTCGCGCTGCTAGCGCCCTCGGCGGGCGCGCGAGGGCCGCTGCGCCTCCCGCCGCGGCCGGTCCGCGCGCAGCCCTCCTACCTGGCGCTCGGCGACTCGCTGGCCTTCGGGTACTCCCAGGCGAAGTTCAACAGCCTCTACCCCGACGAGAATCCGGCCGACTTCGAAACCGGCTACGTCAACGACTTCGGTGACGTCCTCAAACTGTTCGACCCCGGCCTTCAGATCGTCAACGACGGCTGCCCGGGGGAGACCACGGAATCGTTCATCAAAGGTCCCTGCGCCTACCAACTGGCGTTCCCGCTGCACCACCCCTACACCGGCGGGCCGGACTCCTCGCAGCTCTCCGACGCGCTCGTCTACCTCGGCGCGCACCCGGGGAGCGTCAACCCGATCACGATCGACATCGGCGCCAACGACGCGCTTGGCCTGATCGAGGGCTGCAAACTGGAATCCGCCTGTATTGCCGCCGGCGCCCCGGCGGTGTTCGCGCACATCGGCGGCAACCTCGCGCTGATCCTCGGGCAGCTGCGCGCTGTGGCTCCGCACGCGCAGATCATCGTGCTCGGCCTTTACAACCCCTTCGGGGAAACGGTCGCGGGCGGCGACGCGCTCACCGCCAAGCTCAACGAAGTGATGGGCGGCGTCGCGGCCTCCGTGGACGCCCGCTTCGCCGACCCGCTGCCAGTCTTCAACCCGCCGGGGGCGCTCGAAGCGCCGACGATCTGCCTGCTCACCAACATGTGCACGCCGCTCGTGGACATCCACCCCACCGACCTGGGCTACGCGGTGCTCGGGGGCCTGGTGCTCCACCAGTACGTGCTCGGCCTGCCGCCATTTCAGCGGTGGTCGATCGGCGCCGTCCACATCGGACCCCGCGGAATGCCGTGAGGACCTCAGCCCTCTACCCTGAGAGGATCACGTAGCCTGCCCCTTCTTAGCTGAGCTCTCCTCACGCCGCCGCGCGCCCGGCCTGGAGCAGTCGGTCACGCGCGGCGGCGGCCCAGATGGGACGGCGAGCGGGCGGCTTGAGGCTCAGTCAAGCCGGCCAGTCGTGGTCGCCGCTGACCGCCCCGCGCACGACCTTGAGGTTCAAGAGGGCGCACTTGCGCCGAGTGGCGGAGACGGGGATGCCGAGCAGGTCGAGCATCCAGTCGGCGCCGAGCCGCCCGACCTCCTCCACCTCCATGCCCTTCAGCTCCTCGGAGGCGATCGAGGCGGCGGCTTGCGAGATCGCGCAGCCGTGGCCGTCGAAGCGCAGGTCCTCGATGCGGCCGTCCTTGACGCGGATCTGCACGCTGAGCTCGTCGCCGCAGAGGGGGTTGTGCTCGCTGGCCTGCAGATCGTGGGGCTGCAGCTCCCCGAAGTTGCGGGGGCGCTTGTAGTGGTCGAGGATGTAGTCGCGGTAGAGGTCGTCCATCAGCCTCTGCGCCTCGCCGCGTGGGGGCCTCGTGCGCTGCGCCTCGTGACCGCGGCGATCGTCGTGAGTTTCACAACCCGAACACCTCGCGCCCGGCCAGCAGCGCGGCGAGCAGCGCGTCGATCTCCGCGGGCGTGTTGTAGACCCCCACGCTCGCCCGCGCGGTTGCGGCCACCCCGAGGCAGCGCATCAGCGGCTGCGCGCAGTGGTGGCCCGCGCGGATGCACACGCCGCCGCGGCCGGCGAGCTCCGCGATGTCGTGGGGGTGCATCCCCTCGATCGTGAACGATGCGAGGCCGCCACGTTCCTGCGCGCGCGGGGGGCCGACGACCCGCAGGCCGGGCACCTCGGCCAAGCGGTCCAGCAGGTGGGTGCTCAGCGCCAGCTCGTGCGCGCGCACCCGCTCCATCCCGAGGCCCGACAGGTACTCCACGGCGACGCCCAGGCCTACGGCCTCGGCGACCGGCGGGGTGCCCGCCTCGAACTTGTAGGGCAGCTCGTTCCAGGTGGCACCCTGGAAGTCCACCGAGGCGATCATGTCTCCGCCGGTGAGGAACGGGGGCATCTCCTCCAGCAGCTCGCGGCGGCCGTGCAGCACGCCGATGCCTGTCGGCCCCACCGCCTTGTGGCCGGTCCATGCGTAGAAGTCGCCCCCCAGCGCCCCTACGTCCACCGGCATGTGCGGGACCGCCTGCGCGCCGTCCACGAGCGAGACGGCGCCCGCGGCGCGGATGCGGAGCAACATATCCGCGACCGGGTTGATCGTGCCCAGCACGTTCGACACGTGCGTGAACGCGACCATGCGCACGTCGCCACGTTCGAGCTCCGCGTCGAGCTGCTCGGGTGAGAGCTGCCCGGACTCGTCCACGTGCAGGTAGCGCAACTGCGCGCCGCGCTCCTTGCAGAGCTGCTGCCAGGGCACGATGTTCGCGTGGTGCTCCATCTGTGTAATCACCACCGCGTCGCCTGCTCCTACGTTCGCGCGGCCCCAGGCATACGCAACGAGGTTGATCGCCTCGGTCACGTTCTTTGTGAAGATCGTCGTGGCCGGCTCCGCGCGCGTGAACGCGGCGACCCGCTCGCGCGCGGTCGCGTACGCCGCGTCGGCCTCCTGCGCGAGCGCGTACACCCCGCGATGCACGTTGGCGTTGTGCACCCGCAGGTGCTCGGCGAGCGCGTCGATCACCACCTGCGGCTTCTGCGCCGTGGAGGCCGAGTCGAGGTACACCAGCGGGCTGCCGTCGAGCTCGCGCGTCAGGATCGGGAAGTCCCCGCGTACGTCCAATCCCGTGAGGGTGGCGCTGATCGGCTCGCCGCGTACGCCTCGATGTCCGCGCGCGCCGTCGGCGTCGCTGCGACCCTGCCGCGCGCCGTGCTCCGTCTTGGTTGAGGGCATCATCGCTCGAATACCTACCTGGCGGGTAGGATATCAAAGTGACGGGCGGGGGCTGGTGGTGCCTCCGCCCGGTCCGCTGGTCAATGGGCTACTTCGATCGCCTGCAATAGAGCCCAGAACAGCGCTGGCAGCCATCGGTGGATTAGCGGAGCGGCCACTGGTTCTCGGTGGGGGTTGCGCGGACAGGGCTTGACATCGCGCTACAGATGTGGTTACATACAGACGGTCGCGGTGTTCACAGAGTGTGGGGCCGCTCAACATAGGGTCCGGTTTGGGTCATCCCGCCTTGTGGTTTGACTTCAAAGCGCTAGCAGGGTAAGCAGGGCAGCGAGAGGGACTGGGTCACAAAGCATGAGGGAGTTGCTTTAGCGTGGTTTCGAGAGGGAAAAACGCGACGGGAGTGCCTGTCGCCCCGTGGGGGCAGGTTGCTAGATGCATCAGCAGCCTGATGCATCTCTCTCTCTCTCTCTCTCTCTCTGTCTGTTTTGGCTGAGGCCTGAGAGCTCTGCCGGGCGGCCCGGCTCGGGCCACTCGGTCTCTCCCACGCGGGAAGGGTTTCGCCCGGCCTCGCCTAGCACGGAGCGTCCGGCAGACGAGCCTGGTGGCGTAGCTGTAGCACAGCTCGCGTGGAGGGCGGCGTGATGTCCGCGCGCGGGGAGGCGTCCGTGGCGGCGGGCCTTGCGGGTGGCAGTCGGTCGGGGATCGGCCGGCACGGGCAGATCGCGGAGATTCAGCGCTCGCGGTTGTTGGCGGCGGCGGTCGCGGCGATCGATGAGCTTGGCTATGCGGATACGGCGGTCGCGGATGTGACGGGCCGCGCGCGGGTTTCACGCCGGACGTTCTACGAGCTGTTCGCTAACCGTGAGGAGTGTCTGGCCGCGGTGCTGGAGGACGCGGTCGCGCTGGTCGCGGGGGAGATCGGCCGGGCGGGTTTGGCGGGCCTTGCGTGGCGTGAGCGGGTCCGCGCGGGGTTGTGGGTGATCCTTTCGTTTTTGGATCGTGAGCCGGCGTTGGCGCGGGTGTGTGTGGTGCAGGCGTTGCGCGGTGGCGGGCGGGTGCTAGAGCGCCGTGGGGAGATTCTCGCGGGTTTGGCGGCGGTTGTGGATGAGGGTCGTTTGGAGGGTGTGCGTGGCGGGGGGTGCACGGCGATGACGGCGGAGGGTGTGGTCGGCGCGGCGTTCGCGATCGTGTATGCGCGGTTGTTGCGGGGTGAGGGGCCGTTGACTGGTTTGTTGGGTGAGTTGATGGGGATGATTGTTTTGCCTTACCGTGGTGCGGCGGCGGCGCGGCGGGAGCTTGAGCGGCCTGCGCCGGCGGTACCGGTTGGCGTGGGCGGTGGGCCGGTGCTGGCGGGGCGGGCTGTGGGTGATCTGCTGGATGGTGTCGCGATGCGTGTGACGTATCGCACTGCGCGGGTGTTGGAGGGTGTCGCCGGGCATCCGGGGGCGAGTAATCGGCTGGTCGGGGATCTGGCGGGGGTCTCTGACCCGGGGCAGATTTCGAAGCTGCTGGCGCGTTTGAGGCGTCTCGGGCTGCTTGTGAACAGCGGCCCGGGGTATCAGAAGGGCGAGCCGAACGCGTGGACGTTGACGGTGCAGGGTGAGCGGGTCGCGGACAGCATCCGCGTGGTCTCCTACGAGCGCAGAGCGGCGTGATGGCTCGCCGTTTGCACACTTCGCGCCGTTCACACACTTCGCGTAGCGCTGTTGCGGTGGTCCCTGTAGTGGGTGTGCCGCTTGTGCTGGCCTGTGCGCTCGCGCTGATGCTCGTATGGGGCAGCGCGCCCGCGCTGGCCGCCAAGGCTTATCCCCTGCTGCGGACCATCACACTGCCGGAAGAACATGGTGGTCCGTTCGGCGACCTGCTCCCGAACAGCGTCGCGGTCGATGACTTCAGCGGGAAGACGCTGGTGGCTGATTCGGGAACTGGTCTGATTCAGGTGTTCAACGCTGCGGGTGAATACGCGGAAACGTGGGATGGTTCCACCACGAACGCCGGCTCCTTCGGTCACGGGCGGGTATCTGTCGCCGCCGACGACGCGACCGGCAGGGTCTACGTCTTTGACGGCACCGATGCCGTGGTGGATGTCCTTGAAGCCTCGGGTAAATACGTCGAAACCTGGAACGGCTCCAACACACCGGCCAAATCGTTTGCGCCACCCCAACCGCGATTTGGGCTTCCACCATTTCCGGATGGGGTGACGGTCGACCAGGCAGACGGCGACGTTCTGGTCCTCGATCGCGAACACAACGTCGTTGACATCTTCGAATCGACGGGCAGCTACCTCAAGCAGATCAAGGGCGAACCAGAACCAATAGGTCTGTTCAGCGATGGTCTGGCGGTCGACGAAGCCACCGGCGACGTGCTGGTTTCCGATTCGGGCCAAGAATTCCAGTTTGGACCCCTGGGAGAAGAGCTGCCATCCTTGACGGCCATTGAAACGCCCGGGGGAAAAGAAGCGGAATTCAGCTTTGGGGGAGCCGGGACGAGCGGCTCCACCGGCAATATATTTGTCCCAGACTCTGGCTTTGGATCTGAACGCATGTACATTTTTGCCGCGGACGACGAATACATAGAAGACTTCCCTCGCGGTGGATTGGGCGTCACCATCGATCAGGCGACGGGCAATATCTACGTCTCGCACGATGAAGAAGATGGCTTCCATTTCAGCGAACCACTGAACCTGGGTGGTGAAAACGGCGTCGTCGAAGTCTTTAGCGGCGCCGTCACGGTGCCGCCTGTCCGGGTCAATCACCCCAGCGAGGAAAAGCAAGCCGGCGTCCTACACACCACGCTCAAGGGTGGCGTGGAGCCCGAAGGTCTCCCGTTGACCGGCTGCCGATTCGAATACGGGACGAGCGAAGCTTATGGCCACGAAGTTACCTGTGCGCAATTCACGTCCAAAACGATCGGCGAAGGATTCGCGCTGGTGCATGTGAGCGCCGAATTGCCTGAACCGCAGCCGGAAACGACTTACGACTACCGGCTGGTGGTCGAAAACAAGAACGGTCAGAACGAAAGCACTAACGAATCTTTCAAAACGCCCGCCGCGCTGGGTGTGGCCCTCGTGGGAGGCCCGGTCGCGGAAAAGCGAGCCGGCACGATTGTCGCGACGCTCAAGGGCAGCGTGAATCCCGAAGGCGAAGCGGTCAAAGAATGCTACTTCGAATACGGCACGAGCCTGCCCTCCGGGAAACAGGCTCCATGCGAACCGCCGGCCGCTGGACTCGGCGAAGGAACAACCCCCGTGGCGGTCCAAGCACCGGTGAGCGGCCTGGAAGTGCAGCAGACCTACCTCTACCGGCTCGTGGCGAAGGGCAGCTACGGTTTGGCGAGGACTGGAGCAGGGGCGTTCGGAACACCGCTGGCGGTGCCCAGCCTATTCGCTGAAGGGTATGGCTGCGCCGCGAACGAGCTGTTCAATCAAGAAGTCACGCTGCACGGGGCGTTTGAACCCGAAGGCCTCGCGACGAACTGGCTCTTCGAATACAGGAAGGCGGGAACCGCGGAAGCCTGGTCCAAGAGCGCGGGGGGCGCGGCTAACCCCAAAGACAAAGTGCTGGGCGCTGAAGAAGTGATCAGGGGACTCGAAGAGAGCACCAGCTACAGCTGCCGGCTGACGGCGGAAAACGAGTACGGCACCACCGAGGGCCCGGAAGGCGAATTCGAGACCGCGCAGCCACCGATCGTGGCCAGTGAGTCCACCTCGTCAGTGGGGTTCTCGAGCGTGACGCTGCGCGCGCGGATCGACGGTTACGGCGCCCCGGTCGGCTACCGCTTCGAATACGGCACAAGCGAAGCCTACGGCTCCTCGACGCCGGAAGCGACCCTCGCCCACCCGGTGCGGGGCGAAGTACAGGTGAACCTCCCGGTGCTCGGGCTGCAGCCGAGCACGGTCTACCACTACCGTGCGGTCGTGACGCAGCCGCATGGAGGCGGCACGGCCTTTGGCGCGGACGCGACGTTTACGACCTTCCCGGAGAGCAGCGCGCAGCTGCCGGATGGCCGGGTGTATGAAATGGTCTCCCCGGTCGAAGCGCAGGGCGCGAACGTGTACGTTCCCGAAGCGGACAATGGGCCCTATCCGACGCCGACGATGATGCCTTTCCAGGCCTCGGCGAGCGGGGAAGCCGTCGCCTACGTGGGCGGACCGTCGACTGGGGGCAACGGCAATGCCGGCGTGGACGGTGGTAATCAGTATCTGGCGAGGTTCACGCCGGCGGGCTGGGTCTCGCAGGACATCACGCCGCCTGGGAGCATCTCGCCGGGGTACCTGGCGTTCTCGAGCGACCTCTCGACGGGTGTCCTTGAATCGCGTGAACCGCTCTCGCCGCAGGCGCCAACGGGGGGCTTCGATGATCTCTATACCCATGGCGGTGAAGGGGGCTACCAGCCGTTGATCGCTGAGCCTCCGCCGCACCGTGTTCTACCGGAGGAATTCGAAAGCTTCGGGACGCTCGGTCCGCAGGGGTCGGGGCTCGCGTATGCGGGGGCCTCCGCGGACTTCAGCCGCCTGTTGTTCGAGGCGAACGACGCGTTGGCCCCGGAAGCCAAAACTGATCCCGGGAGGGACGCGAACGATCTGTATGAGTCGGCCGGCGGGCAGTTGAGTCTCGTCAATGTGCTGCCCGGAGGTCGGGAAGCGCCAGGGGCGACGTTCGGCGCGCCGAATGAAAGCGGGCAGCCGGCCGATCCGCCGGATTTCAGCCATGTGATCTCCGCGGACGGGTCGCGGATCTTCTGGACGGACCTGAATACCGAAGTCACCGCGGAAGACCCCGCGGGCACGACGAGGCTGTTCGTCCGTGAGAACGGTGTGAGCACGGTGCAGGTGGATGGGACGCATGGTGGCTCTGGCCCGGGCGGCGGTGGGCGGTTCTGGACGGCGAGCAGCGACGGGTCGCGGGTCTTCTTCACCGACGGCGACGCCGCGGGGCTGACGGCGAGCACGCAGACGGGCAGCGGCGTGAATCTCTACGAATACGATGTCCCCGGAGGCGAACTGACTGATTTGACGTCTGCCGCACATGCGGAAGTGCTGGGTGTGGTCGGTGTCAACGAAACCGGTGAAGACGGCTCCTATGTTTATTTCGTGGCTGGTGGTGTGTTGGCGGGCGAAAATGCGCAGACGCAGGAAACCCCGACTGCGGGCCAGCCGAATCTCTATCTGAGTCATGCGGGCGTGACGAGGTTCGTCGCGACGCTGTCCCCTGAAGATGAGGGGACGGCGCAGTATGCGGTGGGCGCGGGGAGCTTCGGTGATTGGGAGCCCGGTCTCGGGCATCGCACGGCGGAGCTCACCCCGGACGGTGCCAGCGTCGTCTTCCAGTCGGTGCGGGCGCTCACCCACTATGACAGCGAAAACAGCGAAGGCCGGGCGCTGGCGGAGGTGTTTGTGTATGACTCTGAACCGGGTGGGGGGTTGTTCTGCGCGTCGTGTGATCGTAGTGGGGAGCGCCCGCCGGTGAGCGAAGTGGAAGCCGCGGGCGGGAAAGTCAAGGTCAAAGCGGCGGCGTATCTGCCGGTCGGGTGGAGTCGTACGTATATGCCGCGGTTTATCTCCGAAGACGGCAGCCGTGTGTTCTTCGACACGTTCGAGCCGCTGGTCGCCGCGGACTCTAATAACCAGCAGGATGTGTATGAGTGGGAGCGCGACGGTGAGGGTGCCTGCGGGGAAAGCGTGGGGTGCGACTATCTACTCTCGGGTGCGACGAGCCGTACGGGCTCTTACCTGGTGGATGCGAGCGCGAGCGGTGATGATGTGTTCTTCGTCAGTGACGCGCGGCTGGTTGCCCAGGACGATAACGAAAGCCAGCATCTGTATGACGATCGCGTCGGCGGCGCGCCGCCCTCTTCTCCGGCGGGGTGTGCGGGCGAAACGTGTGTTGAGGCGTTGAGCGCGCCGCCGATCTTCGCGGCGCCGCCGAGCGCGACGTTCGCCGGCGTGGGCAACTTCCCGCCGACCGTGGAAACCCCAGCGAAGGCGAAGCGGAAAGCGAAGCGGCACAGGCGGGCAAAGCACGCACGGAAGTCCGCTGCCAGGAGGCACAGGAGCATCAAGCGGGCCGGGTCCACAAGCCGGAAGGGCAGGCGGTCGTGAGCGGGCGCTCCATCCATGGGGTGCTGCCCGCTGGTCTGCTGGCGCTGTGTGCGCTGCTCGTGGTGTCGCTGTGCGGCCCGGTGTCGGCGTTCGCGTTCCCGGCGACGCCGTCTGGGTTTGGGTTTCGCGAAGGAGGCAAGGGTTTGAATGGGGAAGGGGGTTTCAATGGGTCGCTGGGTGAAAACGGGGAAGGCGAAATGCAGGCTGGGTCGCATCCCGGGGCGTTGAGCTTCTCGTTTGGTTTGAATCTCCAGGGGGGTCCGTCCGGTGAAGCGCTCGGTAGCGCGGGGGGGGATCTGCGGGATTTGACGTTGAGTCTCCCGGCGGGTCTGGTCGTGAACGCGGACGCGGTGGGGCGCTGCACCCGGCGGGAACTGGACGAAGGGACTTGCGGGGATCAGGTCGGTGAAGTGGCGCTCGAAACGGTTTCCGCGGGGGTGCCTGGTGAAGAACGGAGCGCGGTGTATAACATGGTTCCGCCGGGGTCGGCGCCGGCGGAGCTAGCGTTCAGGTTCGCGGGCGCGGACGTGCTGGCGTATCTCAGCTTGCGTACCGGCGCGTTGAGTCCTGTTGAAGGCGGGTTCGATCTGAGTTTCCTTGATCTTCCGGATCTCCCGTCGAAACGGATTGTGGGGGGGCGGATCACGTTGTTCGGCGGGCCGTTCTTGACGCTCCCGACCGCGTGCGGGGAACCGCTCGGGTTCGCGGTGAGCGCGAACACGTGGCAGGACGAAGCGCAGTACGCCGAAGCGTCATTCCTCTCGCACGAAACGCCCGGGAACGGCGGCGGCCTGATCGGGATCGGGGGTTGTAACCGTCTGAGGTTCGCGCCGACGGTGTCGGTGTCGACGGAAACCGAAGACGCGGATACCGCGACGGGGTTGACGCTCGATGTGAAGGCGCCCCCGGAAGGTCTGCTGGTGGGGGGGCAGCTGGGCCCCTCGGATATTCAGGACGCGACGGTGGCGCTCCCTGAAGGCTTGGTGTTTGACCCGGTGCGCGCTGAGGGGTTGGTGTCGTGTCCGTTGGCGCAGAGTGGGCTTGGGGGTGAAGGTCCGCCGTCGTGCCCGGGGACCTCGCAGGTCGGGACGGTGCAGATCTCCACGCCGATGCTCCCGGATACTTTGGAAGGCGGGGTGTATGCGCTGCCGTCGAGTCCGCCGGACTTGCAGTTGCTGCTCTCGGGGTCCGCGGACGGCGTGAATATGAAGCTGTGGGGTGTGGTAACGCTCGATGAAGCGACTGGCCGGGTGACGTTGTCTTTCCCGCAGGCGCCGCTGCTGCCGATCAGCGAGCTGCGGGTCTCCCTCAGCGGCGGCGGGCAGGCCGCGCTCGTGAGCCCGCGGGCGTGCGGCGTGTATACGGCCAGCTCGGATCTGACGCCGTGGGCGACACCCGGAGTGCTGGACGTCCTTGAAACGAGCAGCATCGAAGTCACGCATGGCCCGGAAGGCAGCGCGTGTGTCTTTCCGCCGCCGTTCACGCCGTCGCTGACGGCGGGGTCCAGCAACGATGGCGCGGGTGGTTTCGCGAGCCTCTCGATTCTGCTGGCGCGTCCTGATGGGCAGCAGCGTCTCTCGAGCTTCCAGGTGAAGGCCCCGCCGGGCGTGTTGGGGATGCTCGGTAGCGTCCCGTTGTGCGGTGAAGGGCAGGCCGCGCAGGGCGCGTGCCCCGCCGCGTCGCAGGTCGGGCACGAGGTCCTCGGCTTGGGCCCGGGTGGCTACCCGCTGTTCCTGCCCGGGCCTGGGCAGGAACAGATCCCGATCTACCTGACGGGCCCCTACGAGGGCGCCCCCTACGGGTTGGCGGTCGTCGTCCCGTTCGTGGCGGGCCCGTATGACTTGGGGACGAGGGTCCTACGCGCGCGGATCGAAGTGGACCCCCACACCGCGCAGCTGACGATCACCACCGACGCGCTACCGACGATCCTCGACGGTGTCCCGCTGGACCTGCGCACGCTGTATGCGGTCCTCGACCGCCCCGGGTTCATTTTCAACCCGACCGACTGCGGCGCGTCGTCTTTCCAGGGGACTGCGAGTAGCGTTGAAGGTGCGACTGTCGCGATCTCTACGCCGTCGCAGGTTGGCTCCTGTCAGAGCCTGAAGTTCACGCCTTCGCTGGCGCTCTCCACCTCGGCGAAGACCTCTAAGCAGCAGGGCGCGAGCCTCACCGCGACGATCTCCTATCCGCCCGACCGGGAAGGGACGGTCCTCGCGAGTAACCAGTCCAACCTGCGGGGCGTCAAGCTGCAGCTGCCCAAGCAGCTACCCTCGCGCCAGGCGACCCTGGGGCAGGCCTGCGCTGCTGGGGTCTTCGAAGCGAACCCCGCGGGCTGCCCCGCCGCGTCGCTCGTCGGGCACGCGAGCGCTGCCACACCGATACTGGGAGCCCCGCTGAGCGGCCCCGCGTATCTCGTCGCGCACACCGGCGAAACATACCCCTCGCTGAACATCGTGCTACAAGGCGGCGGGCTCACCCTCGACCTGGACGCTACGACATCGATCAGCAAGAGCGGGGTGACGACGCTCGCGTTCACGGCGCTCCCCGACGTCCCGGTCTCCTCCCTGGAACTGGTGCTCCCCGAGGGTCCCCACTCCGCGCTCGCGGCGAACGGGAGCCTCTGCAAGGGCGCGCTCACGGCCCCCACCGAGCTGGCCGCTCACAACGGCGCTGTGATCAGCCGGGCGACCAAGCTCACCGTCAGCGGCTGCCCGAAGGCCAAGCGGGCAAAGAAGCACAGGCGGGCAAAGCACAGGCGTGTGCACCACAAGCAGAAGAAGCAGGCTAAGCGCGGGAGGAAGCGATGACCCAGCACCACCACACGGCCCGCCGTGCGCTCGCGAGCGTGCTGCTCGCGCTCGCCTGCCTGCTCGCGCTCGGGAGCGCGAGGGCGCTAGCCGGACCGCTGATCCTCGAAAACAGCGAGACCTTCGAAAAAGTCGGCTCGGCCGCGGCTACGGTGCGCGCCCAGTTCGAACCCGAAGGGCTCGCGAGCGCCTACTACTTCGAATACGGGCCGACCGCTCAGTACGGGTCCAAGACAGCGCAGGTAAGCGTCGCCGAAGGACAGAGTGGACAGGTGCAAGCACGGGCGCTGCTGAGCGGCCTGCAACCGGAAACCGAATACCACTTCCGCCTCGTCGCGACCGACACGACCGGCGCGGGCGGCACGACAGACGGCCCCGACACGGCCTTCACCACATACCCGGCATCCAGCGCCGCGCTGCCCGACAACCGCGTCTTCGAAATGGTCACCCCCCCCGAAAACAACAACGCGGACATCTACGTGCCCGAGGGAACCACCGTTAGCTCTGGTCTCATCCCCGAAGAAGGGGAAACCGTCACCCAAGAGCCATTCCAGGTGTCGGTCGACGGCGACAAGGTGGTGTACGCCGGCGATCCGTCCTTCGAAGGAGACGGCGATGTCGGTGAAGACGGTGGCAACGAGTACCTGTCGACCCGCACCGCGAACGGCTGGAAGACCCAGAACGTCACGCCGCTTGGCTACGTCCTCCCGGAATATGAGGAATTCTCCCCCGACCTGTCGGTCGGGGCCCTCACCGAGGGCGGCCTTTTCAACTTGGAAAAACCTCCGCTTGCGCCAGGTGGGCAGGTCGCATACCACGAACTCTATGCGCGCGAGAACGACGACGGCAGCTACCGGGCGCTGATCGCGGAGAAACCGCCACATCGCGGTCCCAAAGATGGATATGGTTGGATCGAAGAAGGGGCAGGGGCTGGAGGAAGCTGGCTGAAAGAAGAAGAAAAAAATGAATTTGAATTTACATACTTGCCTCTTTACGCGGGCGCCTCCTCGGATTTCAGTCATGTCCTGTTCGAGGAGGACGACGCCCTGACGCCGGAAGCCGAATACAATCCAGCGGGAAACAACAATCTCTACGATTCCGTTGAAGGCCGGCTGACCTCCGTCAACGTGCTGCCGGACGGCAAGCCTGCGCCGGAAGCGACGTTCGGCAGCTACCCGCCGCAGCCTGGCGAACCCGCCGGATGCGGCGGGTTCCACTTAAAACGACCCATCTTGAGTGGTGTCATCTCCGCGGATGGCTCGCGTGTCTTCTGGACTGATCTGAGTACCGCGGTGACAGCGGAAAATCCGGCGGGTACGACGAGGCTGTTCGTCCAGGAGAACGGCGGCACCCCTGCGGCGAAGACGGTTCAGGTCGACGCGGCGGTCGGAGGTGGCGGGGAATACTGGGCGGCGAGCGCGGACGGCTCGCGGGCGTTCTTCGTCAAGGCGGGAGCGCTTTATGAGTTCGACGTGAACACCGAACAGACGAGCGATCTCGCGCCCGGCGGCGAAGTGCAGGGAGTGATCGGCGCGAGCGAAAACGGCGAATACGTCTACTTCGTCGCCGACGCTAAGCTCGCCGCGGGCGCGACCGCGGGCCAGCACAACATCTACCTGAGCCACGACGGCACGACGAGCTTCATCGCCACGTCGGGCTACAACGGAGCCGGCTATGGCTGTTACTATCTCGGTGACTGGTGGCCCGATCTGGGAGACCGCACGGCCGAGGTGACGCCAGACGGTCAGGCTGTCGTGTTCGAGTCGGAAACCAGCCCTACCGGCTACGACAGCAGGGGCTCGAGCGAGGTGTACGTGTACGACGCGGTATCGGGCCAGCTCTCGTGCGCCTCGTGCAACCCCTCCGGGGAACCACCGTCCGGGGTGAGCTATCTGCCCCCCAGCGGGAAACACCACCCCACCTATCAGCCGCGGTGGATCACCGATGACGGCAGCCGTGTGTTCTTTGAGACCAACGAAGCGCTGGTCCCGGAAGACACCAACGGCAAGGTGGACGTGTACGAGTGGGAGCGCGAGGGCACCGGCAGCTGCCTGAACAGCAAGGGCTGCATCTTTTTGCTCTCGGGCGGCGCGAGCCCCAACCCGTCGTATTTCATCGGCGCGAGCGCCAGCGGCGACGACGTGTTCTTCGTGACCCGCGCGCAGCTCGTGCAGCAGGACGGCAACGATAACCTGGACGTCTACGATGCGCATGTCGGTGGTATGCGGCCGCCGTCCGAAGCGCAGTGCACGGGCACTGGCTGTCAGGGAGCGCCCTACCCGCCGACGGCCTTCGAAGCGCCCGCGAGCGTGACCTTCGACGGAGTCGGCAACTTCCCGCCGCCACAGCCGCAAGCAACGAAGCCGCCACCGAAGAAGCGCACGACGAAGAAGCGGCACAGGACGAAGAGGCACAGGAAGGCCGGCGGGGTGAGGCACGCCAAGCGCGCGCGGGCGGGCACAGAGCGAGCCGGGCTTGCAAGCCGGAAGGGTGGGCGGTCATGAGCGCAATCGGGCGGGTGCGTGCGGGACGGCGCAGGGTGTGCGCGGCGGCGGCCGCGGCCCTGCTTGCGGTGGGCGCTTCGGCGGTGGCGGCGAGCGGCGCCAGCGCGAGTATCACGCTCACGCCGTTGGGGTTTGGGTTCGCGAGCTTCCAGAGCGCGTTCACCAACGCGGATGGATCGGTCGATTCGCAGGCGGGCTCGCACCCCAGCGAAGCGACCTTCAACATCTACTTCAAGACCCACGAGCCGGAAAACGAAAAGCCGGTGGGGGAGGTCAGGGAAGTCGTGACGAACCTGCCGGTGGGCCTGGTCGCCGCCCCCGACACGCTGCCGCAGTGCACCCGCGAACAGCTCGACGAGGAAGGCGGAGCGGGCAACTGTCCCCCCGACTCACAGGTCGGTACCGTCACCGTGCACATCGCGGAATTCGTCGAACCGACGCTTGCCCTGTGGAACTTGGTTCCTCCCGCCAACCAGCCGGCGCAGCTCGGCGTCGTCTTCAAAGGCATCAGGACGTTCTTCAATACGGCGGCGCGCACCAACGGCGATTATGGGGTCACGGTGAGGGTTCCCAACATCCCCGAATTTGAGTTCGTCCACTTCCTCGTCCGCGTCTGGGGGTTCCCGGACGGGAAACCCTTCTGGACGATGCCGACGTCGTGCGGAGGGCCAGTGACGACCACCGCGACCGGGGATGCCTGGGGCCACGAAACGGAACTCTCAGAAGTCAGCTTTCCGAGCGAAAGCGAAGGGCTGCCGTTCGGGTTCACGGGCTGCGAACACCTGCGCTTCACGCCGTCGATCGCGGTCACGCCGGGCTCCGCCGACGCGGAAACCCCGACCGGGCTCTCAGTCGAATTGAAAGAGCCCCAGGAAGGCATCACGGACCCGGTCGGCGTGTCGCAGTCGGATATCAAGACGACGACGGTGGTCCTCCCGGAAGGAGTCACGGTCAACCCCGGTACGGCGGCGGGGCTAGCGGCTTGCCAGTTCTCCGAAGATGGCGTCGGGACGACCGGTCCGCCGTCGTGTCCGGCGTCCTCGAAAGTCGGGACGGACGTGATCTCCACGCCGCTGCTGAAGGAAAAGCTCGAAGGCAGCGTGTACGTGCTGCAATCCTCCCCGCCGAACCTGAAGCTGTTAATCTCCGGCTATGCGGAGGGCCAGTACGTAAAGCTCGTCGGTAGCGTGCAGCTGGACGAACAGACCGGGCAGGTGACCGCGACGTTCGCTGAAACGCCGCAGGTCCCGCTCAGCAGCGTCAACATCACCTTCGCCGGCGGCCCGAAGGCGGCGCTGGTGACGCCCCCCGCGTGCGGGGTATACGGCACCAGCTCGGACTTCACACCGTGGAGCACCCCGTTCGTAGCCGACGTACACTCGACCGATAACTTCCCCATCACCGCCGGCACGGGCGGCGGCCCGTGCGTCTCGCAGGCCGCGCAGCTGCCGTTCGCTGCGACGTTGACCGCGGGCGCGACAAGCGACCAGGCCGGGGGGTACACGGGCTTCTCGATGCTGCTGCAGCGCGAAGACGGCCAGCAGCGGATCGCGGGCCTGCAGTTCAAGACCCCCGAGGGTCTGCTGGGGAAGATCAGCACGGTGGCGCCCTGCGAAGAACCACAGGCCGCCCAAGGCGCGTGCCCGGCCGCCTCGCAGATCGGGCATACGGTTGTCGGTGCGGGCCCGGGTCCGTTCCCGCTGTTCGTCCCGGAGCCGGGTTATCCGCCGGCGCCGATCTACCTGACGGGCCCCTATGAGGGCGCGCCGTATGGGCTGGCGATCGTGGTGCCGGTGGTCGCGGGCCCGTTCAATCTGGGTGTGGTCGTGGTCCGCGCGAGGATCGAAGTGGACCCCCATACATCGCGGTTGACGATCACGACGAACCCGGCGACGCTACCGACGATCCTCAACGGTGTGCCGGCGGACATCCGCGATATCGACGTGGTGATCGACCGGCCGGAATTCATGTTCAACCCGACGAGCTGCGCGCCGCTGGCGTTCACGGGGACCGCGTACAGTACCGAAGGCGCGAGCGCCGCGCTGTATAGCCACTTCCAGGTAGGCTCCTGTCGGAGCCTGGTATTCAACCCGGATTTCCAGGCCTCCACGTCGGGGCGGAACTCGCGGGCGGATGGCGCGAGCCTGACCGCGAAGGTGGTGTATCCGGCGGGTGCGCTGGGGCATAACCAGGCGAGCTCGCAGTCGAACATCGAGAAGGTCAAAGTCGAACTCCCCAAGCAGCTGCCAGCGCGGTTGACGACGCTACAGAAGGCGTGCCTGGCCATAACGTTCGAAACGGATCCCGCGGCGTGCCCGGCAGCGTCAGTGGTGGGTCATGCGCTGGTCCTCACGCCGGTGCTCGGTACCCCGCTAGTCGGCCCCGCCTACTTTGTCTCGCATGGCGGGCAGGCGTTCCCGTCGCTAGAGATCGTGTTGCAGGGCGCGGGTGTGAGGATCGACTTGGTCGGCTCGACGTTCATCAGCGCGACGACGGGGATCACGAGCTCCACGTTCGAAGAAATCCCGGATGTCCCGATCGGCCTGTTCGAATTGACGCTGCCGCAGGGTCCGTACTCGGCGCTCGCGGCGCATGGGAGCTTCTGCAAGAGCAACCTGGAGATGCCGACTGAATTCATCGCCCAGAACGGCGCGACGATCACCCGGCCCACCAAGGTCACGGTCACCGGCTGCCCGAAGAAAGCGGTCAAGAAGAAGCACGCCAGGAAGCGGCACGCCAGGAAGCGGCACGCCACGAGGCGCAAGCACGCCGGGAAGCAGCGCGGCTTCTAGTGTCCCGAATCACAAGTTCGTGGCATACCTTTGACCCAAAAACTGTCGATAGATCAAGGGAAACTCGTGACTGCGACGATCGTCGTGGGTTTCACAACCCGAACACCTCGCGTCCCGCGAGCAGCGCGGCGAGCAGCGCGTCGATCTCGCCGGGGGTGTTGTAGACCCCCACGCTCGCCCGCGCGGTTGCGGCCACGCCGAGGCAGCGCATCAGCGGCTGCGCGCAGTGGTGGCCTGCGCGGATGCACACCCCGCCGCGGTCGGCGAGCTCGGCGATGTCGTGGGGGTGCATCCCCTCGATTGTGAACGACGCGAGGCCGCCGCGGTCCTGCGCGCGGGGGGGGCCGACGACCCGCAGGCCGGGCACCTCGGCCAAGCGGTCCAGCAGGTGCGCTGTCAGGTGGAGCTCGTGTGCGCGCACCCGCTCCATCCCGAGGCCCGCCAGGTAATCCACGGCGACGCCCAGGCCGACGGCCTCGGCGACCGGCGGGGTGCCCGCCTCGAACTTGTAGGGCAGCTCGTTCCAGGTGGCACCCTGGAAGTCCACCGAGGCGATCATGTCTCCGCCGGTGAGGAACGGGGGCATCTCCTCCAGCAGCTCGCGGCGGCCGTGCAGCACGCCGATCCCGGTCGGCCCCACCGCCTTGTGGCCGGTCCACGCGTAGAAGTCGGCCCCGAGCGCGCCCACGTCCACCGGCATGTGCGGCACCGCCTGTGCGCCGTCCACGAGTGAGATGGCGCCCGCGGCGCGGATGCGGGGCAGCATCTCCGCGACGGGGTTGACGGTCCCCAGCACGTTCGAGACGTGCGTGAACGCGACCATGCGCACGTCGCCACGTTCGAGCTCCGCGTCGAGCTGCTCCGGCGAGAGCCGCCCGGCCTCGTCAACGTGCAGGTAGCGCAGCTCGGCGCCCCGCTCGCGGCAGAGCACCTGCCAGGGCACGATGTTCGCGTGGTGCTCCATCTGTGTGATCAGCACCGCGTCGCCCGGGTGGGTGGGGCCCAAATCACTGCGACCCCATGCGTAGGCGACGAGGTTGATCGCCTCGGTCACGTTCTTCGTGAAGATCGTCGTCTGTGGGTCGGCGCGCGTGAACGCTGCCACCCGCTCGCGCGCGCGCTCGTACGCCGCGTCGGCCTCCTGCGCGAGCGCGTACACCCCGCGGTGCACGTTGGCGTTGTGCGCCCGCAGGTGCTCGGCGAGCGCGTCGATCACCACCTGCGGCTTCTGCGCCGTGGAGGCCGAGTCGAGGTACACCAGTGGGCTGCCGCCGAGCTCGCGCGTCAGGATCGGGAAGTCCCCGCGTACGTCCAATCCCGTGAGGGTGGCGCTCATCGGCTCGCCGTGTACGCCTCGGTGTCCGCGCGCGCTCGGCGCCGCGGCGACCTGGCTGCGCGCCGTGCTTCGTCTCGCGCCGCCGGCGCCGCCGCGACCTGGCCGCGCGCCGTGCTCCGTCTTGGTTGAGGGCCTCATCGCTCGAATACCTACCTGGCGGGTAGGGTATCAAAGTGGGCGGGGCGGGGCGGGTGGCGCCTCCGCGAGGTTCGCTGGTCAATGGGCTGCTTCGATCGCCTGCGATAGAGCCCAGAACAGCGCAGGCGCCATCGGTGGATTAGGCGGAGCGGCCCTGGTTCTCGGTGGGGGTTGCGCTACAGGGCTTGACATCGCGTTACAGATGTGGTTATATGCAGACGGTCGCGGTGTTCACAGAGGGTGGAGCCGCTCAACATAGGGTCCGGTTTGGGTCATCCCGCCTTGTGGTTTGACTTCAAAGCGCTAGCAGGGTAAGCAGGGCAGCGAGAGGGACTGGGTCACAAAGCATGAGGGAGTTGCTTTAGCGTGGTTTCGAGAGGGAAAAACGTGGCGGGAGTGCCTGTCGCCCTGCGGGGGCGGGTTGCTAGATGCATCAGCAGCCTGATGCATCTCTCTCTCTCTCTCTCTCTCTCTCTTGTCTGTTTTGGCTGAGGCCTGAGAGCTCTGCCGACCGGCCCGGTTCGGGCCGCTCGGCTTCTCCCGGGCGGGAAGGGTTTCGCCCGGCCTCGCCTAGCACGGAGCGTCCGGCAGACGAGCCTGGTGGCGTAGCTGTAGCACAGCTCGCGTGGAGGGCGGCGTGATGTCCGCGCGCGGGGAGGCGTCCGTGGCGGCGGGCCTTGCGGGTGGCGAGCGGTCGGGGATCGGCCGGCACGGGCAGATCGCGGAGATTCAGCGCTCGCGGTTGTTGGCGGCGGCGGTCGCGGCGATCGATGAGCTTGGCTATGCGGATACGGCGGTCGCGGATGTGACGGGCCGCGCGCGGGTTTCACGCCGGACGTTCTACGAGCTGTTCGCTAACCGTGAGGAGTGTCTGGCCGCGGTATTGGAGGACGCGGTCGCGCTGGTCGCGGGGGAGATCGGCCGGGCGGGTTTGGCGGGCCTTGCGTGGCGTGAGCGGGTCCGCGCGGGGTTGTGGGTGATCCTTTCGTTTTTGGATCGTGAGCCGGCGTTGGCGCGGGTGTGTGTGGTGCAGGCGTTGCGCGGTGGCGGGCGGGTGCTAGAGCGCCGTGGGGAGATTCTCGCGGGTTTGGCGGCGGTTGTGGATGAGGGTCGTTTGGAGGGTGTGCGTGGCGGGGGGTGCACGGCGATGACGGCGGAGGGTGTGGTCGGCGCGGCGTTCGCGATCGTGTATGCGCGGTTGTTGCGGGGTGAGGGGCCGTTGACTGGTTTGTTGGGTGAGTTGATGGGGATGATTGTTTTGCCTTACCGTGGTGCGGCGGCGGCGCGGCGGGAGCTTGAGCGGCCTGCGCCGGCGGTACCGGTTGGCGTGGGCGGTGGGCCGGTGCTGGCGGGGCGGGCTGTGGGTGATCTGCTGGATGGTGTCGCGATGCGTGTGACGTATCGCACTGCGCGGGTGTTGGAGGGTGTCGCCGGGCATCCGGGGGCGAGTAATCGGCTGGTCGGGGATCTGGCGGGGGTCTCTGACCCGGGGCAGATTTCGAAGCTGCTGGCGCGTTTGAGGCGTCTCGGGCTGCTTGTGAACAGCGGCCCGGGGTATCAGAAGGGCGAGCCGAACGCGTGGACGTTGACGGTGCAGGGTGAGCGGGTCGCGGACAGCATCCGCGTGGTCTCCTACGAGCGCAGAGCGGCGTGATGGCTCGCCGTTTGCACACTTCGCGCCGTTCACACACTTCGCGTAGCGCTGTTGCGGTGGTCCCTGTAGTGGGTGTGCCGCTTGTGCTGGCCTGTGCGCTCGCGCTGATGCTCGTATGGGGCAGCGCGCCCGCGCTGGCCGCCAAGGCTTATCCCCTGCTGCGGACCATCACACTGCCGGAAGAACATGGTGGTCCGTTCGGCGACCTGCTCCCGAACAGCGTCGCGGTCGATGACTTCAGCGGGAAGACGCTGGTGGCTGATTCGGGAACTGGTCTGATTCAGGTGTTCAACGCTGCGGGTGAATACGCGGAAACGTGGGATGGTTCCACCACGAACGCCGGCTCCTTCGGTCACGGGCGGGTATCTGTCGCCGCCGACGACGCGACCGGCAGGGTCTACGTCTTTGACGGCACCGATGCCGTGGTGGATGTCCTTGAAGCCTCGGGTAAATACGTCGAAACCTGGAACGGCTCCAACACACCGGCCAAATCGTTTGCGCCACCCCAACCGCGATTTGGGCTTCCACCATTTCCGGATGGGGTGACGGTCGACCAGGCAGACGGCGACGTTCTGGTCCTCGATCGCGAACACAACGTCGTTGACATCTTCGAACCGACGGGCAGCTACCTCAAGCAGATCAAGGGCGAACCAGAACCAATAGGTCCGCTCAGCGACGGTCTGGCAGTCGACGAAGCCACCGGCGACGTGCTGGTTTCCGATTCGGGCCAAGAATTCCAGTTTGGACCCCTGGGAGAAGAGCTGCCATCCTTGACGGCCATTGAAACGCCCGGGGGAAAAGAAGCGGAATTCAGCTTTGGGGGAGCCGGGACGAGCGGCTCCACCGGCAATATATTTGTCCCAGACATTAACTCTGGGCGCGTGTACATTTTTGCCGCGGATGACGAATATCTGGAAGACTTCCCTCGTGGTGGATTGGGCGTCACCATCGATCAGGCGACGGGCAGCATCTACGTCTCGCACGATCAAGGAGAGGGTTTCCCTCTCAGTGGTGAAAACGGCGTCGTCGAAGTCTTTAGCGGCGCCGTCACGGTGCCCCCCGTCCGAGTCAATCACCCTAGCGAGGAAAAGCAAGCCGGCGTCCTGCACGTCACTCTCAAGGGTGGCGTGGAGCCTGAAGGTCTCCCGTTGACCGGCTGCCGATTCGAATACGGGACGAGCGAAGCTTACGGCCACGAAGTCACCTGTGCGCAGTTCACGTCCAAAACGATCGGTGAAGGATTCGCGCTGGTGCATGTGAGCGCCGAACTGCCCGAACCGCAGCCGGAAACGACCTACGACTACCGGCTGGTGGTCGAAAACAAGAACGGTCAGAACGAAAGCACTAACGAATCTTTCAAAACGCCCGCCGCGCTGGGTGTGGCCCTCCTGGGAGGCCCGGTCGTGGAAAAGCGAGCCGGCACGATTGTCGCGACGCTGAAGGGCGGCGTGAATCCCGAAGGCGAAGCGGTCAAAGAATGTTACTTCGAATATGGCACGAGCCTGCCCTCCGGGAAACTGGCTCCGTGCGAACCGCCGGCCGCTGGACTCGGCGAAGGAACAGCCCCCGTGGCGGTCCAAGCGCTGGCGAGCGGCCTCGAAGCGCAGCAGACCTACCTCTACCGGCTCGTGGCGACGGACAGCTACGGTTTGGGGGAGACTGGAGCAGGGGCGTTCGAAACGCCTCTGGCGGTGCCGAGCCTATTTGTTGAAGGGTATGGCTGCGCCGCGAATGAACTGTTCAATCAAGAAGTCACGCTGCACGGGGCGTTTGAACCGGAAGGCCTTGCGGCGAACTGGCTCTTTGAATACAGGAAGGCGGGAACCACGGAAGCCTGGTCCAAGAGCACGGGCGGCGCGGCTAACCCCAAAGACAAAGTTCTGGGCGCTGAAGAAGTGATCAGGGGGCTCGAAGAAAGCACCAGCTACCGCTGCCGCCTGACGGCGGAAAACGAGTACGGCACCACCGAGGGCCCGGAAGGCGAATTCGAGACCGCGCAGCCGCCGGTCGTGGTCAGTGAGTCCGCCGTGTCGGTGGGGTTCTCAGGCGTGACGCTGCGGGCGCGGATCAATGGTTACGGCGCCCCGGTCGGCACCCGCTTCGAATACGGTACAAGCGAAGCCTACGGCTCTTCGACGCCGGAAGCGACCCTCGCCCACCCGGTGCGGGGCGAAGTGCAGGTGAACCTCCCTGTGAACGGCCTGCGGCCGAGCACCGTCTACCACTTCCGTGCGGTCGTGACGCAGCCGCACGGAGGCGGCACGACGACCGGCGCGGACGCGACGTTCACGACTTTCCCGGAAAGCAGCGCGCAGCTGCCGGACGGCCGGGTGTATGAAATGGTCTCTGCGGTCGAAGCGCAGGGCGCTAACGTGTACGTTCCCGAAGCGGACAACGGGCCCTATCCGACGCCGACGATGATGCCTTTCCAGGCCTCGGCGAGCGGAGAAGCGGTCACCTACGTGGGTGGACCGTCTGCCGGGGGTAACGGCAACGCTGGCGCGGACGGCGGTAATCAGTATCTGGCGAGGTTCACGCCGGCGGGCTGGGTTTCGCAGGACATCACGCCGCCCGGGAGCATCTCGCCGGGGTACCTGGCGTTCTCGAGCGATCTCTCGACGGGTGTCCTGGAATCGCGTGAACCGCTCTCGCCGCAGGCGCCGACGGGGGGCTTTGATGATCTCTATACCCACGGTGGTGAAGGGGGCTACGAGCCGTTGATCGCTGAGCCTCCGCCGCATCGTGTGCTCCCGGAGGAATTCGAAAGCTTCGGGACGCTCGGTCCGCAGGGGCTGGGGCTCGCGTATGCGGGGGCCTCCGCGGACTTCGGCCGTCTGTTGTTCGAGGCGAACGACGCGTTGGCTCCGGAAGCCAAAACTGATCCCGGGAGGGACGCGAACGATCTGTATGAGTCGGCCGGCGGGCAGTTGAGTCTCGTCGACGTGCTGCCCGGAGGTCGGGAAGCGCCAGGGGCGACGTTCGGCGCGCCGAATGAAAGCGGGCAGCCGGCCGATCCGCCGGATTTCAGCCATGTGATCTCCGCGGACGGGTCGCGGATCTTCTGGACGGACCTGAATACCGAAGTCACCGCGGAAGACCCCGCGGGCACGACGAGGTTGTTCGTCCGTGAGAACGGTGTGAGCACGGTGCAGGTGGATGGGACGCATGGTGGCTCTGGCCCGGGCGGCGGTGGGCGGTTCTGGACGGCGAGCAGCGACGGGTCGCGGGTCTTCTTCACCGACGGCGACGCCGCGGGGCTGACGGCGAGCACGCAGACGGGCAGCGGCGTGAATCTCTACGAATACGATGTCCCCGGAGGCGAACTGACGGATTTGACGTCTGCCGCACATGCGGAAGTGCTGGGTGTGGTCGGTGTCAACGAAACCGGTGAAGACGGCTCCTATGTTTATTTCGTGGCTGGTGGTGTGCTGGCGGGCGAAAATGCGCAGACGCAGGAAAGCCCGACTGCGGGCCAGCCGAATCTCTATCTGCGTCATGCGGGCGTGACGAGGTTCGTCGCGACGCTGTCCCCTGAAGATGAGGGGACGGCGCAGTATGCGGTGGGCGCGGGGAGCTTCGGTGATTGGGAGCCCGGTCTGGGGCATCGCACGGCGGAGCTCACCCCGGACGGCGGCAGCGTTGTCTTTCAGTCGGTGCGCCCGCTCACCCATTATGACAGTGAAAACAGTGAAGGCCGGGCGCTGGCGGAGGTGTTCGTGTATGACTCTGAACCGGGCGGGGGGTTGTTCTGCGCGTCGTGTGATCGTAGTGGGGAGCGCCCGCCGGTGAGCGAAGTCGAAGCCGCGGGCGGCAAAGTCAAAGTCAAAGCGGCGGCGTATCTGCCGGTCGGGTGGAGTCGTACGTACATGCCGCGGTTTATCTCCGAAGACGGCAGCCGTGTGTTCTTCGACACGTTCGAGCCGCTGGTCGCCGCTGACTCTAATAACCAGCAGGATGTGTACGAGTGGGAGCGCGACGGTGAGGGCGCGTGCGCGGAAGGCGTGGGGTGCGACTATCTGCTCTCGGGTGCTACTAGCCGTACGGGCTCCTACCTGGTGGATACGAGCGCGAACGGCGATGACGTGTTCTTCGTCAGCGATGCGCGGCTGGTTTCCCAGGACAAGGACGAAAGCGAGCATCTGTATGACGATCGCGTCGAAGGCGCGCCGCCTTCCTCCCCGGCGGGATGTGCGGGCGAAGCGTGTGTTGAGGCGTTGAGCGCGCCGCCGATCTTTGCGGCGCCGCCGAGCGCGACGTTCGCTGGCGTGGGTAACTTCCCGCCGTCCGTGGAAGCCCCAGCGAAGCCGAAGCGGAAAGCGAAGCGGCACAGGCGGGCAAAGCATGCGCGGAAGTCCGCTGCTGGGAGGCGCAAGAGCGTCAAGCGGCCCGCAAGCCGGAAGGGCGGGCGGTCGTGAGCGGGCGCTCCATACGTAGGGCGCTGCCCGCCGGCCTGCTGGCGCTGTGTGCGCTGCTCGTGGTGTCGCTGTGCGGCCCGGCGTCCGTGTTCGCGTTCCCGGCGACGCCGTCTGGGTTTGGGTTTCGTGGAGAAGGCAAGGGTTTGAATGGGGAAGGGGGTTTCAATGGGTCGCTGGGTGAAAACGGGGAAGGTGAAATGCAGGCTGGGTCGCACCCGGGGGCGTTGAGTTTCTCGTTCGGTTTGAATCTCCAGCGGGGCCAGTTCGGTGAAGCGTTGGGTAGCGCGGGCGGGGATCTGCGGGATTTGACGTTGAGCCTCCCGGTGGGTCTGGTCGTGAACGCGGACGCGGTGGGGCGCTGCACCCGGCGGGAACTGGACGAAGGGACTTGCGGGGATCAGGTCGGTGAAGTCGCCCTGGAAACGGTTTCCGCGGGGGTGCCTGGTGAAGAACGGAGCGCGGTGTATAACATGGTCCCGCCGGGGTCGGCGCCGGCGGAGCTCGCGTTCAGGTTCGCCGGCGCGGACGTGCTGGCGTACATCAGCCTGCGCACCGGCGCGCTGAGCCCCGCTGAAGGCGGGATCGATCTGGACGTTCTTGATCTCCCGGATCTCCCCTCGAAGCGGATCGTGGGGGGGCGGATCACGCTGTTCGGCGGGCCGTTCCTGACGCTGCCGACCGCGTGCGGGGAACCGCTCGGGTTCGCGGTGAGCGCGAACACGTGGCAGGACGAAGCGCAGTACGCCGAAGCGTCATTCCTCTCGCACGAAGCGCCGGGTAGCGGTGGTGGCCTGATCGGGGTTGGGGGTTGTAATCGTTTGAGGTTCGCGCCGACGGTGTCGGTGTCGACGGAAACCGAAGACGCGGATACTGCGACGGGGTTGACGCTCGATGTGAAGGCGCCCCCGGAAGGCTTGCTGGTGGGGGGGCAGTTGGGCCCCTCGGATATTCAGGATGCGACGGTGGTGCTCCCTGAAGGTCTCGTGTTTGACCCTGTGCGCGCGGAGGGGTTGGTGTCGTGTCCGTTGGCGCAGAGTGGGCTTGGGGGTGAAGGTCCGCCGTCGTGCCCGGGGACCTCGCAGGTCGGGACGGTGCAGATCTCCACGCCGATGCTCCCGGATACCTTGGAAGGCGGGGTGTATGCGCTGCCGTCGAGCCCGCCCGACTTGCAGCTGCTGCTCTCGGGGTCCGCGGACGGCGTGAACATGAAGCTGCGGGGTGTCGTAGCGCTTGATGAAGCGACTGGCCGGGTGACGTTGTCTTTCCCGCAGGCGCCGCTGCTGCCGATCAGCGAACTGCGGGTCTCCCTCAGCGGCGGCGGGCAGGCCGCGCTCGTGACGCCTAGGGCGTGCGGCGTGTATACGGCTAGTTCGGATTTGACGCCGTGGGCGACACCCGGAGTGCTGGATGTCCTGGAAACGAGCAGTATCGAAGTTACGCGTGGCCCGGGAGGCGGCGCGTGTGTCTTTCCGCCGCCGTTCACACCGTCGTTGACGGCGGGGTCCAGCAACGATGGCGCGGGTGGTTTCGCGAGCCTCTCGATTCTGCTGGCGCGCCCCGACGGGCAGCAGCGTCTCTCGGGCTTCCAGGTGAAGGCGCCGCCGGGCGTGTTGGGGATGATCGGTAGCGTCCCGTTGTGCGGTGAAGGGCAGGCCGCGCAGGGCGCGTGCCCCGCGGCCTCGCAGGTCGGGCACGCCGTTCTTGGTATGGGCCCGGGTGGCTACCCGTTGTTCCTGCCGGGGCCTGGGCAGGCGCAGATCCCGATCTACTTGACGGGCCCGTATGAGGGCGCGCCGTATGGGTTGGCGGTCGTCGTGCCGTTCATCGCGGGCCCGTATGACCTGGGGGCGAGGGTCCTACGCGCCCGGATCGAAGTGGACCCCCACACCGCGCAGCTGACGATCACCACTGACGCGCTGCCGACGATCCTCGACGGTGTCCCGTTGGATCTGCGTACGCTGTATGCGGTCCTCGACCGCCCCGGGTTCATTTTCAACCCGACCGACTGCGGCGCGTCGTCTTTCCAGGGGACTGCGAGCAGCGTTGAAGGCGCGACTGTCGCGATCTCCACACCGTTCGGGGTCGGCTCCTGTCAGAGCCTGAAGTTCACGCCCTCGCTGGCGCTCTCCACCTCAGCGAAGACCTCAAAGCAGCAGGGCGCGAGCCTGCAGGCGACGATCTCCTATCCGCCCGACCGGGAAGGGACGGTCCTCGCGAGTAACCAGTCGAACCTGCGGGGCGTCAAGCTGCAGCTGCCCAAGCAGCTGCCCTCGCGCCAGGCGACGCTGAGGCAGGCCTGCGCTGCTGGGGTCTTCGAAGCGGACCCCGCGGGGTGCCCCGCCGCGTCGCTCGTCGGGCACGCGAGCGCTGCCACACCGATACTGGGAGCCCCGCTGAGCGGCCCCGCGTATCTCGTCGCGCACACCGGCGAAACGTACCCCTCGCTGAACATCGTGCTGCAAGGGGGCGGGCTCACCCTCGACCTGGACGCCACGACATCGATCAGCAAGAACCAGGTGACGACGGTCGCGTTCACAGTGCTCCCCGACGTCCCGATCTCCTCCCTGGAACTGGTGCTCCCCGAGGGTCCGCACTCCGCGTTCGCGGCGAACGGGAGCCTCTGCAAGGGCGCGCTCACGGCCCCCACCGAACTGGCCGCTCACAACGGCGCCGTGATCGACCAGGCGACCAAGCTCACCGTCAGCGGCTGCCCGAAAGCCAAGCGCGCAAAGCACAGGCGTGAGCGCCACAAGCAGAAGGCTAAGCGCAGGAGGAAGCGATGACCCAGCACCACCACACGGCCCGCTGCGCGCTCGCGAGTGTGCTGCTCGCGTTCGCCTGCCTGCTCGCGCTCGGGAGCGCGAGGGCGCTAGCCGGACCGCTGATCCTCGAAAACAGCGAGACCTTCGAAAAAGTCGGCTCGGCCGCGGCTACGGTGCGCGCCCAGTTCGAACCCGAAGGGCTCGCGAGCGCTTACTACTTCGAATACGGGCCGACCGCTCAGTACGGGTCCAAGACGGCGCAGGTAAGCGTCGCTGAAGGACAGAGTGGGCAGGTGCAAGCACGGGCGCTGCTGAGCGGTCTGCAACCGGAAACCGAATATCACTTCCGTTTCGTCGCGGCCGATACGACGGGCGCGGGCGGCACGACGGACGGCCCCGACACGGCCTTTACCACATACCCGGCATCCAGCGCTGCCCTGCCCGACAACCGTATCTTCGAAATGGTCACCCCCCCCGAAAACAACAATGCGGACGCCTACGTGCCGCAGGGAAACACCTTTAACCATAGGTCCCCCGTGGAAGGGGAAACCGTCACCGAAGAACCATTCCAGGTGTCGGTCGACGGCGACGGGGTGGCGTACGCCGGCGATCCGTCCTTCGAAGGAGACGGCAATGTCGGTGAAGACGGTGGCAACGAGTACCTGTCGACCCGCACCGCGAACGGCTGGAAGACTCAGAACCTCACGCCGCTCGGCTACGTCCTCCCGGAATATGAGGAATTCTCCCCCGACCTGTCGGTCGGGGCCCTCACCGAGGGCGGCTTTTTCAACTCGGAAAAGCCTCCGCTTGCGCCGGGGGGGCAGGTTGCATACCACGAACTCTATGCGCGCGAGAACAGCGACGGCAGCTACCGGGCGCTGATCGCGGAGAAACCGCCACATCGCGGTCCCAAAGATGGATATGGTTGGATCGAAGAAGGAGCAGGGGCTGGCGGAAGCTGGCTGAAAGAAGAAGAAAAACATGGATTTGGAGCTACATACTTGCCCCTATACGCGGGCGCCTCCTCGGATTTCAGTCATGTCCTGTTCGAGGAGGACGACGCCCTGACGGCGCAAGCCGAATACAATCCAGCGGGAAACAACAATCTCTACGATTCTGTCGAAGGCCAGCTGACCTCGGTCAACGTGCTGCCGGACGGCAAGCCTGCGCCGGAAGCGACGTTCGGCAGCTACCCGCCGGAGCCCGGCGAACCCAGCGGATGCGGCGGGTTCGCCTCAAAACGGCCTAACTTGAGTGGTGTCATCTCCGCGGATGGCTCGCGTGTCTTCTGGACCGATCTGAGTACCGCGGTGACAGCGGAAAATCCGGCGGGGACGACAAGGCTGTTCGTCCAGGAGAACGGCGGCACCCCCGCGGCGAAGACGGTTCAGGTCGACGCGGCGGTCGGAGGCGGCGGGGAATACTGGGCGGCGAGCGCGGACGGCTCGCGGGCGTTCTTCATCAAGGCGGGAGCGCTTTATGAGTTCGACGTGAACAACGAACAGACGAGCGATCTCGCGCCCGGCGGCGAAGTGCAGGGAGTGATCGGCGCGAGCGAAAACGGCGAATACGTCTACTTCGTCGCTGACGCCAAGCTCGCCGCGGGCGCGACCGCCGGCCAGCACAACATCTACCTGAGCCACGACGGCACGACGAGCTTCATCGCCACGTCGGACTTCAACGAAGTCACCTACGCCTGTTTCTATGTCGGTGACTGGTGGCCCGATCTGGGAGTCCGTACGGCCGAGGTGACGCCGGACGGTCAGGCTGTCGTGTTCGAGTCGGAAACCAACCCCACCGGCTATGACAGCAGGGGCTCGAGCGAGGTGTACGTGTACGACGCGGTATCGGGCCAGCTCTCGTGCGCGTCGTGCAATCCCTCCGGGGAACCGCCGTCCGGGGTGAGCTATCTGCCCACCAGCGGGAGGCACCATCCCACCTATCAGCCGCGGTGGATCACCGATGACGGCAGCCGTGTGTTCTTTGAGACCAACGAAGCGCTGGTCCCGGAAGACACCAACGGCAAGGTGGACGTGTACGAGTGGGAGCGCGAGGGCACCGGCAGCTGCCTGAACAGCAAGGGCTGCATCTTTTTGCTCTCGGGCGGCGCGAGCCCCAACCCGTCGTATTTCATCGGCGCGAGCGCCAGCGGCGACGACGTGTTCTTCGTGACCCGCGCGCAGCTCGTGCAGCAGGACGGCAACGACAACCTGGACGTCTACGATGCGCACGTCGGTGGTATGCGGCCGCCGTCCGAAGCGCAGTGCACGGGCACGGGCTGTCAGGGAGCGCCATTCCCGCCGACGGCCTTCGAAGCCCCCGCGAGCGTGACCTTCGATGGCGTCGGCAACTTCCCGCCGCCACAGCCGCAAGCAACGAAGCCGCCACCGAAGAAGCGCACGACGAAGAAGCAGCGCCCGGCGAAGAAGCGGCACAGGGCCAAGAGGCACAGGAAGGCCGGTGGGGCGAGGCACGCCAAGCGGGCGCGGGCGGGCACAGCGCGAGCCGGGCTTGCAAGCCGGAAGGGTGAGCGGTCATGAGCGGAGCCGGGCTTGCAAGCCGGAAGGGTGGGTCGGTCATGAGCGCAATCCCGCGGGTGCGTGCGGGACGGCGCAGGGTATACGCGGCGGCGGCCGCGGCCCTGCTCGCGGTGGGCGCCTCGGCGGTGGCGGCGAGCGGCGCCAGCGCGGCGATCACGCTCACGCCGTTGGGGTTCGGGTTCACAGGCTTCCAGAGCACATTCACTAACGCGGACGGATCGGTCGATTCGCAGGCGGGCTCGCACCCCAGCGAAGCGACCTTCAACATCTACTTCAAGACCCACGAGCCGGAAAACGAAAAACCGGTCGGGGAGGTCAGGGAAGTCGTGACGAACCTGCCGGTGGGCCTGGTCGCCGCCCCCGACACGCTGCCGCAGTGCACCCGCGAACAGCTCGACCTGGGCGAAGAGGGCGACTGTCCCCCCGACTCACAGGTCGGTACCGTCACCGTGCACATCGCGGAAATCACCGAACCGACGCTTGCCCTGTGGAACTTGGTTCCTCCCGCCAACCAGCCGGCGCAGCTCGGCGTCGTCTTCAAAGGCATCAGGACGTTCTTCAATACGGCGGCGCGCACCAACGGCGATTATGGGATCACGGTGAGGGTCCCCAACATCCCCGAATTTGAGTTCGTCCACTTCCTCGTCCGCGTCTGGGGGTTCCCGGACGGGAAACCCTTCTGGACGATGCCGACGTCGTGCGGAGGGCCAGTGACGACCACCGCGACCGGGGATGCCTGGGGCCACGAAACGGAACTCTCAGAAGTCAGCTTCCCGAGCGAAAGCGAAGGGCTGCCGTTCGGGTTCACGGGCTGCGAACACCTGCGCTTCACGCCGTCGATCGCGGTCACGCCGGGCTCCGCCGACGCGGAAACCCCGACCGGGCTCTCAGTCGAATTGAAAGAGCCCCAGGAAGGCATCACGGACCCGGTCGGCGTGTCGCAGTCAGATATCAAGACGACGACGGTGGTCCTCCCGGAAGGAGTCACGGTCAACCCCGGTACGGCGGCGGGGCTAGCGGCTTGCCAGTTCTCCGAAGATGGCGTCGGGACGACCGGTCCGCCGTCGTGCCCGGCGTCCTCGAAAGTCGGGACGGACGTGATCTCCACGCCGCTGCTGAAGGAAAAGCTCGAAGGCAGCGTGTACGTGCTGCAATCCTCCCCGCCGAACCTGAAGCTGCTGCTCTCCGCCTACGCGGAGGGCCAGTACGTAAAGCTCGTCGGTAGCGTGCAGCTCAACGAACACACCGGGCAGGTGACCGCGACGTTCGCTGAAACGCCGCAGGTCCCGCTCAGCAGCGTCAACATCACCTTCGCCGGCGGCCCGAAGGCGGCGCTAGTGACGCCCCCCGCGTGCGGGGTATACGGCACCAGCTCAGACTTCACGCCCTGGAGCACACCGTTCGTAGCCGACGTGCACTCGACCGATAACTTCCCGGTCACCGCCGGCGTGGGTGGCGGTGCGTGTGTCTCGCAGGCTACGCAGCTGCCGTTCGCCGCGACGCTGACCGCGGGCGCGACGAGCGACCAGGCCGGCGGGTACACCGGGTTCTCGATGCTGTTGCAGCGCGAAGACGGCGAGCAGCGGATCGCGGGTTTGCAGTTCAAGACCCCGGAGGGTCTGTTGGGGAAGATCAGCACGGTCGCGCCCTGCGAAGAACCGCAGGCTGCGCAGGGTGCGTGCCCCGCGGCGTCGCAGATCGGGCACACGGTCGTCGGTGCGGGCCCGGGTCCGTTCCCGCTGTTCGTCCCGGAGCCTGGTTATCCGCCGGCGCCGATCTACCTGACGGGCCCCTACGACGGCGCGCCGTATGGGCTGGCGATCGTGGTGCCGGTGGTCGCGGGCCCGTTCAATCTGGGTGTGGTGGTGGTCCGTGCAAGGATCGAAGTGGACCCGCGGACTTCGCGGTTGACGATCACGACGAACCCGGCGACGCTACCGACGATCCTGAACGGTGTGCCGGCGGACATCCGCGATATCGATGTGGTGATCGACCGGCCGGAATTCATGTTCAACCCGACGAGCTGCGCGCCGCTGGCGTTCACAGGGACCGCGTACAGCACCGAAGGCGCAACCGCCGCGCTGTACAGCCACTTCCAGGTCGGCTCATGCCGGAGCCTGGTATTCAACCCCGATTTCCAGGCCTCCACGTCGGGGCGGAACTCCAGGGCGGATGGCGCGAGCCTGACCGCGAAGGTGGTGTATCCGGCGGGTGCGCTGGGGCATAACCAGGCGAGCTCGCAGTCGAACATCGAGAAGGTCAAAGTCGAACTCCCCAAGCAGCTGCCGGCGCGGTTGACGACTTTGCAGAAGGCGTGTCTAGCGGTGACGTTTGAAACGGATCCCGCGGCGTGCCCGGCGGCGTCGGTGGTGGGGCACGCGCTGGTCCTCACGCCGGTGCTCGGTACCCCGCTGGTGGGGCCCGCGGTCTTTGTCTCGCATGGTGGGCAGGCGTTCCCGTCGCTAGAGATCGTGTTGCAGGGCGCGGGTGTGAGGATCGACTTGGTCGGCTCGACGTTCATCAGCGCGACGACGGGGATCACGAGCTCCACGTTCGAAGAAATCCCGGATGTCCCGATCGGCCTGTTCGAATTGACGCTGCCGCAGGGTCCGTACTCGGCGCTCGCGGCGCATGGGAGCTTCTGCAAGAGCAACCTGGAGATGCCGACTGAATTCATCGCCCAGAACGGCGCGACGATCACCCGGCCCACCAAGGTCACGGTCACCGGCTGCCCGAAGAAAGCGGTCAAGAAGAAGCACGCCAGGAAGCGGCACGCCAAGCGGCGCAAGCACGCCGGGAAGCAGCGCGGCTTCTAGAGAAGTAGGGAAGGTCTCTGAGCAGGGGGCCGGGGGGCGCTACCTGCTCGCCGCGTACGCCTCGATGTCCGCGCGCGCGGCCGCCAGCTTCGCGGCGATCTTCGCGCGCACCAGCTCTTCGAGCGGCTCGTCCCGCAGCTCGGACACCAGCGGCTCGAAGAAGCCCTCCACGATCACCCGCACCGCGCTCGCGCGGTCCAGGCCGCGGCTCTGCATGTAGAAGATCGCGTCCTCGTCGAGCTCTCCTACCGTGCCTCCGTGCGAGGCCGACACGTCGTCCGCGGAGACGAGCACTGAGGGGATCGCGTCCAGGCGTGCCTTCGGGGAGAGCATCATCGTGTGGATCTGCAGGTAGGTGTGGGTCTGCTGCGCGCCCGGGTCGATCTGGATCAGCCCCTCGAAGCTCGCGCGGCTGGAGCCGCTCGCGGCGCCGCGCCAGTGCACGTCCCCGCCCGAGGGGCCCGTCTCGTGCAGGTCCACCGCGAACACGTCCAGCAGCTCCTGCTCCTGCGCGAAGAACACCCCGCGGAACGCCATGTCCCCGCCCGGCTCGCTGACGGCCAGCTCGAGGTGCTGGCGCACCAGATGGCCCCCGAGCAGGGCCGGCAGCCAGTGGCAGTAAGCGTCCCGCCCGACGCCCACGAACCGCGTCGAGGCGTCGAACACTTCGCCTCGCGAGTGGGCGGGATTCCAGTCTTGCACCTGCGCGAGGCGGCAGCGCGCGCCGTCCTTGAGGTACATCTCGAACGCGCCCGCGTGCAGCGCCTGGCCCTCGAAGTCGCCCGCGAGGTCGTACTCGTGCACGCGGAAGTCAGACGAGCGCTCGCCCACGATCAGCGTGCGCCCGTACTGCGCCACGCCGGCGCCGTCGATCGCGTACACGATCTCGAACGGCTCCTCGATCGCGAGGCCCGCCGGGACGTGCAGGAAGGCCCCGCCTGTCCACAGCGCCGCGTTCGCGGCCTCCAGCTTGTGGCGGTCATACGTCAGGCGCTTGGAGTACCACTGTGTGAACACCTCCGCGTGCTCGCGCGCCGCGTCCTCCAGGGAGCAGAGGACCACCCCGCGCTCGGCCAGCCCCGCGTCGAGCTCCACGTGCACCACCGTCCCGTCGCGCTGCACGATCCGCCCCGCGCGCGGGCGCTCGGGGAGGGTGTCGCGCACGATCTTCGGCAGGGGGTCCCCGGCGATGTCGGCGCCCGTGTCGTCGTCCCCGCCGTGCGCGCGCGCCGGGGCGTGGTGGCGCACCTCCAGCGCGTCGAGGTCGAGGCCCTCGAAGCTCGTCGTCCAGAAGCCCGAGCGCCGCCACACCGGCAGCTCCTGCGACTCGTACGCCCTCAGCGCCGCCTCACGCAGCTCGGCGAGCGTGCGGCCGTCGCCGGCCCCTGCCCCGTGCAGCGCGTGGTAGAGGGTCGCGTCGCGGTGGCGCCCCGGCTTGGCGGCGACCGCACTCCTCGCATCGGCGGCCACCCCGCCGTTCGCGCCCGGTGCCCCGCCCGCCGGTGCGTCCGCCTCAGCCATGCCCGTCCCCGTTCGGCGAGCCGTACTCCTTGCGGATCTGGTCGTAGCCCTCGCGCTCCAGGCGCTCCACGAGCTCGACCCCGCCCTCCAGCGCGATCCGCCCGTCGAGCATCACGTGCACGAACTGGGGCGCGATGTAGTGCAGGATGCGCTGGTAGTGGGTGATGATCAGGGCGCCCAGTCCCTGCTCGGAGTGCAGCCGCTCGACGCCCTCCGCGACCGTGCGCAGCGCGTCGATGTCGAGGCCCGAGTCGGTCTCGTCGAGGATCGCCACGTCGGGTTTGAGCATCGCCATCTGCAGGATCTCCGCGCGCTTCTTCTCCCCGCCGGAGAAGCCGTCGTTGAGGTGGCGCGAAGTGAACGAGCGGTCCACGTCGAGCAGCTCGATCGCGTGCTGGAGCTCGCCCCGGAACTCTTTGACGTTGATCGGCTCCTCGCGCTTGGCGTTGATCGCCATGCGCAGGAAGTTGGCCACCGACACCCCCGGGATCGCCACCGGGTACTGGAAGGCCAGGAACAGCCCCGCCTTCGCGCGCTCGTGCGGCTCCGCCTCGATCAGCTCCTGCCCCTTGAAGACGATCGATCCCTCCGTCACCTCGTACGCCGGGTGCCCCATGAGTGTGTTCGCGAGCGTCGACTTGCCCGACCCGTTGGGGCCCATCAGCGCGTGGACCTCACCTCGGTCGACGGTCAAATCGACGCCTTTGAGGATCTCGCGCTCCTCGATGCGTACGTGCAGGTTGCGTATCTCCAGGTCGGCCATAGTCTCCTTCGGTCAGGCGATTGTCGGCAGTGGCTCTGCCGCGAGCGGTGCCGAAGCCGGTAGACGCCGGCCTGTGGCCGGCATCCCCGTTTCGGCCGGCAGCAGATCGGCGAGCGTGGTCTGCATCAGGGTGCTCACGATCGCGAAGCGCACCCGTGTCCACAGCAGCTTGGTTGGGCAGACATGGTTAGGATCGGACTCGCGCGAGCACACGATGCTCCCGTCCGGGCCCTGCGAGATGCACTCGATCGGCGCGATCGACCCCTCGAGTGCCTCGACCACTTCGGCCATCGTGATCTCCTGCGGCGCGCGTGCGAGCATATATCCCCCGCGCGAGCCCCGCCGGCTCTCGATCAGCTCCGCCTTGCGCAGTCGCGCCACCAGGTGCTCTAGGTAGGCCAGCGGCAGCCCGTCGCGCTCGGCGATCTCCGCGAGCGGCACGACCGGCTCCTCGCCCGCGGGGCTTTGCGCCGCCCGCTGCGCCAGGGCGACCATTACGCGCACGCCGTACTCGGCCTTGGTCGAGAACATCATCGCTTCAGCGAGGGGAGGGCAGGCCCTCCCGCGATGTCGATCAAACTTCTCACAGCGCCACCAGCTCCCCTCACCCATAAAGGACGAATACCTACCTCCCCGGTAGGATATCAGGGGTCGTTATTCGCTCTGGAGCCTGCGGATGTCGTGCGCGAGCGCTTCGGGGGTGAGCTCTTCCACGGGGAAGTCCACACGCTCCGCTCCGGCCCTGTCGAGCAGCACCACCAACGCGGAGCGTTCGTAGGCAACTGCACCGGCGCTGGCGGGCACGACCGCGTAGGCGCGCCACACCGCGCGCAGCTGGGCGAGGGTGCCCGTGAGGTACTCGAGGCGTCCGGTGAGAGAGTTCTCACGCAGGAACACCCGCACGCGCGCGGGTGTGTCCCCGACGGGGTCGACGCTGACCGCGAGCGCAGGCACGCCGCGGGGAAGTTCGTCCAGGGCACCCCGGATCTGCTGGGCGATCAGCGGCGCGGTGGTCCTCGAGGCGGTGTACAGGAACGTGAGGATCGCCACCTGCCCGCGGAAGTCGTGCAGTGAGACGCGCCGCCCGTACTGGTCGGTGAGTGTGAACTCGCGCGGGCGCAGGTTGCCCGGCAGCAGCGCTCCGTCGAACCCGGTGGCCGAGGAGGCGCCCACCGAGGCAGTGTCGGTGGAGGCATCCCCCGTGCCGTCGCCTGGCCGGGCCGAGGAAGAGCACCCCGCCAGCCCCGCGAGCGCCAGCGCCGCCGCGGCGAGCGCGACGGCGAGGGACCCGGGTCTTGAACGTTCTGAGGCGGGAGTGAGCCGAAGGCGGGGTTGCGGACGCATAAAGCAGCATGGAGCGTAGGAGACGAACGCTCACTCGCGGCGGGCGAGGTTGTGTAACCCGCTGCACGGTATTGTTGGGCGCCCCTGGCAGACTGGCTCACGGAAGAGGTGCTCCAACGATGCGCGTCGCGTGCTGGCCTGGCGTCGCTGCGCTCGCGCACGGCGTGTTGGCCAACCTGACGGTCCCGACATACGCTCCTGCGGTGGCGCCCGCTGACGGCGCGGGGCTCGCGCGCGCAACCGATCCCGAGCGCGCGGTGATCTTACGCGGCGGGCCGATCCTCACCGTCGACGACGCCAATCCGGTCGGCGAGGCGCTTGCGATTCGCGGCTCCACGATCCTCGGGGTGGGCTCCCTCACGGAGGTCAAACGTCACTACACCCCCGGCACCGAGATCGTCGACCTCGAAGGGCACGCGGTGCTGCCGGGGTTCGTGGAGCCGCATGTGCACGTGCTGAAGAGCGCGCTGGCGGCCGCCGGCCTGCAGGCGGACAGGGCCGACCTCTTCAATGACGCTCCCGAGCGCCTCGCGGAGCTGGGCGCCAGCGCGCTGCGCGAGTGCGCCGTGCGCGGCTGCACCACCGTCTACGACCCCGGGATCGGTCTCCTGGCGGGCGCGGCCGAGCACGAGCTGCTGCGCTCGCTCGCTCGTGCCCCCGACGCCCCGGTCCGCGTGCGCGGGGCGTTCACCCCCGAGCTCGCCACCTCGCTCAAGGCGGCCCCCGGGGGCGGGGATGAGCGCTACGACGTGGTCGGGATCGCCTACTGGGTGGATGGCTCGATCGAGGATTACGCAGCGGCGCTGGGCGAGCCCTACCTGAACGGGCACGGGACCGGGAGGCTCAACCACGAGGAGGCCGAGCTGCGCGAGGCGCTGCGCGGGTGGCACCGCGCCGGGTGGCAGCTGGTGGCGCACGCCACCGGCGACCGTGCCGTCGAGCAGGTGTTGGGCTGCTACGAGGCGGTCCTCGCAGAGGATCCCCCCGCGCGAACGCCTCACCGCATCGAGCACTTCACGGTCGCCCGCGACGAGCAGATCGCTAAGGCCGCCGAGCTCGGCCTCTCGGTGAGCCACACGATCAACCAGGTCTACTACCGGGGGGAAAGCTTCCGCGACCACGTGCTCGACTCTGAGCGCGCTGCGCTGATGCACTCGCTGCGCCGGGATCTCGAGCACGGCCTCCTCAGCTCCTGTCACAGCGACTCGCCCGCCTTCCCGCTCGATCCGTGCCTGGTCTTGCGCACCGCGACGACCCGCCTGATGCAGGACAGCGACGACGTGCTCGGGCCCTTCCAGCAGCTGAAGCTCAACGAGGCGCTGCGCACCGTCACCTGCAATCCCGCCCGCCAAGTTCTGCTCGGCGACCGCGTCGGCTCGCTGCGCCCCGGGATGCTCGCCGACCTGGTAGTGCTCGACCGCGATCCCCGCGAGGTGGCCCCCGAACGGCTGCACGAGCTGCAGGTGATCGAGACCTGGCTCGGCGGGCGCCGGCAGCGGTGGGCGTAGGCTTTGAATCACGTCACATCGGCGCTATACTTTCTGAAGTCCATGAAATCCGACCAACGTTCGGGAGTTTCCAGATGAGCGTGTCCTCAGCGGAGCTGCTCCGCCAGATCAAGAGCCGCATCGATGAGGTCGACCCCTCCGAGGTCAAGGAGCTGATCGGAGAGGGCGTGGCGATCGTGGATGTACGTGGCAGCGAAGAGTTCGCCACCGGGCACCTCCCCGGCGCGAAGAGCATCCCGCGGGGCCATCTGGAGTCGCGCATCGAGAGCGCGGTGCCGGACCGCTCCGCCGAGGTGATCCTCTACTGCGCCTCCGGCGCCCGCTCGGCCTATGCGGCGCGCACGCTGAGCGAGGACATGGGCTACGAGCGCGTGCGCTCGATGACCGGCGGGATCACGCTGTGGAAGGACCGTGGCTACGAGGTCGAGATCCCGCGCGCCCTCTCCGCCGAGCAGCGCGAGCGCTACTCGCGCCACCTGCTGATCCCGGAGATCGGCGCCGAGGGCCAGCAGAAGCTGCTCGACGCCAAGGTCCTGCTGCTCGGCGCCGGAGGCCTCGGCTCTCCCACCGCGCTGTACCTGGCCGCCGCCGGCGTGGGCACGCTGGGGATCGTGGACGACGACGAGGTCGACCTCTCCAACCTCCAGCGCCAGGTGATCCACTCCACCCAGCGGATCGGCATCCCCAAGGTGGACTCCGCCGAGGAGACGATCCACGGTCTGAACCCCGACGTGAAGGTCGTCAAGTACCCCGTCCGCCTGGATGCTCAGAACATCATGGAGATCATCGAGGGGTGGGACGTGATCGTCGACGGCGTCGACAACTTCCCCACGCGCTACCTGCTCAACGACGCCACCGTGCGCCTGCAGATCCCCGTCGTCTCCGCCTCGATCCTCGGCTTCGACGGGCAGCTGTCGGTGTTCAAGCCCTACGAGGGCCCCTGCTACCGCTGCCTGTTCCGCGAGCCCCCGCCCGCGGAGCTCGCGCCCTCCTGCGGAGCCAACGGCGTGCTGGGCGTGCTGCCGGGCACGATGGGCCTGCTGCAGGCCACCGAGGTGGTCAAGCTCCTGCTCGGCATCGGCGAGCCCGCGATCGGGCGCCTCTTGCTCTACGACGCGTTGGGGGCGACGCTCACTGAGGTCAAGGTCCACCGCGACCCCGAGTGCCCGATCTGCTCGCGCGCGCCGGATGAGATCCGCGACGAGGAGCTCGGCGTGTTTCCCGACTACGAGGCGTTCTGCGCGGCCGCTGGCTAGGCGCTAGGCTGCACGGCCGATGGCCACGATCAAGATCCCCCCGGTTCTGCGCGCCTCAGTGGGCGGCGAGAAGCAGGTGAGCGCCTCCGGCGAGAACGTCGGCGACGTGCTGCGCGACCTCGCCTCCAGTTACCCCGCCACCCGTAGCCAGCTGTTCTCCACGGAGGGCGAGCTCAACCGCTACGTCAACGTTTACCTCAACGACGAGGACGTGCGCGTGCTCGACGGCCTCGACACGGCTGTGGGCGACAGCGACACCTTGGTGATCCTGCCGGCGATGGCCGGCGGGCGTTAGCGCGCGGTCGTCCGCCGCAGACGCCGCTAGGTACCGCGTCCAAGATTCCCGCGCGGTCGTCCGCCGCGGTCCCCGCTACGCACCGCGTCCAAGATTCCTTGCAAAGCTCAATCGTGTCGGCCTGCCGAACGATTGGATCGCATCGGCATGGTGGTCAGCGGCATTTTCATACCCCGGCTCAGGCGTGTCTCGTGCGCAGCGCTGCTCGTGCTCGGCGCGGGCGCGGTGTCCGCCGCCCCAGCCGCGGCGTGGGAAGAACCCAAGGCGCCCGAATACTCGATCTCGGTGGTCGAGGGAGAGTCCACGCACCCCCAAGAATCGATCCTCTCCACCAGCGGCTCCGTCCGCCTGCCGCACGGTCAGGAAGTCGAAGTCGCCCTGCGGATCGTCCGCAACGGCTTGACCGTGGCAGAAGAAACTGGCACGGAACACGCCTGGCTCTCGCAGGTGCCGCAGGTGGGGGAAGTAGTCGAGCTCGAATCCCCGTCGGAGTCCGGGGACATCGTGGGCTCGATCGTCTACGACGGCCTGCCCTCGATGGAACCGACGGTCTGTGCGGGCTCCACGAACTTCTCCGGCCAGCGCTCGGCCAACGAGGAAGTCGAAGGCAGCTACTACACGCTGGTGACTCATCCCTCTTATACGGCGAAACGCCGGGGCGGCGAAGCGCAGATCACCTCGCTCGCCGGCGCGTCCTTCGCTGGCAACTTCCTGACGCCTCTGGCGCTTGGGGAGACCGTTCGAGCGGTGGAGCACCTGAAGACGTCGCTTGCCGGTGGGGCGACGTTCACCTACTCCAGCGAGAACGACCGCCCGGTGGGCGCGTGTCCGGTGCCTCCCGCGCCCCCGCCGCCCCCGCCAGTGCCGGCGCTGCAGGGCTCGATCTTCAAGCTCGTGCGAACCACGATCCTCAAGCTGTTGAAGTCGGGGTGGCTGGACCAGGTCACGATCAACCAGCCGGGAACGGTCACGCAGGACCTCTACCAGCTGGGAGGCGTGGTGCCGGCGTACGCTGCGGCGCACGAGACTCGACACCGGCACAAGCACAGGCCCCCCGCCGTGCTGCTGGCGCGCGGGTCGGCGTCCGCCGCCGCCGCGGGTCAGGTGAAGGTGATGCTGCACGTCACCGCGAAGGGCCGGCGCGCGCTCGGCCACAGCCACCGTGTGCGAGCGGAGCTGATCACGACGCTGAAAGCCACCTCCGGCGCGAAGCTGAACCTCGAAACGCGCGTGGTCACGCTTGATCGCTAGTGCGACGCTCGCACTTGCCCTGACGACCGCCGCCTGGCTGCAACCTCCGCCGGTTCTGCCGCTGCCCTCGCCCGGCGGTGCGGAAGGGCCGCCGCGGCCGTACGGTGCGGAACCCTCGCCGGGGATCTCGCCACTGCCCACGAGCCCGCGCTTCGTGCGCGCTCAAAACCACGCGTTGCTCTACGGTCCCTTCCCGCGCGGTGGGCTGACGCGAGGGGTCTCCGACCCGACGCTGCTCTTGAGCAAGGAAGCCGAGGTTCGGGAACTGACACTGAGGCGCATCCGCGCGACGGGCGCGAGCGTGGCCCGCATCCCCGTGGAATGGCGCTACATCGTGAGCCCCGACCCGCCGGCGGGCTTCGACGCAAGCGACCCGGCCAGCCCCGCCTACGACTTCGACACGGTCGACGCCGCGGTGCGTGACACGGTCGCCGCCGGGCTGACGCCGCTGCTGGTGGTGACTCGCGCGCCGGCCTTCGCGGAAGCTCACAATCGCTGGCCCTACGCCTACCCGGGCAGCTGGGCACCCGACCCGGCTGCGTTTGGCGAGTTCGCGACGGCCGTGGCACGCCGCTACGACGGCTCCTTCCCGGACCCGCTGGAGCCCGGCCGCGCGCTTCCGCGCGTGCGGCTCCTCGAAGCGTGGAACGAGCCCAACCTCGCCCGCTACCTGGAGCCGCAGTGGGTCGTGGAGGGCGGACGGTGGCAGGCCTTCTCGCCGCTGCTCTACCGCCAGCTGCTCAACGCTTTTTACGCCGCCGTCAAGGCGGTCGCGCCGAGCGACGTGGTGCTCGCGGCCGGCATCGCCCCCAACGGGGAACCGGCGGGCGTCGGGCGGATGACCCCGCTGCGGTTCCTGAGCGGGATGCTCTGCCTTGAAAGCGGTGCTCAACCGCCCCCTCGCCGTCACCCGCTCGGCGTGTTGCTTCGCGGTGCGCGTGCCGGTAGGGGCGGTGCCCGCAGCGCCTGCTCGGATCCGCCGCACTTCGACGTGCTCGCCTTCCACCCGCTGTCCTTCGAAGACCCCGACCTCCCGGCGCACTCCTCGCAGGACGTGGCGATCTCCGACATCGAGAAGGTCGCCGGGCTGCTCGCGCGGGCCGAGCGTCTGCGCACCGCGCTGCCACGGGGACCCAAGCCGGTGTGGGTGACGGAGCTCAACTGGGAAAGCGCCCCGCAATCCGCGCACGGCGTGCCCGGCCGTCTGCAGGCGCTGTGGATCTCGCGCGCTCTGCACCGGCTGTGGGTCGCGGGCGTGGGGCTCGCCGACTGGCAGTTCCTGATCGACCCCTACCCCGACCTGTCGCTCGCCACCCCGACCGGCGGCACGATCACGGTCTCCCGACCGGCGGGCCTCTACAGCGCCGCTCCAGGCGGCAACCCCGCCGACGCCGTCCCCAAGCCGTTCCTCCAGGGTTTCACGCTCCCCTTCGACCCGTTGCGCGTGGACCGCGCGCACGTGCGGGTGTGGGCGCTCTTGAAGCGCCCCGGGCAGCAGGTCCTCCTGCAACGCCGGACGCGGGGCGCCGCGTGGCGGACGATCGCCCGCCTGCGCGCCGACGGCTACGCCGTACTCAACAGGCTCGTCCCGCTCCGCGGCGCGGCGAGCCTGCGGGTGGTGAGCGGGACGCTCTGCAGCGCGGCGGAGCGGGTGCCGCGGGGTCGCAGTTTGCTGTGAGTGAGGGCTACGCTGCGGGGGTCGCAGTCTGCTGTGAGTGAGGGCTACGCTGCGGGGGTCGCAGTCTGCTGTGAGTGAGGGCTACGCCGCGGCCCGCTCGCCCGTGCGCTCCCCGGCGTCCTGCGCCGCGGCGGGCACGAAGCTGATCGCGCGCTCGGCCAGCGCGGTGATCGTGAGGGAGGGGTTGACGCCGACGTTGGCGGGGATCGCCGAGCCGTCGCACACGAGCAGGTTCTCGTAGCCGAACACGCGCTGGCGGGCGTCCACGACGCCGCGGGAGGGGTCGGCGGCGATCACGGCGCCGCCGAGGATGTGGGCGGTGGTGGGGATGTTGAAGAGCGCCTCGGTGACCGCGCTCTGGGCGATCCCGCCGGTGCGCTTGGCCATCCATTCGGCCGCCTCGTTGGCAACGGGGATGAAGGTCGGGTTGGGGCGCTCGGGGTCCTGTTCGGTGCGCAGCCACATGGTGCCGAAGGGACCGCGGCGGGGACGCAGGGCGATCGCGTTGTCGAGCGTCTGCATCACGAGCAGGATGATCGTGCGCCGCGACCAGCGCTTGGCGAGGAGCACCTGCGCGAACCGCCGGGGGTGGAGCAGGATCTGCCCGAGCAGCTTCAGCGGGCGCGTCACGCGGGTGCCGTCCCCGACGAGCAGGGTGTAGAACATCCGCATCGAGTCGCCGTCCTCGCCGTAGCTGACGGTCTCGATGTGCGTGTGGGGGTCGGGGTAGATGCTGGAGGTGATCGCCACGCGCTTGGTGAAGTTGGCGGCCTGCTCTTCGGGGACGGTCACCGTGAGGATCGCCTCGCTGTTGGTGCGCACGAGCTCTCCCAGGCGAGGAGAGATGCGCGGCAGCGAGCCGCCGAGCCGGCAGCGCTGGAGCAGCGTGTTGGTGCCGAGCGGCCCCGCGGCGAGCACCACCCCGCGGGCGCGGTGCACCCGGCGTTCCTTGCGCAGCCACGCGCCGGAGCGGACGCTTTCGACCTCGTAGCCCTCGCTGCCGTCGGCGGGGCCGAGCGGGCGGACGTCGATCACGGTGCGTTCGGGCATCACCTGCGCGCCGTGGCGCTCGGCGAGGTACAGGTAGTTCTTCACGAGCGTGTTCTTGGCGCCGTGGGGGCAGCCGACCATGCAGCGCCCGCACAGCTTGCAGGCGGTGCGCTCGGGCCCCTCGCCGCCGAAGAAGGGGTCGGGCACGGTCTTGCCCGCCTCGCCCTCCCCGCCGAAGAAGATCCCGACGGGCGTCTTCTGGTAGGTGTCGGAGACACCGAGGTGCTCGCCGAGCTCGCGCAGCAGCTGGTCGGCGGGGTCGTCGTGGGGGTTCTGCACGACCCCCAACATTCGCTGGGCCTCGGCGTAGTGGGGCGCGAGCGCGCTCTCCCACTCCTCCAGCTCCGCCCACTGGCGGTCCTCGAAGAACTGGGTGGGGGGCACGTACAGGGTGTTGGCGTAGCCGAGGCTGCCGCCGCCGACGCCGCAGCCGGAGACGACCACGACGTCGCGGAAGATCGTCAGGCGGAAGATGCCCTTCATCCCCAGGTGCGGGCGCCACGAGTAGCGGCGCACGTCTGCGGTGTTCTTCGGGAACTCGTGATCGGCGAAGCGCCGCCCGCACTCCAGCACGCCGACGCGGTGACCCTTCTCGGAGAGGCGCAGCGCGGAGACGCTGCCGCCGAAGCCGGAGCCGATCACGAGCCAGTCGTAGTCGTGGCGAGACATCCTCTGGCATCCTAGTGCCTGGCCGCTCGGCCAGAGGGGGAGCGAGTGGCCACGCCGGGTGGGATTGTGTGCGGGATCGTCGAACGCCGCTATATTCCGTGAAGTAATGGCTGGCGATCGTCTTTGCCACAAGGGCCCGCTTCGCCGGCCCGGCCTTGGTACACCACCGGGGGGAGGCCGGGAGGGGGGCCCGCCCGCCCTGTCCCCCTCACGCTAAAGCTATGGCTGCGGAGGGTCTGCGCAACAAGCCCTGCGGGGGTCGCTACGGCGACATCGTGCAGTCGATCGGCAACACGCCGCTGATCGAGCTGCCGCGCCTCTCGCCGAAGCCGGGGGTGCGGATCTGGGCGAAGCTCGAGTCGCGCAACCCGACGGGCTCGGTCAAGGACCGGGTGGCGCGTGCGCTGATCGAGGACGCCGAGGAGAAGGGGGCGCTCAGCCCGGGGCAGACGATCCTCGAGCCGACCTCGGGCAACACGGGGATCTCGCTGGCGATGATTTGCGCGCGCAAGGGCTACCGCCTGAAGGTGGTGATGCCTGAGAACGTGACCCCGGAGCGCACGCAGCTGCTGAAGATGTTCGGCGCGCAGATCGTGTACTCCGAGGGCTCCAAGGGCTCCAACGGAGCGGTCGAGAAGGCCCTGAAGATGGCGCAGGCGGACTCCTCCTACTACATGCCCTACCAGTACGGCAACCCCGCCAACCCGGGCGCGCACTACAACGGCACGGCCCTGGAGATCCTCGAGGAGCTCGACGAGGTGTCGGCGTTCGTCGCGGGCCTCGGGACGGGGGGCACGTTGATGGGCAACGGCCGCCGCCTGAAGGAGACCTTCGGGGACGCCGTGAAGATCGTCGCGGCGGAGCCGATGCAGGGCGAGCCGGTGCAGGGGCTGCGCTCGCTCGACGACGGCTTCATCCCGCCGATCATCGACCTCGCACTACTGGACCGCAAGATCTTCGTGACCAACCGCGACGCGATCCTGTGGACGCGCAAGCTGCTCGACGAGGAGAGCGTATTCGCCGGCGTCTCCTCGGGCGCGATCGCCCGCGTGGCGGTGCGCATCGCCGGGGAGCTCGACGAGGGCAACGTGGTGTTCATCGTCGCGGACGACGGCTGGAAGTACCTCTCCAGCGGGATCTACACGCTGCCGGTGGACGAGATCGAGAACCTCGACTCCACTGTGTGGTGGTGAGGGCTCACGCCCGCCCCCGCCGGCCCACCCGCTCCCGCCGGTAGCGACGATGGTCATAGCTCCCGATCTGCTGGACGACGTGATCGCACACGCGCGTGCGGAGTACGACGCGGAGTGCTGCGGCATGGTCGTATGCGAGCGGGACGGCGATCAGCGGCGCGCGGTGCGCGTCCATCGCGCTGTGAACGTCTTCGCGGGCAACAGGGACGCAGCAGGCAACGATACCGGCCGCAAGCGCTTCGAGATCGACGGCAAGGAAGTGTTGAGGGTCTGGAACGAGTGCGAGGAAGCAGGGTTGGAGCTGGGCGTGATCTACCACTCGCACACGCACACCGAGCCCTACCCCTCGCAGACCGACATCAACTTCGCCGCCAAGTGGCCGGGCGTGGAGTGGGTGATCGTCGGGCTCGCCAAGGGGGAGCCGGAGGTGCGCTCGTACCTGATCGAAGAGGGCGAAGTCAGGGAGGTCTCGCTCGAGGTGCGGTGATGGCGGGGTTCCGCGACACACCACGCGACCTCCTGCGGGAGGCCGGGGAGGTCTCGCCAGAGGCGGGGTGATGGCCGAGGCTCCCCTCGTGTGCCCGTCGTGCGGCGACGCCCACCCCCCGAGTGAGCGCTTTTGCCCGCGCTGCGGGATGCCATTGGTGTACGCCGAGGGCGAGGGTGCCGCCGGCGGGGCAGGCGGATCTCATGTGCCCTTGGGGGAGATGTGGCAGCGGGCGAGGAGGGTCAAGCCCCAGTACTCCGAGGGTGCGCTCGTGCGGGTGGTGGGGGCGCGCAACCTGACCGAGGCCGACTTCATCCAGAACCTCCTGCTGGAGGAGGGCATCCCCTCGATGCAGCGCCGCGCGCGCGGCTTCGACGTGCCGGACTTCCTCGCGGCCGGCCCCCGCGACATCCTCGTCCCGGCCTCCGGCGTCGCCGCCGCGCGCGACGTGCTGCTGCAGAGCGAGCTGCTCCCCACCGGGCAGGCCGCCCTGCTGTGGGGCCCCACCGCGTGGCGGGTGTTGGCGGGACTGCTGCTGGGCCTCGCGGTGCTCGCGATCCTGGCTTGGTTGCACCCGTAGGCGCTACGCCAATACGGGCTGGGGCGTGCCGACCTCGCGGGTGATGGTCTCGATTTCCTCGGAGGCGCGCTCGAACTCGTCGTCGGAGAGCACGGGGGTGCCCTCGAAGGGGAGATCGCGCTGGAGCTCCAACCAGGAGTGGCAGCCGAGGTACTCCTCGCGGACCTTCACGGTGACGGGCCGCGGGATGCGGTAGGTGCGCAGCAGCAGCACGTGCAGCGGGTGGCGGGGCTTCCAGGCGAGGCGCTTCTCGGCGTAGTCGGTGCGCCACACGTAGAAGGGGGAGAGGGCGTCCACGCAGCGGGGGTCGTTGATCGTGAAGTGGCCCGCGACTTCGGCCCACGCGCGGATGCGCACGCGGTCGGGCTGTTGGAGGTGGCCGTGGGCGGCGAGCGCCTGCAGGGAGGGCTCGCCCTCGCTCCACACGCCCTCCTCGAGTGCGCGACGCAGCTCAGGCTGGTGGGACTCGCGCACGAGGTCGTTGCGTTGGTGGTCGAAGGTGGGGTACAGGAAGAAGCGATCGTGCTCGAGCCGGAAGTGCTTGTCGGCCTCGCGGATGCCACCCTTGCGCAGGGTGATGAGCTGCTCGCCTTCGGCGAGGGCGCGGACGGTAACCGCCCATTCCTTCAAAGCAATTGGCATGGCGAATGAATGTAAGGGGAAGAAGTTCTCTGGGGGATGATGCCTGCAACTACGGCGCCTCGAGGATGGCGAACCGTCTGCTTAAGATACGAAATCCTAGCGGAAATGCCAAATCACCTGCAAATGGCGGGTTTTTTTGATCCCTTTCCGCGCACAAAGTCACGTGGAGGGCCGCTCAGGGGGGCCATGGCCCCCTCCGCCGGGGGTCTCGATGCGCAGGCGCTCCCCCGGGCGCAGGACCCCCGTGGTCTTCCCGGGCAGCTCGCGGCTCTCTGGTTCCAGTGCCTCCGTCGCGGCGGTGTGGGTGTCGTGCCGTCGGTGGGCGTCGTGGTTGGGGGTCTCGGCGGGGGTGTCGAGGGTGCCGGGGGTGCCGGGAGTGCCGGGGGTGCCGGGAGTGCCGGGGGTGCCGGGAGTGCCGGGGGTGCCGGGAGTGCCGGGGGTGCCGGTGGTGTTGGGGGTGTCGAGGGTGGGAGGCGCGATCAGCAGGTTGCGCCCGCGCGCCCCGGGCTGCCCGCCGTGCGCGCCCGGCGGGGGGTGGCGACGGCGCTCGGTGATCAGCGAGAAGGTCATCTCGCGCAGCGCCTCGATCTCGCGCACGACTCCCTCGCCGCCGCGGTAGGCGCCCGCGCCCCCGGAGCCGCGGCGCAGCGCGTAACTCCTGACGCGCAGCGGCAGCTCGCGCTCGAGCGCCTCGACGGGGGTGTTGAGGGTGTTGCTCATCGCCACGTGCACCCCGTCGGGGCCGTCGGCGTCGGGGCAGGCGCCCTGGCCGCCCCCGAGGGTCTCGTAGTAGCTGAAGCGCTCGTCCCCGAGGGTCAGGTTGTTCATCGTGCCCTGTCCCAGCGCGCGCCCGAAGGCGGCGAGCACGAGGTCGGCGACGCGCGAGGAGGTCTCGACGTTGCCGGCGGCCACCGCGGGAGCGGCCTTGGACCCGCCCGCCCCGAGGGATTCGGATCCGCCCACCCCGCGCGCGTTCAAGAGGCATCCCTCGGGAACGCGCACCTCCACGGGCCGGTAGGCGCCGGCGCAGGGAGGAATGTCGGGGTCGGTGAGGACGCGCACCGCGAAGTAACACGCCGAGCGGGTGACGGCGAGGGGGCAGTTGAGGTTGCCGGAGTGTTGGGGGGCGGAGCCGGCGAAGTCGAGTACCACCCGCTCCCCTTCCACGGTGGCACGCAGGCGCAGCACGAGGTCGCCCTCGATCGCCTCCAGCACGTCCTGCGCCTCGCGGGTCCCGTCGGGGAGCGCCGCGAGGCAGGCGCGGGTGCGGCGCTCGGCGTAGTCGAGCACCGCGTCGAACCCTTCGCGGAGGAATGGCTGTCCGCCCTCCCGCGCGAGCTCGGTGAGGCGCAGGGCGCCGATGCGGTTGGCGGCGAGCTGGGCGCGCAGGTCGGCACGGCGCTCCTCGGGCTGGCGCATCAGGGCGACGATCTCCTCGATCGCCTCCGGGGTCGCGGGGCGAGGTGAGATCACGATGCCCTCCTCCTCCAGGGTGCGCGAGTCGGCGGGCATCGACCCCGGCACGCGCCCGCCCACGTCGGCGTGGTGGGCGCGGGAGGCGGCGAAGCCAATTAGAGGGTGGCGCAGTCGGCCGGAGGCCGGCTGGCCGAAACGGGGATGCTCGCCGGAGGCGAGTGTCTCTCGGCTTCGGTTGGGCCCCTCTTTTTCAGTTAGAGGGTGGCGCAGTCGGCCGGAGGCCGGCGAGCTGGGCCCCTCTTTTTCAGTTAGAGCACCGTCCACGAGCACCGGGGTGATGAGCGTGATGTCGGGCAGGTGCGTGCCCCCGGCGAAGGGGTCGTTGAGCACCCACGAGTGCCCCGCAGAGTGGTCCTCGCCGAGCACGGCGGCGACCGCGGCGGGCATCGAGCCGAGGTGCACGGGGATGTGCTCGGCCTGCATCACCATCTGCCCGCGCGCGTCGAACAGCGCGGTCGAGCAGTCGCGGCGCTCCTTGATGTTGGGCGAGTGCGCGGCGCGTACCAGCGCGGCGCCCATCTCCTCGCAGGCGGCCCGCAGCGCCCCGGTGAGGACCTGCAATTCGATCGGGTCGAGGGTCATGCGTCGATCCCGTGGCGCGGGGTGTACGGGAGGGAGTCGTAGGGGATCGTCCGCGTGAGTGAGTGTGTGCGCGAGGGTCGTGGGCGCGTGGCCTCCGTGCCCCGCGTCGGCGCGCACGGTGAGGACCGTCTCACGTCTGCTCCTTTACGTCGCGCAGGCATACCGTGCCCTGGGCGTCGACCTCGCCCTCCCAGCCGTGGGGCACGAACAGCGTGGACCCCGGCAGCGCGCAGACCGTGGGCCCCTCGATCCTGGTGCCCGGCGCGGGCTCGCCGGCGGCTGGAGCCAGGGACAACCGAGGGGCGGCGCCCCACGCGGAGGCGCGGATCGTGACCAGCTCCACCTCCGCGCCGTCGTCGCGGTAGCCGTAGCGCTGCTCGTGAGCCTGCGCGAACGCCTCGCGGAGGGCGTCCGGGTGGGGCGCCGGACGGGGGTCGCCCGTGGATGGCCGCGCCGCTTCCGTCCCCGTCGGGGCGCTCGGCCGCCCGATCTCCGCAGGCTCGCCGTCCTCGTCGACCGCCAACTCGAAGGACTGTCCGCGGTAGCGCAGCTCGTAGCGGACCGCCACCCGCTCGGGCGTGGGTGGGTGGGTATTCAATCCCGCGCACGCCCGCGCCACCAGCGCGTCGCGCTCCGCGGTCAGGCGCCCGGCGTCGAGCGCCTCCCCGGCGAGCATTACCGTGCGCGCCGCGTCCCGGCGGGGCGCCGCGGCGGCGAGGCCGAGCGCGCATAGCACCCCGGATGCCCGCGGGCAGAGAATGCGTCGCATCCCCAGCGCCCGTGCGAGCGCCGTCGCGTGCAGGGGGCCCGCGCCGCCGAAGGGCATCAGCGCGAAGCCGCGGGGGTCGATGCCGCGCTCAACGGTCATCGTGCGCAGCGCCCTTGCCATCTCGGCCTCCGCGACCCGCACGATCCCCTCCGCGCAGCGCTGCGCGGTGAGCCCGAGCGTGACGGCAAGGCCCGCGATCGCGCGCTGGGCGGCGTCGCGGTCGAGCTCCAGGCCCCCCGCGAGCGGGGCGTCCGCGGGCAGGCGCCCCACCAGCAGGTTGGCGTCGGTCACCGTCGGGTCCTCCCCGCCGCGCCCGTAGCACGCCGGGCCGGGGTCGGCGCCCGCGGAGCGCGGGCCCACGCGCAGCGCTCCCCCCGGGTCCCGCCACGCGATCGAGCCGCCGCCCGCGCCGACGGTGTGGATGTCGAGCATCGCCAACGCCAGCGGCCGGCCGGCCACGACGCCCTCCGCGGTCTCCGCCACGCGGCCCCCTTCGATCACGCACACGTCGCACGAGGTGCCGCCCATGTCGAAGCACACCACGTCGCGCTCCCCCGCCAGCCGCGCCAGCGCGAGCGCGCCCTGCACGCCGCCCGCGGGACCGGAGAGCACCGTCAACGCCGCGTGCGCCGCCGCGCCCTGCGCGTCGGTGAGCCCGCCCGAGGACTGCATCACCGCGGGCCGCGTCAGGCCCACCGTGTCGGCCTCCGCGCCGAGGCGGCGCAGGTAGGCGCCCACCAGCGGGGAGACTGCCGCGTCCACCTCGGTGGTCGCCGCCCGCTCGTACTCGCGGAACGTGCCGACGAGCTCGTGCGAGAGCGACACGTGCACCGTGGGCAGGCGCTCGGCGATCAGCTCCCCCACCAGGCGCTCGTGCTCGGGGTGCGCGTAGGAGTGCAGCAGCACCACCGCCACTGACTCGATGCCCGCCCCTGCCCGTCCCGCTTCGGCCAGCTCCTCCACGAGCGCTCGCGCCCGCTCGGGATCGAGCGCCCGCAGGGGGCCGTCGGGGGTCATCCGCTCGGGCGCCCCGAAGCGCAGCTCCGGCGGGGCCAGGGGGGTGGGCCCCCGCTCGCACAGCCGGTACAGGCTCGCCCGCGCCTGGCGGCCGAGGGCGACCACGTCGGTAAAGCCCTCCGTGGCGATCAACGCCGTGATCGGGAGCCCGGGCGCCCCCGGGGGGGCCTCCGAGAACTCCAGCAGGGCGTTGGTTGCAACCGTCATCCCGTGCGCGAAGCGCTCCACCTCCGACGGCTGGGCGCTCGCGCTTGCAAGGACCAAGCGCACCGCCTCCATGACCCCGCGGGACTGCTCCCCGGGGGTGCTGGGGACCTTCGCTGTGTACATCGCGACGGAGGACCCGCCCGCAGCGGAGCGCGTGCCCGCTTGGGCGATGCGCCCGCCGGGGGAGCGCTCTTCGACCACGAGCACCGCGTCCGTGAAGGTTCCGCCTACGTCCACGCCCAACAGCACTCCCGCAGCCTACGGGTCGCTGGGACGTTTCAGTCGCGCGTTGGCGACGCGCCCGCGGCCTTCGCGCTCTGCACCGTTTGCATGACGCTGCCATGCAAGCCGGCCCCGGGCCGACGTAACCGCTGACGCGGGGCATGGAGGCCCAGCGCCCACCACCTTGGGTCTCCGCCCCTCCCCGCGCGGACGATCCCAAATGACTACCTCAGGCCGCCAGCGACTCCCGGTTCTCGGTGTCCGCGAGGTGCTGATGCGATGGGCAGTACCCGTTGCGCGCCAACGGCGTGCGCTGGCAGGCCGCGCCCTTGCGGGTCATCGCCCGGCACTGCAGCGGCTTGTCGGTCACCGACGCGTGCGCCGCCCGCGGGTTCTGCTCGAGGTAGCGCTGTGCGAACTCCATGTAACGGCACACCACCTGGAGCACCCGCGCCTGCGCGCTCATCGGGAAGTACATGCGGATGTCCCAGAACAACGTCCGTTCGGGCCGCGCGAAGTAGTGACGATCCGTCGCCAACCGCTCGATTGCCGCCTCACACGCGCGCAGCACGTGCTCGTGGTTGCTCGTGCCCGCCACCGCGGGATTGGATCCCGCCCGCCCGGGGCTGGCGATGTAGGGGGCCAGCTCCCTGTAGATAGCTCGACTGAACTGATACATGGCGACCCCTTCGCCTCCTTCTCTTCGTATCGACCAAGGCTTCCGACTGTGTCGCCGCACCTCCGCCGCTCTCAGGGGCTCCGTTTGCTCCCAAGACCTTCCACTTTCATCAACACGCTGCTTTCCCCAAAGGATCGAAGGGCTTCATAAAGCTTCATAAAGCTCCCGACCCCTCCGGGTCTTCGAGTATCCACCCCGTACATAAAGCGTGGTAAAGCGGATTGTTAGAGGCCCATTAATCCCACGTCTCCCACGCGAGCTCCCCCCCGCGCCCACCACCGCATGGCGACGCTCGAGCGCCGGGTCCATCTCGGGGTGCTCCACGCGCCGGTGTGCCCCCCTGCTCTCCCTGCGCTCCAGCGCGCACCTCGCGATCAGGCGCGCCAAAGGATGGGAGGCCCGCCCGCCCGCCTGCCCGCCCTCCCGCGCCAGGCGCTCCAGGCCCTCCGTGGAGCGCTCGATGCCGGCGTCTCGCCACAGCGCTTCGCGCGTCTGCACCGTGACGAGGGGCGGCGCCTGAAGCTCCGCCAGCGCCGCCGGGTGGGGGGGTGGCGCTGTTCGGGCGGCCGGCGCGGCGGGCTCCGCCAGCGCGCTCGCCGCCGCGCGGCGCGCCCACACGAAGCACTCGCTCAACGAGTTCGACGCCAGCCGGTTCGCCCCGTGCAGGCCGGTGCACGAGGTCTCGCCCACCGCGTACAACCCCTCCACCGATGAGCGCCCGTGCAGGTCGGTCACGATCCCCCCCATCGTGTAGTGCGCCGCCGGCGCCACCGGCACCAGCTCCCGCGCCGGGTCCACCCCCGCCTCGCGCAGCGCCCCCACCACGTTGGGGAACAGCGCGTGGTCGATCCCGCGCATGTCGAGGCCCACCGACTCCGCCCCCGTCTCCCGCAGGCGCACCCAAATCGCGCGCGCCACCTCGTCGCGCGGGGCCAACTCGTCCACGAACCGCTCCCCCTGCGCGTCGTGCAGTGTCGCGCCCTCCCCGCGGATCGCCTCGGTGATCAGGAAGCCTTCCCGGCCCGGTACCCCGATGACCGCGGTGGGGTGGAACTGCACGAACTCGAGGTCCGCCAGCTTCGCTCCCAGGGCGTGCCCCAGTAGCAGCCCCGTGCCCTGCGAGCCGGGCGGGTTCGTCGTGCGCGCCCACAACGCCGCTGCGCCGCCCGTGCTCAGCACCACCGCGCGCGCCGCGATCGTACGCCCGTCCTCACACACCACCCCGCCGCAGCGGCCCTCCCCGTCTTCGCCCCGCCGCCACAGCGCCTGTGCGCGCACGTTCTCCAGCACTGCGATCCGCGGCTCCTGCACCGCCAGCGCCGAGAGCTGGCGCAGCAGGCGCCTGCCCGTCGCGGAGCCCCCCGCGTGCACCACCCTGCGCACCGAGTGCCCCCCCTCCAAGCCCAGTGCCAAGCGCCCGAAGCGGTCCGCGTCGAAGCGCACCCCCAGCGCCTGCAGGTCGCGCACGCACTCCGGCGCCTCCGCCACCAACACCTGCGCCGCGGAGCGCCGCATCGCGCCCCGGCCCGCGCGCTCGGTGTCCTGTAGGTGCAACTCGGGGCTGTCGTCTTCTGCGAGCGCCGCCGCCAGTCCGCCCTGCGCCCAGTAGCTCGCTGTCTGCGCCAGGGGGGCCGCCGACACCAGCGCGACCCGCCCGCCTGCGCGCGCCGCGCACAGCGCGGCATAGAGGCCCGCCGCGCCAGCCCCTACCACGGCCACGTCCACCTCCACCACGCCCCCCCGCGTTGCCTGCACCGCTATTTCGCCGGCGCGCCCGTGGCGTGGCCGTGGAGGCGTTCGTATTCCCGCGTCAGCTTTTCCAGTGGGTTGGCCTTGTTGGCTTTCCCGCTCGCTCCGCTGCCCGTGCTCCTCCTCGGGAGGGCCCCCGGCGTGGTGCTTGGCGCTCCCGTGCCCGGGGTGGTCGCTCCCGTGCCCGGGGTGGTACTCACGGAGCCCGTCCCACTCGTGCGCACGGTGAATCCACCGTGAATCGCCGCACCCGAGGCGCCTGTCGTCGCGGCGCTCGTCCCCGCGGGCGCCGTCGTCGCGGCTCCCGCTCCCGGGATTGTTGTCCCCGGCGTGCTCGTGGCTTGAGTGCCCGCTCCTCCGATCGTCGCCGCGGGCGTCGTGGCCGTCGTCGCCGGCAGTGTGCTCGCACCCGTGCGGGGGGGCGGGGTCGGTGAATCGCCCGCCAGCGACACCAGCGCCGCGGTCAGCGCGCCCAGGGAGAGCACGATCACCGCGCTCAGCGCGATTACCGGTGCGCGCCAGTTGGGGATCGCCGCCAGGCGCGTGCGTGCCGCCGCACCGCACCGCATGCACCACTCCTGCTCGGCTCCCAGCGGCGCTCCGCACAGCGGGCACCCCGCGGCGGCCGTCTTGCTGGGGGTGGGTGCCGTCGCGGCGGCTCGTGCGGGCGGTAGGGGCGTCTCAATGTTCACATGGAGCCGTCCGGCGGGCGGATGATCTCCGTGGGCTGGTCCTCCTCCGTGGCCTTGGGTGCTGCGACCGGTGGGTTGGCCGTCTGCGGCGGCGGGGAGGGTCGAGAGCTCACTGGAGGGGGAGCGGCCGCGGGGGAGGCAGACGGCGGGAAAGGGGGTGTGGGGGAGGCCGGAGGTGTGGGCGTGGGTGTGGGGGCTGCGGGGGAGGCAGACGGCGGGAAGGGGGGTGTGGGGGAGGCCGGAGGTGTGGGAGGGGGTGTGGGGGCTGCGGGGGAGGCAGACGGCGGGGGAGCGGGTGGGGGGGCAGCCGGAGGTGTGGGAGCGGCCGTCGTCGTGGCCACGGGCGGTGCGGCAGCCGGAGTCCCAGCGATCGGCAGGTCCGCGTGGTGGCCCAGCGGCTGCCCGCACGCCGGGCAAAAGCGGTCTCCGCTACCGTGGATCGCCGCGCACCGGGGGCACGCCGCGATGCCCGCCTCGCGCAGCACCGTGATCGGGAGGTGCGCCCCGAGAGCCGCCTCCAGCGCGCGCAGTTCCTCGTCGAAGCGGCTGAGCACCGCGAGCTTCGCCGCCGCCAGGTCGTCGTGGCGCTGGCCGAGGCGGTGCATCTCGAACACCAAGCCTCCCAGGTCGCGGTACGCGAGCTCCCGCGCCTTGCGCAGGAAGCGCACCCGCCGGTGCATCCGGCCACGCTCGCGGAAGCCCGGGGCGTGGGGCTCCGTGGGGATCTCCACGCCGGCGGGAACCTCAGGACCCGCCTGTCCGGTCGCGGGTTGGCCAGCGGGACTCGTGGCTTGAGCGTCCATCGACCCACCCATGCTACTCACCGCGCTGCCGTCCTCCGCCCGCTCGGCTCTCCCTGTGCCTCGCTCCCGCCTCCTTCGCACTCTCCGCAGAGCGCTCAACCCTGCCCGCCGCCGGGCGCTCCAACAGCACTCGCCACGCCTCCTCCAGGCGCTCCGCCATGCGCGCGGCGGAGAACGGCTCGGCGTGCGCGCGGCCCGCGATCCGGGGGTCCGGATCGCGCAGGTGGGGTTCCACGGCGGCCCGCCAGCGGTCCTCCTCGAAGGGTGCGCACAACGTGCCCGCCACGCCCTCGAGCGCCTGCGGGTGCACGCCCACGGGGGTCGCCACCACCGGCACGTCGCACGCCAGGGCCTCCAGCACGGCCAAGCCGAAGCCCTCCGCTTCCGAGGGCACCACCACGGCGTTCGCCGCGTTCACCCACAACGGCACCCGCTCCGGGGGGACCCCGCCGAGGGTGTGCAGGGGGATCGCGCTCCCCGTGGAGGGTGCGCCCGTGGGAGCGGGCGTGCTTGTGGAGGAGGGAGCCGCGGGGGCGCGCGTGCTAGCACGGAGGGGATCGCCGCCGGGCGCGAGCGCCCGGACGAGCGCGAGCGCCCGGTCGTAGCGCTTGCCCTCGCGCGCTGGGTCGGCTCCGAACAGCAGGCAGGGCCTCTGCGGATCGAGGCCGAGCGCGGCGCGGGCCTGCGTGCGGGGGACCGGATGGAAGCGCTCCATGTCCACTCCGCAAGGGAGCACCTGTGCGCGCCGTCGAGCCGCTCGCCCCGGCAGCCCGTCTGCGAGCTTCGCCGTGGGGGCGGCGAGCAGGTCCATCAGGGGCAGTACTGCGCGTGTGGCGAGGCGGGTGCGGGGGTGGCGCACGTCGGTCCCGTGCACTGTCAGCCCCCGCACGCGCGCGCGCACCACGAGTGCTGGCCATGCGGTGAGGCCGAAGTGGGCGTGCACCACGTCCAGGCGCCGGGGCGGGCGGATTCCTAGTCCGTAGCGGCGGTGAAGCTCCCGCGCGGCGCCGAGCAGCGCGCGCGCCCCGGGGGCGAACTCGTACAGCTCGACCTCCAAGTCGCCCAGCGCACGCAGAGCCGCGACTTGATCGCGCACGAAGCCCCCCCGCTCGGGATGGGCGGCGTCGGGAAGCATGTTGGAGACCACCAGCACCCGCAAGACCGCTGAAGGTAGCGGCTCCGCGGGGCATCCAGCCCCGCGGTCTGAGAACAAGGGACGGCTTCCAGCCGTCCTTGACCGGCGGCGCTTCACGCCGCCTTCCCTGGGATGATGGGCCGCGTGGCGAGCCTCCCCGCAAGCAACCGCGCGCGCCCCGTCGGCGTGTTCGACTCGGGCGTCGGGGGTCTCACGGTGCTGCACGAGCTGCTCGTGGCGCTGCCGCAGGAGGACTTCGTGTACCTCGGCGACACCGCGCGCTTTCCCTACGGCGAGCGTTCTCCCGAGGAGCTCGAGCGCTTCTCGGTGGAGATCGCCGAGGAGCTCTTGGGCAGGCGGGTGAAGCTGCTGGTGGTGGCCTGCAACTCCGCGACCGCCGCCGCGTCGGAGGCGCTGCAGCGCAGGATGATGGAGACCACCTTGGGCGTGGACGTGCTCGGGGTCGTGCGCCCCGAGGCCGTACAGGCGGTCGCGGCGACCCGCACCGGGCGCATCGGGCTGCTGGCGACGCCCACCACGGTCTCCAGCCGCGCCTACGAGCGCGCGGTGCGCGCGGTCGACCCCCACGTCACGCTGACCGCGGTCGCGTGCCCGACGCTCGCGCCGATCATCCAGGCCGGGGAGCAGTTCGACGAGCGCGCCGTGTGCAGCGTGCGCGAGGCGTGCGCCCCGTTGAAGGAGGCCGAGGTTGACACCGTGATCCTCGGCTGCACCCACTACCCGTTGATCGCGCCGATGCTCCAGCGGATGCTCGGCCCGTCGGTTACGCTCGTCAGCTCCGGCGCGGCGCTGGCGCGCCAGGTTGAGCACGCGCTCTCAACGCGTGGCCTGCGCAACGCCCGCGGGGCGGGGGAGGAGGGCGACTACCGCTTCCTCTGTACCGGCGACGCCGAGGCGTTTCGGGAGCAGGGCACGCGCTTCTTGCAGATGCCCCTCGGCCCGGTCGAGCAGGTGCGGCTGGCCTCGGTAGAGGCGGTCGCGTGAGCACGCCTCCTCAGGACCGACCCGCGGGGGGCGGGGAGGATGCCGGCTCTTTGCCGGCGAGTGGGGCGGACGCAGGCGGAGGCGCCCCCGCGCGCAGCTACGGCCGCGCGCCGAACGGGCTGCGCCCGGTGGCGATCGAGCCGGGGTTCGTGCGCACCGCGACCGGCTCGGCGCTGATCTCGATCGGGGAGACCCGCGTGATCTGTACCGCCTCCGCGCAGGAGTCCGTGCCGCGCTGGCTCGCCGGCAAGGGCCGGGGGTGGGTGACGGCGGAGTACGGGATGCTGCCCGCCTCCACCGGCGAGCGCAAGCAGCGCGACGCCACCCGTGGGCGCCTGGACGGGCGCTCGGTCGAGATCCAACGCCTGATCGGGCGCGCACTGCGCGGCGTGGTGGACTTCGAGGCGCTGGGGGAACGCACCGTCTACCTCGACTGCGACGTGCTGCAGGCCGACGGGGGCACACGCTGTGCGTCGATCACGGGTGCGTACGTGGCGCTCACGCTGGCCTGCGCGCGCCTGCAGAAGGAGGGTTCGCTGGAGCGAATCCCGCTGACGGGCTCCGTGGCGGCGGTCTCCTGTGGGATGGTCGCCGGGACCGCGCTGCTCGATCTCGACTACTCCGAGGACTCCACCGCGGAGGTCGACGCCAACGTGGTGATGACCGGGGAGGGGGACCTGCTGGAGGTGCAGGCCACGGCGGAGCGCACGCCGCTCTCGCGAGCGAGCCTCGACGAGCTGCTGGCGCTGGCGGCGGACGGGATCGTGCAGCTGCGCGCCGCGCAGGAGCGGGCGATCGCGACGCCGTGAGGCTGCTGCTGGCGACTCACAACGAGCACAAGCGCCGCGAGCTCGCGCGCCTGCTGCCTCGCCACGAGGTCGCGAGCCTGCCCGACGCCGTGCAGCTCCCCCCGGAGGATGGGGACACGTTCGCGGAGAACGCGTTCGGCAAGGCGCGCGCGGCGGCTGCTGCCACCGGCGAGGTGACGATCGCCGATGACTCCGGCATCGAAGCGGCAGCGCTAGGCGGAGCGCCGGGGGTGCGCTCCGCGCGCTACGCGGGGGAGCGGGCGACCGACGAGCAGAACCTCGACAAGCTGCTCCACGAGGCCCCCGCGGGCAGCGCGCTGGCCTATGTATGCGCGCTCGCCTACGTGGACCCCGCCGGCGAGGTCGAGCGACTGTTCGAGGGCCGCTGCACCGGCCGCCTCGCCGCCGAGCCGCGCGGGGAGGGCGGCTTCGGCTACGACCCCGCCTTCCTGCCGGATGACGGGCCGCCGGGTCTGACGATGGCGCAGTTGAGCGCGGAGCAGAAGGACGCGATCAGCCACCGCGGGCGCGCCGCCCGTGCGCTGGAGGCATGGCTGCTCAAAAGAGGTTGATCGCCGCGGACGCCCCCACCGCGACTGACAGCACCGCGTAGCCGGTGTAGCCGGCGAGCAGCAGCAGCGCGGCCGTGAGCAGCGCGATCAGCACCGTCGTCGTCCAGCCGACGCGAGGGAGGTCCATCGGCGGAGGATATCCTCGCGCCACGATGGTGACGACGAGCTCCGGGTTCGGCGACATGTTGGCGCAGCGCGTGGCGGAGCGGGAGTCGCAGATCGTGCTCGGCCTCGACCCCGACCCGCAGGCGCTGTGGCCGGGGGTGCACGAGCGGGCACGCGGCTCGCGCGCGGACGCCTCGCCGGCGTGGCGCACGGCGGTGGCGGTCCACGTCCACTGCTGCGCACTGATCGACGCGGCGGGGCCGGCGTGCGTGGCGGTCAAGCCCCAGCTCGCCTGCTTCGAGCGGCTGGGGGCGCCCGGGTGGGAGGCGCTTGGCGACGTGGTCGAGCACGCGCGCCGGCGCGGCCTGCTGGTGATCGCCGACGGCAAGCGCGGGGACGTGCCTGTGACGGCCGCCGCGTACGGACAGGCGCTGTTCGCCCACGGCCTCGGGGTGGATCTGGCGACGGTCAACCCGCTGCTCGGCAGGGATGCGCTCGAGCCGTTCGTGAGCGCCGCGCGCGCGGCGGGGGCCGGCGTGCTGGTGTTGGTGCGCACCTCCAACCCGGGCGCGGCCGACGTGCAGGACCTCGAGCTAGCGGGGGCAGGCACGGTGTGGGAACACTTGGCGGGGTTCGTCGCGGAGCTGGGCGCCCCCGGGGTGGGACGGTCGGGCCTCAGCGACGTGGGCGCGGTGATGGGGGCCACCGAGCCGCGGCATGTGGCGCGGGCGCGCGAGCTGATGCCCCACGCGGTGCTGCTGCTGCCGGGCGTCGGGGCGCAGGGAGGCCGCGTGGAGGAGCTGGCCGCGGCGTTCGCCCCGGGCCGGGCAGGCGGCCTGATCACGGCCTCGCGCAGCATCGCCGGCGCGCACCGCGCCACGGGCGAGGACCCCGCGGAGGCCGCGCGCGCCGAGGCGGAGCGTATGCGCGCCGCGGCCTGGGCATTGGGATAGGCGAACATGCGGTGGCACTCCGTGCCGAGGCGGAGCGGCTGCGCACAGCGGCATGGTCGTTGGGGTAGTGTGAGCGAAGCATGATCATCACGGTCACGCTCAACGCGGCGATCGACAAGTCGCTTTCGGTCCCCAACTTCCGCCTCGGCCGCCGCCACCGCACCGTGGAGCAGCGCACGATGGCGGGGGGCAAGGGCGTCAACATCGCGCGCGCGCTGAAGGCGCTGGGGCAGCCGGTGATCGCGACCGGCATGGCCGGGGGAGCGACCGGCACGCACATCGTCGAGCAGCTCACCGAGGAGTCGATCCTCAACGACTTCGTGCGCATCCGCGAGGAGTCGCGCACCAACACCTCAGTGCTCGACCCCACTACCGGCGAGCAGACCGAGATCAACGAGCGCGGCCCGCGCGTCACCGAACGCGAGGTGGAGCTGTTCCGCGACAAGCTTCTGTACCTCGCGCGCGGCGCGGCGATCGTGGTGTTCGCGGGCTCGATCCCCCGCGGGGTGGAGCCCGACGTGTACGCCTCGCTGATCCGCGAGCTGCACCGCGCGGATGTCACCACGGTGATCGACACCGACGGCGACCCCCTACGCCATGCGGTACGCGCCGAGCCGGACGTGGTTTCGCCCAACGTGCTCGAGGCCGAGGAGCTGGTGGGCCACGAGTTCGCCGACGAGCAGGAGCGCTCGCTGGCGGTGCGCGAGCTCGTCGCGCTGGGCGCCCGTGAAGCGATCATGACGCTCCCCGATGGCTGTTTCGCGCAGCTGCAGATCGACGGCCAGCCCACGCTGCTGCGCGCCCGCATCGAGGAGCGCGAGCCGATCGCCAAACGCGGCTCCGGCGACGCCTTCCTGGCGGGCTACGTCTCGGCGCGCTACGCCGGCAGCGCCCCCGCGGAGTGCCTGCGCTTTGGCGTCGCCTGTGGCGCGGAGTCCACTGGTCGCCTCGGCGCGGGTCTGATCGAGAAGCGCGAGGTGCACCGCCTGGAGCACGAGGTCGAGCTGACGCCGGTGGAGCTACCGGCGGCGACGGGGAGCTGAGTCAGCCGCCGGCTACGTCGCGGCGCAGGAATACGAGGTACGCGGCGAGGAGCGCGGGTCCCGCGTACAGCGCGCAGACCCAGGCCGAGTGCCCGATCGGCGCCCAGTCGGTGGGGGTGCGCAGCAGGCCGTGCCAGTTCTCGTACTGTTCGGTGAGCAGGTAGGGCTTGATGCTTTCGAGGCCCGGGATCTGCCCGACGATGAACAGCAGGATCGTGAAGCCGACCGTGCCGACGACCGCCGCGGCGCTGTTGCGGGTGGTGGTCGACAGCAGCACGCCGATCGTGACGACCGTCAGCAGCGGGATCAGGTAGCAGGCGTTGGCGGCGAACACCAGCAGCAGGCCTTCGGGCGCGGACACCACCGTGCCCGAGAACGTGACCACGTGGTTGAAGCCCCACGACGCCACGCCCGCGACGGTCGCCACCACCGCTGAGAGGAACACCGCGATGGTCCCGTAGGTCATCGCCGCGAGCGCCTTCGCGGCGAACACCTGGCCGCGATCGACCGAGCGCGTGAGAATCGTCTTCAGCGTGCCGTTGCCGTCCTCGGCCGCGACGATGTCGCCGGCGACCAGGGCGGCGATCAGGGGCAGCATGAACACCGACAGGAACAGCAGCATCAGCACCGGCGTGGCAAGGCCGGACTGGGTGATGTGCGAGGCGAAGATGTTGCCCTGGTCGTGGCCGCGACCTCCGCGCAGGTTCTGCACGACCACGAAGATCACGGGCAGGATCGCGGCCAGGCCGAGGCCGAGGTAGGTGCGCTTCTGGGAGACGAGCTTGCGCAGCTCCCAGCGCCACACGGTCACGATCGAGGGGCGCCTACCGTGGATTGCGCCCGCCGCGGGAGCCAGTACCGGGGAGGCCTCAAGCGTGCTCATGCAGCGGCTCCTGTGCGACGTGTCCGTTGCCCGCCGGGGTCCCGTCGCCCTCGGTCAGCCGGAAGAACAGGTCCTCGAGCGTGGCCAGCTCGGGAGTCAGCGCGAGGATGCCCACGCCGGTCGTGCCAAGCGCGATCGAAAGGGCGCCGACGGCCGGCTCCTGCGCCTGAAAGGAGAGACCGTGCTCGCCGCTCGTGGGGTGCTCGATCCCGGGCTGGGAGCGCAGCACCGCGAGCGCCCGCGCGTCGTCGGTGGAGCGCAGCCGGTAGCCGGCCCCGCCCTGGCGGCGCAGGTCGGCGAGTGCGCCCTCGTAGACGACGCGCCCGGAGTCGACGATCGCCACGCGGTCGCACAGTTCCTGCACCTCCGGCAGCTGGTGGCTGGAGAGCAGCACGGTGATCCCCTGCTCGGCGAGGCGTCGGATCAGCGTGCGCATGTCGCGCATCCCCGCCGGGTCGAGGCCGGTGGCGGGCTCGTCCAGGATCAACAGGCGCGGGCGGCGCAGCAGCGCGGCGGCGATCCCGAGGCGCTGGCGCATCCCGTGCGAGTAGCCGCCCACGCGGTGCTCGGCGCGCGGGCTCAGCTCGACGGTCGCAAGAACCTCGGGGATGCGCTCCCTCGCGCCGCCGCCGTCGAGCGCCGCGAGCAGTTCGAGGTTCTTGCGGGCGCTCAGGTACGGGTAGAAGCGCGGCGCCTCCACGAACCCCGCGACGCCCTCCAGAGCGCGCGCACCGGCGTGCATCGGGTCGCGCCCGAACAGCTCCACCGTGCCCTCCGTCGGAACGATCAGGCCGAGCGCCATGCGCAGCGTCGTCGTCTTGCCCGCGCCGTTGGGGCCGAGGAAGCCGTACACGTCCCCCGCCTCGACGTTGAGGTCGATGTGGTCGACCGCCAGGACCTCCTTGTAACGCTTGACCAACCCCCTGGCTTTAACCGGAGGCGCCTCGCTCACGCTAAAGGCCCTTGGCGACCGCTTCGACGGCGCCGGGGGCGACCGCGCCGGCGAGCAGGTAACGCACGCCGGAGCGCTCGAAGGTGAGCAGCGTGCCGAGCTCGGTCGGCAACTCGCTGGCCGTGACGCCGTTGATCTTGACCTGCTGGAGCCCTTCGGGCAGCGGCGTCTGCGAGGAGGCGCCGGACTTGGCCTTGCTTTCGAGCACCGCGATCGCGCCGGGCCCGTCGCCGTGCGTGGTGACGTGCGGGTGTTCGTGTTCGTCGCCCTGCGCCGAGCCGCCCTGTGCGCCGGGCTTGGGCAGCGCCACTTCTTCGACCTTCGCGTTGGCGGGCGGCGTGAATTCGAACACTGACGGTTCCACCGGGCCGTAGGAGATCGAGGTGGCGGCCAGTTCGAGCACCGGCGCGGCGCTCTCGGTGGAGTAGATCGCCGCGCGCAGCGGCACGCCGTGGACAGCGTCCCACGACAGCTCGGCGCCTGCCAGCAGGCTGCCGCTTTCCTTCGGGGCGACGCGCACGGTGTAGGCGGCCTGGCCGGCGACGTCGGTGGGCGTCGCGCCGGAGACGTTCGCGTGCTTGGAGAGATGCGAGAGCGCTTCTTCGATCTTGGCCACGGTGGGGATCTTGTAGAGGGTGATGGTGCCGAGGGTGTCGGAGCTGCTCGTCGAGCCGGAGCCCGCGGCGGGTGGGTGGGTGTCCGATTCCTGCGGCGGCGTGTAGCGGTAGAGCGTGTTCGACGAGGCGTCGTACATCGAGACGGTGTGCCCGTCGTAGTACACCTGAGTGTCTCCCTTTTCGGACTGCAACTCCAGGCGCACGTGCCCATCCTTGGAGATCCACAGCCGCCCGGAGGCACCCGAGAGCAGCGGACTGGAGGTGAGCTGACTGGCTTCGCCGCCGCCGCTGGCGAGGCTGGCCCCTTCGAGCAGGTGGTTGGTCAGCTGGACCTGGGCGCTGACACCCTGGATTCGATTCCCACCCGCCCCCGCGGCGAGCGCGTCGTGGACCGCCTCGGCAAGCGGCTTGGGCGGGGGCGTGGGGCCGACGCCCAGCGCCGATGCGAGCGCGGTCGCGGCGATGCCGACGCCCACGAGTACTCCGCACAGAAGCAGCAGGCGGGAGAGCGGTAGGCGGCGCAGGAAGTTGCTCATGGGGGCTGTGCGTGAGTCACGGTTGAACGTGCACAACTAAGGCTAGCGCGGTGGATCAAGGGAACCTGAAGGTCGGGTGGGGAGATTCTTATTTCTGCCCCCAACGCGGGCGCGGGCGCCCGCGCACTGGGCCTTCAACCGCGACCTGTGCCACGCCCGCCCTCAAGCTTGGGTCGTGGCCGCTCGGCGTCGGTCGCTGGCTCCAATTCGTGGTCCTCGCTTGCACGCGCGCACTGGGCCTTCAACCGTAAACCTGCCGTCCCCCCTGGCCAGGGGTCTCCCTGGGCGAGCGTTCCAGCGCCGCCAACCGATATCGTGCCGGCCGACATGGGACTGGTCGTCATCGTCGTCATCATCATCCTGAGCCTCGGCCTCGGCGTGTTCTTCGTCGCGATGCGCGGCGGCCCCCGCGGGGCGCGCAACGCGCTGCATTCCGAATCGAAGGCCACCCAGCGCGCGCTGACCGCGGTGATCGTGGTGGTGTGCGCGTTCGGCCTAGTGGTGCCCGCGCTGGTGCTGGCCTTCAACGGTGAGCACAAGGCGAGCGTGGAGGTGGGGGGCCTGAGCCTGAACTCCGAGCAGCAGAAGGGCCGCGAACTGTTCTCGCACGCCTGCAACCTCTGTCACACTCTGAATGGCGCGAACGCGGTGGGCCGGATCGGCCCGAACCTCGACGTGCTGATCCCCACGATCGCCCCGACCCTGCCGGACAAGGAAGCGCACGCCGACCGCATGGCGTTCGTGCTGAGCGCGATCCTCGAAGGGCGCGCGCGCGGCCGCGGCCAGATGCCCGCGCTGCTCTACCAGGGCAAGGAAGCCGAAGACGTGGCGAACTTCGTTGCGACCGTAGCGGGCCACTGAGCCGTCCGAACGCGTCGTCAACATGCCCGGCATGGTCGAGAGGACCTTGCGCCACCGGCGCAGGCCGCGTCGCACGCCGACAGAGTGGGTGGGGCCGCACCCCGACAGGATCGCCTCGTGGGCGGTGGTGATGGGGTTCCTGCTGGTGCTCGCGGCGCTGCTCAGCGCGCACGGGTAGGCGGCGAATCGGATCCCGGCGGCAGCGATGGCGAACCACGGCTGGCTGCTGCGGCGGCCGCTGTGGTTGACGACATGCAGTTGACGACCAGTGGTGGACGACCAACGGTTTGGCCATCCGTCGATACCGGATTGGACGCCCGCCCGCCCGCCATCGACTAAGGTCCGGCCGGGATGGCCGAGCAGCCCGACATGCCCAAGACCGCCGCGGACGTGCGGGCGCTCGTGGAGGAGCGCGCAATCCGCTTCATCCGCTTCTGGTTCACCGACGTCCTCGGCCAACTGAAGTCGTTCTCGATCAACGCCGCCGAGTTGGAGGACGCGTTCGAGGCGGGGATGGGCTTCGACGGGTCTTCGATCACCGGGTTCAACGCGATCGAGGAGTCCGACATGATCGCGCTGCCCGACCCCACCACCTTCGCGGTGTTGCCCTGGCGCCCGGAGGAGCAGGGGGTGGGGCGGATGTTCTGCGACGTCATCACCCCCGAGCGCACCCCCTACGAGGGCGACCCCCGCCACGTGCTGCGCCGCGCCGTGCAGCGCGCGCAGAGCATGGGCTTCGAGACGTTCAACGTGGGCCCCGAGCTCGAGTACTTCCTGTTCCGCGACTCCCACTCCACGGAGGTGCTCGACCACGGCGGGTACTTCGACCTGACGACGCTCGACGCCGGCTCGGACGTGCGCCGCGAGACGGTGTTGGCGCTGGAGCAGTTGGGGATCCACGTCGAGTACACCCACCACGAGGTCGGCCCCTCCCAGCACGAGATCGACATGCGCTACGCCGACGCGCTGAAGATGGCCGACGACTGCATGACGTACCGCATCACCGTGAAGGAGTACGCGATGAAGTACGGGTGGCACGCGACGTTCATGCCGAAGCCGCTGTTCGGCGAGAACGGCTCGGGGATGCACACCCACCAGTCGCTGTTCAAGGAGGGCCGCAACGCGTTCTTCGACCCCGACGACGCCTACTTTCTCTCGGATGTCGGCAAGGCGTTCATAGCGGGCCAGCTCAAGCACGCGCGGGAGATCTGCTCCGTGTTCGCGCAGTGGGTCAACTCCTACAAGCGCCTCGTCCCCGGCTACGAGGCGCCGGTGTACGTGGCGTGGTCGCGGCGCAACCGCTCGGCCCTGGTGCGCGTCCCCCTCTACCACCCCGGCCGCGAGCGCGCGACACGCATGGAGCTGCGCTGCCCCGACCCCGCGTGCAACCCCTACCTCACGTTCGCCGTGCTGCTGCAGGCGGGCCTGGAGGGGATCGAGAAGGGGTACGAGCTGCCCGAGCCGATGGAGCAGAACCTCTACCACCTCTCCGGCGCCGAGCGCGCGCGCCTCGGGGTCGAGCAGCTGCCCGAGACGCTCGGCGACGCGATCGAGCTGACCGCGGAGTCGGAGCTTGTGCTGCGCACGCTCGGCGAGCACATGTTCAACCGTTATGTGGAGATCAAGCGCCAGGAGTGGGAGGACTACCGCGTGCAGGTCACCCAGTGGGAGCTCGACCGGTACCTGTCGATTCTCTGACCGCTGGATCAGCCTCCGCACCTAAAGGTGCTCCGGCGGGCGGCGTGGCGGTGGCGCTTTCTGGGTCGGTGGCTGCCGAACGGGCGAGCGGCGTGGCACACGCAAGGCCCTCGGCCGGTGAGAGGTGCAGCTGGAGCGCCTGCAGGAGGTGGCCGAACGCCGCGGGATGACGGGGGGCGATCTCGTGCATGAGGCGCAATACCCCCAGCGCGTGCTGTTCGTAGCGCTCGACGCCTGAGATCTGCGCGAGACGCAGCAGGCCGAACGCGGCCGAGGAGGCCCCGGAGGGGATCGGCGAGTCCTCGAGGTCCTTGCGCCGCGCGATCAGCGCCTCGCCGTCGGAGGGCGTTGAGAAGAAACCCCCGCGCTCGGGGTCGGCGAAGCGCTCGATCGTCTGCTCAGCGAGCGCGCGGGCCTCGGTCAGCCAGCGCTCCTCGCACCTCGCTTCGAAGAGGACCACCGTCGCTTCCAGCAGGAAGGCGTGGTCCTCCAGGTACGCGCCGATCCGCGCGCGGCCCTCGCTGTAGGTGCGCAGCAGCCGCCCCTCGCCGTCGCGCAGCTCGCGCAGGACGAACTCGGCGCAGCGCTCCGCCGCGTCGAGGTAGCACGGCTCCCCCAGGACCGCCCCCGCGTCGGCGAGCGCGGCGATCATCAGCGCGTTCCAGCTCGTCAGGCGCTTGTCATCGAGGCCGGGCCGGGTGCGAGCCGCGCGTGCCTCGAGCAGCCGCGCGCGGATGCGCTCACGGGTGATGTGATCGGGTGCCCGCCCACGGCCTCGGTCGGTGAGCACGTTGAGCCCCGGCTCGGAGATTTGAGGCCCACCCACCCCATCGACGAAGTTGCCCTGCTCGCTGACGCCCAACCAGCGGATCGCGGCGTCCGCGTCCTCGCCGAGGATGTCCTGCAGTTCCTTCGCCGTCCACACGTAATACCGGCCCTCCACACCCTCGGAGTCGGCGTCGAGCGCCGAGTAGAAGCCGCCCTCGGGCCCCCGCATCTCGCGCAGCGCCCAGTCGAGCGTTGCACGGCACACGCGGGCGAAGTCTTCCCCGCTGCCCGGACTCCGGCCGCCCTCGCTCCCACTCAGGTCCTCCTCGCCGTTTGTGCCCTCACCATCAGCGCCGTTGCCCAAACGGTGCCCATGCAGGTACGCGCGCGCGAGCAGGGCGTTGTCGTAGAGCATCTTCTCGAAGTGGGGCACCGTCCACGAGGCGTCCACCGCGTAGCGGTGAAAGCCCCCGCCGAGCTGATCGCAGAGGCCCCCGCGCGCCATCGCGCGCAGCGTCGCGAGCGACATCTCGCGCTCGCCGTGGCGCAGCAGGAACTCGACGACGGGGGCCTGCGGGAACTTCGGCGCGCCTCCAAATCCGCCGTTGACCGGGTCGAAGGACTCTCGCAGCCGCGCTACCGCGACGTCCAGCGCACCAGCGTCGAAGGGCTCCGCGGAGGGTGACAGGCGCGCGCCTCCGGAAAGCTGCGCGCGGATCCGCTCGCCCCCCGCGCGGATCTCCGCCGCGCGCTCGCGCCACGTCTCGGCGATCGCCTGCAGCACCTGGCTCCACGAGGGCATCCCGTGGCGGGACTCCGGGGGGAAGTAGGTGCCGCCGTAGAAGGGCAGCTGCTCGGGGGTGAGGAAGACGTTCAGCGGCCACCCCCCGCGGCCGGTCATCCCCTGCACGGCCTCCATGTAGAGCGCGTCGACGTCGGGGCGCTCCTCGCGGTCGACCTTCACGCACACGAACTCCTCGTTCATCAGCGCCGCCACGCGGGGGTCCTCGAAGGACTCGTGCTCCATCACGTGGCACCAGTGGCAGGAGGAGTACCCGATCGAGACCAGCAGCGGCACGTCGCGCTCGCGGGCAGCCGCCAGCGCCGCGGGCCCCCAGGGCAGCCAGTCCACCGGGTTGAAGGCGTGCTGGCGCAGGTACGGCGAAGTCTCGTGGGCGAGCGCGTTGGGCATGATCGAGAGCGAGGGGCACGGCTTGTCGGCCTGCGGCCGACTGCGCCACCCTCTTGGGTTCAGCGTAGTCGGTGCCTCCGCGCGCCTACGCGGGGTCGGCGCGGCCGCGGCGGCTTCGCGCGGGGAGCCTCGCGGCCTCAGCCCAACCGCGCCAGCGCCGGCAGCGGGAAGTGGATCGGCAGCAGCGTTCCGTCCCCCTGCCATGTTGCGGCGAGGGCGGCACTCGCGCGCGAAAGTTGAGCGTGGGCGATGCTCACGTCGAAGCGCCTGCCGCCGAGGGTGCCGAGGGCGCGCCCCCCGGAGGCGAGTGTGACGGTGCCGCGCGCGGCGGCGCTGCCACCGACGCGAACGGTGACGCTGTGGAGCTTGCCATTGCTGGCGGGGAGGGTCCCGCTGAGCGCGACGCCGGGCACGAAGGTGAGGCTCGAGAGGCGCACCGCGGAGGCGCTGAGCCTCGCGTAGCCCCCGTGCAGGCCGCCGAAGCTCGAGCCGGAGGGCAGTTCCTGCTCGACTTGCAGTGTGGCCCCGATCACCTGGCGGTCGAGGTCCACGAGCGTGTCGAGCACCGCGGTGAGCGTGCGGCCGGGTCGGCCGGACAGGCCGGGGATCGACTGCACGGAGGCCAGGCGGGTGGGGGTGATGGGGGTCGGGGTGAAAATGTCGGGAGTCGGTTGGCACGGCTGGATTGGATACCCGCCCACTCCGCCCTGAAAGAAGGCGCTGACGGCGTCTTCGGCGCAGTTGGTGAAGTCGCTGCCGAGCACCGAGTGCCCGGTGTAGGGGACGACGAGCAGCTGCGCGTCGGGGATCCGCGCGGCGACGGCGTGCGCGCCCGAGGTGGGGGTGCGCAGGTCCTGTGCGCCGGAGAGGATCAGCGTCGGCACGTTCGGCAGCGGGCTCGGGGCGAGCGGCGGCGGCGAGGCGTCGGGCCAGTCGACGCAGTCGGGCACGAGGCTGGTGGCCCACGCGGTGGCAGCGTCGAAGGGGTAGAAGGCCGAGCTTCCCAGCGCGTGCAGCGCGGCGAGCGCTTCCGCGTCACGGGTGGCAGGCGCCGCAGCGCGCTGCCAGGGGAAGGGCTTCTCCTCGCAGGAGGTCGCGAGGAACAGCGCGTCGTCTTCTTCTTCGCGCGCTTCCCGTTCGGCTGAGGTCCCCCGCGGAGGTGTGGGCAGGTTGGGGATCAGCCCTTCCGAGAGCGCGTCGAGGCGCAGCAGCGGGTCGGGGTCGTGGCGCAGCGCGGACTGCACCGCGGCGGGCAGTAGCGCGCGCAACGCTGGGTTGAGGTCGCCGGCCTCCAGGATGCCGAGCAGGTCGGCCTCGCCGAGCGTCGCGGAGTGGCGGTGCCCGGAGCCGTCGTACACCGACCCGCTGAGCGGGTGGCGGCGCAGGAGGGAGGCGAGGCGCGCGATGTCGCCGAGGGGGTTGGCGGTGATGTGCGCGCACGCCCCTTCCGAGCAGAGCTCCCCGAGCACCGGCCCCAGCGCCTGGAGGGTGGACAGCCCGAAGGGGTCGGGGCCTTCGGGGGGCACGACGGAGTCGAGCACCAGCGCTTCGACGTGTGCGGGGTACTGTTCGGCGTACTGCAGCGCGACCTTGGTGCCGTAGGAGGTGCCGTACAGCACGAGCTTTTCGTACCCCATCTCCTGGCGGATCGCCTCGATGTCCTGCACCGATTCCTCGCTCGTGAATGCCGCGCGCGCGGGCCCGAGCTGCAGGGCGCACTGTTCGGCGAGGCGGCCGACCGTGGTGGGGCCAGCGCTTTCGAGCGCCGCGGCGCTCCCCAGCGCCGGGCAGTTCAGCGGGTCCGAGCGCCCGGTGCCGCGCTGGTCGAAGACGATCAGGTCGCGTCCGAGCAGTGCGGGGGCGATCGCCTTGGCGATGAAGCCCGCGAGTGGGTTGGCGGCCTGGCCGGGCCCGCCGGCGAGCCCGATCACGGCGCTCGAGCTTGGGGCGGGGCCGGCCTGCAGGCGCTCCACGCTCAACGCGATCGTGCCGGGCACCGCGCCGGTGCGGTCGAGCGGGACGGTGACGGTGGTGCAGGCGAAGCCTGTCGCGTGCGGGCAGGGAGAGAAGCTGAGCTCAGAGCCAGGGGAGCCGGCCGAGGACGACGGCGAGCTGGCGAACAATAGTGCGGGCAGCAGAGCCGCCAAGACCGAGATCGGGGCTCGCCTGCGCATCGGCACCGACAATAGCGGCACTCGCCGTGGAGCTCGGGCGGAGGTGGACGTGCTGCCCAGCCAACGTTCCGACCAGGGCTTTGCGGGCTCCCAGCCGCAGCGTGCCGTGCGCCGCGGCGGACCCGCCGATGCGCAGCACGATGCTTTCGGCCTTGACGGCGCCGGAGATGGTCACGCCGGGCACGTAGGAGTAGCGGTGGAAGCGCAGGCCGCCTTTGGTGAGCTGTACCCACCCGGCGCGCAGGCCGCCGCTGTTGAGCGAGATGAGGCTGGCGGAGCGCCCGCCGGTCTCGCCGGCGGTTTCGAGGAGCTGCAGCAGGAGCTGGCGGGAGAAGTCGGCGAGCGTGAGCTTGACCGCCTGCAGCGTCCGTCCCGCCCGGCCGTGGTAGCCATGGGCCGGGGAGACGTCGGCGAGCCGCTCGGGCGGCAGGGGAGTGGGGCGCAGGAAGGGCGAGGGCGGCCCAGCGGGGCAGGGCGCGATCGCGTCGTCGGCGAACATCGCCAGCAGCGCCTTGCGCGCGCAGTGGGTGGGCTCGGTCCCGAGCACCGAGTGGCCGGTGTTGGGCACCACCACCAGGTGCGAGCCGGGGATCTGCGCGGCAACCGCGCGTGCGTTCGCGGTGGGGGTGCGCAGGTCGTCGGCGCCGGAGAGGATCAGCGTGGGGACGTCGGGCATCGTGGCCGGCACGGACGGCGGCGCGGGCGTCGCGAAGGGCCAGAAGGCGCACGAGGAGGCGTCGCTGAAGTCGAGCATGTTGGCGGGTGCGAACGGGCCGATCGAGCCGGCGGGCAGCGCCCTGATCGAGGCGGCCACTTGCGCGAGGCGTTCGGAGGGGCTCGCCGTGCGGCTCCACGGGAAGTCCTCCTCTTCGCAGGTGGTGGCGTAGTAGAGCGGCACGTCGATCCCTTCACCTTCTTCGCTTTCGCCTCCCGAGGCGCGCACGAGCAGCCGCGCGAGCGCCGCCGTGTCGCCGTCGGCCGCGGCGCGCACCGCGGCGGGGAATTCGGCGCGCACGATCGGGTCGAAGTCGCCCGCGAGCAGGATGTCGAGGAGCTCGTTGGAGGAGATGGGGATGGTGTGGGGATGGCCGTGGTCGGCGATGTAGCGCCCGCGCAGCGGGCCCCGACTCATGCGCCGCACGAGCCGCGCGAGGTCGCCGACGGGGTTGGGGGTGATGTGGGCGCACAGGTGGTACTCGCACAGCTGGCGCAGGATGCGGGGCACCGCTTCGAACGTCGAGCGGTCGAGCGGTTCGGGCCCGGTGGGCGGCACGACCGAGTCGAGCACCAGCGCTTCGACGTGTTGGGGGTACTCCTGGGCATACTCCTCGGCGACCTTCGTGCCGTAGGAGGTGCCGTAGAGGACGAGCTTTTCATATCCCCCCGCGCGACGGATCGCCTCGATGTCGGCGACGGTGTCGGGGGTTGTGTAGAAGGCGCGTTCGGTCCCGATTTGGTTGGCGCAGGCAGTGATCAGCTGCCCGGCGGAGCGGGGGACGCTAGGGTGTTCCAAGGCGTGGCAGGAGAGCGGGTGCGAGTTGCCGGTGCCGCGTTGGTCGAAGACGATCAAGTCGCGCGTGGCGAGGATCGGCCCGAGCAGTTCGGTGAAGTCTTCGGCGAACGGGATTGCGGACTGCCCGGGGCCGCCGGCGAGCGCGATCACCGCGGAGCTCGCTTCTCCCACAGGCGCGCGGTGGCGGCGGAGCGCAAGCGTGATCGTTCCCGGCGTACCCCCGGAGGGATCGAGCGGGACGGTGAGGTGGCCGCAGGCGAAGTCGTTGCTGGTGCCGCACGGGCCCCACGCAATCTGCGCTCCGGCGGACGCGGGAAGTGCGCCCACGGCGATGATCGTGGCCGTCAGGAATGCGACGGCGAGCTTCCTGACGGAGGGTCGCACCAGTTGGAATCTAGCCGATCGGGCGCGACGACGCGCCACCGTGGGGGACGCCGGCTAGCCGAGGTTCCGTCCCGGCGACGCGCCATCGTGCGGGGACGCCGGCCAGCCGAGGTCCCGCCGAGGTTCCGTCCCGACGACGCGCCATCGTGCGGGGACGCCGGCCAGCCGAGGTCCCGCCGAGGTTCCGTCCCGACGACGCGCCGCCGTGCGGGGACGCCGGCCAGCCGAGGTCCCGCCGAGGTTCCGTCCCGACGACGCGCCGCCGTGCGGGGACGCCGGCCAGCCGAGGTCCCGCCGAGGTTCCGTCCTCGGGCTCCCTCGCGTGCTCGGCCGTGGCGCCGGGGCCGGGGGAGAGCCGGTAGTAGGCTCCGGCGCGTGGACCGCTCTCGCCACACCGTGACGGCCGCGGGCGCGCCCGCGGCGATCGGCCCGTACAGCCACGCGGTGAGGGTCGACCTGCGAGCGGCGGGGGGGCTGCTGTTCTGCTCGGGCCAGATCCCGCTCGACCCGGCGAGCGGCGAGCTGGTGGGCGCGAGCGCGGCGGAGCAGGCGCGACAGTGCCTGGAGAACCTGCAGGCGGTGTGTGCCGCGTCAGGGGCCACGCTCGAGCAGGCGGTGCGCCTGACGGTGTACATGACCGACCTGGAGCGCTTCGGGGAGGTGAACGAGGTGTACGCCGAGTTCTTCGCCGCGGCGCCGCCGGCGCGGGTGACGGTCGGGGTGGCGGCGTTGCCGCGCGGGGCACTGGTGGAGATCGACGCGGTGGTGGCGCTTGGGGACCCTGGGTGAAACCGTCTACCACGTGGAGCTGCGCCACTTCCCGCGCAACGTGTGCCGCTTCAACCTGAGCGGGGAGGAGCTGCGGGCCACGGTGCTGGGGCCGTGGGTGGCCGACCGGCCATTCGAGCTGGGAGAGCTCAAGTGGGACCCGCGCCACGCGCGGCTCACGGTGCTCGAAGGACTGCCCATCCCCCCGGCGCAGCTCTCGATGGGCCGCGGCTGGCGCACCGCGCAGCGCCAGAGCAAGGACGTGACGGCGCAGCTGCTGGCGGCGGCAGGGGAGGCCCTCGCGAGTGGTGGGGGCGAGGCGCAGGGTCCACCGGCCCCGTCGGGCGGAGCAGAGGTGGCAGGGAGGGCGCCAGGAGCGAGCGACGCATCGGCTCCCGCGGCGGTGCAGGGACCAGCGGGCGGCGGCGCGACGGACCTGAAGGCGGACTCCCTTGGCCTTGAGCTGCTCGCGCAGATGGGCCTCGAGCAGATCCCACTGCACCGCGCGTGGGAGCTGGCTGCCACCCGCGACCCGAGCGGCCAGGCGAGCGCGAGCGACGCCCTGGGCCTCGCAGAACGCGCGGTCGCCTCGCTGCTACGCGCGCGCCTGATTGTGCTGCTGCGCGCCACCGGACCGGAGGCCGCCCCCGCGCCGGTGGGCGCGGAGGACACGGCGTTCGTCCTGCGGGCGCCCGAGAGTTGGACCGGAGATCGGCAGGCCGCGCAAGTCTGGATGCGCAGGGCGTGAGCGGGCTCGGTGCGGCGCCCGCAGGGTCCACAGACCCGCCGCTACACTTCGGAGCCCAGCCTGGTGGGCGTAGCTCAGCTGGTAGAGCTCCGGGTTGTGGTCCCGGCGGTCGGGGGTTCGAGTCCCCTCGCTCACCCTTCAGGAATTGCCTAGAAATCGGTACCTTTTGCGATGATCGAGCTGGCGACGGATCGCGGACACGGAACGAAACGCGGAACGAGACTTTTCGCAGATAGCGATGGTCGAGGCGATGAAGCGGAAGGCACGAAGCTGTCCTCGTGCTCTGCGCGCCGCGCACTGGCGGTGTTGATGCGACCCGTCGAGGAGGTGGGGCTGGAGTTTCCCGACATGGCCCGACCACCTGTTCGGAAGGTGCGGCATCAATTGGACGTATGCACTACGCACGGGACGGCTCCAAGCCGCTCGTCACGATAGTGTCTGTAGCCGGAATGGCGGTTTCATCCTGCGGGTGGTCTGTGAAGTGACTCTCCACGAGCGAGACGACCTGACTACTACGACCTCGGATGCGCCGCCGGCCGGTGGTCGCAACGGAAACGTCGATAGCGACATAGTCGCTCGCGCTGCCGATCTTCGCGAGCACCTCGAGAAGTTTCAGCCCGACACGCCGGCCCCTGACGAGATCCCCGACACGGTGCTGCGGCACATTGCCGTCCTCCCAGCCGCGAAGAAAGCCTGGCGCACTGGACTGGACCGCTCGACTCAGCGGCGCCTGCTCATCCGCGCGGGAGTGACCCGCAAGGCTAACTACGGACCGTCGAGCCAGACCGCTCGCGCGCTCGCCCAGCTGCTGCGCCGCGAGCGTACGCTGTGGGACATCGCACTGCAGTCGGTGCTCCATCACTACGACAACCGCAAAGCGCGGATTGCGGATGCGACGCTGGTGGCGCTTGCCGATGATCCCGCCGCGTTCCTTGACTCCCGCTCCGCCTGCCCCGAGGAGTTCGTGGCCGCCGCGGTGTACATGCTGCACACGAATGACCGGGAGGAGCTCGAACTAATCGAGGACGAGCTTGCCGAGCGGCTTGCCGCGCGCGGAGGCGATGGCACAGAGGACGAGGATGCCGAGCGCCACCGAATCCATGGGCTCGAGGAGCTCGTCAAGGCACTCGAGCGCGATATTAAGGATCGCGACAAGCAACTCGCTGCTGCCGAGAAGAAGGTCGGCACGCTGGAGGCATCCTTGAATGAGCTCGAAACCGCTCAGCAGCGTGCCGGAGACGCCGACGCTCAGCTGGCGGGAGCGCGGGCCAAGCTGGCCGAGAACGCAAAGCGGATCGCCTCGTTGGATGGCCAACTCAGTGCCGCCAAGGCCGACCGCGAGCGGTTGCGCGAGCTGGAGGAGCGCGCTGGGGAGATGGATCGCCTCCAGGCTGACCTGGACGAGCTGCGATCCGAGCGCGACGGTGAGCGCCGCTTGCGCCTCGAGGCGCAAGAGCAGGCCGATCGCCAGGCGGAGCGCCTGCGACAGATCAGCCAGTCTCAGCGCGCGCGCCCGACTGGCCCCGAGGAACTGCTGCCGGTCGACTCCCCCCACTCTCTATTCCGCGCACTTGCTCCTGTCGTCGGCCAGGCGACTTCCATGGCGGCTGAACGCATCGCGTCGGGCGCAGCGCTGCCAGACGACCAACACCTGCTGCGGCTGACCGCTGTATTCAGCGAACTCAGCCAGGCGGTCACACCAGTGCCGGCTGTCCCCGGCGGCGCCGCCGAGATCCCCGTCGCGAAGGTGGCGGAGATCGCCACTCCGGAGATCGACGAGGCGACGCCTCAACCCCCTGACAGTGCGGCCGAGGAGGCCGCTACGATAGCGGATCAATCGGAACCGGCCGAGGCATCGCGGCCGCGCCGGCGGCGGACCCGCCGACACAGCCAGCCGTTCACGATCCGTGCCCTAGGTGGTGCTGAGGAGGTTGGGGGAAGCGCGATCCTCGTCCAAACCCACAACGGCTACAGCGTACTCTTGGATGCCGGCCAGCGAGTCAAGGGGGAGTACGGCGACCCAAACGCTCAGCCCTTCCACTTTCGCGTGCCCACCGAGGCGCTCGACGGCGTGCTGATCAGTCATGCTCATGTCGACCACGTCGGCTCGCTGCCGACCATCCTGGACGCTTTGGAGGCCACCTCTGAGCGCGACGTCCCGGTGTGGATGTCCCCGCCCACCATCCAGCTGGCTGAGATCATGCTCTTGGACTCGGCGAAGATCCAGCATTCCCGCGAGGAGCGGATGACGGCGATGGCGGTGTCGGACTCTGATTACTACGAGGGCTCCATGCGGCCGGCGTATACGCAGCAAGACGTCAAGAACATCATGGAGCGCGTCCGGCCAGCCGAGAAGGGCGCCAAGTTCCGCGTAGGGGATACAACTCTGCTCGTCCGCTACCTGCCCGTCGCACACGTACTCGGTAGCTGCGCGATCCACGTTACCGAGGAGGAGTCGGGCCACACATTGCTCTACACAGGCGACCTAGGCCCGATCGCGGACCCCCAGCACACTCTCCCGACGTGGGGGTTAGACGAGATCGAGCTCGCCGACTTGGTGATCATGGAGTCGACCTACGGCGTACCGGACCAGATGCTGCAACAGGGTCGCCGTAATCTTCATGGTCGCGAGCAGGCTGCCCAGCGCCTCTCGGACTACGCGATGAAGACGGTTGGAGAGGGGGGGTTCCTGCTCCTGCCCAGCTTCAGCCTCGGGCGTACACAGGAGTTGGTGAAGATTATCGAGGCCCGACGCGGCCGCGAGATGCCCGACGGGCCACTCTATGTTGCGGGCATGGGTAACAAGATCATGGATGTCTACGACCAATACAGCCAGGCCCGTAACGGTGGCTGGGCTGCCATCGGGTCGTTTCCCTCCGTCCGCAACCCCAACGAGTGGCTCTCCAACAGCGGGACGCTCGATGAAGCCATACTGGACATCCTCAGCAGTGAGAAGCCGGGTTACATCATCGCCAGTCCCGCGATGCTGTCTGGAGGCTGGTCGCGCGCCTTCCTGCGCGAGATGGTACGCCACAAGCAGCACGGAGTTGTCTTCACCGGCTACATGCCTCGTGCTGCCGGTGGCATTCCAGGCATCAATCGGCTCACGACTGGCGACACGATCCGCCTCGGTGACGAGAACCCGAAGATCAAGTGTCTATTCCAGCGCGTTGGCCTCTCAGCGCACGCACCGACGTCCGATCTACACGCCTTCGCCGAGCGTATGACGCGAGCGCACGATGCGACGGTATTCGGGATCGTGCACGGGGAGCCCGCCGCGCAACGCGAGCTCGCGACCTGGATCGACCAGAACCTCAAGGACCAACATGCGACCGCCCACAGCCTGCAACGCCAGACGCCCTGGGTGCCCGAGCTCGCAGGCTGATGGCTACCGTTGAGGACTGGAACGCGGCGCTCCTGGACCTTCTACTACCCGAGCGCCAAATCGAGGGCCTGTTTTCTGTCTTGCTTTCCTGCGATGACCTCGCTGTCGAACATGCGGCGGCACGGCTTGAGATTCGAGGGGATGCGGTCACGGCGCTTGCGGAATGCCTGAAGGGCTCTTACGAGATCACATTCGAGGGCGGCGTCCGCGGGATCGTCAACCACGGCCGTCGCTGGAGGCGGCTCTCGCGCCCACGCCCGCTGCCCAGCTTCATGTCGGGCCTGGCGTTGGCGGTCGTTGCGGCCAGCCGCATGGACCGCGACGAGAACATATCGACCAACTCCTACTACACGCGCTTATGCGACATCTTCGACATACCCAAGCGGGACGAGTGGCCTGGTGTTGCGGGTTTCGAGATGCTCATGACGTTCTTCGCTGACCTGCAGGACTGGCTAGCAGTTGAGAAGGGGGGCAGGCGCGGCGTGCTGGTGCTGCGCGAGCCGCCGCGCAACCTGAGCGTTGTGGGTGTGGCGATCGGCCAAGCGCCGCTGCGCGGCCGGGACCGTGCGCTGCTGGGCCGCTTCTTCCGCAGTGCACGACCAGCACTCGAGGCTGGGCACGATCCTGTACGGCTGCTGCGCCGGTGGGGCTACGCATCCATGCTGACAACGCCCACTCGCGAAAAGCTCGAGGACTCTGAGCTCGAGGACGTCATGCGTGCCGCGCTGCGCAGTGCCATGACCGCGTGGGACGGTGCCGTGCTGGACGAGGACGGATACTGCCACCTCGATGCCGATCTGTATCTGCGCATCATGGGTCCGCGCGTCGCGCTGCGGCTGGTGGTGCCTGGGCTCGACGAGGATGCTGTAGCCGACGGGCCCGACGGCCCGCTCGTGCTGCCCGGCGGTGGCCAGGAGTTCGGCGTCCCGCTTACCTGGCTCGAGAAGGCGACGCTCGGCCCGGTATCCATCAGTCTCACGCATCGGCGCGCGCGGGTGAGCGTCCTACCGGGCACCACGACGCTCTTTGAGGGCTCCGATGCGGGCCTGAGGCGCGTCCCGGCAGCGACCTCGGAGATAGTGGCAGTGCTGACATGCGACGCTACGCTGCTCGCGAACGCGCGGGAGGATGGGATGAGCGGACCGCCGTTGCCGCATGGCTGGCAGTTGGCGTTCGGGGTCGACCCGGACGGCCTGCCGACCCATCTGCGCTCGGCGGATCCCGCGGAGGACGTCGAGGAGGTGCGCCTTGTCGGAGGTCTGCCGCTGAACTTTGGTGCCTACCTCGCCGATCACCCGCCCGCGCTGCTTTCGGAGCTGGGCGAGCCGGCGCGTGTGGAGGTCGACGGCGTCGAGTGCGGCGAGGCGCTGCCCGGCGTGCCTTTCGACCTTCGCCCCGCCGTCGCCGACCGGGGTGTGCATCACATTGCCGTCGGCGACGTGTGGGAGCAGACCATCGAGCTTGCTGAGCATGGTCCACGCAAGGGCACAGATGCCTACCACTGGCTGCCCGCAGGGCAAGTGTGGGCCAAGGCGTCGGCGACATCGCAGTGTCGTGGCGACGAAGGCGGACCCAAGATCCGCGGCGCGACGATCATCAACGATGGTGAAGATCATCCATGGCGTTCATCGCTCCTGACCCGCCACCAGGATCTCGTCGATGTGATCTTTCGCGACGGAACATGGACCACCTGCGGGCCGCCGCTCGAGGATGGTTGGCATCGGCGCATGGGCATCGGCACGGGTGAGCCGTGGGAGCTACCACGGCCTGAGGACATCGCGTATGTCCTGCTACGCGGCCGACATGCCCAGATTGTGTGCTACGCCGATGTTGACGTCGAGCCATCCGAGTCGCTGCTCGACCTCATCGCCAGTTACGAGAACGGCGAAGTCGCTGACCGCACCGCAGACAAAAGCGGCGGTACTGCCTGGGTGCGTCTGCTGGGCCGAGCTATCTATGAGAGCTCGGATGCCCAAGGCTGACGTCTACGACATGCTGCTGATCTGGGTTTCGGAGCTCGGATCTGGAACGCACAAGCAGTTCGCGGATGGCTGTCGGTACCTCGGGCTGAAGCCAGGGCCGGCGGCGCGGGCGCTGAGCCAACTGGCCCACGTCGAGTGGGATTGGGGCTCCAGTCGCTTTAGTACCGCGGCGACGTGTCTGGTCTCTATCCCAGGCCTTCCGGGACGTTTGCTGCTGACCGGCGCCCGTCCCGCCGGGCTGCTGCACGAGCTCGACGCAGTCATCATCGCGGCTGACATCGACGCCGAGCTCGACGATCCCGTAGCGCAGGACCGTGGGCCGAGCACCGTGCTACTGCAGGTGAACCCCGAGGATGCGCCGCATCTTGCCGCCGCGGCTGGGATCCCGCTGACGGCCGACGCGGCGCTGCGTTTGGGGCAGATGCTTCCCTCTGCACGGGTGGATGAGGTCTCCGAGACGGCGTGGCCCGACGACCGCTTTGCGCACTGCCTGATTGACCCGGCCGACCTGCGTCCCCGGTGGGCCGATCCCGATGTGCCCGAGAGCACCAGTGGGCTGTGGCGCTGGGAGACTCACGGTCGCCGACGCGAGGGCTGGCTCCTCCATGGGGGAGAGTGGCGGCGTCTCGTTGCGCCTGAGTGGGGCCCATATCTCTTGAAGCGCGACCGGGAACTGGACCCACTCATCACATATGAGCCAGCAGAGTCCAAGCTGCTCGTCGACCGTCGCGCACCACTGCCTGCGCTGCACGCCCGGGCAGCATGCTTGTGCTCAGGACGTATGCCGGCCGATGTTCCCACGGCCGTCGACGCGGGTGTCGATCAATATGTCAATGTTCCCAACGATCTCGCTACGGCCATCTCCAGTACCCTTAACCAGACCACCGCATGACGCTCGCCGACTCGATCGACGCCGCCATTGCCGTTGGCCGCGAGCCCAGATCAGTGATGCCGCCCAACCCACTGGTTCTTGCCGACGAGCTGACACAGAACTACCGCAATTTCTACGTGTCCAACTACGCGGTCAGCAATCGGGGTGTTGACCGCGAGCGGCGCGCACTGCTGGAGGCTGGCGAGCAGCTGGCCTCGGCGACGCTGATCGAGCCGGTTCCGGGGTTCGTCTCAAGCGAGCTGAGCCTTGCCGACGCGCTCCGCCACCCTGACCTCGGGCTGGAACCTGGAGTGGCGGAGGACGCTGCCGAGCTGCTCGGGCCGCTCATGGGTGAGAACAAGCTTTACGCCCACCAGTGGGACAGTCTCCGCCATGCGCTCAACGGCCGCGATGTGGTGGTGACGGGTGGCACTGGCTCGGGCAAGACGGAGGCATTCTGGCTTCCGGTACTTACCCAACTGGTCGGAGAGTCGCGAGCCTGGCTACCAGGGGCGGCTACCCCAACCGCTTGGTGGCGCGGCGGGAGTGGGCGCTTCCGTCCGGCCCGCAAGGATGAGACGGGCCGTGATCCAGGCATGCGTGCTCTGGTGGTGTATCCGATGAATGCCCTCGTCGAGGACCAGATCGTGCGACTTCGCGCAACGTTGGACTCCGACCACGCTGAAGCGTGGATGAATCGCGAGCGCCACGGCCACCGCTTCACCTTCGGGCGCTATACCGGGCAGACCCCCGACAAGGATCTGAAGAGCTTCTACGGCGACGCACAGGATCTATGGGACAGCGCGGCCGCGCGGGACCGCCTCACCGCCGAGCGGGAGCAGGAGGTAGGAATGGAGCCAGGGCTGCTCGGGCGCTATCGCCCGTATGTGCCCCGCCCTCTCGGGGCCGAGCAGCTGTCGCGCCCCGAGATGAAGAACCACGCCCCGGACATCCTCATCACCAACTTCTCGATGCTCAACGTAATGCTGATGCGTCGCGACGAGGCCGAGATCTTCGAGCAGACGCGTCGATACCTCGACGCCGACCGGGGTAATCACCGTTTCTTCCTTGTGGTCGATGAGCTGCATCCCTACCGGGGCACCGCCGGCACGGAGGTCGGGCTACTGTTGCGCAAGCTGCTCGACCGCATCGACGTACAAGATGGCCAGCTGACTGTGATTGGCGCCAGCGCGTCGCTGGGTGCCGAGGTAGACGACATCAAGAACTATTTGCAGGAGTTCTTTGGTCGCGACCGCACGCGCTTCGAGGTTCTCAGTGGCCGGCAGGTGCTCCCGCCCGACGTAGCGGCTTCCACGATCGATGACGACCAGGCGGCGCAGCTTGCTGACCTCGGCCGACGCGTCGCGGCAGGCGGCGACAGCAGTGACGCGGCGCAACTTGGCACGACCGCGCTCGGCGACGTGGTGAGCACCGCATGCCGGACGGGAAATGCCATTCTGGCCACGAGTGCTGAGGAGCTTGCCGAGCGCCTGCGGCCAGACGACCCGCAGGCGCGCCACGTGCTCACGGGAGTGCTGTCGGCAATGGCTGCGGGCAACGGTCCAAACGTTCGCGCGCACTACTTCTTTCGCACCGGAACAGGTTGGTGGGCTTGCTGCGACCCAGCCTGCTCGGAGATCGACAGGCAGTTCGAGGACGCGGATCGCAGGATCGGCAAGCTATACGCGCAGCCGCGGATCCGGTGCGAGTGTGGCGCGCGCGTGCTCGATCTCCTGTGCTGCCAGACGTGTGGCGACGTCCTGCTCGGCGGCTACGCAGCACGCGCCGATGCCGACCGTGGCGGCGGGTTCGACCTGCTGCCCGATGTCCCGAACTTCGAGGATGTCCCAGACCGCAGCTATGCGGACCAGACCTACAGCAATTACAAGGTCTACTGGCCGTCCGGGCCGGACAAGACACCCATCGAGGCGTCCTGGGGTCACCTCGGGTTCACGTTCGCGTTCGTGGAGGCGGTGCTCGTACCGGGTGCCGGGCAGGTACGTGGCCTCCTCGATGAGCAACGCACAGGATGGCAGTACGTAATCCGCGCTCCGCGCGGCAGCGGCAGCGACGGCCGACTGGAGGTCATCCCGGGTATCCCTACGCACTGCCCCAACTGCAACGACGACTGGGAGAAATCCAGCGTTCCTCGGGGAGCGGCGCGGGCGCTGCCCGTGACCAGCCCGCGCCGCATGCGCTCACCGATCTGGGGCATGCGAGCCAGTGCCGACCGCGTCAGCCAGATCCTCGCGGAGGAGGTACTACACCGCATCTATCCCGCAGGGCAACCCAACCGCGGGTTGATCGCATTTAGCGACAGTCGTCAGGACGCCGCCAAGCTCGCGGGTGGGATGGACACCGCGCACTACCGCGACGCGGTGCGCCAACTCGTTGTGCATGAGATCGAGCGGGCAACCTCCTTCGTCGACGACCTGCGTACCTATCTGCACTGGTTGGACACCCGCGATCCTGAGCAACTGCAAACGGTGCGCCGCTTGCGCCACGATGGCCATCCCCTGCTGCGCCAACTCCAGGACCTCCACGACGGGGTGTTCGACAATCCGGAGGAGATCCGCCGCATCGAGGCCAGCCGCGATCAGGCGCTGGCCGGCGACGCGCCGCTGGCACTGATCGGGCAGCGCGTATTCAACGATCTGGTGAATATCGGCCGCAACCCGGCAGGGCCGGCCGGTCGTCCGTCCGACGGCAGCGATGACGACTGGTGGAAGCACTTCGAATGGCCAGCCGATACACCCACCGAGCCCCCGTCGCCTCCACGGCGGCGTGACGAGGATCCGCGGGCACGGGATCAGATCGACGCGTTATACGTGCAGACCGTCGCTCAGCTCGCAAAGGCGGTCTTTGCCGGTGGTGGGCGAGACATCGAGTCCCTTGGCTTCGGGTTTGTCGTACCCGCCTCAGGTCACGAGGTGACGCCGCCGCCAGGCTTTGGCGACGAGTTGATCGCACAGGAGGTCGTGTGGGGCGCGCTGCGCAACCTCTCCCTTCACCGCTTCTACCAGCGCGGCCGCGATGGGCGCGATGTCCACAGGGGGCCACCAGCTGAGCTGGCATCGTGGCTGAGGAAGGTCTGCGCCACCCATGACAGCAGCTACGACGACATCATCGACTGGGCGCGACGCAGCCTTCCCAACGACCCTGCGCAGCCAGCGCCACGCTGGGTGCTCGCTCTGGACCGGCTGGTCATTCGCCGCCACGACGTGGAGTACGCTTGGCGATGCCTGCGCTGCGGATGGGCGCACCTGCACGGCAACGCAGGCGTCTGCCAGCACTGTCTCAGCTCGCTTGGCGACGATGCCAAGATCCCGCGTGACGGACTCGCCGACGATTACTACGCCCGCCTGGCGCACGAGAAGCGGCCGGTCATTCGGCTCGCGGTAGAGGAGCTAACGGGGCAGACAGGTCGGACGCGGTCCCAGAAGCGCCAGGCGCTGTTTCAGGACATCTTCCTACGCAACGAGCCGCCACGACCCAACGGCATCGACATGCTCTCGGTTACAACGACGATGGAGGCCGGCGTCGATATCGGCAACCTACTGGCTGTCCTGCTAGGCAACATGCCGCCCCAGCGCCACAACTACCAGCAGCGTGTTGGCCGCGCCGGCCGGCGTGATAATCCGCTCTCGTTGGCTGTCACCGTCTGTCGCGACCGTACGCACGACCAGTATTACTTCGGTGCACCCGAGGAGATGACAGCGGCGGCGCCTCCCGCGCCGTATCTCGTATCAGACTCCGAGCCGATCTTCCATCGCGTCATCCGTGCCGAGGCGCTGCGGTGTGCCTTCGCGTGGCTCGAGGAGACGACTGGGTGGGACGAGGCCGGTTTCAACGTGCATGGGCACTTCGGTGACGCGTCTCATTGGCCAGTCCATGCCAGGCAGATCGTCGAGCGTATCGAGGCGATCCGCGACTCCCTTGAGGAGTTCACGGCCAAGATCAGCCACTTTACTCGCGTCGCAAAGTCCCCCGCGGAACTTGTTGAGGGGGCGCTCGATGGTCTCGGGGCACGGATCACGCATTTGGCCGCCCTGGTGGACGAGGCGCCGGATCTTTCCCAGCGACTGGCCGAGCACGGACTCTTGCCGATGTACGGGTTCCCGACGCAGGTTCGCTATCTGTTCACGCGGGCGCCGCAGTACTCACGTAATTGGCCACCGCCAGGGGCAATCGACCGCGACCTGCGCGTGGCTGTGTCGGAGTTCGCGATCGGGAACGAGATTGTGCTCGACAAGCTGGTCTATACGGTTGTGGGCCTCGCGGGCTTCCGACCGATGGGCAGCAGGCAGCCAGAGCCATTGGATGGGCGCGGGCCCACGGTATCGGTCGGCCTGTGTGAAACCTGCAAGACCATCGATCTGCATCCCGACCCGGTAAATCCGGTTTGCTCCGAGTGCAGGGAGCGTGACCCGCAGCATTACCGTATCCAGCTTATGGCCCGGCCGACCGGCTTCCGCACTAGCTGGTTTCACGATGCGGAGCCATACGAGGGTGTCACACAGCGCCTTTCGCGCGCGTCATCGCCGAAGCTTGTAACTCCCTCTCTGGGGAATCGGCACGTGACTGGCGGTCTCCGGGTCGCGTCGGGCAACTCGGAGATCTACTCGGTGAATGACCGCGGGGGCGCGGGCTTTGAGCTGGCCGCTGCCAACGAGCCCGGCGAGGGGTGGTTAGACCCTGTGACCATGTCGAGCAAGGTGCGATCGGGCTCCGAGCAGCAGTTAGTGCTTGGGGCGATGTGGAAGACCGATACGGTCGTCGCGCAGCCGGCCCGCAAGCAACATGATGGTCACAGCCATCTCCTGTATCCCCAGTCCGGGCCGCGCGCGCGACTGCTGAGCGTTGCGCGGCGCGCAGCATGGACAAGCCTCGGGTTCGCCTTGCGTGTCCGGGCTGCCGTGACTCTCGACATAGAGCCCCGCGAGCTTGAGACGGGCCTACGTATGCTGCGCGACGACGCTGCGTCCACGGCGGTGCGTGCATTCATCCCCGAGGTGTTCCTGGCGGATGCCATCGAGAATGGTGCGGGCTTCGTCACATGGCTCGCCGAGCGTCAGCACTTTGAGGAACTGCTAGTTGAGACGGAGTGCATGATCCATGAGCGTTGGGAGGGCAGCGACCACGGCTGTGAGGCGTCATGCCCACGGTGCCTGCGTGACTTCTCTAATCTCCGCTTCCATCCACTGCTCGACTGGCGGCTTGCGGCTGACACCCTTGAAGTTCTGCTGCACGGCGCGCCGACCCGCGATCGGTGGGAAGGAATCCGGGCGGCCGCTCTCCGGGGAGTCCAACGCGACTTCGGGTGGGAGATAGTCGACGACGGACTGCAGCCGGTGCTTAGCACGGGGCGCCACGAGGTGGGCGGAAGCGACGAGCTGCTGGTCATAGTGCACCCCCTAGCCGATGTGGACCCGTGGCTCGATGGGGCAATGATGACTGGTGCAGGACTAGCGAAGGTGTTCGATGTGTTCAACCTCGACCGGCGCCCCGGCGAGGTGTACCGGCGACGGTCGTGATCATGGCAAGGGTGATATCAGACCCCGTCCTTGAGACGAGTACCGGAGTGCCGTCCTCGCTACTGCGCATGTGAGTCTCAGCGCGAGGGTCCGATCAGATGCTCGGGCGTGCCGATCCGACGTAGGAACTGCGCCTCGGCGGCCGCACGGGGCTTGTCGCGTTGGATCGGTCCAAGGCGCGCGAGAACCCGTGCGCTCTGCGCGCGGCGCTCGGGCGCTTCGCGGCGCCACTGCTCAAGTGAGATCGTCTGCGTCTTCATGGCTTCTCTGGAGAGTACTCGGCTTCGAGTGCTGCACTGGCAATGTCGTGCAGTTCGTCGCTCTCCGGCGTTTCGCGGCCTGCCGCGAGGTCATTGGCGAGGTCACGCAGGGCCTTGAGAATGGTTCCCACGCGATGGCTGGAGGCTCGCGCGTCGAGGTCGTGAGCTTCGTCATCGGAGATGCCGGATAGGAGCATGAGCGCCTGCTGTCCGATGATCTGGTGGCCCATTGCTTGGAACTCGGCGAGGCGGTCAATGAGCACGTCGACACGCGAGAGGACCTTCGCCGTTCGGCCCGATGGCAACTCGACCTCGGCCACGACGACATCTGGATCCAGATTAGCGCTCGGCGCCTCGAAGAAGACTTCGGTGCCTGGGAGTTCCCAGTGCCTACCGTCTGGGGCGCGCGCGAACCCGAGTTCAGCCAGCTTCGCGTCGAGCTCGGCGGGGACTTCCATTACGACATCGATGTCGTAGGTCAGGAATGCCTCGCTCTCAACCCAGAAGTAGACGGCCATGCCTCCGACAACGACCGGGTGGATACCGAATGGCGCCGCAACAGCCTCGATCAACGCGACGACTTCAAGCGTGCGTTCAACGACGTCGGTCATCTGTGCCGCGCGGGCAAGATCGGAGCGCAGATCGGGGGTTTTGGGTGCGTCGCTATCGCTCATGCTCGCCCGCCGACCCTTTCCAGATCGAGTTCGCGCACGAGCGCGGCGTGCTCATCGGCGCCTAGCAGCCCGCGGCTGCGGCCGTGACGTACGGCCTGATCGAGCAGATCGCGCGCGAGGTGAGCCTGCGCGCACTGGTGCAGCGCGCATGCGAGCTTGACGACCGGGACTCCCTCGATCGCGGTGATCTCATCTGGGTCGAGGTCTTCGCGGTGGATCACGTACGCCTTGGGAACCTGTCGCTGGGGGCGGTGCGTACGTGGGACGGCGATGTGGATCTTCGCGGGGTTGACGTCGCTGACGTCCCACAGGTCGAGCGCCGTCTCGTGCGTGAGTACACCCCGGGTGCCCTGGGGCCATAGTGTGGCGGCCATGTAGGGCGCCATCTGCCCGCTGGGCAGGAACGGGACTCGGTAGACCCCTCGGCTGACGTGCTCCAACTGCCCGCGGCTGGCGAGCTTGGCGAGCGTCTTGGGCTGGTAGCCGACCCCGTGGGCGTCATCGATAGTGATCAAGCCAAACTGGTCTGCCGCGATCTCGGTCAAATCGATGAACCGCTCCGTAGGCATGCGCTTAGTTTACCCCAAAATGTCTACTTTTGAGCAGAATCGACGGAAGGCCACCGTCGCTGTATCTCAAGCGTGGCCTCCAGCAAGAGCGTGTTCGATGAGGCTCCGAACGCGGGCGGGACGCTCCGCGGCGGCGGAGCGAAGCCGGCGGGGGGTTGTGAGCACACGGTCGAGTGCCTGGTGTACAGCGAATTCGATCTGCTCAGGCTGGGTTCCTGCCTGCAGCGCGTCCACGATCGTGCGCTCGCGTGTTTGGCGATCGTGTCGGCGTGCTCTGGTTCGGCGGGCGGATTGTCAGCAGCCGTGCATTCGGCATCCGCGTCGAATCCCGCGCCGGGCGGTCATGTGTCCTTGGTTCCGGTTCTCGGCAGCGTCGGAGCTGGCTGGTGCATCGCGGCCGGCGTCCGAAGCGGAACTAAAGGGAGCTCCGGATGCGGCTGGGGTGCGCGTACTTCGACTGGGCCGATCTTCGCGGAAGGCGGCTGTCAGGAGAACGAAACCCGGACCTTCGTCTTTGTGCTCACCACGAGTGAAGTCGCTGCTGTAGCGGTCGACGGTGGTGCGCCGATCGCGACCTTCTCGAATGCGACGCTCCCGGATGGTCTGCGCGCTGCAGCGGTTGAGCTGCTCGGTCACGAGGCGCAGCCGAAGCCAGGAGTCAGGATTGGGTGCCCGAGATTGACGCCACTCGATGCGAGCGGCAGACCGATTCTCAGGAAGGGTAGGCCCGGGGCGCCTCTGTTCGTGAGATTGCCTCGCCGAGATTGGGAAGCGCCGCAGCATCCCGCTCGAGGTGCCTGCGAAATCACTGTTGCCGGGCTGCCTCCAGGTACGGTCAGTGCCGAAGGCGAGGTGGCAAGCCGCATCAGGGCCGTCCGTGGGCTGCTCGGCCATGCGTTCCTCACGTGCGCTACCACGGTGTACATCTACGTAGAAGAACACCACCTCCCCTCGGGCTCCTGCTGGACGCGTCACACCCCGGCGCGAGACCTTCGCCTATACCTGGAATGCGGCCCCTGGCAGGCCATATAGGGGTGTTCGTGGCTCCTGGTGCGGAGGGCAATACGGTTGCGCGGCGCGTTCGGGGCGGATGGCTTGTGGTCGAAGAAGAGGACAGGATTGGTATTCGCGTGCCGCTTGAGCTGCTTGAGCGCCTGCGAGCCGCAATCCGTTTGTAGGACAGCGCCGCGACTGTGCGGGCCTGTGTTGTCCGCCGCGCGCACGAGCTGTCGGAGGACGACGAGGGACAGTAGATCGGGGCCGGACCAGTCGGCGGAGGCTGCGGGTGCGCTGCACGAGATCGACCTGCAGGGGGTCGCAGTTATCCACTGTGATCGACATCACGGCTCTTAGGGTGCTCGGCCAAGCTCGCCAGGAGCGCCGCCTCCGTTCTCCGTCTCAACGCGCCAGAGCTCGCCCTGCGACCGGGGCTGCCCGCTGGCCTGGAGTGCGTGTGGCCAGGCGTAGAGCGCGCGGCAAACTGCCCTGTCAGCCAGTCCTCGAGCATCGTCCGCGTGAATCGCAGATGACGCCCGACGCGCAGACACGGCAACTGGCCCAGACGGGCAGCGTCCCGCACCCACGAGACCCGCACGTTCAGCAGTGCCGCCGCCGCGGCGCAATCAAGCAACGGCTCATCCAGCGCCACCACGGCCCGCTCGGCGAGCTTGGCACCGGGTGCGTCCTGGTGGCTCCTACCCATCTCTTGCTCCTTCCGCGCGTGTGTTCAGCGGACCAATGCGTCATCCGCCGCCTCATTGGTTAGTCGGAAAACGGACTGCGGCGCCCCCCTACGAATTTGGTGCCTCGCCTTATTCCCCTGCGGGATAACTGCGGAAGGGTGATCCGCTATTCGGGCTTTCGCGGATTCCTCTCGGGCGTAGGAGGGCTGAGGATGACCAGCGGGTGGGGCCGAGCTTGTGCAGTGATGGATGGTGGGTGGGCCTGCTCACAGCTCACACAAGGAGCGGCGCCGTGCCAAAGGGGGGCGCCGGCCCCAGCGAGAGGTCGATCCAGGGAGATGGGCGGGAGTCCTGGATGTTATGGACTACCGAGTGCTACGAGGCTCCGACAAGCGGGGTACCAGACACGAGGTCGTGGCAACAAGAGAGGGAAACTATGCAGGACGGTGTAGCGGAAGCGAATCCCCATGCAGCCCACAGGGGGGAACGATCACGGGGCCGCTGGAAGGCCAAGGGGCACGGAGCAGGCCATCACCTGGGCACGCACGGGACAAGCAGGCGATCGGCAGAGAGGTCCAACCCACACTTCCCGGAAGGTAGATGACCAGAAGTCAAGGGCAGACCTATCGGCCCATACCCATATTCTGTCACCGTATCGTACTCTGCCGCGAATACGCCGAAAAGGCCCACCGTTATTGGCTTTCCGGCTGCCGAGGCAGCCTCGACGGCCTCCATTCGCAGCGGACTTTCATCTCCCACACGCCGGGATATCCCTGCACTCTCTTGACCCGTAGGCCCGGCTCGAACCGCCCGCGCTGCAGGCACGCGATGAACAGGTCAAGGGCGCTCTCCCAGGCGGCTGCCTGCTCGCGGGTCAGGTTTTTGTAGTCGCGCAGGAACCGGGGCCGCGCCTGGTACGTGGGCACTAATCGCTGCGGACGGCGTGCAGCGCCGCCTTGAAGGCGTCGGCGTCCTCGTAGACCTCGCCGGGGTCGGTCTTTCCCTCGCGGTCTGCTTCCAGCTCGCCAGCGAGCCAGTCGGGAGTCCAGAACCACGTCTGGTCAGGGTCGATCCGGCCGTCCGAGAGGCTGCGCAGCAGCACGGCGGCGCCGTCGAGTGTGTTCTCGGGCAGGCTCTCTACCAGCTCGTGCAGCTCGGTCTTGGTCATGCCGTCATTCTCGCACGAGTCGCGGACCATCAAGAGGCGATGGCTTCGCGCGGCTCAGGATGCGCCGCGCAGTTCGCTGACGAGCCCGATCAGATGTCGCTTGGCCGCGGGGCTCAGGTGCGGCTCCCCGCGGATCGCTCCGGTTATGTCCGCGGTCGCGGTGTCTTGCCCGGTGAGCAGGTGGTCGGTGCTGACGCCGAGCCTATGACTGAGCTTGACGAGCAAATCGAGGGATGGGGCTGCTTGGTCGCTCTCGATGCGGGAGACGTGCTGGTGCGTGACGCCCAGCTCGCGTGCAAGCTCGTCCTGTGTCAGCTTGAGGGATTCCCGGCGGGCGCGGACTCTGCCGCCGATCTAGGGTAACTGGCCCTACATTGCTCGACACCACCACATCGGAGAAGTCGGAGGCGAATCCCCAGCGATAGAGCCAAAGATCGGACCACACGACACCTTACGACAAGGCCGGATCAAGTTGTGGTCCCGGCGGTCGGGGGTTCGAGTCCCCTCGCTCACCCTCTTGGAATAGCCTGGAAATATGCGTGTTTTGGCACCGTGCCAGGACGGACGCTATCGTGGGAACATGACCGCTCTCGGACGCACTGACCTCGACGTGTTCGGCATCTGCCTCGGCGGCAACGTGTTCGGCTGGACCGCCGATGAGCCGCAGTCTCATGCCATTCTCGACGCGTACACCGGCGCGGGCGGTAACTTCATCGACACCGCGAACTCCTACCTGGTCGAGCACGGCCGCTCGGAGACGATCATCGGGCGCTGGATCGCCGGTCGCGGGAACCGTGACCAGATCGTCCTGGCCACGAAGGTCGGCGGCGGCCACGGAGCGGTCCGCAACCTACGGGCGGACACGATCGAGCGCGAGGCGCACGCCTCGCTCGAGCGCCTGCAGACCGACCGCATCGACCTCTACTACGCGCACGTTGACGACAAGGAGACGGCGCTGGAGGAGTCGCTGCGCGCCTTCGACGCACTCGTCAAGGCGGGCACGGTCCGTTACATCGGCGCCTCCAACTACACGGCGGAGCGGCTCGCCGCGGCACTCGATTTCCAGCGCACGCATGGGCTTGCAGAGTTCACGGTCCTGCAACCGCACTACAACCTCGTCGAGCGCGACTTTGAGCGCAGGCTGCTGCCCGTCGCCGAGGCCTGGGACCTTGCTGTGTTGCCTTACTTCGCGTTGGCCAAGGGCTTTCTGACCGGCAAGTATCGGCCTGGCGGCGAGGCCGTGGAGTCCGAGCGCGCCGAGGCCGCCCGTGCTTATCTCGAGAGCGGGGGGGCGGCGGTACTGGAGGCGCTCGACGAGGTCGCGGCGGCCCACGAGACGACGGTGGCCGCTGTCGCGCTCGCCTGGTTGCTCGCCCAGCCGCGGGTCCTTGCCCCGATCGCCAGCGCGCGGACAACAGAGCAACTCGACCAGATCCTGCCCGCTGCCAGGCTGAAGCTGACGCCCGCGGAGGTCGACCGGCTGTCGGCCACCACGCAGGTGACGTAAAGTCGAGCGCGCGCAGCGGAGACAAGCCTCGTCGCGAGGGAACCGCTAGGTTGGGGACCGGAGCTCCGCTCCCACCGGGGCTTAAAGCAACCGCGCCGCCGCGACCTTGGTGGGACACCATCGCGCTATGCGACAGCGGCGGCTAGAGTGCGGGCGTGTTCAACCTAAACGCCTATCTGGAGCGGATCGGCCTGGACGGGCGGCCGGGTGTCGAGCAGGTGCACAGGGCGCATCTGACCTCGATCCCATTCGAGAACCTCGACCCGCACCAGGGTCTGCCGGTGTCGCTGGAGGTGGAGGACCTCGAGCGCAAGCTCGTGAGAGAACGCCGCGGCGGCTACTGCTTCGAGCAGAACCTGCTGCTGAAGGCAGCCCTCGAGGCGCTCGGCGCGGAGGTGGACATGTTCCTGGCACGCGTGCGCCTGGACGCGGAGCCGGGCGTGCTGCGGCCCCGCAGTCACCTCCTCCTGCGCGTCAGTGAGAACGGCGCAAGCTGGCACGCCGACGTGGGGTTTTCCCGCGGCATCGAGCCGATCCCGTTCGGGCCGGGCCCCGCTCAGGAGCAGTCGGGCCGGAGCTTTCGCGTCGTCGAGGACGGCGCCGAGTTCGTGCTGCAGAAGCTGGAGGGAGACGAATGGGCCGATGTTTACGGCTTTATCCCGCAGCCGGTTCCGCTCATTGACGTCGAGACCAGCAACTGGTGGACCTCCACGCATCCACGTTCGCCGTTCGTCACCGGCCTGCTAGTGAGCGTTCGTGGCGTTGACGGCACGGGCACGTTGCTATGCGACTGGAGCGAGCTATCCCTCAGCGAGCACACGCCAACGGGCACGAGCGCGATGCCGCTCAAGCGAGAGGCCATACCGGAGCTGCTTGCCACGCGCTTCTCGCTCCCCGGCTTCACGCTCGCCGCAGACGGACGACTCGTCCTCACCAACACCGGGTAGTCGAACGTGCCCAGCGTGGTCTCCTCACCAACACCGGGTAGTCGAACGTGCCCAGCGTGGTCTCCTCACCAACACCGGGTAGTCGAACGTGCCCGGCGTGGTCTCGCGGCTGACATCGGCTCGGAAAAATGGCGGGCGGTGTCGATTTCGGCCGACCTCGTTCGACGTGTGGGTAGAAGCCACTCATCCAACCACAAGGAGATAGATATGCGTTTCATGGTCCTGGTCCCCGGGAGTCCCGAGTCCGAGGCGGGCGTGATGCCCAGCACCGAGGCCCTGGGGGAGATGACGAAGTACAACGAAGAGCTGGCCAGGTCAGGCGTGATGCTGGCCGGCGAGGGCCTGCACCCGACCTCCAGGGGCGCGAAGGTCCGCTTCGATGGCAGTGAGCGCACCGTCATCGACGGCCCCTTCACCGAGGCCAAGGAGCTCGTTGCGGGCTACTGGGTCTGGGAGTGCGCGTCGCGCGAGGAGGCGATCGAGTGGCTCAAGCGAGCGCCGTTCGGCGGCGGTGTCGAGATCGAGCTGCGCCAGATCTTCGAGGCCGAGGACTTCGGCGAGCAACTGACGCCGGAGCTGCGCGAGGCCAACGAGCGGCTGCGCGGGCAGGCAGCCCAGAATTAGGCGCGTGAGCCCGTCGGCCACCGATCGTGCGATCGACGCCGTCTGGCGGATCGAGTCAGCCCGGCTGATAGCCGGGCTGACTCGCATCGTGCGCGACGTAGCGGTGGCCGAGGACCTGGCCCAGGACGCGTTCGTCGCCGCGCTCGAGCAGTGGCCTGAGTCGGGGATCCCGGACAAGCCGGGCGCATGGCTGATGGCCACCGCCAAGCGCCGGGGCATCGATGCGCTACGCCGGCGCGTCACGCTCGAGCGCAAGCTCGAGCTGATCGCACGCGAGCTGGAAATCCTCCAGCAGCTCGATCAGTCCGACCTGGCGGCGCGGGTCGGGGACGTTCAGGACGACGTCCTGCGCCTGATCTTCATGACGTGCCATCCGGTGTTGTCGGGACAGGCGCGCGTCGCGCTGACGCTGCGTCTGCTCGGCGGCCTCTCGACGCCAGAGATCGCGCGTGCGTTGCTCGTCTCCGAGGGCACGGTCGCGCAGCGCATCGTACGCGCCAAGCGCACACTCAGCGAGGCGCGCGTGCCGTTTGAGGTCCCCGGTCGCGACGAGCTGGCCGAGCGCCTGTCGGCGGTGCTCCAGGTGATCTACCTGGTGTTCAACGAGGGCTACGCGGCGAGCGCCGGTGCGCACTGGATCCGTCCGGCTCTGTGTAACGACGCCCTGCGCCTCGGAAGGATCCTCGCGGCGCTGATGCCCCGCGAGCCCGAGGTCCACGGCCTGCTGGCTCTGATGGAGATCCAGGCGTCGCGGTTGCGCGCGCGGGTCGGGCCGCACGGGGAGCCGGTGCTGCTCGCCGATCAGGACCGCGCGCGCTGGGACCATCTGCTCGTGCAGCGGGGCCTCGACGGGCTGCGGCGCGCCGAGAAGCTCAGCGGCGCACTAGGCCCGTACACGCTGCAGGCCGCGATCGCCGCCTGCCACGCGCGAGCCCGGAGCGTCGAGGAAACCGACTGGCCGCGGATCGTCGCACTGTACGACGCCCTGGCGGCCCTCACCGGATCCCCGGTCGTGGAGCTCAACCGCGCAGTGGCCGTGACCATGGCCTTCGGCCCCGAGTCCGGGCTCGAACTCATCGATTCACTCGGCGAAGAGCCCGCGTTGCGTGGTTACCATCTTCTGCCCAGCGTACGCGGCGACGTCCTCGTGCGTCTGGGGCGGCTGGCGGAGGCCCGCAAGGAGTTCGAGCGCGCAGCAGACCTGTGCGACAACCAGCGTGAGCGCGAGCTACTGCTCGCGCGCGCGGTCGTTTGTGGCGCACATGGGCCGCCTTGAGCGGTATAGGCCGACACTCTCGCATCCAGCGTGAAGGAGGCGCGTCGCACGGGGACGAGTGGACGTCTGCGTAGGACGAGTGCCGGCGCTCTTGGTGACGCTCTGCGCGTCGGCGCCACCCGCGGTGGCGGCGAAGCAAGCCGATCGAGCTTCGAGCTGGCCACGCTACTGGGCAGCGCGAAACCGGCCGCCGTTAGAGCAACTCGGCGATGCGCTGAGCGGCGTTGGCGGCGCCGTCGACCTCGACGTCGCGGTAGTCGACCGCACGGCCGATCTCCTCGGCGATCGCCGCCGCTATCCGTTCGGGCGGAGAATCTTCGTAGTTCATGCACCGGCCAGCCCCGTAGCGTTCGAGCCGGTGGCGGACGTGGAAGTTCTGCTCGAAGTGGTGACGCAGGGGGAAGTAGAGAAACGGCCGCTTCTGGGCGGTCAGCTCCATCGACGTGGTAAGACCACCCTGTACCACAGCGAGGTCGCAGGCGGCCAGGTTCCGGTAGAGGTTGTGCACGTAGGGAACGACCTCGAGACCGGGATGGGAGGGGAGCGACTCTGGGTCGATGCGGGGGCCGGCAACGACGATCATGCGCAGGTCCGGGACGCGCTCCTTGGCCTGCGGGTAGGCGGCGATGACCCGCCGCAGCAGATCCTCCCCCACGCCCGACCCGCCGACGGTGACGATGCAGACGCGCTCGTCGTCGCGGTAGCCGAGCTCCGCGCGCAGCTTGGTGCGCTCGCGCAGGGCGCCGGGGTCGAAGCCGGTCACGTAGCCGGTGAAGTCGAAGTTGTGTTCGGTCCAGTCACGGATCATCGGCATATCGGGCCCGAAGCGCTTGGGGACGATGTCCTCGGGGTTGCCGACGAACAGAGACAAATCGCGGACCCCCGGCTGTTGGGCGATGTGCTCGATTTTCTGGGCGTTGTGGTCGGCAGCCAGGAAGCTCTCCCGCTCGTCCAGTTCGTCCATTGGCAGGAAGCCAACGAAATCTGTCAACCAGGCATACGGGGCGCGCTTCTCGCGTGGGTTCTCGTGCAGGTAGTAGTCCAGCTCCCACGCCTCATCGCCGATCCAGAGGTCGTAGCGTTCCTCGCGCACGACGTCGTGGAACAGCATGAAGTTGGCGGCGAGAATCTCGTCCATGCGGCGTATGGCGTGGAAGGCGTGCAGGTCGTGCTCGGCTGACTCCGACTCGATGTGCTTGGACTCATTCGCCAGGTGGGGGCTGGCCGGGTGGATGCGCTCTCCCTCGGCCTCGAGCATCCGGGTGACGGGGTCCTGGGCAAGCCAGTCGACCTGCAGGTCGGGGTGCAGGCGGCGCAGCTCGCGGGCGATCGCGAGGTCGCGCTGCGCGTGGCCGAGCCCGATCGGTGAGGAGATGTAGAGGGCGCGCGGACGGTCGTCGGGGCGGTACACCGTGGGATCGCGAGGCGTGCGCTCGCGTCCGAACGCGTCCTCGGCGAAGTCGCGTAGCGCCAGGTTGACCTGGACCGGCTTGCGCGCGTGTGGCCCGTGGCCGGCGCCGCGGACCACCTCGAGTCGCCCCTTGCTGAGACGGGCAAGCGCCCGGCCGTCGCGCGGCGGTGCGATCTTGTCGTGGTCGCCGTGGACCACCAGGACCGGGCAGTCCAGGTTCCGTGCCAACGCGCTCAGGGTGCGCCGGTGGCGATGAACGTGGCCATGCAGCGTTGCGGTTAGCGTCTTGGGGTCGCTGTCAAGCGCCCAGCCCACCCCGTCCTCGATGGCCTTGCTCGAGTGGGGCTCGGGGAAGCATCGCGAGATGAACCATTCCGCGAACTCGGGATAGTCCTTGTGCCAATGTGCCGGGTTCATGTGCCCCCACCAGATGGGCTTGGGCAGATGCAGGGCTCGGGAGAACCTGAGGGCCAGCGGCTGAGTCAGGACAGTCCAATGTGACGGCGTATAGGGAAAGAATGGACCGATGAAGGCGGCGCCTACCACCCGCTCGGGGGCAAGGCGCGCCAGCTCCAGCGTGTACTGGGCGCCGCGCGAGAGGCTCATGATCACGGCTCGCTCGGTGCCGGTCGCGTCCATCACCGCCAGGCAGTCGCGGGCGAATTCCGCGGCTCCATAGCGCCTCCCGTCGCGGCAGCGATCCGAGCCGCCGTTGCCGAGGCCGTCCATCACCAGCACGCGGAAGTGCCGCGCGAAGTAAGGGATCTGCATCTTCCAGTGGCGGGCGTGAATCAGCCACGTTGGGAGCAGAAACAGGGTGTGCTCGCCCGCGCCGTAGACCTCATAGAAGAGCCGCTGCCCGTCGCGTTCTACAAAGCCCTCGCTATCGGGGTAGCGAGCGCGGCTCTGCTCCGGCGCGCCGCGGGGAGCCTCCCCGTCGAGCGGCGGTGATGCCGTCGTAGTCTGGATAGCCATTTTAGCCTGCTCCCTTCTCACTAGTGTCGTGTCTGGTTGATTCGTTGGCAGTATCGTCTGATGGAGTCGAGGATTTGGTCGGCGGTCTTGGTCCAGACGTAGGGGCGGGGGTTTTCGTTCCAGGTGTCGATCCATTGGCGGATGTCGGTGTTCAGCGCGTGGACGGAGCGGTGCGCGCCGCGGCGTAGAAGCTTGGTGGTGAGCTCGCCGAACCAACGCTCGACGAGGTTGATCCATGAGCTGCTGGTTGGGGTGAAGTGCAGATGAAACCGGGGGTGCGCAGCGAGCCAACTTTGGATCTTGGGGGTCTTGTGGCTGGAGGCGTTGTCGAGCACGAGGTGCACGTCGAGATGGCCGGGCACGTTCTGGTCGATCGTCCGCAGGAACTTCAGGAACTCGATCGCGCGGTGGCGCTGGTGCAGCGAGCCGATCACCTGCCCGCTCCCGACGTTCAGGGCGGCGTAGAGGCTGGAGGTGCCGTGCCGCTCATAGTCGTGCGTCGCTCGCTCGGGCGTGCCGGGAAGCATCGGCAACGTCGGCGCGGTGCGGTCGAGTGCTTGGATCTGGCTCTTCTCGTCCACGCAGAGCACAACGGCACGCTCGGGCGGATTCAAGTACAGGCCGCAAATATCGTGGACCTTCTCGATGAGCAAGGGATCCTTGGAGAGCTTCCAGGTCTCTTGGCGGTGGGGCTGCAACCCGAAGGCGTGCCAGATCCGCATCACCGCGTCCGGGGTCATCCCCACCTCCCTGGCCATCGACCGGGTCGACCAATGCGTCGCGTTCTTCGGCGCGCTCTCCAAGGTCTTGGTCACGACCCGCTCGACCTGCTCATCGGTGATCGTCCGCGGTTTGCCGGGCCGCGGCTCATCCGCAAGACCTTCAAGCCGGCGCTGCGCGAACCGGTTGCGCCACTTCGTGACCGTCGGCCGCGAAACCCCAAGCGCTTCGGCGATCTCACCGTTGGACCACAACCCCTCAGCGGCCATCAGCACGATACGTGCCCGCAGCGCCAGCGCCTGAGCGCTCGTCCGGCGCCGCGTCCAGCTCTCCAGCACCGACCGCTCGTCGTCGGTCAACTCGATTGAAACGGCAGTAGGAATAGGCATAACCACCACCTACCCTAACCGCAAACGAATTAAACAAGCACGACACTAGGTTGTCTGTTTGCGCCGCTGTCGTCAAGCTCGGCGACCTGACGGGATCGCCGAGCATCCGCTTCTATGCCTTGAGTTCGTAGAGGACTGAGAAGGGGTTCCCGATCGGAAGCTTGCGGAAGCGCGTGAAGCCGGCCGCGTAGGCCAATTCGCGCGCCCTCTCCTCCCCCTTGCGTGGACCGCTGCCCGCGCCGCCGTGTGAGAGCGACGTCGCCATGCGGTAGAGCTTGCTCACCTCGTAGATGAGCCCGCCGAGCGGGTGTTTCTCCTCGTCGCTCGGTGCGTTCATCTCTAGCATCAGGTATGTCCCGTCCTCCCCCAATGCCCCACGGATCGCGCCCATCAGCCCAATCGGGTCCACGGAGGCGTGTACGACGTCAAACGAAGTGATGAGATCAAACCGGCCGCCCGGCGGCCCGGGGCCGTCGCCGATTTGCTCGACGAACGCTGCGAGCTTCTCGTGGTCACGGTGAGCCCTGGTAGCCATCTGTGCCTCCTTCGTGGTTGGGCCTTCTGCAAGCAACTGTCCCACCCCTCCGTGACGCCGCCGCGAAGCGCCCGCGAAACCTCCGTGAATCCGCGTAGGCTTGGCCAATGCTGCGCCTCAAGCTGCTGGGAGAGCTGACGCTCGAGGTCGATGGGGAGCGGCGGGAGTTGCCTGCGAGCCGCCGGGCACGCTCGCTGCTTGGGTTGCTGGCTTTGGAGCGGCGCACGCACCCTCGCGGCCAGCTCGCGGGGCGACTGTGGCCCGATGTGCTCGACGAGAGCGCGCGCACGAGCCTGCGCAGCGCCCTATCCGCTCTGCGTCGCGCGCTGGGCGCCGACGCCGACCGCTACCTCCTAGCCACCCGCGACGGGGTTGTCCTCGCCGGCCCGGACGAGGTCTGGACGGACGTAGGCGAGTTCGAGCGCCTCGTCGCGGAGGGACGGCTCGAGGACGCGCTCGAGCTCGCGCGGGGCGATCTGCTTGAAGACCTTGACGACGAATGGGTGTATGAGCGGCGCGACGAGCAGCGCGCCCGGCTGGTGGCGTTGCTGGAGCGGATGGCTGCTGGCTCGGAAGCTGAGGGGCGCCTCGCGGCGGCGATCACGCTCACCCGGCGGCAGGTCGCGCTCGAACCGCTCTCCGAGGAGGCCCATCGCGAGCTGATTCGACGCCTGGCGGCAAACGGGGACCGCTCAGCGGCGCTCACGACGTATCAGCGGCTCTCCGACCGATTCGCCTCAGAGCTCGGGATAGTGCCCTCACCGGCCACACGCGACCTGGTCGAGCAGATTCGCGCGGGGGCAACGTCGCCGGCGCTCGTCGAGTTGCCTCTCGGAGACTCCTCGCCGGCTGTGTCACTGGCGCCGGCGGTTGAGCGGGCGACCGGCACGGTGACGCTGTTGTTCACCGACCAGGTCGGTTCGACAGAGACGCTCCAGCGACTTGGAGACGAGGAGGGCGAGCGTCTGAGGCGAGCGCACTTCGGCCTGCTGCGCGAGGCCGCAAGCATGCACCGCGGCGAGGAGGTCAAGAACCTTGGCGATGGGCTGATGGTCGCGTTCGTGAGCGCGGTCGATGCGGTCGCTTGCGCGATCACGATTCAGCAGGCCGTCCACCGTGCCCGTGTGGGCGGCGAGGGCGCTTTCGCGGTGCGCATCGGCCTGAACGTCGGCGAGCCGATCCGCGACGAGGGCGACTATTTCGGGACCCCGGTTGTGATCGCCAAGCGGCTCTGCGACGCCGGTGCGCCGGGTCAGATCCTCGCCTCGGAGTTGGTGCGGGGGCTGGTCGGCACGCGCGGCGGGTTCACGTACCGCACCCTGCAGGCAACCGCGCTGAAGGGTGTCGCTGAGCCCGTGCCCGCTTGCGAGGTGGTTTGGGAACCCTCGACCGAGCAGCGCGTCCCCCTTCCCCCAGTGCTGGCCGGCGAGGACCGCGGCACGTTCGTCGGACGGTCTGAGCCGACAGCTGCGCTCCAGGCAGCGTGGGCCGCGGTGGGCGAGCACGGCTTGCGCGTCGTCGTTGTCGCCGGTGAGCCCGGGATTGGCAAGACGCGACTGGTCAGGGAGTTCGCCCGCACCGCGCACAAGCGGGGCGCGACGGTGCTGGCGGGCGGTTGCAACGAGGAGGCCTTTGTCCCCTACCAGCCGTTCGTCGAGGCGCTCCGCCACTACATCGCCTGCTGCCCCCCGGCCGAGCTGGCGGTGCAGGTCAGCCCTCGACGCGAGCAGCTCGCAGCGATCGTGCCCGGGCTCGAGGACGCACGAACCCCCTCACGGCCGACCGGCCTTGACGCCGAGCAGGAGCGCTTCCGCTTGTACGAGGCGGTTTCCTCGTTGCTCGCCGCCGCGGCGCATCTTCGCCCGCTGGTGCTGTTCCTGGACGACCTGCACTGGGCCGACCAGCCGAGCCTGCTGCTGCTACGCCACCTCGCACGCTCGGCGAAGGACGCGCCGTTGATGGTGCTCGGCACCTACCGGCCAGTGGAGGTCGGAGAAGAGCATCCGCTTGCCGAAGCGCTCGCAGAGCTGCGACGCTCGCGAACGGTAGATCGGGTTTCGTTGTCGGGGCTCGGCGAGGCCGAGGTCGCCGAGTTGATAGAGGGCCGCGGCGGGCAACAGGCGCCGCGCGGATTCGTGCGTCGCCTCACCGACCGCAGCGAGGGCAACCCGTTCTTCGTCGAGGAGCTGCTGCGCGACGTCGGTCCGCAGACGGACTGGGATGCGGCGGCGGGCGGCGTCCCGGACAGCGTCAAGGATCTGTTGCTGCGTCGGCTGCGTGGCCTGGGCGATGACTGCCGCCAAGTGCTGTGGGTGGCCGCGGTCGCGGGCCGTGACTTCGAGCTCGACGTGCTCGAGCGTGTCCTTGAGCAGCCACGCGATCGCCTGATCGACCTGATCGAGGAGGCACTCGACGCGGACGTCCTGGTCGAGCCTTCCGGGGCGGTTGGGCGGCTCAGCTTCTCCCACGCGCTCTTTCGTGAGACGATCTACGAGCAGCTCTCGGCCACAAGGAAGGCAACGATCCACGGCCGGATCGCGGCTGCGATCGAGCAGACGCCCACAGACCGCCCCGACGAGCGCGCGGCCACGCTCGCCTACCACTACCGTGCCGCCGGCGAGCTGCGCAAGGCATTTGACTACCACCGCCGCGCTGCCACAGCCGCGGAACGGGTCTACGCCCACGAGACGGCGCTCGAGAACTTGGACGGAGCGATCGTCGCGGGCGAGATGTTCGGTATGACCGCCACCACGGAGGAGAAGATCCGCGACCTCTATCGCGCCCGCGCCTGGACGCTCCAAATGCTCGGCGAGGCCGACAAGGCAGTGGCTGACCTGAATCACGCCCTGGAGGGCGCGCGGGCGGCGGGCGACCACGCGACCGAGATGCACGTCCAGAACCGCCTGGGAGCGCATTGGCACGTGCTCGACCCACAGGCCTCGCGACGCTGCCACCAAGAGGCGCTGCGCATCGCCGAGGACCTGGGCGACGAAACCGGTCAGGTCAGCGCGCTCAACCGCCTCTCGCTCGTGCTCGCCAACGACTTGGAGTTCGCGGAGGCTGTCGAGTTGGGCGAGCGAGCACTCGAGATCGCACGCTGCGCCGGCGACGAGCTTGCCATCAGCCAGGCGATGGACAGTCTCAAGTTCGCTGCGCTGCAGCTCGGCGACATCGAGCGCCTCGAGGAGCTCTGCGCGGAGCTCGAGCGCGCCCAACGCAAGCGCGGCGACCTCTGGTACCTGCAATTCACGCTGTGCGAGTCCTGCTACGTGTCGTTGGGGCGCTGCGACTGGGAGCAGGCCGAGGAGCGCATCGCGGAGGCGCTCGCGATCAGCGAGCGGATCGGCGAACCCAACAGCGCAGTGCTGATCCGCGACACGTTGAGCTTGATCGCGCGCTGCCGAGGCGACTACACACGATCGCTCGCGTTCGGTCGCGAGGCGGTTGCACGTGCGGACACCCCCGACGCCGACTGGCTCGGCTGGGCCACGGCGGGCCTCGCAGGCCCCCTCTTGGACCTGCGCGCCACGGGCGAGGCTGTCGCTGTCCTGCAGCGCGGTCTTGCGGCAGCCGAGCGCAACCGGGCCCGCGGGCAGATCTTCCGCTGCCTCGGAGCGCTCTCTTCGGCCACGCGTCTGGCGGGTGACGAGCCGCAGGCCCGCGCTCTCGCGGAGCGTGCGCAACGGATCGCCGAGGAGATCACCACGCCGCCCGGCAGAGTCGACTTCTGGGGAGAGCAGGCTCACCTCGCGATCGCCGAAACCCACCTCGCCAACGGCCACATCGAGCACGCTGAGGAGGCAATGCGAGCCCGGCTGCAGGCGTGGGAGCAAAGCGGAGCGCGGAGGTCGATCGCAAGCACTGCCTGTTTCTTGGCCCGCTGCGCCGAGGCCCGCGGTGACTGGGACTCCGCGGCGCAGATGCTCGCCCGCAGCTCTCAGGCGGCCGGCGATGACGGACTGATCTCCGAACGCTGGCAGATCGAAGCCGGGTTTGCCCGAGTGGCCGCCGCGACGGATAGGCTCGAAGAGGCCGAGGGCCACAACCAGCGCGCACGCGAGCTGATCGCCACGATGGCCGCATCGGTCGCAGACGAGGAGATCGGCACGCGATTCCGCGAGCGCGCATACTCAGAGATGAGCCGTCAAGGATCGACGCTACCCGAATAGCGCCAGCCGCCACTCGACCTCGAAGCCGAGGAGCTGAGGATCTTCCAGCGAGCTTCCGAAGACATGCTGCAGCGGCGCCGTCTGACTGGCGTAAGTGAGCACCGCCTCGAGCTTGGCGGCATGGTCCTTCGAGGACAGCCGGTGCGTGGCGGCCGCGATCTGCTCAACCGGGACGCCGGTGGCTTGAAGATCCCTCGCCCAACGCTCGCTTGCGGGATCTGCGCTCCTCCTGGATGAGTCCTCGTCAAGCACCCACCGGGGCCATCCGTTCACGATGGCGTGAGGCAGGTCGGCGTACAGCTCGACGTCGGCGCCCTCTGCGTGGAGCGCCAGTGCCGCGGCGCGCACGGCGGTATGGTCGGGATGGTGATCGCCCAGACCGGCCGGCGCGTATATCCGGGCGTCCGTGACGAGCACTCCTCGCAGCGCCTGCACGATCTCTCCCGGCGCCTGGTGGGACTGACGGTACTGGCCGTCCAAGAACGGCAGGTTGACGGCCGCTCTGCCGGCCAGTGCGAGCGCCTGGCGATCCTCCTCGATGCGCAGGCTAACCGCCGCGGCCGAGTCGCTCGCGCCCGCGAGCCGGTCCCACCAGCCGAGCGCTCCGGCCGCGGGCTCGCCCGCAAAGACATTCACGACGAGCACCTCGCCGGCGCCTGCCAGCACATGCCAGCACGACAGCACCGCGTCGTCGAAGTGGGGCGAGAGGACCACCGTGTCTGGGCTCATTGTTGGCCACTATCGCGCGCGTGCGTGTAGCCATCGTGAAGCCGTCGCGAAAGCTTGTGAGCCGGCGGAGTATTTTGTCGTGCGGAGGGCTTGGGACGGGCCGCTCTGTTTGAGGCGTTCGTCCGTTTCCACCATCTCAGACGACGGGCTCGGCGCGCACGGCGAGGAGGCCCTGCGCCCCTTGACTCGGGTCCTGTAGACGTGGGGGCGAAGCACCACCGCCCGCTCGAGCCGGGAGTAGAGTGCCGGCCGTGAAGAAGCATGTCCTGATCCTCGGCGCGGGCTTCGCCGGTCTCGAGCTGGCGACGCGGCTCTCCGAGACGCTTCAGGACGCTGTCCGCGTCACCCTGCTGGACCGCAACGACTCGTTCGTCTTCGGCTTCTCCAAGCTCGAGGTCATGCTCGGCCGCCAATCGCCCGAGGACGTGCGGATGTACTACCGCGACATCGCGAAGGTGAGCGTCGAGTTTCACCAGGAGACGGTGGTCGCTATCGACCCCACCACCCGGCGCGTTACCACCGACGCCGGCTCCTACGACGCGGACTTCCTCGTTGTGGCCATGGGTGCCGACTACGACATGGACGCGACGCCGGGCCTCGAGGCGGGCGGCTTCGAGTACTACACCGTCGCCGGCGCCGAGCGGCTGCGCGATGCGCTGGCCGACTTCGCTGGCGGGAGGGTCCTCGTCTCCGTTCTCGGGCAGCCCTTCAAGTGTCCGCCGGCCCCGTTCGAGGGGGCGTTCCTGTTGCACGAGTACTTCACCCAGCGGGGCATCCGCGACTCGGTGCAGATGACGTCGACGTTTCCAATGCAGCGCCCGGTCCCGGTGACCGGCGAGGTCTCGCAGATGTTCCGCGACGCGCTCGCCGCGCGCGGCATCGAGGAGCTGCCCGAGCACACGGTCACGAGCATCGATCCGGCGACGCGCACGGTGCGGCTTGCGGACGGCGGGACGCTGCCCTACGAGCTCTTCGTCGGCATCCCGATCCACCGAGCCCCCGACCCGCTCACAGCCTCGGGCCTCGCCGTCAACGGCTGGGTGCCAGTCGACCAAACCAACCTCAGAACCCAGTTCCCCCAGGTCTACGCCCTCGGCGACGTCTGCACCGGCTCCCGCATCGTCCCCAAGGCCGGGATCTTCGCCGAGTCCGCTGCGCTCGTCGTAGCCGACGATATCGCGGCCTCGATCACCGGCGCGCGACCTCCGGCGCCGTACGAAGGGTCAGGCATCTGCTACGCCGAGTTCGGCGACGGGCTCGTCAGCAAGGTCGAGGTCAACTTCCTCAGAGGCCCAGCGGCGGCGGCCCAGCGGCACGACCCGTCGCGCGAAATCGCCGCCGAGAAGAAGGAGTTCGGCACGACCAGGCGGACGCGCTGGTTCGGGCTCTGACTCCGAATACGCGGTTACGACGAGCTTGCGGGGTTATGTTCGCGACTGTCGGCTGCCGCGCGTTAGCTCCCGCGTCAGCGCGTGGATCGATCGCTCCAGCTGCTTGATGCTGGCGGTCTCGACCCGTTCGAGTCCGACTGTGCGATTGACCCAGGCGTTGATCTCACGGTGGCTGCGCCCGTCGTGGCGGTGCAGTTCGGTCACCAGGCGACTGCGCTCCTGGCGTAGCTGAGCTTGACGCTCGAACGCGGCCACCGGGGCTGGCTCGGGAGCCGCCTCGGCGGCACTGGTGGGGGAGGGGCAGGGGGAGGGGGAATGGGAGTGCGCTCTCTGGGGCGCGCCGAACAGGGTCATCTGGGCGGCGAACTCGGCGCTCAGGGGCACGAACTCCGCGGTGGGGGACGGCTCGCTCGCGCGCCGTTGCACCGGCTCCTCCCAGTCCTCCTCGGGTTCGTTGCGGTGGAGGGCGTGGCGCAGCTCGGTTTCGACTTCCGAGGCATGTGCACGCAGGGTGGGATCGGCGGGCAGGTACAGCCAGCTCGGCTCGGCTGCGTTGGCCGATCTTCGATCGGTCGGGTTCGTGCGCACGAACCGCCCGACGATCTGACGAAAGATCAGCGGCGTCTTCGCGGCCGTCGCATATACCCCCACGCGCAGCCGCGGGATGTCCACGCCCTCAGAGACCATGTTCACCGCCACGATCCACGGCTCGCGCGAGCCGCGGAAGTCCGCGAGCTTGCGCGCGGCACGGGCCTCGGTATGCAGCACGACTACCGGCGCCCGCCCAGTCGTCTCGCTCAGCAGCTTCGCGATCCGCCGGGCATGCGTTGCGTCCGCCGCGACCGCGAGGCCGCCCGCGTCGCGGTGGCCCTCCGCGCGCAGCGCCCTGAGCTTGGCGTTCGCCTCCGCCAGGATCCGCGGCAGCCCCTCCGGCAGATCGGTCGAGATCGCGGTGCGGTAGCGGCGGCTTGCCTCACGCGCGCTCAGCACCGTCTCGAACGAGGATTCGACCACGTCCTCGCCGCTGCGCCACGACAGGGTCCCGTCAAACGTGACGAACGCCACCGGGCGGCAGATGCCCTCGGCGACCGCCTCTGCGTAGGTGTAGGAGACGTCGGGCACGACCAGCCCGTCGTGGTCGTAGCGCACGCCTGGGATCGGGGTGGCGTCAGAGCGAAACGGCGTCCCTGACAGCAGCAGCCAGCGCGGTGCTGAGGCGAATGCCCGTTGAAAGCCGGTGCCCCATGCCAGGTCCTCGCCGAGGTGGTGCGCCTCGTCGACGACCACGAGCGTGTCCGCGGGCACCTTGGCCGCCCAGCCGCGCGGGTCGCTCGCCACGCGCGCATAGGTGACGGCGACGCCATGGAAGTCGCGTGGTGGGTTCGGGCCCTTGGCGTCGGGCTGCAACTGCACCCCGAGAATCGCCGCGGCGGTTGCCCACTGACGGGTGAGCGGCGTCGTCGGACAGAGCACCGCCACGCGCCCGACGATCCCCTTCGACAACAGATCCTTTGCGAGCTCGAGCGCAGGGCGTGTCTTGCCGGCGCCGGGCGCGGCGGAGATCAGGAACGGGCCCTCTCGCCAGTCGGCCATGCGGTCGAGCGCACGGTGTTGCCATGTGCGCAGGGATGTCGACTCAGAAGGCGTCAAAGAGCCCGGCATCCTGCGGCATACAGCGGACGGATCGCACGGCGCTTCACGGACCACTGTCCTCGATGCTCCGCGGGCTCAGATGACGCCGGTCAACACCAGCGCGCCGATCACGAGCAGGACCAGCGCGGTCACCGTGTTGCCCCAGCGCTCGAGCCATTCGCCGCGGACCTGGTAGCCGCCGAAGGCACCGAGCAGCGTCAGGGCGACGATCGTGCCGATCGTGACCGCCGCGAAGACGACCAGCGTGGAGACGGCCGTCTCTACGCCGGCAGCTGTGGCGGCGAGGAAGACCGGCAGGATTGTCAGGTCGGGTGACGCGGCGGCGCCGAACGGAACCATGACGGCCGCGAGTCCTCGCAGGCGGTCCTCATCGCCGGGAGCGGCCGATGTTCCCTCGGCTGGTGCGTGAGGGTGCCAGTGATGGTGGTGTCCATGGCTGTGTCCGTGGTCGTGATGGTGGTCGTGTCGGTGGCTGCGCCCGGTCAGCTCCAGGATTGCGAATCCGAGCCCGGTGAGGATCAGGACGCAGCCGATCACGGTGTCCTGGGCGCTCTGCACGGTCGAGCGGAATTGCAGTCCGACGGCGATGATGGTGGCGCCGAGCACGATCGACACCAGGACATGGGCGATCCCGGCGAGTCCGGAGAGCCGCGCGATGCGCGCGAGGGAGTAGTGGTGCTTGCGCCCGATCACGGCCAGTGGAACCCAATGGTCGGGCAGGATCGCGTGCCCGAAGCCGACACCGGCGGCAGCCGCCAACAGAGCCGGGGTTGCGCTGCTCACGCTGGGAGAGCGCGCTGAGCGGGACGGGCGGCGAGGCCGAGACGCAGGGTCACAGCATCAATACTGACTCAGGATACGGCCGTGCCGGCACGCCATCGCCGTGCCAAGGCCGGCCGAGGCGCTCTACAGCGCCAGGGCGGGCGCACGAGCCCGCGTGGTGGCGGGCGATCGCTCAGGCGAAGACCGCGGAGGGGTGGGCGGCGGAAGGAGCGACACCGGCTACGCCGCTGCCGGTGGGCCCAAGCTCGATGCGGATCAGCGCGGTGTCGAATGCGACGGCGATGTCGCTCGCGAGCTCGATGGCTTGCGCGATCTCGGGTGCGGGGACCTGGCAGGCCTCGAGGAAGCGCTGGACGTTGCCGCTCTGCAGCGTCTGGGCATCTGCCTCCAGTTCCTCCACGTGGGCGCTGGCGTCACGGGCTGGCGCTTCTGCTGAGAGGACGCACGCCGCCATGTCGTCGGGGGTCGCTTGGGCCACCGCTCGTACCCGCTCGAGCAGATCGGCCGCGGGTGGGCGGGGGCCAAGTGCGTCGAGGATCCCGGTCAGGCGCTCGCGGCCGAGGAGCTGCCCCTCGCAGCGCGCCTCGATGAGGCCGTCGCTGAAGAAGCACACCTCGGCGCCGGCCGGGAGCGGGACGATGCTCTGGCGGCGCCCCGTCGGGACTCCCCAGCCGATCGGCGGAGATGAGCAGATCGTCAAGGGCTCGCGCGCCGGAAGGCCGCGCAGGATCGGGTGAGGATGCCCGGCGAGCGCATAGGTCAGCCGGCTGCCCCGCTTGTCGTAGACACCGACCGCGACAGTGGCGAAGCGCTCGCCCGCCGGATCGGCCAGGACTCGGCCTGCGAGCGCGAGCGCTGCGCGCGGCTCCAACCCCGCCTGGAGGTACGCGCGCAGCGTGTAGCGGGTGAGCGCGGCGTGAGTCAGCGCTTCGTGGCCGTGTCCGGCGACGTCGCCGAGGATGATCGCGACCTTCCCGGCCTCGGTGATGAACAGGTCATAGAAGTCCCCGCCGGCGGCCGGGCCCTCGGCGGGCCGGTAGGCGACGGAGACCGCCAGCCCGCCGAGACGCGTGGGGACGTCGGGCACCAGCGCCTCCTGCATGACGCCCATATCCCGCAGGAGCACGACCTGTTGACCCTCGAGACGTCGAGCGCGGAGCGCTGCGAGGCGGGAGCGGATGCCCAGCCAGATCGCCACTAGCAGCAGCACGATGATGATTGGCTTGCTCCAGTCCGGAACCGGTATCGGCAAGGGTATGTGTCTGCCGATCGTGTCCAGAGGGTTGCTCTGGCCGTGCGCTGTGGCGCGAGTACGCGAGCCTGGGCGACGGACGGCGCGCGGAGCGCCCTGAGCGGAGCCCAATGTGCTTGCCCGACTCGCAGCGAGGCCGGCAGGTGGACGGCCCGTGGGGTGCTGTCGGCGTCGCCGCCCCTGCCCCGACGGGCGCGTCGTCAGGCTCGACTGCGTGGCGGAGCCTCGGAATGGCTGGCGATCGACTCCGTCGGAGGCTTGGTGGCCGGTCGCCGCGCCTGGTGACGAAGGAGCAGCGCCAGCGGAACCGGACGCGGTGGCGGCGGCTGGGCTCCCAGCGGCTTTGGTGGAAGAGTCCGGCACGCTGGAGGGCGGCGGGGCGCTGGCGGGGGGCGGGGCGCTGGCGGGGGGCGCCGCAGGATTGGTGGGAGGCGCCGCACCGGTAGGCGGTGACGAGGCGCTGCCAGTGGGCGCGCTCGGTAGCGACACGCTGACCAGGGGTGTTTCAGGCGAAGAGGCGCTCGGTAGCGACACGCTGACCAGAGGCGCTTCAGGCGAGGAGGCGCCCGGCAGCGACACGCTGACCAGAGGCGTGCTCGGGGAGGACGCGCTCGGCAAAGATACGCTGACCAGCTGTGTGTGCAGCAGCGACACGCTGACCAGGGGGGTGCCCGAGGAGGACGTCGTGGAGGCGCTGGACGGTTTGAGCGCCTGGGCCTGGGCATGCCCGGCGGCGAGCAACGATGTGCATAGGCCGACGAGCAACATCGCTGTCGTCGCTCCCACTCCCCTGGGCTGCGGAGCCGTCATGCTCGCCACCGCGTTCCCTCGGGGGGCATGTGGTCACCCACGAACCTTGGAGAGGCGGACGATGGTGTTCCCGGGTTCGGTGCGCAGCTGAACTTCGTCCATGAGGCTGGCCATGAAGGCGAGTCCTCGGCCGTGCTCGGACCTCGTGGCGGCATCCAGCGTGGGCAGCGCGAAGGTCCCGCAGTCGCGGACGGCAAACGTCAAGCGGTCGGCGTCTACGATGGAGCTCAGGTAGATCAGCCCCTGCGCATCGGGAGCACCGTGCCTGAGCGCGTTGGTCACCGCCTCGTTGACTGCGTAGACGCACTCGTAGCAGCGATTGGCGTCAAAGCCACACGCTGCCGCTGCCGCTGCCGTGTACCGCCGTGCCGCGCCCAGTTCCGAGCGTCGGGCGGGCAAGCCCAGCTCGCTTGCAACGGACTCCGTAGCCGCCCGTTCGGCCGAAGCCTGCACTTCAACCAGCCATCGCGAGCGCGGAGAGGGCCTCCTCGCAGGAGCTGCACAACGTCACGAGGTTGTCGAGGCCAGTGATCTCAAAGATCTGCAACACCCGCTCATGGGTGCAGACGACCGCCAACCCGCTGCCGGCTTCGCGCAGCCTTGTGGCAGCGCCCGTAAGCACACCGATCGCCGTCGAGTCGATGAAGGTCGCCCACGAGAGGTCGAGCACCAGGTGCCTGTTGTCCCTTAGATGATCCGCTATCCGCTCCTTGAGCTGCGGGCTGGCCTCGTAGTCGATCTCACCACCCACCACCAGGACAACTACATCGTCGGATGTCGTGGTGTCACTGATATAGAAAGAGCTCATAGCTTCCCCTGGGCCCGGCGGCCTGAGTCGTTGGATCTATCTACTGTTTCGGTAGTGCGGAACAATCTCGTCGCGTGAGCCGCGCGAGTGGACAGAAAGACGACGCGCGGCGGGCGATGCTGTTCAGGCTGGCGTATACGCCAGCCTGCCGGGTCGCACATGTGCGACCCGTGACGGGCCACATGTGGCCCGTCTACCGATGGGCGCATGCGCCCATCGGCGGCCCGCACATGTGCGGGCCGCACAGCCCCACCCTCGGCGACCGTGCTCGACGTCTCGGCTGAGATCGACGCGCCAGCTTCATCGCTATAGTCCCTGCCGCTCGCAGGCCAAGTCCAAAACGGGGGGGAAGTTGTCTACCCAAGCTCTGTCGCCCATCTCGGAGAAGCTCGCGTTCTACAGGCGCGCAGCCAACTACATCGCGGTGGCGATGATCTACCTCCAGGACAACCACCTGCTGGAGGAGCCGCTGCGGCCTGAGCACGTCAAGCACCGCCTGCTCGGCCACTGGGGGACGGTGCCGGGGATCAACTTGATGTACGCGGGCCTTAACCGCCTGATCCTCGAGCAGGACGCGAGCGTCCTGCTTGTCACCGGTCCGGGTCACGGCGCGCCGGCGAACCTCGCCAACCTGTGGCTCGACGGGTGCCTGGAAGATGTCAAGCCCGAGATGAGCCGCGACCGCGAGGGTCTCGGAAAGCTCGTGCGGCTGTTCTCCTGGCCGGGCGGCTTCCCGAGCCACATCGCCCCGATCGTGCCGGGCACGATTCACGAGGGCGGTGAGCTGGGCTACGCGCTGGCCACTGCGTTCGGCGCCGCGCTTGACAACCCCGAGCTGATCGTGGCCTGCATCGTCGGTGACGGCGAGGCGGAGACCGGGCCGACGGCGGGCGCGTGGCACTCCAACAAGTTCCTCGACCCGGCGACCTCCGGCGCGGTGCTGCCGATGCTGCACCTGAACGGCTACAAGATCGCCAACCCGACGATCTTCGCCTCGATGAGCGACACCGAGCTGACGAAGCTGTTCGAGGGCTACGGCTGGCACCCGCTGATCGTGCAGGGCGATGACCTCGACGGCGAGCTGGCCGGCGCCCTGGACACCGCCTACGGGGAGATCCGCGAGCTGCAGGGCGCCGCGCGCGCAGGGCGCCGACCCGAGCGGCCGATCTGGCCGATGCTGATCGTGCGCTCGCCGAAGGGCTGGACGGGCGTCCACGAACTCGACGGGGTGCTCGTGGAGGGCACCTCCAAGTCCCACCAGGTGCCCGCGATGCAGGCCCGCACGAACCCAGAGCACCTGCAGGCGCTGGAGGACTGGCTGCGCTCCTACGGCCCCGAGGAGCTGTTCGACGCGAACGGCGGCCCGGCCCCGGAGATCGCCGCGATGTGCCCCACGGGCGAGCGGCGCATGGGCGCCAACCCCCACGTCAACGGGGGCCGTATGCGCGTCCCGCTGGCACTACCCGAGCTGTCCGCCCACGCCGTCGCGCTCGAGCGCCCGGGCGGCGCGACCGAGAGCTCGCTCGGTGCGGTCGGCGAGTACCTCGCCCAGGTCTTCGAGCTCAACCGCGCGCAGGCCAACTTCCGCATCGTGTGCCCCGACGAGGTCGCCTCCAACCGGCTGGGGGCGGTGTTCAAGGTCGAGAACCATGCTTACGAGTGGCCGGTCGACCCCGCGATCAACCCCGACTACAAGCCCGACGGGCGCATCATGGAGGTCCTCTCCGAGCACAACTGCCAGGGCTGGCTGCAGGGCTACGTGCTCACCGGCCGCCACGGGCTCTTCCCCTGCTACGAGGCGTTCATCCCGATCGTCGACGGGATGGTCAACCAGTACGGCAAGTTCCTGAAGATGTCGCGCGAGGAGGCGCCCTGGCGCGAGCCGGTTGCGTCGCTGAACTACCTGCTCACCTCCGAGGGCTGGCGCCAGGACCACAACGGCTACTCCCACCAGATGCCGGGCTTCATCAACTCGATGCTCAACCGCCGCGAGGAGCACGCCCGCGTGTACGTGCCGCCGGACGCCAACACGCTGCTGGCGACCGTCGACCACTGCCTGGCCGCGACGGGCTGCATCAACCTTGTCATCGGCTCCAAGCTGCCGCTGCCGCAGTGGCTGACGATGGACGAGGCCGTGGCGCACGTCCGCGCCGGGGCCTCCGCGTGGGAGTGGGCGAGCTCGGGCGATGACGGCGAGCCCGACCTGGTGCTGGCTTCCTGCGGCACGATCCCCACGATCGAGCTGCTGGCGGCCGCCAGCCTGCTGAAAGCGGACGTGCCGGACCTGAAGGTGCGCTTCGTCAACGTCACCAACCTGTTCGCGCTGGCGGCGCCTGGCAAACACCCCGACGCGATGCCGGCCGGCGCGTTCGGCGACCTGTTCACCCGCGACCGCCCGGTGATCTTCAACTTCCACGGCTACCCCTCGGCGGTCCACCAGCTGATCCACCGCCGCCCGGCGCAGGAGCGCTTCCACGTGCGCGGCTACGCCGAGGAGGGCACCACCACCACGCCGTTCGACCTGCTGGCGATGAACGGCGTCGACCGCTACCAGCTGGCGATCGAGGCGCTGAGCCGCGTCGACCTGGGCATGAGCGAGGTCGTCGGCGGCATGTCGGGCGCGTTCGCGGTGCGCAACATCGGTGGCGCCCAGGAGGCGATCGCGAAGTACCGCGAGCAGCTCGCCGAGCACCGCCGCTACATCCGCGAGTTCGGTGACGACCCGCCCGAGCTGACCAACTGGGTGTGGCCGGGCTCCGGGGCGTGAAGCGGTGCAGAGAACACGTGATGACGTGCGGGGATCGATGACCACGAGCACGGTGCAGCGGGTGGGCGCCCACCTCCCGGCCGGCGGGACGCGGGGGGCTCGATGAGCGCGGACGCTGCACAACGGGCTGAGGCTCACCTCCAGGCCGGCGAGTACCGCGCGAGCCGCGAGGCGGCGCTCGCGGGCTTGGCCGGCGCACCGGAGGACGTCGAGCTGCTCCTGCTCGCCGGGCGCGCCGGCGTGGAGCTCGACGCCGAGGACGCCACCGAGCAGCTGCGGCGCGCCACCGAGCTGGCGCCCGAGCACGCCGACGCCTGGCACCACCTGGGGGAGGCGCTCGCCACGGAGGGCCGCATGGACGAGGCGCGCGACGCCTTCCGCAAGGCCGTCGAGCTGAACCCCGCCGACAAGGTGGCGCTCAGCCACCTCGGCCACACCTCCGCTGCGACCGGGCGCGAGGAGGAGGCGGTCGGCTACCTCAGCGAGGCGGCGCAGTCCATGCGCGGAGCCTCCACCGCGGCGATCAGCCTGGTTGACATGTACCGGACGCTCGGCCACTACGAGGAGGCGCTGGCGCAGGCGCAGCGGATCGCCGAGGCCGAGCCCGAGGACCTGGTGTCCGCGCTCGACGTCGCCGAGCTCAGCCTCGAGGTCGGGCAGCTCGAGGAGGCGGCGGCCGCGTTCGAGCGTCTGCGCGCGCTCGACGACGTCGCCGGGCACGAGCTCTACCCGCTGCACGGGATGCTCGCCGCGGCAATCAAACGCGAGGATTGGCCGCGCGCGTTGGAGCTTGCGCGCGAGGCGCCGGTCAGCGATTCCCAGGGCCGAACCCTTAATCTGATTGCCTTTATTCAAGCCCAGGCAGGTGAACCGGCCGAGCAGGCGCCCACGCGCGAGGAGGTCGATGCCGCCCTGAGCGCATCGCTATCGGAGTACCGGCGGATGCACGCTGACGACCGCCGTCTCGCTGCGGAGGACATCCTTGGCTGAGACCGCGACAGCCAGCCCCGCGGCCGCGGCGGAGTGGTTCCGCTGCCCCTCGTGCACGGCGTTCGTGTACCACAAGCGCCTGCGCCGCAACCTCGGCGTGTGCCCCGACTGCAACCACCACTTCCGGCTGCGCATCCGCGAGCGCCTGGGCCAGCTGCTGGACGAGGGCTCCTTCGAGGAGCTCTCCGGCGACCTGGAGATCCTCGACGCGCTGTCCTTCGCGGACTCCAAGCCCTACGTCGAGCGGATCGCGCAGGCGCAGCGCAAGAGCGAGACCAAGACGGGCGCGCTGCACGGCACCGGCACGATCGACGGCCTGCCGATCGTCGTGGCGGGCATCGACTTCTCGTTCATCGGCGGCTCGATGGGCGGTGCGGTGGGCGAGTCGATCACGCGCGCGGCCGAGCTTGCGCTCGAGACCCGCACGCCGCTGCTGGTGATCTCCGCCTCCGGCGGCGCCCGTATGCAGGAGGGCTGCGTGTCGCTGATGCAGATGGTCAAGACCTCCCAGGCGGTGGCGCGGCTGGCCGAGGAGGGCGTGCTGTTCATCTCGCTGCTCACCGACCCCACCTACGGCGGCGTCTCCGCCTCCTACGCGACGCTCGGCGACATCCTGATCGCCGAGCCCGACGCGCACATCGGCTTCGCCGGGCCGACCGTGATCGAGCAGACGATCCGCCAGAAGCTGCCCGACGGGTTCCAGACCGCCGGCTTCCTGCTCGAGCACGGGATGCTCGACCTCGTCGAGCCGCGCGAAGGCCTGCGGCGCACGATCCGCAACCTGCTCGAGCTGCACGCCGCCGCCGAGGCCGCTCGCGGGGAGGACGCGGCGGCGCAGCAGCGGCGCCTGCCGGCCACCGAGGGGGCCGCGCCGGTCGTCGACCCCGGGCAGCTGCCGGCACGCGACCCCTGGGAGATCGTCCAGCTCGCCCGCCACATCGACCGGCCGCGGATGCTCGACCTCGTCGGCTTCGTGTTCGACGGCTTCCAGGAGCTGCACGGCGACCGCGTGTTTCAGGAGGACGCGGCGATCGTCGCGGGCCTCGCGCGCCTGGGCGAGCTGACGGTGATGGTGATCGGCCAGCAGAAGGGCCACACCACCAGCGAGCTGGTGGAGCACAACTTCGGGATGCCCGAGCCCGATGGCTACCGCAAGAGTATGCGGCTGATGCGCTACGCCGCGCGCTTCGGCCTGCCGCTGGTGACGATCGTCGACACGCCCGGGGCCTACCCCGGGCTGGGGGCCGAGGAGCGCGGCCAGTCGAACGCGATCGCCGAATCGATCATGCTGATGTCGCGCCTGCCGGTGCCGGCCGTGACCGCGGTCACCGGCGAGGGAGGCTCCGGCGGCGCGCTGGCGCTCGGCGTGGGCGACCGGGTGCTGATGATGGAGAACGCCTACTACTCGGTGATCTCACCCGAGGGCTGCTCGACGATCCTCTTCAAGGACGCCTCCGCCGCCCCGCGCGCCGCGAGCGCGCTGCGCATCACGAGCCCCGAGCTGCTGCGCCTGGGCGTGATGGACTCCGTCGTGCCCGAGCCCGAGGGTGGCGCGCAGGCCGACCCGGTGGCGGCTGGCGCGAACCTCAAGGCCGCGATCGTGGCCTCCCTGGGCGAACTGCTCCCGCTCAGCGCCGATGAGCTGATCGCCCAGCGCTATGAGCGCTTTCGCAAGTTCGGCACCCCCGGGCGCCAGCCCACACTTCCGCCAATCACAGGGGAGACATGAGCGACAACGAGAACACCCACACCCCCGACCGCCAGCTGATCGAGTCGGTCTGGGCCGAGGCGCGCGACCTGATCAAGCGCCTGGAGGGCTCCACCGTGCAGCGCTTCGCGGTCGCTGCCGGCGACTACAAGATCGAGATCGAGCGCGGCTCCCCGCCCGCGGCGCCGCTCGCCGCGGGGAGCGCGGCGGCCGGTGGGGCTGGCATCCAAGCCTCCGGCGGGCCCGTCGCCACCGGCGCGGGCCCCGGTCTGAGCATCGCCCCCGGCGCGCGCATGGCCTCGGGGGTCTTCACGATCGGCGACCTCGAGCAGGACAACCGGGTGCCGGTGCTGGCGCCGCTCGTGGGGACGTACTACGGCGCCGCGCAGCCCGGCGCCAAGCCGTTCGTCGAGGTCGGCTCGACCGTCGAGCCCGGTGACACCGTGTGCATCGTCGAGGCGATGAAGATGATGAACGAGGTGGCCGCCGGCGAGGGCGGCAAGGTCGCTGAGATCGTCGCCGAGAACGGCGAGTGGGTCGAGTTCGAGCAGGTGCTGATGTACTTGGAGCCGGCCGATGACTAGGGCGAGCGACGGATCCGTCGAGCGTCCGGCCTCGCCAAGGAGCTGATCGGCGTGTTCGAGAAGGTCCTGATCGCCAACCGGGGTGAGATCGCGCTCCGCGTGGCGCGCGCGTGCCGCGAGCTCGGCATTAAGTCGGTGGCGATCTACTCGACCGCGGACGCCGAGTCGGCGGTGGTGCGCTTCGCCGACGAGGCCGTGCACGTCGGGCCGCCCCACCCCGGTAAGAGCTACCTGCACATCCCGAACATCATCGGCGCCGCCCAAAAGACCGGCGCCGACGCGATCCACCCCGGCTACGGCTTCCTCTCCGAGGACCCGTTCTTCGCCGAGATCTGCTCGGACAACGGGATCACGTTCATCGGGCCGCGCCCGGAGGTGATGGAGAAGGTGGGCGACAAGGCGATCGCGCGCGACCTGATGCAGAAGGCCGGTCTGCCGCTGCTGCCCGGCACGATCGAGCCCGTTCAGACCGCGGACGAGGCGCAGGAGATCGCCGACTCGATCGGCTATCCGGTGATCATCAAGGCGGTCGCGGGCGGCGGCGGGCGGGGCATGAACGTCGTCCACCGCGCCGAGGACATGGGGCGTCTGTACAAGACGACGCGCGCCACGGCGCAGGCCGTGTTCAAGGACTCCGCGGTGTACATCGAGCGCTACCTCGAGGCGCCCCGCCACACCGAGGTGCAGTTGGTGTGCGACAGCCACGGCAGCGGCGTGTACTTCTTCGAACGCGACTGCTCGGTGCAGCGCCGCCACCAGAAGCTGATCGAGGAGGCGCCGTCGATCCACCTCTCCGACGCGCAGCGCCGGGACATCGGTGAGCGCGCCGTCGCCGGCGCCCTGTCGGTCGGCTACACCGGCGCCGGCACGATGGAGTTTCTGCTCGACCACGAGGGCAACCTCTCCTTCATGGAGATGAACGCTCGCATCCAGGTCGAGCACCCGGTGAGCGAGATGGTCACGAGCGTCGACCTGATCCAGGAGCAGATCCGCGTCGCCGCTGGCGAGCCGCTGTCGGTCACCCAGGAGGACGTCGTGCTGCGCGGCCACGCGATCGAGTGCCGCGTCAACGCCGAGGACCCCGAGCGGGACTTCGCCCCGGCGGCCGGGCGTCTGAACGTTTACGTCCCGCCCGGTGGGCCGTGGACGCGCGTGGACTCCCACTGCTACCCGGGCTGGAACATCGCCCCGTTCTACGACTCGCTGATCGCCAAGCTGATCGTGTGGGCGCCCGACCGCTCCGAGGCGATCGAGCGGATGGACCGCGCGCTGTCGGAGTTCCAGATCGAGGGGCGCGGCGTGAAGACGACGATCCCCTTCCACCGCCGCGTGCTCGCCGACGAGCAGTTCCGCTCCGGGGATGTGACGACCGACTTTGTCGAGCAGTTCCTCAGCCGCGAGCCGGCTCCGAGCGCGAGGCCGTGAGCACCACACCGGCCACCGGCCTGCAGTTGGAGGTGGTGGCCGGCAACGCGGCCGGGACGACGATCGGCGTCGAGGAGCGACTCGTGTTCGGCCGCCAGTCCGAGGGCGTCGGGCGGCTCGCCGACGACCCCGAGCTCTCACGCCACCACGCCGAGATAACCCGCCTGCCGACCGGCGAGTACCAGCTCGAGGACCTCTCGTCCACCAATGGGACGTCCGTCAACGACACGCGCCTGCAGACGCCGGTCGTCCTGTCGCTCGGCGACACGATCGAGCTGGGGACGGCCAAGCTCCTGGTGCGCGTCCTGCCGGCCGTGGCCGCGCCGGCGCGTGCGGCCGTCGATGTGCGAGCGGCAACTGCGGTCGTCGACGTGCCGGCCGCGGCCCGCGCGCCCCAGGCTCAGCGGGAGCCGGCGCCCGCACCACCGGAGCTGACTCCCACACCGCCGCCGCCGGCCCCGCCGCAGCCGACTCCTCCACCACCGCCACCCACACCACCGCAGCCGCCACCAGCGCCACCGGAGCCGACTCCTCCTCCTCCTCCACCACCACCGGCTTCACCGCAGCCGCCGTTGGAGCTTCGCCTGAAGGTCGATCTGGAGCGCTCCGAGGCCGAGATCGCGCTCGACCGGGGCCAGTCCGTCCGGTTTCGCCTGCAGGATGGCTGCTGGCAGATCGTCGACGGTGACCCACGGTGAGCGAGCAGCCGGGCGGCGAGCAGCAGCTCACGCGCATGAGGCAGGCGGTGCGGCCCTCCCGCGAGCGCTCGCCGACGTACGCGCCCGCCGGCAGCGACGGCGAGCTCGAGATCCTCAGCGGACCGGGAGCCGGTGATGCGGCCGCGGTGACCGGCGGCAGCGCGACGATCGGCCGCGAGCCCGAGTGCGACCTGCAGGTGCTCGACAGCGAGGTCTCCCGGCGGCACGCGAAGGTGACCGTGCGCGACGGCGTGGCCACGATCGACGACCTGAGCTCCTCCAACGGCACGTACGTCAACGGCGAGCGCATCCTTGCCCGCACGGCGCTCGTGCCCGGCGACCGCATCCAGATCGGCGAGGCGACGATCGAGCTCACCTCGCCGGTGTTCGCCGGGATGGCCGCACACATCCTGCCGCCGCAGGTCAGCGGCATTCGCGAAGTCATCAGCCAGTCCCCGAAGCTGTTGGGGGCGGAGTCCGGGACGCGCAAGTGGTGGACGCTCGCGGTGGTGCTGATCACCGTGTTCATGCTGCTGCTCGACGTCACGATCGTGGCCGTGGCGCTGCCTACGATCTCCGGGGCGCTGCGCCCGAGCTTCCCGCAGTTGCAGTGGATCGTCGACGCCTACGCGTTGATGCTGTGCTCGGTGCTGCTGACCGCGGGCATGATGGCCGACATCTACGGACGCAAGCGCGTGCTGACGATCGGGCTGGTCATCTTCACGATCGCCTCCGTCGTCTGCGCCCAGGCCCCGAACGCGACAGTGCTCGACTTCGCCCGCGGCGTGCAGGGCATCGGCGGGGCGACGATGTTCGCCTGTGCGCTGGCGCTGATCGTGCAGGAGTTCCCCGCCGGGGAGCGGGCTGTGGCGTTCGGCCTGTACGGGGCGGTCAGCGGCCTGTCGGTCGCGCTCGGCCCGATCGTCGGCGGCCTGCTCGTGCAGGGCATCGGCTGGCAGGCGATCTTCTACGTCAACGTGCCGATCGCGATCGCGGCCTTCGTGATCCTCCAGCGCAAGGTGGTCAACCTCCCCGGCCCGCCGACGCGGGTCGACTGGCCCGGCCTCTTCACCTTCACCGGCGCGATGTTCCTGGCGGTCTTCGCGACGATCCGCGGCAACGACGAGGGCTGGACGAGCGCGCTGATCCTGGGCTGCTTCGCCACCTCGGTGGTCCTGTTCGCCGCCTTCGTCGCGGTCGAGCGGCGGCGCAAGTTCCCGATGTTCGACCTGGGGCTGTTTCGCAATCCGACCTTCGTCGGCTCCTCGGTGTCGGCCTTCGCCGTGTGCTTTTCGGTGCTCGCGCTGATCTTCTTCCTGACGACCTGGCTGCAGTCGATCCTCGGCTACTCCGCGGTAGGCACGGGCCTGCGGATGCTCGTGTTCACCGGGGCGGCGCTGCTGTTCGCGCCGCTCGCCGGGCGCATGAGCGGATCGGTCAGCCCCCGCGTCGTGCTCCCGCTCGGCCTCGCGCTGGTCTCCGTCGGGGTGCTCTCGATGACCGCGGTCAGCTCGAGCTCGACGTGGACGGCGATCCTGCCCGGCCTGGTCCTCACCGGGATCGGGCTCGGCCTGATGAACCCGACGCTCGCCTCCACGGCGGTGTCGGTCGTCCCCCCCTGGCGCGGGGGGATGGCCTCGGGGATGAACAGCACCTTCCGCGAGGCCGGGACGGCGGCCGGCATCGCCGTCGCCGGCACGCTGCTGCAGCGTCAGGTCCGCATCGAAGTGCACAGCGCGCTCACCGGCTCGCCGCTGGCGCCGCTCGCGCACACCGCCGCCAACGCGATCTCGACCGGCGGCGCGCCGGAGCTCGTGCACCGCTCGCCCGCCGCGTTTCAGCCCGGTCTCATCGCCGTGGCGCACCTCAGCTACGCGAGCGGCCTGCGCACGATCTTCGTGCTCGCCGCGCTCGTCGCGGCGGTCGGGTGCCTGATCGCCTTCCTGCTGATCCGCCAGCGGCATATGCTCTACGCCGGAGAAGGCGGGCACTGATGTCGAAGCCCTCGCTCCGTGGAAACGTACGTGAGGGCCGCAGAGCGATGGCGGCCCGCACGAGACCGGGGGCACGACCATGACCGACGAGCGCGACCGCGACCCTGAGAAGACGGTGATCCGCAAAGTCGTCCCCGAGGCGACGGTGGTCCGCAACGTCGACCCCGGCGCCACGCGCGTGCGCCGGGCCGCCTCCGACCAGGCCTCCACTGCTTCCCCACCTCCCGAGAGGCCCGGCCTGCTGGGCAGGCTCGCCGGCCTCTCCGACCACCACCCGGGGCGCATCCTGGCTGGCATCGGGGTCTTCTTCGTGATCGCGGTCGCGCTTGGCGCGCCGGTCGCCGGAATGCTGCACGCCAACAATCCGTTCAACAACCACTCCTCCCAGAGCGTGGTCGTCGAAAAACGGATCGGCGACGCAACCGGCGAACGCCCGGGCCCGCAGGTGATCGCGCTTGTCACCCCGCCCGGAGGCGTGGGCGCGCCGGGCTCCCGCGCGCTGGTCACAAGCGTCGCCGCCGCGCTCCGCCAGGACCCGGCTGTGACGCGGACGCTCACCTACTACAGCACCGGCAGCCGCTCGTTCGTCGCACGCGACGGGCGCTCGACCTACGTGGCGGCGTTCTTCAAGAACGTGTCCGACAACGCCGCCTCCGAAGCCGCAAAGCGGCTCTTGGAACGGGTGCAGAAGCCGCCGACTGTCCTGCTCGGCGGGCCCGCGGTCGCCTCTCAGCAGCTGGGCAGCGAGGTCGGGAAGGATCTCGGCAAGGCCGAGGGACTGGCGTTCCCGATCCTCTTCATCCTCCTGCTGTTCGTCTTCCGGGGCGTCGTGGCGGCGTTGATGCCGCTGTTCGTCGGCGGCATCACGGTCATGACCACGTTCCTGATCCTGCGTGTCGTCAACTCGTTCCTGCCGCTGTCGCAGTTCGCGCTGAACATCGTCATCGGCCTGGGGCTGGGACTCGCGATCGACTACAGCCTGTTCGTGGTGTCCCGCTACCGCGAGGAGCTGGCGAAGATTGAGCCTGATGGGTCGCAGTCGCAGAGCGACGGTGCGCTCCCGCCCGGGGAGGCGGGCGCAGCAGCGCAGCGCGCCGGCGCCGAACGCGAGGCGCTGCGCCGTGCGGTCCACAAGGCCGGGCGCACGATCACCTACAGCGCCGTGATGGTGGCGCTCGCGATCGCGACGCTGTGCCTGATCCCGATGCCGTTCATGGTCTCGATGGGGCTCGGCGGCGCGATCACGGCGCTGGTCGCGGTGACGGTCGCGCTCGTCGCCCTGCCTGCCCTGCTCGCGGTGCTGGGGCCGCGGATCAACTCGCTCGCGCCGGCACGCTGGCAGCGCGCTGCGAAGCGGGCCGCCTCGCAGCAGCAGGAGGGGCCGTGGTACCGGCTCTCGCAGGGGGTGATGCGGAGGCCGGTGCCGATCGCGATCGCGTGCGTGGTCGTGCTGCTCGCCCTGGGCCTCCCGTTCACGGGGATCAAGTTCATCGGCGTGGACGCGAGCGGGGTCCCGCAGGGCCTCTCCGCACGCACCGTCGACGACACGCTGCTGAGCGACTACTCCACGGACGCGTCCTCGCAGATCACGGCGCTGGTGCAGGCGCCCCCGAGCGCGGGAGGGCAGATGGTTACGCTCGCGGCACAGGTGCGCGCGCTGCCCGGCGCACTGCCGGCGGGCGGCCCGCCGAGCGCGCTGCCCGGCGGCTACTGGACGTTTGCGGTGCTGCCCGCGCAGCGCCCTCTGGCCGCTGAGACGATCAGCCTGGTCAAGGACATCCGCGCTCACCGCGGCCCGGCGATCCAAGCCGGTGGAGCCACCGCGCAGTTCCTCGATCAGCGGGCGACGATCTCCGGTCTGCTGCCCTTGGTGGCGATCATCCTCTGCGTGCTCACCGCCAGCGTCCTATTCCTGATGACCGGCTCTGTGGTCCTCCCGCTCAAGTCGCTGCTGATGACCTTCCTGTCGTTGAGTGCCGCGTTCGGGATCCTCGTGCTGATCTTCCAGGACGCGCATCTGCAGGGACTGCTCGGCTTTCAGAGCCTGCACGCGATCGACATCTCCCAGCCGATCCTGATCTTCGCGGTCGCGTTCGGTCTCTCCAGCGACTACACGGTGTTCCTGCTGACCCGCATCAAGGAGGCCCACGACGCCGGCCAGCCGAACAGGGAGTCGGTCGCGATCGGCCTGCAGCGCACCGGCCCGATCGTGACGCAGGCAGCGATCCTGTTCTGTGTGGCGATCGGCGCCTTCGCGACCTCCTCGATCGTGTTCATCAAGGAGGTCGGGGTCGGTATCGCGGTCGCGGTGCTGCTCGACGCGACGGTCATCCGCGCGCTGCTCGTGCCCTCGCTGATGGCGCTGCTCGGCGAGCGCAACTGGTGGGCGCCCGCGCCGCTGCGCCGGCTGCACGAACGCATCGGGATTAGCGAGAACGAGGGGCCCGAATGACCGAGGAAGAGGGGCCCGGCTGCGCCACCCTCTGGGCGGCCTCCGGCCGACTGCGCCACCCTCTAGGTGAGGAGTAGCCGGCTCGATGAGTCCCTCCGAGGACCCCGACGCAACGCGGATCCGTCCGATCGTCGACCCCGACGCGACGAGGATCCGTCCGGTCGCCGCGCCGCGAACCTCGCGCAGGCGCCGGGGGCCGCTGATCGGCGCAGGCGCCGGCGTCGCGGCGATCGTCGCGGTGGCCGCGATCCTGCTGCTGGCTGGCGGCTCGGCGCAGGCGGGACGGGCGAATCCGGCCTGCGACAAGCACTTCTCCGGCTGGATCAAAGACGGGTTCCCCGAGCCCCCCACGATCTTCAGCCACGACGGCGTGCTGAACACGACCCTCACCGCGACGACGTACACGATCCACGTCAACAACCACACCTACGAAGGGATGGAGTACGACGGCAGCACGCCGGGACCGACGCTCGTGATCTGTCGCGGCGACGTCGTGCACGTGAACCTCGTCAACAAGCTGCCGATCCCGACGAACCTGCACGTGCACGGCCTGCACGTCAGCCCCGAAGGCGACAGCGACAACATCTTCATCGACATCCACCCCCTCGAAGGCTTCCACTACACCTACCAAATCCCGCTCGACCAGTCCTCCGGGACGGACTGGTACCACCCCCACTACCACCCGCTTGTGGACGCCGAGACCACGGCGGGGATGCTCGGCGGGATCATCGTCGAGGGCGGGCTTGACAACGTCATGCCCAACATCCCCCAGCGGCTGATCATGATCCACGGCGGCAAGCCCACCCCGCCGGGCGGCAAACCGCTCCCGATCCCCGGGGTGAAGCCCGGCCAGATCAAACCGCCGCCCAGCCCCGGCCCGACCGAACTACTGGTCAACGGGGTCTACCAACCGACCCTGCACATCCGCCCTGGGGAACTGCAGCGCTGGCGGATCGTGAACGCCACCGGCGAGCGGTTCGTGAAGCTGGCCCTGCCGGGCGTGACCTTCGAGGTGCTCGCATACGACGGCCAGACGCTGCGCTACATGCGCTCGGAAAACCAAATCCTGATGGGCCCGGGAGAGCGTGTGGACGTGCTCGTGCGCGGCGCGCAGCCCGGCCGCTACACGCTAAACGCGATTCCGTTCCAGCCGTGCTTCAAGGGCTGCTTCGACCCCTTCGGCGGCGTGCCCGAACACGGCCGGAACTTCGGCTTCCAGGCGCTCATCAACGTCGTCTCCTCGGGCTCCCCTGAGAACGTGCCGCTGCCGAGCGGGCCGATCGGCGACCCGCTCGACCTGCGCCACGCCCACGTCGACGTCTACCGCACGATCGTGATGGCCAGGGTGCCCTCGCTCGTCCACGAGCCGACGTTTCCCCTCAACGGAAAGCTGTTCAACGCCAACCGGGTCGACATCACGATGGCGCTGAACTCCGTCGAGCAGTGGACGATCAAGAGCCCGGACACCGCCCGCAGCGACGAGTGGCACAACTTCCACATCCACACCAACCCGTTCCAGGTGGTCGCGATCGACGGCCGGCCCCTGAACTGGATCGACTGGCAGGACACCGTGAACGTGCCCGCCGGCGGCTCAGTCACAATCCGCATTCACCCGATCGACTTTACCGGGAAGTCGGTATTCCACTGCCACGTCGACTTCCACGAGGACAACGGGATGATGGGCGTCTTCCAGATCGTCAAGGACCCCCCCGCATCTGAGGTGGACGTCGACCGGGTCCTGTACATGGCGCCGCCAGGGGCCAAGTCGGTACTCCCGCTCTACAAGAGCGCGCTGGCATTTGCCACGATCGACCCCAAGCTAGCCTGGGAGGTCGGCTTGGGCTGGTGTAACGAAAAGGGCGAGGCGTTCGACAGCAGCGGCGTCTCCGGCCCCGGCGTGGCCTCCTGAATCACTCCGGCAGCGTCATGTCCTTGACCTGCATCCGCCACCCGATCGGCGAGGAGAGCGTGAACGCGGCGTTGCGCAGCGCCTGCGCCGGGCGAGCTTCGAGCGCCCCGGCGCGCGCCAGCCGCCACGCCATCGTCTGAAAGTGCGCGGCGCGGGCGATCCGCGGCCGCTCGTATGAGCGCAGCGCCACGTCGAGGTCGCCGGGGGCGCCCGCGCCCAGCACGCGACCGATCGCGAGCGCGTCCTCGAGCGCCTGCGCCGCGCCCTGCCCGACGGCGAACGTCATCGGGTGGGCCGCGTCGCCCAGCAGCGTCACGCGCCCCTCGCCCCACCGCTCGTCGGGCGGGCGGTCGAACACGTCGGTGCGGAAGATCGCCTCTTCGGAGGTGGCGTCGATCACCCGCTCGACCGGGTCGGTGAAGCCCGCGAAGCGTTCGAGCGCCGTGCGCTTGCGCCCACCAGGGGGGTCCTGACCGCCCGGCGCGGCGGTGACGATGCCCTCCCAGCTCAGGCGCTCGGGCCCCGAGCGGAACACGACGAACTTCGTCCCGGCGCCCCACCACGCGATGAAGTCCACACCCGGGGCGATCGTCTCGTCGTAGGGCAGGTTCGCGCGCCACATCGTCAACCCGGAGTGCCGTGGGGCTCGCTCGCCGAGCAGCTGCCTGCGAACCGTGGAGTCGATCCCGTCGGCGCCGATCAGCACGTCGCCCGCCTCGCTGGCGCCCCCGGAGAGCGCGACGCTGACGGCGCCGTTCGCCTGCTCGAAGCGCTCCACGTTGCACCCGGTCCTGAGCTGCTGCTCGCCCGCGCCGGCGACCAACGCAGCGTGCAGATCGGGGCGGTTGATCCCGCACACGGGAGCGCCCAGCCGGCGCGCCATCTCATCCAGCGGCCAGCGTGAGAGCAGCCGCCCGCGCGCGGTGCGCTGCTCGAAGCATCCCAGGACCGCCCCCCGCGCGCGGATCTCGGCGCCCACGCCGAGCCGATCGAGGATCAGCATCGCGTTGGACCACAGCGTGACGCCCGCGCCCAGCTCGACCTTCGCCAGCTCCGCCGCCCGCTCCAGCACGACGACCTCGGCGTCGCTCCCACGCAGGGCGATCGAGGTCGCAAGACCCCCGATTCCCGCCCCGACCACGACCACCCTGGTCATGCCGGCGAACCTACCAGATGTGGTGAGGCGCACTCGGGTAGAGTTCCCGCACGCGACGTCGTACAACTAGAGATAGGGGGCCCGGCTCGTCGGCTTCAGCCGACTGCGCCACCCTCTTATGGAGGTGAGGCAGGTGTCGACCCAGCAGCTTCCCGCGCAGGCCCCGGACTTCACGCTCGACCATGTGCTTGGGCACAAGGTGTCGCTCGGCGACTTTCGCGGCCGCACCGTAGTCCTCGTGTTCGGCGGGCGCGAGAGCGCTCCTCAGCTGAAGCAGGGCATCCAGGCGATCCGTTCGAGCAAAGGCCCCGACGAGCTGCCGGTGATCGGCGTCTCGGATCTACAGGCCGCCCCGCGGGCGGCCCGTATAGTCGTCAAGAGCCAGCTCAAGAAAGCCTTTCAGGAGGCGGTCCAGGACGAGACCGCGACGCTCGCGGCCGCCGGCAAGCCGCCGCTGGGCGATCCGTCGAAGGACGTGATCATGCTGATGGACTGGTCGGGCGAGGTGATTGACAGCTTCGGGCTGAGCGGCGTCGACCAGGAGGCCGTGGGCGTGGTCGTTGACGGCGACGGGAAGATCCTCGGCTCGGGCTCCGGCGCGCAGCTGGGCGAGCAGATCCTCGCGATCCTTCCGGCATGACGCCCTGACGCAGACCACCGACGCAGCAGCTCACCAGACCACCCCAAGGACCGACCAGAACACCCTAAGGAGGAGCAGATGGCAGATCGTTCGGCGTCGATTCCCGAGATGAAGGCGGTGCGTGCCCCTCACGGCCACTACGACGTGGCGATTCTCGGAGGTGGCCTGGCCGGTCTGTCGATGGCGCTCCAGCTCAAGCGCCAGCGCCCGGAGACGAAGGTGTTGGTGTGCGACAAACGCGCCGAGCCCGCGCCCGAGGCGGCGTTCAAGGTGGGAGAGTCGACCGTCGAGAACGGCGCGTACTACTACCGCGAGATCCTCGGCATGAAGGATCACCTCGAGTCCGTGCAGCTGCGCAAGCTCGGGCTGCGCTTCTACATGCCGGCGGGGGACAACTCCGACCTCAGCCGCCGCGTTGAGTTCTGCACGCCGGCGACGCCCGGCGACCACCCGGTGTGGACCCACCAGATCGACCGCGGGCGCTTCGAGAACGAGCTGTTCAACCGCTGCGTCGCCCACGGCGCTGACGCCTACCGCGGCTGGCGGGTCACCGACGTGGAGATCGGCCCCGGTACCGAGGACCACAAGGTGACCTTCGCGCACGAGGACGACACGGTCACCGTCACGGCGCACTGGGTGGTGGACGCCACCGGCCGGCGCAACGTGCTGCGCAACAAGCTCGGCCTCGGCACCGAGACCGGCCACCACATCAACGCCGCCTGGTTTCGCCTCGGCGGGGGACTCGACTTCGAGGAGTGGATCAAGGACGAGGAGTGGCTGAACCGCGAGAAAAATCTCGGGATCCGCAGCTACGCGACGACCCACCTCGTCGACGAGGGCTACTGGCTGTGGCTGATCCGCCTCGCCTCCGGCCCGATCAGCATCGGCCTGTGCGCCGACCCGCGTTTTCACCCCTTCGATCAGATCAACACGTTCGACGGTCTGCTGAGCTGGATGGAAGCGCACGAGCCGCAGCTCGCCGCCGAGGTGAAGGGCCGGCGCGAGCAGGTCGAAGACTTCCTCGTGATCGAGGACTTCTCCTACGCCTCCAGCGAGATGTTCTCGATGGACCGCTGGACGCTTACGGGCGAGGCGGGAGGCTTCATCGACGCGCTGTACTCGCCCGGCTCGGACTACATCGCCTACGGCAACAGCTTCGGGGGTGACCTGATCTGCCGCGAGCTCGACGGCGAGGACATCGAGGAGCGCCTGGACTTCTTCAACTTCTTCTTCTTCCAGCTGTTCAACCCGACGATCTCCCTCTACAAGGACCAGTACCAGTTCTTCGGCAACCCGCAGGTGATGCTCGCCAAGCAGCTGTACGACAACACCGCCTACTTCTGCACGCTGGCGTTCCTGTTCGTGCACGGCAAGATGACCCAGCCCGAGGACCTCGGCGACATCGTCGACATGTTCGAGACGCTGATCCCGCTGCTCGAACGGATGCAGGGCCTGTTCCGCGAATGGCACCCGCTGGAACCGCGTAAATGGGAGGGCGTGTCGGTCCTCTGCAACGACTTCGAGCCGATCGTCAAGACCCAGCACGAAATCGGGCAGCCCTTCGACCAGGGCGAAATGATCGAGCGCGCTCGGGAGAAAGTCGAGGTCGTCAAGGCGATGGCGACGTGGATCTTCTTCCTCGCGGCCAAAAACCTGCCCGAGCCGCCCGACCCGCAGGCGCGGATCAACCCGCTCGTGGTCAGCCTGGACCCCGGCAGGTGGGAGGCGGAGGGCCTGTTCGCCGAGGACGGCATGACGCTCGCCGAGGCGCTCGAGCTGCTGCCCGGGGTCGAGGAGTTCGACCTCGCGGCGCGCGGCGCGGCGGTGGCCGGCTGAGGCGCCCGCCGGCACCAGAGCCCACGGCGCTCGCCTCCCCGTTGCTGACCGTGGTAAGATGACCATGGTCATGTCTACTCGCACGGTGTCCGCAAGCCAGTTCAAGGCCCAGTGCCTGGCCATGCTCGACGAGGTCGCCGCCACCGGCGAGGAGATCACGGTGACCAAGCGAGGACGCGCCGTCGCCCGGGTCCTCGCCGCGAGCGAGCCGAAGAGCCTGCGCGGATCGGTGTCGTTCAACGTCTCCGACGAGTACCTGGCCAAGCCACTCGACATCGAGTGGGACGCCGCCACGCGGTGATCGTTCTCGACACGCACGCCTGGCTCTGGTGGGCCGCAGAGCCGCAGCGTCTCTCCGAGCCAGCACGAGCCGCCATCGACCAGGCCACGAACATCGGCGTCTCCACGCTCAGCGCGTGGGAGGTCGCAATGCTCGCAGTACGCGGACGTATCACGCTCGACCGCGATGTCGGCCTGTGGGTCAGTCAAGCGCTCGCCGATCCCCGTATCGAGCCACTCCCGCCGAGCGCCGAGATCGCAGTAGCGGCAGGCCTGCTGGACGCGAAGCGCTTCCCAGGCGACCCGATCGACCGTCTGATCTACGCAACCGCGCTGGCAACGAGATCCCACCTCGTCACACGCGACACGGCCATCGCCGCATTCGACCCAGCGTTGACCATCTGGTGAAGCGGTCGCGCGCGTGGCAGACGCCTATCTCTTCTTCGGATGGTCTTTTGCGCCGTGCCTGCCCTCCCAAAGTGCGCTTTGTGTGTAGTCACCGGACTAACGATCGGGGACCACGGGCAACAGCAGCGAGGAGGCGCGCTGCGCGTCGTGGAAGACCGTCTGCTCGGCGGTGCGCAAATCCTCCTCGCGTACGTCACCCGGCGCCAGCGCCGCGCCGCTGTTGCGGTCAAAGCGCGGGAACGAGCTGCTTGTGAGCAGCAGCCTGACGCGGTGGCCGCGTAGGAACACGTTGCTCGTCGCCTGCAGCTCGACTGTGTACTCGTACGGGCGCCGAGGCTCGACTGGCACCTGCCGCTCGAAGCCTTCGCGGAAGCTGGCGCGCAGGACGCCCTCTGCGAGGATTCGTGAGAACCCGTCGGGCTGCACATCGCAGAGCTTGGCCACCCAATCGGCGTCGCGGGCGCTGGTTGCGGCGTGCAGCGTCAGGCTGAGCGGCCCCGTCACCTCCAGGTCCTCCGGCAGCGGCTCGCTCGTGTAGGCGAGCACGTCGCGGCGGCCTTCGAGTGGGCGCTGGTCGAGCGGACCGGCGTTGGTGCGCATGAACTTGCCCGGCAGCGACGTCGGGCCGCCGATCGTCGGCGCCGGGTCGCGGGGGTCGAACGTGAATGTGTCCGGCGGCTCCTCGGCCGGCGCGGCCCGAGACAACAGACCGCCGGCCGTTGCAGCGTCACCGTCGCTGCGCAGGTACCACCGCTCTTGCGCTGCACGCGCCAGCGGCCAGTCCGGCTCATCGCGCCAGCGGTTGACGCCCATCACGAAGATCCGCACCGGTGCCGTGGGCTCGGCGGGCTCCCAGGTGGCGCCATCCACGCGCTCGGCCGGCTCCCGAGCGGGCACGTCGGTGGACTCGCGCTCGAGCAGCTGCTCGCCCAGGAACTCCAACTGCGCGGCGAGCATGTCGATGCCCTCCTGCGAGGAGAACGCCTCGAAGGCGTGATCTGGGTAGGCGCCGTACGTGCTGCCGTGTGCCCACGGGCCGACCAGCAGGCGGGTGCGCGTTCGAGCCAGCTCGCTGCCCCCTTCGCGGCGCATCCGCACAAAGTTCTCGAGCGTGCCGCCGAGGAAGATGTCGTACCACCCGCCGACGTTGAGGACCGGCACGCGAACCTCGCCGTAGCTGCCGTCGATCGACAGCGCGCGCCAGTAGTCGTCGAGCAGGGGGTGTTCGAGCCACTCGCGGTAGAAGCCCCCGCCCGGACTGTCCGCGGCAAGCGGAGCGTCCGCCAGCGGGAGGTGGCTGTACTGCTCCTCCACCCGCGCGCGCCTGCCGCGCCCGGCCATGATCTGCACCCAGAACAGGTTGAAGCCGAGCTGGAACGCGCCGCCCTGGTAAACCCACCCGTCGAAGTAGTTGCTGCCGATCGCGATCGGCGCGATCGCGCGCAGGTGCGGCGGCTGCGCGGCGGCGGCCAGCCATTGCGTCGCGGCGGTGTAGGAGCGTCCGGCCATCGCCACCGCACCGCTGCACCACGCCTGTGCGGCGACCCACTCGACCGAGTCGTAGCCGTCGGCGCGCTCGGCGCGGAACGGGTGAAACTCACCTGCGGAGCCGTGTTGGCCGCGCACGTCCATCGAGACGAGGGCGATCCCGGCCGCGACGGTCCGCTCGGGGTCGAGGATCGCCGGCAGCGTCGGCCCGAACGCGCGGTCGTAGGGCGTGCGGCCGAGCACCGCCGGCACCGGCTCGCCACCCTCGGGGCGATACACGTCGGCACGCAGCAGCACCCCGTCGCGCATCGGCACGGCGGTGTTGGGTTCGACGATCACCGCTGCCTTGCTAGGCGCCGCCGTGCAGGGACGCCAGCAGCTCGACCGGGTTCTCGCGGCCCTCGATCGCCGCCGCGGTCTGGGCTCCCGAGAGCAGGCAGCGGATACTGCCCGTGCCGGGGTGGGTCCAGTGCCCGGCCAGGTACAGGCCCTCGATCGGCGTGCGGTAGTCCAAGCGCTTGGGGACCGTCTGGTCGGGCGTGTTCTCCCACCCGTACGCCGCGCCGCGGTCGGCCAGCGTGTAGCGCTGGAAGGTCTCGGGGGTCGCGCTGTCGGCGAACGTGAGCGCCTCGCGGTAGCCGGGCAGCGTCCGCTCGGCGGCCTCCAACATCAGCTCGGTGTAGCGCGGCTTGGCCTGCTCCCACGGCTCGCCGACGTCGTAGGCCATCAGGCTGCTGAAGACCACCACGTGCTCGCCCGCGGGCGCCAGCGTGTGGTCGTGCATGGTCGGCACGCTGAACCACGTGCCCCCGAGCGCTCCCCCCAGCGCGCCGTCGAAGTTGGCGTCGTGGTCGGCGTCGGGGTAGACGAAGTGCTCGTGGGAGAGGCCGTGCTCCGCGGGGTCGAGCGTGGCCGCGGAGAACAGCACGAACGCCGAGACCGACGGTCGCATCTTTCCCAGGCGGCGGCGGAAGCGCTCCGGCAGGGCCTCCGCCGGCAGCAGCCGCTCGAACGTCTGGCGCGCGTCGGCGTTGGACACGACCACCTCGGCGGCGAGCCGCTCGCCGCCGTCGAGCTCCACGCCCGCCACGCGCCCGTCGGCGAGCTCGATCGCCGTCGCGGTCCTCGACAGCACGATCTCGCCGCCGTTGTCCTCGACGCACTTCGCCAGCGCGTCGGCGAGGCTCTGAAAGCTGCCCCGCACGTACACCGGGCCTGGTTCGACGAGCGCCATCCACGCGCCGCTGTAAGCCATGAACGACGTGCGCCCGGGCGGCAGCCCGAGGTAGGGCCACTGCGCGCCGCACACCGCCTTCGCGAGCGGGTCCTTGATGTGTTCGTCGAGCACGTCGGCGAGCGTGGCGCGCCGGTACTTGAACAGCATCGGCAGCTGCGCCTTGACGGCGTCGAGGTCGCTGAGGCCGACGCGTGGCGGGGGGGCCTGCGACTCGCGGGTGGTCTGCGCGCACGTCTCCACGAAGCGCGTCACGCCGTCCGCCTCGTGTGGGAACCGCTCGGCGAGGTAGCTCTTGAGCGCCTCGAGGCCCACCGGCAGCGTCCAGCGCTCGCCACCGATGTCACAGCCGAAGCAGTCATCCGCGCGCAGCAGCTCGACCTCCCCGTCGATGCCCAGCGCGGAGAGGTAGAGGTCCAGGAACTCCACGTTGAACCCCTGGGCGGTGACGTGGATCGCCGGGTCGAACGTATAGGGGCCGCGGCGGAACGCGCGCGCGTTGCCGCCCGGCCCCGCTTCGCGCTCGACCAGCGCCACCCGGCGCCCGGCCTTCGCCAGGCACGCCGCGGCGGACAGCCCGCCGAGGCCGGCCCCGATCACTACAACGTCGTAGGACTCCGCGGTGGGCGCCGCCATCAAGCGCCGGCGCGCTCGAGGAACTTTGCGAGCTTCTTGGGGGAGTCGGCCGAGAGCACCTCGACCTCGGGTTCGATCTGGCGCACGAGACCGCCCAGCACCCGCCCCGAGCCGAGCTCCAGGAACGACGTCACGCCGGCGTCGAGCAGCGTGCGCACGCAGGCGGCCCACAGCACCGGGCTCGTGATCTGCGCGGTGAGCGCCGCGCGGACACCCTCCGCGCTATCCACCACCTGCGCGGACGCGTTGCAGACCAGCGGCGGGTGGGGGTCCTGCCACTCGAGGCCTCCCATCGTCTCGGTCAGGGCGCTCTGCACCGGCTCCATCAGCTCGCTGTGGAACGCTGCTCCGGCGCGCAGGCGAATCGCCTTTTCGGCGCCGGCCTCTTTGGCGAGCTCGAGCAGCTTTTCGACGGCGTCCTCCTCGCCTGAGACGACGGTCTGCTTCGGCGTGTTGAGGTTCGCGGGGGCGACGATGCCCTCGGCGCGCGCGGTCTCGCACAGCTCGTCCACCTGCTCGGAGGGCAGGCCGATGACCGCCCCCATCGCGCCGGGGCGCTGGGACTGGATCGCTTCCATGCGCCGGCCGCGCTCGGAGACGAGCACGATCCCGTCGGCGGCGCTCAGGCAGCCGGCGGCGACCGCCGCGGTGTACTCGCCGAGGCTGTGCCCGGCGACGTAGTCCGCCTGCACGCCGGCCTCGCGGGCCAGCTCGGTCATCGCCATCGAGACCGCGAACAGCGCGGGCTGGGCGACCTCCGTGCGCGTCAGCTCCTCCATCGGCCCCTCCAGGCAGAGCGTGCGGATGTCCAGCCCCGAGGCGTCCTGGGCCGCCTTGAAGCAGCCCTCCATCACCTCCGGATGCGCCTCGAGGATTTCGGCTCCCATCCCGACGCGGTGCGAGCCCTGCCCTGGATAGAGGAAGGCGATCTTGCTCATCGCCGGGGACATTACCCACCGGAGATCCGCCGTGCTTGACGGTGGCGTAGGATGCCGAGCGTACTTTGCGCCAAGCGCATGTGAGTAGCCGGTAGATCCGGCGGGCGAGGACCACACAAGGCGAATGAGGAGTCATGTCAGATAGCCACGGCGACTTCGATGTCGCGATCCTCGGCGGCGGGCTGGCGGGCCTGACGCTTGGGCTGCAGCTGAAGGCCGCACGGCCGCAGACCTCGATCGCGATCCTGGAGAAGCGCGTCGGCCCGGCCCCCGAGGCCGCGTTCAAGGTCGGCGAGTCCACGGTGGAGGTGAGCACCAACTACTTCGCCGACGTGGTCGGGATGCGCGATCACCTCGACGCCGAGCAGCTGCCCAAGTGCGGGCTGCGCTTCTTCTTCCCCGCCGGCAAGAACGAGGACATCGCGCTGCGCGTCGAGTACGGCTCGCCCGCGATCCCGCCGGTGCACTCCTACCAGCTCGACCGCGGGCGCTTCGAGAACGAGCTGACGGCGCGCAACGAACGGGCCGGCAACACGGTGCTCGGCGGCGCCCGGGTGCAGGAGATCGAGCTCGACGGGGAGCGTAAGCGCGTCACGTTCACGCGCGGCGAGCAGACCTCGGAGCTCACGAGCCGCTGGGTCGTGGACGCAGCCGGCCGCGCCGGGCTGCTCAAGCGCAAGCTCGGCCTGGCGCGCGAGGTCGGCCACCACGTCAACTCGGCCTGGTTCCGCCTCGCGGGCGGCCTCGACATCGACGAGTGGTCTGACGACGAGCAGTGGCACCGGAGGATGACCGCTCCCGGGCTGCGCGCGCTGAGCACCAACCACCTCTGCGGCCAGGGCTACTGGGTGTGGCTGATCCCGCTCTCCTCGGGCCCGATCTCGATCGGGATCGTCGCCGACCCCCGCTTTCACCCGTACGAGCGGATCAATACGCAGGAGGCCGCGATGGCGTGGATCGCCGAGCACGAGCCGCAGTTGGCCAAGGCGCTCGAGGACCGCCAGGAGCAGATCGAGGACTTCCTGCGCGTGGAGAACTTCTCGATGGGCTGCGCGCGCCAGTTCTCGCCCGAACGCTGGTGCCTCGTCGGCGAGGCCGGCGCGTTCGCGGACCCCTTCTACTCGCCCGGCTCGGACTACATCGCGATTGGCAACACGTTCGCCACCGACCTGATCGTCCGCGACCTGGACGGCGAGGACGTCTCCGCGCGCGCCGACGCGCTCGACGAGCGCTTCCAGGCGATGTTCGCGGTCACGCTGAGCTACTACGAGGGCCAGTACGGGATCTGGCGCAACGCGCAGGTGATGAACGCGAAGATCACCGCCGACTACTTCTACTACTGGGCGGTGCCCGCGCTGCTGTTCTTCCACCGCAAGCTCACCGACCTGGAGTTCATGGCCGAAGTGCAGCCGCTGGTCGACCGTGCGATGCGCCTGACCCCGATCCTGCAGCGGCTGTTCTGCGAATGGGACGAGCTCGACTACCGCGAGTGGCTTGGCGCGTTCAGCCCGCCGACGGCCTTCCCCCAGCTTCCCCAGCGCCACCTCGACCTGCACTCGGGCATGGACGATGACCGCCTGCGCGCGCAGCTTCAGGAGAACATCGAGCTCTACGAGGCGCTTGCGGTCACGATGTTCGCGAAGGCGGTGGAGAGCCTTCCCGATGCGCAGCTCGACCCCGAGGTCGCGATCAACCCCTACGCGATCTCCCTCGACCCGGGGCGCTGGGAGGCGGACGGGCTCCTCGACGGGAGTGGGTTCTCGCCCGCCCAGGTGGCCGAGCGGCTGCGGGTGCGCAGCTTCTGGATGGAGCAGCTGGTCCCCCGGCGCTTCCGGCCTCCGGCACAGGGAGCGGTGGCCACTTGAGCCCTGACCGCCCCAGGCTCGCAACCTGGACGTCCCTCCTCCAATCCGCGCGATTCGGCTCCGCGTCACCCGAGACTCCGACCATCCCAAGGCTGAGGAGCTAAGTCATCAAACTCGAGGATCGCGTCGCGCTGGTCACCGGCGGCTCACGAGGCATCGGCCGCTCGATCGCCGAAGAGCTCGCCGCCGAGGGGGCCGCGGTGGCCGTTAACTACCGCTCGGGCGAGGCGCAGGCGCAGGAGGTGGTCGCGGCGATCCGTGAGCGCGGCGGGCGGGCCGCGGCCGTCGGCGGCGACGTGTCGGACTACGCGCAGGCCGAGGCGGCCGTCAAGGAGACCGTCGCGCAGCTCGGCGGGCTGCACATCCTCGTCAACAACGCCGGGATCGCGAAAGACGCCCTGATCTACAACATGGACCCCGAGGAGTGGCTGGACGTGATGCGGGTCAACTTCGGCGGCACGTTCAACTGCACGAAGGCGGCGCTCGGCACGTTCATGTCCCAGCGCGAGGGCGCGATCGTCAACATCTCCTCGGTGATGGGCGAGCGGGGCTGGACCGGCGAGTCCAACTACGCCGCCTCGAAGGGTGCGATCAACGCGTTCACGCGCTGCTGCGCCGTCGAGTTCGCCCGCTTCGGGATCCGCGTCAACGCGGTGCTCCCCGGCTTCGCGCCGACGGACATGGTCGCGGGGCTGATGGACAAGGACGGCGGCAAGGGCATCACCAAGCAGATCCCGATGAAGCGGTTCGGGACGGTGCAGGAGGTCGCGCGCACCGCCGTGTTCCTGGCGGGTGCAGACTCCAGCCACATGACCGGAGCGCTCCTGACGGTCGATGGGGGAGTGTCCGCGCAGGTGGGGATCGGCAAGCCGCTGTGAGCGTTGCGGGCCGATCGCGCCCCAGACGCACGCCCCTCGCGGGAGGCCCTGGGGCGCCGCTGCAGGCCCAGCATCCGCGTCTTGGGCGGTGTCATCTAGTATCGCCGCAAACCCCAGCGACATAGGAGGGCGAAAGCCATGGCAGACGTCGACAGTTCGGTGAAGGAAGCGGTGGTCGAGGCGCTTGCGCTCGACGACGACGAGGTGACACCCGAGGCGACCCTGATGGACGATCTCGGCGCCGAGTCGATCGACCTGCTGGACATCCTGTTCAGGATCGAGAAGAGCACCGGCGTCAAGATCGAGGCCTCGGACCTCGGTGACTACATCCAGGGCGGGATCCCCGACGATGAGTTCTCCGACGAGAACCAGATCATCAGCGAGACCGGCGCCGAGCAGCTGCACAAGGTGATGCCGCAGACCGATCCGGCGGACCTTGCGGGCAAGCTGAAGGCCGATGAGGTGATGACCCTGTTCTCAGTCCAGAACCTCGTAGAGATGGTCAAGTCACGTGCCAACGGCGCCTCCGGCTGACCTCGTCCGTAGCAGCGGGGTCGATGCGGCGGCGGGCTTCGATGCGGCCGCGCTCGCGCGAGTGGCTCGCGCGGCTGCTCAGGTGGGCGAGCGCGGGCAAGGAGTGCGGTGCGCTTTCACCTGATCGACCGAGTCGACGCCTACGAGCCGTCCAAGTCCGTCAGGGCCCGCAAGCTCACCTCGCTGAGCGAGGACTACTGGGAAGCGGACGACGACGGCCAGCCGGTGATGCCGCCCCCGTTCGTGCTCGAGGCGCTCTGTCAGGCGGCGACCTGGCTGATCATGATCTCCACCGAGCGCACCAAGCGCGCGGCGCTGCTGTCGGTCGGCTCGGTCGACTGGCGGGCGGACGTCCGCCCGGGAGACGTGCTGGAGATGGTCGGCGAGGTCGGCTCCTTCGGCTCAGAGACGGCGGTCGTCTCCGGTCACGTGAGCGTCGAGGGCCAGACGGTGCTCGAGGCGCAGGACGTCATGTGCGCGCTGATCGACGCGGACACGCTGGCCGACCTGGAGGACACCGGGCGCCTGCAGGAGATGTTGACCCGCGCGGTGGCGAGCTGATGGCGCGGGTCGCGATCACGGGGATCGGCGCGGTGACCCCCGTCGGCCGCGACGCTCCCACCACGTGGGAGGCGCTGAAGGCCGGCCGCAGCGGCGTGGGGCAGATCACGACCTTCGACGCGAGCACCTACCCGGTGCGGATCGCCGGGATGGTCGACGACTTCGACCCGGCGCAGCTCCCCGACCGCCACCTGATGCGCCGCCTGCACCGCGGTGCCGCGTTCGGTCTCGCGGCCGGCGTGGAGGCGGTGCGGGCCGCCGCGATCCCCGCGGGCACCTACGACCCGTACGAGTGCGGCGTCTCGATGGGCGGGAGCGTCGCGCGGCCGGAGCTGCAGGAGTTCTCCGACATCTTCCACGCTCGTGGCCGCAGCGACGGCCACGAGCTCCACCGCTGGCCGCCGTCGCGGACTGTCGTCACGAGCCAGAACGTGGCCGGCGCCGAACTGGCGAGCTTCGCTGGGGCGCGGGGGCCGCTGATCGGCATCAGCACCGCCTGCACCGCCTCCAGCCACGCGCTCGGGGAGGCGTTTCGCTGCATCCAGGACGGCGAGGCGCGAATGATGCTCGCGGGCGGCTACGACGCGCTCACAAGCTGGGTGGACGTGCTCGGCTTCTCGCTGCTCGGGGCGCTCACCAAGGACTACAACGACGACCCCGAGCACGCCTCGCGGCCGTTCGACCGCGACCGCACCGGCTTCGTCCTCGGCGAGGGCGCCGTCGTGATGGCCCTGGAGGAGCTCGACTCCGCGCGCGCGCGCGGCGCGGAGATCCACGCCGAGATCGCCGGGTACGGCTCGAGCCTGAACGCCTACCGGATGACCGACCCCCCGCCCGACGGCGGCGGCGCGGTGATCGCAATGACCCGCGCGCTGGGCGAGTCGGGCTTCGCGGCCGAGGACGTCGACTACGTCGTCGCCCACGGCACCGGGACCCCGGCCGGTGACGTCTCCGAGACTGTCGCGATCAAGCGGGCGCTCGGCGAGCACGCGCAGCGCGTGCTCGTCACCTCGCCGAAGTCGATGACCGGCCACACGACCTGCGCGGCGGGGGCGCTGAACATGCTCGCCGCGCTCGGCGCGATCCGCGACGGCGTCGTCTCCCCGACGATCAACCTCGACCACCCCGACCCCGAGCTGGACTTGGATTATGTGCCGCTGCAGGCGCGTTCGGCGCAGGTCGACGTTGCGATGACCAACGCGTTCGCGTTCGGGGGCACCAACGGCGCGCTGGTGGTCTGCCGGCCCGAGCTGCGGGACGCCGCATGAGCCGCTGGAGCACACTCGACCGGATCCTCACCGTCGAGCCCGGCGAGTCCGCCACGGCGCTGCGCAACGTGCCCAACACGCTTGCGATCTTCGACACCCACTTCCCGCGCTTCCCTGTCCTGCCTGGGGTCCTGATCCTCGGCAGCCTCGGTGCGCTGGCGTCCCACCTGTTGGAGGCCGAGACGGGGCAGCCCTGGCGCCTTGCCGGAGCCGATCGCGTCGCGTTCCGGCACTTCGTTCAGCCCGGCGACCAGCTGCTTCTGACCGTCAAGCTCTCCTCGCGCGGCGACTCCGAGGCGGTGCTGAGCGGCGAGGCTTCCGTCGACGAGCGCGTGGTGACGCGCGCGCGCAAGCTGCGCCTGGTGGCGCGATGACGCCCCGCGGAGCGTGGTGGGAGTTGCGCACGATGCTGCGTGGATCGGAGTGCCCACCGTTGACGCTGGGTAGGAGGACCGAAGCCGGGAGACACTCGCCTTCGGCTCGCATCCCCGTTTCGGCCAGCGCCCACGCGCCCGGTGGCCTCACCCACACACGTGGACGATCCCCCCTGGTCCACCCCTCTCGCACCAACTCGGGGGCGATCCGTGAGCGCTGAGGGGCGTCGCGTCGTCATCACCGGCCTCGGCCTTTTGACGCCGCTCGGGGTCGGCACCGACGAGACGTGGCAGGGGTTGATGGAGGGCCGCAGCGCAGTGGGGCCGATCGGTGGCTACGACGCCTCCTCGCTGCGCACGCAGGTCGGCGCGGAGATCGTGGGGCTGGAACCGAAGCAGTTCGTCAGCCGCCGCGCGCTGCGGACGATGACCCGCTACGACGTGCTGGCGAGCGTGGCCGCGGCGCTCGCGATGCAGGACAGCGGCCTGGAGCTCGGCGAGGACTCCGAGGGCCGGGCGGCGCTGTTCACCGCCTCCGGCAAGGAGATCTCCAAGCCCGAGCACTTCGAGGAGGTCGCCGTCGCGGTGCGCGGCGAGGATGGGCAGGTCGACATGCGCCGGTTCGGCACGGTGGGGCCGTCGGGCGTGCACCCGCTGTTCTTCATCGAGGGCATCCAGGGCGCCTCGTTGTTCTACATCTCCGAGGCCTTCGCGCTGCGCGGGCCGAACACCTACTTCTCGGGGACGGCCGAGGCGGGGCTCACGGCGATCGCGCGCGCCTGCGCCTCGATTCGCCGCGGGGAGGCCGACGTGGCGCTGGCCGGCGGAGCGGACGCGCCGGTGTGCTGGTGGAATATGGCGAAGATCGACTCGCTCGGCCTGACCACCCCCAGCAACGAGCTCGGGGCGGGCGCCTGCCGGCCCTACGACAGCGAGCGCGATGGGACGGTGATGGGCGAGGGCGGCGTGTTCGTGGTGCTGGAGGAGCTGGAGGCAGCGCAGCGCCGCGGCGCGCGGATCTACGCCGAGCTGACCGGCTCCGCCGCAACGACCGACGTCGAGCGGCTGCTCACGCCCGAGCGCGACGGCCGTGCGCTGGCACATGCGATCGGGGCCGCGCTGCGCGGGGCGGGCGAGCCGGTGCAGGCCGTCGACTATGTCGCCGCGCACGGCAGCGGCACCCGCCTCGGCGACGCGAGCGAGGCGCACGCCCTGCGCGCGGTCTTCGGCGACGCTCCCGGCGCCCCGATGGTCTCGAGCGTCAAGCCCGCCACGGGGCACCTGGGCGCGGGCGCCGGTGCGCTGAACCTCGCCGTCGCCGCACTGGCGGTCCACCACCAGCGGGTGCCGCCGACGCTCAACCTGAACAGCCCCGACCCAGCCTGTGGCGTGAGCGACTCGGCCGCCGGCGAGGGAATCGATTGGGTGACCGGCCAAGCGCGCGCGGCGCCCGTTCGGCAGGCCCTTGCGGTGGCCCGCGGGTTGGAGGGGCAGAACGTGGCGCTGGCCGTGCGAGCCGTCTGAGTCGAAATGGGCATCCACTTGCATCCGATCGCCGCGGCTGGCGCGAGACGCCACGACCACTGATGCGGGCCGTTATCGCCGGAGCGGGGATCGCGGGGCTGACGAGCGCGATCGCGTTGCGCCGGCACGGCGTCGAGGCGGTGGTCATCGAGCGCGCTGGCGCCGCCGAGGAGATCCAGGTCGGCGGCTGCATCCATGTGTGGCACAACGGGATGCGCGGCCTGCAGCGAATCGGCGCGGGCGAGCGCCTGCTCGAGCTGGCCGGCGAGGCGGCGGTCGTCGAGCGCGCCGAGTTCTGCACGGCCCGCGGCGGGCTGATGTACGGGTGGTCGGTGCGCGACACCGAACGGCGCGTCGGCGCGCCCACGTTTGGCGTGCGCCGCCCCGACCTGCACCGGGTGCTCCTCGACGCCATCGAGGACGGGGTGGTGCGGTTCGGCGAGACGTGCACCGGCTTCGAGCAGGACGGCGAGGGCGTGCGCGTGCGCTTGGCCAGTGGCCACGAGGAGCGCGGCGACGTGCTGATCGGAGCCGACGGCCTGCGCGCGGCGCTGCGCGCGGCGCTGCCGGGCGCCACCGAGCCGCGTTACGCCGGGTACGTCAGCTGGCAGGCGCTCGCGCGGGTGGACACCGATGTCGTTCCGGTGGGCCTGTTCCGGGTCGTGTGGGGCCGTGGGGCGCGCTTTCTCTTCTACCGCGTCGGCGCCGAGGAGGTCTACTGGGAGGGGACGTTCGCCGCCCCCGCCGGCGGCGCGGAGGCCGAGGGTCCGCGCAAGCAGGCGGTGCTCGAGCGCTTCCAGGGCTGGCCTGCGCCGGTCGAGACGATCGTTGCGGCGACCGAGCAGGAGGCGATCGGTCGCGCCGACATGTACGACAGGCCCCCGTCCAAGCAGTGGGGCGTGGGGCGCGTCACGCTGATCGGCGACGCGGCGCACGCGATGACCAACGCCCTCGGCCAGGGCGCCAACCAGGCGATCGAGGACGCGCTGGTGCTCGCTCGCTGCCTGGGCGACCAGTCCGAGGACCCGGCCGCCGCCCTGCGCGGCTACGAGGCGGCGCGGATCCCGCGGGCGAACCAGTTCGCCTCGCTGTCATGGGCGATGGCGCGCGCCAGTCGTCTGCACAACGCGGCCGCCTGCCGGCTGCGCGACACGGTGCTCACGGTCGCCTTCCGGACACAGTTCGCGCGCGGGCACGTCAAAGACATGGACTACGAGTTTTGACCGGGCGAGGACACCCCAGGGACGAGCCGCGAGTTCTGCCCGGGCGGGATTCGCACCCCAAGCCATCGACGTCGTCAAGGGGCGGAGGATCGTGTCAGACCAGCGTGCGCTGATCGTCGGCGGCGGCATCGGCGGGCTCGCCACCGCCCACGCGCTGCTCAGCCAGGGCATCGACGCCGTCGTCTTCGAGCGCGCCGACGACGTCCGCAAGATCCAGATCGGCGGGGGCTTTCACATGTGGACCAACGCCGCGCGCGCGCTCCAGCGCCTGGGCCTCTACGACCGCGTTCAGGCGATCGGTGCGCCGCTGGACGTCACCGAGTACCGCAACCGCAACGGCAAGCTGCTCGCCAGCTGGCCGATCGCCGAGATCGCGCGCGAGCACGGCGTCGTCGACGTCGGCGTCAACCGCCAGGATCTCCAGGCGCTGCTGGTCGAGGCGGTCGGTGCCGACCGGATCCGGCTGGGTGCCCAGTGCACGGGCTTCACGCAGGACGGCGAGGAGGTGCGGGTCACGCTGGCCGACGGCAGCGAGGAGCGCGGCGCGCTGCTGATCGGCGCCGATGGCCTGCGTTCGATGGTCCGCGCACAGATCCACGGCGAGCACGAGCCGCACTACGTGGGCTACACGCAGTGGCAGAGCCTGATCCCCGACGAGGGCTATGCGCTGCCGCCGCGCGACGAGCGCGTGCTGTTCGGGCCCGGCGCGCGCGCGGTGCTGCACCGCGTCGGCGGCGAGCGGCTATTCTGGGCGGCGGTGCTCTACTGCGAGCAGGACGGCCCCGTGTCACGGGCGGGCAAGGACACGCTGCTGGAGCGCTTCGCCGGCTGGCAGGAGCCGGTCACGGCGGCGATCGCGGCGACGCCACCGGAGAGCATCGCGCGCCTGCAGATCTACGACCGCAAGCCGCTCTCCAGCTGGGGCGTGGGGCGGGTCACGCTGCTCGGCGACGCCGCGCACCCGATGACGACCAACCTCAGCCAGGGCGCCTGCCAGGTGCTCGAGGACGCCGCCGCACTGGCGCGGTGCCTGCGTGGGGGGGAGGGCATCGAAGCGGCCCTCAGGTCCTACGAGCAGACGCGCATCCGACGGACGACCCCGGTCGTCACGCAGTCCGCGCGGATCGCGTGGACCGGCTCCTGGAAGAGCCCGCTGGTGTGCGCGCTGCGCGACCGCGCGACCGCCTTCGGGCTCGGCGGCCCGGCGCTGAAGGCCCACCGGCGGTTCGTCGCGGAGGAGCTATGAGCCTCGGCGCCGACCCCACCAAGCGACTGGCCGTCGTGACGTGCATGGACTGTCGCCTGGACGTCTACGCCATCCTCAAACTGAAAGTCGGCGAGGCTCACATCCTGCGCAACGCGGGCGGGGTGGTCACCGATGATGTGCTCCGCTCGCTGACGATCTCCCAGCGGCGGCTCGGCACGCGCGAGGTGATGCTGATCCACCACACACGCTGCGGCATGTTGACCCTCACCGACGACGGGTTTCGCGCCGAGTTGCTGCAGGAGACCGGTATGACGCCGGCGTTTGCGATCGAGTCGTTCCTCAACCTCGAGGAGGACGTGCGGCAGTCGATCCGGCGCGTCCTTCACTGCCCGTTCCTACCTCACCGCGACAACGTTCACGGGTTCGTCTACGACGTGGACACGGGCGCGTTGCGCGAGGTCTTCCTTGACGACACGCCCGGCCCCTTAGCTCGATAGAGTCCGCCGTGGCCTCACACACTACGAAGGAGACGCGATGACCCCTGAGCAGGCCGCCGTCGACGTTCCGGCGCACGTGGTCGAGTACCTCTCGACCCAGAACACGCTCACCCTCGCCACCGCGTCGCCCGCGGGGGTGCCGCACGCCAGCACGTTCCTGTACGTGAACGACGGCCCGACGCTCTACTTCTGGACCCGGCCGGGGACGACCACCGCGCGGCACGTCGAGCAGAACCCGGTGGTCTCCTTCGCCATCGACGAGTACGCGCAGGACCTGCGCCAGACCCGCGGCGTGCAGGGCGCGGGCGAGTGTGGCGTCGTCCTCAACGGCGAAACGATCGCGCGCGTCGCCGACCTGTTCGGCCAGAAGTTCCCCGAGCTCTCGCCCGGCGCGACGATGTCGATCTCGTTCTTCCGGGTCATCCCCACCGAACTGCAGTTCATCGACAACACCGGGACGGGCGGCAAGGCCGCGGAGGGCACGTTCGGCGCGGACTTCAGCCGCGAGCGCGCTTACAGCGTGTTCAGCGACCTGCCGACGCAGCAGATCGACAGCGTCGCCGGGGAGCTGCAGACCGTCAAAGTGGAGGCCGGTGAGATCGTCGTGCGCCAGGGGGGGCCCGCCGACAAGTTCTTCATCATCGTCGACGGCGCCGTGGATGTCGAGCAGCAGGACGACGCCGGCTTCAAGAAGGTGAGCTCGCTCAGCCGCGGGCACTTCTTCGGCGAGGTGGCGATCATGCGCGGGACGCCGCGGGCCGCTACCGTGCGCGCCACCGAGGCGACGACCCTGATCGCCATGGACCGCGATGTCTTCCGCGAACTCATCGCGCAGTCGATGGGCATGACCGCGGACTTCGACCAGGTCATCCGGGCGCGGCTGCGAGCCCTCGACAAGGACGCTTGATTGCCCGCCGGCGCAAGCCAGAGTGTGAACGCCTCGCCCGGCTTCGCCAGCGAGGATTTTCGCGGGACGCTCGGCGCCTTCGCGACCGGGGTCACGATCGTGACCACGCGCGGCGAGGAGCACCCGTATGGGATGACCGCCAACGCGTTCTCCTCGGTGTCGCTCGACCCACCGCTGGTGCTCGTCTGCGTGAAGGCGTTCTCCGAGGGCGCCGATCTGATCCGCGAAAACGGAGTGTTCGCCGTGAACATCCTCGCGGCCGAGCAGGAGCCGCTGTCGCGCTACTTCGCCTCCAAGGACCGCCCCCGCGGCCGTGACGCTTTCGGCGACATCGCCCACCGCACGGCGGCGAGCGGCTCGCCGGTCCTCGACGGAGCGGTCGGCTACCTGGATTGCGCGCTGCACTCAAGCCACGAGGCCGGTGACCACGTGATCTTCATCGGCGAGGTGCTGGCGCTGGAGTACAGCAACGAGGTGCCGCCGCTGGTCTTCCACGCCGGCGGCTACCGCTTCCTGAGGGACGGCTGAGTGCGCAGCGCCGTGCTGCTCGCGACCGGCGCGCACCTGCCCGGCGAGCCGATCACCAACGAACAGCTCGAGCGCGTCGCCGGTGGGCTGCCCGATGATGTCCTAGAGGGTATCCAGGTCAAAACGCGCCATTGGGTCGCCGACCTGCAGACCGGCGAGCAGTCGGAGAGCAACTCGCAGATGGCCGCCAAGGCCGCCCGCCAGGCCCTGGAGCGCGCCGAGGTGGAGGCCGCGGAGGTCGACCTGCTGGTCGTCTCGACGGCCAGCCCCGAGTACCACCTGCCGCCGAGCTCAACGCTCGTGCAGGAGCACCTCGGCCTGCAGAAGTGCGCCGCGATCGACATCCGCTCGGGCTGCGCGGGGTCCGTCGAGGCGCTCGACCTCGCGCGGCTGTACCTCGAGCGGGGCGATTTCGACACCGCGCTCGTGATCGGCTCCGAGGCGATCTCTCCCCTGACGGTGCCAGTGTTTCTCGGGCAGGACCCCGACAAGGTGCGGATGCGCGACCGCCTCGGGATCTACAACTTCGGCGACGGCGCCGGGGCGATGGTGCTGCGCGCCGAGGAGCAGGAGGGCGCCGGAATCAAGGGCTCGGCGATCTGCAGCATGGGCGGGGATCGCAAGCCGGGGATGCAGGTGATCGGTGGCGGCACGCACGCCCCGATCTCAGAGCAGCTGACCGCCAAGCGGCTGATCGAGATGAAGGTCGATGTGGTCGAGAGTGGCCGCTACACCCCGTACGTGCTGACCGACGCGCTCGCCGACACGCTCACGCGCTGTGGCGTCGCCGCCGAGGCGATCGACGTCTGCGTGATCCCCGAGGGCAACGCCGGCTACATGACCGACGAGCTGCGCGAGGCCGGCCTGCTGACGCCCGAGTGGCTGGCGCTCGAGCACAAGATCTTCGAGAACCTCGCGCTGGTGGGAGCCACTGGGTCCGCGGCGGTGCCGCTGGCCATGGACTACGCCTGGACCACCGGGCGGGTCAAGACGGGCGACACGATGATGATTCTGGCGATCGAGACCAGCAAGTGGAAGTACGCGGGGATGGTGCTGCCGTGGACGGCTGCTGCCCTCTGACTTCTACTCAACGACGCGATGCGACTGGGGCATCGGCGCCACTGATCTGCCACCGAACCCCTGGCCCGAACTCGAGGACGACGCCCGCGGGGCTGATCAGCTCCCAATAGGGCGGGTCGTCGTCTGCTTCGGCGGCGGCGGGCCTGATGTCGAGCGATGAGCCGTCCGAAAGCTCGCAGCGCAGCTCGCCTGAGCTCTCATCGATCATGGCACCGTCGATCGAGCGCCCGACCAGCTGCGCCGGGTCGGCCGACGAGAACTCGGCGTCTTGGGTGGCCAGACGCCAGAGCTCTCCGTGCGAGTCGCGAACTTCGAGGTGCAGGACGTGTGGGTGGGCGATGCGCGCGTCGACGATCGACCCCCGCAGTGAGCGCAGGACGGTTGCCGGTGAGGCATCGAGGTCTACGACGGTCGCCATGAGTCCTTCCATTCTTGCAGCCACGCCAGCAGCTCTCCATAGCTCATGTTTCCCTGCACGCCACCCGACTGCTTCTCGGCGTGTAGCGCGCTCGCCGCAAAGCGCTCGGAGGCGGTCAGGCCGGCCTCCTTGCTGGCCTGCCGGAATTGTTTGATGTCGCGCTTGCGGGTCAGGATCAGGCGTAGGGCGCGAGCACGAGCGCGATGTTGGTCCCACCCAGCGAGGTGGCGTTGACCAGCACCGGGCCGACGTCGGTGTCGTGCTCCCACGCGGCCAGCGCCAGCGCGACGTTCAGCGAGGGGCCGGCGCCCATCGGCTCTCCGAGCAGCAGCTTGGGGGCGTTGACCTTCGCGTCGGGCGCCACGCGCGCGAGCGCCTGCGCCTCGGCTTCGTCGGCGGGCGCGAGGCCGCAGCGGGCTGCCCACACGGCGACGAGCTCCTGCGCGGCCACGCCCGCGCGCTCCAGCGCCTGGCGCATCGCGCGCTCCAGTCCCTCCCCGTCGGGGTCCACGCGGCCGACGCCCGCAGCGTCCGAGGTGATGCCGTAGCCGAGCACCTCGCCGCGGATGCGCGCTCCCCGCGCGAGGGCCGGCCCCAGGCGCTCGACGAGCACGGCGACGCCGGCCTCGGCCAGCGCCATGCCGGTCGCGTCTCCGTTGTTGCCGGCCAGCACCCCCAGCTCGCCGTATGCGTCGATCACCGTGGCGGTCAGCGAGTCCGCGCCGAGGCACACGACGGCGTCGGCGTGGTCGGTCGCGGCGAGGTCGTAGCCGTAGCACAGCGCCGCCGCTCCGGCCGCGTGCCCGACGGTGACCGTCGAGGCCGATCCGAGCGTGCCGACCTTGATCGCCACCTGCCCGCCCGCGGCGTTGTACACGGTGTTCGGGAACACGGCGGGGTTCGCTCCGCCGGCGCCTTCCTCGATCACGCCGACCGAGAAGTCCTCCATGCTTTCCATCGGGCCGACGCCCGTGCCGAGGATCGCGCCCACGCGGGTGCGGTTCTCGTCGCTCAGCTCGAGCGCCGCGTCGCTCAGCGCCTGGCGCGAGGCGATGATCGAGAAGAGGCCGAGACGGTCCACGCGCTTGCGCTCCTTGGGGCCGAGGAAGTCGCCCGCCGAGAACTCGACGCGGCCGAGCCGCCTGCCGTCCTCGGCGCTCGTGCAGTCGCGGCCGGCCTGGTACGTCGCCCACAGCGCGTTGAGGTCGGTGCCGGCGGGGGTGAGGGTGCCGAGCCCGGTTATGACGACGCGATCCAGGTGGGGCGCCGGCGGCCCCTGCTCCCGGGCGCCAGCGCGGGCGAACACGATCGACGCGTTCGCGCCGCCGAAGGCGAAGTTGTTCGACACGGCCACGTCGAGCGCCATCTTCCGCGGGCCCTCGGTTATGTAGTCCAGGTCGCACTCCGGGTCGGCCTCGGTGTAGTTCGCGGTCGGCGGAGCGGTCTGCTGCTCGAGCGTCTTCACTGTCGAGATCGCCTCGATCGCCCCGGCGCCGCCGAGGAGGTGCCCGATCATCGACTTGGTGGAGCTCACCGCGGCGCCGCGCGCGGCCTGCTCGCCGAGGCCGACCTTCGTCGCGGCGGTCTCCGCCGGGTCGTTCTTGGCCGTGCCGGTGCCGTGGCTGTTGACGTAGCCGACCTCCTCGGGCTTCACGCCGCCCTGGGCGAGCGCCGTCTGGATCGCGCGCGCTGCCCCCCTGCCCTCGGGGTGCGGCGCGGTCGGGTGGTAGCCGTCGGCCGAGAGGCCGTACCCCAGGATCTCGGCGAGCACCGGGGCGCCGTGCTCGCGCGCAAGGTCCTCGCGCATCAGCACCAACATGCCGCTCCCCTCGCCGAGCGAGAGCCCTTTGCGGTCGCGCGAGTACGGGGCGGCGGGCTCTGGGGAGAGCGACTCCAGCGCGTTGAACCCGGCGTACAGAATGTCCGAGAAGGCGTCGGCGCCGCCGGTCAGCACGGCGTCGGCGAGACCGTTGCGGATCAGCTCGCCCGCGTACCCGACGGCGTTCGCGCTGGCCGCGCACGCGGTGTCGACCGACAGCACGGGCCCGCGCAGGTCGAAGGCTCCGCTGAGCGCCTCGGCGAAGGCCTGCGGCGGTACCAGTAGCACGAGGCGCGGGTCCGGCTGCTCGCCCGCTTTGCGCCGCTTGTACCACTCCTCCCCGGCGAGCAGCCCGGCGTTGCAGGTTCCGATCACCACACCCCACCGCTCGGCGGGGATCGTTCCTACCTCGACGCCGCAGCTGGCCATCGCCTCCTCCGCCGCCTTCAGCGTGAAGTCGATCGCCCGGTCGTGGAACCCGTCTGGGTTCAGATAGCCGTGCTCGGGCGCCGCCGGGCTCTGCACCTCGCCGCCGAGCTTGGTGCGGTAGCCGTCCATCGGCATGTGCGCCACGCCGCGGATCGCCACGCGGCCGTTGCTCACGCCGTCCCAGAACTCCTGCAGCGAGTTGCCCTGGGATGTGATTGCGCCCATCCCGGTGACGACGACGCGCTGTCTCTGCTTGGTGTTGGGAGCCACGTGGGGGGAATCTATCCCACGCCGCCGCCGGACGTCGATCTGCCGCGGGCGGTGGGGCCAGCGTCCAGCTGCGGTCCGAGTCCACCTCGCCGTTTGGGGGGAGGGGTTATGCTGCGTGCGCTGCGCCCACGGGCGGGAGATCAGGAGGATCGGGTTGGAACTAGGAGCGATGACATCGATCGACGTGATCGCCTCGACGCTGGGCGACGCGCAGCCCGAGCTCGGCGAGATGAGCTCTCCCGACGGGGCATTGACGCTACTGTTCTGCGACATCGAGGACGCCGCCGAGATCAGCGAGGAACTGGGGGCAGAGCGCATGTCGGAGCTGCTGCGCGACCACCGCGCGATCGTCGAGCAGGTCGTCCACCACCACGCGGGCACGGTGGCGAAGTCCCACGGGGATGGCTTCATGGTCGCGTTCGACAGCGCCCACGCCGCGCTGCGCTGCGCGCTCGACCTGCAGGGCTCGCTCTCCGACCGCACCGTCCCCGGCGGCGGGCGTCCGCTGCGGCTGCGCGCCGGCCTGCACACCGGCTTCGTGATCACCACCGACGAGGAGCTGTACGGACGCAACGTCGTGCTCGGCGCGCGCATCGCCGGCTGCGCGCGCGGCGGGGAGATCATGGCCTCCGCGACGCTGAAGGAGTACACCGAGACCGATCCCTCCTTCCGCTTCGAGGAGCGCGGCGAGCACCGCTTCAAGGGCGTGCTCGGCGAACACCTGGTGTTCGCGGTCGTGCGCTGATGGCGCAGAGCATCTACATCACGGCGATGGGCCCCTACTCCGGCAAGTCCGTCGTGGCTCTTGGCTTCGCCGAGATGCTCTCCGCGCGCCTGGACCGCATCGGCTTCTTCCGTCCCGTGATCCGCTCCGCCGCCGAGCCGGACCCGCAGATCGAGCTGCTGCGCCATCGCTACCAGCTCCAGGCCGACTACGCGCAGATGCACGGCCCGACCATCGAGGAGGCGACGGGGCTGATCGCCCACGGCGCCCACGGGGAGATCGAGAAGCGCGTGCTTACCGCCTACCGGGAGCTCGAGCGCGACTGTGACTTCGTTGTCTGCGAGGGCACCGACTTCGTCGGCTCCGCGCCCGCGCTCGACTTCGACCTGAACGCCAACCTCGCCAACCAACTCGGCTGCCCGGTGCTGGTGGTGGTCAACGGGGCGGCCTCGCGCGACGTGGTCGAGGAGGTGCAGCTCGCGCGCGAAGCGCTGCAGCGCAAGGACTGCGAGCTGTTCGGCGTGATCGTCAACCGCGTGGCGCCCGGCTCCGTGGACGAGGTCGAGGCCCGCCTGGCGCCGAACACCGGCCAGGAGTGGGTCTACGTGATGCCCGAGCACGCCGAGCTCGGCTACCCGAGCGTCGGCGAGATCCAGGTCGCCCTGGGCGCCCGCCCGGTGGTGGCCGTCGACGGGATGCTCGACCGCGACGTGCGCGCGGTGCGGGTGGCGGCGATGAGCGCCGAGCACTTCATCGAGGACCTCGAGGACGGCACGCTCGTGGTGGTGCCGGCCGACCGCTCCGACATCGTCGTCGCGTGCCTGGCCTCGACGCTCTCCCCGTCTTTTCCTGCGGTCTCCGGTCTGCTGCTGACCGGGGGCTACTCACTCTCGCCCACGGTGCGGGGGCTGCTCGAGACCGCCCCGTTCCCGGTGTTCGAGATCGACGAGCGCACGCACCTCGCCGCGGCCGCGATCGCGGCGGTCCGCCCGGTGCTGCGGGCGCAGAACGAGCGCAAGATCGCCACCGCGCTCGGCCTCTTCGAGCGCTCCGTGGACAAGGTCGAGCTGCAGATGCGCTGCATGGTGAAGCGGCCGGCGCGGATGACCCCGACGATGTTCGAGTACGAGCTGATCGAGCGCGCGAAGGCGGCGCGCCGGCACATCGTGCTGCCCGAGGGCGAGGACGACCGCGTGCTGCGCGCCGCCGACATCCTGCTGCGCCGCGGCGTGGTGGCGCTGACGGTGCTGGGCGATGCGGGCGCGGTGCGCGGGCGCGCCGCCGCGCTCGGCGTGGACCTCGACGGCGCGCAGGTGGTGGATCCCCTGAGCTCGCCGCTGCGCGAGCGCTACGGCGCGGTCTACCAAGAGCTGCGCAAGCACAAGGGGATGACCGAGGAGGTGGCGTACGACGCCCTCGGCGACCCCACCTACTTCGGCACGATGATGGTGCACCTCGGGGACGCCGATGGCATGGTCTCCGGAGCGGCGCACACGACCGGCGACACGATCCGCCCGGCGTTCGAGTTCGTCAAGTCCCGTCCCGGCGTCTCGGTCGTCTCGAGTGTCTTCTTCATGTGCCTCTCCGACCGCGTTTTGGTCTACGGCGACTGCGCGGTCAACCCCAAGCCCGACAGCGCGCAGCTGGCGGACATCGCGATCTCCTCCGCCGACACCGCGGCGGCGTTCGGCATCGCCCCGCGGATCGCGATGCTCTCCTACGCCACCGGCGACTCGGCCAAGGGCGCGCAGGTCGACGCCGTGCGCGAGGCGACCGAAACGGTGCGGCGCCTGCGCGGCGACCTCAAGGTCGACGGGCCGATCCAGTACGACGCCGCGGTTGACGCCTCCGTCGCCAAGCTGAAGCTGCCCGACTCCGAGGTCGCGGGCAGCGCCACGGTCTTCATCTTCCCCGACCTCGACACCGGCAACGTCGCCTACAAGGCGGTCCAGCGCTCCTCCGGGGCGCTCGCCGTCGGCCCGGTCCTGCAGGGGCTGCGGCGACCGGTGAACGACTTGAGTCGGGGCTGCGGGGTGTCTGACATCGTCAACACGGTTGCGATCACCGCGATTCAGGCGCAGGAGGGCGAGTAGCGGCCTTCGGGTGCTCCGGCCCCTGCAGGGTCCATGAGTGTCCGGTCTCTGATTCAATTGTCCTGTGGGAAGTCTTGAACCCGGGGGGCGGATCGGCGTTGGAGCAGCGATGGCGGCGCTGCGCGGCACGGTGGCCATGGCCGCGATGCTTGCTGCGCTGGCTGTCGGGGCCGGGCTGGCCGCCTCGGCGCAGGCGGAAACGGAAATCTACAAAGTGGGGACGGTCAAGGACACAGAGCGCGGCTTGACGTGCGATGAAGCAGAACGCGCCGCTGGCACCTGCTCGCTGCGCCAGCTGCTCGAATACGAGGACGCGCTCTCGGGGACGCCGGAAACCCCCAACATCATCGAGGTTCCGAGCGGCACCTACGAATTGACCGAAGGCGCGCTGTCGATCGACCAGTCGCTTGTGATCCTGGGCGTGGGCAAAGAAGGGGCGCGCACCACAACCGTGGAGGTGCCCTCGCCCATCACCTCGCGAGTATTCGAAATCCAGCCCGACGCGAACCGCCCCAAAGCGCCGACGGTGGCCATCTTCGGGCTCGAGATCGCGGGTGGAACCTCCAACGCCGAGGAAACCGACCTCGGGGGCGACATCCGCAACACACAGAATCTGCTCCTCAGCGAAGATTGGATTACCGGGGGCACCGCATCTCTGGGGGGCGGGATCGGCAACTACGCCGGCACACTGGTGCTGGAACGCTCGCTCGTGTCGGGCAACCACGCCAGTAACGGCTCGGGCGAAGGGGGCGGGGTCATGAACTACGGCTCCGAGAAATGCGTGACCGCCTGCGGTGAAATAGGCACGAAAGCCGTCCTGGCGCTCGAGGACTCGACGGTCGCCGACAACGAAGCGCACCTGGGCGCGGGCATCCTCAGCGCGACCGAAGGTGGAGTCGCCGACGAAAACGGGGTCTCGATCATCGACTCGACGATCGCCGGCAACAAAATGGAAGAATCCTGTTCAATCGAATGTTTCAGACGCGGGGGGGGCGCGGGGCTGCGGGCCGAAGAGGGGACGATCAGCGTGGGGGGCTCGATCGTGGCCGACAACACCGAGACGGACCTCTTCGGCACAACCAACACCAACTGCTCGGCCACGAGCCCGGCGACGATCCTCTCGATCCTCGGCTACGACCTCGAGAACGAAACCGACTGCGGCTTCAAGCCCATCGAAGAGTCCATCGGGGACCTGCAGAACACCTTGCCCGACTTCAGCTCCACCGAACTGCAGAACAACGGCGGCAACACCGACACGCTCGCGCCCGAACCCGACAGCCCCGCCGTCAACGCGATCCCCACCACCGACACCGTGCTCTGTACCAGCGCCGACCAGCGCGGCATCGTCCGCCCGCAGGGCTCCGGCTGCGACATCGGCGCGGTGGAGCTCGCCAGCGCGGAACCGCCGCCTCCACCACCGTCATGCGTGTGCGCCCCCCCCACCGGCCCAACACCCACGCTGCCGTCGCTGATCACCGGCGGGGCCCCGAGCGTGCTGAGCACGACCAGCGCAGCGTTCACGACGACCGTGAACCCAGGCGGGCTGGCGACGGAGGTGCACTTCGAATACGGGCCGGTCCTCGGTGGCGCCCACACCGCGGCGGTCACCTACGAATCCTCTACGCCCGATCAGTCAGTTGGCCCCGACTTCGCCGACCACACGGTCACGGCGACCGTCACCGGACTGCTGCCCAACGTCACCTACAACGTACGCGCGGTCGCTACCAACAGCGCGGGCAGCACGGTGGGCGTCAACCAGACCCTCGCCACGCCGGCCGATCCGCCGCCGCCGCCGCCGGTGCTCGGCAAGGCCGTGAACGTGACGCCGGTTTCAGGGATCGTCTACATCGAGCTGCCGCCCGGCGCCACGCTGGCCTCGACCTCGCTGTTCGCGCCGCTCTCGCTACAGGCGTCGGCGCTCGCGGCGCTCACCAAGGGGCAGTCCTTCGTGCCGCTGACAGAGGCGCGTCAGATCCCCGTCGGGTCGATCCTCGACACGAGGACCGGGGTCGTTGGCATCACCACGGCGACCACAGCATCCAGGAAGGGCAAGCTACAGTCCGGCGACTTCGGGGCCGGGCTCTTCAAGCTGCTGCAGGGCCGCAAGCAGAAGGGGCTGACCGACCTGGACATCATCAACACGCACAGGGCCAGCCAGGTCTGCGCGACGCAGGGCAAGGCCCGGATCGCGGCGCGGCATCTGAGCTCGAAAGTGCTCGGCCGGCTGAACGCCAGCGGGCACGGGAACTTCAGCGCGCGGGGGACCGACAGCGCGGCGACCGTGCGGGGGACGATCTGGAGCGTCGCCAACCAGTGCGACGGGACGCTCACACACGTCAAGCGCGGCGTGGTCTCGGTCCGCGACTTCCGCCGCCGTAAGACGATCACGCTGTTCACGGGCGAGTCATACCTGGCCCGGGCACCACACGCCTGACAGCGATGCGATTCAGCGTCTGCCCACCGCGACGTTCGCGTCTATGCTCGGCGGCGATCCTGTCCGCGGTGCTCGTCGCGCTGGCGACGGGGGCCGGGCTGGCCGCTTCGGCACGGGCGGCGACCTACACGGTGGGGACGCGCGAAGACCTCACCGGGATCTGTGAAGTCCCCACATCCGGCACCTGCTCGCTGCGGCAGCTCATCACCTACGAGAACAACCTCCTCGAAACGCCCAACCCGCCCGACACGATCGACGTGCCCGCCCCCGAAGGCGTCGCCTTCTACGACCTCTCGGGCGGCCCGCTCACGATCTTCAAAAGCGTCTCGATCGTCGGCGCCGGCGCGCGCAGGGTCAACGTCGACCAGGACTCCGAGACGGCGAACCGCGTCTTCTTCGTCGAGCCGGATCCCCGCAACAAAGTCGTCCCGACCGTGAGCATTTCGGGCGTGTCGATGGCATTCGGCCACGCCAACGCCAACAATGGCTACTACGGCGGCGACGTCCTCAACGAGGCCGTGCTCACGCTGAGCGAGGATGACATCACAAACGGCACGGCCGAAGAAGGCTCGGGCGCCGGCATCTCAAACGACGGCGGCACGCTCACCCTGACGCACTCGCTGGTGGCCAACAACTACAGCACCAACCTCCCCGACGGGGCCGGCGGCGACTCGGGCGCGATCCAGAACGTCGGCCCAAACCCGGTGACCGAAGCCGCCGGGAAACTGACAGTCAACGACTCGACGATCGCCGGCAACAGCGCCGCGCTCGGCGGCGGCATCTTCAGCTGGGGCGATATCGCCAACACGACCTCGATCGTCAACTCGACGATCGCCAACAACGACGGCGGCACCCGCAGCACCGAAGGCGGCGGCCTGCTGGCCAGCCAGGGCACGATCACTGTCGAGAACTCGATCGTCGCGGACAACACCGTTGAAGACCCGGACACCTCCGAACTCGTACCGTCGAACTGCGGAGACACCGGCATATCGTCTCTCGGCCACAACCTCCAGAGCGGAGCCGACTGCGCCTTTGCCGGCACGGGGGATCTCGAGAACACCGAACCCGGATTCCTCTCGAGCGGCCTGCAGGACAACGGCGGCAACACCGACACGCTCGCTCTGGAAGCGACCAGTCCCGCGGTCGACGCGATCCCCGCGGGCGCCCCTGGCTGTAGCGCCACCGACCAGCGGAACATTGCAAGGCCGCAGGGAACCGGCTGCGACATCGGCGCGTACGAGCTCCTCCAGCCGGTCGAGGGGCAGCAGTTCTCCGAGGTGGTCGGCGCCGCCGCACCACGCACAGGAACCACGCCCACGATCAACTGGGGAGACGGCACGCCGCCATCGGCGGGCAAAGTCGAAGCCAACACGGGCCAGCTCACCGGCACCCACACCTACGCCAACGAGGGCATTTACGACGCGAGCTTCACCTACACGAACAGCGATGGCTTTCCCGAAACCCGCCTATTCGATGTCAAGGTCCAGGACGCCCCGCTGAGCGCGACCGGGGTGCCCGTGAGCGCCACCGCGGACGTGGCCGTCAAAGCTAAGGTGGCGACGTTCTCCCACGCCAACCCGGCGGGCGCTGCGTCGGATTACACCGCGACGGTCACTTGGGGCGACGGCTCGCCGAGCACAGCGGGGACGGTCAGCGCCGCGGCCGGCGGAGGCTTCGAAGTCACGGGCTCGCACATCTACGCCGCCGCCGGCCAGTACAAGACCAGCGTCACGATCGATGACGTGGGGGGCGCCAAAGCGACTGCGACGAGCAGCGCCAGCGTGGCCGGGCCGCCGGTCGTCTCGAACGTGAGCGTCCTGACGGTTACGGAAACGACCGCCAAGATCGGCTTCGAGATCGACCCCGCCGGGGCTGACACGACCTACGTGATCGAATACGGGCCAACCACGAGCTACGGCGAGAAGACGGCGCCGGTGGACATCGGCGAAACCCGGGGTGCGCAGTCGTTGACACGGACGCTCACAGGGCTCGACCCCGGCAGCACCTACCACTTCAACGTGGTGGCCACCAACCCGGTCGCGCCGCAGGGCATGGGCGCCGGCGACCAGCCGTTCACCACCGGAGGACAGCCGCCGTCGGGTGGCGGCGGCTCCTCGTCGGGTGGCGGTTCCTCGTCGAGCGGCAGCACGCCCGAAGGCACGCTCGCCCACTCGGGCGTACTCAGCTATCAGGGCGTGGCCAACGCCGCGGTCACGCTGGCTGACCTGCCGCCGCCGGTGCTCGGCAAGTCCGTAAACGTGACGCTGGTGTCGGGGGTGGTCTACATCAAGCTGCCGCCCAGCGCCAAGCTGGCTTCGCTCTCGCCGTTCGCGCCTTTGACACTGGCTCTGCCGGCGGTCGCGGCGCTCACCAAGGGACAGGCGTTCGTGCCCTTGACCGAAGCGCGCCAGATCCCGGTCGGGTCGACGTTCGACACGACCCGGGGAGTTGTGGGCATCACCACGGCCACGACCGCGTCCGCGAAGGGCAAGCTGCAGTCCGGCGACTTCGGGGCCGGGCTCTTCAAGTTGCTGCAGGGCCGCAAGCAGCGGGGGCTGACCGACCTGGACATCATCAATACCCACAGGGCCAGCCAGGTCTGCGCGACGCAGGGCAAGGCCCGGATCGCGGCGCGGCATCTGAGCTCGAAAGTGCTCGGCCGGTTGAACGCCAGCGGGCATGGGAACTTCAGCGCGCGGGGGACTGATAGCGCGGCGACGGTGCGGGGGACGATCTGGAGCGTGGCCAACCAGTGCGATGGGACGCTCACGCACGTCAAGCGCGGCGTCGTCTCGGTCCGCGACTTCGCCCGCCGCAAGACGATCACGCTGTTCACGGGTCAGTCGTACCTGGCCCGGGGTCCTGTCCGGGGCTGAGGCTTACACGGCTTCGAGGCCCACGCCCGGTGGCTCGGAGCGAATCGCAGCGCTACCTGCGCGAGCCCAGACTCGGCAGCGCGTTGCCATCCGCTTCGATGGCAACAACAACAAGCTCGGCGAACAGCGCCGCCCGCTCGGCGTCGTCGGAACCGTAGTGGCCGCCGTCGCGGCGATCCAGCAGTGACAGCACCCCGATCGGCCGGCCTTCGCGCAGGAGCGGGACGACCAGCATCGTGTAGGGGACGTGGCCGGTGCCGGCGGCGATGCGGGCCGCGAAGCGGGGGTCGGTGCGGCAGTCGCTCACCGCCACCGGCTGCCCGCTGCCAACGACGCTGCCGGCGAGGCCGTGCCCGGGGGGCAGCCGCACGCCGACGATCTCGCGCCCTCCAGCTCCCCACGCCGACTGGTAGACCAGCTCGTGGGTGTTGGCGTCGGTCAGCGCGATCGAGGAGGCGGCTGCCCCGAAGACGCCGGCCGCGGTGCGCGCGATCCCCTCGATCAGGCTGCGCCGGGCGGCGGGCTGGTCGATCGAGAGCGCGAGCGAACCGCCGATCGAGGGCTGTGTGTTGGCGCCGATGGCGCGGGCGAAGGCGGCGACCGAGGCGACGCGCCGTTCGGGGACCATCTCCAGGCCGGCCTGCACCGCCTCGGCGATCTCCGGGGGAACCTCGGGGGCCAGCTCGCGCAGCTTCGTTGGGCTGGCGTACACCGGCGGCTTGCCGACGATCAGCGTCCACAGCGTGGCGGCGATACCGAAGACGTCGCTGCGCGGGGACACCGAGCCGCCGGCGAACACCTCGGGCGCCATGTACCGCGGCGTGCCGACCCCGACCGTGCCTTCGTCTTCTTCCTCGTCGTCGAGCAGGCGGGCGATCCCGAAGTCGACGAGCACGACGCCGTGCTCGCCGAGGATCAGGTTGTGGGGCTTGACGTCGCGGTGCACGATCTGCTGCTCGTGCACGTACTCGAGCGCCTCGCAGCTCTCGCGGACGTACTGCAGCGCCTGCTCCAGCGGCAGCCCCGGATCGCCGGCCTGCGCGAGCAGCGCGTGCAGGTCGGTGCCCTCGACCAGCTCCATCACCAGGTACAGGCCGCGCTCGTCGGAGAAGTGGTCGGTGACCTCGACCACGCGCGGGTGGCGCAGCAGCGACAGCAGCTGCGCCTCGACCTCGAAGCGCTCGGTGTGGCGCGTGTTGTGCACGTGCTTGACCGCGACGGTCGCGCCCGTGCTGGTGTCGCGCGCGCGGTAGACCGCGCCCATCGCGCCGCTGGAGATCGGCGCGAGGACGGTGTAGCGGTCGGCCAGCGTGTGCTCCTGCTCGAGGACGAAGCGTGATGGGTTCTCCAACACCAGGCGCCCAGGGTAACGCAGGCCGACGGCCCGGGCGCGCGCCGCTCGACGCGAATCTGGCTGTGGGCCCGCCGGGGAGTAGGACGGCGTTCTACGCGAGGACCAAGACGCACGGGCAAACGCAAGCGCCGGGGAGTCGGATAGCCTAAGAGGGTGGCGCAGTCGGCCGAAGGCAGACGAGCCGGGCCCCTCTTCTTTCAGTCGCTGCGGCGATCTCAGGTGAACGGGTGAAGCGCAAGCGCAGCGGAGGCGGGCCGGCACGCACGCGACGGCTGCGGCTGGCGATGCTGGCGATCGTGGCGCTGGGCTTCACCGGCCTGGCGATCGTCGCGTACGAGACCGAACTGCTGGGTACGCTGGAGCTCAGCACCGTCAACGCCCGTTTCTCGATCCGCGGCCGTCGGCGGCCGCCTGCAGACATCGTGGTGGTCAGGATCGACGAACCGACCTTCGATCAGCTCAAGCTGCAGTGGCCCTTCCCGCGCGTGGTGGACGCGAAGGTGATCGAAGCGATCGCGCACGAACATCCCCGGGCGATCGCCTACGACGTGCAGCTGACCGAGGCCAGCAACTGCCCCACGTCCCCCTCGGACTCCCTGCCGCGGGCGGGCGACTGTCCCTCGGCGCACCGCGACGACGCCGCGCTGCTCGGCGCGCTCGAAAGCGCCGCCGGGCGCACCGTGATGGCCACGACTGAAACCGAAGCGGACGGGAACGCCGAGTTCCTCGGGATCGTCGAAGGGACGGCGGTGCTACACGAAGTTGGATCGCGGCCCGCCAACGCGCTGCTGCCCACCGATCCCGGCGGCTTTCTGCGGCGCGTCAGCCTCTCCGTCGGCGGGCTGAAGACGTTCGCGGTGGCTACCGCCGAAGTCGCCGGGCACCGGGTCGCGCAGCGCGAGTTCGCCGGAGCGCCTGCCTGGATCGACTACTACGGACCGGAAGGGACGTTCCCCGCGGTGTCGTTCTCGAGCGTCTACCACGGCCGCGTGCCGCCCGGCTTCTTCCGCAACAAGATCGTCGTCGTCGGTCCCTGGGCACCGTCGCTGCAGGACCTCCACCCGACGTCCACCGCCCCCAGGATGGCGGGTGTCGAAGTCCAGGCCAACGCGATCGCGACGGTGCTGCGGGGCCTGCCGCTGCGCTCGGCCTCCCCGTGGGTGGACCTCGCGCTGATCGTGGCGCTGGGCTTCGCCGCCCCACTGGCGAGCTTGCGGCTCGGCCCGGTCGGCACGATTGCGCTGGCCGTGGCGCTGGCGGGCGCGTTCGCGCTCGCCGTGCAGGTCGCCTTCGACGATGGGCGCGTCGTGTCGTTCGTGTACCCGCTCGGAGCGCTCGTCCTGAGCGGTGCCGGGGCGCTGTCGGTGCAGCTCGTGACGGTCGCCTTCGAGCGCGAGCGGGTGCGCGACCTGTTCTCGCGCTTCGTCCCCGAGAACGTCGTGGACGAGGTTCTGGCCAGCGCCGACGCGGGGCTGCGACTCGGCGGGGTGCAGCGCGAGGGAACCGTGATGTTCACCGATCTGCGCGGCTTCACCACGTTCGCCGAAACGCTGACCCCGGACCGCGTGATCGAAGTGCTCAACCGCTACTTGAGCGAGATGAGCGACGCGATCCTCGACCATGGGGGCACCCTGGTCGCCTACATGGGCGACGGGATCATGGCCGTGTTCGGGGCGCCGATCGCGCAGGCCGACCACGCCGACCGCGCGCTCTCGACCGCCCGCGAGATGCTCGCGCTGCGCTTGCCCCGCTTCAACGCGTGGCTGCGCGAGCAGGACCTCGGAGCGGGGTTTCGCATGGGCATCGGCCTGAACTCGGGGCACCTGATGTCGGGCAACGTCGGCTCCGAGCGACGCGTGGAGTACACGGCGGTGGGCGACGCCACGAACGTGGCCGCCCGGATCGAGCAGTACACCAAGGGGACGCCGCACCAGCTGCTGCTGTCGGGGACCACGATGGAGGCGCTCACCGCGCGAGCGGAGGATCTCGTGTTCGTGGACCACGTCGAGCTGCGCGGCCGCAAGGCGAACATTGAGATTTGGTCGCTCGCCGACGAGGGAGCGCAGCCCGGGGAGGACGCCAAGCCCGGGAAGGGCGTGTCGGTCCCCCCGCCCGCCGATCAGCCCGGGGAGGGTCGCCAGGTATCCCCGGCGTCACCGACCGCCGATCAACTCGGGGAGGGTCGGCGGGCTTCCCCGACCGCCGATCAGCCCGAGACGGTGTAGCCCGCCTGGCGCAGCTCGGCGAGCGCGCCGGCAGCCCTGGCCCCGTCGGCACCGATCGCGCGACTCGCCTGCGCGTAGGCCGCTTCGTCGCCGGCTCGCGCGGCAGCCGCCAGCGCGGTGTAGTCGCGGCCGAGAGCCGCCAGCGAGTCGGCGATGCTCGCGTTGGCGCTCTGCGCCGCGGGGCTCACGGTGAGCCGCGCGAGCGCGCTCGAGGAGGAGCGGTAGGCCGCGGCGAGCTGCTGCGCTGCGGCGGCCTGTGCCGTGGCGCTCGACGCGGCGCGCAGGCTGGCGGTGGCGGCGCCGAGCGCGCCGTGCAACGCGCCGAAGGTGCGCCCCAGCGCGGCGGCGTACTGCGGGCTTGGGCTCAGCGTGAACGCGGTGGTGCCGTTCAGCTTCAGCGTGGCCGCGATCTGCGCGCACTGCGCAGCCGGGCTCGCGCCGGCGGAGTCAAGGCACGCCACGGTGACCACGCCGCTCGCGGTGGGCACGACGTACAGCACGAGCGGCCCGGCGAGGCCGTGCACGGCGAGCCCGCTGTAGCGGTATGCCTCCAGCGTGCCCACCCGCACCGGTTCGGGGCGGGGCAGAGCTCCGTTGAGGGCGGCGGTGAACGCCGCGGGCAGCAGCGAGGGTCCGGAGGCGTTGACCTCGCCGGCGAGCAGTTGCTGGGGGGCGCTGCTCGCGATCCCTTTGATGGGCGCGAGCGCGAGCGGCTGCGAGAAGGTCAGCCCCGGGATCGTGGGGGCGCTCGCGAGCCGCTGCCAGCCGGTCGGGAAGGAGAGCTCGACGTGGCCCGCCGACGCCGAGTCGCTGAACGTCGCGCTGGAGCCGCTCGAGCCCCCGCCGAGCAGGAAGCCGGCGAGGGCCGCCAGCGCCGCCGCGGCGAGCGCGACCGGCACGAATCTCCCGGCGCGGCCCGTGCGGGCGCTCGCGCGAGTGACCGCCGGGCCATCCCCCGCGGGCCGCGTGCCGGCGAGACGGGTCGCTCCGGGGTCGCCCTGGGCGCCGGTGCGCGTCGCCTGCGGATCGGCTGCGGCGGCGGAGCGCAGACGTGTCGTGTCCGTGGATGACGGCGGCGCGGAGGCCTCCGGCGCGGCGCCGAGCGCCCGCCGCGCCTTCAGCATCAGCTCGCCGGCCGACGCCGGGCGGTCGGAGGGGTCCTTCGCCATCCCCTGCGCGATGACCTCGTCCATCGCGGCGGGGAGGTCCGGGCGCACCTGCGAGGGCCGCGGCGGCGGCTCGGTAAGGTGCGCGAGCAGGGCCCGCTCTTCGGTGGCCCGCACAAACGGAACCTGGCCGGTGAGGCACTCGTGGAGCACGGCCGTGAGGGCGTACACGTCGCTGCCGGCGCTCGCGCGTTCCCCGCGGGCCTGCTCGGGGGAGATGTAGTCGATCGTGCCCACGAACTGCCCGGTCTCGGTCATCCCCGCGTCGTCGTGCCCCTTGGTCAGCCCGAAGTCGGCGAGGTAGGCGTGGTCGCCGGCGCCGACGAGCACGTTCTGGGGCTTGACGTCGCGGTGAATGAGCCCTTTCGCGTGCGCGGCGTCGAGCGCCTCCGCCACCTGCGTGAGCAGGCGCAGCGCCCGCCGGTCGTCGAGCTGCCGGCGCAGGATCAACTCCTTGAGCGTGGGCCCCTCGACCATGCGCATCGCGAGGAACAGCCGGTTGTCGGTCTCGCCGGCCTCGTAGACGGTGACGATGTGCGGGTGGTCGAGCGCCGCCTGCAGCAGGCCCTCGCGACGGAAGCGCTCGCGGAAGGCGGGGTCGGAGCTGAGCTCCACGGTCAGCACCTTCAGCGCCACCACGCGCTCCAGCGAGAGCTGCGTGGCGCGGTAGACGGTGCCCATGCCGCCCTCGCCGAGCGTGCCGTCGATGCGGTAGCCCGCGACGACCGTGGAGCTTTGCGGCGAGTCCATCAGATCACCGGGGCGCCGACTGCGTGGGATGCACTCCTCGACACCTAGCCTACGAGCACCGGGCCGCTGCCTTTGCCGCCGCCGCTGCTCGGCGGAGCAGCCGGGGTGGAGGGCGCGGCGGGAGCCGGCGTCGCAGGCGCCTGAGTGGGGCTTGGAGTGGCGCTTGGAGTGGCGCTCTGCGCGGGAGCGGTCGGACGCGGCGGGCGGCGCAGCGCGGGCGCCGCCGCCGGGAGCGCGAGCCCGGAGACCTGCACGGGCGCCGCAGAGAGCACGACCGGTGTCGGCAGCGGCAGCGAGTGCGAGGTACCTGCCGTCGCCTTGTGCACGGCGAAGGCCGCCCCGAACGCCAGCACGGCGATCAGCGCCGCGATCGCCACGCGCCCGCGGGCGGTGGCGGTCATTCGCAGCGCACGGGCCTCTTCGAGCCCGGCGCGAGGCATCGCTGGGTCTTGGTGAAGCTCCCGCGGCCGATCCGGTATTCGATGTAGGCGCCGATGTCGTTCTTGGCGGTCACGTAGATCTTCAGGGCGGCGCCGTCGGGCAGCGTCGCTCCACGCAGCCCGGGGAAGCCGACGGTCCGCGCCGTCCTGGCCTGCGGGCGGCATCCGCGCGTGCAGCGCACTTCGACGCGGGCCTTCCGGGGAGCGCCGACGGCGAGGCTCAGCACCCGCACTCCGCCGGTGAGCGGCTGCGCGGTGAGCGTCGCTTCGGCCTGCAGGCGCTTGGGCTGCACGAGGTAGTCGAACAGGAACTGGACGTTCCCCCCGGCTTCGCCGACCCCGCCGATCTGGATCGTGTAGGACTTTCCGGCCTGCACGTTGTAGAAGAGTTCGCCTGCCATCGTGGGCTCGTTGACGGCACAGTGGCGCTGGCCGTATTCCGGCAGGAGTGTCTTGGGTTCGTATGGCATCACCGCCATCACCGTCCCGAATTCGGCCGAGGTGCGAATCCGCACGACTCCGTTGGCGTCAGGGTAGAAGTCGTACCAGATCGTCTTGCCCTCGGTGGTGCCGTTGCAGCCCGTCAGCTCGGCCGGACCGCCGTGCGATGGCGGGTTGAAGATGTCCGACTGGACCGTCGCCGCTGAGGTGTCGCGCGTGTCGCTGAGGGTTTCCGTGCGGTTCAGCGGCGTGCCGGGCTTGTTGATGTTCAGCGAGTCGAGGTAGTTGTCGTTGATCGGCGGTTCCGGCGCCGCGGCGCTCGCGGCCATCGCCGCCCACGCCAGCGTCACCGCCAGCACCGTCGTCGCGACGACCGCGATCGGCCACCGAGAGCGCTTGTGTGTCGCTTGCATCAAACCACCTCGCATCGCTTGCCCGGAAGCATCCATCATATGCCAGACGTACCAAACCCGCCTTCAGCAGGTGCGCCGGCGAACCTGAGGGATAACCCTCAGCCCAGGGCGCTCAGCGGGATGCCCGAGGACGCTCCAAAAGAGGCCTCTCCGTTAGACTCGTGCCGCCCAGCATGAGCGACAGGAGGGGGAGCGAAGCAGTGGACACCGAGAGGCCCGACTCCGTCGGCGCCCGTCGCTTGGCGGTCCACTACACGGCGCTCGGGCTGGTGACCGCGGCCGTCGTCGTGTTCGTGTTCGTCACCGGCGCAACCAAGCACGCCCAGCCGCAGATCGCGGGGGGCTACGACGTCGCTGCCGCGTCGGCGTGTCTCGGGCCGAAGATCGAACTCGAGCAGTCGGGCCGTTACGTCACGCTCTCCAACGCCAAGTCCACAGTCAGCGGCGCGTTGAAGTTCCTGAACGGGCGCCTGAGCGGCACGGTGCACTGCGTCCGGGGCCAGAGCGCCCAGATCGCCGCCCGCGCCGCGGGCGGCGTGCTCGCGGGCTCGCTCGGCGGGCTGCCGCTGAGCGCCGAGCTCAAGCGCGACCCGCTCGAACCAGGAGCCCCCAAACCGCTGGTCCCGGGGTCGGTCGGCGGCGAATACAAGCTGGCTCCGAGCTCCGCCTGCCTCGGCGGCAGCATGACGCTCGTGCAGTCCGGCTCGACCGTCAAGGTCGTGACCTCCAAAAAGCCGCGCGGCAGCCTGATCTACCGCGCGGGCGCGATGGCCGGGGTGCTCGCTTGTAAATACGGCGGGCGCCGCGCGGTCGCCGGGACGGCGACGGGCCGCTCGCTGGAACTGATCCTAACCCCCGTCGGCGCAAGCGCGGCAGCGGGCGTAGGTGCAGGCACGGCAGCAGGTGCGGGTGCGGCAGCAGGTGTAGGCGCAGGTGCGGGCATCGCAGCAGGCGCAGGCGCGGCAGCAGGCGTAGGCACGGCAGCGGCTGCCGCGGCCACCCCCACGGCCGCGCCGCTGCCCGAACGGATCTCGGCGACCAAGCAGCGCACCGCCGAACAGACGGTGGTGGCGTTCTTCATCGCGGTCGTGATCGTGATGTTGTTCGCCCGCCTGTGCGGGAGCCTGATGCCGCGGATCGGCCAGCCGCGGGTGATGGGCGAGGTGCTCGCGGGACTGCTGCTCGGCCCGACCGCGTTTGGGGTGATCGACCCCAGCCTGCAGGCGACGATCTTCGCGTCGGACATCGTTCCGTACATCGGCGTGGCGGCGAACCTCGGGCTGATCTTCTTCATGTTCTTGATCGGGTTGGAGGTCGACCTCGGGCAGCTCCGCGGCCGCGCGCGGATGACCCTCGCCGTCTCGAATACGGCGCTGTTGGTACCGCTGATGCTCGGCATGTTGGTCGCGCTGCCGCTGTACCCGCTGCTGGCCCCCAACACGCGCTTCGCGGCCTTCGCCCTGTTCGTCGGCGTGTCGATGTCAGTCACCGCGTTCCCGGTGCTCGCCCGGATCATCTCCGAGCGGCGGATGCTCAAGCGGCCGCTGGGTGCGCTGGCGCTGTCGGCGGCGGCCGTCGACGACGTGTCGGCGTGGTTCTTGATCGCGCTCGCAACGGCGGTGGCGAGCGCCGGCAGCGGCGTGGCGGTGCTCGAAACGATCGGGTGGGCCGCCGTGTTCTGCCTGGGGATGGCCCTGTTGGTGCGCCCCGTGTTGGCACGCGCGGCGGTCGCATACGACGAGGCCGGGCGCGTGCCCGGCAGCTGGATCACGGTGATCTTCGCCGGCGTGCTGCTGTCGGCGATCGCCACCGAGACGATCGGGATCGCGGTGATCTTCGGGGCGTTCGTGATGGGGATCGTGATGCCCCGCCACGCGGGGCTCAGCGACGACGTCACACGGCGCGTGGAGGATTTCGTGCTGACCCTGCTGTTGCCCCTGTTCTTCGCGTACACGGGTCTGCGCACCAACGTCGCCCTGCTCGGCACGGGCGAGCTGGTCGCGATCACGGTCGGGCTGTGCGCGCTCGCGATCGTCGGCAAGTACGGGGGGACGCTGATCGCCGCGCGCGTGATTCGCCTGCCGTGGCGCGAGTCGGCGGTACTGGGGGCGCTGATGAACACGCGCGGGCTGACCGAGCTGATCGTGCTCAACCTGGCGCTCAGCACCGGGGTGATCTCGCAGGCGCTGTTCGCGGCGCTCGTGATCATGGCGCTCGTGACGACGTTTATGGCGGGGCCGCTGATCCGGCTGCTCGACCCGCAGAACGCCTTCGGGGAGCAGCCCGAGGAGGAGCTCGCGGCGGTCGCGAGGCCGATCGCCGCGCCCGCCGGAGCGGCGGGCGAGCACTCGATCCTGGTGGCGCCTCAGAGCGCGGCTGCGCTGGCGCAGCTGCTGGCGCTGGCCGAGCCGCTGGCCCGCTCCGAGCCCCGCCGGGAGCTGATCCTCGCCGGCCTCGTCAGGCCACCGCGGGGCGCGACGGTACGCGGCGGCATACAGACCGAGGCGCGGCTGGTGAGCGAGACCTCCGAACTGCTGCAGCGCAGGCGCGAAGAGCTGGGAGAGGCGGGGATCGACGCCCGCGCCGTGGCGCTGACATCGGCCGACCCCGGCCGCGACCTGACGCGGCTGTGCCGCAGCGAGGAGGTCGACCTGGTGCTGCTCGACGGCCGCCGGCCGCTGCTCGGCGACGGCGTGCCCCGTGAGGAGGTCGGCACGGTGCTCAGCGACGCCCGCTGCGACGTGGCCGTCCTGGTCGCGCGCGAGGGCGTGGCGGTCAGCCCCGGCCCGGAGCGCCCGGTGACGGTGCCCTTCGGGGGCGCCGATCACGACTGGGCGGCGCTCGAGCTCGCGGCGTGGATCGCGGCCGCCGCGGGGGCCCCGCTGCGGCTGTTGGGCTCCGCCGGGAAGGGTGAGGACGGCCGTGACGCCAGCGGGCTGCTGGCCAGCGCCTCGCTGGTGGTGCAGCAGTTCGCCGGGGTGACGCCTGAGCCGGTGCTGGCCGAGCCCGGCCGCGAGGGGATTCTCGCAGCGGTCGCGGGGGCCGGGCTGGTGATGGTCGGGCTCTCCGAGCGCTGGCGCAAGGAGGGGCTGGGGGAGACCCGCCGGGCGATCGCCCGCGCGGCCCCGGCGCCGATCGTGTTCGTCAGGCGCGGCGAGCGGCCGGGAGCGCTGGCCCCCGCGAATGAGATGACCCGCTTCGGCTGGTCAACCGCGGGCGCCGGCCCGATCGGCTCGCAGGCGATCCCGTACGCGGATCGCAGCTGAGAGCGCCCCGTGAGAAAAGGCGCGACCCAACCCGTGGGCGAGGCGCGACTCGGCGAGACCTGCAACCCTGCCGTGAGCAACAACTTCGAGGAGCCGGGGGTGAGCGGTGAGCGATGAACCGAAGCTGCAGGAGCGGGGCGAGCCCGACGAGTCGGACCCGCTGATGGGCGCCACCGTCGGGGGCTACCGGATCGAGACGGTGCTCGGAATCGGCGGCATGGGCCGGGTGTACAGGGCGACGGGCCCCGGCGGCGAGCCGGTGGCGCTCAAGCTGGTGCGCGGCGACCTCGCCGAGGACAGCGTCTTCCGCAAGCGCTTCGAGCGCGAGGCGCGGATCGCCCAGCAGGTCAAGAACCCGCACGTGGTGCCGGTGCTCGACACCGGCGAGCACGAGGGCGTGCCGTACCTCGCACAGCGCTTCGTTGTGGGCGGCTCGCTGGAGCAGCGGCTCGCGCGTGAGGGCCGCCTGGACGTGCCCACGACGCTCGACATATGCGCGCAGGTGGCGGACGGCCTCGACGCGCTGTACGCCGGCGGCATGGTGCACCGCGACGTCAAGCCCGCGAACGTCCTGCTCGACGGGGACGGGACCGCGCTGATCACCGACTTCGGGCTGGCCAAGGACAGCCAGGGCACGGCGCTCACCCGGCCCGGGCAGGCGCTCGGCTCGCTCGACTACATGTCCCCCGAGCAGATCCGCGGCGAGGAGGTGACGGCGGCGACCGACGTGTACGCGTTGGGCTGCGTGATCTTCCAGTGCCTGAGCGGGAGGACCCCGTTTGCTGACAAAAAGGGCATGAGGGTGCTGTGGGCCCAGCTACAGGACGAGCCGCCCGATCCCTGCGCCGAACTGGAGGACATGCCGCCTGACTTGGGACCGACGATCCTGAAGGCGCTCGCGAAGGACCCCGCGGAGCGCCCGCAGAGCGCCGGGGAGTACGCACGGCTGCTGCTCGTCGCGGCCGGTCTGCCGCCTGTGCCCGGCGGCCCGAGTTAGCCCTCGTGTGGCGCTAGGACCCCGCGGGACCCGGCTCCGCGGGACGGGCTCGCCAGCGCCCGTCCTCGAAGGCCAGCTCGACCGTGTCCCCGTCCTCCCCGAGCGCGATCTGCGCCCGGCGGGCCTCAAAGTCGACCTCCAACGCGAGCTTCAGCGGTGGGGCAGGCACGGCGGCCAGGTCGGGGACCGCGGAGACCACCGTCGCGCCCGCGCGAGGCTGCACGATCTCCCGGACCACAAGCGTGGTGGCGCCGGTCTCGATCGAGTCGCCGAGCGACAGCAGGCGGGGGCTCTGGATGCGCAGACCGTTGACGAACGTGCCGTTGGAGGAGCCCAGGTCCTCGATCGCGTAGTCGCCGGTGGCCTCGCGGGAGATGCGGGCGTGCTGGCGGGAGATCTCCTCGTCCTCGGAGAGCCGGCCGGCTCCCTCAGCGTGACGCCCGATGACGAGCACGTCCTCGACGACGATGGTCGTGCCCGCGGCGTTGCCGCTGATCGCCTCAAGGCGCATGTGGACTGAACCAGTGCTCATAGGTCATCCTTTGGTTGTCATTGGGGATCGTCCGCGTGGGCCGGTTGCGCCCCGGCGCGTGTGGGCGCCGGGCCTCCTACCCGGCGGCGGCGCTTTGCTTCCTTCACGGTGCTCATCGAAAGAACGTAGCGGCGGCCGGGTCGGGGACCTGCCCGCTGGACTCGGCGCGGATCACGTGCGTGACGGCGTTGATCAGCGCCAGGTGGGTGAAGGCCTGCGGGAAGTTGCCCAGGTGGCGGCCGGTGCGCGGGTCGATCTCCTCGGCGTAGAGCCCCAGCGGGGAGGCGTGGGAGATCAGCTTCTCGCACAGCGCCCGGGCGCGGACCAGCTCGCCGATTTCACACAGCGCGGAGACCAGCCAGAACGAGCAGATCGTGAACGAGCCCTCCTCGCCGCAGAGGCCGTCGTCGGTCTCCTCCACGCGGTAGCGCAATACCAGACCGTCCTCGGTGAGCTCGTCGGCGATCGCCAGCACGGTGGCCACGATCCGCGGGTCATCGGGCGCCAGGAAGCGCACGAGCGGCATCAGCAGCAGCGAGGCGTCGAGCGAGGCGGTGTCGTAGTGCTGGGTGAAGACGCCGCGCGGGTCGGTCCCGCGGGCGCAGATGTCGGCGTGGATCTCCTCGGCCGCCGCCTGCCAGCGCGCGGCGCACTCGAGGTCCTCGCGCAGCAGCGCCAGGCGGGCGCCGCGGTCGGCGGCCACCCAGCACATGAGCTTCGAGGAGGTGAAGTGCTGGGGCTCGCCGCGCACCTCCCAGATGCCGCTGTCGGGCTCGCTCCAGTGCGCAAGGGCCCCGGCGACCTGGCGCTTGATGATCGGCCAGAGCCGGTCGGGCAGCTGGTCGCGCGAGCGGGTGTGCAGGTAGATCGAGTCGAGCACGGCGCCCCACACGTCGTGCTGGCGCTGGCGGTAGGCGCCGTTGCCGATCCGCACCGGCTGCGCGCCGCCGTAGCCTGAGAGGTGGTCGAGCTCCTGCTCGTCGAGGCGGGACTCACCGCCGATCCCGTACATGATCTGCAGCTCCCCGTCCTCGGCCTCGGCGGCTTCGGCGAGGTCGGCGACGAAGTAGAAGAAGTCGTTGGCCTCCCAGTCGAAGCCGAGCGTGTACAGCGCCCACAGCATGAACGTCGAGTCGCGGATCCAGGTGTAGCGGTAGTCCCAGTTGCGTTCGCCACCGAGGGTCTCGGGCAGCGAGGTGGTGGCCGCCGCCACCATCGCCCCGGTGGGGGCGTAGCTCAACCCCTTCAGCGTCAAGGCGCTGCGCTGCAGGTAGGTGCGCCAGGGGTGGTCGGGGAAGGCGCCCTGCTTGAGCCACTCCTGCCAGTAGTGGGCGGTGCGCACGAGTCGCACGTTGGCCTCGTCGTAGGTGGCGGGCAGCGGGTGCTCGGACCAGCCCAGCGCCGCGAACGCGACCTCCCCCTCGCGCAGGATCGTGCGCGCGCGCGTACGTGGGCCCTCGAATCCGAGGTTCATGTCGGTGACCAGTCGGAGCTCGAGCGCCATGCCCTCCGAGCCGGCCTTCGCCTCGCTGTAGCCGGGGCCGGTGTAGGACCATTCAGCGGCCAGGCCCCCATAGTCGAAGACCGGTTCGCAGTCGAGGTGGATCTCGGCCCAGCCCTGCACGCAGCGCACCGTCCGCAGCAGCACGTGGTCGGCGTCGTAGGAGGTGGGCGAGCGCCGGTGGGTGCGCGAGCGCTCCTGCTTGTGGTGCCACGGACCGACGCACAGCACGTCGCACACGACCACCCACCCGGTGCGCGTCTCCCAGCTGGTCTCGAGCACCATCGTGCCCGGCAGGTAGCGCACCGCGCCGGGAACCGTCACGCCGGCTGGGCCGAGCCGGAAGCCGCCGGCGTCGCGGTCGAGCATCGAGCCGAACACGCTCGGCGAGTCAAAGCGCGGCAGGCACAACCACTCGACGTTGCCGCTCGGCGCGATCAACGCGCAGGTCTCGCAGTCCGACAGGAAGCCGTAGTCGGCGATCGGCGGGAACGGGCTCCCCGGGTCCCCATGAGGTACGGCGCTCACCGCGCCAAGGCTACCGTGCCGAGTTGCGCCAGGATGTGCGGGCGGGGGCCGCAGGCACGGGACGGGGGCCGCCGGATAGGCTCCTGGTCGGATGACATGGGTCGAAGTCTTCACCGCGTTCGTGGTGTCCCATCTGGTCGGGGACTATCTGTTGCAGACCAACTGGCAGGCGCTGCATAAGCGCGGCGGGTTGGCACGGGGAGCGGGAGAGGCGCGCCGGGCGCTGTTCACCCATGTCGGCGTCTACACGCTTGCCTTCGTGCCGGTGCTGGTCGTGAGCGATCTCAGCCTGGAACTGCTGTGGGTGGTCCCGGCGATCGCCGTCCCGCACCTCGTCCAGGACGACGGCAGGCTGCTGCACGCGTACATGAAGCGGGTCAAGCGGTTGGATCCGCAGGAAAACCTGGCGGTGACGATCGCCGTCGATCAGACGTTTCATCTGCTGGCCCTGCTGATCGTGGCGCTGCTGATCGGCTCCTGAGCGATCGTCCTGGCGCGCGTCGCTGCATGGCGGCACTCTCCCGTCTCAAGCGCCGAGTAACGTCGTCGCGATCTGAAATCGAGCGGCCCGCGAAGCCCGCAGGCGGCTCAGAGCGCGGTACACGAGGAGGCGAGCGCAATGCATGGAGAGTCCGACGGGCGGGAGACGAGCAGAGATGCGTGGATGGTCGAACGAGCGGTCGTCCTGCAGATCCTCAGGGACGATCACGAGGAGCGCTGGCCTCGCACAGAGCTGGCGCAGGAGATCTCCGACTTCGAGCCGGCGGTGCTCGAGGAGGCGCTCGGGCGCCTCGGGCGCGACGGCGTGCTGCGGCGGGAGGGCGACTCGGTGTGGGCCGCGTGCGCGGCGCGGCGCCTGGATGAGCTGGAGCTAATCAGCATCTGAGCCCCGGGCTGAGCCGGCGGCGCTCAGACTCAGAGGCCCTGAGGGCCTATCCCTCCAGGCTCGCACATCTGGTACGGCCGACCCAGCCCTTCGGGCTGTGTGCCCCCTTCGTGATGCGTTGTCCTCGGGCTCGACGTGAGCCCACCACGCCTTCGCCCTTGCGTCCTCGCCTCACTCGACACTCGACTCGTCCCACCGATCGAAGATCGGCCAGCACGCCCCTATCGGGAGAGGCCCTTCCCGCCGCGGCGGTGCTCGACGCCGTCGTCGTGTGCGATCAGGATGTCGCTCACGAGGCTTGGTGCGAACAGGCCGTGCTCGACGACGCCCGGGGTGCCCGACAGCCAGCAGGAGAGGCGCGCAGGGTCTCCGATCGCCCCGAGGTAGTCCGCGATCAGGTTGCCGTCGGGGCTGGGGGGGGCGTTGCGCAGCCGCGTGGGGGCGATCGCGTCGAGCGTGGTGTGCGATCCGAAGGGCATGATCTCCACGGGCACAGGCGGGGTGAGCTCGGGGACGGCCTTCTCCGCGGAGGCGATCACCACGAAGCGGCGGGCGGCCGCGGCGACGATCTTCTCGCGCGTGTGCGCGGCGCCCTTGCCCTTGATCAGCCAGCCGCGCGGGTCGATCTCGTCGGCGCCGTCGATTGCGATGTCGAGCGCGTCGAGCGCGTCGAGCTCCATGACGGCCAGGCCGAGGGCCCGCGCGGCCCGTTCGGTGGCTGGTGAGGTTGCCACGCAGCGCAGCCCCCGCAGGCCGCGGGCGGCGAGCGCGGGCAGCAGGTGGGCGGCGGTCGTACCTGTTCCCAAGCCCACGCGCGAGCCCTCGGTGACGAGCTCCGCGGCGGCGCGAGCGGCGGCGCGCTTTTGACGTTCGACCGCGCTGTGCTCGGCGGCGTCGCGTGGGACGGGGTTTGCGGGGGGATCGCCAGGGGAGGCCATCGTGGGCGACCTTACCGTTCCGGACGCGAGTTGCGCGGTGGGGTGCGGGCGGCGCGCGGGGATGCGAGCCGCGCAGCAGCCAGGCTCAGGAGCCCGCGGTGAGCGGGGCGGCGGAGTCGGGTTCGACCGCGGCGGAGGAGGTGTCGTCCGCGGTGGGCGCATCGCCCCGCAGGAAGCGCCAGACGCCGAGGCAGGCGAGCAGGGTCATCATCACCGCGCTGCTCACGCACCACGGGCAGATCGCGTGGATCGAGAAGAGCTCGCGCGAGGTCAGGTAGACCGAGAAGCCGAAGCCCATCACGGTGAAGGTCATCGTCGCCAGCCGCGTGGACTCGCTCTCGGGGGCGAGCAGGGAGGCGAGGATCACGATGTAGCCGATCAGGCCGATCAGCGCGACGGGCACGCCGGCGAGCTTCGAATAGGTCGAGTGCTGCACCGTCTCGCAGCCGCCTCCCTTCAGGCACAGGATCGGGCCGCCGGCGTAGTGGACGTAGGTGAGGTAGCTCGCCACGCCGAGGCCGACGGTGGCGATCGCGATCATCGTGAGCCGGACGGCGCGTGTACTCACGAGGGGCTCCGCGTGCTCTGGCCGGACGCCTCAACCGCCGTGACGGCTCGGTGTGCGTGGGGTGCGCGCATGGCCGTGACTCACTCGCTCAGCCCAGCAGCTTGTCGATCGCCGCTTCGTAGGGCGCGGCTTCGGTGAACGTTTCCGGCTTGAACTGCGCCAGCTTCGTCCCGCTCTTGCCGAGCAGGAAGGAGGGGGTGCCGGTGAAGCCTTCCTGGGTGACGGCCTGGGAGTCGCGCGTGAGCTCTTCGGCGTAGGTCGTTTCGTTGCGCGCGGCGCTCCAGCTGGCGAGGTTCAGCCCGGGCACCTGCTGGGCGATGCCCTGGAGGTAGCTTTCGGTGACGTAGCCGCTGTCCTCCTGCCCCTGCTCGTGGTAGAAGAGCTCGATGTAGTACCAAGCGAGGTTCTGCTTGCCCGCGGCGTAGGCCGCGATCTGCTGCAGGTGGAATGTTTCCTGTTCGCGGGTGGCGGTCTCCATCGAGTGGTATTCGATCTTCAGCTTCCCGGTGCGCACGTACTTCGGGATCAGGGTCGGCAGGACTTCGAGCGTGAACTCCTTGCAGATCGGGCACTCGAGGTCGCCGAAGTACGCCAAGGTCACGGGGGCGTTGGGGTTGCCGATGACGTTGGCCGACTGGGGGATGCCGCTGAGCAGCGAGGTCACCGTGGCGACCGTCGAGTTCTTCTGGCCACCGGTGGCCAGACCTTCTTTTTTGCCCCCGCTGGTGGCGAGGAGGATCACGACGACGATCACCACCGCGGCGCCGATCACGCCGCCCAGCTGGATCATGCGCCGCCGCCGTGCGCCCTGGGCGGCGGCGGCCTCGAGCGCCTTGCGTTCGGCGCGAGCCTGCTCGCGCCGCTCCTTGCGGGTGAGGTCGGAGTCGGTGTCCGATACGGGAGTCATGAGGTCAATTCTTACCGGTTCTGGATCAAGTTTGCTTAAGGCCGCGCTCCGAAGGGTCCCCGTCGGGGCGGACCCGGCCGGCGCGACGCGGCGAGGATCGCCACACTGTTGGGATAGAAACATCGCCTCCGTAGCTCAGCTGGATAGAGCGTCGGATTTCTAATCCGAGGGTCGCAGGTTCGAGTCCTGCCGGGGGCTTCGCTCGAATCTCGTTTATCAAGCGGGATTTGTGCGCGCCGTCGAGTTGTTCGCTCCGCAGCTCGGCTGGTCTGCCGGCAGCTACCGGCGGACGGGGGGGACTCCAGCAGCAGGGCGTCGACTGCTCGCGGGTATTTCTGATCTCCCCCTTCCGCGCCGTCGCTAGCCAGCTCCACCGGCGCAGCCGCAGCTACCCGGGCTGATCGCCGGGACGATCCACAAGGCTCAGGGGCGCGCGGCCGACAATCCCGGCAAAGTCTTAACCAAATCTCAATATATGATCCGTATAATGACCAACCCGCTTTGAAGGGTTCTGAAAGGAGGTAGATTTCAGTAGGCTCGCCAGATTACAGGGACCCGCTAGCGGAGCAGGTGTCGAACCGACTTCCCTTGCTACCCGTGCCGCAGCTCTCTCGCAAGTCCGAGATAAGAGCGCCGGCGATAGCACGTAGCTCCAGACACGGCGGCCACCACGCGACAGTACGCGTGCGCCGCCCCGCAAGCATCTACCGCGACCGTATCTCGGCTCGTGCGCCATCGCATCCGCGAATGGCCGCTGCGGGGTTCGACGGCCTCCCCGGCGCTCTCTGGACTCTCTGCGAGAAATACCACCACGGAAAGGAGCCCGCAATGAGCGGATCCAAACCACCCAGCAGCAATGTCACACCGCGGAATGCAGGAAAGGAGATGGATGTGAAACCCAACAATTGGCAGGCGGTACCCCACAACGAGTTCTCCGAGTGGGCGCGCGTTGCGCTCGAGGACACCCGACAGGTCTATGCGCGCGACACCCGCCAACCGCTCGACGCCCCACTGGTGTTCATGCCGGAGAACCAGGCCCGCGGCCTGCGCGCGGACGCGCGCGCCGGGCATCTGATCTGCCCTGTCCCGGGATGCCCCCACCCCAAGCTGACTACCAGGCACACCGAGGACCGGCGCGATCACTTCGTCCATACCATCGCGCCGGAGTGGGCGCACGCTGAGTTCCCAGCGACAGTGACGCGGGAGATCCTGCACCAGTGGGCCTCGAATCTCGACTCGAGGCTGGAGGTGCTCGATGACCAGAGGGTCGCTGGGGTGCCGGTGAGCGTGCTCGTCAGCTCACCCTCTGGCAGGCGAGTCGCGCTCTGCTACACCGGCGAGACGCTTGGCGCCGAGGCGTGGGAAGCACAGCACGTGGCGCTCGAGAACGCGGGCATTGCGGGTGTCTGGCTGTTCCCGCTACGCCGGCGCTATTTCTCACTACTCAGCGCGCGACCGGGGCCGGCGTCCGCGGACAGCAACGGGCTCGTCCTCGACAAGCACCTCTTCAGGGCGATGCGCCGCAATGGCTCGTGGCCGCTGATCATCAACATCGAGAGCCAGGAGATCGCGAACCTGATCGTCCCCCGCAAGGCTATCGCCGGGCGTCTGCGCCTGCAGGCGCCACCGTACGCGGAGGGCGTCCTGCACGTCCTCATCAGCCCGCTCGCGCGCTGCCGACTCTGCAAGGACGGCATCACGACATTCGCGGTGAACAAGCACGACCTCGAGAAGATCCGCGGCGGCTACCGCAAGCGCTTCCGCACGCCGCAGAGCGCGGTCCGCTACAGGCGTCCCGCGCCGCACGGACGCGCAGCCCACTCCCACCACGGGCGCACCTACCCCCGCGCTACGCTCACCGGCAACCCAGCCCCGCAACCGCAGCGCAGTCGCCCGCCAGTGCGGGAAGCTCCGATCTCTCCCGCGCCAGAACCGGTTGCGGCCCAGCAGCAGGTGGCGAAAGCGCCTCGCGTCGGAGAGGACACTCGCACATCGTGCGCGGCTACCGGTCAAGCGCCGTGGCCGCGGATGCGCCGTCTACTCAGCTGGCTCGGTCTGTACCGCGTCAGCCGACGCAGCTCCAGCCGTCGCTCCTAACCAACCCGCCTCCGAGCAGGGCATAGACACCTCAGCCCGCGGGGAACGACCCTCGCGGGCTGAGGTGGTGGTTATCCCAACGTGGCCTCGAGCTATGACTTTGGTGGCGCCCCGCTCCTCGCCGCATAGGCCTCGGCCAGCGACGAGGGTGATGCTGGCTGGCGACTCGTGGCCGAGTGTGCTCCTCATCTCCGCGGGCGTGTGCCTGTCAACGTCGCCCACCGCGTCCACCAACTGCTCGTCTCCCCGCGCTCAAGGTGGAACCCCAGGGTCGCCGTCTGTTAGCGTGCTCGCCGTCGCGACCGCCCCCGATGCACCGGCCAGCCTGGCGATCGCGGTGCCGGAAGAGGTCGGAGGTCGCTGCCATAGTTGGATGTTGGGAGACAGCAGCCGTATGCCTTCCGATCCACGCGACTGCAAACGGAAGCGAGCGGAGTGGGCGGCCCGCACAACGGGTGGTTGCCGACTTGACTTGACTCCTTTAGGGCACTAAAATACTGCCGTAATGGATATAAGCGAGCTATTCCCTGCCGGCCCAATAATCGACGAGGACCATCAGATCGGAAGGTTGAGCTCGATCAAGGGCATGACCGATCGGTTGCGCGCTGGCGACGTCGTGCGGGTCTTCGATCAGCGTCGCTGGGGCAAGAGTAGCGTCGCCCGCGCGGCCCTGAAGCGACTTGAGGCGGAGGGCTTGGTCACGGTACGGCTCGCGCTCGATGAGTATCCAACGCCGGCGGCAGCCGCTGCGGTGCTCGCCGAGGCGTTCTCCACCCGCTCTGAGCGTACGGTAGCCGGGACGCGCTCGCTGGGAACTCGACTGGGAGGTGCACTGTCGCGCGGCGGACAGGTGGCTGGCAGCGAGGAGGCCTCGGCCGTGGGCGGCCTGCTGCAGGGTCTGCAGCCCGAGGAGGTCACGCTGCAGCGGGTACTCGAGGCGATTCCCGGCGAGCTTACGAGGCGCAACCGTCGGGGCGCGATCGTCATTGATGAGGCGCATGTCATCGCCGGCTGGGAGGGCGACGCTCGCGCTTCGCTGCGTGCGTTTATGGCCGATGATGAGCGCCGGACCGGAATCGCGCTGGCCAGCAGCGACAGCCGCGCCGAGCGCAAGCTCAGGCGCTCCAGCGTGCTGGGATATCTCGGCGAGGAGTTCTCACTACCGCCGATCGAGATCCCCGACTGGAACCACGAGCTGCATATCAGGTTCGAGACGGCCGGCGTACCGATCGATGACGACGCGCTGGCGCTGCTGCTCGAGGAATCCCATGGCCACCCGTACTGCACGATGCTGCTGGCCAAGCAGACCGCACAACTCGCGCAGACACTCGGGGCTGCTACGACCAGCGTTGTGCAGCTCGCGCTGCCCACGGTGCGTAAGCACGAGGCGTGGAGGAAGCTGCGATGAGCACTGCGGGTCCGTCGATGCCCCGCGGCGCGCAGCTAGTGCACTACCTCTACCCGCAGGGGCCTCCGTGGGCAACGGCCATTCCAACATCGGGTGGGGAGTCAATGATCCTGCACGGAGACCCGGGGTCTGGTCTGCAGGAGGCAGCCGATTGGTTGGCGGACTCAGAACTGCACCCGAAGCGCCCGGTCATCTCTCTGTCGCTTGGCTTGGTCGGCGACTACCAGACACTGGTCAGCAGGTTGATCGTCGCCACGGCGGTCGCTGCGTTCGGCGAGGACGTAGCGGCGGGGCTCATCGCACTAGGGCGCGGCGAGCGCGCCGAGGCGCCCGACTTGCCCCCGGCACAGCGACAGGAGTTCTTGCGGCTGGCGACGGCATTGGCCGACGGCGATGCCGGCTATTCCCCAGGCACAGCTGCGGCGGTGCTTCGTCTCGCACCCGAAGGGTTGTTGGTGCTGCGCGACGCACATCTCCTCACCCAGCGCTGGTCGCGCGAGGTGTTGTGGGAGATCCGCGGCGCTGTGCAGGATGGGCGTCGCCATTCGGCGGTGCTGACCTGCCCCACGGAGGCTCGCGACAGCGTCGCCGGCCCAAGCGCACCCTTTTACGGCGCGGGAACCCTTGCCGAGGTCGGGGTTCAGCGCGATGAGCGCATGTGGAACCGGGTGGTGCGCGACCACCGGCTCACGATTGACCGTGCGGATCTCGAGTTTGTGCTGGGCCGAACGTGGGGATTGGCGGTCCCGACACTTGAAGTGCTGATCGCCGCCGAGAGGGGCGGCGCGCGGGCCGCCCTCGAACGTCACGCGCGGGCCGCGCTGGACTCGGTTCCGCTCGTCATGCGGTTGGCGCGCGCGGTTAACCGTTACGGGCCGGAACTGCTGCTGCGTCTCTCCCGCGGGCTGCCGCCGTATGCGATCCCGTCAGCGAGCGCACGCGACGTGAGCCGCGCGCTCCGCCAACTCGGCTTTCATGGCCTGGTCGCACGGGTGGGGCAACGCGGCTGGCGAGTGGCGGACCCGTTCGTCTCCGAAGCGCTTCTGTCCAAGCCGCTCGAGGCCTGGTAACAAACCGCCAAGTCTAAGCCTCCCTCGCCCCGAATGCCTGCGCGCGCTGCTATTGACGCCGCTGTGCCGCAGACTGCTCGACCGGCTCCGCGGGCGTGTGCCCGTCAACGTTGCCCACCGCGTTCACGGGCACGCCACCCCGTACGTGACGCCGAGCAGTCTCGGTCGTCACCCGCTGCGCCAGATGTGCCAGCTCGCGCACGCATAGCTCGCCGAAGGGGCCTTGGATGCCGCCCTTGATGGCACTGCACGTCCTACGCCTTGACAAACAAGACGCAATATGTAAACTAGCCTGACAATGTTGGCGAGTTTGACCACAGAGGAGACGGAACCAATGTCAGTTGTTCCAGCAGTGTCGAACGAAGGGCCCGCCGCTGAGGAGACCCTGACCCCCACGCGGTGGCGCGACCCCAAGCGCTATGCGTGGCTGCTGGGCCTGATCGTGCCGACCCTGCCGTTCCTCTCCTACGGCCTGGTGGAAGCCACTGGGCTTGGCTTCTTCTGGTTCTACGGCCCGATCCTCGTGTTCGGCATCTTCCCGCTGTTGGACCTGGCGAGCGGCATGGATGCGACGAATCCCCCCGACAGCGTGATCAAGTGGCTGGAAGGAGATCGGTACTACCGGTGGTGCACGTATGCGTTCATCCCGATCCAGTACGCCGGGCTCGTGCTCGCCTGCTGGCTGTGGGCGGACGGCGGGCTCTCGACGCTCGACGCGATCGGGCTGACGCTGACGGTGGGGGTCGTGAGCGGGATCGCGATCAACACCGCGCACGAGCTCGGGCACAAGCGCGCGAGCACCGAGCGGTGGTTGAGCAAGGTGGCGCTGGCGCAGAGCGCGTACGGGCACTTCTTCATCGAGCACAACCGCGGGCACCACGTGCGCGTGGCCACGCCGGAGGACCCCGCGAGCGCGCGGCTGGGGGAGAGCTTCTACGCGTTCCTGCCCCGCACCGTCATCGGCAGCCTGCAGTCGGCGTGGGGGCTGGAGCGCACGCGCCTGGCGCGCGCGGGCCGCTCGCCGTGGACGCCCGGCAACGACATCCTCGGGGCATGGGCGATGACCGTCGTGCTGTTCGCCGCGCTCGCGGCGGCGTTCGGTCCCGTCGTGCTGCCATACCTGGTGGCCCAGGCGGTCCTTGGGTTCTCGCTGCTGGAGGTGGTCAACTACCTCGAGCACTACGGCCTGCGGCGCGGCCGCCGCGAGGACGGCCGCTACGAGCGCACCCGCCCGGAGCACAGCTGGAACAGCAACAGCGTGGCCTCCAACGTGCTGCTCTACCACCTGCAGCGCCACTCCGACCACCACGCCAACCCGGTCCGCCGCTACCAGGCGCTGCGCCACATGGAGGAGGCGCCGCAGCTGCCGACGGGGTACTCGGGGATGATCCTGCTCGCGGCGGTGCCCCCGCTGTGGCGGCGGGTGATGGACCGGCGGCTGGTGGCGCACTACGAGGGGGACGTCGCCCGCGCGAACATCGCCCCGCGCAAGCGCCCCCGGATGCTCGCGCGGTATGGGGCGACCTCGTGAGCTCGCGGTATCGAAGCGCCCGCGCTCGGCCGTGGGGTAGGAGGCCCCACGCCCGCCCCCCTGGGGCCGAACGGACCCGCGCGGACGATCCCCAGGCGACACCCCTCGGCATTCGCTGGGCGATGGTCCCATGAGCCGCTACCGCTGTCCGGGCTGCGGCTACGTCTACGACGAGGAGCGCGGTCACTCCCGCGAGGGCTTCCCCGCGGGCACCCTCTGGAGCGAGGTCCCCGACGAGTGGGTCTGCCCGGATTGCGGGGTGTGCGACAAGGTCGATTTCGAGGAGGCCGAGTGAGCGCGCGCACGCCGTACGCGATCGCGGCGCGCGAGCTGCTGCGCGACACGCTCTTCGACGCGGCGCGCGGCGAGCTGGAACACCGCGTGTGGAGCGTAGTCACGATGGGGGACGTGGCCGCCGCGGCGGGGGTGAGCCGCCAGACCCTCTACAAGGAGTTCGGCTCGCGCGAGGAGTTCGCGCAGGCGTTCGTGCTGCGCGAGGCGAACGGCTTCATCGGCGCGGTGGAGGGCGCGTTGGACGCCCACTTGGAGGACCCGAAGGCGGCGCTCACGGCGGCGTTCGGCCTGTTTCTGTCCGCCGCCGCGGAGGACCCGCTGATCCGGGCCGCGATCCGCGGGTCGGGGGAGATGCTGCCGTTCCTCACCACGCATGGCCACACGCTTGTGCAGGGCGCCGCCGAGCGCCTGTGTGGAGCGATCGCCGAGCGCTGGCCGAACTGGGGATGCGAGCCGGAGGCGAGTGTCTCCCCGCTTCGGTCGCAGGCCGCGGCGCACGACACCGCGCTGCTCGCAGAGTGCTTGGTACGCCTGGCGATCTCCTACGCCACCCTCCCGATCGACCCGGCGGGTATGACGGCCTCCTCGATCACGGAGCTGCTCGGCCCGTTCATCGACCGCGCGCTGCTGGCCGAAACGGGGATTCCCACCGGAGGTGGGTGTCTCCCGGCTTCGGTGGAGGTCAGCCCCGCAGCTGCGCTCGCTTGATCTTCCCGCTCGCGGTCTTGGGAAGCTCGGGGACGAACTCCACGATGCGGGGGTACTTGTAGGGGGCGGTTACGCGCTTGACGTGCTCCTGCAGCTCGCGCGCGAGCGCGGGGGAGGGGGCATAGTGGCCGTCGCGCAGCACCACCACCGCGCGCACCACCGCCCCGCGCTCCTCGTCGGGGGCGGCGACCACGGCGGCCTCGGCGACGGCGGGGTGGGCGACGAGCGCGGACTCGACCTCGAAGGGCCCGATGCGGTACCCCGCGGAGACGATCACGTCGTCGCTGCGCCCCTCGAAGTACAGGTAGCCGTCGTCGTCTTCGCGCACGCGGTCGCCGGTGCGCCACGGGCCCACGGGCGGGTTCTCGCCGAGGTACCCCAAGAAGAACGTCGGCACGCTCGCGGGATCCGCGACGAGTTCGCCGTCCTCGACGCTCAGCTGCACCCCCGGCAGCGCGCGTCCCATCGAGCCGGGGCGGGGCTCCTCCCCAACCGAAGCCGGGTAACACGCGCCTTCAGCGCTGGCCGATTCGGCCAGCATCCCGGTGAGCTGTCCGGTCTCGGTCTGCCCGTACCCGTCGCGGATGTAAAGACCGGTAGCCTCGTGCCAGGTGTACAGCACCGCGGGGTTCAGCGCCTCGCCGGCCGCCACCATTCCCCGTAGGTGGGGCAGCGGCGCGAGCGTGGCGTGCTTGGCGATCACGCGGTACTCGGTGGGGGCCATGCAGAGCACGTGCACGCGCTCCCGCGCGAGCAGCTCCAGGCGCTCTGAGGGGTCGAAGCGGGCGTCGTGCAGCAGCGCGGCGGCGCCGCACAGCCAGGGGGCGATGAAGACGTTGCGCGCCGACTTCGACCACCCCGAGGAGGCGGTGCACCACACGAGCTCGCCCGCGCGCGCTCCGAGCCAGTGGGCGGCCTGCAGGCGCTGGCCGAGGAGGTAGCGCTGGCCGTGGAGCACCGCCTTGGGCTCCCCGGCGGTCCCGCTGGTGAAGGTGATCAGGCAGGGGTCCTGCGGGTCAAGCTCCACCGGGGGCGGCGGTGGGGCGTCGAAGAGCGAGTCGTCGGGCACGAGCACCACCTCGATCTCGCGTTCGCCGGGCGTACCGGCTCCAGACCGCTCGCCATCGCGTGCAGGGTGGTCCGCTCGGGAAGGCCTCCCGTCGAGGGCCGCCTGCAGCTCGGCGCGGTTGCGCTCGTCGGCGAGCACCAGTCGGGGCTGGGCGACGTGCAGGCGCAGGCGCAGGTCCTTGGCGCGCAGCTGCTCGGTGCACGGCAGCACGACCGCGCCGAGGCGGAAGCAAGCGAGCATCGTGAGCACCCACTCGGGGCGGTTGCCGATCAGGGTCATGACGACGTCTCCCTGACGCACGCCGCGGCGGGCGAGCGTGCCGGCGAGGCGGGCGCTGCGCGCGGAGACCTCGCCGAAGCTCCACTCGCGCCGGCTCCCGTCGCGGGCGAGCTCGACCAGCGCGAGCTCGCGGGGCGGCAGCGAGTCGAGCACGTCGCGGGCGAAGTTCACGCCGGTATTCTCTCTGCTCCAGCCGCAACCGACCTTGGAGCTTCAGAATGGCCGTAGCCACAACCACCACGCCGACCGACCCCGACGACCAGAAGGCGATCACCGAGATGGTGCGCCAGTTCGCGGACGAGCAGATCATCCCGAACGCCGAGCACTACGACCACGAGGACGCCTTCCCGGAGCCGATCGTGGAGCAGATGCGGGAGCTGGGGCTGTTCGGGGTGACGATCCCCGAGGAGTACGGCGGGATGGGGCTTGACCTGACGACGTACGCGATGATCGTGGAGGAGCTCTCGCGGGGGTGGATCTCGATCTCGGGGATCGTCAACACGCACTTCATCGGTTCCTACCTGTTGATGAAGTTCGGCAGCGACGAGCAGCGCCAGCGGTACCTGCCGCGGATGGCCACGGGCGAGATCCGCGCGGCGTTCTCGCTCTCGGAGCCCGAGCTGGGGTCAGACGTGCAGGCGATCAAAGCCTCCGCGAAGAAGGGGCAGGACGGCTCCTACGAGATCAACGGCCAGAAGATGTGGGTGACCAACGGGCTGCTCTCGACGCTCGTGTTCGTGCTCGTCAAGACCGACCCCGAGGCCGACCCGCGCCACAAAGGCTTCACGTGCTTCATCGCCGAGAAGGAGCCCGGGGTCGCGGAGAACACGGGCGAGTACGCGGGGTTGAACGTGCCGCCGAAGATCAAGAAGATGGGCTACAAGGGCGTCGAGTCCACGGAGCTCGTGTTCGACGGCTACCGCTGCCCGGCGGAGCACATCCTCGGCGGCGAGGAGGCGGGCCTTAACAGGGGCTTCGTGCAGATGATGGACGCGCTGGAGGTGGGCCGCGTGAACGTGGCGGCGCGCGGAGTGGGCATCGCGCAGCGGGCGCTGGAGCTCGCGCTGCGGTACTCGCAGGAGCGCAAGACGTTCGGCCGCCCGATCGCCGAGCACCAGGCGATCCAGTTCAAGCTCGCCGACATGGCGACGCAGGTCGACGCCGCGCGCCTGCTGACGCTGCGGGCGGCGCGCCTGAAGGACGCGGGCGAGCGCTCGGACCTCGAGGCGGGAATGGCGAAGCTGTTCGCCTCCGAGGCGGGGCGGTTCTGCGTGGAGGAGTCCTTCCGCATCCACGGCGGGTACGGGTACTCCAAGGAGTACGAGATCGAGCGGCTGTACCGCGACGCCCCGCTGCTGCTGGTCGGGGAGGGCACCTCGGAGATCCAGCGGATGGTGATCGGGCGCAAACTGCTGCAGCGCCACAAGCTGTAGGCGCCGGTCGCGCGACGGCGCAATCGTAGCGATACTTGGTGTCCGTGTACCCTATGCGAAAGCGGGAGCGGCGGACAGGAGGATCTGTATGGCAGACGACGCCAAGGGCTTGATCGAGCTGGCAGTGCGCAGGTTCATCAACGAGGTTCCGGCACTGGAGCCGATGAAGTTGGTGGTGGGCGTGGAACTTCGGGGGCGCGGGGACGTCCAGCACTTCCGCTTGGAGATGCCGGAGATTAAGGTGACGAAGGGCCCCGCGGCGGACGGGCGCGTGCGCGTGGACATGCGCCGCGAGTTCTTCAACGTGATGGCGCGCGAAGCGAAGGTGGCGGACTGGATCGAGGCATTCACGTACGGCCAGGCGAAGGCGTCGGGGCCGGAGCAGTTCCTGAAGCTGATCGTGAACGTGGTGGAGCGCCAGCAGGAACGCCAGCGCACCCCGCGCGCCAAGCAGCATTAGGGAGGCGCCTCCCGGCTGCGGTCAGCGGGCGTCAGTGGTACGAAAGGATCTGGTCGGCCAAAAACGCCAAGGAGGCGACCAGGAAGAAGCACATCGCTATTAGGGAGACGTTCTCGTTCATCGCCGCTACCCCAAAGGATAGTCCATCTCGCGGTCAGGCGAGGACGGTGGAGTCGTCGTAGAGCTTGATCACCTTGACGGCCGTCGGACCCCACCCGTCCGCGGCGTCGAGGCAGAGGCGGCAGAGCACGCACTCGTCGAGGTTGCGCTCGACTAGCTCCAGCCCACCGCCATCGCGGAGGGCGAAGATGTCCACGGGGCAGGCCTCGGCGAGCTTGCGAGCGAGCTCGGGGTCGGAGGCGGCGGCGTCGTCGACCTCGACGGCGATGAAGGTTCCGTCCTTCCTCATGCGGGGCTCCCTGCGGCCGTGCCCTCGGCGGCGCCGGCCCGCTCAGCGATCTTGGACTGGATCAGCCCGGGGATCTCCTCGATCCGCTCTGCCACCGTGATCCCGGCCTGGGCGAGGCGGGCGATCTTCTCCGAGGCGGTGTCCTCCTTGCCTTCGACGATCGTGCCGGCGTGGCCGAAGGACATGCCGGGCATCTCGTCCATGAAGCGCCCTGCCATGAACGCGACGACGGGCAGCCGCGAGCGGTGCTCGGTGACCCACCGCGCGAGCTCGGCCTCCATGCGCCCGCCGGGCTCGGTGTAGATCACGATCCCCTGCGTGGCCGGGTCGGCCTCGAACAGCCCCATCAGCTCGGCGTAGGTGGAGCCGATGATCGCGTCGCCGCCGATCGACACGGCGGTGGACTGCCCGAGGCCGGCGGCGGAGAGGGTGGAGGACATCTCAGTGGTCATCCCCCCGGAGCGGGAGATGACGCCGATCGGCCCGGGCGTGTAGGCCTGCGCGGCGTTTTTCGCCGGGCCGCCGATGCCGCCCATCTTGACGACGTCGGGGACGATCACGCCGAGGCAATTGGGGCCGATGATGCGCGCGCCGCGCAGGGTGGCGAGCTCGACCATCTCGGCGACGTCGCGGCGGGGGATGCGCTCGGTGACGATCACGACCAGCTTGACCCGATTCTCGATCGCCTCGAACACAGCGTCCTTCGTAAACGCCGGAGGCACGGTCACGACGGAGCCGTCGATCGGCGCGCCATGATGGGCAACGGCCTGCGCGACGGTGTCGAACACCGGCACGCCGTGCACCTCGCGCCCAAGCCGCCCGGGCGTCACCCCGCCGACGACCTTCGCGCCGGCGCCGTAGTCGAGGCACTCGCGCGTGAGGTTGACGGCCTCGCGGCCGGTGATCCCCTGCACGATGAACGTCGTGTCGGCGTCGATCAGGATGCTCATTGCAGCGTTTTGGCGGCCGTCGTCGGAGCATGTCGCCTCGTGGTGGGGCAGGAGGCCCCACCCCCGCGCGCCTGGTGCCCAACCCACGCGCGTGGACGATCCCCAAGTACAACTCCCCTCACGCCGCCACCCCTTGGATCTTCTCGACGGCCCGCCGTGCCGCCTCGTTCAGCGACACCGAGCGGTCGGCGTACTCGACCCCGTACTTCTGGAGGATCTTGAAGCCCTCCTCCTCCCACGCGCCGGGGATGCGGAAGATCGCGATCTTCTCGGCGGGGTCGTGGCCGAGCTCCAGGCAGGCTTTGATGACGCCGCGGGCGACGATGTCCACGCGGGTGTTGGAAACGATCGACATCATCACGGCGATCCGCTCGACCCCGGGCTTACAGAGCACGAGCTTGGCCAGGCCGCAGGCCTTCGCGACGGAGGGGTTGCCGCCGATCTCGCAGTAGTTGGCGGGGTGCCCGCCGTGCGCGCGGACAGCGTCGAACAGGGTCAGCGAGCCGCCGCCGGCGCCGATCACGAGGCCGAGGTTGCCATCGAACTCGGTGACGTTGCCCGCCACCCCGCGGTGGTCCTGCGCGTCGACGGCCTCGCCGGCGAGCTCGAACGGGGTGGCCTCGCGCGCCTGGCGGGTCTCCTCCTCGCCGACGCCGAGCTCGGCGAGCAGCTGCTTATGACGCCCACGCGCCTCGTTCTCCATGTCCATGTGGGCGTCGAGCGCGACGAACGAGCCGTCGGCGAGGCGCCCGAGTGGGTTGATCTCGGCGAGGACCATGTCGTGCTCCACGAACAGCCGCGCGAGGCGCGTGAGGATCGGCACGAGTTTGGAGAGCGCCGAGCCGGTGACGCCCGTGGAGGCAACGGCCTCCTTGGCCTGGAAGTCGGAGAGCGGCAGGATGTTGGAGAAGTGCCGGCGCCCGACCTTGTCGGGCTGCTCCTCGGCGACCTGCTCGATGTCGATGCCGCCGACCGGCGAGAAGATCATCACCGGCTGCTTGCGGATGCCGTCCCACACGACCCCGGCGTAGTACTCCTGCTCGACCTCGGCCTTCGGATCGACGAGCACCCCGCGCGGCATGTGCCCGTTGATCTCCAGGGCGAGGATGTCGCGTGCGTGGTCTTCGGCCTCCGCGGGCGTGTCGGCGAACTTGACCCCGCCGGCCTTCATGCGCCCGCCGGTGAGCACCTGCGACTTGATCACCGTGGGCCCCCCGATCCGCCGGGCGATCTCCCCGGCCTGCGCGGGGTCGGTCGTGAAGCCGTAGTCGGTGACGGGGATACCGGCGCGCTTGACGACCTCGCGCGCCTCGAACTCGAAGAACCTCATGCGGCGCGGAAGCCTATACGGTCGCGGGCGCCACGGGTTAGACGCCGGCGGGCTCCGCGGCTGGCGCTGGCTGTTCGGCGGAGCCCGCTGCGGCGCCGAACAGTCCGTACGCCTCGGCCAGCTCGGGGTCCTTGCGGGCGAGCATTTCGGCCAGTTTGACCATCACCTGGCACTGCTTCCAGGTGGCGTCGTCCTGCATCTTGCCGTCGATCATGTGCACGCCGCGGCCGTCGGGGATCGCCGCGATCACCTTTTTCGCGAACGCGACCTCGGCCGGTTCGGGGGAGAACACCCGCTTGGCGATCGCGATCTGGGCGGGGTGCAGCGACCACGCGCCGACGCAGCCGAGCAGGAACGCGGCGCGGAACTGCGTTTCGCAGCCCTCGACGTCCTTGATGTCGCCGTAGGGGCCGTAGAAGGGCAGCGCGCCGACGGCGGTGCAGGCGTCGACCATGCGCGCGATCGAGTAGTGCCAGGGGTCCTGCTGGTAGGAGGGGCGCGGGGCCTGCGGATCGTCGGGGTCGGGGTCGGCGATCGTGCGGTAGCCGGGGTGCCCGCCGCCGACGCGGGTGGTCTTCATCCGTCGCGAGGCGGCGAGGTCGGCGGGGCCGAAGCTCATCCCCTGGATGCGCGGCGAGGCGGCGGCGATCTGCTCGAGGTTGGCGACGCCGAGGTGTGTCTCGAGCACGCAGTGCACGAGGATCGGGCGCGTCAGGCCCGCTTTCGCCTCCAGCTGGGCGAGCAGGCGGTCGGCGTAGTGGATGTCCCACGGGCCCTCGACCTTCGGGATCATCACGACCTCGATCTTCGCGCCGATCTCGCTCACGATCTGCGTGATGTCGTCGAGGAAGTAGGGCGAGGCGAGCTCGTTGACGCGCGTCCACAGCGCGGTGTCGCCCAGGTCCATCTCCTTGCCGACCTTGATCAGCCCGGCACGCGCGGCCTCCTTGCGATCCAGCGGCACGGCGTCCTCGAGGTTGCCGAGCAGGATGTCGACGGTGGGAGCGATATCGGGCACCTTCGCCACCATCTTCTCGTTCGAGAAGTCCAGGAAGTGGATCATCCGGGAGGGTTTGAAGGGGATCTCGCGCGCCGGCTCGGGGGCATCGATCGCGAGGGGCTTGAAGAAGTCGCGGGGGTTGCGCAAGTGGGTTCTCCTGGGTCGCGTTCTCTGGATGGGTCCTACCCTGAACGGTACCTGCTCGGCGCCGCCCACTAAAGTTGCCGGGACCGCACACCGAGCACAAGCACGCAAGGGAGACCACCGACACCCATGAGCGAGACCGCTACCGCCCCCCCCAGCGAGACCTCCACCTTCGAGACCGAGCAGGCCGCGCGCGAGGCGAGCGGCGCCCACCCCTACGGCCGCTACCTGGAGGAGTTCGAGGTCGGCGCTGTCTACAAGCACTGGCCGGCGAAGACCGTGACCGAGGCCGACGACCACCTGTTCTGCCTGATCACGATGAACCACCACCCGCTGCACCTCAACGACGTGTACGCGCACAAATCCCAGCAGGGCCGCAACGTGGTGGTGGGCCCGCTGGTGTACTCGCTGGCGCTCGGTATGTCGGTGAGCGACGTGAGCGGCAAGGCGATCGCCAACCTCGCCACCGAAGAACTCAAGCACCCCGCGCCGGTCTTCCATGGAGACACGCTGTACTGCGAGTCGGAGGTGCTGGAGAAGAAGGAGTCGCAGTCCAAGCCCGACCGCGGCACCGTCAGGGTGCACACTCGCGTGCTCAACCAGGACGGGGTGCTGGTCGCGGAGTTTAAGCGTCTAGTGCTCGTCCCCCGCCGGCCCGAGGCACGATAGGAACCGCGGATGGAAACCACTGTTTTTTGGGGGGTGGCCGGGAGGGGGGCTTGCCCCCTTCCCGCGAAAGGGCGATAGGCTGCCGCGATGGAAACGACAGCAATCCCAGACGCCCCCACCGAAAACAAGCGCCTGCTGGCGTGGGTCGAGGAGATCGCGGCCCTCACCGAGCCACATGCGATCCACTGGTGCGACGGCTCCGCCGAGGAGTACGACCGCCTCTGCCGCCGGCTCGTGGACGCCGGCACCTTCCGCCGGCTCTCCGACGCCAAGCGCCCGAGCTCCTACCTGGCGTTCTCGGACCCTGGGGACGTGGCGCGCGTGGAGGACCGCACGTTCATCTGCTCGGCCACCGAGGAGGAGGCGGGCCCTACCAACAACTGGTGCGACCCCGCCGAGATGCGAGAGACGCTGAGCGAGCTGTTCGCGGGCTCGATGCGGGGCCGTACGATGTACGTGGTGCCCTTCTCGATGGGGCCCCTGGGCTCCGACAAGAGCCACATCGGCGTGCAGCTCACGGACTCCGCGTACGTCGCGGTGAACATGCGGATCATGACCCGCATGGGCCAGCGCGCGCTCGACGTGCTCGGGGACGACGGCCGGTTCGTGCCGTGCCTGCACTCCGTGGGCCGCCCGCTGGGCGACGGCGAGACAGACGTGCCGTGGCCGTGCAACGCGGAGAACAAGTACATCGTCCACTTCCCCGACACGCGCGAGATCACCTCCTACGGGTCCGGCTACGGCGGCAACGCGCTGCTGGGCAAGAAGTGCTTCGCGCTGCGCATCGCCTCAGTGATGGCCCGCGACGAGGGGTGGATGGCCGAGCACATGCTGATCCTCAAGCTGACCTCGCCCGAGGGCGAGGTCAAGTACATCACGGGCGCCTTCCCCTCGGCCTGCGGCAAGACCAACCTGGCGATGTTGATCCCGACGCTCGAGGGCTGGACGGTGGAGACGATCGGCGACGACATCGCGTGGATGAAGTTCGGGCAGGACGGCCGCCTGTACGCGATCAACCCCGAGGCGGGCTTCTTCGGCGTGGCGCCGGGGACGGGCGAGAACACCAACTCCAACGCGATCCGCACCGTTGAGCGCAACACGATCTTCACCAACTGCGCGCTCACCGATGAGGGCGACGTGTGGTGGGAGGGCATGACCAAGGAACCCCCGGCCCACCTCACCGACTGGCACGGCAACGACTGGACCCCCGCGTCCGGCACGCCCGCGGCGCACCCCAACGCGCGCTTCACGACCCCTGCCGCGCAGGACCCGGCGATCGCGCCGGAGTGGGAGGACCCGGCGGGCGTACCGATCGACGCGATGCTGTTCGGCGGGCGGCGCTCGACGGTGGTGCCGCTGGTGACCGAGGCCCTGGATTGGGAGCACGGGGTGTTCCTCGGCTCGGTCATGAGCTCCGAGAAGACCGCCGCGGCGGCCGGCACGGTGGGCGAGCTGCGCTTCGACCCGTTCGCGATGTTGCCCTTCTGCGGCTACAACATGGCCGACTACTTCGCGCACTGGCTGCAGATCGGCAGATCGGATCCCGCCCGCCCGGGATCCGATCGCAAGCTGCCGAAGATCTTCTACGTCAACTGGTTTCGCAAGGACGAGGACGGCCGCTTCCTGTGGCCGGGCTTCGGCGACAACTCGCGCGTGCTGGCGTGGGTGTTCGCCCGCTGCGCCGGCCACGGCGCGGCCCGCGAGACTCCGATCGGGCTGGTCCCGCCGGAGGGCGTGGAGGGCATCGACACGCGCGGCGTGGACATCTCCCCGCAGGCGATCGCCGAGCTGCTGCGCGTGGACACCGCGGAGTGGCGGGCGCAGCTGCCCCACTTCCACGAGCACTACGGGAAATTCGAGAAGCTGCCCGACGAGCTGCACGCGCAGCTGAAGGCGCTGGAGCAGCGTCTCTCCTGACGCTGGAGCGCGTCTCTCCTGACGCTGGAGCGCGTCTCTCCTGACGCTGGAGCGCGTCTCTCCTGACGCTGGAGCAGCGCCTCTCCCGGGGCTGAAGCGGCGCGCTGCCACGGTGGAGCGGACGGTCCCCGGCCGAGGGCGGCGTCGCTTGCGAAGACGCCGCTGAGACGGCTAGGTCGTCATCGTCGGAAAATTGGACAACGATCTGAGTTTCAACGGGGACATTCGTGTTGCTCCTCAACAGATTTGCGGGCCGGCCGATACTCTCTGAGTGAGCTACCTGAAGCAGGTGGTACCTCGCCCTGACACACCGGCCTGGATCAGGGGAGCGCTCGGCGTGCTCGCCGTCATGGTCCTCGCCCACCTCGGGCACAGCGTGCTTGCGCACGGGCGGGGATCGACCGCGCGCCTGTTCGACGACTGGCTCTATGACGCGGTGATGGCGGGGTGCGCGGCGGTCTGCCTCGCGCGTGGCGCGACGATCGCCACCGCGAGAGGGGCCTGGCTGTGGCTCGGATTCAGCCTCTCCTGCGATGCGGTCGCGGAAATGCTGTCGTCGGTCAGCGAAACGTTCGCGCCGGACGTTCAACGCGCGCTCTACCTCTGCTTCTACCTGGGCGCGTACCTCGCCATCGTCCTGCTCGGACGCCGGCGCGTCAGGCACCTGCGGCCAAGCCTGTGGCTCGACGGGCTCAGCGGCATGTTGGCGGTCGGCGCGCTTGGTTGCAGCGTGCTCTTCGCTCCCGTCCTGGCGGCCACGCACGGCGCTGCCGTGGATGCGGCGTTCAATATCGCCTACCCGCTCGCGGACGTGCTGCTGATCGCGGTGGTCGTGGGGCTGCTGGCGGTGGCGGGGTGGCGCGTGGACCGCCCGTTCGCCTTCATCGCGATTGGGTTCGCGGTCACAGCCGTGGCCGACGGCATCTACCTCTACGAGCTGGCCCACGGGACCTATACGGTCGGTACCCCGCTGGACACGCTGTGGCTGCTCGGGGCCCTGGTCCTGGCCTGCGCGGCCTGGCAGCCGGATGGCCGGCGAGTGCGCGAGACGCACTCGCCGGTCGTGATCATGGCCGCGCCGGTGGCCGCCGGGGCGATCGCGATCGCCGTGCTGGCGGACGGGAGCGCCGAGGGGGCGATCGGGCCGTCGATCTGGCTCGCGGTCGCGGCGCTGCTCGCCGTCCTGCTGCGGCTGGTGGTGACTTCGACGGAGAACATCCGTCTGATCGCCTCCAGCAGCGAGCTGGCCAACCGTGACGCGCTGACCGGCCTGAGCAACCGGCGGGCGCTGTTCGACGACCTCGAGCTCGTCCTCGCGGAAGCCACGGTCGCGAAGCCGAAGCTCCTGCTGCTGTTCGATCTTAACGGCTTCAAGCACTACAACGACACATTTGGCCACCCGGCCGGAGACGCGCTGCTGCAGCGTCTCGGCCGCAAGCTCGACGAGCGCGCACGCCCCGACGGGCTCGCCTACCGCCTCGGAGGGGACGAGTTCTGCGTGCTCGTGGAGGTCAAGAGCGATCCCGTGGAGCTCGCCGCGAGCCTCGCCGGCGCGCTACTGGAGAGCGGCGAGCACTTCGCGATCGGCGCGTGCTACGGAGAGGTGCTGCTAGGGCCGGAGGCGCGGAGCGTGGACGAGGCGCTGCGCATCGCCGACCAACGCCTCTACGCGCAGAAGATGCTCTCCTCGCGCCGCTCCGCCAGCCGCGAGTGGCGGGATGTGCTACTCGGGCTGATGCGCGAACGCGACCCCGAGCTCGACGCCCACGTGCAGGAGGTGGCCGATCTCGCCCTGGGCATCGGCGAGCAGCTCGGCTTCGCGACCGAGGAGCTCACGAACCTGGTGGCGGCGGCGGAGCTGCACGACATCGGCAAGGCGGCGATCCCCGACGCGATCCTCGACAAGCCGGCGGCGCTCAACAGCGAGGAGCGGGCGTTCATCGAGCGCCACACGATCATCGGCGAGCGCATCCTCGCATCGGCTCCCTCGCTGCGAGGAATCGCCGCGATTATCCGCGCGACTCACGAGCGCTACGACGGGCGCGGCTACCCCGATGGGCTGGCCGGCGAGCAGATCCCCCTCGCCGCACGGATCATCGCGATCTGTGACGCCTTTCAAGCGATGACGAGCGACCGCAGCTACCACGACGCGATGACCGAGCGGCAGGCCCGCGAGGAGCTCCGGCGGGGCGCCGGCACGCGCTTCGACCCGGAGCTCGTGCGCCTGTTCCTCGCGGGGCGGGTGAGGGGGCGGGTGGGCCCTGGGCGGGTGGGCACTTAATCATGAGTATGCGCCTCGCCGGCCGCTGCACGCGAACGATTGAGGACGCAAACCGATCGGGGGCGGCCAGCGGGGCGGGGCCTAATCGTGAGAGTGCGCCTCGCCGGCCGCAGCCGGCGGACGGGACTCCTCGGCGAGCGAGGTGATCGTCAGCGCGCCGCGCGCGGAGGACTCGAGCACCTCGGTGGCCTCCTCCAGCGAGCGGGCGTACAGCTCGACGAGCAGGTGCACGATGATCCGGGCGTCGTCCTCGTGCTTGTGGAAGCGCACGTGGGTGAAGAACTCCCGCACCCCGTGGTCGCCGAAGGCGGCGTAGGAGAGCGCGTCCCCGGCCTCCGGCCCCGAGCAGGTCTCGACGTCTTCGGTGTCCACCGCCACGGTGCACGAGGCGACCCACGGGGTGCCCGCGATCATCCGTTCCCAGCGGTCCTCGATCGGCTCCACGCGGCCGTTGTTGAAGCCCAGGTGGGGCTGGTCGTGCATGCAGTCCAGGCACTGCACCACCGCCTCCTGCAGCTCATCCACGACTTCCGAGCGCTCACCGGTGTCGGGGTCGATCTTGTGGATGCCCTCGTAGTGGACCTGGACCTCCAGGTCCTGCGACCAGCAGCGGTAGCAGCGCAGCCAGCTGCGCGCGGTGGTCTCCGAGGCAGAGCTCTCCATCGGTCCATTGTATGCGCCGGACGGCGGACGACGGGAGTCGGGAGCGAGGACGCTTCAATAGCTGGTGGGCGCGGGCATAGGCGACAGCTGACGGGGGCACCCAAGGGGCGCCCCCGTCACAAGCGTCTGGTTGTCGTTTGCGCTGGCCTGGCGCTAGCGTTCTAGCGCTACTTGTGGTGATGCGGCCGCTTGCCCTTGATCGTCACCTGGTAGATATGCACGGTGGGGGCTCCACCGAGCGATGAGGCGTAGGTCAGCGTCGCGGTGAGATGGACCGTCTTGCCTTTCTTCAGCAACGCCTTGATCTTGCGGGACAGATTGACCGTCAGCTTCAGGGGCACGCCCGCCGTACCGCTGGCGGCGGTCTTGCCGGTCACGGTCGTAGAAGGAAGGCACTTGCCTTTGATCTTGATCTGCCCGTGCTTGCACTTCTTGGACTTTGCGGCCTCGGCCGAGGCACTGGCGATCGAGGCCGTTGGGACCGTCACCACCAGGGTCGCCTCGCCCGACTGGGTTGGGACGAACGTGACCGTGACCGTGCCGTTGGAGTTCGACACGATGCTCTGGATCGTGTAGCCGCTGTTGGGCGTTGGGGGGGTCGAGGCGGTTTTCGTTGATGGCGGCGGCGGTGGGGGCGGGGGCGGAGTGGCGTCGCTCGCCACGAACTGCTGGGCATAAACAGATTCTTCGTTGTCCCAGACCAGCCAGCCCTGCCCGTTCGCTCCCACTGAGCTGGTGGGTTCTTTGTACAGTGCTATTCCAGTGGTCAGGTAGGACGGGCCGGTCCAGGCGGCCCCCCCGTCTGAGCTGACTGCGAGCTTGACGCCTTCGAAGCTCGCATACGTCAGGTAGATATTGCCGCTCCCGTCCTGGGACAGGGACGGGCTGCCCTCTTCTTCGGTCGAGATTGTCGTCAGCGGGGTGTCGAACTTGTCATCTGCCTGGTCGAACTGGTGGTAGACCGTGTAGTGCCTCGTGGTGTCGTTCTCGACTACACCAAAGCCAGCAGGTCCGCCCGCCACAGCGGGGGTGTTGACTTCGCAGTCGGCGTGCGTCAGTTCGGTCTTCCAGGCGCTTTTTTCTTTCCCGGGGGAGATGGCGTAGCTGTTGTTGGCTTCCTGCAGTCCGCTGCCGAAGACGTAGGCGAGCTGGTTGCCGAAGCCTTCCCCTGCGCATTCGGTCTGCGACGAGGACACCATGTATATCCCGAGAATGCCTGCGCTCGGTCCGCTCGTGATCGAAGCGTAGGCGTCCCCGAGCTGCTCGTATTTTTCCTCTTCCCTGGCAAGCTGAGTTTGCAGCGGGATACTGCGCTCTTCAGCTGGGCAAGAGGTTGCCGAGCATTCCTGCGTCGGGTTCAGCGGGAACAGCTCGAAAGCAGCCTGTCCCACCAGGGGAGCGCCTCCTCCGAGGTTCATACTGCCGAAGCCGAGCTCGCCAGTGCCTGGCACCACGACTGCCTGTTCGTTGTCTGCCGGCTTGGCGACTGACTTGCCTTTGAGCACCGGCGTCCACGTTGCGCCGCCGTCCGTCGACTGCCACTCCTGCGTTGGCTCGTAGGGTTCGCCTTTGACTGCCAGTTCGCCAGCGAAGATCAGCACCGTGGAGCCGTCTACGAGCACCTTGACGTGCCCAAAGATGATGCCCGGACCGCTTTCAAGTGTCAGTTGCCCTGTATGCGTGCATGCCGTCGTGCCGGCCGGGAGCACGCAGTATTCGACCACGTTCTCGATGCCCCCGAGACCCTTCGTGTTGTCCCACGCGACATAAGCCGTTCCGCTGGCGTCCACCGCGACTGAAGGAGGGCCGGATTCCTGCGGCCGGGCGAGTTTGATCGGAGTGCCACTGACGGCGAGCGCGCTCGCCACGAGTGCGAGCAGGAGGACTGCCGTAAGCGCGCCGAGCAGCGCGGTGCGTTGCAGTGTCGGGCGCATCGATCCGTTTCCAACCGTAGGCGCCTGCCAGTGGATGCGAGACATGCTTCCCCCGTCTGTTCGTGGCCACACGCCCGCCTCCGCTCCGAGGGCGCTTTACTCGGCCGAGTCTACCAGCGGCTCTGGTCGTACTCGCGGCTACCCAATCCCCGCGTGCAGCGTGGCTTCGAAGTCCGTCTTCGGGATCGGCCCGACGCACGGCGAGGTGGCGCCGGCCGCGCGGTAGCGCTCGAGCCCCGCGCGCACCGCGGAGGCGTCGCCGACCGCGGTGAGCTGGTCGAGGAACCGCTCGGAGATCGCCGCTTCCAGCTGCGCGACGTTCCCGGAGGCCGCGTCGTAGGACTCGATCTCCGCGCCGAAGCCGGAGCGTTCGAGCATTGCGCGGTAGAAGGGGAGGCCGAAGTAGGGCAGCAGGTCTTTGCGCATCGCCGCGTACGGCTCCGCAGGGTCCTGCACCACCGCGGCGGGCACCGCGGGTACCACGTCGAAGCCCTCCAGCGTCTTGCCGGCGCGTTCGCGGCCCACGGTTACCTCGGGGATCACCACGTCGCGGATGTAGTCCGGGCAGCACAGCCACAGCAGCACCCCGTCGGCGATCTCGCCGGCGAGCCGCAGCATCGCGGGGGAGAGGGCGGCGACGTAGATCGGCAGCTGCGGGCGGGGGTCGAGGCCGAAGAGGCGAAAGCCCGTGTGCCACTTCTCGCCCGGGGCACCGCCGCCGGAGGCGGTGGTCGGGTCTTCGCCGCGCAGGATCGCGCGCACGATCGCCGCGTACTCGCGCATCTCGTGGACGGGGCGGTCGATGCTCTGCCCGTGCCAGCCCTCGACGACGGGGCGGTGGGAGACCCCCAAGCCGAGCGTCAGCCGTCCCCCGGAGAGCGCGTCGATCGAGGCCGCTGTCTGAGCCATCGTGGCGGGCGTGCGCGTGTAGATCGGCACGACCCCGGTGCCCACCCGGATGCTGCTCGTCGCGCCCGCGTAAGCGGTCAGCACCGTCAGTGACTCCCACCCGGCGATGTGGGTCACGTACACCGTCTCGTAGCCCACCGACTCCGCGAGCCTCACGCGCTCGATCGCGCCCTCCAGGGAGCGGGTCGGGGAGATGAAGCAGCCGGTGCCCACGCGGGGAGCATAACCGCCAGGCCCCGGCAGACGCGACATCAACATATTGGACGACCAAACCAGCCTACTGGACCTCTCAAAGCTGTCGTCTGGTCACTGTCCCACAGGTCCAGTCGGGAGTATATAGCCTTCAAAGTGAAACCACCGATCAGCGGCGGAGGAGCACGTACACGAGACTGATCGCGAACCCGATTTGACCGAACGCCAGCGCGGTGCCGAGATTCGCGGCGCCGAGCGCCCCCGCCAGCGCGCTGGCGGCCACAAACGCCCCGAGCAGCATCAACAGGTCGCGCGTCATCAGCCGGACATCTTGCCTGCAAGAGCGGCCACGAGCGCCGCCCCGTCCAGCGCGGGGTCCTGCTCGGCCAGCCACCGCTCCGCCGCTCGGCGGCCGCCGAGCGCGCGCAGGCCGCGCTGGCCATGCTCGACGACGAAGTCCGTCAGGGCACCCGCGCGCCGTGCGCGCGCTCTACGTTGGGCGAGCTTGGCCCCGCCGTTGGCGGCCAGCTCTCGTCGATGCTGCTCGAATTGCTGAGCCAACTCGTGGAATCCCTGGGTCGGTGGAATGGATGAGACAGCCACAACACGGGACAAGGCCGGCTCTTCCTCCTGTCTGACGCCCAGCGAACGCAGCGCAGCGCTGAGATCGTGGCAAGTGCGTAGTGCGATCTGACCAAGATCGACCTTGGTCACGACCAGCACATCCGGGATCTCCATGATCCCCGACTTCAGGAACTGCAACACGTCCCCCGAGCCGGGTTGCACCACCACTGCGATCGTGTCCGCGACGTCGGCTACCTCGGTCTCCGCCTGTCCTACCCCCACCGTCTCGATTACGACCAACTCGAACGCCGCGGCGAGTGCTTGTGCCGCCATGCGAGTGGCCCGGGCAAGCCCCCCCAGACGATCTCCGGCCGCCGTTGAGCGGATGAACACGCCCGGATCGGTCGGGTCGTATTCGATGCGGGCGCGGTCACCCAGCAAAGAGCCGCCTGAGCGGCGCGAGCTGGGGTCGACGGCGAGGACTGCCACCGAGGCATAGCCGTGGCCTCTCAGGTGGCCCACCAAGGCCGAAAGCAGCGTCGACTTCCCAGCGCCCGGGGGCCCCGTGACACCGATTATGTGCCCTGGCGCCTCACCCCCGAGCGCCACGGGGGCGATCTCACGCAGTAGCGCCGCCGCCTGCTCGCGGTCGGCCGATGTGGTGCTCTCCAGGAGGTTGAGCGTGGCGGGGGCCGCGCTCAGGTCGCGTTCGCGCAGCCGTCTGCCGAGCGTGGCTCCGGTCATTGTGAACCGATGCCGAGCGCGGTGAGCACCGCGCTGTCGACCTCAAGCATACGCTCCCACCGCAACCAGCCCAGATGCCTAGCGAGGCCCTCTGTGGGCAGTGTGTAGAGATCGTGGCCGAGCACGAAGCTGGCATGAGGCAGGCCCTCGACCTCGCCGGGATCGAGGGCCGCCACGGTTGCCAGGCCGCGCTCGCGATCGACGCTGGTGATGCGGGCTACGATCGGATGCAGGCGCAGCGTTACGGGCAACGACGAGACGATGACGGCGGGCTTGAGGCCGATGTCGGGAAACTCCGCCGTCCAGACGGCGCCGCGGCTGTACACCTCGGCTCGGTCCCTTAATCGCTTTCGTCGCCTTCGGCGGCTATGCGTTTTGCCACCAACCGCATGGCTCCCTGGCGCCATTCGTCGCCATCGGTGTCTTCGCGGGCGAATGCGGCGAATTCCTCCATGTGATCCTGCTCCCAGCGCACCCGTCGGCCGGCGCTGACGAACGCCTCGACGATCTCACGTATGAACACGCCGTCGGGGAGGTCCTCGCCGAGCGTGCGCAGGCGGCGCAGCAGTGCCATCCCGAGCTCGTTGCCGAAGTGGTTCGCCAGCTCGGCGTTGCGCGCCGCCATGTCGAAGCCCCCGCGGGCCTCTAGCAACTGCTCGCCGAGCTCACTCGACGCCCGGAAGCTATAGGTCTTCTGACTCTTCTCGCGCTTCTCCGAAACGGCCATGCGATGAAGTGTAGACGGTTCGTCGGCGATGCGTCTACACCGCGGCGACGGTGCCGTTGCGCTCGCCCACCAGCTCGACGACGTCGCCGACGATGCGCGTGAGGTCGAAGTCCTTCGGCGTGTACACCGCGGCGACGCCTGCCTGCTTCAGCGTGGCGACGTCCTGCTCGGGGATGATCCCGCCGACCACCACCGGCGCGGTAACGCCGGCCTCGCGCAGGGCGTCGAGCACGGCGGGGATCAGCTCGAGGTGGGAGCCCGAGAGGATCGAGAGGCCGATCACGTGCACGCCCTCCTGCAGCGCGGAGGCCGCGATCTGGGGGGGGGTCAGGCGGATGCCCTCGTACACCACGTCCATGCCGGCGTCACGCGCGCGCACCGCGATCTGCTCGGCACCGTTGGAGTGGCCGTCGAGGCCGGGCTTGCCGACGAGGATCTTCGGGCGCCGGCCCAGCCGCTCCGTGAGCGCCGCGACTCGCTCGCGCACCTCGGCAAGCTCCTCGGCCGCAGGGCTGCCGTCGCCGCCCGGCGCCGCGCTCGCCTCGCCGACGCCGGTGGGGGCGCGGTAGGAGCCGAACACCTCGCGCAGCGTGGCCGCCCACTCGCCGGTCGTGGCGCCCGCGCGCGCGGCGGCGATCGTGCTCGCCATCAGGTTTGGATAGGAGCCCGCCCGCCCCTGTGCGGCGCGCGCGAGCTCCTGCAGGGCCGCGTCCACCGCCGCCTGGTCGCGCTGGGCCCGCCAATGGCGCACCGCCTCGATCTGCTGCGCCTCGACCTCGGGGTCCACCACGAGGATGCCGCCCTCGGCGTCGGCGGTCAGCGGGGACTCCTCGGTCTCGGCGAAGCGGTTCTGGCCTACCACCACCTGCTCGCCGGACTCGATCCGGCGCAGGCGCTCGCGGTGGGAGTCGACCAGCGCCCCCTTCATGTAGGGGACCGCCTCGACGGCGCCGCCGTGCTCGGCGACCACCGCCATCTCCGCGCGTGCGCCCTCCAAGAGCTCCGCCACGAGACCGTCCATCACCCGCGAGCCCTCGAAGATGTCGGGGTACTCGAGGATGTCCGTTTCGTAGGCGAGCACCTGCTGGATGCGCAGCGACCACTGCTGATCCCACGGGCGAGGCAGCCCGAGCGCCTCGTTCCACGCCGGCAGCTGGATTGCGCGGGCGCGGGCGTCGCGGCCGATCGTCACCGCGAGCGCCTCTAGCACGATCCGCTGCACGTTGTTCTCCGGCTGGGACTCAGTCAGCCCGAGCGAGTTGACCTGCACCCCGTAGCGCAGCCGCAGCAGGCGCGGGTCCTCGACGCCGTAGCGCTCTCGGCCGAGCTCCTCCCACAGGATCCCCATCGCGCGCAGCTTCGCGTGCTCCTCGACGAAGCGCACGCCCGCGTTGACGAAGAACGAGATGCGGCCGAACACCTCTGCGATCCGAGAGGTACCGCTCTCGCGCTCAGCGCTGCGCGCGGGACTGCCCTTCTCGACCTCGTCCCTGCGCGCGGGTGCGCCCTGCGTTGCACGCGGGGAACCCGGCCCTCCGGGCAGGGTTCCAATCCTCTCCTGCACCGCGTCCAGGACCGCAATCGCGTTGGACATCGCGTACGCGATCTCCTGCACCGGGGTGGCGCCCGCCTCCTGCAGGTGGTAGGAGCAGATGTTGATCGGGTTCCACTTCGGCACGTGCTCGACGGTGTACGCGATCGTGTCGGCGATCAGCCGCATCGAGGGGGCCGGCGGGAACGCATAGGTGCCACGCGCGAGGAACTCCTTGATGATGTCGTTCTGGGTGGTGCCCTGCAGCTGCTCCTGGGGGACGCCCTGCGCCTCGGCGGCGACGATGTACAACGCCAGCAGCCATGCCGCGGTGGCGTTGATCGTCATCGAGGTGTTCATCTCCCCCAGCGGGATGCCCTCCATCAGCGCTTCCATGTCGCCCCGGTGGGCGACGGGCACCCCGACCTTGCCCACCTCACCCCGCGCGAGCTCGTCGTCGGGGTCGTACCCGGTCTGCGTGGGCAGGTCGAACGCGACCGACAGCCCCGTCTGGCCCTTCGCGAGGTTGCGCCGGTACAGCTCGTTGGAGGCCTTCGCGGTGGAGTGCCCCGCGTAGGTGCGCATCATCCACGGCCGGTCGCGCTCGGGCAGGCGGTGGGGCTGGTCGTTGCCCATGCGTCTAATTGTACGGCCGCTGCCGCCCAGCGCCCTGCGGGCGGCGGTTATCCTTCGCGTCGATGACCGAGACGATTGAGCTTCCGCGCACGGGCGGGCCGGGCAGCGGGCTGGGGGGCGCGTGGCGGGTGATCGTGCGCAACGACGACCACAACACCTTCGACCACGTCGCGCGCACGCTCGCGCGGTTCATCCCCGGGGTGACGCTCGAGCAGGGCCACCAGTACGCCAACCAAATCCACCACGCCGGGCAGGCCGTCGTCTACAACGGCCACCGTGAGACTGCGGAGCACTACTGGGAGCAGCTGAAGGGCGCGGGATTGACGATGGCCCCGTTGGAGCGCTGCTGAGTCTCAGACCTTGATGACGCGCGCGCCGTTGCCCTGGCCGTTGCCCTCGGGCTCGGGCTCGGGCGGCTCCGGCACGGCCCAGGCGGTCTCCTCGGAGACCGCGCCGGAGGCGGTGAGGTCCCACCAGCCGTACAGCACGGGGATCTGGTACCAGGAGGAGTGGCGCACGCGGAAGTCGATCATCTCGGGCCCTTCCCAGTAGCGCTCCCAGTCTACGTACCGCTCGAAGTGGGCGAGCTGCTGGAAGCGGTAGCGGTCATCGCGCTGGCGGTACACCGCGTAGGAGCTCGCGCCGTAGCGCAGCGCGACGGCGGCGACCTCGTTCAGCGCGGCCTCGAAGCCCTCCGCGCGAAAGCCGGTTGCGTACCAGGGCACGATCACTGTGCCGGGTGGGTGGGGTCCCGATCCCGCCATCAGCTCTCCTCCCCGACTCGCCGCACCTGCGAGCCCCTAGCGGACATCAGGCTCCCACCTCCGCGTGGATCGCTCCGGGGCCGTCCGCGGTCTTGCCGAGGCCCTCGGACTCGGCGCCGACGAGGATCGAGATCTTCCCCAAGTGCTTGTTTTCGCGCATCAACTGGTGCGCTTCGGCGACGCCCTCGAAGCCGAGCGTGCGCCACAGCACGGGGCGGATCTGCCCGCTCTCGATCAGCTCGTTGGCCTTCATGCACTCGTACGCGTTGGCGAAGTGCGAGCCGAGGATCTCCTTCTGGCGCATCCACAGGTAAGCGACGTTGAAGTCGAGGTCGAGGCCGGTGGTGCCCGCGCAGATCACGACTTTGCCGAACGTCTTGACGGTGAACACCGAGGTCGGGAAGGTCGCTTTGCCGACGTGCTCAAAGACGATGTCGGGCGCGTCGCCGAGCAGCTCTTTGACGCGCTTGGCGAAGCCGAGGGACACCTTGAAGCGGGCCTTCTCCTCCTCGGGGGTCTCGCCGCCCTTGCGCATCATCCCCGCGAACTCGGCCCGGTCGATGTAGTCGACGGCGCCGAGGCGCTTGACGAGCTCGCCCTTCTCGGCGGAGGACACGACGCCGACGCAGTGCGCGCCCGCGGCGGCGCACAGCTGAGTGGCGAACACGCCGAGGCCGCCGGCGGCGCCCCAGATCAGCACGTTCTGACCCGCCTGCAGCTTGCAGCGGGTGAGCAACATGCGGTAGGCGGTGAAGTACACGAGGCCGTAGGAGGCCGCCTCCTCCCACGTCAACGCCGTGGGCTTTGCCAGCAGCTGCTGGGCCTGGACCTTTGTGAACTGCGCGAATGAGCCCCACGTGGTCTCGTAGCCCCAAATCTTCTGGGAGGGCGCGGCCATCGGGTCGAGGCCGTGGACCTCGGGGTCCTCGTAGGAGGCCTGGTTGCAGTGCACGACGACCTCGTCGCCGGGCTTCCAGCGGGTCACGCCGGCGCCGACCTTCCACACGACCCCCGAGGCGTCCGAGCCGCCGATGTGGTGCCCGAACTCGGGGTGGTCGCCGTACTTCATCACCGACACCGGCTCGCCCAGGGCGGCCCACACGTTGTTGTAGTTCACGCCCGCCGCCATCACGCGCACGATCACCTCGAACGCGCCCGGCTCGGGGACCTCGATCTCCTCGAGCTGGAAAGCGTCCTTCGGCTCGCCGAAGCGCTCCTCGCGGATCACCCACGCGGCCATCGTCTTGGGCAGCTCGCCCGGCTCGGCGTCCACCTCGGATATCTGCTTCAAATCGATTGCCACGGCGACCTTTGCACCTCGCGTGTCGAGAACGGAATTGGGGCAATCCTACATCTGGCGGGCCTCCACCCGCGCTACGCTGCAACGAGTGCCCGAGCCGCAGCCCCCCGAGGAGTCCCAGCAGGGCCCCAACATCATCATGCCCCCGGAGGAGTTCGCGGGCAAATGGGCCAACGCGGCGTCGATTGCGCGCACGCCGCACGAGTTCACGCTCGACTTCCTGCGCATCGGCCCCCAGGGGCAGCAGGGGATCGTGGTCTCGCGCGTCTCCTTCTCACCGCTGCTCGCCAGTCAGCTCGTGGACCTTCTGAATGAGCAGTGGCAGGCCTACACTCATGAATCGGGAGTTCCGACCGAAGATGAGAGTGATGACTGAACGCAATCCGTTCGAGGATGCCCGCAAGAAGCTGGAGCGCACCAAAGTGAGCCTGCGGGGGCCGAACGTGACGAATACCTTCGACACGCCTCCCCGCCCCGATGCGCTCAAGGTCCAGAAGGCCGCGATCCGCAAGCACCTGCACGAGCGCCGGCCCGATGGGCGGCACCCCGGCGCCTCCTGAGGCTCAGGGCGCGAACGGCAGCTCGCAGAGCTCGGCGAGAGCCCCGTGCCCGCCGACGGCGACGGTGTCGCCCGGTGCGGCCTCGCGGCGCACGAGCGCCAGGCCGACCCCCCCCAGCCGGGGTGAGCGCACGATGCTCCCCAGGCGTCCCACGGAGCGCTCGCCCAGGCGCAGCTCCTCGCCGGTCGCGGGGAGGGGCGAAGCGGGCTCTGAGAGCCGCAGGCCGCGCAGGTGGCGGTTGGGCTTGCCCCTCCAGTGCAGGCGCGCCACGGTCTCCTGCCCGACGTAGCAGCCCTTCGTGAAGCTCACGGCGCGCTCGTTGAGGCCGGCCTCCTGGGGGATCGTGCTCTCATCCATGTCCACCCCGTAGCGGGGCCGCCCGGCCTCGACGCGCACGATCTCCGCGGCCGCCTCGGTCACGGCCACGGCGCCGGCGTCGAGCAGGGCCGTGCGCACCGCATCGAGGTCGGGGGCCCCACAGAGCACGTCAATGCCTTCGGCGGTGGCGATCAGCCGCACGGGCGATCCGGCGGTCTGCGCGGACACGTGGGCGTGCTCCTCCTCGGGAAGCCCTGCCCCCCCCGCGCGCGTGGCGCACGCACGCGCGGCGGGCCCGATCAACGAGAGCAGCCCGCACTCGAGCGTCCGCTTGTGCAACTCCACCTCGTAGCCGATCTTGTAGCGGCGGATCATGTCGAACAGCGACTGCAGCGCCACGCGCTCGGTGTCGAGCAGCAGTTCCCGCGGAGGCCCGTACGGATCGAGGCCGGCCCCCTCGGAGTTGGCCTCCCCGACCACGAGGATGCGTAGGTCGCCGAGCATCTTGCCCTTGTTGGTCAGGAACGCCGCGTAGCGGCCCTCCCCGGGGCGCAGGCCGGCGAGCTCGTTGGTGACCTGCCCGTTCAAGAACTCCACGGCGCTGGAGCCCGTGAGCGCGAGCTTGCCGCGCTCGGAGCGGTCCACCAGCCCGCAGCCCTCGGTCAGCGTCTCGTACTCAGCGTGCAATGTTTCGGTGGCGGCCATTAGATCGAGGATATCCCGCGCTCCCGCTACGCTTCTGGCGATGGGCTTGGCCGACACCTTCCAGCGGATCGTGGACTCGCTGCCCGACGACTGGACCGACTTGGAGCTCGACCTGCGGATCGCGGACGAGTCGCGCTACGTGGAAGCGGCGGTGTACCTGGTGACGTGCAACGCGAGCCCGTACTCCAAGCACGACTGGCACTGGCGGCTGCTGGTCGCTCACCGCTTCGGCCACGCCGCCTCGGCGCCGACGGTGCACGGCACGCTGGGACTGCTCGACGACGCGGGGATCGAGGGGGAGCTTGCGGTGCGCGAGGTGCGGGAGGGGCGCGCGGAGGTCACGCAGATGTGGGGCCGTCCGTACTCGGCGCGCGAGGAGTTTCGCCGCCTGCGCGCGCTGTAGCGAGCTGGCTGGAGTGCGGGGGCGGCGGCTCAGCTCGCGGCGGCGATTTCGCCCTGGCGGTGGACGCGCCGCGACCCGCGCGGGTCGAGCGGGACGATCGTGGCATTGGGGACGGAGTCGCCGAGGGCCTCCCTGCTTTTAGTGCGCTGGAAGAGGGCGAGGCGGATCACTCCGCCGTGGCAGACCACCAGCGTCGGCGCCTCGGCGCGCTTGATGTCGTACAACGCGGCGGCCACCCGCACTCCCTGCTGCGCGAAGGACTCGCCGCCGGGGAACGCGAAGGCGGGGTCGCCATCCTTGAAGCGGGCGAACCCCGCAGGGTTCTCCGCCTGCACCTCCGCGAAGGAGCGGTCGGTCCACTCGCCCGCGTCGGTCTCCATCAGGCGAGCGTCCTCGCGCGGGGTCAGGTCGATGCGGCGCGCGACGATGTCGGCGGTTTCGCGGGCGCGCAGCAGCGGGCTGCACCACAGCGCCGCGAACTCGTAGGGGACGGCCTGCTCGGCCAGAGCAGCCGCCTGGACGCGGCCGGTCGCGTCGAGCGGCACGGGTCCCTGGCCCTGGAAGCGGCCCTCGGCGTTGTAGGCGGTTTGGCCGTGGCGGGCGAGGTAGATGCGGGGGGGTTGGGCCACTCGGCCGAGGATAGCCGCGTCCTGGCGCTTCAGGCCGCCTCTGCCTCGGGCTCGGCCGGCGTCGGAGTTGCAGTCGGAGTCGGCACCTTGCGCAGATACAGGAACGTGTACATGCAGGCGGCGACCGTGGCGCCGAGCAGCGGTCCGGCGTACCACACCCAGCCGTTGGCCCAGTGGTCGCCCACGAGCTGCGGGCCGAACGCTCGCGAGGGGTTCATCGCCGCGCCCGTGAACGGGCCGCCGAAGAGCACGTCGATCGAGATCGTCAGGCCGATCGCCAGTCCTGCCACTGCGTTGAATGGGCCGCGCGTGTCGACGGCCGCGCCGAACACGACGGTCGCGAGGAAGAACGTGAGGATCGCCTCGAGCAGGAAGCCGGAGCTCGCGTCGACGCCGTGGCCGAGGGCGGGCACGCCGAGCTTGACCGCTTCGGTCGTCGCCCGCGGCAGCAGGCCCTTGACGAACAGCGCCGCCAGCGCGGCGCCGCCGAACTGCGCGATCCAGTACACGACGGCAAGCGCGGGCTTGATCTTGCGCGTGACCAGGAACCCGAACGTGATCGCCGGGTTGAAGTGCCCGCCCGAGATGTGCCCGAGCGCGCAGACCATCACGCCGATCGCGAGCCCGTTGGCGATCGCTACGCCGATCAGCGAGGGGTCGGAGATGGCTCCGGATGCCGCGGCCGCGCCGGCGCCGATGAAGGTGAGCGTGAACGCGCCGATCGCCTCGGCCACGGCACGACGCAAGCTGTCTTCGGACATGAGCGAAAAGCTACGAGGGCGGTCGGACGGACCTACTCGCCGGGGCGGCCGGCCGGACCTCATAGACTCAGGACGATGCGCCGGAGGGTCACGTACTCGCGCAACCTGACGCTGTCGCTCTCGCGTACGTGCCGGTGCTACTGCAAGTACTGCGCGTTCGCGACGCACACGGCGCATCTCTACGCGCCCGATGAGGTGCTCGCGATCGTCGACGGCGCCGCGCGGCGGGGGATCAAGGAGCTGCTTGTGCTGACAGGTGAGCGCCCCGAGGTCAACGCGGAGGTGGCGCGGCGGCTCGGGGAGTATGGGCACGCGGACTTCACCGCCTACGTGGCGTGGGCGTGCGAGCGGGCGCTCGAGCGCGGGATCCTGCCCCACACCAACCTGGGGGTCCTCGCTCGGGAGGACCTGGGGCGGCTGCGCGAGGTGACCGCCTCGCAGGGGCTGATGCTGGAGTCGATCTCCGGGCGGCTGATGGAGACCGTGCACGCGGGCTCTCCGACGAAGCATCCCCAGCGGCGCCTGGAGACGATCCGTGCGGCGGGAGAGCTCAAGATCCCGTTCACGAGCGGCATCCTCGTCGGCATCGGGGAGACCGAGCAGGAGCGCATCGAATCCCTGGAGGCGATCGCGGCGGTGCACGCCGAGCATGGGCACATCCAGGAGGTAATCCTGCAGAACTTCGTGCCCCACCAGCGCTACTACGGCCAGGAGCCGGCGCAGATCGCAGACGAGGCCGCACGGGAGTACTGGCGCACAGGCCTCCACGAGGACCCTGCCCGCCCGCGGCTGCCGCTCCCCGACTGGGCGTGTCCGATCTCGATCGAGGACATGAAGCGGCTGATCGCCGAGGCGCGGCGGCTGTTGGGAGACGTGGGCATCCAGGTGCCCCCCAACCTCGCGGACTGGTGGCCGGAGCTGGTGGCCGCCGGGGCCACCGATCTCGGCGGGCTCTCGGCGAACGGCGATCACATCTCCCCGGAGCACCCGTTCCCCTCCCCGCACCGCGTGCGCAGGCGCCTACAGCAGGACGGCTACGCGCTGACCGAGCGCCTGTGCGTGTACCCGCAGTACATCGATCCCGAGTGGGTCTCGCGGGGGGTGCTGGACACGATCAAGGCGAAGTACTGGTCGTTCATCCCGCGGCGGGGATCTGGAGGCCCACCCACCCGGCTGGCGATGCGCCGGGAGGAGCGCACGATCGACGCGCATCTTGTGGGCGGCGCGATCGAGAAGGGCCGCGCGGGCGAGTGGCTGAGCGAGCGGGAGCTGACGGCGCTGTTCGCGGAGGTGCGCCCCGACGCCGTCGAGGAGATCCGCACCGCCGCGGATGAGCTGCGCGCCGAGCTGGCGGGGGAGACGGTCACGTTCGTGGTCAACCGCAACATCAACGTCTCGAACGTCTGCACGGTTGGGTGCGCGTTCTGCGGCTTCGGCCAGGGCAAGCGCTCGCCGGATGCCTACGAGCATGGTGAGGAGGAGTTCGCGCGCCGCGTGCTGGAGGCCGTCGAGTACGGCGCCACGGAGCTGTGCATCCAGTCGGGCATCCACCCCGACTGGAGCCTGGAGGACTACCTGGGCTGGCTGAAGTTCGCCAAGCGCACCGCCGCCGGGGTCGGGTGCGACATCCACCTGCACGCGTACAGCCCGATGGAGATCGCGCACATGTGCGACATCTCCGGGCAGCCGCCCGCCGAGGTCTTCGCGCGCCTGCGCGACGCGGGCCTCGGCTCGACGCCGGGAACGGCGGCGGAGGTGCTGCACGACGGGGTGCGTGAACGGATCAGCCCCAACAAGCTGCCGGTCGCGCGGTGGGTGCAGATCATCGAGGCCTCCCACGCGGCCGGCCTGCGCTCGACCGCGACGGTGATGTTCGGCCACATCGAGGAGCCGTGGGAGCTGGCCGAGCACATGCGCGTCGTGCGCGAGTTGCAGGAGCGCACGGGGGGGATCACCGAGTTCGTGCCGCTCTCCTTCATCCCCTTCCAGACGCTGCTCGGCCGCACCCACGGCGTCGAGGAGATCTCGCGCGAGGAGAACCTCAAGCACACCGCGGTCTTCCGCCTCGCGCTCGGCCACAGCGTTCGCAGCGTGCAGGCCTCATGGGTGAAGATGGGCCTCGACGCCGCCACGGAGTCGCTGCGCTGGGGCGTCAACGACCTGGGGGGGACGCTGATGGAGGAGTCGATCAGCCGCCTGGCGGGCAGCTATCACGGCACGCGCCTGGATCCCGAGCAGCTGATCGCGGCGGCCCACGCGGCGGGGCGCCCGGCGGCCGAGCGCACGACGCTGTACGGGATTCGCCGGAACTACCCGCTGAAGGACGCGGGCGAGCTGCCCGTGGCCGTCTGAGACATCCGCTTCTGGTCGCGACTGCTCGAGCTGGAGACGGCCTGAGCGGGCGGGAGCTCCGGGCTGCCGTCGCCTCGCCGGATGGCGTGTTCCCTTGCGATCAGCGAAACAGATCCTCATCCAGGGGGCGCAGCAGCGCCGCGGCGCCGGGGCCGTCCTGCGTGGTGACGAAGCGCTCCAGGCCGTCGAGGATCACGACGGGCTCACGGGAGTCCTTGGCGCGCGCGAGGTCGGCGGTGGCAGCGATCGCGTCGGCGACGGCCAGCCAGGTGGCCTGCAGCTCGCGCCCGACGCTGTCGACGCGCCCGCGCCAATCGTCCAGCGGGGCCAGGCCGGCGCAGCCGATCGCCACGTCGCACTGCCCGTGGCGCCAGGCGCGGCCGAAGCTGTCGGTGATCAGCACCGCGGCCTGCGCTCCGGTTAGCTCGCCCAGGCGCGCGCGCAGGCGCCACGCGGAGGCGTCGGGGTCGGCGGGCAGCACGATCAGCGTGTCGGCCCCGCCCTCCCCCGCGGAGTTGGAGGCGTCCACCCCCGCGTTGGCGCACACGAAGCCGTGGTGGGTGCGGCAGATCAGCACCCCGCCCGCGGCGCGCAGCACCTCTCGGGATTGGTCGAGTACGACCTGCACGGCTCGCGCGTCCTTGTCCTGGTCAAGGGCGAGCCTGTGGGCCCGCGTGGAGGGTTCGACGTCCGCGAGCGCCACGACGGCGCCCTCGGCCTTGGAAACAACCTTGTGGGCGATCGCGACGATCTCGCCGTCGCACAGTGACGCAGGCGGCTGCTGCGCCGCGAGCGCCTCTGCGATCAGTGCGGCCAGGTCGTCCCCGGCGCGCACCTCGGGGAGGCCGCTCAGGCTGTGGGCGGCGAGGGTCGCCACGAGGGCTCCTGCGCGACGGAGGGGCTTGCCGCTGCGGGTGTGGTTGCAACGATCGCCGCGAGGGGCCGCGGGAGTGGCTCCGCGAGTACGAGGTTCACCACTGCAGCAGCATCAGCCCGACGGTCACTCCGGGGCCGATCGTCACGGCCAGGCCGCGCTCCCCGGGCTGGGGGTCGCGTTGGGCGATCGTGTCCGCCAGCACGTAGAAGATCGAGGGAGTGCCGACGTTGCCGTGGTTGGCGAGCGCGTCCCAGCTCGTGGCGGTCTGCTCGTCGGAGAGCTCCAGGGCGCTCTGGATGTTCTCGATGATGCGCCGCCCGCCGGGGTGCACCATCCAGTGGTCGATCTCCGCGTGCTCGACGCGGTGCTCGCGCAGGAAGCGCTCCGCCACGCCGGGCAGCCCGGCGCCGGCGAGGTCGGGCAGCTCGCGTACGAGGTGCAGGTAGCTGTCCTGCTCGGAGCATCCGAGGCTCACGGCGGCGAGCGTGCCGCCGATTTGGTGGACCCGGGTGGCGAGGATCTGTGGCCCGCTCGCGCCGGGGTCGGCGGAGAGCACCGCGGCGGCGCAGCCGTCCCCGAAGAGCGCGGAGCCGACCGTCTTGGCTCGGGGGTCCTCGGCGCCCGCGCGCGTGAGGATCGAGCTCATGCTCTCGGCCGCCACGATCAGGCAGTCGCGCCCGGGGTGTTGGTGCAGCGTCCCCGCGGCCATCCGCATCAACGGCACCGCGCTCGCGCACGCGACTCCGGTGATGTGGTACTTGTCGGTCGTGGGGTCCAGCGCGTAGTGGTCCACGAGCCGGTGGGCGATCGTGGGCAGCCCGAGCGAGTAGAGGCTCGAACTGAGGACGGTGCCGATCTTCGCGGGGTCGAGTCCGAGCGCGTCGACGGCGCGCACCGAGTGGCGCAGCAGCCGCTCCTCGACCTCCGCGGTACGCCCTTGCAGGGTGCGCGCGAGGAAGTCGTCGTCCAGGTCGAGGTGGCGCCGCTTGACGCCGGCGTGGGCGAAGATGCGCTCGGCGAACTCGTCGCCCCGCAGGCCCAGCCGGTCGAGGACTTGATCCTGGGAGAGGACGTGCTCGCCGTTGGAGACCGTGAGCCCGGAGATCCGCGGGCCGCTCGCGAGCGAGCGCCCGTCCGCCGGTCGGTCTACCGTCGCTGTGCGGGGGGCCGTGCGTACGGCCGTGGTGTCGATGGCGTTCAAGCGCTGGCCCCTGGATTGGGAGTGGACGTTAGTGTTGTGTTACGCCACGTTGAGAATCACAACACGACAACAGAATATCGTGATAACCGGCGGGCCGAGCGGTAGTTGCGCAGAGTGCACGCTGAGGTGCAGCGCGACCGACGGTGGCCGACGGCACCCGACGACCCACAAAAGGAGGGGAAGAAGTATATGAAGCTGATCGGAGCAGGTATGCCCCGCACGGGCACCCTCACGCAGAAACTGGCGCTCGAGCAGCTCGGCTTCGGCCCGTGCTACCACTGGGTCAACGTGCTCGCCGACCTCGACCAGGTCGAGCTGTGGAACCGCGCGCTGGACGGCGAGGGCCCGTGGGAGGAGGTGTTCGGCGGCTACGAGGCGACGGCCGACTGGCCCGGCGGCTACTTCTACAAGGAGCTGTGCGACGTGTACCCCGACGCCAAGGTGCTGCTCAGCGTGCGCAAGCCCGAGTCGTGGGAGCCGAGCTTCCGCGAAACGATCGTCGGCCTCAGTCACGGCGAGGAGCTGATGCGCCTGCTCGCGAGCGCCCGGGGCGAGATCGACCCCCGCTGGCGGCGCTACCTGGACCTCGTGGAGCGCATGTTCTGGGGCCCCGAGGGCTCGTTCGCGGACGGCTGGGCCGAGCCGGCGCAGTTGATCGAGCAGTTCGAGCGCCACAACGAGCGGGTCAAGAGCGTCGTCCCGCCGGAGCGGCTGCTGGTGTGGCACGTGGGCGAAGGGTGGGAGCCGCTGTGCGAGTTTCTCGAAGTCGAGGTCCCCGCCGAGCCGCTGCCGCACGAGAACGACCGCGAGACCTTCTTCGACCGCGTCATCGGCGGCGCGATCGGCGCGCTGCACGAGTGGTACGAGAGCAAGGCGGTCGCGGCGGGCTGAGGTTTACGCCGCGCGAGCGGCTGGCCGATCAGACGATCGCATCGGATCGTCGAGCGGTCGGCACGCCGAGCACCTTGCGGGTGCGGGGCGCCCGGGACGGGAGCCCACCCGCCCCACCGGCCAGCCGCTCGCGCAGCACGGTGAGGTCCGCGCCGGTGTCGATGTCGAGCAGCAGCGAGGGGACTCGCTCCACGCGGCACGCCGCCTCCGCGGCCTGTGCGAGCCGGCTATGGCGCTCGCAGCTGTCCGGCCCGAAGCTGGGGGGGATCGCTCCCGGGGGCGTGAGCAGCAGGCCGTTGGTGCCGGTCCCGTGGCGGTCGGGCACGATCACCACCTCCGGTGCGCCGCCGGGCTCTGCGTCCAAAAGCCTCGCCACCTCGAGGGGGTCGAGCGCGGGGCAGTCCCCGGGGACGCACAACACCCGCTCGAAGCCCTCCGCCACGGCGCGCTCGACTCCCCGTGCGACCGCGGCGCTCTGGCCCTCCTCGGGGGCGTCCTCCACGACGATTGCGCCCTGGTAGGAGGCTGCGGCCGCAACCGCCTCCTCGGAGGTGACCACGATCGTGCGCTCGATCGCCGCGCAGTCGCGCAGGGCGCTCAGTACGTCCCCGACCATCGCGCGCGCGAGGTCCTGCCGCAGCGGGTCGGCGACGCTCGCCTCGAGGCGCTGCTTAGCTTCGGCGAAGCGCTTGACGGGCAGGATCGCGGCGGTGCGCATCGTGGCTCACGCGACCGAGCCGGCGGGGACGACCCATCCGCATGGCTGCCCGGTGGCGGCCGCGATCAGGTCGAAGTCCGCGTCGTAGTGCAGGACGGCGAGGCCGCGCGCCTCCGCGGCGGCGGCGACGAGCAGGTCGGGCAGCTTGCGTCCGCGCTGGTGGCGGGACGCGAGCATACGCTGTGTCTGCCGCGCGCGGCGCAGGTGGTCGGCAGCGGTCTCCACCCGCTCGAAGACGTCGAGGGCGTCGGTCAGGCGATCCCACTCGGCGGCGTTACGGGCCGAGAAGCCGATCTCCAGATCGGAGATCCCGGCCCGCGCGAGCTCGCCTCGGCGTGCCCCCGGCTCGATCGCGGCCCGCACCGCCGGCTCGCGCAGGCGCGTGAGAACGCTCGTGTCCAGCAGGTGCGTCAGCGCCATGCCTGCTCGCGCGGGGTGAAGTCGGCGTGGGCGAGTGCGTCCAGCCGGTCCTTCACCGCGGCGCCGCGATCACCACCGGCCAGCCGCAGCGCGCGGTTGACCGTCTCCTTGATCGTACCGGCGCCCAGGTGGGCCCGCGCATTCAGCAGAGCCTGCTCGTCGATGTCCACCAGGTGCTTGGCCATGGCTGGACAGTATATATCATCCAACGGATGTATATATACGCTCGGTGCGGCCAGCGCCGTCGGTGGCCTCTTCGGAGGCGGCTGGGGGTCTCGCATGAGGTGCATGACGAACACCGTACGCCGCGCTTGGGACGGTACGCTCGCTCGCCGGTCAGCGGCGGTCCCTCCCCCAGAGCTGTGCCGGCAGCCCGTGAGGCGGATGCCGCGTGGGCCTTGTACGTGAGTTGAGGGCCGACCGTCAGCCGGCGAGCGAGTCCGCGAACGCGAGCACACGCTCGGCCACGCGCGCGCGGGCGGGTGCATCGGGCATCGCGGTGCCGATTTGAAGGGCGGCGAGGCCCGTTACCTCCTCATCGGCGACGACCCCGTCGAGCAGCTCGCCGTAGAAGTCCACTACCCCGGCGGCGGAGCACTCCAGCGCTGCGAAGGCCATGAAGGCCGCCGTGGGGCCCTTCAGCACCGCCCCGTCCACGATCGGGCTGACGGCCACGACGGGCGCGTCGGCGGCGGCGAGCGCCTCGCGGATGCCTGGCACCGCCAGGATCGGGCCGATCGAGGCCAGCGGGTTGGAGGGCCCGACCACGATCGCCCGCGCCCCGCCGATCGCCGCCAGCACCTCGCGGCTCGGCACGGCCTGCTCGGCGCCGCGGAACTCCAGGCCCTCCACCGGCCCCGCGCCCCGCTGGCGGATCATGAAGTCTTGAAAGGCCCGCCACCCCGCCTCGGTGCGGACCCACGTCCGCACCGGGTCGTCGCTCGCGGGCAGCACCTGCGCGCGCACGCCGAGTGCGCCGTTCAGCCGCGCGAGCGCCGCCGTGGGGGAGAGGCCCTCGGCGAGCAGCCGCGCGCGCTCCACGCACCACGCCAGGTCGCGGTCGCCGAGGTGAAACCACACGTCCACGCCGAGCGCCCGCAGGGCGTCCATGACGTGGAACGTGTCGCCCTCAAGGCCCCACCCGCGCGCGTCGATCTCATCGGCCAGCCAGAAAGACACGAGGTCCGGATCGGGCGACACGTAAGAGCCGTAGATCTCGATGTCGTCGCCCGTGTTGGCCACCACCGCCAGCTGCTGCGCTCCCACCACGTCCTGCATCCCGCGCGCGAGCTTCGCGCCGCCCGTGCCCCCGGCGAGGACGACGACCTCCGCGCTTGCCGCACCTCGAGGATCGGCGGACGCGTCGGGACTTGGAGATGCCTCTGTGGGGGCGTCCCCCGCGGCCCGGCGCTCGGCTCGCGGGCCGGCGGCGGTGCGAGGCGGGGGCGTGCGGGGCCCGTCTACTCCCACAACTCCTCCGGCAGCCCCGTCATGCGGATACCGGCGTGGACCTTGTAGCGGGAGTTCACCGCGATCAGCAGCGCCGTCAGCGACTCCGTGATGCGCGCCATCTCCAGGCGCCCGCAGTCCACGCAGCGCAGGCCCTCGATCCGCTCGATCAGCGCCGCGGCCTCGCGCTTGTCCGCGCGGGCGTCGCCGCACACCAGCACGTCCTCCGCAAGCTCGTGGTGCAGGTCGCTCAGCGAGGCCGCGCTGACGGTGTGCAGCGCGGAGACCACCCGCACCCCCTCGGGCACCATCTCCCGGGCCTGCTGGGCCGCGGAGCCCTGCCACACGCCCAACATGCGCGTCGCCCTGCCGCTCACGGCGGCCGCCAGCGGCACACTCGCGTCGATCAGCAACTGCCCCGCGCGCAGCGCTCCCTTGAGGTTGGTGAGCGTCTCCGACTGGTTGCGGAACGGCACGCTCAGGAGGACCGTCTCCGCCTGAGCAACCGCGTCCGCGTTGGCGTCGCCCGCGAACGAGCCCTCCGGGACCGCGCCCCGCGCGCGCTCCACCGTCTGCGCCGCGCGCTCAGCGTCGCGAGAGCCGATCACGATCGGCACCCCTGCGCGCCCCAGGCGGACGGCGAGCCCGAAGCCCAACGCGCCAGAGGCGCCGATGATGCACACGGGAGCGGGAGCCGGCACAACGGCCGAGTATATGGTTGGCCCCTGCGGGGCGACCCGCCGTATACGGCGGGTCCGGCCGGGCAGTACATGTACTGCCCGGACACCTCCGCACATGTGCGGAGGTGCGAGGCCGCACATGTGCGGCCTCGGTGGTCGGCGCATGCGCCGACCACCCACAAAGGTGATAGGGATATGCAATGGCCGACGCCGTTCGGATCAGGGAGGTCGGGCCCCGCGACGGCTTTCAGAACGAGCCCGAGGTGATCCCCACCGGGTGCAAGGTGGAGCTGATCGATGCGCTCGCGCGCACCGGCCTACGGCGCCTGGAGGTCACGAGCTTCGTGCGCCCCGACGTGATCCCGCAGCTCGCCGACGCCGCGGAGGTGCTGGAGCGGGTCAGCATCCCCGCGGGGGTCGCCGTGAGCGTGCTGATCCCCAACGAGCGGGGGCTGGAGCGCGCCCTGGAGCACCGCGGGCGCTTTCAGGAGATCAACGTGATCGTGTCCGCCTCGGAGACCCACAACCGCAAGAACGTCAACCGCTCCGTCGCCGAGACGCTGACAGGGCTGGAGGGCGTGCTCGCCCGCGCGCGCGAGGCGGGCCTGCGCTGCGAGGCTGTGCTCTCCACCTGCTTTGGCTGCCCCTACGAGGGCCACGTCCCGCCCGCGCGCGTGCTCGACATCGCGGCCCGCCTGCGCGACGCCGGGGCGCAGGAGATCGGCTTCGGCGACACCACCGGGATGGCCAACCCCCGCCAGGTGGGGGAGTTCTTCGCGCTCGCGCGCGAGCGACTAGGGGTCCGGAGCGCAGACGGCGGCGGCTCCGCCCGAGCGGGCTCCTCGGAGGATGGCGAGGACGCCGCGGGGAACGTGCTCGAGCTGACCGCGCACTTCCACAACACTCGCGGCGCCGGCCTCGCCAACGCGCTCGCCGCGCTGCAGGCCGGGGTGCGGAGCTTCGAGTCGAGCTTCGGCGAGCTCGGCGGCTGCCCCGTCCCCCCCGGCGCGACCGGCAACATCGCCACCGAGGACCTCGTCTCGATGCTGCACGAGATGGGCGTCGCGACCGGCATCGACCTCCCCGCGCTGCTCGCGTGCGCACGCCGCGCGCAGGAGGTTCTGGGGCGGCCGCTGGGGAGCCACACGCTGGTAGCCGGGCCGGTGGAGTGGGCCTGAGGGGCTTGCGCGGCGGCGGAAGCGCGAGATGAGGAGACCGGCCTCTGTCCGACCGGGTCCGTCATGTGACAGCCTTAGGATGGGAGCATGACGTTGTCCGCCGTCTGGACTGTTGGACACTCCAACCACGACCTCGAGTGGTTCGCCACCTTGGTGGAGCGCCACCGGGTCGCCTGCCTGGTGGACATTCGCTCGCATCCGCACTCGCGCTTTGCTCCGCACTTCAACCGCGAGCAGCTGCAGGCCTCGATGGAAGCGCGCGGAATCCCCTACGAATTCCTTGGCCTGGCACTTGGTGGGCGTCCGCGACGCGAGGACCAGCTCGACGCCAGAGGCCACGCCCTCTACGGCAAGATGGCCCTGGAACCCGCTTTCACGGATGCCATCGACCGGCTGCTCAGCGACGCGTCCGAGCGCCGCCTCGCGCTGCTGTGCAGCTGCGGCCAGCCGCACGAGTGTCATCGCAGGCTCCTGGTGGGCAAGGTCCTGTGCGACCGGGGCGTGGAGCTGCGCCACATCCTCCCGGACGGGCAGGTGCTGGGCGAGCGGTCGGTCGAGTTGCGCGACGACACTCAGGCGACGCTGTTCGGGCATGATGAGTCGTCATGGAGATCTGCACGATCGGTTTCACGCAGAGCACCGCTGAGCGCTTCTTCGCACGGCTAGCGGACGCTCGCGTCGAGCGGCTGCTCGACGTGCGGCTCAACAACACCTCGCAGCTCGCCGGTTTTGCCAAGGTCCAGGACCTTCCCTTCTTCGCACGTGAGCTTGTGGGCGCCACCTATGAGCACGAGCCGCTGCTCGCTCCCACGCAGGACATCCTCGATGCCTACAAGAAGCGTAAAGGCGACTGGGCCGCGTACGAGACCGAGTTCCTGGCGCTCATGGAGCACCGCCGCATTCACGAGGTGCTGTCACCTGCCTCCTTTGAGCGGCGCACGGTACTGCTGTGCAGCGAGGCCACGGCGGAGCACTGCCACCGGCGACTGGTGTGCGAGTTCCTCGCGGAGCGGTGGCCCGACGTTGAGATCGTGCACCTCTGATCCGTGCGGCTCGTCGTCAACCATGTCACGCGCATGAAGGACGACCGGATCTGCGTCGCCGGCATCGACGCCGCCACGTTCCGGCACATCCGCCCAGTGACTTCGTCGAAGCACCACATGACGCGCGCGCTCCTGCGCGAGCACGGCGGACCCTTCGGGGCAGGAGCGCTGGTGGACCTCGGGGCGGTTGCTGCCTGTCCCAACGCGCCCGAGACCGAGGATCACCGGTTCGTGGCGGCGCGAGCGAAGCGTGTCAGGGACCTCGATTGTGACGTGTACTTCGAGCTCCTGCACCGAGTCGGCGACGAGGACTTCCCGACCGCGTTCGGCCCCGAGCTTGTGGAAGTGCGGCCGCGCAAGTTCGCCGTCCCCGCTGGCCGGGGGAAGCGGTCACTCGCGGTCGTGCCCGTCGTCAACCCCAAGCTGCGCGTCGAGTTCAAGAAGCTCTACCTGACGATGAGCGCTCCGAGCACGCCGGCAAAGCTGCGGGTGACCGACGTACGGTTCTACGACGCCGACCAAACGACCCTCAAGCGCAAGGTCGTCGACGACGTCAACCGCAGGCTGGCGTCGGGCGTGGCGGCGTACGCCATGCTGGGCCTGGCGCGGGCGATCCCCGACGACGACGCGGGTGAGGCGCACTGGCTGATGGCCAACGGCCTGTGCCTCGCCGATCGTGCGGTGGGGGACGTGCCGTAGGCTCGCGCTGCGGCCGCTTTGCCGTCAACCGACCTGCTCCGCGTGTGCCGGGGCACCGTTGGCCTGCTCCGCCCGCGCGCTCTCACGCATAGCCGCGACGCAGTACTCCTGCACCGAGACCTCCATCTCCAGCGTTGCCGCGAGCGCGGGGCGTGCGGAGGCGTCGATCACGCGCTTGGCGCGGCCGACGGCTACGTGCGAGTTGGCGAGCAACTCGTCCACGAGCGCCTGCGTGGCCTGTTCCAGCTCCTCGGCCGGGACGACGCGGTTGACCAGGCCGATGCGGTGGGCCTCCGTGGCGTCGATCAGGCGCGCGGTCATGATCAGCTCCTTGGCGCGGCCGAGACCCACGACCGCGGGCAGGCGGGTGCAGCCGCCAACGTCGGGGATGATTCCGAACTTGACCTCGGGCAGCCCGAGCCGGGAGCCTTCGGAGGCGATGCGCAGGTCGCAGCCGAGCGCGACCTCCAGGGCGCCGCCGACGCAGGTGTGGTGGATCTGGCAGACGACGGGCTTGGGCATCGCTTCGCAGAGGTTGGCGCAGTCGAGGAACACATTGCGGAACGGGCGCAGGGCGCCCGGGTCGCCGGCGAAGGACATCAGCTCGCCGAGGTCCACTCCGGCGGAGAACACGGGGCCGGCGCCGCGCAGGACGACGCAGTGGATCGCCGCGTCGCCTGCGGCCTCGCGCAGGGCGCCGGCCAGCTCGCCGAGCAGCGCCTGGCTCATCGCGTTGCGCTTCTCCGGGCGGTTCAGCACGAGGTGGCGAACGGAGTCGTGGGTTTCGGTGGTGACGAGGCTCATGGTGTGGTCCTCCTGTCGGTGCTTGGGCTCACCAGGGTACGCCAGCGGGAGCCCTCGATGCGGGAGGGTGGGGCGGCTTGCCGCTACGGCTATGTGCTGTAGGCCGCGTACTGCTAGCATGATTGCACGATGATGCAGAGGCTGATGATTCAGGCTGATCCGGAGCTTGTCGAGCGGGCCAAGCGCCGCGCGGCCGAGCGCGGGGTGTCGGTTGCCCAGGTTGTGCGTGACGCGATGGAGCACGATCTGGGACAGGCCGAGGAGGAGCGGATACCGCCGCCGCTGACGCTCATCGGTGCCTTCGCCTCCAAGCGTGGAGACCTCTCCCGCCGTGCCAGCGAAGACGAGTACGAGCCCGAGCCATTTCGCTGATCATCGACACAGGTCCGCTGCTCGCCGCGGCCGACGCGAAAGACGAGCAACATGCTGTCTGCGCTCACCTGCTGAGTGCTGTGCGGGGATCGCGTATCGTGCCGGCGCCGGTGCTTGTCGAGTTCGATTACATGGTCTCCCGGGAGCTCGGCTCTGAGGCCTTTCCCGCGACTCTGGATCAGATTCGTGCTGGTGCTCTCGAGGTGGAGGATCTCACCGCGAGAGACTACGAGCGGATCGCCGAACTGCTGCGTACCTATGCTGACCTGCGCATAGGCTTCGTAGATGCGGCCGTACTGGCTGTCGTGGAGCGCCTGCGAGAGCCAAAGCTGGCCACGCTCGACCATCGACACTTCTCGGTCATGCGCCCTCGGCACGTGGAGGCGCTGGAGCTGCTGCCCGCGTAGTGCGGTCGCGCAGTGCGGCACCACTCTCCGTGATCGGGCTCGGTCGGACTCAGCTCAAATCCAGCACCGGCGTAGGCGGCTCGATCGCCTCGTCGTGGCCCTCGCGCGGCACGATCGCGGTGCCGACGGCGAAGAACTCGATCGTGTGTGAACCCCACCCGTGGCTCTTCTCCTGCAGGTCGACGCCGACGATCCCCTCGGCGGAGAGTGTCTGCGCCTCGCTCTGCATCCGCTCCATCGCGAGCTCGCGCGCGTCGTAGAGCGCCTGTGTGAAGTTCGGCAGCTCGACGTTGCGCCCGGTCTGGGCCATCGACTGGAGCATCCCGCGGTGGGCGACGTGGTAGACGCAGCTGCCCATCACCATCCCCACGGGGCGGTGCCCGGTGCGCAGCAGCGTCCAGAAGTCCTGGCCGGAGAGGTCGCTGGTGAACGGCCGGCCGTTGGGGGCGCGGTGCAGCACGCCTTCGCTGTGCTTGACGGCGGTGCCGATCGCGATGAACTCCGCCATGTCCTGGCCCCACTCGTAGCGGCCGATGTCCAGGCGCACGCCCACGACGCCGTCCGCGCCGAGCTGGTCGGCCTCCTCCTCCATGCGCGTCATCGCCAGCTGGCGCGCTCCGTACATCGCCTCGGAGAGCACCGTCAGCTCCTGGCTTTTCTTCCACCCCGCCAGCTGGATGCCGATGTGGTAGATCGAGCTGCCGACGACCAGGCCGAGTGGCTCGAAGCCGGCCTGCTTGACCAGCAGGAACTCGTTGACGCTCAGATCCGAGGTGAACAGGCCCGCGCGGTTCTGCTGCAGGCGGGCGCGGCCGGCCTCGGGGACGCCCTCCAGGGAGGATGGGTCGTAGGACTCTGTCTGCTGCTCGCTGTCGCTCATACGTTTGGGGCTCCCGGGCTCGTGTTCAGGATGTCAGGTGATCGTGGTGGGGAGGGGGAAATGATCGTGGTGGGAAGGGGGAAAGGGGGAGGGGTTGGGGTTGTCGCTTCGAGGTCTGCTCAGACTGTCAGGTCGATCATCGTCTCGGGGGGATGCAGTGTGGCCTCTTCGGTTTGGCGGATCGCGGTGCCGATCGCGTTGAACGTCACCATCAGGCCTCCGAGTTTGCCGCTCATCCCCTGTATCTCGTGGCGCACCGCGCGGTGGCTGATTCGCACGCCAACGATCCCCGAGGCACCGATCGCGGAGGCCTGTGCGTTCAGCTCGGCCATCACGCTCTCGCGCGCGTTGTAGAAGGCTTGCGTGAACGCGCGCAGCTCGAAGTTCTGCGTTGCCCCCACCGACGTCATGCTCCCAGCCGACACCATGCCCCCACCGATCATCCCCGGGCCGTAGGCGTAGCTGGCGAAAAACACCGAGCTCCAGGCGACGATCCCGAGTGGCTCGAAGCCGCCCCGCACCAGCTTTGAGAAGTCGGCGACCGACAGCTCGGTGAGCACCGGCCGCCCGCCTCCGTGTCTCCCGCCTCCGTGCTGCCCGCTCCCGTGCTGCCCACCGGCGCCCTTGCGCGTGTCGGCGCCGGACGGTTCCGCTTCGCGCCTGACGGCGGTGCCGAAGACCGTGTGTTCGAGTGAGACCGACCCCGTTTCCAGGCTGCTTTCGCCGGCGCGCGTGTTCACTTCCACGACCGCGTCGGCGCCGACGTGCACCGCCTCCTCCGCCAGCCGCCCGAGCGCGCGCGTGCGCACCTCGTTGAGTGCTTGGGAGAGCGTATTGAGCTCGAACATATTGGCGCCGGTAGGGTCATAGCCGCCTTCCAGCTGTCCCCACGATGACTGGTAGCCCATCTGGTAGATCGAGCTGCCCATCACCTGCGAGAGCGGGCGCAACCCCAGCTGGTGGGCGAGCGCCCACCCCTTGACGGAAAGGTCGGAGGTGAATAGACCCCCCTTCTCGCGCAGCTCGCTCAGGCGTCGCTCCGCCGCGACGGTAATCCCGCCCCGTTCGATCCGCTGCAGCGACTCCTGTTGCTCGGCCGCCGTGGCCCCCGGGTCGACCATTTCAGCGGCGGCGGCTCCATCCGCCTCTTCGCCTCCGGCTCCTTGCGCCCCAATGCCCCGCCGCCGCGCCATCAGCCCAGCAGCCTCTGCAGCGCCGCGCGCGCCTCGGCGCTGCGCTCGGCCTCGGCTCGCAGGTCGGCGGTCAGCGCGGCGACCCACTGGTCGGGGTCGAGCGGCTCGCGCTTGATCGAGATGCCACCGACCTGGCGTTCGCGAAAGCCCTCGACGCGCTCGTCCGCGATCGTGAGCTGGTAACAGTTGCCGCCGAGCTCTACCCGCACCTCGCGCACGCGCTTGGGCCCGCGTCCCAGCAGGCCGCCGCCGCGACGCTCAACGTGCGCGCGCCCCGGCAGCGACTGCTCGAGCTTCTCGGCCAGCACCTCCACGGAGATCCGAAGATCGGTTCCATCCGCGCGCAGGCCCGCCGCGGAGAGGTCGAAGTCCTGCTCGGTGGGCATGCCTGCAAGCGTACTCCCGGCGGCGGGGTGGGGCGTCCGCCCCACCCCGGCCACTGTGCGTTGGAGCCCTCAGTGCAACTCCTCCAGCGTGTTGTTGGAGTCGTTGACGAACAGCACCCCCTGGTTGTAGGGCGCCACGGCGAGCCCGAACAGCCCGCCTTCGCCCGCGCCCGTGTCCACGGGCTGGAACTCCGCGCCCACGGGGGTCGTCTCGACGATGTTCCCGTCGCCGCCGTTGGCGGTGAGGATGTCCCCGTTGGGGGCGATCGTGAGCCCCAGCGGACTGTTCAGGTAACCGCCCTTCGCGACCGTGATCCCGCCTTCGCCGAGCGGGGTCTGGCGGTACAGGGCGCCGGGGACTTCCGCGATCCGGTTGCCCTGGGTGTCGGCCACATACAGTGTGCCTTCTTCGCCGAGCCCCACCCCGGTGGGGCCGACCACGAGCGCGGCGGGGTCGGTGCGCTCGGGGAAGCCGGTGGCGATCACGTTCATCGCGGTGACCTTCGGGGCGTGACGCCCCCCGGTGCGCAGGCGAATACGCACCACGGTGCCACCGTTCGTCGGGGTTTCGCCCGATTCGACGGTGCCGTTCAGCACGTTGGTGACGAACAGTGTCGCGCCGTCGCCCTGGTTGACCGAGGTCATGTCCCAGGGGCCGTTGATCGGGGGCCCGGAGATCGTCTGCACGACGTGTCCGTAGCTGTTGAGCACGATCAGGCAGCCGGCCTGTGCGGTCGCCGCCGAGCCGTTGGAGGTGGGCAGGCTCCCCACGACCACGAACCCGTTCGGCAGCACCGCCAGCGCAGTGGTCAGGCCCACCCCGCCCGGGCACGGCCCGGGGAGCGATGAGGCCTTGATCTGCGCGAACAGCGAGAGGCTGCCGGAGGGGGCGATCTGCACGATCGTGGTGCCGGTCCCCTGTTCGTTTTCTTCGTTGTTGAAGTTGCTGATCAGCGTGTCCCCACGCACGAGCGATCCTTCGCTGTGGGGCACGACCACAATTCCATAGGGGTTTACGTCTCCGTTGGCCGGCACGGTGCTCCCGAGCGACGTGATGGTCTTGAACTGCCCGATGAACGGGTGATCGAACGCCAGTGCCACCCCCGGGGCAAACGCAGCGCATGCGAGCGCGGCGGCGATCGTGGTTGACAGGCGCATTCGGCTGGACATGGCTATGTCTCCTCTGATCGGGGCTTTACATAACGGAGACTCCGCCGCGCGGGGAACCTTCCCGGTAGGCTCCCGCCCCTCAAGTCAGAAAGATCGAGCGGAGGTTCAAGATGGCGCAGCAGATCGAGAAGGTGGGCGTGCTCGGAGCCGGGCTGATGGGCCACGGCATCGCCCAGGTCGCCGCGCAGGCCGGCTACGAGGTGGTGCTGCGCGAGGTCGACGAACCGACGCTCGCGAAGGGCATCGCCAAGATCGAGAAGCAGCTCGCGCGCGCGGTCGAGAAGGGCAAGAGCTCCCAGGAGGACGCCGACGCCGTGCGGGGGCGCATCGAGGGGACCGTGCGCTACCGCGACCTGGCGGACTGCGACCTCGTGATCGAGGCGATCACCGAGAGCCTCGAGCTGAAGCTCGAGATGTGGCGAGAGGTTGATGAGATCGTCAAGCCGGGCGCGGTGTTCGCGACCAACACCTCCTCGCTGGCGGTGATCGACCAGGCTGCGGTCACCTCCCGCCCGGAGCGGTTCGTGGGCCTGCACTACTTCAACCCCGCGCAGGTGATGAAGCTGGTGGAGGTGGTGCGCTGCGTGACCACCTCGGGGGAGACGCTCGAGACCGCGCTGCAGTTCGTGCGCTCGGAGGGCAAGCTCGCGATCCCGACACGCGACAAAGCGGGGTTCATCGTCAACCGCCTGCTCGTCCCCTACATGCTCGACGCGATGCGCGCGTTCGAAGAGCAGGTCGGCTCGGTGCACGAGATCGACGCGGCGATGAAGGCCGGTGCGGGGCACCCGATGGGCCCGCTCGAGCTCGCGGACTTCGTCGGTCTGGACACCCTCGGTGCGATCTGCGACGTGCTGCTGGAGGAGTTCAGCGAACGGCGCTTCGCGTGTCCGCCGACGCTGCGCAAGATGCTCGCAGCGGGCTGGCACGGGCGCAAGTCGGGAACGGGCTTCTACGACTACTCCGGTGATGAGCCCCGGCCGAACCCGGCGCTGTAGGGAGGTATCGTAACCTTCCTGTCATGAGTGACCTGTCGAGCCTGCGCGTAGCGGACGCCGATCGCGAGCAGCTGATCGACGAGCTGCGCGAGCACGCCGGGGCGGGGAGGCTTACCTCCGAGGAGCTGGAGGAGCGGATCGGGGATGCCTACCGCGTATCCACACGTGCGGACCTCGACGCGGTGCGGGCGGACCTGCCGGTCAGCTCGACCTCGGTGAAGCTCGCGCTGACCAAGCGCAAGGCACACCTGCGCCGCCGTCTCGTGCAGGAGGCCGGCGGGTCGATGGGCGTGGCGCTGCTGAGCGTAGGCATCTGGGTCGCGAGCGGACCGGCGGGCGACTTCTGGCCGGGCTGGGTGATCGGCGTCACGCTGGTCCCAGTGGTGCGCGATGCGTGGCGCCTGTTCGGGCCCGCGTCGGACCTCGAGCTGGTCGAAGCGAGGCTGCAGGCGCGCCACGAACGCCAGCTCGCGCGCGGGCGCCGCCGCCACCGGAAGAATTGGTGGCCCACCCACCCGCCGCGTCCGTGAGCGGCGCGTCGGTGAGCCCGGAGTCTTCCCATCGCGGAGGGCTCCCACCTCAGTGAGCGCTCTGGACGGCGCCACCGAGCGCGCCCTCGAAGGCGGCCCGGAGCGTCACCGCGAGAAGGCCCGCGAGCAGGGCAAGCTGCCGGTGCGCGAGCGTGTGGCGCGGCTGCTCGACCCCGGCTCCTTCGCCGAGGAAGCGCTGCTGGCCAACTGGCAGGACGAGGGGCTGGGCGCCGATGGCGTGCTCACCGGCCTCGGGCGGATCGGCGGGCGCCCGGTTGCGCTGATGGCCAACGACCCCACCGTCAAGGCCGGCTCGTGGGGCCCGAAGACGGTCGAGAAGATCTTGCGCGTACAGGAGCGCGCGCTCGGGCTGCGGGTGCCGATGGTGTACCTGGTCGACTCCGCGGGGGCGCGGATCACCGACCAGGTGCAGATGTTCCCCGGCCGCCGCGGAGCCGGGCGGATCTTCCACAACCAGGTCAAGCTCTCCGGGCTGGTGCCGCAGGTGTGCGTGCTGTTCGGCCCCTCGGCCGCCGGCGGCGCGTACATCCCGGCGTTCTGCGACATCGTGATCATGCGCGAGGGCAACGCCTCGATGTACCTCGGCTCGCCCCGGATGGCGCAAATGGTGATCGGGGAGGACGTGACGCTAGAGGAGATGGGCGGAGCGCGCATGCACACGGGCGTGAGCGGCTGTGGGCACGTGCTGGTGGGCAGCGACGAGGAGGGCCTCGACGCGGCCGTGCGCTACCTCTCCTACCTGCCGAATAACTGGGAGGCCCTCCCTCCCATCGAGGATTCCCCTTCGCCCGCGGAGGACACGCCCGCGGCTCACCCGCCCGCGGAGGATCTGTCCACGGCCCACCCCCCGGCGGCAGACCCGCCCGCGCCACCGCCCCCCGCGCCGAGCTCGGGGACCCCGATCGGCGAGGTGATCCCCGCGGACGAGAACAAGCCGTTCGACATGAAGCTGCTGCTCGACGCGCTCCTGGACGGGGGCTCGTTCATGGAGATCCACGCGCGCTGGGCGAAGGAGCTGATCGTGGGCTTCGCGCGCCTGGAGGGCCGGGCGGTGGGGATCGTGGCGAACCAGCCGAAGGTGAAGGGGGGCGTGTTGTTCGGCGACTCCGCCGACAAGGCCGCGCGCTTCATCTGGACCTGCAACGCCTTCAACGTCCCCCTGCTGTTCCTCGCCGACGTCCCCGGCTTCATGATCGGGACCCAGGTCGAGCGGCAGGGGATCATCCGCCACGGGGCGAAGATGATCAGCGCGGTCTCCGAAGCCACGGTCCCCAAGATCTCGGTGATCGTGCGCAAGGCCTACGGCGCAGGTCTGTACGCGATGGCGGGCCCGGCCTTCGACCCCGACTGCTGCCTGGCGCTGCCGAGCGCGTCGATCGCGGTGATGGGCCCGCAGGCGGCGATCAACGCCGTGTACTACAACCAACTGCAGGCGATCGAGGACGAGACCGAGCGCGCGGCGGAGACGGAGCGGCTGCGCGCCGAGTACGCGGCCGACATCGACATCCTGCACCTCGCCTCAGAGCTCGTCGTGGACGCGGTGATCCAGCCGGATGACCTGCGCACCGAGCTGGTCCGCCGCTTCGCCCTAGCTGCGGGTCGCCGGCGCGAGTGGCCCGCGCGGCACAACCCGATCACCCCGGTCTGAGCTGCCAACCCCCGCGCGCGCGGCGCTCGCGATCCCACGCGCGGTGCTCGCGATCCGGTAGTTTTGCGCCATGGACGCCACCGACCTCGCCTTCGCCGGCATCGCCCACCAGGCGGAGATGATCGCCTCCGGGGAGCTGTCGTCGCGCGACCTGCTGGAGGTGTACCTGGAGCGCATCCAGCGACTGGACTCACAGCTGAACACCTTCCGGGTGGTGTTTCGCGAGCGCGCGCGCATGGAGGCCGACCAGGCCGATGCACGCCGCGCCGCCGGCGACAGTCGACCGCTGCTGGGGGTGCCGATCGCGGTCAAGGACGAGATCGACGTGGCGGGCGAGGTGACGGCGCTCGGCACGGGCGCCTACGGCGAGCCCAAGCGCGAGGACGCCGAGATCGTGCGGCGTCTGCGCGCGGCGGGCGCGGTGATCGTGGGCAAGACGAACGTCCCGGAGCTGTGCGCGTTCCCATGGACGGAGTCGGCCACGTGGGGGGTGACGCGCAACCCGTGGAACGTGGAGCACTCGCCGGGCGGGTCGAGCGGCGGCAGCGCGGCGGCGGTCGCCGCCGGACTGGTGGGGGCGGCGCTGGCCGCCGACGGGGGAGGGTCGATCCGCTTCCCCGCCGCCTACTGCGGCCTGGTCGGCCTGAAGACCCAGCGCGGGCGGGTGCCGTTGGCGCCCAACGTGGACGCCTCGCACGGGCTCACTGTGAACGGCGTGTTGACCCGCTCGGTGCGGGACACGGCGCTGTTCCACGACGCGATCGCCGACGGCCCCCCCGATCCCGGCGCCCCGGTGCCGCCGCGCCTCTCGTTCCTCGACGCCGCGCGGGCGCAGGAGACCCCGACGCCGCTGCGGATCGGGCTCTCGACCAACCTGCCGCCCTCGCCGCTGACGCGCCTGCACTCCGAGAACCGCGCCGCGGTGGAGGAGACCGCACAGCTGCTGCGCTCGCTCGGGCACGAGGTCAGGGAGGTCGAGGTCGACCACGGCCCGCTGGCGCCGGCGCCGGAGTTCACGGTGCGCTACCTGCGCCACCTGCACGACCAGGCCGCCGCGATGGCCTACCCGGAGCGCCTGGAACGGCGGATGCGCCACGTCGCTTTCGTCGGCGGGCTGCTGCCGGCGAAGCTGGTGGAAGCGATGCGCGCGCGCGAGGCTGCGTACGCGGCGCGACTCAACGCGGCACTGGTCGAGAACGAGGTGCTGCTGACCCCCGTCACCCCCGCGCCCGCGCCGCGGATCGGAGCCTGCGAGGGGCGCGGCTGGCTGTGGGCCTCGGTGGCGGCCTCCGCGACAGTTTCGTACGCGGCGTGCTGGAACACGACCGGGCAGCCGGCCTGCTCGGTGCCCGCGGGCTTCGCGGCCGACGGGCTGCCGCGCGCGGTGCAACTCGTGGGGCGCCCCGACGGCGAGGGCACGCTGCTCGCGCTCGCCGCGCAGATCGAGGCCGAGCGCCCCTGGGCGCAGCGACGGCCCGCGCTGGCTGAGCTCCGGCCGGTCGCGTGAGCGGTCCCGCCGAGGGCGAGCGCTCGCAGGAGGACGAGTGCCTCGCGGGGCTGCGGGTGGGCGACTCCGTGGGGGAGCTGCTCGAGCTGGCGTGCCAAACCGCCTACACGGCAGGCGTGCTGCTGCGTGAGCGCTTCCTGCACGGCGATGAGGAGGAGGTCGAGAGCAAGAGCACGCCCACGGACCTGGTGAGCGACGCCGACCGCGACTCCCAGCGCTCGATCCGCGAAGACCTCGCCCTGCGCCGCCCCTTGGACGGCTTCCTGGGTGAGGAGGAGGGCGAGGAGGAGCCGGGCGAGAGCGGGCTGCGCTGGGTGGTGGACCCGCTCGACGGTACTGTCAACTTCCTGTTTGGGATACCGCACTGGTGCGTGAGCGTCGCGGTGCGGGACGACCGGGGAACGTTGGCGGGCGCGATCTACGACCCGTTTCGCGAGGAGCTCTTCAAGGCGGCGCGCGGTGGGGAGGCGACGATGAGAGCCCCGGTCAAGTACCCGATCAATGTGCCGCCCCCGCCGGCGAGCTGGGATCGCCGGTACGAGGAGCTGACGCTGAGGGGCTCCGGGCGCGAGGAGCTGCCGAGCGCGATGGTGGCCACCGGCTTCGCCTACGACGCGCGCGTACGCGCCGCCCAAGCGCAGGTGCTAGCGCGGGCGATTCCGCGAGTGCGCGACATCCGCCGCTTCGGCAGCGCCGCGCTCGACCTCGCGTGGACCGCGGCGGGGCGCTACGACGCCTACTTCGAGCGCACGGTCAAGCCGTGGGACATCGCGGCGGGGACGGTGCTCTGCGAAGCGGCGGGCCTGCGGGTGGTGGAGCTGCCCGAGCATGAGGACCTTCCGTGGGGGATCCTGGTCGCCCCGCCGGCGCTCTGCGAGCCGCTGTTGGAGCTCGTGGGGGGACCGGCTTAGGGCCACTCTCGCCCTGCGAAGATGAGGGCGATGAGCGAGCGATGAGCGCACCGACCGCAGCCCCGCGCCTGCCTCCCGGCCCGCGTCTGCCGCGGCTGGTGCAGACGGCCCTGTGGGCGTCCTACCCCGGCGCCCTCTCCCGGTACTGCCAGCGCCGCATCGGCGAGACGTTCACGCTGCGGCCGCTCGGCATCGGCGACGTGGTGGTGCTCACGCGGCCGGAGGCGATCAGGGAGGTGTTCACCGGCGACCGCGAGGTGTTCCGCGCGGGAGAGGCCAACGCGGTGATGGGCCCGATGGTGGGCGCGAACTCGCTGCTGCTGCTTGACGGGGAGCGCCACCTGCGCCACCGCAAACTGCTGACGGCGCCGTTCCACGGCGATTCGGTACGCGCCTACGGCAAGCGCATCGGGGCGATCGCCGCCGAGGAGGTCGGGCGCTGGCCGGTGGGCCGGGAGTTCCCGATCCGCCCGCGGATGCAGGCGATCACCCTAGAGGTGATCCTGCGGACCGTGATCGGAGTCAGCGACGAGCGGCGCATGGAGCGCCTGCGCGGGCTGCTCAGGAGGCTCACGCGCGTGGGCATCGTGGAGATGTGGATCGTGTGGGCCTACCCCCAGCTGATCGAGCATCCGCTGGTGCGGCGCCTCTCCACGCTGCGGCTGCTCCCAGAGGTGGACTGGCTGCTGTACGAGGAGATCACGGCCCACCGCGCTGATGCTTCGACCCGGCCCGCCCGTGAGGACGTGCTCACGCTGTTGATCGCCGCGCGCGACGAGCAGGGGCAGGGCCTCAGCGACGAGGAGCTGCGCGACCACCTGATCACGCTGTTGATCGCCGGGCACGAGACGACGACGACCGCGCTCGCGTGGTGCTTTGAGCGCCTGCTGCGCCACCCTGCGGCGCTGGCGCGCGTGGAGGCGGAGATCGCAGGCGGCGAGAAGGAGACCTACCTCGACGCGGTCATCAGCGAGACCCTGCGGGTGCGCCCGGTGATCGACGCGGTGTGGCGCAAGCTCAGCGCCCCGGCAGAGGTCGCCGGCTGGATGTTGCCGGCGGGTGCGACGGTGATGCCCTCGATCGTGCTCGTGCAGGGCTCGGAGGCGTTTGCCGACACTGCCGCCTTCCGCCCGGAGCGTTTCCTGGAGGAGGGCGCCCCGCCCTACACGTTCATCCCCTTCGGCGGCGGCCCCCGGCGCTGCATCGGCGCGAGCTTCGCGACGATGGAGATGCGGACGATCCTGCGCACCGTGCTCGAACGCGTGCAGCTGCGCGCCCCGAGCGCCAAGGCGGAGCGGACGAAGGTGCACCACATCACGCTCGTCCCGGCCCGCGGGGGGCGAGTGATCGTCACCGGCGGGCGCCCGGCGTCTCGCACCGAGAGTGCTGAGGCGCACCGTCCTGCGCTCGCGCACTGAGGCGATAAGCCCGCGTGAACGCTTCGCCCGATCGCGCCGTGCGTCTCGCTGGCCCGGCCGAACGAGCGCGAGCTCTGAGCCGGCTCCAGTCAGCCCGGGCTCACGCGCCGCACGCGCACTCCTCCAAGCTCGATCGCCTCATCTCCACCGGGCAGCTCGTGCGGGAGTTCGAGGGCGATTTCCACCAACCCTTCCGTGCGCTCGCTCGCGGCCGTCTCGAAGCGAACATCGCTGCCGTCCAGGCGCAGCCGCGGCCGATCCTCACCGGTCGCGTCGAGGCCCAGCACCTCTCCCCAGCGCGCTGCCACCGTCGTCGGATCGCTCACCGTGAGCGTGACCCCCGCGAGGCGTCCGGGTGCGCCGTCACCGATCCGTCCGGTCCATTGCGGCCCGCCCCAGCGCCATGTGCCGTAGGGCTCGGATCGGTCGAGCGAGACGATCGCCCCGCGCGTGTCCGCTGGGTGCAGGTGCGTGGTGGAGATGTCGGGCAGGTCGATCTGCCAGGCGACGCGCACGCCCAGCCCCCGCGCGCGCTCGCGCGCGCCCTCCAGGTCTTCGAGGTCGAAGATCACCATGTAGCCGCCGTCGCCGTGGCGCGCGAGGTAGCGGCCGGCCGTGGTGTCCTGCTGTATCGGCGAGACCACCTCCACGAAGCAGTCGCCCAGCGCAAACACCACATTCTGAAGGCCGAACGCGCCCACGCCCGGGTCGCGGAACGGCTCGTCAAGGTTCAGCGTCGAGCGCAGCGCTGCTGCCGCCGGCTCGAGCGTCGCCGCCACGAGCACCGCCTGACGCAGCCTCACCCTTGGTTTGGTCGCGGCCATGGAAGCAACGCTAGCGGCAATGGAGGCGGGTGCTGCCTCGCGGCGGTTCGTGCGGGTGGCACGGGGACGGTACGTACTGGCGAACGCTGCATAGCCTCCGCCTCTTGGGCGGGACCCGCGGCGACGAGCGGGCGAGACCAGCCTAGACCCATAGTAGAACAATACATGCTACGAATGGGGTCATATGAGTCGCTCTCTGCACGTACGTTTGGACGACAGCTCAAGCGCTGCTCTCAATGTCATCCGTAGTGACGGATTGAGCGACTCCGAGGCGGTTCGGACGGCGCTGCGCGAGGCGGCAGCCCGCCGTCGAACACGCTCCTCGATCGCTGCGGAGGTGCAGCGGCTCGCTGCGGACGCGGCAGATCGAGCAGAGACGCGGGCCATCCGTGAGCAGATGGCTGAATTGGCACCAGGGGCTGTGTAGCTTTCGTGGTACGCGGCGAGATCTTCCGTTTGCCGTCCCCTCGGCAGACACGCGGCCATGAGCGGGGGGCTCGTTACGCCGTGATCGTCCAGGCCGACGAGTTCCTCGGTCTCAGCACTGTCCTGGTCTCACCGACCTCGACAGGTGCTCTACCGGCTAGCTTCAGGCCGACGATCACGCTCGAAGGGAGGCCTACCAGCGTTCTAGTTGAGCAGACCACCGTTGTCGACCCGGAGCGCTTGGGAGGCTCGGCTGGGCGTCTCGACGCGAGCGAGCTACAGGCAGTCGACCACGCACTCACGCTCGTCCTCGGCGTATAGCGAGACGGAAGGCACCGACTGGACGCATCCTGGGCTCGTGCTCGCTGCGAGCATGGCGTGCCACAGGTGCAGGTGCAACGCGGCTCAGGTAGGCACCGCACCTCGATGGTTCGATTAGCGCTGCTCTTCTCCCCAGAAATGGGCGAAACTTGTCGGCGCGCAAACCTGCCCCAAACGCCAAGGTTCCCGCCCCCTGGGAGGAACGGGAACCTTTGGACGTGGTTCGATTAGCGACGTTTTGGTGGAGCTAGTCGGGATCGAACCGACGACCTCTTGCATGCCATGCAAGCGCTCTCCCAGCTGAGCTATAGCCCCAAGGCTCCTAATGCTATCGCGTGGCGGGGGCAGGCATATACTTGGCGGCTGGCAGGAATCGTTGGAAATCTGTCCTTGCGGACACAGTCGGAATCGGTCACGATTACAGGCGATGACTCGCCCTGGTCACCCGCGCGACGTTGCGATCCTCGTCTACCCGGGCGTGCAGAGCCTGGACGTGACCGGTCCACTGGAGGTGTTCAGCGGGGCGCAGCTGCTGCTTGAAGCCGGTCCTCGCCGCGGGCTTGGCGGGCAGTCCCCTGCCGAGACCGAGCGCGGTGGCGGGGCGGAGCGCAAAGGCGGAGCCGATCGTGCCGCTGGCGCAGACCGCAGCGGCGGCGTCGACCGTGGCTACCGCACAACGATCGTAAGCGCCGACGGCGCTCCGGTAACGACCTCAAGCGGGCTGACGATCGTGCCCCACGCAGACATCGACCACGTCCCTGCGGCGCTCGACACGCTGCTCATCGCCGGGGGCACCGGGGCAGAGCGCGCGTGCGCGGAGGCGGCGCTGCTCGAGTGGATCGCCATGCGCGCGCAGACCGCGCGGCGTGTGGCCTCGGTGTGCACGGGGGCCTTCCTGCTCGCCGCCGCGGGGCTGCTCGACGGGCGGCGCGCGACCACGCACTGGGCGGCGGCCGCGGAGCTCGCGCGTCGCCACCCGCTGGTGCGCGTCGATCCCGAGCCGATCTTCGTGCGCGACGGGAACGTGTGGACCTCGGCGGGCGTCACCGCCGGCATGGACCTCGCGCTCGCGCTGGTCGAGGAGGACCTTGACCGCGATGCGGCGCTCACGATCGCGCGTCATCTGGTGCTGTTTCTGCGCCGTCCCGGCAACCAGTCGCAGTTCAGCGCCACGCTCGCCACCCGCGCGCCAGAGCGGCCTGGCCTGCGGGAGGTGCAGCGCTTCGCGGTGGAGAACCTGGCGGCCGATTTGACTGTCGAGTCACTCGCGGCGCTCGCCCACATGAGCCCGCGCCACTTCGCGCGCAGCTTCCGCGCTGAGGTCGGGATCACGCCCGCCCGCTATGTGGAGCGCTTGCGCCTGGAGGCCGCGCGGCGGCGCCTGGAGGAGAGCGAGGAGCCGGTGGCCGCGGTCGCCGTCGCGTGCGGCTTCGGCACGGCCGAGACGATGCGCCGGGTGTTCCTGCGTGCGCTCGTAGTCGGCCCCGCCGAGTACCGCCGGCGCTTCCACGTGGCCGCCACCGCCCCTGGTGCTGCGGCCTGAGACACAACCGAGGAGTCCACCATGCAGATCGCCATTCTCATCTTCGACCGTCTGACCGCGCTGGACGCGGTCGGGCCCTACGAGGTCCTCAGCCGCCTACCCGACGCCGAGGTGATGTTCATCGCGCAGGAGCCAGGGCTCAAGCGCACAGACACCGGCCGGCTCGCGCTGCTGGCCGACGCGTCCCTGACGGAGCTTCCCCACCCTGACGTCGTGCTCGTGCCCGGCGGGCCCGGCCAGGCGGCGCTGATGGATGACGGCCCCGTGCACGAGTGGCTGCGCGCCGCGCACGAGACCTCGACGTGGACGACCTCGGTCTGCACCGGTTCGCTGGTGCTCGCGGCGGCCGGGCTGCTTACCGAAGCCGGGAGACGCTCGCCTTCCGCGAGCATCCCCGTTTCGGCCAGGCGCGCCACCAGCCACTGGACGGCGCTCGAGGAGCTGGGACGGCTGGGCGCGGAGCCCGTCGCCGAGCGGGTCGTGTTCGACGGGAAGCTCGTCACCGCCGCCGGCGTCTCGGCGGGCATCGACATGGCGCTCGCGCTGGCAGCGAGGATCGCGGGCGAGCAGATGGCGCAGGCGATCCAGCTGGGCATCGAGTATGACCCCCAGCCGCCGTTCGACGCCGGCTCGCCGCGGAAGGCGCCGCCGCAGATCGTCGAGGCGGTGCGCGCCCGCGCCCGCTTTGCGTGATCGCGCATGTCGGAGTAGTCTCGAAGAACCCAACATGAGGAGGACTCGAGATGGCTGGAGAAGCGTTGTTCGTGGGCTGGGGCCCCGTGGTGCGGGGTCGTGAGCAGAAGGCTCTGCAGGTCTTCAGGGAGACGATCGAGTACGACAACAAACTGCAGCAGGAGGGCAGGATCGACAGCTTCGAGGCGGTGCTGATCGGCCCGCACGGCGGCGACCTTGCCGGCTTCATCCTGTTGCGCGGCGAGCGCGCCAAGCTGGACGAGATCCGCTCGAGCGAGGAGTTCGAGCGGCTGATAGTCCGGGCCGCCGCGATCGTGGAGAATGTCGGCGTGATCAACGCCTACACCGGCGAGTCGCTCGGGCAGGCGATGAGCCGCTTCCAGGTGGCATCCGAGGAGCTGGCGTAGCTCTGACGTGAAGTCGGCCGAGGGGTGCGCGAGCGTTCCGTCGGGGGGCGCTCGCTAACCTCCGGCGGACATGAGCGAGAAGCGCTACGACCCGCAGGAGATCGAGCCCCGCTGGCAGGCGGTGTGGGCGGCTGAGCGCACCTGGGAGGTCTCCAACGACCCGCCTGGACACGGCGGGGAGGGCGCCGCTTATGGAAGCGGGGCGCCTCCGAAGTCCTATGTGCTCGAGATGCTCCCCTACCCCAGCGGGGAGCCCCACATCGGGCACCTGAAGGTGTACTCGGTGGGCGACGCGATCGCGCACTTCCACCGGCGCTTGGGCCGGCGGGTACTGCACCCGATGGGTTATGACGCCTTCGGCCTGCCAGCGGAGAACCATGCGATCAAGACGGGCGTGAACCCGCGCGACTCCACGGCGACCTCGATCGCCTCTTTCCAGCGCCAGTTCCGCTCGTGGGGGATCTCGATCGACTGGTCACGCGAGCTGGCCACCCACGAACCGCGCTACTACCGCTGGACGCAGTGGATCTTCCTGCAACTGCTGCGCGCCGGGCTGGCCTACCGCAAGGAGGCCGCGGTCAAGTGGTGCCCTACCGACCAGACCGTGCTCGCCAACGAGCAGGTGGTGGACGGCCGCTGCGAGCGCTGCGGCGCGGAGGTCGAGCTGCGCCAGCTCGAGCAGTGGTTCCTGCGCATCACCGACTACGCCGAGCGGCTGCTGGGGGACCTCGAGGGGATCGAGTGGCCGGAGCACGTAAAGACGATGCAGCGCAACTGGATCGGGCGCTCGGAGGGCGCCGAGGTCACCTTCCGCTGCGAGGACTTGGATCCCGCCCGGGTGGGCGGGATCCCCATCGACTACCCAGTGTTCACGACCCGCCCCGACACGCTGTTCGGCGCAACCTTCTTCGTGATGGCCCCCGAGCACCCCGACGTGCTGCGCCTCGCCGAAGGCACCACCCACGAGCAGGCCGTGCGCGAGTACCTCAACCACGTGCTGACCCAGTCGGGCGTGGAGCGCGGCGCCGCGGACCGGCCGAAGACGGGGGTCCCGCTGGGACGGACCGTCACCAACCCCGTCAACGGCGAGCAGCTCCCGGTGTACGTCGCCGACTACGTGTTGATGGAGTACGGCACCGGCGCGATCATGGCGGTGCCCGCGCACGACGAGCGCGACTACGCCTTCGCGCGCGCCCACGGCCTGCCGATCCGCCGCGTGATCGAAGGCGTCCCGGCGGAGGGCGGCGACGAGCAGGGGCTTCCGTACACCGGCGACGGGCCGCTCGTCGACTCCCACCCCGACTTCGACGGGATGGGCAACCGCGAGGCGCTCGCCGCGATCGTGCAGTGGCTGGACCGCGAGGGCAAGGGCCACGCGTCGGTCAACTACCGCCTGCGCGACTGGCTGATCTCCCGCCAGCGCTATTGGGGCTGCCCGATCCCGGTGGTGTACTGCGAGCGCTGCGGGATGGTGCCTGTGCCCGAGGCCGAGCTCCCGGTCGAGCTGCCGGAGATCGAGGACTACGCCCCGCGCGGGCGCTCGCCGCTGGCGGCCGCGGAGGAGTGGGTCGCGGTGCAGTGCCCCGCCTGCGGGGGGCCGGCGCGCCGCGAGACCGACACGATGGACACCTTCGTGGACTCCTCGTGGTACTTCCTGCGCTACTGCGACGCCGCCAACGACGCGGCGGCGTGGGACCCCGCGGTGCTGCGCCGGTGGATGCCGGTCGACCAGTACATCGGCGGGGTCGAGCACGCGATCCTGCACCTGATGTACGCGCGCTTCTTCATCAAGGCGCTCGCGGACCTCGGCCACCTCGACTTCCAGGAGCCCTTCCAGGCACTGTTCACGCAGGGGATGGTCACCAAGGACGGCGCGAAGATGAGCAAGTCCCGCGGCAACGTCGTCTCGCCCGCCGCGATCGTCGAGCGCTACGGCGCGGACACCGCGCGCTGCTACATCCTGTTCATCGCGCCCCCCGACCAGGACGCCGACTGGTCCGACGACGGCGTCGAGGGCGTCCACCGCTTCCTGAGCCGGCTGTGGCGGCTGGCCGCGGAGGTCGCCGAGCGCGACGCGGATGGGGGAGCCGTGAGTGGTGGGGGAGAGGCGGGCGCTCGCAGCGGCGCCGGCGCTGAGGAGCGGCCGCGTGCGGAGGCGGCGGTGGAGATGGCGGGGCAGGGTGGGGGAGGGGCGACCGGGGGCGATGGGCCGATTCACCCAGGAGGCGAGGGGCCGGATCTGGAGCTGCGGCGCAAGGCTCACTGGGCGATCGACAAGGTATCCACCGACCTGCGCCGCTTCGCGTTCAACACCGCGATCGCGGCCGTGATGGAGCTGCTGAACGAGTGCTCGCGGCTGCGCGAGCAGGCTTCGACACCGGCGCTGAGCTTCGCGCTGTCCACCGCCGCTTCGCTGCTCTTCCCGTTCGCGCCGCACGTGTGCGCCGACATCTACGACGGCCTCAGCGGTGGTCAGCGGGTGTGGGAGCAACCCTGGCCGCAGGCCGACCCCGCGCTGCTCGAACGCGAGGTCTACGAGTTGGTGTGTCAGGTCAACGGCAAGCTGCGCGACCGCGTGCAGGCGCCCGCCGACGCGAGCACCGAGCTGCTCAAGGAGCTGTGCCGCGCGGCGCCCAACGTGCAGGCGCACCTCGACGGCAAAGAGGTCGTGAAGGAGATCGTGGTGCCGGGCAAGCTCGTCAACCTCGTTGTGCGGTAGGCGCGTTCGGGGCGACGCGCGGCTGTCGGCTGCCTCGCCTACACTCGCCCCGTGCCCGCGCTCAAGCCCGCCTACCTGATCCATGGCGACGACCACGGGGCGGTCGCCGAGCGTCGTGCCGGCTTGCAGGCGCTGGCGCTCGAGGGGGGCGACGCGAGCTCCGTCGAGGCGCTCTCCGGGGAGGCCGGCACGCCCGCGGGGGTGGCGCTCGCGCTGGCCGCGATGACCTTCGCGATCGGGCAGCGCGTGATCGTCGTCGACGGCGTGGAGCGTTGGAAGCAGGCGGAGGTGCAGGAGCACCTGCTGCCCGCCATGCGCGAACTGCCGCCCGACACCACTGTCGCGCTGTTCGCGCGCGAGGAGGGGCGCACGAAGGCGCCGCCCGCGGTGCACGAGGCCGTCAAGGCCGCCAAGGGCCAGGTTGTGGAGCAGGGCACCGTCAAGCCGTGGGAGCTGCCCCGCTGGGCGCGCGAGCAGGCGGCCCGCCTCGGCCTCGAGCTCGACCAGGCGGCGGCGAAGGCGCTCGTCGCGCAGGTGGGGGAGCGCCAGCAGCGGATCGTGCGCGAGCTCGAGAAGCTCGCCCTCGACCTGGGTGACCCCACAGCGTCCAAGCCGGTCCGCGTGAGCGCGCAGCAGATCGATGACACCGCCGCCCACTCGGCTGAGCGGCGCGTGTTCGTGTTGGCCGACGCGCTCGTCGGCGGGGACGCCCGCGAGGCGACGCTCACGTACCTGCGCCTGCGCCGCCAGGGCGAGCGCCTCGGGGGCCTGGCCTACCTGATGGCCTCGCGCCTGCGCGAGGCGCTCGCCGTCGCGCTGCGCCTGCAGGCGGGAGAGTCCGCCGCCGAGGTCAAGCGCAGCCTGCGGATGCCCTCCCGGGCGGCCGAGCGCTTCCTCGCCGACGTCGCCCGCTCCGACCCCGAGCGGCTGCGCGCGGCGCTCGGCGTGCTCGCCGACCTCGAGCTCGACACCCGCGGGGGGGCGCCCCTGCGCGCCGGGCGCTCGCGGTTCTCCCACCTGCACGAGGACACCCTCGCACTGCGCGCGATCACGACGATCACCTTGCCTGCATAGCGCACTGCATCGGGCGCTCGACCCGGGCTGGGCTCCGACTTGGCGGGCAGGCGAAGGGTGCTACGAGGAGCTGATCGAGGCGAGCACGCGCGCGGCGCGGCTCTTCTTACGGGCGCCGGTGTTGCGGTGCAGCGCGCCGCGCTTGACCGCTGTGTCGATTCTGCTCACGAGCCCGCGGTGCTCGGTCTCCGCGGTCGGCGCGTCGCCGCTCTGGACGGCTGCTTCCAGGCGCCGGAAGCACGTCTTGATCGTGGACGTGTAGCGGCGGTTCTCCAAGCGCTCGCGCTCGGAGCGGAGGATCCGCTTCTTCTGTGAGTCGATGTTGGCCATCGGGGGAGCGCCGTACTATAGCGGCCTTGTCCGCGACCGATGAGCCCCCCACGCAGCCGCATCGCCAAGTGGGTGCGGAAGAAGGGAGCCCGACCGTGGGCGGAGTGGGCGGGGACGACGTAGCGGCGAGCGACACCGAGGTGGAGCAAGACAGCGGGGAGCTCGACGGTGCTGGGGCGGGCGGCGGTAGCGGGGCGGGCGCCACCCCGGCGGGCGGTGGAGGAGAAGGGCGCGTCGCGCGCAACACCGCGATTTTCTCGATCGCCACCGCCGTCTCGCGCGTGGCGGGGCTCGCGCGCGAAATCGTCGCCGCCAGCTTCTTCGGCACCAGCGGGCCCGCCTCGGCCTTCTCGCTCGCCAACCAGATCCCGAACCTCATCAGCAACCTGTTCGCGCAGGCCGCCCTGTCGGCCGCGTTCGTGCCGGTGTTCACCGAACTGCTCCAGCAGGGGCGCCGCCGCGAGGCGTTCCGTCTAGCCTCGACGCTGTTCTGGATCCTGCTGATCGTGCTCGGCGCGATCACGGCGCTCTTCATCCTCGCCGCGGGCCTGATCGTGCCGCTGTTCACCGGGCCGACGTTCGGCCCCGCGCTCGACGCGCTCACTGTCGACTTCTCGCGGGTGCTGTTCCCCACCGTCCTGCTGTTGGGGCTGATGGGACTGCTCGTGGGGATCCTCCAGTCCTACGACCACTTCACGATCCCCGCGATCTCGCCGGCCGTGTGGAACGTGGTCATCATCGTCCTGCTCGTCGTGCTGCACCCCCGCTTCCACGGCGGCTACGAAGACGGCAACCGGCTGTACGCCTACGCCATCGCGATCCTGGTCGCGACGTTCGTGCAGCTGGCGATGGTCGCGGGCGCGCTCGGGCGGATCGACTTCCGCTTGCAGCCGCACATCGACTGGCACGACCCGCGCGTGCGCCAGGTGTTCGTCCTGATGCTGCCCGTCACGATCGGCCTCGGCATCATCAACCTCGACCAGCTCCTGAACTCCGTCTTCGGCACGCTGGTAACCAAGGAAGCCCCCAGCGCGATCGAAAAAGCGTTCCGCATCTACATGCTCCCCCAGGGGGTGTTCTCCGTCGCCGTCGCGACGGTGCTGTTCCCGACGCTGAGCCGCATGGCGGCGCGCCGCGACGCCGCCCAGATGCGCCGGGCGGTGGGGACGGGGATGCGTCAGATCAACCTCCTGCTGATCCCCGCCATGGCCTTCATGGTCGTGTTGGCGACCCCGATCACGCGGCTGCTGTACGAACGCGGGGCGTTCAACGCGCGCTCCACCGAACTGGCCTCGATCGCGCTGTTCTGGTTCGCGTTCAGCCTGCCGTTCGGCGGCCTCAACCTGCTGCTCACGCGCACGTTCTTCGCGCTGCAGCGGCCGTGGATCCCGACGAGCCTCGCGGCGGTCAACATCGTCGTCGACATCGTCGTCTCGATCGCGCTCTACCGGCCGTTGGGGATCGCCGGGCTGATCATCGGGACGCTGGCCGCCAACGTCGTGATGACCGCGCTGCAGTTGCGGCGCCTGCGGATCGGCTTCAACGGGCGCCTGGAAGGCGCGCAGACGACGATGATCACCGCCCGCATCGTGGTCGCGTCCGCGCTGCTCGCCGGGGTGTCGTGGGCGGTGTGGTACGGGCTCGACGCCCTGCTCGGCCGCTCGCTGGGAGCGCAGATCGTGAGCGTCGGCGCCGCCGGCGCCGCCGGCGTGCTCGTATACATGCGCGCGGTGCTCGCCATGCGCATCCCCGAGGCCCACCAGGTCAGCCGCCTGATCCGCACCCAGCTTGGCAGGGCGTGACACGGCGGAGAATGCGAACCGGGCGGGCCGAAGGCCCGCCCGGTAGGCCCGGTCAAAGATCGCCGTTGAACTCCTACGTCCCAGGACTTGCGTGTCTTATTGCCTGGGCGGCATGACACTCCCGACCACCGGGACTGGCCGCCGGCCCGAGGGCCGGCGCGTTGCCCGGCTTGGGTCTGCTTCGACCCTGGCCGAGTGGGCGATCCGCCGGACCCCAAGGATAGAGCACCTCTAAAGTCTGAGGACAATGGACCAGACCCACATCCGCAACTTCTCGATCATCGCGCACATCGACCACGGCAAGTCGACGCTCGCCGACCGCATCCTCGAGTTGACCCGCACCGTCAACCAGCGCGACATGCGCGCGCAGGTGCTCGACTCGATGGACCTCGAGCGCGAGCGCGGCATCACGATCAAGGCGCAGGCGGTGCGCGTGTTCTACGAGAGCGCGGGTGGGACCACCTACCAGCTGCACCTGATCGACACGCCCGGGCACGTGGACTTCACCTATGAGGTGTCGCGTTCGCTGGCGGCGTGCGAGGGCGCGCTGCTGGTCGTGGACGCCTCGCAGGGCGTCGAGGCGCAGACAGTCGCCAACACGTACCTCGCCGTCGATGCCGGGCTGGAGTTGATCCCGTGTCTGAATAAGCTCGACCTCCCCGGCGCGGAGCCCGAGCGCGTGGCGGGCGAAGTCGCGGAGCTGATCGGCGAGCCGCCCGAGGGCATCCTGCGCATCTCCGGCAAGACCGGCGCGGGCGTCGTGGAGGTGCTGGAGGAGCTCGTCGCGCGCGTGCCCCCGCCCGACGGGGACCCCGCCGCGCCGCCGCGCGCGCTGATCTTCGACTCGGAGTTCGACCAGTACAGAGGCGTGATCGCCTACGTCCGCGTCGTCGACGGCGTGTTCCGCAAGGGCGCCCCGATCCGCGCGATGGCGAGCGGGCTGCACGCCGACATCGACGACATCGGGTGCTTCTCCCCGCAGATGATGCCGACCGACCAGCTCGCCGCGGGCGAGGTGGGGTACTTGATCACCGGCGTCAAGGACGTGACACAGCTGCGCGTCGGAGACACGCTGACCACGCGCGCGCGCGCCGACGCCGAAGCGACGGAGCCGCTGCCCGGGTACCGCGAGGTCAAGCCGATGGTGTTCTGCGGGCTGTTCCCGATCGAGTCCGACACCTACCCCGACCTGCGCGACGCGCTGGAAAAGCTAACGCTCAACGATGCCGCCCTCTCGTGGGAGCCGGAGACCTCCGACGCGCTCGGCTTCGGCTTCCGCTGCGGCTTCCTGGGCCTGCTGCACATGGACATCGTGAAAGAGCGCCTGGAACGCGAGTACGACCTCGAGCTGATGGCGACGATGCCCTCGGTGGAGTTCGACCTGACGCTGACCTCCGGCGAGGAGCTGGAGGTGCACAACCCCTCCGACATGCCCGACCCCGGCACGATCGCGGAGATCAGAGAGCCGTTCATCAAGGCGCAGGTGATCGCCCCGCGCGAGCACGTGGGCGCGATCATGGAGCTCTGCCAGGAACGCCGCGGCGTGCACGCGGGGATGCACTACCTGTCCCCCGAGCGCGTGCAGCTGACCTACGACCTGCCGCTCGTGGAAATCGTGCTCGACTTCTTCGACCAGCTGAAGTCGCGCACGCGCGGGTACGCCTCGCTGGACTACGAGCTGAATGGGATGCAGCCCTCGAACCTCGTCAAGCTCGACGTGCTGCTCGCCGGGGACCCCGTGGACGCGCTCTCGATGGTCGTGCACCGCGACAAGGCCTACGACGTGGGCCGCGCGCTGACCGAGCGTCTGCGCAAGCGCATCCCCCGCCAGCAGTACGACGTGCCGATCCAGGCGGCGGTCGGCTCGCACATCATCGCCCGCGAGACCGTCAAGGCGTTTCGCAAGGACGTGATCGCGAAGTGCTACGGGGGCGACATAACGCGCAAGAAAAAGCTGCTGGAGAAGCAGAAGGAGGGCAAGAAGCGGATGAAGCAGGTGGGCCGCGTGGAGGTTCCCCAGGAGGCGTTCCTCGCAGTCCTGGAGCTGGGGGAGGAGTAGGGGTGAGTGGGAGGGGGGAGGGGGCGTACGTGGTTCGTGCCGCGGTGCGTGGAGTGCGCTTGATCGGCTCCGCGAGAGGCCACGCGCGGAAAAACGGCAGGCGTACGTGGTGCGTACCCCGGTGGGTGGAGTGCGCTTGATGGGCTCCGGGGGAGGCGATGCGGGAAGGGCGAGCGTGAGTGGAGACCCGGCAGGTGGGGTGCGCTCGATCGACCCCTCGCAGGGCGCCGCGAGGGTGCGCCTGCTGTTCGTGTGCCTAGGCAACATCTGCCGCTCCCCGACCGCCGAGGGCGTGATGCGCACGCTCGTGCGCGACGCGGGGCTGCAGGAGCGCATCGAGGTGGACTCCGCCGGCACTGGCTCCTGGCACGTCGGCGAGCCGCCCGACGCCCGCGCGACCCGCGTGGCGCGCCGGCGCGGGATCGAGTTGGAAGGCGCCGCCCGGCAGGTGTGGCCACGTGACTTCGCGGAGTTCGACCTGCTGCTCGCGATGGACGCCTCCAACCTGCGCAACCTGCAGCGCCTCGCCCCCGACGAGGACGCGCGCGCGAAGGTGCGGCTGCTACGCGAGTTCGAGGGGCGGGCGGGGTCCCAATCTTCCGCCGGCGGCGACCTCGACGTGCCCGACCCCTACTACGGGGGCCCCAACGGCTTCGAGGAGGTGCTCGACCTGGTGCAGGCCGCCTGCGCCGGGCTGCTCGAACGGCTGCAGGCGGAGGACGCCGAGACGATCCGCTCGCGGTGAGCCGGCGGCGTCTGCGCATTCCTGTCCCACGGGCCGGGGGTGGTCGGAGTAGGAAGGTGCCGTGAGCTGCGCCACCAAGCGTGGGAGGGCCTTGGTTTGTGCGGCTTGCCGGCCATGGTTGCTGGGGGCGGCGGAGTAGAGGTGTGTGTGTCGTGAGCTGCGCCACCAAGCGTTTGGAGGGCCTTGGTTTGTGCGGCTTGCCGGCCATGGTTGCTGGGGGCGGCGGAGTAGAGGTGTGTGTGTCGTGAGCTGCGCCACCAAGCGTTTGGAGGGCCTTGGTTTGTGCGGCTTGCCGGCCGCGGTTGCTGGCTTGCTAGTCGCCAGGTCGAGTTACCAGCCTATGCCTGGCGGGTCCCACTCCCCGGGGTCAGTCGGAGTAGGAAGGTGTGCGCGAAGCCACGCTCAGCGAGCGCCGCCGGCTGTACCTGACGGCGCGGCTGCTCGTCAAGCGCCACTACCGGCGGGAGCTGACGCTCGCGGCGGTGGCCCGCGCGCTCTGCTGCTCCCCGCGCCAGCTCCAGCGGGCGTACTCCCAGTTCGGGGACACCACCTTCCAGGAGGACCTGGCCGCGCGGCGGATGGCCGCCGCGGCGGAGCTGCTCGCGGGGCAGGCGATCCCCGTGCGCGACGTGGCGCGGCTCGTGGGCTACAGCGGGGGCTCGCACTTCGCGCGCGCGTTCCGCCGCCGGTACGGGCTCGCCCCGGCGTGCTTCCGCGAGCGCGCGCGGGGGCGGCTGCCATGATGGGGTGGACGGCCGGGAGAGCCCGTAGCCGCCAACTTCGAGCACCCACGCGGGTGGGGGGTGAAGGTGAGTACGAGAGCCGCCGACGAGCAGGGCGCGCAAGCAGGTGGGGAGCAGGAGGTCGCGGCCGCGGAGGAGACCGCGCGCGAGCTGGCGGCGCAGTCGCGGCGGCTGCGCAACAGCATCATCAGCCTCGCGGTGTTCTTCGCGATCGTGGCGGGCCTGCTGCTAGCGGTGCCGGGCCTGCGCGCGGCGGGGGAGCGGATCACGGACGCCAACGTCCCGTGGGTCGTGGTGGGAGTGGTGGTGGAGGTGCTCTCGTGCGTCTCCTACGTGGTGCTGTTCGGGCTGGTGTTCGGACGGCTGAGCCGCAGCTTCAGCCGGCGCCTGTCGCTGGCGGAGCTGGCCGTCAACTCAGTCGTGTCCGCGAGTGGGCTCGGGGGGATCGCGCTGGGCGCGTGGGTGCTGCGCAGCGGGGGGATCCCGGTGGACCGGATCGCGAAGCGGTCGGTGCTGCTGTTCGTGCTGACGAGCGCGGTCAACGTCACCGCGGTGGTGGCGATCGGGGTGCCGATGTGGCTGGGGCTGCTGCCGGGCTCGCGCAACGCGCTGCTCACGTTGCTACCCGCGGGGGCGGCGGGGGCGACGATCCTCGGCACGCTCGCGGCCGCGCGGTGGGCGCGGCGGGCGGCGGAGCGCAGAAGCGGCGAGCAGGGCCGCGCGGTGGTGGCGCTGATCGCGATCGGGGGCGGGGTGGGCGACGCGGTGGCGCTGGTGCGCCGCCACGACTGGCGCCTGATGGGAGCGGTGGGGTACTGCGTGTGGGACATCGTGTGCCTGTTCGCGTGCCTTGCCGCGTACGGGCACACGCCGACGTTTTGGGCGGTGGCGATGGCGTACCTGGTAGGGATGCTCGCCAACTCGATCCCGATTCCCGGGGGCTTCTTCGCGGTCGAAGGCGGCCTCGTCGGGATGCTGCTGCTGTTCGGGGCGCGCCCCGCCTCAATGGTGCTGGCGGCGGTGGTCACCTACCGCGCAATCTCGCTGTGGATCCCGGCGCTGATCGGGTCGGTGGCGTTCCTCAGCCTGCGGAGTGAGATCGGCAAGCCGCTGCGTCTCCAACCGTCGAGCTCCCCGGTAAGGGGCTCCCCGTAAGGGACTTGGGGTTGCATCGCTCTTGGGCTGAGTCTCACTGGCTGTACGCAGCTCAGTCTTTCCCGAAGAGCGCTTTGTCGACGGCCAGCGTCTGCGCGACCTTTTGGCAGGGGCGCCCGGGGAGCTCGAGCAGGAGCGCCCGCAGGGCGGCGGGCCGGCGTGGGGAGAGTCCGGGGCAGTACACGGGCGGTGGCAGCGGACCGAAGGCGGAGCCGAGCGCGTTAAGGGGGCGCAGGGCGCGGACGGCGCGCAGCCCTTCGGAGAGCCCATCGGAGAAGACGTCGATCGCGAGGCGCCCGCTGTAGAGCTCGATCGAGTCCCCGCCGTTGTAGATGACGGCGGGGACCCCGCGCAGGAGCGTGTTGCGCTGGGGGCCGAGGGGGGCGTTGGCGTGGCGGGTGTAGATGAGGGTGGTGATCTGGAGGGGTAGCACGCAGCCGCTGCCGCCGAGCGCGGTGCTCTTGCCGGAGAGACAGCTGCCGTAGTAGACGCTCTGCCCGACCGCGCTGTTGTAGTTGGCGAGTCCTTCGGCGCCGGCGAGGCGGTAGGAGCCGAAGCGCGGCCCCACCCAGTACACGCGGTAGAAAGGGAACGTCTGCGCTTCGGCGAGCTCGCGCGCCCCGAGCGGCGCGGACTGCACGGAGGCGCAGCCGCCGGCGAGCAGGCAGGCGGCGAGCAGGGCTGTGGCCCCAAGGAGGAGGCGGGCGATTGTCAACGCGACTTTCGGGTGTGTGGGCGGTTTGAAAGGCAAGACACCGCGGGACAGGCAGAGGCTCGACTCGCGGGAAGCTGGGGTCCGGTGGGGTAGCGCACCGGGCCCCAGCCGATCTTCCCATAGGCGACCGGTCGAAGAGGCCGCCGCGGGGCGGGCAGGGGTCGCTGTCTCCCGGGAGCGCCATACTCGGGCCTCCGATGGGCACCTACGTCAGCAGAGCGTCCACGCCGCCGGCGCGGGCGCCCGCGGGGAGCGACCGAAGCCGGGAGACACACGCCTTTGGCTTGCATCCCCGTTTCGGCCAGCATCCCCGTTTCGGCCAGCATCCCCGTTTCGGCCAGCGGACACGGGGAGCGGGCGCCGGGATGGGGGCGCCGTGGGGTCTCGCGGCAGCGGCGGTGGGGGTGGCGGTGTGGCTGGTCGTCGATCCCCGCACGCCGGACCTCGCGGGGCAGGTGTACCGGGCGAACGTGTTCCGGGAAGCGGGGTTCCTGGTGTGGGACGGGCGGTGGTACGGCGGCCACGACATGCCGGGGTACAGCCTCCTGTTCCCGCCGGTGGCGGCGTTGGTGGGGGTGCGCGCGGTGGGAGCGGCGGCGGTGCTGGCCTCGGCGGCCCTGTTCGAACGGGCCGCGGGAGCGGTGTACGGACAGGCCGCGCGGTGGGGGGCCGTGTGGTTCGCGGTGGCGGCGTTAGGGGACGTGTGGAGTGGGCGGGTGACGTTCGCGTTGGGCGTGAGCTTCGCGTTGGGCGCGGCGCTCGCGCTGATGCGCGGCCGGCCGCTCATGGCCGCGGCCCTCGCGGGGGTGTGCGCGGCGTGCAGCCCCGTGGCGGGTGCGCTGCTGGCGCTCGCGGGGCTCACGCACTCGCTCGCCGCGCGCTCGCCACGCAGCCTCGTGGTGCTCGGCGCGCCGCCCGCTGTGGTGGTGGCGGTGCTGGCGGGGCTCTTCCCGGAAGGGGGGTGGGAGTCCTACCCGCTGCTCTCGTTCCTGGCGAGCGCGGCGGTGGTCGTGGGGTTCCTGTGGGCGGTGCCGGCGCGGGAGCAGCTGTTGCGCATCGGCGGCGCCGTGTACTTGGCGACGTGTGTGGCGTGCGTCGCGGTGCACACCCCGGTGGGGGCGAACGTGGAGCGCTACGGGGTGCTGCTCGCGGGCCCGCTGCTCGTGTGCGCCCTACGGGCCTCCGGTAGGCGCCTCTCCGTGACGGCGGTGCTCGTCCTGCTCGGCATCGGCGTGTGGACGATGTGGGGCCCAGTACGGGAAACGGCCGCGGTGGCGGGCAACGAATCGACGAGCGCGTCGTACTACGTGCCGGTGGAGCGCTTCGTGGCGAGCGTCGAGGCCCCACCCGCCCAGCCGGTGCGGGTGGAGGTACCGTTCACGCGCGGCCACTGGGAGGCGGCGTGGCTGGCACAGAAGGTGTTCCTGGCGAGGGGGTGGGAGAAGCAGCTGGACGAGCGCTACGACGGGGTGCTGCTCGGCAAACATCTGACGGCGGCCCAATACCGCGGGTGGCTGCGTGAAGAGGCGGTGCGTTATGTAGCGCTGCCGGACGCCCCACTCGACCCTTCGAGCGCCCAGGAGGGCCACCTGATCGAGGCGGGGCTGCCGTACCTGCGGCAGGTGCGGCGCACGCGGCACTGGCGCATCTACGAAGTGCTCGACGCCACCCCGCTCGCGCAGGGGCCGGGCACGCTCAGCGCGATGGGCCACGACTGGTTTACGTTGCGCGCGCGCGCGGCGGGGCGCTTCACGGTGAGGGTGCGCTACACCCGCTACTGGACGGTCACCGCGGGCGCGGCGTGCGTGGGCCGGGCTCCGGGGGGCTGGACGTCGGTGACCGCGGAGCGGGTGGGCGCGGTGAGCGTAGCGGCGCGCTTCTCGATCGGCCGCGCGCTGGGGCTGGACGGGGCCTCCTGTAGGAGCTCCTGAGCGCCACTCGAGGCGGGCCCACCACGCCTTGCCCCGTGCGCCCACCCCTTGCCCGTGCGTCCGCGCCTTCTTGCCCTGTGCGCCCACCCCTTGCCCGTGCGTCCGCGCCTTCTTGCCCCGTGCGTCCGCGCCTCACGCGACGCTCGAGCGCCCCACCGTTCGGAGAGCGGCTGGCACGCCCCTCTCGACACAGGCCCTCAGCCTGTGGGAGCGAGGTCGTAGAGGCCGGTGAAGCCGGTGAGGTACATGCGCCGGCCGTCGCTGATGACGGGGTCGAAGGCGCCCGTGTCCGCCCTGAACTGCACTTGCCCGGTGGAGATCCCGAGGCCGTAGGTGCTGTGGGTACCGAGGTCGGAGAAGTACACGATCCGCCCGAGGATGGTGGCGGAGCCGGAGATCTTGCCGCCGGCGTCGTAGCTCCACTCGACGTGGCCGGTGCGGGCGCCCAGTGCGTAGAAGGTGCCGTCGTAGGAGCCGATGTAGATGGTGGGGCCGAGGCCGGGCGCGGCGGCGACGGCGGGGGAGGCGTACACGTAGGCGCCGGTTTGGTAGGCCCAGTCCAGGCGGCCGGTGGCGGCGTCGTAGGCGTACACGCGCCCGTCGGTGTTGCCGAGGAACACGCGGCCGTACACGACGGCAGCGGTGGAGTAGAAGGTGCCGCTGCCGAACAGCGCGCCTTCGGAGCCGGCGAGCCACAGGCGCCGCCCGGTCTGCTCGCTGATGGCCTGCACGTGGCCGGAGTAGTCGCCGAAGTACAGCACGCCGTCGGAGAGGGTGGGGGAGGCCTTGACGGCACCGGCGGCGTGGTAGGTCCACACGATCCGCCCGTTGCGCGCGTCGAGTGCGTAGACGGTGCCGTTTTCGGAGCCGAAGTACAGCCGGCCGTGGTCGAGCAGCGGGGAGGACTCGCTGCGGGAGGGCAGGTTGCGCGACCAGCGAACGGCCCCGTCGGTGACGTCAAGGGCGACGACGCGCCCTTCTTCGGAGCCGGGGGCGCGGGCGAGCACGGTGGCGTACACGGTGTCGCCGCCGACCGCGGGGCAGGAGGCCGACAGCGCGCCGAGGGGCCGGCTCCAGAGGAGCTTGCCGTCCCACTTGTCGACGGCGCTCAGCACCCCGTCGTCGGTGAGCTGGAAGATGCGGTTTTCCGAGAGCACCGGCGGGAACTCGCGCAGGGAGCCCCCGCCGCGGGCCCACACGCGCCTGAACGGGGGGCGCAGGCTGGCGGGAGCGGGGTAGTAGCGGGTGTGGTTCTTGGTGTAGCCGTACAGCGGCCACGCGAAGCGTTCAGGGCCGCGGGTGGGCAGCGAGGGGTTGGCCTCGGGCACGAAGCGCGCGTGGGGGTGGTAGATGGAGCCGGTGCGGTTGTGCGCGTACACGTAGCTGCCGAGCGCGAGGCCGGCGAGGACCAGGAGTGAGGTGAGCGCCAGCCAGCGGCGCTTCACGCGGCGAGCTTGGAGGATGGGGAGGCGGCGGGGGCTCTGTCGCCGCCGGCGGGCTCGCCGAGCGTGGCGGCCTGCTCACGGCGATCGAGCGCCGTCGCGGGGGGGCGCGAGCGGACGCTGCGATCGCGCGCGCCGGAGCGCGTGCGAGGCCGCCGGAGGGTGTGGGCGATGAGGCGCGCGACGGCGATGACGAGCAGCCAGGCGAGAGCGATCAGCAGCGGGATCAGGGTCATGCCGGAGATGAGCGCGAGGATGTCGTGGTTGGCGCTCAGCGACCAGTTCCACAGCAGGTAGTCGCAGAGCGCGAGCAGCACGACGATGGCCAAGCGTGGCCGGAGGGGCCAATGGGGCACACCTGAACCCTAGCGGGGAGCGGGGACGGACGGGCTGAGGCCCACGCCACGCCTACGCCACGCCCACCCCACGCCCTCTCCGCGGCTCGACCGCCTCGATCCGACCATCTGCTCGCGCGAGTCCCGAGCGCCGATCACCCGTCGGAGGTGAGGGCGGGTCATCTCGGTGAGGTGCACACTGCCCCTCGATGTTCTCGGTCCGAAAGGGCCTCGAGCGGCTGTTGATGGCGCCGTCAGGGCCGCTCGCGGCGTGGCTGGAGCGCCTCGCGGCGTTGCAGGCAGTGGACCGCGCAGTGGCGCTCGGGGCGCTCGCGTTCAGCGCGCTGTTTCCGCTGCTGATCGTGTACAGCGCGGTCGCGCCCCTGTCTGACGCACACGACTTCGCCCAGCAGGTCATCAACCGCATGAAGCTCTCCGGCGCGGCGGCGCAGAGCGCACGCGAAGTGTTCGCTCCGACCGCGACGGTGGGCCACACCATCACCGTGCTCGGCTTCGTGCTGGTGGTGGCCTCCGCGCTTTCGCTCGCGCGCGCCCTGCAGCGGCTGTACGAGCTCGCCTACAAGCTGCCCGCGGCTGGCATCAGGGGGACCCCCTGGCACCTGCTGTGGGTCGCCCTGATCCCCGTGTACGTCAGCGTGCGCCCGTTGGTAGCGGACATCGCCGGCGGCTGGTGGCGCATCGTCGGATCGCTACTCCTGGGCGCGGCGGCGTGGCTGGCGACCCCCTACGTGCTCCTGGGGCGGCGGATGGCGTGGCGGCGCCTGCTGCCCGGCGCGGCGCTCGCGGCGCTCGGCATGACCACGCTCGCGGGGTTCTCGCTCGTGTACCTGCCCCACTCGATCGCCACCTCCGCGCGGCAGTTCGGCACGATCGGGGTGGCGTTTGCCCTGCTGAGCTGGCTGGTGCTAGCCGGATTCGTGCTCGTCGGCGCCGCCGCGGGCGGCGCGGCCACGCTGCAGTGGATCGAAGGGCGCCGCTGAGGCTGCACGATCGGCGTGCCGTGCCCAGCGCGAGGGGCAGAGAGTGGCGTCCCCTGACGCGGATGGGCCCAGGGCCGTGGGCCCCGGCCGTATGATCGCGCGCACGATGACGAGCGGCTGCGAGGAGGGGGAGGGGAGGGAGGAGAGCCAGCCGGGGACCGGCGAGTCGGCAATCTTCGCGCCGGGCCTGCTGGGAGGCAGGGTGGCGCTGGTGACCGGCGGCGGCACGGGCCTTGGGCGGGCGAGCGCGATCGAGCTGGCGCGCTGCGGGGCGGCGGTCGCGGTGGTGGGCCGCCGCGAGGAGCCGCTGCGGGAGACGGTCGGGGAGATCGAGCGCGTGCAGGCGACTCAGCCGGGAGGGCCGGCAGGGGATGCGGGCGGACAGCCGGGCGGGGGAGGGGCGCCGATCGGCGGGCAGGGAGCGCGGGGGGCGCACTGGGCGGTGGGGGACGTGCGCGAGCGCGAGCAGGCACACGAGTTGGTGGGCGGCGTGCTGGAGCGGTGGGGGCGGCTGGACGTGCTGGTGAACAACGCGGGGGGCCAGTACTTCACGCCGGCGGAGGGGATCGTGGCGAAGGGTTGGGGGGCGGTGTGGAGGCTGAACGTGGACGGGATGCTGAACATGGCGCAGGAGGCTTTCGAGCAGGCGCGGGGCTCTGTGGGGGCGGGAAGGGGGCTAGACCTGCGCGTGATCAACGTGACGCTCTCCCCCCACCACGGGATGCCGGGCATGGCCCACTCCGGCGCGGCGCGCGCGACGGTGGAGGCGCTGACGCGCGAGCTCGCGGGCCGCTGGACGCCCGCGGGAGCGACCGTCTGCGCGGTAGCGGCGGGCCACTTCGACACGGAGGCGATGGGGAAGTACCCGGCTGCGGTGCGTGCGGGGATGGCCCGCTCGGTCCCGCTGCAGCGCCTGGGAACGGCGCAGGAGCACGCATGGCTGGTGGCGCTGCTGGCCTCCCCCCTCGGCGCAGCCCTCAACGGCTCGACGGTGACCCTGGACGGAGCCCGCGACAACTGGTTTGGCCCCTGGCCCCCGCCGGGCCTCGTGGACGCCGGGGGCGATGTCCCGACGGAGGAGCGGCGGGGGCCAGGCGGCGCGGGGGCGGGGTAGGGGAGGCGGCTTGCTGGGGGTGTTGGCCCCAGGAGTACCTGCCCCCCGGCCAGCGGCGGGCAGGTGGCCCAGTGGCCCACCCGAGGTGTTGTGGGCAGGTATCATCACCGGAAGCTGCGGGCGAAGTGTTGTGGTTGCACGGAAGCCTTCCAAGCTTCAAGGGCGGGTTCAATTCCCGTCGCCCGCTTGGTCGGCCCCGCGCCGGGAAGGTGTTCTCTATGCTGGGTCGGTGACTGAGCCAACGAGCATCCTTGAAGGTCAGGCGCATCAGGCTGGCGCCGGGTCGACGCCTACGCGCGTGGTGGAGCGGTTCATGGAGCTGCTCCGCTGCGGGGAGGTCGACGGGGCTGTGGAGCTGCTCGCGGTGGATGTGCGCTATGAGAACGTCGGCCTACCGACCATCCACGGACGCGAACGCGTGCGGCGGCTCTTTGGAGGGATGTTGGCCGGCGGTGGCGGATTCGACGTGCGCATCCACACCATGGCAGCCGACGGACCGTCGGTGATGACGGAGCGCACCGATGCCTTGACGTACCGCCGCCTCCATGTCCAGCTGTGGGTTTGCGGGCGATTCGACGTCCATGACGGGCAGATCACGCTTTGGCGCGACTACTTCGACTACGTCAACTTCACCGCTGCGATGGTGCGGGGGATACTCGGTGTGCGACTGCCGGCGCTGCGCGCCCGAATGCCCGCCGCCGTTTGAGGACCCAACGCGGGTGCAAGCGGTGCAACGCGAGCTTTGTCCGTAGAATCGAGAAGCACCACGGGGAGTGGCGCAGTCTGGTAGCGCACCCGGCTGGGGGCCGGGCGGTCGCAGGTTCAAATCCTGTCTCCCCGACTAGAGGAAAAGCAAGTGCTAGAGCCAAAATCCGCCGATTGGCTCTTTTGAGAAAGAAGCCCACGGGGAACAAACGGGGAACAATTTCTCGGACAACTTGCAAGTGCAGCGATCTGCGGCGATCCATCGCGCGACAAATACAGCTCTTGCGCAGTGGTGCGCAGAGCGCTTTGAGTCGGCTGGGACGGCGTGACGCCGGCCCGCTTCAATACACCGATGGAGTCGCCGCGCTCAGCCATCCTTCGAGAGCTTCGGACGCCTGACGAGGCGACGCTGGCCTTCAACAGCTTCGGCCTCGGAGGTCGTTTGCAGCCCGAGGATGCCGCCGACTTTCAAGCCGCCACCATCGCTCGCGCCGTATTGGCCGAGAACGTGCCCGACGACGTGCGCGACAACTTCGAGCGGGCACGCAAGCTCCACCTCTACGGCGTTCTGGAGTACGAGTTCTTCACGGCTGCCGGCGACTACGCGCTGCTGGTGCTGGAGGGCGCCCTCCGGGCGCGCTTCCTCGCCTTCTACAGCGACGGCATCCCGCTGGTACGCGGAGAGGCCGACGAGCTGCTGTGCGCGAGTACGTTTGAGGACGTGCTCGCCGCGCGTCGTGCCCGGCTGCGCGGAGCTGACGGTACGACGCACCGGCTGCCGCTGAGCGCAGACGCTCTGCTCGCCTGGGCCCGACGCGAGCAGCTGCTCGCCGGCACGCGAGCCAAGATCATCGAGGGCGTCCTGTCCGAACGGCGCAACCACGCTGCCCATCCCGTCGGGCACAGGATCAACATGCCGGTGGACTCCGCTCGCACGCTCCGCGATGTCGCCGAGACGATCAACAAGCTGTGGGGACACGACACGCCAGGCGGACGCCTCTTTCCCGGCCCGGTAGCTCGCCAGCCGAGGGTCGCCGCGGTGGAGCCAGAGGGCAACGGTGGCTGCGAAATGCGTCTCGAGCAAGTCCCCGAAGCCGACGAGTGTGAGCGGGCATACAACTACGCCGTATTCCTCGCCTTCGGCGACGATCGGCTGATCGCGCCCGGTCGCGGGGGCATTGGCTTCACACATCGACCCGGTTTTCAGACCACCCGGTTTCCCTGCGAGATGATCTGGCAGGGAAGCTGGGAGGAGCTGAGGGAGGCGATCGAGCAGGGCGTCTTCTCTGGGCTGGACGACAGCATCGACCATCTCGATCGCCTCTTTCTCATACGTGTCGGTCAAGGCCAGATCGACCTGGCGCGCTCGCCCGCTGACTTGCTGGCGCTCGAGGAGCAGCCTCGCGGCCAGTGGTATGCGGTGACGGCCGACGCGCCTCTGGATGCTTGGGTGCACGTGAGGGACCACGAGCCCGACGTGGCTGGCGGCACGGACTTCTGCCCGGAGTGCTGTGTCCAGATCACCGCGAGGCGTGTACCAACCGAGCAAGCGGTGGCGATCGCCAACGATGCCCGGCACCAGTCCTAGCCGTAGCGCTCATGCACGCCGACAACAGCCACCAGGATCATGTCGCGTAGCTCGAACGCTGTGCGGCTGCACAAGTTGATCGGTGAGGTGAAGCTGCTCGCGCACGAGTATTACCGCCTGACAGGCCGCCCGCTCGGCGTTACGGCTGAAATAGCTGAGTACGAAGCAGCGCGGATCTTGGGGTTGAACCTGGCTCCTGTTCGACAGAGGGGATATGACGCCATCCGCAAGACCCCAAATGGAGACCAGCTTCTACAGGTCAAGGGTCGCCGTGTTCCTGTCGGCGGTGGCTCTCAACGTGTCGGTGCGATCAACCTAGAACGCGAGTGGGACGCGGTGCTCCTGATTCTGCTCGACGAGAAGTTCGATCCGACCGCGATCTATGAAGCGGATCGCCCGACTGTCACCGACGCACTTCAGCGCCCTGGCTCGAAGGCACGCAACGAGCGAGGTCAGCTCAGCGTCTCGCAGTTCAAGGCCGCCGGGCGACGCATCTGGCCTTCCTAGCAGCTATCCCTCGTCGCGCTCGTTGGCCTGGTGGTCGACTCGGCGTGTGAGGAGCAGCGCTTGGCCTTCGCACGCCTGGCAGCGCAGTCGTGGGGCGCGGCCGTCGGCCTGAACGACCTCTATCGCAGTAGCTCCCTCGATCCTCTGTTCGACTGTCAGCGTTGGATGGCCACAGAGGTCAGGCAAGGGCGCCGTGAAGCGCAGCAGGGAGCCTGGGTTGGTCTGTGGATCGGTGTCAGCAGGCAGCGGAGCCTCGAACGTGCCCACGCACGGGATACGCAGCTCGCCGTCGTGCAGCAACTGCAGCACCGTTTCGGCCAGCACCAGCTCTCGGTTGTTGGTCGTGCTCGGGATCGTCCGCCCGCGACCGTCGCGTTTTTCCAGCTCGGCGAGCGCGCCGGCCACAATCGCGGCTACCTGCCAGACCTTCTCAGCCCCCGGAGCCGGCGGCGTGCGGCCCGCCGATCCGACGCCGCCCTCGGGAAGTAGCCCCGGACACTCGAACAGCACTCGGTCAGCCTGACCGAACGCGCGAGCGAAGCCGAGCCCTCGCACGGCATCGGCCGCACTCTCGGTTTCCATAAAGAGCGTCACGTCGATCCCGCCGTCGAAGTGAACATCCTCCCGATCTGCGTCGCGCTCGCCCGCAAGGTTTAGCGCGAGCACGGTCCCGTGGTAAGCGCCTGCATAGGAGAGGGCATCGCCAGGCAGCTCAGGCACCCGGTAGAGCGTCAGCGGCTGGATCACTTCCTCGCCGGCGAGGGACATCCTCACGGTAAGCACCAGAGGCTCGGAGAGGCCGAGCTCGAGGCGACCGTTGCGCAGCAGCCCGTTCGGATCGAGCAGCGATCGAAACCGATCCGGCACCGAGCCAGGCTGCAGACCCACCGCGTCGTCGTCGAGCACAATGCTCTGGCCCTTGGCGAGCGTAACCCGTGCCCGTATGCGTGCCTTCTCGCCCGCCTCGTCATTGGCGAACCACGGCTTGGGATGCGTAATCACTGCTCGCGGGCGCGGCTCTGCCGTCAGTCCCCTCACTGACTCGCCATCGCGCACCCTCAACTCATAGCGCGGCAGCCTGTCACGCTGATCTCGCCGCATCGTGAACGCCAGACGACGCTCGTGCGGTGGCTCCTGCTCGCCGACCTCACTTTCGCTGCGCGTGTACGTGAAATACGGATCGTGGCGGCCGATCTCCGCCGCAGTCGGCTCGGCCATCCTGGTCTTGTCATTAAGCAGTTCGGTCCCCGGCGCGAGCGGGCTCGTGCCGGTCTCGGCGATCTGTTGAATCGTCGGACGGAGATAGCTCGCCAGCGCGCCATCGTTCAAGAGGTCGATTAGGTCTGGTCGAGTCTCTAGGCGCTCAGCCAGGTTGTCCCATTGGTCGAGCGCGTCAAGCTGGGGATAGAGCGCCTTCTGCTCGGGCACAAACTTCTCGCGCCAGAACTTCAGCTCGCCCTTCTTCAGCTTGCGCGGGAACACGAACGTGTAATGCGGCGGCGGTGACTGGAGAGCCATCGCGGCCTTCAGCGATTTCCGGCATTCCGGCCAGTCGATCCTGTCGCCGCAGTTCTTCGCCTGCCAAGCGCGTTCGGGCTGGACGTTGAGATCGGAGAACACGTCGATCCCATCGTCCTGTCCCGGCCCGGTACGGTAGGCATCCGGGTAGTCCGGGCGCACCAAGCGCAACACGAGATCCTCCAAGCCGTCGTCGTTGAGGCTCGCCAGTAGCACCAGCACGGCCCGGTAGCGGTTGGGGTCGACCATGCTCATCGTCAGTGCATCGTAGGCGCGCGGCTACAAGCCCAACAATCCCGTGCAGCCCAGATCGGCGGCGGACGGTGCCAGTCCTCTAGCATCGCAGCGTGCGCTTCGTCGACCTTCTCCCAGCGGTCGAACGCGCACATGCAGCGACCCGCCTCGTGATCCAGTGCACGGGCTGCCAGCTGGGTGCATCCTTGCTCACGCTCGACCTGGATCGCCAAGGAGTACAAGCGGAGTATGTGCGGGGGTACTACTCGGGCTCGCCCGAGCAAGAACACTGGTGGGTAGAGGCCGAGGGTCTGCTGCTCGATCCGACGCGCGACCAGTTCTCCGAGGACTCGTTTGCCGAACACTACGCCGGCGAGTACAAGCGCGTCGATGCCAAGCCCGCCAGCAAGATGGAGTACGAGGCGACCATGCACCTGCGCTTGCACTGGTCGAGCAACCGCCGTGCGCGGGACGCGATCACACAGGTGGCAGCCCAATACGGTCTTGACCTCGCGCAGATCATGGAGCCGCCAGGCTTGTTCTTGGCTGTCCGTGCAACTCCTGACGGGGCCTGATCGAGCAGCTGCACAGCCTCCGTAGTGATCGACACGGCGGACGGCAGGCGGGGGCCCACACCTGTGCGGTCTACCGTCTTGTCAAACAAACCTGTTGACGGTGTTCGATCCCCCCGATAGCGGGATCGAATGGAGGCCACACAAATGAACAACGACAAGCTCATCTCCGCGGTTATTGCGGTCGAGCAGCGAAGTTGTAGCCCGGCGCCACGGGAGATGGTCGCCGACGAGGCGCAGTGGAGGGGCGCGGGACTGGAGCAGGAACTCGACCGCCTCGCATCCCTCGGTCTCCTTGATCGCCACAAGCAGCCGGACTGCGACCCGGCATATGCCAGCCGGTAGCGGGCACGCGAGCGATTCGCACGAGCAGCAGCTCGCCGAGCCGCTGATACTCGCCAGCGTCGGAAAGGATCTGCGCGTCGAGCTTGCACCCCGATCACTGCGCCTTGAGCATGGTGCCCGTGTCGATGTCGATGGCGTCGCGCCCGACGAGTCTGTCCTCGTGGAGGTCTTCGCGCATCAAGGGCGCCTCCGAGGCGGCCAGTTCCACAAGGTCGCGCGAGACGCGCTCAAGCTCATCACCCTGAAGCGCACCCGACCGGCGGCGCAGCTCGTCCTCGCTTTCGGTGATCCTGATGCCGCCGCGTGCGTGACGGGCACGAGCTGGCTCGCCGAGGCGCTGCGCGCATGGGAAGTCGCCGTGCTCGTCGCCGAGCTCGACAAGGAGATTCGCGCGGGACTGCGCGCAGCGCAGGTCCGGCAGGTCATGGTCAATCCCTCGCCTGCCGGCGACTAAAGGCCCCTATCGTCGAGGCGCCGAGAAAGGCGTCGCGGTAGCGCGCTCGATGGCTGAGCGCACGTAGCGGGAGCCGGCTTGCCCGGCCATTTTCGCATCCCCAAAAGGGGATGCGGCCGGAGCTGCGACCGGCCCCGCGGCGAGCGGGGCTTTACAGCCAAAGGAGGCTCAAATGTCTGCAGGAATCACAGATTCGGACACCATGTTCTCGGTGCGCGAGACGCCCTGGCACGGTCTCGGGGCCGTACTCGATCGGCCGCCGGCGACAGTCGGTGAGGCGATCGAGGCGTCGGGTCTCGGCTGGAGCGTCGCAAAGCGGCGCCTGGCGATCGACTGCGGTGCTGATCTGCCCGATGTGCTGCGCTATCGGGGCTTCACTGGTCATTACGCCACTGTCCGGCAAGACAATGATGAGGTGCTTGGCGTCGTCGGCGAGCGCTACCGGATCGTGCAGAACCACGAAGCGTTTGCGTTCGTCGACCAGCTGCTCGGCAGCTCGATCCACTTCGAGACGGCCGGCAGCCTGCACGGCGGCCGCCGCGTATGGGTGCTGGCGACGCTGCCCGATCACGTCGAGGTCGGGGGCGACGACGTGCGCCCATACGTGCTGCTGATGAACAGCCATGACGGCTCGACGGCCGTGATCGCGGCCACCACCCCGATTCGCGTGGTCTGCCAGAACACCCTTAACTGGGGTCTTACCAACGCCCGGCAGAAGTTCTCGATCCGCCACACCGAAGCGGTTACGCAGCGCGTCCACGAGGCTCGCCGGGTCCTCGATCTGTCCATCGACTACTACGTCCAGTTCAAGCGCCTCGGCGACCGGCTCGCCTCAGAGCGCTGCACCGAACGCCAGCTCCGCGCCGTCCTCGACAAGCTCTACCCGAACGGCACGAGTGACTCCGTGAGCAGCCGCACACGCAGCTCACGCCAGCAGACTAAGGACCGCATCGCTGACCTGTTCCTGTCCGGCGACACGCAGGGCAACGCGCCCGGCTCAAAGTGGGCCGCGGTAAACGCCATCGTGGAGTACGGCGACTGGCTGCGCCCGCTGCGCTCAAGCGGCCAGCGCTTCGCCCGCGCGCTCGATGACGGACCCGAGAAGACCCGTGCCCTGCAGCTCGTCGCAGCTGCCTGAAAAGTGGGGGTTCGGCGGGCCGTCCAAGCTCGCCGAGCCCCCAAAGACCTCGCCGTCGAAGCTCGCCCGCATTCTCGCCTACAATCAAGATCAAGGAGCCGGCCCACGCGGCCGATCCTCCAAGGAGCATTTGCAATGGCTACTCGAACCGACAACGAAATCCGCGAGCTAGGCCCCGAGGAATGGGCGCAGCTCGTTGATGAGAAGGCCCGCGCCCTGCTGGGCATGAGCGGCGAGGAGTTCGAGCGACGCCTGAACTCGGGTGAGATCGACATAGACGACAGCCCCGAGATCACGCGCGTCGCAATGATGCTCCCGCTCAATGGCGCCTCCAAGTAAAGATCCCGCCGAGGCCGTCGAGCACTATCGCGGCCGAACGGTGCGGCTGCTGTCTTGCTTGACCAGTGCGCACACCACCGTCAGCGGCTACCACGCGGCCGATCATCCGCACCGCCTGCTGCTGGCCCGCGGCGACGCTGCGCGGCTGCACGCCGAGCCACGTCTCACGCTCCTCGTCACCGAGCAGTACGAGGTTCGCCAGAGCACCGCAGGCTGGCACGTCGAGATCATCGGCTACCTCTACGCCATCGGATACGAAGACCACGAGCTCGTGTCCTACCACTGGCATCCGAGCGGCAAGAGCACGATCACCCAGCCGCACATGCACGTCGGCGCCGCCGTCCAGATCGGTGATCGGTGGCTCGGAAAGGTTCATCTGCCCACCGGCGTGGTCGGCCTCGAGCAAGTCATCGCGCTCGCCATCGTCGAGCTCGGCGTCGAGCCGCTCCGCGACGATTGGGAACGACTGATCGCCGAGGCCGCCGCCCGCTGACGCTTGCCTGGAACGCTCAGCCTCGTCAATGGGGGAGCGGAGCGCCCACCACCGTTGCCAACCATCCTGTGGCGCCTGCAGCGAGCAGCGTCTGCACGATCCCACGCCGTAGAACCAGGAGCGCCACTGCGGCAGCCACCAGCACGAGGTACTGCCACTGCTCCTGCAGTGCGCCCGCCAATGGGATTGCAGCACCGAAAATCGCACCGATCGCCGCTGGTCCGGCACCGTCGAGGAACGCCCTGGCGGCAGCGTTTTGGCGCAGGCGCTCGAAGCGCTGGCCGCCGAGCAGGATGAACGAAAAGGACGGAGCGAAAGCGACGCTCGCCGCGAGTACGCCGCCAGCGATGCCGTGCGCGGCATAGCCCACCGCGGCGACCGTGGCGACGACGGGGCCGGGAGTAACCTGCCCCAACGCAACAGCGTTCAGGAACTGCCCGCCGCTCATCCAGTGGTAGACATGGACGGCATCGGTCTGCATCAGCGGCACGATCACGAAGCCACCACCGTAGGAGAGCGCGCCCACCTTCAACGCGGTCCACACCAGCGCGCCAATCCCGCCAACGCCCGTCACGGCCCCAAGCAGCACGGGGTTCAACGAGAGCGCTGCCGCCGCGCGCCGCTGCCAGGCCAGCTCGAGAACCCCGCACGCCAGCAGCACGAGGACGAGATAGCCGCCGACCGTCGCCGCCGCGCCCGCCGCAACGAGCAGATAGGCCAGCCAGCGTAGCGCTCGCCCGCGCGCAGCCCGCACCCGTAGAAAGCTCGGAGAAAGCAGACCCAGCGCGGCGTGCACGGCCACGGGTGCGACCGCGGCGCCCGCGCCAGCTCCGACGCCGATCACCCACTGCGGCGGCGCGCTTGAGAGGAACAACAGCGACAGCGCCAGGACCATCATCACGGCGGGCACCACGAACCCAAGTCCGCCGACGATCGCACCCCACGGCCCGGCCACGCGATAGGCGCAGTAGATCGCAAGCTGCGTCGAAGCCGGGCCAGGCAACAGGCCACACGCGGCGTTGGCGTCCTCGAACGCGCGGGCGTCCATCCACTCGTAGCGGTCGATGACCAGCCGCCGCAGCATCGCAATGTGCGCCGGCGGGCCGCCGAACCCTGTGAGTCCGATCCGCGTCCACTCCTGTGCGACGATCCGCAGCGGGACCGCACCCTCGGGATGCTGGCGGGCATAAGCCACCGTGTCCGCCTGCTCCTGTGTGCTGGGTGAGGCTGCACTCCGCGATAGCCGAGCGACGATATCGCGGCCGCGAGCCATTGGTTGCTGACGATACGGCAGCCGGACATCTGCGGTCCAGTGCACCGACAGCGAGCGGGTTGGCGCGCGCACTCGACAGCCGTGTGGGCAACACGTGCTCTTGAGCTCGTCACTGCTCTGATCGCCGCGGCTGGTGACGTGAGGGCTTACCGCTGGCCGGGGTGCCGTCCCTCCCGATGGTCGCACGCTTGCGCGTGCGGTTGGTCGGGGTCGGCTCCCCGTCCGGTGGGAGCCCTGTCTGAAAAGGAAGGCCACATGGCTAGTACGACTAACGCAACCCAAAACGGCAACGGCCACGGCGCTGCCAAGGTGCAGCTCAAGGACATCCCGCTCTCGCGGATCGTCGTCGCCGAGGGCTTCAACCCTCGCGGCGAAGTGATGGAGGACGACGAGCTGCAGGCGATGGCTGCCACGATGCGCGAGCGCGGTTGCCTGCAGCCGATCCGCGTGCGCGCGACTGAGACTGGCGACTTCGCCCTGATCGCCGGCGAGCGGCGCTACCGCGCCGCAGGGCTCGCCGAGTTGGCCACGCTTCCCGCAGTTGTGCTGACGGCTGGCGCTGGCGACGAGGGTGAGTATCTGGACCTGCTGACCGACGCGATGATCGAGAACGAGCTGCGCAGCGATCTGGACCCGCTCCAGCGCGCCCGCGGCTACCAGGCCATGATCGACGGCGGGCTGGGCGTCCGCGCGGTCGCCGAACGCCTCGGCGGCAAGACCAAGCGCTCCTCGCGCGAAAAGCGCATCAAGGAGCACCTGGCGATCCTCGCGCTCCCTGAGCGGCTCAGGACGCTCGTAGCCGAGCAGGTGATCCCTCTGCTCGGCGTCAAGACGCTCGTCGCGCTCGCCGAGATCCACGAGGAGTTCGCATACGCGGCGGTGCGTGCGGTCACTCCTGACGACGACGAAAGCGAACCGTACACGTGGCAGGATCTGATCGAGGACCCGATCGACATCGCAATGAGGTACATGGACGACCTGCCCGCAGGTGTCTACTCGAGCCGCAGCTCCTATCCGGTCGACCAGTTCACGTTGAGCGAGAAGGCGCAGAAGGACCTCGCCACCTACACCAAGCTCACCGATGGCGGGCAGATCACGCACGTCCGCTTCGGCGCGGATCTCGTCGAGCAGGCACGGCTGCTGGGCGCGACTCACGAGGCAAGCTGGTTCTCGATCATCCTCGGAGACGACGTGGCCAGTCGGCTCGCCGAGGACTACATCGCTGCTGTCGTCAAGGAGGCGCGTGCACGTCAGCGTCGTCAACGCGACGCCCAGCGCACGAGCACCGCAGGCTCCGCGAGCGCAACCGGCGACTCGTCCGTGGACGGTGCTGCGGCCGGCGAGCCGGAGAGCGAGGCCGAGCGTGCGCAGCGTGAAGCAGACGAGTCGAAAACCAAGCGCGCCGAGCAGCAGCAGAGGCGCGAGGACGCAACGAAGTTCAACCTCGAGCTCGGTCTGCTCATGTTCAAGCACCTGCCGAAGCTCAAGGTCGATGAGCGGGTGTTGCGCATCCTGGCGAGTGTCGATCTCGGCGGGTCGCTGAGCAAGATCGCCATGCGCGGCCCGCGGCTTTCTCTGCCTACGTGGGTCGAGCAGGTCCAGCAGAAAAGCGGCAAGACGAAGACCGTCTATTTCGACGCCTCAGACGCTGAGCGCAGGGCAAAGACGTTCCTCGAAGACGCCGAGAGTGCTGCCGACATCTCAGGCCGCACGTTTACGCTGATCGCGCTCGCCGCGCTGACCAACGAGGATGCGGTGGCACAGTCCAACCGCAGCTTCTACACGCTCGCCTTCGAGGGTCCGTGGGCCACGCAGGCAGCCCGCGATCTGAACGCGATCGTGCGGGAACGCATCAAGGAGGGGCAGTGCGCAGCTCTGGACGAACTGCTGGCTGAGCGGGTCGCCAACGATGAACGCCAGGCCGAGCGCGAAGCCGAGGCCGAGCAGGCGCGTGTGCGGGTGCAGGATGCGTCCGCACGCATCAGCGAGCTCTCCGAGGAGGATCTGGAGCAGTTGCTCGCTGACGCTGAGACCGCCTGGGGCCAGTACAGCCTCAAGCGCTACGAGGTCGAGAGCGCCGTCACGACAGAGCGCGAGCGCCGCGAGAACGCAAGCGACGAGGTTGAGCCTGCCGACGAGCGCGAGCTCGCCGAGGCTGCGGCCTAACCCGCTACCCGAACAGTCGGAGGCTGGGGCAGAACGGCTCCCGCCTCCGACGATCGGGTGTGTTCCACCTCTGCCCTGCTCAGCAACGGTTCACCGAGCATGGCGGTGATGACGGCTCAGTGTGCTCGTTACCACTGCCTCGTGGTCGAGCTTCGCGCTCACGCCAATCAGCGCGTGCGCCGCCGTCCGAGGGCCGAGCCTGAACATCACCGTCAGCCACCCGTGCTTGAGGAGGACGGTCTTGGCGCCAGAGGCGACGGTCCTTCCGTCCAGCCGGCCGGTGAAGCCCACGCGGACACTTCCACTCGCCGGGCCAGTCACATGCACGATCAGCTCGCGTCCGCGCAACGTCTCCGTGACATGGAGTTTCGGCGCAGTCGTTGTGGAGACGTGGCCCGAGCCCCCCGGTTTTGAGGACGGCACCACGACATTTGTGCGCGCGCCGTTGGCCGGGTTCGCGTTGCCCGCCGCGTTGCTCAGCCACACGGCGATGCTCCAGCTCCCAGGGCCAGGGACGGTCACGGTCGCTGGCCCTGTCGCCGGAGCCGCAGCGGGCGCGCTGCACGAGCCCGATCCGCTCGCAGGGCATACTTGGTAAAGCGCGCTCGTAATCGGTGCGAGCTGGCCTTGCGGCTCGCTCCAAGTGACCGTGAACGTGGAGCTGCCAGTCTGCGTCGGGGTAGCCGAGAGACCAACGGGCGCCGCTGGCGCGCTGTTGTCCACGGTGATTTCCTCCGAGGCGACGGCCGATTGATTGCCGGCGGCGTCGATCGCAACAAGGGTGAGCGTGTGCCTTCCGTCTGAGAGCTGCGTTGTTGGCAGTGTGAGCGTCTGCGTGCCCGTCGAGGACGGGCACGGCTGGGCAAATGTGAAGTTGCACGGTGCCGTGTAGGTCTCCATCGTTCGGCCGTCTGCCGAGAGAACGATGCTCGCTACGCCGCCGCCGACATCCTGAGCGGAGACGGCGACGCTTTCTGTGCCCTTGTGAAACCCGCCTGCTTCGCCCGCTCCCCACAGAGCGCCCGAGGGGGTGCTTAGCGTTGGCGGCGTCGGGTCGGAGAGAGTCACCGTCGCTCCATACATCGTCGCCCAAACGGCGTGCTGCGTTGCCCCTGTAACGCATTCCCGTCCTGCGGGCGGCTGACACACAATGCCAAGCGACAGTTCGTGCGCAGAGAGGTCCGTGATCCTCGCTGGTTCGCCTCCTGTACCCGGCGGCCCACCAACGGAACACGTCTCTTCGTTTTCGACTGTATCCAGGCAGGTTTCGCCGGGCACGATGCTGCCGTCGACCCGCAGCGCCGGGGACCAAGAGTTCTTGGGATCGAGGGAGTGGCCGATATAGCGTTCGTAGGTGAGCCCCGTGATCGTCGTGCCTGCTGGCGCGATGAACGTCCAGCCCGCGCTCGTGCCAGGCGCGGCGTCGCTCGTGAGGTCGAGCGCGTCGGTTGTCGAGAGTCCGCCTTCCTGGTCGGCCTTGCCGCCTGAACCTCCCAGCTCATACGGGCAGTTGACGTGCTCGGCATAGTGGGAGGGCTGGGCCGGATCGTTCGTCGCCCACATCCATGAGTTATTGGCAGCTTCCGACGCGAAGTTGCACGCACTGACCTGATAGCTCCCCGCCGCAGTCGCAGGGGTTGGCAACGCCCAAGTCGCCAAGGCGAGCATGACGCCGATTGCGGCGCTCCATGCTCTCATCGTTTTTGCCGCGCCTTTCTCGCTGTGCTCGCCGGGGCTGGGAGGCGAAGCGTCATCCACGGGCTCGCGCGTTCGACATCGTAGGGGTCGACGTAGCGCACCGATACCTCCGCAACGCCGGAGGTCGGGAGCGTCAGATTCGTGAAGACGCCGTGGAGCGTGCGCAAGACACGCAACCGGCGAGAGCGTCCGTGGTGGCCGAGGTAGCGCACCTGCGCCTCAGCTTCCCTGGGGCGGCCGATCAACGCGAGCACGAGCCGGTGCTTGACTCGCCTAAGCTGCGCCTTCGGGCGTGCAAATGGTCGCCTCATCGCCGTCAATGGTGCCAATGGCTGAGGAGACGATCCCGCGGGCGGGCTTAGCTGTGCGCCTGGCTCGGCTGCTTCGCCCGCCGAAACGATGGCTCCGAGGCCCGCGTTGCGGAAGGTCTGCGCGATGTTGAGCACGCCTTTGTCGGCTTCGGTCAAGTCCTTCTCGCCAGCTTCCGGCGAGAGGCCCGGCTGATAGGAGTCAAGTGCGTCCAACGCCGCCGCGGCGATCACCGACGCCTCGCTCGTGCCTTGCCAGTAGTTGTAGTTCGGGGCGCCGCTCGTCGGTTCGGCTCCGTCGAGGTCGCAGCCAGGCGCGAGCAGTCGCAGCCCTTCTCCGCGGTTGCTGAAGGAGCAGAAACCGCCGCCCTGCGTGTCAGTCGCACCTACCGACAGCACGTCGGGGTAAGCCGCGGGGTACTCAACGGGGCCACCGTCATCGTTTCCCGCCGCCGCGACTACTGCGACGCCGTTGTTGGTGGCGCGTTCGACCGCGTTTCCCACCAGTTCAGTGGCTTCCGCTGAGCGTCCTTCCGAGGTGCCGAGCGAGAGGTTGATGACGCGGATGTTGTACTTGTGCTGCAGTTCAAGGCATTCTGTGATTCCCGATGCGTAGGCGCTGTACGAGAATGTCGTATGACCGGACTCGAGGATGCGCACCGAGACAATTTGGATTGCGTGCGGGGCCGTGCCGACCATGCCCCAGCCGTTCGCGGGCGCCCCTGCCATCATGGCGAGCACGGTCCCATGCAGCGTCGGCGACACATCTCCGCCAGAGCCACCGTCGAGCGCCGTTCGTTCTACTACAACGCCTTCCGTGTCGGGGTTCAGGTTCACGCCAGTATCAACAAGGCAAAGGCCGGCAAGCTGCGCTGGCGCGGGATCGTAGGGAAGGAAGGCACCGTCATCGGCGACGGCCTGCGTTGTGATCGCGGTCTCAGCCCTCGCCATCGACGGCGACAACAGCATCAGCGGGGCAAGCGCCGCGACGATGCACGTCCAGCGAGAGAGCATCGCCGATGCTCGAAGATCGCGCTTAGCTCGTGCTGACATTCACCACCCGGCTCTCGCCGATGCCGAACGGGAAGCCCACCTGACCGCCAGGCACTTCGGCGCGGAACGGGAAATGCCCAACGCCGCCCTCGAACTGGTAGAGCACACGAAAGCGGCCACGCCGGTTCGTGCGAGGAGTCCTGAACGGCTCCCAGCGGCCACGGTAATGCACCAGCAAGTCCACGATCGTTCCCTGCCGCGGGATCGGTCCCTCGACGGTCCCCGAGAGAACGATCATCCCTTCCGAGCCCGTGCGCGTCGGGCTTATCCGCAGCCGCACCCCAGCGGCCACCGTCTCCCTGATGCGCCCGATAGCCGCGTAGTTCGCGTCACGGGAGAACGCGCGGTAGCCGACCTCGATCAGCCGCGAAGGCCCCCCTCGCAGACGCACGCTGAACGTGCCATCGACGCCAGTCGCAGCGTGCGCTACAACCATCGGCGTCGCCGTGCCGTCGACTTGCTGAAGCACATCCAGGCTGGCGTGCGCGATCGGATGGCCCTGCCCATCGAGCAGTCGCCCGGAGACCACGATCGCACGGTGCGCGTAGCTGCGGGTGATCGCGGCCGGCAAACCGAGCCTCAGCTGCGCTTGCTCGCTTGACCCGATCCCGTTGGCGCTGCCGATGCCCAGCGCCTGCGAGCCGGTGCCACCGGGGCCAGGAAGCGCACCCAACGATGCTGTCTGCGCGGCGTTCTGGACCGTGACCTCGCCGCTATAGATGACGCTCGTGTTCTGCGCTGCGTCCTCGACGACGAGTTCGACTCGGTGCTGGCCGTTGGCCACCGTGGCAGTGTTCCAGCTCACGGTGTCCGACACGCTCGGCGGGCACGCCTGGAAGTTCGTGTAGGAGCAGCTCGCCAGGTAGTCCTTGACGGCGACGGGTTCGCCGTCGACGCGCAGCTGCACCAGCCGGACGCCCGAGCTCGTGTCCGCCGCCTGGTAGCTGATCGAGGACGTGCCCGAAACCGTCCCCGAGCTCGCCAGTGCGCCGCCCGTCACCGTGCCGCTCGGCAGGGTCGCGTCCTGCAGCGTCAGCCGCGAGCCGTACAGCTCGAGGATGTTGTTCTCGCCCGACCCGAACGTGCAGCCAGCACCGGCGTCGTCGTTGGAGCAGTAGTTCGCCAGCGTGATCTCAGTGGTGGTCGACGGCAGCACGTAGGTGCTGGGTTCACTACCCGTTATCGGCGTCGTGCTTTCACCGACTGCGCCGTCATTGTCGGCGGCGATCCCAAACGTGTCGGCACCGCCGATCTGATGCGAAGCCTGCCACCACACCTTCGCTTCGATGATCGTGATGCCGCTCCCTGCCGGCACCCCGATCTGAACTCCTGCGGTGTTGCCAGGGCTCATGCTGCCGCCCCTGGGTCCGATGTAGTCGCCGGGGCCGCCGCTGCATGTTCCCTTCACGTTCTGAGGGCTGCCGAACACGGTCCACGAGCCAGCGTCATCAGACCCTGTCGACGGGCAGTTGTCGATCACATACGTTCCCGCGCTCGCACCCGAGGCGAGCGTCAACGCCAGAGTACCGGCGGTGAGCGAGAGCAGGGCGAACCTGCGCAACAGTCGAGGGATGCGCTCGGCCGCGGCGAGTAAGGTCATCTCAGCCCGTGGTGACATTAACCGTCCTGCTTTCTCCTAGTGCAAACGGAAAGCCGCCTTGGCTGCCGAACACCAAGGCCCGGAAAGGGAAGCGCCCGACGCCGCCCTGGAATTGGTAGGCGACGCGGAACCGGCCGCGGCCGTCTGTGCGCGGGTCACGGAAGGGCTCCCAACGCCCGCGGTAGTGCACGAGCAGCTCGACCACGACGCCCTGTGACGGGATCGGGCCGAGGACCCTGCCGGTGAGCGTGATCGTGCCTTCTGAGCTGGTCCTACGCGGGTTCACTGCCAGTCGCACGCCCGCGCGCACCGACTCGTGCAGCCTGGCGGTTGCCGCGTAGCCGCTATCGGCCGAGAACGCGCGGTAGCCAATCTCGATCATGCGCGACGGTCCTGCCGGCACAGCGGCGACGAACGTGCCATCCGCTCTCGTGCGCGCATGGCCGATCAGTTCCAGGGTCGCGCCGTTGTCCTGTTGCAGGACATCCAGGGTCGCGCCTACGATCGGCAAGCCCTGAACGTTCAGAAGCCGCCCTGATACCCGCAGGGCTCGCCTGCCGTAGCTGCGAGAAATCGCCGCGCGCACGCCAAGCTGCAGGTGAGCGCCCTCGCTGGCGCCGGCGCCGTTTGGACTGCCTACGCCGATCGAATCAGAGGATGATCCTGCGCCGGGGCCTGGTAGCGCTCCGAGCGAGCTGGCCACGGCGGTAGGGTTGCTCACCGTGACCGAGCCGAGCGCGTCGTTGGTCACATTGCCCGCAGCGTCAGTGATCGTCAGGCTCGCAGCGTAGGCTCCATTGGCAAGTGCATCGGTGTTGACCGAGAAGCCGCTGATGGTCTGTGTGAGCGGGCAGGCGTTCCAAGAGTCATAGGCACATTCGCCTGCAAAGTTGAACGTGTGAACGTAGGGCGTGCCGCCATTCAACGGGCTGAGCGTCAAAGCTGCGCTGCGAACACCGCTTTGGGCGTCGCTGCCGATGAAGCTGATCGGCTGTGAGCCCATCACTGATGCACCGGAGGCAGCGGCCGTGAAAAGTGGGCCGCTCACGCTCGCCACCTTCGGCGGTGTGTCGTCTTCCAGGCTCAGCGTGATGTCGGTAAGGGCTGGTACGTCGGTCGCATCGGCGAAGTCGCACGACGTCGAGCTCTTGTCGGTAGAGCAGTTGACGTATGCCTCGAAGTCGCGGGCTCCCTGCGGAAGGGTCCAGCTTTCGCTTGCCGTGTAGGGGCTTCCGCCGCCGTAGGGCAGCTCAGCGCCGCCGGGCAGAGACTGGCCGGCGGAGGTGAACCCGAGGAAGGCGTCATCGCCGGTGACAGGCGACCCGATGACCTCTGCGCTGATCGAGTGGATCGTGACTGCGGGCACGCTGCCCGGAACGTCGATCTGGAGCCCGACCTGGCTGCCGCTGTGCCCGTTCTCGGTCACGATGCCGCCGTGTTCTTCGGTGAAGACGTAGACGCCGATGCTGCCGCCAGCCGAGCAGGTGTCAGACAGCACAGTGTCGGCCTGCGTGTTATTGCCAAATACGCTCCAACCCGGAGAGACGGCCGGCACACCGGCGGCGCACTGATACATCGGATATGTGCCTGCGCTCGCAGCCGGCGCGAGCATGAAGCTCGCGGTGAGCAGCACGATCGCCACGGCGAGTCCGAATACACCAGGCGGCTTGGTGAGTGTCTTAGTTGGTAGCAACGTCGACCACCTTGCTCAACCCGCGGCCAAAGGCGAAATCCGCTTGGCTTGATGGCACTTCGGCTCGGAACGGGAATCGTCCCAGCGCGCCCTCGAACTGATAGACGACCGAGAAGCGCCCGGCAGCGTCCGTCCTCGGCGTACGAAACGGCTCCCACCGACCCCGGTAATGGACGAGCAGATTGACACTGACACCCTGGCGCGGGACCGGGCCGAGCACGCGCCCGATCAGTGTGATCGTGCCTTCCGATCCCGTCCTGCGCGGGCTCACATAAAGCTGGATGCCCGCCTCGACCTGCTCGGTGAGCTTTGCCACGGCGGCATAGCCCGCGTCCGTCGAGAAGGCGCGATAAGCGACCTCGATGGTCCGTGACGGGCCGCCCCGCACGCTCGCCAGAAAGGTCCCGTTCGCGGCCGTCTTCGCGTGCCCGACCAGAGCGAGCGTCGATGAGCCGCCGACTTGCTGCAGCACATCGAGAGTCGCGCCGCTAATCGGCTGGCCTTGAGCGCTCAGCAGACGCCCCGAGACGCGCAGCGCGCGCTTGGCGAACGAGCGCGTGAGCTGGCGGTGCTGACCCAGCTCCAGGTGCGCTCCCTCGCTCGCGCCGACCCCGTTGGGCTGCGCGACTTGCGCGATCCCGGCAGCACCGCCTCCAGGTAGAGCGCCGAGGGAGTCATTCGCCGGTTGCAGCGTCGTTATCTGGCCGTCATAGACGACGCTTGCGTTCTGCGCCGCATCCTCGACCGTGACCTTGAGGGTGTGGGCGCCGTTGGACAGCGTGGCAGTGTTGACCGGCACGGCCACCGACTCGCTCGTGCGGCACGGCTGGCTATGGTCGAACATCAGTGCGTCTCCGCTCTGCCCGATCGGGACGCACCGCCCTTCGTTGTTGTTGGGCGTGCCCGAGTAGACGGTCTTACCGTCGATCTGCACGACCACGAGGTAAATGCCGGGGCCGCCGGGGTCGCTGGCTTGGAAGGTCAGTTCCTGCGTGCCCTGGACGTTCGGATTCAGCAGGGTCCCGCCGAAGCCGCCCGCCGTCGGTGTGGCGTTGTTGGCGAGTTCGACGGCCGCGCTGCTGACGTACACGGCCGCATCGAGACCTCCGCTGGCCGGGCAGGTGGTCGCGCCTTCATAGGGGCCGACGCACACCGCCACGGCGTACAGGTTGCTACCGCCGACATGCGTAATCGGAAACGCACCGGTGAGCGTGCCGTCCTGGCCGCAGGCCAGGTTGTATTGGCAGGTTGCGATTACGTCCGCGGCGTCGTGGGTCGCGTTCGGTGTCGCCAGCCACGCCTGCCCGTGTGGTGAGGTCAACGTCGCCGCGATCGTGCCGCCGGCGATCGTCGACCCCGACGGCGCGGTGAACACCCACTCGGGGCCTTCGTATGCGCCCTGCGGCGCTTCACCGCTCTCGACCGCACTCAGATTCCCGCCTTCTGCGCAGGAGTTCGTGTCGCCGCTGTAAGGGCCGACGGCGCCCGTTGCGCTTGTGCTCCATCCGTCCGTGGGTGCCGGCTGCCCATCGGGTTGCCTGCACGAGAGCAGCGTCCATGTACCGGCCTGGGCGCTCGTGGCTGACAGCGCCAGCACCATCAGCAAGCACGCCAGGGCCGCGATCAGCAGCTCGCCGACGCTGCGACAGGACAGACCAAGGATGCCGTCAGCGCGTGGTGACATCGACCGTCCTGCTTTCGCCGATGGTGAATGGGAAGCTGCCCTGCCCGCCGAACACCATCGCCTTGAACGGGAAGCGCCCAACACCGCCCTCGAACTGGTAGACGACCTGGAACCGGCCGCGCGAATCGGTGCGCGGAGCACGGAACGGCTCCCAGCGACCGCGATAGTGGACGAGCAGCTCCACCACGACGCCGCCCGGTGGCACCGGCCCGAGCACTCGTCCTTTGAGCGTGATCGTGCCTTCCGAGCCAGTCGAGTGAGGGCTCACATCGAGCCTCACGCCTGCGCCGACTGCCTCGGCGATCTTCGCCACGGCCGCGTAGCCCGTGTCCGTTGAGAACGCGCGGTAGCCAATCTCGACCGTCCGTGTCGGCCCGCCCGGCACCGCGGCGATGAACGTGCCGTTGGCGCGGGTGCGAGCATGTCCGATCACACTGAGGTTCGGCGAGCCGCTGATCTGCTGGAGCACGTCCAGCGTCGCGCCGGCGATCGGGTGGCCCCGCCCGTCGAGCAGGCGCCCGCTCACGCGCAGCGCCCGGTGCGCGTAGGCACGGGTGATCCTGCGTTTCAGTCCCAGCGTGAGCTTCGACTGCCGGCTCGCAGTCGAGCCGTTCGGTGCCCCAACTGCGGCGGCGGCCGGCGATCCGCCGCCGCTCGTGCCGGGGCCTGGTAGCGCCCCCAGCGAGTTGCTCGCCGGCTGCTTGGTCGAGATGCTGCCGTCGTAGACGACCGCCGAGTTGCCAGCCGCGTCCTGCACGAGCACCTTCAAGGTGTGCTGGCCGTTCGGCAAGCTCGTCGTGTTGATCGGCAGGTCCACCGACTCGCTCGCCGGGCACGGCTGGCTGTAGTCGAACATCAGCGCGCCGCCGCTCGTGCCGACAGGGATGCACTTGCCGCCGTTGCTGTTCGGCGTGCCGGAGTAGACCGTTTTGCCGTCGATCTGGACGATCACGAGGTACACGCCGGGGCCGCCCGGATCAGCCGCATTGAGGGTCAGTTCGGCGGTGCCTTCGGCGTTCGGGTTCAGCAGCGTTCCGGTGATGCCGCTGCCGGTCGGTGTCGCTTCGTTTGCGAGGAGCAGGTTCGCCCACCACACGCGCACAAGCGACCATGCGCCTTCGCTACCGCCCGAGTTGCACGCATAGCCTTCGTGACCTCCGCATCCAGCGCTCAGGTAGAGGTTGCCGCCACGGTCGCTGGGAATCCCAAGGACGCCCGAGAAGTCGTATGTGCCGTTCGCACAGGGCGGCAAGCCCGAAGCGCACTGGTAGAAGACGTTGGAGCCGTTGTAGGCATATTCGGGCGTGTAGGCCACCGCTGTACCCGAGGCGTTGTAGCCACCGCCATCGGCAAAGAAGCTCACATCAACCGAGCCACCGATCAGCCGTGAGCCGCCGGGCGGGGTGTACTGAAGGGTCTCGTTGGAGCCGACGCCGACGGCGGCGTCTGTGCTCAGGATCGCGTACATCGGGCTGCCCGGCGCGCACCCGGTCCCGACGTTCGACCCGTAGCCGCCGCCTGCGGCAAAGCTCGACCATCCTTCGCTCGGCGCCGCCGACTGACTCGGGTTCACACAGGAGACCTCCATCCAGCTTCCCGCGTATGCGCTGCTCGCAGCCACCAACCCGCCCAGCACCACAAGCGCCAGCGTCAGCGCGCGGCGGGCGAGCCTTTCCTTCTGCTTGTTCGTCATCGCGTTCATTCCGTGGTCAGGCCCCCGTTTTGTGGGGCTTCGCGGGTCTATGACCCCAACCGCCGCGAACCGGCCAACAAATTTTTTCCGGGCTTACTCATGGGCTGAACGCTCCTCCGCCGTGCTGGTCTTCGGAGCTGCTGGCTGCACGGGCTGGCGCGACGGGAGCGCTCGTGCTCGCGGGTACGCCCAAGTAGGCGAAGCCACCGGGTTCGTGCTGCCCGGCGGCGCTCGACCGCGCGGCGCCATGCGTCACGCTCGCCTGATGGCGTACCCCGGCGTGCCGCTTGCGCGGACGGCTAGAGGTATGCACGCCGCGGTGGTCGCTAGCCCTCAGTGACGGGGTGAGCGCAGTCGCGCTGAGCGGCCGTGGGATCGGCGCTGATGACGGGAACGCTGCGGATGCGCTGTGCGCGGGGTGGCGGTGCCGTTGCGCGGGACTCTGTTCGAGGACGTGTGTGGCGACAGCTCCACCTGCCAGCACGCCGATCGTGACCACGCCGACGGCGATCTTTGCGCCGGCGCCGGCGCCGGCCAGCATGGCGACCGCGCGTTCGCGCACACCACCCTGCCCATACGGCGCCGTCTCGATCCCGAGGCGGTGCGCCAGCAGCCTGGCTCGAACGCCGAGCCTCGAAAGCCAGCCAAGATGACCGATGAGTACGGGCGGCAGCAGCGCGGCGGCCTGGTCACGGAAGCTACGCCGCAGCCGCTTGGCGTTCGTCTTGTGCTCAAGGCGACAGTGGGCGCAGCTCTCAAGATGGGCGAATGCGCGCTCGGCCAACTCCTCGCTCGTGCTTTCGCCGTTCTGCAACGCTTCGATCGTCTGCGCCCGGTATCCGCACAGTCGGCCCGTGTCGTAGAGCAGCTGGAAGCGCTCCCGCTTGCGTGCGCACACCCGCGCGGTATTGCGCGCCTCGTTGAGAGGGATCTCAAGCACTGTGGCGATCGCCCGGTACGCAAGACCCTCAACCAGCCAGCCAAAGACCCGTCGCTCGCGCTCGGTCAGTTCCGTCAAGAACTCGCTGGCGATCAGACGATCCTCGTGCGCAAGGACGGCCGGTTCGGGTGCGCTCTGCCCCTCCTGTGCCTCGGCCATGAGCCGGAAGCTGGGAGCGTTGCGTGCCAGGATCTTCGTGTGCCGGTGCGCGTCGCGGTGTTCGCGCAGTGCCCGCCGCTTGATCCCGTCGCGCAGCGCGTTTCGCAGATGCTCCTCGCCGGCATAGGGGCGCCGGTAGAGCGCCAGCGCCGTGTTCTGGTAGATGTCCTCGAGTTGCGCTTCGTTCAGCCCACGACACTCCGCAAAACCGCGGGCGATGCGCAGCTCCACCTTCTGCCATTCGCCAAGGAGCTGGCCGACGCGCTCAGACCCAAACGCACGCCGACTCCCGGCTTGAGGCACAACTGCGACCCCTTCCCCCGGTGGGTCACGAGGGCATCCAGCCCCTGCGTTGGCGTCTACCGTGTCCATACATCTATCTCCAGGTCAGTCCTGACCCAGCCGGAAAGTCCCAGCAATTCGGGACAGTTCTGCGGACCCCATTCTACTTGCAACATTTCATTCAAGCGTCAACCATCGGGCACCGTCCAGTCTCGGCAGTCCAAACGTGCCGCATACGCGGTTCGCGTGCTCATCGGTGCGGCACCGCGACGGTCTCCACAACGGCCGCGCCGACCATCACGCACAGGATCAGCGCGAACAGGCCGAACCCTTCCCTGACGGTGAGCGCATGGCGGCGTTGCACGAGCCACGCGCTCGCGCCCAGCGCAAGGCCGCCCCACTCCAGAGGCAGATGGGGGAGATAAGGCAGCAGCGCTACGCCGTAGGCGCCGAGCTTGGCACCCACCGGGAGGGTGGTCGCAATGACCAAGAACAGCAGAACGCCGTCGGTGACATGCCGGGCCACCCAGTTGCGGTGAACACCCAGCACGCCGAGCAGCAGCGGCCAGGACACCATCGGGATGTTGTGAGCTGCGAGCCAGAGCACATGCCCGGCATTTGGCGGCGCGTTGTGCTGCGCTGGATGCGCGGGGGGCGTCAGCGGATTGCCGAGGAGAGCCACCAGCGCCGCTGGAGCCAACGTCAACGTCCAGACCACGAGATACGCAGAAAGCCATATCGCTGGCAGACCCGCCGGCAGCCACCGTCCCGCAAAGCGAGCGTTACTCAGTTCTGCGGCAGCCATTCGCTCACCGCATAACCGCCGGGCACGCGCGCCAGCCGCGCCAGGGTGACGTGAAAGGAGGCGGGCAGCCCTTCGTACTGCGAGGAGCCGCCGGTCTGTTCGCGGGTGACGATCGCCCACATCCCAGGCTGTGCCTGGTCGCCGGCGATGCTCACGATCTGCCCGCTGTTCCAGATGCGCCCACGGACGATCGTGGTGTCCGCCTGGCTCGATGCGGCGGCCTGCTGCTCGGCCAGCCTTGCTGAGCCGACCGACATCTCCGCCAGCCCGCGCTGATTGCTCGTCAACGTGCGGTAGGTCCAGTTCGAGTAGGAGTGGCTGAACGCCGCGAGCGCGGCCGACGGTGTGCTCTGCATGTCCATCGGCGCCTGCGACGCTGGCGAGGCGGGCGCCGGAGCCGATGGTTCACCGGCGTTCTGTGGCGAGCTCGGCGAGCTCGTGGTCGGTCCTGCGCTCGGCGCGTCGGGATTGCTGCACCCAGCCAGCGCAACCACAAGTGCTGCCAGGCACGCTGCGCTCGCTGCTCTGATGCTGCGCCTGTTCATAGGCCGCGTGGGTGTCGGACGGTCCAGGTCGACCAGTTGGGCACCGAGGCCGAGACGCGCCACTTCGGGCCGGGCTTGCCGGAGTTCGGCCCCGTGTCGTATTCGGGCTTTTCCACCGTGTCGAAGCGCAGACCGCCCACGTACATGAAGGCGTGCGCGGCGTTGGCGTAGATCGAGACATAACGGCCGGGGCCAGGTTCGCCGTAGGACTCAAGTTCGGTGGAGTCCTCGGCGTATTCGCCAAATACGCCGCCAGCGTGCAGCACATAGGAGACCGCCGAGGAGCAGTCATAGCCAGGCTGCAACGTGTTCAGCGAGGTGCCGTGCGCTCCGCCCCAAAGGTAAACCGCGTGGAACAGGCGGTTGCCGGCGGCCACCATGCGCTTCACCGCCACGGGGGCTTCTTCGCCAGCCGCAGCCAGCCCACTCCGCAGCATCTTCGTCTGCGCGCCCGGCGTGAGCGGCAGCGGAATGCTGCCCGCGCCTTCGACTACCGGACAGGCCGCGCCCGCTTCGCCGGAGCCGCCGGCTTCGGTGGACGCTGGGATCGCGCCGAGCGTTGGCGCTGCCCCGGTGCTCGGCGCAAGCTGAATCTCGACCGCGCTCTTGGTGATCTGAAGCTGCTGGGCGGCCTGCCACCAAACGTCAAGGCGGTAGGGCTGGCCGCTTGAGATGAACTGGCCAGGTCCTTGTCCGTAGCCAGTGTCGCGCTTGAGCAGCAGGCTGTCGCGTCCGTCGTGAGCGACGCGAAGCCCGGTGAGATACGGAAGGTTGCTCAGCGCGTTCGCGTCGGCGAATGTGAAGCCCCCGGTATTCGCTGGGTTGCTGTCGAGCACCGACAGCTCCGCGAACGAATCAGGATGCGACGGGAGATATGACTCGCCGGGATTCGGGATAGAGCCGTAGTCGCCAGAAGTCGGGTCGCCCGGCCCGCCGTACTCTGTCGCGCCGACTTCATACCAGCGCCCCTGTGCCAGTCCCAAGGGCACCGCATAGAGTCCTTGGGACAGCGGCCCGCCGCCGGCCGGCTGATTGACCTGGCCGACGCTCCCGGCGCCACCACAGGCGTTTTCGGCTTCCTGGGAGAACAAGCCCGCGACCCCAGCGGCCACGAGCACGGGCAGCATCACCACCATCAGCGCGGCGATCAGCAGCACCGTCTGCACCTGCCGGTTTTTTAGCAGCGCTATCGCTATGCGCGCCTGCATCACGCGGTCAGCTCCAGCTCGGCGAGCGCCTGTGTGCGCCAGCCCTCATCCGCACACAGCAAAAGCGCCTGCCAGCGTTCCTCCCAGGTCTCATCGCCGGTCTGGCGCAGAGCCAGACGCCGCACAGGGTCATCGCGCGCAGGGTTCGAGGTGGCGATCCAATACTCGAGCTCGGCGACGATCACCTGGACGATCGCCTCGCCGCGGGTGCCGTTCTCGACATACACGAGCGCGTACTCGCCGGGGACGGTGCGTAGCTGGGACATCGCGGCCTCGCGCTCCTCGGTGTTGCTCAGCGCCTCGCGCATTCGTGCCAGCTCCCTGGCCTCCTGGCGGCCGGTGACGCGCATCCTCGCGTTGGCGACCAGCGCCTTGCCGTACTCGTTGTCGAAGTCGGTGATCTGCTGACTGATGGCGATCACCCACACCGCCCAATGGCGGCTACGCCTACAGAACTCGTTGAACCAGCGGCCCGTGGCGGGCCGCTCGGTCAGCTTCCAGCACTCATCGACCGCCAAGATCGTCCGGCCGGCCCAGGCGTGCTTGGGACCTTCGCCTGCGAGGTACTCGGCTCGGGTGCTCTCGATCCGGCGCTTGACGTGCTCACAAAGCACGAACAACACTGCGGCGGCCTTCGCTTCCGGCACGCTCTGCGTGTCAAAGACGATCAGCGGCGCGTCGGGCAGGATCGTCGTCGGGCGATCCGTGAGATAGGCATAGGGGCCGTCCCCGACGTAGTTGTTCAGGCGCATCGAGAGGTTGCGAAGCGCCTCCGCGATCCCCGCCGAGCCCTCGTCGCGTTCAACTTGGTAGCGACGCTCAAGCTCCTCCTGCAACAGCAGCTCGCGCGGTTCCTCACCCGTCAGCGCGCAGCGCTCATACACCTCGGCGATCGCCAGCCCGAGCAGGTTGCTCTCCAGGTCTGTGAGCCCGTATGAATCCTGGCCTGGATGGTGCTCGCCGAGCAGCTGCGCGTGCAGCGCGAGCAGATAGTCGACCTTCTCCGGCGACACATCGCCTGAGTCCTCGACATCCCACGAGTTGATCGCGTGCGCGTCAGCGCCGATCTCAACCGACGCTGCACCGGGGATCAAAGAGGCGAGGAACGCGAAGTGACCTGCCCTGTCGATGATGAACCCGGTCGCGCCCTGCGCCAGCGCGCGGATCAACAGGATGATCGTCGCCATCGTCTTGCCCGACCCCGTGATCCCCGCGACCAGCATCAGATGGTTGGTGTGCGCCGCATCGAACGGGTCGATGCGCTCCAACGTGCGACCCGGCAGCGCATAGCCGAGCGGGATGCCGCCGGGACTGCTGCAGCTCGTCCCCACCAGCGAGAAGGTGTCCCCGACGTTGCGGCTGACGTACTTGCGCTTACGGGCAGCCACGTCCCTGCCGAGCGGCAGCGTGGACTGCCACAGCTGCTCTTGGGCGAACAGGCCGTGGTTGACCCGCGCGTCGCTTGCCATCGTCACCTCCCGCGCGGTGGCCTGGCACAGCTCCGCCAGCCGCTCGGGGTCGCGCTCGCTGACGGCGTGGTAGATGCTCACGCGGTAGATGCCAGCGCCGACGCTCGCAGCGAGTTCGTCGACCAGCTCGGCCGCCTCCTGCTCGCGCACCCGCGCATCGGGGTCAAGCGGACGGCCATTACTCTCCACGCCGCGGTTGACCCCATACAGGCGCTTGTAGCGGCGCTTCTGCGCCATCCGCTCGCGGTAGCGCTCGGTCGCCTCGATATGCACGCTCAGCACGAACGGGCTGGGCGACTGCATCATGTGAAGCAGCCAGCCAAGCCACGTCTGCTCCGGTGCCAGCGAGACATAGAAGATCTGCTCGAGCGAGGAGCCAATCCGCACGCGGTTGCGATCAGACAGGTCGATCTCCGCGGTGCAGATCGCCTCGCTCAGCGCCTGCGCGCGAGCGTCCGCCTCATCCTCGCTCTCGCCGACCCTCGCGGGCTGCACGACCTCGCCCTGCATGAAGCTCGCCGGCAACGACCCCGAGCTCTGCGCGTCGGGGTCAAAGCGGCTGTGCAGCAGGTCCAGCACCTCGTGGCCCGACAGCGGCCGTGCCGATAGGCCCATCGCGTCGAGGTCTGTGCGTATGCCTTCGGTGTGGCGCAGCGAGTCACGGATCGCCCGCAGATGCACCGACTCGCGGATGCGCAGCGCCCGTCCGCGCCGAGTGCCGAGCACCGGCCGGCGCGTCGGCTGCCACGGGCAGACCACCAGGTAGCGAAGCCGCAGCGGGTTGATCGCCCTGGCGGTCTTGCGGATCGACTGCTCCTGGGCGATCCCAAGCCGGCGGATCGCCGTCGCGCGCTCCGTCTCGCCAGCGTCCTCCGCGGCGCCAGCCGCGCGCTCGCAGCGGTAGGTCTCCTCCGCCAAAAGCGCCTCAACGTCCAGCGTGCTGCCCTGCACATACAGCTGCAGGGACTGGCGATCGGGCAACCGTGCGGCGATCTGCGCAAACGCGCCTGAGATCTGCTCGCCCTCGGATTGCTCGACCGCGAGCGGGTTGACCGTCTCCACTTCCAGGTAGCGGACATACGTGCCGTCCTCCCTGATGAGCAGCCCGTCAGGCTCAATCGCGGCCACACCCAGCAGGTCACATACGCGACGCTTGCGGCCCATCAGCCCCAGCGCTCCCAAGCCACATCATCCAGAGGCTCCACCGGCGAGCCCTGCCCGACAGGCTCCTCCAACTGCTGCTGTTCGGTGAGAATCACCACTCCCCGAGCACGGCACGCTTCTCCCGCCGAGCTGACCGGCAAGGTGTGAGCGCTAAAGCGCCAGCGCCACATCGCGCGCAACAGCACAGTGAGCTGCAGGCCGCCGCTCTCAGACACATAGGTCAGCGCGGCCGGCAGCCCAATAACGAACACGCAGAGCGTGATCGCGGGCTTCGTGGGCACGTGCGCGAGATGGATCACGCCCAGCAGCACGGCGCTGCCCGCGATCAGCACCGCCCACTGCTTGACGGTGAACCCGACGAGCTTCGGCGCCTCATCCAGCGAACGGAAAGTGCGGTGAATCACGGCCCGCTCCGAGGACGCGGCCTACGCTTGCGAGCCTGCGAGGGCGGGGCAGGCCCGGCCGGCTTGGCCGCCTGGCGCCCCGCGCCCGGTGCAGGGCCGCGCTTGCTTGGAGGCGTGTTTGCCCGTTTGCCTGGGGGCGTCGCTTCGCTACGCGCGTTCGCAGCGACTTTGCGCCCCGGATGAGCGCCCCCAGCTTGAGCTGACTTTGCCGCTGCCGGCCCGTTCGGCGGCGGCCCCGCCGCCGGCCTGACCACCACCTTCGGAGCGCTCGTGCGCGAGCCCGCAGTCGCGCCCGCGCTGCCTGACCCAGCTCGCCCGCCAGGCCGCGTGCCGGGCGTCTTTGTGCCGCTGCCGCGCGCCGGTGCCCTGCCCGTCGCGTTGCTCGCACCAGCCCGAGGCCCATGTGCCGGGCGACGAACGCCGGAGCGCGAGCTTGCCGTCATCGCCGCCCGCGCCTCGCGCGGAGCGTTGGCGAGAATCGTTCCCGCCCGCGAGAGGCGTTCGCGCACCCCGCCTGAGCGCGTGGCTGCTCGCCCGCCACCACGGCCCGCCGCGCCGGCTGCCATGCCGCCCACAGCGCCAGCGCCGGCAGCAGCCGGGGTTATCGCCGACACCAAGCCGGTGCGTCGTGCTGCGCCGGCCAAGCCCCGACGAGCCGCGCCGAGCGGTCCTCCCTCCGGGGCGCCCATCGCGCCAGCGGCGCGACCCGCGCTTCGTCCCAGCGCAGGCATCCCCTCCAATCCGAAGCTGCGCAGCCGCGCGTGCGCGGCGCGCATCCGCTCGGCTCCCGGCATCGCGCTCTGGCTCTGCGAGCCACCCGCCGCGCCTCCACCGCGCAGCGCGCCACCGAGGATGTGCCGCAGCTCCCCGAACAGCATCAGCGGCAGCTTCACCGCGAGGATGAAGGTGATCAGCCCCGCAAACGCCGCCGCGATATGCCCAGGCAGCCCACCGGCGCCGTGCGTGACGCTGGTCGCATCCAAGGTCAGCGCGCCAGCGGTGGCGAACAGGAGCGTCCAGCCGATCGGCACGAGCACGATCGCCGTCAGCGCGTGGCCCCACACCCGCGCCAGATGAGAGAGCTCAGGGATCGGCGCCAGCGCGATGAACGGAGGCCCTGCGCAGAACACCAGCGCCAACAGCACGGTCAACGCCTCCGAGGACGCGAACAAGGAGGCGGCGAAGACGACGCCGACAATCACCAGGAACGCTCCGAACACGCCGCCGGCGCCCAACAGCAGCGCACCACCAAACAGGACGGTGATGATGCTCGCCAAGCCGTTAGCGACAACCGGGAAGCCGAGGATCGCGTGCGTCAACGTGTTCGTGGCGTCGACTACCTGCTCGACCAGCCAGCGGTAGATCACCAGCACGCCGGTCGCCCACGCGCACCGGCCCAGCGCGCTCACCGGATGCGCGGCCCCGGTGAGACCCATCATCCAGTAGCGCAGCGTGCAGACCGCCAACGTCACCGGCATCAGCGACATGCCCAGGTAGGTCATGTCGCTCTCCAATTCGTCTACATGCCCCCAAGTCGCAGGGTCCGGCAGCGCGACGAGATGCTGGATCGTGGCGACGGTGCCGTGCTTGAGAAACCCAGGAACCAAGGCACCCGCGAGCGCCGAAAAGAACCCCTTGGCGATCGCTTCGATGATTTCGTGCAAGCTCGGCAGGCCGAGGAACGCCAGCGGCGCGAACTGCCCTCCGCCGCCCGTAGCGGCGGAGGCTGCCGGCGCGCACACGAGCATCAAACAGAGCGAGCCCGTGACCGCCGCCGGCAGCAACCGTGCGTGTCCGCGAAAGAGCACCGCACACGCCCTTTACGCGACGATCCCGCTGATCGAGGCGAGGATCGCCAAACCCACGAGCGTCTTGATCGCCACGTCATGCGCGCGGGAGTGCCCGGCCATGAACATGATCCCGACGACCGCGATCACGAGGCTCATCGCCGTGCCGCCGAGCCACACCAGGCTGCCCTTCAGCTTTTCAACGAAGTTCTGAACCCCGGTGATCGGCGTGCCTTTAAACGCACCCGCGGCGTTCAGAGCGTGAGCGTGGGAATCCGGGAACGCCACCAGAACCGCAACCGTGAGCACGGTCCCCGTCAGCGTCCCCAAGGCCAGCAGCAGAGCCGCTCGCCTCCGATCTCGACAGGCGAGCGCCTGTCTGAATGTGAGCGCCATCACTGGCCTCACCTCCTTTGTGGTGGGTTGCAAGCTCACGGCGAGAACAGGCCCCCTCTGCTCTGTTCAGGCGCTGGGGCAGGCGGCGCGCTCGCCTGCGGCGGCACACCTGCTGAGGGCTGCGGCGCTGGCGCTTGCCTTGGAGACGGCGCGACCGTTTCCCTGACGGCAGGCGCCACCGGATGCACAAGCCGCGGCGCACGGTGCTGGACTGGTCGAGATGGCCCAGCGCGCGAAGCCCGATGCTGGACGGTGTATGGGCGCGGGGATCGCGCCGCCGCCGTACTAGGCGCGTTCGACCTCTGTGCTGCTGGCGGTTTCAGAGCGGGAGCGCGATCCCTCGCGCCAAGCGCATGGCTCGGCGCAACCACGCCGGCCGCCGCAGGACGCGCGTGGCGGCCGTCCAGTACCGAGGCGGCGCCGACGACCATCCACAAGGCGAGCGCCGCGCCGACAGTGCCCGCGAGCACCCGATGCTCGCCCAGCCATCCACGCACACGGCCCCGATCGCCGAGTCCACGCACCACGCGCCGACGCGGATAAGCGCGGCGCCAGCCGGGGCCGCTACGCCCGGCCAGCACATCCTCGACATGCACCACGAAGTCCTCGTGCGGGAACTCGCGCTCGCCAAGCTCGCCCGCGAGTTCGTCCTCGAGCGCGCCAGCTGGCGCGTCGAGCTCCGGTGGCCACTCGCCCAACGGCTGAGCGGCGGCCTGCGCAAGCGCGTGCAGACTCGCCGCTGCATCGGGGACAAAGGGCGGGGGCTCCACTGGCGCCGGCAAGCGTTGAGCGCGGCCGCGCTTGCGCCGCCGCGCCCGCACCGGCACCGTCGGCGTGCTCAGTGAATCGCCCGCCGGCTCCGCCAAGAGCAGCTCGTCATCCGACGCGCTGCCGGCAGCCGTGGGGGCCTCCGCGTCGCCGTCAAGCGGCTCGCCTCCGGGAGCCGCCACGTACAGCGTCACCATCCCGTTGCGAGCCAGGCCGCTGCCTGCCGCAGGGTCCTGCGCGACGACGAGACCGACCAGCTCCGCCGGGCAGCCAAACGAGCGATCAAGACCAGGACGCAACCCGGCACGACGCACCGCCTGAGCCGCCTCGCCGGCTGGCTGGCCCACGTAGTCGCCGACCGCCTGGCTGCCAGAGCCGCCGCCGCGGCGAGCGGTCTTCGCGCGCTGGCTCACGCGCTCGGGTACTGCTGTTCTATCGGTCATCGGCGTTACTGACCTCAAGCGCCCCAGACCGGCCAACGAATTTCTCACGCACCCGGCGAGGCGCCCAAAATGCACGCGCCCCGCTGACAGCCAACTGTCAGACGAACGAGTGGCAGACAGACAAGTGGCAGACGTTTAGCTGCGACCAGCCAGCAGTTGCGCGTAGCGCGCGAACCGCGGGTCCTCAAACCAGCCTGGTGCGCGGACGACCGCGGGCGGCAGGTCGCGGTAGACGAGCACCGCGCGCCCGCGGCCGATCTGCCGAAGCCACGGTGACGGCGCCGCCTTCTGATGACCAATGCTCAGCGTGTGCCGCGCCAAGCCCGTTGACGTGGACGCATTGGCGACCGGCTCCTCGCCGAGCAGTTCCGTGAGGTATCCGGCGCTTGTCGGCTCGGCCAAAGGCGGGATGAACACCTGCGCGGTCGACGCAGCGCAGATCGCGTCGCGGGCTGCGCGACCGTAGCGCTGGTCGATCTGCGCGATCGACTGCCAGATCGTTGCGATCACGATGCCGTGGTCTCCGCACTGCGACAGCCACGGCGCGAGGTTGCGGACAGGCGCGATGTTCGCCGCCTCATCCATGAGGATGAACAACCGCGGGTCAAGCACACCGCTCACGCGGGCCTTGACGATCGCCGCCTCGTACATCGCGGCCACCAGCGCCAGGATCACCGGCCGCAGCGCATCCTGGTCGTGTCCGGCCGCCACCACATAGATCGTGTTGGCCTGCCCATCGAGAAACCGCTCGGGGGTGAGATCGCCGACGGCGCACGCCGCGACCTGCGGGTAGCGGTAGGCACGCAACAAATTGAGCGCGCTCATCACCGTCGTCTCGCGGTTTCGCTCGTCGCGGCGGCTCACGCCCTCAAGCTGGTCTGCCGCCGCCGAGGCGCCCGCTGCCTTCAAGCAGGCGATCGCGCCTGTGAAGTCACGCGCATCCAACCACCTGACCAGCTCGCTCATGCTCTCACCGGCGATCGCGGCGGCGTGGAGCAAGGGCGCCAACATGCTCGCGGCCTCCTTGTCCCAAAACTCGTTGGCGGCGTTGCTGCTATCCGGGTGCGCCGCCGACGCAAGCGCTTCACCTGCACGGATCGCGCCAGGCCAACTACGCGCCGGGATCAAAGGTGTAAAGCCAGCGCTTGAACGGTCGCCGAAGGGGTCATAGACCCACACGCGGCCGAGGCTTCGACGATAGGGCGCCGTCGCGTCATAGATGTCGCGCTTGGTGGAGAGAACCAGCGCCGGCCCGCGGTGATCCAAAAGCCAGGGCACCACATAGCCGCTGGACTTGCCCGCCCGCGGCGGCGCGACGACCATCGGCTGCACCTCAAGCTCAGCCGCCAACGTCCGTGCCGGCACCCGTCCGATCACGCCGAGGTAGGGGCGGCCCGAGGCTGGCCCCTGCACCCATAGCCGGCGCAGGTCTGTCGGCACCGCCCACGTGCGCGAGCGCACCCAGCCGCGATCCACGGCACGCCGCGCGATGGTGCGCTGCTCCTTCCCCAACGGGGAGCCGGCCCGCCACGAGCGCACACGGCGATAGACCTTCCACGCCGCCCAGCAGAGCAACGCCAGCGAGAAGAAGGTGACGAGCGCGTAGGCGGGCGCCCCCGGCGCAGCCGCTCTCTCGGCTGCCCTCGGAAACGCACGACACGGCGTGCTCCAGCCACCGCGGATGACAAGCCGCCACATCGCAGTCGCGGCGTCGCCGGCCGGCAGCCGCATCGGTGCTCGCAGCGACACCAGGCACGCCGCCTGTGTCCAGCACCACGGCACCACGCCACTGACAAGACCGGCAAGCGCGAGCACGGCGATGGCCGAGGTGAGCATCCTCGTCGCCGGGCGCCGCCCAACGGTGTGAATCCTCATGCGGTGCCCGCCTTCGCATGGCAGCCAGGCACATCCAGTTGCGCTGCGCGCGCTGGTCTGGTGTCGGTCATCGCTGCTACTGACCTCCAGCGGCCCACACCGGCCAACGACTTCGGCACCTTCACCCTCAGCTACACGGTCAGCTCAACCTCAGCGCGACGGTTAGACCTTGTGCTCGTTGCTCGCGGACGGTCGCCGCCGCGAAAACTCGTTGGCCGTTGGCGAGGGCTTGTGGTCAGTACCCACACAGGCCGCCGTATCTGACGCGGCCGGGATACGCAAGGAGAAACAGACAATGCCGTCCAGCCGACGATCAAGAACGGGTCACGCTCAGCTGCAAAGAGATGAACCGACTGGCTGTTCAAGCAGTCCTCGTTGGTTGTCGGCACGTCGTGTCTTGCCCCATTTTGGACACCGCCGGACTAGCGCTTCGGCCCCCTTACGGGGGCTCCCCTTCGCCCTTACGGGCTTCGGCTCCGCGCGCCGGTCGGCGTCTTTTTTGGGCTGCGTCACTAGCACCAACAACCACCAAACAGGAGGAACAGCAATGAACAACATCAACCGAGTCGTCATCACCGGCAACCTGACCGCCGACCCCGAGCTGCGCTCGACGCCGAGCGGAACTCCGGTCTGCAGTCTGCGGATCGCCTGCAACACGCGCCGCAAGAGCGGCGAGGAGTGGGTGGACAAGCCCAACTACTTCAACGTCACCGTGTGGGGCGGACAGGGCGAGAACGCCGCCCGGTATCTCTCCAAGGGCCGTCCCGTCGCGGTCGACGGGCGCCTGGAGTGGCGCGAGTGGGAGACCCAGGAGGGCGACAAGCGTCAGGCCGTGGACATCATCGCCGACTCCGTGCAGTTCCTGAACAGCGGGAACGGCGCGGGCAACGGCGCGGGGAACGGCGGCGAGGAGCGCGAGCTGGCCACGGTCGGCGCCGGCGCAGAGGAGGACACCCCGTTCTAGGGCTCAAGGCGGCCCGCGCCCCCCACCGGGGCGCGGGCCGCAAGCTCACAGCCAACGGGACACGACCATGAACCAGACCACCGCTTTCGACCAAGCCCTCGAGGCAGTTCGAGCGCGCGATGCCCGCCTGCGCGCGATGTGGGAGCTAACCCCAGCTCAGCGAATCGCCGCGATGCGCCGCGGCGAGCTCACGCTCGAGCAGTGCGCCGCGTGGGCCGCGCGCCACCCCGATCAGATGCCGCTGCTCAACGGCGAGTTCGAGTACCTCGCGGCCTTCACCCCGGAGGTCCGCGATTGAGCCTCCCTGAATGCCACCCCGACGAACTGCTGACCTACCTCCGCATCCTCGCGGAAGACTCGCGGGCCACCCAGTTCTTTGACCTGCGCTACAGCCCGCCCGCAGGAGTGATGCGCCGGCGCTACGTCTCGGTTCTGCGCCTGCAGCAGATCGCCGAGCGGATCACGGAGCTAGCGGCTGGCGCCGACGTGTATGTCGGGGCGGCGCTGCGCGACCGCGCCCGCGGAGACAAGACCGCGATCAGCGGCTCTCATCTGCTCTATATCGAGTGCGACGACCCAGCCGCCCGCGAGCGGCTTGAAGGCTTCGCCTGCCCACCCTCAATGGTGATCGCCTCCGGCTCACCAGGGCACCTGCACATCTACTGGCGGCTGCGTGAGCGCGCGAGCCCCGCCACGATCGAGAGCGCCAACCGCAGGCTCGCGCTCGGCCTGCACGGTGAGCCCGGATGCGCCGACATCGTACGGATGCTCAGGCCGCCCGAAAGCCTCAACCACAAGCACACACCGCCGGCACCAGTCAGGCTCCTCGAGCACGATGCCGGCGCGCGCTACGCGCTCGCCGATGTCCTCACCCGGCTTCCCCATGATCCACAGCCTCACCATGAGCGGCCGGCGTGGTCGGCGAGCCGCCGCGTTGGGCGCACCGCTCTTGACCGAGAGCTGCTCGCCATCCCCGCAGCCGACTATGTGCGCGTCCTGACGGGACGAGAGCCCAACCGTGCCGGCAAGGTGCTCTGCCCGTTTCATGAGGAGACCCAGCCGAGCCTTCAGCTCTACCCTGACGGCACCTTCTACTGCTTCGGCGCGCACTGCAAAAGGGGCGGCACCATCTTCGACTTCGCGGCGCTTTTGTGGGACAGCGGCACCCGCGAACGCGACTTCCTGAAGCTGCGCCGCCGCCTCGCGCGCACTTTCCGGCTCACAGAACCCGCCAGCGAGGTGTCCCGGTGAGCCCCAGGTCAACTGCACTCGCGCGGCTGCGAGGGCAGCTCGCCATGCCGCTCTACCTGCTCGCAGCAGTGCTGCTCGTCGGCTGCGCGCCGCCCAGCGAAACCGGATGGTCGAGCGTTGACCGGCCGCCGTCTCGGTGCGTCCAGCATGACGGCCTGCCCGATTCTCGCTGCACGCCCGGAGCCGTCCATTCCGGGGTGCCGCTGGCCACAATCTGCGCGTTCGGGTACAGCCGCTCCGTGCGACCGCCCGAGAGTTTCACCGAGCCGCTGAAGCTCGCTCAGATGCGCGCCTACGGCCTACCAGGTCCTCCGAGCGATTACGAGGAGGACCACCTCGTACCGCTCTCGATCGGCGGGGCGCCACGTGACCCCCGCAACCTCTGGCCTGAGCTGCGCACCGGCCCCAACAACGCCGAGCAAAAGGACCAGCTCGAGACCTGGGTAGCGCGGATGGCCTGCGCCGGACGCATACCTCTGGCTCGCCTGCAGCACGAGATGGCAAGGGACTGGATCGCGCTCTACCGCGCCGCCGGCGGCGAGCGCGTCCTGCGGGCCTACACGCCCGGCGGCTAGGCGCGTAGCGCACAGCCTCGGCTAGCCTGAGAGCTGGCCTCCAGCGCTCCCGAAGCCTCGGTCGCATCGTCGCGCTACGGTTCGGTGACTATGAGCGGGCGGCGCAAAGTTCCACTGAGAGTCACCCTCGACGGTCGCCAAGTCGCCAGCGAGACGACCTGCATTTGTGCAGGAGCCTACGTGCTGACGATCGCCACAACCCTGCCCGACCACGGGCTCGCGCTGGAGGTTCACTCCACTTTCGTCGGCCACCAGGGCGTGCCGACGTGCGTTACGCACCTGACGCTCGGACCCGTCAACCACGATCCCGTGATCGCCCAAGTCGAGCACCCTCACGCAAGCCTCGACCCGGTGCTCAGGCCCAGGGAGTGTGCCTACGAGCACGTCCAGATCGTGCTTGAGACGCTTAAGCAGCTCGGATACGAGGCGGCGATCGAGGTGCCCGACGATGCCTTTGAGGATCTGGAGCGCGTAGAGCCCCGCTGACGCCTGCGCGGCACGCGCCGACCCTTTCGAGCGACCCAACAGCTCCGGGCGTCGAGCCGAGGTCCCCTCCGATGATCGCACGCTGCGCGTGCGGGTTGATCGGGGATCGGCTCCGCACCGGCAGGGCCGCCTACCGAAAGGAAAGCGTGATGCCACACAACGCTGTCAGCTCGTCCGCACAGCCGCTCCCCACCTACGCCGGCATCGGCTCACGCGCCACGCCGCCCGCCGTGCTTGACGTGATGGCCGGCGCGGCGCGCTGGCTCTCGACCACGGGATGGGTGCTGCGCACGGGCATGGCCACCGGCGCCGACCAGGCGTTCTGCCGTGGCGCCAGCACGCGCGGGCCGTTGGAGCTTTACCTGCCCTGGCCGACCTTCGAGGCGGATGCCCAGGCGCCGAGCCGAGGCTCAGAGCAGTTCGTGCTCGGGCAGCCCACGCCGGCGGCCTACGAGCTGGCGGCAACGTTTCACCCTGCCTGGTCTCGGCTGCCGCGGGCCGTTCGCGCTCTACACGCACGCAACTGTCATCAGGTGCTCGGCGCCGATCTGCAAAGCCCGGCACGCTTCGTCTTGTGCTGGACCCCTGACGGCAGCCTCGACGGCCGTGGGCGGCGTGTCGGCGGGACCGGCCAGGCGCTGCGCATCGCCCACCACCGCGGCATCCCCGTCTTCAACCTCGCTCGACTGGAGCACGTGAAGCGGCTCACCGCAGCGATGTCGTGACACTCAGCTCGTTTGCGGAGTCACACATTCACAAAAGGTAAGTGTGAATGGTGGGGCGCCGGCAGCCCCATTGTCGCACCCCTGCCGGGGTGCGTAGGGCCGCCTACCGGCACCCGCACCAAGCGGGAGCCCTGTCAGTGAAAGGACGCTCGCCGTGTACGAGTCCTACAACGCCGCAATCATCCTCTGGCCCGCCACGCCACTACCCGCCAACGTCGCAGCCGAGCTGCACAACGCCGGCGTCGACCTCACCGCAAAGAAGGTGAACGGCGGCAGGCTCGCCGCCAAGTGCTCACCCGAGGGCACCGTCGTCCTCGACCTGACGTTCGAGTCCCGCCAGTGGGGGCTCGACGGCATGGAAGCGGTGCTCGCCACGCTGCGCCTCGCCCGCATCTCCTACGTCGCCTGGGACGTGCGCGAGGGCGAGATCGCCGGCACCGGCCGCGAGTTCCAGCCTGAGCGGGGCATCGAGCGGTACTTCAGCGTGATGGCCGACGGCGAACCGATCCTCACCGCCAGCGACCTCGAGGAGTTCGAGGGCCGCTTCGGCACCGCCGAGACGCTCCTCAACAGCATCCGCGGATGGCTGCGCCTGCCCACACCCGAGGATCTCACCGACCTCGGCCTGGACGAGCTGAGCATCCCGATCGTGCCCGAGGAGGAAGACGAAGACGACGACCGCGTGGAGATCATCGGCGCCGTCGAGGACCCGCCCAGCGCGTGCCTGGCGCACGCCGGCGAGTAGGGCGGTCGATCCCGCCCCAGCCTGGCACGCCCTGCGGGCGCGCTTGAGGGCGGGGAATCGCCCGCCTACCAGGGGCGGGCTACCTACCAACAGGAGGCATCATGGGCTGGACCGGCGGAGCACTACAAGGTCCGTTCACCGCACGCGCGGCAATCGAGTTCGAGCTCGGCGCGGAGTTCCTGACGCGCGTGATCGACACCGCGCGCTACGGCACCGTCATCTACGCCGCCGTGCGCGCACGCGACGAACAACAGATATGGGGCCTCGTGCTGCTCGCCGAGCGTCGGGGCGGCGTTCTCTACACCAAGCCGATCAGCGAGGACATGGGACCCAGCGAGGATCACTGCCCAGCTCGCATTCTCGATCTGCTGACCGAGCCCAGCAACGATTGGGCACGCCAGTGGCGCGAACGCTGCCGCGCCCGCCTGGCCAAGCCACGGCCGCGCGATGGTCAGACCGTCACCTTCTCGGAGGCGATCACGTTCACCAACGGCCAAACGCACAACACCTTCACCTACCAGGGCGGCTCGCGCTTTCGCACCGACGACGGCTGCCTGTGTCGCATCACGCGCTGGCGAGAGCTTGACTTCACCGTAGCGCAGTGAACGCAGCCCGCTGACTCGCAAGAGAGCTAGAAGTCGCTACTCCAGGCCGGGTTCAAGCACATCCCTGAAGGCCAGCAGACCGGCTTACAGGGCGCGTAAAGCCCTGCGCTGCGCGTCGCCTGCGGCGATCCCTCCGGGACAGGGCTTGACCCGCCCCGCCGGCCCGCTCAAGGCCGGAACGTGCCCGACCCCGACCTCAAGGAGACAGCGATGAACAAGCCCACCCGGCGACCCAGCGGTCTACTCGTCCCAGCGCGTGTGCAGCTCGGCAAGCCACGCGCGGTGCACTGCAAGTGCGAGCGCCACCATGTATATGTGGGGCGCAACCCGAAGTGGATGCCCCCCTCGAAGTGGGGCAACCCATTCGTGGTTGGCAAGCACGGCGCGCGGGGCGAGTGCATCGCGCTGTATGAAGCGTGGCTGCGCGAGAACACGGCGCTGTTCGCAGCGCTGGATGAGCTGCGAGGGCTGGTACTCGGATGCTGGTGCGCGCCGCGCGCTTGCCACGGCGATGTGCTGGTGCACTTGGCAAACGCGAACACGGCAGAGCGCGAGCGTTGGCTGGCGCTCGCCGCGTAGGCGCTAGCGGCACAGCTCGGCTGCCGGCAGCCGCAAATGATCGCACCCCTGCGGGGTGCGTGGCGGCTGCCACCGGCATCCGCAAACGGCGGGCGCCACGGGCCAGCAAGAAAGAAGGTGAAGCGTGACCATTACCAGTACAGCGGCCGCCGAGCAGACCGACAGTCACACAAATCTTGTCTGCATGTGCTGCGGCCACATCCAGCCAGTGCGCCGTAACCAGCTCCCGTCCCGCTGCGAGCACTGTCGAGAGTCGTTCACCGGCTGCGGCTACCTGCTCGACGATGCCAGCGACGCCGAGGCGCTCTCACAGGAAGTCCTCGACAGCAAAGCCATCTCCCACACAAGCGGGGTCCGCGTATGAGCACGTCCGCTTCACCAATAACGATCAGCTACAGCGGTGCACCTGTGAAGGTCGACGGGCGACGGATCACGCGCGAGATGTGGGTCCCCAATCTCGGCCGCAACGATCCGCTGCAAGCCGACCAGAACCCCGGCGAAGTCGCTGTGCGCCTGTTCGAGCAGGCTACCGCGGCGCGCGCTCTGGTGATCCCCAGCGAGCTGGGCGCCGAGTGCTACGGCGACAGCGACGCCGACGGCGGCGGCTTCATTCTCACCATCTCCCCGATCTGTGGAAGCGCGGGCGTCACCTGCGGTTGGCGTGATGTCGAAAACATCGTATGTCCCGAGGGCGACCCACGGCCCGACAACGATCGCCGACTCGTCAAAGAAGCACTGCAGTTCGTGGCCGGTGAGCTAAACGCAGCCCTGGGCATCCGTGCCAGCCGGTCGTCGGAGAGTTAACACGAGAGTCCTATCACACCCCTCCCTGCGAGATCGGCTTACGCCTTCAAGCAATTGAGAATCGCCCCCTGGCGGGGGCGCAGAGATTTCACATTATCAATTGCTTGACTCGCCTTCCGGGGCGTGATGAACAGAGGGCAAGTTCACAAGTTCACCACAGAAAGGACTTTCACACTATGAGCCCTCTCACAAAAGCATCCGGCGCATCCCCCAAGCAGCTCTCCTACCTCAAGGACCTTGCCTCACAGACGGGCACGACGTTCACCATGCCACGCAGCGGCTACCGGGCTGGGCGTGAAATCGAACGGCTGAGGGCGCTCAAGGCGAGGCGCGGGCGTTGTCTGGAAACCCCCCGGCTGGAGCTGGACCCGGTGGAGCAGCCCTACGCGACTGAGCAGAAGCCCGGCGAGGTCATTGGCTACGGTGCGAGCGCAAGGCGCGCGGACCCGGCCCCGCGGGGTGCAGCGCCAGTGCCACGACGGACAGACGAGCCGTTCGAGCTGGGGCGCTACGTGACACGCTCAGGGGAACACCGCGCTCTGTACGGCATCCGCGTGGACGGCAAGCCGAGGATCATCGACGCTGCCACAGAGGGGACAGGGCGCATCTACACCGTAGAGCAGGAGCTGCGGGACAAAGGCGGCTATGGCGAAGTCAAGGCGCTGGTAGCTGACTATCTGGAGCAGGCCGGTGAGCTGGGGCGCATCCCGATGGCCCCAGCGCCGCGGCGCGAGTCGGTGGGTGCGGATGCCTAACACCTGCGCGGTGTCCAGCGCGCCCCCGTTGGTCACTCGATCGACGGGGGCGGCGAAGGCCGTCGCCCTCGGGATTGTGGCACACCCGTCCGGGCGTGCCTGGGCTTGGGCTCCGCGGCTCCGCACCCGGCGGGGCCACACTCCAGATCGGAGGCCCGGCAATGGCTAACGACCCCGAGGTCGTCCTCATCGTTGGTGAAAGACCGTCGAGCGATCCACTCGCACGCGAGCTTGTCCTCGACGGCTACCGGGTGCTGCGCGCCCCTCGCGTTCTTCGACTCTGCCGAGTGCTCGCCGAACCCGACGAGATCGACCTCATCATCCTCACCCCAACTCCACAGCAGGCCAGCCGGCTTCACTCAGTACGCGCGCTGCGCGCGGGCGAGCTCGATCCCGAGATCAACCCCGGCGTGCGCGTCCTGTGGGTCGGCGCCAGCGAGGAGGTTGCCGAGGTGCTGCGCGCGTTCGAGGCCGGCGCCGACGATGTGATTCGCTCACCGTTCCTGCACGCAGAGCTGCTTGCCCGCGTGCGCGCGCTCCTGCGCCGCGGCATCCTCAGCTCCGCCGGGGTGATCCAGTTCGGGGCGCTTCGGATCGACACCAACGCTCACGCAGCCACGTTCGCATCCACACCCGTGCACCTGCGCCGCCTCGAGTACGCACTGCTCGCTCACCTCGCACGCGATCCTGGCCGCGTCTACACCAAGCAGGACCTGCTACGCGAACTGTGGGGTTATCAGGGCACCGGCTCCACGCGGACGGTTGACACGCACGCCTGTCGCCTGCGGCGCGCGCTCGTGGACGCTGGCGCGTCCGGCTGGCTGATCGCCGTGCGCGGCGTCGGCTATCGCCTCGCGCCCGACGGGCACGGCGAGCTGCATCTGCTGCCGGGGCGACGTAGCGCCTGAGCGCGGACGACGGGCCTCGCCCTCCCGATGATCGCACGCTGCGCGTGCGCGGGAGTCGGGCAACGGCCCGCGCCCGGCGGGCTCAGACCCGTGCGAAGGGAGAACCGTGAGCACGACCACCGCAGCACCCGCAAATCCTCCGACCACGCCAGCGCCGCAAGCCAACGCGACCGCGCGCACCCAAAGCCTTGGCAGATACCACGCGCCCGAGACTGGACAGGAGCGCGAGGTGCTGCGCGTCCAGCGCCCCGACGGCAGCGCGCTCGTCGTCGACTACGAACTCGGCACCCTCAGCGACGGGCGCCTGGTCGCCCATCTCTCGCCGGACGAGCCGCCTGAGAACGCTCAGATCGTCAGCGAGCTGTACCTCGCCGATGATGAGCGCCGGGGTCGCTGCCGCGCGGTGACACCCGAGGACTTCCAGGCCACCCGTCACGCCACGCCAGCTTCGTCCCGCAACCACGGGCCGCAGGCGGTCAGCCGACTGCAGGACGCCGCCGGTCACGTCTACCGCATCAGCGAAGTGCAGGTGCCCGGCCACGCGCCCGAGCTTCGCTGGACGCGCGCTCACGATCCAGGTCGGGAGGATGACTGCGAAGCTCTCACTCTCCGCGAGGTCGTCGGCAGCCTCGAAGCCTACGAGCCGGCCCGAACGCTGACGCGCGAAGCGATCGCCCGCTGCGGTGAACACATCTCCACGCGGCGCCTGCGAGAGGAGGCACAGCGGCTCGCCGACAGCGCGATCGTGCTCAACCGCGGCCTGCGCGAAGCGGTCAAGCGGGAGCTCCGTTTCGGCGTGGTGACGATGAGCGGCATCGCCGCGCGCTGCGGCCGGCTCAGGCGTGACCCTCCCGGCGGTCGTACCGGCGAATCGAGCTGGCTTGCACGCCGGATCGGCGAGATGCCGGAGGCAGGCGAGGAGAAGCCCTGCCCGTGGGTTCACATCGACGTGCTCGCGCTGATCGCGCGAGACGGGCTCGGCATCTGCCCACGCGAGGTCGAACTTTGAGCACTCTCGACGAACGCCGAAACGCCGCCCGCAAGGCCGCCAGCCGACTGATGCGCGCCGGTCTGGACTGCGGCCGGGACCTGAGATCACCCGCGGCGCTCGACTGGCTCGCCGACGTAGCGCATCACATCGGCAGCCTCGACCCGATCGAGATCGGCGCCGGCGCGATCCTCGAAAGCAGCGGCCACGCACGCGGCAACGAGCAGCTGACGCTTCGGGAGAGCTAATGCTGTTGCTCGCAACCCAGGCCGAGCCGCAGATGATCGAGCACGCCCACCCGAATCTCGGACGCCTGATCCAGCCGCGCCACTGCAACGCCTTGGCGGCGACGATCGAGCGTGGCATCCCGTGGGCGGCCGACAACGACTGTTACCAGGGCCTCGACTCTCACGCCTACTACGCGATGCTCGATCGTCTGCATCACGTCGGCGGCCGCTGCTTGTTCGTGGCCGTGCCCGACGTGGTGGGCGACGCGCACCAGACCGCACGCCAGTTCGAGCGCTGGTGGACCGGCCCCGCGCGCCGCGGCCTGCCGATCGCCCTGGTAGCACAGGACGGCCTTGAGCACATGGCGCAGTGGGTGGGCATGGCCTGGCCGCGCATCGACGCGCTGTTCATCGGCGGCTCGACCAGCTGGAAGCTCGGCCCGGCCGCACGCGCGCTCGTGCGCGAGGCCAAGCGTCGAAACCTGTGGGTTCACATGGGGCGCGTCAACAGCGTCAAGCGAATCGCCTACGCGACCGAGATCGGCTGCGACAGCATCGACGGCACCGGCTGGGTGTGCTGGCGCAACATCCGCCTGCCCGAAGGCTTGCAGGCCGCCAGCGCACCACCACGGCGGGCGCTCCCCGGTTTCGACCGGGACGCCACCCGCGAGCTGCCCTACCGCGAAAGGCCGGCACCCGCCACGGCATCGCGCGCCGCCGCTGCGTCCACTCACCAGCAGCTCACCCTCTGCGATCTCGAGCGGGGTGCCGCCTGATGCGCGTGTAGCCGGCGCGGACCTCGCCCTTCCGATTTTCGCACGCTGCGCGTGCGCGGGAGTCGGGCAACGGCCCGCACACGGCGGGCCTCAACCCACGAAGGGACGGGACCTCAATGGACTCTGCACTTTCACCTACGCCACACGAAGCCAGTCAGCAAATGCTTCGCGTCTCAGACAGCCGGGACGGTGCCGGAAGCGGTCCAGCTATACCGATCAACGGAGATGTTCCCGGCGGCCTCGATGACCTGCTCCCTGGCGGGTTCATGGAGGCTTTCGATGCCGCGATGAGCAGCATGGAGATCGCCGAGGGCCTGATCGAAGAACTCGGTCAGCAGCACCCAGAGAGCGCTGACCTGATCTGGCACAGCATGAGCCTGCTGCGTCCCACGCACAGCCTCATGCACAAGACGGACATGATCTACCGATCCCATTGCCGAGAGATCCTGCAGCGCATCATCGACGGCGCTGACACCCGGCCTGGGACCGCGGCCGAGTGCTGCATCGTCTGCTGTGAGACAAGCCAGATCGCTCCGTTGACGGTGGCAGGCGTTGGGACCTACATGCGCATGTGGCAGGCAGCTGGTCTGCCGGACACCGGGGCTGGCGTCTCCGCTGAGCACCACGAGGCAATACGAGGCCCGGCGATCGACGAGCACGAGCGCATGATGCGCAGGAAGCTCTCCCAGCCCTGGCGGAAGCTCCCCGGCGTCATCGAGCACTCGCCGAGCTGCCCTGCCACGCTCGCCAGCTAGAGGCAGCGGTCGAGCAAGTGGTGACTACGCCAGCGCCTTGAACGCTCCTCCGTTGCGGCCGTCGCCTCTCCCAGGCTCGCACACCCTGCGGGTGTGCCGGGTCGGGCTCCACGGCCGCAACGGGTGAGGCCGACGACCCACAGAGAGGATCACGCATGACGACAACAGGCGCAGAGCAAGATCGAGACGAGTCGTGGGCATACGGCTACAACTACCGGGAGATAGAAGCGATGGACCGCTTCGAGGCGTTCGAGGCGGGCGTCGTCGCTGGCGCAAGCGAGGCTCGCCAAAACCTCAAGGGATGGGTGCTGCTCGTCGGCGACCCGCGCGGCGGCTTCTCCGTGATCGGCCCGTTCCCAAGCCAGGACGCAGCCGAGGCCCGCGCATCATGCTGGGAGGACAGCGACTGGTGGCCAATCGAGCTTCACCAGCGCGCCGACGGCGAGAGCGACTCGCCCCTGTGCACGACAGCTCCCTGACCGTCCGACACGCCTGCCCGAAGCCAGAATGGGATGTCGGTGTGCGTCGGCGCGGACCTCGCCCTCCTGATCTTCGCACGCTGCGCATGCGTGGAGGTCGGGCAACGGCCCGCGCCCCGGCGAGCCCAACCCTGAAGGGAGCGGCATGAGCACCACCACCCAAGTACACAACGCCGAGATCGCCAACGAGGACGATCGCGTGCCCGCCCGCGAGGAGCTGCTGCGCGAGTACCGCGCCGCCGCGCACGAGCGCGACCACGGCCACGATCGCGCCGCGCGGCGTGCCGCCGGCGCCCAGGCCCGCGCGATCGGCGCCCAACTCTCACAGCTCGGTGTGTGGGTCTTCAACGGCGACTACCACGACCTCGCGCAGATCATCCCGTTCATCGAGCCCTACTGGACGATCTACGAGCAGATCAAGGCCGCCGGCAAGTACCCGTACAACGCGGACTTCGAGGGCCGCATCCTTGGTCTTGAGGATGCGCTCCCGCGAGAGGAAACGCCGATCTTCCTGCTCCAGGGGCTGCGCCGTCTCGTGGAGGGACACGAGCTGCTGGCGCAGGTCCTCGCCGACGGATACCGGCGCCTGACCGAGCTCGCCACGCGCGAGCGCTTCTCGAGCGTCGCTGTCTTCGACGGCTTCAGCGCCGTCCAGCGCTTCGAGGACGCTCGCGTGATCCCCGACGAGCAGCATCGCCCGAGCGGCATCTTGCCGAAGGGCAAGCGCACCCACGGCCGGCGCATCGAATCACCCGATCAGGTGTACGTGCGATGAGCGCCTTGATCGAGCCAGGAGCCAACGGGCTGCTCGCCAGCGAGCACAAGGCCTACGGCCGTGCGTCGTCTGCGGCCAGCCCACCAAGCACCGTGTCGGTCGCCGCAAGTCGCCGACCGCCTGGGCGTGGAGGTCTCCGCGCTGCGCGGACATCGCCGCGTGCACGGCGCGGCGCGACGCCCAGCGTGGGCGCTAGGCAGTCGGTTCGCTGACCGGCTCGCCGGCCCACACCAACGAGCTGGCGGCGCCACTGCGCTCGCTCCCCGCTTCGCGGGATCGTCCCGCGCGGGCTTGCGCCCGGCTCCTCGATCGCCGCGCCGGCGACCGCCGACGGCGCGGCCCCAACACCCGAACGGCCAGATACCGCACGCCGGCTGCGCCGGCTGTAACCGAGCCTCCCAAGGTCGGCTCTCTACCGACCCCGGCGGCGTGACACGCCGGCCTTGCAGCCCTGCGGGCTGCTCGCTCGCCGCTCGCTGACGCTCGCAAGCTCACGCGGCCGGCGGCACACCACCAAGCCCGTTGCTCCTATGTCAAGTGATGTTCGCATTTTGCGTGGTTGGGCATTCGGTTGATGTCTGTGACCGTTCGCGAACTCGGGGAAGGAGGCACAGATGGAGGTCCGATATGCGATCCGACATACTTCCGGTCATGTTGAGGCTTCTTCTTGCGACCTTGGTGCTTGTGTTAGCGCTCGCTGGCGGTGCGGTCGCGACGTTCGCGAAGAGCAGCGGCGGGAAGGTGGACAACGTGGCTGCCACGAGGACATACCTACTCGCGCAGCACCGGCTCATGCTTATCGGCAAGCACGATCAACAAGTCGGCGTACAGGCAGTCCGCTCGCTTGTCGCGAGCGTGAAGGCCGAATGTCCGGGTGTGCTCGCGGGGGCTCCTGAAAACCGCGGACGCGAGGACGTCAGGGATGAGATCTCAGAAGATGTGGCACTTACGCAAGAACGGTCACCCCCAGACGCAACGCTCGTCTTCGCAAGGACGGTAGAGCGGTTGCATTGGACCAATCGTAAGCTGACCTACTACGTGAGCCATTCGGCCAGAGAAGAAGCAGCGAAGGAACAGATAGCTCTCCCCAACATCTGCGCGGACGCGAGGTCTCTTGCCGCCGACGGGTTCAAGGCGGCTCCGGCGACCACCGAGAAGTTCCTCGCGAGCTGCGACGCTGCGAATAGCATCACGACAATCGAATCGCGTCCCGGCGAAACCGGGAGTCTGGAAGAAAGAATCTGGCGCTTGTTGAAGCCGTACGAGCGTCCTGATGAGAAGGCGCTGATTCCTCACAAGCACACGAAGCAGGAACTCGAACGCACCGCATCCGTCATTCAAGAAGAGTTCGGGAATCCCGTCGTCGAAATCGCTCATGCACTCGGGCTGCCGGAATGAACTGAGGACCAGGAGGGGCTGCGACGTGTCGGTACTGGCCGCAGCAGCAGCTGGTGGTAGTGGCGTGCGAGGTGGCGCTTGAGGCAGCGCATCGCCTCGACGCGGGTCTTGCCCTCGGCTTCCTTGCGCTGCAGGTAGGCGCGTGTCTCGGGGTCCAGGCGCCCTCGGGTGATGGCAATGACGTGCAGCGCGCGGTTGAGCTGGCGGTTGCCGCCACGATCGAGGCGGTGGCGATCGGTGCGGCCGGATGAGACGGGGATCGGTGCGACGCCCGCAAGCCTTGCGAAGTGCGCGTCGCTCTTGAATCGCTGAGCTCCGGCGGTTTGTCCGATCAGGATCGCGGCGGTGAGGGGACCGCAGCCGGTCTCGGCGAGCATCTCAGGACGGTGCACATGGACGAGGTCGCGCAAGTCGCGCTTGAGCTGCTCCGCGTCGCGGGTGAGCGCACCGATCCGTTTGGCTTGTTCGCGGGCGATACGGACCCTCGCGGTCTGCGGCATCGCTCTCAGGCGACGAGTCACGCGCTGCAGCTGGCCTGGATAGTCGAGCTTGCGAGCCGGGATCGTCGCCTCCAGCTCGGGGTCGAGGATCACGAGGTTGATCCGCAACCGGTTGATCAGCCGGGTGCGCTCGTTGACGAGCACTTCGCGGTGATCGCACAGGAGCCGGATCTCCACGGCGTCCTCATCGAGGAACGCAGCCGGGAAACGCTCGATGCCTTCACGCAGAACGGCTCGGGCGATCGCCCTAGCGTCGATCTGGTCGGACTTCCCTGGTTCGCGTTCGCCGCGGCGTGAGACACCCATCAGCTTCGGCGCGACACGAATCACGCGCTCGCCGGCGGCGATGAGCGCGTTCTCGAGGTGGTGGGAGAGGTCGCGGCAGTCCTCGATCGCCCACACGATCTCGGTGTCGAGCTCGTGCGCCCAGCGCAGCGCGTCGAGATGGCCCTGTTCCTTCGCGGGGATTTCCTTCTCGCCGAGGAGCTGCCCGGTGTTCGCGTCAACGGCCGCGAGGGCGTGGGTGCTCTTGTGGACATCCGCTCCAATCACAATCATCCAGCACGTCCCTTCGATCGATGGGTTCGGTGAAGTGGACCTCGGGCGGACAGGCCTTCCTGGGGGCGGTTGCCACGCTCCTATTAGGTCACGCCAAAGGTCCCGGGCGGCGGCGGACGACACAACGGACGTTCGGTCAGGCCAGAGCAACAGCCGACAGACAGACTACGAGTCAGTCCGTCACCAGCCCGGGACCCAACCCGACCAACCGGACAGCATCAACGGCAAGAATCCTTCCTGCCAATGACAGCCGATCGACCGGCCCTACCGACCGGAACCAACACCCGGTCACCACAGGCTGGCAGGAAGGACAGACTACGGGTATGAAATACCGGGTGGCCTGCTGTCCGGTCGTGTTCGTAGGGTCGTTTGACCGGGACAGGGGCCTTGTGGGAAGGACGCTTGTGGGCAGGCCGCCGTGCATCTGGGCTGAGAGCCCGTCAATGACTAGATGGCCGCCCCTGCGACTCGCCCGGTTGGGCTGAGAGCCCGAATCCGTAGTTGTCGCTGCCCGCGGTGCCTTCCATTCATATGTCCAGTTCGTGAAAGGAGGCGGTTTTCTCGTGCGGTTCTTTGGTTTGGATGTTCACCTCGATTTCTGCGAGGTCGCGGTCGCCGAGGGCGGCCGGGTCTCGCGGGTCGGTCGGATCGCGAGTACCCCAGAGGCGATCCGGGAGTTCGCGGCTGGTCTGCAGAGCAGCGACCAGGTGGTGTTGGAGGCCAGCTGCGGCGCGATGATGATCGCCCGGCTGCTGGAAGAGGGCGATGTCGGCCGGGTCGTGGTGTGCAATGCGGCGGAGACGCGAGCGATCTCGCACGCGCGCGTGAAGTCCGATCGCTTTGACGCGGCGATGCTGGCCAAGCTGCTGTCGGCCGGGATGCTCAAAGCGGTGTGGGTGCCCGACGAGGCGACGAGCTCCTTGCGTCGGCGTGTCGCTCGCCGGGCGGGGCTCGTGCGGGCACGCACACGAGTGAAGAACGAGGTGCATGCGGTCCTCGCAAGGTGTCTGATCGGCCGTCCCCCGGTGAGCGACCTCTTCGGGAAGAAGGGACGTGTGTGGCTGCTCGAGCAGCAGCTACCCGAGGAGGAGGCCGAGACGGTGAGGAGCTGTCTGCGCCACATCGATTTCCTGGGCGGCGAGATCACCGGACTTGACCAGCGGGTCGCCCAACAGGCCCTCGTGTTCCCTGGGTTTCAGCGGCTGCTGACGATCCCCGGGGTCGACGTCGGGACCGCGGCGGCAGTGATCGCGGCGATCGGGGATATCACGCGCTTCCAGAGCCCGGGGCAGCTCGTCGCCTATCTCGGCCTGGACCCGAAGGTTCGCCAGTCCGGGTCAGAGCCGGCGCGCTATGGGCACATCTCAAAGCGCGGTGACCCGCAGGCCCGCTCGATGCTGGTCGAGGCTGCCTGGATCTCGATCCGAAGCCCCGGCCCACTCAGGGCATTCGGTGAGCGCGTCCGCACCCGCCGCGGCGCGCAGATCGCGGCGGTCGCCGTCGCACGCAAGCTCGTCGTTCTCTGCTGGCATCTGCTCACAAAGGACCAGGACTACGCGTTCGCGCGGCCGTCGCTGACCCGGCAGAAGACGCGTCGCCTGGAACTCTTGGCCGGCGCTCCGCCGCTACCGCGCCGCCACGGCGGGCCGCCAGTCAGTCCGACCAGCAGCCAGCGTGCGGCCGAGCGCGAACTGCAAGCTCAGGCAGAGCTCGCCTACCGGCGCCTCATCGACGACTGGCGCACCACGGCACCGAAGGGTGGTGCGGGTGCGACACCGGGGCGCGCATCCAACAGGCCCTCGAAGGGCAAAGCCGCGCGGCAGGCCACAAGCCCCTGACGCCTGCGCTTCGCTACGTCAGTCACCCGCACCACCCACAAATCATCGCACCCCACAGCCCCCGACGCGACGACCCCGCCGTCGACGCGTCTCCCTGCGCCACGAGCAGACCCCGACGCAACAGAACGGCCGTATAGACCAGATGCACAACCCTCCGGGCGCTGTGCGATCACTGTGCCACCCACGACCCGACCAGCGCCCAAGACGAGGGGGCGGCAACGCTCCCGCGCATACAAAGGGCGCCAACGATCAAAGCGCCGCACCCAAGGCCGCCCGATGGGCGGCCAATCCCCATTATCTGCCCCAAAGAGTCAAGCGCCGCCGGCGTCAAGGCCAAGCCCTACGGGCGGCCTCCGGCCGGCCTTGACCCCGGCTCCCACCATCACCTTCAGCGCAGCCACACCACCCCCAACGAAAAAAGTCCCCCCCAGCCCTTGACTTTTCATCCGTAGATGCACAGCCGTGCCGGCGCTGTGCCCGTGCCATGTAATTCGTTGGCCGGTCTGAGGGCCTGGGGGTCAGTACCCCTTGTGATGACCGCAGCCAGCATCGGCGCCGCCAAGGGCGGCGGCTACGCCCGCTACCTGGAGTCAAAGACCATCGAGCCCGAGCGCGGCGACTACTACCTCTCCCCCGAGGGGGAGCCCACCCAGGCCCCCGGCCGGTGGCTCGCCACCCCCGACGCGCTCGCCAAACTCGGGATCGAGGGCGCCACGGTCGACGGGCGGGACTTCATCGCGCTGATGGAAGGCAAGCATCCCCGAACTGGCCGGTGGCTTCGCCGTGCCGGTGCCGACGGCAGCCGCGCTGGCGGGATCGACCTGACGTTCTCCGCGCCGAAGTCGGTGTCCGCCGTGTGGGCGCTCGCGGGGGAGACCCAGCGCCGCGAGATCGAAGCTGCGCACGCCGCCGCTGTCAGCGAGACGATCGGCCACCTGACCGAGACGGTGCCGACCGTGCGCCGCCGCTATGGCGGGCAGGTGGTCGAGGAGCCGGCCCGCGACGTGGTGGCCGCCGAGTACCGCCACACCACCGCCCGCGGCGTCCTCGAGGGTGATGTACCCGACCCACAGCTCCACAGCCATGTGGTCATCACCAGCGCCATTCGTGAGGACGGTCGCATCGTCGCGGTCGCATCGCGTCCCGTCTTTCGCTCGGCCCGCGAGCTTGGCGGCTACTACCGCTCGGCGCTCGCGCACCAACTCCAGCAGCGCGGGTATGCGATCGAGCGGGGCACCGGCAAACATGGCCGCTACTTCGAGATAGCCGGTGTGCCGCGCGGCCTGCTGGACTCCTTCAGCGCCCGCAGCCGCGAGGTCGCCAGAGCCGCCGAGCGCTTCCGCGCACAGTGGGGCCGCGCACCCGAGCGCGGCGAGCTACGAGCACTCAAGCTGGAGAACCGCAAGGCCAAGGTGCTCGTCACCCGCACCGACCTGCAGCAGGCATGGAACGACACTGCGGCACGCTTCGACTTCACCGCCCAGCAGCCCGGACAGCGCTCCATCGCGGAGGCGGCGCCGGCGGTGCAGGCGCCGCTTGAGGATCGCGTCGAGCAGCGCCTCACCGAGCGCACCGCGACCTTCGAGCCCGGCGAGTTCCGGGCAGTCCTGCTTGAGCAGTCCGTCGGCGAACTCTCACCCCGCGAGGCCCTCGACCTCTCGCGGGCGATGATCGCCGAACGCCGCGTGCTCCCCCTGGAGGGCGGTCTGATGACCACGCTCGCCGTGCGTGCGCGCGAGCAGGCGATCGAGCGCCGCTTCACCGCGCTCGCGGCCGGCGGCGGCCGAGACGTCGGCGAGCAGGCCCGCACGCTTGCCGGCGATCAGATCGCCGAGCGGATCGGCGGACGCCTCTCAGGCGAGCAGGCCCACGCCCTTCAGGTCATCACCGGCTCCGAGCGCGCCGCGATCCTCGTCGGCCCCGCCGGCACCGGCAAGGGCGTCGTCATCGACGCCGCCGCCCGCGCCGAGCAGTACGGCGGCCACCAGACGCTCGGCATCGCGGTGTCCGGGTCCACCGCGCAGCGCCTCGGCCAAGACAGCCCCGCGCTCGCCGGGCACACCCTCACGCTCGACGCGCTCGTCTCCCGTGTCGAGCGCGGCCAGCTCGCCGTCGGCCAGGACACCACGATCTACTTCGATGAGGCGGGCATGGCCGACACCGACCGGCTTGAGCGGCTCACCGAAGTCGTGGAGCAAGCAGGATCAAAGCTCGTGGCGATCGGTGACGCCGCGCAGCTCCCCTCGATCGGCGCTGGCGGCATGTTCGCGCGCCTCGGCGACATTGCCCCAAGCGCTGAGCTCTCGAACATCCGCCGGACCCTCGACCCCGACGAACAGCGCGCGTGGGCAGACCTGCGGGCCGGACGCTCCGATCGAGCGATGGCCCACTACCTACGCCGCGGGCAGCTGCACATGGAGGACACCCGCGATGAGGCTGTCGAGCAGGCCGCGCAGAGCTGGGCGGCGCTGACCGAGACCCACGACCCGAGCGAGGTCGCCCTCATCTCAGACGCCTCAAACCAGGAGATCAACCGGCTCAACGCCCGCGCCCAGCACTTCCGCTCAGAGCGCGGCGAACTCGGCGACCTCGAAGTCCCGGTGCCCGGCGTCCACTACGGCATCCGCCAGGGCGACCGCGTGGCGCTCATCGACCAGCACCACGAGCCCGGCGTCGAGCGGATCGAGAACGGCAGCCGCGGCGAAGTCCTCGACATCACCCAGGCCGGCGACGTGCTGGTCGAGTTCGACGTGACCGGCCGCAAGCGAACATTGGCCGGCGATGACCTCGGCCGCCTACGCCTCGGCTACGCCCAGCACATCCACCGCGCCCAGGGCGCGACAGTCACAAGGACCCTCGTCGTGACCGGCGGCTGGCAGACCAGCAAGGAGCCCGCCTACGTCGAGGCGTCCCGTGCCCGCCAGGGCACCGAGTGGTTCGTCTCCCGCGAGGACCTCGGCGTCGAAGGGCACGACACCGACCGCATCCAGCGCCTCGCGCAGAACATGCGCCGCAGCCACGCACAGACGCCATCGCTCGCGCACCCCGAGCTACCTGACCGCGACTACGGCACCCACTTTCACCGCTCGATCGCACCCAGCCGCACCAGCCGCATACCGGGGATCGTCCGCGCGATCAACCGGATCGTCAACCCACCAGCACAGGAGCGAACACGATGAGCCAACGACGCCAGATCGTCCTCCCCGACCCCGTAGACCAGCAGCTCCGCGAGCTCGCCGCCGGCGCCGACACGCCACCCTCCACGCTCGCCGCGCAGATGGTGCAAGGCGGCGTCGCCCAGGCAGCCAAGGACGGCAGGGTCCGACCCCTGCGCTCAACCGCCGTGCTCGTAGGCGGCGAGAACGGCGAGCGCGCGCCCTGGCTTGAGCCCTACGGTGGCGACAGCGAGTGGCGCCGGCAGATGTGGGGCGCGATCGTCGCGCTGCACGGCCGCTACCCCGTCCAGCTCGGCACGCTCAAAGACAAATGGTGGACCGACGAATCAACCACCGAGACCCTGTGCGCGCTCGCCGTGTGGCGAGCCGAACTCGACGACACCGGGCAGGACCCGCGCGACGAGCTTGCCTTCCAGAACCAGCTCGCCGACTACTCCCAGGTGCTGCGCCAGCAAGGCGGCGGCGTCACCAAGGCATGGAAGCCCGGCGCCACCCCGCCCGAGTGGGCCGGCGAGTAGCACCCGCCCGCCAACCCGAGAGTTACATCTTCAACTCGCTCTGTGTCAGCTTTGCGTCACGGGCTCGCAAGCTGACACAGACTATGTACTGTCGTCCACAACTACACATTTGGCGCCGGCGGACAGCAGTAACTGCCCCCGACGCCGTGGCACAAGGAGCAGTAACTCCCCATGCACGCACACCGTACCCCAGAGGGGTTGAAGGAGCACGCGCTCCTCGACCGAGCCGTACTCAACCTCATGCTGGACTCCGAGCGCCAGCGACCGTGGGCCGAAGACGAGATCGCCCGCGCACTGAAGGTCCCAGGCGATGTCCGCGAAAGTCTGCGGCGACTGCGCGCCTGCAAACTCATCCAGCGCTGGAACGACCTCGCCGTCGCAGCGCACGCCGCCGTGCGCTACTGCGAGATCACCGAAGGCGGCGCTGAGAATCCAAACGACGCCGACGAGCGCCACCACGAGAAAGCCGTACTCGAAGGACTGCTCGTGCGCGCCGCAGACGGCGAAGGGCCGCGGACGGAGGAGCAGATCTTCGACGCCCACGGCGCGCGCAAGCGCAAACAGCGACTGGCGATCACCGACGCGCTCGATCGTCTGGACGCGGCCGGGCTGATCGAACGTCGCGCAGGCCGCTCGATCGCCTCGGAGGTCGCGCTGCGCCTTGACGAACTGATGACCGTCTGACGCGCGAGCTCATTCCCCCACATGCGCGTCAACGAGCTGGCCTTGAGCCAGGCTTTCCTCCCGAGCCTGGCCAAGGCCGGCATCCACACGGTAGAGCAGCTCGCCGAGCACGACCTCGGCGAGCTGCTCCGCCAGCCCGAGTTCAGAAGCGGCGTCGAGCTGTACGAGCTGATCCGCGAGCTTCACCGCCGCGGCCTGGCACCGTTCGCCGCCCGCGGCAGTCACGTCCAGACCGAGCGTGAGCTGGAGATGTTCCGTCTGCGCGCGGTCGAGGGGCTGACCCTCGCGCAGATCGGCGCGCAGTTCGACATCAAGGGCGAGCGGGTGCGCCAACTGCTCAAACTGCACTTCGGCCTCGGCGGCGTACCGCCCGCCGCAAAAAGACGACCGCCCGTCAAGCCCCGGCCACTGACAACCAGCGAACGGCGCCGCATGTACCGGCTCGCGCGGCTGACGGTCATGCGCAGCTACCACCGGCCCTTGACCTTGGAGGAAGTCGCCAGGACTGTCGCCGCTTCCCCTCGCCAGGTACAGCGCGCCTACGCCGAGTTCGGCAAAAGCACCTTCCACGACGACCTCACCCGCAGGCGCCTTGACGCCGCTGCGCGGCTTCTGCAGGGAGCTTCGATCCCCGTGTCCGACGTGGCGCGAAGGGTCGGCTACCGCCAGTCCGGCCACTTCGCTCGCGCCTTCCGGCGCCGCTACCGGGTCTCACCCTCGACGTACCGCGCCCGATCCCGCCAGGCAGGATGCCAGGAGCCAAGGGAGGCGATCACCGCATGATCGGCTCGCTGCTCACCGTGAACCACATCATCGACGCCCTAGCAGTGGGTGTGCTCGTCGGTCTGCGGGCCGTGCTTATGGTCATCCGCATCCGTAAACGCCGCCTCGAAAAGCGCCTGGAACGCCTCGAACAACAGGACTGCGAATGAGCACGCAAGCCATCGCCGCGAGCCCCACCAACACCGACGTGCCCGACACGCCGCTGACAACAGAGGGCAGCCGCGAGCCGATCCTCGTCGTCGAGGCCGACGCAGACCTGGGGCGGGTGCTAGTCGAACAGCTCGCCGCAGACGGCCATCCAACAGAGCTTGCTCGCACTGCAGGTCACGCCCGTTGGATGGCTGGAGCGCGCCTGCCGCGGCTGCTGGTGCTCGGCGAACTTGACGGGCCAAGAGGCACGATCGACCTGCTGGAGAGCATCCGCGCAGACCCGCCCGAGCGTGACAATGGACAGACGCCCTCGCCGTGGCCCGACAGGCTGCCGGTGATCGTCCTCAGTGCTCGGACCACGCAGGCCGACCTGCTGCGAGCGTTCGAGGCGGGCGCCGATGACTTCCTGGGGCGCAGTGCCGGCTACCTGGAGCTGCGAGCGCGTCTGCGGGCGCTGCTGCGCCGCGCCGAGAGCAGGCCCGAAGACAAGCCGCTACGCATAGGTGCCCTGACGATCGACCCGGCCAACCACGCAGTGAGCCTCCACGGCAAGCGGCTAGAGCTGCGTCGCCTGGAATACGAGTTGCTGCTGTACCTAGCCCGAAAGCCAAACCGCGTGTTCCACAAGCACGAGCTACTGAAAGCCATATGGGGATACCACTCGTCCTGCACGACACGGACACTCGACAGCCACGCCAGTCGCCTACGCTGCAAGCTGCGCGTCGCAGGCGAACACTGGATCATCAACGAGTGGGGAGTTGGCTACCGCTTGGTCTGAGGCACAGCGTCGATCGGGTTATCAGCTGGCTCACACTCGCTGGCTGAGCGCGCCATCGACGCTCGGCTGCCCCTCGTAGTGCGGCATGACTGCCTCGGCCGCATCCTCTGGCGTCAGGTCGGGGTAGAGCACCCTGACCACGAGGATCGCGCAGCCACAGCCGACGAGCTGCGCCACGATGTAGCCGGGGACGGACGCGGGCGCGATCCCGGCGAATGTGTTGGAGAACATGCGCCCAACGCTGATCGCCGGGTTGGCGAAGCTCGCGGAGCTGGTGAAGAAGTACGCGGCGCCGATGTACGCGCCGACGGCGGCCGGAGCGATGTGCGCGCGTTTGGTGCGCGCGAGCGAGAAGATCACGAGCAACAGGCCGGCGGTGGCGATCACCTCAGAGAACAGGTGTGCGGGCGAGGCGCGGTGATGAGCGGAGATGCTGATGGCGGCCAACGAGAACATGCCGTTCGCCACGACGGCGCCGAGTACGCAGCCTCCCACCTGGGCGGGAACGTAGGCGGCTGCGTCGCGCCAGCGGATGCCGCCAAAGGTCGCGTCGGCGAGCGAGACGACAGGGTTGAAGTGTCCGCCGGACACGGGGCCGAACATGAGGATGATCGTGAATAGGCCCGCTGCGGTGGCAGCGGCGTTCTCGAACAGCTCCAGGCCCACATCGTTCGGGGAGAGCGTCTGCGCTGCGATGCCCGAGCCGATCACGAGCGCGGCGAGGAAAGCCGAGCCAAGCAGCTCGGCGAACAGACGGCGGGCGAGCGGCGGCGTGTCCGTCATGCTGCGACCAGGAGCTTGTCGGCGAACTCGCCGGGAAGCCCGGCCTTACGGACCTCGGCCGCCACGGCATCAGCGTCGTACTCGATGCGCTCGATGCTCACGGCCACGCTGCCGGCGTGCGGCTCAAGGACGGCGAAGGCTCCGCGTGGGTCGCCGTCCTTGGGCTTGCCGACCGAGCCGCAGTTGACGAACAGCACCCCGCCGTACTCGTGGACCCAAGGCATATGCGTGTGCCCGAACACGAGCACCGGATCGCTCTCGGCTGCCGCGAGCCGTTCATACAGCCGCGCGGGCTTGTCCTCGAACAGATACTCGTTCACCTTCCGCGGCGAGCCGTGGACTAGGTGAACATCGACGCTGCCGACCGGAAAGTGCAGGTCGAACGGCAGGTCACGCATGAAGTCCTTGGACTGCTGGGTTGTGTGCGCGAGTGTCCAGTCCACCGAGCGCTGTCCAAGCTCGCGGTCATGCTGCGTGACATACGCGCAGCCGCAATCCTCGAGATCGCGTGCGATGGCGTAGTCATAGTTGCCGTAGATCGTGGGGATGTCGTGCTCGGCGATCAGGGCGCAGACCTCGTTGGGGTGCGGGCCGTAGCCAACGAGGTCGCCGCCACAGAACGAGCTCTCGATGCCAAGCTCCTCGATCCGCGCGAGCGCAGCTTGCAGCGCCGGGAGGTTGCCGTGGATGTCGGTGATGACCGCAACAGAGTCGGTGCTCATGTCGTTCCTCTCGTGGCGATCAGCTCACACGTCTCAGGGCGCAGGCAGTCGCGGGCTTGCCGGTAGGCGAGCGCAAGGACGTGGGAGCGCACCCGCGCGCCGCTGAAGCTGTCGAGCACAGCCTCCGCGCAGGCGCGTATTTCGCCGGGGGGCTTGATGCTGCCGAACTCGCCATCGAGCATCGTTACGAGCATCCCGAGACGCTGATCGTGTGCGGTCTGGTCGGTGCGTATCTCCCCGAGTCGCGTGGCGATCAACTCGCGCACGCGGGCCTGGATGCCGTCGCGGATCGCTCGGACCTCAGCTATCGGCCTGCCAGCCGGGTCGGGGATATCCCAATCTTCGACGGTAGCCGGCACGTATGGGCAGGAGTCCCGCAGCCCATCGTGATCGCCCAATCGGCGTGCAATTGCATCTCGACCGTGAGTTTCTTCGGCTTGCGTCCGGCCAGGTCAATCCCGACCTCGTGCATCGCCTCAATCACCGTGGGCCATATCTCTGCTGCTGGCTGGTTGCCCGCTGACTCGGCGCGAACGTCCTCGGGGCCGTAGCGCTCGAAGAACGCCTGCGCCATCTGCGAACGCCCGGCGTTGTGATTGCAGACGAACAGCACGTAGCGAATCGGCTGCTCGTCTCGCTGCTCCTTGCTGGTCGCGTCCTCGGTGGTCATGCAGCGAATCGTATTGCATCGACAGACATAAGTGTTATTGATATAAGTAGATTGATGCCAGTCGATTTGGAGCTGTCCCCAAAGCAGAAGCGCCCAGCAGGTGAGCGCTGTTGCGAGCCTGTCGTCTACCCCGACGTACAGCGCGACCACGCGCTGCGCATGGCCGAAGTCGCCAAGGCGCTCGGCGACCCGATCCGCCTACAGCTCGTGGACGTTCTGCGCAGGCACGCCGGAAAGGTCTGCGTCTGCGAGCTCGTGCCGCTGTTCGACATCGCCCAGCCAACGCTCTCCCACCATCTCAAGAAGCTACGCGACGCCGGGATCGTGGACTCCGAGCGACAGGGCCTATGGGCCTACTACTACGTCATCCCCGACGCACTAAAGGAGCTATCCGCATGGCTGAGCTGACCGCTGCCGAGACGACCGCCGAGGCCTGCTGCGCCCCCGAGCAGCAGGCCGATTGCTGTGAGCCGAGCACCGAGACCGACTGCTGCGACCCCACCCACGGCGAGGGCTGCGGCTGCGCCGCCGGCACCACCACCACCGCGACGCAAGCGGGCGACATGCGCGAGCAGGTGCGCGAGCGCTACGCCGCCGCTGCCGTCCAGGTCACAAGCATCGACCCCGGCGCCGGTTGCTGCGCACCGAGTGAGACCTTCGATGGCGGCAGCGAGGTCTTCGGCGCCGCGCTCTACGCGCTCGGCGACCACGAGCAGCTACCCGACACCGCCAAGCTCGCGTCCCTCGGCTGCGGCAACCCCACCGCCGTCGCCGAACTGCACGAGGGCGAGACGGTCCTCGACCTCGGCTCCGGCGGCGGCATCGACGTTCTGCTCTCAGCCAAGCGGGTCGGCCCGACCGGCGAAGCACACGGTCTCGACATGACTGAGGAGATGCTTGCCCTCGCCCGCGAGAACGCACAGAAGGCCGGCGTAGAGAACGTTGAGTTCCACAAGGGCTACATCGAGGAGATACCGCTCCCTGACGCGAGCGTGGACGTGGTGATCTCAAACTGCGTCATCAACCTCTCCGGCGACAAGCCGAAGGTGCTGCGCGAGGTCGCCAGGGTTCTGCGGCCGGGTGGGCGCTTCGCGGTCTCCGATGTGATCGCCGACGAGGACATGGACGACGCGACCCGCACCGACATGCAGGCATACACCGGCTGCATCGCCGGAGCGCTCACCCACGCCGAGTTCACCCAGGCGCTCGCCAACGCGGGCATGGTCGACGTTGAGATACGCGAGACCCACCGCGTACACCCGCAGGCAGCATCGGCGATCATCCGCGCCCGCAAGCCGATCGCGCAGGTGCCGACACCTCCGTCTTAGGCGCCTCGGCCGATGATCTGCGCGCCTTCGCCCTCGACGGCCTGACCCGCAGATTGAAGATCGGGCGTTCCCCTCGACGCCCTCTGAGCTGATGGGCATCACTCTGGGCGGCTGACCGAGTAGAGCGGCTTAGGCTACGCCCGGTCCACGCGCATACGCAAAGTGTTAGCGTATGGTACATGCCGCGAAACACTGTGGCTTACATTCGGGGCCGAGACGAAGCAAAACACCTACACGGCCGCGAGGTGGTGCGCGATGACTCATTGGAGAGAGCGCTCGAACGGATCTCGGCCGGGGAGTTCTCTGCGCTGCTGGTGGTGCGACTGGCCGCGATCGCCGGGTCGCTGCGCGAGCTGATCGCGCTGCTCGACTGGCTGGAGCGCGTCGGCGCTCGGCTAGTCGCGCTAGACGTGGGTCTGGATACTGGCTCAGCTCCCGGCCAGCTAACCGTCGCGGCGTTGAGAGAGACCGCGCGATGGGAGCACGAGCCGGGTCCAAATCGTCCGCCGCGCGGCCGGCCAGGACTGGCTTCCCACGCGCCCGAGCTGAGCGGACGAATCTCCGCGCTGCGCGAGCAGGGACTCAGCCTGCAAGCGATAGCCGACGCGCTGAACGCCGATAGAGTGCCTACACCGCGCGGCGGGAGACATTGGCGCCCGTCGAGCGTCCAGGCCACGCTGGGATACCGAAGGCCACCACCAGGCCCGCCGCTGCCGCTAGCAGCACCGCGCGCCACGAAAGAGCCGGGCGCACGCAAGCCACCAGCCGGGCCGCGTGAGCGCGGACCCGACCGGCGAGCGCCGGGACCACACGCGCGGGGAGGGCCTGGCGGACACCCGCCCCGACCACCCCACAAAAACGATCGGCCATGACCAGCCTGATCACCCGCTACGGAACGCTCGGCGTGTTCGCCTTGATGGTGCCCGAGAGTGCGTGCATCCCAATCCCAAGCGAGATCACGTTGCTGTTCTCGGGCTTCTCCGTGCGCGAGGGATGGATGACCTTCACCGGCGCGATCCTCGCTGCGACGGCCGGCAACCTCGTCGGCTCCATGATCGCCTACGGGCTGGGCGCCTCACGCCTACCGGAGCGCGTGCCCGTCGCCAGCAGGCTGTTGACTCGCTCTGAGGGCCTGCTCAAGCGACACGGAGCGCGGGGGGTACTGATCGCGCGGCTGCTGCCGCTGGCGCGCACGTTCGTCTCACTGCCAGCGGGAGCGCAGCGCGTGCCCCTGCCGGCGTTCATCACGATGACCACGCTCGGCTCGGCGCTTTGGGCGGCCGGCTTCATCGCTGCTGGCTTGGCGGCCGGCACAGCCTGGGCAGCGCTCAGCTCGATTGCTGGCCGGGTGCTTCTCGCCGCCGGGGCGATAATCGTGGCGCTCTTGCTTACGCGGCGACGAGACGGCTCACAGTAACGGAACCGCGGCAACTGAAGCAAGGGAGCTCCTCATTGGTGGGATCAACGTAACGCCAACCAGGCTTGTCGGCATAACCATAGGTCGTCGGGTCCGCCTGGCCGGGAGCCGCACTGCGAGCGTTTCATTGGAGCTCGGCGACCGACCGTGATGCACTAAACTTACATAAAAACCGACGAGTCGGTTTTACTTAGGAGAGCCGATGCCCAAGATCCGTCCCGAGACCCGCGTTGAGCGTCGCCAGCTGCTGGTTGACGCGGCGTGGCGGTGCGCAGCAATGCGTGGCTTTCGAGACCTCACTGTCGATGACGTTTGCGCTGCGGCCGGTGCGAGCAAGGGCGCGTTCTATGGGTACTTCAGGCAGAAGCAGGACCTGTTGCTCGCGCTGCTCGAGGACGACGCGGCTGCGCTCGATGGTGAGCTTGCGCAGATAACGCACAACAGCTCCTCGGGGATCGAGCGGGTGCGACGCTTTGCGCAGGTGATGCTTGCGCGTGGTGACGATCCGGCGCGTGTGCAGGTTCGCGCCGATCTTTGGGCTGAGCTGTTGACCGACGATACGGTGCGGGGCCGGCTTGCCGAGGCGACCCAGCGCAGACGGGAACTTGTGCGCTCGTGGATTGAGGAAGCGGTGCAGAGCGGCGAGCTGGTGTCGATCCCAACGAACGCACTCGCGTCGATCCTGCTCGCGCTGACCGACGGGCTGATGCTGCACGGCGCGCTTGACCCCAGCGGGTTTCGCTGGCGCAACATCCGCCGCGCGATCGACGTGATGCTAGCCGGCCTCGAGGCCGAATGACACCGGGGATGCCCGCCGCGCGAGAGGCAGGAACGGGTGGATTGCGTTGGCGAGTGCGCTTGCGGCGTTCGGTCCTCAATGGCTCGACGGGACTGACTGTGTTGGCGCTGCTTGTGGGCGTGGGCGCCGGTGTGGGAGCAGTCGCGTTCAGGTACATGATCCTCGGCGTCACCTACCTGTTGACCGGCCATCGTGACTACAGCGCCGCCGGGCACGCCGCCAACCCGTTGATACCGGGTCTCGGCATGTGGTTCGTGCTGATCGTGCCCGTCATCGGTGGCCTGATCTACGGGCCGCTCGTCTCGCGCTTCGCACCGGAGGCACGCGGTCACGGCGTGCCAGAGGTGATGCTCGCCGTCAACAAGCTCGGCGGGCGGATGCGCCCACAGGTGCCGATCGTCAAGTCGCTTGCCTCGGCGGTCTGCATAGGCTCGGGAGGCTCGGTTGGGCGGGAGGGGCCGATCGTGCAGATCGGCTCTGCGCTCGGGTCGCTGGCCGGCCAGATCATGCGCGTCCCGGAGTCAGAGCTGCGGCTGCTGGTCGCGTGCGGGGCTGCCGGTGGCATCTCAGCGACGTTCAACGCTCCGATCGCAGGAGTGTTCTTCGCGTTGGAGCTGATCTTGCGCAACTTCGAGACCCAATCGTTCGGGCTCGTCGTCCTCAGCTCGGTCGCCGCAGACGCGATCGGACGAGCAGCTTTCGGCTCACACCCATTTCTGTCGCTGCCCACGTTCAACTTCAACTCCCCGCTTGAGCTTGTCCTTTATGCGGGCCTCGGCGTGCTCGCCGCAGGCGTCGGGCTCGGTTTCGTGCGCGTCCTGTACACAGGCGAGGACATCTCAGACCGGCTGTGGGGGCATCGCCCGGACTGGCTGCGGCCCGCGGTCGGCGGTGTGCTGCTCGGGCTGCTGCTGCTCGCCGTCCCGCAGATGTACGGCGTCGGCTACCCGGTCTTGCAGAACGCGGTCGCCGGCCACTACCTGCTCCTCGCGTTGCTCGGCCTGCTTGCGGCGAAGGTGCTTGCCACGAGCCTGACAATGTGGATCGGCGGCTCAGGCGGCGTGTTCGCCCCATCGCTGTTCATGGGCGCCATGCTCGGCTCCGCCTACGGCGCCATCTTCCACCACCTCACACCGCACCTCGCCCCCGCCGCCGGGGCCTACGGGCTAGTCGGGATGGGCGCAGTGTTCGCCTCCGCCTCGCGCGCCCCGATCACGGCGGTCATCATCATCTTCGAGCTGACCGGCGACTACCACGTGATCCTGCCACTGATGTTCGCCATCGTCGTCGCCACCGCCCTCTCAAACGCGATCACACGCGACACCATCTACACGCTCAAGCTCCGCCGCCGCGGCATAAACCTGGACGCCTCGCACACAGCCAACCCGATGACGCACATCACAGTCGGCGAGGCGATGGACAACCCTCCACCCCCGCTGCGGCCACAACAGCGGCTAGGCGAGATAGTCGCGCGATTCGGCTCTGAGCGAACAAACGCCCTGCCCGTCACCGACCCGGACGGCAGGCTGCTCGGCATCGTCGCGGCAGGCGACCTGGAGCGCACGATCGCGCGAGACACAAACGGCCAGCGGAGCACCGCCTCGACACTCATGCGTGAGGCGCCCACCCTGCACGCGGACGACTCCCTAGAGCAAGCCATCCTCGCACTCGGCGCCACCGACGACGAGGCATTGCCGGTCCTCGCCCCCGAAGACGACCGGCTGATCGGATGGCTCACCCACCGCCGCGTCCTAAACGCCTACCGCCAGCATTGCGCTACCTAAATCTAAGGGCGTTCAAGCACAGTCCGCTCGGTGCGCTTCGTCAGTCGCATCGGGCCGTCGGGACGGCCTAACTGGACTCCCGCGAATGGCAAGTCGGCGGCGGTTGGTTTGGCTACGGGGTGAGGTCGTTGACTATTTGCGCGGCTGGGCGGATGTCGGATATTCGGGTCACGTTCGCGCCCGCGTACAGCGGTCCCGAATCAAGGAGACTGCGGGGTCCATCGTCCAGCGCCATCGGTGGGCCAAGGAACGGTAGTGATGGTCGCTGGATCGCAAGCCCGCGATCCTGGAGCCCTTCCGGGATACGCAGCACGACTGGCGCGGTAAGCCGGTTGACGAGCCTGATCCAGCCCGGTCCCTGCGGGTCGTGGCCGAGCCAGCGGCGGGTCGCAGCGTTCGGGATCACCCGATGCGGCGCGTCGGCCCACCCGAGCCCGAACAGCTCGGTCAGCACCGTGCTGTCGGCCTCCAGGCAGCGGCGCTTGTACTCAGGATGCGCTCGGCTCTCCTCGCTGAGAAGAAAGCGCGTGCCCAAGACGGCAGCGATCGCGCCGGCATCGAGTGCCTGGCCCACACCTGATTGGTCAACGATCCCTCCGGCCGCCAGAACCGGGACCTTGACCGCGGCCCGAATCCGCTCGACCAATTCGAGCACCGGCGTCGTACCGCGAACGTGCCCGCCGGCCTCGACGCCCTGGGCTATCACCGCGTCTGCTCCCGCCGCCTCCGCGACTCTTGCCTCATCGACTGAGCCGCACTGGTGGACCCACGTGCCCCCAGCAAGCCTCCGTGGCTCCCCCCAAAAGGTGACGATCGCGTCGGCCTCCGCCGCGGCCTGCACATCGCCTGGCCGAAGAAGCGGCAGCACGAGATTGACCGCGATTGGTCGGCCGGTGAGCCTTCGGGCCGCAGCGAGCTCCTCAGCGATCGGTGCGCGGGCGCCCCCGATCGTCCCCAGACCGCCGGCCTCCGATACTGCCGCAGCGAGCTGATGACGAGCCACAGTGCCCATCCCCGCTTGAACGATCGGCGCTGGCAAACCACGGAAGTCGACCACGGCAGTCACCCGCGAGCAGCCTACCGCCTGGGGCGTATCATCGCCCACTCAGGAGTAACCATTTGAGAGATACAGACCAAGCCACACGATTGCCAGCGACAAAAGAAAGATGACAGCCTCAAGGACATGCCAGTTTGGCCGGCGGATGTGCCACACCAGCAGTACCCCGACAGCAAGGACGAGCGCGAGCTTGACGTGAAATGTCGAGTCGCCCCACAGGTCAAGATGGAACGCCATCGCGGTGCCGGTCGCCACCAGGACGAGCAGCGCGACGAGCGTGCCATAGCCGAACCTCCGCGCGATCAGGCGCAAGCTCTCACGATCGCCTGAGCGCCGTCCAACCGGCACCACCACGGCCGCGAGCATCATCTGGCCGCCCACAAAGAACGCCATCGCCAGCACGTGCAACCAACGCACGATGAACCAAACATGGCTCAACTGACGCAGACCCCTATGCCGCGGCGGTGTGGCTCGGATGTCCGGGGCCGGGCCACGGCGCCAAGCACAGAACGAGTTGGCACTCGCTGATCGCGCGTACCTCGTGGCGCTCGCCAGGGTCGAAATGGATCAGGCTCGGCGCGGACAGCGTTCGCTCGCTCGCGCCCGCGCTCACCAGCAGCTCGCCGCGTAGGACGAACACAAGCGCGTGCTCATGGACTTGGTGCTCCTGCAGAGCCTCACCCTGGGGCAGCAGCAGCGCGATCACACGATTCGCGTCCTCGTCGGAGCGAAGGATCTGTGGACGGTGCGCCGCGACACGCAGACGATCTAGCTCCCAAACCTGCACCCGCCCGATTCTAAGCGCAGGCAGAACCCAGCGGATAGCTTGTGCGGCCAGATGCCCGACACGGCCATCAAGATCGAGGATCTGCATGTCGTGCGCGGCGGACGCCCCGTGCTCCAAGGTCTCAACCTGCAGGTCGCCAGCGGGTCGGTGACGGGTCTGCTCGGCCCAAGCGGGTGCGGCAAGTCCACGCTGATGCGCGCGATTGTCGGCGTGCAGATCATCCAGGCTGGCCAGGTGGACGTGCTCGGCGAACACGCCGGCTCCCCAAAGCTGCGCCGGCGCGTGGGGTATCTGACACAGGCCCCGTCCGTCTACACCGATCTCAGCATCGGCGAGAACCTGCGCTACTTCGCCGCGATCCTCGATGTCGGCGAGCAGCGGATCGGCGAGGTCGTCCAGACGGTCGGCCTAGCCGGTCGTGAGCACCAGGTCGTCGCCTCGCTCTCTGGCGGGGAGCGCTCGCGGGTGTCGCTTGCCACTGCTCTGTTGGGCGACCCCGAGTTGCTGGTGCTCGACGAGCCGACCGTCGGCCTTGACCCCGTACTGCGCGCCGAACTGTGGAGCACCTTTCGCCAGCTCGCCCAGGCCGGCAGCACTCTGCTGATCTCAAGTCACGTAATGGATGAGGCCAGCGAGTGCGATGAGTTGCTGCTGATGCGCGAGGGGACGCTGCTTGAGCAGAGCACGCCCGAGCAGTTGCGCGAGCGCACCGGCGAGCAGGACCTCGGCCGGGCTTTCCTGACGATCATCAAGCAGGCGTCCAGGTGAGCGCCCACATCACACTCGCCACGGCCAGGCGTGTGCTCTGGCAGATACGCCGCGACCGGCGCACGATCGCGCTGCTGCTCGTCGTGCCTGTCGGGCTGCTCGTGCTGATGCGCTACGTCTTCGACGGGCAACCCAGCACCTTCCAGGCGATCGGGGCGCCGATGTGTGGCCTGTTTCCGTTCATCATCATGTTCCTCGTCACCTCGATCGCCATGCTGCGCGAGCGCACCAGCGGCACGCTTGAGCGGCTGATGAGCCTCCCACTCGCCAAGACCGACCTGCTCGCCGGCTACGGCATCGCCTTCGGTCTGCTCGCCGCGCTGCAGGCGCTCGTCGTGTGCCTCGTCGGGTTTCTGCTGCTCGGCCTGCACGCCCCGCACGGCGCATGGCTGATCGGGTTGCTCGCCATCGGCAACGCTGTGCTCGGCATGGCCCTCGGCCTGTTCGTCAGCGCGTTCGCGCGCACCGAGTTCCAGGCCGTCCAGTTCATGCCCGCGATCATCTTCCCCCAGCTACTGCTATGCGGGCTGTTCGTAGACCGGCACGAGATGGCCAGTGTGCTCTACGGGCTCTCAAGCGTGCTGCCGCTCACCTACGCCTACGACGCGCTGGCGCGCGCTACCCATCCCCAGCCGCTCGGCGGCCGGGTCGCGCTCGATGTCGCCGTGATCGTCGGTGCGACGCTGATCGCGCTCGCGCTCGGCGCGCTCACTCTGCGGCGACGGACTGCATGAGCGGCGCACCAACTTGCGGCTCGGCGCTCAGCGGCACGGTGATCACGGGCACCGGCGAGCTTCGCAGCAGCTCGGTAGTGACCGTGCCAATCGCCTCGTGCAGCCGCGAGTGCGGCTTGGCGCCGAGCACGATCGCGCGAGCACGGTGGCGGTCAGCGGTGTCGATCAAAGCGGCGGCGGGGTCTCGGTCTGAGACCTCCGTCTCCAGCTCGATGTCAAACAGCGCTGGGTCGCCGTCGAGCATCAGCTCATCGAGGATCGCGCGGCCTTCGTCGTGGCGCACGCCGCTGCTGCTCAGCGGCGTGGGCGGCATGTGCTGCGCTCGGCAGGCGTACACGATCACGAGCTTGCCGCCCGAGAGCAGCTCGTTTGCTGCCCAGCGGGCGGCGTTGCGCGAGCCCTCGCTGCGGTCATAGCCGAGCACGAGGCACGGCCCTCCCGCGTCGCTGCCAGTGGCGGCTGAGCGGGTCATGCCGGCGTCGTCTCGCGGTCCAGGGCGTCCAGGTAGGGCGCCAGGTACTTCGTGGCGATCTTGCTCGGCGGCTCCCACGCCGGGGTGTCGCTGATCTGTGAGCTGAACCCGTGCCCGCCGGTGATCTGCGCCGTCAGATACAGCGGCTTATCGCCTGTCAGCAGCATCCCGTGGATCACGGGGTGAAACCGCTCGGGTGTCACCTGGGCACCGGCGCCCGCAGCGATCGACAGCGCGACCGTATCGGCCTGCTGGGAGCTGACGCCGCCGTGCTTGACCGGGAACTCGGTGCAGTCACCGGCCGCGTAGATGTGCTCGACATCGAGAACATGCCCGTAGGGGTCCACGCGCAAGAAACCGTGTTCGCTCAACGGGATGCCGCGCACGCTCGGGCCGTACAGCTCGGGCAGCGCGATCACGCGGTTTACGTGCAGGCGCCGGTCGCCGGGGTTGATCACCAGCTCGCCGGCACTAGGGACTTCGGCGTAGGCGGAGTGGATCGTCTGGATGCCCGCGCGGCCGAGCAGCCCCGCGACGGTGCCGCTCACGTTCTGCCCGAAGATCGCCAGCGGAGCGTCCTCGGGGGTGACGAGCGTGACCGCGAGCTCGACGCCCATGTCATAGGCGCGACCGGCGGTCATCAGCGCCAGCTCATACAGCGGCAGCGGCCAGGCCATCCTGCCAGGTGCCAGGAATGCGAGGCTCTTGATGTAGCCGCCCTCGACATCCTGAATCACGCCGTGCAGGATCTCATCCATGTGCGCCGCGTCGATCGTGACCGCGTGCTGATAGCGCGGGACGGCCTTCGCGCCGAGCGCGAGCACGAGCCGGTCGTACTCCAGCTCTACGTCTCCCTTGGTGTGGGCGACCTGCTTGTCCGGGTCCACCCATGCGAGCTCGTCGGTCACGAGCCGCGCGCCGGCGTCGCTGATGATCGGCGCGAGTTGGTAGCGGCGTGCCTGTCCCTGGGCGAACGGCTCACGCACAGTCATTGGCCGGTAGTGGAAGTCGGGGTTTGGTGCGATCACGGTCACGTCGGTCAGCTCCGGCGCGAGCTCGTGCAGCGCAAGGACGGTCTCCAGCGCCGCTACGCCGCCGCCGGCGATTAGCACTCGCTGCCTGTTGGTGTTGGTGGTTTGAGTGGTCATGCTCTGCAGGTTACGGTCGGGTGTTGGCTGTGGCAGTCGAGTAAATCCGTGTGCGCGATCGGTGGAAACTACGCAGCTGGGACCTTGTTCGACGGACGCACCCCCCACACGAGCGCGCGGGCCACGTCCAGGCTTGAGACGACGCCGAGCGGGCGGCCCGAGTCAGGGTCGGTGACGATCAGATGCGAGCACTCGTGCTCGCCCATCAGCTGCGCGGCGCGCTGAACTTCCTCGACGCGCTCGATCGTGACGATCTCGGTCGCGGCGATCTCGCCCGCTTTGCCGTCCATGCCGCCCGCGCCGACGGCGCGCATGAGGTCGATATCGGAGATGGCGCCCCACACCAGCTGCTCGGTGTGATGAGGGCCAGGCGCGAGGCCGTCGACGATCACAAAGTGGACACTGTTCTCGGCCATCAACGACGCGACCTCATGTAGCGGTGTCTCAGGCGAGCAGTCGATCACCTCGGAGTGCATGACCTCAGCGACGGCGAGTTCACTGAAATGGGCTGGGAGCGGCATTGACTTTCTCCTTGTGAGTGGGATTGGTGTGATCTGAGGTTTTCACCACGCACGCGATGTGCCATCCGCAGTAGCCGCGCGCAAGGGCTGAGGTTTTCCTCGGATAGCGCGACTGGCGTTCACTGCGGGTAGCAGGCCGCGTGGTAGCACTCGCCAGCGTGCGGGCCTCTGTCTTGGTCTGCGGAGGTGGAGGTCTTGCGTGGCTTGCCGTCCTCAACGAGGATCATCGACTCATACGCGCCGATCACGTCACCGCAGTGCACGCAATGTGGCTTCTCCGGCGTGGGGTTCGGTTTCTCAGAAGGGCTCAGGGGCTGGGGCATACGCTCGGACGGTGCCTTTTGGCTTGATCGGCGCCGATGCCGAGCGTAGGTTCTGTGCGGCCCGCTCTATCAGGGGAATCCCGCAATCCGGTGGGGCGGACTACGGGTAAGCTCCGAGGATGGCCGAGGATTCCGACGAGCGATGGCATCGACAGCTACTCGATGTCGGGCAGGCGCTTGTCACCGAGCTCGACCAGCAGGCTGTGCTCGATCGTGTCCTTGCGGCCGCAAGGGAGATCACCGGAGCGCGCTACGCCGCGATCGGCGTCCTCAACGAGGACCGCTCTGAGCTTGAGCAGTTCCTGACCGTTGGAATCGACGAGGCGACCCACCGCACCATCGGCGCGCTGCCTCGCGGCCGCGGGGTACTCGGGACGCTGATCGAACACCCCGAGCCGCTGCGCTTGACCGATGTCGGCCAGCACCCCTCTAGCTACGGGTTCCCAGCAGGGCATCCGCCGATGCACTCTTTTCTCGGCGTGCCCGTCCTCGTTCGCGGGCAGGCATGGGGCAACCTGTACCTCACCGACAAGCAGGACGGCGAGTTCACCGAGACCGACGAGCAGGCTGTCGTGATGCTCGCGCGGTGGGCGGCTGTGGCGATCGAGAACGCCCGGCTGTATGAGGTCAGCGAGCGGCGCCGCCACGAGCTCGAGAAGGCGATCCGCGGGCTGGAGGCCACGCGCGACATCGCCGTCGCGGTCGGCGGCGAGGTATCGCTCGGGCGCGTGCTTGAGCTGATCGTCAAGCGGGGCCGCGCGCTCGTCGGTGCGCGTAGCCTCGTGATCATGCTGCGCGAGGCAGAGGAGCTAGTCGTGCACTCCAGCGCCGGGCACGCCGAGGACATGCGAGGGGTCCGCCTGCCGGTCGCCAGCTCGACCTCCGGGCAGGTACTTCAACGCGGTCGTCCCGAGCGGATCACGGACGTGGCCGCTCGCCTACGGATTGCTCCACGCGAGTTCGGGGTGCCCGACGCGCAGACCGCGCTGCTGGTGCCGATGGTTCATCGCGGCGAGGCGCTTGGCATCCTCGCGGCCTTCGATCACGGCGCAGACCAGGACGTGTTCAGCGAGGACGACGAGCAGATGCTGCGCCTGTTCGCGCTCAGTGCCGCGACGGCGGTGGCGCTCGCGCAGAGTGTGCAGGCCGACCGGCTGCGCAGCTCGCTAGCCGCTGCCGACGCGGAGCGGCGCCACTGGGCCAGGGAGCTGCACGACGAGACGCTGCAGAGCCTCGGCGGACTTCGCCTGCTGCTCGCCACCGTGCTCGCGCAGGACGACCTCAACCCGACACGGGACGCGATCGGCGAAGCTGCCGAGCACATCGAGCGGGAGATCGAAAACCTCCGCGCGATCATCACCGAGCTGCGGCCCGCCGCGCTGGACGAGCTCGGTCTCAGAGCAGCAATTGAGGCGCTGCTAGACCGCCACCGCGAGCAGAGCGGAGCCACCATCGACAGCGACCTTGACCTACCCGCTCGTGCGGGCGATCACGAGAACATAGACCCTGAGATGCAGACCACTGTCTACCGGCTGCTGCAGGAGGCGCTCACGAACATCACCAAGCACGCCCGCGCCAACACCGTCCGCGTAACGCTCAAACAGAGCGACGGCGAACTGTCGATCGAAGTGCAGGACGACGGTCAAGGATTCGACACCAGCGCTCAGAGCAGCGGCTTCGGGCTCCTCGGAATGCACGAGCGGGTCGGCTTGGCCGGCGGCACGCTCAGCATCAGCTCGGACTCCGGCGGGACGCTCCTGGCAGCGCGTGTGCCGCTGCGGGCTGCCGCCGCTATGGGAATCTCAGGTGCCCAGCAGGCCGCGTCGTAGCGCGTAGCGCACCAGCTCCGCGCGGGTCCGCAGGCCGAGCTTGCTGTGGATGTGTGCCCGGTGGGTCTCGATCGTGCGCGGCGAGATGTGCAGTTTGCGGGCGATCTCCACAGTGGTGTAGCCGAGCACGATCAGCCTGAGCACTTCGACCTCGCGCACCGTCAAGTCGTCGGTCGTCAGCGAGCGGTGAAGCGCAGCCAGGCGAGCCGCGACGCTGGGGCTCAGATATTCCTCGCCGCGGGCCGCGGAACGCACGGCCTCGAGCAGATCGGTATCGGCGCAATCCTTCCAGACGAACCCCAGCGCGCCGGCTGCAATCGCACGCTGCGCGAAGGCGGGGTTCTCCTCCATCGTGACGACCACGATCTGCGTGTCGGGGACGCGCTCGCGCAGCTGGCCGATCGTCTGCAGGCTCGTCATGCCGGACATACCCAGGTCGAGCACCAGCACATGCGGCTGCTTGTCATGCACATGGGCAGCAGCGCCCGTCAGGTCGTCGGCTTCGGCGACCACCTCGATGTTCTGCTCGCTCTCCAGCAGCAGACGCAAGCTACGGCGCATCAAGGCGTGATCGTCGGCCACCACGACCCGGATTGGGGCAGTCGCCGACGCCGGCGCCGCATCCACAGAGACAGTCGGAGCCAGCTGCAAGTGTCCAGACATGCTCCGACCCTATGTGCTCGCCGGTGCCGTGCCCACGGGGGAAACGCCCTTACACGTGGCGGGAAAGCACGGACTAGAGACAGTGCTACAAGCACACCGGCTTCCCGTGTGTAGAGCAATCTGCCGGTCGACGGCGCGCGTCAGCGCCGCCGTCTGCGCCTCGATGCTCTGTTCGCAATCGACCGCGAGCACGCACTCCTCGGGTAGCTCATCCAACGCCTGGAAACGATCAAACTGCGCAGCGACAACCTCGGGCGTCGCGTCTGAAACCCGCTCGGGGCTCTGCATCCGCCTGGCGGCCCGCGCGAGCGCCGTCTGCAGCGTCACCTGGCACTGGACGGCCAGGAAGCTCACACCGTCGCGGCGCAGCACGGCAAAGAGCGCCGCACGCTCGCGGCGCGTGTGGCAGGTGGCATCGACAATCACGCCACCACGGCCCTCCAGGCGCGCGAGCGCCTCGCGGGCCAACGACAGGTACACCGCTCGGGTGAACTCCTGGGTGTAGTGCTCGGGTCTCGCACGCTCGCTGAGTTCCACCCCCGCGAGACGCTTTCGCAGCACATCGGAGGAGACGACCGGCAGCCGTGAGTGACGAGCGAGGTGGCTGGCCAGCGTCGACTTGCCGCTCGCTGCCGGCCCACAGACCACGATCACTACCGGGCCGCGAGCCCGCCAGCACAACCGCTCCGCCAACCCCCACAGACGCTCGGCCTGTGCCCGCTCCCGGCGCCGCAGCGCGCCGTGATGCGTACCGGCTGCAATCAACGCCACCTTGGCGCGCACGAGCGCCCAATAGGCGCTGTAGAAGCAGCCAAGCCGCTCGCTGCCCGGATCAGCCCCCGCGTGCCGGTAGGCGCGCGCCAGCTCCCGCGCGGCCCAGCGCCGGCCGTGAGCTTCCAGGTCCATCGCCAAGAACGCCAGATCGCGTGCAACGTCCATCTGGCGCAGCGCCGGGTCGAACTCGATCCGATCAACCACACGGACCTGCGGGCCGAGTAGTACGTGCTCGCAGCGCAGGTCCCCGTGCCCGTCGCGCACCAGCCCCCGCTCGACGCGCCGCTCAAGCTCACGGGTATGAGCAGCCACGAACGTCTCGCCGAACCCGCGCATCGTCTCCACCTGCCAGCGGGAAGGGAACGGCAGGCGTTCGATCTCCCGCATATTCAGCCTCCAACTGTCCAGCAACTGCTCTGGCCTGTCCGCGGCAAGTGCGGGTGAGCGCTGGTGAAACTCGGCCAGGCACTCAGCGACCTGCTGTATATGCGAGCGCGTGAGAGAACTCGCCTGGATCGCGCCCAGCAGCGTGTGCGCCTCCTCGAAGCGGCGCATCACGACCGCATACTCCACCGCGCCAGGGCTCTCCTCCGGTGCGAAGCGAAACCCTCCGGGGCCGTAGAGGATCGCCCGCACCCCGAGATAGATGCCGGGAGCCAGCTCGCGGTTGACGGCAACCTCCTCACGGCACGCCGCGCGCCTGCGCGCGAGTGTGCCGTAGTCGAGGAAGGCGAGCCGCACAGGCTTCTTGATCTTGTAGGCACGCTCGCCGGCCACGAACACCCAAGAAGCATGGGTCTCGTGCACCTGCACCGCCGGGCGCCCTGGATACATCGCCGGATCGCCCAGGGCTTGCACGACCGACAAGCTGGCCGCTCCGTCGCGCTCAACGCCAGCATCATGCTCGGGGTGGCGCACGGTGCTCATACGCCAAGCACTGCTGTCAGTCGGCGGCGACGCTCGCCGACGCGCCTTCAAGGCTGGCTGGCTCGCCTGCGACCGGCTCGCAGCCGCGTGGCATCACCAGCACCGGACAGTGAGCCTCCCGCATCACCGCTGCGGACACGCTGCCCAGCAGCGCGTGACGCACCGGCCCATAGGCGCGGGAGCCGAGCACAAGAAGATCCAACTCACGGGAGCGCTCCACCAGCACATCAGCGGCGTTGCCTTCGACGGTCTGCGTATGGACGGGTACGCCACCGGCAAGCTCCGTCACCGCGCCCTGCAGGCTCGCCTTCGTCGCGGCATACGTTTCGGCTTCGAGCTCTGAAACCATCGCCGCCTGCGCCGCATAGCTCCTGACGAACAGGCTCAGCCCGGACGCGGCGATCACGCTCAGCTCCCCATCGAAGACCTGAGCCAGCTCATCGCCCGACCGCAACGCCGCCTTGCCCTCGGCGGAGTCGGTATAGCCCACGCCGACACGCCGCAGCCTGCCGGTATCGCGGTCGGCGTAGCCGGCGGGCGCCACCAGCACCGCGCACGGCGCACCGTGCACCATGCGCTCCATCAGATCGACGTGCAGATGTCCGGCGATCCCCTCGCGCGCCGCACCGATCACGATCAGCTGCGCGTTCTCATAGCTGGCCATGCTGTGCAGAGCGTGGATCGGCCACGACGAGCTGCTCCAGTGATAAGTCGCGTGCGCCAGCATCTCGCTATCCGGCATGAGCGCCCTCAGCTCCGCACGGATAGCCTCCTCGGCCGCCTGCGCAGGCTCAGAGGAAAGCAGCGGGCTGTAGGGGTAGACGACCGTCACCTCGCTGCCCAGCGCAGCCACGATCTGCCCACACAGCTTTACCGCGTCATGCCCAGCCTCGTCGTCTGAGTAGCCCACTACGATCTTTTCCAACACGGCTAGGCCCCTTTCACACAGTTCGCTTATATCCAGCCCGCAACGGTAAAGGCGCACGAAGATCATCTCCATCGGTAATCCCCTGCGCTCGTTACGCGGCATTCCACGGACCCCGCCAGAGGCATCCGCAGCGGTGCGGCGCTCCCGCCGACACGTCAGGGAAAACCCCGGATGCCCAGCCTACGGGAACGCCAGATGCTTGTTGCATGTCCGTGATCGCCCTTGAACCCAACCAGCCGGCAACCCTTCCACAGCAAGGCTCGCCCGACCCAGCAATCCATACCGAGGGGCTCTCCAAGCGCTACGGGAGCACCCTCGCGCTGGACGCGCTTGACCTGACCGTCGGCAGGGGAGAGGTGTATGGGTATCTCGGCCCCAACGGGTCGGGCAAGACCACCACGATCCGGCTGCTGCTGGGGTTGCACCGGCCCAGCGCGGGACGGGCGCAGTTGTACGGCTGCGACGCCTGGCGTGACCCGGTGGCCGCGCACCGCCATGTCGCATACGTCGCGGGAGAGCCATTCCTCTGGCCTGGGCTGACGAGCGCCGAGACGTTCGAGTTCTTTGCGCAACTGCACGGCGGCGTCGATGCCGCCTACCGCGAGATGCTCGTAGAACGCTTCCAGCTAGACCCGCACAAGAAGATCAGGGCGCTGTCGAAGGGCAACCGCCAGAAGGTGCAGTTGATCGCGGCACTCGCCAGCCGCGCCGAGCTGCTGCTGCTGGACGAGCCCACGAGTGGTCTTGACCCATTGATGGAGGTTGCGTTCCGCGACTGCGTGAAGGAAGCCAAGGAGCGCGGGCAGACCATCTTCCTCTCCTCGCATATCCTCAGTGAGGTCGAGGCGCTGTGCGACCGCGTAGGCATCCTGCGAGAGGGCAAGCTCGTGGACGAGGGCACCTTGCAGGAGCTGCGCCACCTCGCCGCGCAGACGGTGGAGGTCACGTTCACCGGCCAGGCGCCCACGCTCCCGCCGCTGGCGGGCGTGCAGGTCCAGAGTGCAGGGCCGAACGCGCTGCGCTTTGAGGTCTCAGGCAGCGTCGGCCCGTTGATCGCGGCGCTCGCCGAGCATCCGGTGGCCACGCTGACCAGCCGCGAGCCTTCACTCGAGGAGATATTCATTCACCACTACGACGGTTCCAAGGACCGTGGCGGCGAATAGCAGAGCGCTCGTGCGCAGTCTGCCGCGAGCGGCACCCGCCGGTCGCGCGCCTGTGCTTGCGTTGGCGCGGCGGGCGTTCCGTGACGCGCGTGTGCGCACGATCTCCTTCGTGTACCTGTTCGCGCTCTACGCCTACATCCAGCCGATCGGCTACCGCGACGGGTTCCCCACGCTCGCCGAGCGTGTCGGGTTTGCCCACAGCTTCTCGAACAACAAGGCGGTGCGCCTGTTCTACGGCGAACCGCACAACCTGTTGAGCGTGAGCGGCTACACCGCGTGGCGGGTCGGCGGGACGCTTGCGATCTTCGCCGCGATCTTCGGTTTGTTCGCCGCCGTGAGAGCGTTGCGCACCGAGGAGGACGCAGGCCGCCAGGAGCTGGTGCTCGCTGGGATCGTCGCGCGGCGCACGTCATACCTGTCCTCGATCGCCGCGATTGCGGCTGGCACCGTGCTGTTGTGGGCCGGTGAGTCGGCGGGGTTCATCGTGGCCGGGCTGCCGGCCGGCGGCTCGATGTATCTCGCGCTGGCCACGGTGTCGATCGTGCCGGTGTGCGCGGGCGCGGGCGCGCTGGCAAGCCAGCTTGCGCCGACGCGGAGGATGGCGCTGGAGCTGGGCGGCGCGGTCCTCGGCGTGTGGTTTCTGCTGCGCGTGATCGCCGACACCGCCAGCGGCGTGACCTGGCTGCGCTGGTTGACGCCGCTTGGATGGGCCGAGCAGTTGCGCCCGTTCGCCGGCGCAAAGCCGCTCGTGCTCGTCCTCCCGGTTGCCAGTGCCGCACTGCTGCTCTGGCTCGCGGCACGGATCAATGCCAGCCGTGACATCGGCACAGGGGTCCTGCCCGCACGCGAGCGCGCCGAGCCGCGCCTTGGGCTCCTGTCCTCGCCGATGGCGCAGGCGCTGCGCTCTGAGCGCAGCAGCCTGATCGTGTGGCTCGCCAGTGTCGGAGCGTTCGCCTACATCCTCGGCGTGGTCGCCAAGAGCAGCTCCTCCGCGGGGATCTCGAAGAACCTCAACCGTGAGCTCGGCAAGCTCGGCACCGGCTCGATCGTCACACCCACCGGGTATCTCGGCTTCACGTTCATCTTCTTCGTCCTGGTCATCAGCGTGTTCGCGTGCGCGCAGATCGGCATGGCACGCCACGAGGAGGCAGAGCAACGATTGGAGACGCTGCTCTCGCTCCCGGTCGCTCGCCGCCGCTGGCTCGGCGGGCGCATGGCACTCGCGGCGTGTGCCGCCGCCGCGATCTCCCTGACGGCGGGGCTGCTGGCGTGGGTCGGCGCCGAGTCCGGTGGGGTCAGCCTCTCGCTCGTCAAGATGATCGAGGCTGGCGCGAACTGCCTGCCCGTCGCCCTGCTGTTCCTTGGGCTCGCGGCGCTTGCCTACGCGATCGTGCCGCGAGCAAGCTCCGCGATCGCATACGGACTGCTGACCGTCGCGTTCCTGTGGGATCTCGTCGGCTCGCTGCTCGGCGTCCCGAAATGGCTCGTCGAACTGACTCCGTTCACGCACATCGGGCTGGTGCCCGCACAGCCTTTCCGCATCGGTGACGCCGCGATCATGCTCGCCATCGCCGCGGCCTGCGCGCTCGCAGCAGCATGGGTCTTCGCCCGACGCGACCTGACAGGCGCGTGAGGAGGATGAGCCCGTGTTGCAGAAGGTAGCCGTCGGGCGCTGGTCGCTGGACGCCTATGAGGGCATCGCGCCGGCCCCGATCCTCGAGGAGCTGCGCGAGCACGCACGCACACTGCGCGGCGCGCGCATCCTGCACGTCAACGCCACCCCATACGGCGGCGGCGTCTCCGAGCTGCTGCGCTCGTGCGTGCCGCTGCTGCGCGACCTCGGCCTGACGGTCGACTGGAAGGTGATCGGCGGCGACCAGGACTTCTTCCACGCCACCAAGGCGCTGCACAACGCGCTGCAGGGAGACCCGCACGCACTCACCGTCGATGAGCAGAACGCATACCGCAGGTGCATCGAGGAGAACGCCGCCACCCTGGACGGCGGCTATGACTTCATCATCATCCACGACCCACAGCCCGCCGGGCTGCTACGCGCGCACGGCAAGAAGGACGCGCGCTGGGTGTGGCGCTGTCACATCGACACCAGCGAGCCCAACCCCGACGCCTGGCGGTTCCTCGCCCCATTCCTGGAGGGCTTTGACGCCGCGGTGTTCACGATGAGCGAGTTCGCGCCGCCCGACCTGCCCGTGGGGCGCGTGGAGGTGATCGCGCCAGCGATCGACCCGCTGAGTCCCAAGAACATCGACCTCGACCCGCTCCTCGCCAGCCAGATCCTCGACTGGATCGGCATGGAGATCCCAGGCAGGCTGATAACGCAGGTCTCGCGCTTTGACCAGTGGAAGGACCCGCTCGGCGTGATCGACGCCTACCGGCTCGTGCGCGAGCAGATCCCAGACCTGCAGCTCGCGCTCGTCGGGTCGATGGCGCTCGATGACCCCGAGGGCTGGGATGTCTACCGGCAGGTCTCAGACGCCGCCAACCACGATCCGCTGATCCACGTCTACACCAACCTCACCGGCGTCGGCAACGTCGAGGTCAACGCCTTCCAGCGGCTCTCGGAGGTGGTCGTGCAGAAGTCGATCCGCGAGGGCTTCGGGCTCGTCGTCTCAGAGTCGCTGTGGAAGGGCACGCCCGTGGTGGCCGGTCATGCCGGTGGCATCCCGCTGCAGGTCCCCGAGGGCGTCGGCGGCCTGCTCGTCGGTAGCACCGAGGAATGCGCGCAGGCGCTGCTCAAGCTACTGGACGATCAACAGCTGCGCGATCGCCTCGGCCAGAGCGGACGCGAGCACGTGCGCGAGCACTTCCTGCTGCCAAGACTGCTGATGGAGGAGCTGCGGCTGCTCGCAACGCTCGACTCCGCGGGCGGCGGCCCGCCCTGACCGGGGGAGAAGAACCAGTGCCCCTGCCTGCTGATACGGCCGATCGCGGGTCCACCGAGCCCTCGGTCGAGTTCGACGCGACCGAGAGCGCCGAGCTGCTGCTGCGCGACCTGCGCAGCTCGCGCACGGGCCTCTCCACGAGCGAGGCGCAGCGACGGCTGCTGCAGTACGGCCCCAACGAGCTGCGCCGCCGCGGCGGGGTGAAGTGGCCGGGCGAGCTCGCGCGTCAGCTGACCCACCCGTTGGCGCTTTTGCTGTGGCTGGCCGCGGCCCTGTCATTCGCCGTGGGCAGCCAAACGATCGCGGTCGCGGTGCTGCTCGTGATCCTGCTCAACGCGCTGTTCGCGTTCATCCAGGAGATGCAGGCAGAGCGCGCCGTGGAGGCCCTGGCGCAGTTCCTACCCCAGCACGTCACCGTCCTGCGCGACGGAGCACCAGCCTCCATCCTGGCCGCCGAGCTGGTGCCGGGCGACATCGTGCTTGTCGAGGAGGGCGACCGCATCGCCGCCGACATGCGCCTGATCTCCGGTGGCGTGGAGGTCGACATCTCGACGCTCACCGGCGAGTCCGCTCCGGTGCTGCGCTCCGTCGAGCTGATCGACACCGGCGTCCCGCGGATCGAGGCGCGGGACCTGCTGTTCAGCGGCACGAGCGCCACCGGCGGAGAGGCCCAGGGCCTCGTGTTCGCCACCGGGATGCACACCGAACTGGGGCGCATCGCCGCGCTCTCAGAGCGAGTCAAGGAGGAGCCGAGCCCGCTTGAGCGCCAAGTTCGCAAGGTCGCCTGGCTGATTGCCGGAATCGCCATTGCGATGGCCGTCGCCTTCGTCCCGGTCGCAATCTTCGGAGCCGGCCTGTCCTTCACCAACAGCGTCGTTTTCGCGGTCGGCCTGCTGGCCGGCAACGTGCCCGAGGGGCTGCTGCCGGTCATCACGCTGGCGCTGGCGGTCGCGGTGCGCCTGCTTGCCCGCCGCGGCGCGCTCGTCAAGCGTCTCAGCGCCGTGGAGACCCTCGGCTCCACCGATGTGATCTGCACTGATAAGACCGGCACCCTGACCCAGAACCAGATGCGGCCCGTCGCGGCCTGGACGCTCGCAAACGAAATCTCGCTCGACCCCGACCGGACATCAGGCCAGCCGCCGAGTGGCAGCGATGCCGCTCTCACAGCCCTGGCCGAGACCGCCGCCGCCTGCAACAACGCTCACCTGAACACCGACGGCAATAGCAGCGGAGACCCAACCGAGATCGCGCTGCTCATCGCGGCGCAGACGCTCGGTGCCGGCGTCGACGCGGCCAGCCGCGAGCACACACGCGCTCACCAGTACAACTTCGACGCGCAACGCAAGCTGATGTCCACCATCGACACCGGCGAAGACCACGACTGGCTGCACAACAAGGGCGCCCCCGAGTCAGTGCTGCCAAGGTGCACCACCGTGCTCCAGCCCGATGGTGAGCAGCACCCGATGCAGCCCACTGAGCGTGAGCGCGTAACCAGCCAGGTGGAGAGCTTCGCCCGCCAGGGCCTGCGCGTGCTGGCGCTCGCACGCAAGCCCCTCGCGCACGGCGGGCCGTCGCTCCGCCGCGAGGACGCCGAGCGTGAGCTGTGCCTGCTCGGCCTGGTCACGATGCGCGACCCACCCCGCCCCGAGGTTGCCGAGGCGGTGGACCGCTGCCATCGCGCCGGCATCCGCATCGTGCTGATCACCGGCGACCACCCCCTGACCGCGGCAGCGATCGCTGGCCAGGTCGGGATTGGCGGCACCGAGCCACTGATCGTCAATGCGCAGGAGTTCGATCACCTGCACGAGCAGGAGGTCAAGGACATCCTCGCCACCGGACGCGAGGTGATCTTCGCCCGCGCTTCACCGGAGACCAAGCTGCAGATCGCCGAGGCCCTGCGCGGCCAGGGTCACGTGGTCGCAATGACCGGCGATGGCGTCAACGACGCGCCTGCGCTGCGCACTGCCGATATCGGTGTGGCGATGGGCCGCTCGGGCACCGACGTTGCCCGCGAGGCATCGACAATGATCCTCACCGACGACAACTTCGCCACGATCGTCACGGCGGTCGAGGCGGGCCGCCAGGTCTACGACAACGTTCGCAAGTTCATCCAGTACATCTTCGCTCACGCCACCCCCGAGGTCGCGCCGTTCCTCGTGTTCGCGCTCAGCGGCGGAGCGATCCCGCTGCCGCTCACCGTGCTGCAACTGCTCGCCTTCGATGTCGGCTCAGAGACGCTGCCATCGCTCGCGCTCGGCCGCGACCCGATCGAGCCCGGCAGCATGGAGCGTCCGCCACGACCACGCTCAGAGGGAGTGATCCAGCCACCGATGCTCCTGCGCGCCTGGCTGTTCCTCGGCGTCATGGTCGCCGGACTCTCACTCACCGGCTTCTTCTACGTCCTTGACCGTGCCGGCTGGCACACAGGCGCCCCCGTCGGCGCCGGCACACCGCTTCACCACGCCTACCTGCAGGCCACCACGATGACGTTCCTGGGGATGATCGCCGGGCAGATCGGCACCGCGTTCGCCGTGCGAACCCGACGCGCCTCGCTGCTATCCATCGGCGTCCTCAGCAACCGCTACCTGCTCGGCGCGATCATCGCCGAGCTGGCGCTCGCCGCCATCTTCATCTACACGCCGCTGATGCAGTCGCTGCTCGGAACCGCGGCGCTGCCCGTACACGATCTCCTGTTCCTGCTCCCATACCCGTTCATCGTGTGGGGCGCCGATGAGCTGCGCCGCTGGCTGCTACGCCGCCACGCCCGAGCGTAGGCTGTGTGCTCGACACGGGCTAAGTGCTGACAGCTCCAGGCAGTACCTCATCTATCGCGGCGACGAGCTGCTGATGCCGATCACGCGGCCACCCGTTGTAGGACAACACGTAGCTGAGCGTCTCGCAGTAAGCCACAATCGCAAACCGCGCACGGTTTCGATGCTCCTCGAGCGTGACACGCGAGATGAGCGTCTCCTGTCCCTCGATCTCGTCCTTCACCCACATTTCGGCGTGGGGATACATCGTCGGATGGGAGATGTTTGAGACATAATCGTAGACACCCCGGTCGTCTGCGACGGGCGGGTCCGACCTCAGATGAGTGAAGATCGAAGCCACGCAGTCAATCGGTCCCGGTCTGGTCTGTTTGCGAAGAACGAATCGCCCATGCTTGTCTTCTATCGGCTCGCCGAAGACCTGGCGCACTTGTTCCTTGAGCCGCGAGTATGCGGCGGCCGCGTCCTTGTAACCATCGTTGTCAGTGCCGAGCAGATGCTTTGTCGTCTTCTTTTGCTCCTCGGCGCTGAACAGCAACTCAAGGAGTGCGCGGGCCAGTCGGTCCTCGACTGACTGCTTCTCGTCACCAAGCAGCCAGAACACCTGGGCGCAGTGCTCCACTACACAGCGGATGAGCGCCGGCGGAGGGATCAACACCTCTCGTTGACTGTAGAGAGCACCAAGCGCACCAAGATGCTCGGCAGCGACCGACACGTAGAAGTAGGTCAGCAAACTGATGAGAAAGGACGTCTGCGCCGGGTACGGCGGCTGATGCTCGGCAAGCCGCTGCGTGTCGCGCTGCGCCGGCGAGCCCTCGGCTGGCCGCCATTGTGTGTCTTCCGCAACAGACCGAAACGAAGACCTGCAGGCATAGAACGCGGTCGCTATCTCATCCAGGCCAGCCGCGAACTCCTCGTCATAGGGCCGATAGCTCACCGGCCCAGCATAGAGTTAGTAAGAGCCAAGTCATGCCTGCGATCGCTCTGCAAGCACATTCCTGACCTGCCGGGCGATCTCAAGATCCTCCCGGCTGGCCAGCACGAGCACGCTGACGCCCGTTGCACCCGTGCCAATCTCAGCGTCCCCGGACGCCTGCCGGTTGCCAGTCTCATCGAGGCTCACACCCAGAAACCCAAGACCGTCGGCGGCGAGAGAGCGCACCGCCGGCGAGTGCTCGCCAACACCGCCCGTGAAAACGAGTGCGTCAAGGCCGGCGAGCGCCGCCGCCATCGCTGCGATTCCAGCGCGCAGCCGATGGACATACACATCCAAGGCCAGGCGCGGCGCGGGCTCACCAGCACAAGCACCGGCGACGATCTCACGCATGTCTGCGCTGCCCGCCAGGCCAAGCATCCCGGAGCGATGCTCCAGCGCGTCGGCGAGCTCGTGCGCGGAGAGCTGCTCGTGGTCCATGAGCCACAACAGCATCCCCGGATCGACGCTGCCCGAGCGGGTCGCCATCACCAGGCCCTCAAGCGGGGTGAAACCCATTGTCGTGTCGAGCGAGCGGCCGTCCTCGATCGCGCACAGCGAAGCTCCCGCCCCGAGGTGACAGCTGACGATCCGCAGCCCCGAAGCGTGCCGTTTGAGTAGCTCAGGTGTGCGCCGCGCTACCCACGAGTGCGAGAGGCCGTGGAAGCCGTAGCGGCGAAGCCCCCAGCGCTCCCGCCACACCCCAGGCAGCGCATAGGTCGCGGCGGCATCCGGTAGAGAAGCGTGAAAAGCTGTGTCAAAGCACGCGACCGCTGGCAGCCCTGGAAGCATCTCCGTCACTGCATCCAGCGCCGCGAGCGACTTAGGTTGGTGAAGCGGCGCAAGGTCGCACAGCTCGCGCATCCCCGCCTCCACATCGGCGTCGATCCTCACCGCCTCGCGGAAGCGCGCGCCTCCGTGGACGATGCGATGCCCAACAGCGTCCGTTTCGCGCAGCACCGTGTCCAGCGCGGCCCGGAGCTGATCCGGGTCCACCTGCGCGCGAGGAGCATCGAGCTCCCGCGCGGCGATCACAGTGTCATCGCCGTCGATCAGCGTCAACTTCAGGCTGCTGGAGCCCGCGTTGACGACCAGGACCCGCATCGCCGAGGCTATGTTGATCGAGCCTCGCTCGGGCCGGGCCAGCACCAGTCTGTGACATCGGGCGGGTCCTGCCCATGCTCGCGTGTGTAAGCCCTGTGGCGCAGCCGCTCGTCCACCATCTCCTGGCGGATATGAGCTGCGTGCTCGGCCAAGCCGGGCACCCTGTCGATCACATCCATCACGAGATGAAAGCGGTCGAGGTCGTTGAGCATCACCATGTCAAACGGCGTCGTGGTGGTGCCCTCCTCCTTGTAGCCACGGACGTGGAAGTTGGCATGGTTGGTGCGCTGATAGGTGAGACGGTGAATCAGCCAGGGGTAGCCGTGGTAGGCGAAGATCACCGGCCGCTCGGTCGTGAACAGCGCGTCGAACTCCGCGTCGGGCAGCCCGTGGGGATGCTCGGTGTCGGGCTCCAGTCGCATCAGATCAACAACATTGACCAGCCTCACCTTGAGCTCAGGCAGACGCTCGCGCAGGATCGCCACCGCGGCGATGCTCTCAAGGGTCGGGATATCCCCGGCGCAGCCGAGCACCACATCGGGCTCCAGCTCGCCGTCGCTGCACGCCCAATCCCACATCCCGACCCCCCGCGTGCAATGCGCGACCGCCTCGTCCATCGTCAGATAGTTGAGTGAGGGCTGCTTGCCGGCGACGATCACATTCACATAGTTGCGGCTGCGCAGGCAATGGTCAGCGACAGACAGCAGACAATTCGTGTCCGGCGGCAGGTAAACGCGCACGACCTCTGCCTTCTTGTTGATCACGTGGTCGATGAACCCTGGGTCCTGGTGTGAGAACCCGTTGTGATCCTGGCGCCAAACGTGCGAGGAGAGCAGATAGTTCAGCGATGCCACCGGCGCGCGCCACGGGATGCCGCGAGTCACCTTCAACCACTTCGCGTGCTGATTGAACATCGAGTCCACGATGTGGATGAACGCCTCGTAACTGTTCAGCAGACCATGCCGACCCGTCAACAAGTAGCCCTCAAGCCAGCCCTGGCAGAGATGCTCGCTCAAGACCTCCATCACACGCCCGTCGGGCGCAAGGTGATCGTCGCTGTCCAGACGTTCGGCGTCCCACGCGCGGTTCGTGACCTCGAACACGGCACCCAAGCGGTTGGATGCCGTCTCGTCAGGACCCATGATGCGCAGGTTCGCCGGGTTGGTACCGATCGCATCGCGCAAGAACGCGCCGAGCACCCGCGTCGGCTCGCTGATGCTCGCCGTCGGCGCGGGCACATCGACGGCGTAGTCACGGAAGTCGGGCAGCTCAAGATCGCGCAGCAGCGCACCGCCGTTGGCGTGCGGGTTCGCGCCCATGCGCCGCGCACCCTCGGGCGCGAGCGCCGCCAGCTCCGCCCGGAGAGCACCATCCTCGTCGAACAGCTCCTCGGGACGGTAGGAGCGAAGCCACTCCTCGAGCTGACGCAGGTGCTCGGGATTCCCAGCAAGGTCGGCGAGCGGAACCTGATGGGAGCGAAACGACCCCTCCGCTGGCAGCCCGTCGACCACCTTCGGCCCGGTCCAGCCCTTGGGAGTGCGCAGCACGATCATCGGCCAGCGCGGACGCCCCGAGTCGCCATCCTCGCGGGCGCGGCGCTGGATCTCCGCGATCTCCGCCGTGACCTCATCCAAGGTCACGGCCATCAACTGGTGCATCGCCGCAGGCTCATCGCCCTCCACGAACCGCGGCGCGTAGCCGTAGCCCTCCAGCAGGCTGCACAGCTCCCCGTGGGAGATGCGCGCCAGCACAGTCGGGTTGGCGATCTTGTAGCCGTTTAGATGCAGGACCGGGAGCACCGCACCGTCACGGGCCGGGTTCAGGAACTTGTTGGAGTGCCAGCTGGTCGCCAGCGGTCCCGTCTCGGCCTCGCCGTCGCCGACCACGCAGCAGACCAGGAGGTCGGGGTTGTCGAACGCCGCGCCGTAGGCGTGCGCGAGGGAGTAGCCAAGCTCGCCGCCCTCGTGGATCGACCCCGGCGTCTCTGGCGCCACATGGCTTGGGATGCCGCCAGGAAAGGAGAACTGGCGAAACAGCCTGCGCAGGCCCTCCTCGTCGTGGCCGATGTGGGGGTAGACCTCGCTGTAGGTGCCCTCCAAATACACGTTCGCAACCACACCCGGCCCGCCGTGGCCAGGCCCTGTGACATAGAGGGCGTTCAGGTCACGCTCGCGGATAACCTGGTTCATGTGCGCGTAGAGGAAGTTCAAGCCAGGGGTCGTGCCCCAATGCCCGAGCAGGCGCGGCTTGACGTGCTCGATTCGCAGCGGCTCGCGCAGCAGCGGATTGTCGAGCAGGTATATCTGGCCGACCGACAGGTAGTTCGCCGCCCGCCAGTAGGCGTCCAACGCCGCGAGCTGCCGCTCCGACAACGGCGCGGCGCTCACAACGCCCTCGGGCACGCCGGCACTCCAGCTATCGCATGAGGAACCATGCCGGGATTGTCGTTCACGACGCTCACCGACGGCTCCGCGCCATCCTGAAGCATCGCTCCGTAGAAACCCGCACGAGCTGAAGTGCCCGCCCCGGAGGCGACAGCGGCGCACGAAACCTAGTCTGCTCAGCAAGCCCAGCAAAGGAGATGACGATGTTCAACAGCACGCTCGTAGGAGTTGACGGCAGGGCAGGCGGCCGTGACGGCATCGCCCTCGCCTCACGCCTGACAAACCCCGATGGCACGCTCACGCTCGCGCACATACACCCAGGCCGTCTGCGCCCCTCGCACGCGATCTCCCCAGGACTGATCCGCGAGGAGCGCGAGGCCGCCAGCACCCTGCTCGAGAGCGAGCGCGACAGCGCCGGCGTGCAGGCGCAGCTGATCAACATCGAAGCGCTCAGCCCCGGCCGCGGCCTGCACGAGCACGCAGAAGCCCAGGGCGCCGACCTGCTCGTCGTCGGGTCCTGCAGCCACGGCGCGCTCGGCCGCGCGATGCTCGGGGACGACACCCGCGCCGCGCTCAACGGCGCCCCGTGCGCCGTGGCGATCGCGCCCGTCGGCTACGCCGAGCACCCAGCGCCCCTGGCACGGATCGGTATCGCCTACAACAGCACGCCCGAGGCCGCAGCTGCCCTCGCGCTCGCCCGCGAGCTCGCCGAGCAGATCGGCGCGAGCCTGCACGCGCTGGAAGTCGTCTCGATCCCGACCGTCGCCTACACCGGCATCGTCGCCCCAGCGCTCGGCGAGAGCATCGACGTGATGCTCCAAGAGGCCAACGTTCGGATGCAGAAGCTCACCGGCATCGACGGCCGAGCCGTGTACGGGCTCGCCGGCGAGGAGCTCGCCATCTTCGGCGATCAAGTCGACCTACTGATCGTCGGCTCGCGCAGCTATGGCCCGCTCAAGCGCCTCGTGCTCGGCAGCACCTCCGACTACCTGCAGCGCCACGCGCGCTGCGCGCTGCTGGTGCTGCCCCGGCCAGCCGCCGTCGATCACGACGAGGACGGCGAGCACACGGCCCGCGAGACCGTGGGCGCCGTCTGACGCCCACCCTCGCGCCTATGCTGGCGTGCCGTGGACGTCAGCCAACTGCGAGGACTCGCGCTCGCCGATCTCGGTGAGCGCGAGTTGCGTGAACTGATCGCCGCCGGCGAGACGGTCGCCCGGCGCGAGTCCAGCGTGCACGAGTATCCAGTCGGCCGCCAGGAGCCTGCTGAGGGCCGGGCTACCCTCGAACACGAATGCCGCTGCCGCTACCGCCCGCAGACCACGTAGACCTGCTGCCGCTCGATGACCCGCAGTGGGAGTGGGATGCCTTCGAGCGGTTCTGCCTCGCCTACGTCAACGCGCAGCCCGAGGTCGCCAGCGCACACAAGTACGGCACCCGCGGCCAGGGTCAGCTCGGCATCGACATCGCCGCCAAGCTCATCGACGGACGCACACGCACCTACCAGTGCCGCAAGTGGCGGAAGTACACCAAGACGCACGCGAAAAGCACCGTCGCGGAGACCGAGTTCGAGGCCGACGAGCACGTGATCCTCGTCGCCTGCGAGGTCGGGACTACCGTGCGCGACTACATCGCCGGCATCGACGGCTGGACGCTGCTCGACAAGGAGGATCTCTCCCAAGGCGTTCGTGCGATCGAGCCACGCGAGCGTGCCCGGCGGCTGATCGAGGACACCTTCACCGTCCACTGGCGCCGTGCGTTCCTCGGGCCACGCGGGCCGTTGTGCTTTCACGAGACCGACGAGTATTTCCGGCCTCTACTGGACGAGGATCATCTGTTCCGTCACACCTGGGCGCTCGTAGGCCGCGACGAGCTGCTCGCCACGATCGACGAGCAGCTAGCCGACCAGGAGATTCGCGTACTCGTACTCGTCGGTCGCGGCGGCATCGGCAAGACCCGCATCCTGCGCGCGCTCGCCGAAGCCCACCAGGCGAGCCGAACCGTCCTGTTCGCCGACGACCAGCTCGCGCTCACGGCAGAGTCGGTTGAGGAGCTTCCGTGGACCGCGCCGCTCGTGATCGTTGACGACGCGCACCGGCGCGAGGATCTCGCCGCGCTGATCGGCGCCGCAACCCGCCAGCCCAGCGCGCCGACGCTCGTGCTCGCCACCAGGCCACACCGCGCGGAGGAGCTTCGCTCGCATCTATCGCTCGCCGGCCTCTCACCGGAGCAGGTCTGGATCTCAACGCCGCTCGGCGACCTGGCAGCCAAAGATGTGCGCGCACTCGCCGCCCAAGCCCTCGGCGCCGAGCACGAGCACCTCGCCGAGCACCTCGCCGACGCTACCGCCGACTGTCCGCTCGTGACCGTCATCGGTGGTCAGCTGCTCGCGCAGCAGGCAGTCGCGCCAGAGCTACTCGAGCGCCACGCCGAGTTCCGCATGACCGTGCTGGACCGCTTCCGCGACGAGATGCTCGGCAAACTCGGCGACGAAGTTGACGCGCAGGCCGCACGCGACGCGCTTGTCCTGTTCTCCGCGCTCGGCCCACTGTTCATCGAGAACACCGCCCTCATCGAGCGGCTAGCCGCCGACCTACAGGTCGAGGATCACCAGCTGCGCTCGCTGCTCTCCCAACTTGAGCAGGCGGGGGTCCTGACCGCCCGCGGGCGGCTGCGCCGCATCGTCCCCGACGTGCTCGCGGACCACATCCTGCACCGCGCCTGTGTAGACCAGCAGGGTCGACCCACCGGACGCGCGCAAGCGCTTCTCAACCGCTACGCCGACATTGCGATCGTCGGGCTGCTACGCAACCTCGCCGAGCTCGACTGGCGCATCGGCCAGGAGGAGCAGACAGACAGCGCACTACTCGACAAGTTCTGGCGCGACCTGCATACCTTGTTCCTGCGCGGGCACGCCGAAGAACGACTGCGGATCATCCAGCTGATCAAGCCCGTCGCCCGGCTCGCACCCGCCGCCGTGTTCGAGATTGTCACCTGCGAGCTCGCCAACCCCGCCGCGCCGGCCACCGACAACCTGTTCGCCAGCCAGCTCACCGATGCCGACGTGCGCCGCCGGCTGCCCGAGCTGCTCGCCTCGATCGCCTTGACGCCGAGCTTCCTGCCCGAGGCGCTCGACCTCCTCTGGCAGCTCGCCCGCGATGACTCGCGGCCCCTGAACTCGAACACCGACCACCCAATACGCCAAATCCAGAGCCTCGCAGGCTACGAGCTACCGCTGCTGTTCGCACGTGGCGTGCTGCAGCTGGTCGAGCGCACCCTCCAAGACGACGCCGGCGCATCCGCGTACTCGCCGCTCGAGCTGCTCGCGCCGCTGCTCGCACGCGAAGGCGAGACCACACACGCAGCCGAAACAGGCTTCCAGATCAGGGTCTTCCCGGTCGCCGCGAAAGCGACCGCTGACATCCGCGCCACGATCAGGACGATCCTCATCGCCCAAGCAACGGGCGGCCGCGCCCGCGAGCGCGCACTAGCCGCCCGACTCCTCGGTGACGCGCTGCGCCCGCCACTCGGTGCGTTCGGCCGCGAGATCACCGACACCGAGATAGAGCAGTGGCACGACGACCAGCTCGCAGTCCTCGACGCGATCGAGACCGTGATGAACAACACCGAGGACCCGCACGTGCGGCTGAAGCTGCGCACCGCCCTGGGATGGCACTCGCAGCGCAGCGCGTGGAACGACGTCCGCGATCGCGCTCGCCAGATCGGCGAGCAACCCGAGACAGAAGACGAGAGCCTCGCCGGCGCACTGCTCAACCCGATCGACGTGCTCGACCAGGACGCCTCGAAAGCCAAGCTCTACACCGTCGCAAACGCCCTCGTCGCCAGTAGTGCAGGCGCGGCCGACGCGCTCGCTGAGCGCCTGGACATACAGATAGCGGCGATCAATGACCTGTCAGAAGACACGGCGGCGAACGCCAGCCCGCTGCTGATCGCGCTCAGCGAAGCGCACCCTCAGCTCGGCGAGGCGCTGGCCCGCTGGTGCGCTACCAACCCCGACCGGCCGCTCGCGCAGTTCGGAGGGACGCTGCTCGCCGTCCTCGGTTCACACAGCCGCCAGGCGACCTACGGGCTGCTCGAAGGGCTGCGCGCCGGCCCCACTTCGGCGCGGCGCCAGCTCGCCGACTACCTGTTCAACGGCAACTGGTTCGCCGACCCCGACGCTCCCGAGGCCGCGATGCTACGCGAGCTCGTCGCCGACAGCGATCTCAACATCGTCAACGTCGCCCTGCACGCTACCCGCCGCCTCGCGCAGGTCAACGCCCCGTTGGCCCTCGAGATCGCGCTCGCCAGCGACATCCACGCAAACAGCCACCTCGCCGACTCGCTGTGCGCCCTGATCGCCCTGGTGATCGACCACGTTGAAGACGGCGAGGTCCACGTGCTGCTGGACAAGCTCCGCTCCGCGCCGACGCTCGAATACTTCGCCAACGAGGTCCTCGCCAAGCTCGCACCGGAGCACCGCGATGAAATCCTCGGCTTCCTACTCGCTCGCGCTGCCGCCGGCGGTGAGATCCGCGCGATCTCCTATGACGAGTTCAACGTCGACCTCCTCGGGGGCGCCACCGGCGAGGAGCTGCTCGCGCTGCTGCGGCGCGTCCGCGACGCAATGCTCGACCCAAGCCCACGGCTGCGCTACGAAGCACCCGGTCTCTACTGGCGGCTCGCCACCAACCAAGACGCTGCGCTCGCCGTACTCCTCGAGTGGCTCACGACGAGCGAGGAATCGAGAATCGACGCCGCCGTGGAACTAATCGGAGCAATGCCGTGGCAGGTCGCACTCGCGCACCCGCAGTTCGTACAAGAGACCCTCGACGCCGCGCACGCGCGAGGCGCAGAAAGCCTCGCCAAGGTCGCCCGCTCGCTGCTGTCCGTCACCGTCGTCACAGGCAACCAGAGCCGCACGATGGGCCAACCACCCGAGCGCCACATCAAACTGCGCGATGAGGGCCGAAAGCACGCAGAGGCATTCGCGCCCGGAACACCCGCTCGCGAGTTCTACGAGGCCGTCGTCACCAGAGCCGAAGTCCACCTGCGCGAAGCCGAGCTCGAGGACGAGGAGTTCCCCGAGCTACCCATCTAGGCACAGCCGAGGCACGACCAGGAGAGAACACCATGCCTCGGCGTGAGCACGCAGGCGAGGGCGCACACAGCGACGCGGCCCGGACGGTGAACTTCCCGTCCGGGCCGCAGGCACTCATCACCCTACGGACGCGGGCCTGGCAAATCGAGCACGGACCCGCGTCAGCTCCGTGTCTCAGGCCCCCGTCGGCGAGACCGTTGTGCTGTGCCGCGCCCTCCGAGCCCCCGCTACAGCGCTGTCTCGGTTACGAAGCGCACCGCCGAGCGACAGCACCCCGAAGCCGAGGCCGCTGAGCAGCAGCGCGATCCCGACGACGATTCCGAACAGCGACACCTGGCCCGCCATGTAGCTCGTGTTCAGGCCCGTCGAGAGAGCGGTCTCCTGAATCCACACTTCACGCGCAGGGTTGTCCACCGGCTGGCCGTTCTTGCCCTTCAACGCGGCCGTTTCGACGTTCGTGCCTTCACCGTTGGCGGTGGCATAGCGCGGCATCTGCGAGTAATACTTGCCGCCCGTCGCCTCCAGCGCGTGGATCGTCATGTACTGCGCGAAGCAGCGTGCGTCAGAGCCGCTGGTGATCGCCTTGTTCGCCACCGAGCAGCTGGGGATGCTGAGCGTGCTCACACTCAGGCCGGACTTCGTTGCCTCGGCCTTGATTCCCGCCGGTGTCATGTCCGGCGTGCCGACGATCTTCTGTTCGGCGAGGCTGTTGTGGACGGTGCTCTGGCCGTTGGCGCCGATCACGATCGTGGCGATCCCGAACGCGACCAACACGACCGCTGCGACCATCCCTGCTATCTCAAATGCTTTGCGTGTGCGCATGATCAGTCACTCCTTGTAGGTGGTTTGTGCCTGATCGAAGCCTGCCTTTTGCGCGCCTTGCAGGTATCCCAACAAACGCGCGCACCAGCTCGGTGGTTTCCCGCAGCACGAGTACGTGCCCGGCCCGCGCAGCCACGCAGCCTCTACCGGGCCGGCACCGACCCTCCACAGCCAACGGGCACCGTGCGGATGGCGGCATTCAGCCGCTCGAACACCGCGCCCATGATCCCCTCGCACACCTCATAGGTAGCTCGCATGTGGGTAGCGTCAGCGAAGTCCGGGGCCAGCTCGTGGCGCATGACAGACACCGGATGCGTCGCCATGTTGCGCACGCCCACGAGAAAGGCGATCGCGTCGCCAACCTCGCCGTCGAGCTTGCCGGTCAAGCCCTCACCGGGCCGCCCACAGGGCAGCCAGCCCGCGCCGATCGCCAGCTCCACGGCCTGCCCCAGCGTCCAACGCGACGGGTCCCGCGACGGCCACAGCTCCCGCGCTCGCAGCTCCGGCTCCAGGCAGCACGCACTCGCCACGATTCCCGCCTCCAGTGCAGACCCGATGAGGACGAGCGCCGCGCGCCAGCACCCCGCGCTCGCGCATCGCCGTGCCTCCTCGTGAAGCTCGCCCGCAAGCCTCACCAGATCCCTGACGGCGCCCTCGCTGAGAGTGAAGCGCTCCGGGCTCATGCCCGTCTAACGCTACCCGCCGCGCCGCGAAGGCCCACGGCCAAGCCACACCAGCAGCCCAGCTGTCAGCGCCACCAGCGTGCTGGCCAGCAGCATCCCCGCGCGTCCACGGTCCTGGTCATCCAGCAGTGCTCCCTCGGCGGCGTGGGAGAGCACAGACCCCTGCGAGGCAGCCGACAGCACCGACCCGAACGATGCGGCCGAGCCGATCGAGAATGCCGACGCGACCGAGCCCACCGAGCCGATCGAGAACGCAGAGCCCACCGAGCCGATCGAGGCGAACGACCCCCGCGAGCCGATCGACAGGAATGAAGACTCCGACCACAGCGACAGCCCTTCCACCGCCGAAGCGTACAGCGCGCGTGATATGCAGCCGCCGCCCGCCCGGTATCTTGGTGGTCGATGAACGAACAAGACACCGTGTCGATCGAGGATCAGAGCGGCGGCGAGGGAGCCCCCGAGCAGACGATCCGCATCGTGCTCGCAGACGACCACGAGGTCGTGCGCACCGGCCTGCGGATGCTGCTCGACAGCCAGCCCGACTTCGAGGTCGTCGCCGAGGCCAGCGATGCCGAAGGCGCTCGCCGCTACGTGCTCGGCCACCACCCCAAGGTGCTCGTGCTCGACCTCAACATGCCCGGCGGCTCAAGCCTTGAGGCGATCCCCGCGATGCGCGAGGAGTTCCCCGACACGCAGATCGTCGTGCTGACGATGCAGAAGGAGCCCGCGTTCGCACGCGAGGCGCTCAGCGCCGGCGCCCTTGGCTACGTGCTCAAGGAGGCCGCCCACGCAGAGCTGGTCGAAGCAGTCAGACGCGCCGCCATCGGCGAGAGCTACCTGAACCCAAGGCTCGGCGCCCGCATGGCCTCAGAGCCGCCGCCCGGCCCGCCCGATGATCTCTCCCCGCGCGAGGTCGACGTGCTGCGCCTGATCGCGCTGGGGAACACCAACACCGAGATCGGCGAACAGCTCTACCTTTCGGTGCGAACGGTGGAGACCCACCGCTCGCACATCCAGCAGAAGCTCAGGCTCCAAAGCCGCGCCGATCTCGTCGCCTACGCGATCGACCGCGGGCTGATCAGCACCGAGCGCGAGTCCAGCAGCTGACCTACACGCTCTGCTGCGAGCGGTAGTGCTCCTTCCAGATCAGCTTGTAGATCGGGACCTTGCGAGGAAGACTGCGGATACCCGGCAGGAAGGGGACACAGACGAACGCGAGGCTCAGCAGGCCCATGATGAGCATCACCTGAATGTCCGCGTTGGATGAGGACTTAATCGGTTCCACCTGATACCACAGCGCATACAGCCACAGCCACGCCTGGCCGGGGTAGCTGCCCGTCTCGTTCATCATGCCCCACTGCTCCCCAAGCAGGTGCTGAGCTTCCGCGCGTTCGCCGAGCAGGCCACCGTCGGCCATGAACAGCAGCGGCTTGGTGTAGTCGGTCTGGAAGAACTGGTTGCTCGTCAACAGGCTCCCGTCAAGGCCACCGCTCTTGGCAAGGCCGAGCAGACCGGCCATCATCGCCGGCACTGGACCCGTGCCGCTCGCCTGCACCGTCACCGCGCCGGTGCTCGGGTCGAGCGCCACCGTCTTGGGCGGCGCCTTCTTTTCTTCGATCGCAGTTTCATATTCTTCCAGCGGCTTTGCGTAGGCTTCGCCCCATTCCTTTTTCATCTTTTCAGGCGCGGCCTGATATTCCGAGACGGCGCTCGCCAAGGCCGGGTCGCCGGGGATCGTCCGCAGCGGATCAATCACATAATCGTCAGCGGTATTGATCGGGTGACTGACGCCGAGCCAGCGCTGCGGGTGAAGGAATAGGAAGTGCTGCACGCTCCCGCTGTTGTGGTTATACGGGGGGCCGTATTCCGCCGTGTCGCTCGTGCCATCGAGCTCCTTCGCGGCAGTGGCGATGAAGTTCACAGGCTGTTCGCGCGACCACTGCGCGATCGTGCTCGGCTTGTCATCAGGTGAGGAGAACAGCACGGTAAGCACCACCGCCAGCAGCCCGATCACGCCAACCGCGATGCACAGCTCCTTGATCAGGTCATACGGCGCGTAGCCGCCTTTCCAAGGCTGGGTGTCGTCCTTGGGATGTAGGAGGCTCACGACTGCACCCCGCTCGATGGTTCGTGAGAGCGCTCAGCGTCGTGGGGAGCGCTCGCGGCGAGCGCGAGCCTCCGCTTGTCCAGCTCGAACGGCGGCACAACTCCGTGACGGCGCACGAGCAGTACGTGCGCGCTGACGAGTGCGACCACCGCCACGGGCAGCAACAGCACGTGATAGCTATACATCTGCCCAAAGTTCGTGACGTTGAAGAACGCACCGACGCCCACCGAGTTCAACCCGTCCTTGGCCTGGGTGGAAATCCACTGCGCGTCAAAGTTCTGCTGGGAGACGTAGCCGGTCAGCGCGCACGGCACGGCGACCAAGAACGTGACCGCGCCGGTCATCCACACACGCGCACGGCCGCCGCGCCACGCGGCCATCCAGAACTTGCCCCACAGGTGCACGACCATCACGAAGAAGAACAGCTCGACGCTCCACATATGGATGCTGTTGAAGAAGTGCCCTACGCCTGTCTCGTGCCACCACGCGGGACCCTTCAACGCAAGGATGCAGCCGGAGGCGATGATCACGATCAGCGACGCGATCGAGGCGACCCCGAACACGTAGATCCACGAGGCGACATACGTCGGCTGACCGTCAGGGAGTAGCTTCTCGGGAGGCAGCGCGTCGACGGCCGCTTCCCTGACGCGCACCGTCCAGGTATCGGGGTGCGCCGGCGCACCCTCACCGGAGGGAGGGGGTGCGACGCTCACGATGCCCCGCCACGCCGGCGCGCTGCTCCAGGGAACGGAAGGACGATCGCCAGAACGAACACGACCAGCATCAGCACGATCACTACCACGTTCGCAACCGACAGATGGACGAAGCTCCAATCCACCGTATGCGCCGGATGGTTGAGGTTAACAATCGCACCCAGCACGCCCGCGGGGATCACGACAAGCCTCCTCGCGTCGGCGCGTGCATCTCGTCGGTCAGCCTATAGCTATCCCACAAGCCAGGGTATCCGTACTTTTCCCCGATGCTGTCTGCGAGCTTGCTCATGCGACGGCCACGCTCCGCTCAGCCACAGCCATCTGCCCGTCACCGTTCGCGCCCTGCAGGACGACCTTGAGCGCCCCCGTGTTCGCGGCGTCGGCGAACGTGTCGTAGGCGCTCATCGTGTCGCCGAGCGGGAAGCGATGCGTAGCGAACAGCGAGGGGTCCAAGCGGCCACTGGCGATCAGCCGCATCAGCTGCGGGATGCTGAACGTGTCAACTAGCCCGGTCGTGATCGTCACATCTCGAATCCACAGCTTCTCCAGATGCAGGCTTGCCGCCTTGCCGTGAACGCCGATGTTCGCCACTCGCCCACCCGGACGGATCAGATCGGCCGCGAGCTCGAACGTGTCCGGCACGCCAACCGCCTCGAAGGCCACATCTGCGCCGAGGCCGTCGGTCAGCTCCATGATCTTGGCGAGAGCATCCTCGCGCGAGTTGTTGATCGTCTCATCCGCCCCGAACCGTGTGGCGCTCTCAAGGCGGCTGTCGGCGAGGTCGATTGCGACGATGCGCCCCGGCGTGTAGAGGCGTGCGGTGAGGATCGCCGCCAGGCCGATCGGTCCCGCGCCGACGATCGCCACCGTATCGCCCGGTGAGACCATGCCGTTGAGCACCCCGACCTCGAAGGAGGTGGGGAGGATGTCCGCGAGGAACAGCACCTGCTCGTCGGTGAGCTGCGCGGGCACCTTGTAGACGGAGTTATCGGCGAACGGGACGCGGGCGTATTCGGCCTGCAGCCCGTTGATCAGATGCCCGAAGATCCAGCCCCCGCCGCCGAGGCACTGTCCGTAGCGGCCCTCCTTGCAGAAGCGGCAGCGTCCACAGGAGCTCACGCAGGACATCAGCACACGATCACCAGGGGCGACGGTGCTGACGCCGGCTCCGACCTCCTGGATGGTGCCGACGGCCTCGTGACCGAGGATCGTGCCCGGTGTCGTCTCGGGCACGTCTCCCTTGAGAATGTGCAGGTCGGTGCCGCAGATCGTGGAGGTGTCGATCCTCACGATCGCGTCGGTCGGGTCGATGATCGTTGGATCATCCACCGTGTCCCAGCCTCGCTCGCCGGGGCCGTGATAAACGAGGGCCTTCATCTTGGGTTCCACCTTTGGTCGGTTTGTGTGCAAGAACGGACGCTCAGCGCAGCGGACGCTAGAAGCGGCTCAGGGCCGACACATCGGTGGCCTGCACCCGCCGCGTTGCGCTTTTCTACGTGCTCAGGAGCGCGCATGGGTCTCTCCACGCTGGCGCCGTAGCCTGCGCACCTCGGCCAGCAGCCCGCGGTTCTCCACCCGCAGCGCGGCCGTCTGACGGCGAGCGGTCGCCAGCTCCTCGGCGAACGCCGGGAGGATCGCGCGAAGCTGAGCCAGCCGGTCCAGAAGCTGCTCGCGCTCAACCCCACCGGCAGTGATACGCCGACCGCTCAGCAGTCCAACGGCACTCACCGCCGGCTCGGGCGATACGGATGGGATGGCGCTTGTTGCTGGCACTGTTTCGATCCTCCCGGCTTGTGTGTTGATCCGAGGGCCATCTTCGCCCCGCCCGTCACACCGCCGTATCCGCTGCTCCCACCTGGAGCACTCAGTGCTCACTACGGAGGATTACCGGGGCCAGCACTGATGACGGGCGCCGCTATGGGCATCTACGGTGTGAGCAATGCCTGGTCGCAGCCTCCGCATAGCGCGCATCGCCGGAATCCCCGTCGGGGTCAGCCCCTGGTGGCTGGTGATCGTCGCGTTGATCACCTGGTCGCTGGGCGCCTCCTACTTCCCCGAAGTGATACACGGCATTAGCCCGGCCGCGTCCTACGCGCTGGGCCTCTCAAGCGCGCTGCTCTTGTTTGCGAGCATCCTCGCGCACGAGTTCGGCCACGCCATCGTCGCGCGGCGGCACGGCATCGAAGTCGAGGAGATCGACCTGTGGCTGCTCGGCGGCGTCTCGCGTATGCGCGGGGAGGCACATGACCCGCGCGATGAGCTGCGCTACGCCCTGGCGGGTCCCGCCGTCACAGCGGTGATCGCCGCCTGCTTCGGCGTGGTGGCGCTGCTGTTGCCGTCCTCCACGCCGGCGGCCATTCGTGCGCTCGTTGAATACCAGGTGTTCGTCAACGGGCTGATTCTCGTCTTCAACCTGCTGCCCGCGTTCCCGCTCGACGGTGGGCGGGTGCTGCGCTCGCTGCTGTGGCGCCGCAGCGGCGATATCGGAAAGTCCACAGACACCGCCGCGAGCGTCGGTCGCGCGTTCGGCTACCTGATGATTGTGCTCGGCGGCCTCGAGTTCCTGGGAGGCGCACCCGAGGGGCTGTGGCTGGCGCTGATCGGCTTCTTCATCGTGATGGCCGCCGGTGCGCAGGCCGTCGGCGCACAGGTCCAGGCGGCCCTCTCTGGCGTGACAGCGGGTGAGCTGATGTCCACGCCGGCCGTGAGCATCCCCGAGCACGCCTCTCTCGCTCACGCCGCCGAGGCATACTTTCGCCCCTACCGTTACAACGCATTTCCCGTCACCGACGAGCAGGGCCACGCGATCGGGCTGGTCAGCATCGCCCAGGTCGAGGCGTGCTTGCGCGGGCGGCGCTCCCCGGCAGAGATCCGCGCGGTAGCCGACTGCGACCCCGCATTGATCGTGCATACCGAGGAGGACGTGGCACGACTGCTTGAGCGGCCCGCGTTCTCCAGGTTCGGGCGTGCTGTGGTCATCGACGCCGACGGCCGACCCGTCGGACTGGTCTCGATCACCGACGTACAGCGCTCACTACGCGCCTACAAGCTCACCGGCTCCAACGATCGTGGACGCGCGCACGCAACCGCCGGTTGAGGCATTCCCCAACGGGCTCAGGCTCGCGGAGGTGAGGAGCGAGCGATAGTGATGTACCAGTAGCCACCCGCGAGGTTCAGCACGCCAACAACCAGGAAGAAGGCTCCCCATCCGTAGGCGGCGTAGGAGAGGCACACGACGCCCGCGGTGGCCGCAACGAAGCTACCGGCAATGCGCGTGACCCCAAAAGCGCGGAGGTGGCGATACTCCCACGGATTGATCAGGCGTTGCAAGCCGGATCGCGGAGGGGATGCCCACCACCCACGAAGACCCGTCCGGGCGGCGTTGTCGTCGGCTGCGTGCATCGGGGGCCTCCCGCTCACGCTCGCTTCACGAACCTCAAATAGAACGCCGCGAACACCAGGACAATCCCGACGTTCACCATCAGGCGCTCCCAGAACCAATGCCTGAAGAACAAGACGTCCACGGCGACCACGACGGCTACCAGCGCGAGCACGTAAAGCACAACGCCTGCCTGCCTTTCCATCGTTCCACTCTACTGCCCGACAGGTCTCTCACAGTCTGTCTCGTCGCATGTTCATATCTCCTCGGGGATCATTTCGATCGCGCCGCAGGGGCACTCGGTGACGCAGATCCCGCAGCCCTTGCAGTAGTCCAGGTCGAACGCATAGCCATCGCCCTCATCGACCTTGAGGACTGCATTGTCGGGGCACACGCCATAGCAGTTGTCACAGCCGAAGCAGTTGCCGCAGGACAGGCAGCGACGCGCCTCAAACAGCGCGTTGGTCTCATCCAGGCCCTGCGTGACCTCATCGAAGCTGGACTGCCGGCGGATGATGTCCAACTGCGGCGCGACGGTCGGCGGCGCATCGCTGTAGTACCAGGTGTTCAGCGTCGGGAAGTCTGCGAGCTCTCCGACCGCAGGGTGCGTGAACTCGCCGCCGCGCAGCCAGGCGTCGATGTTCCGTGCAGCCTGCTTACCGTGGCCGACACCGACGGTCACAGTGCGCTCCGCAGGCACCATGTCCCCGCCGGCGAAGATGCCGGGGTAGCCGGTCATCATGCCCGCGTCGACCTGAACGACACCATCCTCGACCTGTAGGCCCGGCACGCCGTCGAGCAGCGAGAGGTCGGCTTCCTGGCCGAGGGCGAGCACCAGCGAGTCAGCCTGCAGCTCCTCAGTCTCGCCGGTCGGCTGGGGAAAGCCCGTCTCGTCCAACTCCATCCGCTCCAACAGCAGCTTGCCTGCATCAGCGTGCTTGATCGTGGAGAGCCACCGCATCATCACGCCCTCCTCGAGCGCCTCCTGCACCTCGAAGTCGTGCGCAGGCATCCGCTCGCGTGTGCGGCGGTAGACGACGATCGCGTCGCTCGCCCCGAGGCGCTTGGCGGTACGGGCCGCGTCCATCGCGGTGTTCCCGCCGCCGTAGACGACGACGCGCCGACCGAGCAGCGGGCGCTCCTGGCCCTCCATGCTTGCTAGCAGCGTCACCGCGTCGAGGATGTGCGCGGCCTCCCCGGCGGGAATGTATGCGCGCTTGCCGATGTGCGCGCCGACCGCCAGGAACGCCGCGTCGAAGCTGCCGTCTCGCATGGCGTCGAGGATGCTCGTGACCTTGCTGTCCAGTTCGAGCGTGACCCCGAGGTCGAGGATGCGCGCGATCTCGGCGTCCAGTACATCGCGCGGCAGGCGATACCGGGGGATGCCGAAGCGCATCATGCCGCCGGCGATCGGCCCCGCGTCGCGGATCGTGACCGTGTGCCCGCGCCGCGCGAGCTGGTAGGCCGCGGACAGACCGGAGGGACCGGCGCCGACGACGAGCACACGCTTGCCGGTCGGCTCGGCGTCCACGGTCAGTCGCCAGCCCTGGCGGATCGCCTCGTCGCCGAGGAAGCGCTCGACGCCGTGGATGCCTACGGGGTCGTCCAGCTGCGCGCGGTTGCAGGCGGTCTCGCATGGGTGGTAGCAGACGCGGCCCATCACAGCGGGCAGCGGGTTGTCCTTGACCAGCTCGTGCCACGCGGTCTCATAGTCGCCGGACTCGGCGTGGTAGAGCCACTGCTGGATGTTCTCGCCGGCCGGGCAGCCGTGATTGCACGGCGGCAGCCTGTGCACATACACGGGCCGCTCCTGCCGCCAGGAGCCCGTCTTGTTGGCAAGGCTCGAACCGACATCGAGTGTGATCGCAAACGGCTTATCCATCGTTGCTCACCGCCCCTTGCTCGCCGCGGCGCTCACCCAGGCTGGGCCGCTCGCCGAGCAGGCCGAAGCGGCGGATGTTGCGATCCGCGCCAGCCTGGATGCGCGCGATCACCTCGCTGTGCAGCTCGGGCTCGAATAGGTGCGCGAAGCGCTTCTGTGGGCGCAGGTACTCCTCGACGGGCACCTGCCGGCGAATCTCAGAGACACCGCACAGCTCGCCGTCGCGGGCCTCGAACACCGGGAAGATGCCGGACTCCTTCGCCAAACGGGCAATCCTGATCGTGTCCGCCGAGGCGCTGCCCCAGCCCAGCGGGCAGGGGACGAACACGTGCAGGTAGCGGGCGCCGCGTAGCTCCATCGCGGTCCTGACCTTCGCCTCTAGGTCGCGCAGCTCGGCGACGGTCGCAGTCGCCACGTAGGGGATCTCGTGCGCCATCGCTATCAGCGGCGCGCTCTTGCCCTGCCCGAACACATTGCCAGGCTCCGGGCCGACGGCCTGCGTGGTCGCCGTGCGCGCCGCGGGCGGGGTGGCGCCCGAGCGCTGCACGCCCGTGTTCATGTACGCCTCGTTGTCGTAACAGATGTAGAGCACGTCATCGTTTCGCTCGAACATCCCCGACAGACACGCCATCCCGATATCGACGGTGCCGCCGTCACCGCCCTGGCCAACGACTCGTATGTCCTCACGGCCCTTGGCGCGCAGTGCGGCGGCGATGCCTGTCGAGACGGCGGGCGCGTTGGCGAACAGCGAGTGAATCCACGGTATCCGCCACGAGCTCTCCGGGTAGGGCGTAGAGAACACCTCCAAGCAGCCGGTCGCGTTCGCGGCGATCATCCGTCCGCCCGTGGCCCGCATCGCGGCGTCGAGTGCATACCGTGCGCCAAGCGCCTCCCCGCAGCCCTGGCAAGCACGGTGCCCACACGTGATCGAGTTGGTGCGCTGCTCACCGGCCTGCACCGAGCGCTGCTCAGGATCGAGCAGCCGGTTGCCCACGGCGAAACTGCCGGTCTGGTAGAAGCGAATCGCGGGCGCGGTCATGCTGGCCAGCTCCTCACACCGGCCCCGCGGCGACCGTGCCGAGGTCCCGCAGAATGTTCTCGGCGTGCGGACCCGAGGCCCGCGAGGCGCCCATCCGCTCAAGCTCCCGGTTCACTACATCCCAGTCCATGTCCAGGAACGTCAACGCCTCCAGCCGATCGGCTGCCGCTTCAGTGAACAGACTGTGAAGTGACGCCTTGGTGATCGGCCGTCCGCCGAGGCCCGCGATCACCGTGTAGCCGTGCAGGTAAATCCCGGCGAGCGCCATGCGCACGTTCGCCGAGACGATCCCGCCGATCCCAACCGCGAGCGCCTTCTCCAACACCACCACACGCTCGGCAGGACCCACAGCCGCCCGCAGCGCATCCAGCGGGAACGGCCTGAACGAGCAGATCCCGACCGCCCCGATCTTCACGCCCTGCTCACGCAGCTCGTCGATCGTGTCCTTGATCGTGCCGAGCACCGACCCCAGCGCCACCACGATCGTCTGCGCATCCTCGACGCGATAGGAGCGGATCAGACCGCCGGACTCGCGCCCAAATGCCTGCTGGAAGTCCGCGGCGATCTCGGGGATCAGCTCAAGCGCTCGCATCTGCTTGGCGTGTGCGAGGTACTTCACCTCCATGAACGCCTCCGGGCCGACCATCGCGCCGATCGTCACCGGCTCGTCCGGGTCGAGTACCTGCCGCGGTGAGAACGCCGGCAGGAACCCATCGACCTGCTCCTGTGTGGGGATCTCCAGACGCTCGACCGCGTGCGTGAGGATGAACCCGTCCATGCAGACCATCACCGGCGCCGAGAGCTCCTCGGCAAGCCGGAACGCCTGGATGTGTAGGTCAAGCGCCTCCTGGTTGGTCTCGGCGTAGAGCTGTATCCAGCCCGAGTCGCGCTGGGACATCGAATCCGAGTGGTCGTTCCAGATGTTGATCGGGGCGCCGATCGCGCGGTTGGCGACCGTCATCACGATCGGCAGACCCAGCCCCGAAGCGTTGTAGAGCGCCTCTGTCATATACAAGAGCCCCTGGCTGGCCGTCGCCGTGTACGCACGCGCGCCGGTCGCCGAGGCGCCGATCGCCACCGACATCGCGGCGAACTCCGACTCCACGTTCACGAACTCGCACGGCGAAAGCTCGCCCGTCTTCACCAGCTGGGAAAGGTTCTCCACAATGTGCGTCTGCGGCGAGATCGGGTACGCACAGATCACCTCCGGCCGGCACAACGCCACCGCCTCCGCTACCGCACGCGAGCCCTCAACCTGGCGCAGCACCGCTCAGCTCCCTGCGCTCGTCCGCGACCCAGGCGTAGGCCGCCATCGCCGCCGCCACATTGCCCTCGCCGACCTTCCCGGTGAAGCGCTCACGGATCGCCTTCACAACGGCGTCCAACGAAACCAACCCGCTGAGCGCCGCGAAACCGCCGAGCAACGCGGCATTGGCAACCGGCCGCCCAGCATGTTCGCGCGCCAGCTCGCCGGCAGGCACCGTCAGCAGCCGCTCGTGACGGAACCCCGCGGCGAACTCGCCGAGGCCGAGCTCATCGAAGGTCCTGGTGGTGTTGATAAGGATGAACCCCTCGGGGCGCAGGCCACCGAACACGTCCACCTGGTGAAGCAGCGTCGGGTCGATCACGATCAGGACATCGGGCTCCATCACGGGCTCTCGCACACGGATCTCACGCTCGTCGATCCGGCAGAACGACACCACCGGGGCGCCCATACGCTCCGAGCCAAAGCTCGGAAACGCCTGCGCGTAGCGGCCCTCATCAAACGCCGCGAGCGCCAGCAACTCCGCGGCGGTCACGACACCCTGCCCGCCGCGCCCGTGGATACGCACCTGCAACATCACAGGCCCTCAAGCGGCGCCAGTGCCGACAGCCCGCTCGGCAGCGCTGTCGTGCGCGCGTGCGAAGTCGAGCATCACACGCTGCTCCGCCGCAGCCACCAGCGCCCGCGTCCGGTCGATCACATCGACGTTGACAGAGATCGCGTCGATCCCCGCGCGCACCAAAAGCTCGGCGTACTCCGGGTGCACCGACGGCGCCTGCCCGCAGATCGAGGTACGCAAACCCAGCGCGCGGGCGCGCGGGATCAGCTCCCGCAGGTAGGTCGTGACGGCAGGGTCGCGCTCGTCGAAGGTTTCCGCCAGCACCTCGTTGTCACGGTCGGCGCCAAGCAGCAGCTGGGTGAGGTCGTTCGAGCCGATCGAGATGCCGGCCACGCCGAGCGCGGCGTACTCGGAGAGGTTGAACAGCACCGAGGGAACCTCCGCCATTACCCACAGCTCGAAACCGGGACGGTCAAGCAGTCCCGACTCTGCGATCAGCTCACGGCAGCGGCGCAGCTCGCGGGCGGTACGCACGAACGGCAGCATCACGTGCAGGTTGCGCTGACCTTGATCCCACACCCTGCGCACCGCCTCAAGCTCCAGAGCGAAGACATCTGGCTCGCGGGTGTAGCGCAGCGCGCCGCGGTAGCCGATCATCGGATTGGCCTCCACTGGCTCAAAGCGCTCTCCGCCGCGCAGACCCGCGAACTCGTTGGTGCGAAAGTCGATCGTGCGGTAAGTCACCGGCCGCGGCGCGAACCCGGTTGCGAACGTGCTCAGCCCCTCCGCCATACGGGCGACGAGCTCCTCGCCACGGCCCTCCTCCAGCAGCGTGCGTGGATGATCGCCGGCCAGCGCCTCCAGCACCATCATCTCCGCGCGCAGCAAGCCAACACCGTCGACCGGCAGGTCCTTGACACGCTGTACCTGCGAGGGCTCAGACAGGTTCACCAGGATCTGCGTCGCCGTCACCGTCACCGCCGAGGGTGCGGCCGGGCTCACGCCTGCGGCCTGCCTGCCAGCAGAGGGCGCCCGCGCGGGCTCGGGTGCGCAGGCGCCCTCCAATACGAGCCCTCGGGTCGCATCGACGGTCACGACCTCGCCGTCGCGCAGCCGCTTGGTCGCCTCGCGCGTCCCGACAACGCACGGGATGCCAAGCTCGCGCGAGACAATCGCGGCATGGCAGGTCATGCCGCCCGAGTCGGTGACGACGCCGGCCGCCCGTCGCAGCAACGGCAGCCAGTCGGGGGAGGTCATGTGGGTGACGAGCACATCCCCATCGCCGAGCGCAGCGGCGTCCGCGAGCGAGGTGAGCACTCGGGCGGCGCCGCTCGCGCTGCCCGGTGCTCCACCCAGCCCACGCAACAGCACAGTCTGCGGCTGCGCAGAGCTAGCCTCCGGGGCGCTGGCCACAGACTCGCTGGTGTCATCCGGGTGCTCGTCGTGAAGCGTGGTGATCGGACGACTCTGCAGCATCCACAGCACCCCATCGGGGTCAAATGCCCACTCGGTGTCCTGCGGGGAGCCATAGTGCTGCTCGATCCGCAGGCCGAGCGCGGCCACGGCCATGACCTCACGCTCATCGAGCGTCGGCCGGAAACCCTCCTCGCGCGAAAGGGACCGCTGGCAGGTGCCGCCCTGCGGGTCATACTCGATCACCAGCTCCTTGCAGTGAACGTCGCGCTCGCGCAACCAGAGCGGGTCCTTCTCGATCAGATAACGATCGGGTGACACGGAGCCTGAGACGACGGCCTCACCGAGCCCGAACGAAGCCTCAACTACGAGCTGGTCGCGCTCGCCCGTCGCTGGGTTGACGGTGAACATCACACCGGCGCGCGTCGAAGCCACCTGGCGCTGCACGACGACCGCGATATCCATTTCGGCCTGCCCAAATCCGTTCACGCCGCGGTAGTAGATCGTGCGCGTCCCAAACAGCGATCGCCAGCACCGGCGCACCGCGTCGATCACCGCCTCGGCGCCACGGACGTTCAGGAAGGTCTCGTTCATTCCCGCAAACGAGGTCTCGGCGGTGTCCTCCGCCGTCGCTGAGGAGCGCACCGCCACAGGCGCCTCCGTGTCCTCGCCGACGAGCTGCTCATAGCGCAAGCGGATCTCCTGCGCCAGCGCCGGCGGCATCGGGGCGGCGTCGAGCATCTCCCGCGCGGCAACGCTCGCCGCCTGCAAAGCCTTGGTGTCCTCGACATCCACTCCGTCAAGCAGCTCCGCCAGGCGCTCGCGTAGCCCGCTCTCCGCGCAGAACGCCGCGTAGGCCGGGGCGCCGACCACAAAGCCGTCTGGTACAGGCAGCCCAGCACGGGTCAGCTCGCCCAGGTTCGCGCCCTTGCCGCCGGCGAACTGGACATCCTCGCGGCCGAGCTGCGCGAACGACCGCACCGCCTCTAGTGTCGTGTCTGGTTGATTCGTTGGCAGTATCGTCTGATGGAGTCGAGGATTTGGTCGGCGGTCTTGGTCCAGACGTAGGGGCGGGGGTTTTCGTTCCAGGTGTCGATCCATTGGCGGATGTCGGTGTTCAGCGCGTGGACGGAGCGGTGCGCGCCGCGGCGTAGAAGCTTGGTGGTGAGCTCGCCGAACCAACGCTCGACGAGGTTGATCCATGAGCTGCTGGTTGGGGTGAAGTGCAGATGAAACCGGGGGTGCGCAGCGAGCCAACTTTGGATCTTGGGGGTCTTGTGGCTGGAGGCGTTGTCGAGCACGAGGTGCACGTCGAGATGGCCGGGCACGTTCTGGTCGATCGTCCGCAGGAACTTCAGGAACTCGATCGCGCGGTGGCGCTGGTGCAGCGAGCCGATCACCTGCCCGCTCCCGACGTTCAGGGCGGCGTAGAGGCTGGAGGTGCCGTGCCGCTCATAGTCGTGCGTCGCTCGCTCGGGCGTGCCGGGAAGCATCGGCAACGTCGGCGCGGTGCGGTCGAGTGCTTGGATCTGGCTCTTCTCGTCCACGCAGAGCACAACGGCACGCTCGGGCGGATTCAAGTACAGGCCGCAAATATCGTGGACCTTCTCGATGAGCAAGGGATCCTTGGAGAGCTTCCAGGTCTCTTGGCGGTGGGGCTGCAACCCGAAGGCGTGCCAGATCCGCATCACCGCGTCCGGGGTCATCCCCACCTCCCTGGCCATCGACCGGGTCGACCAATGCGTCGCGTTCTTCGGCGCGCTCTCCAAGGTCTTGGTCACGACCCGCTCGACCTGCTCATCGGTGATCGTCCGCGGTTTGCCGGGCCGCGGCTCATCCGCAAGACCTTCAAGCCGGCGCTGCGCGAACCGGTTGCGCCACTTCGTGACCGTCGGCCGCGAAACCCCAAGCGCTTCGGCGATCTCACCGTTGGACCACAACCCCTCAGCGGCCATCAGCACGATACGTGCCCGCAGCGCCAGCGCCTGAGCGCTCGTCCGGCGCCGCGTCCAGCTCTCCAGCACCGACCGCTCGTCGTCGGTCAACTCGATTGAAACGGCAGTAGGAATAGGCATAACCACCACCTACCCTAACCGCAAACGAATTAAACAAGCACGACACTAGGCCGGACACGACAGATGCTACGGGCGAGACGCTCATGTATCTACCGACTCCCTGTGTCGCGGATGCTCGATCACGGTCGCTATGACCGCTATCAAGTCAACTCGCTACCAGTGCGGGCGCCCACCGCACTCCTTGCGGAACGGGCTCGGTAGTTACCACCCATGACCGTGCTCGCGCCCGGCGCGTAGTGTTGAGCGCCAGATGAAGGTCATCAGTGAGCGCGAGTTGCACACGGCGCTCGCCGCGCTGAGCGTCGGCGAGCCGCGGGTCGTCGCCAGCGGGAACCTCGGCACCCCGCGCCTCCTGCTTGATGCCCTGGAGAGCGAGGTGGAGCGCTACCGGCTGTTCATGCTCGCCGCGCAGTCCCCGCTGCCCGCCCGCGAGGGCGTCATCTTCGAGACGCCGTTCGTCGGTCCCGGAATGCGTGATGCAGGTGAGCGGCTGGACTACCTACCGATGCGCCTCTCGCTCGTGCCAAGGCTGTTCAGCACGCTGCGCCCGCCCGAGGTCGTGCTGCTGCACACCTCCACACCCTGCAACGGGAAGGTCTCGCTTGGGATCGAGGTGAACATCCTGCCGGCGGCCGTCGAGCATGTGCGCGCCCGCGGCGGGCTCGTCATCGCCCAGCTGAACCCCGAGATGCCCTACACGCTCGGCGACGGCGAGCTGGGCGAAGACCTCATCGACCTCGCAATCGAAGCCCAGCAAGACCTCCCGACCACCGCCATCAGCGCCAGCCACGACCACGCAGAGACCATCGCCGAGCACGTCGCCGGCCTGGTGGGAGACGCCGCCACCCTGCAGCTCGGGATCGGTCAGGTCCCCGACGCCACGCTGCGCGCACTCGCCAGCCGACGCGACCTGGCGATCTACTCGGAGATGATCTCCGATGGAGTAATGCGCCTTGAGCACGCCGGGGCGCTTGACCACCATCGGCAGATCGTGTGCTCCTTCATGTTCGGCTCCAGGGAGCTATACGAGTGGGTTCACCACAACCCCAGGCTGCGCATGACGCGCACCGAGACGACCAACGATCCCTCCAGGATCGCGGCCAGAGCGCAGATGATCTCGGTCAACACGGCGCTGAAGGTCGACCTTCACGACCAGGCCGGCGCCAGCCACATCGGCGAGCGCGTGTACTCCGGTTTCGGTGGCCAGCCCGACTTCGTAGAGGGCGCCCTACACTCGCCCGGCGGGCAGGCCGTGATCGCGCTGCGCTCCTGGCACGAACGCAGCGACACCTCAACGATCGTGCCCCGCCTGGATGGACCCGTCACCTCCTTCCAGCACTCCGCAGTCATCACCGAGCACGGCGCCGCGCACATCTTCGGACGCAGCCAGCGCGCCCAGGCCCGCCTCATCATCGAGCACGCCGCGCATCCCGACGCCCGCGAGCAGCTACGCGAGCAAGCCGCGCTGCTCGGGCTCGGCACTACGCCCGAGCATCCGATGCGAAGCGTTTGTGAGCCAGCCGCCAGCCCGCGGTGAGGAACTCGACTCTCTGCTCCGGCCCATCGTGGCGTACCACACGCCCATCGAAGCCCTCTCGAAAGACATCCAGCATCGCCCGGTTTTCACAGAGAACCTCGGCTACGAAATGCGTGATCCCACGCTGCTCGGCGACGATCGCCAGCTGTTCGATGAGGATCGTCCCGAGGCCGCGGCCGTGGAGATGATCGGCGACCTCGACCGCGACTTCCGCCCGCGTGCCATCCAGCTGGATATACAGGGCGTGAGCGACCATCGCCCCCATCTCGTCATGGGCAACCAGCCCGAAGCGACCCGTCCTGGTGTCCGCCGCCAAATGAGCAGCACAGTCTATGTCCACGGCACCGCTGAAGAACCGCAGACGCCGCGCCTCCAGGCACAGTCCCGCCAGGAACGAGCGCAGCGCGGGCTCATCAGCAGCCGTGGTGGGACGCAGCGTGACCAGCGACCCATCGCGCAGCCGGACAAGCTCGGGCTCGTCTACATCTGCGACAGCGCTGGGTGCCTGTGACAGTGAAGGAATCGTCATGGTGTTCGCAGTCTCGCGCCCGGCGCCGCCCGGTGCATCCGTTGCCGTCCCTGGCGGTGGCGGGGAGAAACTACGCGGGCGGCGAAAACCGACCGACCTCGATGCGTGCGCTGTGCTCATGCCGGGTCGGCCTGTCGGGCTGGGTGGTGCACGATTGCTTCGTGATCGGCGGGGTAGACGATCGACTCGTGTCCTTCATCCCATCGGACGCGGAAGTGGGGATGCTCAGGAGTACCGAGCACCTCCTTGATTTCCCCACGCCTCGACGGGCGCTCGGCGATACCCCTGACCTCAAGCCAGTCGCCGGCACAAGCCGCGGAGATATCTCGATCGTGGGACATTGGCCACGCAGATCAGATCATCCAGGCAGAAGCGGAGCATCGGTCATCAATACCCACCCGCGACGTGGAAACTACCCACCCTTCAGTTGCTCCCTCGTGGCGCCGGAAGACGCTCAGTGCCCGTGCCGGGCACGCATCTACAAGGGCCAGTAGTGGCCCACGTGAGCGGCGGCGCGCGAGGTCAAAAGCGGCTCCGGCGCGGCAGATTGCGCCGGCTCCTCAGAGGCGAGCGCGGCAAGCGTATCCCGCACACACTCCGCCAGCACCGCCGGCTGATAGCCACCCTCCAGCACAGCGCCGAGAGGCACACCGAGCGATACGGCGAGCCCGCGCACATGGCGGGCCATCTCCGCGAACGAGCCCGTCTCCAGGCGACACCCAGCCAGCGGGTCCTCACGGTGCGCATCAAAACCGGCGGAGATCAGCACGAGCTCCGGCGCGAAGCTCTCAGCGACCGGGACCACGATGTGCTCCAAGAGCGACAGCCACAGATCCTCCTCAGAGCCCGCCGGAACAGGCAAGTTGATCGTGTAGCCCTCGCCCGGACCCGAGCCAACGTCGCTGATCGAGCCCGTGCCCGGATAGATCCCCGCCTGGTGGATGCTGACGAACAAGACATCCGAGTGGCGCCGGAACGCCTCCGCGGTCCCGTTGCCGTGGTGCACATCCCAATCGAGGATCAACACTCGCCGGACGCCCAGCTCGCGGATCGCCAGCTCCGCGGCGATCGCCACGTTGTTGAACAAGCAGAAGCCCATCGCGCGATCCGGCTCGGCATGGTGGCCCGAGGGACGCACGCCACAGAATCCGAGCCTCGCCTCGCCCGTCATCAGCGCCCTCGTCATCTCGCAAGCGCCCCCGGCGGCGTGCAGCGCCGCCCGGTAGGAGGGCTCTCCGACGAATGTGTCCGGGTCGATCGCGCCGCCACCGGCCAGCGACATCTCCTTGATCCTCTGCACGTGCCTCGCGCTGTGGATGAGCTCGAGCTCGATCTCCTTCGCAGGCGGTGCAGCACGGCACTCCCAGCCCAGCCAGTCATGCTCGGCCAGCATCCGCTCGATTGCCTCAAGGCGCTCAGGCGTGTCCGGGTGCTCGGGCATGAGCACCCGCGGATCATGCTCAAGACACGCCGGGTCGCTGAAGTAGAGGCCCGCCGCCCCCGATCTGAGAGTGCCCTGCCCGCTCACGCAACGCCCTGCCCGCGACACGGGTGGACTGAACACGGTTGACCAGACATCGGACCCTGGACTGTAGGACGCCGGCGAACTCGTTGGCCGCTTGACGTGCCTGGGGGTCAGTACCCCACATGAACGGCAAACCCACGTCCCACCACCAATTTTGTTCGCATCGAAAGGAAGTTGGCCATGATTGCTCCCACAGCTGACTCAGGCGAGGATCTGCTCACTGCGGCCGAGGTCGCGGCGCTACTGCGCATGACTTCAGGCTGGGTCTACGCCGAGACCCGCGCGAAACGTATCCCGCATCTGCGACTCGGGCGCTACGTGCGCTACCGGCGCTCTGCGATCGAACAGTGGATGGGGGAGATCGAGACGGGAAGGACGCTCGCCCCGATGGTGTCTCTCGGCGCTCGAAGGGCCGCATCCGCCAGGCGGCCCGCCATGCGAGCGTAACGACGTACCTGGGGCGTATAACCCTTGAACATGGGCAAGCGCGACTACGGCACCGGCCACGTCTACATCAAGTGGGGCTCCTACTACGGGCGCTGGCGGACGCTTGACGGGCGACTGGTCAACCGCAAGCTCGGCAAGGTGCGCCCGGTCGGTCAGCGCAGCGGCGGCCTCACGCGCGTTCAGGCCGAGCGCGAGATGGCGCGCAGACGCGAGGAGGAGGACAACGCGCCGCGTCCCGCACCGGGATCTGAGATCCCAACCGTCGACGCGATCGCCGACTCGCTGCGCCAGCGCCAAACGATCGCGGGCGCTCGGCTCTCCTACCGCCAGGGCTGCGAGTCGATGCAGCGCATCCACATCTCCCCGCGCATCGGCGCCCTTCCCGTCACCGAGATCGAGACAGCCCACATCGACCGGCTTGCGAGCGAAATGCTCAACGACGGCAGCGCCCCGAAGACCGTTCGCAACGTGCTCTCGTTCCTGCACTCGATCTTCGAGCACGCGAAAAAAGGGAAGTTCATCAGCGACAACCCGGTGAGCGAGGCGACCCGCCCAGGCCGTAAGCGCACCGGCGACGCCGACCCTGACCTACAGTTCCTCACGGTCGCAGAGCTCGACGCCGTGCTGCGGGCGATCCCCGACGAGACCGTCATCCGACAGCCGAAACCCACTCGGCGCGGACGCCGCGGGCCGGCGCCGCCGCCGCCGCCCGATGTCCTCGGGCCAGTCCTGCGAGTCGTGGTTCTCGCCGCGGCGATGACCGGCCTGCGCCAATCCGAGCTACTCGGCCTGCGCTGGCGAGACGTCGACTGGATCGCCCAGCGAATCCGCGTGCGCAACACCTATGTTCGCGGCGAGCACTCCGGCGATGGCAAGTCCGACCTCTCCACCAAGCGATCCGTGCCGATGGCCGACCGACTCGCCGGCGAGCTCGATCGCTGGTCAAAGCGCACCGCCTATCGCGCCGAGCGCCATCTCGTGTTCGCCCACCCACAGACCGGCAATCCGATCGACCGATCCAAGGTCACAAGACGCTTCCAGACGGCCTGCGGGGACGCTGGCGTGCAGGTCATCAAGTTCCACGATCTGCGCCACACCTTCGCAACTCGGCTCGCCGCCTCCGGGCAGCCGCTGCGGCTGATCCAGGAGTTCATGGGGCACGCCGACAGCGAGACGACACAGATCTACTCGCACTACGCCCCCTCAGAGCACGAGGTCCAGGTCGTCAACGACGCCTTCGCCCCCAAGCCGGCCGGCAAGGCCGAACGCGATCCTCCCGCATCTGATCCGCGCGTCGAAGCCAGCGCCGGGGGAGACCCCGAGGCGCAGGCTCCAGGCACCACGACGGACGCGACGGGGAACAATACGGGGAACAAATTGAGCGAAAGCGAGAGCAACTGAGCGCCTAGAAACCCAGCAAGAATGGGCTCCAATCACTCAGCTACACTGGAGCGCGCGGGCTGGGGGCCGGGCGGTCGCAGGTTCGAATCCTGTCTCCCCGACTACGGGAAAAGCAAGCAGTAGAGCCAAAAATTGCGGTTAGCTCCTCGAGAGAAAAGGCCCCCACGGGGAACAATTTCTCGGACAACTTGCAAAGCATGGCGATTGCCTGCCACGCTGGCCGGCGACCAAGCCAGGGGTTGGATGGCCCTTCTCAAATCTCCTGGCCCTCCGGAGCGAACGGCTCCGACCAACAGTTCGGAGGCCGCATCAGCACGGGATTATTTGACTTTATGCCCTGAGCAAATACAGCCAGCTCCTATGCGGAGCACCTCTTCCAGTACGTCGAGATCGGTCGGCTCACCGAGGACGCCGCCCGAGCTGCGCTCACGCTCCCCGCTGAGCGCGAGGCGTCGAGTACGAGCAGGCCGCACTCGACTTCATCCTCGCCCGAGCCGACCGCTACCCGTTTTTTCTGCAGACTTACGGGCGCTACGCCTGGCTGGTCGCGGCCAGCTCGCCGATCACCGACCACGATGCCAAAGCTGCCGACACGATCGCTCAAGAGCAGCTCGACAGCGGCTTTCACCGAGCACGCTTCAACCGCGCGACCGCAGCCGAGCGACGCTACCTGGCCGCGATCGCCGAGCTCGGCGACGGGCCGCAGCAGACCGCGAAGGTGTCCGCGCTGCTCGGCGCCGACCAGCGCCGCACCGCGCTCGTGCGCCAGAACCTGATCGACCTCAAGGGTCTCATCTACAGTCCCCGACGCGGCTACGTCGACTTCACGGCACCCCTCTTCGGCGACTACATCAGACGTCACCACCCACTCGAGTCGCTGCAGTAGGGCCGACGCCGTTCGGCGAGTTCGGCATGAAGATCATGCTCGCGCTGGCTCGCATGGAACGGCGACGCATGAGCAAACATGGGGGCGCGCAAAGACCCGGGGTCGTGTTGTGTGGCCTTTCAAGTGGTTGAGGTTATGCTGTGCGATGGAATGGCTGGAGACGCGTTGCAGCTTCGGGTGGATGTGGGCTCGCCCCGGACACGGGCGCGGCGGAGCTCGACGAGGCGGCGCGGCTGTTGCGCTCAGAGCTGCTCGAGCTCGACGTGGTTGACGTTGCCCTGCTCGCCGAGGGTCCGCCTCCGCCGGGAGCGCGGGCCATCGAAGCCACTGCGGTGGGGGCACTGGCGGTAACGGCAGCACGCGAGGTCGTGGCCGCGGTCGTACGGTCGCTCGAGCGGTGGGTGGGCAGCAGCTCGAGCAGAACCGTGAAGCTCACGCTCGGCGAGGACTCGCTTGAGCTCTCCGGCGCGTCGCTTGGGGATCAGCGCCGGTTGGTGGAAGCCTTCCTAGCCCACCACGCCACATCGCCGACGTGACCGAGATCGCTCGCGACGCGTTGATCGTTGCGGTGGCCGACTACAGCGACGGCAGGGCTGCGGCAGCTGCGCGCGCCGGCCGTGGATGCCGAGCGGCTCGCCGGGTCCTGCGCGATCCGGCGATCGGGGGCTTTCGGGTGGAGGTGGCGAGCGACGTGCGCGAGGGGGAGCTGCGCCGGCGGCTCGCACGGTTCTTTGCCAACCGCCATCCCGACGACCTGCTGTTGGTGCACTTTTCCTGTCACGGGGTCAAGGACGACAGCGGCGAGCTGTATCTGGCCGCGATGGATACCGACAGCGATGTGCTGGCCGCGACCGGCGTCGCCTCGAGCTGGCTCAACGACCAGATCGGGCGTTGTCGGTCCAAGCGGATTGTCGTGTTGCTCGACTGCTGCTTCAGCGGATCGTTTCCGTTCGGGTCGCTGAGGCGGGCAGGTGAGCAAGTGAACATCCAGGATCACCTCGGTGGCCGCGGCCGAGCGGTGATCACCGCGTCGAACTCGATGGAGTTCTCCTATGAGGGCGACGAGCTCGCCGGGGCCGGGCAGCCGTCGTTCTTCACCGGCGCCGTCGTCGAGGCGCTGGAGACCGGGAAGGCCGACCGCGACGGCGATCGCCGGATCTCGGTCGACGAGCTCTATGACTACGTCTATGACCGCGTCCGCGAGCGCACCCCCAGCCAGAGCCCGACCAAGCTGAGCGTCGCGATTGCGGCGAGCGCCATCGCGAGCGCCACTTCTCAGTGGCCTCGTCGTACGGTAATCGCGCATTGATCCAGGCGCTTAGTAGGACTTCGTTAGCTGCTTGCAGGAGTGTTTGCGGTTGCAGGGAACTTGCGCGGCATCGCGGGGATACGCGGTCTCGCGGGTCCCGCATTGCGTTAGGACGCAGGTTCTGAGCTCGGGTGGGGTTCGAGGATCAGATGGAGGGCGTCCTGCGGCGAGCCACGGGTGCGGGCCGCGCTCGCCGACCTCTCGCCGCGCGAGCGCGAGCTAATCGCGTTGAAGTTCTACGGCGGGCTGAGCAACCCGGAGATCGCCCGCGTGCTCGGAGTGAGCGAGTCAAACGCGGGGACTTTGCTGCACCGGACGATCACCCTGGAGAGGGACGATCTTCTGCCGCTCGCCCCGGCGATGGTGACGAATCACTCCCATGACACCCTGACGCGGCCCCCGATGATTGTTGCATCACCCCCGGTATGACCTGTGTGTTGTCAGCTCTCGTCTGCCTTCTCAACGGCCCTGCTCACCGGCGGTGCGAGCGTTGCCGTTCCCGCTCGGCGGCGTGTCAGGACTTGTGCGGCCCGAGGGCATTTCGCACGGCGTGGAGGGGGACCATGAGCGTGTTAGGGGCAAGCTCCGTGGGCTCGAACCCGAAGTGACGGTAGAAGGATGCGGCGCGATCGCTGAGCGCCTCCACAGTCACGGCGCGGATCGCGAGCTCGTCGGATGCTTTGAGAATGCGTTGTAGCGCGTCGAGCAGCAGACTTCTACCAAGGCCGGTGCCCTGGTGACCGCCGATGACGGCGAGACGAGCGATGAGCGCGACTGGGATCGGGAAGTGTCGCGATAGCCCTCGGCGGACACTAGTGGTTGCCTGTTGGTGTTCGACCTGGGCGGCGACGAGGGTGTAGTAGCCGATGACGTTCCCATCGGGGTCGGTGGTCACGAATGTTCGCGCGGCGTCTCGCCGTTGGGTCTGGTTGGCGTAGGCCCGCAGCCAGCGGTCGAGACTCTCCTCTCCGCAGGCAAAGGCGTCTACGCGGTGCGCCCTGCGGTTGAACGCCGCGGTCGCTGTGAGCCCGCTCACGCCTTGGGCAGGACGCTTGGCCTCGCTGTCAGCCGGCGCAGTCTGCGCTCGATGCCGGCGGGAGGCTGCTCCAAGGCGATTAGGAAGCGTTGCGCTGCCTCGTCGCCCACGAGGTAGCGGGTACGCTCGGCGAGCGTGCGCTCCGCCTCGTGGCGTGCGACGCGGCGCACGAACTCGCTCAAGGTCTCGCCGTTGGCCGCCGCAGCAGCCTGCTCAAGGTCGCGTTCCTGCTCGGTGATCCGGATCTCGATCCGACGGGTCTTGGTTTGCGCGTTCGACGCCACGCTAGGCAGTGTACGGCATACGTCCGGACAACGCAAAGCTCATCCGGCAAGCTTGCGCCCAGGCTATGGGATGGTGATGCGGGGATGAATGCTGCGCCAGCGGTGATCGAATGTCCACACTGCGTCGGCGTCGATTAGTTCGGCTGCGACCAACGCGATCGCGTCGGGCAGGCTCAAGGCGCGATGGCGGGCCTTCAGGGCCGCGGCATCGTCGGCGAGGCTGGCGCTGATCGGGATGGTCGCGCAACCTTCGACGAAGTCCTTCGCGGCCACAAGCGCCGCGCCGCCCACGCGAGACGGTCCGACGAGGATCTCCGCTCGTGTGGTGGTGGCGAGCACGAGCTCGTCATCGCTCGCGGTGGCGAGAGCGTCGGACGCGGCGCCGTGATGCGCATCATCTGCTGCGAGTGCGGCGATCGCCACGCTTGCGTCGAGAACGATCAGCCGCGCCACTCGATACGAAGTTCGTCGAGGTAGCCGGCCGGATAGATGGAGCTGTCGAGCTTGCCCATCGCTGCAAGTAGCCGGGCGCGTCGCTGGGCGCGCTCGTCCTGGCCGGGTGGCGAACCGAGCAGCTCGTGGCGGACCGCGGTGCGGATCAACTCCGCCTCGCTGGTGCCGCGCTCCTTCGCCGCTTGCTTGAGACCTTGGTGCAGCTCGTTGGGTAGGTAGATCGTTGTCTTTACCATCCGCCCATTTTACCATACATGATGTATGGTACTTTGCTGCGGATGGCAGGAGGGACTAACGTCGAGCCGTCTGACTTGCTGCCGTTCGCGGCCAACTGCAGCCGGCTCATCGCTGCTATGCGAGCGGCGCTCACTCCGACACCCACGGTCCGTGCCACGCCCCGAAGCCGGCGAGCAGGCGCTCGCCGGCCTGCGGACCCCACGTGCCGGGCGCATATGGGTGGACCGGCGGGGGCGAGTCGAGCAGTGGCGCCATCACGCGCCAGGTCTCCTCGACGCCGTCCTGGCGGGTGAAGCGCGTGGAGTCACCGCGCAGCGCGTCGAGCAGCAGCACCTCGTAGGGGGTCGGGGCCTCGCCGCCCTCCTGGGCGAACTCCATGTCGAGCGTGATCGCCTGGGGGCCGCCCCTGTCGGCGCGGTGGGCGTCGAGCACCAGCTGCGTGCCGGTCGAGGGGTCGAGCTTGACGACGAACTGGTTGGGTTCGGGGCGGCGGTGCCCGCGCTCCATGAAGCCCAGGCGCGGGGGGTCGCGGAACACGGCGCGCAACTCGGTCTGGGTGGTCGGCAGCCGCTTGCCGGTGCGGATGAACCATGGCACCCCCGCCCACCGCCAGTTGTCGATGTGCAGGCGCAGCGCCGCGTACGTCTCGGTGCTCGAGTCCGGGGCGACGCCGTCGATATCGCGGTAGCCGTCGTACTGCCCGCGCACGTAGTGGGCCGGCTTGGCGTCCTCGATCGCGCGGAACACCGCGTACTTGGCGTCCTTCAGCGTCCGCGCGTCATTGCCGGCGGGGGCCTCCATCGCGGCGACGGCGACGACCTGCATCAGGTGGTTGACGACCACGTCGCGCAGCGCACCGACGGGGTCGTAGAAGTGGCCGCGGTCCTCGACGCCGAAGCGCTCGGCCATCGTGATCTGCATGCACGCGATGTGGTTGCGGTTCCACACCGGCTCGACCATCGCGTTGGCGAAGCGCAGGTACAGCAGCTCGTCGGTGCCCATCTTGCCGAGGAAGTGGTCGATCCGGTACAGCTGGGACTCGTCGATGTACTGCAGGATTTCGGCGGCCAGGGCGCGCGCTGAGGCGAGGTCGTGGCCGAAGGGCTTCTCGACGACGACCCGCGCGTGGGCGGTGAGCCCGGCGCCGGCGAGGCCCTTGATCGTCATGCCGAACAGCGACGGGGGGATCTCCAGGTAGAACACGGGGGCGTGGGCGTGCTCGAGCTCGGCGGCCACGCGCTCGTACAGCCCGCTGTCGGCGAAGTCGCCCGACAGGTAGGACAGTCGCGCGGCGAAGCGGGCGAACACGTCCTCGTCGATCGTCTCCCCGCACCCTTCGATCGCGCTGCGCGCGTGCGCGCGTGCGTCCTCCACGGTCCAGTCGTTGGCGGCGACCCCGAGGATCGGGCAGTCGAGCAGGCCGCGCGCCTCCAGGCGGTACAGCGAGTGGAAGGTCATCACCTTCGCGAGGTCGCCGCTGATCCCGAAGATCACGAACATGTCCGCGGGCGGCGCCTCGCCGGAGCCCCCGTTGCCTGTGGCGGTGCGCTTGCTGGCTCGTGCCGCTGTGCTCATGCTCCAACCCCTTTCGGTTGCGGTTCTGCCTCCAGGCTACGCGGCGGCGGGACGGCACGTCCGCATGGCCGTGGGGTAGGAGGCCCCACGCCCACTCCCCCCTGTGCCGAACACGCTCACGCGGACGATCCCCAATGACAACCCTTGACGTGCTCCCGCTGGGTCACACGCCGCTCTCCGCAGCGACCCGGCCGTCCGCGATCGCCTGCCGCAGCGCCTGGTAGTCGCGTTCGTTCTGATCGGCGTAGGTCTCCGCGAAGGACTCCGTCGCGCGGTCGAACGCGTCGCCGCGCCCGAGGTAGCTTGCGATCGCGATGCAGTCGCCCGAGCGGGCGTGAGCGCGGGCGAGCGTCCACCCGCACATGCGCCCGTAGATCGCCATGCTCGACGGCGCCATCGCTTCCACGTCGGCGGAGCTCTTCCAGTCCCACAGCTGGCGCACGTAGAAGTCGCGCGTCACCCCGTCGATGCCGGTGGCGCGCAGCCACCCGAGCAGGATGTCGCTGGAGGCCTGCATCATTCGCTGCCCCTCGACGACCCGCCGGCCGCAGTGGCCGTACTCGCTTTTGCCGAGGAACGGCTCGAGCACCGAGGGCTGCGCCTCCTTGCACTGCAGGAACAGGGGGTCGTCATTGTCGCGGCCGAGCATCAGCACCACCCACGCGCGGGTGCCGACGCTGCCGACGCCCACGACTTTGCGCGCGAGGTCCACGTAGCGGTAGTGCTCGAGCAGGCGCCGGCGGTCGCCCTGCAGGCTCGAGCGGTAGCTGCGCAGCAGCGTGTGGATGCTCTCCTCGAACTCGGCGGCCTGCGCGGCGGGGAGCAGGTCCTCGATCCGCACGAGCAAGGGTGGGTCGCTGACGATCTGGGGCTCTCCGTCGACGGTGTGCGCGAGCCGTGAGAAGGCGCGGGTGTTGTCCTTGTTTCTGGCCTTCGCGGCGGTCTTGCGGAACGTCTTGATCTGTTGGGCGTTGGCCCCTGCCTCGAAGCGCGTGAGGAGCGCCGCCGCGTCCAGCCGGGAGTACCAGATGTCGAGGTCGCGCATCTCCGCGAAGCGGTGCATCGCCTCGCGGTACTGGCACACCGTCGCGCCGACGGCCTCGCGGCGCTGCTTGGCGGTGAACCCGCGCTCGCGCCCGGCGATCGCGACGCTCGCCGCGAGGCGCTTGACGTCCCACTCCCATGGTCCGGGCAGCGTCTCGTCGAAGTCGTTGACGTCGAACACGAGGTCGCGCTCCGGGGAGGCGAAGCCGCCGAAGTTCGAGAGGTGGGCGTCGCCGCACAACTGCGCCTGCAGCCCGGAGCGGGGTGTTGAGGCGAGATCGGAGGCCATCACGTAGGCGGCCCCCCGGAAGAACGCGAACGCGGAGGCCGCCATCCGCCCGTAGCGGATCGGTACGAGCTCCGGCACGCGCGAGGCGGCCTGCTCCTCGAGCAGCGCGATCGGGTCGGGGCGCTCGACCCACGGCTCCCACTCAGCGTGGCGCGAGCGGGGCGCTTCCTCGCGGGCGGCCCTGCCGCGCGCGGCGTGCTCCTGTGGGGTCAGGTGCGGCACCTTTGGATCGCTGCTCGCCCCGCGCCGCCGGGGGCGGATGGACGCGGCGGCTGCGCTGTTGTCGGTGTCGGTGCTCGCCATCATGGTCACGTTTGCGCGTGGCTGGGTGATCCGGCCTCACTCTCTGTGGGTGAGCCCTGAGCGTCTCCTCGGGATCGAGATCGGCTGTCCCGGGATCGGGATCGGCTATACTTTACAAAGTAAAGCGCCTCTCTACGCCACGGCGTGGAGCGCAGACTGCGAGGATACCCACATGGCACCGATCGAGAACACCATCATCATCGGCTCCGGCCCCGCCGGGTACACCGCCGCGCTGTACACCGCGCGCGCCAACCTCCGGCCGCTGGTGATCGAGGGTTTCGCGTGGGGCGGCCTGTTGCAGCAGACCACCGACGTGGAGAACTACCCCGGCTTCCCGGAGGGCGTCATGGGGCCCGAGCTGATGGGCCACCTGCGCGCCCAGGCCGAGCGCTTCGGGGCGCGGCTGGTCACCGACCAGGCCGAGCGCGTGCAGCTCGCGGACGGATCGGACTCCGCCCACCCCGGCGTGCACTCCGTGTGGGTGGGCGAGACCGAGCACCGCGCGCGCACCGTGATCCTCGCGATGGGCGCCGAGCACAAGCGGCTCGGGGTGCCCGGCGAGCAGGAGCTGGGGGGCAGGGGGGTCTCCTACTGCGCCACCTGCGACGCCGCCTTCTTCAAGGACGCCCCGACGATGATCGTCGGCGGCGGGGACTCCGCGATGGAGGAGGCCATCTTCCTCTCGAAGTTCGCCTCCCGGGTCGTCGTCGTGCACCGCCGCGAGGAGTTCCGCGCCTCGCAGATCATGCTCGCCCGCGCGCGTGAGCGGGAGAACATCGAGCTGCTCACCCCCTACACCGTCGAGGAGCTGGTGTGCGGCGAGAACGGCGCCCTGGGCCGTGCGCGGCTGCGCAACGCTGACACCGGCGAGAAGCGCGAGCTCGAGATCAGGGGCGCGTTCATCGCGATTGGCCACGAGCCCCAGTCCGAGCTCGTGCGCGGGCAGGTGGACGTGGACGCTAACGGCTACGTGCTCACCGAGGGCCGCTCCACGCGCACCAACCGCCCGGGCGTGTTCGCCGCCGGCGACCTGGTTGACCACACCTACCGCCAGGCGGTTACAGCCGCCGGCTCGGGCTGCCAGGCGGCACTCGACGCCGAGTGGTACATCCGCGACACCCCGCAGGTGCCGCTCCCCGAGGGGATGTCCATCGGGGATCCAGCCGAGGCCCAGTGGGCGCCCCCAGCTGTCCAGGCCGCAAGCGGGACTTAGCCCCGCCAGCCTGACCTGCCCGTGACCTTCGCGCAGCCGCGGGGCAGCTCAGCGTGGCCAGACGATCCGGTCGGCCAGCTCGGCGCCGTCAAGGTCGATCAGGCCGCTGCGCTCGAGCGGGCGGTACTCGCCGCCGGTGAGCCCGAGCCAGTGGACGGCACGCTCCTCGGGATCGAGGATCAGCACCTCCTCGACACCGTGGGCGGCGTAGAAGGGGAGCTTCTGCCAGGTCTCGTCGCCGGGGGAGACGATCTCGATGACCAGCGCGGCGGTTGGGTGCCACGTGCCGCAGGCGCCGGGGCGGTGCAGGGCGCCGTCGGGGACGCGGAAGTCGTGTTCGCCCTCGCCGAGGTTGGACTGGCCGATCAACTCCAGCCCAGCCGCGTCGGCGTACGGCCCCAAGAGCCGCATCAGCTGGACTTCGACCGACGCGTGTCCGTAGTTGGGGGCGGGGACCATGTGCAGAACACCGTTCCACACCTCGTCGAGACGGTCAAGACCGGAGACGCGCCGACGCTCCTTGAGGGCATCCAGCTCGTAGGCATACGGGTCCAGCACCACGGTGGCCATGACGTGAGGATAGCCCGCTCGAAGTTTCATTCAGCGCTTGGGGCGCGCGTGGCTAGCTCGGCTCGGACCGCCGAAGCCCGCGTCGTCCAGGGCGGCGTAGGCGCCGCGAGCGCTACAGCGCCGAGTGGCGCAGCACGGGGGCCATGCGGTAGCGCTCCTCGCGGTACTCCTCCCACAGCACGCCAAGCGTTGCCACCACGTGCTCGACGCCGATCGCGCGCGCCCACGCGAGCGGGCCGCGGGGGTAGTTCATGCCGAGGGTCATGCCCGCGTCAATGTCCTGCGCGGAGCCGACCCCCTCGCCGAGCGCGAACGCGCACTCGTTGACGACTTGGCAGACGATGCGGGGGAGCACCCCGACGGCGGAGGGCGCCACGCGCGCGGTGTGCAGGCCGAGACCCGCGAAGGCCCGCTCGCCGGCGTCGCCGGTGACCTCGACGAGCGCGAGGGGTGCCTGTGCCGTGGCGTCCTGCGCCTCACCGCGCGCAGGGGAGGGGAGCGCGTAGAAGGGCTCGCCCGCAACGGTGCCCCTCAGCCCCTCAACCACGATCTCCGGCCCGGCGCCCCCGGGCGTGAGCTCGCGCAGTGCATCGGCGACGGGGCCAGTGCCCCGCACCAGGGCGTCGCCGTCGCGCGTGGGTGGCTCAGGGTCGGGAGGCCGGTGGGGGCCCTCGCCGGAGTAGTCGTAGTAGCCGCGCCCGGTCTTGCGCCCGTGCAGCCCGGCGGCGACCCGCTGCGCCTGGATCGGGGAGGGCCGCCAGCGGGGCTCGCCGAAGGAGAGCTCGTAGAAGGAGCGCGCCACGTCGAAGCCGGTGTCCACCCCCACGAGGTCGCTCAGCTCGAACGGCCCCATGCGAAAGCCGCCCCCGAGGCGCACGATGCGGTCGATCGTCGGGATGTCGGCGATCCGCTCGCCGAGCAGCCGCAGGGCCTCCAGGCCGAAGGGGCGGTTGCAGCGGTTGACGAGGAATCCGGGGCCGTCGGTGGCGCGGATCACGGTCTTGCCCATCGCCAGGCCGGTGGCGTCGGCGAGCGCGAGCGCCGCCTCGGAGGAGCGCAGGCCGGCGATCACCTCGACCAGCGCCATCAGCGGGGCGGGGTTGAAGAAGTGCATCCCGACGACGCGCTCGGGGGAGGTGGCGCCCGCGGCGATCCCGGTGACCGGCAGCGAGGAGGTGTTGGTGGCCAGCACGCACTCCCCGCTCACGATCTCCGACAGCCGTCCGTACAGCTCCCGCTTGAGCGCGGGGAGCTCCGGCGCGGCCTCGATCACCAGGTCGCACGGAGCGAGCGCCTCCAGGGTGTCCACGACCTCCAGGCGTCCCTGCGCGGCCTGCGCCTCCGCGGCGGTGATGCGACCTTTCGCCGCTTCCTTCTCCAAGCCCTCCCTTGCGCGCGCCGCGCCCCTCTGCAGCGCCTCCGCAAGTGGGTCGTGCAGCAGCGTCCGCGCCCCGGAGCGGCAGGCGAGCTGGGCGATGCCCGACCCCATCGTGCCGGCGCCCAGCACTCCGACGATGCGCGCGGGCTGTGCCGTTGCGTTCATTTGGGATCGTCCGCGCGAGTTGGTTGCTCAACTGGCGGGTGGGCGCTGGGCCTCCTACCCAGCGGACACGCGCAGTGCGCGCCCGCCGGGCCGCCAGCTGCTCGCCGGTGAGCCGGGCTCGATGCGTGTCCCATCACGAGGGCACCAACGCGTTGATGCCGGTCAGCGCGCGGCCGATGATCAGTTTCTGGATCTGCGAGGTGCCCTCGTAGAGGGTCGTCACACGCGCGTCGCGGAAGTAGCGCTCCACGGGGTGGTCGTCGACGTAGCCGGCGCCGCCGTGCACCTGGATCGCGAGGTTCGCGCACTCGAGCGACGCCTCGGTGGCGTGCAGCTTGGCGATCGAGGTCTCCAGCGTGTTTGGCCGGCCCTGGTCCTTGAGGAACCCGGCTCGCCACACCAGCATCCGCGACGCGTCGGTCTTGAGCGCCATGTCGGCGATCATCGCCTGCACGAGCTGGAAGCTCGCGATCGGCCGGCCGAACTGCTCGCGCTCGGAGGCGTACTTCACCGACTCATCCACGCACCCCTGGCAGATCCCCACGCAGCCGGCCGCCACGGAGTAGCGCCCGGAGTCGAGGTTGGACATCGCGATTTTGAAGCCGTCGCCGACTCCGCCCAGCATGTCGTCGTCTGCGACCTCCACGTCTTCCAGCGCGATCGACGCGGTGTCGGAGGCGTGCAGCCCCATCTTGTGCTCGATCGTCTGCGCTTTGTAGCCCGGCTGGTCGGTGTCCACCAGGAAGCACGCGATCCCCTTGTGCCCGAGCGCAGGGTCGGTCTGGGCGAAGATCACCGCGAGCTTCGCGTAGTTGCCCATCGAGATCCACATCTTCGACCCGTTGATGACCCAGCCGGAGTCGGTCTTGCGCGCGCGCGTCTTCTGGTTGGCGGCGTCCGAACCCGTGTCTGGCTCGGTCAGCCCGAAGCACGCCAGCCACTCGCCCGAGCACAGCTTCGGCAGGTACTTGCGCTTCTGCTCCTCGGTGCCGAACTTGACGAGCCCTGAGCACACGAGCGAGGTCTGGACCGAGATGACCGTGCGGATCGCGGAGTCCCCGCGCCCGATCTCCTCGACGACCAGGCCGTAGCTGAAGTAGTCGAGGCCCGCGCCGCCGTACTCCTGCGGGACGATCGCGCCGAGGTAGCCCTGGGCGGCCACCTTCTTCACGAGGTCCGTGTCGAAGTGGTGGTTGCGGGCGTTTTCGCGCGACTGCACCACGATCTCCTTGTCGGTGAACTCGCGCGCGGTCTCCTTGATCAGCCGCTGCTCGTCGGTCAGGTCGAAGTCCATGTGTGTCTCTCTCCCTTGCCCATCCTGCCGTCAGGCCGGGCGATTGCCGTCATTTCTCCGCTCCCCCGGCGGGGGCTCGGCCCAACTTAGGGCTGCGCCACGGCGCCTGTACGCGCCGCTGCAGCTCCTGCGCCAACCCGTCCACGGGCAGGCGCTCCTGCGTCAGCGAGTCGCGGTCGCGCACCGTCACGGTGCCCTGCTCCACGCTCTCGTGGTCGATGGTCACGCAGAACGGCGTGCCAATCTCGTCCTGGCGGCGGTAGCGCTTGCCGATCGCCCCGCCGTCGTCGTACTCCGCCTGCACCAGTCCGCGCACCGCGCGGTACACCTCACGGGCCAACTCGGGCTGGCCGTCCTTGTTCACCAGTGGCAGCACCGCCGCCTTCACGGGTGCCAGGCGTGGGTGCAGGCGCAGCACGGTGCGTCGCTCGCCCGCGCCGGTCCCCGCGCGCTCGACCACTTCCTCGTCGTAGGCGTCGACCATGAACGCCAGCGTCGCCCGGTCGGCTCCCGCCGCCGGCTCGATCACGTGCGGGACGTAGCGTTTCCCCGTGGCCTGGTCGAAGTACTCGAGCTTCTCCCCCGAGTGCAGCGCGTGCTGGGTCAGGTCGAAGTCGCCGCGGTTGGCGATCCCCTCGAGCTCCGACCACCCGATGGGGAACAGGTACTCGACGTCGGAGGTCCCCGAGGAGTAGTGCGAGAGCTCGTCGGGGTCGTGCGCGCGCAGGCGCAGGTGGTCGGGGCGCAGGCCGAGGTCGGTGTACCAGCGCATCCGCTCGCCCAGCCAGTGCTCGAACCACCGCTGGGCATCCGCGGGGGGCACGAAGTACTCCATCTCCATCTGCTCGAACTCGCGCGTGCGGAAGATGAAGTTGCCGGGGGTGATCTCGTTGCGGAAGGACTTGCCGACCTGGGCGATCCCAAACGGCGGGCGCTTGCGGGAGAACTGCAGGACGTTCTTGAAGTTGATGAAGATTCCCTGCGCGGTCTCCGGGCGCAGGTAGGCAGTCGCGCCGGACTCCTTCACCGGGCCGATCGTGGTCTCGAACATCAGGTTGAAGTCGCGCGCCGCCGTCAGGTCGCACTCCTCGGTCTCCCCGGGGTGCCGGGAGGGTTTGCGCCCGCACTGCAGGTCGGCCAGGTGGTCGGCGCGGAAGCGCTGCCCGCACGTGCGGCAGTCCACCAGCGGGTCGGTGAAGCCCGCGAGGTGGCCCGAGGCCTCCCACACCCGCGGGTGCTGGAGGATCGCGGAGTCCAGCGCGACGATGTCCTCGCGCTCGGAGAGCATCGCGCGCCACCACTCGCCCTTGACGTTGCCCTTCAGCAACACCCCGTAGTGGCCGTAGTCGTAGGTCGAGCCGACCCCTCCGTAGATCTCCGAAGAGGGGAAGATGAAGCCGCGGCGCTTGCACAGCGCCACGATCTTGTCCATGCTCACGACGTCGGCGGCCCGCGGGTGCTCGTCCGCGCCGCGCGCGCCGGTCGGCTCGGGCTGGGGGGGAGGGGCGCTCATCGCGGGCTGAGGGGGTGGTGGGTCATCGGCGCCGGATGGTATTGGAGGCCGGCGAGACGATGGTGTCGCTCCAAAAAAACTGCTCTTGACATATCTTCCTTGACAAATGCCTCGATTTGTGTTTTCATTTGCAGAGATGACCCAGGGGTTACGTCGAGGGACAGGCAGATAAGGCCACGGATGGCCAGCCCCGGCACTGCCGGAGCTTGCTCGAGCGCCGCTACCCATACCTCTCCGGTGGCGCTCGAGAAAGCCTCGGTACGGAGGACCGCTCAGTGCCGGTGGTGTGGTGGGGGTCGGGATGAGCCCGGCCCCCACCTGAATCTCGTGACGTGCCGGACAGCCGGCGGCGCGCCGATCGTCACCAAGCGCGCTCTGCGGATACGCTCCCCGCGGTGGCGCGACTCTTGATCGTCGGGGGCGGCTGTCGTGGCCTGCGACTCGCGGAGGACGCCCTCCGGCAGGGGCACGCGGTGCGCGTCGTCACTCGTGCCGAGACCAACCGGGGCCCGATCGAGGCGACCGGCGCGGAGTGCTGGATCGGCGATCCCGATCGCCTCGGCACGCTGCGTGGAGCGCTGGAGGGCGTCACGATCGTCTGCTGGCTGCTCGGGAGTGCCACCGGCCCCGAGGCGCAGCTGCGGGCCCTGCACGGCGACCGTCTGCGCTCGTTCGTGGGGCACATGGTCGACACCACTGTGCGCGGCTTCCTCTACGAGGCGGCGGGGGTCTCCGTGCCCGCCGACGCCCTCGCCGAGGGGGAGCAGATCGCACGCGTGCTCGCCGAGCGCAACTCGATTCCGCTCGGCCTGCTGCGCGCCGACCCCGCCGATGGCTCGCTGTGGCTGGAGCAGGCGCGCGCGGCTGTGGGGGCGATGCTCGCGTAGTCTCCTCCTGGCAGGCTTGCATGCCGCCGGGACGTGCGCGTGGGGGCGCTATCCTGAAGTCAATCACCCTTAAGCAGATCAGGATTCAGGGATCTTGGAGGCGGCGATGTCGAGAAAGGAACACATATGGGACTGCAGCTAGGCGACGTAGCACCGGACTTCGAGGCTGAGACCACCGAGGGCCCGATCAAGTTCCACGACTGGGTCGGCGACTCCTGGGCGGTGCTGTTCTCGCACCCGAAGGACTTCACGCCCGTGTGCACGACCGAGCTCGGCTACATGGCCAAGGCCAAGCCCGAGTTCGACCGCCGCAACGTGAAGATCATCGGTCTCTCCGTGGACCCGGTGGACAAGCACTCCACGTGGGCCGCGGACATCGAGGACACGCAGGGCGCGGCCCCCAACTACCCAATCATCGGCGACGCCGACTACAACGTCTCCAAGCTGTACGGGATGCTGCCCGCCAGCGCCTCCGGCGACCCGGCCGCGCGCACGCCCGCCGACAACCAGACCGTGCGCAACGTGTTCGTGATCGCGCCCGACAAGACGGTCAAGCTGATCCTCGTCTACCCGATGACGACCGGGCGCAACTTCGACGAGGTGCTGCGCGTGATCGACTCGCTGCAGCTCACCGCCAAGCACAAGGTCGCGACGCCCGTCAACTGGCAGCGAGGCGATAAGGTCATCATCGCCGGCTCGGTGTCCAACGACCAGGCGCGGGAACTCTACCCCGAGGGGTGGGAAGAGCCGCGGCCATACATCCGCATCGTGCCCGAACCGGTGGGCTGAGTGCCCGAACCGGTGGGCTGAGCCGCCGGCAGAAGCTCGTCCAGCCGCTGGAAGAGCTCGTCAAGGATGCGCGCCGTGGCGCCCCAAATGAGGTTCTCGCCGACTATGTAAGCGTCTGTTTCAAACGCGATCCCCCGGCGCTCCATGCGCGTGCGTGTCCTGCCCTCCCGCAGGGCGCGCAACGGCAGCTCCAGCACGGCGTCCACCTCGCTGGGGGAGGCGCGCCAGCGCTGCCCGGCGGGGATCAGCCCCACGAAGGGGTGGATCAGGTAGCCGGTCACGAACGTCGAGATGGGGGGCAGCTCGCCCACCACGCTGACCTCCGCGCGCTGCAGGCCGATCTCCTCCTCCGCCTCGCGCAGCGCGGTCTCCCGCAGGTCCGCGTCCTCCGGGTCTCGCCGTCCGCCGGGGAAGGCGATCTCCCCCGCGTGGCGGCGCAGGTCGGCGCGGCGGCGGGTGAGGACCGCGTGGGGCTCCTCGCCCGCGGCGAGGAACAGCGGCACCAGCACCGCCGCGGAAACCTGGTCGCCGCTGGCCGATTCGGGGATGCGAGCGAGTGTCACCCGAATCGGTCGCCAGCGGCGTCAGACCGTCGCGCTCGAGGCGGGCTGCAGCGCGCCGATCCGCTCGAGGCGTTCCTCGAACATGACCTCCCCGTCGAGCGTGCGGTGCACCGGGCACTTCGCGGCGATCACCCGCAGGCGCTCCACCTGCTCGGAGGGGGTGTCCTCGGGGATGCGCACCACGAGCTCGAACCTCGTCGGGCAGCCCCGCTCGGCGGGGCTGTACTGCACCTCGACCTCCACCTCCCCGAGCTCCCAGCCCTTGCGCTCCGCATACATCTCCATCGTGATTGCCGTGCACGAGGCCAGGCTCGCCGCCAGCAACTCCTGGGGGTCGGGCCCGGCATCGCCGCCGCCGGCCTCCTCCCGCTCGTCGACCGTGAGCCGGTGCTCGCGCACCCGCAGAGTGTGCTTCAACGTTCCATCGTCGCGCTTCGCTGTGGCCTTCATCATGATGAGCCTTCCGTTCCGGTCGTCACTGCTTGCCACCTCTCCTACACAGATGGTAGTTATGTACGGCGGCTTGTCGCGCGCCTTGCCTCTGGCGTCACAGCGGGTTGAAGAGCAGGCCCGTGAGCAGCTTGGGGAAGAAGTAAGTCGACTTCGGCGGCATGTTCTCGCCGGCCGCCGCGACGTCTCTGACCTGCGCCACGGGCGTCGCGCGCATCAGGAAGGCCGCGTCGTACTCGCCCGCGCGTACCAACTCGAGCGCCTCGCCGACGTCGCGGGCGTAGCGGAAGTCGCGCAGGTGGGAGATGTCCTCGTCGCTGAAGCCGAGCGCCCCCTTCAGCAGCAGCGCCTCGAGCACGCCGGTGTCCAGATGCCTGTACGCCTCCGAGTGCCCCGCGAGCGCGGTGTCCGCGATCGCCTGGTCCTTCAGCGTGAGGCGCAGCGGGCGCTCCGTGGAGTCGATGTAGCCGAGCTGCAACGGACCCTCCCCGGGGGGCGGGGCGAGCTCCTGCGCAGCCACCTCGGCGATCTCGAAGTCCCGGGCCAACGCCGCCGCCAGCGCCTCCCGGCGCTCGGGGTCGAGGCCCCGCACGAGGCGGTGGGTGGGGAACACGGTCAGCCCGGGGTCCTCCAGCGCGACTAGGCACATCAGCACATACTGGTGCTCGCCCTCTCCGCCCACCTCTTCGGCATAGGCGCGCGCGGTCTCGTAACGGTGGTGGCCGTCGGCGATCAGCAGCTCCGACTCGCGAGCCGCGGCCTGCACCGCGGCGATCGCCCGCTCGTCGGCGACCCGCCACAGGCGGTGGACGGTACCGTCCGCGTCGGTGGCCTCCCCCCAAGGCGCCTGTGTGGTGGCCGGCTCCAGCGCCTCCCACGCGGCGCCCGCAGGGTCGGAGTAGAGCGAGAAGATCGGCGACATGTTGGCGCGCGTCGCGCGCGTCAGGCGCAGGCGGTCCTCCTTCGGCCCCGGGTGCGTGCGCTCGTGCGGGCGCACCCGCCCCGGCCCGTACTCCTCGATCCGCACCCGGCAGAAGAACCCGCGCCGGGTCTGCGCGACCCCGTCGGGGCCGGTGTATCGCTGCGTATGCGCCCAAATCGCAGGCTCCGGGTCGCGCACGACCGCGCCCTGCAGCTGCCAGCTCTCGAACAGCTCGCGCGCCGCGGCGTACCGATCCGGCTCGCCCTCGGGCAGGTCGACGGCGACGACGTTGAACGGAGAGCGGGCAACGAGCGCGGCGCGCTGCGGGGCGTCGATCACGTCGTAGGGGGGGGCCACGACGTCGCCGATGGCTCCGACGACGGAGAGGTCGTAGTGCAGGGCGCGTAGGGGTTGGATGTCGGCCATGACCGGGCGGCACCCTACCGAAGCCGGGAGACATTCGCTTTCGGCGCTGGCCGATTCGGGGATGCTGGCCGAACGGGGATGCTCGCCACAGGCGAGCGTCTCCCGGCTTCGGCGAAGCGAGTGTCTCCCTAATCGGTCCCCGTTTCGGCCAGCGGGCGTGGCAGCGGTGAGTGTTCTTCTTGAGATTGGCTCGGCAGGTCGGCCGCGGAGCTCGCTGGCGCATTGCCACACCCACTGCAGGATGGCTGTGGAATGGACCCGCAATCCCTACTCTTAGTCCGACGGGGCGTGGCGCAGCCTGGTAGCGCACTCGCTTTGGGAGCGAGAGGTCGCTGGTTCGAATCCAGTCGCCCCGATTGCCGAATCGCCTACAAGCGTGCGGGTTTTCGGGGGGGCATCTCGAAGCGCGGAGAGGTTGCGATGCGTGAGCGTGTCTGCGTTGCGGCGAATGCCATGGACCTCGAACATGCGATCAAGACGCGGCGCACGCACAAGGCGTTCGGCTCCGAGCCGGTCGCTGCGGAGGTGCTGGAGGAGCTGTTCGAGCTCGCCCGCTGGGCGCCGAACCATCATTTGACCAACCCGTGGCGCTTCCGGGTGCTGGGGCCCGCGACGCTCGCGCGCCTGAAGGAGATCGCCGAAACCGCGAACCCCGGATCGGCGAGCAAGCTCGACCGCGCACCGACGCTGATCGTCGCGTCGGCGCTCCGCGAGGGAGACGCGGCCGAACAGCAGGAGGACGTGCTGGCCGCGACGGTCGCTGCCTACATCGTCCTGCTGGGCGCTCACGGGCGCGGGCTGGCGGGCTACTGGCGCACGGTTCCGTTCCTGGACTCGCCTACAGGGCGGGACGCGCTGAGGCTCGATCCGCGCGAGCTGCCGATCGGCTTGCTGCACCTCGGAACGACGCGCCAGGAGCAGCGTGTGCCGGAGCGCGCGCCGGTCGCGGAGTTCGTGCGGAGCCTCCCGTGAGCCGATCTCGTCCTGGGCAGGTGCTCGCTCTCGCGGGCGATACGCTCAGCCAAGTGTATGGGTGCTCGCGATGCCTTCTGGACGCGGCTTGGGCTCTGCGCGAGCGCTTCTCGGCCGGCGACTCCCTGTATGCCGCGCTCGCGATCCGGGCGGGCGAGCCGCTGCTCACGAGCGACATGCGACTCGCGCGCGCCGCGAGCGACACCGGCCTCGAGGTACGCAAGCCCGTATAGCGCAGGCTCGCGGATCTGTAATGGATTCGGGCACCGCGGTGATTACCGGAAAGCTCGACCGGCGCGGCTCGAGCGCGTACGCGAGATGGCAGGGGCGCGGTGGCCCCTAGCCCTAGCCTTAGCCCTCGGCGTAGGCGCGCATCGCTTCGACGACCGGCGCCAGGCGCCGGCCGCGCGCGGTGAGGCGGTACTCGACCGTCGGGGGGCTCGAAGGGATCACGGTCCGCTGCACGAGGCCCGCGGCCTCGAGGTCGCGCAGGCGCTCGGAGAGCATCCGGGGGGAGATGCCGCCGACGGCCTCCGCGAACTCGCTGAAGCGCAGCGCGCCGGTGAGCGCTGCGTAGATGATCGACAGCTGCCAGCGGCGCTCCAGGAGGTCCGCGGTGCGGCGGACCTCCACGGGGACGGGCTGACACCTACGGGAGCCGGTGGGCGACATCGTCGACCTACGAGAGCTGGTGGGCGACATCGCGGGTGGGCTCCAGCGCCCGGTCGAGCACCTCCTGGACGGTCATCACCGGGTGGAAGGTCATCTGCTCGCGGACCTCCTTGGGGATGTCGTCCAGGTCGCCGCGGTTGCGCTCCGGCAGGATCACATCGGTGAGGCCGGCCGCATGGGCCGCCAGCGCCTTCTGCTTGAACCCCCCGATCGGCAGCACGCGCCCCTGCAGGGTCACCTCGCCGGTCATCCCCACGGTGTGCTTCACGGCCCGGCCGCTGAGCAGGGACGCGAGCGCGGTGACCATCGTGACCCCCGCTGAGGGGCCGTCCTTGGGGATCGCGCCGGCGGGCACGTGCACGTGGAACTCCTGTCCCTCGAACGCGCTCTCGTCGATCCCGATCTCCTCGGCGTGGCCGCGCACGTAGGAGAGCGCGATCCGCGCGGACTCCTTCATCACGTCCCCGAGCTGGCCGGTCAGCACCAGCCCGTTGCCGCCCGAGCCCGAGCTCTTCATCGCGGTGGCCTCCACGAACAGCACGTCGCCGCCGGTGCCCGTCACGGCGAGGCCGGTGGCCACGCCAGGGGTGGCCGTGCGCGACGCGGACTCCTGGAAGAACTTCTGGCGCCCCAACGCCTCGCGGATGGTCTCCAGATCGATCTCCACCGGCTTGGCCGCGGGGGCCTTCTTCTTGGCTGCGGGCAGGCTTGAGGCGATCTTGGTGGCCGTCTTGCGTAGCAGTGTGCCGAGCTCGCGCTCGAGATTGCGCACGCCCGCCTCGCGGGTGTACTCCGCGATGATCGTGCGCAACAGCTCGTCGGAGATCTCGACCTCGCCCTCGCGCAGGCCGTTGCGGTCGCGCTGGCGCGGCCACAGATATCCCTTGGCGATCGCGAGCTTCTCCTCGCTGGTATACCCGTCGAAGCGGATCACCTCCATGCGGTCCAGCAGCGGGCCCGGGATCGTGTCGGCGACGTTGGCCGTGGCGATGAACATCACCTGGCTGAGGTCGAGCTCCACGTCGAGGTAGTGGTCGCGGAAGGAGTGGTTCTGGGCTGGGTCGAGCACCTCCAGCAGCGCCGCGGAGGGGTCCCCGCGCCAGTCGGCGCCGACCTTGTCGACCTCGTCGAGCAGGATCACGGGGTTCATCGTGCCCGCGTCGCGCAGCGCGCGCACGAGACGACCGGGGAGCGCGCCGATGTACGTGCGCCGGTGGCCGCGGATCTCGGCCTCGTCGCGCACGCCGCCGAGCGACATGCGCACGAACTCGCGCCCCGTCGCGCGGGCGATCGACTCGCCGATCGAGGTCTTGCCGGTGCCCGGGGGGCCGATCAGCGTGAGGATCGCCCCGGACTTGGGGTCGGCCTCGATCCCGCGGTCCTGGCGCAGCTTGCGCACCGCCAGGTACTCGGTGATGCGGTCCTTGACGTCCTCCAGGCCGGCGTGGTCGGCGTCCAGCACCTCGCGGGCGCCGGCGGGATCCAGGTGCTCCTCGGAGCGCTTGCTCCACGGCACTGCGATCAGCCAGTCCAGGTACGTGCGGATCATGCTCGACTCACCGGTCTGCTCGCCCATCCGCTCCAGGCGCCCGAGCTCCTTCAGCGCCTGCTTCTCGACTTCCTCGGGCATCTCCGCGGCCTCGATCTTCGAGTGGTACTCGTCCACGATCGAGCCCTCGTCCTCGCCGAGCTCCTTGCGGATCGACTCCATCTGCTTGCGCAGGAAGTACTCACGCTGCTGCTTCTCCGCGCCGTCCTGCACGTCCTCGCGGATGCGCTTGCGCACCTGCAACTCGGCCAGGCTCTCGCGCTGCAGCTTGACCGCCAGCTCCAGGCGGTCGGCCACGTCGAGCGTGCGCAGCAGCTCGACCTTCTGGGCGTATGACAGGTTGGGTGAGTAGCCGGCGGAGTCCGCCAGCGGGCCGGGCTCGACGATCGCGCGCAGGAACGCCGCGATCCGCCCGTCGTCGCCGCGCAGCTCGAGGATCTCCTCGACGATCGCGCGGTACTCGCGCTCGAGGTTGCGCGTACGCCCGTCGGTGGGCACCCCGTCGGGGTGCTCGTCGACCTCCACGCGCAGCTCCCCGTCGGTGCCGGTCTGGGCGGCGCCGATCAGCGCGCGGTGCTGGCCGGTGAGGGCCACCGCGCGCCCGCCGCCGGGCAGGCGCAGATGATCCTCGACCTCGGCGATCGTGCCGACCTCGAGGAACTCGCTCTCGTGATGGGGCACGAGTACCACGCGCTCGTCCTCGCCGACATCCACGGTGAGCGTGATCCCCATATTGGGGAACACCACTGTGTCGTCGAGCGGGATCAGCCGCAGCAGCTGCTTGGGCTGCGGCTGGGCTGCGGCGGCCGGACGGGCTTTGGGCTTTGGCTGTGGTTTTCCGTTATCTGAGCTTGCGGGCATCGGTATACGCTCCATATAAGGTTACGAATTGATAGCTAGTATAACAAAGGATCAGCCGAGCGCAAGGGGCTCGACGAACCCCCGCACGGAGCCCTCGGCGAGGTCGAGAATCGCTCGGGTCGCGCACGCCACAAGCGCGAAACGCCACTGCGTACGCCATGCCGGCGGAGCCGGCCATCCACATCCCAGCTCCCCCGCCCGCGGACCCGCCTACTCGTGGTCCTCGAAGCTGACCTCCACGTTCTCCTCGTGGATGCGCTCCTCGACCTCCGCCAGGGAGGTGAGCGCGCGCCTGTCGGCCTCCAGCAGCGGCGCGGAGAAGAAGCTGCGTGGCCACAGCCGCCGCGCGCGCACGACGTTGATCTCCATCGCGAACAACGTCACCTGGCTGCCGAGGTACAGCCACGAGAGCAGGCCCAGCACGAACGCGAACAGGCCCGAGGTCTCCTTGGCGTGGCGCACGACGTGCTCGACGTAGTATCCGCCGAGGTGCTGGAGGATCTGCCACAGCACCGCGGCGACGACCACGCCGGGGAGCAACTCGCGGGTGGGCACCTCCCGGGTGGTCAGCAGCCTGAAGGCGGTGAAGAACAGCAGCAGGTTCACGGCGAGCGCGATCAGGACGCCGCCGATCGCCGTCAGCGCGCTGGGGACGCCGGCCGCGACGTAGCCCGCGACGACGGTGGAGATGATCGTGAGCGCGCCGAGGGTCACGAGCAGCCCGAGGCCGCGCAGTCGCCACGTGAGGAAGTTCGGGCGATGCTTGTGGGGCACGTTCCACACCTCGTTGAAAGCGTTCTGGGCGGCGCCCGTGATGCCCAGACCCGCCAGCAGCGAGCCCACGACGCCGATCGCCAGCCCGACGGGGCTACCCGTGAGTGAGTGCACGTTCTGCTCGAGCTGCTGCCCGATGATCGGGAACTGGCTGAGCGTCGAGTGCAGCACGCTCTCCTGGGCGCTCGGGTTGCCTTCCAGCACGAAGCCGAGCACGGTCACGAACACCAGCAGCAGCGGGAACAGCGAGAAGAACCCGTAGTACGCGATCAGCGCCGCGAGCTGCCCGGCGCGATCCTCGCCGAACTTCTTGAGCACCGCGGCGAGGAAGCTCAGCCCGCGGTGACGCTGCTGGAAGCTATCGACCGCGCGCAGGCGCTCATTGAGGGTCATTTTTGGGAGGGGGGTCTGCGGGCGTCTGGGTGCGACATCCCTGTGTGTCTACCCGATACGCGCTCCCACTGCCTGCCCCGGGCGGTCGCCTGCACGCCGCCGGGGGCCTCGCCGACCCGGCCGAGCTGCTCGCGCTGCTCGCGCGCGCCCGTCGTGAGGGCCTGCTGCGCGCCCACCGCCACATGCTGCGGCGCGAGGACCTGGAGGACTGCCTGAGCCAGGCCGTGCTCGAGCTGCTCGCCCGCGCGCGTGAAGGCCAGCGGTTCGCAAGCCGCGAGCACCTGGCCAACGCGCTCGAGCAGCGCTTCCGCTCGCGCGTACAGGACCGTCGCCGCGCGCTCCGTGGCCGCAGCCCGCTGCAGGCGGCGCTGGAGGGCGCGCTCCCGCTGGGGGGTCAGGGGGAGCGGGAAGTCGAGCTGACCGACCCCCGCGCCGAGGTCCACCCGCTCGTGGTCCACCGGCTGCAGCTGCGCCGGGTGACGCAGCTCGCGCCCCGTCTCACTCCCGACCAGCAGCTGGTTCTCGTCTGCCAGGTTGCGCTCGGGATGGACCGCGCGGAGTTCTGCCACCGGTATGGGTGGACGTTTGAGAAGTACCGCAAGGTCGCCCTGCGCGCCCGCGCGCGCCTGCGGGGGCTGCTGGAGGCCGAGCCGTGGGACCCGGGCGAGCCGGGTGTGGGGTGTTGATTTTGGGGGGCATATCGCGCGTGGACGCGTGCGCGCGTGAGGGGGCGGGCTGGGTGTGTTGTTTTTTGGGCGCATATATCGCGCGTGCGTGTGTGCGTGTGCGCGCGAGGGCCGATATGGCGGCTACTGGTGTGGCGGCTTGAGCGCGGGTGCGCGTGGGGGGCGGCTGGGGTGTGTTGTGTTTTTTGGGGGGGATATATCGCGCGCGGATGTGTGCGCGCAGGGAGAGCCGGTATCCGGGGTTGTGTGGATTTTTTGTGGGGCATATCGCGCGTGGGCGCGTGCGCGTGAGGGCGGATGTCCCACTTTGGTGGTGGGGTCGGAACAGAGAGATAGGGACCCACCTATGACCATCCCTCACTACCCCCATAGGCGCGTCCCCTGGGACGCCGTAGGTCGGTTGCAGGCGCGACCTCGCGGCGCTGCCCATCCGCGCGCTCGCGGCCGGGGGCCGGGTTACTCCCCACCTTGGCCCTCGGCCGCCCGCGTGGCCCCCCGACCGGTGCGCGGCGCATGACGCTCCTGGGCAGACCGCCCCGGGAGATGTACCGCGTGTACACCGAGGAGGAGTTCTTCGCCGCGGAGGACTGGCCGGTGGAGGCCGAGCCCGACGTCGCCCCGGTCGCCGCAGGCGAGCCGAAACCATGGGGACGCGTCGCTGGTCTCGCCGCGCTGGCCGCTGTCGTCACGGCGGTGGTTGGCGTGGTGGCGATGAACGCGACGCGATCCAGGACGGGGACCGAGCGGAGGTTCGCAAGCAGGAAGACCGCGCCCGGACGGCCTCCCGGTGCTGCCGCGGTAGCGCGGGGGGCGACGCGGCCCATCGGGAGGGACATGCGCCGTCACGGGCGCGCCCGGCCGGCTGTGAAGCACGACGCTGTCCGTCCGCCGGCGGCGGTCATCCCCTCACAGCCGCCCCCCGCCGCGACGGTGGCTGTATCGGCACCCGCGACCATTGTGGCTCCGAGGACCGCAACCGCGAGCACCGCAACCGTGGCCTCCGGGGTAGCGACGGCAACCGCGGCCTCCTCAGCCCCGACGGCCACGACCGCGTCCACGGGCGGGGCGCGCTCCGAGTTCGGGTTCGAACGGTAAGCGCGTGGCCTCCGCGTCTGCGCACCCCGAGGTCACCGCCGAGCGCCGCCCGGCGGTCACGATCGCCACGCGGCCCCTGTGGCGGGTCCGCCTCGCGTGGGACCTTCCCCGTCACCTGCTCCACGCGCTGGCGGTCGCGGGGCTGGTGGCGAGTGCGCGCGTCGCGATCGATCCGCCGCGCGCGACGCTACCCGCCGCGCTGTTGCGGGCACCCGCCGTGCAGGACCTTGCGGCGGAGGGCTTCGCGACGCTGTTCGCGCGCTCCTACTTGACCTGGGAAGCGCAGAACCCCGAAGCCCGCGAACGCGCGCTCGCGCCGTTCGTCGGCCCCGGCATGGACGCGGACGCCGGCCTGCAGCCGCCCGCGAGCGGCGCGCAGCGCGTGCTGTGGACGCAGGTCGTCCAGGAACGCGAACCACTCCCGGGGGAGCACGTCTACACGGTGGCCGCCGATACCGACGCCGCGGGGCTGCTGTACCTCACCGTGAGCGTGCTCCACCCACCCGGGGGCGGGCTCGCGCTGGCCGACTACCCCGCGTTCGTCGGCCCCCCGGCCTCCGGTCCCGCACAGGCCGGCGCGCACCTGCGCCAGGTGAGCGACCCCGAACTGGCGACGGTGGTCGAACGGGCGCTGCGCAACTACCTCGCCGACTCCCCCTCCGAGCTGGCGGCGGACCTTGCGAGCGGAGTACGCGTCTCGCCGCCCGGCATGGGGCTCGCGCTGCAGTCGCTGCAGAGCCTTCAGTGGGCGCCCGGCGCGGGAGCGGTGCTCGCGGTGGCTCTGGCCCAGGACCAGCGCGGCGCGCAGTACACGCTCGCCTACGAACTCGACGTCGCCCGCGCGCAGGGCCGTTGGGAGATATCGGCGATCGAGATGGACCCCGACGTATAGACCACAAAGGAAGGAGCCCCATGAAAGCCGTTCTTATCTCTGGATCGTGCGCTGCTCGGGCGCGCGCGCACCCGACCCGGCCGGCCTGTGTAGCGGTTGCCTGCTGCGCGTGCCTGGCCCTGTGGCCCGTGGCCGCGGCTGGAGCGGTCGCCGCCAACGTGCCCGCCGCGCCCACGGCGAAGTCCCCCTCGGAAACCGGCAGCTCGCTCGAAGCCGCCGCCTCCAAGGCGGGCAGCACGGGGCGCAAGGTGGCGATGAGTCTGATCGGCCTCGCGTTCGCGGTCGCGGGCACCGTGCTGGCCTTCCGCCGCGACTTCAAGGAGGCGGCGGGCGTGTTCGCGGTGGGAATCGTGGCGGTGCTGCTCGCCACCCCCGCGGGCCTCAACCTGCTGCAGGACACCGTCAACTCGCTGTTCGGGCCCTGACGCGGGCAACTGGCTCGCGGCGAGGAGCGGTGCGAGTGACGGGAGCGGCTGGCTCGTAGATGGAGATCCGCTCCTACCGCGCCGTGTTCGACTTGGAGCGGCGCATCTACCGCGTCGACAGGCTGCGGCTCAACCCCGGCGGCGTCCCCTTACGCGGGGTCGTCTACTGCCTGGCGATCCTCGCCACCATCGCGCTCCTCGGCGCGCTTCCGCTCTTGGGCGCAGCCACACGCGCGCTTCCGTGGTACCTGCGCGACCTCGTTCTGCCCGCTGGTGGCGCTGCGCTGCTGACGATGATCAGGGTGGAGGGGCGCCCCTTCCACCTGGCCGCCGCCGCGCTGTTGCACTACGCCTGCGGCCCGCGGTACCTCGCCGGCTTGCGCCCATGCGCGCCCCCGGGCCGCCGCTGGCGCCCAGGAGAGCTGCTCGTGCTTCCCGACGGCTCCTCCCCCCGCCCGCGCCGCCTGCGCTACACCGGCCCCGGCGCGGTGCGCATCGTGTCCACCCGGGAGGTCTTCGTGCTCGAGCGCGGCGCGGAGCTGCAGATCGAGTCGGAAACATGCTTGGGCGCTAGACGCCGTGGCCATTGGGGCTTCCCGGCGTCGCCTTGACGTGCGTGAGGCGAAGGCGTAAGAGAGTCACGACTTGTCAAAAAACGAAGGGATTCCCTTCGGGATCAGGAGTTAATGATATGCGATGGAAGAAGCAGTACGACATGAAGCATCTAAAGGTAGCGGGGCTCTGCCTCGTGTCCATGCTCGTGCTGGGCATGGCGCTGGCAGGAAATGTCTCTGCGGCGCCGTTATGGTCACTGTGCTTAGAAGGTTCGGGTCTTACTAAATATAGCAGTAACCAGTGTACTGAAGCCGCATCGACTGGGAAATGGCAGTCGTTAGGCCTCCCACCCGGTGGGTCGGCCACGGTCAGGCTTTTAGCCTTCTCGTTGAGGCTGGAAGACACTGGCGCGGGTGTGGTAGTAGAATGCCCTGATGCAGGAGCTCTAGGCAGTGGAGTGGGCTTGGTCGAATCCGCAAATCAGGGCCAGATCACTAAAATGGAATTTAACGAACCCGAAAAAGAAGGCTGCAAAGTAGTGAAAGGATTCCTGACGTGTACAGCTGGGGCTCTAGAAAAAATAAAGGGCGTCGGCCTCCCGTGGACGACGGAAATCACTGAAACAGAAGGCAAAAGTGCATCCCAGATCATGAGTAGCAGTAGCCCTGGCTGGTCAGTTTCATGCGGTGGCACTACGGATGAATGTGTGGAAGAAGAAAATAAGCCAGAATCTGTAGAGTTAGAAAGTAAGGTGACGAAAGGTGTATCGTTAGTATTGGCCATACTCGAGAGTAAAGGCAAGGAGAAATGCTCGGTGGGAGGTGCGGAAAAGGGTAAAATAAGCGGCTTATTTTCGATCTCCTCGGGGAGTGGGGATGGACTTAAAATGAGTTTTCCTCCCCCTCCTCTTTTCATAGTTACAGGGTCAAATGATGGTACTCCGATAAAAGTAGGAAAAGAAGCGCTTTTTGAAATAGAAAATCTCGCGGGGGCGGCAAACGAAGAAGTCGCGAGGCCTTTCATTATCAGAGTAAGGGGTGGCTTCACTCATAACGGAACGGAAAGTACAACATGCGAAAATATGAAATATGCAGTAGGTGGAAAGTGTTCATTTAAAGGTTAAGTACGAAAAAAAAGACCCAGGCGCGAATTACATAGCACTTGTTGTCGATAGCAGGAATGGAGGATATAGTGCTGAGCAAATCAGGGGCGAATAGCCTTGGGTAGAAATTAATGGACAGGAGCGAGGACTGTGAGCGTAAGCCGGAGCCCTCGCTCCCGAAAAACGGATTGAAGGCCAACGAGAGTTTGTGTCCGCTGCCCGAGCGGATGATGACTATAACCAACCCAGTAGGTGGGGTTTGATGCGTAGGGGCGGCTCTCGTCCTCGTAGCCGCGACGGCGGGAGCGCTTCCCGCTCGAGCCGTGTCGTGCCGGACGTCCCACTCCGGCGGTGGGGTCGGAACAGGGAGGTAGGGCCCTTCCATGAACATCCCCCCCTACCCCCATAGGCGCGTCCCGAAGGACACCGCGGACACGCTCTGCCGGGGACCGCGCCTGGAGGCGCGCTGAGCGTGCGCCCCCCACTCAGCCTCGTATACGGGAACCTCGTGTTCGGCGAGGGATACGACGACGGCTGGGCCGCGTTCGCCGTGCCGAGCAGCTCGTACGAATGGCTCGCCGAGGACGCCAAGCGCGGGCGCTTCCTCACGCTGCTCGGCGCCCTGGAGGCCACGGGGGCCGATGTGCAGATCGTGCGCGTCAGCCGCCGTTGGGAGGTCGCGGCGTACGCGCAGGAGATGGCCGGGGAGACCAGGCCGGAGGGCGTTGCGAGGAAGCCGACGCCCGCTAGCCCGGGGGCGCCTGCGGGAGCCGGAGCCCACCTGCACGCGCTCAGAGACTATGTGGCCGAGCACACAAGGCGCCTGGAGGACCTGGAGGCGCAGCGGACCGCGCTATTCGTTCTGGTGAGCCTGCGCGACCCCGAGCGCGACGTGGCCTCCTACGTCTCGCGTGCCGCCGGGCGCCACCCGCGCGAGTGGGTCGGGGCGCTCAAGCGGGGGCTGTTCCCGCACGACCGGCGGCTGTTGCGCGTCGCCGCGCTGGAGCGTGCGCGCGTACGGGCCGACCAGGCCCACGCGCGCCTTGCTGACTTCTTGGCCGCGCGGCCCGCGAGCGCGGCGGAGTTGCAGTGGCTGGTACGCCGGGCGTTCTGCCGGGACCTCGGCGAGCCCGTCGTGGACGGGCTGCACGAGCCGCGGGCGCTCGTGTGTGAGTGCAACGGCGAAGCGCTGTTGGCGCCGCTGGAAGGGGACGTCATGCGCTGGACGGACAGCTTCGTGGAGCACCGGCCGCGCGCGCTGCGAATCGAGTCCGAGCTCGGGGTGAGCTGGCAGGCGCAGCTCGTGGTGGGCGCGCTGCCCGAGCTGGTGCACTTTCCCGGGGCGCGTGCGGAGCTGATGTTCGCCCCCGTCGAGGACCTGCCGTTCGGCGTCGACCTGTCGCTGAACGCGCGCTTCCTGCCCAACGAGCTGGCGTTGCGGATCGCGCGGCGGCGCATCCAGGACGCCGACCAGATCCTGCGCGCGGAGTCCGACGGCGAGCAGGGCGCCACCGACCTCGGCTACCGGCGCACGCAGGAGGCCCGCGACCTGCTCGCGCACCTGCAGTCCTCCAGCCGCCCCCCGCTGTTGCGGGCGACGCTCGCGATCGCCGTAGCCGCGCGCGAGGAGGAGGAGCTCGAGGAGCGCGTGGAGGCGTGCCGGCGCGCGTACGGCGAGATCCGCCTGCACCGCCCGCTGGGCGACCAGCTACAGCTGTTCTGCCAGCACCTCCCCGGGCAGCGCACGCGCGTGGCGGGCTACGACGACACGCTCACCACCGAGCAGGTGGCGGCGATGATGCCGACCGCCACCCATGAGGCGGGCTCCGCCACCGGCTTCTACCTCGGCTACACCCTCTCCGGGTCGGCGCGGCCGGTGCGCTTCAACCTCCGGGAGGGCTCCGAGCGCGACCGCAACACCACGATCCTCAGCATCGGGGCGCTCGGCTCGGGCAAGACGACGCTCGACCAGAAGCTCAAGTACGAGGGCTTCCTGCAGGGCGCGCGCGTGATCGACTGCGATCCGAAGGGCGACCACCGCTTCCACCTGCTCGAGCAGGTCGCCCCGCACGTGGAGTGCATCGCGCTGCGCCCCGACCCCGCGCTGCGCGGGGTGCTCGACCCGCTGCGCGTGGCCCCCGAGAACCTGCGCCACGACACCGCCGTGTCGTTCCTGCGCGACCTGCTGCCGCTGCGCGCGGAGCCCGCCTGGGAGACCGCGGTGGTCGGCGCCGTGGACCGCGTGGTGCGCCGCGCGCGCGAGCCCACCTGCCTGGAGGTGGTGCGGGCGCTGCGCGAGGGGGACGCGATCGACCAGCAGGTCGCCAAGACGCTCGAGGTGTACGCCCGCTCGGGGCTCACGCAGCTCGGCTTCGCCGACCCCGAGGTGCGGCTGCCGCCGGTCGGCCACCAGCAGGTCACGTACCTGCCGATCCGCGACCTCCCGAGCCCCGACCCCGGCGTGCCGCGCTCCGAGCACTCCCAGGCCGAGCGCGTCGGGGAGCAGATCGTGCGGCTGATCGCGATGTTCGCGATGCACCTGATGAGCGCCGAGCGCGAGCGGCTGAAGCTGTTCAGCTTTGACGAGGGGTGGCGCCTGTTGCAGGATCCGATCGGCCGCACGCTGCTGGTCGCGCTGCAGCGCATGGGCCGCTCGGAGCTGGCGGTGCCGATCATCTCCACGCAGCTGGTCACCGACACGCTGCTCGGCGAGCGCGAGTCGCTGGAGAACTTGCTCGGCGCGACGTTCGTGTTCGGGATGCGCTCCGACGCGGAGGCCCGCCGCGCCCTGGCGCTGCTGGGCCTCGATCCGGAGGACCGGCGGATGCGCCAGACGCTGTTGGAGCTCGACGCCGGCCGCTGCCTCTTGCGCGACCACCACGGGCGGGTGGAGGCGATCCAGGTCGACGTGGTCGTGCCCGCGCTGCTGCGTGCCTTCTCGACCACGCCCGCGCCGGCGCGAGCGCGTTGAAGGCAGCGGCGACAGCGGTCAGCGGCGCGCTTGCATTGGGCCTGCTCGTGCCCGTGGGGGCGGGTGCCGCTTCTCGCGCAGCCGGCGAGGCCCACGGGAGGCGGTCGCCCGAGGGGTGCAGCCTGGGGATCGTCCGCGTGGGCGGGCTCGCAGCCAGGCGGGTGGGCGCCGGGCCTCCGTGCCCGGCGACGGCGGCTCGCGTCACGCCGCGCGCCCCCACCGCTCCGCCGCTGGTGGATGGCCCGGGCTCTGGCACGCAGGCGGACGCGGACGAAAGCGCGGGCGACGACGCCTCGGCCTCGGCGCCTTCCAGCGGCGGCGACCCGCTGGTCGAAAACGGGCTCGGCAGCCCGCTGTGCGGCGAGGCGGGCGAACTGCCGGCCTCGAGCCAGCGTAACTGCGTGACCTCGGGCTTCGAGGCCGCCGGTGCGCCGACCGGCGACTACGCGCTGGACGTGCACATCGAAACGGGGCTGTTCAGCGTCAACGTGCAGGAGCTGCTGCAGGACTACCTGGTGGAGCCGGTGTGGTTGGGCTTCGTGTGGGTCGTGCACGCGTTGGTCGTCGCGCTGGAGTGGTGCTTCACGCTGGACCTGCTGGACAGCTCGGCGATGGCTGGCCTGGAGCGGTCGCTGCGCGCGACGCAGGCCTCGTTCACCGGGCCATGGCTGGTGCTGGCGCTCGCACTCGCCTCGCTGGCCGCGGCCTACAACGGTCTCGTGCGCCGCCGCGTCGCGGAGACGCTCGGCCAGGCGGCGCTGATGCTCGCGATGATGGCCGGTGGCCTGTGGGTGATCACGGACCCCGCCGGCACCGTCGGCGCGCTCGGGCGGTGGGTCGACGAAGCGAGCGCGGGCACGCTCGGGGCGGTCGTGCAGGGGACCCCCGCGCACGCCCCGCGGACGCTGGCGCAGAGCATGGGCGGGCTGTTCGCGGGCGTCGTGGGAGCCCCCTGGTGCTACCTGGAGTTCGGCAACGTCAGCTGGTGCGAGGACCCCGCGCGCCTGCAGACACGGCTGCGCGCCGCGGGCCTCAACATCGCCGCGATCGCGCAGGGCGCGGGCTGCGGGCGCCCCGAAGCGCCGGCGCCGGCCTGCCGGCTGGTGGAAGGCGAGCCGCCGCGGGCGCTCGCCCAGAGCGCCGCGCTGCTGCGCGCGGCTCACACCAACGGGGAAGTGTTCCTCGCGCTGCCCGCCAACGAGGCGGGGCGCAACTCGATCGAGGACCCCGGCTCGCTGTTGAGCGTGCTGTGCGGGGGCGCCGAAAGCGCCGCGGACTGCCGCGGGCCCACCGCGGCGCAGGCGGAGTTCAGGATGCAGGGCGGGACCTACTCCCGCGTGGGGGGCCTGCTGCTGATCGCGGTCGGCGCGCTCGGGATGATCTTGCTGCTCGGCTTCGTCGCGCTGCACCTGCTCGGCGCGGAGATCCTCACCCTGCTGTACCTGCTGCTCGCCCCGGCCGCGGTGATCGCCCCCGCGCTCGGCGACGGCGGCCGCGCGGCGTTCCGGACGTGGGCGACGCGGCTGCTGGGCGCGGTCTGCTCGAAGCTGATCTTCTCGTTCCTGCTCGGGGTCGTGCTGTTGCTGACGCGCACCCTGATGGAACTGGGCGCGCTCGGCTGGTGGACGCGGTGGCTGCTCGTCACGGTCCTGTGGTGGGGCGCCTACCGCCAGCGCCACCAGGCGCTCGGCTTCATCGCCGGCGAGCACCGCGGGCAGAGCGTGCACCACCGCTCGCTCGTGCGGCGCATGAAGGAGCAGCTGGAGGGGCCCCGCACGGTCTTGCGAACGGCGCGGCAAATCCGCGACAGGCTCTCGGGTCCCGCACCGAGCGTGGAGCGCCGGCGGGCGCTAGAGCGCGTGGGTCGCCAGCGCGCGAAGGCGACCGCTGACGGGCAGGTAACGCGGATGCTCGAGCGCGAGCACGGGGCAGCGAGCGCGCGCACGGCCGCCGCCCCGCAGATCCAGAGCGAGCTCTCGGCCAAGCGCACCCAGTCGCAGCGGGTGCACGGCGCCCGGGAGCGGGCGGCGGCCGGCGGCGAGCACCGCAAGGCGGCCGAACTCGAGCACCGCGGCAAGCGCATCGAGCGCGAGATCGAGCGCGGGCAGCTCGCGTTGAACGAGGCGCGGCGCACCGCCGCCGAGGGCGAGCGCGCGCAGCGGCGCACGGGCCATACGTACACCGCTGAGCAGGCGCGCGAGCGGGGCCGGCTGCTCGACGCTCAGGCCGCGCTCCCCGGCGCGCGCGAGCGCGGCACGGCGGCAGGTGGCTTGCGGACCGGCCGCTCGTGGAGCGACGGCGCCGCCGCCAGCGCTCGGCGCGACTACGCCGCGATGGCGAGCATCGCCGGCTACAGCCGCGAGCAGTACGAGCGGCTGCACCCCCGCGCCCAACGGGAGGCGCGCCTGGAGATCGACCGCGAGCTCGCGCTGCGCCGCGAGCTGAGCGCTGCCGCGAGCGCTGTTGCGGGATCCGGGCCCGTCCCCCCGACCACGCTGAAGCGCCGCGAGCGCCGTAAGGCGGGCAAGGACTTCGACCGCGCGCTCGAGGAGCGCCTGCGCCAGAGCGGGCACGCCGCCCCGCGCTCCCGGACCGCGCCCAAGGGCTCGCCACGCGGGGGCCCTCCACGCGAGCAGCGCCCGCCCGACGCGCACCGGCACGACCCGAGGCGCCACCCCGGCGCCGGTGGGGGCGGGCTGCAGTCCCCGGTGCTGCGCGACGCCGACGAGGTCGCCCGTGGGCGCAAACGCCAGCTGGGGGGCTGACGGCGGTGGTGAGCACCCAACCTCCATCCACAGACGGCGCCGCCGGCGTGCGGCGACGGTTGTCCGCCCCCTCCGTGTCCTCGCACGGGGCGGGTCGGTGAGGGTGGCATCCAGGGCCGGCGCGCAGCCGCGTGCCCACCGGTCAGCGACCGCCGTGCTCGCGGGCGCGGCGACGCTCGCGGTGGTCCTCACGCTCGGGGTGGCGGGCGTCGCTGCGACCGTCGGCGCGAGCCAGAGCCCGGCCGCCGGCGGGCTCGCCGGCGAAACCGGGGATTCGAGCCCGTCCGCCCCGGAGGCTGCCGGGAGCTACGGCGTCTCAGCGCAGGCGCGCGCGGAAATCCCACCGGAATACCTGCGCCTCTACCTCCAGGCGGCCGCCCGCTACGGCCTGGACTGGGCGATCCTCGCGGGGATCGGCAGAGTGGAGTGCGACCACGGGCGCGACCCCGACCCCTCGTGCACGCAGGAGGGCGCTGTGAACTCAGCGGGCGCCGGCGGGCCGATGCAGTTCCTCGCATCGACCTGGGCGGAGTACGGGGTGGACGCCGAAGGCGGCGGTCCGCCCGACCGCTGGAACCCGGCTGACGCGATCTACGGGGCGGCCAACTACCTGCGCGCCTCGGGCGCGCCGGGGAACTACCGCGAGGCGATCTACGCCTACAACCACGCGAGTTGGTACGTGGATGAGGTCGAGGGTTGGGCGGCCAGGTACAGCGCTCCGTCGGCGGCGCCGATCTCCTCCGAAGGCGGGGCAGGCGCAGGAAGCCCGGGTGGCAGCGGCCAGGAAGGCAACGGTGCCGAAGGCGCCGGCATCGAAGGCGCCGACACGCGCCTGGTGAGCGAGACCGCGACGCCGGTGCGCTTCATCTCAGGCGAACGCGCGGTACTCGCGCCGGGCGACGGCCACGTCGCGCTGGTGCCCGCCGGCGTGCCGGCGACGGTGCAGGCGATGGTGGTCGCAGGCAACGAGCTGCAGGACCTCCCGTACGGCCCCGCCGGGCACCCCGATCCGGAGGGGGCGCCGAGCGAGGACTGCTCCAGCACCGTCAACTACGTACTCGAGCGGGCCGGCGTACGGCCACTCGCGGAAATCGTCAGGGAGAACCCGCTCGCGCAGGACTACGTGGGCTGGGGGGCGCCCGGTCCCGGGCGGTGGGTGACGATCTACGCCACCGACACGCCCACCGCCCACGTCTTCATCGTGATCGCAGGTCTGCGCCTGGACACCAGCCACGACGGCACCGATGTCGGCCCCAACCGCGACGAAGACGGCCCGCGCTGGCGCATCCTGGACCACATCCCCGAATGGGCGCACTGGTCGGTGCGCCACCCGCCGGGGTTGTGAGGCTGTCGTGGGCAGGCGGGCGCCTCTGAATCAGCAGTCGGCCAGGAAGCTGTTGGAAGTCCACGGTTGGGTTGCGACCCGGGGTGGGAAGCACGTCGTGAAGATGGCGAAGTCCGGACACCGGCCGATCACCCTGCCGAAGCACCGGGGCGGCGACTACGGTCGCGGTTTGACCGCGGCGATCCTGAGAGAGGCGGGTCTATGATGAGAGGCATCGGAAGAAGGTTGAGTTGCATGGAAGATCAGGTTGAGATACAGGCGCTGGTTCACGACGAGGACGGCTCGTTGTGGGCCGAGGTGCCAAGTTGCCCGGGCCTGTTCGCATCGGGGGCCACGCTGGACGAGCTCGCGGAGGGGCTGTTGGAGGCGTGGATGCTCTACCACGACAGCGACCCCGCCGAGCGACGGGGGTCGAGGACCGCCTCGGCGCTGACCCTGCGCGTCCCGGCGTTCGCGTAGATTGCAAGGCGTGGCCACCCGCAAGGTCGACTACCTGCTGATCGGAGGTGGGCTGGCGTCCGCGAACTGCGCGCGCTGGCTGCGCGAGGAGGGCGCGGAGGGGTCGGTGCTGGTGGTGGGGCGCGAGCCGGACCCGCCGTACAACCGCCCGGAGTGCTCGAAGGGCTACCTGCGCGGGGTCGAGGAGCGCAGCGAGACGTTCTTCCGCCCGGATGCCTGGTGGGGCGAGCAGGGGATCGAGCTGCTGCGGCGCACGAGCGTGACCGCGCTCGATCCGGCGGCGCGCACCGCGAAGCTCTCCAACAGGGAGGAGCTCGAGTTCGGCCAGGCGCTGCTGGCGACCGGGGCGAACGTGCGGCGGCTGAACGTGCCCGGGTGCGAGCTGGAGCAGATCCACTACCTGCGCACGCTCGCAAACGCCGACGCGATCCGCGCGGGCGCCGCGGACGCTGAGCACGTAGTGCTGATCGGCGGCTCCTACATCGGCTGCGAGGTCGCCGCCTCGCTGACGCTGATGGGCAAGCGCTGCACGATCGTGATGCAGGAGCGCACCACCCTCGAACGCGGCTTCGGCGCCGCGGGCGGGCGCTTCTTCCAGGAGCTGCTGGAAGCGCACGGCGTCACCGTCCACGGCGAGGACGAGTTGGAGCGCTTCGAGGGCGAGGGCCGGGTCGCGAAGGTCATCACGAAGGGCGGCCTCGAGCTGCCCGCCGATCTCGTGGTGGTCGGCGCCGGCGTCACCCCCGACGTGCAGCTCGCGCGCGGCGCCGGCCTGCAGCTGGGGCAGAGCGGCGGCGTGCGCTGTACCTCGCGCCTTCAGAGCTCCGCGCCCGGGGTGTACGCCGCGGGGGACATCTGCGAGTACGACTCGCCGCTGCATGGTGGGCCGCTGCGGATCGAGCACTGGGACGTCGCCTTCAACCACGGCAAGACCGCGGCGCTGAACATGCTCGGCCGCGACGTCCCCCACGAGACGGTCCCGTACTTCTACTCGGTGCTCGGCGACTGGGGGGAGCTCGAGTACGTCGGCCCGGCGCGGGAGTGGGACGAGGAGATCGTGCGGGGGTCGATGGGGGATGGAAGCTTCACGACCTGGTACCTGCAGGGCGGGCGGCTCGTCGCGGCGCTGACCTTCGGACGCTCTGAGGATCTGGACCATGCCCGCCGGCTGCTCGCAGAGCGCACGGAGCTCGCCGCCGCGCACCGCAGCGCGCTGGGCGACCTCGACAGCGACCTGGGGTCCGTCGGTCGCTAGACGCTGTGCTTGGAGACGAGGTCGAGTTCGGATTCGGGCCGCGAGATGAGGTCCAACATCACGCCCTGATCGTCGGCGATCTCGATTAGCTTGTGCTTGCCCTGCTCACTGACGACGGCGCCGACCGTGCCGGCCGGCCAGCGACCAGCTTGGTGGCGCAGCGCGACGACGTCGTGTTCGTTGATCGCGCACTTGACGGTTGCCATGGCTCCTCCAGCTTAGGGCTTCAGGTAGGCGCTTACAAGTCGCGGCGGGGCGCCTGCGTCGGGGATCAACCAGACGGTCCTGATGTTGACGACGCGCCCGCTCTGCTCGCCGCGTCCGCGCACCGGCGCCAGGATCACGCAGTTGATGCCGTGGGGCGGGTTGTCGCGCACAGTCCTGACCGGCACCACCAGGATTCCGGTCTGGATTGCGCCTTCGAGGTAGTCGATGTCCTCGATCGTGATGCCGAGGATGCGTTCGAAGCCGCGCGCCTTGGGGCCACCGACCTCGTTGGTCGGGTCCAGCGAGTATCCGATGAGCTTGTCGCGCACGCCGAAGGCATCCGTCCCACGCGGCAGCAACTCGCCTGCTTTCGGCGGCCAGGGCACGCCGGGAGTCATCGGGACACGCCGATCGGGGGCATACCAAGGACCGTACGGCGCGCTTGGGACGTTTCTCTCGCTCGCGCTCCGATCACGCCTGTGGACGTCCGTCCCCGCGGGCGGTAGTATCGGCCGCGTTCATACGGTCGGTGGTCGAGGGAAGCCGGTGCGATTCCGGCGCGGACCCGCCACTGTGACCGGGGATGCCCCCCGCTGCATCGGCCTCGACGTCCTCGACGGCGATGCAGCCACTGGTCGGCCCTGCGGCGGATCGGGAAGGCGCGGGGGGTGGGCCCGGGAGCCAGGAGACCTGCCTCCGACCATAAGCCCACAAGCCCTCGTGGAAAGGGGTTGGCTCCATGCCTATCGTCGCTTGTCGTTCTCGTCGTTGTCTCCGTCTCTGGCCGGCGCTCGCCGTCGTCCTCGCCGCGCTCGTCCCGTGCGCGACCGCGCTCGCGGGGCCGGTCACCGTCAAGCTGCGGGTCGAGGGCTCCACCAACACGCTCTTCGAAGGAGATGTCTCGACCCAGGGCGAAACCTTCGAAACGTCCTCCAGCAATGGCCCCCATCCGTGCGACTACTCTGAAAACGGCTTCGGTGGGCGTGAAGCCAACGGTGGCAACGCCGGTGGCACGCCGACCACTGCGCTGCGCGACGCGGCGCTTGCGGATGGGCTTGCCTTCAACGCCGAGTGGTTTGGCTCCGGCCCGAAAGAAAATGAAAATCCTGGCGACTTCCTTGTCACCCAGGTTGGCTCGGAAGTCAACGAGACGTCCTCTCCCTACGACTCCTGGGGTTATGCGGTCAACGACACGACCGCGCCGGTCGGTGGCTGTCAGATCGCGCTCGCTCCCGGCAACGAAGTGCTGTGGGCCTACAACTACTTCAACCTGAAGCACCTGCTGAGCCTGTCGGGCCCGGCGACCGCGACCGTGAGCACGCCATTCACGATCCGCGTCGTCGACGGCCAGACCGGTGAACCGATCGCGGGCGCCACGATCGGCGAAGACGTCGGCGGCGTTACGACTCCGCTCCCCGGTAGCCCGACGACGAGTGCGAGTGGCGAAGCGACGGTCACGCTCACCGGCACCGGCACCGTGAGATTGAAGGCGACACAGGAAAACTCGGTGCGCTCGAACGGGCTCGCGGTGAGCGTTGTACCCCCGGCGTCCTGCGCCTGCGCCCCCCCGCACATCATCCACCCGCCGGAAGAAGCGACGTCCGACGTGGCGCGGATCGAGGGCGTGTTGAACGGCCACGTCTACTCCCGCCGCACGGCTCCTCGCGTGCTCGAGGGGAGCGTCGAGGTTCCCGCCGCAGGCACGCTGCGCGAAGTGCGGATCGCGCTCGCGCGCAGCGCCCACCACCGCTGCTTCGCGTTCAGCGGGAGCAGGGTCGCCTTCGTGCGCGCGAGCTGCCGCGCAACGCGCTTCTTCGACGTGGCCGACACCACGTCGTTCAGCTACCTGCTCCCGGCGCGGCTGCCCGCGGGTCGCTACGTCTACGACATCGAGGCGGTGGACGACGCGGGTCATGTCACGAAACTCGCGGGCGGCGTGAGTCACGTCGTGTTCTATGTCAAGTAGGACGCACCGCAGCGGTGGCGGCCGGCGGCTTGCGCTCCGCCCCCCGGCCGCTACGTGCTCGACATCGAGGCCACCGACGCCGCGGGCGACCACACCCCGCTCGACCGTGGGAGCTCGCGGATCGTCTTCTATGTCAAGTAGGAGACACCGAGGTGGCGGCCGACGGCGGGTCGCGCCCCCCGCGCTCCTCGCCGCCGTGCTGGTCTGCGCGGCGGCGCTCGCCGGCTGTGGCCTCGGCGCCGGGCCGACTCCCGGCGGGGTGCGCTTGGACGTCACGCGCGACTTCGGGGCGCAGCCGTTGCGCTCGGAGCGCGCGCCGCGCGCCGTCGGCCAGGAGACGGTGATGAGCCTGCTGGTGCGCAACGCCTCCGTCACCACGCGCTACGGCGGCGGCTTCGTGGAGAGCGTCGCGGGGCACTCCGGCGGCTACGAAGGGGGGCAGCCCGTTGACTGGTTCTACTACGTCAATGGCGTCGAGGCTCCCAAGGGGGCGGCCGAGACCGACGTGCATCCGGGCGATCGCATCTGGTGGGACCTGCACAATTGGAGCCAGACTGATGACGTGCCTGCTGTCGTCGGCTCCTACCCCGAGCCGTTCCTGAATGGGATCGAAGGGCTGCGGCTGCCGGTGCGCGTGGAATGCGCGCAGCCCGAAGGCGGCCCCTGCCGCACCGTCCGCGCCCGCCTGCGCGCCGCCGGGGTGAGGTTCGCGCTCGCCGCGCCCGGCGCCGCCGGGGAAGCGACCGACACGCTGCGCCTACTCGTCGGGACCTGGCGGCAGGTGCGCGGGGACCCCGGCGCGCACAACCTCGAACTGGGCCCCCGCGCGAGCGGGGTGTACGCGCGCGTGGCCCCCGGCGGGGCGCTCGCGCTGCTCGACGCCCAGGGCGCCACCGTGCGCACGCTCACCGGCACCGCCGGGCTGCTCGCCGCGACCCGCTACTCCGAAGAGGACCCCGAGTGGCTGGTGACCGGCACCGACCCCGCCGGCGTGCAGCTCGCCGCGAATGCCCTCGACGAAGCGGCGCTGCACGACCGCTTCGCCATCGCCCTCGAAGCGGGCGCCGTGCTGTCCCTGCCCCAGCCGACGGGAAGCTGAAGGTCGGTAACGATGGTCGGTACGAGGCGTGGGGAGGGGGGTATGTGGGTATTAAAAATCCGAGTTGTGTATAACAAATGTAAGACGCAACTCAAAAAGTTACATATACAACTCACGGTCCCCCCGACGGCTGCTCGCTCTCACCGGAGCGCCCCCGCCCGCGCGCAGGCGGTCCGGCCGAGCCCATGAACCGCGTCGGCCTGCTTTTCTACCGTCCGCTCGCGAGCCCGTTGCACGCCACGCGCGCGGGGGTCGCCGCGCTGTGGGCGGCCGCGCTCACGGCAGCCACGCTGCTGCTCTACCACCCGTTGGCGCTCGCCGCGCTTGCCCTCGCGATCCTCGGCGCCGGCTGGGGGGCGGGCGTTGGCCGTGAGCTCGTGCGCGCGCTGCGCACCGCGCTGATCGTGGGAGTGCCGATCGTCGCCATCAACGTGCTCGTCTCCCGCGACGGTCTCACCGTCTTCGCCCGCCTCGGCGACCTCGGCCCGTTCGGGCAGGGCAATTTGACAGTCGAGGCGCTCGTGTACGGCGCCGTGGTCGCGCTGAAGGTCACGGTCCTGATCCTGACCGCCGCGCTCGCGAGCCTCGCGATCGACCCCGACGCGCTGCTGCGGATCTTCCGCCGGCTCTCCTTCCGCTCGGCGCTCACCGCCTCCCTCGCGGTGCGCATGATCCCCGTGCTCGCCGCCGACGCCCAGCGCCTCGCCGAGGCCCAGCGCACCCGCCCCGACGGCGGACCGAAGCCGGGAGACACTCGCCTTCGGGCTCGCATCCCCGTTTCGGCCAGCGGTACCCGCGGGCGCGTCGCGCTGCTCTCCGCGGTGCTCGCCGGCTCGCTCGACCGCGCGATGGACGTCGCCGCCACACTCGAGCTCCGCGGCTTCGCGGCGGCCCCCCGCGCTCCGCGCCTGCAGCTGCCGTGGTCGCGCCACGACCTCGCGTTCGCAGCCTCCGCGGCGGCGGTCCTCGCGGTCGCGCTCCTCGCCCGGCTTGGCGGCGTCGCCTCGTTCACCGCCTATCCGCTGGTGCGCGCTGCTCCCCTCGGCGCCGGTCTGCTCGCCCTCTGCGCCGCCTTGATCCTCGCTGTCCTGCTTCCGTTCTGCGACCGCCGGGGGATCGAGCCGTGATCCTGAACACGCATGACGGCGCTGGACCGAAGCCGGGTGACACGCGCCTTCAGCGCGAATCCCCGTTTCGGCCAGCGTCCTCGATCGCTCGTGTGCAAAGCACACTTCGCTCACTGCGTCCTTGCCCAGCTTGCCCTGCGAGTCCAGGATGGGCTGAGTTGCGTTGGGGTGGGGTAGGAGGCCCCACGCCCACCACCCTTTGGGAGCACTGACTCACGTGGACGATCTCAAATGACCATCCTCTCCTTCCACGACGTCACATATCGCTACCCCGGCGTCGAGCGGCCGGCGCTCCAGGACGTGAGCTTCGAGGTGCAGGCGGGGGAGTTCTGCCTGCTCGCCGGCCTCTCCGGGGAGGGCAAGTCGACGCTGTTGCGCGCCGCCTGCGGGCTTGTGCCGCACTTCCACGGCGGGCGCTTCGCCGGGCGCGTGCGGCTCGCCGGCCTCGACACCCGCGAGCACGGGCCCGCGCGGCTGGGGACGCTCGCGGGGGCGCTCTTTCAGGACCCCGAGACGCAGGTGGTGATGAGTTCCGTGCGCGCCGAGCTCGCGCTCGCGTTGGAGAGCCGTGGGCACGGGTCCGGTGCGGTCGCGCGCGGCGTTGAGGAGGTCGCGCTCGCGCTCGGCGTCGACCACCTGCTCGAGCGCTCCGCCCACACGCTCTCCGGCGGGGAGCTCCAGCGCGTCGCGCTCGGCGCCGCCCTCGCCGGCCGCCCGCCGGTACTGCTGCTCGACGAGCCCACCTCGCAGCTCGACCCGGTCGCGGGGGACGAGCTGATCGGGCTGCTGCGCCGCCTGAACCAGGAGTGGGACGTCACTGTCTTGCTCGCCGAGCACCGCCTGGAGCGCTGCCTGCCCTCCGCCGACCGCGTGCTCGCGCTCTCCGGCGGGCGCCTCGCCCACGACGGCCCGCCGGGGGCGTTCCTGGAGTGGGCCGGCCGCGAGGCCCCCGCGTTGCAGAGCCCCGGCGCGCGGCTATTCGCGCTCGCCGGGCTGCGCCCCCCGCCGGTCGGCGTCAAGCAGGCCCGCACCACCCTGCGCGGATGTGGTCTGCTGTCTACGGAGCGTGTAAGCTTCCCCGCGCCCCCTGCCGTTGCCAATGCAAAGGACAACCGCGGGCAGGGGGCCACTACGCCGGTGCCCGGCGTGCTCGAGGTGGCCTCCACTGCTCCGCAGATGGTGGCCGCCGCTGCCGAGGTGTCCTCTACCGCTCCCGCGCCGGCGTTCGCTGCTCCCGCCGCGCCGACCGATCGAAGATCGGCCAGCGGGCGCCGGTTGCTCCGTCGGGGCGCCCCCGTTGCTCCCGCGCTCCACCTGCGCGGCGTGTGGCACGAGCTCCACCGCGGGCCCGCGATCCTGCGCGGGGCCGAGCTGCGGCTGGCGCCGGGCGAAACGGTCGCCTTGATGGGCCGCAACGGCGCCGGCAAGTCCACGCTGCTGCGCCACGCCGCCGGGCTGCTGGCACCGACGCGCGGGCGGGTGGAGCGCAGCGGGCGGGTCGCGCTGCTGCTGCAGAACCCCGGCGACTACCTACTACACGAGCGTGTCGGGGCCGAGGCCTCCGCGCGCGCGCTCGCCGGCGTGGGCCTCGCGGAGATGGCCGCGCGCAACCCCCGCGACCTCTCCGGCGGGGAGCGCCAGCGGCTCGCCCTGGCGATCGTCACCGACGGGGTGCAGGAGCCCGCGGTGCTCGCCCTCGATGAGCCCACGCGCGGGATGGACCGCCACGCGAAGGCCCTGCTCGCGCAGGAGCTGCGCGGCCGCGCCGCGCGCGGGCAGGCGGTGCTGGTGGCCACGCACGACCCCGAGTTCGCGTGTGCCTGCGCCGAGCGCGCCGTGCTGCTCGCCGATGGGCGCGTGATCGCCGACGGTCCCGCCGCGGAGCTGCTGGCGGGCGGGTGGTACTTCGCGACCGAGACCGCCCGCATCCTCGGCGGCGCCGGAGGGGCGCTGACGCCGGAGCAGGGGGCGGAGCTGCTGCGCACCCGGGCGGGCGACCGCGCGGTGCTGGAGCTGGCCGGATGAGCTGGCCGCTCGCCTCCTTCGCGCTTGTCGGGCTCGTGCTGCTCGCGGGTTGGCTGGCCTACGAGCGCGCGCGGCCCTCCGCGCGGATGGTCGCGGTCGTCGCGACGCTCGCCGCCGTCGCGGCGCTCGGGCGCGACGCGTTCGTGGCGCTGCCCGAAGTCAAGCCGATCACCGCGATCGTGCTCGTCGTCGGCTACGCGCTCGGGCCGTTGCCCGGCTTCACCGTAGGGGCCGTCGGGATGCTCGCCTCCAACATGGTGCTCGGCCAGGGCCCCTACACCCCCTGGCAGATGGCCGCGTGGGGGGGAGTCGGCCTCGCGGGTGCCGTGCTTGCGCGGCTCTCCGGCAGGCGCCTCGGGCGCGTCGGGCTCGCGCTCGCCTGCGGCGTCACCGCGCTCGCCGCCAAGGAGGTGATGGACGTGTACACGTGGTCGGTCGGCGCCGTCCACACCCCCGCCGCGTACCTCGCGATCGCCGGCGGCACGGCGCTGCCCTTCGACCTCGTCGACGCCGTCGCCTCCTTCGGCTTCGGCCTCGCGTTCGCCCCCGAGCTCGCGCGCGTGCTCGCGCGGCTGCGCGCCCGCATGGACGTCCGCTGGGAGGCCGCCGGAGCCGGGGGGGTTGGCGGCACCGCGCTGCTTGCGATTGTGCTCGGCCTCGCCGGCGCGTTGGCGCTGCCCGGCGGGTCGGCCCACGCCGGGATCGCGAGTGCCGCCGCGCGCGCGAACGTCGCGCGCGAGCTCGCCTACCTCGCCTCCGCGCAGGACTCCGACGGGGGTTGGGGCTCCGCGGCGGGGCAGCCCCCCTCCGAGCTGTACTCCGCGTGGGCGGCGCTTGGCCTCGCCGCGGCGGGGCGCCCCCCGCAGAGCGTGCGCCGCGACGGTCACACCGTGCTCGAAGCGCTGCGCGCGCAGGCCGGCACACTCGAAGGCCCCGGCGACATCGAGCGCACGATGCTCGCGCTGCGCGCCTGCGGCGCCCCCGTGACCTCGCTCGCCGGCAAAAACCTGCTGGCCGAACTGCTGCGCTACCGCACAAGCGAAGGCTCCTTCTCCCACCAAGTCAACCTCACCGCGTTCGCCGTCTTCGCGCTGCGCGCCGCCGGGCACTCCGCCGCCGACCCCGCGGTGCGCGCCGCGGGCGCGTGGATCGCTCGCCAGCAGGACTCCGACGGCGGCTTCAACTTCGCCGAGCGCGGGGGCTCCAGCGACGTGGACGACACCGCCGCCGCGCTGCAGGGCCTCGTAGACGCGGGCATCCACACCGGCGCGGTCCTCGCGCGTGCCGTTGCGTTCATCGTGCACGCCCAAAACCCCGACGGCGGCTTCCCCTCGCAGCCCGGGGGCGAATCGAACGCGCAGTCCACCTCGTGGGCGGTGCAGGGCCTCGTCGCGGCCGGCCAGCGCGTGGAAACCGTCCGCCGCCACGCCGTCCGCTCCCCGCTCGGCTACCTCGAAAGCCTCGTCGCTCCCAACGGCTCCGTGCGCTACTCCCGCACCGGCGCCCAAACGCCGGTCTGGGTGACGGCGCAGGCGCTGACCGCGCTCGCGCGGGCGCCGTTTCCGGTGGGGTGATCTGAAACCCACCCGCCCGGGCGTCGCGTTCCGCGCGAGTCCGAGCGGCTTAGCCGGTCTTGCGTGAGCGGCGCACCACCACTTGACTTTCCAACGCCCCTTACTGACCCGGGCTCCTAGTGCGAGGACGTGGCGCGTCCGAACAGACGACTCAGGCGCTCGCTCAGCCACACCGGGAGTATCGGGCTGTCGCCGAAACCGGGCAGGATCTGGGATGGAATGTCGAATGTGCCCGGGACCGCGTCGGCCTCAGTGGCATCGTCGGTCGGGCATCTGGACCCGGACTGGGTACTGGCGGTGGAGTGTTCCACGGGTCTCACTATAGTCTTCCGCCCAGCTCGAGAGCCGCGGCGAGCACCAGGAATGTCACCGCCTGGTCGAACAGGGACGTTTTGCGGACGAGAGCCTGCTCGTTGCGGTGGATATCTCTTGCAAAGCGCCGCACGAGCGAGCGCTGGAGCTCGTGTTCGTCCTGGGTATCGAGAGCGTCGAAAGTGACCTGCACGGACGGGCCGGTCTGTCGGGCGTTCGGCAGGCGCACGGTACACACGGCCAAGCTGAGTGAGAGGCCCAGCAAGGCGAGTGCGGCGATCCAGAGGTCGGCCTGCCCGGTGCCCACGACGCCTGTGGCGAAGGCGATGTCGGCTGTCATGACGCCGACCGAGCCGGCTTCGAGCACGGCTGAGCGTGAGGTTTGCATCTGCAGCTGGGTTTCGGCCAGGGTGCAGAGCCTGTCGGTGAGTCTGGGTGTGCTCGGGTGAATGGACATGGCGGTCTCCGTCGGCCGGTTGGTCGTGATGTCTCTCTTCCTCTACCGACGGGATCTCTAGAGCGGGACAGGCCTCCGCTCGCAGGGTCACCAGTACGTGTGGGTGGTCTCCGCCGCCCGCGGAACGTTGACGGGCCATCTCACGGCAAAGTAGCGCTATGGAGTAGCGCTATACTACGGCCACGATGGCTGTGGACACAGCGACGATCCGCGTGGCTCGCGGTACTCGCGACCTGCTGGCCGAGCAGGCGCGGGAGCGTGGCATGTCGGTGGCCGCCCTGCTGGCGGAGATCGCGCGCGAGCGGGAGATCGAGGCGATCTTCGAGTCCGAGCGCCAGGCGCGTCTCCTCGATGAACAGAACCCTGCCGCATTGGAGGAGATGCGCCTCTGGGAGGCGACGCTGGAAGATGGCCTCGACTTCGACTGAGCCCCACCGCGGCGAGGTGTGGCTCACGTCGCTCGGCGCCGCGAGGCCTGGCGAGCCCGGTAAGAACCGTCCCACGATCGTCGTCTCGGATGACCAGATCATCGCCGGCTCGCCCCGGGAGCCGATCGTCGTGGTGCCGCTGTCGAGCTCCTTCCCACCATCGGCGTTGCGCCCGGAGGTCGCCGATGGCGAGGGCGTCGGGCGCCCAAGCCGCGCGATTTGTGGAGCGGTCCGCGGTGTGGCGCGCTCACGCTTACTGCGCAAGTTGGGGGCGCTCACACCCGAGACGCTCACGGAGGTCGAGCGCGCGCTCGCGCTGATCCTCAGCCTGAGCCCACCGGGCGCCCTGCCGGCTAGGACGCGCTCAGGCTGAAGCCGGCCGTGGGGCTCGGCGTTTGGTCGGCTAACCCACTTGATTTCCAAGACACCGATTATCCGAGGTGTCGCTCGCGGCACCCGCGACCTGTTGGCCGGGCAGGCGCGGCAGCGTGGCATGTCGCTCGCTGCCCTGCTCGCGGAGGCGATGAGCCGGTACAGGCGAGCGGCGAGCGCTCTACCCTCTCATGAGCATGTCGAGCGCACCTCTGACGGCAGCCCATGAGGCTGCGAGACTCCGCGCAGCCGAGGCCAAGCGCCATCCCGCCGGCCAGGCGCGCCGGCCGAGCGGCGCGTGGGCGCTGCGCGCCGCCGTGCTGTGCGTGGTGGGGATGGCCGCCACCTGGACGCTCGCAGAGCTCGTACCCGCGGTCCACCTGCGCGACGCGGTGGTGCTCAACGACTTCACCAAGCTCGAGCGTCCGGGCGTGGACACGCTCGCGAGCGACCTCCTGAACCTGCTCGAACCGCTGCTCTACACCGTCTGGGCGCTGCTGATCGTCGCCGTCGCGCTCCTGCGCCGCCGCCCGCGGGTGGCGCTCGCCGTGGCGGTGGTGCTGCCCGCCGCGCCGGGCCTCGCCGAGGCGCTCAAGCCGCTGCTCGCGCACCCCCACGACAGCGTCGGCTTTCAGTGGGTTGGCCCGGCCTCGTGGCCGAGCGGGCACGCGACCGCGGCGATGACGCTCGTGCTGTGCGCGCTGCTCGTCGCCCCCTACCGCCTGCGTCCGCTCCTCGCGGTGCTCGGTAGCGCGCTCGCGATGGCGGTCGGCTGCGCGCTGCTGATCCTCGCGTGGCACATGCCCTCCGACGTGCTCGGCGGCTTCCTGCTCGCCGCGCTGTGCGTCTCGCTGGCGGTGGTCGCTCTGGGCGACGGCTGGGATGAGCCGGTCTGGTATGCGCCGGCCGGGGATGAGCCGGCTGGGGATGAGCCGGCCGGTCTGGGGCGCCACGTCGAGGGAGCGGGCGCTACGAGCGCTCTGGCGCCGGCGCGGCCTCGTGGGCGCCGGGGTCCCACAGCGGCTCGGACCCCGCCTGGGCGGGTGGGCCCTGGGCGGGTGGGGCCTGATTCACGGCGCGGGCGAGGATGAACAGCAGGTCGGAGAGGCGGTTGAGGTAGCGCACGACCTCGGGGTTTGCGTCCTGCACCGCCAGCACGCGGCGCTCCGCGCGGCGGCACACGGTGCGGCAGACGTGCAGGTGCGCCGCGGCGGGGCTGCCGCCGGGGATCACAAAGGAACGCAACGGCGGGAGCTTGGCGTTGACCTCGTCGCACGCCTCCTCCAGCCACTCGGTGTAGGCGGGTGTGAGGCGCAGCCGCTCGCGCGCTTGGCGCTCGCCGGGCGCCTCGTCGCCGGTCGCCTCCTCGCCAGGGGCCGCTTGCACCGACTGGCCGTCCACGGCGGGCTCGGGCACGCACAGGTCGGCGCCGAGGTCGAGCAGGTCGTTCTGCACGCGGCGCAGCCACTCCCGCAAGCGGGCCGGCAGGCCGGGCTGGGCGAGCGCCACGCCGAGCACGGAGTTGAGCTCGTCCACGGTGCCGTACGCCTCCACGCGAGGGTGCGTCTTGGAAACACGGCTCATGTCCCCGAGGTGAGTCTCGCCGGCGTCCCCGAGCTTCGTGTAGATGCGGGTCAGGTTGACGGTCATGACTGTTCCTTTTGGTGCCCCTGCCACATGTGGCAGGGGCGGCGGGGCCACATGTGGCCCCGCCTGGAACGGCCGCATGCGGCCGTTCCCGATGCCGCACATGTGCGGCATCGCCGGTCTGCGCGTGCGCAGACCGGCACAGCTTTATTAGTCACATTGTGGCATCGCCCACGTCGGGCGCATGCGCCAACCGGACCCTCCCAGTCTGGCACATGGTCCACCGGGGTGGCGCGCGTCCGCGCGATCGGATACGTTCCCGCCCCTCAATGCGGGTTGGCGTTCCGAAGGAGACCGCGGCGGGCGAGCACCGGGTGGCGCTCGTGCCCGAGGTGGTCGGCAAGCTGAAGTCCAGGGGGCTCGAGGTCCTCGTGCAGCGCGGCGCGGGCGCAGGCGCGCTGCTGCCGGACGACGCCTTCGCGGAGGCTGGCGCGGAGTTGAGCGACGACGTCGCGGAGGTGTGGCGCTCCGATGTGGTGGTCACGATCGCCCCGCCCGCCGCCGCCGAGGTCGGCCTGCTCGGCGCGGGCTCGCTGCTGATCGGCTTCCTCGCGCCGCTCACGAGCCCGCAGACGACGCGAGCCCTGGCCGACGCGAAGGCGACGGCGCTCGCGATGGAGGCGATCCCGCGGATCTCCCGCGCGCAGTCGATGGACGCGCTCTCCTCGCAGTCCAACGTCGCGGGCTACCGCGCCGCGCTGCTCGGGGCCGAGACGATGGGGCGCTTCTACCCGATGCTGATGACCGCCGCGGGCACGATCCCGCCGGCGAAGGTGCTCGTGCTGGGCGCGGGCGTGGCAGGCCTGCAGGCGCTCGCCACCGCCAAACGCCTGGGGGCGCGCACGACCGGCTACGACGTGCGCCCCGAGGTGGCCGAGCAGGTGCGCTCGCTCGGCGCGCAGTGGCTCGACCTCGGCGTGGAGGCCTCCGGCGAGGGGGGCTACGCGCGCGAGCTGACCGAGGAGGAGCGCGCCCGACAGACGCAGGCGCTGACCGACGCGATTAAGGGCTTCGACGTCGTCATAACCACCGCCCTGGTGCCCGGCCGCCCGGCGCCCAAGCTCGTGACCGAGGAGGCGGTGCAAGGGATGAAGCCGGGGTCGGTCGTCGTGGACCTTGCAGGCGAGTCGGGGGGCAACTGCGAGCTGACCGTACCCGGCGAGACGGTGGTGCGCCACGACGTGTCCGTCCTCGCGCCGCTCAACCTCCCCGCGACGCTCCCCGAGCACGCCTCGGCGCTGTTCGCGCGTAACGTCCTCGCCTTGCTGGAGCTGCTCGTCGGCGAGGACGGGGCGCTGCGCCTCGACTTCGAGGACGAGATCGTCGCGGGCGCGTGCGTCGTGCGCGAGGGCGCCATTGTGCACGCGGGCGCGCAGGCTGCGGTGGAGGCGGCGGACGGGAAGGGAACCCCCGCGTGATGCCCGCACACCCCCGCACGATGCGCGCTGTCCGCCCCGCCGCGCCCGACCCTTGCCGCGCGACACCGCTGGGAGGCCTGGCGTGATCCTCGCGAGCACCCTCACCACCAACCTCGCGATCCTCGTGCTCGCGGGTTTCATCGGGTTCGTGGTGATCTCGAAAATCCCGAACACGCTGCACACCCCGTTGATGTCGGGCACCAACGCGATTCACGGGATCGTGCTGCTCGGCGGCCTGCTGTTGTTCGCGCTGCCGGAGTTCCCCCCGTTTTTCCACTTGGACGCCCTGAGCGAAGTGCTGCTCGTGATCGCCATCGCCTTCGGCACGATCAACGTTGTCGGTGGCTTCCTCGTCACCGACCGGATGCTCGAGATGTTCAAGTCCAAGCCGAAGCCCCCGGCCGCCGCGCGCGATCGAGACGATGGTGGCGAGGGCAAGGAGCAGGGGTCGTGACGGGCGGGGTGGTGCCGCTGGCCACATCGTTCGTGCGCAGCGAGAGCTTCATCTACGTCCTCTACATCGTTGCGTTCGCGCTCTTCATCCAGGGGCTGCGCGGGCTCGCCGGTCCCACGACCGCCGTGCGCGGCAACCGTACGGCGGCGGTTGGGATGGCGATTGCCGTCGTTGCGACCCTGCTCTATCCGGGAGAGCACAGGTGGGGCTTGATCGCGCTCGGGATCGCGCTCGGCGTGGCGGTGGGAGTGCCGGCGGCGCGGCAGGTGAAGATGACCGCGATGCCGCAGATGGTGGCGCTCTTCAACGGCGTCGGGGGCGGCGCGGTCGCGCTGATCTCGTGGGTCGAGTTCCGTAGGCTCGGCTCGAGCTACAACGGGGTCACGATCAAACAGGTTGGCTCCGAAAGCGGCTTCGCTCTTCACGTCGGAGTGCCCACCTACGTCGCGATCTTCTCCGTGTTCGCCGCGATCGTCGGCTCGATCTCCTTCTGGGGCTCGAACATCGCGTTCGGCAAGCTCCAGGAAGTGATCCCCGGACGCCCGATCTCCTTCGGCTCCGCCCAACAGATCGTCAACCTCGTGCTGCTCGTCCTCGCGCTCGCCGCCGGCATCGACCTCGTGGCGGGCGCGCACTCCGAAGCGCTGTTCATCGGGATGCTCATCGTCGCGGCGCTGCTCGGCAACGCGGTGGTGCTGCCGATCGGGGGCGCGGACATGCCGGTGGTGATCTCGATGCTGAACGCCTTCACCGGTCTCTCCGCGGCGGCGACGGGGATGGCGCTCAACAACCCCGCGCTGATCGTCGCGGGCATGATCGTGGGCGCGTCGGGCTCGATCCTCACGAACCTGATGGCCACCGCGATGAACCGCTCGATCCCCGCGATCATCGCCGGGGGCTTCGGCGGCGGCGGCGCGGTGGCGGGCGCCGAAGGCGCGGGCGAGCACGCGGGCACGGTGCGCTCCACGACCGCCGCGGACGCCGCGATCCAGCTCGCCTACGCCTCTCGCGTGGTGGTCGTGCCCGGCTATGGGATGGCGGTCGCGCAGGCCCAGCACGCGGTGCGCGAGCTGGCCTCGGAGCTCGAGCAGCGGGGGGTGGACGTCAAATACGCGATCCACCCGGTGGCGGGGCGGATGCCGGGGCACATGAACGTGCTGCTCGCCGAGGCCGACGTGCCCTACGACCAGCTCAAGGAGATGGACGACATCAACCCCGAGTTTGGGCGCACCGACGTGTCGCTGGTGATCGGCGCCAACGACGTCACCAACCCCGCCGCCAAGAACACGCCCTCCTCGCCGATCTACGGGATGCCGATCCTCGAGGTCGCCGACTCCCACTCGGTGATCGTGATCAAGCGCTCGATGAACCCGGGCTTCGCGGGGATCGAAAACGAGCTGTACTTCGACGCGAAGACCGCGATGCTGTTCGGCGACGCGAAGTCGGCCGTCAGCGAGATCACCGCCGAACTGGCGCAGCTCTAGCCGCCGTCGCACCCACCGGGCCCTTCGATCGCGCTGGGCGGGGGCCGAGGGCGCAGCTCTAGCGCCCGCCGCCGCACCCCGCCGGGCCCTTCGATCGCGCTGGCGGGGGTCGAACTGGGGCAGCTCCATCGCCCGCCGTCGCACCCGCCGGGCCCTTCGATCGCACTGGGGGGGCTTTCAGCGTGTTCCCTTGCATCCAGGGTTGTATGTTTGATCGATGTACTCTAATCTCAACTGAGAGGGATGAACGGCCATGGTTCCGCACTCCGGCGTGTACGCGCTGTGGGGGCGGCGGCGGCCGTGCTGTGGGTCTTGGGAGAGAGTGCAGCCGGCCCGACGCTCGTGCAGGGGAGTCCTCTGCGGGCGCAGGAGCACGCCACCGGCGCCGGGGCGAGCGCCGTCGCCCGCGCGAGCATCGTCGACGGCACGGACGCCTCGATCGCCGAATTCCCCTTCCAGGTCGCGCTGTACGACCCCCGGGCGGGGTCGCCCGCGAAGGGCTTCTTCTGCGGCGGAGTGATCCTCAGCGCCACCCGCGTGGCCACCGCGGCGCACTGCCTGATGAGCGAAGGAGAGCGGCATAGCCCGCCCGCCGAAATTGAGGTCCTCGCAGGTTCGACCTACCTCGAACCGACCGACCCGGGGAGCGTCAGGGACCCGGTGGCCGCAGTCACGGTCGATGGGGCGTACAGCTCGCTCACCAGCGACTACGACGTGGGGGTGCTGCGACTCGCGCGGCCGCTGTGGAGCGGTCCCACGCCGGCGCTCGACGGCCGCAGCGCGATCGCCCCCGTGGGGTGGGAGGGGTCTGATACAGCGCTCGCCACGGTGGCGCCTGAAGACTCGGCGGCATTGGCATACCAGACGCCGTCCGCGGGCCCGACGCCGTCCGCGCCCCCGCCCGCGCAGGCGGTGGTCAGCGGCTGGGGCGATCTGAACCCTCAGCCGGGCGGCCCGCCCGCCTATCCCCTGCGCCTGCACGAGGCGCGCGTGCCGCTCGTGCCGACGGGGCTCTGCGAAGAAGCGTACGCCGCGATCGAACAGGCGATCACACCGCGGATGATGTGCGCGGGGGGAGCGCTCCCGGAAGGGCAGGGTCGCACGGACTCCTGCTACGGCGACTCCGGCGGGCCGTTGGTGACCGCGGGCGCGGCCGGCCAAACCCCGCCGGCGGGCGACGTGCTACTGGGGCTGGTGGACTTCGGCAACGGCTGCGCCCAAGCCGGCTATCCCGGGGTGTACGTGCGGGTTGCGGACCCCGCGATCGCGACCTTTCTGAACGCGGGCCCCCCGGTCGCCGCGGCCGGACGTCACGCGCGGACGCTCTGCGAGACTGGCGGGCGTGATCGAGCGCGACCAGGCTCTGCAGGCGCTGGCGGGCAGCGAGTTCGACGTGGTGGTGATCGGCGGCGGCATCACCGGCGCGGGCGTAGCGCTGGATGCCTCCACGCGCGGCTATAGCGTGGCGCTGCTGGAGCGCGCCGACTACGCCTCCGGAACCTCCTCCCGCTCCTCCAAGCTCGTCCACGGCGGCCTGCGCTACCTGCAGAACTTCGACCTGGGTCTGGTCCGCGAGGCACTGCTGGAGCGCCAGCTGATGGTGGCGCTCGCGCCGCACCTGGTGCGCCCGCTGCCGCTGGTCGTGCCCGCCTTCGACGGCGCCCGCCCCGACCGCCTGATGGGGGTGGGGCTGAACTTGTACGACGTGATGTCAGTCGAGCGGGGCCGCCGGCGTGCTGGCCGAAACGTGGATGCTGGTCGATTCGGGGATGCGAGCGAAGCGAGTGTCTCCCGAATCGGTCGAAGGCGAGTGTCTCCCGGCTTCGGCCGATCTCGGATCGGTAGGGGAGAGGGAGTGGGCGCGGACCGTTCCTGGAGCCCCGAGCGCCACCGCATGATCTCGGGTGAGGAGGTGCTTGAGCTGCTGCCCGCGCTCGCCCCGCGCGAGCCGACCGGCGGGTACCTCTTCTACGACTGCCAAACCGACGACGTGCGCCTGGTGCTGACCGTGCTCGGCGAGGCGGAGCGCTTCGGAGCGGTGTGCGCCAACCGCGTGGCGGCCGTGGGCCTGCTCGAAGGCGACGGCCGCGCGCAGGGCGTACGGGCGTTGGACTTGGAGGGAGGAGCGGAGTTCGCGGTGCGTGCCGCGTCCGTCGTGAACGCCACCGGGGTGTGGGCCGACGAGCTGCGCCCGGAGGAGCTCCACGACGAGGCCGAGCTGCCGCGCATCCGACCGAGCCGCGGCACCCACGTGACGCTCAGCCACGAGGACCTCCCGCTCGTCGGAGGCGCGATCGTGCCCGCCGGCGAGGGCCGCTCGATCTTCGCGCTGCCGTGGCTGGGGCGCACGCTGGTGGGCACCACCGACAACGACTACGAGGGCGACGTGGAGCACGTGCGGCCCTCCTCCGAGGACGTCGACTACTTGCTGGAGGCTGTCAACTCCTTCTTCGCCACCTCCCTGGGCGCCGCGGACCTCACCGGCGCCTACGCCGGGGTGCGGCCCCTGATCTCCTCCGGCGACCCGAAGAAGTCGGTGGACATCTCGCGCAAGGCCGAGCTGTACGAGACCTCCTCCGGGATGATCACGATCACCGGCGGCAAGCTCACCACCTGGCGGCGGATGGCGAAGCTAACGGTGGACCGCCTCGTGGAGCGCGACGCGCGCGAGGCGCCCTGCCGCACACACGAGATCCCGCTCGGGCTGCCGGTCGCGGCGGGGGAGCTTGAGCGCGTGGAGGGCGTGCCCGAGGAGTCCTACGCCGCGCTCGCCGCCCGCTACGGCTACGCCGCCCGCGAGGTGCTCGCGCTCGCCGCGGAGCGTGGCGAGCTGGCACAACCGATTCTTCCCGGCCTGCCCGACCTGCTCGCCGAGGCCGCGCTCGCCGCCCGCCGCGAGCAGGCGCGCTCGGTGGGGGACGTGCTCCTGCGCCGCACCCGCCTGGGGCTGCTGGCCGCGCGCGAGCTCGGGGGGCCCCCCGCAGCCGGGCAGGCCGCCACACCCGGTCCCGTGCCGGCGCAGGGCGAGGTCGAGGTGGGCCACCCGGTCGAGCGCGTCGCCGACGTGCTCGCCGGGGAGCTCGGCTGGAGCGCGGAGCGCACGCGGGAGGAGGTCGAGCGCTTCGCCGTCGAAGCTCGCGCCGAGGGGCTCGAGGGCGCGTGAGTCCTTTGCCTCCGTTGGAGCCGTGTCCGTGGCGGCGGGGCGTGATGCCCCGCCCGCACTCCCGTCGGGAGGAGCTGCGCTGGCGTGGATGATCCCCAAGAAAAACCGCTTCTCGCCGCTACACCCACGGGGAATCTCTCGGGGGGCGGTCTCCCTGTGAGGCAGTACCGCCTGCGCGCGGTCGACCGTGTGCTCGAGCTCGGCGCGCGTCCGCTTCTGATGGGCATCGTCAACGCCTCCCCCGACTCCTTTAGCGACGGCGGGCGCTACGGGAGCCTGGAGGAGCGCGTGGCGCTTGCGTTGGAGCTCGTCGCCGCCGGCGCCGACATCCTCGACATCGGTGGGGAGTCCGCCACCACCGGGCGTCCCCCGGTGCCCGTGGAGGAGGAGCTCGCGCGTGTCGTGCCGCTGATCGAGCGCGTCGTCGGCGCGCTCGGCTCCGATGGACCGGTTGTTTCAGTGGACACCTACAAGCCCCCCGTCGCCCGCGCTGCGCTCGCCGCCGGGGCGCGGATCGTCAACGACGTCTCCGGCCTGCGCGACCCCTCGCTCGCGCGGGTCTGCGCCGACATGGGGGCGGCGCTCGTGGTGATGCACACCGCCGCCGCCCCCCGCGAGCGCCGGCAGGACCCGGCTCTCTACGCGGACGTCGTCGGGGAGGTGCTTGCGTTTCTGCGGGCGCGCGTCGCCGTGGCGCTGGGGGAGGGGGTCTCCAGCGAGCAGCTGCTGCTCGACCCCGGACCCGACTTCGCCAAGACCCCCGCCCACACGATCGAGCTGCTCGCCCACGTCGATCGCCTGCACGAGCTCGGCCTGCCGCTGCTGATGGCGATCTCGCGCAAGGACTTCATCGGTGCGCTCACCGGCCGCCCGCCCCGCGAGCGGCTGGCCGGCACGCTCGCCGCGCTCGCGCACGGCCTCGACGCGGGCGCGCACATCTTCCGCGTGCACGACGTCTCCGCCGCCGCGGACTTCCTCGTGGTGCGCGCCGCGCTTTCCGGCGCCTGCGTCCCGGAGAGGGATCTCCGCCTCGCTGAAGAATTGAGACACGACGAGGCCGTCCGGGGACGTATGCCCTAAGCTGCCTTGCCTCACGGGTGCCGGCCGCTGTCCAACGCGGCCGGGCGCCAACCGCCCTACATCGAAGAAGGAGAGACCCATGGCTGTACTTGAGCGCTCCGAGCTCGACGCGAGCTCACTGGCCGACCTGCACGCGATCGCCGACCAAATCGGCCTCGACGGCTTCCGCCGACTGCGCAAGGCCGAGCTGATCAACGCGATCCTCACACGTTCGGGAGCCCCCGACGACGGGGATGGGACCGATGGGACCCCCGTCGCTCCCACCACACCCGATAAGCCCGAGCCCGCCACCGCGCGCCGGCGGCGCCCCCTGCGCGTGCGTCGCACCCGATCCTCCGCGGAGACCCGCGAGGGCGATGGCGGCGTGGGGGAGGCCGGCGAGGGCGCTGCCGGCGAGCGGGAGACCCGTGAGGAGGACGGGGAGCGCGCGAGCGAGCGTGGCGAGCGGGGAGAGGGACGCAGCGCTCGCGGCGCCCGCGGGGATGGGCGTGCTGCCCGGGGGGGCGATGGACGTGCTGCCCGGGGCGATGGACGCGGCGCCCGCGACCGCTCGGAGACCAGCCGGCGCACGGTGGATCAGTCCGCCCGCGGCGAGAGCCGCGAGGAGGAGCGCATCGCCGAGGGCGTCGTCGAGCTGCTCGGCAACGGCTCCGCCTTCCTGCGCGTCTCCCCGCCCGAGGCCTCTGACGCGGACCTCTACATCTCCGCCGCCCAAGTCCGCCGCTGCGAACTGGTCTCCGGAGACCGCGTGAGCGGGCCGGTGCGCACCCCGCGCCAGTCCGAGCGCTACCCCTCGCTGGCCCGCGTGGACACGATCAACGGCGCTCCCGCGGAGTCAGTGGCGGAGGGCACCCGCTACGAGGACCTCGCCGTCGCCTACCCCTGCGAGCGTTTGGCACTCGACGCCGAGGAGCCGACGCTGAAGGCGATCGAATGGCTGACCCCGATCGGCCGCGGCTCGCGTGTGGCGATCGTGGGGGCGGCCCGCTCCGGCAAGACCGAGACCCTGCGGCGCCTGCTTAGCGCGCTCGTGGGGCGGGAGGGCCTGGAGGTGATGCTCGTGCTCAGCGGCGCCCGTCCCGAGGAGATCGCCGCCTGGCGCGAGGGGCCCGTCGCGCCCGCGGCCGCGGTCGACCTCGCGGCCTCCGCGGACCTCCAGAGCCAAACCGTGGAGCACGTGGTGGACACCGCCAAGCGCGTCGCGGCCCGCGGCGGGGACGTGGTCGTGCTGATCGACTCGCTCGACGGCCTGCACCCCCACGCGGCGCGTCGGGCCCTCGCCGCCGCGCGCAACCTCGCCGAGGGGGGCTCGCTCACGATGCTGGCCACCGCCACGCGGCCCTTGGGCGGGGAGTCCACAGTGATCGCGCTCGACGTCGCGCTCACCTCCACCGGGCGCCTCCCCGCGCTCGACCTCGCGCACTCTGGCGTGGTGCGGCCCGAGCTGCTCGTGGGCGAGGACGGCGCCGAAGCGATCACCACTGCCCGCGCTGCTGCGATCAGCTGAGCGTCAACGTCTGTAGGCGACGCGGTTCCAGGAGGGCTCGGGCGAGAGCTCGATCGGCTCGCCGCCGCGGGATGAATCGCCGTTGCGCCCGCCCGCGGGCTGCACGTAGGCGAAGCTGCCGGTCTCTTCGACGAACGCGATCCCCAACTCACCCTCGTTGACGCGCTGGTCCAGCCACGCGCCGCGGAACACGAGGCGGCGCAGCCAGTGCACCAGCGAGCGCTCCGCCGGGCCCACCAGCTCGGGCCAGCAGTCGTTGACGTGCTCCCCCAACGCCGAGGCCGGGTCGTGGATCTCGCCGTTGACCGCGAGGTTGACGAGGTCTTCGAGCTCGTCCTCCCCAAGGCGGCCACCCACGAAGCCCAACTTCAGCGCGGCCTGCTCGCAACGCTCGGCGAAGTCCTCCTCGTTGAAGGTGAAGCGCAGCTCCCCGTATTCGAGGACGAAGTCCTCTCCCGAGTTGTAATTTCCGCGGCGTGTCTTGTCCATGACGTGGGTGCCGGAGATGTCTAGTTGAAAAGAGGGCCCGACCGAAGCCGGGAGACACTCGCCTTCGGCTCGCATCCCCGTTTCGGCCAGCCGGCTTCCGGTCGGCTGCGCTCTAGGTCGGCTCCGTGCCGTCGCAATCATAAGCCCGGTTCCTGCCTGTGTGTAGGGGGTGCATGGGAAGTTGCATCGGACGGGCTGTCCGCGCCTCCGGATCCGGTGCTCTGGCCCTCCCGGTTCCGGCGCTTCAGCTCCCGGCGCTCCGGCTCTCGGCTCCGATGCCCCGGCTCCCGGTGCTCCGGCTCCGGTGCCCCGGCTCTAATACCCTCCGGCCAATGGCGCGCCTCACCGAGCACGGACTGCGACGGTCGGTCGGCGTTCGCGGCATGTTCGCGACCGCCTACGGCAACGTCGGCTCCTCGATCTACTACGCGCTCGGGCTCGTCGCCGCCCACGCGCTCGGGCTCACCCCGCTCGTGTTCCTGTTCGCGGGCGGCCTGTTCGCGCTGACCGCCAAAACCTACGCCGAGGGCGCCTCGATGTTCCCCGAAGCCGGGGGCTCCTCATCGTTCGCGCGCCACGCCTTCAACGAGTGGGTCTCGTTCTTCGCCGGCTGGGCGCTGAGCCTCGACTACATCCTCACGATCGCGATCTCGGCGTTCTTCGTTCCCCACTACCTCTCCGCCTTCCCGGGCCTGCACGCGCTCAACCACAACCCCGACGACATCTTCGGCGGGCTGATCGTCGTGTGCCTGCTGGCTGCCCTGAACATCCGTGGCCTCGGCGAGTCGGCCAAACTCAACTTCGTCCTGGCGATCACGGACCTGAGCACCCAGATCCTGCTCGTTGGGGTCGGGTGCGTGCTGGTGCTCAACCCGTCGCTCTTGATCCACCAGGTGCACCTCGGCTCGGTGCCCACCTGGAAAGAACTGATCTTCGCGCTGTCGCTGGCGATGCTCGCCTACACCGGGATCGAGACCGTGGCCAACATGGCCGAGGAGGCGCGCGACCCCGGCCGCCAGGTCCCGAAGGCCGTCAACCTCGTGGTGCTCGCCGTGCTCGGCGTGTACGCCGGCATCTCGGTCGTCGCTCTCTCGGCGCTGCCGGTCGTCCACCACGGCGTGGGCTACAGCCACGTCCTGCAGTACAGCTACCCGCACCCCGGCTACGCGACGGCGCTCGGCGGCTTCTTCCAGAACGACCCGGTGCTGGGGATCATCTCGCGGCTGGGCCTGCACGGCACGGTCCTGCAGCTGGCCCGCTACTACGTCGGCATCCTCGCCGCCACGATCCTGTTCATCGCCACCAACGCGGGCATGATCGGGATCTCGCGGCTGTCGTGGTCGCTGTCGGAGCACCGCCAGCTGCCCTCGCTGTTCTCGCGGCTGCACGTGCGCTACCGCACGCCGTGGTTCACGCTCGTGTTCTTCTCCTGCATGGCGGGCGTGTTGATCCTCTACGGCAACACCGAAGTGCTCGGCAACCTCTACTCGTTCGGGGCGATGCTGTCGTTCACGATCGCCCACGCCGCGGTCGTCGCGCTGCGCATCAAGGACCCCGACCGCGAGCGCCCCTACCGGGCGCCCTGGGGCGTGCGGCTGTGGGGGGCGGAGATCCCGATGACCGCCGTCCTGGGCGGGATCGGTACCGCCGCCGCGTGGATCGCGGTCGTCGTCCTGCACACCGAGGCGCGCACCGTCGGCATCCCCTGGATGGTGGCGGGGATGGTCGGCTACGTGGTGTACCGCCGCCGTCAGGGCCTCGACCTGAGCAGCACCTACCGGATCGCGCGCGCCGAGCGCCCCCCGGACTTCGAGGAGCTCGGCTACCGCACCGCGTTGGTGCCGATCTTCGGGGAGGACGTGAGCGCCACCGCGCTCTCCTCCGCCGCCAAGCTGATCGGCGAGGACGGGGTGCTGTACGCGATCTTCGTGCTGCCCGTCCCCTCCCAGCTCTCGCTGGAGGCGGGTCTGGAGGAGGAGGAGGCCCAGGGCCGCTCGGTGCTCGAGAGCGCGCGCATCCAGGCGCGTCGCGCGGGCATCAAGATCCATACCGGCCTGATCCGCACGCGCAACCCCGGAGCCGCGCTCGTCGAGGAGGCCCAGCGGCTGCACTCCGACGTGATCTACTGGTCCACCCTCCACGCCCCCGCCGGCGAGCGGCGCATCGGCCCGACCGCGGTCTACCTGCTGGGCAAGCGCCCCTGCCGCGTGATCATCGAGACCGAGGGCGTCAGCCGGATGCTTCGGACTGCGAGGCCTGGAGACCCAGCACCACGCGCGCCCGCGTGACCCCGCCTGGCAGCGACTCCCCGCCGCCGACGGCGAGGTTGCTGAGCGGCGCGATCGCCGAGGAGAAGCCCGCGAGACTCGGGTCCTGGTTGAGCCCGAGCGATTCGAGCAGCCCCGAGAGTGTGTGGAATTCCACCAACGCGCTCGGCTGGACCCCCTGGCCGAGGGCGCTTGCGGCGGCGTTGTAGTTGGTGGTTCCCGCCAGCGTGCTCTGAGGGCTGAGCGCTTCCTGCACGGAGGCCGTCCCCACCCCCACCACGAACTTGCCCTGCCCGTACGCCATCGTCAGCGTGAGCGGGAAGCTCGGCAGCTTCACCGTCACCGCCGTTTCGGTGCCGGGGATCGAGGTGGGGGAAATCTGCCCGCCCGCTTCGCGGTACACCTGCGCGAGCTGTGCGACCGCCGCGCGGGAGCGCGCCGGGTCCTTGGAGGTTATGACGACCGCCGCCTGCAGGTTCAGCAGGCTGCTGCCGCTCACGTACACGCCGGTCGCGCCCATCCAGCTCAGCAGATCGCGCTGCACGTCGAGCGTGTGCGAGCTCAGCGGCGCAAGCGCGGAGGAGAGGCTGATGCCGTCGATACTCACTCCCGAGGCCAGCGAGGCGAGCTCGTGCAGGCCCTGTGCGTTGCTGAGCGTCTTGCCGAGGTCACCGAAGCCGATCGCCAGCCACGCGCCGCCGGGGAGCCCGCTCAGCACCTGCGCCCCGGTGGTGCTCGCCCCGCCGTTTGCCGGATGAGCGGAGGCCGCGGCCGGGGGCAGCGTGTCGATGTCGAGCGCCACCGTGCTCGCGCTCGGGATCACCGACAGGTACGTCTGGCCCGGATTCCCGAGCAGGCCCTCCACCAGAGGCAGGATCGATGCGGCGCCACTGCTGCTGGGACTACCGTTGCTGCTGCCACTGCCACTGCCACTGCCACTGCCACTGCCGGTGCTGGCCGCGCGCGCGAGCTCTTCGGAGCTGAAGTACACGTTGGCGAGCGCGGATGGGTGGGGACCCGCTCCTTCCGCGGTCGAGGCGAGCTTCGCGTAGCCCGCCGCCTGCGCCAGGGCGGGGTTGCCGGCCGCCGTGTCGATCACGCTCTTTAGGCCCGCTTCGCTGCCGATCACCGCGAAGCGGTGCACGATTCCCTCCGCCACTCCGTCGGGGGCCACCTGGTAGGCGATGCCGCGGTAGCTCGTCGTGTGCGCGCCCGCGCTGTGGGCCTGGGCTTCCAGGAAGGAGCGCGCCTTCGCGACGTCGGTGGTGTCGAGCACCACTGCTCCCTGAGCTGTGCTGGAGTTGAGCTCCGCCTGCAGGCCGCCCTGGCCGAGCAGCGCCGCTTCCACGCCGGCGAGCCCTTCCGAGAGGGCTTTCTCGAGGACTTCGCCACCCACCAAACTCTGCGCGCGGGGGAGGTCGATCGCGCTGAGGAACACACCGGCGTGGGGGCCCAGCCACGGCTCGACTTCCTTGGCGTAGTTAGGCGCCTTGCCGGTCGGTCCCGCCAGCAGCTTCAGGAGCCCTTCGAACGGCTTCGGGCGGCCGGTGAGCGTGCTTGCCGCGGTGCTCGCGTTGGTCTTGAGGCTGCCTTCGGGACGTACCACCGCGTCGATGTACAGCGGCGCCGAGGCCGGGGTCACGGTCGCGGGGCTCGCGCTCGTACCGGTGGGACTCGACGAGCCGCACCCTCCGAGCGCTGCGGCGAGGAGCACGGCGATGGCGGGGACGGTCGTGCGAACGGTGGATCTCACGGTGAGGATCGTATGCCCGCGACCGGCGCACTGCAATCTCCCTCCCAAATCGCGGTCGTGCAGCGCGGTTTGCAGCTTGGGTGCTCGTGAGAGTCCCATGCACGGCGCCTTGAAAACCCAGCATATGCAGGGATTTTATGGCATCCGGAGGGGGTCGGAAAAGAAAAGTGGGGAAAAATGTGCAATTGGGGTTGCGTTGTGGGGGAAAGTGGGGTACTTTGCCGGGAACGAGCCGAGGTGGAGGGGCTCCTCCCACCTCTCCACCTCGGCTCCTACGAGGGTGGTGCAGCCGGCCGGAGGCCGGCGAACCGGGCCCCTCGTTTGTCAGTCGGACCTATCTGGAGCGATCTGGAGCGCAACACAGTGGCTTTCCGTGGCACCTTCGACCACACGCTCGACGCGAAGAACCGCCTCACGGTTCCGGCCCGCTACCGCGCGACCCTGGCGGAGGGAGTGGTGATGGCGATGCCCGTCGACCTCGAGCCGTGCGTGGGCGTGTGGCGCCCGCAGGAGTACGAGCGCTACACCGAGCGCGCGCTCCGGGAGCTGCCCCCGTTGTCCCCGCGCTTGGCCGAGCTGGAGCGCTTCTTCTACGGCAGCTCTCAGGACGCCGAGTTGGACTCCGCCGGGCGGATCATGCTCCCCGGCTTCCTCGCCGAGCACGCGGGGCTGAGCAAGGACGTCGTGGTCGTCGGCGCCGGGGACCGCCTGGAGCTGTGGGACCGCGACCGTTGGAACGAGCACCGACCGACGCTGTTGGGCGGCGTCGCGGAGATCATCGCGCGTGTCGACCATGGTGCTTGATATTGAGCGGCGCACATGGGCTGCGCCGCCAGGCGCATGGACCACGACGGCAGGTGTGGCTTGCCGGCCGATGGGGGTGGTTCCTCCGCGCCAGCCGAGTTACCGAGTCATTGATGAGCGCTGGGTTGGGATGCCGAGGGTGAGGCGGAGACCTCTCGTACCGTGCTAGGCACTATCGACATGACCAGTGTCCACATCCCGGTGCTCGCGGCGGAGTTGATTGGCGTGCTCGACCCCCAGCCGGGGCAGACGGCGATCGACTGCACCTTCGGCGGCGGTGGCCACGCGCGCCTGGTGGCCCAGCGCCTGGGCACGGAGGGGACGCTGGTGGCGATCGACCGCGACCCGGAGGCCGAGGAGCGCTTCGCGGAGCTCGCCGAGGAGGTGCCCTGCGCGGTGCGTTTCATCCGCGGCGGCTACGCCGAGGCGCTCGAGGGGCTCGCGCAGGAGGGGGTGCGTGCGGACATGGCGTACTTCGACCTCGGCATGTCCTCGATGCAGGTGGACACCCGCGAGCGCGGCTTCTCCTACTCCTACGACGCGCCGCTGGACATGCGCATGGACCCCGAGCAGGAGCTCGACGCGCGCGAGATCCTCGCCACGTGGGAGCAGCGCCGCCTGGCGGGGACGCTGCGCGAGCTCGGCGAGGAGCGCCACGCGGGCGCGATCGCCCGCGCGATCGTGCGCCGCCGCGAGCGGACGCCGATCGAGACCACGCAGGAGCTCGTGGAGGTCATCACCTCCGCGATTCCCGTCCCCGCGCGCTTCGCCGGGGGACACCCCGCCAAGCGGACCTTCCAGGCGCTGCGGATCGCCGTCAACGACGAGCTCGGCCAGCTCGAGCGCGCGCTGCCGCTAGCGTGGGGCCGCTTGCGCGAGGGCGGGGTGCTCGCTGGGATCTCCTTCCACTCGCTGGAGGACCGGCGCGTGAAGCGCTTTCTCGCTGAGCGGGCTCGCGGCTGCGTGTGCCCGCCCGACCTGCCCGTGTGCGCGTGCGGGCGCGAGCCCGAGGCGGCGCTGCTGACGCGCCGCTCGACGGTGCCCTCCGCGGGCGAGCTCGCGCACAACCCGCGTGCGGCCTCCGCGCGGCTGCGCGCCGCCCGGAAGCTGGGCGAGGGCCACGGAGGCGCGGCGTGACGCTGTCCTTTCGAGTTGCGGGTCTTGTGTGGGCGATCGAGGACTCGGGAGGCGCGGCGTGACGCTGTCCCTTCGAGTTGCGGGTCTTGCGTGGGCGATCGAGGACTCGGGAGGCGCGGCGTGACCCCGCCGCCCGCGGCAGCCGCTGTGCCGGCCCCCGCCGTCCGCCCTCGCCGTCCGCGGGTGGATGGGCCTCCGGTCCCTCGCCGCCCCGCGCAACCCCCCCGGCGGGCGCCTCGACCGCGAAGGGTTTCGGGCCCCACCCGCCCCGCCCGCCCCGCTGGCCGTGGCGCCGTCGAGCTTCCCGTGCGCCTGCCCTACCGTTTCCTGGACCGGCTGCTTTGGACCCCGCCCGCCCGCGCGTGGATCGGCCTCGTCGCGTTTGCGCTGATCGGAATTGTGGCAATGCAGCTGTGGGTGGTAAAACTGAACGTCGGCGTTGGCCACGCGCTGGAGCACACTGCCCTGTTGGAGCAGGAAAACTCCGCGCTCGCGAGCGAAGACTCGGCGTTGTCCTCCGGCGAGCGGATCGAACAGCTCGCGGCCGCCAGGGGCATGGTGTCGGCCCCACCGCTGCACTTCGACACGCTCCGAGGTCCGCTCGACGTGCGCCTGGCCGCGGCGGCGCTCGCCAGATCCGTACAGCCCCAAGCCGCCAGCGCCAACACCACCAGCGGCGCGAGAACCGGCACGGAAACGAGTCTCGGCACGACCACTGGCACCGAAGCGAGCCCCGGCACGGCTACTGGCACCGAAGCGAGCCCCGGCACGGCTACTGGCACCGAAACGAGCCCCGGCACGGCCACGGGCACGGAAACGGGCGCGAGCAGTGCCGCCACTGGTGGCGAAGCCGTGGGCGCGGGAGCGACGGCACAAGCGCCCGCTTCCGAAGCGCAGACGCCGACCGCGCCGACCCCCTCCGCGACCGCCCCGACCTCGTCCACGACCGCACCAACCCCGTCCACGATCGCGCCGAGCGCGACGGGTGGGTCCTCCGAAGCGGCTGCACCCGCCGGCTCCGGCGGAGGCACACAGGCTTCCGGGTAGGCAGCGGTGGCGAGCGACCGAACAGGGAGACACTCGCTGCGCTCGCATCCCCAGTTCGGCCAGCGCCGCATCGGGGTGTTGTTCGCGGTGTTCGTGGCGCTGCTCGCGGTGGCCGCGTGGCGCACCATGTACCTCGGGGTGCTGCACAGCGCGGCGCTGCGGAGGGTGGCGCGCACGCAGCAGGTGACCGACGAAACGGTGCCGGCCCAGCGGGGCACGATCACTGATCGCACCGGGACCGTGCTCGCGATCTCCGAACCGGCGCAGGACATCTCCGCCACCCCCTACCTGGTCAAGGAACCCCTCCCGGCAGCGGAGAGCCCGGAGGCGTTCCGCCGGCAGGCAGCGGAGCGCCTGGCGCCCCTGCTCGGGCGTTCCCAGGCGCAGGTGCTGAGCGACCTGAGCGAGCGCAGCGGCTTCGTGTACCTCGCGCGCGCGCTGGGAGCGGCGCGCGCGAAGGCGGTGCTGGCGCTGAACATCCCCGGGGTGACGGGTACGCCGACGATGCGCCGGGTGTACCCGCGGGGCACGCTGGCGGCGCAGGTGTTGGGCATGACGGGCACCGGCGCGGGCACCGAAGACGGGGGGCTGTCGGGGCTGGAGTACGCGGACAACGCGATCCTGCGCGGGCACGCGGGCGAGCGGCGGGTGGTCAGCGACGCGAAGGGCCAGCCGGTGTCGATCGCGGAAGTTCACCGCGAGGCGCCGGGCGCGCAGCTGAAGCTGACGTTGGACGCGAACATCCAGCAGCGCAGCGAAGCGGTGTTGAACGCGGTGGGAAGGGTGTTCCACCCGAAGGACGCGACGGCGATCGTGATGAACCCGGACACGGGCGCGATCCTGGCGATGGCGAACTGGCCGCAACTGAACCCCGAAGATCCCCCAACCTCCTCGCCGGCGGCGTTGGAGGAAGCACTGGAGAACCGGGCGGTGAGCTTCAACTACGAACCGGGCTCAACGTTCAAGGCGGTGACGGTGTCGGGGGCGTTGCAGGAAGGGTTGATCAGCCCAAGCACCGAATTCGACGTCCCCGATCAGATCCAGGTGGCGGATCGCACCATCCACGACGCCGAGGAACACCCCGAAGAGATGTTGAGCACCGCGCAGATCCTCGCGCAGTCGAGCAACGTGGGGGCGATCAAGATCGGTGAGCTGGAGGGGGCAAGCCGCTTCAACGAATGGGTGCACCGCTTCGGCTTCGGAGCCCCGACGGGGATCGAGATGCCGAGCGAGGAAGCGGGGCAGGTGCTGAAGCTGAGCGAATACTCGGGCTCCTCGATGGGCAACCTGCCGATCGGCCAGGGGGAGTTGGTGACCCCGATCCAGATGGCGACCGCGTACGCGGCGATCGCCAACGGCGGCATCCTGCGCCCGGCGCACATCGTGGCGGCGGTGAACGGCCGCCCGACCAAGCTGCCGGCGGGCCACCGCGTGATCTCGGCGAGCACGGCCGCCCAGGTGCGCCAGATGCTGCGCGGGGTACTCGCCCCGGGGGGCACCGCCAGCGAGGTGTCGGTCCCCGGCTACCAGCTCGCGGGCAAGACGGGCACGGCGAGCAAGATCGACCCGGCGACCGGCGAATACTCCGAAACCGCCTACGTGGCCTCCTTCATGGGCTTCGCCCCAGCCGCCGACCCGAAGCTGTTGTGCGCGGTGATCGTCGACGAACCCCAGACTGGCTCGATTTACGGCGGCACGGTCGCCGCCCCCGCATTCGGCCAGATCATGGCCTTCGCGCTCCCCTACCTCGGAATCCCGCCCAGTTAGTAGCAATGTGGTGCTACCATTGGCTCGTGCCTGCTCAAAAGCTCTCGGTCGCGCTTGAGGAGCCTGTGGCGCGGGCCGCCAAGCGGGCAGCTGAGCGCCGGGGGATCAGCCTCTCGGCCTGGTTGAACGATGCCTCTCGCAACGCGCTCGCGATTGAGGACGGCCTGGCAGGGGTTGCCGAGTGGCAGTCTGAGCATGGTCAGCTGACCTCGGCGGAGGTCGCAGCAGCCGATGAGATCCTCGACGCCGCGCGAGTCGGCCACACCCGTTGAGCGGCGTCACCTACGACGCTGGAGCGCTGATCGCGGCCGAGCGCAACACGCGCTCGATGTGGATGTTGCACACGCGAGCGCTTGAGCGAGGTGTGCGGCCAACGCTCTCCACGGCCGTGCTGGGCCAGGTGTGGCGGGGCGGACCGCAGGCGCAGCTATCGCGGCTGTTGCGGGGCTGTCGCGTTGAGCCGCTCGCCGAGCACGAAGCACGCTCCGCCGGGGTTGCGCTCGCCGCAAGCAGCGGCGAGGACCTCATCGACGCGGTTGTGGTCGTCACGGCGCTTGCCCGCGATGACCTGGTGGTGACGAGCGATCCGGACGACCTGACGCGGATCGCCGTGGCGGTCGGCGGCACACTGAAGCTGCACGCGATCTGATGTGGTGTGCTTGCTGTTCAACAAGCAACTTCGACGAGAGTAGCCCTGGCTGACATGTGCCGCCTGTTCGGCATGAGCGCGGGAGCGGAGCGGGCGAAGGCGACCTTCTGGTTGCTCGACGCGCCCGACAGCCTGTCGGTGCAGAGCCATCGCGAGCCGGACGGGACGGGCCTCGGGTGGTTCGACGGCGACGGCAGGCCGCGGGTCAGCAAGCAGCCGGTCGCGGCCTACGGTGACGCGGAGTTCGCCACCGAGGCGCACGAGGTCGCCTCGAAGACTTTCGTCGCCCACATCCGCTTCGCGTCCACGGGCGCGCTGGAGCTCAAGAACACGCACCCCTTCGAGCAGGAGGGGCGGCTGTTTGCGCACAACGGAGTGATCGAGGAGCTGCCCACGCTCGACGCTCACTTGGGTGAGGAGGCGCTCGGGCTTGTCGAGGGCGACACGGACTCCGAGCGCTTCTTCGCGTTGGTCACGAAGGAGATCGCCGCCCGGGATGGGGACATCGCGGAGGGAATCGCCGCCGCCTGCGGGTGGGTTGCGGCCAACCTGCCGCTGCTGGCGATCAACTTCGTGCTCGCGACGGCTGACGGGCTGTGGGCGTTGCGCTACCCGCAGACGCACGAGCTTCACCTGCTGGAGCGCCAGCCGGGCGCAAAACTGGAGCACACCAGTAGCTTCGGCGGCCATGTCAGTTCCGAGCACGGCGCCGCCAAGCCGCTCGTCGTGATCGCCAGCGAGCAGCTGGACGAAGACCCCGCGTGGCGGCCGCTCGACTCCGGGGAGCTGCTGCACGTCGCGCCCACGCTCGAGGTCAGCTCTCGACGGATTCTCGACAGTCGCCCCGCGCGGCTGCTGACGCTCGCGGACCTCAGCGCCCAGGCGCGCGCGTCGCAGGCGAAGGTTCCCGTGTCGAGCGGCTAGGAGTGCCGCCCCGCGGGCCGCGAGACGCTTGCTTGCACCCGCTCGCTCCACGAGGCGTGTCCTTCGCGCGACAGTCTGCCTCGGTGGATTTTAAGGACGATTCTGTAATGTGGCGGTTCCCAAGAGCCTGTCCCAAACGTCTCTGCCGGGGCAGCTCCGAGAAGCCGGAAGGAGTGGGTCGGCAAATGGACACGCTACGAAGCGACATCGACTGGTCCCGATTCGGTCTCTTTGGAGTGGGGCTGTTCATGGTCGCCGCTGGCGTGGCGACCGAACACGTCGCCAAACAGGCCGTGATTCCGTTGATCGGCGCCGGCGCGTTGCTGACGGCATCTGCGCTGGTCTTCCCCCGTCTTCGAAGCGTCGACTTCGGGGTCTTCAAAATGGAGCTCGGGCCGGACCAGGCCGCGTCGCGGAGCCCTCGGACGGACGCTTGGAGGCTCCAGCGGTTCGCCTGGCTGGTGTGTGGTGACGCCGCTAATGCCCGCGACCTCGTTGAGGAGGCCCTTGCCGAAACGCGCTCCTCGAGGCTGTCTGCCGACGGGCGGGGTATCAATACGCTGAAATCCCTCGTTGCGCTGTTGGAAAACGCCCGCGAGCACGCCTGGCTGCGTCCGTCGCCCGCCACGCACAAGCCCCATGTCCCCCTGGCGGACGACGTGGCCTCGGAGGAGGCCCGGCCGACGATGGAGGCGCTGGCCAAGCTCCCGGTCGGGGTGCGCATGGCCTATCTGCTGCGCTGCTCGTGGCTGCTCCCGCTCGACGAAGTCGTCAAGATCGTCGCCCAGACGCCGGACGAAGTCAGTGAGGCCGTCGTGCGCGGTCGCGAGGCGATGCAGGCGACGCTGTGAGTGAGGCTGAGCGTGCAGAGCAGGACGCCCACATTCGCGCGCGGATCGAAGGGGCGGCCGACACGATGCCGGAGACCCCGGTTCGCTGGGGACGCGTGGCCGCGCTGGCCCGCCGCAAGGCGCTGCTCGGCGCTTTCGCAGCGCTCGCGATCGGAGCCGTCGTCGCTGTGCTGCTCCTCTACGGAGGCGCTGTCGGCAGGCTGGCTCTGCACCCTGGGGAGGGCCTTGCGATCCCGGTCCCGTTCGTGGGAGTTTCGGTGCCCGACGTAGCCGGCATGACCGAAGCGGAGGCGATAGCGGAGCTCAAACGCGAAGGGCTGAAGGGCGTGACGGTTGACCGCTGCCCCCAGGGACGCCGCTGCCTTGTCCGCGGTACGCGCCCCGAAGGGGGGAGCCACGTCCTGTCCGGAGCGGTCGTGAAGCTCGATCTCGGTCCCAAGCCCCCCGTGATCGCGGTGGTCACCGGACAGGGTGGGTCGATCACCACGAGCACCGGCTCCCAGCGGACCTCGGGCAGCCACGGAGAAGCCAGCGGCGTCGCCTCCATCGAGTCTTCCCTTTCGGAGCCCGAAGTCGTCGCCAACGGCAGCTCCGAAACGCTCCTGACGGCGAAGGCGTTCAACGGTCGTGCCCAGCCGGTCGCCGGCCAGAAGATCGAATTCCTGCCCATGGAAGCCGGGGTCAAAGTCGGGGCTGTGTCCGAACACCCCTCGGGCGTGTACACCGCCACGATCGTCAGCTCCATACACGCTGGAACCGTGATGATCGTTGTGCAAGACCACGGCCACAACAAGATCCACAGTCACGCCGTCCTCACGGAGATCCCGGGCCCCGCGGCCCATATCAGCCTCTCGCTTGAACGGCCCGAAATAGTCGCGGATGGCAGGTCTACGACCACAGTGGAAGCAAAGGTGACCGACGAAAATAAGAATTCAGTCGGGCATCAGTCGGTGAGGTTCGAATCCAAGCCCGGTGGCCTGGTCGGGGAAGAAGTCGTAGAAAAGGAAACTGGGGTCTACACCGCCACGATCACCAGCTCCAAGCGCCCGGGGATCGTGGTCGTCATCGCGAAAGACGAGTCGGCGAAGGAAGGGTCGGTAACCGGAGAAACCATCCTCAAGGAGAACCTGGCGCACGAAGCAACCGAAAACGGCGGTGAGGAAACCGAAAGCGCCGCCGCCGGATAGACAGGCGCCGACGCGGCGACGGAGTCGAGGCGCTTCGGCCGATCCTCCACCGGGACACCGCCGATGGTCGAGGCTCACCGGCTGTTCCTCACCGGGCACGCCTCCACCGAGTCGAGGCTCACCGGCCGCGCCAGCTACGGGTAACGGCGGCGGGCCCCCGGTTTCGGATAGTCTGGCACTGGGATGCGGGTCGTCGAGATCACAAAGCACGGTGGGCCGGAGGTGCTGAAGGTGCGCGAGCGGCCCGACTCGCCGCTCGGCAAGGGTCAGGTGCGGATCGACGTGGCCGCGGCGGGCATCAACTTCGCGGATGTGATGGCGCGCATCGGCATCTACCCGGACGCGCCGAAGCCGCCGTGCGTGGTGGGTTACGAGGTGGCCGGCACGATTGTCGAGCTGGGCGAGGGCGTGGAAGGCTTGATTGGCGGGCAGCGGGTGATCGCGAGCACGATGTTCGGCGGCTACGCCTCGCAGGTGGTGGTGCCGGTCGGCGATCTGATCCCGCTCCCCGACGAGCTGAGCTTCGAGCAGGGCGCTGCGCTCCCGGTCAACTACGGCACCGCGTGGGCGGGGCTGATCGGCTATGGCAACGTGCAGCCGGGCGAGCGGGTGCTGATCCACTCGGCTGGCGGCGGGGTGGGAATCGCGGCGACGCAGCTCGCCAAGCATCGGGGCGCGGAGGTGTACGGCACCGCCTCCCCCGGCAAGCACGCGCGGATCGTCGAGCTCGGCGTCGACCATCCGCTCGACTACACCAAAGCCGGCTGGGAGCAGGGGCTGCCGAAGTTCGACCTGATCATGGACGCGGTCGGCGGGAAGAGCCTGCGGCGCGGCTACAACCAGCTGCGCGCAGGCGGTCGCCTCGTCGCGTTCGGCGCCTCGGCAGCCGTCTCCGGCGAGAAGCGCAACCTTGTCTCCGGGCTGGGCACCCTGGCGCGGATGCCGCGCTTCAACATGGTCAAGCAGATCTCCGAATCGAAGGCTGTGATCGGCTTGAACATGCTCAGCCTGTGGAAGGACCACGGGACGCTGGCCCCGTGGATCGTCCCGCTGCGCGCGCTGATCGACGACGGCACGGTCCGGCCGGTGGTGGCGGGCGCTTTCGGTTTCGATGAGGCCGGCGAGGCGCAGCGGATGATCACCGAGCGCAGGAACATCGGGAAGGTAGTGCTCACTCCCTGACCTTGCTTGGCATCGCGGGGCGGCGGTGCTACCCTGCGCGAAGCATGTCGTTCCAGGCCTCTCTCCGACTTCTCCTGCTCCCCCCTCGGGGGGAATAGCGCGTGGCGGCCGCGTAGCCGCAAACCCACTGGAGGAAGTACGCAAGAGACCGAGTAAAGGAGCGTGAGCGACATGACGAGCAGCGGCACACCCGATCGAGCAGGCGGCACGGTGGACGCGGAGCGTCGCGTGCAGATCTTCGACACCACCCTGCGCGACGGGGAGCAGTCGCCGGGGATCGCGCTGAACACTCAGGAGAAGCTGGAGATCGCCCACCAGCTGGCGCGGCTGGGCGTGGACGTGATCGAGGCGGGCTTCCCGATCACCTCGCCGGGGGACTTCGAGGCGGTGCAGGCGATCGCCCGCGAGGTCGTCGAGCCGGCGCCGCCGGTAATTGCGGGGTTGGCGCGCACGCATGTGGCCGACATCGACGCGGCGTGGGAGGCGGTCAGGGACGCGGAGCGCCCGCGCATCCACACGTTCATCTCGACCTCGGACATCCACATCGTCCACCAGCTGCAGACCACGCGCGAGGACGTCAAGGGCCAGGCGCGCGCGGCGGTGGCGCACGCGAAGGAGTACCTGGAGGACGTGGAGTTCTCGCCGATGGACGCGACGCGCTCGGAGGTGGAGTTCACCGCCGAGGTGGTGCAGATCGCGATCGAGGAGGGCGCCACGACGATCAACATTCCCGACACGGTGGGCTACGCGATGCCCCACGAGTTCCAGGCGTACCTGGCGCGGCTGTACGAGCTGGTGCCGGCACTGCACGACGTGGTGCTCTCGGTGCACTGCCACGACGACCTGGGGCTGGCGGTGGCGAACTCGTTCGCGGGTGTGCTGGCGGGAGCGCGGCAGGTCGAGTGTGCGGTCAACGGGATCGGCGAGCGCGCGGGCAACGCGTCGCTGGAGGAGATCGTGATGCTGCTGCGCACGCGCCGCGCGGACGTGGGCGGGCTGGACACGGCGGTGAACACGCGCGAGCTGGCGCGCACGAGCCGGTTGGTGTCGCGGCTGACAGGGTACGTGGTGCAGCCCAACAAGGCGATCGTGGGCCGCAACGCGTTCGCGCACGAGTCGGGCATCCACCAGGATGGGGTGCTGAAGGAGCGCACGACGTACGAGATCATGGACGCCACGTCGGTGGGCCTGGAGGCGAACTCGATCGTGCTGGGCAAGCACTCCGGCCGCCACGCGCTGCGCGACGCGCTGGTGCAGATGGGCTTTCAGCTCGACGGCCAGGCGTTGAACACGGCGTTCAAGCGCTTCAAGGAGATCGCCGACCGCAAGAAGTCGCTGACGGCGATGGACCTGGAGGCGCTCGTGACCGACGAGCTGCGCGAGGAGATCCCCGGGTATGCGATCGACTGGTTCGAGGCCGAGGCGTCCTCGCGCCGGCCTCCGCACGCGCGGGTGGCGGTCACGCTGCCCGACGGCGCCACCGCCGAGGGCTCGTGCACCGGCGACGGCCCGATCGACGCGATGTTCCGCGCGATCAACGCGGCCGCGGGCGTCGAGGCGAAGCTCGGCGAGTTTACGATCGGCGCGGTCACCGAGGGTCAGGACGCGCTCGGCGAGGTGTCGGTCGTCCTCGAGGTGGACGGCTGCACCGGCGCGGGACAGGGCGTCTCGACCGACATCATCGACGCGGCCGCGCGCGCGTACGTGCGCGCGCTGTCGGTCGCCCGCGCGCGTGCGGAGGCCCCGGCGGACGCGCTCGGAATGCCCGAGCCCGCCGGGCCGTGATGTCGCAGTAGACGGCACCCGCCGGCGAGCGCTCCGTTGCAGCCCGAGCCCGCCGGGCTGTAGGTCGCGCTGACACCCGCCAGCGGCCACTCCAGCGAGCCCTGGGGGTCCGCGAACCTGGCCGTGAGCGGTCGGCCACCGCCAGGCAGGTCAGAGACATCGCCGGCGTTTTCCTTGTCATAAGACGGCTTTTGCGGCAAGCCTCGGCATATTGGTGCGATGCGAAATGTCCAGGTCACGCTCGCCGTGGGCGTCGCGCTGCTGGTCGCCGTCGGCGCTGTGACGCTCACGCGCTCGCCGCCGCGCGTCGTACGGACGGGTTGGCGAGGAGAACGCGGGGAACTCTATCTCGCCACCGGCGATATCACGGTCTGCCAGGCAAATGAAGTGCTGCCGAGCGGGGTGACGGGCATCCGTCTGTGGATGCGGGCGTTCTTTGGGACCCAGGTGCACGTGGTGGCATACAGCGGCTCGCAGGTGCTCGCGAAGGGCAGCAGAGGCGCCGAATGGACAGGCGAGTCGGTTACGGTGCCCGTCAAACCGGTGGATCACACGACTTCCGACGTGAGGCTCTGCATTGCGCTCGGGCCGAACAGCGAGCCTGTGATCCTGATCGGGGACCTCACGCCCCCGCAGGAAGCGGCGGGGGTCCCGGAGAGCGGGTCCACAGCGGCGGCGAAGCTCAAGGGCAGGGTGGGCGTCGAATATCTCGCCGCCGGCCGGAGCTCGTGGTGGTCTCGTGTCCTGTCGGTCGCACAGCACATGGGTCTCGGTCGTGCTTTCAGCGGGACGTGGATCGCGCTGCTCGCCGCGGCGCTGATGGCCGCCGTCGGCGCGCTCGCGCTGGGGCTCACCTTGCGGGAGCTGCCATGAGCAAGGCGCCCGCTCGACGCCCGCCGGGAAAGGCTTCCGTCGGCTCTCGACCCAACGTGCGAACAGGCAGGTCGCGACCAGGGCGTGTCGCGCGAGCGCCGGCCGCGTTGGCGTGGGTGCGGAGTGGACTGTCGGTCGATGCGCGAGCGGTGCTCAGGCGTGTACCCGCAGCCGCGTGGATGTGCGCATTGATCGCGCTGCTGAACGCCGCCGCCTGGTCGCTCATAACACCGCCTTTCCAGGGGAAGGACGAGGTCGACCATTTCGCCTATGTCGAGCAGCTCGCCGAAACCGGGACGCTGCCCAAAGAAGGGGACGAACAGGAAAAAAAGGAAGCGTACTCGCGCCAGGAGCTGAACGTGCTGATAGGCATCCACTACTACCAGGTGAGGTTCTCGCCGGCCACGCCCACTATCACCACGGCGGCCGAACAGCGAGCCCTGGTGCAGGACGCCAACGCGGGCGCCTCGCGCGTCGGCTCCGGTTATGTGGGAATCGCCACGCCCGAGCCGCCGTTGTACTACGTGCTCCAGCTGATTCCCTACGCCCTGGGAAGTCCCAACATGCTCCTTCAGCTGCAGCTCATGAGGCTGCTCGGGGTGCTCCTGGGAGCAGTCACCGCACTGCTGATCTTTCTGTTCCTACGCGAGGCCCTACCGGGCGTGCCATGGGCCGCGACCGTCGGCGCCCTGTGCGTTGCGTTGCAGCCGCTGTTCGGGTTCATGTCCGGCAGCGTCAACCCGGATACGCTGCTGTATACGGTCGCCGCCGGGATCTTCCTGTGCCTGGCGCGCGCATTCCGTCGAGGGTTCACCCGGCGTCTCGCCGCCGCGCTCGGCCTGCTGATCGCGGTGGGCTTCATGACGAAGCTCAATTTCGTCGGGCTTGCGCTCGGTGTGTTCGCTGGCCTGGTCGTGCTGAGTGTGCGGGAGGCGCGTGCCCGGGGCTGGGGGGAAGCACTGCGATCGTTCGCGATCGCCGCCGGCATCGGCCTCGCTCCCGTGATGCTCTATGCGCTCAGGAACGTGCTGTCGAGCCACCCGACGTTCGGAGCCGTCTCGGGCACCTCCACGGCCGTCTCGAAGTCGCTGTTCAACGAGCTCAGCTACGCCTGGGAGCTGTACCTGCCGCGGCTGCCGGGAATGCCGCACTACTTCCAGGGGATTACGACGTACAAGGACATCTGGTTCGACCGTTCCGTCGGTCTCTACGGCTGGATGGACACCGTGTTCCCCACCTGGGTCGACAACGTCGCGCTGGTGCTGGCGGGGGCGCTCGCGCTGCTCTGTGGCCGGGAGCTGCTCGCGCAGCGCGATGCGCTCAGGGCTCGCCTGCCGGAGCTCGGCATCTACGCCGCGATCACTGTTGGGGTGCTGGCGTTGGTTGGAGTTTCCTCCTATCAGACCGATGTGGTCGAACATGAATTGGCGTTTGGCGAGCCGCGCTATCTGCTGCCGATGCTCCCGCTGCTGGGCGCCGTGATCGTCCTGGCGGTGCGAGGCGCCGGGCGGAGGTGGGCTCCCGTGGTGGGAGCCGCGATGGTCATCCTGTTCCTGGGGCACGACGTCTTCAGCCAGCTACAGGTCATCGCCCGTTATTACGGCTGAGGAGGACTTCCGGACGCGGGCGGCCTACCTGATAAGACATATCCATATGCCGAAGAGCATGTTCGAGAAGATCTGGGAGGCGCACGAGGTGGCGCCCGGCCTGCTGTACATCGACCTGCATCTCGTGCACGAGGTGACGAGCCCGCAGGCGTTTGACGGCCTGCGCTTGGCGGGTCGCAGGGTGCGCCGCCCCGGCCGCACGCTGGCCACGGCGGACCACAACACCCCGACGGACGGCACACCGAACGCGGCGGCGATCAAGGAAGAGCTCTCGCGTGTGCAGGTGCAGACGTTGGAGCGCAACTGCGCGGAGTTTGGGGTGCCGATCTACTCGCTGGGCTCCGAGCGGCAGGGGATCGTGCACGTGATCGGCCCGGAGCTGGGGGTGACGCAGCCGGGCATGACGATCGTCTGCGGGGACTCGCACACCGCCACGCATGGGGCGTTCGGCGCGCTAGCGTTCGGGATCGGCACGAGCGAGGTGGAGCACGTGTTGGCGACGCAGTGCATGGTGCAGCAGCGCCCGCGCTCGATGCGCATTCGCTACGAGGGCGAGCTCGGCTTTGGAGTCACTGCCAAGGACCTGATCCTCGGCACAATCGGGCAGATGGGCGTCGGCGGCGCGGGGGGCCACGTGGTGGAGTACGTGGGTCCCGCGATCGAACGCCTCTCGATGGAGGGGCGGATGACGGTCTGCAACATGACGATCGAGGGGGGCGGACGCGCGGGGATGATCGCGCCCGACGAGACGACGTTCGCGTGGTTCACCGACCGCGAGCGCCCCGGCGCTCCAAAGGGCGCGGAGCTCGAAGCGGCCTTCGAGCGCTGGCGCGAGCTGGCAAGCGACGCGGGCGCGGGCTTCGACCGCGAGCTGACGGTGGACGCCGCGGCGCTCTGCCCGCAGGTGACGTGGGGCACGACGCCCGCGATGGTCACGCACGTGACCGGGCGGGTGCCCGCGCCGGAGGAGTTCTCGAGCCGGGCCGAGCGCGAGGCGGCCGAGCGCGCGCTGCACTACATGGCGCTTGCACCGGGCACGCCGATCGAGGAGATCGCGATCGACCGGGTGTTCATCGGCTCGTGCACCAACTCGCGGATCGGCGACCTGCGCGCGGCCGCCGAGGTGGTCGCGGGGCGCAGGGTGGCCCCGAGCGTGAACGCGATGGTGGTGCCGGGCTCCCAGCAGGTCAAGGCGCAGGCCGAAGCGGAGGGCCTCGACCGGGTCTTTCGCGAGGCGGGCTTCGACTGGCGGGTGGCGGGCTGCTCGATGTGCCTGGGGATGAACCCGGACATCCTCGCCCCGGGAGAGCGGTGCGCCTCGACGTCCAACCGCAACTTCGAGGGCCGCCAGGGCCGCGGCGGGCGCACGCACCTCGTCTCCCCGCAGATGGCGGCGGCCGCGGCGATCGAGGGGCACTTCACGGACATACGGGACTGGAGCTGAGGAAGGCAATGGAAGCGATAGAGACGATCTCAGGCGCCGTCAGCCACCTCGACCGCGCCAACGTCGACACCGACCAGATCATGCCCAAGCAGTTCCTTAAGCGCGTGGAGCGCTCGGGCTTCGGGGAGTTCCTCTTCTACGACTGGGCGAAGGAGCCCGGCTGGGAGCTGCCGGCCAACCCGGTCCTCGTGGCGGGTGAGAACTTCGGCTGCGGCTCCTCGCGCGAGCACGCTCCGTGGGGGTTGCAGGACTACGGGTTCCAAGCGATTGTGGCGCCCTCCTTCGCTGACATCTTCTACTCCAACTGCACGAAGATCGGGCTGCTGCCCGTGGTCCTGCCCGAGGAGCACTGCCGGGCGCTGGCCGCGGCGGGGGAGGGCCAGATCGACCTCCGCGCGGGCGAGGTGCGCTACCCCGACCCGGATCCCGCCCGCTCCGGAGAGCTCGTCGCGGTCGCGTTCGAGATCGACCCCGAGACACGGCGGCGGCTGCTGGAGGGCCTCGACGACATCGCGGTGACGCTCGGCCAGGAGGATGCGATCATCGCCTACGAGGGCGTCCGGAAACGCTCGGTTACTGATACAACAGCGCTGTAACAACCTTGCGCGGACGCTGTAACTGCCTGCAAGGCTGTATCCACAACTGACGAGCGGCGTTGCCGGGGGTAGGGTGGTCCAGATGGAGCCAGGATGCCCGTGTACAAACGCATAGCGATCCTCCCTGGCGACGGGATCGGGCCGGAGATCATGGCCGCGACGCGCGCAGTGCTGAACGCGCTCGGCGACTTCGATCTCGACGAGCGGCCGATCGGGGGCGCCTCGATCGACGCCTACGGCGTCCCACTCACCGAGGAGACCCTAGCGGCGTGTCGGCGCGCGGACGCCGTGCTGTTGGGTGCGGTGGGGGGCCCGAAGTGGGACAGCACCGATCCACAGGCGCCGCGCCCGGAGCGGGGGCTGCTCGAGCTGCGCCGGGGTCTCGGCCTGTACGCCAACGTGCGCCCGGTGCGCCCGCTGCCACAGCTGTACGACGCCTCGCCGCTGCGGCGCGAGCGGATCGAAGACGTCGACCTGTTGGTGGTGCGCGAGCTGACCGGGGGGATCTACTTCGGCGAGAAGACGCGCACGGAGACGGCGGCGAGCGACCTCTGCTCCTACAACGTCAAGGAGATCGAACGGGTGGCGCGCACCGCGTTCAACGCGGCGCACGCGAAGGTGACGAGCGTGGACAAGGCCAACGTCCTGGAAACGTCGCGCCTGTGGCGGGAGGTGGTGAGCCGCGTGCAGGACCGCGAATACCCGCACGTGGAGCTCGAGCACATGCTGGTGGACAACGCGGCGATGCAGCTGATCGCCAACCCGCGCCACTTCGACGTGCTGCTGACCGAGAACATGTTCGGAGACATCCTCTCCGACGAGGCGGCGATGCTGACGGGCTCGATCGGGATGCTCCCCAGCGCCTCCCTGGGCGACCGCGAGCCGCGTACCCCGGGGCTGTACGAGCCGGTGCACGGCTCCGCGCCGGACATCGCGGGGGAGGGGATCGCCAACCCGATGGCCATGTTCCTGTCCGCGGCGCTGATGCTGCGCAACAGCCTCGACATGGAGGAGCAGGCGCTGGAGGTAGAATCAGCTGTCGAACGCGCGCTCGACGACGGCGTGCGCACCCCCGACCTCGGGGGCGGAGCCAGCACGGCGGACGCGACGCGGGCGGTGCTGTACTACCTCTAAACACAGACAGGAGCGAAGGACCTTGAACCCCACGGACCTCATTTGGATCAACGGAGACTTCGTCCCCTGGGAGGACGCCAAGGTCCACGTCCTCACGCACGGCCTGCACTACGGCACCGGGGTGTTCGACTCCATGCGCTGCTACGAGACCGAGCGAGGCCCAGCGGTGTTCCGCAACGTCGATCACCTGCAGCGGCTGCTGTGCTCGGCGGAGCTCTACTACATGCCGGTCCCCTTCACTGTCGAGCAGCTGCGCACCGCGACGCTAGAGTTGGTCGCGCGCAACGGCCTGCGTTCCTGCTACATCCGCCCGCTTGTCAACCGCGGCTACGGGGAGATGGGCCTCAACCCGCTCGACGCCCCGGTCGACGTGACGATCGCGTGCTGGGAGTGGGACCTCTACCACGGCGAGCAGGGCAAGCGCCACGGCGTGCGCGCGAAGGTGTCCTCGTGGCGGCGCATCAGCCCGGACTCGCTGATCCCGCACGCGAAGGCCTCAGGGCAGTACCTCAACAGCGTGCTCGCGAAGGTGGAGTCGGTGAAGGCCGGCTACGAAGAGGCGATTCTGCTGGATGACCATGGCCACGTGTGCGAGGGCACCGGCGAGAACGTGTACATCGTGCGCGACGGGGAGATCGCCACGCCGGGGCAGCACAACTCGATCCTCGACGGCATCACCCGCCGCTCGCTGATCCAAATCGCACAGGACCTCGGTTACACCGTGGTGGAGCGCGACGTGGCGCGCGCGGAGATGTACCTCGCGGACGAGGTGTTCATGTCGGGCACCGCGGCCGAGCTCGTGCCGGTGCGCGAGATCGACGACCACCGGGTCGGCACGGGCGAGCCCGGCGAGGTGACGCGCGTGCTGCAGGCGGCGTTCGACGACGCGATCCACGGGCGCTCGGAGCGCTACCGGGAGTGGCTCGACGTGGTGAGCGCTCCGGCGCTCGAGACACCGGCGGGCTGATGCCGCCGGTCGAGCTCTACGACGCGACCCTGCGCGACGGCATGGGCGGCGGCGGGCTGAGCCTGACGGCGGAGGAGAAGCTGCGCGTGGTGCACGCGCTGGACGAGCTCGGGATCGAGCTGATCGAGGCGGGCTTCCCCGCCTCCAACCCGAAGGAGCGCGAGCTGTTCGAGCTGCTTGCGCGGGAGACGTTGGCGGACGCGGAGATCGTGGCGTTCGGGATGACCCGCCGGCGCGGCGTCCCCGCCGCGGAGGACGAGGGCCTGCGGGTGCTGGCGGAGTGCAACGCGGCGGTGTGCACGCTGGTGGGCAAGGCCTCGCCGCTGCACGTGGAGAAGGTGCTGCGCGTCTCGCGCGAGGAGAACCTCGCGATGATCGGGGAGTCGGTTGCGTTCCTCCTCGCTGCCGGCAAGCGGGTGCTACTCGACGCGGAGCACTTCTTCGACGGCTTCGCGCTGGACCGCGAATACGCCCTGCAGTGCGTGCGCACCGCCGCCGAGGCCGGCGCCGAGCGGGTGGTGCTGTGCGACACCAACGGCGGCTCGCTGCCGACGGGCGTGCGGGCGGCGGTCGAGGAGGTCCGCACTGCGCTGTCGCAGCTGGCGCTCGGCATCCACACGCACGACGACTCGGGCTGCGCGGTAGCCAACACGCTGGTGGCGGTCGAGGCGGGCGCGAGCCAGGTGCAGGGCACCGTCAACGGGATCGGAGAGCGCACGGGCAACGCCAACCTCGTGACGGTCATCGCCGACCTGCAGCTGAAGATGGGCATCGAGGTGCTGGCGGGCGAGCAGCTCGCGCGGCTGCGGGAGACGGCGCACTTCGTCGATGAGCTGCTCAACCGCGTGCCCGACCCCGCGCAGCCGTACGTGGGCAAGCACGCGTTTGCGCACAAGGCGGGGCTGCACGCGGCGGGGGTGAGCGCGGACGCGCAGACCTTCGAGCACGTGGACCCGGAGCTCGTGGGCAACGGCCGCGAGGTGTTGGTCTCCGAGCTGTCAGGTAAGGCGACGGTGATGGAGAAGGCGCGCGAGGCGGGGATCGACCTGGATCGGGAGGCGGCGCTGCGCACGACCGAGCGGGTCAAGGAGCTCGAGCACCGGGGCTTTCAGTTCGAGGCGGCCGACGGCTCGTTCGAGCTGTTGATGCGCAGGGAGGCGGGGGAGTACGAGCCGCTGTTCCGTCTGGAGTCGTGGCGGGTGATCGTGGAGCAGCGCGCGGACGGGGCGGTCGAGACGGAGGCGACGATCAAGATCTGGATCCCCGACCCCTCGCCGCTGGACGAGCACGCCGATCCGGACGACCGAAGCCGGGAGACACGCGCCGTCGGCGCTGGTCGATTCGGGGATGCGAGCGAAGCAAGTGTCCCCCGAATCGGTCCCCGTTTCGGCCAGCGCGAGCGCCGCTACGTGCGCACGGCGGAGGGCAACGGCCCGGTGAACGCGCTGGACCGGGCGCTGCGCGCCGCGATCGGGGAGATCCACCCGCACCTGCGCGACATCGAGCTTGTGAACTTCAAGGTGCGGATCCTCGACGAGGACAAGGGCACCGGCGCGGTGACGCGGGTGTTGATCGACGCCTCCGACGGCCGGCGGGTGTGGGGCGCGATCGGGGTCTCCGAGAACCTGATCGCGGCCTCGTGGGACGCGTTGGTGGACTCGCTTGAGTATGGGATGCAGCCGGTGGCACGCCTGCAGTGAGCGAGGAGGAGACGATCCGGATGCAGTCCCGTGGCACGCCTGCGGTGAGCGAGGAGGAAACGATTCCGCTGGCGCGCCCCTCGCTGGGCGGGGCGGAGGAGCGCGCGGTACTCGAGGTGCTGCGCTCGGGCGAGCTCTCGCTGGGTCCGCGCGTGGCGGAGTTCGAGCGGGCGTTCGCGGAGCGCGTGGGCGGGGAGGACGGAGGGGTAGGCGGAAGTCCCATACTCGCGAGCGCGGTGTCGAGTGGCACCGCGGGCCTGCACCTGGCACTGCGCGCGGTGGGGGTGGGGCCGGGGGATGAGGTGGTCACGAGCCCCTTCTCGTTCGTGGCCTCGGCGAACGCGGTGCTGTACGAGGGCGCGCGCCCGGTGTTCGCGGACATCGACCCGATGACTCTGAACTTGGACCCGGAGGCGGCGGAGGCGGCGGTGAGTGAGCGCACGCGGGCGATCCTGCCGGTGCACATCTTCGGCTACCCCGCGGAGATGGACGCGTTCGAGGAGATCGCGCGCCGTCATGGCCTTAAGATCGTGGAGGACGCGTGCGAGGCGCTGGGGGCGCGCCATCCGGATGGCAGGCAGGTGGGAGGCCGGGGCAACCCTGCTGTGTTCGGGTTCTACGCGAACAAGCAGATCACCACGGGGGAGGGGGGGATGGTCGTACTGGGCGATCCGGCGCTGAAGGAGCGGATCGACTCCGAGCGCAACCAGGGACGCTCTCCGCAGCGGGGCTGGCTCGATCACGACCGCCTGGGCTTCAACTACCGCCTCTCGGACATCGCGTGCGCCCTGGGCCTGGTGCAACTGGAGCGCCTGGAGGATTTCTTGGCGGCGCGGGCGCGGCTCGCGGGCCTCTACCGGGAGGCGCTCGGGAGCATCCGGGGTCTGGAGCTGCCGTGCCCGGACATGGAAGGAAGCAGGCGGGGGTGGTTTGTGTTCGTCGTGCAGCTCCCGCACAGGGCCGATCGCGACACGGTGGTGCGGGCGCTGGCGGCGGAGGGGATCCAGAGTAAGCCCTACCTGCCGGCGATCCACCTGATGCGCTTCTACCGCGAGCGGTTCGGCCACCGCCCAGGCGAGTACCCGGTCGCCGAGGACGTGGCGGCGCGCTCGATCGCGCTGCCATTCTTCGTTGGCATGAAGGAGTGGCAGGTGCGCTGCGTGGCGGACGTGCTCCGGGAGGCGGTGGGACGGTAGCCAAGCCTTGCCGGTCGTCTGCGCCAGCGGGGTCAACTCGGCGATACTGGCCGGTGCGAGCGGGTGGCCGGGCTATGGCGCCGTTGCGACTTCGCTCGCGGCCTGCGCGCCGATGAACGGGGCCAATGCGAAGTACGTCGCTCGCGGGACGATCGTCGGGAGCTCGTGCACCCGGCCCTGCAGTACGTGGTGCAGGCACAGCTCGAACAGGCCCCCCGCGATCGCCTCCACGGTGACGTCCGGCGGGCGCTGCCCATTGGGGCTGTAGTCGAGGCCCGGGAGCAGCATCTGGGCGTAGGAGGCGGCGCCTTTGAACGCGCGCTCAGCGGTGCGCTCCGTCGCCGCCATCACGTCCACCATCGCCACGTGTGCGTAGGTTGGCTCGCCCGCCATGAAGCGAAACAGCGCCGAGATGCCTGCCCGCACACCCAGGCGCCAGTCCGGCTGGGACCGGTAGGCCTGCTCCACCAGCGCGAGCGCTTTGTCGTGGCCGATCTCGTACGCCACCAGGAACGCGTCTTCCTTGTCCCTGAAGTGCTCGTAGAACGCTTGCAGTGAGACCGACGCCTCCGCCGCGACGCCCTCCACCGTCAGCGCCGCGTAGCCTTTCGTCGCGGTGAGGTTCGCGACCGCGTCGAGGATCCGCTCGCGTTGACTGTGGACCACGAAGCTGCGCGACATTCCGTTCTCTCCACGCGGCAGCTTGCGCCGGCCACTGGCGGCGGCTTCGAGCGAGAGCGAGCCCGGGGCGCGCCCGCCCGACAGGTCCAGGTGCAGCTCCTGCGGAGTGGGGTCTACCAGGCTCCTAATCGTCGCCGGCGCCGGCCAGTAGGAGGTCGCCCACTGCGCCAGCGCAGGGACGAGCTTGCGCAGTCGCGCGCGCTCCCCGCGGCGCAGGTGCGCGTAGAGCACGTGCACCAGCCCCCCCACCACGCCGCGCAGCACCGGGTTGGGAATCGGGCCTGGGCCTGCCTGCATGCCCAGAATCTCGCGCAGGAAGTCCTCATAGTCCGCCGCCATCCGTTCGCGGCGCCCGATCCCCGCCGGGCCCGCAGCGCCGATCTCCACCATCAGCACTCGCAGCGCCTCCGGGCGCGCGAGTGCCAGGTCGAAGAGCTCTCCAAGCGCGGCATTCGCGCTGTCCGGCAGGCCCTCCGCGTGGTGGAACGCCTCGGAGATCGCGCGCTGCCCGTAAGCCGCGATCGAGTCGTACGTCGCAAGGAAGCACTGCTCCTTGTTGGCGAAGTGTTCGTAGAAGGCCTTCCGTGAGACCCCCGCCCGCTTGATCACATCCGAGACCGTGCTCGCCGCGTAACCCTTCGCCCCGATCGTGTCGATCATCCCCTCCAGTAGGCGCTGGCGCTGGTTGGTCGCCACCTGCGCACGGGTGAGCGAGTGCGGCCCCCGCGGCAGTCCTCGAATGTGGGCGATTGGAGGTCGCTCACGCAGCGGCGGTCGTTCATGCAGCTCCGTCATGTGGCGATTATTGCGCACGCCCCCCCGCCGTGCACGCAATGTTTCCATCTACTCGGCGAGTGCCGCCAACCACGTGCTTTTTTTTGAGCATATAAGGACAATCCAAAAATCTGGTACTGGTAAAAGGCCTTCCCTCGCCGCGACTGGCATCCCGCTCGGTGCTCTCCTTCGGCAACTCGAAGCGCGTGACCGCCGCCGCGGATCTCCGCTACTGTCCTGCCCTCCGAGCACAACTCCACCGAAGGTCATGTCCCGCTTCCGCGAGCTCCAGCACCCCGCCTTTTTCGGGGGGAGGGCAGGCCCGGGTGGGCGGGCCTTCAAACCCCCTCCCATTGTTTAAATCGGAGCTCCTCGCAATCCCATGTCCCGCTTCCGCGAGCCCCAGCACCCCGACTTCCGGCGCCTGAACGCCTCGCTGGCCTTCGACCGGCGGCTGTGGCCGCAGGACATCGAGCAGTCGCGCGCCCACGCCTGGATGCTCGCCGAGCGCGGGATCATCTCGCTCGAGGACCGCAACAACCTGATCGAAGGCATCGAAGAGGTCGAGGCCGAGCTCGCGCTCGGCGCCTTCGTCTTCGAGGAGGACGACGAAGACATCCACATGGCGATCGAGCGGCGTCTGATCGAGCTCGCCGGGCCCGTGGGCGGCAAGCTGCACACCGCGCGCTCGCGCAACGACCAGGTCGCCACCGACCTCGCCATGTACGTACTCGAGCAGGCTCGCGCTGCCCACGACGCCGCCGGGGAGCTGATGGGCGCGCTGCTGAACCGCGCCGAGGAGCACACCGACTGGCCGCTGCCCGGCTACACCCACCTGCAGCGCGCCCAACCCGTGTACCTCGCCCACCACCTGCTCGCCTACTTCTGGATGCTCGCCCGCGACCGCGAACGCTTCGCCTTCGCGCTCGAGCAGGCCGGCCGCCTGCCGCTCGGCGCCGGGGCGCTCGCCGGGGTCAGCTTCGACACCGACCGGCGCCTCGTCGCTCGCCAGCTCGGCTTCCACGACATCCTCCCCAACTCGATCGACGCCGTGTCCAACCGCGACTTCGCCCTGGACTACCTGCACGCCGCCGCCACCTGCGCCACCCACCTCTCGCGCCTTGGCTCCGAGCTCGTGCTGTGGTCGAGTCAGGAGGTGGGCTTCTGCGAGCTGCCGGACGCATGGTCCTCGGGCTCCTCCATCATGCCCCAGAAGAAGAACCCCGACGCCGCCGAGCTGCTGCGCGCCAAGGCGCCCCGCATCCTTGGGCACCTTACCGCCCTGCACGGGGTCTTCCACGCGCTGCCCCTCACCTACAACAAGGACATGCAGGAGGACAAGGAGCACCTCTTCGACACCGCCGACACCCTCCAGCTTGCGCTCTCCGCCGCTCGCGGGATGATCCTCGGCGTTCGCTTCTCACGCGAGCGCATGGCCGCCGCCGCCGCCGACGAGCTGCTCGGCGCCACCGACCTCGCCGACATGCTCGTGCGCCACGGCGTGCCCTTCCGCGAGGCCCACGGCGTCGTCGCCGGGCTGGTGCGCACCGCTCTGGAGGGCGGCCGGCGCCTCTCGGAGCTGACGCCGGCCGAGCTCGCCGCGCACAGCCCCGTGCTCTCCGAGCACGGGGAGGAGTACCTGGAGGTGCTCACCCAGAGCTCCTGGCTGGAGAGCAAGGTCTCTGAGGGCGGCACCTCCTCCGAGCGCGTGCGCGAGCAATTGCAGCTCGCCCGCGGCGTGCTCGCGCACCCACCCGCTGAGGAGTCCCCCAATCCCTGGGATTGAGGTATCCGAAAAGCTCGTGGAACCCGCCCGCAAAGAGCCGCTGGAAGCGATCTGAGGAGTTTTCGGATGGCTTCTCCTCGTGCTCCCGTCGCCCCTGGCATCACGGTGCCCCGCGCTCCCGCCGCCTCGGGCTTCGCGGTGCGTCCTCCGCGCACCCCCGCGCCGGGCGCACTGCCGGCGGAGTTCTACGCCCGTCCAGTGCTCGAGGTCGCCCGTGCGTTGGTCGGCTGTGTCGTCGAGCACCGCGCCGCCGCCGGCGTGATCGTCGAGACCGAGGCCTACCACGAGAGCGAGCCCGCCTGCCACGCATTCGTCGGGCTCACTCCCCGCACCCGCACGCTCTTCGGCGGGCCCGGCCGCGCCTACGTCTACCGCTCCTACGGCATCCACGCGCTGCTGAACGCTGTTTGCGAGGAGCCCGGCGTCGGCGCCGCGGTGCTGATTCGGGCCCTGGAGCCGTTGCGCGGGATCGCCCGCATGCGCGAGCGCCGCGCCGTCCACCGTCGCGAGGAGCTCTGCTCCGGCCCCGGCAAGCTCACCGTCGCGCTCGCCGTCGAGCTGTTGCATAACGAATGTGACCTCACCCGTGGGCCCGTCACGATCCGCCCTCCGCGCGAGTCCTGGCTGCAAGCGGACCACGAGGTGCTGGCCGCCCCGCGCGTCGGGATCACCAAGGCCGTCGATCTTCCCTGGCGCTTCTGCCTCGCCGGCAACCCCCACGTCTCGCGCCCCAGACCAGGGTGAGTCTGAGCGCGCCTGACCACCCGGTGTCCGCTTCTGCCACGCGCCTGACCACCCGGCGTCCGTCCTCCTGCCAGCAGCCGATCGAGGATCGGCCAGCGGACGACCCGCCACGCCACGCTCAGGGGCTCGCGCCGCCTGTCGGGGCGCCCGTGCCGCCGCTCACTTTTGGCGCCGGGGCCTGACTCGGCGCCCCGCCCGCCCCCGCCGGTGTAGGCGCCGAATTATTGGGATTCCCGCCTGCTCCTCCGCCCGCCCCTGCTTCCGTTGGGCTCTTCGGCGCCGGCGCCGGCGCGCCTTCGGAGTTTTCGGCGCTGCCTCCCTTGCCGCTCTGCCCGCCGCCAGTGGGGGCCGTCGGCACTGCGTTGGCCTGACCCTTCGAACTCCCGCCTCCTGTCGCTTCCTTCGAGCTCCCGCCCCCTGCCGCTTCCCTGCCAGGCGTGGGGGAGGGCGTCGTCGTCGGGGTCGTCGTGAGGGCGCCGGGGTGGACGGGACCGGTTTCTTCGGTGTTCGTCGTCCGCGTGCTCGCGTGCTTGGCGCCTTCTTCTTCTGAGCGTTCCCGTTCCACCTGCATCGCTCCCACCATGAAGCTGTGCCATATCAACGCTGGGAAAGTGCCCCCCAGGACCGGGCCCCCGTCGAACTCCGTGGTCATTGGCACGAGGCTGTTGGGGAAGCCCACCCACACTGCCACCGTGTACCGGTGGTCCCACCCCACGAACCACGCGTCTCCGTAGTTGGAGGTCGTGCCCGTCTTGCCCGCCGCGAACTGCCCCAGCGCCGCCGCGCGCCCCGTGCCGTACTCCAACACCGTCTCGAGCATTTCCGTCTCCGTGCTCGCCACCCCCGCGGGCAGCGCGCGGCGCAGGATCGTGTGGTCCATCTGCGTGTGCGCCCCCGTCCCCACGGCTTCGATGCCCACCGGCGCGTTCGGTTCCCCGAGGGTGCCGCTCACCCGCTCCCCGCCGTGCGCGATCGTCTCGTAGGAGTGCGCCATGTCCAGCGGGGTTACGCCCGTCTTCAGGCCTCCAATCGTCATCGCCGGGTTCGTCGAGATCGGGGTCGTGATGCCCATCCGGTGTGCGAGGCTCGCGATCCGGCGGGTGCCCACGTCGAGGCCCACTTCCGCGTAGATCGAGTTGTCTGAGAAGGCCGTCGCCCCCGTCAGCGTGTTCGAGCCCGAGTACGCGTTTTCGTCGTTGTGCACCACGAACAGTTCGGAGCTGTGCGGCACCTTGAAGGTCTTTTCCTTCGAGGCCCACACCGAGTCGGGTGCAATGCCATCCTCCAGCGCCGCCGCCAGGTCGAACGCCTTGAACGAGGAGCCCGGTTGGCGCTCCCCCTCGGTGGCGAGGTTGAAGGGGCTTTCGTCGTAGCCCCTTCCCCCGACCATCGCGCGCACCTTCCCCGTGGAGTTTTCGATCGCTACCAGCGCCGCCGTCGGGCCTTCCGGGCCTGGCAGGTAGCCAGCCACCGCTTCTTCGGCGGCGCGCTGCAGGGCGAGGTCGAGGGTCGTGTGGACCCGCAGGCCCCCGTAGTAGGTGCGCTCCGCGCCGTAGCGCGCGATCACCTGTTGGCCCACCCAACTGTCGAAGTAGCCCGTGTCGACCCCGTCCACCAGCGGCTGCTGCGGTGGCTCCACGTCCTGCGGCGCCGGCAGCGCCTGGATCGTGCTTTCTTCGTACTCCGTCCGGTTCAGGTACCCCTGCTCGAACATCTGCTGGAGCACGACGTTGCGCCGCGCCCGCGCCGCCGCGGGCTCGGTCACCGGGTTGTAGTCGGTCGGCGACTGGATGATCCCAGCCAGCAGCGCCGCCTCCCACGGCTCGAGCTCCTGCACGCACAGCGGGTGCTTGGGCAGGCCGCAGCCGCGGTGGTTGACGTCCTGCCCGAAGTACGTCTGCGCCGCCGCCTCGATGCCGTACGCGCCGTTGCCGAAGTAAATCGTGTTCAGGTACTCCGTCAGGATCTTCAGCTTCGGCCAGTGGTGGGCCAGATGGAACGCCAGGGCCGCCTCGCGCAGCTTCTCGAAGATCGTGCGGTGTGCCTGCGCTCCCGGCAGCGCGTTCTTCACGAACTGCTGCTCGATCGTCGACGCGCCCTGCACTGCGCTCTGGTGCAGTACGTCGGTCACGAACGCCCGCGCGATCGAGCGCAGGTCGATACCGCTGTTGGTCATGAACCGCTTGTCCTCGATCGAGATCACCGCCTCCCGCACGATCGGCGGGATCTGCTGCGGGGTGACGAGCACCTGGTCGCGCTCGCTCAACATCCCGATCTGTGTGCCCCTGTCGTCCAGCAACACCGAGTTGTGCGCGTTTGCCTGGCGGTACTTCGCTTCCAGCTGCGGCAGGTCCGAGGCCACGGCCATGAACACGCCGAAGGCGAACGACACGAGGCCGAGCAGCGCCAGCGCGAGGAAGATCAGAAAGAAGCGGAGCTTCTTCAGGCGCGAGCGGCTCCGGGGCTCCGCGGGGAGGGCTTTGCCTGACAGCGTGGCGGACTCCAACGGGGGCGAGAGTTTAGCATTGGCTCGCCCATGCCGAGCCCCCCCGACCATGAGGCCCCCGACCGGCCGGCTCAAGGGCCGGCCGGCCACGCCCCGCCAAAACGAGCTGCGAACGCCGATCAACTGATCCAAAATGCTGTCGACTCGCTCCCCGAGGGCGCGCTCGCCGAGCGGCTCGCCGAGGCACGCGCGGCGGGACGGCCCCTGCGCGTCAAGCTCGGGATCGACCCTACCGCGCCCGACATCCACCTCGGCCACGCGGTCGTCCTGCGCAAGCTGCGCGAGCTCCAGAACGCCGGGCACCTCGTCGTGCTGATTGTCGGCGACTACACCGCCCGCGTCGGCGACCCCTCCGGGCGCTCCACCCTGCGCCCGATGCTCTCCGCTGAGGAGATCGAGCGCAACGCCGCCACCTTTCGCGAGCAGGCCGTGCGCATCCTCGACCCCGACCCCGCACGCCTGGAGGTTCGCCACAACGGCGAGTGGCTCGACATGCCGATGGCCGAGCTCTTGCGGCTCGTCGGCACCACTACCGTCGCCCAGCTGCTCGAGCGCGACGACTTCGCCCAGCGTTACTCCGCCCGCGCGCCGATCTCGATGCTCGAGCTGCTCTACCCCCTCCTGCAGGGGTACGACTCCGTCGCCGTCCACTCCGACCTCGAGCTCGGCGGCACCGACCAGAAGTTCAACCTCCTGCTGGGGCGCGACATCCAACGCGCCTACGGCCAGCCCTCACAGGCGATCATGACGATGCCCCTGCTCGTCGGCACCGACGGGCGCCGCAAGATGTCCAAGTCGCTGGGCAACCACATCGGGATCGCCGAGCCTCCCGGGGAGATATACGGGAAGACCATGTCCATTCCCGATGAGGTCATGGGCGAGTACTACCGCCTGCTGCTCGGGCGTGCCCTCGATGATGGGAGTCCACCCACCGCACCCCGCGATGCCAAGCGCGCGCTCGCCCGGGGGCTGGTCGCCTGGCTCTACTCGCCCGAGGCCGCCGCGGAGGCCGAGCGCGAGTTCGACCTTGTCTTCGTCCACCGCGGCACCCCCGAGGACATCACCGAGGCCCGCGTGCGCGCGTCGGACGGCGTTGTCCACCTTCCCGCCGTGATCGCCGAGGAGTTCGGGCTCTCCCGCGCTCACGCCCGCCGCCTGATCGATCAGGGTGCCGCCTCGCTCGGGGAGGACGCGCTGCGCGCCGGCGAGTACGACGTCGCTCGCGAGCGCGCCCACGGGCAGGTCCTGCGCGTCGGCAAACGCCGCTTCCGGCGGCTGCTCGTGCAGTAGCGCTCGCCTCGGGCGGGTTTGCGTCCGTGGGGTTGGGCACGTGCCCGCGCCTACGGCTCCCACGCGCTATACTGCTCCGCCGGCCTGAAAGCGCCCTTGGGCGTGGGCTGGATCGGTCTTCTCCAGAGAAGCCCTCCGGAC